>CAWIAV010000001.1:0-625712 GCA_963834245.1 uncultured Actinomycetota bacterium
TCGTGGCGCACACCCGGACGAAGTCGCGCGAGCGTCCCATCACCGCGACGCCCTTGATGCGGCGGTGGCGCAGCTTCGGGTCGTCGTCGACCAGGGCTGCGGGCAGCCAGGGTGTGTTGCAGTCACGCAGCAGCGCGGTGACCAGCTGCTGGGCTGCATCGCCGGCACCGATGATCACGGTGGGCTGTGCCTTGTCGCCGCGCCCCTGAGCCGAGCGGGTGATCTCCGCACGCTCGCGCAGGATGCGGTAGGTGCCGCGCACCCACAGCATCATCAGGAAGGCCAGCATCGGAGCCGCCAGCATCTCCAGCGAGCGGAACCGAGGCCCCAGGGCCAGGTTCGTGACGAGGGCCGAGGAAGCGACCACCGCGACCACCATGGTGAGCAGCAGGATGTCCTCGAAGCTGCCCAGCGCGGCACGACCTTGGTGCAGTCGGACTGTCAGACCGAGGGCCACGTGCGCCACGCCGCAGACCAGACCGACGACGAGCGCGGCGCGAACGCCGTGGACCATCGTGACCCCCAGGGCCAGCTGGATGGCCGTGATGCTCGCGAACGAGACGATCCAGGCAAGCACGTCGAAGCCCGCCAGCAGTGGCAGGCGCAGGCGCCGCTCAAGACCGAGTTCCATTCGACTTTCCCCCGTTGTGCATTCCCGAGAATGTCAGGGCGTCACCATCGTTGATTTCCGGGAAACTCGCTGCCTCTTGCCTGCTATGTGGTCGGAGGGGGCCGCGACCTGTCGCTTTTGTGGGCGTTATGTCCCGAAATAATGCTAGACGCGACCAATAGGCGGTCTGGACCACCCTGATGGTGCGAGTTGCGGCCTATTTCGAGACGGCACTCACGACGTCAGCTGGTCGGAGGGTCGCGGACTCAGCGGCCCGCTCGCCTGGCGGGACTGATAGCCGGCGGCGTAGTAGCCGGTCCCGGAGCTGCGGCCGGCCCGGTTGAACACCACGCCCAGAGCCCGCCCGTTGACCGCGGCGAGGTAGCCCAGGGCGGCGCTGAGCTCGCTGTCCAGGGTGCGACCGGCCGAGATCACCACCAGGGCTCCGTCGGCCCGCGCCGTGAGCACCGCCGCGTCGGTGACCGGCAGCAGAGGCGGAGCGTCGATGATCACCATCGCGTCCCTGGCGAGCTCGGCGAGCAACGCAACCATCGCCTGGGTGCCCAGGAGCTCACTCGGGTTGGGCGGGATGCGTCCTGCCGCGAGCACCTTCAGCTGCGGAATGTCGGCCACCGTCTGCAGCGCATCCTCCTTCTTCACCCGACCGATGAGGAGGTCGGTGAGCCCCACTCCCTCGGTGAGACCGAACGACTCCGCCACCGTGGGGCGACGCAGGTCGCCGTCGATCAGCACGACCGGTCGGTCCGAGGCGGCCATCGCGGCCGCGATGTTGACCGCGACGGTCGACTTGCCGTCGCCCTCCTTCGGGCTGGTCACCACGATCACCCGGGGCGGGTCGTCCACATTCATGTAGGCGAGGTTGGTGCGCAGCTTGCGGAACGCCTCTCCCTCACCCGACGAGGCATCCTGGGCAAGCGTCCGCACCGCGATCGGAGCCCGCTCACCGGACTTGTGGGCAAGCCCCGCGGTCAGCGGGACGGCTCCCACGACGGGCACCCCGAAGCCCTTCTCCACGGCATCCGCGGAGCGGATCCGGCGGTCGAGCTGGTTGCGCACGACGGCGTAGGCGAGCCCGAGCAGCAGCCCGAGCAGCAGCCCCACGAGCAGGTTGAGCCGGGTCCGGGGCGAGATCGGCGAGGAGGGCAGCGCGGCCGCCTCGACGGGAACCACGCGCAAGCCGGTCGCGCTCGGCTTGCCAGTTGGGTTCTCGATCTGCGCCACCTCGCTGGCCAGCGCCGACACCCATGCGTCCGCGAGCGCCTGAGCCTGCTCCGGGGTGCCCGCCCGTGCGCTGATCTTCAGCAGCACGGTGTCCGCGGGCTGGTCCACCGTGATGTCGCCGATCAGGGCCGCCGGGGCGTCGCTGAGCCCGAGCTCACTGATCACGGCGGCCGCAGTGGCGCGACTCTTGGCGATGTCGACGTAGGACTTCGCCCGCGACTTGGCCAGGCTGTCCCCGACAGAGCCGAGCGCCGGGTTGGAGTTCACGCCCGTGCTGACGAAGCCGGCGGCATCGGCGGCGTACACCTTGGGCTGGCTCAGGCTGTAGGCACCGGCCGCGAGCACGCCGGCCACGGCGAGCAGCACCACCCCGATCCAGTGCGAGCGCAGGATCCGCAGGTAGTCATGGAGTTCCATCAGTTGCCCTTCACCGAGTTGCCGGATCGTACACTCCCCGACGTGCCCGCTCCCTCGACCGTTCGCAGCCGTGAGATCGGGCTGTGGGCGCTCGGGGTGCCAGTGCTTGTCCGGATGGGTGGGTCGTGCGCGGACGAGCTGGCTGAGACCGTCCGAGTCGCCTGGGAGCGGTGTCTCGCACCCTCGACCCGTGCCGAGGGTAGTGCAGACCCGGTGGTGATCGAGGCGTTACTCGACAGCGACCCCGGTGCGGTCGACGCCGCTCGGCGGCGCGGCGCCCTGGCGTCCTCCGACCTGGGCACCCTGCTCGAAGCGCTTTCCCCCGCGGTCACGATGGCCGCGATCACCCGGATGCGGGAGCGCCTGCTGATGCTGCATGCCGCCGCACTCGCCGATCCCATGACCGGGGCGACGGTGCTGCTCGTCGGGGCCTCGGGCGCGGGCAAGACGACTGCGGCCGAGATCCTGGGCCGGCAGCTCGGCTACCTCAGCGACGAGACCGCCGGGCTGCGCCCCGACAACAGCGTGGTGGCCTACCCCAAGCCGCTGTCGGTCCGGCGGGACCAGTCGGCGCCGAAGGAGCAGGTCGCTCCCGGCGCCCTGGGTCTGCTGCGCCCTCCGGCTGCCTGTCACGTCGTCGGACTGCTGCTCCTGCAACGCGATCCGCACCTCGACGGCGCTGCCGTGACGGAGGACGTGCCGATCCTGCACGCCCTGGTGGAGCTGGCCGTCCAGTCGTCCTACCTGGCGCAGCCAGCCGAAACCGCTGCACCGACTGGCGGCAGTGGTCGAGGCCGCGGGAGGCGCGCGTCGCGTCCGCTACCGCGAGGCGGAGGACCTGATCCCGGTGGTGCGGCAGCTCCTGGAGCGACGATGAGGGTGCGCCGGCTCCCCTGCCTCGACGAGTACGTCGACGGCGACGAGTCCGCGGTGATGGTCGGCGACCAGGTCATCGTGCTGTCCGCGCTGGCCACCGCCCTGCTCGCCCTGATCGGCGAAGGGGAGACCGAGACGGCCGCCCTGGCCCAACAGCTCACGGAGCGGTATGGACCACCGCCGGACGATCTTGACAGGCAAAAGGTCACCGAAGCGGTGCTCGGCGACCTGGAAAGAAATGGTTTGGTGCAATTGTCCCCCGAGATTGCCTGAAGCTGCCTCGCGCGACCGTCCGAATGTCGGGAGATGGGCGTGTGTCGGCGGGCGATCTCGTCTAGCCTCGGCGCAGGTTCACGGGGGAATGTCGTGGATCGCTGTATTTCGGGATCCACGAACAGGCTGGATGAGACATGACCGACCGCTCGGATTCGACCAGGGACCTTGCAGGCACCACCCAGAGCCGCCGCACGCTGCTCAAGGCGGGTGCCCACGCTGCCTGGGTGGTTCCGGCTGTCCAGATCATCGGCACCGCGCCCGCGATGGCCAGCCTCGCCGTGCAGCGAGAGTCTCTCGGTCGTCGCGACCTGGGACGCCGGCAGGTTGAGACTGTCGATCACCAACACCGGCAACCAGCCCGTCACCAACCTCACCGTCACCGTCGGCTTCAACATCGGCAACCCGAAGTGCATCTCGCACTCGTACGGCTGGACGAAGACCGAGGGCAAGAAGATGTTCACGTTCACCGACGGCACCCTTGGGCCGTTTGCAACCAAGATCCTCGAGGCGAAGTTCACCAACTACGCCCAGGGCCAGCCGGGAGAGGCCTCCGGCGAGGCCGGGGGCACCGTCAGCGGCGGCAACGCCTGCCCCGCGCCGTACTCGGTCAAGACCCGGGACAAGACCGGGGGCGGCAGCGGCGGGGACGGCAGCGGCGGGGACGGCGACGGCGACGGCGGCAGCGGGAGCGGGAGCTGACGGACGGACCTGGGCTCCGCCCGGTGACCGAACCACCCGTATCGGTCCATCCGCTGGAACTGACCGAGGCCGTGCCCCTGCTGCACGCCCTGACCGACCGCGTCGCCCGCGACCATGACATCCGCCTCCTGGTGATCAAGGGCCCGATAGCCACTGCGCAGGGTGTGCGGCCGGCACGGAACTCCGCCGACCTCGACGTGCTCGTCGACCCCGCCCGGGTGGTCGACTTCCGCGAAGGGCTGGCGGGGCTGGGCTGGACGAACAGGGACGCGTCGGCGAACGCACACGTGATGTCCCCGCACTCGGTCACCTACGCCCACCCGTCGTGGCCCTGCGAGATAGACGTGCACCACCACTTCCCGGGGTTCTTCGCCGACCCACAGATGGCCTTCGACGCCATCTGGGCACGACGTGAGAGGCACCGGGTCGCGCAGGTCGACGTGCGGTGCCCGGACCTGATCGGCCAGGCCGCCATCGTCGGGCTGCACTCCCTGCGGCACCCGAGCCTCGAGCGCAGCCAGACCGACCTCCCCCACCTCGCCGGCGCGCTCGAGCGTCTGCTCGACCCTGCTCAGCGGCGTGAGCTGGCGGAGCTGGCGGCAGCGACCGGTGCGGCAGACACCCTCGCCCCCGTGCTGGAACCGCTCGGCGCGCCGCGGATCGGCGCGGGCAGCACTTCTCCCGAGGCCCTGGAGTCCTGGCGCGTGCAGACCTCGATGGCCGACACCCACAGCGTGACGTGGGTCAGCGAGCTGACTCGCTCACCGGTCCGCGAGTGGCCGCGCCTGCTGCTCCGCGCGGTGTGGCTCACCGAGGCGGACATCCGGGTCAGGCAGCCCGGGACCGGGCCGGGCCGCCGTCACCTGCTGCTCGCCCGGCTCGTCCGGCTGGAGGAGGGCCTCCGCGCCCTGCCGCGAGCGATCCTGATCGTCCGGCCCTGGAAACGGAGGCCGCGTTGAGCGCACCGCTGCGCGTGCGCGAGGAGATCGCCTGGGTCGACGGGGTCGACGGCCGGGTCGTCGTGCTCGACCTGGACCGGCTCAGCCAGCCACCCCGCGTGCTCGTGGAGCCGGGGGCCGTGATCTGGCGCGCCGTGGACGGACTGCGCGACGAGGCGGAGATCGTGCGGGCGGTCGCGGCGGAGTACGCGATCGCCGCCGACCAGATCCGCGACGACGTGCGGCAGTTCCTCAACGAGCTCGAGGAGCTGGGGCTCGTCGTCGCTGGGCCTTGATGACGACCCTCGGGTGAGACGCCCGTCGTCGCCTGTCACGGCCTCTGCTTCCACAAGACGAGCTGCCCGAGGATGGCGCCGAGCAGGACGCCGAGGGTGTTGGCCACGATGTCCACGAACTCCGCGGACCGCTGCTGGAGCAGCAGGCCCTGCAACAGCTCGACAACTCCTGACACCACGAAGCCGAGGACTGTCCATCGCTCCCAGGTCCACCTGGGCCACAGCAGTGTGGCCAGCAGCGGAACGGGCGCCACCATCAGGGCGTTCAGCGCGAACTCCACGCTCCAGCCCGAGACCAGTACGTCGGGCGACCCCAGCGCAAGCACGAAGCGGCGAACATGTGCAACGGTCGCCGTCGCGGGCGCACCACTCGGCCACAACAGGACCCAGCCGAGCAGGAGCGAGTAGACCGCCAGCACCACCAGGAGGCCTCGGTTGCGCCTGGCGACTCGCGAGAGCTGCGCCGTCACTGCGGCGGTCGCACAGGCAGGCCCGACCAGGCGCTGGGCGTCAGGCTCGTCGAGTCGGTCATCCGCCCATCCTCTCGCACGAGACCGCCAGGGTTTGTCCTGGACCCGGTCAGCGGACGGAGCAGTCATTTCGGCGACTCGACCTCGGCCACCAGGTCCATCAACTCGGACCCGGCGATGACCGCGCCCCCGCCCAATGCGCCGCAGCCGTCCGGCTTGCCGTGGCCTCCGGCTGGGCCATAACCTCGACGGACTGGGGGCCGGCGAGAGGACGAGACGGATGAGCGTGACCAAGCACAATCCGACCGGGCCAACGGCTCCGGGATCGCGGGGCGCACTGCTCTCCTCGGTCGCTCCGCGCGTTTTCTGGCCGGCGCTGACCGTCCTCGTCGGCGCCTCGGCGCTGGCGGTGCTCTTTCCCGACGGCACCGGTGAGGTGCTCGGCAAGATCCAGGGCGGGATCGTCGACAAGTTCGGTTGGTACTACGTCCTGGTCGTCGCAGGCTTCGTGATCTTCTCCTTGTGGATGGGCTTCAGCCGGTTCGGGGACATCACCTTGGGCAAGGACGACGAGAAGCCCGAGTTCAGCCTGATGGCTTGGTTCTCCATGCTGTTCGCAGCGGGGATGGGCATCGGCCTGGTGTTCTGGGGTGCCGCCGAGCCGCTGACGTTCTTCACCAGCCCCAAGCCGGGGGTCGACGGCTCGGACGCCGACCTGGCAAGTGCGGCGATGTCACAGGTGTTCCTGCACTGGGGGTTCCACGCCTGGGCGATCTACGTCGTGGTCGGACTGGCACTGGCCTACTCGATCCACCGCAAGGGCCGCCCGGTGTCCATCCGCTGGGCCCTGGAGCCGCTGATCGGCGAGAAGCGCGCGCGTGGCTGGCTCGGCGACGCGATCGACGTCACGGCCATTGTCGGCACCGTCGCCGGTGTCGCCACCTCCCTCGGGCTGGGCGTCCAGCAGGTGTCGGCCGGCCTGGTGCACCTCGGCGTCTTCGACGAGCCGAGCAAGACGTTGCTGGTCGGACTGATCATCGTGATCACGTTGTTCGCGATCACCTCGGTCGTCAGCGGTGTCGGACGCGGCATCAAGTGGCTCTCGAACGCCAACCTGGTGCTCGCCGGAGTGTTCCTCGTCGCGGTGCTGGCCCTCGGCGAGACCTTCTTCATCCTGCGTGAGTTCGTGCAGAACCTCGGCGGCTACTTCTCCGACGTGCTGCGGCTCAGCTTCGACACCAGCGCCTTCTCCGGCAACGACGGCCAGGCGTGGCAGAGCGCGTGGACCACGTTCTACTGGGGCTGGTGGATCTCGTGGGCACCGTTCGTCGGGGTGTTCATCGCCCGGATCTCCCGCGGCCGCACGGTGCGCGAGTTCGTGGCGGGGGTGCTGCTGGTCCCGACGCTGGTGACCTTCTTGTGGTTCTCCGTCCTCGGTGGGCAGGCCATCTTCCGGCAGATGTCGCAGGGGGATCTCCTGGAGGACGACGGCAGCCTGATCAGTCAGAACGTCCTCTTCGACCTGCTCCAGAGCCTGCCTGGCGGGGTGGTCCTCTCCATCGGCGCGATCATCCTGGTCACCATCTTCTTCGTCACCTCCTCCGACTCGGGGTCGCTGGTCGTCGACATGTTGGCGTCGGGCGGCAACCCGGACCCCCCGACGTGGAGCCGGGTTCTCTGGGCCACGATGGAAGGCCTGGTCGCCATCGCCCTGCTGCTCGCCGGCGGACTCGCCGCGTTGCAGACCGGGGCCATCATCACGGCGCTTCCCTTCAGCGTGATCATGGTCGGGATGTGCGTGGCGACGTACCGCGCCCTCAAGGACGAGCATCGAGTGCTGCTGCGCGCCCAGAACCGACAACGACAGGATCAGCTGCTCCATGACGTGCATGGCGAGGTGACCGAGGAGCTGAAGGACAATTTCGACCAGCACTTCGAGGGGCCCGTGACCCGCGTGGTCGAGCGGGTGGTGCGGCGTCAGAACCGCAAGGATCGCGGGTCCTGAGCGGCTGAGCTCGACCGTCAGACCGACCGCGGGGCGGACGGCCGAAGGTCAGCGCAGGCTCAGCGAACCGGAGACGTCCGGTTCCCAGGGCAGCTCGGCGTCCTCGGCGATGCGTCGGTCCAGGGCCGCTGCGACGTCCTCGGGCCACGGGGCGGTGCGACGGGTCTCCATGTCGATGTGCAGGAAGACCTCCTCCATCACGAAGCTCAGCCGCTGGTGTGACTCGTCGAGCAGGTAGACCAACGCGTGCGCGGCGCGCTCCGAGCGCCCGAGCAGCCGCACCCGCGACGACATCCGGTCGCCGGTGCGCAGCTCGGCGAGGTAGGTCAGGTGGTGCTCGGCGGAGAAGCAGGCATGTCCCAGCGCCGGCCAGTTCTGCGGGATCCCCTGGGCGACCAGCGACTCGTCGAGTCCCTCGCTCGCGATGCCCGTGTAGTGACGGACGTTGAGGTGGCCGTTGGCGTCCTCGAACGCGACCGGCACCGGCTGTTGGGTGTACGCCGGGAGGGGAGCCAGCTGCTCGTAGGTGGGGCGGAGTGTCGTCACCGCAGAGACGGTACTCGGCCCAGGCCGGCCCCGACGAGCGTGCACCGACGCAGTCGGTCAGTCATCCGCCGCTGCCGGCAGCTCCCACAGCTCGATCGCATTGCCCTCGGGGTCGTGGATCCGGGCGAACCGCCCTACCTCGGGTGAGTCCCAGGCCGGATCGACGATCACGGCGATCCCGCTGCCGCGCAGCTGCTCCAGCAGGCCGTCGAGGTCACGAACGCGGAGGTTGAGCATGAACTGCTTGTCCGCGGCCCAGTAGTCGGTCCCGCCCTCGAACGGCGCGAAGACGATCGGGCCGCCCTGCACCTTCCAGGACCACTCGTCGGGCGGACCGGTGTCCTCGGCGGCGCACCCGGCGCCGACATCGAGATGCTCGCGATACCAGGCACTCAGCGCCTCCGGGTCCTCCGCACGGAAGAAGATCCCACCTACTCCAAGAACCGGCATCGTCGCTCTCCTCTCAGGCGGCCTCACCCTCGCGGCCCGTCGGCGGCATCGGCCAAGCACCGGGGGAGACCCACGGGGGAATCGACCCTACCGCTGAACAGCCGGGCCGGCAGGACGCCCGGATCTGAGTAGATCGGGCACGCTTCGGTCATGCGGGCACAGTGTTCGGGCTGGGCGACCGAGCCCCGGCGCGGGACACTGCAAGGACTGCACACGGCCGTCGGCAAGGGAACAAGATGAGTACACGCAGGCACCGGATCGTCCGACCACCCCGGCCATGACGTCGCGCTCGGCCTTCAGGGCACCTCGACGCCCGACACCTCGACGCGGGCATGCCGAGGTGACGCCATGAGCCCGACCACGATGCGCGCCTCGGTGCTGCGGGCTGCCGGGGACCTCGGCGTCGAGGAACGCCCGGTCCCGACCCCCGGACCGCACGAGGTCCTGGTGCGGATCGCTTCGGTGGGGGTGTGCGGCTCCGACGTCCACTACTACGAGCACGGCCGCATCGGCAGCTACGAGGTGACCGCGCCGCTGGTCCTGGGTCACGAGTCCTCGGGGACCGTCGAGGCCGTCGGTGAGGCCGTCACGCGCCTGCAGCCCGGCGACCGGGTGTCCCTGGAGCCCGGGGTGCCCGACCTCTCGTGCATCCAGTGCCTCGCGGGGCGCTACAACCTGTGCGAGGACATGCGCTTCCACGCGACACCGCCGTACGACGGGAGCTTCGCGGAGTACGTCGTGCACCACGAGCTGTTCGCGCACGCCGTCCCCGACTCGATGAGCGACGACGCGGCGGCCCTCCTGGAGCCGCTCTCCGTCGCGCTCTGGGCCTGCCAGAAGGGTCAGGTCACCGCCGGCTCGCGGGTGCTCGTCACCGGGGTCGGGCCGGTCGGTCTGCTCGTCGTGCAGGTCGCCCGCGCCCTCGGGGCCACGGAGGTGACCGCCAGCGACGTCAACGAGGAACGCCTCGAGCTGGCGCGGACCATGGGCGCGACCCGTGTGGTCGACCCCACCCGTGACAACGCCGCACCGGAGCACCGTCCCGACGTGCTGCTCGACTGCTCCGGCAACCCGGGCGCGATCCGGGCGGCGATCGACCTGGTCGCCCCCGCGGGTCACGTCGTGCTCGTCGGGATGGGCGGGGCGGAGTACCCGATGCCGATGAGCACCGTCCAGGAACGCGAGCTCGTGGTGACCGGGACGTTCCGCTACGCACACACCTGGCCGACCGCGATCGCTCTGGCGTCCTCCGGCGCCATCGAGCTCGACCAGCTCGTCACCAGCCATCACGGCATCGAGCAGATCAGCGACGCCCTCACCATCGCCCGCCGCGATCCGACCTCGATCAAGCCGATCGTGCACCCGGGGACACCGACAGCCTGATCGTCCGAAGTCGGCCTCGCCCGAACCGGTCGTCTCCGGCACGAGCCGAGCCCTCTGACCGAGGAAGGGGGCGCGCGCCCTTGTCCCGCCACCCCCGGTGCGGGAGGTTGGGGACATGAACGCACCCGACTACAGCGGCCTGCGGGCCATGTTCATCAACTGCACCCTCAAGAAGTCCCCGGACCCGAGCCACACCGAGGGCCTGGTGGACGCCAGCGCCGCGCTGATGCGCAAGGCCGGCGTGGAGGTCGAGGTGCTGCGGGCGGTGGACCACGACATCGCCACGGGTGTCTACCCGGACATGACCGAGCACGGCTGGGCGGTCGACGCGTGGCCCGCGATCTACGAGCGGGTGATGGCCAGCCAGATCCTCGTCCTCGCGGGCCCGATCTGGCTCGGGGACAACTCCAGCGTGATGAAGCAGGTCATCGAGCGGTTGTACGCCGGCTCGGGGGAGCTCAACGACGCGGGCCAGTCGCGCTACTACGGGCGGGTCGGCGGCTGCCTGATCACCGGCAACGAGGACGGCATCAAGCACTGCGCGCAGAACATCCTCTACTCGCTGCAGCACATCGGCTACACGATCCCGCCGCAGGCAGACGCCGGCTGGATCGGTGAGGCAGGACCCGGTCCCTCCTACCTCGACGAGGGCAGCGGGGGACCGGAGAACGACTTCACCAACCGCAACACGACCTTCATGACCTGGAACCTGATGCACCTCGCGCGGATGCTGGAGGACGCCGGCGGCGTGCCGGCGTACGGCAACCTGCGGCCGGAGTGGTCCGACGGAGCCCGGTTCGGCTACCAGAACCCCGAATACCGCTGAGGCCCGATCACTCCTTCACCGCCCCGGCGCTGGTGTTCATGATCCGCTTCTGGAAGACGAAGAAGATCACCGCGACCGGCACCGTCATGATCGCCGCTGCACCGAGCTTCAAGGGGTACTGCGTGCCTGCGCTCAGCTGTCCGGACGCCAGCTGGGCGACCCCCTTGGTCAGCACGGTCAGCTCCGGGTCCTGGGTGGCGACGATGAAGTGGTTGAGCTCGTTCCACGAGCCCTGGAACGACAGGATCGTGATCGTCATGACAGCAGGTGCGGCCATCGGCAGCACGATCGACCAGAAGATCCGGAACGTGCTGGCGCCGTCGATGCGCGCCTGCTCCTCGACGCTCACCGGGATCGACTCGAAGAAGTTCTTCATGATGAAGACCCCGGCCGCGTCGGCCAGCAACGGGATGATCATCCCGGCGTAGGAGTCGTAGATGCCGAGCTGGTTGATCACCAGGAACTTCGGGATGAGCAGCACCACCCCCGGCACCGCCATCACGGCGATCAGCAGGGCGTAGACCAAGCTGCGGCCGCGGAACTGGATGCGCGCCAGGGCGTAGCCGGCCAAGGAGTCGAAGAAGACGCGACCCAGGGTCACGAACGTCGTGACGATGATGGAGTTGGTGCCCCAGCTCACGTAGTCCGAGAACTGGAACAGGCGCTCGTAGGCCGCGGTCGTCCAGTTCTGCGGGATCAGCCCGATCGGGTTGACCGCCGCCTCCGGCTCGGTCTTGAACGAGGTCGCGATCTGGATCAGGAAAGGCATGATGTAGACCAGCGCCAGCGCCACGAGGAGCAGGTACGTCGGCCAGTCGCTCGCCCGGAACTGTGCAGCCCGCCCCGGCGCCGAGCCGCCCGCCCGGCCGACAGTGCCCACGGCCTCGGGGGTCGTCGTGCTCATCGCTGTCCCTCCACCGCTGCGGCCCGGACCTTGGTGCGCCGCGCCTTCTTGACCGGGTGCCGGTCACGCAGCACCCAGCGCTGCACCACCGTGAAGACCACGATGATCGCGAACAGGATGAAGGCGACCGCGGCGCCCTCGCCCCAGTCCTGCTGGTTGAACGCGGCGTTGAAGGAGAGGTACGCCGGGGTGAGCGTCGTCTTCGCCGGGCCTCCCTGGGTGCCGGTGTAGATCTGGTCGAAGACCTGCCAGGTGCCGATCAGGCCCAGGGTGATCACGGTGAACAGCGTCGGGCGGAGCATCGGCAGCGTGATGTGGCGGAACCGCTGCCAGGCGTTGGCCCGGTCGATCATGGCGGCCTCGTGCAGCTCGGGCCCGATGTTCTGCAGCGCGGCGATGAACAGCAGCATGAAGGTGCCTGAGGTGGTGAAGACCGCCATCAGGATGAAGGCGCTCATCGCCACCGACGGGCCCGCGAGCCACTCCCACGACGAGATCCCCAGGAACTCGGCGTTCTCCAGCGCGGTCGGTGCGGTGTCGAGCCCGACAGCGCCCAGGATGACGTGCAGCACGCCACGGGGATCGGCGAACCAGTTCGGTCCGTTCAGGCCGAACCAGGACAGGATCTTGTTGACGACTCCGCTCGAGCTGAACAGGAACAGCCACAGCACCGTGATCGCGACCGAGCTGGTCACCGAGGGGAAGTAGAACGCGGTGCGGAAGAAGCCGCGTCCACGCAGGATCCGCTTGCTGACCAGCACCGCGAGCGCGAGTGACAGCATCGTCTGCAACGGGACGACCAGCAGCACGTAGTAGAAGTTGTTGCGCAGCGACGTACCGAAGTCGCGGGTGTCCAGTCCGCCGCCGAACAGGATCCGCGCGTAGTTCTCGCCGCCGACGTAACCGACGTCGGCGGAGAACGGGCTGCCGCGCCCGCTCCAGTCCGAGACGCTGACCCAGCCCGCCATCAGCACGGGCACGAACAGGAACAGCCCGAGCAGCAGCACCACCGGTGCGATGAAGATCCAGCCGGCGAGCTGCTGTCGCATCCGGTCGGACAGGGCCGCGCGCGGCCGGCCCGTGCCTGGTGTTGCCATGACTACTCCTGGGTCGACGGTGGGTCCCCGTCGTGCGGACGGGGACCCACCGGGTGAGAACGAACGCCGTCTACTGCGAGACCGCTGCTTCCATGTCCTTCTGCACTCCCTCGAGGATCTGCTTCGGGTCGGTGCTCTTGAGCTGGGCGAGCTGGGCGTTCATCTCCGAGATCACCTCGTTGGCGCCTTCCTGCGTGGGCAGGTTGGCCGCGAAGTCAGCGCCCTCGATGAACGGGCTCAGCTCCGGGTACTTGGTCTTCCACTCGTCCGCTGCGGCCTCCACGGACGGCATCACCCCGAACGCGTCGGCGAAGGCGAGCTGCTGCTCGGTCGAGGTCAGCTGCTCGACCAGGGCCTTCGCGCCATCGATGTTGTCGCTCTCCGCGGCGATGCCCCAGCAGTTGGTGTACTGCAGCGTGGCCTCACCGGCCGGGCCGGCCGGGAGCTTCGCGACCTGGTAGTCGACGTCGGGGAAGTCGTTCTTCATCGCGCCTTCGATCCAGTTGCCCTCGATCGTCATGGCTGCGAGTCCCTTGCCGAAGGCCTCGCCGCCCCACCCGGCGCCGATGTCGGAGGAGTACGCCGCAACGCCGTCCTTCATCATCTTCTGCACGAAGGTGAGTGCCTCGACGTTCTCGGGGGAGTTGACGGTGGCCTCGGTGCCCTCGTCGTTGGTGAGCCCGCCGCCGTTCTGCTCGAAGAACGCGCCGACCCGCTGGTACTCGGGGCCGAACGCGAGACCGACCTGCTTCCCCTTGGTCAGCTTCTTGGCAACCGTCTCGAGCTCCTCCCAGCTGGTGGGAACGTCGGCGTCGCTCAGACCGGCTTCGCCCCACTTCTTGGAGTTGATGATCAGCGCGAGCGTGGAGAAGTCCTTGGGGGCGCACCAGAACTCGTCGTCGTAGGTGAACGCCTCGCGGAGGGTGGGGAAGAAGGAGTCGGCGTTGTCCAGGTCCGCCGCGTAGGGCTCGAGAGAGCCGTTCGAGGCGTACGACGCCAGCTGGTCGGTCGAGAGGTAGAAGACGTCTGCGGGCTTGCCGCCGGCGAAACCCTGCGCGAGCTGCTGGTTGAGGTCCGAGGCGACCTGCACCTCGGCCTTGACGCCCGACTCGTCCGACCAGGACTTCACCGCGTCCTGGACGGCCTTGGTCTCGGCGTCTCCGGAGGATCCGATCAGGACGGTGATCGGGCCGTCGCTCTTCTGGTCCTGACCGGCATCGTCATCGAACCCGGACCCGCCACACGCGGTGAGCACCAAGCTCCCCGCCACCCCGACTGAGGCCAGCGCCAAGCGGCGACCCCTCCGTGCCCGAACGGGAAGCATCCCGAGACCAAACATGTGTGACTCCTTCTTCTAGTGGTGTGCGTGATTGCTGGAAGGCGCGCGTGCGCCAGGTCAGGAGCTCTCGGGTCCCGGTGGCGAGCCAGGGTCGTGCGAGGGCTGGACATCGGTGAGTCGGGGGTCCGGCTCTCGCACCACGAGCGAGGACGCGAGCAGCTCGTGTCGCGGGGTGAGGTCCGCCTCGCGAGCCAGCTGCGGGAGCAGGAGACTGAGGATGCGCTCCGCGACCCGTTCGACCGGCTGGCGCACGCTGGTCAGTCCCAGGGCCAGCGCGACCGGGGTGTCGTCGAAGCCGATCACCGGCGCGCTCCCGCCGGCTGCGCCGGTGCGCTGGCGCCAGGCGGCGATGGCACCGAGAGCGAGCGAGTCGCTGGCGCAGACGAGTGCAGTGGCCCCGCGGTCGAACAGCTCGCGTCCACCACGGGCTCCCTCCGCGACGGAGTCCTCCACGCCGAGGCTGAGCTCGGCATCAGTGCCGAGGCCGGCCGCCGCGACTGTGCGCAACCAGCCGCTGCGGCGGTCGTCGCCGACACCCGAGCCTTCCGGCCAACCGAGGAACCCGATCTGCCGGTGGCCGCGATCAGCGAGCAGGGCGGTGGCCTGCGCCGTACCGGCTCCGCCGTCGACGTCCACCCACGAGTGGGCTGCGGCGAACGGGTCGCGCTCGCCACTCCAGGGCCGGCCGAAAGCGACGCAGGGGACGTCGTGCTCGAGCAGCCAGGAGGCCCGTGGGTCGTCGTGGTGGGTCCCGGTCAGCACGAAGCCGTCGATGTCGGCCGTGGAGAGCAGCTCGTCCATCGCGGCGATCTCGGCCGCGTCGTCGGCTGCGGTGAAGAGTGTCAGCCGGTAGCCGTCGCGCTGACCCGCCTCGGTGAGGGCGTGCAGGAAACGGTCGAGGATCGACCCGTTGATGCCGTCGGAGGCCGGGTGCAGCCGCATCGCGAGGGTGCGGGACCGGCGGGTGCGCAGCTGACGGCCCGCGACGTGCGGGCGGTAGCCGGACTCCTTGATCCCTGCGAGCACTCGGTCGAGGGTGACGGCGTTGACCCGCTGGGGGGCGTTGAGGGCGTTGGAGATGGTCTGGCGCGACACCCCGAGCTCCTGGGCCAGGGACACGAGGGTGGGCTTGTCGGCCATCGCGTCTCCTTTCCGGGTCGGACGTCGCGCCGCGCCGGACGAGGACTTGACCGCCAGGCGTTGAACGTTCAAAACTGGGCAAGACGAGTTTTGAACGTTCAACACCCGCTTGTCAAGAGCTTCCCGCCGAACCCCTCGCCTCAGGAGACCTCCAGATGACGACCACGCAGCCCTATCTCGCCCACCTGACCGGCGTGTTCCACGCCCCGGTCCAGGCCTGGTCGCGGTCCGACGGTGAGATCGGTTCGGGGGCTGAAGGCATCTACTGCGGTGACGAGCGAGTGATCTGCGAGATGCGACTCGCGGTGGCGGAGCACGAGCTGCGACACATCTCGACCCAGGTCCGCTCCGCGACCGAGGTGGGGTTCACCTACGTGGTCACCGTGCCGAACGAGGTGCCCGACCCGCTGGTGACGGTCCAGCGCACCCGGCGCGCCTCGATCGACGCAGTCGGGGAGGAGCTTCGGGTCAGCTCTGCGCTCCAGGAGGAGGTGGAGGTCGAGCTCACCCTGGTGCTCGGCGTGGACCGGACCGCGATGGAGCAGGTCAAGACCGGTCGCACCTCGACGGACCGTCCGCGGCCGGAGGGCCTGCAGTGGTCGTGGCGCGACGACGACTCCGAAGCAGAGATCACGGTCGAGGGCGGCGAGGCGGAGGTCCGGGGATCCGAGATCGAGCTCGGTTGGCGGCTCCGGCTGCGTCCCGGTGCCGAGATCACGGTCGGCTGGTCGCTGCGCCTCAACGACGCCGCCGCGCCGATCCTGGGGACGAAGATCCCGCACGTGCCCACACCTGAGCTCACCTCGAGCGATCCGCGGCTCCAGCGACTGGCCGACCGCGCCTTCTCGGACCTCAACAGCCTGCGGATCGCCGACCGCACCCGGCCCGACGACGTGTTCCTCGCTGCCGGGGCGCCGTGGTTCTACACGATGTTCGGCCGCGACTCGATCATCGCGGCGCGGATGCTGCTACCGGTCGATCGCTCACTGGCCGAGGGGACGCTGCGCGCTCTCGCCGCCCGGCAGGGCACCGAGGTCGACCCGGCGACGGCCGAGCAGCCGGGCAAGATCCTGCACGAGGTACGCCGTACCGACGTCGCTCACGAGTCAGAGGGCTTCCACCTGCCGCCGGTCTACTACGGCACCATCGACGCGACTCCCCTGTGGATCAGCCTGCTGCACGAGACCTGGCGTGCCGGCATGCCCGAGGCCGAGGTCGCGTCCCTGCTCCCCAACCTCGAGGCGGCCCTGCACTGGCTCGGTGAGCATGGCGACTCCGACGGTGACGGGTTCCTGGAGTACCTCGACACGAGCGGCCACGGGCTGGCCAACCAGGGGTGGAAGGACTCCGGCGACTCGATCCGGTGGCACGACGGCAGCATCGCCGAAGGCCCCATCGCGCTGTGCGAGGTGCAGGGCTACGCCTACGCCGCAGCAGTTGCCGGGGCGGAGCTGCTCGACGCCTTCGAGCGTCCCGGGGGTGATCGCTGGCGTTCGTGGGCGGCCCGTCTCAAGGAGCGCTTCCAGGCTGCCTTCTGGTGCGAGGACGAGCAGGGTCGCTATCCCGCGCTGGCCCTCGATGCACAGAAGCGGCGCGTGGACGGGGTGAGCTCCAACATCGGCCACCTGCTCGGCACGGGGCTGCTCGACCCGGAGGAGCAGGCCGTCGTCGTGGAGCGCCTGCTGGATCCGACCATGTTCTCCGGCTACGGCATCCGCACGCTGTCCACCACCAACTGTGCGTACTGGCCGCTGCGCTACCACGCCGGCTCGGTGTGGTCCCACGACACCGGGATCGTCATCGACGGGATGCTGCGCGACGGCTTCGACGACGCGGCGGCGATCGTCGCGACGGGTCTCCTGGCCGCCGCAGAGGGCTTCGACTACCGGCTCCCCGAGCTGTTCGGCGGTGACTCCGCGGCCGAGGTGTGGCCGCCGGTCCCGTACCCCGCCTCCTGTCGGCCCCAGGCGTGGGCCGCGACCTCGGTGGTGCCCGTCGCCCGGGCGCTGGGGGCGCTGGCGCCACAGGACCGAGGCCCGACGCCCGACCCGCACCGCTAGCCTGCCGTCGTGAAGGTGGTCGTGCTCACCGGTGCCGGCATCTCGGCCGAGAGCGGCCTGCCCACGTTCCGGGACGCCGACGGGCTCTGGGAGGGCCACGACCCGATGGTCGTGGCGACGCCGGAGGCCTTCGAGTCAGCCCCGGACCTCGTGCAGCGGTTCTACGACGAGCGCCGCGCCGCCCTGGGCCGCGTCCGGCCGAACGCGGCGCACGAGGCGCTGGCCGTGCTCGAGCGGCACCTGGGGGAGGACCTCTACCTGGTCACCCAGAACATCGACGACCTGCACGAGCGGGCGGGCTCGCGTCGGGTGCACCACATGCACGGACGGTTGCGGGCCGCCTGGTGCACCTCCTGCGACGTACGCCACGAGTGGACCGGCGGCCTGCTCGACCGCCCGCCCTGCCCGGCCTGCGGGAGCGCCACGCTGCGCCCCGACGTGGTGTGGTTCGGCGAGATCCCCTACGACATGGAGGCGGTCCAGCAGGCCGTCTTCGACTGCGACCTGTTCGTGGCCATCGGCACGTCCGGCCTGGTCTACCCGGCGGCGGCGTTCGTGCACTACGCCATCGGCACCGGAGCGGACACCCTGGAGCTCAACCTCGTCCCCGCTCGCCCCAGTGACTTCGCCGAGGTCCGGGAGGGGCCGGCCACCGAGACGGTCCCGTCCTGGGTGCAGGAGCTGGTTGTCCGAGGGAGTCGCTGAGCAGGTGAACTGAGCCTTCCCTTCGTTGCGGGGCCTGGGGCCACCGGGGACGATTGGGCCATGACTTCCCCCGCCACCGGCAGTGACTTCCCAACAATGGGTGAGCACCCGGACGAGCCGCACCACTCCACGCTCAACATGAACGCGCTGCGCGCAGCGGTGCTCGGCGCGAACGACGGCATCGTGTCGACGGCCGGGCTCGTGATGGGTGTGGCCGGTGCCACCTCCGACCGTCCCACGATCTTCATCGCCGGACTGGCCGGGCTTGTCGCCGGCGCGCTCAGCATGGGCGCGGGGGAGTACGTCTCGGTGAGCACCCAGCGTGACACCGAGCGCGCGCTGATCGAGAAGGAGACGCGCGAGCTCGAGGAGGAGCCGGAGGCAGAGCTCGCCGAGCTCGCCGAGATGTACCGCCAGAAGGGGCTCTCGGAGGAGACGGCCCGCGCGGTGGCCCTCGAGCTGACCGATGGAGACGCCCTGCGGGCCCACCTCGACATCGAGCTCGGCATCGACCCCGACGAGCTGACCAACCCCTGGCACGCGGCCTGGGCCTCGATGATCGCCTTCACCGTGGGCGCCCTGCTCCCGGTGCTGACGATCCTGCTGTTCCCGCCGAGCCTGCGCGCCCTGGTGACGCTGCTGGTCGTGGGCATGGCACTCGCGTGCACCGGCTTCCTCAGCGCCCGGATCGGCGGCGCAAGGGTGGGGCCGGCGGTACGCCGCAACGTGCTGGGTGGGCTGATCGCGATGGCGGTCACGTTCGCCATCGGATCCGCGGTCGGCGCCACGGTGATCTGAGACACGGTGATCTGAGACACGGTTCTCTGAGACAGGCTTCTCTGAGACAGGGGCGGAACCTCCCTACTTGGCGGTTTCGCGCGTGAGACGAGCCCCTCAAAGTACGGACACGGGCACTGCGTCCACTAGGTTCTGTCGCGTGAAGATCGCAGTAGCAAGGGAAACCCGTGAGGGCGAGACCCGGGTGGCGATGGTCCCCGAGCTCGTCGGCAAGCTGACCGATCTCGGCTACGAGGTCCTGGTGGAGCCCGGGGCGGGCGCGCGTGCGGAGTACGCCGACGACCTCTACGTCGAGGCCGGCGCCACCCTGGACGACGCGGCCCTGCGTGAGGCGGACGTGGTGCTGGGGGTCAACGCGCTCGCGAGCGACCGGGCCAGGCAGCTGCGCGAGGGTGCGGCCACGATGTCGTTCCTGCCGGTCAACTCCTCCCACGACCTCGTCGTCGACCTGCGTGACCTGGGGATCACGGCCTTCGCCATGGAGCTGGTGCCTCGGATCTCGCGGGCCCAGTCGATGGACGCCCTGTCCTCGCAGGCGCTGGTCGCCGGCTACCGGTGCGCCATCGTCGCGGCCGGGCTGCTGCGCCGCTTCTTCCCGCTCAACATGACTGCCGCAGGCACCGTCCAGCCCGCGCACGTGGTCGTCCTGGGTGCCGGTGTCGCCGGCCTGCAGGCGATCGCGACGGCGAAGCGTCTCGGAGCCGTCGTGCTGGCCTACGACGTGCGGGCGGCCGCGGCCGAGGAGATCCGCTCGATGGGTGCCAAGGCGATCGACCTGGAGCTGGAGACGCTCGAGGGCAGCGGCGGCTACGCCCGCGAGATGACCGAGGACCGCGCCGCCCGGCAGCGCGACCTCCTCGCGCCGTACATCGCCGACGCCGACGCCCTGATCACGACCGCTGCTGTGCCCGGCCGTCAGGCGCCGATGCTGGTCACCGCCGAGATGGTGGAGCAGATGAAGCCCGGCTCGGTCGTCGTCGACCTCGCCGCCGAGACCGGCGGCAACGTGCAGGGCTCGGTGCCCGGCAAGGTCGTGCGGATCGGCCACGCCCAGGTGTGGGGCGGGGACAACGTGCCGGCGCAGATGCCCGGCCCCGCCTCCAAGCTGTACGCGCAGAACCTGGTCAGCCTGCTCACCCTGATGACCAGCGAGGGTGAGTTCGCCCCTGACTTCGACGACGAGGTCGTGGCCGGGGCGGCGGTGACCCACGCGGGCCGCATCGTCCACGAGCCCACCCGCGAGGCGATCGAGGGCCCGGCCGAGGAGGCCGCCCCCGAGGTGGCAGCGGTCGAGCCGACCCGCGCCGCAGACGCGCCCTCAGCACCCGACCCCATGGGGTCCGCACCGGCCGAGCCGGCCCGCACCCAGCAGCTCGACCTCCCCTTCGACCAGGAGTCCGACAAGTGAGCGAATCAGTCGTCTGGCTGACGATCTTCATCCTCAGCGTCTTCGTGGGCATCGAGGTGATCTCCAAGGTCTCCTCCACGCTGCACACCCCGCTGATGTCCGGGGCCAACGCGATCCACGGGATCATCCTCCTGGGCGCGATCCTCGTGACCGGCACCACCGACGACGGCTTGGCCGTGGCTGTCGGCCTGGTGGCGATCGTGCTCGCCGCGATCAACATGGTCGGCGGTTTCGTGGTGACCGACCGGATGCTGCAGATGTTCACCCGGCGCAAGAAGAAGCCGGTTGCCACAGACGCGCCGGCGCAAGGGGCCGTCAAGTGACTCCGACCTGGGTCCAGCTGACCTACCTCGCCTGCGCGGTCTGCTTCATCCTCGCGCTCAAGGGCCTCTCGGGGCCGAAGACCGCTCGCACCGGCAACCTCATCGGCGCCGCGGCCGCAGTGGTCGCCTGCGCGGTTCCCTTCTTCTACCTCGACCTGCAGAACGTGCCCCTGATGCTCGGCGCGATCGTGCTGGGCAGCGCCGGGGGCATGGTCGGGGCGCAGCGCGTCAAGATGACGCAGATGCCCCAGATGGTGGCGCTGTTCAACGGCGTGGGCGGTGGCGCCGCCGCGCTGGTGGCCCTGCTCGAGCTGCGCGAGATCATCGGTGGCGCGCACGACGCCGGCTGGTTCGTCCTGGCCGCGACGGCGTTCACCGTGTTCGTGGGGTCGGTGTCCTTCGCCGGATCCGTGGTGACCTTCGCCAAGCTGCAGGACCTGATGACCTCGGCTCCCGTGGTCTTCCCCGGTCTCCCGGCCGCGTTCGCCGTGACCCTCCTCGCCGGTGTCGGCCTGTCCACCCAGCTGGTCCTCAGCCCGGCCCTGTGGGTCGGCGTCCTGCTCGGCCTCGTCGGCCTCGTCTTCGGCCTCCTGCTGGTGCTGCCGGTCGGCGGCGCCGACGTACCGATCGTCATCTCGCTGCTGAACGCGTTCACCGGTCTCACCGTCGCTGCCGGCGGCTACGTCCTGGAGAACGTCGTGCTGCTGGTGGCGGGGACGCTCGTCGGCGCGGCGGGCACGTTCCTGACGCTGCTGATGGCCGGCGCCATGGGCCGGTCCGTGGCCAACAT
The DNA here is from genome assembly GCA_963834245.1 of uncultured Actinomycetota bacterium. Lineage (GTDB taxonomy): Bacteria > Actinomycetota > Actinomycetes > Propionibacteriales > Nocardioidaceae > Marmoricola. The sequence goes on from CAWIAV010000001.1 coordinate 21,599, forward strand.
CCTCTTCGGGGCCCTCAAGGGCGGGTCCACCCTCGGTGCCGGCGTGGCCTCCGAGCGACCGGTGAAGTCCGCCGGTCCGGAGGATGTCGCGATCATGCTGGCGTACGCCGACCGCGTGATCATCGTCCCCGGCTACGGGCTCGCCGTCGCGCAGGCCCAGCACACCTTGCGTGAGCTGGTCGACGTCCTGCACGAGCGCGGCGCCGAGGTCGACTACGCGATCCACCCGGTCGCCGGTCGGATGCCCGGTCACATGAACGTGCTGCTCGCGGAGGCGCAGGTCCCCTACGAGCAGCTCAAGGAGATGGACGAGATCAACGGCGACTTCAAGGACGCGGACGTGGTCCTTGTCGTGGGGGCCAACGACGTGGTCAACCCGGCGGCCAAGACAAGTCCTGGCGCACCCATCTACGGGATGCCCATCCTCAACGCGGACGAGGCCCGTCAGGTCGTGTTCATGAAGCGGTCGATGCGCCCCGGGTTCGCCGGGATCGAGAACGAGCTCCTCTTCGAGGAGAACACCACCCTGCTCTTCGGCGACGCAAAGGACTCGATGGGCAAGCTCCTGAACGCGGTCAAGGCCCTCTGACCCTGCGGGCCGTACCCGGCCCCGAACGGCCCGGACCGACGACGTCACGGGCGGCTGTCCCTTTCCCGGAAATCACCCGTTCAGCGCCTGATTGGAACATACTGGACATCAATCGAAGATGCCGGACCGGTCAAGGGGGCTCTACTAGGGATGCTTTCCCCGCCCGGCTCTGCCCTGCCGTCTCGCGCGGGGCCACGTAACGGCGCCGCCACCCCCGTTCCGGTGGACGGCGTCGTCAGGATCACGCTGCTGCTCCTGAGCGTGTTCGCGCTCGCCTGGGTCTCCCTCGCCGGGATGGACACGGCCAGGGGCATCCCGGTCATCTGGCCGGCGGGAGCGGTCCTGACCGGCCTGCTGCTCACCACCCCGCGTCGGCTGCGGGCGGGGCTGTTCCTCCTGGGGCTGCTGCTGATCCTGGCGGCGTACCTCCTGGAGGGCTATCCCTGGGCGCTGGCGCTCGGCTACAGCCTCAGCTTCGCCGTGTCCTCCTGGGTGGTGCGCTGGCGCCTGGTGGCGGGTCTGGGCGGGCGCCGCGCCGCGCTCCGGGACCAGGGCGACGTCTCGCAGCTCGTCGGCGCCATCGCCATCGGCTCCGTGGTCGCGGCCCTGGGCTGTGCGTTCACCGACAAGCTCATCGGCGAGGGCAACCCGCTGCTGGGTGCGCTCGGTGCTTTCGGGTCCAGCGCAGCCGCGATGATGGTGCTGCTGCCGTTGTTCGTCCAGGTGATCAGGTTCAAACCGGTCGCCGGTCCGCGCGAGCGCGTGGTCCAGGCCCTGCTCACCAGCGGTACGACGTTCCTGGTCTTCGTGAGCTCCGAGGTGCCGCCGGTCGTGTTCGCGGTGATGCCGATGTTCGCGTGGCACGCATTCCGCGGGACGCTGCGGGAGGCGACGATCCTGCTCGGCATCGTCGGGGTGATCGGATCCTCCTTCACGATCGCCGGTGCCGGACCCATCTGGGGGCTGGTCAGCCACTACGGCCTGGCCCCTGAGGTTGTCAGCGGGGTGCTGCAGCTGTTCCTGATCGACTGCGGCCTGATCCTGCTTCCGCTCTCGGTGATGGTCACCCAGCAGCGGATGTCGGCGGCCCGCGCCGACGCCGAGCGCGAGACCCTCCAGCGAGTGGTCGCCTCGGCCACGGGCATCGCCATCATCGCCACTGCCCGCGACGGACGCATCACGCTGTTCAACCCCGGCGCCGAGCAGATCCTCGGCTACTACGCCGACGAGGTGATCGGCAAGCGACCCGACATGTTCCATCCCGAGGAGGAGCTGCGCCAGCAGGCGGCCAACCTGGATGCCCTGCCGACGTTCGTCGACATCTGTCGTGCCTCCATCGCGCTCGGCGAGACCGACCGCCTGTGGCGGTTCCGCCGCAGTGACGGCGAGGAACGCACGATGCGGATGACGCTCACGGCGGTGCCCGGCCAGCACGGTGAGCTCGCCGGCTACCTGGCCACGGCCGAGGACGTGACCGAGCGCGAGGCCGCCCAGCGAGCCATGCTGCTCACGCTGCAGCACCAGCGCACCGCCGTCGAACGGCTCCGTGAGCTCGAGCGGGTCAAGGGTGACTTCGTCTCCACAGTCAGCCACGAGCTGCGCACACCGATCACCAGCATCATCGGCTACACCGAGCTGCTCGGAGACGGTGCGGTCGGCGGCCTCACCGATCCCCAGCAGGACATCGTCGACCGGGTCGACCGCAACGGTCGGCGGCTGCTGCTGCTCGTCGAGGATCTCCTGACCCTCTCGCAGATCGAGTCCTCCTCCTTGAAGCTCGAGCCGGTGGTGACCGACATCCGTGAGGTGGTGATGAACGCCTACGCAGCGCTCGGTGACACGTTGCGAACCCGCACGCTCGACGTCTTCGTCAACCTGCCGGATGAGCCCGTGGTGCACCACGGTGACCCGGTCCAGCTGGAGCGCATGGTCACCAACCTGATGACGAACGCGGTCAAGTTCACCCCCGACGGTGGTGCGGTGGACGTGACCCTCTCCTCGGACGGAGAGCACACCGAGATCATCGTCGCCGACGACGGCGTCGGGATCAGCGACGAGGACCAGTCACAGCTGTTCAACCGCTTCTTCCGGTCCACGGTGGCCTCGGAGCAAGCCATCCAAGGCACCGGTCTGGGGCTGACCATCGTCCAGGCGATCGTCGCCCTGCACGGCGGACGCATCGAGGTGTCCTCCGCGGACCGGCAAGGCACCCGCGTCACGGTCACACTTCCGCGGGTGGCGCTCGGCACGGTCGCGCCGGAGACCCAGTGCCCCGAGTCGGAGGTGCCGATGCGGGCGCCGCGCAAGCGACCGTCGTACGCCGCGCGTGGTCTGGACCGCCCCGGCTACTGAGCCAGCCCGTAGAGGCGGTCGCCGGCGTCACCGAGCCCGGGCACGATGTAGCCCTTCTCGTTGAGGTGCTGGTCGAGGGCGGCGGTGACCACGGTGACAGGTACGTCGACGTCCGCCAGACCTTCCTCGAGGTTCGCGACACCCTCCGGCGCCACCAGCAGGCACACGCAGGTGATGTGGTCGGCCCCACGGTCGGTGAGGAACTTGATCGCGGCCGCCAGGGTGCCGCCGGTGGCCAGCATCGGGTCGAGGACGTAGCACTGGCGACCGGAGAGGTCGACCGGCAGGCGCTCGGCGTACGTGGACGCCTCCAGGGTCTCCTCGTTGCGCACCATCCCCAGGAAGCCGACCTCCGCGGTCGGCATCAGCCGCATCATCCCCTCGAGCATGCCCAGACCGGCGCGCAGGATCGGAACAACAAGAGGGCGGGGACGACTGAGGTTGACCCCTTCGGTCTCCGCCACGGGAGTGGTGATGCGCACCGGTTCGACGCGGACGTCCCGGGTGGCCTCGTAGGCCAGGAGCGTGACCAGCTCCTCGGTGAGCCGCCGGAACTCCGGCGAGGCCGTGTCCTGGTCACGCAGCGTGGTGAGCTTGTGGGAGATCAGGGGGTGGTCGACAACGAGCAGGCGCATGGCGTACACCGTAGTGGCCCCGATTGTTGGTGGCTCTCCCCGCTCTGTTCTGCAACGATCAGGGTGGATGGGTAGGAGGATGGTGTGTTGATGGCGGAAATCACGGACGCCGAGGTCGGTGAGATCGATCTCGCTGTCGTTGCCTACCGTGACGAGGACGCCTGGAACGTGGCCGAGCTGCCGGACAGGTCGCTGGACACGGTCGACACCATCGCTCGCGAGCTGCGCCGCTACCCCGGTGAGAACGGCGCGCTGGCGCTGCTCTCGGTCGCCGAGGACTTCGTGCTGATGTTGCGCGTCCAGGGGTCCATGGTCCGGGTGCTGCTCTCCGACGTCACCGCCGCGACCGACTGGAGCCTGGCCCGCTCCGCGGTCGACCACATCGGCATCCACATCGACGACGAGGACGACCAGGCCCCGGCCGGCGACCTCGCGATCTTCGCCGACATCGGGCTGCCCGCGCAGGAGATGGGCGCGCTGCTGGACGACTACGACCTCTACCCCGAGGAGATCCTCAGCGAGGTCGCCGACGGCATGGGCTTCGGCACCAAGTTCGACGAGCTCGTCGGCATCGACTAGGTGGGCATCGCGCACGTGTGGGAACCGGCGATGCAGGTCGCCCTGGGGGAGGCCCGGGTGGCGGCCGAGGCCGGCGACGTACCCATCGGCGCCGTGGTGCTCTCACCGACGAACGAGGTGATCGCCACCGGGCACAACGTCCGCGAGCGCGAGGCGGACCCCACCGGGCACGCGGAGGTGGTGGCCCTGCGTGCGGCGGCCTCCGTGATCGGCGAGTGGCGGCTGAGCGGGTGCACGCTCGTCGTCACCTTGGAGCCGTGCACGATGTGCGCCGGAGCGGTCGTGCTCTCCCGCGTCGCCCGCCTGGTCTTCGGCGCCTTCGACGACAAGGCCGGCGCGGTCGGCTCGCTCTGGGACGTGGTGCGGGACCGACGGCTGAACCATCGCCCGGAGGTGGTCTCCGGCGTGCTGGCCGAGCAGAGCACCTCACTGCTGGAGGAGTTCTTCGGCTCCCACCGCGATTTCGACCGCACGGACGGTGTCCGGTAGCCTTCCCCGCGGTGGCGTGTCCGAGCGGCCTAAGGAGAACGCCTCGAAAGCGTTTGTTGGCGCAAGTCAACCGAGGGTTCAAATCCCTCCGCCACCGCCATGTGTGATCTCGCAAGAGATGGGTCGCGACGCCGGTTCTGGTTCCCTTGAGGGGATCGGGGTCGGCGTCGCGCTGTTTCCGCACGAGCCTCTTGGCCCGTCATCGGCGGCGTCGCCCCTCGTCAGGCCGATGGGTGTACGACGCCGGCGTACTTCACCCGGCGTACCGCCTCTGCACACACAGTGCATCGTGTGTGAAGAGGCAGTCCGGGTTCTTCACCTGGGAAACCGGACCCGCCACCAGCAGGCGTCAGCTCGAGTCCACGACCGGGAGCCACAGCCTGACCACAGTGCCCCCGCCGGAGGAGGAGCGGATCTCGCAGTGCCCGCCGATCACCGCTGCCCGGTCGTGCATGCTGGAGATGCCGTAGTGACCGGGGGGCGAGCTGGTGGTGGGGTTGGCCAGCCCGACGCCGTCATCGGCGACCGTGACCTCGACACCGTCCGCGACGCTCACGACGGTGACCGTGATCAGGGTGGCGTTGGCGTGCTTGTAGGCGTTGACCATCGCCTCGCGAGCGATCCGGTAGGCCACCACCTTGGTGGGGTCCGGGACGTCGCCCTCGCCCTCACCGCGAACCGCGACGCGGGTCTTGGTCCCGCTGAAGATCTGGGTGGCCGCTCGCAGCAGTGCGTCAGACAGTCCGTCCGCGACATCCGGCGTCTCGAGGTCGAAGAGCAGTGAACGAAGCCGCTCGGTCGCGCCCATCACGTTGGCCTGGAGCGGACGGAAGGAGTCCAGGAGATCCGGGGCGCGTTCCTTCAGGCGCCGACCCAGCAGACCCAGCCGCAGGTCCACCGCCGCGAGCGCCTGCACGGAGTCGTCATGCACGTCGGCGGCGATCTGGGCGCGCTCGGCCTCCTGGGCCTCGACCAGCCGTTCCAACAGCGCCTCCCGCTGCGATCCCAGCTCACGCAACGCGGCCTCGTTGGCGAGGCGCTCGCTGATGTCGCGCTGCACGGTGGCCAGGGCGAACGGCTCACCGGAGTCGAGATCCCGCATCAAGAAGCTGGCGATGGCGACCGGGATGGCCCTGCCGGACCGGTGGCGCAGCGTGGACTCGCCCTCCCAGTGCCCGTTGGCCACCACCGCGGGCTGCTCGATCGACAGGGACCGCTCGATTCCCTCCGTCGTCAGGTAGTCGACGATCGTCGTGGTGGAGACATCGATGTCGGGGTCCAGGTCGATCAGCCGGCGCCCGGAGGGGTTGACGTACTGCACGTGGCCGTCCAGCCCGGCGATGGCGATGAAGTCCGGTGAGGCGTCGACGAGTGCGCGGAACTGCATGAGGTTGGCGTTGGCAGCGCGGAGGGCCTCCTCGGAGGAGCGCAGGGCGGTGATGTCGCGTCCCACCCAGGCCGAGCCGAGCGTGGTCTCACCGTCGGGGTGGTGCAGCGGGAAGACCTCCGCGCTCATCACCCGCATCTCCCCGCGGTACCGGGCCGAGACCTCGGCCGACCAACGCTCACCGCGGTCGAGTGCGGCACGAATCTCAGCCATGCTCTCCGCGCCCTGCTCGACCCGGTCGAGCCACAGCTCCTCGAGGGTCACCCCGATGGGCAACCGTCCGAGCTGGGGATTGAGGTACGCCGCACGCCCGTCGTTGTCGGCGATGGCGATCAGGTCGCGAGAGGCGTCGACGAGCGCCTTGAACTTCACCAGCTCCTCACGTGACTCACGCTGCTCCTGCAACAGCTGGGCGTTCTCGAGCGCCAGGGCTGATCGCTCAGCCAGGTCGGCGGCCAGGACGAGCTCGTCGTCGGTGAAGCTTCCGCGATCGAGAGGACGTGACAGGTCGATCAGTCCGATCAGGCGGCCCCGCGAGCGCAGCGGCAGGCGCAGGCCGTTCTGGGGTCCGAACCGCGCGACCAGGGCACCGAACGCGGTCTCGGTGGTCATCCCCAACGACTCGATCTCGGCCCAGTCGAAGCGCCGTGGACCGGTCAGTTCCTCCGCGGCGGCCAGGTCCAGCCAGCCGTGCAGGTTGTCGGACCCGGCCATCATCGACATGACGGCGCCGCGCAGCTCGGCGTCCGCGTGCCAGACCGCCCGCGCTCGGAGCCGATGGCCCTCGGAGCGCAGCCAGATGACCCCGAAGTCTGCAAGCAGCTCGGTCGCCGAGCGCACGGCCCGGTCGAGCACGGTCTCGACGTCGAGCACCTCGAGGGCCAGTGCGTTAGACAGTGCGGCCATGATGTTGGCGCGCTCCCTGGCCACCGCCGCTTCCGCCACCGCCTGCTGCTGCTCGGTGATGTCGGTGGTGACGCCGACCGCCCCGGAGACCGAGCCGTCGGTGTCGAGCACCGGCTGCCACATCGTCGACAGCACGCGACCCTGGAAGACGCGTTCCACGGTGAACGCCTCTCCTGCGAGGACTCGACGGAACGCCTCGTGGCTCGTCTCGGCCGGGTAGACCTCGAAGAGGTTCTGACCGACGAGCTCCTGGTGGGCCAGACCCAGGACCGCGAGACCGGGGCCGACCGACAGCGTGCAGCGTCCCTCGGCGTCCATACCGAAGATCACCTGCGGTCCGACCCGTGAGAGCTGCCGGTTCTTCAGCTCCACCTCAAGCCCCTCCCGGATCTTCGCTGCCCTCGTCGGTCTGCACATCGTAGGGCTGGAAAGAGGGCGCCTCCGTCGCCCGCACCACGGCCTCAGGTTCGGGCGACAGGGGCCCGGCGGGCCAGGCGACCGGGAGCCACAGCTCGACCACGGTCCCGCCCTCGGGGCCGGCGTGGATCTCGCAGCTGCCGCCGCTGAGCGAGGCTCGGTCGATCATGCTCGTGATGCCGAAATGGCCAGGAGGAGAGGACGACGTGCTGGCTCCGGGGCCCACGCCGTCGTCCCGGACCGTCACGAGAAGACCGTTCGGTGTCTTGGAGATGGTCACCTGCACGCGGGTCGCCTGAGCGTGCTTGACCACGTTGACCATGGCCTCTCTGGCGATCCGGTACGCCACGATCAGGGTGGACTCCGGCAGCTCGGGGTCCACGGATCCGGTGATGCCGAACGTCGTGGCGGTGTTCTCGAAGATCTGGGCCCCGGACCTCATCAGGGCGGAGGCCAGTCCGCCGTCCGCGTCCGGGGTCTCGAGGTCGAACAGGAGCGAGCGGAGGCGCTCGGTCGCGCTCTGGACGTTCTCCTGCAGGGGATGCAACAGCTCGAGGAGGTCAGGGGCACGCTCGGCAAGCTGGCGTGCCAAGAGGCCCAGGCGCAGGTCGACGGCAGCTAGGGCCTGGACGGAGTCGTCGTGCACATCGGCCGCTATCTGACCGCGCTCGGCCTCCTGGGCCTCCACGAGACGCTCGAGCAAGGCTTCGCGTTGTCGACCGAGCTCCCTGATCGTCGCCTCGGCCTCGCGCTCCTCGCTCGTGTCGCGCTGGATCGTGACCACGTGGGCCGGCTCGCCGGTCTCGGGGTCGAGGATCAAGAAGGTGGTCAGGGCCACTGGGATACCGCGCCCCGACCTGTGCCGCAGCGTCGACTCACCCGACCACCGGCCGTGGGTCAGGACGGCCGGGATGATGACCAGCTCGCCCTGAATGCTGCCCTGTGGCGTGAGGAAGTCGCTGAACTGGCACGCGGTGACGTCGAGCTCGGGGTCGAGGTCGATCAGCGCCCGACCTGCTGGGTTGAGGTACTCCACTCGGCCGCCGAGATCAGCGATCGCGATGAAGTCGGGTGAGGTCTCCACGAGCGAGCGGGCACGGATGAGGTCTTCGTTGGTACGGCGCAGGGCCGCCTGCGAGTCACTCAGCGCGGTGACGTCGGTGGCGATCCAGGCCGTGCCGATCCGGTCGTCGGTGTCGGGATGCCAGAGCGGCAGCACCTCGGCGCGCAGCCGCAGGAGGTCCGGCTCGTGGCCCCACTCGAGCGCGCCGGTCCAGCGTTCCCCGCGCTCCAGGGCCTCGCGGGCCCCTTCGCCCGCGCCCTCGAACAACCTCAGCCCGGTCTCCCACAGGTCGCTCTCATCAAGCGGCAGGCCCGAGCGCGCCGTCACCGGGTTCAGGTACAGGGCCCGACCCGTGTTGTCGGCGATCGCGATCATGTCCTGGGAGGCATCCGCGAGTGCCTTGAACTTCACGAGCTCCTCACTTGCCTGGCGCTGCTCGGCCAGGAGCAGCGCGTTGGCGATCGCCAGCGCACAGCGGTCCGCCATCTCGGTCCCGAAGGTCGTCTCGGCCTCGGTGAACGCCCCCTCCTCGGCTGGGCGGGCGAGGTCGATGAAGCCGATCACGCGTCCACGTGAGTGCAACGGCAGGCGGATGCCGACCTGGGATCCGCCACGGCGCGTCAGCTCGAGGAGCTCTGGTTCAGACGTCGGATCGAGATCGTCCAGCGTCCAACCGAAGAGCATCGGACCGATGAGGGCAGCCGACGACGAAGAGTCGAGCCAACCCGGCCGTCCCTTGAGGCCGAGTGCCGCCTGCCGGATGAGCCCGCGCAGGCTCGCGTCCCGGTGCCAGGTGGCCAGGGGCTCAAGGGGAAGGTCCGGCGTCAGGTGCATCCAGAGGGCCCCGAACTGGGCCAGACGCCCGGTGACCGACCTGACGGCGAGCTCGACCAGGCCGTGGAGGTCGTTGACCTCGCGAGCCAGGATGGTCGAGAGCGAGCTCAGGTCCTGCGCCCTCTCCCGCGCGGCCGTGGCCAGTGCTGATGCACGCAGCTGGTCGGTGACGTCGGTGGTCACCCCGAGGGCACCCTCGACCTCCCCCTCATCGTTGAGGAGAGGCTGGAAGTAGGTCTGCAGCACGCGGCCGTCGACCTCGTCCCCCTCGGTGGCGAAGCTCTCCCCGCCCAGGACCCGCTGCAGGTTGGCGACGATGTCCGGCGCCTCGGCATAGAGCTCCGGGAGGTCCACGCCCACGAGCTCGCTGGGTTGCAGACCGAGCCCGGCGAGTCCGGGGCCGGCGGACAGCGTGCACCGACCCGAGGCATCCATGGCGAAGATGATCTGGGGGCCGACGCTCGCAAGCTGCTCGTCGATCGGGTCCACGTCACGCTCCTAGGCGGGGCAGAGACACGCACCGAAACCGCGTCCCTGCTCCATGCTAGGCACGCGCGACGCGTGGGGACGGCTTTTGCGCCTCACATCGGGGTCCGGGAGGTTCCGGGTGATTCTCCGAGACAACGGCGGAGCTCTCCCTTGCGGCGCCGGTGTGCCACGCGGACTACGGTGCGCTCATGCCGGTCAACGGGTTCGGGGGGTCGCGGCTGGGGCCGGTGCACTCGGTCACCCTCGGTTCGCCGCCCGGGCCGGTGCTGGAGCTGCTCGACCTCGGCGCAACCGTGCACCGGCTCTGGGTGACCGGCGGTGACGGCGTACGGCGCAACGTCGTGCTCGGCTACGGCACTGCCGAGGAGTACCTCGAGGGATCGGACTGCCTCGGTGCCACGGTCGGTCGCTACGCCAACCGGATCGCGGATGGCCGGTTCCCGCTCGACGGCAGGACCGTGCAGCTGGCCACCAACGAGGGAGGCCACACGCTGCACGGCGGACCCGAGGGGTTCCACCGCCGGATCTGGGACATCCTGGAGGTGACCGAGCGGAGCGCCACGCTGGGGCTGGTCAGCCCCGACGGGGACCAGGGCTTTCCGGGGCGGCTGGCAGCCCGGGTGCGCCTCGCGGTCGTCGGGGACGAGGTCAAGATCGGTTTCGAGGCCACGACCGACGCCGCCACGGTGGTGAACCTGACCAACCACTGCTACTTCAACCTCGATGGCGAAGCAGCGGGAAGCGTCGAAGGGCATCGGCTGGCGATCGCAGCCGAAGCCTTCATCCCGGTGGACGCCGGGGGGATCCCAACGCATGGTCCGATGCCGGTCGCCGGGACACCCTTCGACCTGCGCCGTGCGAGCAGGTTGGGAGACCGGCTGCACGACGAGCACGCGCAGGTCGCGCGGGCCGGTGGCTTCGACCACACCTTCGTCGTCGGCCGCCGCTCTCCAGCGGACAGGCGTCCGGTCGCCAGCCTGGAGTCATGTTCCAGTGGCACCCGGCTGGAGGTGCGCACGGACCAGCCCGGGCTCCAGGTGTATACGGGCAACGCCCTAGGCCAGCGCTCGGCCGGTCCGACCGTCCACAGCCGGTGGGGAGGCGTGGCGCTGGAGCCGCAGCTGTGGCCCGACAGTCCCAACCGCCCCGATTTCGAGTCGGCGGTGCTTCGCCCAGGAGAGACCTACCGCGCGGAGCTTTCCTGGAAGTTCGGCCGGTTCGACCCCGACACATCGCAATGACGTCGTCCCCGGGGGCCGGCGTGCGTGAGCCGACGGACCGGCGGAGCTCGGCAACGGGCACAATGCAGCGGTGACCTGGTTCGACTCCCCGGCGGACGCCGACAAGCAGCTGGCGGCCGTGGGGTACCTCTCCGACAACGCGACCTCCACCACCGCCTACCTCGCGGGAGCGCTGGAGAAGCCGCTGCTGGTCGAGGGGCCGGCGGGAGTCGGGAAGACCGAGCTGGCCAAGGCGATCGCCCGTGCGACCGGGGCAGAGCTGATCCGGTTGCAGTGCTACGAGGGGCTCGACGAGGCGCGGGCGCTCTATGAGTGGAACTACAAGAAGCAGCTGCTGCGCATCCAGGCAGCGGGAGACCAGTCGTGGGATGAGACCCACGACGACATTTTCACCGACGAGTTCCTGCTCACCCGACCGCTGCTCACCGCCATCCGGCGCGAGGGGCCGACGGTGCTGCTCATCGACGAGGTCGACAAGACCGATGTCGAGGTCGAGGGCCTGTTGCTGGAGATCCTCAGCGACTTCCAGGTGACCATCCCCGAGATGGGCACCATCGCCGCCGTACGCCGACCGCTGGTGGTGCTGACCTCCAACGCGACCCGCGAGCTCTCGGAGGCGATCAAGCGCCGCTGCCTGTTCCTGCACATCGACTATCCCGAGGCCGTGCGGGAACGGGAGATCGTCGTCTCCCAGGTGCCCGAGGTGGAGGAGCAGCTGGCGGGCGAGATCGTCGAGGTCGTCTCGAAGCTGCGGGGCATGGAGCTGCGCAAGGCCCCCTCGATCGCGGAGACGATCGACTGGGCGCGCACCCTGGTCGCGCTCGGCACCGACACCCTCGACGCCGCGGCCATCGACCGGACCCTCGGAGTCGTGCTCAAGCACGCCAGCGACCACGACCGGGCCGTCCGCGAGCTGAGGCTGCGCGCCTGATGGCCCTGCTGGACCGGCACATCGCCTTCGTCGAGGCCCTCCGCGACGCCGGGCTGCCGGTCTCGCTCGCCGAGGGCCTCGACTCGGTGCGGGCCATCGACGCGCTCGGCCTCGGGCAGCGCGAGACGCTGCGGGCGGCGTACGCCGCGACGCTGGTGAAGCGGCAGAACCACCGTCCTGGCTTCGACCAGGTCTTCGATCTGTACTTCCCGGCACTCATGGGGGACGGGGCCCCGCCGCGCCCGACCGATGCCGACGACACGGATGTGTCGGCCGACCCGGACGATCCGGCAGACCTCGGCGGTCTGCCCGGTGACGGCCCCCAGGCCTTGGCCGACTTCCGCGAGGCGCTGACGACCGCGATGGCGCTCGGAGACCCGGATGCGATGGCGGTGCTGGCCCGCGACGCCGTGGCGCGGTTCGGGCTGATCCGTGGTCGCGGACCTGGGGAGCAGCGCTGGTCGTCGTACAACGTGGTCAACCGGGTCGCTCCCGAGGAGCTCGTCGAACGGGCCCTGCGCGGGCTCCTCGGCGAGCAGGGGTGGGACGAGGACCCGTCGCTGGTGCGGTTGGTGGAGGCCCAGGGGCGAGAGTTCGAGCGTCTCGTCGACGCGGAGGTGCGACGCCGGGCGGCCGAGGTCCGGGGTCCCCAGCACGTGGCTCGACACACGGTCCGTCCGGCGATCGAGCAGATCGACTTCACCTCCGCCCGACGTGCCGACCTCGAGCTGATGCGCCGCGAGATCCAACCGCTCGCCCGGCGGCTGGCGACCCGCCTGAGCCGCGAGCAGCACGCCCGCTCCCGCGGTCCTCTGGACTTCAGGCGAACCGTCCGGGCGTCGATGTCGAGCGGGGGCGTCCCGATGGAGACGCGACACCGGCCCAAGCGGCCGGGGCGCACCGACCTGGTCGTGCTCTGCGACGTCAGCGGCTCGGTCGCCAACTTCGCGAGCTTCACGCTGATGCTGGTCTTCGCACTGCGCGAGCAGTTCAACCGGGTGCGGGCGTTCACCTTCGTCGACGAGATCCACGAGGTCACCGACCGGTTCGACCGCAGCACCGACCCGGCGCAGACCATGGCCGAGCTGGCCGCGAGCGCCCGGTACGCCTCCTTGTGGGGGCGCACGAACTACGGACGCGCGTTCACCCGCTTCGCCGAGCAGCACCCCGACGCCCTGACCCCCAAGACCAACCTGCTGGTCCTCGGCGACGCCCGCTCCAACCACAGCGACCTGGCCGTGCCCGTGGTCAAGGAGCTGGTGCACGCCGCCCGGCACAGCTGGTGGCTCAACCCCGAACACGCCCGCAACTGGAACACCGGCGACTCCGCTGCGCGCGACTACGGTCGGTTGATGACGATGGTGGAGTGCCGAAACCTCACCCAGCTAGGTGAATTCGTGCACGATCTCGCCTGAGACGGTCCGAATAGACGTAGGGTCGGAACATGAACTTATCCGGACGAAACGCTCGTACTGCCCTGGTCGCAGGTCTGCTGGTCTCCCTGGCGGCGTCCGGCTGTGGCACGGGACCGACCCAGTCGGGCAAGGACGAGGGAGGTCCGGAGACGGCGTACTCGGTCGCAGCAAGCTCCCCGAGCGTGCGCGTCGTGGCCGTCGGCGACATCGCCTGTCCAGCCTGGCCAACCGGCGTCGGGCACGCTCTGCCGCCACGAGGCGACGGCCGACCTGACCAAGCGGATCAACCCGGCGTTCGTGCTGACCCTGGGTGACCACCAGTACGAGGACGCCAGCCTCGAGCAGTTCGCCGACTCCTACGACAAGTCATGGGGTGCGTTGAAGTCCAAGACGTTCCCGGCGCCCGGCAACCACGAGTACCGGACCCCGGGCGCGAGCGGCTACTACACCTACTTCAAGGACCGGCAGCCCGGCCCGCCCGGCTACTACCGGGTGACCTCCAACGGCTGGAACATCTACGTCCTGAACAGCAACTGCGCCAAGATCAGCTGCTCCACGCAGGCCGCCTGGCTGGACCGGCAGATGGCGGCCAACCCGGTCGCGTTGCTCGATGATCACGATGCACCACGCGCGCTACAGCTCGGGCCTCGAGCACGGCAACGACACCTCGGTGCGTGGACTGTGGAAGGTCGCGTACAAGCACCGCACCGATGTCGCACTGGCCGGTCACGACCACGACTACGAGCGGTTCAAGCCGATGGACGCGTCCGGCCACGTGCGGCGCAAGCGCGGCATCGCCTCCTTCGTCTCCGGCGCCGGCGGCAAGAACCTCTACCGCCTCGGCAAGCACAGGCGCGGCTCGGTCTTCTACCAGGCCCGGACGGCGGGCGTCCTGGTGCTCGACCTGAAGAAGGGGTCCTACTCCTGGAGCTTCCGCGGCATCGACGGCAGCGTGATGGACACCGGTAGCCGTCGCTGCAGGTGAGCAACCCGACAGGCGTTTGAGGCCGTTTCCGGGTGCGGCGCTTCGGGACGGCGGTAAAGTGGCCGATTCCCCAGGCACCGAAGTTCCAACGGAGGGCACCGGCGTTGAACAGTGACGTTGCCGCGCGCGAGGTCGCGCGCGAGCAGGAGTACGTCGACACCGTCTACGACCAGCTCGACAAGGCGGCGTTGTCCGCACAGGAGCTGGCCAAGGAGGGTCTCGCCCGGGGTCGGATCGGCAACGAGGGCGGCCTGGTCGAGCGGGACGCCATGGTCTACCAGGCGGCCCGCCGGATGGCCACGCTCGACGCTGCTCACGAGGGCCTCGTCTTCGGGCGCCTGGACATGGGTGCCCAGGTGAGCGACGTGCCGCGTTACATCGGGCGCATCGGCCTGCGCGACGACAACTACGACGTGATGCTGATCGACTGGCGTGCGCCCGCGGCCGCGGTGTTCTACCAAGCCACCCAGGCCACCCCCCAGGGCGTCGTACGCCGTCGCATCCTGCGCAGCAAAGGGGTGCACGTCCTCGGTGTCGAGGACGACCTGCTGGATCCCGACGACCCGGCCGCCGAGACGCTGCCGATCGTCGGGGAGGGTGCCCTGCTGGCTCAGCTGTCCCGGGCACGCGACCGCTCGATGCACTCGATCGTCGCCACCATCCAGGCCGAGCAGGACCGGGCGATCCGTGCACCCAACAAGGGAGTCGTCTCGATCACCGGCGGCCCTGGCACCGGCAAGACGGTGGTGGCGCTGCACCGGGCGGCGTACCTCCTCTACTCGGACCGTCGCCGCTACGAGACCGGTGGCGTGCTGGTCGTCGGGCCGTCGGGGGTGTTCATGCGCTACATCGAGCGCGTGCTGCCGTCGCTGGGCGAGACCGCGGTCGCACTGCGTTCCCTGGGCGAGGTCGTGGACGGGGTGCGTGCCACGAGGCGCGACGAGCCGGCGGTGGCGGAGGTGAAGGGCTCGGCCGCGATGGTGGAGGTGCTGCGGCGCACGTCGCGTCAAGCGGTCCCCGACGCCCCGCGCGAGTTCCGCATCTTCTACCGCGACGACGTGATCACACTCGGGCCGCGCGAGCTCGGTGTGCTGCGTAGGCAGCTGCTGGCGGGTGGCGCGCGCAACCGGTCCACGACCCGTGTCGCCTCCACGCTCATCGACGCGATGTGGCGCCAGGTGCGCAGTGAGCGTGGCCGGGAGCGGACCAAGGAGGAGTTCGCCGAGGAGCTGCGCACCAGCGACGAGTTCCTCGGTTTCGCGGCTGCCTGGTGGCCGGTGCTCGACGCCGCGACCGTGCTGCGGTGGCTGCACGACCGTGAGTTCCTCGCCCGGGTCTGCGACGGCGTGCTCGACGACGAGTCGGTGCGGTTGCTGGCCAAGTCGTGGGGCGACTCGCTCTCGGTCGACGACGTGGCCCTGCTCGACGAGCTGCGGTACCTGCTGGGCGACCCGCCCATCGTCAACACGGGTTCGGTCGACGACGAGTACCTCTCCGCCGAGGACGCCTCGCTGCACGAGGTCTTCACCGCCTCAGACCGCGAGTACGCCGGGGCGCGCGGGTGGACGCCGCCGACCAACAGGGTCGAGGACGACGGTTTCGCCCACGTGCTGGTCGACGAGGCGCAGGACCTCACGCCGATGCAGTGGCGCATGGTCGGTCGACGCGGCCGTGGTGCGACCTGGACGATCGTGGGAGACCTCGCCCAGTCCTCGTGGCCGGTGCCCGAGGAGTCCGCGTCTGCCCGGTCCGCTGCGCTGGGGGACAAGCCCCGGCACGACTTCCACCTCTCGACCAACTACCGCAACTCCGCGGAGATCTACGAGTTCGCCGCCGCCTACGCCCGGCGGGTCGGACTCGACGCCGACCTCCCCAACGCGGTGCGATCGACCGACGTCGCTCCCACCGAGCTGCGGGTCGACGACCTCGAGACGGCACTGCGCGAGCAGCTGACCGGCCTCGCCGGGTCGCTGCAGGGGACGGTCGGCATCGTGGTGCCCATGTCCCGTCTGGGTGAGGTCACTCGGTGGGTGTCGTCGTGGCCGGAGTTCGCCGAGGAGACCGGGACAGCCGAGTCGCGGATCGTCGTACTCCCCGGGCTGGACACCAAGGGCCTGGAGTTCGACGGCATCGTGGTGGTCCAGCCGCAGGAGATCGAGGACGAGTCGCCGACCGGCCAGGCCACGCTCTACGTCGTCTACACCCGCGCCACCCAGCGCATGGTCACCCTCACCCACTCCCACACCACCCACTCCCTCTAGTACGCCGACCGGGCACTCCTGGCCGCTTGTGGTGCGCCGACCGGGCACTCCTGGCCGCTTGTGGTGCGCCGACCGGGCACTCCTGGCCGCTTGTGGTGCGCCGACCGGGCACTCCTGGCCGCTTGTGGTGCGCCGACCGGGCACTCCTGGCCGGTCTCGGTGGGGGTGGGGCGACCAGGAGTGCCCTCTGGGTGGGGTGGGCGACCGGGCACTCCTGGCCGGTCTCGGTGGGGGTGGGGCGACCAGGAGTGCCCTCTCGGTGGGGGTTGGGCGACCAGGAGTGCCCTCTGGGTGGGGGTGGGGCGACCAGGAGTGCCCTCTGGGTGGGGTTTGGGCGACCAGGAGTGCCCTCTGGGTGGGGTTTGGGCGACCAGGAGTGCCCTCTCGGCGTTCTAGTAGCGTTCCTGACATGCCCGAGCCCGAGACATCCTCAGCTGCCGCGGCTGCCATCGAGGAGTTGCTCGGGCACGAGGCGTGGGCGATCATCCGGCTGCGGGAGAGCCCGACGGTGACGCTGGTCGGTGGGACGGTGCAGCAGCTGGAGAAGCTGCGTGACATCCCGCTGGCGGAGGGAGCCCCGGCGCAGGGACGTCGCTTCGACCGACTGGTCGCCGTACCCTTCCGGCAGGTGACCGAGCGGGGCTTCGTGGCCCACGACGACGGGGCACCGCTCGCCGTCGTCGAGATCGCCACCGAGACGGAGATCCCGCTGGCCGACCTGCTGGCGGTCCTCCCGGACGAGGACGTGTCCTTCGAGGACGAGGGCGGGTTCGAGACGAGCGACGACGACTACGCCCGGGTCGTGGAGCGGATCATCGCCGACGAGATCGGCAACGGGGAGGGCGCCAACCTCGTGGTCGGGCGCCACTACCGCGCCCAGCTGCGCGACTGGAACACCGCGAAGGCGCTCACGGTCCTGCGCCGCCTGCTCACCAACGAGCGGGGTGCGTACTGGACCTTCTGCTTCTGGACCGGCGACCGGTTCCTCATCGGTGCCTCCCCGGAACGGCACGTGAGCGTGCACGGCGGTGACGTGCGGATGAACCCCATCTCGGGGACCTTCCGCCTTCGCGGAGTGCCGGGCGCGGCGGCCGAGGCCGAAGACCTCAAGACCCGGCTGCTGGACTTCCTGGCCGACGAGAAGGAGATCTTCGAGCTCTTCATGGTGGTCGACGAAGAGCTGAAGATGATGTGCGAGATCTGCCACGAAGGGGGCCAGGTGCTTGGCCCGTTCCTCAAGCCGATGACGCATCTGGTGCACACGGAGTACCTGCTGGCCGGCCGCACCCGCTCCGACGTACGCGACGTCCTGCGCGACACGATGTTCGCCGCGACCGTGACGGGTGCCCCCGTGGAGAACGCCTGCCGCCTGATCCACGAGTACGAGTCCGAAGGGCGCGGCTACTACGCGGGCGCTCTCGCGCTGATCGGCCGCGACGCGGAGGGCAACCCCACGGCCGACTCGCCGATCGTGATCCGCACGGCCGACGTCTCGCCCGAGGGGGCGATGACGGTGACGGCGGGGGCCACCCTGGTCCGCGACTCCGACCCCGGTTACGAGGTCGCCGAGACGCTGGCCAAGGCGGGCGGCATCCTCTCGGCGTTCGGGCTGGTGCCCGGAGCGACCGCCACGACGGCTGCGATCGCCGCACTGATGCAGGACGAGGACGTCCTGATCGCGCTGAACTCCCGAAACCAGCGGCTCGCCAAGTTCTGGCTCACCGACCAGTCGGGGGCGCCCCCGGCCCCCTCGCTGGCCGGGAGGTCGGTCGCGATCCTGCACGGCGAGGACGACTTCGTGAACATGCTGGCCCACGTCTTCTCCGTGCTGGGGATGAGCTCGAAGGTGATTCGGCACGAGACCCTGCTCGCCGACGGGGGTGCCAAGGGGGTCTTCGACGACGTCGACCTGGTCGTCGTCGGACCGGGTCCCGGAGACCCGCGGGAGCACGACCACCCCAAGATCGCGGCCTACCGGGTGGCCGTCGACGAGCTGCTCGGCACCGGCAAGCCCTTCCTGGCCGTGTGCCTGGGGCACCAGGTCCTCTGCGATCGCCTCGGAATCCCGCTCGACTACAAGGACATCGTCTTCCAGGGCACCCAGTCGGAGGTCGAGATCGACGGCCGCACGGAGCGGGTGGGTTTCTACAACACCTTCGTCGGACGACTCGGCGACAACGAGCTTCCACACGGGGTCACGGTCCAGGCAGACGAGGCCACCGGCGACATCCACGTGGTCGCCGGTCCCTCCTTCCGGGGCGTGCAGTTCCACGCCGAGTCGATCCTCACCGAGAACGGCTTCGCGCTGCTGCGTCAGCTGTTGCTGGAGCTGTTGGGGTGACACTCCGGGTGCTCGTGGTCGACCACTACGACTCCTACACGTGGAACCTCGTCCACCTGGTCGCCGGTGTCACCGGTGTGCTCCCCGACGTCGTCGAGCACGATCTGCCCGGCGTGCTCGAGCAGGCGCGTGCGGCCACGCACGTGGTGCTCTCCCCGGGGCCGGGACACCCGGCGGTGGCGGCAGACTTCGCGTTGGGCCCGGCCGTCTTCGACCTCGGTGTCCCCGTGCTGGGGGTGTGCCTCGGCATGCAGGCCCTCGTCACGGCGTACGGCGGGACGGTTGGCCGGGTGGAGCCGGCACACGGCGAGGTTGCCCTGGTCGAGCACGACGGCACGGGGGTGCTGGCGGGGGTCCCGTCCCCCTTCGAGGCGGTGCGCTACCACTCGCTCGCCGCCACCGACGTGCCCGACGAGCTCGCGGTGACCGCCACCACCGACGGGGTGGTGATGGCCGTGCGCCACCGGAGACTTCCGCTCGAGGGCGTCCAGTTCCACCCCGAGTCGGTGCTGTCGCGGCACGGCAAGGACATCGTGCGCACCTTCCTCGGGGGCACCCGTGGCTGAGCCGGTGCTCGAGGCGGTGCGCGACGGGTTCGCCCGCAGCGACCGGGTCTTCTGGCTCGACGGTGGGGGTGCGCGGGAGTGGGCGGGGCGACGCTCGCTGGTCGGCGTGCTCGAGGCCGACGACGTCTCGCTGAGCCTCGACGCGGGCCGGCGCGAGGTGACCCGCCATCAGGGAGCGCGTGCTGAGGTGGTCGGCACCGACATCTTCGAGGCGCTGGAGTCGGAGGTCGCGCGGGATGCGGGTGACCCGGACGTGCACTGGGTCGGCTGCTTCGGCTACGCCTCGCGGCCCGATCTGCCCGCGCGACCCTGGCCGCAGGGACCCGACGCGATCTGGATGCGGTGTCGCTCGCCGCGCTTCTTCCACCACGGGGCGGTGCCGCAGCCGACGCCACTGGTCGCCGAGGTCGGGGCCTCCACACCACCCGACTGGTACGCGAAGGGCTTCGGCAGGGTTCAGGAACAGCTGCGCGCAGGCAACACCTACGAGGTGAACCTGACCTACCGCGAGGAGCTGGGCCGTGCGGCGGACCCGCTCACGACCTACCTGCGCCTGCGCGCCAGCAACCCCGCGCCGTACGCCGGGCTGCTCAGCCACCGCGGCACCCACCTGCTCAGCAGCTCACCGGAACGCTTCGCGACGATCGACCGGCAGCGGTGGCTGGAGACCAAGCCGATCAAGGGCACCACCCCGCGCGGGGCGACGGTCGAGGACGACGACCGGCTGCGCGACCAGCTGGCGCACGACACCAAGTTCCGGGCCGAGAACCTGATGATCGTCGACCTGTTGCGCAACGACCTCTCGATGGTGTGCGAGGTCGGGACCGTGGACGTCCCGGAGCTGATGGCGGTCGAGTCCTACGCCAGCGTGCACCAGCTCGTCTCCACCGTGCGTGGTCGGCTCCGTGAGGACGTCTCGACGATCGGCGCGCTACGTGCGCTCTTCCCCGCGGGCTCGATGACGGGGGCGCCGAAGCTGCGCACGATGCAGATCATCGACGAGGTGGAGACAACCGCCCGCGGCCTGTACGCCGGCGCGTTCGGATGGATCTGCGCCGACGGGCGGGCCGACCTCGGCGTGGTCATCCGCTCGCTGATCGCCGGTCCGGACGAGGTCTGGCGCCTCGGGACGGGGGGCGGCATCACGGTTCGCTCCGAGGTGGGTGAGGAATGGGCGGAGACCCTCTGGAAGGCGCACCGGCTCCGTGCAGCCTCCCCCTGGTGAGACCGTCACGACGGTCTCCGCCCGTGGTCCTCAGCCAGAAGCGGCTCCCGATCCACCGGAGGTGAACCACGGGTGGTGCAGGTCGAGGTACTTCACGTCCTGCACCAGCGACATCTCGGTCTCGAACTGCTCCCGCAGCTCGGCCGGCATCTCCTTGTGCTCGCCCTCGCGGGCCTCGGCCTCGGTGCGGAACGAGATCGTCTGGGTGAACCAGCCGTCAGGCTCGATGGCGATCGTGCCGCCGATGATCTCGGGGCGGGTCTCGCGCAGCATGTCCATCGGCTGCTCCATGAAGTGCCGGAAGCGCTCGGGGTCGGTGACCCGACCCTGCATGATCTGCACGAAGCCGGCCTCGTCGGACCCGCCACCGAGGAAGGTCATCGCGTTGTCACAGTCGTGGAAGGTCACCTCGCCGTCGAAGCACTCCTGCATCTGTTGCCACCACTCGCCCTGCTCGGGCCGATCCGAGTTCCTCGCCGCGGCGTCGCGCGACTCGAAACGCACCACCCCGACGAACTCGCCCTCGTCGGTGATCCCGTAGGTCCCGCCGAGCCATCCCTCCACCTGGGGCGCATGGTCGTCGCGCCAGTCGTCGAGCAGTTGGTGCAACCGGTCGGCGTCACGGCACCGGCCCTGCATGATCTGGATGAACATCGCGCAAGTCCCCTCTGCGAGGCCCGCCCCACCATGAGGCGCGGCACCAAACGACGCTACGCCCGACGGGTGGCCGCGTCACTGCCCGGTGCATACCGGTCCCGCGTTCGCCGAGGGACCCACGCCACGACGGCTGTCCGTCGGATGCGCTGGCGAGCCTGAAAAATGAAGGGGACGCGAGGCGCGGGCTGTTATTGGTGGACCATCCGAGCCCCCGGGTCCGTCCAGAAGCAGCCGCGCGCATCGCGTCTGCAACATGGTGGACCGTGCCACCCCGCTGTCGCAATCCGGACGCCGAAGTCCGTTATAACTGGCTAGACCAGTCATCGCGGAGCCATGCCGCCTAGGCCAATGTCCGTTTCGTCGGACGAATCCCATGTGCCCTTCTATCGTGGACGCAACAGCCGCGATCACAGGAGCGCCCGGTGGCGATCAGCGAGACCGTCGTACCGCTCGACGCCCCGGTGCCGGCCGCGTCGGTCGACCGCAGCTCCTCGGGCATCACGCTGCTGTTCGGGGCCACCGCGTTCGTCGGTGCCGCGCTGCTCTTCGTGGTGCAGCCGCTCGTGGCCAGACTCATCCTGCCGTCGTACGGCGGCTCGGCAACCGTGTGGAGCACCAGCTCGCTGTTCTTCCAGGTGCTGCTGCTCCTCGCCTACGGCTACGCCCACTGGTCCACCGCGCGCGGCGGTCGGCAGTGGCAACCCCGCGCCCACCTCGTGGTGCTGCTGCTGCCGGTGCTGGTGCTGCCCGTCGCCATCCCCGGCGACGCCGCCCCCGGAGCCGACGTCGCCCCGGCGTTGTGGCTGCTGCGCACGCTGGTGCTGATGGTCGGTCTGCCCTTCGCAGTCCTGGCGACGACCGGCCCGTTGCTCCAGCGCTGGTACTCGTGGGGCGACCACCGGCGCTCGGGCGACCCCTACTTCCTGTTCGCCGCCAGCAACCTCGGCAGCTTCGGCGGCCTGCTGGCCTACCCGCTGCTGGTCGAGCCGAACCTCACCCTCGCCGCCCAACGCAGCTGGTGGTCGGCGGGCTTCCTGGTCTTCGTGCTGCTCACCGGGGCGTGCGCCCTGTCCGTGCGACGGTGTGATCCCCGACCGGGGGCCGGCTCCGGCAGGACGCAGCCGAGCAGCCCCGACGCGCGCCACCGTGCGCCGGGACCTTCGCCCAGCCAGGTGCTCGTCTGGATGGGCCTGGCGTTCCTGCCGTCGTCGCTGATGCTCGGCGTCACGGCCCACCTCTCCACCGACGTCGCAGCGATCCCGCTGCTGTGGGTGGTGCCCCTGGCCATCTACCTGGCCTCGTTCGTCGTCGCCTTCGCCAGGACCTCGCGCGCTGCGCCCTCCCGGATGACCCGGGCAGCGGTCGCAGTGACCTTCCTGGTCGCCGTGACGTCCGTCGGCTCGGACACGATGCCGGTCTCGGTCAGCATCGGCCTGAACCTGCTGATGCTCGCCCTCGTGGCGTACGCCGCCCACGCCCGCCTCGCCACGACGCGCCCGCCCCCCGAGCACCTCACCGGCTACTACCTCGTCGTGGCCACAGGAGGTGCGCTCGGCGGCCTGCTGAACGGACTGATCGCACCGATGGTGCTGGACCGCGTGCTGGAGTACCCGCTGGTGCTGACCGCCGTTCCCCTGTTGCTTCTCGGACTGAGTGGAGGGGATGACTCGTGGCTGGTGCGGCAGGTGCAGGCAGACCCCGTGCGCGCTGTCGCGCTGGCTGTCACCGCAGGACTGCTGCCGGTGCTGCTGCAGGCCGGGCTCTGGGCCTCCGCCACGAGCTTGCTCGCGACGGTCGCGATGTTGTCGGGGGCGCTGGTGGTGGGCTGGGGTCTGACCCGGCTTCCCGGCGCGCTGGTGTTCGCCCTTGTCGTGTTCTTCGTGGTGGCCACGGTCGGCGACTCGCGCGGTGTCCTCGAGCGCAGCAGGACCTTCTTCGGCAGCTACACCGTGGTGGACCGCGGGGGCCTGCACGAGCTGGTCCACGGGACCACGGTGCACGGCACCCAGTTCCGGACGCCGTCGCGGCGCAACACACCGACGGCGTACTACTCGCGGACCGGACCTCTCGGTGACGTCCTCGCCCTTCGGAGCAGGTCCCGGGTCGCGGCAGTGGGGCTCGGCGCCGGCACCGTCGCGGCGTACGGCAGCCCGGGCCAGGAGCTCACGTTCTTCGAGATCGACCCGGAGATCGTCCGGATCGCCAGCGACCCCGAGCTGTTCTCCTACCTGGCGGACAGCCCAGCGACCATCAAGACGGTCGTGGCCGACGGTCGGCTGGGTCTCGAGTCGGCCGCCCCGGGCAGCTACGACGCGATCGTGCTCGACGCGTTCAGCTCCGACGCCATCCCGGTGCACCTGCTCACCGAGGAGGCGATGCGGACCTACGTCGAGCGCCTGTCACCGGACGGGATCCTGGTGGTGCACATCAGCAACCGTGCGTTCGACCTCGAACCGGTCCTGGCCGGCAACGCCCAGCGCCTCGGTCTGTCCGCGGCGATCGGGCGAGGTGGCGCGGGTCCAGACGGTGCCACCGAGAGCGTCTGGGTGGCGCTGGGAGGCCCGACCTCCGGCGTGACCGAGCTCGCTGCCTCCGGCGGCTGGGACGAGCTCGGCCAACGCCGGGTGCACTGGACCGACGACTACTCCTCGGTCCTGTCCGTGCTGCGTTGACCCGGCAACAGCCAAGTCGCCTCGTGCTCGACCCCGATCCGTGTGGCGGGACCACTCTCGGGAGAGCCGAAACGCGTCGCGCGGGGCGAGCCTCCGAGCCACCTCATGCATCCCCCCGGGTGGAACGGGCTCGCTCCGCGCTACGCGTCGGTCCATGTTGTTCCCCCGCGGTGCCCGTTGCAATGGGAACTGGCCAGTTCCGTAATAGGCGGCTAGACCAGCCGGCCGCG
The DNA here is from genome assembly GCA_963834245.1 of uncultured Actinomycetota bacterium. GTDB lineage: Bacteria > Actinomycetota > Actinomycetes > Propionibacteriales > Nocardioidaceae > Marmoricola. The sequence goes on from CAWIAV010000001.1 coordinate 45,863, forward strand.
ACGATGCCGAGGTGGGCCCCCCGGCGAGCTCAGGAGTCGCTGTTGTTCGCGTCCGAGCCGAGCTGGACCGTGGCGGTGCTGACCTTGCCGTCACGCAGGTAGGTCACCTCGACCTCGTCGCCGGGACGGTGTCCGCGGATCGTGGCCACCAACGACTCAGAGCCGTCGATGAGCTGCTCGTCGACCTTGGTGATCACGTCGCCGTTCTCCAGGCCGGACTCGGCGGCGGCCCCGCCGGGCTCGATCGACTGCAGCTCGGCTCCCTGGGTGAGGGTGTCGGAGGTGATGTCGGAGACGGTGACCCCCAACCGCGCGTGCGTGGGCTTCTCACCATCGCTGAGCTGGTTGACGATCGGTAGCACCTCGTCGAGCGGGATCGCGAACCCGAGACCGATCGAGCCGGCCTGCCCGCCGGCCCCGCCGCTCGTGCTGCGGATCGAGGAGTTGATGCCGACGACCCGTCCGGACAGGTCGACCAGCGGACCACCGGAGTTCCCCGGGTTGATCGCTGCGTCGGTCTGGATCGCGGGGTACGTCGTACTGAGGTTGTCGCGGGCCTGGGGGCCCTGCGGTGAGCCGAACGGGTTCTCCGGCGCCTGCTCGGTGGCCACCGACACGGGACGGTTCAGCGCGCTGACGATGCCCGAGGTGACAGTCGCGTTCAGGCCGAACGGCGAGCCCACCGCCACGACGGTCTGACCGACCTTGAGGTCGCTGGACTTGCCCAGCGCCGCGGGGGTCAGGTCGGTGACGTCCTCGGCCTGGATCACCGCGATGTCGACGAGCGGGTCCGTGCCGAGGATCGTCGCCTTCTTGGTGGTGCCGTCGTTGAAGCTCACCGAGATCGAGCCGTTGTCACCGGCACCGGCCGCGACGACGTGGTTGTTGGTCAGGATCTTGCCGTCCTCGCTGAGCACGATGCCCGAGCCGGATCCGGCCGCACCCTGCCCGGCGACGTTGATCTTCACCACGGACGGCAGGACGGCGTTGGCCACCTTCTCGACCGTGCCGTCCTCGACGACGCCCGTCTTGGTCGTCTCGAAGGGCTCGTCGGCTTGGTTGGCGGGCGCACCGGTCGAGTCGTCGACGAAGAAGTCGTACGCGGCTGCACCACCGACACCGGCGGCGCCACCCAGCACCAGGGCGCCGACCAGCACGGAGGCGGCGATCCCACGTCCGCGCGAGCGCTTCTCGGTCGGCACCTCGCTCGGCGGTGGTGGCATCTGGAACGGCCCGGCGTTGGGGGCCTGGTACGGCGGGAGCGGGCGGGTGTGCTCGGTCTCGTCGTAGGCGTCGTCGCGCACGTCATCCGCGGGGCCACTTGCCGAGCCCTCGAAGGGGTCCTGGGGGTAACGGTTCTGCTCATCCATGTGCCCCAGTCTGTCCAACGACCCTGAGAGCGACCTTTGAGGCGGCTACGACCCGCCCAAGACATCGGGCGGCGCCATCGTCCCGGGCACGTGGAACCAGAAGGCGGCACCGCCGCCGGGCGCCGTACCGGCGCGGGCATGCCCACCGTGCCGGTCCGCGACGGCCTTCACGATCGAGAGGCCAAGGCCCGAGCCCGCCATCCCGCGCGACTCGGTGGAGCGGTAGAAGCGGTCGAAGACGTGCGGGAGATCGGTCGGCGAGATGCCGCGTCCCTGATCGGCCACCATCAGGGTGCCCTGACGGAGCTCGACGGTGACCTCGCCGTTCTCGGGGCTCCACTTCACCGCGTTGTCCAGCAGGTTGGTGATCGCGCGCTCCAGCGCGGTCGGGTCGCCGGTCAGCCACCACGGTTCGGTGCGTACGACGAACCGCACGGTCGTCGTTCGTCTCCGGACCCGGGCGACCGCTTGGCCGATCACCGCCGCGAGCTCGACGGGCTCCACGCCCGGAGCGGCGGACGGGTCGTCCCGGGCGAGCTCGGTCAGGTCCCCGATGAGGGTGGTCATCTCCCCGATCTGTCCCCGGACGTCGGCCAGCAGCTCGCGTCGCGACTGGTCCGAGAGGTCCCTGGAGGTGTCCGCCTGGGCGAGCAGGTCCAGATTGGTGCGCAGCGACGTCAACGGGGTGCGCAGCTCGTGGCCGGCGTCGGCAACCAGCTGGCGCTGGCGGGCCTGCGAGGCGGAGAGTGCCGCCAGCATCGCGTTGAACGCGGTCGAGAGCCGGGCAACCTCGTCGCGGCCCTCGACCGGGATCGGGTCGAGCCGCTCGGTGCGGGCGATCTCCTCGACGGCCGTGGTGAGGCGCCGCACCGGCCGGAGCCCGTTGCGGGCGACGGCCCAGCCGGCCAGGCCGGCGCTGATCATCCCGGCGAGCCCGAACAGCAGCATCACCAGCCCGAGGCGCTCGAGCATCCGGTCGGTGGACTCCAGCGACTGCGCGAGGATCAGCGCCTCACCGTCCTGAGCGGGAACGGCGACCACGCGGTAGGGCTCGTCGTCCATCCAGACCGTGCGCGCCGACCAGCCCTGACGACCGAGGGCGACCTGGAACTCCGGGGCGTTGCGGTCGACCGGGCTGGTCGACACCGCGTCGCGCACCGTCTGGGTCACCGCGTCGAGGAACATGATCTTCACGTCCGCGGCGCCCAGCGCCCACGGCGGGATCTTCTCGCGGGAGAGCGCGTCGAGCGTGTTGGCGTGGGCGGCGCGGTCTGCGCGGGAGCGCAGGGACTCGTCGAGGGCGTCCATGCTCTGCATCCGGACCGTGGCGTACGCCGCGAAGGAGACACCGGTGACCGCGATGCCCACGGCGATCGTGGTCAGCAAGGTGACCCGGCTCGCCAGCGACTGCCGAGGCCGGGGTCGCACCCAACCGAACGCTGGGCTCACTCGGGGGCCTCGCGGAGGACGTAGCCCACCCCGCGAACCGTGTGGATCAGTCGGGGCTCGTGCTCTGCCTCGGTCTTGCGGCGCAGGTAACCGACGTAGACCTCGAGGCTGTTGGCGGTGGTCGGGAAGTCGAAGCCCCAGACCTCCTCGAGGATGAACGAGCGCTCCAGCACCCGGCGAGGCCGGCGCAGGAACAGCTCGAGCAGGTTGAACTCGGTGCGGGTCAGCTCGATCAGCCGCTCGCGCCGGCGTACCTCACGAGAAGCGAGGTGCATGGTCAGGTCCGAGAACGACAGCTGCTCCTCCACGTTCTCGGCGTCCGGCGCGACCCGCCGGAGCAGGGCGCGAACGCGCGCAAGCAGCTCCTCGAGCGCGAACGGCTTGGTGAGGTAGTCATCCGCGCCGGCATCGAGACCCTCGACGCGATCCCCGATGGCGTCCCGCGCGGTGAGCACGAGGATCGGCACGCTGTTGCCGACCTTGCGCAGCGCCCGGGTGGTCTCGAGGCCGTCGAGCCGGGGCATCATCACGTCCATCACGATCGCGTCCGGGTTGGTGCCGTTGATCCCGGCGAGAGCCTCTGCGCCGTCTGAGGCCGTCGAGACCTGGTAGCCGTTGAACTCCAGCGAGCGGCGCAGCGACTCCCGCACGGCGCGGTCGTCCTCGACCACGAGGATGTGCTGGCGGCCGGTGCTGCCCGGGGCAGGGGAGAAGTCGGCGGCGCTCACGTGGACAAGGGTGCCACTGCGCCCTGAGACATGCCTGAGATCAGTGCTCCCCGACCGTTCTGCAGGCGGGAGAGCCGGTCCGGGGAGGGGGGTCTAGACGACGCGTCGGGCCGCGTCGCCGGCGCGCTCGCCGTACTGCCCCCCGAACAGTGCGGCGTGCACGAGCAGCGGGAAGAGCTGGTGCAGGGGTTGGCGTTCCTCCCACCCGTCCGCCAACGGGCGCTCCTCCTGGTAGGCGTCCATCAGCCGCTGGAGATGGGGTGCGCCGAACAGGGCCAGCATCGCGAGGTCGGTCTCGTGGTGGCCACCGTGCGCCGCAGGGTCGATCAGGGTGCCGTGGTCGGCGGACCACACGATGTTGCCCGCCCACAGGTCTCCGTGCAGGCGCGCCGGTGGCTCCTCGGGTCCGGCCACCTTGGTGATGCGACCGACCAGCGCCTCGACCGCCTTCACGTCCCCGCTGCCGATGTGGTCCCGGTCGGCGGCGAGCTTGAGGTAGGGCAGCAGCCTGCGCACGGCGAAGAACTCCGGCCAGGTCGGCGCCGCCGCGTTGGGCAGCGGCAACGACCCGATGAAGCCGTCCTGACCCGCACCGAACACCTCGGCACCGCTGGCGTGCAGCCGGGCCAGCGAGCGCCCGAGGGCGGTGGCGCTCTCGGGCGAAGGACGGGCCGGCTCGATCCAGCGCAGCACGAGGCAGTCCTCCTCGACGGCGATCACCTCCGCGACGTCGACCACCCCCGGCTCCGCGAGCCAGCGCAACCCCCGTGCCTCGGCGGCGAAGAAGCCCGGCGGGGCCCCCGAGCGGGTCTTCACCAGCGCGGACGAACCGTCGCTGAGCCGGACCCGGGTGGCCGTGCAGATGTCTCCGCCCGCAACAGGTGACGTGGCGACCACGGCCAGCGGCAGCAGCTGCTCGACCCGATCGGCGATCACGCGCATCCGCGCCATCGCCCCACTCTGCCCGCTCCGCCGGGGGCGCGCCAGTGCCGGTGCCCGCCGAGACGGCGCGTGTGTCCCGCGCTGGGCCGCCGAGACGGCGCGTGTGTCCCGCGCTGGGCCGCCGAGACGGCGCGTGTGTCCCGCGCTAGAAGACCTGCTTCCTGAGCTCTGTGACCAGCTGGCGACAAGTGCGCTCCACGATCCCGAGCACCAGCGCGAAGCTGTCGTCTCCGGCGTACCAGGGATCGGGGACGTCGAGGTCGTGCGGTCCGGCAAGCGGATCGAAGGACCTGAACAGCCGGACGCGTTCGTTCTCACCCTGCCCGTCGGTGATGTCGTGCAGGTTCTTGGCGTCCATGGCGAGCACGAGATCGCGATCCAACCAGCTCGCGTTGAACTGCTGGGCGCGATGGTTGCTCGTGTCGTACCCCGCCGTTTGCAGCTCGGCCGCAGCGCGCGGATCCATCGGCTCGCCGAGGTGCCAGTCGCCGGTTCCGCAGCTGCTCACCTCGACGAGGCCGCCGAGACCCTCGGCCGCCACCATCCCCGAGAGCACGACGTCGGCTGTGGGACTGCGGCAGATGTTGCCCAGGCAGACGAAGGCGATGCGGTACGGCGTGCCGGCGGGCTCGGGCAGCTGCATGGAGGTCACCGGCGGTCGGTATCGGGGAAGATCGCCTCGAGGACCAGCGAGGCGACCGAGATGACGATGGAGCCGAACAACGCCACCCAGAAGCCGTCGACCGCGAAGCCGAGCCCGACCGTCTCGGCGATCTTGCTGGTGAGCATCAGCATCAGGGCGTTGATGACCAGGAGCAGCAGACCCAGCGTCAAGATGATGAACGGCAGGGAGAGGAACTGCACGATCGGCCGCACGAACGAGGTGACGACGCCGAAGATCCCGCCGACGACGACGAGCTGCACGGCCAGGTCCGTGTCGCTGTCGGCTGCCAGCGTGATGCCGTCGAACAGCCAGACGGCGGCACCCAGGGCGAGCGCGTTCACCGCCAGCCAGGTCAGGAACTTCATCTTCTCAGCGTAGTGGGGGCACAACTGGGACCGGGTCATGGACGGTTTCTGCGCGGAGCAGGCCTCGATGAGGGTCCATCCTCTCGATCTGCATTGCGGGCGGGGCGGGTCGATCGGGCGCCGGGCGAGAGGGGGCGACTCACGCTGGGCGGATTCGCCCTAAGGTGCTCGGGTGAGCAACCAGACACCCCCTCCGCCCCGAGAGACCGTCGCTGCCATTCCGGCGTACGTCGCAGGGAAGCCACCCACGCCGCGGCCCGGCCAGCAGGTCTACAAGCTCTCGTCCAACGAGAACCCCTATCCGCCGCTGCCCGGCGTGGTCGAGGCAGCCGAGATCGCGGTCGGGCAGATGAACCGCTACCCGGACATGGGCAACACCACCCTCTACGAGGCCCTCTCGGAGCGGCTCGGGGTGCCCGCCGAGCAGCTCGCGGCGGGGACCGGCTCGGTCGCCGTGCTCTACCACCTGCTGCAGGCGTTCTGCGACCCCGGCGACGAGGTCATCTACGCCTGGCGGTCCTTCGAGGCCTACCCGATCGCGGTGTCCGCGACGGGCGCGGTGTCGGTGCCGGTGCCGGTGCAGGAGGACGGCCAGCACGATCTGGGCGCGATGGCGGCGGCGGTGACCGAGCGCACCAAGGTCGTCATCGTCTGTACGCCGAACAACCCGACCGGGCCCGCCGTCACCGACACCGCCCTGCGCGAGTTCGTCGCCCAGGTCCCGGATCACGTGCTTGTCGTGGTGGACGAGGCCTACCGGGAGTTCGTCCGGATGGACGACCCGATCGACGCCCTCGCACTGCAGGAGGCCCACGCCAACGTGGCGGTGATGCGCACGTTCGCCAAGGCCTACGGTCTGGCCGGGTTCCGGGTGGGCTACGTCCTGGCGCATGCAGAGGTGGCCTCCGCGGTGCGCGCGTGCGCCCTTCCCTTCGGGGTGTCCACGGTGGCGCAGGCGGCAGCGGTGGCGAGCCTGGCGGCCGAGTCCGAGCTGATGACGCGTGTCGAGGACCTCGTCGGTGAGCGCCGACGCGTGCTGGCCGGACTCCAGGAGCAGGGCTGGACCGTGCCCGATCCGCAGGGCAACTTCGTGTGGTTGCCGCTCGGTGACCGCACCGCTGACTTCGTCGCCGCTGCGGCCGAGGCCGGCATCTCGGTGCGCCCGTTCGCCGGGGAGGGCGTCCGGGTCAGCATCGGCGAGCCCGCGGCCAACGACCTGTTCCTCGAGGTCACCCAGGCGTGGGCCGAGGACTGAGCCCCGGCTAACACTGACAGGACTCGCACGGGCAGCACGCGAGGCCAGGCCAAGCATGTCTGATTAGTTTGACACCGGTCCGTCGGCATGCCAAGGTTCCTGATGTCAAAGAAGTCAGACATCACCCCGAGGAGAAGTCCCTTGGCCAGCACCGTTCTCGACCAGCGCGCACGCTGGGCCCTGACCATCGTCATCGGCGCGACGCTCACCGTCACGGTGGCACTGCTCGCAGCCCTGACCGGCGACCAGGACCGGTGGCTCACCTTCACGGTCTTCGCCGCGACGACCTCGCCGGTGCTGTTCGGAGGGACCTGGATCCTGCTCCCGGACCCGGACCGGAGCGACCCGGTCACCCACTCCGAGGACACGGTCGAGCACGAGTGGACACAGCGCTCGGCGAGCGGTGCGTTCCTCGACCTGATCGTCGCCTTGGGCCTCGCCCTCGCTGTCCAGTCGCTGCTGGACACCCCGGCTCTACCGCTGCAGGTCTTCCTCGTGCTCGGGATGGCCGACTTCATGGTGCGCTACGGAGTGCTGCGCCGGCGCGCGGCCTGATGCGCAACACCCTCCGGGAGCTCCGGGAGCAGGCAGGGATGTCGCAGCAGGAGTGCGCTGACGCACTCGGGGTCACCCGTCAGACCGTGATCTCGATCGAGAAGGGCCACTTCGACCCTCGACTCTCGCTGGCCTTCCGGATCGCCGCGGCGTTCGATCGCCCGGTGGGTGAGGTGTTCCTGCCCGAGCCCGAGTGACCTGCGACGGGATCCTGGGTGCTGCCCGCGCTTGCTCAGGCAGGGGTCCTCGCGTCGGTCTCGGCAGCCGCCTTGAGCTTGACCAGGGTCGCTGCGATCCCGGCGCGGTTCTTCTTCGGGAAGCCCAGGAGCTCGATCACCAGACGCGGCATCGTGGCGTACCTGCTGTAGTCGAAGGACTCCGTCACCCGGGTGCCGGTGCCGACCGGCTCCAGCACGTAACGCCAACGGTGCCCTCCGAAGTGGCGCCACGCGATGCGGCGGTCCTCCTCGAACTCCACGACGGTGTTCCGGATCTTGTACGGCATCCCGAACATCTTCATGTCCATGCCGAAGGTTGCGCCCTTGCTCAGCCGCTCCGGTCCGCGGAGCAGTTCACCGAGCGAGCCGGACCCGTCGATGCGGGAGTGCTGCCGGGGGTCGGCCAGGATGGCGAAGACCACCGCGGGTGGGGCGTCGACGTCGATGGACTCGGAGATCACGCGCTCGGTCATCTGCCGAGTCAACCAGAGCGCTGGTCGTCGGCTAGCGTGCAGCGACGGGCTCGGGACGGCCCCGATCGAACGGTGTGACGCACGGGAGGGCCGGGGATGAGCGGGACGGCGCAGCCACGCGGCTCCGCCCACCTCCCGTTGCTGCCGGCCGCCGGCTTCGTGCTCGTGTGGTCCTCGGGCTACATCGCCGGGCCGTACGGCGTGGAGGCGATGTCGCCGCTGATGCTGGTGGCCGTCCGGTTCGTGCTGGCGGCCGCGATCGCGTGGGTGCTCGCGCGGGCCATCCGTGGTCCGTTGCGCGTGACCCGCAGCGATGCCGTCCGCATCGGCCTCTCCGGCTTCGTGCTCAACGGGGTGCAGTTCGCGGCCATGTATCTCGCGTTCGCCGCCGGGCTGGGCGCAACGCTCGCCTCGCTGATGCACTCGCTCAGCCCCGTGCTCACGGCCTTGCTGGCGGCTGCCTTCCTCGGCGAGCGGCTCTCGAGGGTGCAGGTCCTGGGGTTCGTGGTCGGCATCGCCGGGGTCGTGCTCGTGCTGGGGCCGGACGTGGACCGGGCCGGCGGCATCGCGGGACTGGTGCTCGGCGTGGTCAGCGTGCTCGGCCTGAGCGTCGGCACACTGGGGCAGCGGTGGATCGGGCACGCGCCTGATCCGTTGTGGTCCGGGGCCATCCAGTTCGGCGTCGCCGCGCCGCCGCTGCTCGTGCTGGCCCTCCTGGTCGAAGGCACGGACGTGGTCCGGGACCCGGCAGCGGCCGGAGTCGCCCTGGTCTACCTCGCGGTGGTGAACTCGATCCTGGGGCTGGGGCTCCTCGGGATCCTGGTGCGCGCCCGCGGGGCGGGGGTGGCGGCCAGCATCTTCTTCCTGATGCCACCGGTGACCGCGGTCCTGGCGTGGGTGCTCCTGGGGGAGACGCTGAATCCACGCGAGATCCTCGGCCTGGTCATCGCGGTCGCGGGAGTCGCCGCGGCCACGCGCGGAGCCGGGGTGGCGCCACAGGAACCGGTGCCGATCGACGAGGCCCGCTCCTGAGCAAGCCTGGGTGAAGCTGCGCCCAGGAGTGTGGTTGCCGTTGATCGGGTACTCGGAGGGCCAGCGACGACGCAGGAGGCACCATGACACCGACCACTCCGGGCGCACACCGAGACGATCTGCCCGACACCGCCGTTCAGACCGACCCCACCGAGCCAGATTCCCGTCGCACCAGCGTGCGCCGAGCGCGGCGACCCGAGGAGCGCCTCCGTGGCGCGGCCGCGGCGCGTGATCGCTTCGGTGGGACGAACCTCGGTGCTGCGTTCTTCGGCTGGCTGGTTGCGGTCGGCATGACGGTCCTGCTCACCGCCCTGGCCGCGGTGGTCGCCACGGCGGTGGGCTACTCCGAGGAGATCACGCAGACCGAAGCCGAGCGCTCGGCCGGCACGATCACACTGGTCACGGCCGCGGTGCTGCTCGCGGTGCTGCTGGTCGCCTACTACTGCGGGGGGTACGTCGCCGGGCGGATGTCGCGCTTCGACGGTGGCCGCCAGGGGGCGATGGTCTGGCTGATCGGCCTGCTGGCGTCGGTCGTGGCCGGCGCGCTGGGCTGGATTGCGGGCGACCAGTACAACCTGCTGGACCGGGGCGCGGTGCAGCGCATCCCGTTCCCCACCGACGAGCTCACCGTCGCCGGGGTGGTGACCGCGATCGTGGTGCTCCTGGGGACCCTGCTCCTGGCGGTGGTCGGCGGCATCGTCGGGCGTCGCTACCACGACCGCGTCAGCCGCGCGGCGCGCTGAGGCGAGCCCGGCGGCTCAGGCGGGGACGACCTTCCCGGCCAGCTTCGCGGGGAGGTGCCCCGAGGTCACCAGCCAGCGCACGGTGTCGGCGAGTGACTCCGCCAGCGGGCGCGCCGTCACCCCGAGGTCGCGGGTCGTGGCGCTCGCGTCGATGGAGTTCGCGCACGCTGTGATGCGCACGCCCTCGATCGCCCCTGGCAGGAACTCCAGCTCGGTCAGGTAGCCGGGCAACGTCGCCGCCCGGGCCACGATCGAGGGCAGGAAGACCACGGGCAGCCGACGCCCGGTGATCTCGCGCAGCAGGCCGTGCAGGCTCGCGACCGTCTCACCCGGGACGAGGTACCGGCCGCCCGGTTCGTGGTCCACGGCCGCCGTCAGCACGGCGGCGGTGTCCCGGACGTCGACGTACGGCGCCTGACCCCGCGGGAACACGGGAAGTCTGCCCCGCAGCAGCTGGCCGACGAGCTCGTTGCTCTCCCCGAGGTAGGGGTCGTGCGGTCCCAGCACCCCGGCCGGGTTGACGATCGTGACCGGAGCGCCGGAGGCCTGGAGACCACGTGCGATCTCCTCCGAGGCGGCCTTGCTCTCGCTGTAGGGGCCGTGACCCGGGCCGACCGGGCTGTGCTCGTCGAGCACCACCCCGCCCGGACGGGTCAGCGCCACGGTCGAGGAGACGTGCACCAGTGAGCGGCACCCGGCGTCGATGCCGGCCTGCAGCACGACCCGGGTGCCGGCGGTGTTGTCCCTCAACATCACCTGACGGTCGCGCCGCCGGAACGAGTACGTCGCAGCGGCGTGCACCACCGACTCGCACCCCGTGACCGCCCTGCGCACGGAGTCCAGGTCGGTCATGTCGCCCTGGGCCACCTCGAGGCGCTCGTCGCCAGTGGACAGGCCGAGGGGTCGCAGGGCGTCGTCGAGGCGAGCGGGGGTGCGCACGAACGCGCGGACGTGGTGGCCGGCCGCGAGAAGGTGCGAGACGGTGTGGGCGCCGAGGAAGCCGGAGGCGCCGGTGAGCAGGACGGTGGCCATGGGCTCATTGTGCGGGCGTGTGAGAACGATGGCGTCGGCGGGCCTTTGGCGCGAGAATGCGAGTACGGACCCGGGAGGTCGCATGGCACTTCCACAGCTGGAGACAGATCTGTTCCTCACCGACGGGGGACTGGAGACGACCCTGGTCTTCCACTCGGGGGTGGACCTGCCCGACTTCGCGGCTTTCCCGCTCCTGGACACCCCCGAAGGGCGTGAGTCCCTGGCTCACTACTTCACGCCCTACCTCGACCTCGCGACCCGGACGGGACACGGCATCGTGCTGGACACCCCGACGTGGCGAGCCAGCCCCGACTGGGGCACGAGACTCGGGTACGACGGCCCTGCCCTTGCTGCGGTCAACGCCGACGGCGTGGACTTCGCGCGTGAGCTCGCCGCCTCACGAGACGGCCTCGTGGCTGTGCTGAACGGGGTCCTCGGGCCTCGCGGCGACGGTTACGTGGTGGGTGAGCTCATGTCGCAGGAAGAGGCCCAGCGCTACCACTCGCTTCAGGCGGCTGCCTTCGCCGACGCCGGAGCGGAGATGGTCACCGGCGTCACGATGACGTACGCCGCCGAGGCGATCGGCCTCGATCCGGGCCGCGAGCGCGAGCCGGGCTGCCGGTCGTGGTCTCGTTCACCGTCGAGACCGACGGACGGCTCCCGTCGGGTCAGTCGCTGGCCGACGCGGTCGGTGAGGTCGACGAGCACACCGACGGCGCCCCGGCGTACTTCATGGTGAACTGCGCGCACCCGACACACTTCGCCGACGTCCTCGACCCCGCCGCGGAGTGGGCCACCAGGGTGAAGGGGGTCCGGGCGAACGCCTCGACGGCAAGCCACGCCGAGCTCGACGAGGCCACCGAGCTCGATCGTGGGGACGTGGCCGACCTGGCGCACCGCTACCGGGACCTGCGGGAGCTGCTGCCGGACCTGCGCGTCGTGGGCGGGTGCTGCGGCACCGACGACGAGCACGTCACGGCCATCGTCGAGGAGCTCTCCGCCCAGCCTCGAGGGCCGGGGGAGCGGTAGGCCACGCTCGACCAGATCACGGGCTGGTCACGGGTGGGCCCGCAGCTTTGTCCCGATTGGGCGCGAACGGGTCGCGTCCGATACCTTTTCGGGGAACCTTGTGGCCCGCGTCACAGGGATCCCGACCATCGGGTCGCCCCGGCCGCGCCACCCATGCGGCCGTGACCCACTGCAGGCCACGCGGCGCGGAGACCCCGTGCCCGCCCGGACACAGGGAGCATTGATGCCCGATTTCGGTCCAGACCTCGTCAAGGTCTTCGGTCCTTCGCAAGCCGACGGAGGCCCCGAGCTCGTCCAGCTGCTGACTCCTGAGGGCGAACGCGTCCACCACCCCGAGTTCGACATGGACTTCAGCGCCGAGCAGCTGCGCGGCTTCTACAAGGACATGGTGCTCACGCGCCGCATCGACACCGAGGCCACCGCCCTGCAGCGCCACGGCGAGCTCGGCATCTGGGCCCAGCTCCTCGGCCAGGAGGCCGCGCAGATCGGCGCCGGCCGCGCGCTGCGCCCGCAGGACTACGTCTTCCCGACCTACCGCGAGCACGGCGTCGCCTACTGCCGCGGGGTCGACCCGCTCAACCTGCTCGGCCTGTTCCGGGGAGTCGACCACGGCGCCTGGGACCCCAAGCAGAACAACTTCGGCCTCTACACGATCGTCATCGGCGCGCAGGTGCTGCACGCGACCGGCTACGCGATGGGCATCCAGCGCGACCACGCGGTCGGCACCGGCGACCCCGAGCGCGACGCCGCCGTGATCGCGCACTTCGGTGACGGCGCGAGCAGCCAGGGTGACGTCAACGAGGCGTTCATCTTCGCCGCCTCCTACAACGCCCCGGTCGTGTTCTTCTGCCAGAACAACCAGTGGGCCATCTCCGAACCGATCGAGCGCCAGACCAGGATCCCGCTCTACCAGCGCGCGCTCGGGTTCGGCTTCCCCGGCGTCCGGGTGGACGGCAACGACGTGCTCGCGTCGTACGCCGTGACCCAGGCCGCCCTGCAGCGTGCCCGCGAGGGCAGCGGTCCCACCCTGGTCGAGGCCTACACCTACCGGATGGGCGCGCACACCACGACCGACGACCCCACGCGGTACCGGCTCTCCGACGACCTGGAGCACTGGAAGCTCAAGGACCCGATCGCCCGCCTCGAGGTCTACCTGCGCCGAAACGGCCTGGTCGACGACGAGTTCATCGCCTCGCTCAAGCAGGAGGCCGACGACCTCGGCCACCACCTGCGTGAGGGCTGCAAGGCGTTGCCGGATCCCAAGCCGATGGACATGTTCGACCATGTGTACGCCGAAGAGCCAGAGGAGCTGCGCCAGCAGCGTGAGGGCTTCGCGGCGTACCTCGAGAGCTTCGAGGGGGCGCACTGATGAGCGCGAACACGCAGAAGATCACCCTGGCCAAGGGCCTCAACATGGGCCTGCGCAAGGCGATGGAGGACGACCCCAAGGTCCTGATCATGGGTGAGGACGTCGGCAAGCTCGGCGGTGTCTTCCGGATCACCGACGGTCTGCAGAAGGACTTCGGCGAGGACCGCGTCATCGACTCGCCGCTGGCCGAGTCCGGCATCGTCGGCACCGCGGTCGGGATGGCGCTGCGCGGCTACCGGCCGGTGGTGGAGATCCAGTTCGACGGGTTCGTCTACCCGGCCTACGACCAGATCGTGTGCCAGGTCGCGAAGATGCACTACCGGTCCAAGGGCCGCTCGCCGATGCCGATGGTGATCCGGATCCCGTTCGGTGGCGGCATCGGCGCGGTCGAGCACCACTCGGAGAGCCCGGAGGCGCAGTTCGCGCACACCCCGGGCCTCAAGGTCGTGGCCTGCTCCAACCCCGTCGACGGCTACTGGATGATCCAGCAGGCGATCGCCTCCGACGACCCGGTGATCTTCTTGGAGCCCAAGCGGCAGTACCACGCCGACAAGGCCGAGCTCGACGACACCGCGACCCCCGAGCCGCTGTTCACCAGCCGCGTCGTGCGCCGCGGCACCGACGTGACGGTGCTGGCCTACGGCCCCACGGTGAAGACCGCGCTCGCTGCTGCCGAGGCGGCGGCGAAGGAGGGGCGCTCGCTCGAGGTGATCGACCTGCGCACGCTCAGCCCGCTGGACATGGGCCCGGTGCTGGAGTCCGTACGCCGCACCGGCCGGGCCATCATCACCCACGAGGCGCACGTCAACCTCGGGATGGGCTCTGAGGTGACCGCCCGGATCCAGGAGCAGTGCTTCTACTCGCTCGAGGCGCCGGTGCTGCGCGTCGGCGGGTTCGACATCCCCTACCCCGCCTCGCGGATCGAAGAGGACTACCTGCCCGACCTCGACCGGCTGCTCGACGCCGTCGACCGTTCCTTCGAGTTCTGAGGAGTTACCACGTGGCTGACTACCTGCTCCCCGATGTCGGTGAGGGTCTGACCGAGGCCGAGATCGTCGCCTGGCGGGTCAAGGAGGGCGACACGATCGAGATCAACGACATCGTGGTCGAGATCGAGACCGCGAAGTCGATCGTGGAGCTGCCGTCGCCCTACGCCGGCACCGTGACCGCGCTGCTCGTCCCCGAGGGGGAGATGGTCGCGGTCGGGACGCCGATCATCTCGATCGGTGCTCCGGGCGAGGCCCCGGCCAAGGCCCCGGCTCCGAAGGGCGCCGCGGCCGACGCCGCGGACCTCAGCGCGATGGACCTGTCCAACCCGGCCGCCAGCGGCGGTGGCGAGGGCGAGAGCCTGGTCGGTCGCAACAAGGCCGATCGCGGGCCGGTCCGTCGGGCCCGGAAGGGCTCGGCGACGCCGTCGTCGGAGGGCGCCGCCTCCACCCAGATGCAGGTCCAGGGCGCGTTCGCGCCCGGCGGGGCCCAGTCGGGCGAGGTCCACGAGTCCGACGAGCCGGCAGTGCCCGCGACCTCGGCTCCGGCCGGCCCAGCGGAGTCCGACGGCTCGGCGACCGACGGTGGCCGGGCGCTGGCCAAGCCTCCGGTGCGCAAGCTCGCCAAGGACCTCGGGGTCGACCTGACCTCGCTGAGCGGCAGCGGACCGCAGGGCTCGATCACCCGCGAGGACGTGCAGGCTGCCTCCGGGGGCTCCGCCGACCCCGCGGAGCAGTCGACGCGGCCCGCCGCGACGAGGGCCTCGACGTCCACCGCTGAGCGTGAGCGACGCGAGCCGATCAAGGGTGTCCGCAAGATGATGGGTCAGGCGATGGTGGACTCGGCCTTCACCGCCCCGCACGTCACCGAGTGGGTCACCGTCGATGTGACCCGGACGATGGAGTTCGTCGCGCGGCTCAAGCAGCGTCGCGAGTTCCGGGACGTCAAGGTCTCACCGCTGCTGGTGCTGGCACGGGCCGCGATGCTGGCGATGCGGCGTACGCCCGAGATCAACTCCTTCTGGGACGAGGCTGCCCAGGAGATCGTGTTCAAGAGCTACGTGAACCTCGGGATTGCCGCCGCGACCCCGCGCGGGCTGGTCGTGCCCAATGTCAAGGACGCCGAGCAGCTGTCGCTGGTGGAGCTCGCCGGGGGCCTGAACCAGCTGGCCGCCACCGCCCGCGAGGGCAAGACGCAGCCGGCCGACATGGCAGGAGGCACGTTCACGATCACCAACGTGGGTGTCTTCGGGGTCGACGCGGGCACACCGATCATCAACCCGGGCGAGTCAGCGATCCTGTGCTTCGGTGCCGTCCGCAAGCAGCCCTGGGTCGTCTCGACCGACGCCGGGGACGAGATCGCGATCCGTCAGGTGACCCAGCTCGCGCTGAGCTTCGACCACCGCCACGTCGACGGCGAGAAGGGCTCCCGGTTCCTCGCCGACGTCGCCGCGATCATGGAGGACCCGGCCTCGGGCCTGCTGTTCTGACCGATCGACGAGGAGCTGTCTGCTCATGGCCGGCGCACGCATCGAGATCGCGGGCCTGACCTCCCGGCGCGACGACTCCTGACGTCAGTGGCGGCGGATGGCCTTGACCTTGGTCAGCGCGCTGCCCAGGGCGTCCATCGCGAGGGGCATGGGAACATCAAAACTAAAACACGTTCTATTGTCGAGCCAGGTAGGCGTCGAGCACGTGTCGTTCCTCGGCGCGGGTCAGGCCGGTCCGCTCGGGGTGGTCGGTCCCCCGCAACCAGGCGAGGGTGTCGGCGGCAGTCTCCGCAACCGGGCGGGGCGTCAGCCCGGCCGCCACGCTGGGTTCGGGGTCGTGGGCCATCAACCCCTGCGACTGTCTCGGCAGCCACAGCGGCAGCGATCTCGGCCCCGCCCAGGGTCGGACCTCGTGTGCCGTCAGGGAGTCCGGGTCGGCCCAGACCAGGTCCGGGTCGGCACCCACACCCGCTGCCACCTCGTCGAGCAGCTCGCCGAGCGGGGTCTGCGGACCGACCGCGTCCAGTACGCCGGTGTGCTCGCGTTCGGCACACGTGACGATCCAGGCGGCCAGGTCACGGACGTCGATCACCTGCGTCGGTGCCTCGGGGGGCCCCGGAGCCAGCACCTCCCCGCCCTCGACCATGCGCTCGGGCCAGTAGCTGAACCGACCCGTCGGGTCGCCCGGCCCCACGATCAACCCCGGACGCAGCACGAGTGCACGAGTCGCCCGTGCCTGCACCGCCTGCTCACAGCCGACCTTGCTCGCGCCGTACTTCTCGGGGCTGTCCTGCACGACGTCTTCGGTGATCGCGGGGAGCAGCGGCAGGGTCTCGGGACCGCCTCCCGGAGTCGCCGAGTCGGCGTACACGCTGATCGAGGAGACGAACGTCCAGTGCCGGGTCCGGTCGGCCAGCGCCTCGAGGGCGTCGCGCACCCAGGAGGGGGTGCGCGACACGTCCACCACGGCATCCCAGTCGCCATCCAGGGCGACCCAGTCCGCGGGGCGCGAGGCCGACGACCGGTCGAGCACGACGTGGCGGGCGCCCCTGGGGACGGTGCCGGAGGTGCCGCGGGCGGCGCAGGTGACGTCGTGGCCGCGGGCCACCGCCTCGACCGCCACGGCGCGGGACAGGAACAGGGTGCCTCCGAGAACGAGCAGCTTCATGTGCCCAACCTGACGACTGCCGCCGAATGCGGCAATGCCTGTTCGCCGAGGGCTGACTGGACCTAGGCTCTCCGGGTGTCGAACTTCCGCTGCACCCGACTGGCCCGGCGCTCCCTGGCAGCCCTCGCCACGGTGACCGCACTTCTCGGGACACTCCTGGTCGCCGCCCCCGCGCAGTCGGCCTCGCCGCCCTGGCGGGCGGTGCTGACCTTCGAGAAGAACCAGCAGAGCCCCTCGAACTCACGCATGGTCTGGGAGCTGCGGCAACGCCGGCCCAACGGCAGCTGGGAGGTCGTGGAGACCAAGAGCTGGCGTGCCGGCTCGGGCATCTTGGGGCGCGCCGGCCGCGACTCCTGCGCGACCTCCAAGGGCTGGCTGCCCAACGGCACCTACGGGATCCGGCTGAACCTGGAGAACCGGGGTCGGCTGATCAAGGGACGCGCGTTCCGCATCGACGACAAGGCGTGCCCGAGCGGCCGGGTGCGGCGCAACCTCTACCTGCACACCGAGCAGGGCGCTGGGAACAGCCAGTGCCGCGACCGCAGGGGCGACCAGGTCTGCCGCTGGGAGCACCCCCGGTTCAACGACTACAAGTCGCTCGGTTGCATCAAGATGTCTCCACGCGACCTGGCCGAGCTGGCCGGGCTGTTCCGCAAGCACTTCGCCGCGGGTGTCCGCTACGGCACCGACCGGGTCGCGCTCCGCGTTGTCGGCTGACGGCCCGCGCGTCAGTCGTCGGGTGACCCTCGGGGTGTCAGCGGCTTCGCCATCAGCGTGACCAGGTGGCCGCCTGAGACACGCTGTCCCACCTCGGTGAAGCCGCGGGCGCGGTGGAACGCAAGCGACGCCTCGTTCGGGGGGTCGAGGTTGACCTCGAGGGTGAACACGGGCCGTCCGCACCCCGCCTCCAACAGGTCGTAGACCGCAGAGCCGAGTCCGCGACGCTGGAAGTCCTCGTGGATCACGACGCGGTCGAGGTAGCAGAAGTCGTCGAACCGCTGGCTGAACCAGCCGAAGTTCTCGCCGTCGTACGCCGCCCCGGCGGTGAAGGTGATCACGAAGCCGGCGAAGTTGCCGTCGACCTCGATGACGTGGGCGGTGTCGGCGGCAGTCCGCAGCTCCGCCAGGCGTGACTCGTCCATGGGGGCGAGCAGCTCCACGTGGCGTTGGTTGAGTTCCAGCACCCCGGAGTGGTCGCGTGCGGTGATCGGGCGCAGCCTCACTGGTCCAGGAACCTCACGCCAGTGGCTTCCTCACTGAGCTCCCACAACCGGCGCTGGGCCTCCCGGTCGGTAGCGAGCCGGCGAGGGCTGACGATCCGCGGGTGCCCTCGCATCTGCAGGAACCCGTCGGGGCCCACGTACGTCGAACCGGGCAGGTCGGCGGTGGCCGCCATCAGTGTCGGCAGCGCGCCGAGGTCGGAGGGCTGCCCGGCCACCTCGAACGCGGCCTGCATGATGTTGGCGGTCATCCGGATGCGCTGCCGGGTGTTTCCGCTGTTGCGGCCGGTGCCCAACAGGCCCGTCGCCGAGTAGCCGGGGTGGGCGGCCAGGCCCCTGACGGGCAGCTGCTGCTCCCGGGCCCGCCGGTCGAGCTCGAGGATGAACATCAGGTCGGCCAGCTTGGACCTCGAGTAGGCCGTCCAGCGCCCGTAGCGTCCGCTCTGCTCGCGCGGGTCCTCCAGCGGTGGTCGGCGCGTGAGGCGACTGGCCTGGGAGCTGATCGCGACCACGCGCCCGTCCCCGGAGGCGACCAGCTGGGGGAACAACAGGCCGGTCAGTGCGAACGGGCCGAAGTGGTTGGTGGCCATCTGCAGCTCGAGACCGTCGGCCGTGCGCTGGTGGGGGGTGGCCATCACTCCGGCGTTGTTGACGAGCAGGTGCAGCGGGCCGTGGGTCGAGGCCTGGGCCGCGGCCCGCCGCACCGAGGCCAGGTCGGAGACGTCGATGGCGAGCGGGTGCAGGGTGGCCTCGGGGACCGCCAGGGAGATCCGACGGATCGTCGCCTCCAGCTTCGCCGGGTTGCGAGCAGCCAGGATGACCTCGGCGCCGTGCCGGGCAAGCTCCAGCGCCGTCGTCTCACCGATCCCGCTGGTGACTCCGGTGATCAGCGCACGTCGGCCGGTGAGGTCGGGGATCTCGGCAGGGGACCAACCCCGGCCGCCGCTCATGGGGTGATGGCCAGCGCGCCCAGGAGGCGGTAGCCCAGCGAGAGGTCCTCCTCGGACTCCCCCTCGACCACCGGGTCGGTCGCCTCGGGGCCGCGGCGGCCTGCGGCGAGCACCAGGAAGTCTCGCGGGCTCAGCGACACCACGGTGCTCGCCTCCGCCTGGTCCTCGATGACCGCGGCGCGGCCGTCCTCGCCGACCTGCAACGTCCATCGATGTCCCGCGTCGGGGACCTGGACGCGGATCGTCGTACCCGGGGGCGGCGCGAGCCGCTTGCCGACCACCATCGGCAGCCCGCGTCCCAGGACGGCCAGGGCGTGGGTCGCCGCCGGGGAGTCGAACCCGCCGGGACGGTCGGTCGCCCGGCGGATGTCCTGCTCGTGCACCCACACGTCGAAGGGTCGGTTTCGCAGCAGCGTGACGGTGTCCCAGCCGGCGCCGCCGAAGGTGCGCACCGGTGGCGCGGACGGGTCTGACGGGGGGTCGGCGTGGAGCTCCGCGAGGCGTGCGGCCACCGCCTGCTCGATCTCGGCCACCAGCTCCTCCATGGTGCGCTCGCGCCGCACCAGCACGCCCTGCTCGGTGTAGTGGTTACATCGGCCCCTTCAGGTGCGGGGCGTCCACGACCTCGACGGTCTCCTCGGGTGCCCCGGCGAGCACCGACTCGAGGTGGGCGATGTGCGCGACGATGTCCTTGACCGACCAGCCGTCGAGGTCGGTGGGCAGGTCCCACTGCTCGGCGGGGATGTCCCGGGCGAGGGCGACGAAGTCGCGGCACGCGCGCTCCCAGAGAACGACGAGCTCCTCGAGCGGGTTGGCCGGGGTGGGCTGCGTGTGGTCGGGGTGCATGGGGCTGGCCTCACTCATGGCGCACAGCGTACGGCGGCCCGCCCGCTCCACGATGGGAGCGCGACGGGCCGCCGGCACTGCAGTGGACTGATCTCAGAGCGGGGGGTCCTGCACCCGACGCTCTTCCACGACACTCGTGGTGTGGCGGGTCCGCTGGGCGTTCATCACGAGGGCAAGGACGATTGCCAAGGCCCCCACGATGATGAGGATCCACCCGAGGGTGTTGGTGGCGACGACGTCGTCGACGCCTGCGGGCAGGTCGATCACACCCAGGGCGAAAATGAGCCCGAGTGCGAGGAGGACTACTCCAAGTCCGATTCCCATGGCATTGCTCCCTTCAGTTGTCTGCCAGTGTGCCCCACTACGCGCATCTTCAACCGTTATGAGGTGCGCGACACGTGGCGGGGTCAGAAGGCAGACTCGTCCAGGTCCATCAGCGAGAGGTCGGTGGCCTCGGCGATGGCGAGCTCGGCGCTGATCTTCGGCAGGTTGTACTGCGCGAAGAACTGGGCCGCTGCGACCTTGCCCTCGTAGAAGGACTTGTCGCTCGCCGAGACCTCACCCGCCAGCTTCTGCAGAGCCACGTCGGCGCCCTTGAGCAGCAACCAGGCACAGACCACGTCGCCCAGGGCCATCAGCAGGCGGGAGGTGTTCAGCCCGACCTTGTAGATGTTGCGGACGTCGCCGCCCTCGGCCGACTCGTCGGCGCTCATCAGCGTGTTGATCATCAGGCCGACCATGGCGTTGGCGTCCTCGAGCGCCTTGGCCAGCAGGTCGCGCTCGACCTTCAGGCGACCGTTGCCGGACTCGCTCGCCAGGAAGGACTCGATCTCGCCGGCGAGGTGGCCGAGCGCCTTCGCCTGGTCCTTGACGATCTTGCGGAAGAAGAAGTCCTGCCCCTGGATCGCCGTGGTGCCCTCGTAGAGCGTGTCGATCTTGGCGTCACGGACGTACTGCTCGACGGGGTACTCCTGGAGGAAGCCGGAACCACCGAAGGTCTGCAGGGACTCGGTGCCCAGCAGCACCCAGGAGCGCTCGGAGCCGTAGCCCTTCACGATCGGCAGCAGGAGGTCGTTGACCCGCATCGCGAGCTCGTCGGTCTCGCCCTTGTGCTCGGCCATCTGCACGCGGTCCTGCCACGAGGCCGTGTAGAGCACCAGCGAGCGCATCGCCTCGGAGAAGGACTTCTGCACCATCAGCGAGCGACGTACGTCGGGGTGGTGCGTGATCGTCACGCGGGGGGCGGTCTTGTCGGCCGCCATGGTCAGGTCCGAGCCCTGCACGCGGGTCTTGGCGTAGTCGAGGGCGTTGAGGTAGCCGGTGGACAGCGTGGCGATCGCCTTGCTGCCGACCATCATCCGGGCGTTCTCGATGACCTGGAACATCTGCGCGATGCCGTCGTGCACCTCGCCGAGGAGCCAGCCCTTGGCGGGTTCCCTGTCGCCGAAGGTGAGCTCGCAGGTGTTGGAGACCTTGATGCCCATCTTGTGCTCGACGTTGGTGACGTAGACGCCGTTGCGCTCTCCGGTCAGCTCGCCGGTCTCGAAGTCGAAGTGGGTCTTCGGCACGATGAACAGGCTCAGGCCCTTGGTGCCGGGGCCGCCGACGCCCTCGACGCCCTGGGGGCGGGCGAGGACGAGGTGGATGATGTTCTCGGTCAGGTCACTCTCGGCCGAGGTGATGAACCGCTTCACGCCGGTGATGTTCCAGGAGCCGTCGTCGTTCTGGGTGGCCTTGGCGCGGCCGGCGCCTACGTCCGAGCCGGCGTCGGGCTCGGTGAGCACCATCGTGGTGTTCCACTGGCGGTCGATGATGTGCTGCGCGATCCGCTTGTCCCGCTCGTTGCCGTTGCGGTGCACGATGCCGGCGAAGGCCGGGCCGGCGCCGTACATCCACACGGGGGCGTTGGCGCCCAGCACCATCTCGCCGATGGCCCAGACCAGGCTTGAGGGTGCGGGGGTGCCGCCGAGCTCCTCGTCGACCTGCAGGCGCCAGTACTCCGCGTCCATCCAGGCCTGGTAGCTCTTCTTGAACGACGCCGGCACGGGAGCGGTGTTGGTCTCGGGGTCGAAGACCGGCGGGTTGCGGTCGCTGTCCTCGTAGGAGTCCGCGAGGTCCTCACGGGCGAGTCGCTCCACCTCGGTCAGGATCGAGCGGGCGGTCTCGCCGTCGATCGACTCGAAGGGGCCCTGTCCGAGGACCTCGTCGCGCCCGAGCACCTCGAAGAGGTTGAACTCGATGTCGCGGATGTTGCTCTTGTAGTGGCTCAACGGACCCACCTTTTCTGGCACTCGGGGAATCGGCGCGCGGTTTGCTACCAGCCGGTAACAACAAGTATCTGCCTCGGGCAGGGCCCACGCAAGCAATTGCCGTGATTGTGTGACCAGGACCTCAATCCCTTGCTGTGCTGGCGAAAACCAGCGTGAACCGTCCGCGGCGACACATGCGTGCCACTCCGGTGGCGACGGCCGGTCATCTGTGGTTCACCTGCTGGTGCCCGACGTGTTCCACCGTGGGCGCATGTCTCGACGAAAGCTGATCTGGCACATCGGGCCCGCGAGCGCTCCGCGGGCCGTCATTGCGAGAAGCCTCGAGGTGCACGAGGCGGCACTGGAGGCAGCGGGCGTCCGGCCGGTCGCCTCGGCCGAGGAGAGCACGCGGGCCACCCACGAGCTGCTCCGCACCCACCGTGAGGCCGGTCTCGCGCGCCGAGAGGTCGATGGTCAGTGGTCACGGATCTGCGACCGCGTGTGGCGGCACAAGGGCACCTCGGTGCTCTCCACCCCTGACCTCTGCGTCGCCGACAAGGACCAGGTGAAGCTGGCGCTGGACGCGCTGATCGGGGTGGAGGTCCATCTCGTCTTCGCGCTGGACTCCCTCTCCCAGCAGCTCTACGGCGGCTGGCTGGCCGAGCTTCGGGCCGGGCGAGCCACCGGCTGGGAGAAGTATGTCGCTCGCATCCTCGACCCGGCGTCGGACCACCGGCAGCACGAGCGCTTCTGGGCCGGCCACGACGTGGCGGCGATGCTGGCGCGTTGGGGCTACACCTTCCGGGCCGACCGCCTGCACGTGCTGGGGTTCTCCGATCCGGGGCAGCACTGGCGCGAGCTGCTCGACCTCGCGGGCGTGGCCGACCAGGGGCTCGCCGCGGTGCTCCCGGCGTACGCCGACCCGGCCGGCGTCGCGGTGCTCCGCCGGGTGAACCGTCAGCTGGACCGGCCGCTGGCCCGTGGTTCGGTCGACCTGCTCACCGCGGTCGAGCGCGCCGGGGTGGGGATCCCGGCCGCGTCCACGCTGACGCTCCAGCCGATGGTCACTGTGTGGGAGAAGGCGTTCGCGGAGGCCGGCTACGACGTGCGTGGCGACCTCGGGTCGCTGCTGGCGGAGGGTGAGGGTGCCCTGCCGGGGCCGCGTGACCAGCTGGCGGTGGCCGTGGACGCACTCGCCGAGGTGCTGGCCGAGAACAGCCGGCTCCGCGGCGAGGTGTCCGGCCTGTCGACCGAGCGGGACCGGCTCGACCGCAAGCGTCGCAAGCTCAAGCGTCGGCTGAAGCAGGGCCGGCCCGCTGGTGTCCCGCAAAACTGAAACACGTTGCAGTTTGATTCTGATCGAGTCCGAGTTCATCCGCTGGGAGGCTCCGGATCCGGACGGCGAACACCCCGTCCGCCGGCCAACGGCAGCTCCTGCGCCAACATCGGCACGTTCAGCACCGTCCTCGAGGACGGCACCGCGCCCGACACCGACCTGATCGCCGTCTACCGCGCCAACGACGCCGGGCTGCTGTGTCGATGGCCGCGCACTGGGAGATGGAGCGGACACGGGCGACGGTGCGGGTGGTTTCACTGGGTCCCCAGTGAAACGGCCACTTCCCCCGCGTTGCAACGGTGGGGAAGTGGCGGTTTAACGGGGGCCCCAGTTAAACCGCGAGCCTGAACCGCGAGACGAACCCAAACCCGGACCCCGACGTACGCCGCTCAGCCGCCTACGACGTCGACGCGGTCGCGCACCCACTCGACGAAGGGGCGCAGGCTGCGCCAGTCGGCGCGGACCTGGTCGAGCAGCCCGGGGGACTGGATCGGCTTGCCGAAGCCGTAGGACTTGCCCAGGGCCATCGACTTGTAGCGGAGCAGGTCGATGCGCGGGTGGTCGGCCGCGTACCCGCGCGGCGTCGTCTTCAGCTGTTCCCCATGGACCTCGAACCCGTGCTCGACGAGCTCGGCGACGAGGCGCTCGAGCTCGGAGCCGGAGTGGTCGTTGTCGATCGCTTCGCGGATCCGGGCGAGGTCGCGGCTCTCCGCGTGGTACCAGCCGGCGCCGACCCGCACGCCCGGTGAGCTGATCTCGACGTACCAGCCGGTCGCCGCACCGACGGCCACGAACGCGCCCTGATGGTTCTTGTAGGGGGTCTTGTCCTTGGCGAAGCGCACGTCGCGGTACGGCCGGAACACCTTGGCCGGGCCGAACTCGTCGGCGAGAGAGGCAGTGAGCGCCAGCATCGGGCGGCGGACGGCCTCCTCGTAGACACCCTTGTGCGACTCCCAGAACGACTTGGTGTTGTCGAGCTCCAGGTCGTCGTAGAAGTCGAGCGCTGCCTCGGGAAAACCGTTGAACTGCTCCATGGAGCGGATGACGAGATTCGAACTCGCGACATCGACCTTGGGAAGGTCGCGCTCTACCAACTGAGCTACATCCGCGCGTCGGCCGGGACCGACGGGGGAGAGGTTACCCGACGCGTGCGGACAGGTCGCGCCCGCGTTGCCGTGGGCGCCGGATCGTGATGATTATCTGCCTCTCAGGGCCGCTGACCGACCGCGGCGTACGTTGGATGGAAGCCCGAGGAGGCGCCATGTCCATGTTTTCGGTCATGATCCTGATGTTCCTGATGATCGCCGCAGCCGCCCTGATCGCAGGGCTGTACGTCGCCGTGCGGGTCTACGGTGCGCGCCGCGTCGAGGGAGACCATCCACAAGGTTGAGCCGCTGCAGCACTCACAGCTGGGTCAGCCGGGGGTGCCTGGCCAGCACCCCGTCACCCGAGGAGCGTCCGGTGAGACGTCGGTGCACCCAGGGCGCGGCGTGGGTGCGGGCCCACTCGACGTTCTTGGCCCGGACCTCGCGCCCGGTGAGCACGGGATGCACTGTCGGTGCGAGGGGCTCGAGCGAGTGCGGGACCTCGAGTGTGTCCAGGACGGCCATCGCCATGCGCTGGTGGCCGGCGGGTCCGAGGTGCATCCGGTCGGTGTCCCAGTAGCCCCAGTCGCGGTACTCGCGCATCCGCCAGAAGTCGACGAGGCGGGTTGCGTGACGATCAGCGATCTCGCGCACGGCCTCGGTGTAGAGCGCGAACCGGCCGCGCAGCGGCCGGTAGATGGCCGAGCCGCCGGGGTCGAACGCGGTGAACAGCACGACCGTCGCACCGGCCGCGGTCAACCGACCCACGGCTTCGTCGTACGCCGTCGCCAGCGCGTCGATGTCGACCCGCGGCCGCATGATGTCGTTGGCGCCGGCGTAGGAGGTGACCAGGTCCGGTCGCAGGGCGAGCGTTGGCTCCAGCTGCTCGGCGAGGATCGGGCCGAGCTTGCGCCCTCGGATCGCCAGGTTGGCGTAGCCGAGACCAGGAGAGTGCTGCGCCAGCGCCTCTGCGACCCTGTCTGCCCAACCACGAAGACCGTTGGGACGCTGTGGGTCCGGGTCGCCGACGCCTTCGGTGAAGGAGTCGCCGATGGCCACGTATCGCGAGAACATGAACGCCATTCTGGGACCCCTGCCCGCGGCTGCGCAGCCGGGGTAGGTTGTGCGCGTGCTGCTCTCCGACCGCGACATCCTGGCCGAGATCGAGTCCAAGCGGGTCGTCATCGAGCCCTACGACCAGGCGATGATCCAGCCATCCAGCATCGACTTCCGACTGGACCGCTACTTCCGGGTCTTCGAGAACCACCGTTACCCGCACATCGACCCCGCCGCCGACCAGTCGGACCTCACTCGTGAGGTCGAGCCGGTGGGCGACGAGCCGTTCATCCTGCACCCGGGCGAGTTCGTGCTCGGGTCGACCTACGAGGTCGTGAGCCTGCCTGACGACATCGCGGCGCGCGTCGAGGGGAAGTCCTCACTCGGCCGTCTGGGCCTGCTGACGCACGCCACAGCTGGGTTCGTCGACCCGGGCTTCAGCGGGCACGTCACCCTGGAGCTGGCGAACGTGGCCACGCTGCCGATCAAGCTGTACCCAGGCATGAAGATCGGTCAGCTCTGCTTCTTCCGGCTGTCCTCTCCCGCCGAACACCCCTACGGGTCGGCGAAGTACGGCTCCCGCTACCAGGGCCAGCGCGGCCCGACACCGTCCCGCTCCTACGCCAACTTCCAGCGCACCCCGATCTGAGCGCCCGCAGCCCGGGGTCGAGCGCGCGCCGGGCTCGACCACAAGGTGGTCGAGCAGCGAGCGCAGCGAGCGATCAGTCGAGACCACGTGGGTGAGCCGACCGCGAGGTGTTCGAGCAGCGAGCGATCAGTCGGGACCACATCGGTGAGCTGAGCGGGCGGGGACAGTCGACCGGTGCCAAACCGAGAGAACAATCGAGAATTGCTTTCCACAGCGGGCTTTCCGGCTCAGTTTGTGTCAGACCTCGGTGCTTGAATTCATCTCATGACGACGACCGCGAGCACTCGGATCGAGGAGCTGGACAGCCCCCTCGACGTGCTCGAGTTCGCCCGCGATCGCCTCGCCGCAGCACACCGGGCCGAGGCCGACGTACTGCTCGCCGCGGTCGTCTGGGCCGAGCAGCACCCGGCTGAGTCGATCACCGTGGCCGCGTCCTGGGCAGCCGGCGGGGACACCGCGCTCCCGCTGGCCGGCGCGGGCGCGCCGCTGGTCGCGGAGTTCTGCATCCCCGAGATCGCCACCGCACTGGGGATTTCCACCGAGGCCGGGCGCGCGCTGGTCGCCGAAGCGGTGGAGCTGAAGTACCGACTCCCGCGCACCTGGACCCGCGTGACAGCGCACCACCTGCCGGCGTGGCGGGCCCGCCGGGTCGCGCGGGCCACGCTGGGCCTCTCCCAGGAGGCCGCGGCCTTCGTCGACGCGCAGGTGTCGCCGTTCGCGCACAAGATCGGCCCCGCCGCCCTGGACCGGCTGGTCACCGAGGCGGTGGCCCGGTTCATGCCTGACCGGGCACTCGCCGACGCCGAGCTGGCGGCAGACCGGCGACACCTGAGCATCCACCACCAGCAGCTCTCCTTCGCCGGCACCAGCTTCATCGAGGGCGAGCTCGACCTCGCCGATGCCCTCGACCTCGAGGCCGCCCTGGCTCGGGGCGCCGAGACCCTCAAGGCGGGCGGGTGCACGCAGTCGCTCGACGTACGCCGCTCGATGGCCGCCGGAGAGCTCGCCCGCCACCAGCTCGCCCTCGAACTGGGGACCGATGCTGGCTCAGCTACGCACCCGCAGGGCGGTGATCGAGCTCTGAGCGACCACCCGCATCCCAGGCCGCGACAGGTCGTCCTCTACGTACACCTCTCCGACCAGGCTCTCACCGGTCGAGGCTGCCCCGAGCTCGCGAGTGTGGAGAACACTCGCCAGGGCGTCACCGCCGAGCAGGTCCGCACCTGGTGCGGCAACCCCGACGCCGCGGTCACCGTGAAACCTGTGATCGACCTGATCACACACCTCCAGACCGACGCCTACGAGGTCCCCGACCGGCTACGCGAGCAGACCCAAGCCCGCGACCGCACCTGTGTCTTTCCCTGGTGCACCCGCTCCGCGCGCCGGGCCGAGTGTGACCACGTCATCCCATGGCCACGGGGCAGCACCAGCACCGAAAACCTCGCCCCGTTGTGTCGGCGACATCACCGCATCAAGACCCACTCGGCCTGGACCTACACCGTCCTCGACCCCGGCTCTTACCTGTGGTCCAGCCCCCACGGCTACCAATTTCTCCGCGACCACACCGGCACTCTCGACGTCAGCCGCAAGGACGGCCGCGACCATCGCGTGTTCGAGCGCGGCCGAGACCCGGTCGATCCGGCCGAGAGCTAGGTATCGACCCACGCCACCAGGGCGGGGCGGGCACGCTACGGCTGACGGCGGGCGGACCGGTCAGAGGTCGAAGAGGGATCCGCCCTCGCCGATCTCGGCGTCGGTCCGCGGCTTGTGGGCATCGCCGCTGCCCGCGGGCTTCGGCTTCTCCCCGCTCTGACCGGTGTCCTGGCCGTCCTCGGCTGGCTCGGATGACTCTGCCGCGCCCCCATCACCGTCGTTCTCGGCGCCGGCTTCGTCTGTAGTCGCTTGTCCCGCAGTCGCGTCGGTGGCGGTATCGGTCGTGGCCTCGCCAGCAGCGCCCGTGGCCCCGGCGGATCCCGAGGCGTACTTCGCCTTGATGTCGCGCAGTGAGGTCAGGGGAGCCTCATCGGAGTCCTCGGTCGACTTCGCCTCGGGTTCGGGCTGGTCCTCGGCGGGGGACTCTGCCTCGCCGGAGGTCGCGGCGGCTGCCTGGTCCTTGGCCTGGTCCTCGGCCTGGTCCTCGGCCTGGGTCGCCTCCTCGGCTTCGACGTCGGGCTGGCTGTCGTCCTGGTCGGGGGCGACGTCGGTGTCGGCGGCGTCCTGGCTGCGGTCGGTGTCGCCGTCGGTGGTGGAGTCGGCGGCGGCGTCGTGGTCGGCGGGGGTCTCGGTGTCGGTGGCTGCCGCCGCGGGTGCCGCGGCGGGTTCTTCGGCGGGGGCCTCGATGTCGAAGAGGGACCCGCCCTCGGGGATCTCGGCTGCCGGGGTGGCGGCCGCTCCGCTGGCGGGCGCCTTCGGCTCGGGTTCGGCCTCGGGCTGGACCTTGGCGGGGGACTCTGCCTCGCCGGAGGTCGCGGCGGCTGCCTGGTCCTCGGCCTGGTCCTTGGCCTGGTCCTCGGCCGGGGTCGCCTCCTCGGCTTCGACGTCGGGCTGGCTGTCGTCCTGGTCGGGGGCGACGTCGGTGTCGGCGGCGTCCTGGCTGCGGTCGGTGTCGCCGTCGGTGGTGGAGTCGGCGGCGTCGTCGTGGTCGGCGGGGGTCTCGGTGTCGGTGGCTGCCGCGGCGGGTGCCGCGGCGGGTTCTTCGGCGGGGGCCTCGATGTCGAAGAGGGACCCGCCTTCGGGGATCTCGGCTGCCGGGGTGGCGGCCGCTCCGCTGGCGGTCGCGCTCGCCGTCGACTTCGCCTCAGTCTCGGCCTGGTCCTCGGCCGGGGTCGCCTCCTCGGCTTCGACGTCGGGCTGGCTGTCGTCCTGGTCGGGGGCGACGTCGGTGTCGGCGGCGTCCTGGCTGCGGTCGGTGTCGCCGTCGGTGGTGGAGTCGGCGGCGTCGTCGTGGTCGGCGGGGGTCTCCGTGTCGGTGGCTGCCGCGGCGGGTTCTTCGGCGGGGGCCTCGATGTCGAACAGCGATCCGCCTCGGGCACCTCGGCGGCCGGGGTCGCGGCCTGCTTCGTCTCAGCAGCGGGCTCAGCTTCTGTCTCCGGCTCAGCCTTTGCCTTCGCCTCAGGTTCGGCCCCGGCCCCCGCCTCGCTCTCGGGCTCGGTCTTGGCCTCGGCCTCAGCCTCGCCCAGGTCGAACAGCGAACCCCCGGTTGCGGCGGCCCCTGCATCCGCCTTTGTCTGCGCCTCGGTGTTGGTGTCGGCCTCAGGCTCGGTCTTCGCCTTGCCCTCGGGCTCGGCGGCGCCACCCAGGTCGAACAGCGAGCCGCCGCCCGACGCGGGCTCGGCCCCGGACTTGGCCTCGGTCTTCGCCCCGGGCTCGGCGTCGCCACCCAGGTCGAACAGCGAGCCCCCGCCCGACGCGGGCTCGGCCTCGGTCTTCGCCTCGGTCTTCGCCTCGGGCTCGGCGTCGCCACCCAGGTCGAACAGCGAGCCACCGCCCGACGCGGGCGCGGCCCCGGACTTGGCCTCGGACTTGGACTCGGTCTCGGACGCGGTCGGGGCATCGGCCGGCTCGGTGTCGAACAGCGACGACCCGCCGGAGGCCTTGGCCGCGGGCCCGACGTCCTCGGTGTCGGTGACGGTCTCCTCGGTCTGGGTGGCATCCCCCGAGTCGGGCTCGGCCTTGGTGTCCTCCTCGACGGCTGCCGCAGACGCGGCCGCGCCCCCCGCGGCACCGGCCGCGACCTTCGCCTCTGCCTTCTTGGTGGCGGGTTTGGTCTCGCCCTTCACCGAGGCGAGCAGCATCTGCGCGACGTCGAGGACCTCGACCTCCTCGCGCGCCTCTCCCTTGGCCTGCTGGGCGGTCAGACCGTCGGAGAGCATCACTCGGCAGAAGGGGCAGCCCACGGCGATCTGGTCGGCGCCGGTCTCGACGGCCTCGATGGTGCGGTTGACGTTGATGCGCTCACCGATGTTCTCCTCCATCCACATGCGCGCGCCACCGGCGCCGCAGCAGAAGGACCGCTCGGAGTTGCGGGGCATCTCGACCAGATTGGCGTCGGGGATGACGCTCAGGAGCTCGCGCGGCGGCGAGTAGACACCGTTGTGCCGGCCGATGTAGCAGGGGTCGTGATAGGTCACCGAGCGCTTGTCGGCGCTGCCGTTGGAGGCCACCGGGACCAGCTTCTTCTCGCGCACGAGGCGGTTGAGCAGCTGGGTGTGGTGCACCACCTCGAGCTCGACGCCGAAGGCGGCGTACTCGTTCTTGAGGGTGTTGAAGCAGTGGGCGCAGGTCGAGACGACCTTCTTGACCTTGGTCTCCTTGAACGTCTCGGCGTTCTGCGTGGCGAGCCCCTGGAAGACGAACTCGTTGCCCGCACGGCGGGCGGGGTCACCGGTGCAGGTCTCGCCGTTGCCGAGCACGGCGAAGTCGACGCCGGCCATGTCGAGCAGCTCCGCGACCGCGCGGGTGGTCTTCTTCGCCCGGTCCTCGTAGGCGCCGGCGCAGCCGACCCAGAACAGCCACTCGACCTCGTCGAGGGTCTCGATGTCCTCGCCGACGACCTTGACGTCGAACGGCAGGTCCTTGGCCCAGTCCATCCGTGCCTTGGGCGACATGTTCCAGGGGTTCCCCTTGTTCTCCAGGCCCTTGAACAGCCCGTTCAGCTCGCTGGGGAAGTTGGACTCGACCAGCACCTGGTAGCGGCGCATGTCGACGATGTGGTCCACGTGCTCGATGTCTACCGGGCACTGCTGCACGCAGGCACCGCAGGAGGTGCAGCTCCACAGCACGTCGTCGTCGATGACGGCGCCGCCGGTCGGGTTCCACGCCCAGTCGCCCTCGGTGGCACCCACGAGTGAGCGGTCGGCCTCGGCCAGCACACTCGCCGGCAGGTCGGCGCGGGCCTCCTCGGACTCGGCGAGGAGGTACGGCGCCTTCGCGTGCGCGTGGTCGCGCAGCTGCATGATCAAGAGCTTGGGCGACAGTGGCTTCTCGGTGTTCCACGCGGGGCACTGGCTCTGGCAGCGACCGCACTCGGTGCAGGTGGAGAAGTCGAGGAGGCCCTTCCAGGAGAAGTCCTCGACCTTGCCGACGCCGAGGACGGTGTCCTCGTCCATCTCCTCGAGGTCCTCGAAGTTCACGACCTCCCCGCCCGAGGTCATCGGGGCGAGTCCGCCCAGCGCCGTACGCCCGTCGGCGTTGCGCTTGAAGTAGATGTTGAAGAACGCCAGGAACCGGTGCCACGCGACGCCCATCGTGGGGATGCGGGAGATCGTGATCATCCAGGCGAAGGAGATGACGATCTTGAGCATGGCGATCAGGTAGATCAGGTTCTCGATGGTGCCGACCGAGAGCCCCTCGAAGGCCTTGCCGAGCGGGAACGACAGCGGGAAGTGCAGCGCGGTCGCGTTGTCGGCGTACTTGCCGCCGTCGTTGGCCAGCAGTGCGTACTCGAGACCGCGCAGCGTCGCGATGCACAGGCCGACGCCGAGGATCACCATCTCCACGAAGTAGCCCTGCCACATCGTGGAGCCGAAGAACCGACCCTTCGGGCCGCGGGCACGCTCGGAGGGCCGGGTGGCCCGGTAGTAGATGAAGGCGACGATCGCGACCAGCATCACGAAGGTGAACAGCTCGGTGATCCACTCCCAGAGGAAGAAGTGGCCGATCAGCGGCAGTGCGAAGTGAGCGTCGAAGAGCTGGCCGAAGGCGGTGACGAGCGTGAAGAAGAGCAGGCCGAAGCCCACCATCACGAACCAGTGGCCCGCGCCGACCCAGGTCCACTGCAGCATCCGGGTGTGACCCAGCGTCTCGCGCACGAGAGTGACCAGGCGGGCGCCAGGGTTGTCGGTACGCCGCGCCGGCTGGCCGATCGTGAGCACGGCGATGATCTGGCGGATCGCCTTGACGAACAACGTGATGCCGACGAGCGCAATCGCGATCGAGACAACCTGGGCGAAGATCTGCATGGAGGCTCCCGTGGGGTCATTCGGGTCACGCGTTCGGCTGGCGCGAGCCTAGTGGCAGCGCTTCGGGCGCGGCAGTGGCAGGCGGTGTGCCAAAGGCTACCTGTCAGTAACCAAGCCGTCTTTTGCGGCCTCTCCGACGTCTGCGACGTCTCGGCGGGATTGTTGGTCAGGTGCGGACGCGGGAGACCCGGCCGGACCGGTTGAAGCGGACCTCGACGGTGCCTGCCGTGGAGCAGTAGCTGAAGGTGCTGCCGAGCCGGCGGTCGGGCTGGCCGAGCGCGCCCAGCGTGGCCCACGCGGACATGCCGCGCTTGGCCTTGGACCGGATCGCCGCCGGTGAGAGGCGGTTCTCCCGGTTGGTGCAGGCGTTCGGCTTGATGCCGTAGGCCCGCTCCCAGGTCTGCAGGTAGGCCTCGGGACCGCGGTAGAGGTCGGTGACGATGTCGCCGCCGGCCAGCATCTTCAGATCCTGGATCCAGTCGGCGTAGAGCCCGTAGTGCGCGACACCGTCCTTGTTGATGTCGTAGACGCGCTGTCCGCTGACCTGCTTGTCGACCCGGACGCCACCGAGCGCGGTGAACGGGTACTTCACCGGACGGTCGGTGGCGGCGTTCGGCCGCGGGTCGCCCTGGGCGCCGAGGCCGTTGATGTCGGCGCCGAAGCCGAAGCCCCAGTACGTCTTGGGGTTCACCCAGTTCAGGTGCTTGCGCCACTTCTCGACGAACCCGACGCTGTCCCCGGCGTACGGCGCGATGAAGCCCTTGTCGGCGTAGATGCGTGGGTAGGCGTCCGGGGTCGACCAGGAGTGGCTGGACAGCACGCCGCTGTAGCCGAGCTTCTCGACCAGGGAGAGCGAGGCCTTGCGGGCCTTGACGCTCATGTGGTCCGGGTCGAAGAGCATGTGCCGCTTGGCGAGCCCGCGGATCGTGTGCTCGCCGAGCTCGGTGAGGCCGAGGGCGTTGCAGTGGTGCGGGGCCGGGTAGATCGGCGCGGCCGGCAGCGCGATCCCGGAGAACTTGGCCACGGCGCCGAACAGTGCGTCCTGGGCCGGGATGTCACCGGAGTCGACGGGCACCGAGTTGTCCTGGTCCTTGTCGTGCACCTCCGGGTCGTTGGGCTGGCAGGTCTTCATCCGCCACGGCGAGCCCGTCTCCAGGGTGTTCGCGCTGTTCACGAGGTAGCCGGTGGAGCCCGAGTCACCGGCGACACCGGACAGAGCGTTGTCGAACTTGTTCACCAGCTCCATCTGCGAGACACCGAGCTTGCGCACTTCGTCGAGCTGCCTGTCGATCGTGGCCTTGCTGCACCGCAGGTCCGGGACCCCCAGCTTCTGGGTGCAGTCGAAGGGGACGGAGGTCTCGATCCCCATCACCACGGCCATCTTGCCGGCGTTGATGGCGCGGCGAGCCTGCTCGGGCGTGGTGACGATGCGGTACCAGCCCTTGCCGGGGCCACCGTGCTGGGCGTCGATGTAGCGCTCGAACTGCCGCATGTCCTTGGCCTGCAACCGGATCGAGTCCATGTCGTTGCAGGAGTTTCGCTTGAGCGGGTAGATCTCGCAGAGCTTGTTGTTCTCCACCAGCAGGTTGACCAGCAGACGCTGGCCGGCCCGCCAGGAGCGCTCCATCCACTTGTAGTAGGTGCCCTCGTGGGTCAGGGAGTCCGGCGCCGGCCAGTCCTTGAACGTCGGCCAGCCCACCGGGTCGTGGGTCTGCTTGCCGGAGAGGAAGGCCTCCATCAGGGCGCCCTTGCCCTGGGTGGCCTCGTGGTCGTCGCAGTCCCGGAGCGCGACCTCCACGCCGTACGGCGACCACGGTCGGCCACAGTGGACCTCGCCGCCGAGGAACTCGAAGGCCATCCCGTGCGTGTGGGCGTCGAGGAACCCGCGCACCTCCTGGATGTCGCTGACGCCGGAGAACGGGTTCCCGGAGACGTTGGTGCCGATCTCGGGGAAGGCGGTGCAGCCGCTGCGCAGACGCAGCCGGAACAGCGTCCCCGTCGCGGTCATCGTGGCCCGGCCGGCGGTGTCGGTCAGCCGGCCCTTGCCGGGGATCGCCAGCCGGAACTTCTTCTTGCGCGGCATGGTGGCGACCCAATCGTTGGTCGCTCCGGGTGCTTCGGCGTACGACACCGCGGGGCCGGCGCCGTCGAGGAAGGTGCGGGCCCGGCTGTAGAGCAGGTAGCGCCCCAGCTCGGTGGGCTTGAAGTACAGCGGAGCCCCGGCAGCCATGGTGCGTGCGGTGAACGAGGGGCTCTCACCCGCCGCGAGCCAGCGGCCGGTGCGGGCGGACTGCAGGCCGTAGCAGGCGTTGAACATG
Source organism: uncultured Actinomycetota bacterium (assembly GCA_963834245.1). Lineage (GTDB taxonomy): Bacteria > Actinomycetota > Actinomycetes > Propionibacteriales > Nocardioidaceae > Marmoricola. The sequence goes on from CAWIAV010000001.1 coordinate 80,400, forward strand.
TTGTAGCGGTTGGCCGGCGACGTGGTGCGCTTGGCGCTGACCCGCACCTTGGAGAGCGCGGGCTCGGTGCGGGACCGTTGGTGGGCGGCCGCCGACTTCGAGGTCCTGGCCTGCGCGGGGGTGGTGGGGTCGGTCGTCTCTGCGTTGTCGGCGGTGGTGTTGCGGGAGAGTGCGTTCTTGGTGCTGGGATCGCCGTGGTCGTGCTCGTGCCCGTCGTCGCTCACGGCGTGGACGGTCTGGCCGTCGTCGGTGCCGGCACCGGCCGCAGCGACCGCCGACGCGGACGTGGCGGAGTAGACCTTCTTCAGGGTCTCGGGACGGTCAACAGTGCCCGGCAGTCCTCCGGGTACGCCGACGGCAACCACCAACGCCCCGGTGCTGAGCACGGCAGCGAGCGAGAGCCGACGTCGGGCACCGGCGCGGCCGAAGCCGGACAACCTGGAGCGCCTGAGGCTGAAGCGGCTGGGCCTGGTGCGGGGGCTGGGGGTGCCGCGCATGTGAGTCCTTTCCCGACGAGTCAGGGATGCAACGAGCGACCCGGCGCCTTTGTCACGCTGCGGCCCGAAACCTGGTCGGCCAGGCGAACCCGCCTGTGCGTCGTGGGCGGGCCGGGCCGGGTGTCGCTAGTGCCCGCCGATCCTCCGGCTGATCGTCCGCGCGGTCGTGGACACCGCCTCGACCAGGTGGGGCAGGTCGACGTCCTCGCGGGCGTCGTACGTCGTGGCGATGCCGGCGAGCGGGACCCCGTTGTGGTCCAGCACGGCAGCGGCCACCGAGGCGAACCCGGGGGTGACCTCCCCGTCCTCGCTGGCGTAGCCGCGCTGCCTGGTCTCGCTGAGCACCCGCTGCAGCGCCCGGAGGCTCTGCGGGCCGTGGCCGTGGCGGTCGACGAACGCCCGCTTGTCCGGGTAGAGGGCCCGCACCTGGTTGGCCGGCAGAGCCGCCATGATGGCGCGACCGCTGGCCGTCAGGTGCGCGGGCAGGCGTACGCCGACGTCGGTGACCAGCGGCGCACGTCCTGGCGCGCGCTCCTCCAGCACGTAGAGCACGTCGCGCCCGTGGGGCACCGCTAGATGGGCGGACTGGCCGATCGAGTCGACGAGTCGGGCCAACGGGCGGTGCGCGATCCGCTGGAGCGGGGCCTGCCTCGCGTACCCGATGCCCACCTCGAACGCGGCCACACCGAGGCAGTAGCGACGTTCCTCGGCGACGTGGGTCACGAAACCCTGCTCGATCATCGCGTTGACGAGGTGGTAGGCCGTGGATCGCGGCAGCTCCAGGGACGTGGCCAGGCGCTCCAGTGGCACCGGGTCCGGCTGCGCAGCCAGGAAGCGCAGCACCTGCAGCGTCCGGGTGGCGGCGGGAACCTGGCTCACCGCGCCATCCTGCCACGGGGTCTCGTATGCGAGACCTGCCGAGCGGCCGGCTCAGTACTGGTGGAACCAGCGCAGCATCTCACCGGACGTGCCCGGGCAGGTCACGTTGCGGTCGCGGTTCGCCTCGACCCACTGGGCCAGCACGGCCTGGCCGCCCTGGATGACCCTGTCGGACCGGCAGCGGCGCAGTGCCTCCGCCCGCGAGGTCTGCCCTGCTGCCCGCCACTCGGGGATCCCCAGGCGCAGATCGCCGACGACCTGCTCCCAGAGGTAGGCGGTGGAGTAGGTGCCGATGTCGAAGCCGGCGTCGGTGTAGCTGCGGGCAGCCCCCTTGATCACCGCCGCGTTCGCGGCCTTGTCGCTGCTCCACTCGAACTGCGGGACGGGTTCCACGTCGAGCCAGATCACCGGGCTCTCCAGCCCGGCCCTGGCCATCGTGGCCAGGTTGAACTTGGCCTGCTGGTAGCCCACGTTGCTCAGGGCGCCGAGCCGGGTGGTGCCGTCGAACGGGCCCTTGCGCGCGTAGCGCTTGACGGTCTCCTTGTCGGGGTAGCTGTTCACCGCGTAGGCCGCAGCGAGCAGGCGCCGTTCCTTGACCCACTGGACCTGGCTGGCCAGGCAGGGGTTGGGCGTGAAGGCCGGCCCGTTGGTCAGGCCCATGATCACGTACTTGGCCGTCGGCAACGGTGGTGGCAGCCCGAGCGTGCGCTTCTGCGGGATCCCCATGCCCTTGGGGCACTGCGGCCAGCTGATGTCGCTGCCCTCGATCGGTCCGCTGGGCAGCGGCTTGAGCTTGGGCTTGTCGATCTTCAGCGTCGGGCTCGGCTGCGGCTTGGGCTTCGGCGCGACGGGTGTGCTGGCGCTCGCCGAGGGGGTGGAGGTGGCACTGGGGGCCTGGGTCGCACCGGCCTCGGGTGCGGAGCTCGTGGTCTGCTTCGACTTGGGCGCCAGTGGCGCATCGCAGCCCGAGCCGACGACCGCGAGCGCGGCCAGGACCGCGGCGGCGGTGGTCCGTCGTCTGCGCAATGTGGCCTCCCGGGTCCGTGCGCCCCTGCGCGCCCTCATGGTGCCATGGCACCCCCACCCCACGGTGGCGTTCGTCCCGGACCTCCCACTGGGCGGGCGGCCTCCGGCCACCGGGCGGGCGGCCTCCGGCTCGAGTCTGGGATCCGAGACCGAGTCGAGTCCCCGGGCCTGTCCGCGGAACGTGCAGCAGGGTTCGATGTAGTCATGGCTGAACACGGTGTGCGCGTCGAGGACCCAGTCGAGGTGGGCGTGGGTCCGCTCTCCTTCGCCGAGGTCGTCGCCGTGACCCGGCACGGAGCCTCGGTGCGGCTCTCCGAGGCGGCCAGTGGTGCGATCACGCGAGCCCGCACCGTCGTCGACGAGCTCGCCGCCGCGCCGACGCCGGCCTACGGCATCTCGACCGGCTTCGGAGCGCTGGCCACCCGGCACATCCCCACACAGCAGCGGGCGCAGCTGCAGAAGTCGCTGATCCGCTCGCACGCTGCCGGTTCCGGGCCAGCCGTCGAGCGCGAGGTCGTCCGCGGGCTGATGCTGCTTCGCCTCTCCACCTTGGCGACCGGCCGGACCGGCGTACGGCTGGAGCTGGCGGAGCTGATCGTCGGCATGCTCAACGCCGGGATCACGCCGATCGTCCACGAGTACGGCTCCCTCGGTTGCTCCGGTGACCTGGCGCCGCTCTCGCACTGTGCGCTGGCCTACATGGGCGAGGGCGACGTGGTCGACGCCGAGGGTGTGCTGATGCCGGCGGCGCAGGCACTCGCGGCAGCGGGTCTGGCTCCGCTGGATCTGGTCGCCAAGGAGGGCCTTGCGCTGGTCAACGGGACCGACGGCATGCTCGGGATGCTCGTCCTGGCGCTGACCGACCTCTCCCGGCTGATGCGTACGGCGGACGTCGCGGCCGCCATGTCGGTCGAGGGCCAGCTGGGGACGGACCGGGTCTTCGCCGCCGAGCTGCAGGCGGTCCGGCCGCACCCCGGGCAGGCTGCCTCGGCGGCCAACCTGGTGGCGATCCTGCGTGACTCCGCGGTTGTGGCCTCACACCGGGGTCCGGACTGCAACCGGGTGCAGGACGCCTACTCGCTGCGCTGCTCCCCGCAGGTGCACGGCGCCGCGCGGGACACCTTGGAGCACTGCGCCACGGTCGCCGGGCGCGAGCTGGCCAGCGCCATCGACAACCCCGTGGTGCTGGAGGACGGGCGCGTGGAGTCCAACGGGAACTTCCACGGGGCACCGGTTGCCTACGTGCTCGACTTCGCGGCGATCGTCGCTGCCGACGTGGCCTCGATCAGCGAGCGGCGTACCGACAGGTTCCTGGACCGCTCGCGCAACCACGGGCTGCCGCCGTTCCTCGCCGACGACCCGGGGGTGGACAGCGGACTGATGATCGCCCAGTACACCCAGGCGGCGATCGTCTCGGAGCTCAAGCGGCTGGCCAACCCGGCGAGCGTCGACTCGATCCCGTCCAGCGCCATGCAGGAGGACCACGTGTCGATGGGCTGGTCGGCCGCGCGCAAGCTGCGCCGATCCGTGGACGGCCTCACCCGGGTGGTCGCCATCGAGGTGCTGACCGCCGCGCGCGCTCTCGACCTGCGCCGACCGCTCGAGCCGTCGCCGGCCACCGCCGCGGTCATCGACCTGCTGCGTCGCAGCGGCGTCGCGGGTCCGGGACCGGACCGGCACCTGGCGCCCGAGATCGAGAACTGTGTGGGCCTTGTCCGTGACGGCCACGTGCTGTCCGCCGTCGAAGAAGTGATCGGAGAGCTGAAGTGAACGCCATGGAGAACCACCGTCTTCCCATCCACGCCGCCCACGGCACCGAGCTGACCGCGCGCTCGTGGCAGACCGAGGCGCCGCTGCGGATGCTGATGAACAACCTCGACCCTGCCAACGCCGAGAACCCCGCGGAGCTGGTCGTGTACGGCGGGACCGGCAAGGCCGCACGCAGCTGGGAGGCCTACGACGCGTTGGTGCGGACGCTGACGACGCTGGCCGACGACGAGACGATGCTCGTGCAGAGCGGCAAGCCCGTGGGTGTCTTCCGCACCCACGAGTGGGCGCCGCGGGTGCTGATCGCGAACTCCAACCTGGTCGGCGACTGGGCCAACTGGGAGGAGTTCCGGCGGTTGGAGGACCTCGGTCTCACGATGTACGGCCAGATGACTGCCGGCTCGTGGATCTACATCGGCACCCAGGGCATCCTCCAGGGCACCTTCGAGACGTTCGCCGCCGTGGCCGACAAGCGCTTCGACGGCACCCTGGCCGGCACGATCACGCTGACCGCCGGCCTCGGTGGCATGGGCGGTGCGCAGCCGCTGGCCGTCACGATGAACGACGGGGTCGCGATCTGTGTCGAGTGTGACCAGACGCGGATCACCCGGCGGATCGAGCACCGCTATCTCGACGTACAGGCCGACTCGCTGGAGCACGCCGTCGAGCTCGCGATCGAGGCGCGCGACGCCCGGCGACCGCTGTCCATCGGGGTCCTGGGCAACGCCGCCGAGATGTTCCCGGCCCTGCTGGAGTCAGGTGCTCCCATCGACGTGGTGACCGACCAGACCTCGGCGCACGACCCGCTGTCCTACCTGCCGCTGGGCGTCGCCTTCGAGGACTGGCACGAGGCGGCCCGTCGTGACCCGGGTGCGTTCACCAAGGAGGCGCAGGCCTCGATGGCCGTGCACGTGCGCGCGATGGTGGAGTTCCAGGACCGTGGGGCCGAGGTGTTCGACTACGGGAACTCGATCCGTGACGAGGCCCGCAAGGGCGGCTACGACCGGGCCTTCGAGTTCCCCGGGTTCGTGCCGGCGTACATCAGGCCGCTGTTCTGCGAGGGCAAGGGCCCGTTCCGGTGGGCTGCCCTGTCCGGCGACCCTGCCGACATCGCCGCGACCGACCGGGCCATCCTCGAGCTGTTTCCGGACAACGAGCGGCTGCACAAGTGGATCACCATGGCCGGTGAGCGGGTCTCCTTCCAGGGGCTGCCGGCCCGGATCTGCTGGCTCGGGTACGGCGAGCGACACCTCGCCGGGCTGAAGTTCAACGAGATGGTGGCCACGGGCGAGCTGAAGGCCCCGGTCGTGATCGGTCGCGATCACCTCGACGCCGGCTCGGTCGCCTCGCCCTACCGCGAGACGGAGTCGATGCTCGACGGCTCGGACGCGATCGCGGACTGGGCCCTGCTGAACGCGCTGCTGAACACCTCGTCGGGTGCCTCATGGGTGTCCATCCACCACGGTGGCGGGGTGGGCATGGGCCGCTCCATCCACGCCGGCCAGGTGTGCGTCGCGGACGGCACCGAGCTCGCGGCGCAGAAGATCGAGCGCGTCCTCACCAACGACCCCGGCACGGGCGTGATCCGGCACGTCGACGCCGGCTACGACCGGGCCGTCGAGGTGGCCGAGGAGCGCGGCGTACGGGTTCCGATGCGGGAGGACTGACAGCGCCCGCAGTCGGTCACCCGCGCCCGCGGCGCCACCAGCGGCGACCTGAGCGGCTGCCGGTGGACGTCGGCGCGTTGTCGGCGAGTGCCCGCCGATCGGCCAGGCGCTGCCGCCAGCGCCCCACCTCGACCTCGACGTCCCGCGTGGGCGTCACGACCGGCGGGCCTCCCTGGAGCTGACGGCGGGCCTCGACCACCCGCCGGTTGAAGTCCTCGACCAGCCGACGCACGACCTTCTCGGCGGTCTCCCGATCCAGCAGCTCGTCGAGCTCGGCGTCCTCCTTGCGCAACGCCAGGGCTGCGGGCAGCACTCCGGTGATCTGCTCACGCTCGATCAGCTTCTTCAGCCACCAGTCCCGGTCCTCCGGCGAACCCAGGTCACCCAGGGGCTTGCCCTGCCCCGGCAGGTCGTCGAACTCGCCCCGCGCCATGGCCTGCTCGATCTGCAGCTCCACCCACAGCGCCTGCTGGCGGATCCGCGCCCGTGCGGGCGACTCGTCACGCTCCTGCTCAGGCTCCGCACCCATCCTCCCAGCCTACAAACCGCCGAGGCGGCGCATCTGTCCCGCGCCAACTCGCCGAGACGGCGCATCTGTCCCGGGCATCAACGGTCGGCGACTGTCCCGGGACATCGCGACGGCGCAACTGTCCCGGGCATCAAGGTCGACGCTGCGGGACATGCGCGCCGTCTGGGCGGCGTACGGCGGGACATGCGCGCCGTCTGGGCGGCGTACGGCGGGACATGCGCGCCGTCTCGGCGGGGAAGGGCGGGACATGCGCGCCGTCTCGGCGGGTAGGGCGGTCAGGACCAGAGACCGAAGACGTCTCCGCCGATGCGGACGGTGAAGCCGAGCACCACGACGATGAAGAACGCGCGCACGAACGTCGAGCCGCGGGAGACCGCCAGCCTGGCGCCGAGGTACCCGCCGACGAGGTTGCAGCCACCCATCAGCAGACCGACCTTCCAGAGCACGGCGCCCTGGGGCACGAAGACGCAGAGGGCGGCGAGGTTCGTCGCCCAGTTGGCCATCCGGGCCTTGGCCGAGGCCTCGAGGAAGTTGTAGCCGAGCAGGCCGACGAGGCCGATCACGAAGAAGCTGCCGGTGCCGGGCCCGAGGGCGCCGTCGTAGAAGCCGACCGCCACACCGGTCACCATGGCCGCTGCGGTGTGGCGATGGCCCGAGAAGCGGAGCAGGCTCTCGCGGCCGAGAGTGGGGCTGAGGACCACCCACCCGCCGACGAGCACGAGGGCGGCCAGCACGATCGGCTCGAACGCGGAGCGGGGGATCTGGCTCGCGACCAGGGCTCCGCCGACCGAACCGATGAAGGCCAGCAGCATCAGCGGCAGGAACGTGCGTGGGTCAGGACGCACCCGCCGGTAGTACGTCGCACTGCTGACCGTGGTCCCACAGATCGACGCCAGCTTGTTCGTCGCGAGGATCTGCGCAGGGCTGGCGCCCGGGAGGCCGAGCAGCAGCGCAGGCAGCTGGACCAGCCCGCCCCCGCCGACGACGGCGTCAACGAAGCCGGCCGCTAGCGCTGCTGCCGCGAGGAGCAGGAGCACTTCCCACGTCGGGTCAGCGCTCATGCGGCGCCCTGTGGCTGGTCACGGTGGCAGGCTAGTTGGGTGGGGCGCGCCAAGGGGCCCCGACCGGACGGTCGGGGCCCCTTGGCGTTCAGCGCTCAGTCGTGGGCTAGTAGACCCGACGCCTCGTGCCACCGATCGGCACGACGTTGAGGATCAGCCCAACGACGAGAAGGATCGCTCCGATGGTGGTGAGGATCGAGATGCTGGCCACCAGTCCGATGATCAGCAAGATCAGTCCCAGGACAACCATGTCCTGTCTCCCTTCGATTGATGTTGAGCTCCCTATCGGGCGTAGTTGTACCCCGTGCAAACCCTGTCAAACCGATTGGCCTTGATCTCGCATCCGAGACAGACGGAATCGGGACCGGTGGCGCACCAGCCCCGGAGTGGGATTGGCTTGCCTCATGTCAGCCCCAAGTGCGTCAGCTCTTCCCCCAGTCGCCGCGGTGGACGACATCGGCGAGCTCCTTGCGTGCGCGGCGGCTGGGCGACCCGGCGGCGCCGCCGTCCTCGGCCGGGTGTCCCAGGGTGATCGCGCCGACCGGGTCGAACTTGTCGGGGATGGAGAACTCGGCGCGCACCGACGCCAGGCTCTCCGGCGGGATGCCGAAGAAGCACCCACCGATCCCGGCGTCGACGGCAGTCTGCAGGATCAGCAGGGCGGCCATCGCCGCGTCCATGTGCCAGAACGGCACCGGCCACCGGGCCTCGTCCTGGTCGGTCCAGCCCTTGTCCGGCTCGGCGTACCGCTGGAGGTAGGCGGCCTTGCTCGAACAGGGCACCACGATCACCGGCGCTCGCATCATCCCGCGCAGCCACGTGTCCGGGGCCTCGGTGCGCGCCCCGGACGCCGCCCAGTAGCGGTTGATGTCGTCGCGGGTGTCGAGCACCAGGAAGCCCCAGCCCTGGCTGAACCCGGCGTTCGGAGCCCGGGTCGCGTTGCGCAGCGCCCGGTCGACGACGTCAGGGTCCACGGGATCGTCGGTGTAGCTGCGCACCATGCGGCGTCGGCGTACGACGTCCTGGAAGTCCATGGGGCAGAGCATGACTGACCGGGGCAGCGACTTCGAGCAGATGTGGCGCGAGCTGTCCCCGATCGGACGGTCCCGCGCCAGCGGCGGCTACTTCCGCACGCCGTACACCTCGGCGGAGTCCGAGCTGCGTCAGTGGTTCGCCGAGCAGTGCACCGCGCGCGGTCTCGGTCTCGAGGTCGACGGCAACGGCAACCTGCTGGCGCTCTGGGCGACCGAGGCCGAGCCTGGTCCTCCCTCCGACGTGGTGCTCGTCGGCTCCCACCTCGACTCGGTCCTCGACGGCGGGGCGTACGACGGGCCGCTCGGCGTGGTCACCGCCCTGGCCGCGGTCGACCGGCTCCGCGAACGCGGCGTCACTCCCACCCGGCCGATCGCCGTGGCCGCCTTCGCCGAGGAGGAGGGATCGCGCTTCGGAATCGCCTGCCTGGGCTCCCGGTTGGCAGCGGGGTCGCTGACCCCCGAGGCCGCTGGCGAGCTACGCGATCGCGACGGCGTACCGCTGCTGGAGGCGATGGCCGAGGCCGGCCTGCAACCAGAGCTGGGCCGAGCCGCCTGGCTGGACAGCATCGGATGCTTCGTGGAGCTGCACGTGGAGCAGGGGCGCGACCTCGTCGACCGGGACGCACCCGTGGGTCTGGCGAGCGGGATCTGGCCGCACGGTCGCTACCGCTTCGACTTCACCGGCACCGCGAACCACGCGGGCACCACGCGGATGGAGGACCGGCAGGACCCGATGCTCAGCTTCGCGATGACCGCGCTCGCGGCGCAGGATCGGGCCCGTGCGGCCGGTCAGCGGGCGACGTTCGGTCGCCTCGACGTTGCCCCCAACGGCACCAACGCGATCCCCTCCAGGGTCACCGGTTGGCTGGATGCGCGCTGCGAGACCGACGGCGAGCTCGCCCGGCTGGTGGCGGATGTCCAGGAGCGCGCCGAGGAACACGCAGCAGGCAACGGCACCCGGCTCACGGTGACTGCGGAGTCGGTCTCTGGCGAGGTGGCCTTCGACGCCGATCTCACCGGCAGGCTGCGGCAGGGACTGGCGAACGGACGGGGCGAGCTTCCGGTCATCGCCACCCAGGCGGGCCACGACGCCGGGATCCTGGCCGCCGCCGGAGTCCCCACGGCGATGTTGTTCGTCCGCAACCCCACAGGCGTCTCGCACTCCCCGGAGGAGCATGCCGAGACCGGGGACTGCCTCGCCGGCGTCGAGGCGCTCACCGACGCCCTCCAGGTGCTGGTCTCGTGAACGCGCTGCATCTCGAGCACGCGCTCCTCGAGGACGGTGTGCACCGGGATCTGCGCCTGCTCGTGCAGGACGGGGTCATCCGCGATGTCGGCGACGAGCCGCTGCCGGGCGAGGTTCTCGTCGAAGGCCTCACGCTGCCCGGCTTCGCCAACTGCCACTCGCACGCCTTCCACCGGGCGCTGCGGGGCCACACCCAGCGCGAGCGCGGCACCTTCTGGACCTGGCGCGAGCAGATGTACGCCGTGGCCGCGGACCTCACCCCGGACACCTACTTCGAGCTGGCGCGCGAGACCTACCAGGAGATGCGCGCGACCGGCGTCCGATCGGTCGGGGAGTTCCACTACCTGCACCACCAGCCGGACGGGACGCCGTACGCCGACCCCAACGAGATGGGCCGAGCCCTGCTCGCCGCCGCCGATGACGCCGGGATCCGGATCCGGCTGCTCGACACCTGCTACCTCGGGAGCGGGTTCGGCCGCCCGCCCGAGGGGGTGCAGGTGCGCTTCTCCGACGGTGACGCCACCAGTTGGGCCGAGCGGGTGGCAGCGTTCGACGACCCGAGGTTGGGGATGGCGATCCACTCCGTGCGAGCGGTGCCGCGCGACCAGCTGCCGACCGTGGTGGCGGCGGCTGCCGGCCGGCCGCTGCACGTGCACCTCTCCGAACAGGTCGCCGAGAACGACGAGTGCCTGGCCGCCCACGGCTGCACCCCGACCCAGCTGCTGGCCGAGGCCGGTGCTCTGGGGCCGTTGACCACGGCTGTGCACGCCACCCACCTCACCGACGCGGACATCGAGCTGCTCGGGAAGTCGGAGACCAACGTCTGCTTCTGCCCCACCACCGAACGCGACCTGGCCGACGGCATCGGCCCGGCGCGTCGGTTGCACGACGCGGGCGCGATTCTCACCTTGGGTTCGGACAGTCATGCCGTGATCGACCTGATCGAGGAGATGCGAGCCGTGGAGATGCACGAACGTCTGGCCACCCGACGTCGCGGCCACTGGTCCGCCCCCGAGCTGCTGGACGCGGCCACGCGCGCCGGCCACCGGTCGCTGGGCTTCGACGACCTCGGCCGCATCGCGGTCGGGCAGCGTGCCGAGCTGGTCACGATCGACCTGGACAGTGTGCGCACCAGGGGCGCCGGCGCCACCGCGGAGACGGCCGTCTTCGCAGCCACCGCGGCCGACGTACGGGGGCTGCCGTGAGCTCCCTGCTCCTCACCGGCATCGGTGAGCTGGTCACCAACGACCCGAGCCACGACGGCACCCCGCTCGGCGTGGTCGCGGACGCGGCCATCCTGCTCGAGGGTCGCCGGGTGGCCTGGGCGGGCCGCCGCGTCGACGCCCCGGCCGCCGACGACACCCGTGACCTCGGTGGGCGCGCGGTGATCCCGGGGTTCGTCGACTCCCACTCGCACCTCGTCTTCGCCGGCGACCGTGCCGCCGAGTTCGCCGCGCGGATGGCGGGCGAGAGCTACGCGGCCGGCGGCATCCGCACGACGGTGGCGGCCACCCGAGCTGCCACTGACGAGCAGCTGACGGTGAACGTCGCCAGGCTCGTGGCGGAGATGCGGCGCCAGGGCACGACCACGATGGAGATCAAGAGCGGCTACGGGCTGAGCGTGCTCGACGAGGCTCGCAGCCTGGTCGTCGCGCGGCAGTTCACCGAGGAGACCACCTTCCTCGGTGCGCACGTCGTGCCGCCGGAGTACGCCGACGACGTGGCCGGCTACGTCGACCTGGTCACCGGGCCGATGCTCGAAGCGGCGGCGCCGCACGCCCGCTGGATCGACGTGTTCTGCGAGCGGGGCGCGTTCGACGCCGACCAGGCGCGGGCGATCCTGGCCGCCGGAAGGGCGCACGGGCTGGACGGGCGGCTGCACGCGAACCAGCTCGGGCCGGGGCCGGGCGTCCAGCTCGCCTGCGAGCTGGGACTGCGGGCGGTCGACCACTGCACCCACCTGTCGGCCGACGACGTCGCGGCGCTGGCCGACTCCACGACGGTCGCGACGCTGCTGCCCGGAGTCGAGTTCAGCACCCGGTCGCCGTACCCGGACGGACGCGGCCTGCTGGACGCCGGCGTGACGGTCGCGCTCGCCAGCGACTGCAACCCGGGCTCGTGCTACACCTCGTCGGTCCCGCTGTGCATCGCCCTGGCGGTGCGCGAGATGGGGATGACCCCGGCCGAGGCGCTTTGGGCTGCCACGGCCGGCGGTGCCCGCGCCCTGGGTCGCGACGACGTCGGCGTGCTCGCCCCGGGTGCCCGCGCCCACATCACCGTGCTCGACGCCCCGTCGTACGTGCACCTCGCCTACCGTCCCGGCGTCCCGCTCGTCGCCGAGGTCCTCGCCTGACCGGATCGCCCCGGGACGTCATCCGAATCGTGGCTTCGAGGTCACCGTTCGTATGACGTCCCGCGGGCGGACGGGCGTCCCGCGGGCGGACGGGCGGACGGGCGGAGGGGCGGAGGGGCGGCTCGTGCGGCGTCCCGTGCTCAGCGGTGTGAGGCGGCCTCGACCAGCGCGTCGAAGAGCCGCTGGTCGCGGCCCGCCTCCGGGTGCCACTGCACGGCAACGCAGAAGCGGTCGCCCTCGCCCGAGCCCTCGACCTCCATCGCCTCGACGGTGCCGTCGGCGGCCCAGGCCGCGGCGCGGTAGCCGGGATGGGAGCGGACGGACTGGTGGTGGTGGCAGCGCACCACGAGTCCGCGGCCGAGGATGCCACGCAGCAGTGACGACTCCTCGGTGGTGACGTCGATGTCGCCGAAGTTGTCGGCACCCGGGTCGTGCTGGGTGTGGCCCACGAGGTCGGGGGTGTGCTGGTCGAGGATGCCGCCGGCGGCGACGGCCATCACCTGCATCCCGCGGCAGATGCCCAGCGTGGGTAGGCCGACACCCGCCGCGGCCTCGAGCAGGGCGATCTCCCAGGCGTCCCGGTCCGGTCTCGGCTTACCGGTGCGCTCGTGGGGGCTCTCGCCGTAGCGGGCCGGGTCGACGTCCGCCCCGCCGCTGATCACCAGCCCGTCGAGCTTGGCGACCACGGCGGCCGCGGCCTGGGCGGTGTCGGTCGCGGGCGGCAGCAGCAGTGGCGTGCCACGAGCGCGTACGACGGCGTCGGCGTACGCCGTGGGCAGCAGGTCGGCCTGCTGGTCCCAGACCCCGAAGGCGGCCTGCTCGCGATAGGTGGTGAGTCCGATCAGCGGCGACATGCGGGGCTCCCGCTCACATCGGAGTGACGTAGGCCGCCGAGATGCCGCCGTCGACGAGGAACGTGCTGGCCGTGATGAAGCTGGACTCGTCGGAGGCCAGGAAGAGCACGGCGTTCGCCATCTCCTCCGGCTCGCCGAACCGCCCCATCGGGACGTGCACGAGCCGTCGGGCGGCCCGCTCGGCGTCGGTGGCGAAGAGCTCCTGGAGCAGCGGCGTGTTCACCGGTCCGGGGCAAAGGGCGTTGACCCGGATGCCGTCCCGGGCGAACTGCACTCCGAGCTCGCGGCTCATCGAGAGCACGCCACCCTTCGAGGCGGAGTACGAGATCTGGCTGGTCGCCGCACCCATCACCGCGACGAAGGAGGCCGTGTTGATGATCGAGCCAGACTTCTGCTCGAGCATGTGCTTCAGCGCTGCCTTGCTGCACAAGAAGACGCTGGTCAGGTTGACCTCTTGCACCCGGCGCCAGGCCTCGAGGTCGGTGTCCATGATCGAGTCGTCCTCGGGCGGCGAGATGCCGGCGTTGTTGAACGCGATGTCCACCGAGCCGTAGCGGTCCTTGGCGAGCTGGAACAGCGCGTCGACCTCGTCCTTGCTGGTGACGTCGACGTGCGCGTACGACGCGATCTCCTCGCCGCCGAGCTGGCCGACCACCTCGTGTCCGCGCTGGTCGTCGATGTCGCCGATGACGACACGTGCGCCCTCCTGCACGAACCTGTTGACCGTGGCCAGACCGATGCCGGAGCACCCTCCGGTGACCACGGCGACCTTGCCGTCGAGACGTCCTGCCATGTTGGTGCTCCTCTCGATTGTGCGCTCGTGGTCCGGGCTGACCACGCGGTTCGCTCACTGCTGACTGCTCGACCACCCGTGGTCGGTGGGGCTGGGTGTGGCGGGGTGACTTCGTCGCGTCAGTGGGCGATGAAGACGTTCTTCTCCTCGGTGAAGGCGTTCGGAGCGTCCGGACCGAGCTCGCGGCCGAGGCCGGACTGCTTGTAGCCGCCGAACGGCGTCCAGTAGCGCACCGACGCATGGCTGTTGACGCTCAGGTTGCCGGCCTCGACCTTGCGCGCGACCCGCAGCCCACGACCCAGGTCGTTGGTGAAGATCGACCCGGAAAGGCCGTACTCCGTGTCGTTGGCGAGCGCGATCGCCTCGTCCTCGTCGTCGAAGGCCATCACCGCCACCACGGGGCCGAAGACCTCCTCGCGCCAGACCGGCTCCTGGGTCGAGCTGGACTCGATCACCGTCGGTGGGAGCCAGAACCCGTCCCCGTCCGGGCAGGAGCCGCTGAAGGCCACGCTCGCCCCGTCGATGTAGCGCTGCACGGAGTCGCGTTGCGCCGCGGAGACCATCGGCCCCATCTCGCTGTCCTCCTGGGCGGGGTCGACCACACGCAAACCCTTGACCGCCTGTTCGAGGTGCCCGACGAACTCGTCGTACGCCGAGCGCTGCACCAGGATGCGGGACCGCGCACAGCAGTCCTGCCCGGCGTTGTCGAAGACGGCTCCCGGAGCGCTGGCCGCGGCTGCAGCGACGTCACTGTCGGCGAAGATGATGTTCGCGCTCTTGCCGCCGAGCTCCAGTGTCACCGCCTTCACCTGGTCGGCGCAGCCGGCCATGATCTGCTTGCCGACCGAGGTCGAGCCGGTGAAGCACACCTTGCGCACCGCGGGGTTGGTGACGAAGCGTTCTCCGACCACGGACCCCTTGCCCGGGATCACGGTGAGGACACCCTCGGGAAGGCCGGCCTCCACGGCGAGCTCGCCGAGACGGATCGCTGTCAGCGGGGTGAGCTCGGCCGGCTTGAGCACCACCGTGTTGCCCGCGGCGAGGGCAGGGGCGAATCCCCAGCCAGCGATGGGCATCGGGAAGTTCCACGGCACGATGATGCCGACAACACCGAGCGGTTCGCGGAAGGTGATGTTCACCCCACCGGCCACCGGGATCTGACGGCCGAAGAGGCGCTCGGGTGAGGCGGAGTAGTAGTTCAGGCAGTCCCGGACGTTGCCGGCCTCCCAGCGTGCGTTGCCGATCGTGTGCCCGGCGTTGCGGACCTCGAGCTGAGCGAGCTCCTCGAGGTGCTCGTCGACGACTGTCGCGAACGCGCGGAGCAGCCGGGCGCGCTCGCCCGGGGCCAGGTCGCGCCAGGGGCCGAAGGCCTCCTGTGCCCGTTCGATCGCTGCGTCCGCCTGTTCGACGGTTGCCGAGGGAACCTCGGCGATCTGCTCTGCGGTGACGGGGTTGATGACCGCTGTGGACACGGGTCACATCCTTTCGAAAGTGCGGGCGAGCTCCCAGTCGGTGACGGCGGACTCGAAGGCCTTGAGCTCGACGTCGGCCATGTTGACGTAGTGGTCGACGACCTCCGCACCCAGGGCCGAGCGGGCGATCTCGGAAGTGGCGAACGCCTCACGCGCCGCGCGCAGGGTGCGGGGCACGTGCGGCTTGTCCGAGGCGTAGGCGTTGCCAACGAGCTCGTCCTCGAGCTCCAGCTCGTTCTCGATCCCGTGCAGGCCGCCGGCCAGCATGGCGGCGAGCGCGAGATAGGGGTTCACGTCTCCTCCGGGCAGTCGGTTCTCCATGCGTGCCGACGGCCCATGCCCCACCAGGCGTACGGCGCAGGTGCGGTTGTCGGTGCCCCAGGCGATGGCGGTCGGGGCGAAGGAAGCGTCCGCGAAGCGCTTGTAGGAGTTGATGTTGGGCGCGTAGAGCATCGTGAAGTCGGCCATCGTCGCCAGCACTCCGGCGACGAACTGGTCGTAGAGCGGAGAGCGCTCGTGCCCGTCACCGAACACGACGCTGCCGTCGGCGCCACGGAGGGAGAGGTGGATGTGGCAGGAGTTGCCCTCCCTCGCGTCGTACTTGGCCATGAAGGTGAGCGCCTGCCCGTGCTGGGCGGCGATCTCCTTGGCCATCGTCTTGTAGACGCTGTGGTTGTCCGCGGTGATCATGGCTTCGGCGAAGAGGAAGCCGATCTCGTGCTGCCCGAAGTTGCACTCGCCCTTGGCGCCCTCGACGTCCATGCCCGCGGCGTAGGAGTGGTTGCGGATGTCACGCAGCAGCGGTTCCGCCCGGGTGGTGCCGAGGATCGAGTAGTCGACGTTGTACTGGTTGACGGGGGTGAGGTCGCGCCACCGCCGGTCGTGGGCCTCCTCGTAGGTGTTGTTGAAGGCGATGAACTCCAGCTCGGTGCCGGAGAGGGCGACCATGTCCATGGCCGCGACCCGGTCGAGCTGGTGCTTGAGGATGGTGCGGGGGGACTGGACGACCGGCTCGTGGTCGAGCCACACCAGGTCGCACTGCACCATCGCGGTGGCCGGGAGGTGCGTCAGGATCCGGAGCGTGTCCCAGTCGGGCACGAACTCCATGTCGCCGTACCCCCGTTCCCAGGAGGACATCTCGTAGCCCGCCACGGTGTTCATGTCGATGTCGACCGCCAGCAGGTAGTTGCATCCCTCGGTGCCACCCTCGAGCGCGACGTCGAGGAAGTAGCGCCCGTGCAGACGCTTGCCCTGGAGGCGGCCCTGCATGTCGGTGAAGGCGAGGACGACGGTGTCCACCTCACCGCTGTCGATCATCGAGCGCAGGGCTTCGATGTCCAGGAAACGGTCGTTCGGTGTGCTCATGTCGCTCTCCCGATCGTGGCTGTGTTTTCGGTGGTCGTGGTGTGCCGGGCACGGCACGGGCAGGTGGCGGTCATCCGAGAAGGCCCCGGAGCAGGGCCGCGGTGTCGTCGCAGTGCTCCTCCATCACCCGACGAGCCCGGGCCGAGCGGCCGGCCAGGATCGCCCTGACGATCCGCGCGTGCTGGGCGTCGGAGTGGGCGATGTTGGTCTCCAAGATCGGGATCGCGCTGAGCATCTCGTGCAGGGCCGACTGAACGGCCGTGACCGCCTCGATCACCCGGGGGGAGCCGGTCAGCGTGGCGACCGTGAGGTGGAACCGGGAGTCGGCCTGTCGGTGGACCGCCGGCCCGCTCGCTCCGGCGACGGCCTCATGGGCTGTGCGCAGCTGTTGTCGCTGCGCCTCGTCCAGGTCGTTGGCGGCGGCCAGGGCCGCTGCACCGGGCTCGACGATCCGTCGGAAGTCGAGGGCGTCGAGCCAGTCGCCGAGTCTGTCCGGCGTACGCCGAGCCGCGGCGCGGGCGCTCGGGGTGGGCGGCTTCATCGTGACCACGGTGCCGCCGCTCCGGCCCCGATGGGTCTCGACGAGCCCGGCCTCACGCATCGCCGCCATCGCCTCGCGCAGCGTCGCCCGGGAGACCGCGAGCCGTTCGGACAGCTCCCGTTCGGGGGGCAGAGTCGAGCCACGGGGGTAGACCCCGAGCCGGATCATCGTCGCCAGCTGCTCCACGCACGCCTCGAACGCGTGGTGACCTCGCACCGGCCGCAGCACCGCGTTCGACAGGCCGGACGGTGCGGCTGGATCGGGGGCGACGCTCACGCGGGTCAGTCTTCGAGCAACCGCGTCTGCTGTCAATGGTCTGAGTTCAAACCTTTTTTCGAGAGGACAAGGACGCCCGACCGAAAGGCGAGCGTCTCGAGACGGTGCGCCCCTGCCCGACCACTGGCTGGCGCGATCCGCTCGGGACGGCTTCCTCCCGCTCTGCCCGGCACCGGTTAACGACTTTCCGGATCCGGCGCTAGCCTGTGCCGGACGCTCGGCCCCGGTCCCCTTGTGGTACGTGCCGCGGCGACCGTCGCGCGGGTCCTTTCAGTGGGATCCCCGGATGACACTCTGAGAGGAACATGCATGCGCACGTCAGTCACGCTTCTGGTCGGTCTCGCTACATCGGGGGCGCTGGCCCTCAGCGGCTGCGGGTCCAGCTCGCTCGACAACTCGGCAGACTCCGACAAGAAGCAGGTCGAGGTCAGCGTCGACAAGGACGCCGCCGCCCTGGTGCCCACCGAGATCAGCGACGCGGGCAAGCTCACGATCGGCACGGACGCGAGCTACGCCCCGAGCGAGTTCCTGGCCGGTGACGGCAAGACGGTGCAGGGCTTCGACGTGGACCTGTTCAACGCAGTGGCCGGCAAGCTCGGGCTCGAGACCGAGTTCGTGCCTGCCAAGTTCGACTCGATCATCACCGGCGTCCAGGGTGGCAAGTACGACGTCGGCGTCTCGAGCTTCACCGTGAACGCCGAGCGGATGAAGCAGGTCAACATGGTCAGCTACTACAGCGCCGGCACCCAGTGGGCCACGACGCCCGGCAACCCGAAGGGCGTGGACCCCGAGCAGCCCTGTGGCGCCACGGTCGCGGTCCAGAAGGGCACCGTGCAGCAGGAGGAAGACCTGCCCGCGAAGGTCAAGGAGTGCAAGACCGCCGGCAAGCCGACCCGTGTCCTGGTCTACGAAGGCCAGGACCAGGCCACCGCTGCGGTCGTCTCCGGCAAGGCCGACGCCATGCTGGCCGACTCCCCGGTCGTGGCGTACGCCGTCAAGCAGTCCGGTGACAAGCTCGAGGCGCTCGGTGACATCTACGACGCTGCTCCCTACGGCTACGTGATCGGTCAGGACGACAAGGCTCTCGCCGAGGCGATCCTGGCGGCGCTGGAGTCGCTCGAGGCCGACGGCGGTTACGAGGAGGCCCTCGAGGGCTGGGGCGTCGTCGACGGCGCCATCGACGACTTCGCGGTCAACCCCCAGCTCTGAGATGAGCCCGACGCGAGCGGCCGCGGGCGACGAGTCCGCGGCGGCACCACCGCCCCCCGGTGAGGGTGACCGGCCCGGGACGATCCACGCGGTCCCGGTCCGGCACCCAGGTCGGTGGGTGGTGGTCGCGTTCATCGCCGTGCTCGTGGCGATGTTCGTCCACCTGCTGCTGACGAACGAGGCGTTCAACTGGCCGTTCGTGTTCGAGGCGATGGTCCAGTCGCCGGTCCTTCGCGGGTTGGTGATGGGCACCCTGCTCGGCACGCTGGGGTCGATGCTCATCGGCGTCACGTTCGGCATCGGCATGGCCGTGATGCGCCTCTCCAGCAACCCGCTGCTCGCCGGCGTGGCCTGGTCCTTCACCTGGTTCTTCCGGGCGGTCCCGCGGCTGGTGCTGCTCACGATCATGGGTGCCCTGGGCGTGCTGTTCCCCCAGGGCATCGGGCTCGGCTTCCCCTTCGGCCCGCAGCTGATGAACCTGATGGGCTTCTCCGGCGACCTGACCTTCGCCACGCTCGACGCCAACCAGCTCTTCGGTGGGCTGCTCGGCGGCATCATCGGGCTGGGCCTCTCCGAGGCGGCGTACATGGCCGAGATCGCCCGGGCCGGCATCCTCTCCGTCGACGAGGGCCAGCGGGAGGCGGCGAGCGCGCTCGGCATGAGCAACGGCAAGGCGATGCGGCGCGTTGTGCTGCCCCAGGCCATGCGGGTGATCGTCCCGCCGACCGGCAACGAGACCATCGCCATGGTCAAGGACACCTCGCTGCTGATCGGCATCCCGGTCATCAACGAGCTGTTCTTCCAGCTCCAGTCGATCGGCTCGCGCACCTACCAGACCTTTCCGGTGCTGGTCGCAGCGGTGATCTGGTACCTGCTGATCTGCAGCGTGCTGATGGTGGTCCAGTCGCGGCTCGAGTCCTACTTCGGCCGCGGTGTCGGTGCTGGGTCGCGGCCCCAGGGCAAGGGGCTCCTCGCCCGGATGCGGTCGACCACCGGGACGGGAGCCACCTCATGAGCGAGCAGATGCCGCTGGTGCGCGCGCTGAACGTGCACAAGTCCTTCCACGGCGTCGAGGTGCTCAAGGGCATCGACATCGACGTCGCCGCCGGGGAGGTCGTGTGCCTCCTCGGCCCGTCGGGCTCGGGGAAGACCACGTTCCTGCGGTGCATCAACCAGCTCGAGACCATCCAGGGCGGCCGCATCTGGGTCGACGGGGAGCTCGCCGGCTACACCGAGAAGGGCGGTCGCCTGCACCGTCTCGGGGACAAGCGGATCGCGGAGCAGCGTCGCGAGATCGGGATGGTCTTCCAGCGGTTCAACCTGTTCCCCCACATGACGGCCCTCGAGAACGTGATGGAGGCCCCGGTCCACGTGGGCGGCGTGGCCAAGGCCGAGGCGCGCGAGCAGGGCATGGCGCTCCTCGACCGAGTGGGGCTGGGCGACAAGTTCGACAACTACCCCTCGCAGCTCTCGGGAGGGCAGCAGCAGCGCGTCGCCATCGCACGCGCGCTCGCGATGGAGCCGAAGCTGATGCTCTTCGACGAGCCGACGTCGGCGCTCGACCCCGAGCTCGTCGGTGAAGTCCTGTCGGTGATGCGTGAGCTCGCCGACGGCGGGATGACGATGATCGTGGTGACCCACGAGATGAGCTTCGCCCGAGGGGTCGCCGACCGCGTGGTCTTCATGGACAGCGGCGTCGTGGTGGAGCAGGGCCCGCCGCTGGAGGTCATCAACCACCCGCGCCACGAGCGCACGCAGAGCTTCCTCTCCCGGATCCGCGAGGAGCACCACAGCCACGCCGAGGCCCTCAAGGCGCGGGCGGCTGCCGAGGACGAGTGACCCCCGCGGGTTGCGCTCTTGATTGGATTAGGCAGTATCGGGCACGAGTACGACGGACGGCGCGACCGCGTGCCGAACGACCCACAGGAGGCAGCAGATGACGACTACTCCCGATGAGCCCCTCGGCGACGAGGAGATGAGCACCAGCGGTGACGCGAGCGCGATGCCAGGCGGCGACGCCGACAGCACCGACGCGGACGCCTCCGACGGCGACTCGAGCGACAGCACCGACGGCGACGCCTCGGACGCGGACGGCTCCGACAGCGACGCCTCGGACGCGGACGGCTCCGACAGCGACTCCACCGACGCGGACGGCTCCGACGGCGACTCGACCGACAGCAGCGACGGTGACTCCACCGACGCCGACGGCACCGACGGTGGCAGCAGCCTCTAGGTGGATGCGCTCCAGCTGCTGAGCGGGGACGCCCAGGACTTCGTCGAGAAGATCTGGGCGTCCCACGTTCATGTCCACGAGGGGGACCCGGCCGGTCTCATCGGCCTGCTCTCCTTCGACGACGTCGACCACCTGCTGACCTCCTCCGCGATCAGGACACCGGCGGTGCGTCTGGCGCAGGACGGCTCGGTGCTGCCCGCGGCGGCGTACACCCGCAGTGGCGCCACGCTCGCCGGGCAACCCCTGACCGGTCTCGTCGACGCGCGCAAGGTCATCGACCTCTTCGAGGGCGGGGCCACGGTCGTGCTCCAGGGTCTGCACCGCTACTGGCCGCCAATCACCCGGCTCGTCGCCGAGCTCGAGCTCGCGCTGGGCCACCCCTGTCAGGCCAACGCCTACCTCACCCCGCCCTCGGCCCAGGGATTCGCGGTGCACAGCGACAGCCACGACGTCTTCGTCTTCCAGACCCACGGCTCGAAGCTGTGGGAGGTGCACCCGGCCCGGGGCGAGACCGCGACCGGCCCGCAGGAGGTCCTGCTGCAGCCCGGTCTCAGCATGTACCTGCCCACGGGCACCCCCCATGCCGCTCGGGCCCGCGACACCGTTTCCCTGCACGTCACGATCGGCATCAACCAGGTGACCTGGCGCAGCGTGCTCGACCGCGCGGTGCGCGAAGCGATGGCGTTGGTGGATGCCGACGGCCACCTGCCGGCCGGATACCTCGACGACCCCGCCCTGCTGGCCGACGGGCTCTCCGGGCGCCTGCACGACCTGGCCAAGGCTCTCGACGGGGTCGACGCCGCTGCCGTCTCGGACGCCCACACGCGCTCGTTCCTCGAGTCCCGACCGGCGGGCCTGCGTGGGGCGATGGTCGACCGGATGGCGCTGGGCGAGCTCGCGCCGGAGACCCAGCTGCGCCGCCGACCCGGCAAGCCGTGCGTCCTGCGCACCGACGGAGACCGGCTACACGTGCACCTGGGCGACCGACGCCTCACCGTCCCCGGCCGGATCGCCGGAGCGGTGGAGCGTGCGCGCACCCTGGAGACGTTCACCCCGGCCGATCTTGGGCTGGACGACCAGTCCGCGCTCGTGCTGTGCCGCAGGCTCCTGCGCGAAGGTCTGCTCGAGGTCATCCGCTGACTGCCGCCGAAGGGCTCGACTACCGATGCTCGGTGGCCTCCGAGCAGCGGCTCGACGACCTGGCCGGAACTGCCACGCACGTGACCGCGTTCCTGCTGGTCGAGCAGGCCGGCCCCTGGGGCGTCAGCGCCCCCCGCGACACCCGACTGCCCGAGCAGCTCAAGGCCCACCTCGGCACCCACAAGAACATCAAGGTCCTGATGTCGCGACGCCATCACCGGGCACACCGCGAAGCCGGGTGCCGCGCGTTCCTGGCCTTCCCGCGCCGCCGGTTGCTGCTCACGACCACCTTCGAGGAGCCAGTGGACCTCCTCGGCCTCGACCTCGACGCCGTCGCGCGCGGCGAGGCCCCGGACTGGCCCCAGATTGCGGGGCCCCTGTTCTGCGTGTGCACGCACGGCCGCCACGACGCCTGCTGCGCCGAGCGCGGGCGCCCCGTGGCGGCGGCCCTGAGCGCCTCCCACCCCGCGCAGACCTGGGAGATCTCCCACATGGGTGGGGACCGGTTCGCCGCCAACATGCTGGTGCTCCCCGAGGGCCTCTACTACGGCCGCATGGAACCGGGCACGGCCAGCCAGGTCGCCGAGCTCCACGATGAGGGCCGTGTCGACCTGACCCGGTTGCGCGGGCGCTCGGCACACCCCATGCAGGTGCAGTACGCCGAGATCGCGCTGCGGCGCCACCTGGAGGAGGACCGGCTCGACGCCGTCCGGCTGGTGCGGCGCAACGGGCCCATGAGCGTGTTCGTGCGCGCCGGCCAGGAGTGGGCCGTCACCGTCACCAGCAGCACGCAGGGGGTGGGACGCCTGACCTGCGCCTTGGACAAGCTGAGCCCGCTCCCCGTGTTCGAGGCAGTGGCCATCGTCCCGCTCAGTGACTCGGACGCCTGAGGACCAGGTTCCAACCCCGGCTCGCGCGGGTGCCCGGGCCAGTCGATCTGAGGCACCAGGACCGACGCATCTGAGGCAACTTCCGATGTCCGCGCCGGGGCCTTAGGAGTGGTATCGGGTCATCTACCAGCCGAGGAGATGACAGCGATGTACAGCCCGCTCAACGAAGACTTCATGTTCGAGCAGATGCGCGCCCAGGCAGAGCGCCTGAAGGGCGTCCGGGGCGGCAACCCGACCGACCGTGGCCTGCGCCGGTGGTGGCGCAGGTAGGTGCTGGGTGCGCGATGATGTCGACGTGCGGATGGACCGGAGCAGGGCCGAGCAGCTCGTCGGGCGGGAACCCGAGCTGGCGGCGCTGCTCCGCTCCGCTGCCGCCGCAGACGGGTCCGACCCGGCCCGGATGGTGTTGCTCTCGGGCGACGCGGGGGTCGGCAAGACCAGGCTCCTGACCGAGGTCCTGGACCGGCTCGGCGAGCAGGGCTGGCACCGCCTGGTCGGGCACTGCCTCGACTTCGGCGAGACCTCGATGCCCTACCTCCCGGTGGCGGACATGCTGGAGGCAGCGGGGGCGTCCTCACCAGAGCTCGCGGATCGACTGGCCCGCGCGCACCCTGCGCTGGGCCGGCTCGCGCACCAGGCGCCGAGTGCGGAGCCTTCGGAGGGCCTGGACCGGGTCGAGGTGTTCGAGGCCGTGCACTCCCTGGTCGAGGACCTCGTCGGCGAGGCTCCGGTCCTGATGGTCCTCGAGGACGCCCACTGGGCTGACGCGAGCACGCGCGACCTCCTCAGCTTCCTGCTGTCCCGTCGGTTCTCGGGCCGCTTCCTGTGCCTGGTCACCTTCCGCTCCGACGAGATGCACCGCCGGCACCCGCTGCGCCAACGGGTCGCCGAGTGGGTGCGGCTGCCCGGCGTCGAGCGGATCCAGGTGGAGCCGCTGCCACCCGGTGCCGTGCGCGGCATGGTCGCGCAGATCATCGACACCCCGGGCGCAGCCCTGGCGGAACGGTACGACGACGACATCGAGCGCATCGTCCAGCGCTCCCAGGGCAACCCGTTCTACGTCGAGGAGCTGGTCGGTGCCTTCCTCGGTGGCGGCTGGAGCCTCCCCGAGGACCTCGCCGACCTGCTGCTGGTCCGTCTCGAGCGGCTCGACGAGGCTGCTCGCGCGGTCGTTCGGGTGGCGTCCGCGGCGGGCCAGCGAGTCCCGCACGACCTGCTCGCCGCGGTGAGCCCGCTCGACGGCGACCAGCTCGACCTCGCCCTGCGCACCGCGATCGAGGCCCACGTCATGGTGCTGACCGGCGAGTCCGAGTACGCCTTCCGCCACGCCCTGCTCGGCGAGGCCGTCTACGACGACCTGCTGCCGGGCGAGCGGATGCGGCTGCACACGGCGTACGCCGAAGCCGTGCGGCGGCTCCGCGACCACCGTGGCGCCGCCGAGCTCGCCCGGCACGCCCTGGCCTCCCACGACCTGCCGACCGCCCTCGAGGCGAGTGTCGCCGCCGGTGAGCAGGCGATGCAGAGCGGTGGGCCGGAGGAGGCTGCCCGACACTTCGGCAAGGCCTTGGAGATCTTCGACCGGGCCGCCGGGCACCTGGTGCACCCGCCGGACGAGGGCGAGCTGGTGGCGCGCACGGTGGACGCGCTGTGCGGCGCGGGACGGCCCGAGACGGCACTCTCCCTCGTGGACGCCCACCTGGACGGGCTGCCGGCCGACTTCCCCGTGGAGTCGCGTGCGCGACTGTTGCTCGCCCGTGTGGAGGCGCTGCGATCGACGGAGACCGACCAGTCGCTGAGCGCGGTCAGCGAGGAGGCGCTCGAGCTGATCGGCCCCGCCCCGACGCCGCTGCGTGCCCGGATGCTCGCGACGCACGCTCAGGCGCTCGTCTGGGACGACCGGTTCGACGAGGCGCGAGTGGTGGTCGACGACACGATCGAGCTGGCCGACCGGCTCGGTCTGCCGCGCCTCGCCGCGGACGCCAGCATGACGCTCACGTGGCTCAGCCAGCACCTGGACTTCGGGGAGGGCACACGGGCCGAGCTGAAACGGATCATCGAGGAGGCTCGCGAGCGCGGGGACCTGATCAGCGCGCTGCGCGGCACCACCCGCCTCGGTGGTCTGGAGTACGACTACGGCCAGCTGGTCGCGTCGCAGGAGGCCTTCCTGCGGGCCGTGGACCTGGCAGGTCGGGCCGGCCGGCCGTGGGCGCTTCAGGGCATCGTCGCCCGGATGCAGGCCGCGGTGGTGGCGGCGATGCGGGGCCGCTGGGACGAGGCGCTGGCGATCGCCGACTACTCGGAGCAGGACCCGCCGCCCACGGCCAGGGCGATGCTCGACGCGGTCGTGCTGGCGGTGGCAGCCGGCCGCGGTGACGTGAGCGCCCTCGACCGGCTCCCCGCGCTCCGCGAGCGGTGGCACCGCGAGGGACTGATCGCCGTCGTGGGTGGTGGCGCCGGCATCGAGCTGCTCTCCAGACGCGATGGTCCGGCCGCCGCCGTGGTGATGTACGACGACATCTGCGCGGTGCTGGTGCCGCTGTGGAGCGAGACCTTCGGGGCCCGGCTCCGACTCGCCACGCTCGCGGTCGCCGCGCTGGGAGATGCCGCGCCGCACACGTCCACCGGCTCTCGTGACGACGTCCGGGCGACAGCAGCCAGGCTGGCCGCCGACGCCGAGCGGGTGGTGGCCACACGTGCGGACCGCCAGTTCCCCTTCGCCGTGGAGGGCCGGGCGTGGCACGCACGCCTGCGCGCCGAGCTGTTGAGGCTGGAGTGGCTGCTGGGTGGCCAGGCCGACCACGAGGAGATGGTCGGCTGCTGGGTCACCACCGCGGAGCTGTTCGCAGAGCTGGGTCAGCCCGTCGAGGAGGCGCGGGCCCGCGCCCGGCTGGCCGTGGTGCTGCGCAGCTCCGGCGCCCACGACGCCGCCCAGGAACAGGCAGGCCTGGCCAGGGCCATCGCGACCCGGTTGGGTGCCGCGCCGGTCCTCGACGAGCTCGGGGGTCTCGGCCGCTCGGCCGCAGCAGCCGGGCCGCTCACCCCGCGGGAGAGCGAGATCCTCGACCTCGTCGCTGCCGGGCGCAGCAACGCGGAGATCGGCAAGCAGCTGTTCATCTCCGCCAAGACGGTCAGCGTGCACGTCTCCAACGTGATGGCCAAGCTGGGCGCCTCGAGCCGCACGGAAGCCGTGGCACTGGCCCGGCAAGCCGGGCTGCTCGGCTGACGGCGCCCAGGTCGCTGCGTTTTCAACCAGATGGGACGGGGTACGAGGCCTGGGCCCCCAACCCTCGGGAGAGTTGCCCATGTCATTTCTCGACAAGAGCCACACGGTCGCCCGACCCGGTTACAGCAAGTGGCTGATCCCGCCGGCCGCGCTGGCCGTGCACCTGTCCATCGGCCAGGTCTATGCCTTCTCGGTGTTCAAGACCTCGCTGGTCGAGCACTTCGGGTCCTCGCAGACGGCGGTCGCCGCCATCTTCTCGATCGCGATCGTGATGCTCGGGCTCTCGGCCGCCCTTCTCGGCACCTGGGTCGAGCGTGTCGGACCCCGCAAGGCGATGGCGACTGCGGGGCTGTGCTGGGGGACCGGGTTCCTGATCGGCTCGGCCGGCATCGCCATGAGCAGCCTGCCCCTCCTCTACCTCGGGTACGGCGTGGTGGGCGGCATCGGCCTGGGGATCGGCTACATCTCCCCGGTCTCGACGCTGATCAAGTGGTTCCCGGACCGGCCTGGGCTGGCCACCGGCATGGCCATCATGGGCTTCGGAGGTGGCGCCCTGATCGCGTCACCGGCCTCGACCTGGCTGATGAACTTCTACGACTCCGGCTTCAACCCCAGCGACAAGGGCGCGGTCGCGAACGGATCCGCTCTGAGCTCGACCTTCCTGACCCTCGGGGCCGTCTACCTCGTGTTCATGCTCATCGGGGCCGCGCTGGTGCGGGTCCCACCCGGCCACGGTGACAGCGACACCGCCGTGCAGCAGCCCGGCCGCAACGGCGCGCTGGTCCGCGCCTCCGAAGCGATCCGGACACCGCAGTTCGCGTTCTTGTGGGTGGTGCTGTTCTGCAACGTGACCGCCGGGATCGGCATCCTCGAGCAGGCTGCGCCGATGATCCAGGACTTCTTCCGCAGCGACGGCGACTCCTCGGTCTCAGCTGCCGAGGCGGGTGGCTTCGTCGGGATGCTCAGCCTGGCCAACATGGCCGGCCGGTTCGTGTGGTCGAGCCTGTCCGACGTGATCGGTCGCAAGCCGACGTACATGATCTACCTGGGCGTCGGCCTGGCCCTCTACGTGCTCCTGGCGACGGTCGGACAACAGTCCACAGCGATCTTCGTGGTCCTGGCCCTGGTGATCATCTCCTACTACGGCGGTGGGTTCGCGACTGTCCCGGCGTACCTCAAGGACCTGTTCGGGACCCTCGAGGTGGGTGCGATCCACGGCCGCCTCCTCACCGCCTGGGCCGCGGCGGGTGTGATGGGGCCGCTGATCGTCAACGGCTTCCTGGACGCCGCGGGGGAGCCTGGCACCCTCGTCGCCGGTGACTACTACCCCGCGCTGTTCACCATGGTCGGCGTCCTGGCGGTGGGCTTCGTGGCGAACCTGATGATCAAGCCGGTGGACGAGAAGCACTTCGACCAGGACGCGCTCGCTCGGTCGGGCTCGGACACAGCGGCTGCGGGCGGCGATCCGGACGAGCGTGAAGCGGCCGTGCCGAGCGGGAGGAGCTGAACATGACCGACCACACCACGAGCGAGGACGACAACCCCACGAGCCTGCTGCTGGTCGTGCTGGCCTGGCTGATCGTGCTGGTGCCGCTGTCCTACGGCCTCTGGCAGACGATTGCCCGCGCCGCCCTGCTTCTGGGCGGCTGAGCTTCTGGGCGGCTGAGCTTCTGGGGGCTGAGCTTCTGGGGGCTGAGCTTGTGGAGGCAGGGCCTTCTCGGGGTTTGGGCCAGCCCTCGCCCGCGTCGGCGCCGGTTGACATACTCCGCGTATGCGAACCCAGACGGTGACCGAGCAGCGCTTTGCGAAGATGGGCGGGCCGCCCGGAAGCGCGTTCCCGCAGGTGCGGGCGAGGGGACTGCCGTCGGGCCCGCGGATGCCCGCGCTGCTCCAGAGCGTTGCGCTGCTGCGGTTCCGGCACTGGTTCATCCCGACGCTGCGGCGACGCTACGGCGACGTCTTCACGATCCGGATCCTGCCCGAGCGGCGCCACCTGGTGGTGTTCAACCGCCCCGAGCACGTGCGCGAGATCTTCGCCGGTGACCCGGAGGTCTTCCACGCGGGCAAGGGCAACGCCATCCTCGGCCCGGTCATGGGCGAGCACTCCTTGCTGCTCGTCGACTCCAGCCAGCACAAGCGCGCGCGCAAGCTGCTCATGCCCGCGTTCAACGGGCACGCCCTGCGCGGCTACGAGGAGCTGGTCACCCGGCTGACCAAGGCCGAGATCTCCGGCTGGGTCGAGGGCCGACCCTTCGCCTCCCTCGAGCGGATGAACGCCCTGACGCTGGAGGTCATCCTGCAGGTGGTCTTCGGGGTCACCGACGAGGTCCGGCTGGCCCAGCTGCGACCCCTGGTCAACCGGACCGTCGACATCCCGCCCCTGGTCTTCCTCGGCTGGGGGTTCCCGCGGCTCCAGAAGCACGGTCCGTGGCGCCGGACGATCGAGAACCAGGTCGAGCTGGACCGGGTGATGTTCGGCGAGATCGCCGAGCGCCGTCGGGCTGGTGACCTCGCCGATCGCCCCGACGTGCTCTCGCGGCTGCTGCAGGTCCGCGACGACGAGACCGGACAGGGACTGACGGACGAGGAGCTGCGCGACCAGCTGGTGACGCTGTTGCTGGCCGGGCACGAGACCACGGCCACCGCGCTGGCCTGGGCGCTGCACGAGCTGGGCCGGGACCACGTGCAGGCGACGAAGGCGCGAGAGGCGGCCCTCAGCGGCGACAACGCCTACCTGGAGGCCGTGCTCAAGGAGTCGATGCGGCTGCACCCCGTGATCCCGATGGTGGTCCGACACCTGATGGCGCCGGCGACGATCGGCGGCATCGACCTGCCCCGCGGAGCGAACGTAGCGGCGTCGATCATCCTGGCCCACGAGTCGGAGGCCAGCCACCCAGAGCACGACCGCTTCCGGCCCGATCGCTTCCTTGAGGGTGAGGTCGCCACCAACACGTGGATCCCGTTCGGGGGCGGCGTACGTCGCTGCATCGGCGCCGGCTTCTCACTGATGGAAGGCGTGGTCGTGCTGCGCGAGGTGCTGACGCGGCTCGAGGTCACGTTGCCCGACGGGGCGACCGAAGTGCCCAAGGTCCGCAACATCACCAGCGTTCCGCGCCACGGCGCCAGGATCGTGGTCGGCCGCAGGGCCGGGGCGGAAGCCAGACCTGACGGGACGTCTGTCGGGGGATGACGTCGGCCCTCGCCAGGTCTGGCGTCCCGGGTGCCCACAGGGCGCCGCCCCATTCTGGTGGCGAACGCTCGACCGGACCTGATGCATCGGACCTAGTCGCGCTGGTACTCAGGTGCCAGCTCGTGCGGCAGGCCTTCGCCGCGCGATTCAGCGGTCCGGGAGCATCCCCTCGCGCACCGCGATCGAGAGCGCCTCGAGCTTGGAGTGAGCACCGAGCTTGGTGGACAGGTTGGCGATGTGGTTTCGAACCGTGTGCACGCTGACGAACAGCTTGGCCGCGATGGCCGAGTTCGTGAGCCCCTCGGCCAACAGGGCGAGGACCTCCCGTTCGCGCTCGGTGAGCTCCTGGTGCTGAGTGCTGCTCGTGCGGCTGAGCCGGGGCAGCAGCCGGGCCAGCATCTCCGGGGAGATCAGTGCCTCGCCCGCCGCCGCGGCCCGGACTGCGGCGGTGACCTCGTGCAGGCTGCGGGTCTTCGACAAGAAACCCGACGCGCCTGCCTCGATGGCCTGGACGAGCACATGGTCGGCCGCGCTGGCCGTCAGCACGACGACGTTCGCGCTCGGGCGCAGGCGCCGTAGCTCGCCGATCGAGGACACGCCGTCGCCGTCCGGGAGTCGATGGTCGAGGAGGACCACGTCCGGTGAGCTCGTCTGGATCAGCGCCCGGGTCTGCTCGAGCGAGTGCGCCACCCCCACGCAACGCATGTCGGTCTCGGCGTCGAGTACCTGCGCGAGGCTGCTGGCGAGCACCTCGTGGTCGTCGACGATGAGAACCCGGATGGCCCCGCTGGTGTCCTCCGGTCGAGGCTGCGCTGCGAGCATGTGAGGAGTCTCCCTGAGATGCACCTTGGAGTGGGCCGGACACGATTGGGTACGTAGACGTAGTTCCAAGGTACTAGAGGCTCTAGCGCGAGTTTCTGTGGTCCAAAACGAACGATGGGCGCAAGATGAGCACTGGACCCCCGAAAGGAGACCGCGTGCGCGTCATCCGCACAGTGGTAGCCGACGACGACGCCGCTTTCAGGGCGGCGGTCGTGGATGTGCTCGAGGCCGACCCCAGGTTTCGGGTCACCGAGGCGGTCGCAAGCGGTGAGGGTATCGGCAACTTGGTGCTTCGGACACGTGCCGACGTCGTGCTGCTCGACATCCGGATGCCCGAAGGTGGCGCGGTGGCCGCCCGCTCGATCCACGATGCCGCCGTCGCGGCGGGCATGCAGCCCCCTGCGGTCGTGGCGGTCTCTGCGCAGGCCTCCGCCCACATGGTCGTGTCAATGCTGCGCGAGGGTGCAGTGGGATACCTCGTCAAAGGCAGGTTGGGGTCAGACCTTCCCGACCTCATCGCCCGGTGTGCCATGGGTGAGGTCGTGCTGGCCGTGCCGACGGCCGCCGAGGCGCTCAAGGCCGCGTTCGACGCGGAGACTCGACCGGTCTGACCCCCTAGGCTCCCGGCACTAGGGAAGATCGCACCTGGGCCTCTGACGGCTTCGCGGTGTCGCTGCAACGCTGGGGAGCATGATCAACGATGGAGTACTCGGCCCGTTCGTGATCCTGTGATGGCCACCGGTCGCCTGATGACACTCATGGTCGCGCTGGCTCCGGCCCACGTCGCGGACCGGTTCCCGGGCCCGCGACCCCGCGCGCGGCTCCGCGACCCGCTGGCCGTCGCGTCACGGCGTGCGACCCGGCGTACGACGCGATCGGCCCAGCCGTCTCGTGAGGGCGGCGCCGCACACTCCGAGAGCGCGGAGGTCGAACGGCTGCGCGGTGAGTTCGTGCGTGGGACCGACCACGACCTGCGGTCGCCGCTGACCATCGTGCTGGGGTACACCGAGGTGCTGCTCAGCGGCGAGGCGGGGCCGCTGTGTGCGGCACAGGCGGAGATGTTGTCCAAGGTCGAGAGCAGCAGCCTCCGCCTGCTGGAGGCGATCGAGGACCTCGCGGGTGACCAGGTGACGCCGGGAGCCGCTGCGGCCAGGACGCTCCCCTCCCCGCGGGCGGCCCTGGACCGCGACGCCTAGGCTGCGTGGGTGAAGCTCGAACGCAAGCACGCCATCATCCTGCTGGTCATCGCGGCCTGGAACGTGCTGACCTACGCGCAGTTCACGAGGGCACTCGTCCAGACCGAGGAGGACCGACCGACGGGCTACTTCGTCGCGCACGGAATCCTGATCGTCGTCAACGTGGTGATTGCCGCAGTCCTCGGTTCCTGGGGTCTGCGAGCCCTGCGCGCCAACAGCCGCTGAGGGCCCATTCGCTCAAGTGAACGCGGCTCGCACCTTCTCGGCGCTGAGTCCGTGGTCCGCGAGGTCGTCGCGCCCACGGACACCCCCATCGCCACGAAGTCCTCCGGCCAGGGCGAGAGGCCGATGCGTGCGCACTCGGCCGACCCGGCGGAAGGCGCCGCCCTGTGGCCCAGGCTCGTGGACCTGTTCGCCGACTTCGACTCCTACCAGTCATGGACGAACCGGGAGATTCCGGTGGTAGTGCTCGAGTCCCCCAAGTCGCCCCGCCAAGTCGCCGGCCCGCGTGACCCGTTTGTGAGCGGGGTCACGATTCGGCAACGGGGGGCTCGGCTGCTTGACCCGGTGACCGCACAGGACGAGGTTGGTTCCGGCCATCGTCTCCGGTGGCCCCTATTTCTGCTGTGACCCGTGGGAGGCCCGCCCTGAGCACCTTGGAGGACCCGAGCGCCACGCACGCCGAACCCGAGGCAGTGCTGGCGGGCGAGAAGAGCATCGAGGGTCGCTCGCTCAGCCAGATCGCCTGGGGGCGCCTGCGCCGGGACAAGGTCGCCCTCACCGGTGGCGCCTTCATCATCTTCCTGGTGCTCGTCGCGATCTGCGCGCCGCTCATCGTGAAGATCACCGGTGGCCCGCCCAACGAGTACCACCAGGAGCTCCTGGACATGGGCCTGGGCGGTATCCCGAGGGGCAGCTTCGGTGGCGCGAGCTGGGAGCACCCGATGGGTGTCGAGACCATCAACGGGCGCGACATCTTCAGCCGGATCCTGTACGGCGCCCGCATCTCCCTGCTGATCGCCATCCTGGCCACGATGCTCTCGGTCGCGATCGGCACCACGGTCGGCATCGTCGCCGGCTTCTTCGGCGGCTGGGTGGACGCCATCCTCAGCCGGATCATGGACATGTTCCTCGCGTTCCCGCTGCTCGTCTTCGCGATCGCGCTCTCCGGAGTCTTCCCGGACCGGGCCTTCGGGTTCTCCGGGCTCCCGTTGCGACTGGGACTGCTGGTCTTCGTCATCGGCTTCTTCAACTGGCCCTACATCGGCCGGATCGTGCGCGGACAGACCATCTCGCTGCGCGAGCGCGAGTACGTCGAGGCGGCCCGCAGCCTCGGCGCCCGCCGGCCCTACATCCTGTTCACCGAGCTGCTGCCCAACCTGATGGCGCCGATCCTGGTCTACTCGACGCTGATCATCCCGACGAACATCCTGTTCGAGGCCGCGCTGTCGTTCCTCGGCGTCGGCGTACCCCCGCCGACCCCGACCTGGGGCGGCATGCTCTCCGACGCGGTGAACTTCTACACCGTCCCGCACTTCATGTTCTGGCCCGGACTGGCGATCTTCGCCACGGTCCTGGCCTTCAACCTCTTCGGGGACGGGCTGCGCGACGCGTTCGACCCCAGAAGCCGGTGACCTCACCGGAGCACCAGCCGCCTGCCCGCGAGTGTCGGCAGCGGACGAGAAGGAAGGTAACCAAAGATGCGCATCAAGCGTAGGAGAGCAGCGGTGGCCCTGGTCGCGGTGGCGGCGCTCGGGCTGAGCGCCTGCGGATCCGGTGGCGACGGCGGCGGCAACGGCGGCGACGACAGCGGCCCCAAGCTGGACAACGGCGCCGTCGGCAACATCGTGGACGCGTCGGACGAGAAGGGTGGCACCCTGAAGTTCGGCCTCGCGGGCGAGTGGGGCGACACCGTCGACCCCGGCGAGACCTACTACGGATACTCCTGGGACATGCTGCGCAACTACGCGCGCACCCTGGTGATGTTCAAGGCCGAGCCGGGTGAGGCCGGACTCGAGCTCACCCCCGACCTCGCCACCGACCTGGGCAAGCCCTCGGACGACGGCAAGACGTGGACCTACACCCTCAAGCAGGGCATCAAGTACGAGGACGGGACGGAGGTCACGGCGGCCGACGTCAAGCACGCGGTGCTGCGCAACACCGACAAGAAGACCTTCCCCAACGGCTACACCTACATGGAGGACTTCCTCGACCTCCCCGAGGGCTACGACGGTCCCTACCGCAGCAAGAACGCGAACACGGACCAGGCGATCGAGACCCCGGACAAGTACACGATCGTGTTCCACCTGAAGAAGCCGTTCGCCGGCTTCGACTACATGGCCCAGCTGCCCGCGACGGCTCCCGTCCCGGAGGCCAAGGACACGGGCGCGAAGTACAAGGACCACGTGATCTCCACGGGCCCCTACATGTTCGACGGGAAGTTCAACCCGACGACGGGCTTCAAGCTCATCCGCAACCCCAACTGGGACCCGGCGACCGACCCGAACCGCAAGGCGCTGCCGGACGAGATGACCGTCCAGCTCAACATGCAGCCCGATGACGTGGACAACCAGATCATCGCCGGCACGCTCGACGTCGACATCGCCGGCACGGGTGTGCAGCCCGCGGCGCTGCCGAAGGTCCTGCAGTCCGCTGACCTGCAGTCCCGCGCCGACAACCCGGTGCTGGCCCGCCTCTGGTACACCTCGATCGTGCCGACCGTGGCGCCGCTCGACAACATCGAGTGCCGCAAGGCCGTCATCTACGCGATGAACGCGACGTCGTACCAGAACGCCTACGGCGGCGAGTTCGCCGGTGGCGACATCGCCACGACCCTGATGCCGCCGATGATCCCCGGCTACGAGGACTTCGACCTCTACGACGTCAAGGCCAACCCGACCGGTCAGCCCGACAAGGCCAAGGAAGCGCTCGAGAAGTGCGGACAGCCCGACGGTTTCGAGACCAACATGGGCTACCGCGACGACCGTCCGAAGGAGAAGGCGACCGCCGAGGCGTTCCAGCAGGCGCTGGGCAAGGTCGGCATCAAGGTCACCCCGAAGGCGCTGCCCTCCGGTGACTACTTCTCCGCCTCCTGTGGCCTGCCGTCCTACCTGGTGAAGAACAGCATCGGGATGTGCACCAACGGCTGGGGCGCTGACTGGAACGACGGCTTCGGCTTCCTGTCGCAGATCGTCGACAGTCGGGTCATCCGGGACACCGGTGGCTCCTCGAACCTGTCGGTCCGGATCCCCGAGGTCGACACGATGATCGACGAGGCCATCGTCGAGCAGGACCAGGAAGCGCGCGACGCGATCTGGGGCGCCATCGACAAGCGCGTCATGGAAGAGGCAGTGATCTTCCCGGGCGTCTACTCCAAGTCGGTGCTCCTGCGTTCGAAGAACACCACCAACGTGTTCGTCAACGAGTCGTTCGGCTACTACGACTACACCGCCATGGGTGTGAAGCAGTAGTTCCAGCGGCACCTCATCGACACCGAAGGTAGGTGAAGGCGAGCGTGGCCGGTCCCGTCCCCGGAGGCGACTCCGGGCCGGGGCCGGCCACGCAGCCGAGAACTTGATCAGCTACATCATCCGGCGCCTCATCGCCGCGGTCGGGCTCGTCATCGTGATCACCATGGTCACGTTCGCGATCTTCTACCTGATGCCGCGCATCGCAGGCGCCACCCCCGAGACGCTCGCCACGCGCTACGTCGGCCGCTCCGCGACCGGCGCGACGGTCGAGCAGACCGCCGAGCGCCTCGGCTTCTACGACCCCGTCCCCGTGCAGTACGGCCGCTGGCTCAAGGGCGTCGTCGCCGGCACCGAGTACGACCTCGGGGCCGGTGTGGAGAAGTGCCCCGCTCCCTGCCTGGGCTACTCCTTCCGCAACAAGAACCCCGTCCTCCCCGAGATCCAGCGGCGGTTCCCGGTGACCCTCTCGCTGGCAGCCGGCGCAGCGGTGCTGTGGCTGTTCTTCGGCGTCATCACGGGCGTCATCTCCGCGCTCAAGCGCGGTTCCTTCTTCGACCGCGCGGCGATGACGATCGCCCTCGCGGGCGTCTCGCTGCCGATCTTCTGGACCGGTCTCGTCTCGCTGTCCTACTTCAGCTACTCGCTCGGCTGGACACCACCCGGGGCGTCGTACGTCTCCATCACCGACAACCCGGCCAAGTGGGCGCATGCCCTGCTGCTGCCGTGGATCACCCTCGCCCTGCTGTTCTCCGCGCAGTACGCCCGCCTCACGCGCGCAGGCATGCTGGAGACCATGGGGGAGGACTACATCCGAACAGCCCGAGCCAAGGGGCTCAAGGAACGCAAGGTCGTGGTGAAACACGGCCTGCGCGCGGCACTGACCCCGATCGTGACGATCTTCGGCCTCGACTTCGGTCTGCTCATCGGAGGCGCCGTGCTCACCGAGACCGTCTTCGGGCTCCCAGGACTCGGCCAGCTCGCCATCCAGGGCACGAAGAGCAACGACCTGCCGCAGGTGCTGGCGGTGGTCCTCGTGACCGCCGTCGCGGTCGCGGTGGCCAACCTCGTCGTCGACCTCCTCTACGCCGTGATCGACCCGAGGGTGGGAAGCAAGTGACCACGATGACCCCCGAGACCCATGGCGGCGCTCACGGCGCCGGCGGCAGCCCTCACCTCGACGTGCGCGACCTCAAGGTGCACTTCACCACCGACGACGGTGTGGTGAAGTCCGTCGACGGGTTGTCCTTCCACCTCGACCGCGGCCAGACGCTCGGCATCGTCGGTGAGTCCGGCTCCGGCAAGTCGGTGACCAGCATGGCTGTCATGGGCCTGCACACCGCCAGCAACGCCCAGATCTCCGGGTCGATCAGGCTCGACGGCCAGGAGCTCGTCGGCGCCGACCCCGAGACCATCCGTGGTCTGCGGGGCAAGAAGATGGCGATGATCTTCCAGGACCCGCTCTCGGCGATGCACCCGTTCTACACGGTCGGCAACCAGATCATCGAGGCCTACCGGATCCACAACGACGTCTCGAAGAAGGTGGCTCGGGCTCACGCCATCGAGATGCTCGACCGGGTGGGCATCCCCGAGCCGAACCAGCGCGTCGACGCCTACCCGCACCAGTTCTCCGGCGGCATGCGTCAGCGCGCGATGATCGCGATGTCGCTCTCGTGCGACCCGCACCTGCTCATCGCCGACGAGCCGACAACCGCTCTGGACGTCACCGTGCAGGCGCAGATCCTCGACCTGATCCGGGACCTGCAGCAAGAGTTCAACTCGGCGGTCGTGGTCATCACCCACGACCTCGGGGTGGTCGCCGAGCTGGCCGACGACATCTTGGTGATGTACGCCGGCCGCGCCGCCGAGTACGGCACCGCCGAGCAGCTGTTCAACGCCCCCGAGCACCCCTACACGTGGGGTCTGCTGGGGTCGATGCCGCGCTTCGACAAGGCGCCCACCGACCGGCTGCTGCCGATCAAGGGCACCCCGCCCAGCCTGATCAAGGTGCCGCCCGGCTGCGCGTTCAACCCGCGCTGCGACCACCAGCCGCGGGTGGGGTCGGCGTGCATGGTCGACCGGCCCGACCTCCTCGACAACGGAGAGTCCCACCACGTCGCCTGCCACATCCCGTCCGCCGAGCGCCAGCAGATCTGGGCGCAGGAGATCTCCCCGAGGATTTCGTGACTACTTCTGAGCAGGACCCAGCAGTCCCGGACAGCGACGCCGCGCCGGGCGCAGGTGGGCGGCACGCCGACCGCGGTCCCGACCGGGTGCACGAGAACCTCCTCGAGGTCGAGGGTCTGGTCAAGCACTTCCCGATCAAGGGCGGTTTCCTGCGTGGGTCGAAGAGCGCGGTGCAGGCAGTCGACGGCGTCGACTTCGAGGTGCGCCGCGGCGAGACGTTCTCGATCGTGGGCGAATCCGGGTGTGGGAAGAGCACGACCGCCCGACTGATCACCCGCCTGCTCGAGCCGACGGCCGGCAAGGTGACCTTCGAGGGGCGGGACATCACCCACCTCTCCGACGGCAAGATGCGGCCGATGCGTCGCGACATCCAAATGATCTTCCAGGACCCCTACTCCTCGCTGAACCCGCGGCACACGGTGGGCAAGATCGTCGGCGCCCCGTTCAAGCTGCAGGGCGTGGAGCCCGAGGGTGGGCGCAAGCAGGCGGTGCAGGCGCTGCTGGAGCTGGTGGGTCTCAGTCCCGAGCACTACAACCGCTACCCGCACGAGTTCTCCGGGGGCCAGCGCCAGCGGATCGGGATCGCGCGGACCCTCGCCCTCAAGCCCAAGCTGATCGTGGCCGACGAGCCCGTCTCCGCCCTCGACGTGTCCATCCAGGCCCAGGTGGTCAACCTGCTCGAGGACCTCCAGGAGGAGCTCGACCTCACCTACGTGATGATCGCGCACGACCTCTCCGTCGTACGCCACGTCTCGGACCGGGTGGCGGTGATGTACCTCGGCAAGATCGTCGAGATCGGCGACCGCGACGACCTCTACGACCGACCCCGGCACCCCTACACGGTGGCGATGCTCTCCGCCGTTCCGGTGCCGGACACCTCCCGGCGCCACCAGCGGGACCGGATCCGCCTCGAGGGTGACGTCCCCAGCCCGATCAACCCGCCGCCGGCCTGTCGCTTCCACACGCGGTGCTGGAAGGCCCAGGAGATCTGCCGGACCGAGGAGCCGCCCTTGGTGCAGATCGGCGCGGGGCCGGACACCCCGCCCGGCAGCGACCACCGGGTCGCCTGCCACTTCCCCGTCGAGCCGGGCGAGCTCATGGGCTCCACCGCCACGGCCGAGCCCTCGACAGGAAGCGGCACCGCCTGACCGGTCCACCGCTGGGGCGTTGCGAGCCAAGGGCCTGAGCGCTCGGTACGCTCCTGTGCGGCAGGCCAGCCGGCGCAACCGCCTACCTTCGGGGATCACATGGACGACGAGCACGACGAGGACCGCGAGACGCAGGTCCGCAACGCCCTGCTGAAGGTGGTCGGCGTCGTGGTCGCCATCGGCATGGTGGTCGCGATCGGGACCACGATCATGGTGCGGGTGCTCGGGTTGGACGAGGGTGACTCGTCCGGTCCGGTCGGAGCGGCACCCGCGGACCCTCCGAAGGCCCTGCCGACGACCGCGCTGCCGGGACCCGAGGACTCCTCCGACGATGAGACGGCCGAGGCGGCTCCGACCGATGAGCCGAGCGACCTGGTCACGCCCAAGGAGGGCAAGAAGGGCCGCATCGAGATGGACGTGTCCCCGGTCAACGCCCGACCGATGGAGCGCGTGAACCTGACCGGCACCTACGCGGGTGGCGACAACGTCGGACTGAAGGTGCAGCGTTTCGTCGACGGCTCGTGGGCGGACTTCGGGGACGTCGAGGCCACCGTGCGCAACGGGACGTTCGCGACCTACATCCAGACGGGCCGGTCGGGGGAGAACCGCTTCCGGATGTACGACCCCACCGCCGACCGAGGCAGCAACGTCGTGCTGGTCACCATCGACTGACCTGGCCCGACCATCCCGGCGGCGGGCTCAGGGGACGTAGTCGAAGACGTCCGGGTCGGGACCGCGGCGGCCTTCGACGCCTCGATCGAGGGCTGTGATCGCGGACATCGCCGACTCGTCGAGCTCGAAGTCGAACAGGGCGAGGTTCTCGGCCATCCGCTGGGGCGTGGACGACTTCGGGAAGACCACGTCGCCACGCTGGACGTGCCAGCGCAGAGTCACCTGGGCCGGCGTACGCCCGACCTCGGCGGCGATCTTCGCGATCGTCTCGTCATCGAGGACGGCACCCTGCGCGATCGGCGACCAGGCCTCGGTGACGATGCCGGCTGCCTCACCGGCCGAGCGGACGTCCTCGTTGCCGAAGTAGGGGTGCACCTCGATCTGGTTCACCGCCGGGAGCACGCCGGTCTCCTCGGCGATCCGGTCGAGGTGGGCGGGCTGGAAGTTCGAGACGCCGATCGAGCGGGCCCGGCCGTCGCGCTGGAACTCGATCAGGGTCTGCCAGGTGGAGACGAAGTCGCCGTCGTAGAGGGTGGGCAGCGGCCAGTGGATCAGGAACAGGTCGATGTGCTCGAGGCCCAGGTCGTCCAGGGTGCGGTCGAACGCAGCCCGCGCCTGGGTGGGCTCGTGGAACCCGTTGTTCAGCTTGCTGGTGATGAACAGCTCCTCGCGCGGGAGGCCGGACTCGCGGATCGCCTCACCCACGCCGGCTTCGTTGCCGTACATCTGTGCGGTGTCGATGTGCCGGTAACCAGCGGCGAACGCCTCACCGGTGATCCGGGCGGTCTCGGCCGGAGGGACCTGGAAGACGCCGAAGCCGAGCTGCGGGATCAGGTTGCCGTCGTTGAGGGTCAGGTTGGGGATAGCCATGCCTGTGCCTACACCGATCGGCCCCGGAGTATTCCCGAGCGGGGAGCCGGCCTCAGCCACCCATCACGTTCGGGTCGCGCCACCCACGCTCGAAGGGCAGCCGCCAACCGCGGGGTGCGATCAGCTGGTGGATCTGGTTCGGACCCCATGACCCTTCGGGATAGGGGCGTACGACGGGTGGGTTCTCCAGCAGCGGCTGGGAGATCTCCCAGAGCCGCTCGATGCCCTCCGCGGTGGTGAACAAGGTGCTGTCGCCCCGGGCGGCGTCGTAGATGAGGCGTTCGTAGGCCTCGAGCGCCGCACCTGCCCAACCGGTCTCGTGCATCGCGAACTGCATGGACAGCTTCTGCAGGCGCATGCCTGGCCCGGGTCGCTTGCCGTAGAAGGACAACGACATCCGGGACTGGTCGGCAAGGTCGAAGGTGAGGTGGTCCGGGCCGTTGTCACCCACGCCGGAGCCGGCCGGGAACATCGATCGTGGAGGTTCGCGGAAGGCGATGGAGATGATCCGGGCCCCCTCGGCCAGCCGCTTGCCGGTGCGCAGGTAGAACGGCACCCCGGCCCACCGCCAGTTGTCGACGTAGGCCTTGAGGGCGATGAAGGTCTCGGTCTCGGAGTCCGCGGCCACACCGTCGACGTCGCGGTAACCGATGTACTGCCCGCGGACCACGTCCGCCGGCTCGATGGGCAGCATCGAGCGGAACACCTTGTTCTTCTCCTCCCCGATCGCGTAGGGCTCGAGCGCTGTCGGCGGCTCCATGGCAGTGAACGCGAGCACCTGGAACAGGTGCGTGACGACCATGTCGCGGTAGGCGCCGGTGGCCTCGTAGAAGTCCCCCCGTTGCGCCAGACCCAGCTCCTCCGGGACGTCGATCTGGACGTGGTCGATGTTGTTGCGGTGCCAGATGGGTTCGAAGAGCCCGTTGGCGAACCGGAAGGCGAGGATGTTCTGCGCCGCCTCCTTGCCCAGGAAGTGGTCGATCCGGAAGATCTGCGCCTCGTCGAAGACCTGGTGCAGCTCGTGGTTGAGCGCCCGGGCCGAGGCGAGGTCGGTGCCGAACGGCTTCTCCATGATGATCCGGCTGCGCCTGACCAGGTCGGCCTCGGCGATCTGGTGCACCACGGACAGGGCTGCCTTGGGCGGCACGCTGAGGTAGTGCAGCCGCCGCACGTCGCCGGACCCGAACTGCTCCTCCGCGTGGGCGACGGCGCTGCGCAGGGCCTCCGCCCCACCCGCGCCGGGTGCCCAGTGCAGGCGCTTGGCGAACTCCGGCCAGTCGGCGGGGTCGGGCCCCTCGCCGCCGAACTCGGCGATCGCGGCCCGGGCGAGCTCGATGAAGGAGTCGCGGTCGTGCTCGTCCAGCGAGGTGCCCACGATCTGGATCTCGGGCATCAGCCCGGACTCGAAGAGGTGCAGCAGGCCCGGCAGCAGCTTGCGTCTCGCGAGGTCGCCGGTGGCCCCGAACAGGATGACGGTCGTGGGTGTGGGCATGGGTCCACCCTGCCGCGCGGGCGGTCGATTGAGAACGCCCCCAGGGAAAATCTGCCCGGCCGGGAACAAACTGCCGGCCGCCGACCGTTGGAGCGGGTGTACCAAGACTTGAGTCGACCTGACTCAAGTTGTTTGACAGGATGACGGCATCCGGAGCAACATTCCTCGCGTCCTGCGAACGGACCCAGACGTATCACTCACGGAGGTATCACAGACATGGCACGAGCGGTCGGAATCGACCTCGGCACGACGAACTCCGTCGTGGCAGTCCTCGAGGGTGGCGAACCCACAGTCATCGCAAACGCCGAAGGCGCACGAACCACCCCCTCGGTGGTCGCCTTCGCCAAGTCCGGTGAGGTCCTGGTCGGTGAGGTCGCCAAGCGGCAGGCCGTCACCAACGTGGACCGCACCATTCGTTCGGTCAAGCGCCACATGGGCACCGACTGGGACGTCGCCATCGACGACAAGGACTTCAACGCCCAGCAGGTGAGCGCGTTCGTCCTGCAGAAGCTCAAGCGCGACGCCGAGGCCTACCTCGGAGAGACGGTCACCGACGCGGTGATCACCGTCCCGGCGTACTTCTCCGACGCGCAGCGTCAGGCCACCAAGGAGGCCGGCGAGATCGCGGGCCTCACGGTGAGCCGGATCGTGAACGAGCCGACGGCCGCAGCCCTGGCCTACGGCCTCGACAAGGGCCAGTCCGACCAGACCATCCTCGTCTTCGACCTCGGTGGCGGCACGTTCGACGTGTCCCTGCTCGAGATCGGTGAGGGTGTCGTGGAGGTCAAGGCCACCAGCGGCGACAACCACCTCGGTGGTGACGACTGGGACACCCGCATCGTGGAGTGGATGGTCAAGAAGTTCCAGGGCAACAACAACGTCGACCTGAGCAAGGACAAGATCGCCATGCAGCGCCTCAACGAGGCGGCGGAGAAGGCGAAGATCGAGCTGTCCTCCTCCAGCGAGACCACGGTGCACCTGCCCTACATCACCCACGGCGAGTCGGGCCCGCTGCACTTCGAGGAGAAGCTCACCCGCAGCGAGTTCCAGAAGCTCACCTCGGACCTGCTCGACCGCACCAAGTCGCCGTTCAAGCAGGTGATCAAGGACGCCGGGCTCGACGTCTCCAAGATCGACCACGTCGTGCTCGTGGGTGGCTCCACCCGGATGCCGGCCGTGGCCGAGGTCGTGCGCGAGCTGACCGGGGGCAAGGAGCCGAACAAGGGTGTCAACCCCGACGAGGTCGTGGCGATCGGTGCCGCGCTCCAGGCGGGCGTGCTCAAGGGTGAGGTCAAGGACGTGCTGCTCCTCGACGTGACACCGCTGAGCCTCGGCATCGAGACCAAGGGCGGCGTGATGACCACGCTGATCGAGCGCAACACCACGATCCCGACCAAGCGCTCGGAGATCTTCACGACCGCGGACGACAACCAGCCGTCCGTGGAGATCAAGGTCGCGCAGGGCGAGCGTCAGATGTGGGCGCAGAACCAGCCCCTGGGCAACTTCGAGCTCACCGGCCTGCCGCCGGCCCCCCGAGGCGTTCCGAAGATCGAGGTCACCTTCGACATCGACGCCAACGGCATCGTCCACGTCCACGCCAAGGACCAGGGCACCGGCAAGGAGCAGTCGATGACCATCTCCGGCGGCAGCGCGCTGTCCAAGGACGACATCGACCGCATGGTGCGAGACGCCGAGCAGTACGCCGAGGAGGACGCCAAGCGTCGCGAGGCCGTCGAGTCCCGCAACCAGGCCGACTCGCTGGTGTACTCGACCGAGAAGTTCCTCGACGACAACGACGAGAAGCTCCCGGACGAGGTGAAGACCGAGGTGCGGGCCGACGTGGACGCGCTGAAGAAGCTGCTCGAGGACGAGAACACCGACAAGGACACCTTCGCCGCCGCCATCAGCAAGCTGGGCGAGTCCAGCCAGAAGATGGGTGCGGCCATGTACGCCGCCAGCGAGGCGGAAGGCGCCCAGGAAGAGGCCGCCGCCGGCGAGCCGGGGGCGGGTGCCGACCAGGGTG
Organism: uncultured Actinomycetota bacterium; assembly: GCA_963834245.1. GTDB lineage: Bacteria > Actinomycetota > Actinomycetes > Propionibacteriales > Nocardioidaceae > Marmoricola. The sequence goes on from CAWIAV010000001.1 coordinate 123,522, forward strand.
ACGAGGACGTCGTCGACGCCGAGATCGTGGACGAGGACGGCCCCGAGTCCGGGGAGTCCAAGTGACCGCTTCCGACGAGCAGCCCACCACGGGTGTGCCCGAGAGCCAGACCGGAGGGGAGCCCCGCGACACCGGGGCTCCCCAGCCGGGGGGCGATGAGTCAGCGGTGTCCGCGCAGGACGTGACCGGTCAGGAGGGCCGCCCCGGCGGCGAGCCGGAGGTGCACCCGGACGCGTCCGGCAGCTTCGGCGACGCCGCGGCGGAGATGGCCAACGAGACCGAGGTCGAGTCCTCCGGCACCGACGAGCCGGAGGACCAGGCCGAGGCCGACGACCTGACCCTGGCCAAGATCGCCCTCTCCGAGCGCACCCTCGACCTGCAGCGGCTGCAGGCCGAGTACCTCAACTACAAGCGGCGCGTCGAGCGTGACCGCGAGCTGGTCCAGCAGAACGCCACGTTCGCTGTGCTCAGCGGCCTGCTCCCGGTGCTCGACGACATCGACCGGGCGCGGGAGCACGGCGAGCTCGAGGGCGGCTTCAAGGCCGTCGCCGACTCCCTCGAGCGGATCGTCAACTCCCTGGGTCTGCGGAAGTTCGGGACCAAGGGCGACGAGTTCGACCCGAACATCCACGAGGCCCTGATGCACGGGCACTCCCCGGACGTCTCGACGACGACCGTCGACGTGGTCGCCCACGCGGGTTACCGCATCGGCGAGCGCGTGGTGCGTGCGGCGAAGGTGACCGTGCTGGATCCTGAGAGCTGAGGGTGCCCGCCGCCGTACGAACTGTCCGGCGGGCGGGCACACTGAGCGACGACACCCGGGAGGAGGGGTGAGCACATGAGCAACGCCGACTGGGCCAACAAGGACTTCTACAAGGCCTTGGGTGTGGCCAAGGACGCCGACCAGGCGTCGATCAAGAAGGCCTACCGCAAGCTCGCGCGCGAGAACCACCCCGACTCCAAGCCGGGTGACAAGGCGGCCGAGGACCGGTTCAAGCAGGTCGCCGAGGCCTACGACGTCATCGGGGACACGGCCAAGCGCAAGGAGTACGACGAGCTGCGCTCGATGTACTCCGGCGTCGGAGCGGGCGGCTTCGGTGGCTTCCCCGGCGGGTTCGGTGGCCAAGGGGGTAGTGCTGGCGGGTTCGACGTGTCCGACCTGTTCGGCGACCTGTTCAACCGCGGCGGTGGGACGGGTGGCCAGACCCGGTCCCGTGTCCCCAGGCCGGCACGTGGCGCCGACCTCGAGACCGAGACGACCGTCTCCTTCGACGACGCGCTCGCGGGCAGCACGATCACCCTGCGGCTCAGCTCCGACGCGCCCTGCGCCACCTGCTCCGGCACCGGTGGGAAGCCGGGCACCCGACCGCACGTGTGCACCACGTGTGAAGGAGCAGGCGTCGTGGTCAGCTCAGTGGGTGGCGGCTTCTCGATGAACGAGACCTGCCCCGAGTGCCATGGTCGCCAGCTGGTCTACAACGAGGCGTGCCCGTCGTGCCGGGGCTCGGGCCGCGGCCTGTCCAACCGGACGGTGTCGGCGCGCATCCCTGCCGGGGTCAAGGACGGCCAGCGGATCCGTCTCAAGGGCAAGGGCGCCACCGGTGAGAACGGCGGCTCCAACGGTGACCTCCTCGTCAGCGTGCACGTTCGTCCGCACCAGCTCTTCGGTCGCAAGGGAGACAACCTGACGCTCGAGGTCCCGGTGACCTTCGACGAGGCGGCGCTCGGTGCCGAGGTCAAGGTGCCGACGATGGGTGGACCTCCCGTCACGCTGCGGATCCCACCGGGGACACCGAACGGGCGGGTGCTACGGGTCCGCGGCCGCGGGGTCCCTCGCAAGGACGGCAACCGCGGTGATCTGCTGGTGACGGTCGACGTCCAGGTTCCCGAGACGCTCGATGAGGCGACGCGGGCTGCCGTGACGGCCTTCCGCGACGCACGCAAGGGCGCGGACCCGCGGGCCGACCTCTTCGAGGGCGGTGCGTGATGCCCGCGGCCGGCGGACGTGGGCGAGGACCCCGGGTCCCGGGCCCCACGGTGCCGGTCTACGTGATCAGCGTCGCCGCGGAGCTCACCGGGCTGCACCCCCAGACCCTGCGCCAGTACGACCGGGCCGGGCTGGTCTCCCCGGGACGCACCGGCGGTGGCGGACGCCGCTACTCCCTGCGTGACATCGAGCTGCTCCGTGAGGTGGCGGAGCTGACGGCGTCGGGCATCGGCCTCGAGGGCGTACGCCGGATCCTCGAGCTGGAGAACCAGGTGACCGCGCTGCGAGCCCGCAACGGTGAGCTGCGCGCCCAGGTGACCGAGCTCCAGGCGACTCTCGAGGCAACGGTGTCGGCGTTGGCGCAGCGACGCCCCAACCTGCCGGCCCTGCGTCGGTCCGGTGCGATCACCCCCTTCCGCGACCCGCGCTGAGCGGCGCTCGCTGTCCGGGCCGTGGGCCGCTGTGGACGCGCCCGAGCGTGCTTCTCGTCTCAGTGACCGGTGCCCCCGCCACGGGCTAGGGTCTGGCGCAGTCCGCGGCTCCGTTCGGAGCGCGGTCCGAGAGGGGTGGGCACGCCATGGCGCTGCAGATCGACTGGTTCTTCCAGGAGGTCGACTGGGTGCATCTCGTCTCCGTGCCACTGTTCACGGGCGTTGTCGGCTGGTTGATCAACTGGACCGGCCTGATCATGCTCTTCTCGCCCGTCCGCTTCCGCGGCGTCACCGTGCCCGGCATGCGCCAGCTCTCCCGGGTGCTGCCGCGCAAGCTCCAGGAGGTGCCCGGCATCCTCCAGGGTGGCATCGGTTGGCAGGGCATCGTGCCGGCGCGAGCGGCGAAGATGGGCAGCATCGCGGTGGACAAGGCGATCGCCAAGCTCGGCACCCCCCAGGAGTTCTACCAGCAGCTCGAGCCCGACCAGATCGCCGAGCACATCGTGCAGGTCTTCGAGCCGGAGATGCCGGCCATGATCGAGGAGATCATGCAGCGCGAGCACCCGGCGTTGTGGCGGGACCTGCCGCTGCGGGCACGCAAGGCGGTGGTCGGGCGCGTGCAGGCCCAGCTACCGGGGGTAGTCCGCACGGTGACCGATGAGATCGGCGTGCACATCGACCAGCTGCTCGACCCGAAGATCATGGTGATCAACCACTTCCAGAAGCACCCGGCACTGGTGGTCCGGATCTTCCGTGACTTCGGTCAACGCGAGCTGAACCTGATGGTGGCGTTCGGGTTCGTCTTCGGCTTCGCGCTGGGCGTACCGGTGGCCGTCCTCGACCACTGGTTCGCCCAGTGGTGGCTGCTGCCAGTCCTCGGCGTCATCGTCGGCTGGGTGACCAACGCCTTGGGCATGTGGCTGATCTTCGAGCCGACCGAGCCGCGGCGCATCCTGGGGATCAAGGCACACGGTCTGTTCCTTCGGCGCCAGGACCAGGCCGCGGAGGTCTACGCCCAGATCATCGCGGAGGACGTGATCACCCTGGAGAACATCGGCGACTTCCTGCTCGACGGGCCCCGCGGGGACCGCACCCGGCAGATGCTGGCCGAGGCGATGCGTCCGGCCATCGACGGCGCGGCCGGCCCGGCGCGCGGCGCTGTCCGGATCGCTGTCGGCACCGCTCGTTTCGACAACATCCGGGACGCCGTGGCGCTGGAGGCCGTGGACCGCACCATCAAGCCGTTCAAGGACCCGGAGTTCAGCCGAAGGCAGGCAGGCAAGATCAGGGCGCTCGTCGCGACCCGCACCAAGGAGCTCCCGCCCGGTGACTTCGTGGAGATGATGCGTTCGGCGATCAAGGAGGACGAGTGGATGCTCTACGCCCATGGCGCCATCATGGGCTTCGGCGGCGGGCTGCTGCACCTGGCGATCTTCGGCGTGGGAGGAGCGGCATGAGCGAGGACACCACCGGGGACCGGCCCCGACCGCCCACGCCCGCCGTGTGGGGCGAGGCCGCCGAGGCGTTGCCCGGCGTGGCTCGGCTCGCTGCCACCGCTGCGATGCGCTCCACGGCGTGGACCCTGGGTTCCTCGGTCCGCTCGGGGAAGCTGTTCGTGCGCGCCCTGACCGACCCGGCCACGGCCGGGGAGCTGGTGCAGGAGGTGGCCCGGGACGTGGCGGAGGCGAGCCGGACCGTCAGCGACGTGGCGCGGGCGGTCGCCGCGGGAGTACCGATCCAGAAGGCCCTGCTGGACGCCACGGTGTCCCTGTCCTCGGTCGTGCTGGCGGACAGCACCCCCACCGCCCAGGAGCCCGAGCAGTCCCTGCGCGATCGCGGGGAGGACCTGCTGCGTCGGTCCCGCGACGTCTGGAGCGAGGAGGAGTCGCACCCGGCGTACGGCCGCATCCTCGACGACCTCGCGCCTGACGAGGCCCGCATCCTGCTGCTGCTCCTGCGGGGCGGGCCGCAGCCGTCGGTGGACGTGCGCACCGGTGGCCCCGTCGGCATGGTCAGCTCGGCTCTGGTCGCACCGGGCCTGTCCATGATCGGAGCGCGTGCAGGGTGCCGCTACGTCGACGAGGTGCCGGCCTACCTGAACAACCTGTTCCGGCTCGGGCTGATCTGGTTCTCGCGCGAGCAGCTCGAGGACCCGATGGAGTACCAGGTCGTGGAGGCGCAGCCCGACGTGCTCGCGGCGATGCACTCGGTGCGGTTTCCCAAGGTGGTGCGGCGCAGCATCCACCTGACTCCGTTCGGGACCGGCTTCTGCCGCGCCTGCCTGGCCGATCCGGAAGAGGCCGCCACGTTGCCTGCGCACCAGATCCCGGAGGACTGAACCCGGAAATGCGAAACGTCCGTCGGAGCCGTGAAGGGCGGCTCCGACGGACGTGACGCGTCAGGTTGTTGCGACCTGTCGTTCGACTACTTGAGGATGGCCGACTTGAGAATCGCCCGACCCGCGTTGGCGCTGCCGGCGACCGGTGCCACGAACCCGAACGCCGTGACGGCGACGAGGACGGCGGCGGTGAGGACCTTGGCGCGAATCCGAATCCTGCTCATGTGTGCTCCTTGTAATGGTTGGAGAGGTGTGATCTTTTTACTCACCATTTAGGTGTTGATCGATGGCTATTTCGGGCTATAGATAACGGGCTAGTCCGATATAACCGGACAAAAAAGGACAGGCCTTCAGAACTTTTTTCGGGTTTTCGGCTCCGAGGGCGGCAATATCACGCTAGAACGCCAAAAATGCGGCCCAGCAGGTCTAGGCCACCGGCCTCGGCTGCCATGCCGGGCAGCTCCTTGCGAGTCGGCCGGGAGTGGTCGAACGACTCCCCGGATCGCCGTGCTCGTCCGCGTCACCTGGGCCGCGAGTCACGCGGCTCCGGTCGCGGCCGCTTGACGGACTGAGGCAAAGTTGAGTGGAATGGACTCAACTTTGCCGGTGTTGAGCGAGGACAGGAACCGAACCCAGGAGGAGCAGAACCGTGGACGCATCCAGGCTCACCACGCGCAGCGTCGAGGTGGTCAACGCTGCCAGCACCTTCGCCGTGAACGCCGGCAACCCCCAGGTGGAGCCGGCGCACCTGGCCTCCGCGCTGTTGCGACAGGACCGGGGCATCACGCCCTCCTTGCTCGCGAAGTCAGGGGCTGACGCCGCCCAGGTCGGCCGTGGCCTCGAGCAGGCCCTGCGCGAGCTGCCGAAGGCGACCGGCACCACCGTGCAGACCCCGGCCGCCTCCCCGGCCCTGACCCGGGTCCTCGCCAAGGCGCTCGAGCTGATCTCGGAGATGAACGACGACTACGTCGCCACCGAGCACCTGCTGCTCGCGCTCGCGAGCGTGGCGGGCCCGGTGAGAGACCTGCTCGCGGAGGCGGGCGCCGACGAGGCCGCCGTACGCGCTGCGATCACCGCCGTGCGCGGCAACCGTCGGGTGACCAGCCCGGAGGCGGAGGCCACCTACGAGGCGCTCGAGAAGTACGCCGTAGACCTGACCGCTGCTGCCGAGGAGGGCAAGCTCGACCCGGTCATCGGTCGGGACGCGGAGATCCGCCGCGTCGTGCAGGTGCTCTCACGCCGCACGAAGAACAACCCCGTCCTCATCGGTGAGCCCGGGGTCGGCAAGACCGCGGTCGTCGAAGGCCTGGCCCAGCGGGTGGTGGCCGGCGACGTGCCCGACTCGCTCAAGGGGCGGCGCGTGCTCAGCCTCGACCTGGCGGCGATGGTCGCGGGCGCCAAGTACCGCGGCGAGTTCGAGGAGCGCCTCAAGGCCGTGCTCGAGGAGATCAAGTCCAGCGCCGGCCAGGTGATCACCTTCATCGACGAGCTGCACACGGTCGTGGGTGCCGGGGCCGGTGGCGACTCGGCGATGGACGCCGGCAACATGCTCAAGCCCATGCTCGCCCGTGGGGAGCTGCGGATGATCGGCGCGACCACGCTGGACGAGTACCGCGAGCGGATCGAGAAGGACCCCGCCCTCGAACGTCGCTTCCAGCAGGTGTTCGTGGGTGAGCCGAGCGTGGAGGACACCGTGGCGATCCTGCGCGGTCTGCAGGAGAAGTACGAGGCGCACCACGGCGTCAAGATCACCGACGCGGCGCTGGTGGCAGCAGCCATGCTCTCCGACCGCTACATCAGCGGTCGCCAGCTCCCGGACAAGGCGATCGACCTGGTCGACGAGTCGGCTTCGCGGCTGCGGATGGAGATCGAGAGCTCGCCGGTCGAGATCGACCAGCTGCGGCGCTCGGTGGACCGGATGAAGATGGAGGAGCTCGCCCTCGACCGGGAGACCGACGAAGCCTCCCGCGACCGCCTTGACCGGCTGCGTGCCGACCTGGCCGACAGGCAGGAGGAGCTTCGGGAGCTGGAGACCCGGTGGGAGCGCGAGAAGGCCGCCCTCGAGGGCTCCGGTGAGCTGCGCAAGCAGATCGACACCCTCCGGATCGAGGTCGCCCGGCTCGAGCGCGACAGCCTGAACCTGCCCGAGGGCGAGGCGAAGCACGCACTGTTGAAGGAGCGCTACGAGAAGGAGCGCGAGATCGACGCGCTGGAGGCCCGGATCGAGACTGTCGACTCCTCCGCGACGATCGAGGACCCGATGGTCCGCGAGGAGGTGGGCCCCGAGGAGATCGCCGAGGTCGTGGAGGCCTGGACCGGGATCCCGACGGGACGCCTGTTGGAGGGCGAGACGGCGAAGCTGCTCGAGATGGAGACCATCCTGGGCGAGCGCCTCGTCGGCCAGCGGCCGGCCGTCACCGCGGTCTCGGACGCGGTACGCCGCTCCCGCGCCGGCATCGCCGACCCCAACCGACCGACCGGCTCGTTCCTGTTCCTCGGCCCGACCGGGGTGGGCAAGACCGAGCTGGCCAAGACCCTGGCTGACTTCCTGTTCGACGACGAGCGCGCCATCGTCCGCATCGACATGAGTGAGTACTCCGAGAAGCACTCCGTCGCCCGGCTGGTGGGTGCCCCTCCCGGCTACATCGGCTACGAGGAGGGGGGCCAGCTCACCGAGGCGGTCCGTCGTCGGCCCTACTCCGTCGTACTGCTCGACGAGGTGGAGAAGGCGCATCCCGAGGTCTTCGACATCCTGCTCCAGGTGCTCGACGACGGTCGCTTGACCGACGGCCAGGGGCGCACAGTGGACTTCCGCAACGTGGTGCTCATCCTCACCTCCAACCTGGGGTCGTCCTTCCTGGTGGACCCGACGCTGGATGAGGACAAGAAGCACGACGCGGTGCTGGGGATCGTCCGGCAGTCCTTCAAGCCGGAGTTCCTCAACCGTCTCGACGAGATCGTGGTCTTCGACACGCTCGACAAGGACGAGCTGGCCCACATCGTCGACCTGCAGCTCAAGGCTTTCGACGCCCGGCTGGCCCCACGCCGGATCACCGTGGAGGTGACCCCGGCGGCGCGCACGTGGCTGACCGACAACGGCTACGACCCGGCGTACGGCGCCAGGCCGCTGCGCAGGCTGGTGCAGACCGCCATCGGGGACACGTTGGCGCGGATGCTGATCGGCGGGGAGGTCACCGATGGCCAGGACGTCGTCGTGGACCACCGCGAAGGGGCGCACGAGCTCGACCTGACGGTCGGATGAGGGACTGCGGGGGTCGTGTTGGTTCAATGGCCCCATGAGCGAGAAGAGCACGAGCACGCGCCCACGCCAGCTGACGATGGCTTCGTGGTTCGTGATCGTCGGCTCGGTCTTCTTGCTGCTCTCGGTCTTCGACACCCTGGCGGGCCTCAACTCGGTCGCGATGCGCGAGGAGATCGACGGGCTGCTCGCCTCGCCGACCGGGAAGGGACTGGGCCTCAGCGTCGACGAGGCACGGATCGCGATGCGGGTCGGGCTCAGCATCGCCGCGGTCTGCGCGGCCATCGCCGCGGTGGCCGGGGTCTTCGTCCTGCAGCGGCATCACGGGGCGCGGCTGGCGCTGAGCATCGTCGCGGTCCCGATCCTGCTCACCGCCCCGCTCACCGGCGGGCTGCTGGGCGCGCTGGTCGCCGCGGCGACGCTGATGCTCTGGAGCGGCCAGGGCCGCGACTGGTTCGCCGGCCGGAAGGTGCGGGAGCCCTCGGTGCGGGGCAACCGCTCGACGGGGCGGGTCGACAAGCCGAGGGAGCAGGCGCCGCCCTCGCAGAACCGGGAGTACCCGAGCTCCGCCCCGAAGTCCGACCCCTCGGGAGAGCCGGTGCCCACGGTCGCGCCGCTCTCGACCACGCGTCCCTCGGTGGAGCCCCAGCCGACGTCGGGCTTCGGTGAGCGGCCGACGGCCGGCGTCGACCTGCACCCGACCTGGGTCCCCCCCGGCACCGACCCTCTGCTGAGCCATCAGGTGGACCGGTCGGTCGTCCCGGTGACGGTCAAGATCGCCTGCGTGCTGACCTGGGTGTTCTCCGGCGTGGTGGCGATGTTGTACGCCGCGATGCTCGTCCTGCTGCTCGCCGCACCCGACCGGTTGGTCGACATGGTGGTGGCGACGCCGGAATGGGGCCGCTCGAACCTGGACGCGGACCTGCTCCTCCCGGTGCTGTGGATCGGGGTGCTGATGTTCCTCGGCTGGACTCTCGGGGCCTGTGTGCTCGCCTGGTTCGCGTGGCGCCGGCACGGATGGGCGCGCTGGCTGCTCGCGATCAGTGCGGCCGCAACGATCGTGGCCGGGCTCTTCGCCTTCCCGGTCGGGCTGCTGCACCAGCTCGCCGCGGCGCTGACGATCGCCGGGCTGTTCAGCGCCCGCGCCCGCGCCTGGTACGACGCCCCGAGCAGTGGCCAGGGGCCGCCCCCCGGACAGGGCGAGTGGGACCCTCGAGCGCAGGAGCAGTGGGCCGGCACCGACGTACCGGCGAACCCGACGCCTACCTACCCCGAGGGCCAGAGCCCCGAGGGCCAGCAGACGGGTGGCAAGCCGCCGGTCTGGTGACACCCGGTCGGTGGCGCGCTCAGCCCCCGGAGGCGCTGAGGTCGGCCGACGCGAGCCGGCTCAGGCCCTCGCGCAGGAGTTCCGGTTCCTTGCAGAACGCCCACCGGACCAGCTGTCGCCCGTGCTCGGACCCCTCTTCGTAGAAGGCCTGGGTCGGGATCGCCACGACCTTGGCGCGCTCGGCCATGGCCGAGCAGAATGCCATCCCGTCGTGGTGCCCGAGCGCCGAGACGTCGGTGGTGACGAAGTAGGTGCCTTGGGGGACGTGCACGTCGAAGCCGAGAGCGTCCAGCCCCGAGCAGAGCAGGTCGCGGCGGGCCGACAGGTCCGCGCGCAGCTTCTCGTGGAAGGCGGCCTCGTGGTCCAGGGCATGGGCGATGGCCGGCTGCAGGGGTGCCCCGGAGGAGTAGGAGAGCCAGTTCTTGGCGCCCTCGACGGCCGCCACCAGGTCGGCGGGTCCGCTGGCCCAGCCCACCTTCCACCCGGTGAACGAGAACGTCTTGCCGGAGCTGGAGATGGTCACCGTCCGCTCGAACATCCCGGGCAGCGTCGCGATCGGCGTGTGCGTGTGCTCGTCGAAGGTCAGGTGCTCGTAGACCTCGTCCGTGACCACGACGAGGTCGTGGCGTCCGGCCACTGCGGCGACGGCGGCCAGCTCGCCGCTGTCGAGCACGCGCCCGGTCGGGTTGTGCGGTGAGTTCAGCAGGATCACCCGGGTCCGGTCCGTGACGGCTGCCTCGAGCACGTCGGGTTCCAGGCGGTACTCGGGGGCTCGCAGGGTCACCGGGCGTCGTACCGCGCCGGCGAACTGGATCATGGCGCGGTAGCTGTCGTAGAAGGGCTCGCAGACCACCACCTCGTCACCGGGGTCGACCAGCCCGAGCATCGCGGCGGCGATCGCCTCCGTGGCGCCCGTGGTGACCACGACCTGGTCCGTCCCCAGCTCGAGCCCGTAGTGACGACGTTGGTGGCGTACGACGGCCTCGACCAGCTCGGGCGCACCGTGGCCAGGGGGGTACTGGTTGCGTCCCGCACGCATCGCCTCGCAGGCCCGGTCGACCACCGAGGCCGGGCCGCTCACGTCCGGGAACCCCTGGCCGAGGTTGACCGAGCCGGTCCTGACCGCCAGAGCGGACATCTCGGCGAAGATCGTGCTCCCGACGCCGTCGAGGCGCCGGGCTTGCCTGGGTCGCTGTGCGCTCACGCCCCCGAACCTAACCTGCCGGCTCCCCGACGCTGACGTCATCCGGACGGAGCGCTCGAGGCCACGTTTCGTATGACGTCCCGGTCGGGGGGCGCGAGCACCGACGCCGGTAGCCTCCGCTCATGGTCACGACAGGCTCCAGCAACCTCCCCTCCACCGACGCGGCACTCGCCCGCGACGTCGACGCGTGCTGCCGGCTGACCGGCGAGTTCACGCTCCGGTCCGGGCAGGTGGCCTCGGAGTACTTCGACAAGTACCTCTTCGAGGCCGATCCCAGCCTGCTGGCCCGGGTGGTGGACCAGATGGTCGGACTCGTGCCGGAGGGGACCGACCTTCTCGGCGGGCTCGAGCTCGGTGGCGTGCCGATCGCGACCGTGCTGAGCGCCCGCACCGGCCTTCCCGCGCTCTTCGTGCGCAAGCAGGCCAAGGAGTACGGCACCTGCAAGCTGGCGGAGGGCCCCGACGTGCGCGGGCGGCGGGTGACCCTGGTCGAGGACGTGATCACGACCGGCGGAGCCGTCCGCGACGCGACCCGGGCCCTGAGAGAGGCCGGCGCGGTCGTGGAGACCGTGGTGTGCGCGATCGACCGCAGTCCGGAGGGTGCGAACCCGCTCGACGACGTCGGTCTGGTGGTCCGGCCCGTGCTCACCAAGGCCCAGCTCGACGCAGCGCGCGGCTAGCTAGCTCCGGCCGCCGGAGGGAGGCTTCGGGAACGGGTGGTCGGGGGTGTGCGGGGGCACGTGGCGCCCGGTGATGTCGATGTCGGGCCAGCCGTCGTGGTCGTTGTCGTCGGCCTCGGGGCTGGAGGTCCGCTTGTGCCGCCAGTACTCGAAGGCGATCGGCAGGAGCGAGACCGCGAGGATCACGATGATCGCCTTGTCGATGTTCTCGCCGAGGCTGGGGAAGGACCGTCCCAGGAAGAAGCCCATCAAGATGATGCTCACCACCCAGCCGATCGCGCCGACTGCGCTCCACAGGAAGAACCGGTGCCGTCGCATCGAGGTGACCCCGGCCACGACGGTGATGTAGGTGCGCACGAACGGGACGAACCGACCGATGACGAGCGCCTTGTTCCCGTGGCGGTCGAAGAACGTCGTGGTCTGGTCGAAGTACTTGCGCTTGAGGACCCGGCCGTTCCGCTCATAGAGCGGTGGCCCGACACGACGTCCGATCTCGTACCCGATCACGTTGCCCGCGAAAGCGGCCACGATGAGCAGCACGATGGCGATGGGCAGGTCGAGGACGTGCGGTCCAGGGACGATGTCGTCGCGGGTCGCGATGAACAGCCCCGCCGCGAACAGCAAGGTGTCTCCGGGGAGGAACGGGAAGAACAACCCGCACTCCACCAGGACGATCAGCAGGCTGACCCAGAGGAACCACGGACCGAACTGGTCCAGGAGCCAGTTCGGATCCATCCAGTCGATGCCGAACAGGAGGGGTTGCAGGCCAGTCACCCCCTGAGGGTAGCCGTCGCACCTGAAGGCGGCCCGACCGCTCTACCCTTGCCGCTGTGAGCCCGGACGAGCACGTGGACCCCGGCGCCCCGGCGGTCCCCGAGACCCCCAGGGCGCCGTACGACCCGATGCCGCACGGGCCGGCGGAGGTCGGTGTCGGGCCGTGGCCGGGTCCGCTGCCGTCCGGCAAGCAGTACGACGCCGAGCTGCTCGCCGAGGGTGATCGGCGCAACGTCGTCGACCGTTACCGGTACTGGACCCTGGAGGCGATCGTCGCCGACCTCGACACCCGACGACACGACTTCCACGTCGCGATCGAGAATTGGCAGCACGACTTCAACATCGGGACGATCGTGCGCTCCGCCAACGCCTTCCTGGCTCGCGAGGTGCACATCGTGGGCAAACGCCGCTGGAACCGTCGCGGGGCGATGGTCACCGATCGCTACCAGCACGTCCGACACCACGAGAGCGCTGCCGACCTGGCCGAGCACCTGCACGGTCAGGGGGTGCGACTGATGGGCATCGACAACCTGCCCGGCTCCGAGCACCTGGAGACCTGGGAGATGCCCCGGTCCGTGTGCTTCCTGTTCGGGCAGGAGGGTCCTGGGCTCTCAGCAGAGGCCCGGAAGGTCTGCGACGGGACCTTCTCGATCGCACAGTTCGGCTCGACGCGTTCGATCAACGCCTCGGCGGCTGCGGCGATCGCCATGCACTCGTGGGTGGAGCGGTACGCCGACATCGATGGCGCCTGGCGCGGCTGAGCGTTCACCGACCGGGGTTCAGCCGGTCGCGGAGAGACACCGGATGAACCGGTCACCGGAGCGCCACCCCGCCTGGCTGGGAGGCTGCCAGTACCCGCCGTACTCACCGAGCAGCTCCTTGCAGCGGTCGCGGGCGGTGGGGGTGAACTGGGCCGGGTCGGGGTAGCCGCCCGGCGCCGCCCGGAATACCGCGTCCACCCGGAGGGCGTGCTTGCGCGCGCAGGAGACGTCGGCACCGGCTGCCGACTGGCACACCCGAAGCGGCTCCGGCACGCTCTGCTGGAGCAGTGGGCGCGAGGCGGGCAGCGGGATCAGCTCGCCGGCGCTCCGGGCCAGGACGTCGCAGCGGACCCAGCGGGCACCGCGCTCGAGCTGCGCCTGGCTGGGGGTGAACAGCGTCCAGGTCAGGATCGAGGAGGCCCGGTCGGCGAGGGTGCCGCCGACGACACGGCGGTAGGCAGGTGCACAGATCTTCTGGCCGAGTGCTCGGCGTCGTGAGAGCGGCGTCTTGGCGGTCACAGGTGCAGGCAGGTAGCCGACGTGGGCCACAGTCGAGGTGTGTGGCCGCTTGCAGCTCACCTTGCGCGCGACCGAGACCGAGGCGCGCGACTGGGCCGCGGACATCGCGAAACAGGTGCCGGGCTTGGGGACCTGGAAGCCGGGGTCGGGGGCGGGCTCGTCGCTGCCCGATGGTTCGGCGTCCTCGGTCTCGTCGGTGGTCTTGCTGCTCTCATCCTTCGCGGCCGGCTTCGCGGGCGACTCGCCGCCGCAACCGCTGAGCACGAGTGCCAGCCCGAGCAGGAGAACAGTCAGCACGGTCGAGGTCCGTCGTCTCGTGACGCGGCAGGACTGCCGAGCTGACATGACTCTCCGGTGTGCGCTGAGGGGGTCGCGGGGCCGCTGCTGGTGCAGCAGGATCCTCCCACGATCGAGGCCTCTGCGGCGGCGAGTTCGTCTACTAGGGTGGGTGGTGACATCCCCCCGCGCCCCGAGGACTCCGAGGAGACCCCGCCATGCCCATCGCCACTCCCGAGAAGTACGCCGAGATGCTGGACACCGCCAAGGAGCGGTCGTTCGCCTTCCCGGCCATCAACGTGTCCTCCTCCCAGACGCTCAACGCAGCGCTGGCCGGCTTCGCCGAGGCCGGCAGCGACGGGATCATCCAGGTCTCCACCGGTGGTGCCGACTACTTCTCCGGTCCCACGGTCAAGGACATGGTCACCGGCTCGGTCGCCTTCGCGGCGTACGCCCACGAGGTGGCCAAGAAGTACCCCGTCAACATCGCGCTGCACACCGACCACTGCCCCAAGGACAAGCTGGACGGGTTCGTCCGGCCGCTGTTGGCCATCTCCGGTGAGCGGGTGAAGAACGGCCAGGAGCCGCTGTTCCAGTCGCACATGTGGGACGGATCGGCCGTGCCGCTGGAGGAGAACCTGCAGATCGCGCAGGAGCTGCTCGCCGCGGCTGCCGAGGCCCGGATCATCCTCGAGGTCGAGATCGGTGTCGTCGGCGGTGAGGAGGACGGTGTCGTGGGCGAGATCAACGAGAAGCTCTACACCACGCCCGAGGACGCCCTGGCCACAGTGGAGGCCCTCGGCATCGGCGAGAAGGGGCGGTACCTGACGGCGCTGACCTTCGGCAACGTGCACGGCTCCTACAAGCCCGGCCACGTCAAGCTGCGCCCCGAGATCCTCCAGCAGGCCCAGGAGGCCGTGGTCCGAAAGCTCGGCCTCGACGCCGGGGCTCGGCCCTTCGACCTGGTCTTCCACGGCGGCTCCGGCTCGGAGCCCGAGGAGATCGCTGCCGCGGTCGACTTCGGCGTGGTCAAGATGAACGTCGACACCGACACCCAGTACGCCTTCACCCGGCCGATCGCGGCGCACATGTTCGCCCAGTACGACGGTGTCTTGAAGGTCGACGGCGAGATCGGCAGCAAGAAGGCCTACGACCCCCGAGCCTGGGGCAAGGCCGCCGAGTCCGGCATGGCCGCCCGCGTCGTCCAGGCCTGCGAGAACCTCCGCAGCGTGGGGCACGCGATCGGCTGAGGTGGTCCCGCGGCCTCCGCATGTAACGCGGAGTTATGGACCGTGCACCCACGGCGTACGCCGTACTAACCGGCCGAACCGCCGCAGCAGAACGTCGACCACCCCGGGTGCACACCCGCGCGACCGCTGGCCCTGTCCACAGCGGCTCGCGCGGAGGGCGGCCGACGAGCGCGCTCCCGGCAAGGGTGCGCGCATGCGACCACACCTCGCCGCTCGGGCGGCACGTCAGGGCGGGCTCGTCACCCGTCGTCAGGCCATCGAGGCCGGCTACTCCGAGCGCGAGCTGCGCACCCTCACGAGTGTCAGCGGGGCCTGGGTGGTCGTACGCCGAGGCGTCTACGTGGAGCGATCGCTCTGGGACGCGCTCGACCCCCACGGTGCTCGGATGGGACTGCGTGACCGCGCGGCCCACCTGACGATGACGCAACCGCATGTGCTCAGCCATGACTCAGCGGCCCGGGCCCAGCAGCTGCCGCTCCTGCGGCCGAGACAACCGCTCGTGCACATCACGCGCGCGGGAGTGGGCGGGTCACGCACCGAGCACGGGGTCAAGCATCACCTCGGCAAGCGCACTCCGACGGTCGAGGTCGCCGACGGCCTTCCGGTGACCGGGGTCGCGCGCACGGTCATCGACCTCGGTCGCGAGCACGGGCTGGCAGCCTCGGTCGTGGCCTGCGACGCCGCCCTGGCCGGGGGGCTGTCCCTGCTCGACCTGCACGGCGAGCTGCTGGTCCAGCGCTCGTGGCCAGGCATCACCGTGGCCCGTGCGGCAGTGGCGCTGGCCGACGCCGGCGCCGAGACGCCGGGGGAGTCGCTGGCGCGGCTCTTCGTGCACGAGCTCGGCATCGGAGAGCCGCAGACGCAGTTCCCGGTGCGGGTCGGGGGCCGGGTCTTCTGGACCGACATGCGGGTCGGTTGCCACGTGATCGAGTTCGACGGACGGTTCAAGTACAACCGTCCGGACGAGGGCGGTCTCGCCGATCGACCGGCGGGTGAAGTGGTCTGGGAGGAGAAGAAGCGTCAGCAGCTGATCTGCAGCCTGGGGTTGGGCATGTCCCGACTGGTCTGGGACGACTTCTGGGGTGAGGCGCGGCCTCGAGCGAGGGCCAGGGTGCTGGCGGAGTACGCCGTCACGCTGGCTCGCCACGGCGACGTACTGCCTGAGCACCTCGCGCGCACGGCGCGAGAGCTGGCCGGTAGTCGACGACCGCGTCGGGCCTGATCGCTGCGGGCCTCACTGCTGCGGCGTACTGGACTGCTAGTGCTCGGCACGACGCGGGTCTACGGACGATAACTCCGCGTTACAAGGGGTGGGGGGCGGCGCTCGAACGGGCCGAGGGCACCATGGGCCCATGAGCGAACCCTTCACCGGCCGCGACCTGATCGCCGGCCCACCGCCCACCCTGCTTCCCGTCGACCCTGCCGCCGCCGAGCTCACGCGGGGGGACCAGGCGCCGGACGTCGTACGCCGTCATCCCGAGTCGCCGCTGGCCTGGGCCACGTTGGCCGAGGAGGCCCTGGCCGACGCGGACGTGGACGACGTCACCGCCTACGCCTACGCCCGGGTCGGCTACCACCGCAGCCTGGACGCCCTGCGACGCAACGGCTGGAAGGGCCATGGCCCGGTGCCGTGGGAGCACGAGCCGAACCGCGGCTTCCTGCGGGCCCTGGCCGCGCTGGCCGAGGCGGCCGGACGCATCGGTGAGGCTCCGGAGCGGGACCGCTGCGACCAGTTCCTGCATGACTCCAGCGCCGAGGCGCACGAGGAGCTCACGAGCAGCTGAGCGCCTCAGGGGATGATCATGGAGTAGGCACCCTGCTCGAGGTGCCAGGAGCGACGACGCTCGGGTCCGGTGATCTCCCCGTCGGCGGCGAGGTAGAAGTCCTCGCCCGAGACGGTCACCTGCCGGGCCTGTACGGCCACGACGTCCTCGCGCTGCTCGTGCTCGCCCCGCCGCAGGTGCCAGACGTAGCCGAACCGGTCGAGCGGTCCAGTGGCGAAGGAGACCATCACGTCGAGCCGGCCGTCCCGTGGGTCGGCCTCCGGGGTCAGCTCGGTGCCACCACCGACGCTGGCCCCGTTGCCGATCGCGACCATCAGGACGTGCTGGTCCATGTCGGCGATGACCTCGCCGTCGGCCTCGATGCGGAGCCGCACGAACGGCGGCCGGACCGAGGCCATGACGGCGCCGATCGGGTAGCCGAGGATGCCGATGCCGTACGGTCCCAGCCGCGCCTTCCAGTCCGCGCCGCGGCGGCTGGCCTGGGCGCTGGCGCCGGCGTGCACGCTGTTCACCACGACTCCGCCGAGCTCGTCCACGATCAGATCCATCGGTCGGACCCGACCGCCGAGCAGGGCCTTGGCCGCCTCGGCGGGGTCGAGGGGGATGTCGAGGGTCCGGGCGAAGTCGTTGCCGGTGCCGAGCGGGATCAGCCCGAGGGTGCGATCGCCGAGCTCGTGCCGGCGGTGCAGGGCGGTGACCACGGCGTGGAGGCTGCCGTCGCCTCCGGCAACCACGATCGAGCGGGAGCCCGCCCGGTGCAGCACGCCGTCGAGCTCGCCGGGGTTGCTGGTGGTCGCGACCTCGACGTCGGCGTCCTGGCGGAGCACGGTGAGTGCGGCCTCCAGGGCCTGCTGCTGACCGCCGCCGGCCTCGATGTTGGTGATCAGCAGAAGGGGTTTCACGGAGGTCACCCTAGACGTGGGCGGCGGCCGGCGTACGCGAAGACCCAGGGTCCGTCCCGAGCCGCGGCTGGCCCAGTGGTCGGCGCCGGCGGTTGCCGCCGTCGGGGTGGGTCCCACGTACGATGATGGGCGCGGCCTGCAGGTCGCGACCGTGACTGAGATGCTGCAACGCCTCGGCTCCGCCGGTGAACGGGCGGCGTCGAGCCGCCCACGAGGAGAGACATGCCCGCGATCGTCGTACTCGGAGCCCAGTGGGGTGACGAGGGCAAAGGCAAGGCCACCGACCTTCTGACCACCGACAACGCGATCGACTTCTGCGTCCGCACCAGTGGCGGCCACAACGCCGGGCACACGATCGTGGTCAACGGCGAGAAGTTCGCGACGCACCTGCTGCCCAGCGGCATCCTGACGCCCGAGTGCACCTCGGTGATCGCCAACGGCGTCGTCGTCTCACCCGAGGCGCTGTTCCGTGAGCTCGACGCGTTGCTGGCCCGCGACGTCGCCATGGGGCCGCTGGTCGTGAGCTCCAACGCGCACGTCATCGCCTCCTACCACTCGACCGTCGACAAGGTCACCGAGCGCTTCCTGGGCAAGAACAAGATCGGCACCACCGGGCGAGGCATCGGTCCGGCGTACGCCGACAAGATCAACCGTGTCGGCATCCGGGTGGCCGACCTCTTCGACGAGGACATCCTGCGGGACAAGATCGAGGCCGCGCTCGAGGTGAAGAACCACCTGCTGACCAAGGTCTACAACCGGCGTGCGATCACCGTCGAGGAGGTGGTCGAGGAGCTGCGCGGGTACGCCGAGCGCCTGCAGCCGATGGTCGCGGACACCTCGCTGCTGCTCAACCGGGCTCTCGACGACGACAGGACCGTGCTCTTCGAGGGCGCGCAGGCGACGATGCTCGACGTCGACCACGGCACCTACCCGTTCGTGACCAGCAGCAACCCGGTCTCGGGTGGGGTCTGCGTCGGCGCGGGGGTCGGCCCGACACGGATCGACCGTGTCATCGGGGTCATCAAGGCCTACACGACTCGGGTGGGCTCGGGACCGTTCCCGACCGAGCTCTTCGACGACGACGGCGCGAAGCTGTGGGAGATCGGGGGCGAGGTCGGCGTCTCCACCGGCCGGGACCGTCGCTGCGGGTGGTACGACGCCGTGGTCGCTCGCTACGCCTCGCGGGTCAACGGACTCACCGAGTTCTTCATGACCAAGCTCGACGTGCTCAGCGCCTGGGACCGCATTCCCGTGTGCGTGGCCTACGACATCGACGGAGTGCGCCACGACGAGATGCCGATGACCCAGACCGAGTTCCACAAGGCCAAGCCGGTCTATGAGTACCTCGACGGTTGGGGTGAGGACATCTCCGGGTGCCGCACCTTCGAGGACCTGCCGAAGAACGCACAGCGCTACGTACGCGCTCTCGAGGAGATGTCGGGCTCACCGTTCTGGGCGATCGGCGTCGGCCCCGGGCGTGAGCAGACCCTCGTGGTCACCTGAGCGAAATCCTCCTCCCGCTCCGTCACGACGGCCAACCGGTCGCCCACGAAAGGACAACCCAGGCATGAGCAAGCGGGACATCTCCGGACTCGCCATCGCGATCACCGGCGCGGGTCGGGGGATCGGGGCGGCCACCGCCGAGCTGTTGGCGGCCGAGGGTGCCCACGTGGCGCTGGGGGACATCGACGTCGAGCTGGTCGGCGCCGTCGCGGAACGCATCGGGCGCGGAGCAGTCGCGGCGCGACTCGACGTGACCGATCCGGACTCGTGGGCCGCCTTCCTCGCGGAGACCGGCGAGGTCGGGCCGATCGACGTGCTGGTCAACAACGCCGGGATCATGCCGCTCGGGCCCGTGCTCAAGGAGCCGGACGCGGTCGCCCGGGCGATCATCGACGTCAACGTGCACGGGATCATCAACGGCACCAAGGCCGTCGCGCCGGGCATGGCCGACCGCGGGCGGGGTCACATCGTCAACGTCGCCTCCGCCGTGGGCCGCATCGCGATCGCCGAGGGGGCCACCTACTCGGCCTCGAAGTTCGCCGCGGTCGGGTTCAGCGAGGCCACCCGCGCGGAGCTGAAGCCGCTGGGCGTCGATGTCAGCGTCATCCTGCCCACCGTGGTGAGCACCGAGCTCGCCGCAGGTGTCTCCGCTGCTCGCGGGGTCAAGGCTGTCTCCGCCGAGGACGTCGCCGAGGTGATCGTCGCCGCGATCCGCAAGCCGGCACCCGAGCTCTGGGTGCCGCGCTGGGTGCAGGCGATGAACCGGACGACGGGCATCCTGCCGCGCGGGCTCCAGGAGGCGATCGGCCGGGCCTTCAAGGCCGACCAGGTGCTGGCCAGCGCCGACCACTCGGCCCGTGCGGCGTACGAGGCGCGGGTTCGCCCGCCCGCTGGCTGAGCCACGGAGAGGGCGCGCCGCCGGGCAGGCGGTGGGCCCCATAGGATCGGCCAACGTGAAGACCCTCGTGATCGGCACCGGTGGGCGCGAGCACGCGCTCGCGCTGGCTCTCTCCCGGGACCCCGCTGTGACCGAGGTGCACGCCGCACCCGGCAACCCGGGGATCGCCACCGTGGCCGCGTTGCACGAGGTGGACGCGCTCGACGGCGTGGCCGTCGCGGACCTGGCCGCGTCGCTGGGGGTCGACCTCGTCGTCGTCGGGCCGGAGGCGCCGCTGGTGGCCGGCGTGGCCGACGCCGTTCGGGAGCGGGGGATCAGCTGTTTCGGACCCTCCCGCGCCGCTGCCGCGCTGGAGGGCTCGAAGGCGTTCGCGAAGGACGTGATGGCCTCCGCCGGGGTGCCGACGGCCCGGGCGTTCGTGTGCGAGACCCCGCCAGAGGTGGCGGCTGCGCTGGACGCGTTCGGTCCGCCGTACGTCGTGAAGGACGACGGCTTGGCTGCAGGCAAGGGGGTCGTGGTGACCGACGACCGCGACGAGGCGCTGGCCCATGCCGCGCACTGTGGGCGGGTGCTCGTCGAGGAGTTCCTGGACGGCCCCGAGGTCTCGCTGTTCGCCCTCACCGACGGCACCTGCGTCTACCCACTGCAGCCGGCCCAGGACTTCAAGCGCGTCTTCGATGGCGACCGCGGGCCCAACACGGGTGGCATGGGCGCCTACACCCCGCTGCCCTGGGCGCCCGCTGCCCTCGTGGAGGAGGTCACCGAGAGCGTCCTGGAGCCCACCGTGCGTGAGATGGCCCGCCGGGGGACGCCGTTCGCCGGGCTGCTCTACGCCGGACTGGCGCTGACCTCGCGCGGGGTCCGGGTCGTGGAGTTCAACGCGCGGTTCGGGGACCCGGAGACCCAGCCCCTGATGGCGCTGCTCGACTCGCCGCTGGGTGCCTTGTTGAAGGGAGCCGCCGACGGGACGCTCTGCGAGGTGGCCCCGCCGTCGTGGAAGCCCGGGGCGGCTGTGGCGGTGGTGATGGCGAGTGCCGGGTACCCCGAGACCTCTCGCTCCGGCGACGTCATCACCGGCACCGAGACCCTCGCGAGCGAGCCCGACGTCGACGTGATCCATGCGGGGACCGCGGCAACCGGCGACGTCCTGGTCACCGCCGGTGGCCGGGTGCTGGCCGTGACCGCGGTGGGTCACGATGTCGCAGACGCGCGCGCCAAGGCCTACGAGGGGATCTCCTCGGTCGGCTTCGACGGGGCGCAGTGGCGCACCGACATCGCCCGCGAAGCCGCGGGCGAGCAGGGCGGCGACCGCCGCGACTCCGCCGATGCCCAGGAGGGCTCCTCCAGATGACCGTGCCCAACGTCCTGGCCAGCCGGTACGCCGCCGCCGACCTCGCTGCGATCTGGTCGCCCGAGCACAAGGTCGTGCTCGAGCGCCGCCTCTGGCTGGCCGTGCTCACTGCCCAGCGCGATCTCGGGGTCGAGGTGCCCGACGGGGTGATCGCCGACTACGAGGCGGTGGTGGACCAGGTCGACCTCGCGAGCATCGCCGCACGCGAGCGGGTGACCCGGCACGACGTGAAGGCTCGGATCGAGGAGTTCTGCGCTCTCGCAGGCCACGAGCACATCCACAAGGGGATGACCTCGCGTGACCTCACCGAGAACGTCGAGCAGCTGCAGATCCGCGCGTCGCTCGAGCTGGTGCGGCAGCGGGTCCTGGCGACCCTGGCCCGGCTGGCGCGGCTGGCGGGTGAGCACCAGTCGCTGGTGATGGCCGGCCGCTCGCACAACGTCGCGGCGCAGGCGACCACGCTCGGCAAGCGCTTCGCGACGATCGCCGACGAGATGCTCGTCGGGCTCTCACGTCTCGACGACCTGCTTGCGCGCTACCCCTTGCGCGGCATCAAGGGCCCGGTGGGGACCGCGCAGGACATGCTCGACCTGCTCGACGGGTCCACCGCCAAGCTGGCAGACCTCGAGGAGCGGGTCGCCCGGCACCTCGGGTTCGAGCACGTGCTCACCAGCGTCGGCCAGGTCTATCCCCGCTCCCTGGACTTCGACGTGGTCTCGGCGCTGGTCCAGGTGGTCGCGGGCCCCTCCAACCTGGCCACCACGATCCGGCTGATGGCCGGGATCGAGCTGGTGACCGAGGGGTTCAAGGAGGGGCAGGTCGGCTCCTCGGCGATGCCGCACAAGATGAACACCCGCTCGTGCGAGCGGGTGAACGGTCTCGCGGTCGTGCTCCGCGGCCAGCTGTCGATGGTCGGGGAGCTGGCCGGCGACCAGTGGAACGAGGGCGACGTCGCCTGCTCGGTGGTGCGCCGAGTCGCGCTCCCGGACGCCTTCTTCGCCACCGACGGCCTGTTCCAGACGTTCCTCACCGTGCTCGACGAGTTCGGGGTGTTCCCCGCGGTGGTGCAGCGCGAGCTGGACCGCTACCTGCCGTTCCTGACCAGCACCAAGGTGCTGATGGCCGCGGTGCGCAACGGGGTGGGGCGCGAGGCGGCCCACGAGGCGATCAAGGAGCACGCGGTCGCGGTTGCCCTGGAGATGCGTCAGGGTCGCGCGGACAACGACCTGTTCGAGCGGCTTGCCGCCGACGACCGGCTGGGTCTCTCACGGGAGCAGATCGCCACCCTGGTGGCGGATCCGATCGAGTTCACCGGCGCCGCCGGTGACCAGGTGGCGGCCGTCGTACGCCGCGTCGAGACGGCCCTGTCCACGGATCCCGACGCCGCCGGCTACGCGCCGGGCGGCATCATCTGAGCTCGCCTGCACAACTTGGCCGTGCACAAACCTGCGGCTAGAGGTCACTCTCGTCTCGACCTACCTTCGGGGCGCCCCGTCTGAAGTCAACGCACGGTGAGATCCGCCGGCGAGGGGCGTCCATTGGAGGAACCATGCGTCTACGCACCCCCGCCCGGAGTGCCGCCGCGGCCACCGCCGCGGTCTGTGTCTCCGCCCTGCTGGCGGCAGGCACGCCCAGCGCCACGGCAGCCCAGGACCCCTCGAAGCAGTCCCGGAAGTTCCGCGACGCGGTGACCGCCGAAGGGATCGGCCAGCACCTCGACGCCCTGCAGGCGATCGCGACCGCCAACGGCGGCTCCCGCGCCTCCGGTACGCCCGGCTACCAGGCGTCGCGGGACTACGTGGTGCAGCGCCTGCGCGACGCGGGCTACAAGCCCACCGTGCAGACCTTCCAGTTCCCGTTCTTCGTCGAGAACGCGCCGGCACAGCTGGACCGGGTCTCGCCGACACCCAAGCCGTACGCCAACCCCGACGACTTCGCGACGATGTCCTTCTCCGGCAGCGGCGACGTCACGGCCGAGGTGGTCGCTGTCGACACCGACCTGAGCCCGAACGCCGGCTCCACCAGCGGCTGCGAGGCCGCCGACTTCGCAGGGTTCCCCGCGGGCGCGATCGCGCTGATCCAGCGCGGCACCTGCACGTTCGGCACCAAGGCCGACAACGCGGTCGCCGCCGGCGCTGCCGCGGTCGTGGTCTTCAACCGCGGGACCGAACCCGACACGGGCACCGTGAACGGGACGTTGGGGCATGTCGTCGACGTCCCGGTGCTGGGTGCCAGCTTCGCCGTCGGGCAGGAGCTCGGCGCCCCGGACACCACCGCTCACGTGTTCACCGACACCACCAACGAGACCCGCACGACCTACAACGTCCTCGCCGAGACCGCGCGGGGCAATTCCGGCAACGTGGTGATGGCCGGCGCTCACCTCGACAGCGTCGAGGACGGAGCGGGCATCAACGACAACGGATCGGGGTCCGCGACCATCCTGGAGATCGCCGAGGAGCTGGCGAAGCAGAAGCGCCTCACCAACCAGGTCCGCTTCGCCTGGTGGGGAGCCGAGGAGTTCGGTCTGCTCGGCTCGAGGCACTACGTCAACGACCTGAAGTCGAACAACCCTGGCGCCTTGACCGACATCGCGGCGTACCTCAACTTCGACATGGTGGGCTCGCCGAACTTCGTCCGGTTCGTCTACGACGGTGACAACTCCACCGGTGGCGCCTCGGGGCCCGGCCCGGAGGGCTCGAGCCAGATCGAGACCCTGTTCACGCAGTACTTCGAGCGCCAGCACCTGGCGAGCGAGCCGACTCCGTTCAACGGACGTAGCGACTACGGACCGTTCATCGAGAACGGAATCGCTGCGGGTGGCCTGTTCACCGGGGCCGAGGGCGTCAAGACCCCCGAGCAGGCCAAGGTGTACGGCGGCACGGCCGGTCAGGCCTACGACCCCTGCTACCACAGCGCCTGCGACACCCGGGCGAACATCAGCGTGCAGGCCATCGACCAGATGTCCGACGCCGCGGCGCACGTCGTCTACACCCTCGCGCGCAGCACCGCATCGATCGAGCAGACGGCCGCTGCCAAGACCTCCGGCGCCAAGGGGCAGAAGATCGCCAAGGCCAAGGCCGAGTCGAAGGGTCACCGCCTGGTTCGCTGAGTCAGCCGGAAGCTCAACGCGGTCGAGGGTCGCCCCGAGGGCGGCCCTCGGCTGCGTCCCGGCTCAGGTGAAACATCCGATTCGCGGCTCTTGGGGGTTGTGGCGGCTACGCCCGTTGCCCTAGGTTTCGAGTGCTCGTCATCTGGTCCGCGGCACCGCCCCCGGTGGTCGACCGGACCGTTCTCAGGGAGAAGACGCTTGTACCCGCTCGCAGCCGGACCCGGCCACCCCCACGGGGGCCACGTCGTGCGGGCGGGCAGCGCCGATGCCGCGAGTCGAGCGCCAGTCTCGGGCCGCTGATTCTGCCAGCGCGCGCGAGGCAGGGGCCGCTCCAAGGTGCGGAGCGGCCCCCGGTGGCGCCCGCGCCTAGCCCCTGGGTACTAAAACTCGTCCCTTATGGGCGCAAAGTCCGAAATATCCCGTAGGCTGTGCACACAGGACCGGGTCAGCAGGGGCCCCGTGCAGGGAGGAAACAGAACATGAACTTGAGCAGCCGAACAGTCCGAGGCGTTCTTCTCGCAGTTGCCACGGCCCTGGCCGTGGCCTCGGTTCCGGCAGCGGGTGGCGCAGCAGACGCCAAGCCGGGCGGGAAGCAGTCGGAGAAGGCCATCCTCAAGGCCATTCTCTAGTCAGTGACTCCGTGGGGGGTGTCGGCGAGGGCCGACGCCCCCCACAGTCATGTCCGGACCGGCGCACGTTTGTAGGGTGACGCCGTGCACAACATCCCCTCGGCGCCCGTCATCGACCGCGCCACCCACCTCCACTCGGGCAAGGTGCGTGATCTCTACCGTCTCGAGGACGGCAGTCTGCTGATGGTCGCCAGCGACCGGATCTCGGCCTACGACTTCGTGCTGGACACCGCCATCCCCGACAAGGGGGAGATCCTCACCCGGATGTCGTTGTGGTGGTTCGACCAGCTCCGCGACCTGGTGCCGAACCATGTCCTGTCCACGGCGGTCCCCGAGCAGGTCCGTGGACGTGCCGTGGTGTGCGCCGAGCTCGCGATGTACCCGGTCGAGTGCGTGGCGCGTGGGTACCTCACCGGCTCCGGCCTGCTCGACTACCAGGCCTCCGGTGAGGTGTGCGGCATCGCGCTGCCCCGAGGACTGGTCGAGGGCAGCCGGCTGCCGTCGCCCATCTTCACCCCCGCCACCAAGGCCGCCCTGGGTGATCATGACGAGAACGTCTCCTACGACAGCGTCGCCGCCGACATCGGCGCGGACGCCGCCACCGAGCTGCGTGACCTGACCCTGGCCGTCTATGACCGGGCCGAGCGGCTGGCCAGGGACCGCGGGATCATTCTGGCCGACACCAAGCTGGAGTTCGGGACGCGCACCGGTCACGACGGAGTTCGGACGACAGTGCTCGGCGACGAGGTACTCACCCCCGACTCGAGCAGGTTCTGGCCCGCGGCGGACTGGCAGCCCGGACGGGCGCAGGACTCCTACGACAAGCAGATCGTGCGCAACTGGCTGGTCTCCGACGAGAGTGGCTGGGACCGGTCCTCGGGTGCGCCGCCGCCGCCACTTCCGCAGCACGTCGTCGAGCGCACCCGCGAGCGCTACGTCGAGGCCTTCGAGCTGCTCACCGGGGAGTCGTTCTGATGGCCGTGTTCGCCGAGGGGATGCTCGTGACGACCGTGGAGTACGCCGTACCGGTCGAGGTGGCCTACGCCTACCTCGCCGACCCCCGCAACCGGCCCGAGTGGCAGTCCTCGCTGCGCGCGGTGGAGATGCTGGACGAGGGCGAGCCGCGCGTGGGGATGCGCTGGCGCGACCTGACCTCCGCGCGGATCGTGCCGGACATGGTGATCACCGAGATGGAGACCGACGTGCTGTGGGCAGAGACCGGGACGTGGAAGGGCATCACGGCCGACCTGACCCTGCGGTTCGCTCCCAGCAGCATCGGGACCCGGCTGGATGCAGCCTTCGGGGTCCGGGGCCGCGGTCCGTTGCGTCCCGTCGGGTGGCTCGCCACCGGTGCCGGGTTGTTCGCCGTGCGTTCCGACCTCCGCAAGGCCGGTCGGGTCCTGGCCACCAGGGGCGCCTGATGGGCCGCGTCCTGGCGCTGGGTCTGGCGGCGGCCATGTGTGTGGCGGGCGTGGTCTTCACCCTCCAGGGGCTCGGCCATCTCGAGGGCAGCCCGATGACCGGGGTGGCGTTCTGGGCCGTGGTCGGTCCGGCCCTGGCCGGGTTCGGGCTGGCGCTGGGCATCGTCGCCCTGCGTGGGCGCTGAGGTTCCGCGGCAGCGACGTCGTTAGACTGGCGCCGCCTGTCCACCCGAGCGAAAGGGGCCTCCAGTGGCCCGTGTCGTCGTCGACGTCATGCCCAAGCCCGAGATCCTCGACCCCCAGGGCAAGGCGGTGCAGGGTGCGCTCCCACGCCTCGGCTTCACGGGGGTGAGCGAGGTTCGGCAGGGCAAGCGCTTCGAGCTCGAGCTCGAGGGTGAGGCCACCGAGGAGACCCTGGCGCAGGTGCACGAGATGGCGGCGACGCTGCTGTCCAACCCCGTCATCGAGGACTACGACGTGCGGGTGGTCCAGTGAGGGTCGGGGTCGTCACCTTCCCCGGCTCCCTCGACGACGTCGACGCCCAGCGCGCCGTGCGGCTGGCCGGCGGCGAGCCGGTCGCGCTCTGGCACGGCGACCACACGCTCCAGGGCGTCGACGCCGTGGTCCTGCCCGGGGGGTTCTCCTACGGTGACTACCTGCGCTGCGGGGCGATCGCCCGGTTCGCTCCGGTGATGACCGAGGTCGTGGAGGCTGCCAGGAAAGGGATGCCCGTGCTGGGCATCTGCAACGGCTTCCAGATCCTGTGCGAGTCCCATCTGCTGCCCGGCGCCCTGATCCGCAACGACCACCGCAAGTTCGGCTGCCTCGACCAGGTCTTGCGCATCGAGAACGTCGACACCGCCTGGACCTCGGCGTACGCCCCTGGGCAGGAGATCACGATCGTGCTCAAGAACGGCGAGGGCTCCTACGTCGCCGACGAGCACACCCTCGACCTGCTGGAGGGGGAGGGGCGGGTGGTGGCTCGCTACGTGGGCAACCCCAACGGCTCTCAGCGCGCGATCGCGGGAATCACCAACGAGGCAGGCAACGTCGTCGGCCTGATGCCGCACCCGGAGCACGCGGTCGAGGACCTGTGCGGACCGGGTACTGACGGCCTCGGGTTCTTCACGAGTGCGATCGCGGCACTCGCTCGCGCCTGACCGGGCCACGCACCCGAAACCCTCGCACCCGGGACCCTCGCACCCGGGACCCTGGCACCCGGGACCCTGGCACCCGAGACCCTGGCCTCCGGATCAGCGACGTCCGGCGCGCAGCGCGCTCCAGGTCTCCGGGCCGACGACACGGGTCGCCTGCACGCCGACGCGACGCTGGTAGACGCCGACAGCGCGGCGGGTGGCCCGGTTGTAGGACCCGGTGACCTTGAGCCGCGGCTTGCCCGCCGCGTTCAGGGCCCGCTGTACCCGGACCACGTCCGCGCCGCTCGAGCGTGCACGGAGGGTGGTGCCGTCATTTCCTGCGGAGAGGAAGGCCACCCAGTCGGACCGGTTCACGTGGTTGCGGACGCTGTGCCCGACACGCCTCTGGAAAGCCTGCGAGCCGGTCAACGTCTGCGTGTTCCAGCGTCCGGTGACCTCGTAGGGGTAGAGCCGCTGCTGCTTGAGCAGGCACTGGAGTGGAACGACCAGACGCCTGGGGGTGCGCGGGCTCGTGGTGCGGTACTTGCGTCGGCTGATGGAGGTGGGGCTGCACTTCGGGTCGGACATCGAGTTCCCGGTGTAGCGCGGCGAGGAGGCGGCCGGCTTCGGCGTCGCGGCCTGGGGCTGGGCACCGGGGATTCTCGGGGTCCGCAGGTCGAGGTAGTTGCGGTCGATGTTGATGGTGACGCCGCCCCAGGTCTCGTTGTGACCGCCCTGGTACTGGTGGGCGCGGCCGTGGGGCTGCCACCCGTCGCTGCGGATGTAGGAGGACTTGGTGTCTGCCCGGCCGTTCCAGTCCGCGATCCAGATCTGGTCCGGCATCACGATCCGGTTGCCGGGGCGCACCCGGGCGTCATCGATCATCTTGATGCCCGAAGCGGCACTCGAGTAGTAGCCGGAGGCGTACCGCAGTCGGTGCAGCTCGGTCGTCCACGAGCTCAGGAACCACAGTGCGGACGAGGTGCAGCTGGTCGACTTGGTGATGCTGAACGCCTCGAGGTCGTAGAAGATCGTGCTGCCGGGCACGATGCCGAGGTTGCGGGCAGCAGCGACGGCCTTGCGGGCCTCGAGAACGCCTTGGGTGCGCGCCTTGGAGTAGGTGTCGGTGGGGCTGGGGTTGATCCGCACCTGGCGCAGGTAGCGCTCACGCGTGGTGCACGAGGCCTGGGGGCCCAGGGTGATCGGCATCAGGTGCCAGCCCTCGGCGAGCTGGGTGCGCACCCACGTGGCCGTCAGGTTGGTCTGCCGCTGGCAGGCGCGCGAGTCGCCGGAGATGTAGATGCCAGCGGCCCGGAACGGCGACTTGCGGATCCAGGTGCTCATGGCCTTCTGGCTGGGCGCTTCGCACTGGTCGAAACCGAGTCCGCGGTAGTTGCCCGGGGTGACCGGGTTGGCGGCGTGCGCGGGTGCCGAGGGCAGCGCACCGAGCAGGGTCACGGCCAGCGTGGTCACCAGCGACCCGGTCAGCCATTGACGGAGCGGCGAGCTGATGCTCCGGGGGGCGGGACGCGCGACCATCGTAATCTCCTGAATGTCGGAAAACTGCGTCACCCTAACCCCGTTCGTCACACCAGTAACAGACGTTTGATTGAATTACAAACTTGTAATTCCTCTGCTGCTCCCTGCGCCGGCGGGCACACGGGCTGCCTCGGTCCTGCCCTGCGGTCCTGCCCTGCGGTCGGGTCCCCGAGGCGGCACCGGGGCCTCCGGGGGCTCCCAGTAGGTTTGTCCCCGTGCCAGAGACCCGCACCGAACCCCGCCCCGACTTCAGGGTCGACACCGTCGCGAACGCAGCCGAGGACCCCGGGCACGAGCAGCCCTGGTCCGAGCTGGGCCTGAAGGCCGACGAGTACGCCCGCATCCGCGAGATCCTCGGCCGACGCCCGACCAGCTCGGAGCTGGCGATGTACTCGGTGATGTGGAGCGAGCACTGCTCCTACAAGTCCTCCAAGGTGCACCTCAAGCAGTTCTCGGAGATCCCGCAGGAGACCCGTGCGGGCAAGATGCTCGCCGGCATCGGTGAGAACGCCGGCGTCATCGACATCGGTCAGGGTTACGCGGTCACGTTCAAGGTCGAGAGCCACAACCACCCGTCGTACGTCGAGCCCTACCAGGGGGCGGCCACCGGCGTCGGCGGGATCGTGCGCGACATCCTCGCGATGGGCGCCCGCCCCGTGGCCGTGATGGACCCGCTGCGATTCGGGCCCCTGGACGCGCCGGACACCCACCGGGTGCTGCCCGGGATCGTGGCCGGGGTCGGTGGCTACGGCAACTGCCTGGGACTGCCCAACATCGGTGGCGAGGCGGTCTTCGACGCGACGTACGCCGGCAACCCGCTGGTGAACGCCCTGTGCGTCGGGGTGATGCGCCACGAGGACCTCCATCTCGCCAAGGCCAGCGGGGTCGGCAACCAGGTCGTGCTCTATGGCGCGAGGACCGGCGGGGACGGCATCGGCGGCGTCAGCGTGCTGGCCAGCGAGACCTTTGAGTCGACCGGTCCGGCGAAGCGGCCGAGCGTCCAGGTCGGTGACCCGTTCCAGGAGAAGCTGCTCATCGAGTGCACCCTCGAGCTGTTCGCGGCGGGGGTGGTGGCCGGCATCCAGGACCTCGGTGGGGCCGGCCTGTCGTGCGCCACCAGCGAGCTCGCGAGCGCGGGCGACGGCGGCATGCACGTCGAGCTCGACCGGGTCCCGCTGCGCGACTCCACGCTGGCGCCCGAGGAGATCCTGATGAGCGAGTCGCAGGAGCGGATGATGGCGGTCGTGGAGCCCGACGACGTCGAGGCGTTCCTGGCGATCTGCGAGAAGTGGGACGTCGAGGCCACCGTGGTCGGCGAGGTCACCGACGGTGCCCACCTGCAGATCGACTGGCACGGCGAACGCGTCGTCGACGTGCCGCCCCGGTCGGTGGCCCACGACGGTCCGACGTACCACCGTCCCTTCGCCCGCCCGGAGTCCCAGGACAAACTGCAGGCGGACACCGCCGAGCAGCTGGCCCGGCCGAGCACCGGGGACGAGCTCCGCGACACGCTCCTGCGCCTGGTGGCGAGCCCGAACCTGTGCGACAAGTCCTGGATCACCGACCAGTACGACCGCTACGTGCAGGGCAACACAGTGCTCGCCCAGCCCAGCGACAGCGGCATGGTGCGAGTGGACCCCGACACCAACCTCGGGGTGGCCGTCTCGACCGACTGCAACGGTCGCTTCGCCCGGCTCGACCCCTACGCCGGTGCCCAGCTCGCCCTCGCCGAGTCCTACCGCAACGTCTCGACAGGCGGGGCCACCCCGATGGCCATCAGCGACTGCCTCAACTTCGGCAGCCCCGAGGACCCCGCTGTGATGTGGCAGTTCGCCGAGGCGTGCCGCGGCCTCAAGGACGCCTGCATGGAGCTCGGCATCCCGGTCACGGGGGGCAACGTGAGCCTCTACAACCAGACCGGTGAGACCGCGATCCTGCCGACGCCGGTGGTGGCGGTGCTCGGCGTCATCGAGGACGTCACCAAGCGCACGTCGACCGGTTTCGGTGAGGCCGGCCACCGGGTGCTGCTGCTGGGTGAGACCCGCGAGGAGCTGTCCGGATCGGAGTGGGCGCACGTGGTGCACAGCCACCTCGGCGGGCTGCCGCCCCGGGTGGACCTCGCGGCCGAGCGCGCGCTCAGCGAGCTCCTGGTCTCCGCGACCGGCGTCCTGTCCTCGGCCCACGACCTCTCCGACGGCGGGCTGGCACAGGCGCTGGTCGAGAGCTCGCTGCGCCACGGTGTCGGTGCCCGCGTCGACCTGGCGCAGGTGGCGGAGGGCGATGCGTTCGTCGCGTTGTTCAGCGAGTCCACGGCGCGGGTCCTGGTCAGCGTGGCCCCGGAGGACGAGACCCGGCTGGTCGAGCTGGCTGCCGACCACGGCGTCCCGCTGACCTCGCTGGGGGAGACCGGCGGTGACTCGATCGTCGTCGCCGACGTCTTCGAGGTGCCGGTCGAGGAGGCCCGCGCCGCCTGGGCCGCGACCCTGCCCGCCGCGATGGCCTGATCTCGCAGGGCCCGCCTGACCCGCGCCGCGGCTACCGCAGGGAACAGGCGTTCGTCGTGTCCGAACCTGCCCTGGGCCGGGGAACGGTGCGGTCGCGAGGCGGCCTCCGGTCGTGCTCGACCCAGGCGGCCAGCCTGGTGAACGCGGTGCGGGCACACGGCAGGATCGGGCGCACCCGCTCGCCGTAGGTGCCGTGGAGGCCGTCGACGTGGGTGCCGCCGACGATGCGGTAGTAGCGGTGCAGCCGGCCCCGGTGCCGCTTGTCGATCAACTTGGCGTAGACGTCGGAGTCCGTGGCGATCGGCAGCAGCGCGTCGAGGGTGCCGTGCAGGGTGAGCATCGGGCGGCGCAGGTCGCCGGTCAGCTGGACCTTGCGCATGGCGGTACGCGCGGACGGACGCCGGGCGTAGTCGTAGTCGGCATCGCAGCGCGGCACCCCGGAGGCGCAGAACGGGATCCCGGCGTTCAGCGCGCCGTCGTACGACGGATCGAACTCCTCGCGGTAGAGCCGCTGGGTGAGATCCCAGTAGACGCCGTAGTGGTACTCCCAGGTGAACTCCGAGCCGCGCGCGAAGCCCGCAGCGAGCATCCGACGGTGGGCGGCCTGGTCACCCGCCCGGTACTTCGGGTAGTCGCGCAGCGCTGTCGGGAGATAGGTGAGCAGGTTGGGGCCGGCCGCACGGAACAGAGTCCCCTCCCAGTCGACACCACCGTCGTAGAGCCGGGGCCGGTTCTCCAGCTGCCAGCGCGTCAGGTAGCCGCCGTTGGAGATGCCGAACAGGTACGTACGCCGCGCAGCCCGGCGGTAGGTCTGGCGCACGACGCTCTTGGTGGCCCTCGTGAGCTGGGTGACTCTGCGGTTCCACTCGGCCACGGCGTCTCCCGGCGTGGTGCCGTCGTTGTGGAACGAGCCCCCGCTGTTGCCCTTGTCCGTCATCGCGTAGGCGTACCCCCTGGCCAGCAGCCAGTCGCTGAACAGGAAGTCACCGGCGTACTGCGTGCGCGTCCCTGGGGCGCCGCTGACCACCAGCTTGCCGTTCCAGCGGTCAGGCAGCCGGATCACGAACTGGGCGTCGTGGTTCCAGCCGTTGTTGGTGTTGGATCTCGAGGTGTCCGGGAAGTAGCCGTCCACCTGGATCCCGGGGATCCCAGTCGGGTTGCGGGTGCCGGGTGCGTGCAGCCCCGACCAGTCGCCGGGATTGGTGTGACCGGTCTTGGTCGTGCTCGCGGTGGTGAGGTCGTCCAGGCAGGACAGCTTCTGCCTCTCGGCCCGGGGGACCGTGATCCGGCTCCGGCCGGCGCAGTGTGCCCGACCGGGCGACCGGGCTGCCGACGCGCCAACCGTGGGGGCGCCGGTGCCGGTGGAGGCGCCGGTGCCGGTGAAGGTGCCGGCGCCGGCCGAGGTGCCGGGCACCAGCGACATCGTGGCGGCCGTGGTCGCGCTCAGCAGCGTGGCGAGCATCCGAGAACTCATGCTCGTAGTGTCGGTACGCCGGATGTGGGACGCAATGTCGGCTCACACCACAGGCGACGCCCGGGTCATGTTCCGGCGGCACACACCCGACGCTGTGGTCTCGAGCCGGCGCGCTGTCCCGGACCCCGTGCGGGCGACTCGCCGCTGGGTCTCCCGACGCGAGCGCCGCAAGGTGCTATCTGTGGAGGATGCCGGACGTGCAGCTGCTCACGACCTACCGCTACCTGCGGATGTCCCTGGTGACCGTCCTCGCACTGCTCGCCTTCGGCGTGCTGCTGGAGATGCTCACCTCCGCGGACCCACCGCTGACCTCCATCTCCGCCTACTACTGGACGCCCGTGCGGTCGGTGTTCGTCGGCGCGCTGGTCGCCGTGGGCGTCGGCATGATCGTGATCAAGGCCGACAACGAGCTGGAGGACATCTTCCTCAACGTCGGCGGCGTGCTCGCCCCGGTGGTCGCGTTCGTGCCCACCGCCGAGGTCGGCACCTGCGTCGCGCCGGCGTCGGGGGGCCCCGTCCCGGCGTTGCCGCCCGCGACAGTGGAGGGCATCACCAACAACGTCGGCGCTCTCCTGGGCGCCGGCGCCCTCGCCCTGCTGATCTTCCTCACGCTTGTGCGGCTGGCCCGCGACCCCGCACCCGGGACCCCTCCGCTGTCGAGGCGGATCCGGTTCGCCCGCATCATCGGCACGGCGGTGGTGGCCGGGCTGTTCGCCGCCGCGTGGATCTGGTTCAGCACCGGACGGCAGTCCTTCGAGTGCCACGCCCACGACGCGGCCGCGGTCGTGCTGTTCATCTGCATCGTGGCTGTGACCGTGCTCAACGCCGTGACCCGCTACCTCGAGCGGCGTACGCCGGACGGACCGGTGCGGGCCGCCCTCAACGGGTACACCGCACTGGCTGTGCTGATGGCGATCGTGATGGCCGTCGGCCTGGCCCGCATGAGCAGCTGGGACTACGCGATCTTGTTCATCGAGGCCGGAGTCCTGGCCCTGTTCCTCGTGTTCTGGGTGGCGCAGAGCAAGGAGCTGTGGGACCGCGGCGTGCGCCATCCCGGGAGCCCGCCGAGCCTGGCGCCCCGAGCCTCGGAGCCCACCGACCGGTAACGTCTGCGGGTGCCCCGACTCCAGCCCCAGGACCCCGCCGCGGTCGCCGAGGCACTCGCCCGCGACGAGCCCACCCGGGCCGACCTCAAGCTGTTGACCAAGCACTTCCTCGCGCTGCTCTCGATCAAGGCGCCCGGTCGCTCGGTGGAGGTGCGGGTTCCTCCGTTCGCGGCAGCGCAAGTGGTGCCCGGGGTCCGGCACACGCGGGGCACGCCACCGGCGGTCGTCGAGCTCGACGCTCCCACCTGGGTGGCGCTGGCCACCGGCCGGTTGTCGTGGCCCGAGGCGATCGCCGCCGGGCGGGTGCGGGCCTCCGGGGAGCGGGCCGATCTCGCGCCGTACCTCCCCCTCACGCGGTGAGCCGCACCGCCTAGGGTCGTGCCCATGGACAACAACGAGCTGCGCTCCCGGGTGAGTGCGGAGCTGCCCCGGATCCGGCAGGACCTCGAGGACCTCGTCCGCATCGAGTCGGTCAGCGCCGACCCCGCCCGGGCCGGCGAGGTGCAGCGCTGCGCCGAGGCCGTCGCCGCGCTCTTCGTGGCCGAGGGCTTCGAGGACACCCAGGTCGTGAGCGCGCGGGCCGACGGGGGAGCCCCGGCCGTGATCGCCCGCAAGCCGGCCCCGCCGGGCAAACCGACGGTGCTGCTCTACGCCCACCACGACGTGCAGCCCGAGAACGACCACAGGGAGTGGGACTCGCCCCCCTTCGAGCCGACCGAGCGCGGCGGCCGGCTCTACGCCCGCGGAGCGGCCGACGACAAGGCCGGCATCGCCGCCCACCTCGCCGCGGTCCGGGCGCTCGGGGACGACCTCGACGTGGGCGTGACGATGTTCATCGAGGGCGAGGAGGAGGTCGGGTCCGACAGCCTCGTCGACCTGCTCGCCCAGCACCAGGACTTCCTGGCCGCAGACGTCATCGTCATCGCCGACTCCACCAACTGGGACATCGGCGTACCGGCACTCACCACCAGCCTGCGCGGCCTCGTCCGCATGGACGTGGAGGTGCGGACGCTCACCCACGCTGTGCACTCGGGCATGTGGGGCGGCCTCGTGCCGGACGCGCTGATGGCGCTGACCCGGCTGCTGAGCACCCTGCACGACGAAAACGGCGACGTGGCCGTGGCCGGGTTGCACGCCGGGCCGGCTGCCGACGTGGACTACCCCGAGAGCCGGCTCCGTGCCGAGTCGGGCATCGCGCCCGGGGTCGACTTCATCGGCTCGGGCTCGGCGGTGGAGCGTCTGTGGACCAAGCCCGCGCTGACCGTCACCGGGCTCGACGCACCCCAGGTCGACGGGGCCAGCAACACGCTGGTGGCCGTGGCCCGCGCCAAGATCTCGCTGCGGGTGGCGCCGGGCGACACCGCCGCCAACGCCGCGGAACGCCTGCAGGCACACCTGAGCAAGCACGTCCCCTGGGGTGCGGACCTGACCTGCACCGTGGTCGACACCGGCGAGCCGACGCGCATCCACGCGAACGGACCCGCCTACGACGCGGCCCGTGCCGCGTTCGCCGAGGCGTGGGACGGGGTGCCGCCGATCGACATGGGCGTGGGTGGCTCGATCCCGTTCATCGCGGAGTTCCTGAGGACCTTCCCCGAGGCCAGCGTTCTCGTGACCGGTGTGGAGGACCCGGACACCCGGGCCCACGGCGCCAACGAAGGCCTGCACCTCGCCGAGTTCGAGCGGGTCTGCCTGGCCGAGACCCTGCTGCTGGCCAACCTCGGCGGCTGAGGTGCCCGGCTCCGGTCCCTTGTCGACCGACGCAGTCCTGGAGCTGATCCAGTCCGTGGCAGCCGAGGTGGTGACGCCTCGGTTCCGGTCTCTCTCGCAGTCGCAGATCGACGAGAAGAACCCCGGCGATCTGGTCACGGTCGCCGACCACGAGGCCGAGCAGCTGCTCACGCGCGCCCTGCTCGACGCCTACCCGGACGCCGCGGTGCTCGGGGAGGAGGCGTACGCCGCAGACCCGCAGCTGATGCCCCGCTTCCTGGCCGCCGAGCACGCCTTCACCGTGGACCCGGTCGACGGCACCAAGAACTTCGTGCACGGCTCCCCCGACCACGCGGTGATGGTCGCTGAGGTGGTCCGCGGGGAGACGGTGCGCGGCTGGATCTGGCAGCCGGAGCACGAGGTCGCGTGGGTGGCCGAGCGGGGCGCCGGCGTACGCCGCAACGGTGAGCCGGTGCACCGGCAGCCCGCGGGTGCACAGCCGCGGGGTGCGACCTCGATCTGGTCGCGACGCGGTCGCCAGCCGGAGGGCCTTCCCGCGCTGCTCGGCTCGTGGGTCTGCTGCGGGGTCGACTACCCCCGGCTGATGGAGGGCGAGGCCGACTTCCTGCTCTACGGCCACACCAAGCCCTGGGACCACCTGCCCGGCACGCTGATGCTCCGCGAGGCGGGCGGTGCGGTCAGCCACCGCGACGGCACGCCGTACTCCGCCCGCTCCGGCGGCACCGGACTGATCGTCGCCGCCGACCCCACCACCCTCACCACCGCCCGCGCCGCCTGCACGGATCTCTGGCCCGACCGCATGTAACTCGGGGTTATCGACCGTCATCAAGGGTTGTGCGGGCACCTAGCGGTCGATAACCCCGAGTTACAAGGGGGGCCGGGGGATAGGGCTGGCACGCCGCAGACACCGTCCTCGCCCCGACCGGCCGGGCACACCGAGCCGGCGGGATCCCGGCACGTACACTCGGCCCCGTGCCAAGCAACGCACGCCGTCGCGGAGACGGCCGCCTGACGCATGACCTCGACCCACAGGAGCGCGGGCCCCAGGACGCGTGTGGCGTCTTCGGTGTCTGGGCGCCCGGTGAGGACGTCGCCAAGCTCACCTACTACGGGCTCTACGCGCTGCAGCACCGCGGTCAGGAGTCGGCAGGCATCGCGGTCAGCAACGGCCGCCAGATCCTGGTCTACAAGGACATGGGCCTGGTCTCGCAGGTCTTCGACGAGTCCACGCTGGCAGCACTCAAGGGCCACCTCGCGGTCGGTCACTCCCGTTACTCCACCACCGGCGCCAGCACCTGGAACAACGCCCAGCCGACGTTCCGGCCCACCGCCGACGGCTCGATCGCCCTGGCGCACAACGGCAACCTCACCAACACCCGCGACCTCCAGGAGCTGGTCGCCGCGCTCCCGCTGGGACGCAGCGAGCTCGACGTCAGCGCCCGCAAGCTCGAGACGGTCACCAACGACACCGCGCTGGTGACCGCGCTGCTCGCGCACCACCCGGACAGCACCCTCGAGGACCGCGCCGCCGAGCTGCTGCCCAAGCTGCGCGGCGCCTACTCCTTCGTGTGGATGGACGAGTCCACCCTGTACGCCGCCCGCGACCCCCAGGGCATCCGCCCGCTCGTCCTCGGCCGCCTCGAGCGCGGCTGGGTCGTCGCCAGCGAGACGGCTGCCCTCGACATCGTCGGCGCCTCGTTCGTCCGGGAGGTCGAGCCCGGCGAGATGGTGGCCGTCGACGAGCACGGCCTGCGCACCCGGCGGTTCGCCGAGTCTGCTCCCAAGGGCTGCCTGTTCGAGTTCGTCTACCTCGCCCGGCCGGACACCGTGATCTCCGGCCGGCGGATCCACAGCGTGCGCGTCGAGATCGGGCGCCGCCTCGCCCGGGACTTCCCCGCCGACGCCGACCTGGTGATCCCGGTTCCGGAGTCCGGCACCCCCGCCGCCATCGGGTACGCCGAGGCCAGCGGCATCCCCTACGGCATGGGCCTGGTGAAGAACTCCTACGTCGGCCGCACGTTCATCCAGCCCAGCCAGACCATCCGCCAGCTCGGCATCCGGCTCAAGCTGAACCCGTTGCGCGACGTGATCGAGGGCAAGCGACTCGTGGTCGTCGACGACTCGATCGTGCGCGGCAACACCCAGCGCGCGCTGGTGCGCATGCTGCGCGAGGCGGGTGCCCGCGAGGTGCACGTGCGGATCTCCAGCCCCCCGGTGAAGTGGCCGTGCTTCTACGGCATCGACTTCGCCACTCGTGCGGAGCTGATCGCCAACGGGCTGACCACCGAGGAGATCTGCTCCTCCATCGGCGCCGACTCGCTCGCCTACATCTCGTTGGAGCAGCTGGTCGAGGCCACCGAGGTACCCAACGACGACCTGTGCCGCGCCTGCTTCGACGGGGTCTACCCGGTGAAGCTGCCCGAGCCGGAGTTCCTGGGCAAGCACCTGCTGGAGATCGAGCCGTTGCTGGATGCCGACGGCCTCACGGTCTCGGTGGCCGGCGGTGGCGCGACCGACGCCCTCGACCGACCCTGAACGAACCCCGACCGAACCCAGAGATGGGCCCCCTGCGAAGAGATGTGGCGATGAGCGGAGCGACGTACGAAGCGGCCGGAGTTTCCATCGATGCCGGTGACCGGGCGGTGGACCTGATGAAGGTCTGGGTCGACCAGGCGCGCCGGCCCGAGATGGTCGGGGGGATCGGCGGCTTCGCCGGGCTCTTCGACGCCTCGGCGTTGAAGGCCTACGACCGTCCGCTGCTGGCCAGCTCGGCCGACGGTGTCGGCACGAAGGTGGCGATCGCGCAGGCACTGGACAAGCACGACACCATCGGGTTCGACCTCGTCGGGATGCTCGTCGACGACCTGGTGGTCTGCGGTGCCGAGCCGCTCTTCCTGACCGACTACATCGCGACCGGTCGTGTGGTGCCCGAGCGCATCGCCGCCATCGTCAAGGGGATCGCCGAGGCCTGCGTCGCCGCGGGCTGCGGACTGATCGGCGGCGAGACGGCCGAGCACCCCGGGCTCCTCGGCCCGGACGAGTACGACGTCGCGGGCTCGACCACCGGTGTTGTCGAGGCGAGTCAGCTCCTCGGGCCGGGCCGGGTGCGTCC
Organism: uncultured Actinomycetota bacterium; assembly: GCA_963834245.1. Taxonomy (GTDB): domain Bacteria; phylum Actinomycetota; class Actinomycetes; order Propionibacteriales; family Nocardioidaceae; genus Marmoricola. The sequence goes on from CAWIAV010000001.1 coordinate 162,527, forward strand.
CGGGGACGCGGTGATCGCCATGGCGTCGTCGGGGCTGCACTCCAATGGCTACTCCCTCGTGCGGCACGTGCTCCTCGAGCGGGCGCAGCGCAGCCTGGCCGAGCACGTCGACGACCTGGGTCGCACGCTGGGTGAGGAGCTCCTCGAGCCCACCCGCATCTACGCCAAGGCCTGCCTGGACCTGGCGCGCAGCACCGAGACCCACGCGATGTCGCACATCACCGGCGGGGGCCTGGCCGCCAACCTGGGGCGGGTGCTCCCGGTCGAGCTCCATGCCGACCTCGACCGGACGACCTGGGCCCTTCCGGCCGTGTTCCGCCTGGTCGCGGAGTCCGGGGACGTGGCCCGCGATGACCTGGAGCGCACGCTGAACTGTGGCGTGGGCATGGTCTCGCTGACCGCAGCCCAGGACGCCGACCGGGCCGTCTCCCTGCTGGCCGGGCACGGCATCGAGGCGTGGGTGGCCGGAACGGTCGAGGCGGCCGGGGACCGCGAGGGCGGGCGGGTCACCCTGCACGGGAGCTACGCCTGAGCCTGCGGACCCAAACCGGACAAGCCAGGTCGAACGGTCGGATCCACGGGTGGTAACTGCCACTCCGCGGGCCGGGGTGCGGGAATGCCCACGCGCCCGTTACGCTGGGCGCACGAACAGTTAACTCCGACCGGCAGCCCTTCGTGGCGCCGGCCATACGTGCGAGGGGGCCACCCATGGGGCGCGGCCGTGCAAAGGCGAAGCAGACCAAAGTTGCTCGCGATCTGAAGTACCGCACTCACGAGACGGACTTCGCATCGCTGGCCCAGGAGCTCCACGGGGGCGAGTCCGTTCCTGTAGAGCGGTCTGAGCCTGTCGATGACTCCGACGAGTACGACAAGTGGTCGGACTACTCCGACTCCTCCTCACGCGACTGAGCTCGGTCGCAGCGCAGCCCGCCCGCTGAGGCCCCCCAGGGGCTCATCAGGGATCAGGGCAGCCAGATCCCCCGATCACCACCCGCGGCGGCCATCCGCTGCTCGGCGATGCGGTCTGCTGCCACGGCGGGAGGCACCCCGTCGGTGGCGGCGAGGGCGAACACCTCTCGGGTGGTGTCGTAGATGTGACTGGCGCGCTCGCGGGCCCGCTCGAAGTCGAACCCGTGCAGCTCGTCGGCGACCTGGATGAGGCCGCCGGCGTTCACCACGTAGTCGGGCGCGTAGAGGATCCCGCGGTCAGCGAGCTGCTTCTCCACACCTGGGTGGGCGAGCTGGTTGTTGGCTGCGCCGCAGACGACAACCGCGCTCAACGTCTCGACGACCTCGTCGGTCAGGGCGTCACCGAGGGCGCACGGGGCGTACACGTCCAGCGCGGAGGACACCAGGGCGTCGGTGTCGGCGACGGTGCGGACCTCCGGGTGAGCCTCGGTGACGCGCCGGATCGAGGGCTCGTAGACATCGGTGACCACGACCTCGGCCCCGTCCTCGAGGAGGTGCTCCACCAGGTGGTGGCCGACCTTGCCGACTCCGGCCACGCCGACCTTGCGCCCGTGCAGCGTAGGTGCGCCCCACTTCACCTCGGCTGCGGCGCGCATCCCCTGGAACACGCCGTACGCCGTCAGCACCGAGGAGTCGCCGGCACCGCCGTGTGCCACAGTGCGTCCGGTCACGAACTCACACTCCTGGGCGATGACGTCCATGTCCTCGGAGAACGTGCCCACGTCGCAGGCGGTGTAGTAGCGGCCGGAGAGGCTCTGCACGAAGCGGCCGTAGGCGCGGAGCAGCTCCGGGGTCTTCTGCGTGTGCGGGTCGCCCACGATGACGGCCTTGCCGCCGCCGAGGTCGAGGCCCGCCATGGCGGCCTTGTAGGACATCCCGCGCGAGAGGTTCAGCACGTCGCGCAGGGCGTCGCTGTCCGTGGCGTACGGGTGGAAGCGAGTGCCGCCGAGGGCGGGGCCGCGTGCGGTGGAGTGGATGGCCACGAAGGCCTTGAGGCCACTTCGCTCGTCGTGACAGACGACCACCTGCTCGTGGCCGTGGAGCTGGTCGAACACGTTGAACTCAGTCGGGGTCACTGTGGTGACCTTTCTCGTGATATGTCGCGCTTGGGGTGATTGCACGATTTCTAGGGCCAAGCAAGGGTGGGCCTGGAGTGGTCTAGACTACAACGACCGTTTTGAGGCCGTTTTGAGGAATCGGGACATTTCAGGTTTCGCCCCACGAAGCCCGGTGGCACACTCGTTGACAGAGCAGAGAGCTCGGAGTCAACGCACCAAAGGGGAGCGCCGTGGTAACGCGACCGACCGAAACCGAATCACTCCTCACGCCCGCTGAGGTAGCCGCCATGTTCCGCGTGGACCCCAAGACGGTCACACGTTGGGCCAAGGCCGGCAAGTTGAGCGCCATCCGCACCCTGGGTGGTCACCGACGCTACCGCGAGTCTGAGGTCAAGGAGCTGCTGGGCGACGTCATCCCGGCTCAGCGCAGCGCACAGGACTGATCCGCCTCGGGTCGTACAACCCCCTCGACGACCCGATGTCGGCTGTGGCTCCCCGTCACTGACGGGGAGCCTTGCTGCTTTCAGGACCCTGCCGGCTCCGACGCCGTGCCCGCACGGCCGACGTCGGAGCCGTGGCGCCCCGCGCCGCCGGCGAACCGTCGCGCACCCGCGACCGCGCCGTGGGCCAACGAGACGAGGCCGTGGGCGAGCTCCTCGTCCATCGCCTCGGGTACGTCGTGGCTCCACTGGTCGAGGAGGCTGAGCCGGTCCTGCCGCAGACACGTCTGGGGCAGCCTGGCGATCTCGTGGGCCAGCCGCTGGGCTGCGACTAGGGCGGTTCCGGCCGGTACCAGCCGGTTGACCAGGCCGATCGCGTGGGCCTCCGCAGCCGGGACGGCCCGCCCGGTCAGGATCAGGTCCATCGCACGGGACTCCCCGATCAGCCGAGGCAGGCGCACGGTGCCGCCGTCGATCAGCGGTACCCCCCACCGACGGCAGAACACGCCGAGCACGGCGTCGTCCGCGGCCACGCGCAGGTCGGCCCACAGGGCCAGCTCGAGCCCGCCCGCGACGGCGTACCCCTCGATCGCGGCGATCACCGGCTTGGACAGCCGCATCCGGGTCGGTCCCATCGGCCCGTCGCCGTCACTCTCGACCCGGTTGCCGCGCCCGGAGGCCACGGCCTTGAGATCGGCTCCGGCGCAGAAGGTTCCGCCCGCACCGGAGAGCACTGCCACCGAGGCGAGCTCGTCCGCAGTCGAATGCGCGAAAGGCCTGCGCGAGAGCCTCGGCGGTGGGCCGGTCGACCGCGTTGCGTGTCTCGGGGCGGTCGATCGTGATGGTGGTGACGGGTCCGGCCCGCGTCGTGTGCACTGTCATCCGGCGTCCTCCGCGAGCTCGACCACCCGGTCACGATAGGCGACCCGGACGCGGTCAGAGCAGCAGCGAGGTGACCAGATAGGCGCCCGCAAAGGTCACGACGAGGACCAGCAAGGACATCACGAGCAGACGCAGCGGTCTTGCCCGCGCGACGCCGTGCTCCACGTCGGACTCTGCTGCGGAGTCGAGGGCGTGGAGGAAGGCGTCGATGTCGGGCCAGCGCTGGTCAGGGGTCACCGCGAGCGCCCGGAGGATCGGGGCGTCGAGGTGACGCGGCACATCGGCCACCGTGGACGGCGCCGGCGGCAGCTTCGCCTCGAGCAGCCCCGCGATGCCGTCCTCCCGGACCAGCCGCCCGGTGAGCAGCACGTAGGCGACTGCTCCGAGCGCATGGACGTCCGCGCGGATGTCGAGGCCTTGCCCGAGCGCCTGCTCGGGGGCGATGTACGCCGGCGTCCCCACGACCTGGGTGAGGCCTGAGGCGTGCGCCACAGCCTTGGCCACTCCGAGGTCGGCGACGAGGACCTCGGCGGTTCCGTCGGGTCGCGAGCGCAGCAACAGGTTCTGCGGCTTGATGTCGCGGTGGATGATGCCGTTGCGGTGCAGCACGGCCAGCCCGGCCCCCGCCTGGCGGATGATCTCCAGCGACTCCTCGACCGAGGGACGACGCACCGCGATCAGGTCCGCCACGGTGCCCTGGTCGGCGTAGGACATCACGAAGTAGGGCGTTCCGCTGTCGGTCTCCCCGTTGTCGTAGACCCGGACCACATGGTCGGCGTCGGCCCGGCGCAGGATGCGGGCCTCCTCCAGGAACCGCTCCCGGATGTCGGGGTGCTGGGCCCAGTTCTCGGCGAGCGCCTTCACCGCGACATCGGAGTCGAGCTCGTCGTCGTGGTAGCGCCACACGGTCGCGAAACCTCCGGCCCCCAGCCGCTCCATCTTCCGCAGGCGTCCGAGGCGGGGCGGAAGGGACATGTCGGTAGTGTGCCCGAGTCCGGACCCCGCCTCCGACAGCCCGGGAGCCACAAGTGCCTGATTCACCGCGCGAGCCCGATGAGGTCGAGGCACTGGCCGCGGCGGCTGCGGCGGGGGACGCCCGCGCGCTGGAGGACCTGCTGGCCGAGATCGAGCCCCGGGTCAAGCGCATCGTGGGTCGGATGCTGCTGCATCCCCAGGACGCCGAGGAGGCAGGGCAGGACGCGCTGCTCGCGGTGGCCCGCAACATCACCAAGTTCGAGGGGCGCAGCCGGTTCTCCACCTGGCTGCATGCCGTGGCGAGCAACAGTGCCCGGTCGACGTACCGCTCGTTGAAGCGCCGTGCCTCCGAACAGCCCACGGCGGAGCTGCCCGCGAGCGCCGACCCGAGGACCACGAGCGTGATCGCGGGCAGCCGCCTCGATCTGCTCGAGGCGCTCGAGACGCTGGGCCGGGACCGTCCCGAGCTGGTGGAGCCGGTGGTCCTGCGCGACGTCAACCAGCTCGACTACAACGAGATCGCCCGGCTGCTCGACCTGCCCCTCGGCACGGTGAAGTCGCGCATCCACCATGCCCGCACCCTGCTGCGGCCGTTGCTCGCCACGACCGACTGACGCGCGGATCACCCCTGCTCGCCGAGCACGAGGTCGCCGCGTTTCTGCTTCGCGACCTCGGTGCAGTTGCCCTCGAGGTCGCAGCGCTGGATCCAGGTGCCGGTGTCCTCGTCGAGGTCGAGGTCGGTCTTGCCCATCAGGAGCAGGTGGTCCTCGTCGAGCCAGGTCGCGCCCAGGGTCGCCTCAGGGGTCAGGAACGACTTCACGCCGGTGGAGGGGCCAGCCGCGGCCGAGAGCGCTGCGAACTGTCCGGGACCGAACCCGTCGGAGTCGGCCGGGATCGCCAGCACCTGGGAGCCGTCGGGGCTGAAGAGGCCCGCCTCGTCGCCGGGCAGGCGCCAGTCGCAGGTCTGCCAGTCGTTCTGGACCTCGTCCTGGATGAAGCCGGGGGCGGCCCCCACGCGCAGGCACGGGTTCGGGGTCTCCGTGGCGGAGAAGCCCTCGGGGCTGACCGAGCCGATCAACCGGTCGCCGTCGGGGCTCGCCTGCATGTCGAGCATGCCCAGGCTGCGCGTCCGCTTCACCGTGCCGGTGTCGGGGTCCCAGGTGTGCAGGGCGTAGGGCTGATCTGCGCCGCGCGGTTCGCTGATCAGCACCCGAGTGCCCTGCCACATCGCGATCGACGACGGGTGGAACAGCGGCGCGCGGACGACAACCTCGCCGGTGAGGTCCCAGACGACGACGCGTCCGGAGACGGCTTCTGTGCCCACGATGCGGGTGCCGTCGGCGTTGAGGTCCCACCGGCCGCGTACGTCGGCGATCGGCGTGTTCCTGCCCTCGGCAGTGATCGTGTGGATGCGGCTGCGGTCACGGTCGGGGCTGGTCGTCTCGCCGATGACGTAACCGGTGGCTGAGCGCACCAGGCGGTCGGGGGTGCCGACGTCCGCGTAGTACTGGATCGTCTTGTCGCCGTCGTGGATGGTCCGGTCGCCGGCGTAGAGCACAGTCCCGGACGTTGCGTTGCCGGTCGGCTTCGGGGTGGGGGTGCTCGTGGGGCCGTCGGCTCGGGTCCCACCGGGGTCGGAGCCCCGCACGACGGCCGAGACGGTGCCGCCGACGATGCCGACGACCCCGGCTGCAAGCAGTGCTGCGACAGCTGTGCGATTCATGGTGACTCCCTCGGTATCAAATCTTCCTGCACCTGTTGGAGCCGCGCGAGGCCGGTTTGGTTCTCAGCACTTCTGCCACGTTCAGCATCGAGGTACCGAGTCCTCCGGCAACTGTGACCTATCGGGCGTTTCCTCCGGGGGAGCGGCGGGTACACAGCGGACTGGGCACGGTGCCTTTCCACGTTCTGAGGAAACGGAGACAACATCATGAACGACGATCTGGACCAGGGCCTCACCGCCGGAGAGCTGGAGGCCGAGGGCGTCACCGCGCTGCCCGACAAGGAGGTCGTCTCGATCCTGGACCTCAACGCCGACATCGACCTGGCGATCGACGCTGCTGCCCCGATCGACCTCGCGGTCGCAGCCAACGCCAACGTGGCTGCGCCCATCGACGCCGCCGTCGGCGCAAACATCCTCTCGGTCGACTCCACGGCCCAGGCCCTCAGCGACCAGGGCGTCATGATCAACCAGGGGATCGACGCAGACGCCACTGCGAACGCCGACCAGGGCAGCGTGATCGACCAGGGCAACGACACCATCGACGGCGGCGCCGCAGCGGACGGCGCCCAGGCCGGCGACGCAGCAGCGGCGCCGACCCTCGGCGCTCCGGCCGCCGGTGCCACCGACGGGGTCGGGGGTGCCGTTGACGGCGCCACCGGAGCCGTTGACGGCGCGACCGGTGGTGCCACCGGCGGCGCGACCGACGGACTGGGTGGCGTCGTTGACGGTGCGGCCGGTGGCGCGGACGGTGCCCTGGGTGGCCTGCAGTCCGGCGCGCTGTCTGGCGACCTTCTCAACGTCGACGTGAACCTGGACGCGGACGCCGACATCGCCGCGCCCATCAACGGCGCGGTCGCAGCCAACGCCAACGTGGCTGCGCCGATCGACGCTGCCGTCGCGGCCAACGTGGGCAGCGTCAACAGCGACGCCGTGGCGGTCTCGCAGCAGGACGCCATCATCAACCAGCAGGTGACCGGCTCCGCGGAGGCCAACTCGGAGCAGGCCTCCGAGATCAAGCAGTAGTACGGCCTCGATGACGCTGGTCAACGAGTCCACAGCCGGGTCCGGCGACGCAGCGACGTCGCCGGACCCGGCTGCGCTGGTCGCAGCGGCGCCTTCACGCGCCGACGGGGTCCAGCTCATCGGCGAGATGAAGGGATCGGGCTACCGCAAGCCCCCGGCCCTCGCTCGGCGGGTCGACGGTCAGACGGTCCAGCTGACCCCGTTGCTCTACCTGGTGCTCGGGGCGCTGGACGGGCGTCGCAGCCCGGACGAGATCGGTGCCGTCGTCAGCCGCGCCTACGGCAAGACCGTCTCCGGGGAGAACGTCCGCACGCTCATCGAGGACCAGCTCCGGCCGGCCGGACTCGTGGCGGAGCCCGACGGCTCGCAGCCTGAGGTGCAGAAGAGCAACCCGCTGCTGGCGCTGCGCTTCAAGTACGCCGTGACCGACGAGGACCGGACCCGACGACTCACTGCCCCGTTCGGCTGGCTGTTCAACCCGCTGGTCGTCGTACCGGTCCTGGCCACGCTCGCCCTCGTGAGCTGGTGGGTGTTCCTGGAGAAGGGGCTGGCCTCGGCCGCCCACGAGGCCTTCGCGAAACCGGGCCTCCTCGTGCTCGTCGTGGTGGTCACCGTGCTCTCCGCCGGCTTCCACGAGTTCGGGCACGCGGCCGCGGCGCGCCGCGGCGGGGCCACGCCGGGAGTGATGGGCGCCGGGATCTATCTCGTCTGGCCGGCGTTCTACACCGACGTCACCGACTCCTACCGACTCGGTCGCGGCGGGCGGATCCTCACCGACCTCGGTGGGCTCTACTTCAACGCGATCGTCGCGGTCGCCATCACGGGCGCCTGGTGGGCGACGGGGTACGACGCCCTGCTGCTCGTCGTGGCCACCCAGCTCCTGCAGATGGTGCGACAGCTCATCCCGCTCGTGCGCTTCGACGGCTACCACGTGCTCGCGGACCTCACCGGGGTCCCGGACCTGTTCCAGCGGATCAAGCCCACCCTGCTCGGCGTGCTGCCCTGGCGCTGGCGGCACCCTGAGTCGACAGTGCTCAAGCCCTGGGCCCGCGCAGTCGTCACCCTCTGGGTCGTGATCGTGGTGCCGCTGCTGCTCTTCTCCCTGTGGTGCCTGGTGGTCGCACTGCCTCGGATCGTCGGCACCGCCTGGGACAGCGCCGGCAAGCAGGGCACCCTGCTGACACAGGCCTGGTCCGACTTCGACGTGCTGGAGGTTCTCGGTCGCTCCCTTGCTGTCGTCGCGGTCATCTTCCCGATCCTCGCGATCGGCATCGTGCTGTTCCGGGTCGGGCGACGCGCCGCCACCTCCGTCTGGACGGCCACCCGCGGGCGTCCGGTCCGCCGGGGTCTGGCTGTGCTGCTCGCCGTGGCCCTGGTGGCGGCGCTCGGGTTCCTCTGGTGGCCGCGCGAGGGCAGCTACCGCCCGATCCAGCCCTACGAGGACGGGACGCTGCGCCAGGCTGCCGTCGCCGTACCCGGCATCGTCCGACCCCGTGCCGGGCTCGCGGCTGGGACCGAGGGCCGGCTCACCACAGCCTGGGCCGAGGGCGACGTCCGGCCCACCCGCGAGGAGCCGCAGCTGGCGCTCGTCCTGGTACCGCGGGAACAGGACGCCGCAGGTCCGGGACCTGCGGCGGGCGCGGGCGCCCCCGAGTCCTGGGTGTTCCCGTTCAACAAGCCACTGGACCCAGGGAAGGGCGACAACCAGTCGCTCGCGGTCAACACCACCGACAACACGATCCGCTACGACGTGGCGTTCGCGCTGGTCTGGGTCGAGGACGACTCCCCGGCGCTGAACAAGAACGAGGCGTACGCCTTCGCCAGCTGCACGAACTGTGCCGCCGTCTCCATCGGCTTCCAGGTGGTCCTGGTGACCGGCGACAACCACGTCGCCGTGCCGCAGAACATCTCCGCGGCGGTCAACTACGACTGCGTGAACTGTCTGACGTACGCCTTGGCGACGCAGCTGTTCGTGACCCTCGACGGTCCGCTGAGCGAGGCCGGGACCAAGCGCCTCGTCGAGCTGTGGAAGGAGATCGCCGAGTTCGGAGCCGGCATCGCCACCGTGCCGTTGAGCGAGATCCGTGACCGGCTGACCGCCTACGAGGCGCAGATCCTCGAGATCGTCGAGGCGGACGGGGGGCTGACGTCACGTGAGTCTGCAGGCGGTGACGGTGCATCCACAGTCGAACCCCAGCCATCAGTGGGTGCCTCCCCCTCGAACGGTGCAGAACCGACAGAGGCCCCGGACTCCGAGGAGTCCGGACCCGGCTCCGGGTCGTCCGCTGCCCCGGACAGCGGCGAGTCACCCAGCCCCGGCGCCGACACCGACGGCTCGAGCGGGGAGCGGGACTCCTCACCGGCTCCGCAGCCCTCCCCGACCCCCTGACCCAGCACCGCCCGGTCGGGCCATTGTCGGGTCTGCTCAACAGGGATCACAGTGGAGGTTCCGCCATCGGGAAGGAGCCATCATGGGAGCACTGCTCGTCCACATCACCCACGGGCCGGAGGCGCCCACGCGCGCGGCACTCGGCCTGCTCGTGGCCAAGGCGGCGGTCGAGGAAGGGCACACCGTGTCGGTCTTCCTCGCGGGCGACGCCGTACAGCTGGTCCGGGACGCCGTTCTCGACTCCCTGAACGGCCTGGGCACCGGCTCGCTGCGTGAGTCCTTCGACGCCGTGGTCGCCGCGGGGGGCCGGTTCTACGTCTCCGGGATGTCGAGCAAGGCCCGCGGGGTGGGGGAGGCTGATCTCGCCGGAAAGCCCGCCGAGCTCGCGATGCCGGCCGCTCTGGTCCGGCTGACCTTCGAGGCGGACCGGGTGCTCACCTACTGAGCCAGGATCCGCACGGGCTCAGGCGGCCTCGCGCGGGACCGGCACCTCGGCGGACTCGGTAGCGGCGATCGTGAGCTCGCGCAGGAGCGTTCGCGCCGCAGCCCGGCCGTCGGCGATGTGCTCCCGGGTGTTGCTGAAGTCGGTCATCCTCGTGCCACGGTCCGGCGTACGCATCCGGTGGACGGTGACGCCGGCGCCGAGGTCAGGTGCGTGGTTGACCCGCATCGCCACTCCGAAGCTGGCCACGAGCACGTCGATCGGGGTGCGACCCCGAGGCAGTCGTGCGGGGACGCTGGCGTCGAGCACGAACACCCGGGTCGCGGCGAGGTCCGCAGCGCCACGGATCGGGACCAGGTCGGAGACGCCACCGTCGACGTGCAGTCCGCCGAACCCGCAGCTGTCGGGGAGGGCCACCGGCGGGAAGACCGCCGGGACGGCCGCCGAGGCGAGCAGCAGCTGGTCCAGCCGACCGTGCCGGTGGTAGACGGCCGCGTCGCCGGCGAGGGGTGTGGTGACGATCCGGACGGGCGTGGGCAGGTCCTCGAGGTACGTCGTCGGCACCCACTGGTGGATCAGGCGGTGTAGCGCCAGGGGCGAGAACAGGTAGGGGCGTTGGCGCAGGAGGTGGCCGATCTGGGTCAACGTTCCACCCGGGAAGATGTCGGGGGTGGTCAGGTCGAGCCACCGCCCGCGCAGTTCGCGAACTCGCTCGAGGTCGGGTCGCCAGCCCAGGAAGGCGGCGTTGAGCGCTCCCACCGAGGTGCCCACCAGCGCGTGCGGCACGATGCCGTGCTCGAGCAGACCCTCCATCATCCCGACCTGAACCGCCCCGCGGGCGGCTCCTCCGGAGAGCACGAACACGTTGCGGTGCTCTCCTGGTCCCGACGTGATCTCCATGAACGCCCTTCCGGCTGATCCATCTACTGAACTGATGGTGCGCCTTGCGTGTCGGTTTTGCAGGTAAATGAGGTATTTGCGAGAGCTGATCACTCCGGAAGCGAGACCCGAGGCGCGCGGGCCTGACCCGGGGGCGGCACGAACCGCGTGACGAGGGGGAAGCCGCAGCCCTGAAGGGGCCGCCCGACAGGGCTGCGGCCTCGCCTCCGGCGGGGGTCAGTGGCGGGCCGAGCGCCGCCGGAGGTGGTGGGTGGGTCCGCGTCGGGGAAGCCGACGCAGCCCACCGCGGGGATGACGGGCGGGGGTCCCGTCAACGGTGTTGCGAGCTACGGGGGCGGCCGATCTCCGGCCGATTCGTCTTCGCAGTAGCCGAGCCCTACCGAAATTCCACGTGGTGACACCATCGCGAACTCCTCGTACGGGGTCCGGCGCGCTGCCGGAACGTGTCAGGGAATACCCCCATACGACCACGGTCTAAACATGGAAATGTCAGCGGAGTTCGCAAACGACCTGGTTCGCGTGAAGCGGTCGGGTCGTCGCGATTCGCGTCGCCGCGGACTAGGCCCGCCAGCGCGCCACAGGTGACGCAGGTCACAACCTTCACTAGGGTCAAGGATCAGTGACCATGATTGCCGAGCCGCTGAGGTGAATTCTGTGCCCGAAATACTCGTAGGTGTCGACCAGAGTGACGAGAGCAGGAGGGCGGTCGAGTTCGCCGTACAACGTGCCCGCGAGCTGGATCGAAGCGTGCTCATCGTGCACGTCATCCACTGGTCCCCCTTCTCCTTCAACACCCCCCAGGAGAACGAGCACCGTCATTCGATGCGGCAGGCCGAGATCAAGGCGGCGACCGAACAGATCATCGATCCCCTCGTCGCGCTTGCGCACGAGGGCGGAGTAGAAGTGGAGTCCCTCGTGAAACACGGTGATCCCGTAGACACGCTGATCCAGGTGGCCACGGAGCGCGAGAGCGCCCACGTCGTGCTGGGCCGCTCGGGTGACAGCAGGGTCAAGCAGGCCTTCCTCGGCAGCATCCCCGCCCACGTCGTGCAGCACGCGCCCGTCCCGGTGACGGTGGTCCCGTGAGCGCCGCGGCGGGTCCGCTCCCTCTGGGCGTCGACGAGACGGTCCAGGAGTACTTCGGACCGATCTCCGACAAGATCGTCGAGATCGTCTTCTACTCCGTGGACGTCGGCGGAGCCAGCGTGTCGCTGATCGTCCTCTGGCTGATCATCGCCGCCGTGTTCTTCACCCTGTGGTTGGGCTTCCCGCAGCTGAGCGGGTTGAAGCACTCGCTCAACCTGGTCCGGGGGCGCTACTCCAAGCCGGAGGACGCCGGTGAGGTTTCGCACTTCCAGGCACTCGCCACCGCCGTGTCCGGCACCGTCGGGTCTGGGCAACATCGCGGGTGTCGCCGTGGCAATCTCCCTCGGCGGCCCAGGCGCGACCTTCTGGATGATCCTGGCGGGCTTCTTCGGCATGGCCGCCAAGATGGCGGAGTGCACGCTCGGGGTGATGTACCGCCACGAGCACGCCGACGGCACCGTCTCCGGCGGGCCGATGTACTACCTGCGTGACGGCGTCGCCAAGGTCACCGGCAACACCGGGCTCGGAAAGTTCCTGGCAGCCTTCTTCGCCATCTGCTGCATCGGTGGCGCGCTGGGTGGCGGCAACATGTTCCAGGCCAACCAGGCAACGGCGCAGATCGTGGCCGTCACCGGCGGTGACGAAAGCTGGTTCGCCGACTACAACTGGGTCATCGGCCTGGTGTTCGCGGTGGCTGTCGGCCTGGTGATCATCGGTGGCATCAAGAGCATCGCCAAGGTGACCGAGAAGCTGGTGCCGCTGATGGCGGCGATCTACATCCTGGCCTGCCTCGCCGTGATCATCGTCAGCATCGACCAGGTCCCGTCGGCCTTCGGCGAGATCATCTCCGGCGCCTTCAGCCCGGAGAGCGTCGGCGGTGGCTTCCTCGGCGTCCTGATGGTCGGGTTCCAGCGTGCGGCCTTCTCCAACGAGGCCGGCATCGGGTCCGCGTCGATCGCCCACTCGGCGGTGAAGACCAACGAGCCCGCCACGGAGGGCTTCGTGGCCCTGCTGGAGCCGCTCATCGACACGATCATCATCTGCACGATGACCGCGCTCGCGATCGTGATCACCGGTGCCTGGGCTGACCCGGACGCCTCGGAGCTCGGCGGTGTCGGCCTGACCTCGAAGGCCTTCGAGTCCGTGCTCCCGTGGTTCCCGAACGTGCTCGCGGTCGCCGTGGTGCTGTTCGCGTTCTCGACGATGATCTCCTGGTCGTACTACGGGATGAAGGCCACTGGCTACCTCTTCGGTGACAGCGTCACCGCCGAGCTCGTGTTCAAGGGCATCTTCTGCGTCTTCGTCGTCATCGGTGCCGCGCTGTCGCTCGACCCGGTCATCGGCTTCTCCGACGCGATGATCTTCTTGATGTCGATCGCCAACGTCATCGGCCTCTACATCCTGGCCAAGACGGTCCGCAACGAGATCAAGCGCCACCTCGGCAAGGTGGAGAGCGGGGAGTTCGCCCGCGTGAAGTGACACCGCTCTTCACTGAGCACGACGAGGCCACGGCTCCCTTCGGGGCCGTGGCCTCGTCCGTGTTGCGCTGTCGAGGGCCTGGGTGCCGTCGGCGGTGACCGGATCCGGGGCCTCAAGGACGATCAGTTCAGTCCGCGAGGGTGCCGCGCACACGGGACCGCTGCGCCCACGACCTCGAACTGATCGTTCTTCGGGCCGCCTGGGCGGCAGTCGGACCTCGTCGCGAGCACGCGCTCGTCGGCAGGGAGCCTGGCGAACGTCGCGACCTCCGATGAGACGACATTCGGCGCACTGGCTCAGAGCTGGGCCAGCAGGTCGCGCATCCGGTTGATCTCGGCGGACTGCGAGGCGCCGACGTCGGCGGTCAGCTCACTCACCAGCACGTCGCCCACGGTCGGGGCCACCTGCTCGGCCATGGCCACGGCGCCCTGGTGGTGGCTGATCATCCCGCGCAGGAACAGCCGGTCGAATCGGCTGCCCCGGGCGCCCCTGAGCTCCTCGAGCTGGGCGGGTGTGAGCATCCCTGCCATGGCGGTGTGCCCGTGCTTGCCGTGGTCGAACGACGAGGCGTCGTCGCCGGCCGCCGGCACTTCCAGCCCGCGCTCCTCGAGCCAGGCCGCCATCGTGAGGATCTCGGGTGCCTGCGCGGCCCGGACGCGTTCGGCGAAGCGGCGTACCCGATCATCGCTGGCGCGGGCAGGTGCCAGCTTCGCCATCTCCACCGCCTGCGCGTGGTGCGGGATCATCATCTGCATGAACGACACGTCGGTGTGGTTCCACTCGGCGCGCGGCACCACGGTCCCGGGGGCCGCCTCGGTCGCGGCCTCGCCCGGCAGGCCAGGCTGAATCACGCGCGGTCCCTTGCTGGCCGAGCCCGCATCCGCCTCGCCGCCGCAGCCGCCCACGGAGAGTGTCAGGACCAGCGCCGGTGCAAGCAGCAGGGGCGAGCGACGTCGCCGACGAGAAGGCGGGGGAGGTACGACGGACACGCGATCTTCTTCCCGAGATGTCGGACAATGTGGATGTTTTGGCGATTGGGCCTTTACATCGCCAATGCCCGCACGATACGACGTTCAGGACACCTGCGGAAACCCCGCAGGGTTCGACGAAAGGTCTCGGGAAACATGCATCCCTCACCACACATACGCCCGCCTCGACGCAGGACTGCCGTCGCCACCGCGACGGTCGCGCTCGCGCTGGGCCTCTCCGGTCTGGCAGTCGCACCGGTCCTCGCCCACGACGGCGGCGAGGCTGAGCAGTCTGCCTCCGCCTCCGGGCCGAACTGCACCACGGCCAAGCGCGAGAAGCTCAAGCGCGCCGGCGACAACTTCAAGGACGCCTGCCTCCCGGGTGAGGACCTGGTGTCCATGAACGACAGCGACGCCGACCTCGCCCAGGGTGAGACGGAAAGCAGCCCGAACATGAAGCTGCTGGCGAACATCCCCAAGCAGGGCGCCTTCGCCGACCCGACGTCGTACAACAGCGACCTGGCCTTCCAAGGTGACTACGCCTACGCCGGCAACTACAACGGGCTGACGGTCTACGACATCTCCGAGCCCACCGAGCCCGAGGCCGTCACCCAGGTGGTCTGCCCCGGTTCGCAGAACGACGTCTCGGTGTCCGGCGACCTGCTCATCCTCAGCGTCGACTCCAGCCGCAACGACTCGTCGTGCAGCAGCATCAGCCAGAGCGCGAGCGAGAAGAGCTCGTGGGAGGGCATCCGGGTCTTCGACATCAGCGACCCGGAGGAGCCCAAGTACGTCGCCGCGGTCGAGACCGACTGCGGCTCGCACACGCACACGCTGGCCCCGAAGGGGAGCGACCTCTACGTCTACGTCTCGTCGTACAACCCGAACTCGACGTACCCGGACTGCCAGCCGCCGCACGACAAGATCAGCGTGATCAAGGTGCCGACCAAGAAGCCGGCCGAGGCCAAGCTGGTGTCGACCCCGGTGCTGTTCACCGACGGCGGCAACCCGGCAGGCAACTCCTCACGCGAGACCACTGGCTGCCACGACCTGACGGCCTACCCGGAGAAGGACATCGCCGCCGGCGCGTGCATGGGCGACGGCGTGCTGCTCGACATCTCCGACCGGGAGAACCCGGTGGTCACCGAGCAGGTGCGTGACCTGGAGAACTTCGCGTTCTGGCACTCGGCGACGTTCAACAACGCCGGCACCAAGGTGGTCTTCACCGACGAGCTCGGCGGCGGTGGCGGGGCGACCTGCAACCCGACGGTCGGCCCCAACAAGGGCGCCAACGCGATCTACGACATCGAGCGTGGGGAGCTGATGTTCAAGAGCTACTACAAGATCTCCCGAACCCAGTCGAACACCGAGAACTGCGTGGCCCACAACGGCTCGCTGATCCCGGTCAAGGGCAAGGACATCATGGTCCAGGCGTGGTACCAGGGCGGGATCTCCGTCTTCGACTTCACCAACTCCCGCAAGCCGCAGGAGATCGCCTGGTTCGACCGCGGCCCGGTGGACTCCACCAAGATGGTCCTCGGTGGCTCGTGGTCGGCGTACTACTACAACGGGTACGTCTACTCCAACGACATCCAGAAGGGCTTCGACGTGCTCGGGGTCGTGGACAAGCGACTCAAGAAGGCCGACGAGGTCGAGATGGACGTGTTCAACCCGCAGAGCCAGCCGTCGTACAACGGCTGACCGAGTGACGCGAGGGCCCCGACCGGTGCGGTCGGGGCCCTCGTGCTGCGCTGGTGGTTTTTCACGGTCCCGTGGGAAACCGCCGCTTCCCGTGCGTTGCAACGCGCGGGAAGCGTAGGCAACGTGTGGGGAGCTGGTGCCCGTGGGAGGTACGACGGCGCCCAGGTCGGCCGAGAAGCACGAAACCGCAGACCAGGCACATGACCTGATCTGCGGTTTCCGGTGGTGGCCAGGGGCGGGGTCGAACCGCCGACCTTCCACTTTTCAGGCGGACGCTCGTACCAACTGAGCTACCTGGCCGCACCTGCCACGTCTCGGTCCAGGACCGGCGACGCAGCGTGACCTCCGTTTCCAGAGGCCGTGCGGAACGATACCGGATGGGTTCGGGACGCGCGAAACCGGCAGGCGGGGCTCAGGATCGGCGGGCGAGCCGCCGCAGGCGGTCGTGAGCAAGGGCGGCCCGGGCGGCATTCATCCCGGCCGCTCCGTGCACGCCGCCGCCGGGGTGTGCCGACGCGCCGCCGAGGTAGAGACCCCGGACCCCGGTCTCGGCTCGACCGGCACCTGCCACCGGCCGGAAGATCAGCTCCTGGTGCAGCTGGGAGGTGCCGCCGTTGATGGCGCCGCCGAGCAGGTTGGCGTTCCTGCTCTGCAGCTCTGCCGGGCCGAGGACCCGCCGCTCGATGATCCGAGAGCCGAAACCGGGAGCCAGCTTCTCGAACCGCGCCTGCATCCGGTCGGCGAAGCGGTCGAGCTCGCCGTGGTCCCAGCGACCGGTCAGCCCCTCGTCGCCGGCGTCTCCGCCGGTCTGCTGCGGGACGTGGGTGTAGGCCCACATCGACTCGGTGCCCGCCGGCGAGCGGGTCGGGTCCGTGGTGGTCATCTGCCCGGCGAGCATGAAGGGCCGTGCCGGCACCAGCCCGGCGGAGACCTGGCCCAGTGCTGCGACCATGTCATGCACGCCATCGGCGATGTGCAGGGTGCCGGGTGCCTTGACCGGCTGGCTGTGCCAGGGCACCGGCCCGCTGAGAGCCCAGTCGACCTTGATCGTGGAGGGGTCGAGCTGGAAGTTCTCCATGCCGCGCCGCACCCTCAGCGGTACGTCGTCATGGTCCAGCAGCTCGGCGTACAAGGTGGGTGCGACGACGGTGGCGACCACGGCGCGGCGAGCGAGGTAGGTCTCCCCGGCGGTCGTGTGCACGGTGCTGGCGCGGCCACCCGAGGTGCCGATGTGGTCGACGACGGCGGAACAGCAGATCTCGCCACCGCTTGCGCGCAGTCGCCGCGCCAGGGCCTGGGTCAGGCCGCCCGCGCCACCCTCCGGCACCGGGAACCCCACCGTCTGGCCGAGCATCGTCATCAGCAGGCCCATCAGTCCGGAGCCGGGGGCGTCGAGCGGGATGTCGGTGTGTCCGGCGTTGCCGGCGAGCAGCACCCGCGGGGCGTCGCCCCCGAAGCGCTTGCGCCCCAGGTCGACCACCGGCGTGAGCAGGTCCTGGACGAAGCGCAGCCCGCCCACCTTCGGGAGCCGCAACAGGCCGCCCAGACCTGCGCGCAGCGGCGGGAACGGCGTCAGCAGTCCCTTGAGGAGGTGCGGCCCGATCACATCCCAGGTGTCGCACAGGGCCAGCCAGGCGTCCCCGTCGCCCGGTCGGGCGTCGTCGAACCACGAGGCCGTGAGCTGCCGGTCCCGGTCCAGCAGCGCCCAGGAGCCGTCGGGGAGCGGATGGCCGAGGACCGCCGGCGCATGCCGCCAGCTCAACCCGTGGTCCTCGAGCCCGAACGACTCGATCGTTGGCGAGGCGCCGGCCAACGGGTAGAACGCGCTGAACGTGTCGTGCACGAAGTCCTCGTGCACGTCGCGGGCGCTGCGGACGGCGCCGCCGAGCTCCGGCTGACCCTCCAGCACGAGGACCGACCAGCCGGCGTCGACGAGATGGTTGGCCGCCACCAGCCCGTTGGGGCCGGAGCCGATCACGATTGCGTCGTACGTCGTCACGAGTCCCCGCGCCGATCAGGGCCGACGCTCGGCGATGAGAGCGAGCCGGCGCAGGGTCTCGACGTTGCGCCACTTCAGTGCGGGTGCCCGCACCGGGGCCGGGACGAGCCTGCCCGGGCCAGAGATGACGTCCTCCTCGATGACGACGCGGGTGCTGGCGCCCTGCTCGCTGAGTCGCAGCGTCACGCCGGCCACACCGAACGGCAGGGCCTTGGCGCGCAGGCCGAGGGTGCGCAGCGGGTCGCACTCGGTGACCACGGTGTCGTCATCGAGCAGGATCGGCCATGCGCCGACGGAGTGGTGGATCCGGGATCCCACGGCGGGCCAGTCGTGGTCGACCTCGCGCATCCGCGAGGCACCGACGACCCAGAGCGGGTACAGCCAACCGTCGGCCAGGACGTCCCAGACACGTTGCGGCGTGGTCTCGATCAGGCGCTCGTTCGTGGTCACGTTGAGCAACGTACCCGGGAGGGCTGCGAGCACACCTCGCCGTCGAGGGGCAGCGGCGGTGCCCGGAAACGACAGCAGGCCTCTCGACCATCGGTCGAGAGGCCTGCTGTTTCCTGCGACCCCGACGGGACTCGAACCCGCGGCCTCCGCCGTGACAGGGCGGCGCGCTAACCAACTGCGCTACGGGGCCTTGGTGGATCACAACTCGCTGTGAAGCGAAGCCACGGAATGCTAACCCATGACCGGCCCAGCTTCTAAATCCGCACCCCCAACGGGATTCGAACCCGTGCTACCGGCGTGAAAGGCCAGCGTCCTAGGCCACTAGACGATGGGGGCCTGCCGTTCCCGGGAGCCCCGAGGCCGAGAACCACGGGGCGAACGAGAACGACGCGGCAAGCATAGGTGAGAGCCCCCCGCCCCGCCGACACGGCCCGTGTGTCCCGCCCTGACCCCGCCGACACGGCGCGTGTGTCCCGCCTTGACCCGCCGAGACGGCGCGTGTGTCCCGCCCTGACCCGCCGAGACGGCGCGTGTGTCCCGCCCGGGCCTGCCGAGGCGGCGCGTGTGTCCCGCTCAGCCCCGCCGAGACGGCGCGTGTGTCCCGCTCAGGCATAGCCGAGGTCATGCAGGTGGTCATCGTCGATCCCGAAGTGGTGCGCGATCTCGTGCACCACGGTGATGCGGACCTCATCGACGAGTTGCTCGCGGGACTCGCACATGCGCGTGAGCGGTCCGCGGTAGATGAAGATCCGGTCCGGGCCGCGGAAGGTGTAGTTGCTGTCCCGCTCGGTCAGCGGGATGCCGTCGTAGAGCCCGAGGATGTCGGGATCCTCGGGCTGCGGCTCGGGCTCTATCAGGACGACGACGTTGTCCATGAGCGACGTGAGCTCCGGGGGTACGCCGTCGAGGGCCTCGGCCACCAGCCCCTCGAACTCCGCCTCGCCGATCTCCACCCGGCCAGCGTCGCATGTCCACTCAACAGCCAGGGCGCGTCGACGGGTCGAGGTGGGACAGACGGGCCGGCTCGGTGCCCCTGGGTGGGACACACGAGCCGGCTCGGTGCCCCTGGGTGGGACACACGAGCCGTCTCGGCGGGTCTGGGTGGGACAGATGCGCCGTGTCGGCGGGTCTGGGTGGGACAGATGCGCCGTCTCGGCGGTCCGGTCAGGCGGCGAGCTGCTGCTCGTTGGACGGCTTCGCGGGGTACCCGGGGTGGCTGTTGGTGCCCATGAAGTTGTTCGGCAGCGACAGGCGGATCACCTTGTGCCAGGCCGAGGCGACCTGGCGGGGGAGCGAGCCGGTGGTGTAGGTCAGGCCGTAGCGCTCGAACAGGGCCTCGACCTTGGGGGCGATCTCCTGGTAGCGGTTGCTGGGCAGGTCCGGGAAGAGGTGGTGCTCGATCTGGAACGACAGGTTGCCGGTCGCGATGTGCATCGCCTTGGAGCCGGAGATGTTGGCCGAGCCGAGCATCTGGCGCACGTACCACTCGCCCTTGGACTCACCGACGATCGACTTCTTCTCGAAGGTCTGAACGCCCTCGGGGAAGTGACCGCACATGATCACCGAGTGTGTCCACAGGTTGCGCACCAGGTTCGCGGTGAAGTTCGCCGCGATCGTGTGCAGGAACGACGGGCCCGACAGGATCGGGTGCACGACGTAGTCCTTGGTGGCCTGGCGGCGGATCTTGGCCAGCGTCTTCTTGGCGCGCGCCTTGAACTCGGGGGACTTCAGCGTCTTGCGCTTTACGTGCTTGCCGATCTCCAGGTCGTACGCCGCGATGCCGTACTCGAAGAAGCAGGCGTTGATGAAGTTCCACAGCGGCTGGGCCAGGTACACCGGGTGCCAGCGCTGGTCCTCGTCGACGCGCATGATGCCGTAGCCGAGGTCGTTGTCCTTGCCGACGACGTTGGTGAAGTTGTGGTGCAGCTCGTTGTGCGAGTGCTTCCACTGCTCCGAGGGGGAGGCGTTGTCCCACTCCCAGGTGGTCGAGTGGATCTTCGGGTCACGCATCCAGTCCCACTGGCCGTGCATGACGTTGTGGCCGATCTCCATGTTCTCCAGGATCTTGGCGACGCTGAGCCCGGCGGTGCCGACGATCCACGCCGGCGGGAACAGCGAGAACAGCAGCACGGCACGCGAGCCGAGCTCGAGCTTGCGCTGCACGCCGATCACCTTGCGGATGTACGCCGCATCGCTCGCGCCGCGGGCCTCGACGATCTCGGCGCGGATCGCGTCGAGCTCCTTGGCGATCTGCTCGATGTCCTCGGCGGTGAGGTGGTCGATCGGGCTCTGTGCTTGCTTCTGCAGGACGGTCATGAGGATCTCCTTCGTCGGATGATCAGGTCTGGGTGGTGGTCAGTGGTCGATGTGGCAGCTGCCGGCGGCAGCGTTGATGCAGGTCTGGATGCGGACGCCGTCGCCCTCGACGGCCGTGGTGATCTCGCCGGTGCGCAGGTCGCGGACCACGCCCTCGCGCAGCGGCAGCACGCACCCCATGCAGATGCCCATCCGGCACCCGCTCGGCATGAGCACGCCGGCCTCCTCGGCCTCGTCGAGGATCGGCCGCGAGCCGTCCGCCTCGACGGTGGTGCCGGTCTTGCCGAAGCTGACCGTGCCGCCCTCGCCGGCGACCAGGGTGGCGACCCGGAACTGCTCGGTGAGCAGCTCCACGCCGCGGTCCTCGTGGTGGCGACCCAGGGCGTCCAGCAGGCCGGCGGGCCCGCACGCGAAGGTGGTGCGTTCGCTCAGGTCCGGCACCAGGTCGTCGAGGTCGTCGACGTCGAGGACGCCGTGCTGGTCGTCGTAGCGGGCAACGAGCCGGATCATCCCGGCCGCGTCGAGCTCGCGGAGGTTCTGGATGAAGATCGAGTCAGGTTCGGTCGGCGCGACGTGCACCACGACGATGTCGTAGCCGGAGCTGCGGGGTAGTCGCACGACGCCGGAGTCGGCGACCGGGAACAGGTTGCGGAGCATCCCGATCACCGGGGTGATCCCGGACCCCGCGGTGACGAAGAGCAGCTTGGTCTCGACCGAGGGGGAGGCCAGGGGCAGCACGAACTCGCCAGCTGCCTGCTCGAGGTGCACCAGGGTGCCGGGCCGGCACTCGCGCACGATGTGGTTGCTGACCTTGCCGTCGGGCACCGCCTTGACGGTGATCGAGATGTACCCGTCGGCGCGCGGGCCGTGGGTCAGCGAGTAGGCACGCCACAGGCGCACCCCGTCGACGTCGATGCCGATGCGGACGTACTGCCCGGGGACGTGCCCGGCCCAGTCGGCGCCGGGCCGGATCACCAGGGTGGCGGAGTCGGCGGTCTCCGGGGTGACCGAGACGACGCGGCCGCGCAGGTCCGCGCCCGCGCGCAAGGGGTTGAAGACGTCGAGGAAGTCAGCGGGAACCAGGGGTGTGGCCGCGAGCTCGACGAAGCGCCGCACGTTGTGGCGCAGGGTGCGGCCGATGGGCTGGGGGCTCCGCGGGGTCGCCGCGGGGCTGGTCGTTGTGGCCATGTAACAAGGATGGTGTGGATTGCGGGTAAAATCATGACCGGACAGCGTGAATCCGAACGCCGTCTTTGTTCGCAGAGGAGCAAAACATGCCCGATTCATCCGAGTTGTGGCTCGACGAGCGCACCGTCACCGAGCTGCACAAGGTGCTGCCCGACGTCGCCGAGCGGACGGTCTCCGCGATCACCGCCGACGTGCCCAGCTACTCCGACGCACTCACCGGCCCGATGGGGCAGACGATCCGCACCGCCGTGGAGCTCGCCCTCGGCGGCTTCGTCTCGCTGGCCGGCCGCGCCGATCCCGGTGACCTGCAGACCCCTCGCGCCCCGGCGGTCGACGGCGCCTACCAGCTCGGTCGTGGTGAGGCGCGGGCCGGGCGCTCGGTGGACGCGCTGTTGTCGGCGTACCGGATCGGCGCCAGGGTGTCCTGGCGCGAGATGTCCTCCACGGCCGTGCGCAACGGTGTCGGGGCGGAGACCCTGGCCCGCTTCGCCGAGCTCGTGTTCGCCTACATCGACGAGCTGTCCGCCGCCAGTGTGGCCGGCCACAACGACGAGCTCGCCAACACCGGCCGGGTGCGCCAACGCCTCCTGGAGCGGTTGGCCGACCACCTGCTGGACGGCTCGCCCACGGAGACGGTCACGGCCGCCGCCGAACGAGCCGAGTGGGTGGCGCCCCGCACCCTCACAGCAGTCATCGTCCCCGAGTCACAGGTGCGCACCGTGGTGAACGCGATCGCGGGCGAGACGCTGCAGCCCAGCGAGGAGATCGAGGGCATGGTGCTGCTGCTCGTGCCGAACGTCCACGGTCGCGGCCGTACGGCGCTGCTGCGGGCGCTCGAGGGGAGGGGCGCGGTCGCGGGGCCCTCCAGACCGTGGCTGGAGGTGCGCGCCTCCTACGACCGGGCAGCGCGGGTGCGGGCGCTCGGCCTGAGCACCGACAGCGAGCAGCACCTGGTCGAGCTGGTGCTCACCGCCGACCGGAGCGCCCTGGACGACCTGCGCACTCGGGTGCTGGCCCCGCTGGACGACGTCCGCGCCTCGAGTGCCGAGAAGCTCACCGAGACGCTGCGCGCGTGGCTGCTGCACCACGGACGTCGCGATGCCGTGGCGGCGGAGCTGTTCGTGCACGCGCAGACCGTGCGCTACCGGATGACGCAGCTCAGGGAGATGTTCGGCGACCGGCTGGAGGATCCGCGTGGCGTGCTCGAGCTGACGATCGCGCTGGGGCTCGCGCCGCCCACTCACAGCGAGGAGTGAACCAGCCGCCCGTCCACCCAGGTGGCCGCGACCTGCATCGCTCGCAGGGCTGCCGCCTGCTCCGCCGAGGAGCCTCGGGGGAGCGGGTCGGCGTCGAGCAGTGCGAGGTCGCCGGGGTGCCCGACGGTGACGGAGTCCCACCCGTCGGTGCTGGCCGCCAGAGCCTCCTGCACCGAGAGCGCCTGCTCGGGGTGCCAGGGGGCCCGCTCGTCCGCACTGCGGTGCACGGCCGCGGCCATCGCGTCCCAGGGGTCGAGCGGGGAGACCGGGGCGTCGCTGCCGAAGACGACCTCGACGCCGTCCTCGTGCAGCCATCGGAGCGCGAAGCAGCGTTCGGTTCGATCCGGCCAGAACGCCTCACTGAGGTCCCGGTCGTCGAGCAGGTGCGCGGGCTGCACGCTTGCCCGGATGCCCAGCCTGGCCATCGCCTGGCTGTGCTCGCGCTGGATCAGCTGGGCGTGCTCGATCGTGCCTCGTGCGCCCGTCTGCTCGTACGCCGCCAGCGCCTCCGCCACGGCAGCGTCGCCGATGGCGTGCACCGCCACCCGGAGACCATGACGGGTCGCATGGGCGAGCAGCACGCGTAGACCGGCACCGGAGAGGTTGGGTGCGCCGAACTCGTCGCTGTCGGCGTAGGGCGAGCAGCACCACGCCGTCCGGGTGTTCAGTGACCCGTCGGAGATGATCTTCAACGGCCCCATCGTCACGAGCGGCCCACAGCCCGGCAGCGGGTCGCCCGTACGCAGGCCCGCCTCGACGAACTCCGGCAACGTGTCGGTGTAGGCGCCGACCCGCACCCGCAGCAGCTCGGCGCCGCCGGCCTCGCGGTCGGGCCAGGCGCTCAGCGTCTGGTCGAACTCCAGGTCGACGAGACCGACCACTCCCTTGGCCGCCGCCTGGCGAAGCGTGTGCAGGTATGCGTCCGGGGTGGTGCCGTCGTCGCCGGCGATGTCCACCAGCCGCGGGTAGGCGTGGAACCACTCCGCCTCCGCGACCACCCCGTCGCGCAGCGGCAGACGTAGGCCGAGCAGGGCCACGCTGTTGAGCCAGGCGTGGTGTCCGTCGCCGCTGATGAGCACGACCGGGCGCACGCCGGACACCTCGTCGAGCTCGCGGACGGTCGGTTGCCGTGTCCACTGCGCCGAGCGGTGGCCCCAGCCGATCACCGGGATGTCGGGGGTGTCCTTGAGGCGGCGGGCGACCCGGTCCAGCGCGTCCTCGACCGATCCGGTGCCGGTGAGGTCGAGCCGTTGCGAGCTCATCGTCCACTGACCCAGGTGGACGTGCTGGTCCCAGAGTCCGGGGATCAGCCAGCGGCCATCGGCCTCGTGCTCCTCGACGCCCTCGGGACGCCGCAGGCGCGGGCCCGTCTCCACGACGCGGCCGTCGGTGACCAGCACGTCGGTGGGGTCCTGCGGTGCCGGGGTGGCCCCGACCGGAACGACCCGGGCTCGGCGCAGCAGGACGCTGCCCGATGACGGCTGCCTCCGGTAGGGACGCATCGCCTTCCCCCTCCACCCGAGTCGCGCTGTGCGGGTCTGGCCCTGACCCGGGCCAGACTAGGTCAGCCACACGCCGAGCAGGTGCCCCAGGGTGGCGGTGGCCAGGGAGCCGAGCAGCGTGAGCGCGGCGTACAGGCTGCCCCGACGGGGACCCGCCTGCACGGCCTGGACCGCGAACGCCGAGTACGTCGTGAGGGCGCCGCAGAACCCGGTGCCGAGCAGTGCCGCCCAATGGCCGTCCACGGCGGCGCCGAGGAGGGCGCCGAGCAGTCCCGCACCGACGAGGTTCACCAGCAGCGTGCCCCAGTGGAGCCGGCCGTCGAGGTAGTGCCCCGCGAGGTAGCGCAGTGGCGCCCCGGCCGCCGCGCCCAGAGCAACTAGCAGCCCGGTCACTCGTCGCCCTCGCTGTCCTCGAAGCCGCGCCGGACCTCTGGCGTCGTCCAGTGGTCGACCGCGAGGACCGCCAGCAGGGCTGCGCCGAAGGTGCCGCCGAGATAGAGCAGTGCCACGGTGACGTGCCCGCCTTCGAGCAGCGCGAACGTCTCGACCGACGCCGCCGACATCGTCGTGAAGCCGCCCAGGACACCGGTGCCGAGGAGCAGGCCCAGCCAGGGGCGGACGCGGACCGCGGGCACCAGCGGCAGCATCGCCAGCACGAGCGTGCCGGTCACGTTGATCCACCACGTGGTCCAGGGAAACTGCCCCGGCTCCACTGTGCTGGTGGTGCCGATCGCCCAGCGCGCCAGTGCCCCCAGGGTGCCGCCGACGCTGGTTGCCAGCACCCCGACGACGACCGGCGACCGGGAGGCCGCAGTGAGGTCGGTTGCGCTCATCCAGCCGGCATCGAGGTCGGACCGGTCCAGGGCAGCGGGGCTGCGCCGCCGCCCTGCCGCTCGAACTCGGTGAAGTACCAGGTCTCGAGGTCCACGAGGACGTCGGGCGGGCGCAGGGCGAGCAGGTGCTCCTGCGCGATGGACAGATAGACCTCAGCCAGCAGGTCTCGTACGCGGACCATGGTCGCCGGGGTGCTCGAAGGGACCCGGTACTCGAGGTCGATGCTGTCCAGGCCGTCGGCGATCGCCTGGTCCAGCTTGGAGACACCGGCGCTGGAACGACGCTCCAGGTCCGCCTGCACGAAGACCTCGGTGATCTGACCGGCGATCGGGAAGTCCTCCGGCGCGGTGACGGCGAGCAGCCTGAGCTCTCGGCGGATCTCGAAGTGATAGCGCCGCAGCTCTCCGAAGAGGGTCGCGGGCACCCGCAGCAGGCTCAGCTTGAGGAACGGGTCCTGAGTCGGGTCGAGCGGGTCGATCTCCAGTGCCGAGTAGTCGAAGACCTCACCCTCGAGCTGGCTCTCGTACGGCGGTTGGCCGCTCGGTTCGAACCACACCGACTTGCCGTGGCCGTCCTCGGCGAGGTCCGAGCCCCATCGTCTGGACATCATGGCGACGAGGTCGAGGCCGCGGCCGAAGGTGGTGAGGTTCGCCTCGTCCACCGCGTCGGGCTCCGGTGCGACCGCGGGGCGCTGCGGCGGCAGCGGCGAGGAGTCGACCACCTCGATGCGAGGGTGATCGACCGTGCCGCGGACCCGCACCGAGAGTGGCGGCTCCGAGTGGATCAGTGCGTTGGTGACCAGCTCGGAGACGCCCAGCTGTGCGGCGTCGACGAGATCGTCGCGGCCGATCTCGTGCAGCACCGTTGACACCCAGCTGCGCGCGAGCTTCACCGAGGGCGGGCTCGCGGGAAGCACGAGTGAACGCTTCGTCAGGGTCAACTTCCCTGCTTCCTACGGACGAACTGGGGTCGGAACAGGAAGGGGGACTCCTGTCTTCCTACGAGATTAGGGGAATACGAGTCGAAAAGACCGCTATTGCTGCCCCAATTGCAGCAACGCGTTCTCGACGACCTCGGCCAGGGACGGGTGGATCCAGTACTGCTCCTCGGCCAGCTGGGCCGGCGTGGTGGCCAGGCTCATGGCCTGGACGATCGGCTGGAGCAGCAGGCTCGCGTCGGGCCCGATGATGTGGGCGCCCAGCAGCTGCCGGCCGTCGGGGGAGCCCAGCAGCTTCACGTAGTGCTCGCCGGGAGTGCTCTCCATCGCCCAGCCGTAGGCGACGTCGGCGAAGTCGTAGGTCGCCGTGCGGTGCTCGATGCCACCGCTCCGCGCGTCCTGCGAGGTCAGCCCCACGGACGCGATCTGCGGGGACGTGAAGACAGCGGAGGGAACCACCCGGTTGCTGCTGGACCGGAGGTCGTCGGGGTGGAGCAGGTTGTGCCGCACGACCCGGGCCTCGAGGTTCGCGACGTGCTTGAGCTGGTGGTGGCTGCAGATGTCGCCCAGCGCCCACACCCCCTCGACCGTGGTGCGCTGGAACTCGTCGACCTTGACCAGGCCGTCCTCGACCGTGATCCCGGTGTTCTCCAGACCCAGCCGGTCGACGTTGGCCACCCGTCCCGTGGCCATCAGGACGACGTCGGTCTCGATCTCGGTGCCGTCGTCGAGGGTGAGCACGGTGACCTCGCCTCCGTGCGGGGCCACTGCGGGCCACCTCGGTCACGAGGACGTCCAGGCGCACGTCCCACTGCCGCTTGGCGAGCTCGGTGAACGTCGCGGAGACCTCCTCGTCCAGCGCCATCAGCAGCCTCGAGCCGCGGTGCACCTGGGTGACCTGCGATGCCGAGGCCGGAGAAGATGTGGGCGAACTCGGCCGCCACGTAGCCCCCACCCACGATGGCCAGCCGCCGGGGGAGCTCGTCGAGCCGCATCACGGTGTCGCTGGTGTGGAAGCCCACCTCGGCCAGGCCGGGGATGTCGGCGACGTCGACCCGGCTGCCGGCAGCGACGACGATCTGGGTAGCTGTGATCTGCTCCCCGGTCCCGGTGTCCAGGGTGTGGTCGTCGAGAAACGTGGCGTGCCCGTCGAAGACGTCGATGTTGTCGCGGCGCTCGCGGTTGGCCCGGTCCTGTTGACCGATCGGGTCGATGCGCCCGAACACACGGTCCCGGATCTCACGCCAGCGCACCCCGTCGTACGACGTGTCGACGCCGAGCTCCGGTGCGTGCCGAGCGTCACGAGCCAGGTCTGCGGGGTGGACGAACATCTTGGTCGGGATGCACCCCACGTTGAGGCAGGTGCCGCCGAACACGTTCTCCTCGAGGATCGCGACTCGCTGGTCGGCGAACTGCCGGTTCACGATCGAGTTGCCCGAGCCGGTGCCGATGACGGCGAGGTCGTAGTGCTTCACCCGCCCATCGTGCCCGACTGTGTGACGGAACGAACGTCGTACGAATGGTGTGCCGGGGACGGTTGCAGCGACAATCGCTGTTATGTCTGTCGTGAACACGGAAAACTCGAACCGCCGGCACCAGGTCGTGGTGATCGGTTCCGGCTTCGGCGGTCTCTTCGGGACCAAGGCCCTGCGCCGCTCCGACGTCGACGTGACGATGATCGCCAAGACCACCCACCACCTCTTCCAGCCGCTGCTCTACCAGGTGGCCACCGGCATCCTCTCCGAGGGCGAGATCGCGCCTCCGACGCGTGAGGTGCTGTCCCGTCAGAAGAACTCACGCGTCCTCCTCGGGGAAGTCACCGACGTCGACCTCGAGGCGCGCACCGTGACCCACCACGTGCTGGGGCGGCAGACCGTCACCCCCTATGACTCCCTGCTGGTCGCCGCCGGAGCCGGCCAGTCGTACTTCGGCAACGACCAGTTCGCCGAGTACGCCCCGGGCATGAAGAGCATCGACGACGCCCTGGAGCTGCGCGGCCGCATCTTCGGAGCCTTCGAGCTGGCCGAGCTGATGGCCACCAAGAACGAGGACGTCGACCACCTGCTGACCTTCGTCGTGGTCGGCGCGGGTCCCACGGGTGTGGAGATGGCGGGTCAGATCGCCGAGCTGGCGCACCGCACCCTCAAGCGCGACTTCCGGGCGATCAACACGCGCACGGCCCGCGTCATCCTGCTCGACGCCGCCGGTCAGGTGCTCCCTCCGTTCGGAGCCAAGCTCGGCGCGAAGACCAAGGAAGCCCTCGAGGAGCTCGGGGTCGAGGTGCAGCTCGGCGCGATGGTCACCGACGTGGACGAGCGCGGCATCGTGGTGCAGGACCGTGACGGCGAAGTGCGACGCATCGAGGCCGTCACGAAGATCTGGGCGGCCGGCGTGCAGGCCAGCCCGATCGCGAAGGCACTGGCCGACCAGTCCGGGGCCTCGCTCGACCGCGCCGGGCGGATCGGCGTCAACCCCGACCTGACGCTTCCTGGCTACCCCGAGGTGTTCGTCGTCGGCGACATGATCAACCTGAACAACCTGCCCGGTGTGGCCCAGGTGGCCATCCAGGGCGCGAAGTACTCCGCCAAGACGATCGACCGCCGCCTCAAGGGCGCCGCGCCGAAGGGTCCGTTCAAGTACTTCGACAAGGGCAGCATGGCCACGATCTCGCGTTTCGACGCGGTGGCGATGGTCGGGAAGGTGCGGATCAGCGGCCTGATCGCCTGGCTGATGTGGCTGGCGGTGCACCTGATCTACCTCACCGGCTTCAAGAACCAGGTGACCGCGCTGCTCCACTGGACGGTCACGTTCCTGGGCAACGACCGCTCGGAGCGTACGGCGACCGAGCAGCAGATCTTCGCCCGCGCAGCACTCGCACGGCTCCCCCGCGGCGCCTCCGAGCTGGTCAGCGAGCCGGGGGCCTACGACCCCGACCGGCGCGCCGAGCTCGAGGCGATCGCCGCAGAGGAGGCGCGCCTCACCGACGAAGGCGAGCGCGGCCGCGTCTCGGACCGCACCGCCTGAGTCTCACTCCCCATCGGGGCGCGCCACGACGGTGCGCCCGGTGGCGGCGCTGGTCAGTCCTGCACGTGTGGGATCGGTGCGGTGCGCATGCGCAGGCGCACGCCGACGGACACCAGGGTCACCACACCGAGGACGGTGGCTGTGACCACTGCGGCGGTCGTTCCGAAGATCAGGAAGACCATCAGTGCCAGAGCGGCGAAACCCCCGGAGTACAGCGCGACCCGGGATGCCCTGCGGGAGACGTCCGAGCGGCGGATCACGCGTGCGAAGTCGATCTCCGGCGTGGCAGGACGCTGGAACCCGGGTACGGCCGTCATCGCTGCCTCCTCCGGGTCCACGCTCTGCGGCTCGCCACGGCCGCCCGTGCTGGGGTCGTCGTGGTGGGGGACGGACTGGTTGGGCACGGCGCTCACCTCCTGGTCCTCGAGCGGAAGCACGAACGACTGCTCGAGCCACGCAGGCGTCTCGAACTGTTCCGGTGCTGAACCGCTGCCCGCACGCCGCGCTCGCGCATCTGCACGCATGCGACGACGCCGCGCCCCGATGTTCTCCTGTGTGGCGCCACCTGCCGAGGTGTGGTCCATGGGTCCTCCCGGTGCTTCACCTGAGTGTGCACCTCTTTCGGCAGTACCCGACACATCCGAAGGCGAAAATCTTGCGATCCCATCGGCCGGAGGGGCGAGTTCTGTGACCTGACAAAAGGTACACGCGCTCGGCGGCCAGTGTTCCGGAATCTCGAGGTCGCGCCGCATCGCAAAGCCCTATCGGGCTCGATGCGCTCCCGACCAGCGCCGGGGCCCGGAGTGTTTCGCCGCCCTCGGCCCGGGGTCGGGCACCATGGGGGTTCCGGACGCGGCAGACTCGGCGTACCGCTGCCGGAGCCGGGACCGGACCTCGTCAGGGGTCAGCTGCGCGCGGCGGCGTTCGTTGCGCGCCACGATGACCCCGGTGGCAGCCACCCCGGCGACGCCGGCCACACCGAGCACCTTCCAGATGTTCACCAGGAGCGACCTTTCGATGTCAGGGCCCGTGCTGAGCCTGAGCGAGGCTGTGGAGCTGTCACGTACCGGCGACCTGTGGCTCTTCCGCGGCCACTCGGCGGCTGACCATGCTATCCGCGCGCTCACCAATGCCCCGGTCAACCACGTCGGGATGGCGGTCGTCCTCGAGGACCTGCCGCCGTTGCTGTGGCACGCCGAGCTCGGACAGGGTCTGGAGGACGTCTGGACGGGGCAGCATCAGCGCGGGGTGCAGCTGCACGACCTGCAGGCGGCGGTCGAGCGCTGGAGCCGCACGTACCACCAGCGACCCTGGCTGCGGCAGCTGCAGGCCGAGGTCACTCCCGAGATGGAGGATGCGGTCATGCGGACCATCGCCCGCCTGGACGGCACCCCGTTCCCGGCCACGGCCGCGCTCGCCGCACGGTGGGTGCGTGGGCGGATGCGCCGCCCCGCTCCCGTCGAGGCGACGTACTGCGCCGAGCTGGTGGCCTCGACGTACCAGGCCATGGGACTGCTCGGCACCGAGCGCCCGACGAACTACTACGACCCGGGCAACTTCTGGTCCGGTGACCACCTCGAGCTGCTCGGCGGCGCACGTCTGGGCGCCGAGATCGAGGTGCAGGTCGGGGCGATACCCTCCTGACCCACGGGCCTCTAGCTCAATTGGCAGAGCAGCGGACTTTTAATCCGCGGGTTGTGGGTTCGAGTCCCACGGGGCCCACCGAAGCCGGGTCGGGCGGACGCTTCACTCGGTGCGCAAGTTCGCTGCCGACCCTGCGCGGATCGCCCAGGGGCGGGTCATCCTGACTGCGGCGCTGATGGCCAGCCGCACCAGGGCCAGCGTGAGCGCAATGACGGCGACGAGCACCAGCAGTGCCATCGGCGAGATCTGGCCGCCCGTCACCGCGTAGGTCGCGGAGCCGAGGAGGACCCCGGCCGTCGCCATCGGCATGGCGACCAACCGTGCCTCCCAGGCGCGTGCGCTCTCGAGATCGCCGCGCGGCACGCCCAGTGCCGCCAACGAGGCAACGGAGCGCTTCCTGTCCAGGAGCGACTCCACTGAGTGGACGGCCACGGTGCCGATCGCGACCAGTAGGGCGAGGAGAAGCGCGGCCGCCACGAGGGCGAGCGAGATGAAGTAGAAGGGGTCGGTCTCGCTACCGGCGACCAGTGCGGCGGCGACTGCCCCTCCGCCCCCCGACACCAGTGCGATTGCGCCCACCGCGGCTGCGGCACGGCCGGCCGGGCGAGGGTCGGCGACCAGACGGGAGGCGGCCAGCAGTACGGCGGGCGAGGCCGTCCTCGACTGGGTGAACTTCCCGGTCCGGTAGGCCGCCCACGGGGCGAGGCTGATCACGCCGAGGACCGTCAGGCCCACGACGGCGAGAGGGGCCGCGGTGGAGGTCGAACCGGCGGTGAGGGCGACCGGTAGCGCCAAGACCGAAGCGAGTAGGAGCAACAACCCCCAGGGGCGTGGAGGCGCCGAGGCCTGACGCCTCGACACGCCGAGCGGCGTGACGACGACGCCGCGGGATGCCCGCGCGCCCACCACGATCCCGGTGAGGGCGGTGCCGGCGACGACGAGCAGCGCTGCCCACCACTGCGGCGACACCGACGTCGGCAGGAGTCGGAGAGCAGAGGTGGACACATACCCGTCGGACTCGAAGGTCAGCGCATGCGTGGCGTTGTCACCGTGGACCTGGCGAACCAGCCAGTACAGCCCGACGCCGGCGAGGCTCCCGGCCAGGCTGGGGATCCCGACCTCGAGCACGCCGAGTCGCCGTACCTCGGCCGGGGTGGCGCCTGCCAGGCGCAACGCTGCCAGCCGTCGGTCGCGAGCCGCAGTCCCGAGTCGAACCGCCTGGTACAGCAGTAGGAGTGGCGGCAGGGTGAGCAGGGTCGTGGCGAACGCCGTCCCCACACGGGTCCCCGGGCTGGCCACGAGGTCGAAGAGAACCTCGTCGGGGCTCTCAGGCAGTCGGGCGAGGGTGATCACGACGAGCAACAGGGCGCTGACCACCGCCGTGCAGGACCCGAGCAGCAGCATCCGCGTCCACCCACCGGCACGGGTGAGTGTGAGTGCGAGCCGGATCACCGGAGCACCGGAGTCGGTTCGACCGAGCCGTCGCGGAGGACGACCTCCCGGTCAGCGCTCGCCGCCACGCGGTTGTCGTGGGTGACGAGCACGACGGTGGCGCCGGACTCCCGTGCCGTGCTCAGCAGCGCCGCGAGGACGCGCTCCCCGTTCACCGTGTCGAGGGCCCCCGTGGGCTCGTCGGCGAAGATCACCCGCGGGCCGGTGACCAAGGCTCGCGCCACCGCCACGCGCTGCGCCTCGCCTCCCGACAGCTCACCTGGGAGCGCGGCGGCCAGGTCCAGCGCTCCGAGTCGTTCCAGCCACCCGGTCGCGATGGTGGTTGCGGCAGCGCGGTCGTGCTTCTCCAGGAGCAGCGGCAGAGCGACGTTCTGTACGGCGGTCAGCTCGGGCACGAGCTGACCGAACTGCAGCACCAGGCCGAACTCGCGTCGGCGCAAGCGCGTCCGGTCGTTCTCCGAGAGATCCTGCAGCTGCTGACCGGCGTACCAGATCTCGCCCGACTCGGGTCGCAGGACGCCTGCCAGGCACAGGAGCAGGGTGGACTTGCCGCTCCCGGACGCTCCGGTGACGGCGACGACCTCGCCTTCGTCCACCGTGAGTGAAGCGCCCCGCAGAGCCTCCGTCCGGCCGAACGCCTTGCGCACTGCCCGAGCTTCCAAGATTGCCGCGCTCATCGACGTACCTTTCCTTGTGCGGCCACCCGAGCCGCTGCTGTGTCCAACCAACGCAGATCCGCGTCCAGATGGAAGATGGTGTGGTCGACGGCGATCTGCGCGTCGCTGTCGGCCGTCTGTCCTTGCAGCGCGACGAGCTCGCGCATCCGCGCCAGGTGTACGGCGCGTTGTCGGCGCAGGAAGTCACCCGCGTCCGCGCCCAGGTGGAGAGACGTCACCGTCTTTCGGACCAGGTCGTCCGCGACATAGGGCCCCGCCTGCTCGGGTTCGGCGAGCCACGAGGAAAGTGCGTCGTGGCCTGCGTCGGTCAGGGCGTACGCCGTCCGCTCCGGGCCACCGTCCTGCGATGTCTCCGCCACCTCGACCAGGCCGTCGCGCTGCAGGCGCGCCAGCGTGGAGTAGACCTGCCCGTAGGCCAGGGGCTTGGCGCTGGGGAAGCGGGAGTCGTGCTCCCGCTTCAGGTCGTAGCCGTGCGCTGGTCCGGCTACGAGCACGCCGAGTAGTACGTGACCGATGCTCATGCCACGGGACTATACACCAAGAGAATACATCGAGTGAATAGTAGTAGTGGTCCGCATGAACCCGCCGAGAGGGCACTCCTGGCCGCGCGGGGTACGCCGAGAGGGCACTCCTGGCCGCGCAGCACGTCGCCGTGTCCGGCGGAACCGTTGCCGTTGGTCAGCCCGACGAAGACCTGCGCAACCTGCGGCGATGGTGCTCCACGATCCGGGCGAACTGGCGGGCCTTGACCTGGCGGGCCGTGATCACCAGCGGCTCGCCCCCGGGGCGGGCGAAGGTCGCCGTCCAGCCGGACGAACCCGGGTTGTCGCCGAGCTCCACCTCGGTCTGGGGGTCGCGCAGCTCGAACTCCTCGACCCGCTCTCCGCGGCTCACCTCCAACACGCCGTCGCGGATCGCCACCACGGTCGGCCTCAGTCGGAGCAGCCCCATCCAGGCGAGAGCGGCGACCGCCGCAGCTCCGCCGGCCAGCAGGAAGCCCCCAGCATCCGGGCCCTCGGCAGCCGCGATCGCCAGCAGTGCTGCAGCGACCGACGCGACCAGGACCACCGCGCCGAGGGCGTAGGCCGGCAGGTCCGAGGGGCTGTACTCCACGAACGCCGGTAGCCGGCCCTCACCCCTGGCCGTGGAGTCGTGCTCGGGTTCGGGTTCGGGCTCCGGCTCGGGTTCGGGCTCCGGCTCGGGTTCGGGTTCGGGCTCGGGCTCCGGCTCGGGCTCCGGCTCCGGCTCGGGTTCGGGTTCCGGCTCCGGCTCCGGTTCGGGTTCGGGTTCCGGTTCGGGTTCGGGTTCGTCCGGGGGGTCGGCGGCGAGCCCGCCGGCGTTGGAGAGCTGGTAGACGGTCCCGTCCGCGTCGGCCATCGTGCCGTCGGCGTAGTGGTAGAGCCAACCGGAGTATCCGCCGGACTCTCCGGCATCGTGGAGGACCCACCCGGGGTCGCGGGCGTGGTCGTCGGCACCCGCGCCGGGTGTGTTCTCGCTCTCCATCGCGTGAGCGTACGACGTCTCGAGAGCCCTGTTTGCGGTTCCCCGGAGCGTGGTGGGCGCCCTGCAGAACATGACCGTTGGGTGAACGGGCCGGGGCGTGGCTCGCATTCCGCGCCATCGTTGGTACGCTGACCGTGCAGGGTGCAAGTTCCAGCGGTACACAACGCTTGTTGGAGTTTGTGATCCAACGGCGTTTCTTCTCTTTGCTACAAGGCTTGTGAGGCGGGACGGCGTATCACCCGCACTCTGCAGAGGCCGCTGATGTGGTGGTCTCTAGCCTCAGTAACAGGAGAACAAGAGCATGGCTCAAGGCACCGTGAAGTGGTTCAACGCCGAGAAGGGTTTCGGCTTCATCGCCCAGGAGAACGGCGGCGACGACGTCTTCGTTCACTACTCGGCCATCCAGTCGCAGGGCTACAAGTCCCTCGACGAGAACCAGAAGGTCGAGTTCGACGTCACGCAGGGCCCCAAGGGCCCGCAGGCGGAGAACGTTCGCGCCATCTGACCTCGGTCGGACAAGCAACACAGAAGGCCTCGACCGGGAACGGTCGGGGCCTTCTGGCTAGCCTGGGCGCGAGTGTCGAGTTTCTCGTCGTTCCTGTTTCACCACCGACCCCCCGGGTAGACACTGGGGACAGGCACGGCTCTAGAAGGGGGAGGTATCCAGCACGGATGGACCCTCTTGACGTGCACCTCGAGGACGGCGAGCTCCTCGACGAGGTCGAGATGACTGCGAGCCTGATCGTCGCCGCAAACCAGTCGGACGCCCCCCTGAGCGAGTCCGAGATCGACCGTGTCCTGGGCGTGGCGCCACAGACACAATCCGCCGGCTGAGCCACCGTCGCGCGCATCCCGAGCGCGCACCGCCTAGCATGTGCACGTCCTGATCCTCCTCACAGGAGCAAACTGTGGCCCTGCGCTTCAAGCCCGTCGACCATGTCTTCTACGAGTTGCTCCAGGAGTCGGCCAACCACCTGGTCGGTGGCGCCTCGATCCTGGCCGAGATGCTCGGAGAGAACCCACAGCGTGACGAGATCGGCGAGCGCATGCGCGATGCCGAGCACCGGGCCGACGAGACCACCCACGAGATCGCCAAGCGGGTGAACTCGACGTTCGTGACGCCCTTCGACCGTGAGGACATCTACGCGCTGGCCGCAGGTCTCGACGACGTCATGGACTACATGGAGGAGGCCGTCGACCTGACGCTCCTCTACGAGGTGACCACCTTGCCGGCCGAGGTGGCCGACCAGGTCGAGGTCCTCCAGCGGTGCGCCGACCTGACCGCCGACGCGATGCCGCTGCTGCGCTCGATGAAGAAGCTCGAGGAGTACTGGATCGAGATCAACCGTCTCGAGAACACCGCAGACAAGAGCTACCGCCGGATCCTGGCCAAGCTCTTCAGCGGCCAGTACGAGGCGTTGGAGGTGCTCAAGCTCAAGGACATCGTCGACGCCCTCGAGGAGGCCGTTGACGCCTTCGAGAAGGTCGCGAACATCATTGAGCAGATCCACGCGAAGGAGTCCTGACCGGTGGAGCTCGCGATCATCGTCGCGGTCGTCGCCGTTGCCCTGATCTTCGACTACACCAACGGCTTCCACGACGCGGCGAACGCGATCGCCACGTCTGTGTCGACACGTGCGCTGACCCCGCGGGTCGCCCTGGTGATGGCCGCGGTGATGAACTTCATCGGCGCCTTCCTGGGGCAGAAGGTGGCCCAGACCGTCAGCGAGACCATCGACCCCGGCACCGGTAGCCACGGCCTGGTCATCGTGATGGCAGGCCTGGTGGGGGCGATCACCTGGAACCTGGTCACCTGGTACTTCGGGCTGCCGTCGTCCTCCTCGCACGCACTGATCGGTGGTCTCGTCGGCGCGGCTGTGGCAGCGGGGGTGTTCGTCAACTGGGCGACCGTGCTCAAGAAGGTCGTCATCCCGATGATCCTCTCGCCGCTGGTGGCCTTCTCCCTCGGCTTCGGGGCCATGGTGCTGATCATGTGGCTGTTCCGGAAGAAGTCGCCGGCGAAGGTCGGCGCAGGCTTCCGGCTGGCGCAGACGATCTCGGCCGCCGCCATGGCGTTGGGCCACGGCTTGCAGGACGCCCAGAAGACGATGGGCGTGATCTTCCTGGCGCTGCTCACCGGTGGGTACGTCGCCGCCGACGACCCGCTGCCGGTCTGGGTGATCGTGGCCGCTGCGACCGCGATCTCGCTGGGCACCTACTCGGGCGGCTGGCGGATCATGCGGACCCTGGGCCGCAGGATCATCGCCCTCGACCCACCGCGCGGGTTCGCTGCCGAGTCGATCTCCGCCAGCGTGCTCTACACGACGGCGTACGTCTTCGAGGCGCCCATCTCGACCACGCACACGATCACCAGCGCGGTCATGGGTGTGGGGGCCACCAAGCGGCTCTCAGCCGTGCGCTGGGGGGTCGCACGCTCGATCCTCACGGCCTGGGTGCTCACCTTCCCGGCCGCCGGGGCGATGGCGGCCGCGACGTACTTCCTGCTCCGGTTCGTCTTCCAGCTGCCCTGAGCCCGGCGGCCCGCGTCGCCTGCCGCCGTCCGTCCCGCGTGGCTCTAGCCGAAGCGGCCGGAGATGTAGGCCTCGGTGCGCTCGTCGCGCGGGGTGCTGAAGATCTTCTTGGTGAGGTCGTACTCGACCAGCAGACCCGTCCGGTTCCCGGTGGTCTCGTCGGGCTTGGCGGTGAAGAACGCCGTCCGGTCAGAGACCCGACCCGCCTGCTGCATGTTGTGGGTGACGATGATGATCGTGTAGGTGCTGCGCAGCTCCATCATCAGGTCCTCGATGCGCGAGGTCGCGATCGGGTCGAGCGCCGAGCACGGCTCGTCCATCAAGATGATGTCTGGCTGCGTGGCGATGGTCCGCGCGATGCACAGCCGCTGCTGCTGGCCACCGGAGAGGCCGTAGGCGGACTGCTTGAGCTTGTCCTTGACCTCGTCCCACAGCGCGGCTCCGCGCAGCGCCTCCTCGACGTGGTCGTCCATGTTGTCGACCTTCATCCCGATGACCCGGGGGCCGTAGGCGATGTTGTCGTAGATGGACTTGGGGAACGGGTTGGGCTTCTGGAAGACCATGCCGATGTGCCGGCGTACCTCGATCGGGTCGACCTTCTTCTGGTAGATGTCGACGTCGTGGTAGGTCACCGACCCCTCGACGCGGCACCCCGCCACCAGGTCGTTCATCCGGTTCAGGCTGCGCAGGACGGTCGACTTGCCGCAGCCCGAGGGACCGATCAGCGCTGTGATCTCGTTCTTGCCGAAGGCAAGGTCCACGTCGTGGACCGCGTGGAAGTCCCCGTAGAAGACGTTGAGACCCTGCGTGCGCATGACGGGGGCGGCGGGCTGGGACGGCAGGGAGCGGTCACCGCTGCCGTGCACGTCGACGATGTTGCTCATGTAGTTGTCCAGACTTCCACTGAAGCTGTCGGATGATTTGAACGTTGCCGGGCGTCGTGCCAAGAGACTCACCACTCTCGCTGGAACTTGTTGCGGATGAAGATGGCCAGACCGTTGAGCATCAGCACGAGTGCGAGCAGGACAATGATGGCTGCTGCCGCCGCCTGCTGGTAGGCCTGCTGGGACTGCGAGGTCATCGAGTAGATCTGGATGGGCAGCGCGGTCGTCGGGCTGAGCACGCCGGTGGGGTCGAACCTGACCGCGCCGGCGATGCCGAGGAGCAGCAGCGGAGCGGCCTCGCCGATGGCGCGGGAGAGGCCCAGGATGGTGCCCGTGGCGATCCCGGGGATCGCCGAGGGAAGCGTCTGGCGCCAGGTCGTCTGCCACATCGTGGCGCCGAGGGCCAGCGAGCCGAACCGGATGTCCGAGGGGACGGCGCGCACTGCCTCGCGGGTCGTGATGATGATGACCGGCAGGATCAGCAGGGCCAACGCGATCGCACCACCGAGCACGATGCCCTTGCGTTCGAAGCCGAGCAGCGCCATCACCGCGACGGCCAGCAGGCCGTAGACGATCGAGGGCACGGCTGCCAGGTTCTGCAGGTTCAGCTCGATGACGCGGTTGTACCACCTGGTGTTGTCGGCGAACTCCTCCAGGTAGAGCGCCGCGGCGATGCCGAGCGGCACTGCCATCACGGCCGTGGTCACCATCAGCCACAAGGTGCCGAGGATGCCGGCGCGGAAGCCGGTGCGCTCGGGTGTCAGCGTGGAGTCGTAGCGCGTCAGCAGGTTGGAGTCGAACCGCGGGGCACCGTCGATCGCGGTGTTCACGATCAGGACCAGGAGCACCATCACGCCGAAGAACAGCGAGAACCACAGCATCACCAGGAAGACCATCGACGCCGTGTTGCGGTCGCGGCTGCGTCCCGTCGACACGGCGGCCTGCACGGCCTCGCGGGTGTACTGCATCGTCGAGGAAGTCATCAGTAGGCCTGCCTGAATCGCCGGACGAAGGAGATGCTGATCGCGTTGATCGCGAGTGTGATCAGGAACAGCAGCAGGCCGACCGCGAAGAGCATGTTGTAGTCGACCGAGCCGACCGGGTTCTCGCCGCCCGCCGTCTGCGCGATGAAGCCGGTCATCGTCTGCATGCCCTCACGGGGATCCAGCGACAGGTTCTTCTGGGCGCCGGCCGCCAGGGCCACGATCATCGTCTCGCCGACGGCTCGGGAGAGGCCGAGCACGACCGCGGCCGCGACTCCGGAGAGCGCAGCGGGGAGGACCACGCGCAGCGTCGTCTGCATCCGGTTGGCGCCCATCGCCAGTGAGCCCTGCCGCATCGAGTGCGGTACGGCGGACAGGGCGTCCTCGGAGAGGGAGGCGATCGTCGGCACGATCATCACGCCGAGCACGAGGCCGGCTGCCAGGGCGTTGGTGAAGCCGACCTTCAGGTTGAGGATGTCCTGGAGCAGCGTCGGGGTGACGAAGGACAGTGCGAAGAAGCCGTAGACCACCGACGGGACGCCGGCCAGCAGCTCGAGGATCGGCTTGAGTGTCTTGCGGGCACGCTTGGTGGCGTACTCGGACAGGTACATCGCAGCGCCCAGCCCGAGGGGCACGGCCACGAGCAGCGCGATCACCGTCGTCATCAGGGTGCCGCCGATGAGCGGGATCACGGCGTACTGGCCCTTGGTGGCGAAGAAGTCGCCGAAGGGCACCTGGCCGAAGAACTTGATGACCGGCTCGATCAGAGCCGCGATGATGCCGAAGGTGATGAACACCGAGAGCATCGCCGAGCCCGCCAGGATGCTCTTGATGGCCGTCTCGACGCGTCGTGGGCGATGGTGCAGGTCAATGGAGGCGCGGGTCAGGCCCGCCCCGGAGGGCGGGCCTGACGGCGCGCTGTCGCGCTCGCTGTTCATGTGATCTGGGTTGACTCCTCGCTCCCGAGATCAGCTGCCGATGGACTCGAGGGCTGACTTGGTCTTGTCATAGTCCTCGGAGTTGAGTGGGATGAACTTGGCGGCCTCGGCAATGGTCTCCAGGTTCTCGATGTAGAAGTCGGTGTAGGTCTTGACCGCTTCGTTCTCGGTGTACGACTTGTTGCTCACGTAGATGAACAGCGGGCGGGCGAGCGGGGTGTACTCCCCTGCCTGCGCGGTCTCGGACGAGGGCTCGACGCAGCCGTTGCCACTGTCGATGGCGAGCGCCTTGAGCCTGTCGGCGTTCTCCTCGTAGTAGGTGTAGCCGAAGTAGCCGCTGGCGCCCGGCGTGCCCTCGACGCCCTGGACCAGGACGTTGTCGTCCTCGCTGGCCTCGTAGTCGTCGCGGGTCTTCTCGGTCTCGGACTCGAGGACGTCGGCGGCCATGTAGTCGTAGGTGCCGGAGTCGGTCCCGGGCCCGAACAACGAGATCTTCTCGTCGGGGAACGAGGGATCGAGCTGCTGCCAGTTGTTGATCTCGGAGCCGGGCGACCAGAGCTTCTTGAGCTGGTCCACGGTGAGGCAGTCGACGCCCTCCAGGTCGGGGTTGACCACGACCGTCAGGGCATCGGTGGCGACCTGGAGCTCGGTGAACTCGACGCCCTTCTCCTTGCAGGTGGCCGCTTCCTCGTCCTTCATCGGGCGGGAGGCGTCGGAGATGTCGGTCTGGCCGGCGCAGAACTTCTCGAAGCCACCACCGGTGCCGGAGGCACCCACTGTGGCCCTGATGCCGGTGCCCTCCTCGCTGAGGAGCTCGTAGGCGGCGTTGCTCATGGGGAACACGGTGGAGGAGCCGTCCACGGCGACGGTGCCGGAGGCACCGTCCGCGGAGCCGGCGTCGGCGCCGCCCGAGCAGGCGGCAAGGCTGAAGGCAAGCAGGGCAGCGCCGGGCACAAGGGCCATGCGGCGGGAAGTGCGGTTCACTTCGGTACTCCTGATGTCGTGGTGTCTTGGGCTGACATCGATGAACCTAGGAAGCCCAGGTGTCCGAGCGCGTCGGCGCGGGTGAACGGAAGGTGAACGGTGCTCTGCTGGACGGCCACGATGACACAGGAGTGAGACGACCGTCACCTGAACAAGCGCAGGTCAGCCCGGTGACCACCGCTCGGTCGCCACGATCTGGTTCTTGCGGTGGTGGCACACCACCAGCTCGGCGGGCGCCAGCGGCTCCTCGGCGAGCTCGAGCAGCTCGAAGAGCCCAGGCAGCACCGGACGATGGCTGCAGAGCACGCTCGGCTGGTCCTCGGACATCAGGTCCTCGAGCAACGCCCCGGCCGCGGCGGGCACGAATCCCTCCTCGGAGAGCTCGTCGATCTCGACCAGCGGGAGCACCTGGTGCTCGGCGTACGGCTCGACGGTCTGCCGGCAGCGGGTGCTCGAAGAGCTGAGCACGCGAGTGATCCCGAAGGCGTGCAGGACCGGGACCAGGTCGCGGGCCTGGGCGTCGCCGAGCTCGTCCAGGGGCCGCTGCGGGTCCGGTCCGTCCCAGTGGCCGCGCTTGGTCGCCTTGGCGTGCCGGAGCACGACGAGGGCGGTGGTGGCCTTCCGATGTGCGCGGTACTGCTCGAGCAGGTCGATGTCGTCGAGGTAGGTGAGCCGCCCGACGGCGTCCTTCAACCCGAACCAGCCGAGGTCGTCGATCTCGGCATTGGCGGCGTACGTCGAGATGTCCTCGTCGCCCAGGACGTGGCCCACCCAGTAGTGCACGGTCTTCATCCGGCCCCCGCTGACCGGGTAGAGCTGGGGCCGCAGTGGGCGTCCCAGCCGGATCTCGACACCCGTCTCCTCCAGGACCTCGCGCACGGCAGTGGCGGTCACGTGCTCGCCGGGGTCCTGCTTGCCCTTGGGGAAGGACCAGTCGTCGTACTTCGGGCGGTGGACGAGGAGCACCTCGCGTCCGCGGGGTCCCTTGCGGGTGACCACCGCGCCGGCGGCAACGACGTCCGGGTCGGTCGCCATTGCCTCCGCGCCGGTCGTGACGGCGTCCGGTCCGGTGGCGACCTCGGGCTGGGGTGGGGCCATGGTCAGAATCCTGACACGGGTGCCGCTGGGGAGTGCGACTACTCTTCGGCGGGACAGCCGACCGTGGGGCGGCCGCTGTCGAAGCGACTCGATCAAGGGGTGTGGGCCGGTGCCAGGACGACGCTGGTCCTTGCCTACGGGCAGGCGCAGGTTGCTGGTCGCGGCGCTGGCGCTGGTGCTGGTCTTCGGGCTGCTGGCGGTTGGTGGGCTCGTCTGGAAGCGCCTGAACCGCACCAGCCTCGAAGAGGCGCTCTCCCTCGTGCCGGCCAGCTCTGCTCGCGTCGCCTTCACCGACTGGGGCGTCGTACGCGCACAGCTGGGCGCGAAGCTCGGGGACGACCCGGACGGCGAGGCCGTCTTGGGGTTCATGGAACGCGCCTACGACACGGACTACTCGGCGGTGTCGAGCATCGACGATGCGGCCGTGGGGTTGCAGGAGAAGTTCGGCTTCAGCCCCGCCACCGCCCAGTGGGAGGTCTTCGCCCAGGGGGAGAAGGGCGCCACGATGGTGCTCAAGGTGGCCGAGGGCGCCGACTTCGACGTGCTCGCGGGCAACCTGGCTTCCGCGGGGTTCGAGAAGCCGAAGCAGGACGACGGTGTGTGGCAGGGCGGTGTCGACCTCGTCTCCGGGCTCGACCCGACGTTCACCCCCGAGCTGCAGTTCATCGCGCTGATCGAGT
Organism: uncultured Actinomycetota bacterium; assembly: GCA_963834245.1. Lineage (GTDB taxonomy): Bacteria > Actinomycetota > Actinomycetes > Propionibacteriales > Nocardioidaceae > Marmoricola. The sequence continues at coordinate 205,442 of CAWIAV010000001.1, forward strand.
CCCGTGGTCTGGTCGTCACCAGCGACAACCCCGACTTCGCCGAGACCGCCGCCGGCGTTGCCCGCGGTGACGCCGGGTCGTTCGCGGGCGTCGACGGCGTCTCGGAGATGGCCTCGCACGTGGGAGAGACCGCGAACGCCATGGTGTGGGGCCGGGACTTCGCCTGTACCGACCTCTCGATGGCGCGGGCCGATGAGGACGCGCAAGCCCGTGCCGACGGGTTGGTCGAGGACGTGGGTGGTGTGACCCCGCTCGATGGCCTGACGATGGCGATGCAGCCCGACCGCAGCCTGCTGCTGGACCTGCACTTCGAGGACTCCGACCGTGCCCAGCGCGACCTGCGCCCGCGCGCGAAGCTGGCCGTCGGCGAGGCGGTCGGTCGTGGGGGCTCGTTCTCCGAGAGCCTCGAGCTCACCTCCTCCAAGGCGGTGGGCAGCGACGTCCTGCTCCGCCTGCGGCCGCGGGAGAAGGAGGGCTTCGTCCTCTCCGCGGTGTACGACGGCCCGGTCGTCTTCGCCACCTGCTGAGCGGTGTGGAACGCGTCGAGGTGCACCACACTCATGCCCTTGGAGACGGCGGTCCTGGCGTCAGTGCCTGAGCCGGAAGACGTAGGCGAAGGCGGTCCGGGTGTAGGCGATCCCGCGACCGTTCCGACGGATCAGGGCGGGGTCTGCGGCTTCTGGCTTCTTCGGGACGAGGTAGCCGCCGAGATCCTCGAAGCCGAGCCGGTATTGCTGGTCACGGTGGTGCACGGCCGCCACCAGCTGCAGGCGCGGGTCCAGCGCGGCCAGGCTTGCGTCCCCGTGGCTCGTGTTGGCCAGGAACAGTCCGTCGGGCTTCAGGTGCTGCTGGCAGGCGTCCCAGACCAGGCCGGCGTACAGGGAGATCAACAGGTCGAACGCCGCGTCCGGGAGCGCGAGAGGCGAGGTGTAGTCGGCCTCGAGGAAGCGCACTTCGGTCCCGGCGCCAGGCCGGGTCCGTCCCTCCAGGTCAGCAGCGACGAGTGCGGCGTCGGAGAGGTGACGGGCGGCTCGGCGGTCCGTGTCGACGTAGGTGACCGAGGCGATGGCGGTCGACGGGGACAGGTCGAGGTAGCTGCCCGGGTAGAGCCCACGCTGGAGCGGCCACGTCTCGGCGAGCGCCTCGAAGAGCCCCGACCGATCGCCGATCGAGTCCCTGTAGGTGGCCCAGGAGGGCCGGGCGCGAGTGCTCATCGCTGGGGATCTCCCCAGCCCCTCAGCCGACCTTGACCCGGCGGCGCTTGTGGGTGGCGATCAGGAGCTCCTGCAGGTCGCGGAGCGGTTCGTTGGTGCTGGACACGGCCTTGTGCCAGATGCCTTCGGAGTCGAGCTCCCAGTTGGCGGTGTGCTCGTCGAAGGCGAGGTCGAGCAGGCGGGTGACCTCGTCGACCTCGGTGGGCGAGGGGAGCTTGACCAGCACCTCGACCCTGCGGTCGAGGTTGCGGTGCATCAGGTCAGCAGAGCCGATCCAGGCGATCGGCTCACCGCCGTTGGCGAACCACATGATTCGGCTGTGCTCGAGGTAGCGCCCCAGGATCGAGCGCACCCGGACGTTGTCCGAGAGGCCTTCGACCCCTGGTCTGACCGCACAGATCCCGCGGATCAGCAGGTCGACCTGCACACCGGCACGCGAGGCCTGGTACAGCTCGTCGATCAGCGCCTCGTCCACGACCGAGTTGGCCTTGATCCGGATGTGCGCCGGCCGCCCCGCCTTGTGGTGGGCGACTTCGGCACGGATCGACTGGATCAGGCCGGTGCGCACGGAGTCCGGCGCAACCATCAGCTCGGCGTACTCGGCGTTGCGGGAATAGCCGCTGAGGTTGTTGAACAGGTGCGCCACGTCCTCACCGATGGCCTCGTCGGTGGTGAGGAGTCCGAAATCCTCGTAGAGACGCGCGGTCTTCGGGTTGTAGTTGCCGGTGCCGATGTGGGTGTAGCGGCGGATGCCTTCGGGCTCGTCGCGCACCACCATGGACAGCTTGCAGTGGGTCTTCAGCCCGACCAGGCCGTAGACGACGTGACAGCCTGCGTGCTCGAGCTTGCGGGCCCAGCGGATGTTGGCCTGCTCGTCGAAGCGTGCCTTGATCTCGACGATCACCAGCACCTGCTTGCCGGCCTCGGCCGCGTCGACGAGGGCGTCGATGATCGGCGAGTCACCGGAGGTGCGGTAGAGCGTCTGCTTGATCGCCAGCACGTGCGGGTCGGCGGCGGCTTGCTCGATGAAGCGTTGCACCGAGGTGCTGAAGGAGTCGTAGGGGTGGTGCAGGAGTACGTCGGAACGGCGCAGCGCCTTGAAGACGTCGACGGGCGAGGCCGACTCGACGGGCGCGAGCAGCGAGTGGGTGGCCGGGATGAACGTCGGGAACTTCAGCTCCTCGCGGTCGAGGTCGGCGATGTCGTGCAGTCCACGCAGGTCAAGCGGGCCGGGGACACGGAAGACCTCCGGCTCGGTGACCCCGAGCTCGCTGGTCAGCAGCTCGAGCACGTGGTCGTCGATGGTGTCCTCGACCTCGAGCCGCACCGACGGGCCGAAACGACGCCGCAGCAGCTCCTTCTCCAGAGCCTTGAGCAGGTTCTCCGCGTCGTCCTCCTCGACCTCGAGGTCCTCGTTGCGGGTGACCCGGAAGGTGTTGACGTTGAGCACCTCCATTCCCGGGAACAGTCGCTTGAGGTGCTCGCCGATCACGTCCTCCAGCGGCACGAAGCGCTGGTTGCCGAGCGGCACGAAGCGGCTGAAGATCGGGGGCACCTTGACCCGGGCGAAGTGCTCCTTGCCGGTCTTCGGGTTGCGAACGAGCACGGCCAGGTTGAGCGAGAGGCCGGAGATGTAGGGGAACGGGTGCGCCGGGTCGACCGCGAGCGGCGTCAGCACCGGGAAGATGCGCTCCTTGAACAGCCTCTTGCAGAACCGCTGCTCGTCCCGGTTCAGGTCGGACCAGCGGACCAGCTCGATGTGCTCCTCGGCAAGGGCGGGGATGATCTCGTCGGAGAACACGCGGGAGTGACGTGACATCAGGTCGGCGGTCTTGTCCCAGATCTGCTCCAGGACCTCGCGCGGCATCAGGCCCGACGCGGCCTTGACCGCGACACCCGCGGCGATCCGGCGCTTGAGGCCCGCCACGCGCACCATGAAGAACTCGTCGAGGTTGCTCGCGAAGATGGCCAGGAACCGGGCCCGCTCGAGCAGCGGCAGGCTTCCGTCCTCGGCCAGCTCGAGCACCCGCTGGTTGAACCGGAGCCAGGAGAGCTCGCGGTCGAGGAAGCGGTCCTCGAACTCGCCGGCGGCGAATCCGACCTCGTCGGGATCGTAGGGCGGGTCTACGTCGAAGATGTCGGCCGGGACGACGCGCAGACTGGGGTCGAGGGGACCCTCGTCCGCGTCGGAGCCGACGGCCGGCTGGAAACTCTCGGTGGCCATGGGCGCAGTCTGACATCGTGGGGTGCACCTCGGCAGGGTCGGTGGTCCCACCCTCCCGAGCGCCTCCCGTAGGTTGACCCGGTGCCCGATCTGCGATTCCGTCTCGAGTCCGCCCTGCTCAAGGTCGTCCTCGACCTACCGGTGCCGCTCCAGCGCCTGCTGGTGCGCCGCCCGGTCGTGATCGACGGACTGGAGCTGGCGCCGGAGACCCAGCTGATGCTCGCGGTCAAGAGGCTCGCCCGCGTGCCGGCCGCGGAGACCCTGCCACTGGACAGGGCACGGGCCGAGCTCGAGCGCCAGCAACGGCTGGTCGGTGGCCGCCAGCCGATCGGCGCGGTCCGTGACCTCAGTGTCGACGGTGCCGAGGGACCGCTCCGCGCCCGGCTCTACACCCCTACCGAGCGGATGGGCGTAGAGCCCGCGCCGACGATGCTGTTCCTGCACGGCGGCGGCTGGATGTACGGCGACCTCGAGAGCCACGATCCGGCCTGCCGGTTCTTGGCCGAGCGGTCCGGCGTACAGCTGCTGGCGGTGGACTACCGCCTGGCTCCCGAGCACAAGTTCCCGGCAGCGGTCGAGGACTGCCAGGCGGCGTTCCGCTGGCTGGTGGAGCACGCCGAGGAGGTCAATGCCGACCCGAAGCGGCTGGCCGTGGGCGGGGACTCGGCGGGCGGGGCACTGTCGGCCTCGACCGCGGTGTTCGCCGCCGAGAACGAGCTGCCGCTGGCCTTCCAGCTGCTGATCTACCCGGGTGCGGACTTCGTCGAGCGCAGCGCCAGCCGGGACCGGCTCAACGAGGGGTTCGTGCTGACCGAGCAGTTCATGACCGGCGCCGAGGAGGCCTACTTCGCCACCCCGGACGACTCCGCCCACCCGGACGCGTCCGCGCTGCGCCGGGTCGACTTCCCGCAGGGACTGGCCCCGGCCTTCGTGGCCACCGCCGGGTTCGACCCACTGCGCGACGAGGGGGAGGCCTACGCGGAGCTGCTGGCCCGGCACGGCGTACAGGTCGACACGACGCGGTACGACGGGATGATCCACGGGTTCTTCCAGATCGTCGCCGCCGGTCACCAGTCGCGGCTGGCCAACATCGAGATCGCGCAGCGGCTGCGCCGCGCCCTCGCCTGAACCCCGACCGGGCACCTCTGGCCGCGGGGACGATCGCCCGGTGGGCCGCCCACTCCTGCTGATTCGGACATTTACCCATAAAACGTCTGAGCCGTGCCGCAGAATCTCGGTCTGAGAAGACCAGTGCCCAGCGGGGGATCCACGGATGGCGATCGGCAGCACCAAGCGACGGAGACGACGCAAGAGGCGGCGTTTCGAGCTCAAGCGTCGGCCCAGGCCGAAGCCGAAGCCCGCACCGAAACCTGCGGTCAAACCAGGCCCAGTCCAGGCCCCGGGGCCGCTCACCCAGGCGCAGACTCCGGTGGCCGCGGCCCGCGAGCGGCTGTTCCTCAACCGGTTCGGCACGGGATTCACGCTGGCCGGCCTGGAGCAGCTGCGCGCCGTCGGCACCCCCGAGGAATGGTTGGAGCAGCAACTTCACCCGACCTCTGTGCCCGACGGTGCCAAGGTCGCCGAGGTCGACACCTGGTTCGCCTCCCTGTGGCGCACTCCGGGACAGAAGTACGCCACTGCCGTCGACGGCACCAAGAGCTCCTCGAGCTACGGCCTCGATCTCGGCAACTGGAGCATCCTGCGTCGCATCTACTCACGACGCACTCTTCTTGAGCAGATGACCGACTTCTGGTCGACCAACCTGCACATCCCGGTGAGCCACAGTCGGGCGTGGGTCTGGCGCTTCGACTATGACGCCACGATCCGCACGCACGCCCTGGGCCGCTTCGAGGACCTGTTGATCGAGTGCTCGCTACACCCCGCGATGCGTTTCTACCTCGACAACTACAAGTCGGTGAAGAACAAGCCCAACGAGAACCAGGGCCGCGAGCTGCTGGAGCTGCACACGGTCGGGGTCGGCGCCGGCTACACCGAGGCGATGGTCAAGGCCTCTGCCGTGCTGCTGTCGGGCTACACCGCGGACTACGGTGGCGAATTCGGCGTCCGCTACGACCCGGCCAAGCACACCACTGGGCCGGTGCAGGTGCTGAGCTTCACCCATGCCAACGGCGCCGCCGATGGCCAAGCCGCTACGACGGCGTACCTCACGTACCTGGCCCACCACCCGGCCACCGCGCGCAACCTCGCCCGCAAGCTCGCCACCTGGTTCGTCAACGACGCCCCCTCCGACAGGTTGCTGGACAAGCTCGCGACGGCGTACCTGGAGCACGACACCGACATCAAGTCGATGCTGCGCGTCCTGTCCACCGACCCGGAGTTCCTCGCCTCGGGCGGCCAGAAGGTGCGCACGCCGATCGCGGACCTGGTGGCCACCGCCCGGGTGCTGTCGATCGACGTGCAGGAGCCGGTGGAGTCGGGCAACTGGGCCGCCTCTGCCAACTACCTGCACTACTCCGATCGGGCGTTCACGTGGCCCCGTCCGGACGGGCCCCCGGTCACGAACCGGGAGTGGTCCTCGGCCGCCCGCGTGTTCGGCTCCTACAAGATGCACGGCAGGCAGGCCGCGGGCTCCACCTCCGGCGCGACCTATCGCGCGCGGGACTCATGGCTGCCAGCACCTGCGGTGCGCTTCGACGCCTACGTCGACCACCTGAGCCGCACCTGGCTGGGTCGCCGGTCGGATGCTCGGCTGCTGCAGGCTGCGGTGGCGTCCACCGGTGTGCCCGCCTCGACCGTGGTCACCGCCAAGCACACCGTCGCCGGCTCGAAGTTCCAGCGTCTCGCGTTGACTCTGCTCGACTCTCCCGACCACATGACCACCTGAGGTTCACCGATGCCCAAGACCACCCCTCAACACGGCCCGCGTTTCGGTTCGCACCCGAGCGACGACGGCTGTGGCTGTGACGAGTTCGGCAACGCCCGCCTGACCCGTCGCTCGCTGCTGTCGGGTGCTGCCGCTCTCGGTGGCTCGCTGGCTGTGGCGCAGATGTTCGGCGACGCCATGATGCAGGCCACCTTCGCGGGCGTGCAGGGCGGCAACACCCTGGTGGTGCTGAGCCTGCGGGGCGGCGTCGACGGTCTCGGTGTAGTGGTTCCGCACGGCGACCCCGGCTACTACAAGGTGCGCCCGTCGACGTCGGTGCCTGCCGCCTCACTGGTCTGCGCGGACGCGATGTTCGGTCTGCACCCGATGATGGCGCCACTGGCCCCGTTGTGGGACGCCGGCGAGCTCGCTGCCGTCCAGGCGACCGGTCTGCCGGTGGTCAACCGCTCCCACTTCGCCGCGATCGAGGAGATCGAGGACGCGGACCCGGGCTCCTCGGTGCGCTCGGGCTGGATCAACCGGATGATCGGCCAGGGGGCGACCTCGGCGGCCATCGACGGGGTCCAGCTCGGCGGGTACTTCCCTGCAGCGGCCATGGGTGGTCCGCGCGCCGTGCTGGCCGCGCCCAGGCTGAGCGAGCTGACCATCCCCTACCTGGGCAGCACCGCGTCCGAGCGCTACCAGGCGCTGGACACCGTCTGGGCCGCCTCCACCTCACCCCTCGCCGCGGCGTCGCGCGAGGCCTGTGCGGTTTCGAAGACCGTGGGCAGCAAGCTCGCAGCCATGCCGGCGGTCACTGCGGCCTACCCCACGGCGTCCGCCGCCGCGCCGTACGCCACCCCGCTGAAGAGCGCCGCTCAGTTGATCCGAGCCGACCTCGGCACCGATGTGATCGCGATCGACGCCGGGAACTGGGACCTGCACAGTGGCTACGGCACGATCAAGTCCGGCACGATGCAGAGCAACATCGGTGGCCTGGCGCAGTCCCTGAAGGCGTTCTTCGACGATCTCGGCGAGTTGCGCTCGCGGGTGACCGTAGTGACGATCTCGGAGTTCGGTCGCCGGGTCGCGGAGAACGGCAGCCAGGGCTTCGACCACGGCTGGGGCAACATGATGCTCGTGGCGGGGGCCGGGGTGAAGGGCGGTCGGTACTACGGCAGCTGGCCTGGGCTCGACACGACCGCTCTGGCCGACGGAGACCTCAAGGTGACCACCGACTACCGCAACGTCTTCGGTGAGATCGTCAGCCGACGGTTCCCCGACCGCTCGCTCCCGGGACTCTTCCCGGGGCTGTCCTACAACCCGGTCGGGTTCATGGCCTGAGCGTGGCTCAAGGGCGCCCCGACCGGGCACTCGTGGCCGCCGAGCCCCGCCGACCGGGCACTCAAGGCCGCACCGGCACGACGCCACCGGCCACGAGTGCCCGGTCGGCGAACCGGAGCCGGCCATGAGTGCCCGGTCGGCGGAGTCGGGGCGGCCACGAGTGCCCGGTCGGCGGAGTGGGGGCGGCCATGAGTGCCCTCTCGGCGATCAGGGGTGGGTGAGGCCGGTCGAGGTGCCGCGGTACTGCACCTCGGTGCGCTCCACGGTGAAGCCCTGTCGGGTGTAGACCGCGATCGCCGGGTCGTTGTCACCGTCGACGTAGAGGAGCACCGACTCGAGCCCGCGATCACGCAGGTGCTGCAGGCCGACCGCGGTGAGCAGGGTGCCGAGGCCGCGGCCGGCGGCCTTCGGGTTCACCGCGACCACGTAGACCTCGCCGTAGGGCGGATCCTCGTCGCGGTGCTCCTTGGTCCAGTGGAAACCGAGCAGTGGCGGGTCGGCGCCGTCCTCGGACTCGGGCACCGCGAGGAACAACCCGCTCGGGTCGTACCACTCCTCGCTCGTGCGCTCGCGGAAGTCCTCGAGCGTCATGTGCCCTTGCTCGGGGTGATGGGCGAACGCGTGCGCGTTGACCTCCACCAGGGCCTCGGCGTCGCGCGGTTCGAAGGTGCGAACGCGCACCCCCGTCGGGGCGGTGGCGTCGGGCACGTCGCGCAGCGGGCGCCGCATGATGACCAGCTCGCGCTCCCGGGGCACCCCGAAAAGCACCGCCAGGCGGGCGGCGCCCGGGTGGTCGCAGTGGGACCACGCGTCGACCTTGCGGCCCGCGGGGGCTGCCGCCTCGGCGAGGGCGGTGGCGACCCCGCGGCGCCGCGCCTCCGGGTGTACGGCGAGGTCGAGCACCCCGTGGTGCGCCAGCGCGAAGCCCGCAACCGGCGAGTCGGGGTCAGCGGCCAACCACAGCTCGGCTCCGTGGAGTCCGCGGTTCTTCAGCTGCAGCAGCGCCTGCTCGTTGAGCGTGCTGGCTCCGTCGTGGGCGGTCGAGGCGCGTGCGATGCGTCGTACGTCGGCCGCGGGGCCGTCCTCGCTCGACCAGTCGAAGTCGTCAGGGGCAACCTGCGCGATGTGCACCATGGCGCGAGACTAGGCCAACGTCCCGGGTCCGGTCCCAGGCAGGGATCAGCTGCTCGGGGTGCCGGCCGGGTTGTCGATGCGCTCGGTCGCCTGCTCGCGCGGGGGCAGGACGAACCGGTAGCCCACGTTGCGCACCGTGCCGATCAGCATCTCGTGCTCGGTGCCGAGCTTGGCTCGCAGCCGGCGTACGTGCACGTCCACGGTGCGGGTGCCGCCGAAGTAGTCATAGCCCCAGACCTCCTGCAGCAGCTGGTCGCGGGTGAAGACCCGGCCCGGGTGCTGGGCGAGGTACTTCAGGAGCTCGAACTCCTTGAAGGTGAGGTCGAGAACTCGACCACCGAGCTTGGCGGTGTAGGCCGTCTCGTCGATGGCGACCTCACCGGAGCGGATGATGTGCGCGTCGGGATCGGTCTGGTCCTTGCGCGCGGCCAGCTTGCCGATCGCGATCCGGATGCGGGCCTCGATCTCGGCGGGACCGGCGGTGTCGAGCACGACGTCGTCCATCGCCCAGTCGGCTGCTGTCACCGAGAGCCCACCCTCGGTGACGATGAGCAGCACCGGCTGCTCGGAGCCCGTGGTGCGGATCAGGCGGCACAGGTCACGGGAGACCGCGAGGTCGCGGCGAGCATCGATCATCAGCAGGTCGTGGTCTGGAGCCTCGAGCAGCGCGCTGCCCATGGCGGGAAGGATCTTGACCTGGTGGCTGAGCAGGGCCAGCCCGGGGAGCACCTCGGCGGACGCCTGAAGTGCTTTGGTCAGCAGGAGCACGGTGCCCATGGCACCTCCTGGGTGAAGTCCTGGTGTTGCTCGGCCTTTGCTCTACGGTGGCAAGATCTTCACCACCACAGAGCAGCAAGGATATCGAACGTGACGACCAAGGCCGGCGAGCAGACGAACCGCGGACAGGTGACCCTGCGCTACTGGGCCTCGGCCCGTGCCGCCGCCGGCACCGACTCCGACGCTCTCGAGGTGAGCGGCCCCGTGCCGCTGGCCGACCTGATCGCCCGGGTGCGCGCGGCGCACACCTCCCGGTTCTCCGACGTCATCGGCTGCTGCTCGGTGATGGTGGGCGACCGGCCGGTCACCACTGACGACCCGGCCTCGGTGATCGTGGAGCCGGGCGCCACCGTGGAGTTCCTGCCGCCCTTCGCCGGTGGCTGAGCCCGAGGGCATCCGCGCCCCGGGAAGTCTTTTGCCCGCGCGATCGTTGGGCCTGCCATGACCACCGGTGCCTGGATCCTCGTCATCGCCGTCGCGGGGGCGCTCGCGTTCGGGCTGTTCCGCGCGATGACCGACGGACGTTTCCGCGGGACCCACCGGGTGCACGGGGTCGACGAGGAGGAGGTGGCCCAGGACCTCGGGCCGTCGCCCGAGTCGGTGCTCGCGGACACGGAGTGGGCCGACGAGCTCGGAGACCGGGCCACCCTGCTGCAGTTCTCCTCGGCCTTCTGCGCTCCGTGCCGGGCCACCCGCCGCATCCTGGAGGACGTCGCGCACGTCGTGCCGGGCGTCGTGCACCTCGAGGTCGACGCGGAGCACCACCTCGACGTCGTACGCCGCCTCGGGATCCTGCGCACCCCCACGACGCTGGTGCTCGACTCGCGTGGTCACGAGGTCACCCGCGCCACCGGTGCGCCCACCAAGCAGCAGGTCCTCGCCGCCCTCGGCCAGAGCGTCGCCGACGACGCCTGACAGACCCCGCCGACCGGGCACTCCTGGCCGCTCAGACCCCGCCGACCGGGCACGCATGGCCGCCCAGACCCCGCCGAGCGGGCACTCCTGGTCGCGTTCAGCGGCCCAGGAAGCGCTCGATCTCCTCGACGTCGTGCTCGACCATCAGGCGGGCGAGGTCGAGGGCCGTGGTGTGTGCCTTCCAGCCGAGCTCGCGGTGCGCCTTGGACGCGTCGCCGATGAGGGCATCGACCTCGGAGGGACGGGTGAAGGACTCGTCGTAGCGGACGTGCTTCTCCCAGCTCAGCCCCACGTGGGAGAAGGCCGCGTCACAGAACTCCCGGACCGAGTGGCCCTCGCCGGTCGCCATCACGAAGTCGTCGGGCTCGTCCTGCTGGAGCATCCGCCACATGCCCTCGACGTACTCGGGAGCGAAGCCCCAGTCGCGGACGGCGTCGAGGTTGCCGAGGCTGACATGGTCCTGGAGACCAGCCTGGATCGCTGCGGCAGCCTTGGTGATCTTGCGGGTCACGAAGTTCTCGCCGCGGCGCGGGGACTCGTGGTTGAACAGGATGCCGGAGACGGCGAACAGCCCGTCGGCCTCGCGGTGTTGATGGTCACCCAGTGGGCCTGGAGCTTGGAGGACGCCGTAGGGGGAGCGCGGGTGGAACTTGGTGCTCTCGTTCTGCGGCGGGGGCTGCAGCCGAAGATCTCGGAGGTGGAGGCCAGATAGAAGCGGCGTCTGGACCGGCGGCCCAGATCGCCTCAGCAGCCGAGTCGTTCCGATGGCGTTGGTGGACGCGGTGTAGTCGGGCATCTCGAAGGACACCTGACGTGACTCATCGCTCCAAGGTGGTAGACCTCGTCGGGCTCGATGGCACTCACCAGGTTCGACCGAGACTCACGCCATCGGTCAGGTCGCCGTAGTGCAGGTGCAGCCGCTCGTGGCCGTGCAGGTGGTCGATTCGGGTGCGCGCGAGCGTGGAGGACCGGCGTACGAGTCCATGTACTTCGTAGCCTTTGGAGAGCAACAGGTCCGTCGAGGATAGGAACCATCCTGACCCGTGATCCCGGTGATGAACGCTGTTTTCACGGGCGTAGCCTAGTCAGTCCGACATGTGGATGCCATGACCGAATAGTGAGACGAGCGTTTCCGGCCCCAGCCACACCCGTCCTACAGTTGTCCCCGTGTTCACGACCATGCTGACCAAGCGCCGCGCAGTGGATCACTGCCGCATGCGCTCGTCGCTGTGTCGAATGTCCTGACCGGCCGCATCGCGCCCTTCTCCCTCGAGCCGACCTCACTCGTCTGCTGACCTCGAGGTCGACCCCGTTCGCGCTGCTCCGGTCTTCGCCCGCCGGCACCGCTGGCGGCTGCCCTCAGGACATTCAGGAGAACCATGACCACCCAGCTCAGCGGCCCGTTCACCGGCCAGACCGACCGAACCGGCCTCACCCCCGACCGCGCCGCGGCCCCGATCCGCCGCCCGGGGCAGATCGACCCGCGAGGCCCGCAGTTCAACGCCGTGCTCACCAGCCTCGTGCTGGCCGTCGTGCTGTTGACCGCGCCCGGCATCGTGGGTCTCACCCTGCTCGCCGCGCAGACCGCACTGTTCGCGACGGGCGTGACGCTCGGCGTCCAGCGCACACCTGCGGCGTACCTGTTCAAGACGCTGGTGCGTCCGCGCCTCGGCAAGCCCACGCACCTCGAGGACCCCGCACCGCCGCGCTTCGCCCAGGCCGTCGGCCTGGCATTCGCGGTGGTCGCGTTGGCCGGCTACCTGGCGGGCGCACCGCTCCTCGGTGCGATCGCGACCGGCTTGGCCCTCGGTGCGGCCCTGCTGAACGCGGTGTTCGCGTTCTGCCTGGGTTGTGAGATGTACCTGCTGATCAAGCGATTCACCCCCGCCCGTCGTACCACCGTCTTCACCCCCGCCCAGAACATCAACGAAGAAGAGGCAGCCGCATGAGCCGCGAAACCGCACTGGTCACAGCCGAATGGGTCGAGGAGCACCTCGACGACCCCAGCATCGTGCTGGTCGAGGTCGACGAGGACACCACCTCCTACGACAAGGGCCACATCCGTGGCGCGATCAAGCTCGACTGGACCACCGATCTCCAGGACCAGGTCCGGCGAGACTTCGTCAACAAGCAGCAGTTCGAAGAGCTGCTGTCATCGCGCGGTGTCGGCAACGACCACACCGTCGTGCTGTACGGCGGCAACAACAACTGGTTCGCCGCCTACGCCTACTGGTACTTCAAGCTCTACGGCCACCAGGACGTCAAGCTCCTCGACGGTGGCCGCAAGAAGTGGGAGCTCGACAGCCGCGAGCTGACCGAAGAGCTGCCCGAGCGCGAGCAGACCAGCTACACCGCACAGGAGCAGGACTCCGCCATTCGCGCGTTCCGCGACGAGGTCGTGGCCGCGATCGGGGCGCAGAACCTGGTCGACGTGCGCAGCCCCGACGAGTACGCCGGCCGGCTGCTCGCCCCGGCCCACCTGCCGCAGGAGCAGGCTCAGCGCGCCGGGCACATCCCGACCGCGGCCAGCGTCCCGTGGAGCAAGGCGGCCAACGACGACGGCACGTTCAAGTCCGACGAGGAGCTGCAGAAGCTCTACACCGAGGCCGGTGTGGACTGGGACAAGGACACGATCGCCTACTGCCGCATCGGTGAGCGCTCCAGCCACACGTGGTTCGTGCTCAAGGAGCTGCTCGGCCAGGAGAACGTCAAGAACTACGACGGTTCGTGGACCGAGTACGGCTCGCTGGTCGGCGTGCCGGTGGCGCTCGGCGACGAGCCCGGCCAGGCAGACGGGCAGAGCGCCTGATGTGCGGCGCGACCGAGGGCGGTCTGAGCCTCGACGGGATCGACGTCGGCAAGGAAGCAATCATCCAGGGCCAGGTGCTGCGCGGCGCGGACCCGGTGACACCGGCGTACGTTCGCCTCCTTGACCGGACCGGTGAGTTCACCGCCGAGGTGCCGACCTCGGCGACCGGGCACTTCCGGTTCTTCGCCGGTCCCGGCGAGTGGACGCTGCGCACGCTCGTGCCGAGCGCCGATCCGGTGGACACCGTGGTCACGGCCGAGGTGGGCTCGATCCGCGAGGTAGCCGTCGAGATCGGCTGAGCCTGTCTACTCCACGCCGGCCCCCTGCCCGATCTGTCTGGCAGGGGGTCGGTGCGTGGGTAGTGTCCATGGCGTGTCCGGATCCATGCCCCCCGGCTCTCCTCCACCGGAGGTGCCCGAGGAGTTCGCCGAGGCCTACAGGGCCGCGTACGAGCGTGCGCTCGCGTCGCAGACCGGCGGGCCGCAGCACCGCGAGGTGCCGGAGCGAAGATCGGGAGTCGACTCCCGCAGGGAGCCCGAGGAGGATCTTCCCGCCGATGGCATCGTGGTGCCGTCGCGCGACGGGCCACTGCTCATCGGGACCCACCGCACGCAGGACGAGTACGACGACGGCCCCACCTGGTTCGACCGGGTCCGCGACTCGAGCTGGTTCGTGCCGGTGCTGCTGGCCCTGCTGGCCATCGCGCTGATCCTCGGGGCCTACGTGGTCGGCCGGGCCTTCGCCGAGCGGGTGAGTGGCTCCGACGGCGAGCCGCAGGTGGTCTCCACCGAGGAGGACGCGGACCGGATCGCCGTCACGGATCAGAAGCCCGGCCCCGGCGCCTACTCGGGGGCGATCAATCCGATCGCGAACATCACCGCGAAGGCGAAGTGCGTCGCCGGGCCCAGCGAGGACGACAACGGCGCGCAGGTCACCTACGTCCCTGCACACCTGGTCGACGGCAAAGCCTCGACCGCCTGGCGCTGCGACGGCGCCGCGGTGGGTGAGAAGATCCGGCTGGTGCTGCCGAAGCGGATTCCGATCGGCGAGGTCGGTCTGATCCCGGGTTATGCCAAGACCGACCCGGAGACGCGCGTGGACCGTTTCGCTGAGAACAACCGGGTGACCCAGGTGCGCTGGACGTTCGGCAAGACGGTGCTGACCCAGAAGTTCGGTGGTGCGGCGGACGACCGCAGCCTGCAGCTGCTCCGGGTGCCGAAGACCAGGGCGAAGAAGGTCTTTCTGGAGATCCTCGAAGTGCGCAAGGGCCCCCGCGACATCACCGCGATCAGCGAGATCCGGCTGGGCCGGGCGGCGGACTGACTCGCCGCTGCTGGTCCGTGGTCTCCAGGACCATCGTGACCGGCCCGTCGTTGGTGAGCTCCACGACCATGTCCGCGCCGAAGACCCCGCGCTCGACGTGGGTCCCGAGCTCCTCGAGCCCGGCGCACACCGCGTCGAAGACGGGTTCGGAGACCGGACCGGGTGCAGCCGCCTGCCACGTCGGACGACGGCCCTTGCGCGTGTCGCCGTACAACGTGAACTGGCTGACCAGCAGCGCCGGAGCCCCGAGGTCAGCAAGGGACTTCTCCTCGCGCATGATCCGCAGGTCGCGGATCTTGCGGACCATCCAGGCGATCTGGTCGGCGCCGTCGTCGTGCGTGACGCCCAGGAGCACGACGAGACCGGGCCGGTCGATCCGTCCGACCACCTCTCCGGCAACCGTGACCGAGGCGGAGGTGACCCGCTGCAGGACCGCGCGCACTCAGCCCATCCCGAGCAGCGTGCGTGCCTCGGCAGGGGTCATCGGGGTGCGTTGGGCCAGCCGCCCGAGCTCGACGGCGCGGCTCACCAGCTGATCGTTGTGCTCCACGGGCACGCCCTTGGCCAGGGTCAGCACGTCCTCCATGCCGACGCGCAGGTGGCCGCCCTTGGACAGCGAGGCGAGCGCGACCGAGATCGTCGAGCGACCGATGCCGGTGGCCGACCAGCTCGTCGTCTCGGCGGGCAGGGCAGCGACCGCGGCGACGAGCGCGTCGGCGGTGCCGGGCATTCCGCCCGGGACACCCATGACAAGGTCGACGTGCACCTTGCCGCCGTGGGGGAGACCGTACTTGCCGAGCAGCCGGTGCAGCGCCGCCACCTGGCCGAGGTCGAACAGCTCGAACTCCGGCACGACCTCGCGTTCCTTGCTGAGCTGGTAGAGATCACACACGAACGGCCAGGGGTTGAGGAACACGTCGTCACCGAAGTTGGTGGTGCCCATCGTCAGGCTGCACGAGTCCGGCTGGGCGTCGAGCACCTTCAGTCGCGACTCGAGCGGGTCGTGCACCGAGCCGCCGGTGGAGAGCTGGACGACGAGGTCGGTGCCCTCGCGCAGTGCGGCCACCGTTTCGGCGAGCCGCTGCTGGTCAAGAGTGGGGCGGTGCTCGTCGTCGCGGATGTGCACGTGCACCATCGCCGCCCCGGCAGCCTCGCAGCGCTGTGCGGTCTCGACGAGCTCGCCGAGTGTGGTCGGCAGCTGCGGACAGTCGGCCTTGGTCGTCTCGGCCCCCGTCGGCGCCACGGTGATCAGCAGGTCTCCCATGAGCAGGACCGTATCGCCCCGCCGTCCGCCACCCCCTGGCCGCGCCGACCGGGCACCCGGGGTTGCCGGAAACGCGCCGACCGGGCACCCCGGTTTGGCTCGGAACCGGGGTCGCAACCAGGAGTGTCCGGTCGGCGTACCTAAGGCAACCCGGAGTGCCCGGTCGGCGAACTACTAGTAGACGAGGGCCTGGACGTTGTCGCCGAGGACCTGCTCGGTGAAGACGGCGGCACCGGCGACCGGGTGCCCTCGACCAGGTCGCCGGCGACGAGGCCGCGGCGCTGCGCGCACTGGCTGCACACGGTGAGGGTGCCGCCGGAGAGGACGATGTCGCGCAGCTCGGCCAGCGGGGCGGCGAGGTCGAGGTCGAACGCCTCGGCCCGACCGGGTACGCCGAACCACGCGGCCTCGCCGGTCAGCCACAGCGAGACCTTCGCGCCGTTGGCGACGGCCGCGGCGGCCACGGTGAAGGCCTGGTTGGCGCGCTCCGGCTCGTCGGCTCCGGCGGTGCACTTGATCACGAGTTCTCGCATGATTCGACCCTAGACTCCGATCATGGAAGCCTTCTTCGTCGTGGTGCTCGCGGCGGCGCTGCTGGCCGTCGGGGCGGTGGCGCTGCTGGCGCTGCTGCGGCTGAGGCGGAGAATGGACCCGCCGGTCCGCCACGGCGACAGTCCCAGCGACCAGGAGTGATGACCCGCATGCCCTTCGAGATCCCCGAGAACATCCACCCCAACTGCGCGCGGCTGGCGTGGGTGATCGGTACGTGGGCCGGCAACGGGCACGGCGAGTACGAGGGCATCGACGAGCTTCCAGTTCGGCCAGGAGCTGATCTTCCAGCAGGACGGCCGCCCGTTCATCCACTACATCGAGCCGCGCCTGGATCATCGACGAGCAGGGCAACCACGTCCGCGAGGCCGCCCAGGAGACCGGGTTCATCCGGCCCCAGGAGGACGGCACCCTCGAGGTGCTGCTCACCCACAACACCGGTTTCGTCGAGACCTGGTACGGCGAGCTCCACCCCGACCAGCCGCGGTTCGAGATCTGAGCACCGACGCCGTCGTACGCACCTCCACGGCCAAGGAGTACGTCGCCGGCCGGCGGCTCTACGGCTACGTCAACGGCGACCTGCTCTACGCCTTCGACATGGCCGCGATGGGCAAGGACCTGCAGCCGCACATACACGCCCAGCTCAAGCGCCAGTGACGGTGCCGGAATGTCCGCAGGGATGTTCGCAGGGATTCGCGCAGTAGCGGGCGGGGCCACCCGAGGGTCATGAGCGACTGGCAGGAACGACTCCGCGCGAGTGGGCACCGGCTTACCCCGCAGCGCGAGCTGGTGCTCGCGGCCGTCGAGCGGCTGGGTCACGCCACCCCCGACGAGGTGTACGCCGAGGTGCGCACGCACTCGGACTCGATCAACCTCTCCACGGTCTACCGCACGCTGGAGCTGCTCGACGAGCTCGACCTGATCCGGCACGCGCACCTGAGCGACCGGGCCCCGACGTACCACTCGGCGAGCGGGCACGAGCACGCCCACCTGGTCTGCCGCAGCTGCCGCAAGGTGATCAGCATCGACACCGCGGAGATGGAGCGCGCGATCGGCGAGCTGGTCGCCGACCGCGACTTCCGCCCCGACTACGGGCACCTGACGGTGTTCGGCACCTGCGCCGACTGCACCGAGGCTGAGAGACGGGCCCGGCCAGCCGACCACCGGAGCTCCAGCCGCTGGTCCAGTCCACGGACCACCATTTCGGTCGGTTTATCGGGCAAAACAGTATCTAATCCTCCGCAGCTCTGAAGTTGCGGAAATACGGTCGTGCGCGTGCCGAAAGCTGCTTCCTACGCTGCCCAGATGAAGCTCACGGGGGATCGCAAACGAGGGGACAGGGCCGAGGTGCCCACTCGACCTGGCGCACCAGGAACATGGAGCAGGCAATACTGCTGACGCTCAGCGTGCTGGTGTTCGCGCTGATGATCTACCTGCGTCGCGGATGAGTAGGCACAAGAAACGCAGGCCTGCCCGTTCGATCAACACGCTGCGTGACGTCGGCAACCGGTTGAGGCACCAGGGGCAGTTCGGCGTCAGACGTGAGGTCGAGGTGGCGGCCGGGCTGCTCGTGTCGCTGATCTCTCTGCTCTACGTCGGTCTGAGCCTCTGACGGCTCTGCGCCGGCTCGTACTGGGGTGCCCATGCGGCGTTGGTCGCGTGCGCGACAATGGGCTGATGACCGACTCCGCGAACCCGACCCCGCCTCGAACGCCAGCCCGCTGCTCGCCCTGCCCGGCGCGGTGAGCGGCGACGGCATCGACGCTCCGGTCGCGGCGCACTACGGGTCGTTCAACGGTGAGCAGCGCACGCTCGCGGCCGGTGACGGCTTCGTCGACCTCTCCCACCGCGGCGTGCTGCGGGTCAGTGGTCCCGACCGACTGACGTGGTTGCACTCGTTGACCACCCAGCACCTCGAGGCGCTCGCGCCCGGGGTGCCCACGGCTGGCGCTGGTGCTCTCGCCCAACGGTCACGTCGAGCACGCGATATACGGCACCGACGACGGCGAGGCGTTCACTGCGCACACCGAGCCGGGCCAGGCGGCCGTGCTGGTCGCGTGGCTGGACCGGATGCGGTTCATGATGCGCGTGGAGGTCGAGGACCTGACCGAGGAGCTCGCGGTCGCCTGGCGCCCGACCCGGGAAGGCCGAGCCCAGCCGGGACGGGCCCGGCAAGTACGACGTCTTCGCGCGCTCGGAACTGGACAAGTACGCCGAGGCAGCCGGCCCGGCGTGCGGCATGTGGGCCTTCGAGGCGCTCCGGATCGCCCGCGGCGAACCCCGCCTCGGTCTGGACACCGACCACAGGACGATCCCCAACGAGGTGGGCTGGATTCCGTCCGCCGTACACCTCGACAAGGGGTGCTACCGCGGCCAGGAGACCGTCGCGCGCGTGCACACCCTGGGTCGGCCGCCCCGTCGACTGACGCTGCTGCACCTCGACGGCTCGGACAACCGGCTGCCCGAGCGCGGGGCACCGGTCGTCGGGAGACGGGCGAGCGGGAAGCAGGTCGGCTTCGTCGGCACTTCTGCCCGCCACCACGAGCTCGGCCCGATCGCCCTGGCGATGCTCAAGCGCAACGTGCCTGGTCGACGCCGAGCTCGAGGCCGACGGCCTGCCCGCCACCCAGGAGGTCATCGTGGACCCCGAGGTCGGCCTGCACGTGCGCCCACTGCGCTGACTCTGGGGACCTGGAGCCGAGCGGCCGACAGCCCGCCGCATGTCTAGACCTGGGACGCGGGGGGATAGCCGCCTTGGGGTGGGCCGCCCTACGTTCCACAGGTGCAGTCGGGGGGTGCGTGGTCTCGGGTCGTCGTGACGGCCGTGGTGGTGGCCGGTCTGGGGGTCGGCGGCCTGCCGGCGCGGGCGGACGCCGACGGCCCGATGAGGCTGCTGCTGGCCGGTGACTCGATCATGCAGGGCTCTCACGGTGACTGGACCTGGCGCTACCGGCTGGCGAAGGAGTTCGCCCGACAAGGCGTACCCGTCGACTTCGTCGGGTCGCGCTCGGCACCGTGGTACTCCGCACCCTGGCGCAGCGCGGCCTATGTCGATGCCCACTTCGACCGGAACCACTTCGCGCAAGGGGGCGCTACCCTGGCGCGGCTGTCCGGGAGCCTCGGCGCCGAGGTCGGCACGCAACAACCCGACCTGGTGTTGCTGGCGGCCGGGGTCAACGACCTGCGCCTGGGGGTGACGCCCGAGACCGCGATCGAACACTTGCGTGCGTGCATCGAGTCGATGCGGACAGCCCGGCCGGACGTCGACCTCGTCGTGTCACCGGTGCTGGCCGTAGCCACCCCGGCACGCCCGTGGATGGTGGGCGCCATCGCCGAGTACAACGCCCTGCTGCCGCCCCTGGTCGATGAGCTCGCCACGGCCGAGTCACCGATCACGCTGGCGGACACGACGTCCGGGTGGGACGTCGCCCGGGACACCTATGACGGAGTCCACCCCACCCCCACCGGCGAGACGTTCATCGCCCAGCGGACAGCCGAGGCGCTCCATGGCCTGGGTGTGCTGCCCGGGCAACCGTCGGTCTTCCGCCGAGTCGCCTGGACCGGGGCCGTGCCCGTCCGGGCGCGGCTGATCGGCCGGCGTGCGGTGCTGACCTGGCACGCGCAGGCCACGACCGGTGCCCGGGTGGCGCTGCGCCGGCCGGGCCGAAAGACACGGTTCATCGAGGCGACCCATGACCGCGGCGTCGTCACGACGTGGCGGCTGAAGCGACGGGCGACCTACCAGGTGCGGGTCCAGCTGGTCCGCGGGTCGCTGACCGGCCCGTGGGGGCCGCCCGTCACCGTGCGCTCACGTCGCCGCTGAGGTCGCCGTCGCCCTGCGTGAAATCGCGTGGCGCGACGGGGCCATGAGCCCGCACACTGGGGCCATGCCCTCCACCAGCCAGTGGGTCGCGTTCTTGGTGGCGTCGATCCTCTTCATCCAGGTCCCCGGACCCAGTCTGCTCTTCACGATCGGCCGCGCGCTGACCGTGGGGCGGCGCGACGCGCTGCTCTCGGTGGTCGGCAACGCCCTCGGCATCGTCTTCCAGGTGTTCCTGATCGCAGCCGGGCTGGCCGCGATCGTCACGGCCAGCGCTGCGGCGTACACCGTGGTGAAGGTGGTGGGGGCCGGCTACGTCGTCTGGCTCGGCATCCAGACGATCCGACGCCGCGCCGAGGCACGCGGAGCGATGGGCCTGCCGGTGCCGGGCAGCCGCGGACGGTCCCTGCGGACCGGCTTCGTGGTCGGGGTGACCAACCCCAAGACGCTGGTGACGTTCGTGGCGTTCCTGCCGCAGTTCGTCAACGAGCGGGCCGGCCACGTGGGGCTGCAGATGGCCGTGCTCGGCCTTGTCTTCGGGGCGCTCGCGGTCTGCTCGGACACGATCTGGGCGCTGGCGGCCGGCCGGGCGCGCGAGTGGTTCGCGCGCAAGCCCACCCGCCTCGACCAGCTCGGGGTGGCCGGCGGCACGATGATGGTGGGCCTCGGCGCGACCATGCTCGCCGCCGAGTGAGGCAAGCACGCTGGATGCTGGCGCTGCGGGGTCATCACCGGTCGCGAGCGGGCGCCGGATACCTTGGCGCCATGACTCTGGACTCGGAAGCAGCGCCCGTGGGGTTCCTGGCACGTGATCGACGTCACGGAGGGTTACAAGATCAAGCGGATCCACGTGACCCCAGGCTCTCGGTTGTCGCTGCAGAGTCACGTACACCGTTCCGAGCACTGGGTGGTCATCCAGGGGAGGCGACCTGTGAGGTCGATGGCGCCGACTCGATGGTCGTGCACGGCCAGTCGATCGACGTGCCCCTCGGTGGCGAATCACCGTCTGGGCAACCACGGGAACGAGGAGCTGGTCATCGTCGAGGTGCAGCTGGGTGGGTACACCGGTGAGGACGACATCTGTCGTTACGAGGATGACTACGGCCGCAGTCGCTGACCTCTCGGTCGTGATTCAGGTGCCGCTGTTGATCATTCCCGCACCCACCGTGACTCCGGTGGCCTCGTCGATCAGGATGAACGAGCCCGTGGTTCGATTCTTCGAGTAGGGGTCGCACAGCAGCGGCACCGTGGTGCGCAGCTGCACGCGGCCGATCTCGTTTAGGCCCAGCTCCTTGTTCTCCTGGTCGCGGTGCAGCGTGTTCACGTCCAGGCGGTACTGGATGTCCTTGACCAGCGCCCGACCGGTTCGGGTGGTGTGCTTGATCGCCAGCTTCTGCCGGGGCGTGAGCGGCTCGTTGGTCATCCAGCAGACCATCGCGTCGATGTCCTGGCTGGGGGTTGGGGCGTTGCGCACGCGGGCGATCATGTCGCCTCGACTGACGTCGACGTCGTCCTCGAGTCGCACCGTGACCGACATCGGGGGGAACGCCTCGTCGATCTCCTTGTCGAAGAGGTCGATGCCCGCGATCTTGCTGGTCATGCCGCTCGGCAGCACCACGACTTCGTCACCGGGCTTGAGCACGCCACCGGCCACCTGGCCGGCGTAGCCGCGGTAGTCGTGGAACTCGTCGGACTTCGGGCCGGATCACGAACTGCACCGGGAGCCGGGTGTCGACCAGGTCGCGGTCGGAGGCGACGTGCACGTTCTCCAGGTGGTGCATCAGCGAGGAGCCGTTGTACCAGGGCATGTTCTCGGAGCGGTTCACCACGTTGTCGCCCTTGAGCGCCGAGATCGGGATGACCTCGAGGTCAGGGATGTTCAGCTTGGTGGCGAAGGAGGTGAACTCCTTGTGGATCCGGTCGTAGGTGGCCTGGTCGTAGTCGACGAGGTCCATCTTGTTGACAGCCAGCACCAGGTGCGGCACCCGCAGCAGCGAGAGGATAACCGCGTGCCGGCGGGACTGCTCGGTGAGGCCCTGGCGGGCGTCGACGAGCACCAGTCCGAGGTCGGCTGTGGACGCGCCGGTGACCATGTTGCGGGTGTACTGCACGTGGCCGGGCGTGTCGGCGATGATGAACTTGCGGCTCGGGGTCGCGAAGTAGCGGTAGGCCACGTCGATGGTGATGCCCTGCTCGCGCTCCGAGCGCAGGCCGTCGGTCAGCAGTGCCAGGTCGGTGTAGTCGTAGCCCTTCGACTGGCTGGTGGCCTCCACGGCCTCGAGCTGGTCGGAGAAGATGGCTTTCGAGTCCAGCAGCAGCCGCCCGATCAGCGTGGACTTGCCGTCGTCGACGGAGCCGGCGGTGGCGAAGCGAAGCAGGTCCATCTGTCCGAGGACCTCTGTTGCGGTGGTGCTCATCGGGTTCCCCTCACGATTGTCGGAGGGAGGAGCGAAGCGGGGGGCGGAGAGAATCGGGTGGGGCGGTTCATCAGAAGTAGCCTTCCTTCTTGCGGTCCTCCATGGCTGCCTCCGAGAACCGGTCGTCACCTCGGGTGGCGCCGCGCTCGGTGACCGTGGCGATCGCGACCTCCGCGATGATCTTCTCGATCGTGTCGGCCCCGGACTCCACGCAACCGGTCAAGGTAAGGTCACCGACGGTGCGGAACCGCATCGTCTTCTCCACGATCTCCTCGCCGGGCTTGAGCGCGTTGTGCTCGCTCTCGGAGAGCCACATGCCGTCACGCTGGAAGACACGGCGCTGGTGGGAGTAGTAGATCGAGGGGATCTCGACCTGCTCCTGCGCCAGGTAGTGCCAGATGTCGAGCTCGGTCCAGTTGGACAGCGGGAAGATCCGCATGTGCTCGCCGCCGTGGATGCGACCGTTGTAGAGGCTCCACAGCTCGGGGCGCTGCATCTTGGGGTCCCACTGGCCGAAGTCGTCACGGTGGGAGTAGACGCGCTCCTTGGCGCGGGCCTTCTCCTCGTCGCGTCGACCGCCACCGAAGGCGGCGGTGAAGCCGTTCTCCTCGATCGCGTGCAGGAGGGTGCCGATCTGCAACCGGTTGCGGCTGGTCTTGCCGTCCTCGACGACGATGCCGCTGGCGATCGCCTCCTCGACGCTGGCCACGATCAGGCGCACCCCCAGCCGGTCGACCCAGTTGGTGCGGGTCTCCAGCACCTCGGGGAAGTCGTAGCCGGTGTCGACCTGGAGCACCGGGAACGGGATCTTTGCCGGGTAGAAGGCCTTCTCTGCCAGTCGCAGCATCACGATGGAGTCCTTGCCGCCTGAGAACATCAGGACCGGCTTCTCGAACTCGGCGGCGACCTCGCGGAAGATGTGGATCGACTCAGCTTCCAGCTGGTCGAGCTGGCTCAGCCGGTAGTCGGCGTGCGTCTGCGTCATCGTGGGGTGGGCCTCTCGTCTGAAGACAGCCGTCATCGTATCGACACCCGCTGGGTTTGCCTGCACCCGTCCGCGTACGCGGCTCCGGCGCCCGGCAGCGGGCTGGCTGCCCCGCTGCTTCAGTAGGCCCCGCGCGTGCCCATCACGGCGCCGAAGGTGCGGGCCAGGATGGTGATGTCCTGGACCATCGACCAGTTGTCCACGTAGTAGAGGTCGAGGCGGATCGCCTCCGACCACGACAGGTCGGAGCGACCGGAGACCTGCCAGAGGCCGGTCATGCCCGGGCGGACGCGCAGCCGGCGGGCCATGGCGTCGTCGTACTGCGCGACCTCGTGCGGCAGCGGCGGTCGGGGGCCGACCAGGCTCATGTCACCGACGAGCACGTTGACCAGCTGGGGGAGCTCGTCGATGGAGAAGCGTCGCAGCCAGCGACCCGGAGGTGTGATGCGCGGGTCGTCCTCCATCTTGAACAGGCCACCGTCGTATCCCTGCTCCTGCTGGAGCTCGGGCAGCATCTCCTCGGCGTCGGTGACCATCGAGCGGAACTTCCAGCAGCGGAAGGTCTTGCCGTCACGGCCCACCCGGGTCTGGCGGAAGAGGACCGGACCGCGGTCGTAGGCCCACACCCGGTAGGCGGCGAAGAGGAAGATCGGCGCGAACGCCAGCAGCAGCAGGAACGAGCCAGCCACGTCGAAGGACCGCTTGGCACGACGTACGGCGTCCTGGGAGCGTGGCTTCTCGAGGTGGATCAGTGGCAGGCCACCGACCGGGCGGACGCTGACCCGCTCGCTGGAGACGTCGGTGACACTGGGGGCGATGACGACCGCGATGTCCTCGTGCTCGAGGTCCCAGGCGAGCCGGCGCATCTCCGAGGAGGAGTTGAACGCACCACCGGCGAGGAAGACGACGTCGGCCTCGGCCTCGATGGCGATCTCGGCGATCGACGCCGAGGACCCGAGCAGCGGGATGCCCGAGCCGGTGCTCTGGCGCGACCCCGGGTCGGGGGTCATGGCGCCGATGACGTGGTAGCCGAGCCATGTCTCGCGGCCGAGCACGCTCGCGATCTCGTCGACGTGGCCCTCGGCGCCCGGCGATCACGACGCGGTGCTGCAGCGCGCCCATGCTGCGCGCGCGGTGGATGCTGCGGCGCAGGAGGTAGCGACCCAGCACCAGCACGGGGATGCCGATCAGGAAGGCCAGCACGAAGAAGCCGCGCGAGAGCTGGAAGCGCAGCAGGTAGCAGCCGATGCCCACGGCAGCAGCCGTGATCAGCGAGGCGCTGACGGTGCGCTTGTACTCGTCGAGGCCGGCACCGAAGACCTGGGTGCGGTAGCCGCCGAGCATGAAGATGGCGATCACCCAGCCGATGATCATCACCGGTCCCGCGACGTCGAGCGCGCCGCCGACCCCGATGTCCGGGACCCGCGTCGGGAACTGGATCATCTCTCGGCCCAGGATGGCGGCGAAGACACTGAACGTGATGAGCACCAGGTCGGTGCCGAAGGCAACGGTCGGGATGTAGCGAAGTCCCCCACGCGCCGGCGCGTTCACCCTGGTGGCTGCCACCAGCGATGTGGTCATTGAGAATCCCCCGATTTCAATCGACAACCCGATGAGGGCTACCGAGGTTCACACCTTAGTGAGCCGGAGCCCAACAGTCCTTCCGCGGGAGCGCGAGGGACGTATCGGTCTAGTCCGGTATGCGCCAAGCGGCAGCGTTGTTGTCGAAGGCGGGGAGCCCCCGTCGCTGGCGGAGAAAACCCCAGGCCAGCGGGCCGAGCAGCAACAGAGCGGCTCCGATGATGCCGACCCAGCCGGGGGGGACCCCCAGCATCTTCAGGCCGGTCAACGTGAGCACGATCACGATGCCGCGCCGGATGACCGACTGCGAGACCCAGGCCGCCATCCGGGCACCGATGAACGGTCCCGGGGTGCCGCCCAGCACGAGCGGGATGAGCACCTCCCAGGCCACGCCCTCGGTGACCACGTGGCCGATGGCAGCCGCCAGGACGAGCGGGACCGCCTGGACCAGGTCGGTGCCCACGAGGCGTACGGCGGACAGCGTCGGGTAGATCAGCAGCAGCGCCACCATGATCAACGAGCCGGAGCCGACCGAGGTGATTCCGACGAGCAGTCCGCCGACCATCCCGACCAGGATCGTCGGCACCACCTTGACCTCGGGGTCGTTCTCGCTGAGAACGTTGCCACTGGTGACGTGGCGCAGCTGAAGGTAGAGCCGCAGCGCGTAGGTGGCCGCCGTGAACAGCAGGGCCGCTCCGATCGCGGTGATCAGGAACTCCTGCTGGTCCTCCGAGCCGCCGACGCTCTTGACGATGAAACCACCGGCGAACGCGAACGGGACCGAGCCGATCATCAGCAGCCCGGCCAGGCGCAGGTTCGGCGAGCCGCGCCGCCAGTGCACCCCCGCGCCCACCGACTTGTTGATGCTCGCCGCGACCAGGTCGTTGGCGACCGCCGCAGTCGGGTTCACGCCCAGGAAGATCAGGGCCGGGGTCATCAGGGCGCCACCACCCATGCCGGTCAGCCCCACGACGATCCCGACGCCGAAGCTCACGACCAGTACAGACAGGGCCGAGAGGGTGATCAGTTCGCTCATGCGTGGTCCTCGGGGGCGTGTGGGCGGGTGGGGTGGTCTCGACTGATCGCTCGGTGCTCGACCACCGTGTGGCCTGGCTCAGCCACGCTCGGGGCGAAACGGTAGGTGCGGCAGGACCTCGGCGAGGCACTCGTCCAGAGTGCGGCCGGTCGTGTCGATCCGCACCGCGGCGTCCTCAGGCTCCTCATAGGGGCTGGAGATGCCGGTGAACTCGGGGATCTCGCCCGCCCGCGCCTTCGCGTAGAGGCCCTTGCGGTCACGGCGCTCGCACTCCTCCAGCGGAGTCGCGACGTGCACGAGCACGAACTCCCCGCCTGCGTCCTCCACGAGCTGGCGCACCTGCTTGCGGGTCGCGTCGAAGGGGGCGATCGGCGAGCACAGCGCCACGCCACGGTGCCGGGCGATCTCGGCCGCCACCCAGCCGATCCGGCGGATGTTGGTCTCCCGGTCCGGCTTGGAGAAGGTCAGACCGGCGCTCAGGTTCCGCCGGACCACGTCTCCGTCGAGGCTGGTCACCGTGCGGCGGCCGTCCTCCAGCATCAGGTCGTGCAGCGCCCTGGCGATCGTGGACTTGCCGCTGCCGGAGAGGCCGGTGAAGAAGACCACGAACCCGTGCCGGTCCTCGCCCGGCTGGTCCTGGTCGACGACCGCGGCGACCTCCTCGGGCCACTCACCATCGCCGGTCACCGCCAGCACCTCGCCGGAGGCGTAGTTGTCGACGACCTGCTGCCCCAACGAGTGGTCGGTGTTCGCGTCGCCGAGCGAGGGCAGCGGGCACGTGACCACGTGTGCCTGCACGCGGCGAGCGCGGAGCAAGGTCGCACCCGCGAGGGTGGCGCGGACCAGCCCGACGGGGGAGACGTGCTGCGGGGTGCCGGTGCCGGCCAGCGCGAGGAGTACGACGTCACGGCCGGCCGCGCTCTCCTGGATCAGGGCCAGGTCGTCCAGGCTCAGCGGCGCGGCGACGGGGACGGTCAGCGCCCCGGCGTACTGCTCGCGGGTCTGGGCCGGGGACAGGTGCAGCCGCCGGAACGGGCCGTAGGCGGGGGCAGAGAGGGGTGTGAGCGCATCCGACGTCCAGACAGCCAGCGGAAGGCCCTCGGGGTCGACCAGCTCGACCTCGGCGGCATCGGTGAGCTCTGGCGGGAGCGTCAGGGTGACGGTGTCGTCGAACGTGGTCCGCGGTGCGAGGGCGCCGGAGAGCAGCAGCTCCAGGAGGTCCAGCTCGCGCTGGCTGGGGCAGTACTGCGGAGGGGGCACCGGGCAATCGTGCCAGAACACAGGGCCGATAACGTCGCACGCATGGCCTCCCCAGTCGTCATCGCCGAGATCGTCCGCTCCGGGTTCGTGGAGGGGCATCACTACGGCTCCTGGGTGGTGCTCGACGCCGACGGGTCGGTGCTCGCTTCCGCCGGTGAGGTGACCGCGCCGGTGCTGCCGCGCTCGAGCAACAAGCCCGTGCAGGCACTCGCCATGGTCGAGGCCGGCCTCGACCTCGACGGGGAGCTGCTCGCGCTGGCCTGTGCCTCGCACTCAGGGGAGCCCTTCCACGTCGAGGGCGTACGCCGGATCCTCGACTCCTCCGACCTGACCGAGGACGCGCTGCAGACCCCGCCGGACTGGCCACTGGACGACGAGGCGCGCGAGGCGCTCCTGCGCGCCGGTGGGTCGAAGGCGCCGGTGCTGATGAACTGCTCGGGCAAGCATGCCGCGATGCTCAGGACCTGCGTGC
This sequence comes from uncultured Actinomycetota bacterium, assembly GCA_963834245.1. GTDB lineage: Bacteria > Actinomycetota > Actinomycetes > Propionibacteriales > Nocardioidaceae > Marmoricola. The sequence goes on from CAWIAV010000001.1 coordinate 233,390, forward strand.
TCAACGGCTGGCCGACCGAGACCTATCTCTCGCCGGATCACCCACTGCAAGAGACGATCGCCCAGACGTTCTCCCGGGTGACCGGGGAGCCGATCGAGCACGTGGCCACGGACGGGTGCGGGGCGCCGCTGCTCTCGACCTCGCTCACCGGGCTGGCGCGGGCGTTCTCGCGGATGGCGACGTCGGCCGACCCTGCGTCCTCGAGGGTGGCCGCGGCCATCCGGAACCACCCGGAGTACGTCTCCGGCACGCGCCGCGACGAGCTGACCCTGCTACGCGCAGTCCCCGGCGCGATCGGCAAGGCGGGTGCGGAGTCCGTCTACGCCGTGGCGTTGCCCGACGGTCGCGCGTTCGCCACCAAGACCGACGACGGCGCACCACGCGCCCGGCCGATCCTGATGGCGGCTCTGCTCGAGAGGCTCGGCGTCACCGGCGAGCCCGGCGTGGACGCCGACGCGGTCCGGCGTACCGGGAAGGCGGAGCTTCTCGGTGGTGGCCGGGTCGTCGGGGAGATCCGCGCGGTCCTCGACTGAGCGCGGTTGCGTGGTCTCGACTGATCGCTCGCTTCGCTTGCTGCTCGACCACCATCGCTGCTCGCTCACCTTGGCTGCTGGACCAGTTGGATGCTGGTTGCTAGCACCCCGATGCGTTGTCTTTCATCGTGAGATAAGGGCTTTGTGACTCGAGACACCACGTCAGAAGTTGATTCTGCTTGCAAGAGTTAGCACTATGGGGGACATGGCCAAGATCAAGGTCGGCAAGACCGTCGAGTCGCTCGGGGAGTACCTCCGAGAGCAGCGCGTGAGCGCGGAGCTCTCGCTGAGGCAGCTTGCCGAGCAGACTGGCGTGTCGAACCCGTACTTGAGCCAGATCGAACGTGGTCTGCGCAGGCCCTCGGCCGAAGTTCTGCAGCAGCTGGCCAAAGCACTACGGATTTCAGCCGAGCAGCTTTATGTGCAGGCCGGGATTCTCAACCCTGACGACGGGCAGGTCCGCTCCGTGGAGCTGGCCATTCTCGGGGACCCGGTGCTCACGGAGCGGCAGAAACAGTCCCTGTTGGACGTCTATCAGTCCTTCAGGGCGGTCGCAGAGAACGCCCTACCCAATGAAGTGCTCGAGGCGGCAGGCGTCGAAGAGACGACCGTCATCGAGACAACCCTGCAAGGAGATCGACATGGCAAAGACCCAGTTCAACGTTGACCAGTTCAAGGCCGAGGCCGTGAAGCCGCTGTACGCGGTCGCCGGCGCGACCGAGATCGCCTACGAGCTCGCCCGCGGCTACGCCGAGGAGGCCCAGAAGCAGGCCGCCGAGCGCTTCCAGGACGCCAAGAAGAGCGTGCGCAAGGTCGAGCGCGACCCCAAGGCCCTGCAGAACCAGGCTGTCTCGCTGGTCAACGCTCGCCTCGACGAGCTCCAGAAGGACGCCAAGGACGCGCAGGCCAAGTTCGAGGCCCGCGTCGCCGAGCTGCAGAAGGACGCCAAGGCGTTCCCCGCCAAGGTGCAGGCTCAGGTCGACGAGGCCGCTGCCGAGCTGACCAAGACCTACGCTGACCTCGCCGAGCGTGGCGAGAAGCTCGTCGCCGCGATCCGCAAGGACGGCGTGAAGGCTGTCGCTGCGGTCCGCAAGGCCCCGTCGAAGTCCACCGTCGCGCGTCGTCAGGCCGCCAAGAAGGGTGCCGCGAAGAAGGCCCCCGCCTCCAACGCTGCCGCCGAGAAGGCTGCCGGCAACAAGGTGAAGCCGGCCGCCAAGAAGGCCGTCAAGGAGGGTGGCGCCAAGGGTGGCGCGACCACCGCGAAGAAGGCGCCCGCCACGAAGACGGCGGCGGCGAAGCAGTCCACCAGCACCACGACCGCTTCCGCCTGAGCTTGAACTCGCCGCCGACGGGCGGCGACCAGCCCGCCTGAGGGCCCTCCCTTCCCAGGCGGGCCGACGGGCCCTCGGATCTGATCCGGGGGCCCGTTGCTGTGCCCTGGCCTACCGCCCGCCGGATACCCTCGTGGCGTGAACGTGTTCGGTTTTGAGTCCCTCGTGATGCAGCTCGCCGCCTTCGCCCTGCTCGGCGTGAAGGTGTGGGCGCTGATCGATGCGCTCACCCGCCCGGCCGAGGCCTACGCCGCAACCGGCAAGATGACCAAGCAGGCTTGGTCGCTCATCCTCGGTCTGACGGTGGCCACGGCACTGTTGTGGCGGTCCCCGCTCAGCATCTTCGGGATCATCGGCACGGTGGCGGCGTTCGTCTACCTGCTCGACGTGAAGCCCGCCATCGCGGCGATCACCCGCCGTCGCTGACCCCGCCCGCGTCACCGTGCCGGGCGCCGTGGCTGTCGAGGATGAACCTCGCCAGCTCCGCCTCGGACACCCCGGCGTGCCTGGCGGCCTCTTGGATCCGGTCCAGCGCTTCGGTCAGGCCGAGGTCCTGGTGCGCCGCGACGTATCCCGTAGCCGTGTCCATCAGCCCGCCCTGCCGCAGGCGTGAGGGTGTGGCAGAGGCCCGGACCCGGCTGGTGAACGAGAGGTCCGCGTTGCGCACAGCGCCCCTTGCCCAGGCGCTGCATGCGGCCGCAACCTCCTCGACGCGTCCTTCGAAGGCGTCGGGAGCGACGGCGTACAGGTTGACCCCGCCGATCGTCTCCGTACCCTCGACGACCGGCAGCGACAGCGTGCTGGCCACCCCGGCCAGGCCTTCGGCCCGCGCGAACAGTTGCCACTCGCCCTCGTCTGTCGGTGGCCGGGGGGTCACCCGCGTGCTGCCCTCCAGCACAGCCGCCTCGCACGGCCCGCCGGCGAGGTACTGCATCGCGTCCAGCAGCAGCGCGCCGGGCTTGTCGGTCGTCAGGGTGAAGGTCAGGTCGCCCTCACGCATCGTCAAGCTGAGGGCTACGCACTCGGGAACGATCTCCCGGACGCGGTCGGCCATCTGCTGCACCGACTCCTCGAGATGCCAGTCGCCGTAGGCGCCGAGCCAGTCGAAGGCCTCCCGGGTCTCTGGCACCGGTCGCATACGGAGCCGACTGTCGTTCTCGCTCATCACCCTCTCTTACCCGGATCGACCTGGTTTCACAAGCCCGGTGCCGTGGGTCCACTGGCTCCCTGAAGGCGTGGTCGTCGCCGCGTGCCCCCGGCGGTTACGGCGGTTGGCGCAGTGGGTACTCGGCGAGTGCTGGTGGTCTCACTCGGGAGGTGAACGTCATGCGGGTTGAGCGTGACCAGATGAGCCCCCGAGTCGAACGTCCCGGAGCCCGATGGTGGGTCCCGGAGCGGCCGTCGCTACACATCCTGCGCAGCGCTATCCAGGCCTGCCAGGGCTGTGAGCTCCACGTCGCCGCCACCCAGGCGGTGATGGGAGCCGGCAGCGCCGAGGCGCAGCTGATGATCCTCGGTGAGCAGCCCGGGGAGCAGGAGGACCGGGCGGGCAGGCCGTTCGTCGGCTCCGCTGGCCAGCTCCTGGAGCGCGCACTGGCAGAGGCGGGCATCGACCCCGGCCAGGTCTACCGGACCAACGTCGTCAAGCACTTCCGCTTCGAGGTCACCCGCGGTGAGCGCCGCCTGCACAAGTCGCCGAGTCGCGTGCATGTCGCGGCGTGCGGGCCGTGGCTGCTGGCGGAGCTGGCGGTGGTGCGCCCGACCGGGGTCGTCGTGCTCGGCGGCACCGCGGGCAAGGCGCTGTACGGCCGGGGTTACCGGGTGGGACGTGACCGCGGACGGCTGCGGTCCTGGCCCGAGGGCTTCGCCGCCGGTGAGCCCGGTCACCGGCCCGACTGGGTGCTGACGACGGCGCACCCTGCCGCGGTGCTCCGCTCGCCGCAGCGGGGGAAGGCCTACGCAGAGCTGGTCAAGGACCTCGCCGTCGCTGCGGCCGAGCTTGCTGCCTAGTGCACCGCGGCCGGGGACCTGTCTGCTCGTTTGGGGCTGGACTGACCTGCGCTCACCCCAGGCTGTGGACGGTCGTTTGCGCACTGACCCGAGGGCGGCTGGGGTGTCGTCGTGGACCTCGAACGGGTGGTGCTCGAGCTGGGTGGGATCGCGCCCGCCGCGACACTGCGCCAGCTGTGCACGAAGGGGCAGCTACGCGCTGCCGTCGCCTCCGGACGCCTGGTGCGCGCCGCACGAGGCGTCTATGCGCTGCCGGGGCTCGAGGAGCACCGGGTGGCAGCCGTGCGCATCAACGGCGCCCTGACCCTGCTGTCGGCGGCCCTGGCCCACGGGTGGCCGGTCAAGCTGCCTCCGCAGCGGCCGCAGGTGGTGGTGCCGCGCTCGCGCAACGTGGCTGCCTCACGCCGGGCCGGGCTGGAGCTGCGCTGGGGTGCGGTCTGCCCGGCCGAGCTCGACGCCAGGGTCACCGACCCGGTGCGCACCGCGCTCGACTGCGCCAGGTTGCTGGCCTTCGACGAGGCGCTGTCGGTCGCGGACTCCGCGCTCAGGGCCGGTGTGACGAGGACCGAGCTGCTACTGCGCTGTGCACGACTGCCACGCACCGGACGCAGTCGGGCCTACCGGGTGGTCGAGCTCGCCGCGCCCCAGGCGGCCAACCCCTTCGAGTCGGTGCTCCGCGCGATCGTTGTCGACCTGCCCGGTGCCTGCTTCCGCCCGCAGGTGTGGATCGGCAACACCGGCCGGGCGGACCTCGTGGACCATGCGAACCGGGTGGTGCTCGAGGCGGACTCCTTCGAGTTCCACGCCGATGCCGCCTCGCTCAACCGGGACATGGTGCGCTACAACACCTTCGTCGCCGCTGGCTACCGGGTGCTTCGCTTCGGCTGGCGGCACGTGATGTTCGAGCAGGACTACGTGCGGGCGGCCGTGGCGGCGTTGATCCGGCCCGAAGAACGATCAGTTCACGCCTGAGCCTGCGGTGGCGCCGTCTGAAACGGCCGAACGCCCGGCGAACTGATCGTTCGTCGGGCGCTCGGGACGGGGCAAGGTCAGCCCTTGCGGGCGCGGGCGGTGGACCGGGCGCGCTGGTTGGCGTCCAGGACCAGCTTGCGGATGCGGACGGAGTCGGGCGTGACCTCCACGCACTCGTCGTCGCGACAGAACTCCAGGCACTGCTCGAGGCTGAGCTTCTTCGGCGGGATCAGCTTCTCGAAGTTGTCCGAGGTGGAGGAGCGGACGTTGGTCTGCTGCTTCTCCTTGGTGATGTTGACATCCATGTCGTCGGCCCGGGAGTTCTCCCCGATGATCATGCCCTCGTAGACCTGGGTGGTCGGCTCGACGAACATGATGCCGCGTTCCTGCAGGTTGGTCATGGCGTACGCCGTGGCGGCACCCGCGCGGTCGGCGACCAGGGAACCGTTCGACCGGGAGCGGATCTCGCCGGCCCAGGGCTCGTAGCCCTCGGAGATGTGGTGGGCGATGCCGGTGCCGCGGGTGACGGTGAGGAACTCGGTCCGGAAGCCGATCAGGCCGCGCGAGGGGACCAGGAACTCCATGCGTACCCAGCCGGTGCCGTGGTTGGTCATCTGCTCCATCCGGCCCTTGCGGACGGCGAGGAGCTGGGTGATGGCGCCGAGGTGCTCCTCGGGGGCGTCGATGGTCAGGCGCTCGGTGGGCTCGTGGAGCTTGCCGTTGATCTCCTTGGTCACCACCTGCGGCTTGCCGACGGTGAGCTCGAAGCCCTCGCGGCGCATCTGCTCCACGAGGATCGCCAGCGCCAGCTCGCCTCGGCCCTGGACCTCCCACGCGTCGGGACGCTCGGTCGGCAGGATCCGCAGCGAGACGTTGCCGATCAGCTCGCTGTCGAGGCGGTCCTTGACCAGGCGGGCGGTGACCTTGGTGTTCTTGGTCGGCCCGCGACCGGCGAGGGGGGAGGTGTTCGTGCCGATGGTCATGGAGATCGCTGGCTCGTCGACGTGGATCAGCGGGAGCGCGACCGGGTTCTCCGCGTCGGCGAGGGTCTCCCCGATGGTGATCTCGGGGATGCCGGCGACCGCGACGATGTCCCCGGGACCGGCGGACTCGCCGGGCTTGCGCTCGAGACCCTCGGTGATCAGGAGCTCGGTGATCTTCACGTTCTTGGTGCTGCCGTCGCGACGCATCCAGGCGACGTTCTGGCCCTTCTTCAACGTGCCCTCGTGGACCCGGAGAAGGGCGAGGCGGCCCAGGAACGGGCTGGCGTCGAGGTTGGTCACGTGCGCCTGCAGCGGTGCGCCCTCGGTGTAGAGCGGCGCCGGAATCGTCTCCAGGATCGTCTTGAACAGCGGCTCGAGGTTGTCACCGTCGGGCATCGTGCCGTTCTCGGGGGCGGTCATGCTGGCGATGCCGGCGCGGCCCGAGGCGTAGACGACCGGGAAGTCGAGGGCGTCCTGGCTGTGCGAGTCGTCGAGCAGGTCCATGAACAGCTCGTAGGTCTCGTCGACGACCTCGGCGATCCGAGCGTCACCACGGTCGGTCTTGTTGACCACCAGGATCACCGGCATGTCGGCGTTGAGCGCCTTGCGCAGCACGAACCGGGTCTGTGGCAGCGGGCCCTCGGAGGCGTCCACCAGCAGGACGATGCCGTCGACCATGGACAGGCCGCGCTCGACCTCACCACCGAAGTCGGCGTGACCCGGGGTGTCGATGATGTTGATGGTCATCGGCTTGCCCTCGGCGGCAGGACCGGCGTAGTGCACGGCGGTGTTCTTCGCGAGGATCGTGATGCCCTTCTCACGCTCGAGCTCGCCGGAGTCCATCGCGCGCTCGGCGACGCCCTCGGCCTGGTGCGCCGAGAACGCGCCGGCCTGGTGGAGCATCGCGTCGACGAGGGTCGTCTTGCCGTGGTCGACGTGCGCGACGATCGCGACGTTGCGGAGGTCGATGCGGGAAGTCTGGGTCATGCCACTTTGCCTTCCGTCCGTCGCGACGCACCGTTCGCGGGCACGCAGACAGACAGGTATCGGGGGATTCGGGGATCGGCGTCGAGTCACGCCGCCCCGAGTCTATCGTTATCCACGTGACAATCCGGACGAGGCTGCTCGGCGCAGCAACCTGCGCGCGCGGACGCCGATGAGCGCTTTCCGCATCCTCTTCGTCTGCATCGGCAACGTCTGCCGTTCCCCGCTCGGCGAGCGGCTCCTCGCGGCCCGGCTTGCTCACGGCGACTTCGAGGTCTCCAGTGCCGGGATCGCGGCCATGGTCGGGGCGGGGATGAGCCCCGAGTCCGCCGTCCATCTCGAGTCGTACGGCGGCTCGGCGGACCGGTTCACCGCCCGTCAGCTGACGCCTGAGCTGGTGCGCGAGAGCGACCTGGTGCTCACCGCCACCAAGGCGATCCGCTCGCGGGTGCTGGAGGACGCGCCCGGTGCTCTGCGACGTACGTTCACGGTGCTGGAGCTCGCCGCGCTGCTCGACGTGATCGCCCCCGACGCTGACCCGGCCGTGCTGGTCCGCAGCGCTGCCGAGGAGCGCTCGCGGGCCGAGCTCGACGACTACGACATCCCCGATCCCTACGGGCGAGGTGACGAAGCCCACGCCGTCGCGGCGGCGTCGATGGCGGCCGCCGTGGAACGCATCGCCAAGGCGCTGGGCTGATGCAGTCCCTGCTGCGGGCGCTGGTGGTGGTCCTGGCGGTCACGCTCGCAGGCACCAGCACCGCCGGCCTGGCGAGCTCCGCCGGCCCCACGGCGCGGTCGAGTGACGGGGTGGCAACGATGCCCCAGCCGACGCACACCAGCCGACGAACCAGCCGACACCACAGGCGCCGGGCCTTCGCAGCCCGACCACCGCTGCAACCACCCCCGCCGCAGCCACCCCCGCCTCGGCCCCCCGAAGCAAGCGGGCCGTGGCACCCAAGCCACGCCGCGCCACCGCCCCCCGCCCGCTGGCCGGCATCACGATTGCGCTGGACCCGGGCCACCAGCTCGGCAACCGCAACTTCCCGCGGCAGATCAACGCGCTCGTCGAGGCCGGGGGCTTCCGCAAGCCGTGCAACAGCACCGGCACCGCCACCGACGCCGGAGTCCCCGAGGCCACCGTGGCGTGGCAGGTCACCCGCGCGGTCCGCAAGCGCCTGCGGGCGCTCGGCGCCGGGGTGCCGCTGACCCGCGGCAGCAACAGCGAGCGTCGTTGGGGACCGTGTGTCAACGCCCGCGGCCAGTTCGGCAAGCGGGTCGGCGCGAGGTTGACGGTTTCGCTGCACGCCGACGGGGCCGGGTCGTCCGGCCGTGGGTTCCACGTGATCAGTCCGTCCCGGCGGGCACCGTGGACCTCCGACATCGCCGTGCCCTCGCTCCGGCTCGCCAAGGCGCTGCGCGCCGGCCTCGACTCCTACGGGGTGCCGCGGGCCGACTACACGGCCGGGGGCACCGGCTTGCATGTGCGTGGTGATCTGGGCACCCTCAACCTGTCCGACGTGCCGGCTGCGATGATCGAGCTCGGCAACATGCGCAACTCGGGCGATGCGCGCCGGATGACCTCCGCCAGCGGCAGGGCGCGCTACGCCGACGCCGTGGTGCGGGGGATCCGGACGTACCTCGAAAGGTGACCCCTCCATGACCACCCGTGCGAGCCGGCTGACGGCCGGCGTGCTGCTGCCCCTGGTCGTCCTCCTCGGCGCCTGCGGCGGGAGCAGCCCCACCAAGAGCCCGGCAGCGAAGGCCGAGGAGACCGAGAAGGCGACGGTGCTGGCCAAGGGCACCTGCTGGACCAACGAGCAGCTCCCCGATGCCGTGGGAGCGGACGGCTTCGCCGAGTGGGTCGAGAAGTACGCCGGTGGCGACGAAGCGTTGGGCGAGGCGATGCGCGACGACGCCGCGTTCAACGAGGAAGTGCCGTGCACGGAGGCGCATGCCCTCGAGCTGTACAACATCGTCGAGCTGCCCCCCGCAGTCGCTGCGCAGGTCAAGAGCTACGCCGACCTGCTCGATCCTGAGACCCCCCTCTACCGCAAGGTGCGCGACCAGGTGAACGAGCGCTGCCTCGCCGAGTCGGCGTACGGCGTGGCCCAGCGCAAGGCTGGTGGAATGCCGGTCCAGCTGGGCCCCGCGCTCGACGCCCAGGGCAACCTGCACGTCGCCTGGGACCCGTTCCCCGCCGACCTGTGGGAGCAGGGTCAGCGCAAGTTCGTCTGCACCTTCGAGCAGGACGAGCCCGGCACGCTCATGTTCGCCGACCTGACCACGCGCAAGGTGCCGGTCTCAGCGCGTGTGTGCCTGAACACCCCGGGCAAGTACGTCCCGTGCAAGGGCAAGCACCAAGCCGAGGACATCGCGGAGATGATCCTGAACACCGCGATCGAGAAGGGCCAGATCAACGGGCGCAAGGCCGTCCGCAAGGGGCCGGACGGACCGTATGTGGCACTCAGCGACAAGGAGTACGCCAAGCTCGACAAGGTCTGCCGCACGTTCTTCAAGCAGGTTTCCAAGGCCGGTGGCGGCATCGCCGCCCGTGCCTACCCCGGCGCGGTCTCGCAGTGGCCCACCAAGAGCGGCGTGTACGTCGCCAGCTGCTTCGCGCTCAAGCCCTTCGAGCCGCCGCCCCCGATCACGGGCACGGTGTTCGACAAGGGGTAGCCGGATAGCCGGGTGCCGCGTGCGAGCCGTTCGTGGCGACACACCCGGACGGATGGATGCTCCAGGCCTCGAGCTCGAGCAGTACACCGACCTGTCCCAGGGGGCCTTCGAGCAACTGCCTCTCGGTGCGCCGCCCGGCGCCGAGGGCGGCTGACCGACCGCTCTCAGCCGAGACCGGGTTCCCGGTGAACCTTGTGCTGGGCGGCCTGCGCGCGAGGGCGTACGACGAGCTCGTCGACGTTCACGTGCGTCGGTAGCGAGGCGATCCAGCGCACCGCCTCGGCGATGTCCTCGGCCACGAGGGGTTCCACACCGGCGTACACCGCGTCGTACTTCTCCTGGTCGCCGCCGAAGCGCTTCATGGTGAATTCCTCGGTCTTGACCATGCCCGGCGCGATCTCGCTGATCCGCAGCGGCTCGGCGACCAGCTCCAGGCGCATCGTCTGGGTCAGCACCCGCAGCGCGTGCTTGGAGGCGGTGTAGGAGCCACCACCCTCGTAGGCGATCCGACCAGCCGTCGAGCCGAGGTTGATCACCAGCCCACCGCCGCCGGCGCGGAGCGCGGGCAGCAGCGCCTGGGTCACTCGCAGGGTGCCGAGGACGTTGAGGTCGAACGAGCGGGCCCAGTCGTCGGGGTCGCCATCCTCGATGCCGGCCTGGTCGAAGGCTCCACCGGCGTTGTTCAGGAGCACGTCGACGCGCTCGACGGCGGCACCGAGCTGCTCGACCGAGGCGGGGTCGGTGACGTCGCAGACCACGGCCCGGCCCCCGATCTCCCCGGCGAGCGCCTGGATCCGCTCGTGACGACGGGCCACGCAGACCACCTCGAACCCGTCGGCGGCGAGCGCGCGGGCACTCGCGGCACCGATACCACTGCTTGCTCCGGTCACGACGGCGATGCGGCTCATGCGACGGCTCCTCGAGAGACGGGTGTGAGAGACGGGTGTGAGGGACGGGGTGTGAGACGGGTGTGGGGAAGGCGGCCGGGTGGGTACACCATCCGCAGACCACATCTTGGCAGGTCCTCCCGACTCGGCTCGGGGCCGCGGAATGGACTCAGCCTCGATCTGGTTGGAGATGTCGGAGGTACCCATGCCCCTTTCCTTGGCCTACGACTCCGCCACGGCCCTGCGCCGCGTGGCGATGATCAGCCTGCACACCTCACCGCTGGACCAGCCGGGCACCGGCGATGCCGGCGGCATGAACGTCTACGTCCTCGAGCTCGCCCGGCGGCTGGCCGAGCGGCACGTCGAGGTCGACGTGTTCACCCGAGCCACCGGGAGCGCCTTGCCTCCCGTCGTGGACGTCAGCGACGGCATCCGGGTCCACCACGTCTCCGCCGGCCCCTACGAGGGACTGACCAAGCACGAGCTCCCCGCGCAGCTGTGCAGCTTCGCGCGCGAGGTGCTGCGGACCGAGGCCTACCACTCGCCGGGCTACTACGACCTCGTGCACAGTCACTACTGGCTCAGCGGCCAGGTCGGCGCGCTGGCGCGCGACCGCTGGGGTGTGCCGCTGGTGCACACGATGCACACGATGGCGAAGGTCAAGAACGCCGCGCTCGCCGAGGGGGACACCCCCGAGCCGATGGCGAGGGTGATCGGTGAGGAGCAGGTGGTGGCAGCGGCCGACATGCTCGTGGCCAACACCGACGACGAGGCCAAGCAGCTGATCGACCTCTACGACGCCGACCCCGGCCGGGTCGAGGTGGCGCACCCGGGCGTGGACCTGAACCTGTTCCGCGAGGTCGGCCAGGCCGGTGCGCGCGCCCGTCTCGGGCTGCCCGCCCGTGGTCCGGTGATCACCTTCGTCGGCCGGATCCAGCCGCTCAAGGCTCCCGACGTGATGCTGCGTGCCGTCGCGGTGCTGTTGCAGCGCCGACCCGAGCTGCGCTCCACGCTGACCGTCGCCGTCGTGGGCGGCCCCTCCGGATCAGGTCTGGAGCACCCCGACTCGCTCGTGCGACTCGCCTGGGACCTCGGCATCCAGGACCTCGTCCGGTTCGTGCCTCCGGTGCGGCAGGAGGCGCTGGTCGACTGGTACGCCGCCTCCACGTTCGTGTGCGTCCCGTCGTACAACGAGAGCTTCGGGCTGGTCGCGATCGAGGCCCAGGCGACCGGGACGCCCGTCGTCGCCGCAGCTGTCGGCGGGCTGACCACCGCCGTCCAGGACGGCCGGTCGGGGCTCCTTGTCGGCGACCACGAACCGTCGTCGTACGCCACCGCGTTCGAACGGATGCTCTTCGAGTCGGGCCTGCACGCCGACCTGGCCAACGGGGCCGAGACGCACGCACAGCAGTTCGGCTGGAACCGCACCGCGGACCGGATGCTGGGGGTCTACGGTGAGGCGCTGGCCAAGCTGCGCGACGACGTCACCAGCATCGCTCTGTGACGGAGTCACCGGCCGAGCCGGGGCCCACCAGGGCAGCCGCACCCCACCCGGAGGAGGAACCTGTGAGCGAGTCCGTCGGCGACACCACCCTGAGTCCGGAGCGCGCCGAGGCCCTCGCCGCGCTGCGTCAGGTCTTCGAGGAGAGTGAGCTCGAGTTCACCGAGGTCACGCCCACCTCGCTGATGGTGAACCTGCCCGGCGAGATGAAGCTGCAGACCCCGTGCCGCTTCGACGTCGGCAAGCACGCCGTGGAGGTGCACGCGTTCGTGTGCCGTAAGCCCGACGAGAACTTCGAAGGCGTCTACCGGTGGTTGCTGGAGCGCAACATGAAGATGTATGCCGTCGCGTTCGCCCTCGACAGCGTCGGCGACATCTACCTCGACGCCCGGCTGCCGCTGGCGGCGGTGGTCACCGACGAGATCGACCGGTTGCTCGGTGCGGTCCTGGAGTACGCCGACGGGTCGTTCAACACGATCCTGGAGCTCGGCTTCGCATCCTCGATCCGCAAGGAATGGCAGTGGCGGGTCTCCCGTGGTGAGCCGATCCGCAACCTCGAGGCGTTCCGCGCCCCGCTCGCCCTCGACGACCTCGGGTCACCGGCCGAGGACTGAGCGCGCGGGTCTACGCCGGGGCGGGGGCCGGCGCCGCTCGGCCGGGCCGGTCGGGTGCCTTCGGCTCGTGGTCCTTCGGCTTGCGCCGCGCTACGGCGACCCCGACGAGGGCGAGCACACCCCCGGCGTACGCCATGGTGGGTGGGGTCTCCGCCAGCAGCAGCAGGCCGAGCACGATGGTGATCGGCGGGACCAGGTAGGTGGTGACGCCGAGGCTGCTCGCGCTCATGTGCTTGAGGGCGTAGGCGTAGGTGGTGAACGCGATCGCCGTGGGGAAGACCCCGAGGTAGACCAGCCACCAGAGCGACGATGCAGGTGCCTCGCGGGCCTGCGTCACGAGGTCGCCGGTGAACGGCAGGCAGGTGATCGCGCCGACGGTGCAGGCCAGCCAGGTGACCTGGACCGCGGGCAGCCGGCCCATCAGCGGCTTCTGCAGGATCAGGCTGATCGAGTAGGCGACGGCCGCCACCAGGCACAGCAGCACGCCGATGACGTCACCGCTGGTGCCCGAGGGGGTGGTGGACAGGGCGATCACGACCACCCCACCGAAGGCCAGGGCCAACCCGGTGGCGAGGTGCACCGTGAACCGCTCACCCAGGAACAGCGCCGCCAGCAGGGCGATCAGCACGGGGGAGACCTGGATCAGCATGGCCGCTGTGCCGGCGTCGACCCGCAGCTCACCGGCGTTCAGGGCGACGTTGTAGATGCCGAACCACAGCACGCCGATCGCCGCGATCGCGAGCAGGTCGCGGCCGGTCGGCCGGGTGAACCCACGCGAGAGTGCGACGGCGGCGAGGACCGCCGAGCCCACCAGCAGCCGACCCAGGGAGAGCGCGCCGGGGCTGAAGTCGCTGCCGAGGTGACGGATGGCCACGAACGCCGAGGCCCAGAACACCAGCGTGCACGCCACCGCCGCCAGGGGGAGCCACGCCGGGGCCTCCCGGCCGGACCTTGCGATGGTGGCCGGCGCGGCGGCGGTGGTGCTCGTGGCCGGCGCGGCGGCGGTGGTGCTCGTCGTGCTCGTCGGGGGCGTCGGGGTCGTCACGCACAAAGCCTACGGACGGGTCCCGGGCCACGACATGCGGTTTTCGGTCGTCGTACGTCGAGATCCCGCCGCACCTGCCGCCCGCCGTCCCGCCGCCCGCCCGCCGCCATGTAACGCGGGGTTATGGACCGTTCGGGACCGGCATGAGCCTTGTCGAGGGACCGTAACCCCGAGTTACAAGCGGAGGGGTCAGAGGTCGAGCTTGTAGCCGAGTCCCCGGACCGTGGTGAGCATCTGGGGCTCGGCTGGGTTCTCCTCGAGCTTGGAGCGCAGGCGCTTGACGTGTACGTCGAGGGTCTTGGTGTCGCCGACGTAGTCCGAGCCCCAGACGCGGTCGATCAGCTGGCCGCGGGTGAGGACGCGACCGGGGTTGCGCAGGAACATCTCGAGGAGCTCGAACTCCTTGAGCGGCAACCGCACCTGTTCCCCGGCGACGGTGACGGTGTGGCGTTCGGTGTCCATCCGGACATGGCCGACCTCGAGCGTGGCCGGGGCCAGATCTGGCTCCGTCCCGCGCCGCAGGACGGCGCGGATGCGGGCGACGAGCTCGCGGGGCGAGTAGGGCTTGGTGACGTAGTCGTCGGCACCGAGCTCGAGTCCGACCACCTTGTCGACCTCCTCGTCCTTGGCGCTGACCATGATCACCGGGACGTTGGAGGTCTGGCGGATCTGGCGGCAGACCTCGGTGCCGGGGATCCCCGGCAGCATCAGGTCCAGCAGGACGATGTCGGCTCCGGCCCGGTCGAACTCCGCGAGCGCTTCGGGTCCCGTGGCTGCGATCGCCACCTCGAAGCCCTCCTTGCGGAGCATGTAGGCCAATGCGTCGCTGTAGGACTCCTCGTCCTCGACGACCAGAACGCGAGTCACGCGCTCTCCTTCCTGGTGGGGGTGTCCGGCACGACGTCGCGCCGGACATCGGGCAGGGGACCTGGCTTGCGCGGCAGGCTCAAGGTGAACGTCGACCCCTGGCCCTCGACCGACCAGACGCGAACCTCACCGCCGTGGGAGGCGGCGACGTGCTTGACGATCGAGAGGCCGAGCCCGGTGCCGCCGGTGGAGCGGTGGCGCGCCGGGTCGACGCGGTAGAAGCGCTCGAAGATGCGGTCCAGCTCCTGGGCGGGGATGCCGATCCCACGGTCGGTGACGCTGATGTCAATGCTCGCCTCCCGCCCCGCGGCCGTGACCACCACGGAGGAACCCACTGGGGAGTACGCCACGGCGTTGGCTACCAGGTTGCTCACCGCGACCGCGATCTGCTCCCGGTTGCCCAACGCCGTCAGCCCGCCGCCGCCGTCCTGCACGAGCTCGATCTCGCGGGCGTCCGCGTCGGTGATGTTCTCGTCGATCGCCCGGGCGATGATCTTGTCCACCCCGACCGCGACCGGCTCGTCCAGGGCGTCGTCACCCTGCAGACGCGACAGCTCGATGATCTGCTGGACCAGGCGAGTGAGCCGTTCGCTCTCGGTGTGCATCCTTCCCGCGAACCGCTGGACCGCCTCGGGGTCCTCGGCCGCGTCGATCACGGCGTCGGAGAGCAGCCTGATCGCGCCCACGGGCGTCTTGAGCTCATGGCTGACGTTGGCGACGAAGTCGCGCCGGATCGACTCGACGCGACGTTCACGGGTTCGGTCCTCGATCAGCGCCAGGACGAGCGTCGAGCTCAGCGGGGCCACCCGGACGGTGACGTGCCGGGGCGGGAGCCCGGGGCGCTGCATCTGCAGCTCGGTCTCGCGGATCTGGCCGTCGCGGCGTACCTGGCGCACCAGGTCGGCCAGCTCGGACTCGGTGATCTGCTGGTCGCGGACGATGCCCATCGCGATCGCGGGGGCGGAGGCCTTGAGCACGATGTCGCCGACGTCGACCACGAGGGCACTGCTTCGCAGCACCGACAGCACCGTGGCGACACCGGGCGGCAGGGCGGGCTCCGGTGGCTCCTCACCCTGCATCCGGTGCTCACTGACCCGGAACGCAAGCACGGCTCCACCGCCCAGCACGACTCCGAGCAGGGTGAACAGGAAGGCCTGGAGGGTCGGGCTCACGTCCTCGATCGTACGCAGGGATTGACGGTGCGTTCACCCGCGAGAGTGCGCTTTACGGGTCTGTTCACTCTCGGTTCATCAATCAGTGCCGCCACTTCACCTGGGCGACGTAGGTTAGGACCATGCGCGACGCCTACAGAGACCAGCTGGACTCGATCCGGGACGACCTCGTGGCCATGGCTCGCATGGTGAGCGAGGCAGTGAACGAGGGGACTGACGCCCTGCTCCGGGGCGACGCCCAGAAGGCGGAGCAGGTGATCACCAACGACGTCCGCATCGACACCTTGCGCGAGGAGATCGAGGAGCACAGCTTCGAGCTGCTCTCGCTGCAGAACCCCGTCGCCGGCGATCTGCGGATGCTGGTCGCATCGCTGCGCATGGTCAGCGAGTTCGAGCGGATGGGCGACCTGGCCGTGCACGTCGCGAAGATCGCGCGCCTCAGGGCCCCCGAGATCGCCGTCCCCGCCGAGGTGGTCCCGATGATCTCGCGGATGGCCGCTGTCGCCGAGGTGATGATCGGCAAGGTCGAGCACATCATCGCCCACTCCGACGTGGCGGCCGCTGTCGAGCTCGAGGAGGTGGACCAGGAGATGGACAAGCTGCGCCGCAACTCCTTCCGGGAGCTGCTCGGCTCCGACTGGACCCACGGCGTCGAGCCGGCCGTCGACATCGCGCTGCTCGGCCGCTACTACGAGCGCATCGCCGACCACGCAGTCTCCATCGCCCGTCGTGTGGTCTTCCTCGTCACCGGGGAGCACCCGCACCAGTTCGCCTGACCCCCGCTCGAGGAGGGACGATGAACCACGGTCAGGGGTCTCCGGCGTCCTCGCCGCACGTGGCCGACAGCCACGACCTGATCCGGGTGCACGGCGCCCGCGTGAACAACCTCAAGGACGTCTCGGTCGAGATTCCGAAGCGCCGCCTGACCGTGTTCACCGGCGTCTCGGGCTCGGGCAAGAGCTCCTTGGTGTTCGGCACGATCGCCGCTGAGTCGCAGCGGATGATCAACGAGACCTACAGCGCGTTCGTGCAGGGGTTCATGCCCTCGTTGGCCCGGCCGGACGTGGATGTCCTAGACGGTCTGACGACCGCGATCATCGTCGACCAGGAGCGGATGGGCGCCAACCCGCGCTCCACGGTCGGCACCGCCACCGACGCCAACGCGATGCTCCGCATCCTGTTCAGCCGGCTCGGCGACCCCCACGTGGGTCCTCCCACCGCGTTCTCGTTCAACGTCCCCACCCGCAGGGCGAGTGGCGTCATGAGCACCGAGAAGGGTGACCGGGTCGAGAAGAGCGTGGTACGCGACGCGGTCTACCTGGGCGGGATGTGTCCGCGCTGCGAGGGCATGGGTTCGGTCAACGACTTCGACCTGACCGCGCTGTACGACGACTCGTTGTCGCTCGCCGAAGGGGCGCTCAAGGTGCCGGGCTACACCATGGACGGCTGGTACGGGCGGATCTTCAGCGGCTCGGGCTTCTTCGACATGGACAAGCCGATCGGCAAGTTCACCAAGAAGGAGCTGCAGGACCTGCTCCACCGGGAGCCGACCAAGATCAAGGTCGAGGGCATCAACCTCACCTACGAGGGGGTGATCCCCAAGATCCAGAAGTCGATGCTCTCCAAGGACGTCGAGGCGATGCAGCCGCACATCCGTGCGTTCGTCGAGCGCGCGGTGACGTTCACGACCTGCCCGGAGTGCGCGGGGACCCGGCTGACCAAGGAGGTGCTGGCCTCCAGGATCAACGGCAGGAACATCGCCGACCTCTGCGCGATGCAGATCAGCGACCTGGCCGTGTGGGTCAACGACCTCGAGGAGCCGACGGTCGCCCCGCTGCTCGCCGGACTGCAGCACCTGCTCGAGTCGTTCACCCAGATCGGTCTCGGCTACCTCTCGCTCGACCGGTCCGCGGGCACCCTGTCCGGTGGCGAGGCCCAACGCACCAAGATGATCCGCCACCTCGGCTCCTCGCTCACCGACGTCACCTACGTCTTCGACGAGCCGACGATCGGCCTGCACCCCCATGACATCGAACGGATGAACGAGCTGCTGCTCCAGCTGCGCGACAAGGGCAACACCGTCCTGGTCGTGGAGCACAAGCCCGAGACGATCGCGATCGCCGACCACGCCGTCGACCTGGGGCCGGGGGCGGGCACCCAGGGCGGATCGGTCACCTTCGAGGGCACGGTCGAGGAGCTGCGGGCCAGCGACACCACCACCGGCCGGCACCTCGACGACCGGGCCACCCTCAAGGAGTCGGTACGCCGGTCGAGCGGAGTCCTCGAGGTCCGCGGGGCGTCGACCCACAACCTCCAGGACGTCGACGTCGACCTGCCGCTAGGCGTGCTGGTGGCGGTGACCGGCGTCGCTGGGTCGGGGAAGAGCTCGCTGATCGACGGCTCTGTCGCGGGTCGCGAAGGAGTCGTCTCGATCGACCAGGGCGCGATCCGCGGCTCGCGACGCAGCAACCCGGCGACGTACACCGGACTGCTCGACCCCGTCCGCAAGGCGTTCGCCAAGTCCAACGGGGTGAAGCCGGCGCTGTTCAGCTCCAACTCCGAGGGCGCCTGTCCCACCTGCAACGGCGCCGGGGTCCTGTTCACCGAGCTCGGCGTGATGGCCACGGTGGAGTCGACGTGCGAGGAGTGCGAGGGCAGGCGGTTCCAGGCCTCCGTCCTGGAGTACACGCTGGGCGGGCGCAACATCGCCGAGGTGCTCGCGATGTCGGTGGCCGAGGCGGAGGCGTTCTTCGGTGACGGGGAGGCGCGCACGCCGGCCGCGCACAAGATCCTCGACCGGCTGGCCGACGTCGGGCTCGGCTACCTCACTCTCGGTCAGCCGCTCACCACCCTGTCCGGCGGCGAGCGGCAGCGCCTCAAGCTGGCCACCCGGATGGCCGAGAAGGGCGTCGTCTACGTGCTCGACGAGCCGACCTCCGGTCTTCACCTCGCCGATGTCGAACAGCTGCTCGGCCTGCTCGACCGGCTGGTCGACTCGGGCATCTCGGTGATCGTCATCGAGCACCACCTGGCGGTCGTCGCGCACGCGGACTGGGTCATCGACCTCGGCCCCGGCGCCGGCCACGACGGTGGTCAGGTCGTCTTCGAGGGCTCGCCGGCCGACCTGGCGGCGGCGCGTTCCACACTCACGGGCGAGCACCTCGCGACCTACGTGGGCGCCTGAGCGAGCCCTGGGGTTCGCGCGCCGCAGCGCGAGGAGTGGCTCAGCGGCCCTGGTTGGCGACAGCCTCGGCGGCGGCGGCGGCAGCCTCGGGGTCGAGGTAGCGCCCGCCGTCGCCGGTGGGTCGCATGTCGGCATCGAGCTCGTAGACCAGGGGCATCCCGGTCGGGATGTTCAGGCCGGCGATCGCCTCGTCACTGATGCCGTCGAGGTGCTTGACGATCCCTCGCAGGCTGTTGCCGTGCGCCGCGACCAGCACGGTCGAACCGGCGGCGAGGTCGGGCACGATCGCCCCCTCCCAGTAGGGCAGCATCCGCGTGATGACGTCCTTGAGGCACTCGGTGCGGGGCATGTCGTCGCCCAGGTCGGCGTACCTGGGGTCACCTGCCTGGGACCACTGGTCGCTGTCGTCGATCGGCGGCGGGGGCACGTCGAAGCTGCGCCGCCAGGTCATGAACTGCTCCTCGCCGTACTGCTCGAGGGTCTGCTTCTTGTCCTTGCCCTGCAGCGCGCCGTAGTGGCGCTCGTTGAGGCGCCACGAGCGGCGTACCGGGATCCAGTGCCGGTCCGCGGCGTCGAGGGCCAGGTGCGCGGTGGTGATCGCGCGACGCTGCAGCGAGGTGTGCACCACGTCCGGCAGCAGGCCCGCCTCGACGAGCTGCTCCCCGCCGCTGACCGCCTCGGAGCGACCCTTGTCGGTCAACGGCACGTCCACCCAGCCGGTGAACAGGTTCTTGGCGTTCCACTCGCTCTCGCCGTGGCGGAGCAGGATCAAGGTGTGGGTCGACTCGCTCATGGCAGCGACCCTAGCGAGTCCGTGTCGACGCTGGACAGACCCGGGTCAGGCGTGAGCCAGGGGCAGCATCACTAGCCGGATCACGAGCTGGTGGTGGCCAGCTTCACGTCTTCGAACTCCTCGTCGTCGCGCACCACCGGGACGTTGATCTCGGTCGCCTGGCCGCTCTCGAAGGTCAGGGTGAGACGGACGAACTTGCCCGGGGTGACCTCGGTGCCGGTGACACCGACCGACCCGGTGTCGGCGAGGTTGACCAGCGTGTCGGGCTCGACCTGGATCGGGGAGGAGATCTGGGCCTCCACGCCCTCGCCACTGATGGAGACCAGGGTGGCGGTCTCCTCGAAGTCCTTGTTGACGAACGAGGCCACGAAAGTGCCCGTGCCGTCGGAGCCGCTGACCACCACGGCACCGAAGACCTGGACCGTGCCGCTGCGGTCGTTGACGCCGACCGAGGGCTGGTAGACCTGATCGGTCTGGTAGCCGAAGCCGATGCCGCAGGCACCCAGGGTGGGCACGAGCAGCACCATCGCGAACGCGGCGAGACGGCGGCGTACGGGCGTCATCATGGCGATGCGGTTCCTCTCGGAGCGCCTCCCGGGCGCTGGGCCCGGGAAGGTTGGTCGACCCAGCGAGGCTGAGCCTATCGCTCAGCGAGCGATTCCGACCGACAGGGCCGTGTAGACGAGCGCCGCGAGCACGACGGCGGTGGCGACCAGGGTCACGATCAGCAGTCGCGGAGCACCCAGGTGCAGCGCGACCCGCAGCGGCAGGTGCCTGACCTGGGCCTGGTTGTCGACCACGAGGTCGGGAAGTGCTGTGAGGAAGTGCACGACGAACCCGAGGGCGGCGCACCAGACCACGAAGGACGTGACCGGGGTCGCCCCGTCTGCCTCCTGGCCCCACCCACCCAGGGTGACGAAGAACGCGAGCATCGCGAACGTCGCCGACCAGCCGACCCAGGACAGCGCGCCGTGGTGCAACCAGCGGTTGTGCACGTAGCCGACCACCAGCGTTGCCAAGAGGTAGCCGCCGGCGGCGAAACCGTTCTGCAGCGCCATCGGGATCGCGATCAGCAGCAGCGCGGCGACGGCGAAGCTCGCGTTGCCGGGCGGCACGATCCCCTCGGCGATCGGCTTGCCCGTCGCCCCGGAGATCCGGTCGATGTCGGCGTCGAGGAGGTCGTTGACCAGGCCCAGGATCAGCTGCGCCAGGAGCACCGCACCGGCGCTGATCAGGACCTCTCGGGCAGGTCGCCCCATCAGCGCCACGAGTAGTCCGACGACGACGGCGATGGCCAGCGCCTGGCGTGGGTGGACGGCTCGACCCAGTGCCCGCAGCTGGCTCGGCGCCTTGCGGGAGGCCTCAGTGCTCATGGGTCGCAGTATTGAGCATCCGGCTGCGTGGCGCCGCAGGTTCGGTGACTCCGTTCGCGTCGGCACACCCGCGCGGCACATGAAACCGGTACTTGTCAACCCCTTCTTGAGCCTCTGACCTGCGCAAACGGTGGATAGGGGGCTTCTGCAACCGTGTTAGACTGGTCACCTCGAAAGGGGTTCACTACATATGACTTTCACTGTCGGCGAAACGGTCGTTTATCCAAATCACGGGGCCGCAGTCATCGAAGACATCGAAATGCGCACGATCAAGGGCGAAGAGAAGCAGTACCTCGTCTTGCGCATCGTTGCCCAGCAGGACCTCGTGGTCCGTGTGCCGGCTTGCAACCTCGATCTCGTCGGTGTCCGCGATGTCGTCGACAAGGAGGGCCTGGACCGCGTCTTCGACGTGCTGCGGGCCGTCGTCCCCGACGAGCCGACCAACTGGTCGCGCCGTTACAAGGCCAACCTGGAGAAGCTGCACTCCGGTGACGTGATGAAGGTTGCCGAGGTCGTTCGTGACCTGTGGCGCCGCGAGCGTGACCGCGGCCTGTCCGCCGGTGAGAAGCGGATGCTGGCCAAGGCGCGCCAGATCCTCGTCTCCGAGCTGGCGCTCGCCGAGCACACCAATGAGGACAAGGCCGAGGCGATCCTCGACGAGGTCCTCGCTTCCTGATCCGTCGTACCTGACGTCATCGTTCTGCCCGTCGAGCCCCCGGACCTGGTGTCCGGGGGCTCGACGCATCTCTGGCACGCTCAGGCTCCGCCCGATGGGCGGCAACGGGGCCACTACAGTGACGACGTGGAGGAGATGCCCGAGCCGCTCGGCGTGGTCCCACTGGAAGGGCGGGGGAATCTGCCGTTCGCACTGGTGCAGGGGGAGTCGCTGGTTGCCGCGGCCTCGTGGGCGCTGACCACTGCCGGGGCACTGCTCTTCGACTACGTGCTGCCCTTCGACCGGGTCCGCGACAGCGGTCGGGCGCTGGTCATCCACGACCCGCTGTGCCCGATGACCCCCGCGTCGTTCCTCGAGGAGGCCATCGCCCGGTCCGAGCGCTCGGGAGCCGTGGTGGTCGGTGTTCGCCCGGTCACCGACACGGTCAAGGCCTACGACGGTGACCGGCTCGGCGCGACCGTCGACCGGGGGGACCTGATGGTGGTGACCTCTCCGGTGGTTCTGCCCGCCACCGTGGTGGCCGCCCTCGAGGATCTCGACACCGACGACCTGGCCGTGCTCGTGGACGAACTGATGCGCCGCTTCCCGGTGCAGTACCTCACGGCTCCCCCCGAAGGACGCCGGATCGTCGAGGAGTCGGACCTGGCGGCGCTCGAGGTCACCAGGAGCAGGGATGCCTCCGCCTAGGCGATGAGCAGCTTCTCGGCCACGGTGATGTCCTCGGGGAACGTCACCTTGAGGTTGGCGGCGGTGCTCCGCACCCCGACGACCTCGACCCCGGTGTAGCGCTGCAGGCAGCTCGAGGTGTCGCTGCCGACGAAACCCTCGGCCGCTGCCTGCCGGTGGGCGGCGAGCAGGTCCGCAGCCCGGAACGCCTGCGGGGTCTGCACCCCGACCAGACCCGCGGTCGCCAGCCGGCCGTCGCGGTGGGAGAGCCGTGGCATCTCCAGCACGGGGATGGCCCCACCACGCTCGGCGGCTGTGTCGATGACCGCGCGCCACAACGACGCGGTGGCCAGGGGCCGGGCGGCGTCGTGCATCGCCACGACGTCCAGCTCTCCGTCGTCGATCTCTGCCGCGAGAGTCCGCATCGCCTGCCACTCGGAGTCGTGCCGCTCCTGCCCGCCGTCGACGACCCAGAGGTCGTGGGCGCCGAGGTGGGGCGAGACAGCTTCCGCGATTGCGGGGCGGTCCTCGGGGCGGACCACCAGCACGATCCGGTGGACGCCGACGACGTCGAGAACGGTCCGCACCGACCGCGCCAGGATCGGGATCCCGGCGAGGGGCAGCAGCACCTTGTTGAGCGGGCGGTCACCCTCGCGGGCACCCACTCGTGTGCCCGACCCCGCGGCGAGCAGCACGGCGGCTGCGCGGATGGTCACAACATCCCTCTCCTCCACTCGGCGACGTGCGCAGTCTGCCTGATCCCGCCGGGGGTCAGTTGAGGTTGGCGTCCTCGGGCATCGTCGCCAGCATCGAGAGCGGTGTGGGCTGGCGCCGGAGCACATCGCGCCAGAGACGGTCCGGGGTCGCGGTGAACAGGTCACCGGGCTGAGCCGATACGACGTGCCAGCTGCCCTCCTCGATCTCGCCCTCGAGCTGGCCATCACCCCAACCGGTGTAGCCGGCGTACACCCGCAGCGCGGCCAGCCGGCCGAGCAGGTCCTCGGGCGCCCCGTCGAGGTCGATGATCCCGATCGTGCCGGTCATCGGTTGCCAGCCCATGATCGGGTCGTCGCCGCGAACTGACCCGACCGCCAAGGCGGCGTTGAGCTCCACCGGACCACCCTGGAACAGCACATCGGGCGCGGTCGCCATGTCCTGCCAGGTGGGGAGCACCTCGCTCACCTGGACCTCGGTGGGACGGTTCAAGATGACGCCCAGGCTCCCGTTCTCGTCGCTGGCCAGGACCAGCAGCACGCAGCGTGCGAAGTTCGGGTCGGCCAGGGTGGCCGACGCGATCAGCAAGGAACCAGCGGCCGGACGCATGGCGCCATCGTGGCACCTGCGGGACAGATCTTCGACGCGGTTGCCTCAGCCGGTGTGCAGCAGGGCGGTGGCGATGGCTGCCAGACCCTCGCCGCGACCGGTGAGGCCCAGGCCGTCGGTGGTGGTGGCGCTGATCGAGACGCTGATCCCGTGCCGTTCGGAGATGCCGGCCTCCGCCTCGGCCCGACGTGCGGAGAAGCGCGGGCGGTTGCCGATCAGCTGGCAGGCCACGTTGTCGACGACCCATCCGGCATCCCGAACCCGACGAAGCGTCTCGGCGAGCAGGTCGTGGCTCGGAGCCCCCGCCCACTGTGGCTCGGAGGTGCCGAAGTTGCTGCCCAGGTCCCCCAGGCCGGCGGCGGACAGCAACGCGTCACAGATCGCGTGCAGGACGACATCGCCGTCGGAGTGTCCCTCCAGGCCGCGCTCCTCCTCGGGCCAATCCAGTCCGGCGACCCGCAACGAACGACCTGGTGCGAGGCGGTGGACGTCTGTGCCGATGCCGATGCGCTGGTTCACGGGCACGATCATGCCGCGGATCCCGCGCGGATGTGCCGTGAGGTTGGCCGCATGCGCGAGGATGGAGAGGTGACCCCGGAGATGAGCCCGGATACGAGCGCCCAGGCGCAGCACGGCACGGGCGGGGTCGAAGGGGCGGGCGCCGAGCCGCCCGGGGCCGCTACCGGCGCTGCACGGGGGACCCATCCGGACGTCTCCCGATGGCAGTTCGCGCTCGCGGGCGTGGTGGCCGGTGCCGCGGGGCTCGCGCTCAGCGAGGCGGCCGCGCTCGCGTTGCGCGCGGAGTCCGGGCCGATCTCGGCGGTGGGCGCCGCGGTGGTCGACTACACGCCGGGGCCGATCGCTCTGTTCCTGATCCACCTCCTCGGCTCGCTCGACAAGCCGCTCCTGCTCGCTGGCACCGCCGCGATCGTGCTCGGGGTCTGTGCGTACGCCGCGTCGCTGATGCGCCGGATGCCGCTCCTGCCGGACGTGGTGTTCTTCGTCCTGGCCGCGATAGGTCTGGCCGCTGTGTTGCGCCTGCCCACCCCGGGCACCGGCGCCGCCCTGGCCCTGATGGTCGGCCTGGTCACCTGGATCGTGACCCTGCGCCTGGTCTCGGCGCCCCTGCTCGGGGAGGTCGAGGCGGACGTCACAGTCGACTCGCGTCGCCGTGCGTTCCTGATCCGGTCGGCATCGGTGGTGGGCGTGGTGACCCTGCTGAGCCTGGCCGGGCGAGCGGCAGGGGGCGGGCGCAACGCGGTCGAGCAGGCGCGCAGGTTGCTGCGCCTGCCGGTCAAGCGCGGCGATGTCCCTGCGGGCGCGAGCCTGGGCGTCGCCGGGCTCGAGCCCTGGCGCACGCCGAATGACGACTTCTACATCATCCACACGGCGCTCGCTCCACCCACGATCTCGCCGGAGGAGTGGTCACTGCGCATCCACGGGATGGTGGACCGTGAGATCACGTTCACCTACCAGGACCTGATCGACCGCGAGCTGACCGAAGCCTGGATCACCATCTGCTGCGTCTCCAACGACGTGGGCGGTGACCTCATCGGCAATGCCTGGTGGTCCGGAGTGCTGGTGCGGGACCTGCTGGCCGAGGCAGGCGTGCAGCCTGGGGCCGACGCCGTCCTGCAGACCTCGCGCGACGGTTGGGACTGCGGCACCCCGCTCGCCGCCCTCCTTGATGATCGCAACGCCATGCTGGCCGTGGCGATGAACGGTCAGCCCTTGCCGGTGCAGCACGGCTTCCCGGTGCGGATGGTGGTGCCCGGCCTGTACGGCTACGTCTCGGCCACGAAGTGGCTCGTGGACATCGAGGTCTCCCGCTTCGACAAGATCAACGCCTTCTGGACCCAGCGAGGGTGGTCGGAGCGAGGGCCGGTGAAGACCCAGTCGCGGGTCGACGTGCCGCGCAGCGGCGCGGACGTCCCGGCCGGCCCGGTACGCATCGGGGGTAGCGCCTGGGCGCAACGCAAGGGCATCGCCAAGGTGGAGTACCAGCTCGACGGCGGGCCCTGGCGCGAGGCCGAGCTCGGGCGCGTGCCGGGCGCAGATACCTGGGTGCAGTGGGCAGCCACCGTCGACGTCGAACCCGGAGAGCACCGCGTGTTCGTGCGGGCCACCGACACCACCGGCTACACCCAGACTTCGGTCAAAGCCGACGTGGTGCCCGACGGCGCCACCGGCTGGGACACGCACCCCTTCAACGCTACGTAACTGAACCCCCGGTGGTTCAACGCCCGGTGGTTCAACGCCCGGGGTGGTTCCACGCCCGGGCGTTCCACCCCGGGGCGTGCGCGCCCGCGGTCATCACGTGCGCCTGCTGAATGTGATCGTGCCGTCGGGTTGCTCGTGGTGGTTGTAGGCGTGGTCGTGGATGCGTTGGTGGTGGTAGTGGCATAGCGGCGACGGCGTTGTTGAGGTCGTCGCCGCCCGACTCCAGGGTTCCGGTGGAGAAGCTCGGCAACGGGGCGAACGGCCACTCGGACATCCGCCGAGCGGCGCAGGTCTCGGGTTGTGCCTGACGGCGACCTCGTGGTTCGGAGAACAGCGTGGTTCTCGCGGCCAGGTCGAGCGGCTGAGGTGAGTCGACCGAGGACGGCGGGAGATCCCGGCATCCCAGGCCAGGCGGCGGGCTTCTCCGGCGGTGTTGGTGTGGCCGGTGTCGAGGCCGGCGGTCTTCGGCGCCTCGAGGACGCTGTGCTCGAGGGTGACCACGATGGTGGCGGCGGTCTGGAGTGCAGGTGGTCGGTGGGCAGGTGTTCGAGGAGCTCGACGAAGGCCAGGCCGCGGCGGTGCCGCCAGTCGGGGGGTGCTGCCGGCCACAGTCGGTGGCGCATGCGTCGGGGTGCGGTCATCGACTCGATGATTTTGCGCAGGATGGCTGCGGCCAGGGTGGGGATGGTGAAGTGCCCGGTGGTGGTGCCGTCGGCGTGGTCGTGGAAGGTCAGTGAGCACTTCTCGAGGGCGGCTTGTTCGTCGGTGCGGACGCAGTTCGTTCTCGTGGGCGTCGACGACGGTCTGGTCGGGTTCGATGGTTTCGAGGGCTCGTTTGGCCAGGCGGCGCAGCTGGTCGGGGTTGAACCGTTGGGCTTTCTCGACCAGCGCTGCCTCGACGGTTTGGCGTTGTTCGGTGGTGACTCCGGTGGGGAGCTGGTCGGTGGCGTGCAGGATGACCGCGGCGTGGGCGGGGGAGACCAGGCCGGCGTCGAGGGCCTCGGCGGTGGCTCTCGTGGCCGTGGCCGGCCTCCAGCTCGGTGGCCAGGTGGACCTCCCGCGCGGCGGTGGTGCGTGAGGTGTTGGTGTGTTTCGCGGTCCAGGCGTCGGTGCCGGTGAACCCGGCGGACTTCGCGGTCCCGGCCCGGTCGGCTGCGGCGAGGACCTTGAGCTTGAGGGCTTCGAGGCGGTGTCGTGCGCGGTCGAGGTCGGCGAGCAGTGCGGCGTACTCCCCAGAAGCCAGCGCCGTGCCCGAGTGTGCGTGCATCCGGTCCAGGAGGTGGTGCAGCTCGGCCGCGCCCGTGGTCACCGGGTGTCCGGTGTCGGGGTGCAGGTCGAGTGCTGCGCTCATGGGTCCATTCTTGTGCGAACAGGTGTTCGAGTCAAGAGGTCGAATCAAGATGTGGACGAATGACGAGTCCATCGGGCGGGGGCCGTGGTCTCGACTGTCCGCTCGCTGCTCGACCATCCCAGAGACACCCCGGTCGTGGACTCGGCCGGTGGCTCGCTGCTCGACCACTTGGTGACGCGCCTTGCGTGGCCTCGGCTGTCCGCTCGCTTCGCTCGCTGCTCGACCACCCGGGAGCCCACCCGCCGCATGACAGATGTCAGCGCGACCGGTGACACGCCGCACTACTGCAAGAGCCCTGGCGGGGGTTGGCTGGTCACATGCAAAAGGACATGGAAGCCGCGATCGACGTACGCGACCTGCACCGGGTCTACGGCAGTGGGAGCGGTGCCTTCGAAGCCGTCGCCGGGGTCGACCTGCAGGTCGAGGCGGGCACCATCCACGCCCTGCTGGGAGTCAACGGAGCCGGCAAGACCTCTCTGCTCGAGGTCATCGAGGGGCTCGCCTCACCGGCGGCGGGCAGCGTGCGTGTGCTCGGGCTGGACCCGCACACCGACCGCGCCGAAGTACGCTGCCGGAGCGGCGTCCTGCTCCAGCGCAGCGGGTTCTCCGGCGACCTGACCGTGCGCGAGACCCTCGGGATGTGGGCCGCCACGGTGACCGATCCCCGCCCGGTCGAGGAGTCGCTCCACCTGCTCGACCTGGGTGGGCGCGCCGAGGTGCGCATGCGCGCGCTGTCCGGCGGGGAGCAGCGACGTGTCGACCTGGCCTGCACCCTCACCGGCCGTCCCGAGGTGCTGATGCTCGACGAGCCGACCACGGGTCTCGACCCGGAGAGCCGGCACCGTGTGTGGGAGCTGATCCGGTCGCTGCGCGAGGACGGTGTCGCAGTCCTCGTCACGACGCACTACCTCGAGGAGGCCGAGGCGCTCGCCGACCGGATCTCCATCATGCGCGAGGGCCGCATCGTCCTGTCCGGCACCCGCGAGGAGATCCTGGCCGGCCAACCCTGCGTCATCTCCTTCCGGACACCTCACCAGGAAGTCCCGCCACTTGGCGCCACGACCGTGCACAGGGTGGCCGGCCACAGCGTCGTGGAGACCGACGACCTCCAGCAGACGCTGACCGTGCTGCTGACCTGGGCCGCCCGGTACGACGTACAGCTTGACGACCTGACCGCCCGCGCCGCCTCGCTCGAGGCGATCTTCCTCGACGTCGCGGAGGGTCGGGGCGCGACCAAGGATCCCAGCACCCACCTAGCAACGGAGATGGCCCGATGACTGCTCGTGTGCTCGGCCTCGCCCAGTCCAACGTCCTGCTGATGCGCCGCAACTCGCTGACCGTCTTCTACGCGGTCGTCCTCCCTCTCGTGCCGCTCGCCCTGATGGCCATCGCATACGGGATGACGGACGCAGCCGCCGCGTCTTCCCTGGGCGTTGTCCTGCTGCTGGCCGGGCTCTTCCCGGTCTACTACAACCTGCTCTCCATGTTCGTGACCCGCCGCGACGAGCTGGTGCTCAAGCGACTGCGCTCCGGCGAGGCGACCGACGCCGAGATCATCGGCTCGATGGCAATGCCAGGCGTGGCCCTCGTCTTCGTCGTGCTCGGCCTCGCGGTGGGCGTGGCCGGAGCCCTCGGCTACGGCCTGCCCACCAACCCGATCCTGCTCGTCCTCGGGCTGCTGCTGACCTGCGTCATGTTCGTCGCCCTGGCCCTCTGGACGGCGGCTTGGACGAGGAACGCCGAAGCCGCCCAGCTGACCAGCGCTCCCGTCCTGCTGCTCGCCATGCTGGGCAGCGCGCGGTTCGTGTTTCCTCCAGCAGCCCAGCCGTGGGTCGACCTGCTCCCGGGTGCAGCCTTGGAGGACCTCGTCCGGGTGGCCTGGTTCGGACTCGAGCCCGGCGTTCTCGGCACGGACACCGTTTCCTGGTGGGCCACCTGGGGCGAGGCCGTGCCCGCACTGGGTGTCCTGCTCGGCTGGACGATCATCGGCGCGCTGCTCGCTCGCCGGGCGATGACCTGGGAGCCGCGTGGCTGACAGGATGGCCAGTGTGGTGACTTGGGACTGGTGGAGACGGCGTACCCAGGTGGAGCGCGTCGTCGCCTACACGCTGACCTCCCTGTACGCCGTCTACTGGCTCCTCCTGTTCGTCGCGTACGTGAACGCTTTTGCGACGGTCACCTCGACCGTCCCGATGACGGTCGTGGCGATCGGCACCCTCGTGCTCGGTGTGGCCGGCACCCTCGTGCTCCGCGACGTGATCCGGTTGCACCCGGACAAAGGTCCGCTGCCCTGGCGCTCGCTCGCGTGGTTGCTCGGACTCGTGGCCGTGGGCGCGCCACTGGCCCTCCTGCTCCCCGATGACGCCCGCGACGGCACGTCCCTGGTCTTGGTCACCGCTCTCGGGTGGGGTGCTGGTGGACTGCTCGACACCCGCGTGCGCAACGGGATCCTGGTGGCGTCGGCCGGCATCGCCGGTGTCCTCGGCGGTAACCTCGGCCTCGCGTTCTTCGGGTTGGCAGCGAGCGTGTTCTTCGTCTTCACGGTGCAGAGCTCGCTGTGGTTGATGGGCGTGGTGACCTCGCTCGAGCGGGCTCGGGACAGCGAGGCGGCGCTGGCCGTGGCCCGCGAACGGCTGCGCTTCTCCCAGGACGTCCACGACGTGATGGGTCGGCGGCTCTCGACCATCGCCGTGCAGGCCGAGCTCGCCGCCACCCTCGCCGAGCGGGGCGACCCCCGGGCCACCGACCAGTTGCTCGAGATCCGCGCCACCGCCCACGACGCCCTGCGTGAGGCCCGCGAGCTCGCCCAGGGCTACCGCCCGCTCGACCTGCCCTCGGAGATCGACGGCGCCGTGTCCCTGCTCGCCTCGGCCGGCATCACTGCCCACGCCGACGTTGACGACGTACCGCAAGAACGCCACGAGAGCGTCGCCCGCGTCATCCGCGAGGCCGTCACCAACGTGCTCCGCCACTCCCGGGCCGGCAGGGTCGAGCTGACGTACGCCGGGGACCAGCTCGTCGTCTCCAACGACGGCGTGCGTTCTCGATCAACCCGCCAGCGGTGACGGCAGCGGACTCAGAACCTTGGCCGACCAGCTGGCCGCTCGCGGCGCCAACGTGACCTCCGGCGTCGAGGGCGACCGCTTCGTCGTTCGCGTCGACTTCGCGCACGCCGACACCGTGGCCACGCCATGATTCGCGTGCTGCTGGCTGACGACGAGCACCTGATCCGGGTGGCGCTCGCCCAGATGCTCGACCTGGAGGAGGACATCACGGTCGTCGGCCAGGCCGCCACCGGACCGGAGGCGGTCACCCAGGCTCGCGCTCTGGGCCCCGACGTCGTCGTGCTCGACCTCCAGATGCCCGGGCTCGACGGCATCGCCGCCGCCGCCCAGATCGCGGAGACCCTGCCCGGCTGTGGCTGTCTGATCGTCACCAGCCACGGGAGACCAGGGTTGCTCAAGCGCGCCCTCTCGAGCGGCGTCCGCGGCTTTCTCCCGAAGACCACCAGCGCACAGACGCTTGCCGTTGCCGTCCGCGCCGTCGCCGCCGGCGGCCGGTACGTCGACCCGGGCCTCGCCGCCGAAGCCATGGCGCTCGGCGACTCTCCCCTCACCGCCCGCGAGACCGCCGTGCTCGAGGCCGCCTCGGACGGCGCCCCGGTCGAGGAGATCGCCCGCCGCACCCACCTCGCCGCCGGCACCGTGCGCAACTACCTCTCCAGCGCAGCCGCCAAGCTCGCCGCCACCAACCGCCACGAGGCCGTCCACGCCGCCCAGCGCATGGGCTGGATCTGAGTCTCCGCCGGCCGGACGGCGCGCCGCACCGGCTCTCTCGACCCTGCGGGGGTGGCGCGTGGCGCTCGCGGTGCCGCAGGCTGGGAGCGCGAGGAGGTGGGCCATGTCGGACCAGGTGACGCGCCGGGCGCCGTTGTTGGCGGCGCTGCTGCTGGCCGCCGGGGTGTCCGTCGCCCTGGGTGTCTACGGCCGCTTGCACAGCCCCGACTACGGCTCGCTCCCGGCCTTCGGGTTCACCAGCACGATGGCGTTCAAGAGCTGGGCGGCAACCGTGGTCGTCGCCCTCGCGCTGGGCCAGCTCGTGGGGGCGCTGTGGCTCTACGGTCGGCTGCCGGGGGTCGGACGAGCCCCGTCGTGGTTGGGGTCGGCCCACCGAGCCGGCGGGACGCTGGCCTTCGTGGTGTCGCTGCCGGTGGCGGCGTACTGCCTCTACGGGGTCGGTTTCGCGCCGGAGCCGTACTCCACTCGCACGCTCGTCCACTCGGTCGCCGGGTGCGCGGTGTACGGCGCCTTCGCCGCCAAGGTGGTGGTGGTGCACACACGACGGCTTCCGGTTTGGGCACTGCCGGTGGTGGGTGCACTCCTGCTGACCTCGATCGTCCTCGTGTGGCTCACCAGCAGCCTGTGGTTCTTCAGCGAATCCGGGCTCCAGACCTGACCTACCCCTAGCCTGTGCGGATGGATGACTTCTCGGAGCTGACCGGTGCCGCGCTCGTCGTCGGGGGAAGCGGAGGCATCGGTCGCGCCGTGGTTCGGCTGCTCGCACAGCGGGGCAGCCACGTGGCCTTCACCTGGCGCACCAACGAGCGGGCCGCCGACCGGGTCGCCGACGACGCGGCCTCCTACGGCGGTCGGGTGACCAAGCGCCAGCTCGAGGCCACCGACGCGGAAGCGTGTGCGCGCCTGGTCGAGGAGGTCGAGCAGAAGTACGGCGGCCTGCACACCCTGGTGTACGCCGCCGGGCCGGCCGTCCCGATGACCTACCTCAGCCAGGTCGAGCCCGCCGCCATGGCCGACCAGCTCGGCGGCGACGCGGCGGCGATGTTCAACGTGGTCCGCCCGGCGCTGGGAGCGCTACGCGAGGCGCAGGGAAGCATCGTGGCCGTGACCACCGCGGCCACCACCCGCTTCCCCGTGCGCGACGGACTGTCCTCGGCCCCGAAGGCGGCGGTCGAGGCGCTGGTACGCGCGCTGGCTGTCGAGGAGGGGCGTTACGGCGTGCGGGCCAACTGCGTGGGTCCGGGGATGTTGACCGACGGGATGGCCCAGCGCCTGATGGAGTCCGGGGAGCTCGACGGCACAGCCCTCGACGCCGCCCGCGCGAACACTCCGCTCCGCCGGTTCGGCAACGCCCACGACATCGCCGAGGCGGTGTGCTTCCTGGCGTCATACCGCGCCGGGTTCGTCAGCGGGCAGAAGGTGGACGTGGACGGCGGGTACGGCGCCTGACGCTGTTCGCCAGCCGCGTGGTTCTTCTGGGGACCCAGAAAAACCTGTCAGCTCCTGTGACTACCAGTTCCGACTTGCGTCCCGTTCCGGAAGTGGGTGGGCGGCGTCGCGCACGACGTACACGGTGCCGCTGGAGCGGCCCAGCCAGGCTCGCTCGAACTGGCCGCGGTCATAGACGCGACGGACCGAGGAGTTGCTGGACGCGGCCGGGTCGTTGACCACGACGTTGCCGGTGCTGGTGAAGCCGACGATGACCACGAGGTGGCCGTTGGTGGACCCGATCGGGGCGCCGCTGAGCTGGCCACGGGAGAACGTGATCGACGCGGCCAGCGGGATACCGGCCGCGATGAAACGCTCGGCCTGGCGCAGGTCGGTCAGTCGGGTGACGAAGGCGTCGCCGGCCAGGAGCGCCGCGTAGGCCGTGTTGAAGGCCCAGTTGCCGGCGCCCCGGTAACCGTGGTCGTAGACGACCCGGGCGACGTGGTCGACCCACGGGTCGGCGTAGCGCTTGTCCACCCAGGAGTAGTTCGCGCGCGAGGGCAGCGAGCGGTAGTAGCCCAGGATCATCGACAGTGACGTGGGGGAGCACCACGCCTGGCCACCCCCGCCGAACTGCGGGTACTGCCCGCGGTGCGTCATCTGCGAGTACGTCGGCACGTCCAGGATCCGGCCCGGCAGCGCCGGCCGGCTGGTCGCCCGCGTGCCGGAAGGCGGCAGGCTGGCCACGGCCTGCACCGAGTGGAGAGTGGGAGTCGCGGCGGTCCGTGGGCGTTTGAGCAGCAGCACCCTCAGCTGGTAGCTGGACAGGGTCACCCCACTACGGGCGACCAGCGTGTCGGTGCTCACCCGGGCGACCGCGTCCTCCTGCAGACCGCCGCTGGTACGACGGAAACCCGCGTCCCGGGTCGACCAGCTGCCCATCAGCTTCCAGGAGCTGTACGCCCCGGTCGTGCTGCGCGCACGTGCCTGCACCATCACGAAGGTCTTCGCGGGGGTGGCGGCCTTCCAGCTGGGCACCAGCTGGGTGAACGGTTGCTGCGGCGAGATGTTGGGGGAGGTCCAGCGAGTCCAGGCCCACCGTTTCCCGGCGTACCGCAACCGGCCGCGCGGTCGCTCGATGCTCAATGCGCCGCCACCGACCCGGACCCCCTCGGAGGTCCCGGCGCGGAAGGCGGCGTCGGTGGTGATGTGCGTCATCCGGTGCTTGCCGGGCGAGGCTGCGGCGAGCCGCGCGCGCTCGTGGACCACCGGGTCGGTGAGGACCGCGCCGGCAACGACCAGGACCAGGAAGCCCATGCCCATCGCCTGCAGGCGGAGCGGGGCGGAAGTCGGAGAAGCCACGGAACAACAGTAGTCGCGTTTCGTCACACAAGTCGGTTTTTGTCACATTTCCTCACCGGAGCCGTCAGTGGGATGGCTCCACTCCGCCGCGGTCGGGAAAAGCCGCTTTGCCCCCTAGGATTGCGGCGTGACCCTCCGCCTCCACGACACCGCTGCGCGCGCGGTGCGCGACTTCGTCCCCCTCGAGGAGGGCGAGGTCGGGATCTACGTCTGCGGGCTCACGGTGCAGTCCGAGCCCCACGTCGGGCACGTCCGGTCGGCGGTCAACTTCGACGTGCTCCGGCGCTGGCTGCTCGCGACCGGGTACGCCGTCACGTTCATCCGCAACATCACCGACATCGACGACAAGATCCTGATCAAGGCGGGCGAGCAGGGTCGCCCCTGGTACAACCTCGCCTACGACATGAAGCGCGAGCTCGACCGGGCCTACGACGCGCTGCACGTCCTGCCCCCGACCTACGAGCCGGCCGCGACCGGCCACGTGCCCGAGATGCTCGAGCTGATCGCGACGTTGATCGACGCCGGGCACGCCTACGCGGCCGAGGACGGCTCCGGCGACGTCTACTTCGACGTCCGCTCCTGGGACTCCTACGGTGAGCTCACCCGGCAGAAGGTCGAGGACATGGAGGCCGCGGAGGACGCCGACCCGCGGGGCAAGCGCGACCCCCGCGACTTCGCGCTCTGGAAGGGACGCAAGGCCTCCGAGCCCGAGACCGCATCCTGGCCATCGCCGTGGGGCCGGGGTCGTCCGGGCTGGCACATCGAGTGCTCGGCGATGGCCGAGAAGTACCTCGGTCCCGCCTTCGACATCCACGGCGGCGGCGTCGACCTGCGCTTCCCGCACCACGAGAACGAGCAGGCCCAGTCGCGATCGGCCGGGCACCCGTTCGCGTCGTACTGGATGCACAACGCCTGGATCACCACCTCCGGCGAGAAGATGAGCAAGTCGCTGGGCAACTCGCTGCTCGTGCCGCACGTGCTCGAGCGCGTCCGGGGGATCGAGCTGCGCTACTACATGCTGGCTGCGCACTACCGCTCCACGGTCGAGTTCAGCTTCGAGGCGCTCGCCGAGGCGGCTGCCGGCTTCCGTCGGATCGAGAGCTACCTCGAGCGTGCCGCGCAGGTGCTCGGCGGAGTCGCGGAGCACGGCATCTTCTGTGCCGACTTCATCGACGCCATGAACGACGACCTCGGCACCCCCGCCGCCGTGGCAGCGATCTTCGAGACGATGCGCGAGGGCAACAAGCTCCTCGGCGAGGGCGACTCGGCTGCCCTGCGCGGCAACGCCGCGTCGGTGCGTGCGATGCTCGGGGTGCTCGGCCTCGACCCGGCCGACCCGCACTGGTCGAGCGGGAGCACCAACGACCTGACCCCCGTGGTCGATGCACTCGTCAAGGGCATGCTGGAACAGCGGGCCGAGGCTCGGGCCAACAAGGACTTCGCCGCCGCCGACGCGATCCGCGACCGGATCAAGGCGGCCGGGGTCGAGATCGAGGACACCCCCGACGGTCCGCGCTGGAGCGTGTGACATGAGGGTCCCGACTGATCGCTCGCTGCTCGAACACCGAAAAGGACAACCACGTGCCTGGTAACTCACAGCGCAGAGGCGCCATCAAGAAGACCGGCAAGGGCAACCCCACGGCCGGCTCCGGAGGCCGCGTCCGGCGTGGGCTCGAGGGCAAGGGCCCCACGCCCAAGGCCAAGGACCGGCCGTACCACAAGGCGCACAAGGCGGCGAAGAAGGCGGACAAGGCCGGAGGGCCGCGCCAGCGTCGCGGCGCCGGCAAGGGTGAGCAGGAGTGGATCGCCGGCCGCAACTCGGTCGTCGAGGCTCTGCGTGCCGAGCTGCCGGTCACCGCGGTGTACGTCGCCGAGGGTGCCGACCGCGACGCCCGGCTTCGTGAGGTGTTCTCGATCGTCGCCGACAAGGGCATCTCGCTGCTCGAGGTCCCGAAGGTCGAGCTCGACCGGATGACCGCCGGCGCCGTGCACCAGGGACTGGCGGCCCGCGTGCCGCCGTACGAGTACGCCGACCCGAGCGACCTGCTCGACCTTGCCGCGGCCAACAACGAGCAGCCGCTGATCGTGGCGTTGGACTCGGTCACCGACCCCCGCAACCTCGGTGCGGTGGTGAGGTCGGCTGCGGGGTTCGGGGCGCACGGCGTCGTGATCCCCGAGCGCCGTGCGGCCAGCATGACCGCGAGCGCCTGGAAGACCTCGGCGGGTGCCGCGGCGCGGGTCCCGGTCGCGCAGGTGGTCAACCTGACGCGGCAGCTCAAGGCCTACCAGGAGGCGGGCTGCATGGTGGTCGGCCTGGCTGCTGACGGCGAGGTGTCCCTGCCGGACCTGGACCTGGCCGACGGGCCGCTGGTGATCGTGGTCGGATCCGAGGGCAAGGGACTCTCGCGCCTGGTCGCCGAGACCTGTGACCAGCTGGTGTCGATCCCCATGGCCAGCTCGCTGGAGTCGCTCAACGCCGGTGTCGCCGCGAGCATCACGCTGTACGCCGTTGCCGAGGAGCGCGCCGCGAAGCGAGCACAGAAGGACTGAGCGTGACCACGACCGTCTCGACCAGCTCAGGCCCGACCACCCCTGACCGCCACCCACAGGCCCGTCGGAAGCGCCGCCGGCGCGCGCTGCGAATCCTGGGTTACGTGCTGGCGTGGGCCGTCGTCGCCGTGCCCGCGTGGGCGGTGCAGTTCACCAGTTCCAGCGCCCAGGTGCTGGTCGCCAGCCACGAGACCCAGGTGTCACCCAACTTCGACGGCCGGGTGCGTCTCGACATGGGCCCCTACCTGCCCGATCTCCGCACCTCCTCGGGCACGTGGCTCGGGATCGACGTCGAGATGGGAAAGACCACCGCGGACTCGACGGTCGAGCTCGCTCAGCGCTACGCCTCCATCGCCGCGCACCCCGAGGCCGAGCAGAAACGCATCCGCGACGAGGTGTTCGACCTTGCGCGCAACGCCGCCATCCCCGCTTCGGTGATCGGGATGGTTCCGGTCGGCTTGTGGCTCCTGCTCGGCCGCCGCCGTCGTACCGAGCTGCTTGCGCTCGCGCAAGCGGGACGCGGTCGCGTTCGTGGTCGTGGCGGGTGTGGTCACGGCCCTGGTGGTCAGGCCTTGGGACATCGATCCCCCGCGGCCCGAGGGTCGGGAGGTGTGGTTGCCCGTGCAGGACGCCATCACCGACGTCCAGGTCCCCGGTGACCTGCAGGGGTGGGAGATCCAGGGCGGGCTGATCACCCAGAACACCAGGCGGCTCCTCACGAGCTTGTTCGACACCTATGACAAGAGCAAGGTCTTCTACCGCGACATCGTGGACCGCGTCGACGGTGTGGCCGACCAGCTGCGCGAGCCTGCCGACGACGAGACCGTTGCCGTCCTGGTCAGCGACCGGCACGACAACATCGGCATGGACCAGGTGGTGCGCGCGGTCGCGGACGCGGCCGGTGCGACAGTGGTGCTCGACGCAGGCGACGACACCTCGACGGGGGAGTCGTGGGAGGCCTTCAGCCTGGACTCGCTCGACGCGGCCTTCAAGGGCTACGACGCCAAGGTCGCCGTCTCCGGCAACCACGACAACGGCACCTTCGTGAACCGCTTCCTGGCGGACCTCGGCTGGACCCACCTCGAGGGCGAGCCGGTCGAGGTCTTCGGTGGTGTCCGGCTCACCGGCGTCGACGACCCACGCTCGAGCGGCTTGGGCAACTGGCGAGACGAGACCGACCTGAGCTTCGGTGAGGTCAAGGAGGCGATCGCCGAGGACGTCTGCAGACGCGACGAGGAAGGCGACCGGATCGCCACCCTGCTGGTCCACGACGCCAACCTCGGCGCAACCGCGCTGGCGCAGGGGTGCACCGACCTCGTCGTCGGCGGGCACCTGCACGTGCAGGCCGGCCCGACCCAGGTGGTCGGTGAGAACGGCAAGGTCGGCTACACCTTCACCAACGGCACCACCGGCGGTGCGGCGTACGCCATCGCGATCGGCAGCAAGCTCCGTCGTACGGCGATGTTCACCCTGCTCACCTACCGCGACGGCCGCCCGGCCGGTCTCCAGCCGGTGCGGGTGCAGACCACCGGCGCGATCGTCGTGGGTGACTATGTGCCGTTCGACCTCGAGACCCCGGAGCCCGACGAGGGGTGAGGTTCCCGGGGTGCTCGGCGGATCTCGCCGTCCCCTACGATGGCACCGCCGCGCGGCAGGTCGAGGCCCGTCCGCGCGCGTTCGCCGGTGTAGCTCAGTTGGTAGAGCGCCTCACTTGTAATGAGGATGTCGCGGGTTCGACTCCTGTCACCGGCCCAATGCAGAATCGCAGGTCAGACGCCTACAGGCCGTCTTGAACGAACCTTTCAGCCCTCGGGATCGAGGCAACCGGTGCAAATATCGGTGCGGTTGGTACCAGCGCAGCGCAGTCACGGACAGTCCCGAGCAGACTCAGAGACCTCGGCACCGCTCGATGCTGCGTCCCGTCCGAGGGCAGGAGATCACCTGCCGCCACGTGATCGCAGGCACGCCGCCTGGCGACCTTGGAAGCCATGGACACCCACCGCGACCCCACCACCGGGTACCGCGCCGGGTCGCCGGCTGGCTCGCACGCGGAGATCGGTCGGCTGTTGGCACACCTGGAGCTCGGAACTCGTCGAGGTCTACCGGTAAACCGGCACGCGGGTCACTGCTCGACCCAATCGGTACATGGTCTCGATCAGCAGGTTAAGAACCTAGATGCATCGATCTCGCGGATCGCGGCACGAGGGGCCGGTCGAACAAGGTCGTCCTCGGCAGCAACTCAATGGTGCCGATCAGTCGAGGGGCCGCACACCCTGCGCACGGGGTTGCTAGGGGCTCGCCTCTTCTCGCCGGTCGGCCCCGTGCAACCAGCCGCTCGTGCAGGCGATCGGGCCGTCGCCGCTCGGGTCGATCGTGGCATTGGCGCGGTCAACGAATGGCGCCTGTCATCGTGCAATGATCACGATGTGTCGACCACGGTGGCCTATGTCACGGGAGCGAGCAGAGGGATCGGACGGCTGCTCGCCACGTCGCTCGCCGCTGATGGAGCGCGGGTTGCCGGGTTCGCCCGTGCGAGTGCCGACCTGGAGTCGTTGAGCAGCCAGCCGGGCGCACTGGTAGCGATCCCGATGGACGTAAGCGATCCCGTTTCAGTGACGTCGGGATTCAAGAGTGCCGGCGAGAAGCTGGGCGACCCGACCTTGGTGGTTACGTGTGCGGGCAGCATCGACGCATTGGGTCCGATCGCAAGTGTCGACCCCGAGCGCTGGTGGCGATCGGTGACGGTCGACTTGCGCGGCACCATGTTGTGCGCCCGAGCTGCGCTCTCAACGATGATCCCGCGGCGTGCGGGCCGAATCGTGACGGTCTACGGCAACCTCGGCGATGACGGCCGCGAGCACGTTTCCGCGTTCGCGGCCGCGAAGGCCGGGGTTGCACGCTTCACCGAGACGCTGGCGAGCGAGCTTGAAGGAAGTGGGGTGATCGCCGTCTCCATGCATCCTGGTTTCGTGCAAACGCCGATGACCGAACACTTGGCGTCGAGCACCGACGGTCGCCAGTGGCTCCCCGCATTCGGTGACCGCGCGCCCGACCACTGGGGCGACGGTACGAGCGCGCAGCATCTGATGCGTCGCATCATCGCCGGTGACGCCGACGCACTCGCCGGTCGTGTCGTGGTCGTTGACGACGACCTTTCGGCGCTGGCTGTGGCGTCCACGGACGAAGCGGACCTCCGTCGGCTTCGCATCCGATCGTCGACCTAGGCCGTCGCAGCGTTGGCCCAGATTCGCCGCGTCGTTCCTGTGCGTCGCGCGATCACGACCGTGGGCCGTGGCCCGGGCGCGGGTACATCGGTCATGCGAGGTTCCGGGTGTAACCCGACTCGCGGTGGTATGACGCACGTCCTGCTGCGTCCCGCAAGCGAATCGGCACGCGGAGCGCGCCACAGGAAATTTCCCAGGCGGGACGAGAGGAGCCGGAACAGCGGACGTAGGGCGGCCTGCGCTTGACAGTCGTCCTTGGTGCCAGGCAGTGAGCTCAGGCGATGCAGGCAAAGTCGACCAGCCAACTACTGGCCGCCGCATAGACCAGTGGCGCTGCCCACGCCCCGATGACCCAGGGCCAAGGGGTGCGGAGGATGACTCCGACCGTGGTGCCGATGAGGTAGGAGGCGACGGCCAACCCAGCGGGTATCACCAGCGCGGCTCCCACGGGGGCACACAACGGAATGAGCAGCCATGTGGTGGCAGCTGAACCTAGCCGGCCGAACGAAGCCACTGCCAGCAGCGCAGGCAGCCAGAGCCCGATGACGGCGAGTGCGGCAGCGAGGTGCCCCATGATCGGTGAGGTTCGGGGCCAGAGCAGGGAACGAGATCGAGCCGCGAAGAACGGCAGAAAGAGGGATGCCAAGAAGCCGACCAACGGAATGGTGAAGGCAAGGACGCCAGGTACGGCCAGGGTGATGGCGCTTCGTATGTGGACCGGATGCGACTTTGTTTGGTTCGTGTCCATGCTCACCGGCTGCTCCCTTGTCGTCGATCGCCACGCTATCCCCGGCGAATGCCCGCACACATGAGCACCCGGGCTCAGATCCGCGCGCCCATCGGCGTTCGGCCTACGAGACGGTATGGACCGGAGCGTCGAGCGCCGGTCAGTCCCGTTGACAGTCACACGCGGCGGTAGGACGCACCCCAAGAAGCTTGCGGAACGCGGCTATGGTCGTCGACCAGCAGTGGTGCTTGGTGTGCCTCAGTGTCCCTTGCCACCCGGCATCGACCGGTGCCAGGCTCACGTCATGGAGCCGACGCGATGACGGCGATGAGTCCGTTCGTGGCTGGGCCGCCAGAAGACCGTTCCCGGCCTTGGCGAGTGGTCACTGATGGCAGTGCCTCCAACGGGATGGCGCTGGGTGATGCGCGGATCGCTCCTGGCGCGCCCGGCCCTGGCCGGCATGTGCACACGCACGAGGATGAGGGCATCTGTGTGGTGGCCGGCGTCCTCACTGTCGAAGTCGGTCATGAACGATATGAGGTCAGCCCCGAGAGTTTCGTCTGGCTACCTCGTGAGGTCCCGCATGTCTTCGCCAACCTCGGCACCGAAGAGGTCTGGACGGTTGGCCTGCTGAGTTCGCCCCGACTCACGGGCGTGTTCCACGAACAAGCCGAGTACTTCGCATCGCTCCAGGGTCCCCCCGATCCCGATGTGCTCCTCGAGATCAGCCTGCGTTACGGCGTTCGACCTGTGTAGGGATCACCTTTGGCATGGACTGCACGACCCGTAGAGGAGGCGAGCCATGATCGCGCGTATCGCTGTCTGGGAGCCGATGCCCGACGACGACCGCCAGTGGGTCATCGACGCGGCTAAGAGCGTTCCGGGCGTGCTGGACGCCTATCACCTCGTCGACCCCTCGAACGGGAATGGGTTGTCGATCGCCTTCTTTGATGACGATGTCGACGTCGCTGAGGTGAAGGCCGCAATCGGAAAGAAGGCGGACGAGATCGGCTGGCACGACGAACCTCGCCCGGCGCCGAAGTCGGAGACCATCTACCGAGTGCTCCGTCAGGGGTAGCCCGCACTCCAGTCCTCGGTTCGCGACACTCTGTCCGTGGCGGAAGGGGACGGCCCGCGCCGGCTATTCGCGGCGGTGTGACGCGCCCAAACTCCGCGAGTGGATCAAGCTGCGTGGGTCGCGTATGGCGTGTCCGTCAGGGTAGATCCCATTCCCCGAGAAGCGATGGACCGTGAGGTCGGGTGCCAACCAAACTCCGGGGGCATCCGACCGTATTCTCGGTGACCTTGGTCTCGGCTTTCCGCTCGATGCTCGACCATCATCAGTGCTCGATCGCCGGAGTCATCGTCCGCGCCAAGTGCATGGCCTGTGCCGACGGTCCGCGCCGGGTCCTGGCGCAGCGGATCCGAAAGACTACTCGCGGAACGTGATCGACTCGACCATGCGCGTGAGCGTGTCGACGTCGGCCTGGGTGGCGTCGGGTGGTGTCTCGGCGGTGAAGATGAACCGCTCATCGGCGACCTGGACGATCCACAACCGGATGATGTCGCCAGGCTGGTCGGCCCACACGGTCTCGTAGTGAGAGGCACCGAGGTCCCCGCCCGAGTACAACTTGTAGGCGTCGTCGTGGCAGGGGGTGAGGTCGGCTTCGGGGCGGACGGTGATCGTCAGGCTCACCGCGTCCACTCCGCCGAGCGTGGTCACTGCCGGGGTGCTGACGTCGACCCTTCCCAGATCGGCGATCGCCGCCGCGATCCCTCTGATCGTGCGCGGGGACGAGGAGTCGGATGTGTCGCGACATGGGTTTCCCGCAACCACTACGCCATCAGTGACGTGCTGGACAGAGAGCCGTCCGAGCCCGCCGGAAGCTCTGGTGGGGGTGAACTCGGGACGGATGGGTGACGGCTTGATCCGTTCGTTCGCCGGCTTGGTGACCTTCCACCCCTCGGGAACGTCCATGTCGAAGACGAGCAGCAGCCCACCCCGGTCGAGCTCCCTCGGAAGATTGCGCAGCCTCACTCTGTACCGGCCGTCGTCGAGGACCGTCGAGTCGCCGTACCGCTTCGGCAGTGGCAGCTCGAGCGCTTCGGAGGGTACGGGAGTGGTGGTCTCGGTCGGTGTCGGCTCCGAGGCCGGTCCCGGGGCGGACTGGTCCTCACGGCCGGTCAGCTGGGCGCCTCCAGCGATCACGGCGACCACGGCAGCGGCGCACGCTGCGACAGTGAACGCCGCAGCGCGCCGGTTGCGACGCTTGGCGGTCTCGCGCAACGAGTCAAGGGAGGGCGGGCGGACCTCGTCACCCAGGTCACGAAGCAGGTTGAGATCAGGCATGACGTGACTCCTCCTCGTCGAGCATCTCGGCCAGCTGGCCGCGAGCCCTGCTGAGCCGGGACTTGACCGTTCCTTCGGGGATGCCGAGCTCGTCGGCGATCTGGGCTGTGCCGAGGTCGGCCAGGTGGTGCAGGACCATGACTTGGCGCTGATTGGGATCGAGCTGCGCCAGCGCGGTGACGATCGCGACGTGCTCGGGGCCGACCTCGACCGGTGCTTGCGGGCCGGGTACGGCGGCTTGGTACCTGCGCACCACCGATGCGTGCCGCCAACCCGCGCGCAACCGGTTCAGCGCCACCCGGCGCAACCAGGCATCGGTGTTCGCGACCCCGTCCAGCTCGCGGCCCTTGCGAAGCGCCGCGACGAACGCCTCCTGGACGGCGTCCTCGGCGTCGGCCAGGTCGCCGCAGATGGCGTAGACCTGCACGACCAGCCGCCGGTACGACGCGGCGTACAGGGTGTCCAGATCACTGATGCCGGTCATGCCACCTCTCCCTCCTGGTGCCACGTTCTCGCACTAAAGGAGCCTGAGAGCCCAGCTCGGTTCCCGATTGACATGACATTGACCCAGGGCCGGGAAAGTGCGCCTCCTGGTACAGACCAGATGGATCGCTCGTCGGAGGCTCGGGGCGACGAAACCGGTCGAGGCGTTCCGGGAGCCAGGACACGCATGCGAGGCCCTGGCCCGCCGATGTACGCCGGGCTGCGGGTCGTCCGGCGGGATCAACCTCCTGGTCGACAACGCCTGCACGCAGCGAGACCGACATGAGCACACACACCCGGGTGATCATCGCCGTGCGAGGATCGATCCTGATCGAGCGATGCACTCGTGGCCGCTGCGTCTAACTGGGTGGAGTGACACTGCTGTGGGGGAGTCGCTGAGCCAGCC
This sequence comes from uncultured Actinomycetota bacterium, assembly GCA_963834245.1. Taxonomy (GTDB): domain Bacteria; phylum Actinomycetota; class Actinomycetes; order Propionibacteriales; family Nocardioidaceae; genus Marmoricola. The sequence continues at coordinate 276,878 of CAWIAV010000001.1, forward strand.
GCAGCAGCAGAGGCTGCGTGTCCGTCCGGGGTACCGCGCGGTGCATCCGGTTGCAGTCGATGTGGTCCCAAGGCAGTCGTGGTATCTCTCGTTGAGTGCGTTTCCGCTGGTGAGAGGACTGCTGTGGAGGCGTGTGTAGGTGGGCCTCTCGACTTGTGATGAGGATGTCGCGGGTTCGACTCCTGTCACCGGCTCCAGTGACGCGGCTCCCATGACGCGACCGCAGTGCTGCGCCCAGCCAGCGACGTGGCTGCGCCGTAACGACGATCAGTTCGGGTTCCAGGCACGCTGCCCCCCGCGCCACCAGGACGCCCACGAGCGCGAACTGATCGTTCTTGGGAGCCGCCGGGACTTCGTCAGCGGTGGAAGTGTGACCCCGGGGGGCGTCGTCGGTTGCGCTCGTTGAGCTCGATGAAGCGTCGGCATCCGACGACGACGTTGGCGATCAGGTCCTTCGCTGTCCATCGGGTCCAGGGGAGGCGCTCGGCACGGGGGACCGTACTGCGTCCGAACGCTGCCAAGGAGGCCACGAGCGCGACGACGATCAGGATGGTGGGCAGCGCGGAGTTGGGAGCGCTGGCCATCATCACGAGGAGGAACCGGTCGACCGTCATAGGAATCACTTCCTTTATAGGTCGGACCTGGTGATCCGGGTGTCGCCACAGGTGCCGCTGGGCGTGCAGGGGCCGTCCCGGCGGTCCGGGTATGGGGGTAAGCCGACGAGCGCGATCAGGTGGTAGCAGCTCGGCGTCGACTTCCGACAGGGGTGGGTCAGGCCGCCCGTGCGAACCAGTCGAGCGCGAGCTCGGCGACCGCTGCGGGGGCGTCGTCGGTGATGAAGTGCGCTGCGTCGTCGACGTAGCTGAACTCGACGCGGTCGGCGTACCGCTCCGGGTTGCGACACACCCGCTGCAGGTTCTCCTCGGTCCATGGACGGTCGCGGCGGCCGAACACGAACAGGGTCGGCACGGTGAGCCGCCGCCTGCGGTAGGTGCCGCGAGCGAAACGCATGGCTTCGGGCAGGATCATGCCGCGGGTCAGCCGTCGGACTGCGCCGTCGATGTCAGGTCGGTGAAGCGGGGCGAGGTGGGCCTCGGCAGTTGCCTCCGACATCGGCTGGGCGACGTACGCCTCGGAGAAGATGCCGCGGAGCGAGGCGCCCGGGCGGTGCCAGATGAAGCGGGGCAGGTGCCGAAAGCCCGAGGCGACTCGTGGGCTGAACGTCATGTAGCCAGGCGGCACGGCGAGCTCCACTGCCGTGCGAACCCGCTCGGGGTGTCCGTAGGTCAGCTGCATCGCGGTGATCGCGCCCATGTCGTGGGAGACGACATGGGCGCGATCGATTTCGAGGACGTCGAGGAGGGCGAGCAGGTCGTGGAGTCTGGTCTCGCGTTCGACCCGTGGGTCGTCGGCGACGGTCCAGCCGGCGCCGCGCAGGTCGGGGCAGTAGACGCGGTAGCCGCGTGCGGCGATGACCGGAGCTGTGGCGCGCCACTGCCACCAGTGCTGGGGGAATCCGTGCAGGAGCACCACCGGTTCGCCCTCGCCAATGGCGGCCAGGTGGGTTTGCAGGCCGGGTGTCTCGACGACGAGATGGTCGAAGCCGGCGGCCTCTGGCAGCGGTGGCGACCAGGACGAGGTGTCGACGGAACGGGTGCTGCGGGGCTCCGGCGTGGTCATGGCGACCCCCTGCGTTCGATGCGAATACTATGTTCATAGTAGACCTCTCGAAAGGGGGTGTCCATGCCGGCAGCTACCCGGGAACGTGGACTCGAGGCGGCAGTGGAGCTGCTCGGTGCGGAGGGTGTGCGCGCGTTGACGCACGCGAGGGTCGATGAGCGGGCAGGACTGCCGCCCGGGTCGACCTCGAACTGGTTCCGCACCCGTCGGGCGCTGCTCGGCGGCGTGGTCGACTGGATCGCCGAGCGCGAGCGCGCCGATTTCGACCCAGCCGCGATGGCCGGGGTCACAGGACTCGAGGGGCTGATCGAGGGGCTGTGCGCCGTGACCGAACTGCAGGCCGGGCGGTTCGCGGCGCGCACCCGCGCCCGTTACGCGCTCTTCCTCGAGCTCGCCGGCGACCCCGAGCTCGGCGACCCGTTGCGGCGGCAGCGTCGCGAGTTCGAGAGGTGGGCCGAGCGGATCGTGATCGCCGTCGGGATCGCCGACCCCGTGCCGGCGACCCGGGCCCTGATGGCACTCGGTGACGGCCTGCTCCTGCACCGGCTCACCGTCGACCCCGACCTGGACATGCGCCCCGCCATCGAACGCGCAGTGCGCGCTCTGGGCGGTTCTCCCTCAGGCGGCCGGTGACTACTGAAGATTGGCATGCCGGCGGTGCATGGCGTCGCGGGTGCGCGGATCTCCGCCGTCCACCGCCAGGGTCGCGGCGTCGAGGACCAGCAGGGCGGTCTGCTCGAACAGGCTGCCGCCGAACTGCGTCGAGGTGAGCGCCGGGACCTCGAGCGTTGTCTGGGCCAGGCTGCGCAGGGGACTCTGCGCCTGCGCGGTCACGAGTACGACAACTGCGCCGAGCTCGCGGGCGGTCTCGGCGAAGTGCAGGCTGAGCGGGGTCGTTCCCGAAGCCGACACCACCAGGAGCACGTCCGGGCCGGTGATGGCGGGGGCACTGGCCTCACCGACCACGTGGGCACGATGTCCGAGGTGCATCAGCCGCATCGCCGCCATCTCGGCCACTAGCCCGGAGCGGCCCGCCCCGGTGCAGAACCACCTGCGGTCCGGGACCTGCAGCTCGGCCACGAAGCCGTCGAAGGCGACCCGGTCGACGTCGGTCAGGGTCCGGGCGACCTCGTCTGCGACGACGTCGACGGCGGCCGGCCGTCCAGGCGCGGTCATCGGACGGCGCTCGTCGGGACAAGGGCACGGCCTACGACGGCGTACCGGGCTCCTGACTCGGAGATGTGGTCGAGGTTCTCCTCGGTCACTCCGCCGTCGACGCCGGCCGGCCACCCGTGATCGCACGCGGCCTGGACGAGGGGGAGACGGTCCAGGTCAGCCCGTCGGCCCGGCTGCCCGGGTGGCGTCAGCAGGACCAGCACGCCGTCGGCGCCGGACGCCTTCAGGTGCGTGTCTGCGATGGCGTCCTTGTGGAAGGCGAGCCAGACCTCCGGGGCGAGGGTCCGGCAGTGGCGCACCAGGTCGGCGAGCCCGGCACGGCCGTCGCTCTGCACGGTGATCCGAGCAATGCCGTGGCTGGGGAGGCCCGTCAGGTCGGCCAGCACGTCGTCGACCATCAGGTGCACATCGAGTCGGATGTCCGGGATGCCCGCGAGCTCGTGCACCTCCTCGAGGCTCACCCCGGCCTGGCCGCGGAAGGAGCCCTCGATGCGGTCGGCGTGCACCCAGTGGCCACCGGCGATCAGCGACCGGGCGTGGTCGATGCGACGTTCGGGCGGGAGCGCGATGACGCTGCCGGCCAGGGTGACGTCGAGGGCGGCGGCGTGGGCGGTGAGCGTGATCGTCATGCCCGGTCCCCTCCCCGCCAGTCGGCGGCGGCGAGGTAGCGGGGGAACATCTCGGTCGCCGTACTTCCGGACCGCGGCTCGGTGTCGGGCACGAGGTCCGCGGCTCGGGAGTCGCGCACGGTGCGGACGTCCTCACCGCTGAGACAGGCGGCCGCCTGCAGTGCGGCGCCGTCGGCCACTGCCTCGACCGAGGTGGACACGTGCACCAGGGCGCCGGTGGCGTCGGCCAGCAGCTGTCGGTACGCCGGAGCTCTGGCTGCGCCGCCGGTCACGATCACCCGACCTGTGGTGTCCGCGCCGACCGCCGCGAGCGCGGTCGCGCCGCGCAGCAGACCGAACAGGACACCGTCGACGGCGGCACGCGCGACCTGCTCGCGGGTCGTGGCGGTGGTGAGACCGGCCAGGGTGCCCGTGGCAGCCGGCAGGTCCGGTTTGCGCTCTCCGTCGAGGAAGGCGGCCAGGACCGGGGCGTTGTCGGGCTCAGCTGCGAGCGCGAGCCGGGAGAGCTCGTCGTGGTCCACGCCGAGCAGACGGGCGAACGTGTCGGTCACCTTCGCCGCGTTCAGGGTGGACACCAGCGGCAGGTAGCCGCCGGCCGCGTCGGCCACCCCGTCGACGGTCCCGGTCGCGTCGTGGGTGGAGGTGGTGCTGCTGGTGAAGACGACCCCCGAGGTGCCCAGGACGTAGACGACGTCGGTGGGGCGGGCCCCGAGTCCCAGGGCGCTGGCGTGCTGGTCCCCGGCGCCCGGCCCGACGACGGTGTCCATGCGCAGCCCCAGCGCCTCGGCAGCAGCACTGGAGACCGTGCCGGCCGGGCTGGACGGACCCAGCACCGTCGGCAGCATCGGCGCCCAGTCCACGTCTGCGTCCACCAGGGCCAGGAGCTCGTGGTCGTAGCTGTCCCGAGTGGCGTCGAAGTAGCCGGTGCCACTGGCCTCGGACCGGTCGGTCACGGCCGCGCCAGTCAGCCGGAAGGTCAGCCAGTCGTGCGGCAGGAGCACCCTGGCGGTGCGAGCGAAGTTCTCCGGCTCGTTGTCACGCAACCACAGGAGCTTCGAGATCGTGAAGGCCGCCGTCGGCACGGAGCCCGTCCGCCGCGCCCACTCCTCGGCCGGCAGCTGCTCGATCAGACGGCTCATCTGCGGGGAGGAGGTCGTGTCGTTCCACAGCTTGGCGGGCCGCACCACATTGCCGTCACGGTCGAGGGCCACCAGTCCGTGACACTGGGCGGCGACGCTGATCGCTCGCACATCGGTGGGGGCTGCCCCGGCGGCCGAGAGCGCGTCGGCCAGGGCTCGGCCGAACGCGTTCCACCAGCCTTCGGGGTCCTGCTCGCTGACCGGGGGGAACGTGGCGGGGTGTGGCGCGGAGCCGCGCCCGACGACCGCGAAGTCGTCCTCGTCGTGGAGCACCACCTTGGTCGACTGTGTGGAGGAGTCCACGCCCGCGATCAGCCCCATCACTCGGCTCCGCCGCGGAATGTCGCAACCGTCGCGAGCGCACCGGCATCGACCAGCGACGCCCGGGCCTCGAGGAAAGCGGAGCGGAAGCGGGGCGCATCGACGAGATCGCCGAACAGGCCCCGCTGCGACAGGAACGCCGTCGGGTCGTCGGCCTGCTCCGCTGCCGCACGGGACAGCTCGGCCGCGGCCCGGTCCAGCACGGCCAACGGCCTCCCCTGGTCGTCGTGTCCCTCACACGCACGGGCCCACGCCGCGCAGGCGACTGCCGAGGCGCGCACCGGACCGTCCGCGGCCAGGTTGTCGACCACCACAGGCAGCAGCCAGGCCGGCAGCCGGTCGCTGGAGTCGGTCCGGATGCGGTCCAACGTGTCGGCGATCTCGGGGTTGCGCCACCGGTCGAGAAGCGCTCCCTTGAACGCGTCCAGGCCCGGCAGCTGCTCCAGCGTGGGCGCCGCCTCGGCGTCGAGGTACTCGGTCAGGTACGCAGCGATCCCCGGATCGGCGGCGGCCTCGTGCGCGTACTGGAACCCGGCCAGCACCCCCACGTGGCACAACGCCTGGTGCCCCCCGTTCGCCAGGCGCAGCTTCATCCGCTCCCACGGCCCCACGTCGGCGACCACCGTCACGCCGGCGTCCTCGAACGGTGGTCGCCCGGCCGCGAAGTCGTCCTCCAACGCCCAGGCGAAGTACGGCTCCGCGACCACTGGCCAGCCGTCCTCGACGCCCAGAGTCTCCGTGGTGGCGGTGCGGTCGCCGTCACCGGTGACCGGGGTGATCCGGTCGACCATCGAGCTGGGGAACCGCACGTGCTCAGCGACCCAGTCGCCGAGCTCGGGGTCGACCAGACGGGCGAAGGAGGTGAAGCTGTTGCGAGCGATGTGTCCGTTGTCGGCGAGGTTGTCGCACGACATCACCGTGAACGGTCCCAGCCCGCGGTCCCGTCGCCGCCGGAGGCCTGCCACGACCAGCCCGAACGCCGTACGCGGCGACTCGGGATGCGCCAGGTCGTGCTGTACCCCGGGGTCCGAGGCCACGAACTGCTTCGAGGCGGGGTCGTGGTTGTACCCCCCCTCGGAGATCGTGAGCGAGACGATCCTGGTGTCCGGAGAAGCCAACCGCTCCACCACCAGGTCGGGGTCGTCAGGCGCGAACAGGTAGTCGACGATGCTGCCGATCACCCGGGCCTCACGCGACCCGTCGGCGTGCTTGGCGACGAGGGTGTAGAGGCCGTCCTGCTCCGCCATCACGGCCGCCATCCGGCGATCCTGCTCGAGCACCCCGACCCCGCAGATGGCGAAGTCTCTGGCCTTCCCAGCACTGAGCAACCGGTCCACGACCATGGCTTGGTGCGAGCGGTGGAAGCCGCCGACACCGAGGTGCACGATGCCGGTGACGAGTCCCGCACGGTCGTACTCGGGTACCGGTACTCCGCGACCCTTGACTTGGTCCAGCGTGGCGGTGCTCAAAGCGGTGGTCATGGCGCCTCCTTGGCAGGCTCTCGGGCTGGGACTCTTCGGCGGTTGTCTCCACCGTTCCAGCCTCATTGGGAGCCTAGAAGCGAGCACACACCTGGCCAAGCGTGCTCATCTGAGCGCGCTACGCATTGCGGCGATTGACCTCCGGGGAGACGTAGAGCCCGCCTGACCCGTGCCGTCGCACCGACGTACGCTCGGAAGTACGCTTGTGCTCATCTGAGCAGGGGAGGTGCGCGTGCCTGACGACAACGTGCTCGAGGATGACGACCTGCGCCGGCGCGCCCTGCTCGCGGAGCTGGCGAAGGCCTACTACGTCGACAACGTGTCCAAGGTGGACATCGCGAAGGCGTTCGGCATCACCCGGTTCCAGGTCGCCCGCCTGCTCGACCAGGCTCGCGCCAGCGGCGTCGTCACCATCGAGGTGCACGACCCGCGCCTGCCACGATCGACCCACGAACAGGAGCTGGCGGACGCGCTCGGCATCGACACCGCTCGCATCGTCGTGCTCGACGAGCACGACGACGTCCGGCGCGCCGAGAAGTTCGGCGCGGTGGTCCTGACCGCGATGCGGGACCTGATCCGGCCCGGGATGACGGTCGGCATCTCCTGGTCACGCACCCTGGACCAGGCAGCTCGCTTCCTCCCAGCACTGCCACCCTGCTCACTTGTCCAGCTCACCGGCGCGTTCGAGGTCGCCGGGAGCGGCACGCTGAGCCGGATGCTGATGCAGCTCGACCGCCGTGCCGGGGTCCAGACCTACCCGCTCTACGCTCCTCTCGTCGTCGATCAGCGGTCCACCGCCACCGACGTACGGCGACAGCCGGTCGTCGCCGATGCCCTCGCGCACGCCGAAGCGCTGGATCTCGCGATCGTCGCGGTGGGGGCTTGGCGGGCCGGAGAGTCGGCGGTCTGGGACAAGGTCCCTTCAGACATCCGTCGCGCCTGCACCCAGGCCGGTGCCGTGGCCGAGTTCTCCGGCAACTTCCTCGACTCGCATGGTGCGGTGGTCTCGACGCCGCTCGACGGCCGGATCATCGCCGTCGGTCTTCCCCAGCTGTACGCCGCCCAGCACGTGATCGGGTTCGCGCACGGACCTCGGCGGGCAGCCGCCGTACGAGCCGCAGCCGCCAGCGGTGCCTTCACCTCCATGATCCTCGACTCGACGCTCGCCGCGGCGGTGCTCGGCGTTCCGCCACGCCTTGGCCGCGACTCGGCGCGTCCTCGCCGAACCAAGAACGCAACCTCGTGAGCTCGCGGACGCAGATGCGCGACGCGAAGTGCAGGCTCCTTCACCGCCGGCGGACGTACGGTGTTGCGCGGAAGTCGCCGAACCCTGATGCGCACCAGGAGGAGCCGCCATGCCGACGTCCCGCGGAATCGCCAAGCTGTGGAAACCGGTTGTCAACGTCACTGACCTCGCTGAGGGTGAGCGGTTCTGGTCAGCGCTCACCGGCCTGGTGCCCGGGTCGAGGCACGGAGACGAGAGCGGTGAGCGTTACTCGGTCCTGACCGACGCCGACGAGCCTCTCTGGATGCTCCTGCAACGGGTACCGAGTGATCAGACGTCCTGGATCGGCGGGACGCATCTCGACCTCCGGGTGGAGGACGTGGCCGATGCGGTGCGTCGCACCGAGGAGATCGGCGGAGTGACCAGGTGCCCACCGGCGTTCTATCCGTCCGATGACGAGCCCTACCTCGAGTGGGCCGTGATGGAGGACCCGTTCGGCAACGAGTTCTGCTTCGTGAGGTGGCCGTTGACGCCACGCGCCTCGGGCGAGGACAGCTCCTCCCGCGACAGGTAGGACTACGGGTCAGCCGACCACCGCGGTCAGGTAGTAGCAGTCGACCTCGGGAGTGCCGCCGTAACCCTCCGGCAGGTACGGGGCCGGCCCGGTGAGCTCCAGCGGCCGCCACACTCCCTCGTCCTGGAGTCGCTCGACCACGGCTCGGCAGTTGCGCGCGTGCCACAGGTCCTCGCGCTGCGTCGCGAAGACGATCCCACCTGGCCGCGCCACGCGGGCGAACTCTCGCCACACAGTCTCGACCTCGGGGAGGTAGGTCATCACCCCAACGCAGACCACGACGTCGACGCTGTCGTCCACGAAGGGGAGTCGCTGCTGGAGATCTGCGTGTGCGAGCGAGTCGTACGCGCCACTCTGGCGAGCAACCTGGAGGGACGCCTGCGAGATGTCGAGGCCCAGGATCTGTCCCGCGAATCCTCGTGCCCGCAGCGCCCGGCCGACGAGTCCGGTGCCGCAGCCGACGTCGAGCGCCGAGCCCGCCTGGGGATGGCGGGTGCCGACGGTCTCGGCCGCCACTGCGGGTGCCTGGTAGGACCACGAGGCCAGGTCGTCGTCGTAGCCGGTGGCCCACTGGTCGTATCGGTCGGCGACCTCGCGGGCATCGCTCGTGCCCTGGTGCAACCAATCGCCGATCTGGAAAGCGTCGGGAACCATCGCGCCAGCGTCTCACGCGATTGCTGTGTCGGGCCGCCCCTCTCGCGCGTCCGCAGCTGTGCGTCATCCGGATCGTGGCCTGGAGGCCCCCATTCGTATGACGTCCGAGGAGTCTTGTTCTGGTCTCGCGGAGTGGACAAAACCGCAGGTCAGAGGCGGTTTCTGTCAGTGCTCGGTGCTTGGATTCACCCATGAGCAGCAGTCGCACGTGGACGATCACCGGCACCCGGTGGCCGAGTTCGCGTGCCGGCTGACCGGTCGTCTGGACGGCCTGGCCCAGGTGCCGTTGCTCTCGATGACCCCGGCCCAGAAGCGCGCCGCGTTGGTCGAGCTGGCCCGCGGCGAGGCACAGCTGGCGGCGTTGCGGTTGCGGCTGCTCGCCGATGCCGAGCAGTCCGAGGCCACCGTCGAGTCCGGTGCGGCCACCGCAGCGGACTGGGTGGCAGTGGAGACCCGGCAAGTACGACGCGAGGCCCGCTCGGAGCTGCGTCTGGCCCAGCGCCTGGACCACCACGAGACCCTGTCCGCGGCGATGGCTTGCGGGCGGGTCAACCTGGCCCAGTCCCGGGCGATCGTGGCTGCGCTGGACCGGCTGCCCCGCACCGGCACGTTCGCGCGCTCACCACCGAGCAGCGGGCCGCGGCCGAGCAGCACCTGGTCGACCTCGCCGCCCACCACGACGCCAAAGACCTCCGCGTCCTGGGCCGCCGGGTCTTCGAGGTGATCGCCCCCGAGGTCGCCGAACAGTTCGAGGGCCGCGCCCTGGAACGCGAAGAGGCCCACGCGCTGCGCCGGACCACGCTCACCCTGTGGGAGGACGACGAAGGCACCTGCCACGGCCGGTTCCGCATCCCCACCCTGCACGGGCAGATGCTGACCAAGATGATCCTCGCCCTGGCCTCACCCACCCGCACCCACCACCACCGGCTGCCAGCCACCGCGGCGGCCGTCGATGCTGCCGTGGACCGGTGCTCTGGGATCGACCCGGACCTGCCCACCCCGGTCCGGCACGGGATCGCCTTCACCCAGCTCCTCGAAGCCATCCCCGCCACCGCCCTGCCCAAGACCGGCGGCTGCTCGGCCACCATCGTGGTCACCATGACCCTGACCCAGCTCCTGGCCGACCTCGAGACCGCCGGGGTCTGCACCCTCGACACCGGCGGATCGATCTCCGCCGCCGAGGCCCGGAGGCTCGCGTGCCGGGCCGGGATCATCCCGATGGTCCTCGGCGGACCCACCCAGGTCCTCGACGTCGGCCGCCGACGCCGCCTGCACACCGAAGCCATGCGCCTGGCCATGAGCATCCGCGACCGCGGCTGCACCACCCAGGACTGCCAGACCCCACCAGGGATGTGCCACGCCCACCACGACACCCCCTGGTCCCGGGGCGGCCACACCAACCTGCAACCGGCCGACTCCTGTGCCCCCACCACCACCGCCGCGTCCACGACCCCACCTACGTGACCCGACACCACCCCGACGGCCAGATCACCTTCCACCGACGCGAGTGACGGGCGGCGGGTCGTGGTGACGATGCGCCTTCGCAAGCGTAAGAGGCGCACTTCGACAGCTTCGGCTGCTTCGGGTGCGATGCACCGGGCGGACTGCCGGGGGAGGGGTCTGAGCCGCCTACTCTGGCTGTGCGCTCCCGTGCCGATGCGCGACCTTCCACGCGCCGTCCTCACGACGGTAGATCTGCGTCACCCGCAATGTGTAGGTCCGCGGCACGCCGTTGACGGACACGGAGGTGTGCTCGAGTCCCACCGTGTAGGCGGTGTCTCCGCGCACCTCGGCTTCGAGGAGCTCGAACTCGTAGGAAGTGCACTCCGAGAGGCTCTCGGCGAGATGGGCGAACAGGTCGTCCAGCGCCTCCTGCCCGCTTGCGTTCTTCCACGCGCCCAGCACGGTCACCGGGTCGTTCCGCGACCAGATAGCCCGGCGCGGCCCTGCGTCACCGTTGTGGAGGGCGATCTCTGCGTCTAGGAGTGCCGACTGCACCCACGTAACGAACTCGTCGTACTGGTCCACGTCCTGATTCTGCTCCGCATCGAGGTCATTGACGAGACGCGTCGCTCGATTGCCTTCCGATGGATCTTCGTCCACGACTCCGGCAGTCGGCGGAGCAGGACACGGGCGGTGCGGGCGTGGGAATGCCGGCCTAGAACGCCGGCCACGTCGGCGGGAGATCGCGATGGCCGCTGGGATCCGGCCCCGGCAGATGGAGCGGACGCGAGGATTTGAACCTCGACTCCTTCCCTGGAAGGGAAGCGTGCTGCAACTACACCACGTCCGCGAAGCCAGCCTCTGACGAGCCTGACACGTTCGTAGTATGACCCACCTCCTGGAGCAGCCGGGCGCCAGGGTGCGCTTCCCGGACCTCGGAACTTCACGCCACACGACGCGTTGTGATCGCGGCGGTAGGGCGCTGCCTCGTTGCCCCTGTCAGGCCGGCGTCTCCCCGTCGAAGACGACGGGGCGCTTCGCGCGTGTGTCGACGTGCAGCGTGAAGACGTCGGGGCGCGCGTAGTGACCGACGGGGTCGAACATCCTCCGCTGCGCCTGCACGGCGGCGATGTCGAGGTCTGCGTAGAGGATCTCCTCACGCTCGAGGATCGGTCCCGCGATCACCTCACCACCCGGCGCGACGATGGTGGTGTGGCCCCGAGACATCCAGTCATCCTCGAGGCCATAGATCGTTCCGCGCAGGTCCTCGGGCACGTCTGATCCGCGCAGCAGCGGCGCGACGCCGATCACGAACTGCCCGCCCTCCTTGGCGATGTGACGCAAGGTGGCCACCCACTCGTCGCTGTTGTCCCAGGTCGGAGCCAGGTAGATGTCGCAGTGCTGCGCGTAGATCGCCGCCCGGGCAAGCGGCATGTAGTTCTCCCAGCAAAGGAGCCCTCCGACCACGCCGAACGGCGTACGCACAACTCCGAGCTCCGAGCCGTCGCCCGTGCCCCACACGGTCCGTTCCCCACCCGTCGGCATCAGCTTGCGATGCCGTTGCAGCAGGCGTCCGTCCGGACCCAGGTAGAGGAGGGTGTTGTACAGCGTGCCACCTTCGATCTCGGTCACGCCCAGGACGACGTACGCCGACGCATCCGCCGCCGCTTCCCCGATTCGCTCCAGCGTCTCGCCGGGGACGCTGACGGCGTTCGCGTAGAAGCGCTTCGCGAACTCGGTGTCGCGCCACGCCGGAGTGCGCCAGACCCAGTCCGGATAGGTGGGGATGAAGGACTCCGGGAAGACGATCAGCTCCGCGCCGTGACTTGCGGCTTCGCTGACCAGGGCACAGACCTTGTCCGCGGTCGCCTCTCTGTCCAGGAACACCGGTGTTGCCTGCACAGCTGCCACGGTGACCATCGGTTCCTCCATCGTCGTAGGCGCGCACGCGACAACCCGTCACGAGGCGAGGCGGAGGCGGAGGCGTGCGGTCGATCGAGCCAACATGCCCCAGTCACATGGACCAGTGTGGACCGCGTGCCGGCTCCCGTCGAGCGGCCGAACCGCACTGCTCCGGCTTCCGAGGCGGACCTCGTCTCTGGGCAACAACGCTCACCACCGCGAATGGTCGAGCATCATCGCAAGCGCGCCCAGCCAGGGTGTGCCGCCGGAAACCTACCGGCGGAAGTACTTGACCTTGACCCGCCCGGACCGGAACACCTTGATCTTCCCGTGCTCGAAGTGAGCCACGGTGCGCCTCGTGTACCGGATGGGCGCGGTGCGGGGGAAGCCGAGCCGCGAGGCCGCGGCGCCGCGTCGCTTGTAGACCCTGAGCACCTTGCCGTGCACCTCGAACGCGCCCACGCCGTACTTCGCGTAGATGCGACCCTTCTTGAAGTGGCGCGCGCGGCCGCCCGCCACGGAGTACTCCGGTCCCTTGGGCCCACGGACGACCGAGCGATAGCCGCCGATCGCCTTCCAGCGCTGCGTGATCGCGGTCGCCTGGGCGCGGTCCTGCAGGCTGCGGGCCGCGGTTCGGACGGCGGGCACCTTGGCGTAGAGGTAGCGGCCCGGGCACGCGGTCGAGCCGACGTCACGATGGCCGCTGATCGCGGGCAGCCACCGCTTCTTGACGCGTACCCGCGGTGCGTTGGCCGCGATGTCGTAGAGGGAGAGCTTCCAGGCGAGCAATCGAGCGTAGGCATTCAGGACTTCGTTCGGCGGGCCGGCGATGTCGTAGTTGCCGATCGCCGACACCGCGAAGGACACCTCGTTGTAGCCCAGGGTGTGGGCACCCACGACCGCACGGTCCACGCCGCCGTAGCGGCCTTCCCAGATGCGACCGAACCGGTCGACGAGGTAGTTGTAGCCGATGTCGCGCCAGCCGCGGGACTGCGTGTGGTACGCGTAGATGCCGCGCAGCAGCGCCGGCACCTGTGCCGAGCTGTAGGTGTTGGCGTTGACCGTGTGGTGGATGAAACCGGCCTTCACCGTGCCGTACGACGGCGCCGACCGGTCGCGCAGGCGCTCGTTGGCGCCCCACTGGGCCCGGGAGTAGATGTACGGCTTGGCGGCGACCTTCATCGCGCTGAGCGCCACCGTGTCCCGCGACTCATTCGACCCGGAGGACTGGGGTGCGCCGGAGGCGTCTGCTGCGGCGTCGGGTGAGCTCGCCTCGTCCGACAGCTTCGAGGTGTCGATCTCCGGGGCGGCCATTGCCGTGGTGCCGGTGCCGGGGTCGATGACAGCGAGCTTCAGGTCGGGAGGGGTGTTCCCGTCTCGGGTCTGCGCCCGCATCTGCACGCGGTCGACGGCACCGATGACCAGCGCGTCGGTGCCAGGGCGGTCGTCGGTGGCGAGAGCCTCGGCGGACCCACCGTCCGGACCGTGCTCGTCGTGGTACTCGGCGTCGATCCACTCCGACCAGGCCCCGCCCTCCTCGGTGCGGACCTGCACGGCAACGTCGTCCTCGGCGTAGTCCACGCCGTGCTTCCAGGTGACCCCGACCGTGGCGTAGCCGGTGACCGGCTGCGGGTCGGACACGGCCACCAGTCGCTTGGGGGCCTCAGCCTGCGGCGCCAGACGCGCCGTGGCTCCGGCTGCTCCCGGCGCCTTCTCAGAGATGCCGGCGACCCGGACCTCGCGCACTTCGGGGGTCACCGGCGCTACGTCGACCTGTGTCTTCGTCGCGGCCGACTGCGCCGCACTCTGCGCACCGCTGCGGCTCCCCGGCTGCGGAACGATCTCCAGGGTCTTGACGCTGGCGGCGGACAGGCCGGCGGCGGACACGCCGACGGCGAGCACGGCAGCCGCGACCAAGGACTGCTGGCACAACGTGACGTAGCGGTCACGGCTGAATCGCATGAAAAGGCGCTCCATTTGAGGGGGAAATTGTTCACACCGGTACCAAGGGTCACACCCGTAACAGGTATTTGAGAAGCGGGCGGCTCGAATTACAAACTTGTATTTAATGAATTACATGACTGCCATTTCGAAGAAAAGGCAGCGGCGTACGTCGCTCCAGGTGCATCGGTGCCGGGTCGGATCTCGATCCGGAGCAGCAGCAGCGAAAAGTCACGACAAGTCCTCTTCGGTGGTTTACATCTGCTCTGCGCCGGGGTTAGGTGAACGTCGCCGCCGCGCGACGTGGCGGCACGAATCTCGGGAGAACGCATGTCACGTCTACTCGGTCGCGCCCTCGCGGCCTGCACGGCTGCCACGCTCGCAGCCGGTCTCAGCTACACATCCCTGCCGGCCTCGGCGGCACCGGAGCGCGACGGTGCCGGCCTCGACAAGCACGACCGCAAGCTGATCGCCAAGGCCCGGGCCGACGGCGACAACACCGTCACCTTGCTCATCGCCTCGAAGGACGGCAGCAACTCTGCGGTCCTGGACGGTCTCGCCGGGCTCGGTGCGAAGGTCCAGCGCCGCGACGACGACATCAGCTACCTACGCGTCGAGGTGCCGATCAAGAACGTCGCGAAGGCGGCGGGCCTCAACGGGGTCCAGGCCGCGGACGTCGACGAGATCATCCCGCTCGAGGATCCGCGTCCTGCCGGCACGCAGAACCCGACCCCACAGACACCGCCGGGTCCGACGACGCCCAAGGACAACCCCTACATGCCCACCGGGGACACCGGGGCAGCGCAGTTCACCGACGCGCACCCCACCTGGGACGGCCGGGGTACGACGATCGGCATCGTCGACACGGGCATCGACCTCGACCACCCGGCGTTGCAGAAGACGACCACGGGTGAGTCCAAGGTCTCCGACTGGTTCACCGCCACCGACCCGCTCAACGACGACGACCCGACCTGGGTCGGCATGGGCGACATGGTCAAGGGAGCGACATTCTCCTACCAGGGCGTCGACTACACCGCCCCCAGCTCCGGCTCCTTCCGGATCGGCCTGTTCGACGAGCGCGACCCGCGTCTCGGCGGCGAGGTCGGGCGTGACGTCAACCGTGACGGGAACCCCGCGGGCAGCGCCGGAACCTTCGCCGTGCTGTGGGACCCGAAAGCCAACGACGTCTGGGTGGACACCGACCAGGACAGCTCGTTCGCCGACGAGCAGGCGATGACCGACTACGCCGAGCGCAAGGACGTCGGGCGCTTCGGCACCGACAACCCTGCGACGCCGGTGCGGGAGTCGATGCCGTTCGTCGTGCAGACCGACGGCAAGAACAAGTTCGTCAACATCGGGATCGTCTCCGGTGCGCACGGCACGCACGTCGGCGGCATCACCGCCGCCAACGGGATGTTCGGCGGCGAGATGGACGGCGCCGCTCCGGGCGCCAAGCTGACGTCGGTGCGGGTCTGCCTGTTCGTCTCCGGGTGCACCTCGCACGCGCTCATCGAGGGCATGACCCGAGTGGCCAAGCAGGGCAACGTCGACGTCATCAACATGTCGATCGGTGGCCTGCCCGCGCTCAACGACGGCAACAACGCCCGGGCGGAGCTCTACGACCGGCTGATCGAGAAGTACAAGGTGCAGATGTTCATCTCCGCCGGCAACAGCGGCTCGGGCATGAACAGCGTGGGTGACCCCTCGGTGGCGTCGAAGGTGCTCAGCGTCGGCTCCTACATCAGCAAGGACACCTGGCAGAAGAACTACGGCTCGGACTCCGAGCACGCCGACAACCTGCACGGGTTCAGCTCCCGTGGCCCGCGCGAGGACGGCGGCTTCAAGCCGCAGATCGTCGCGCCGGGAGCGGCGATCTCGACCGTGCCGACCTGGCAGCCCGGCGGACCGGTCGGGGGCACCTACCCGCTCCCACCCGGCTACGCCATGTTCAACGGCACCTCGATGGCTTCCCCGCAGGCCGCCGGGGTCGCCGCGCTGCTGGTCAGCGCGGGTCAGCAGGCGGGCGTGCAGCACCAGCCGGCGCAGCTGCGGCAGGCGCTGACGTCGACGTCACGGTTCCTCAGCCGGTACGGCGCCTACGAGCAGGGCAACGGCCTGATCGACGTGCAGCGGGCCTGGGACGTGCTCACGCAGAAGGTCAAGCCGGTCTCGATCACCTCCTCGGTGCCGGTGCAGACCTCGCTCTCGGACTACCTGGCCAAGCCCGGACACGGTGAGGGCATCCACGACCGTGAGGGGGTGCAGGCCGGCGACAGCTACGAGCGCACCTACACCTTCACCCGCACGACTGGCGGTGGCGGTGCCACCACCTACGAGCTGTCCTGGGTGGGCAACGACGGCACGTTCTCCGCGCCCACGACCCTGAAGCTCGGCAAGAACGCGCCGACCACCCTCTCGGTCGGGGTCAACCCCAAGGCCGCCGGGGCACACTCGGCGATCCTCAACCTCGACGACCCGTCGACACCGGGCATCGACCACCAGACCATGAACACGGTGGTGGCGGCCGAGCAGTTCACCGCTGCGAACAACTACACGGTGCGCAAGACCGGCTCGATCGGCCGCAACCAGACGACGTCGTACTTCTTCAACGTCCCTGCCGGGACCCCGGCCTTCAAGGTCGACCTCGCCGGCGGCGGGGCCACCCCGGGGAGCGGACAGATCCGGTTCCTGCGCTACCACCCCTACGGCGTGCCGACGGACAGCACCTCATCGCTGAGCTGCTACACGCCTGCGGTCAGCTCGTGCGCCGGGTCGCCGAACAGTCGCACCGTCACCGACCCCCAGGCCGGGGTCTGGGAGGTGACTGTGGACGCGCGGCGCACCTCCGACGCGGAGTCGGCGCCGTTCACGCTCACGGCCTCGGTCCTTGGTGCGACGGTCTCGCCCGACCCGGACGTGATCGAGAGCGCGAAGTCGAACAGCACGAGCAGCCGGAGCTACGAGGTGACGAACATCCTCGGTGACTTCACCGGGCGCGCGGTGGGCACCACGTTCGGCAGCGCCAGCCGTGGCGAGAAGACCATCGCCGACGGAGCCCAGACCGAGTACGAGGTCAACGTGCGGGCGGGTTCCAGCAGCCTGCGCGCCACGATCGGTGACACCTCCGACGCCGGGGCAGACCTCGACCTGATGGTCTACAACTGCTCCAGCGGGTCCTGCGTCCTGGCCGGAAGCTCGGCGGACGGCGACTCGGAGGAGTCGGTGACGGTCACCAACCCGGCGGCGGGCCGCTGGCTCGTGCTCGTGGACGGCTACTCCGTCCCGGCGGGATCGACCACCTACGACTACGTCGACGTGTTCGCCAACACGGCGTTCGGCACGGTCTCCACAGGTGACACGGACCAGCCGCGCGCTGCTGGGTCGACCTGGACGGTGCCCGCCGACGTCACGGTGGGTGAGGCCCCCGAGGCGGGGCGGGTTCTGCTCGGCTCCGTGCAGGTGCGCACCGATGCCAACGTCCTGGTCGGGAGTGGTGACGTGGTGGTCCGACGCGTCGAGTGACGCGGTCGCGCAGCGGAGCGGGGTCCGACGCAGCACCGGGCCCCGCTCCGCGTCCGGCTCGGGGCTCTCAGGGTGTGGCGGCGGCCCTTAGGCGATAACTGCACCGCCGTCCGCGAGCCGGACGTAAGATGGCATATGTCCCTTTTCGCCTTAGTGTCCTATGGCCACGGACGTCTCGGGGCGAGCGTGAGTCCACCACCGAGTCACCCCAGCTCGATCCCCGAGCGAGGCGGCCGCATGAGCCCGCGCGAGGACGAGGCCGACGGTGCCTCCATGTCCGGTGCCGACCACGTCGGATCGCTGGCGTCGCTTCAGGAGAGTGAAACGCGACACCGCTTGGTCATGCTCGCGACCAACGACATCATCTGGGACGCGGATCTGACCACCGACACCACGCTGTGGAGCGGCGCCATCGAGAAGATCCTCGGGTATCAGAACTGCACCCATATCGACGACGTGTGGTGGCGATCGAACTTGCACCCCGCTGACCGAGACCGGGTCACCCATTCCTTGACCGAGGCGATCGACGACCCGGATCAGTCGTTCTGGGAGTGTGAGTACCGATTCCGCTGCCTGAGCGGCCAGTACAAGACCCTGTTCGACAGGGGCCTCATCATCCGCGACCAGGCCGGAGTCGGAA
The DNA here is from genome assembly GCA_963834245.1 of uncultured Actinomycetota bacterium. Taxonomy (GTDB): domain Bacteria; phylum Actinomycetota; class Actinomycetes; order Propionibacteriales; family Nocardioidaceae; genus Marmoricola. The sequence goes on from CAWIAV010000001.1 coordinate 295,205, forward strand.
TCCGACTGGTCGGGTCGATGATGGACTACACCGCGCAGAAGCAAGCAGAGGCCGTGCTGGTGGAGGCTCGGCTGCGCGCAGAGGCGGCGCAGGAGGCGCAGACTCGATTCCTGGCCAACATCAGCCACGAGCTTCGCACCCCACTGACCAGCATCCTGGGTCTGGGAGAGCTGTTGCTCGATGGAGAGCTGGAAGACCAGCAGCGTGGATTCGCACTGACCATGCATCGCTCTGGTCAGCGCCTGCTCGCCATCATCAACCAGTTCCTGGATCTTTCGCGGATCGAGTCCGGCTTCATCGTGCTGGAGTCGAAGCCCTTCGAGCTGTTCCCGCTCCTGGAGCAGCTCGCAGCGGAGTTCGCCCCGCTGGCCTCCAGGAAGGAGCTCCTCCTCACGGTCGAGAGGAGCGAGAACGTCCCGTCCTCCCTGCTGGGGGACGGGCTGCGTGTCGCTCAGATCCTGCAGAACCTCTTGGGGAACGCCATCAAGTTCACCAAGGAGGGGCACGTCCAGCTGTCGGTCACTCTCCATGACGGTGACACGGGCCCGACGCTGCATTTCGTCGTGAAGGATTCAGGCGTCGGGTTCCCGGACGAAAAGCACGCGAAGCTGTTCGAGTCCTTCGGCCAGGCCGACGAGTCGATCACCCGGGAGTACGGCGGAACAGGGTTGGGGCTAGCCATCTGCAAGCAGCTCGCGGAGCTGATGGGCGGCATGATCAATGCGGAGAGCCAGGTCGGGGAGGGGAGTGTCTTCACCTTCGTCCTTCCCGTCAAAGCCGCCCCGTGACGGCGGCTCTTGATGGCCTGGTCCGGGGTGCGGGAGCGGGGACGCCACTCGCCGTAGTGTGAGTCTCGTGGAGCTGCCACCGGTGTCCGGGCGTCGGGAGCCGACTCGGCGCGCACCGAGGCGGCTGTCCCGGATGGGGCTCGTCGCGGCGACGGTTCTCTCGCTGGCCGCCTGCGGGACGGCGCAGTCCACGCCGTCAGCGGCGCCGTCCTCGCCCGTGGTGCCGGCACCAGCGCAGACCAGGGTGACGCCTGCGAGCCCGCAGACGGAGGAGCCGAACCAGCGGCGCCCGAACGTGCTGGTCATCGAGACCGACGACATGCGCTGGGACGACCTGCGGTGGATGCCCAACGTGCGGCGGTTGGTCAAGCGCAGGGGCCTGAGCTTCGAGAACTCGTTCGCGCCCTACCCGTTGTGCTGCCCCTCGCGCGCGAGCTTCCTCACCGGCCGTTACGCCCACAACCACGAGGTCTACAGCCACGCCGAGCCCTTCGGGTTCGCCTCGTTCCGGGACCGTCGCACCCTGGCAACCGTGCTGCAGAAGGCGGGCTACCGCACGGCGCTGGTGGGCAAGTACCTCAACGGGTACGGCGAACAGCCGCTGCGGCCATCGGGGGAGCCCTCGCTGAACTACGTGCCGCCGGGGTGGAACCAGTGGTGGGCGGGGTCCGACCACGAGTGGGGGACGGCGGGGTCCTTCTACGGCGGCACCTACTACTACTACAACCTGGTGCAGAACGTGAACGGCCGGATCGTCGCCTCACCCGGGCGCTACTCCACCGACGTCCTCGCCGAGCAGACGCAGCGACTCATCGGCCGCTTCGGCCGCAAGAAGAACCCGTGGTTCATCTGGTGGAACCCGGTCGCGCCCCACCACGGGTCACCGGTCGAGGCCGACGACCCGCCGCCGTCGCGGCGCACGGACGGGCGCTACACCCGCTGGGTGACCCCGGTCCGCCCCGACTGGGTCAAGGGCCGCTTCGACGAGCAGATCACGCACGGGTCCGGGACCCCGCCGACCGGCTCGGCGGAGGCGGACGTCAGTGACAAGCCGCGCTACCTGCGCAATCAGACCGAGCCGACCGCGACCGAGCGGGACGCGCTCACGGAGGTCACCCGCCAGCGCGCCGAGTCGCTGTTCGCCCTCGACGTGCGCATCGGCGAGACCATCTCCGAGCTCAGCCGCACCGGCCAGCTGGCCAACACGGTCGTCATGGTCACCTCCGACAACGGCTACTACCTGGGCGAGCACCGCAAGCGGCAGGGCAAGATCAACCTCCACGAGCCGTCCCTGCGGGTGCCCCTCGTCATCTCCGGGCCCGGGGTGCCGCGGGGCAAGCGCTACGACCCGGTGAGCACCGTCGACCTGGCACCCACCATCGCGGCGTACGCCGGGACGCGGATGCCTCAGGCCGACGGCGCCGACCTGGCCGGGCTGGTCGCGAACGGCGACCGAGGATGGAACCGTCCCGTCGTGACCGAGGGGATGATGCCCGAGGGGCGCTACGCCAAGCTCAAGCGGCTGGGCCCCTCGCCGCTGAACACCCGTGGGCTGCGGCTCGGCCGTTGGAAGATCACGCGCTACTCCACCGGGGAGGTCGAGCTCTACGACCTGGACAAGGACCCGCTGGAGCTGCGCAACCTCGCGCGGGTGCGCCGGCACGCCGACGTGCTCGCCGACCTCAAGCGCCTGCAGCGGCGCTACGGCAGCTGCCGGGCCGAGGAGTGCCTGGTCGAGCTCCCGCCCGAGTACCGGCTCACCGCCGCGGAGTCGCGCCGCATCACCGATGCGCAGCAGCGAGCCACCTACGCGTACTTCGCCGGATGACCTCTGGACCGGTCAGCGCTCAGCTGCCCGGGTGCATGGCTTCCCGCAGCGCGCGGTAGCGGTCGCGCGTGTGCGCCCCGCCCTCGAGGTCGACCGGGTCGCGGACGAGATCGGTGGCGACGGGCCACTCGGGTGCGCCCCGGTCCGGGTGGAGAGCCCAGGCCGCCTGTCGGGCGGCGCCGAGGGCGACGTACTCCGCCGGCGAGGGCACCACGACCGGGACGCCGAACAGCTCCGGGGCGACCTGCTGGACGGCGGCCGAACGAGCCGCGCCCCCGATCAGCAGCACCCGGCGTGCCTCGATCCCGCGCTCGAGCAGAGCGTCCACGCCGTCGGCCAGGCCGCAGAGCATGCCCTCGACGCTGGCGCGAGCGAGGTTCTCCGGGGTGGCGTTGTGGCGGGTCACGCCGCCGATCGTGCCGGTCGCGGCGGGCAGGTCGGGGGTGCGTTCGCCGTCGAGGTAGGGCAGCAGCGACAGGCCGTCGGCGCCCGGGCCGGCCGCGAGGGCGAGGCGCTCGAGGCCGGCGAGATCGGTGCCCAGCATGCTCGCGGCCGCCCCCAGCACCCGCGCCGCGTTCAGGGTGCACACCAGCGGCAGGTACCGGCCCGTGGCGTCGGCGAAGCCGGCGATGACACCGGACGGGTGCGTGACCGGCTCGTGGTGCACGGCGAAGACCGTCCCACTCGTGCCCAACGAGACCACCACGTCGCCGGGCCGCAGGTCCAGGCCCAGCGCCGCCCCCATGTTGTCGCCGCTGCCCACCGAGACCACGGCTCCCTCGGTGGTGCGCCCGGCTGTGTCCGCGGGGCCCAGGACCCGCGGGACCGCCACCTCGCGCCCGAGGGCCAGTGCCAGCAGGTCGAGGCGGTACTCGCCGGTGGTGGGCGACCAGTAGCCGGTGCCGGAGGCGTCGCCGCGATCCGTGGTCGTCGACAGCGGCGTGACGGTGTCCCTGGCCCACCCGGCGAGTAGCCGCGCGGTGATCCAGTCGTGAGGGAGCACGACCTCGCTGGTGCGGCGTGCGGACTCGGGCTCGTGCTCGGCCAGCCAGCGCAGCTTGGCGATCGTGAACGCCGCCACCGGCACCGAGCCCACAGCGTCCAGCCAGGCAGCCGGTCCGCCGAGCTCCTCGACGAGGTCGTGCGCCGTGTCGGAGGAGCGGGTGTCGTTCCACAGCAGCGCCGGGCGTACGACGTGACCGCCCTCGTCGAGGGCGACCATGCCGTGCTGCTGCCCGGCGATACCGATCGCGGAGACACCGTCGAGCATCCCGCCGCTCGTGGCCGAGCGCAGCGCCTGCCACCAGTGCTCGGGGTCGACCTCGGTGCCGTCGGGGTGGGCCGCCCGGGCCTCCCGGACGACGACGCCGGTCTCCACGTCACAGACCACGACCTTGGTGGCCTGGGTGGAGGAGTCCACACCGGCCACCAGGACAGAACCAGTCAACGCCACCACTCCCAGCCCAACCCGCTCACGGCGCGGGTCACTCCCAGACGATGCATACCTTGCCCATGCTGCCAGCGTCCGCGACCTTGTAGGCCGCACCGGCCTCCTCGAGCGTGAACCGGTGGGTGACGAGCCTCTCCGGGTGCAGGTCCCACCGGTCGAGCAGACCGAGCAGCTCGCGCATGTGGGGGATCGAGGTCACCCAGGAGCCGTGGACGCTGACCTGCTGGTGGATCAGCTCCGGAGAGACGTCCAGGGTGACCGGGCCACCCTCTCCGACGAACGCACACCGTCCCCAACGGGCGGTGGCCCGCACCGCGAGTGCTCGCGCTCTGGCGTTGCCCGAGCAGTCCACGGTGCGGGAGAGGCCGGCGCCCCCGGTCAGGTCGAGCAAGGTCGCCAGCGTCGAGTCGTCGGAGGGCAGCGCGTGCTCGACCAGCCCGAGCTCGAGCGCGAGCTCGCGTCGGCCGGCCTCGGGGTCGATCCCGATCACCGGGCCGGCTCCGAGCGCCCGGCCGAGCGCTGCGGCCGCCATCCCCACGGGGCCGAGACCGGTGACGAGCAGGTTGTCGGCACCGTTGACCCCGATCCGCAGCAGAGCCTCCCAGGCGGTGCCGAAGCCGCAGGAGACGAAGGCGCCGTCGACGAAGCTGAGGGAGTCGGGCAGCGGCAGGCAGCTGCGCTCCTCGGCGAGCAGGTAGTCGGCGTGGCCCCCGTCGCGCTGCCAGCCGTGAGCCGCACGGGAGTCGTCGGTGCAGCCGACCTCGTAGCCCTTGCGGCACTCCGCGCACAGGCCGCAGCCGACGACGTGGTAGACCACGACCCGGTCGCCGACGGCGAGACTGCGGCACCCCGGGCCCACCTCGACGACCTCGCCGCACGGCTCGTGGCCGGCGACGACGCCGCGGTAGGCCTCGGCGCCGCGACCGAGGTGCTCGCGGTAGATCGCACGCAGGTCGCTGCCACAGATCGACGAGGCACGCATCGCCAGCAGCACCTGACCGTGCCCGACGGTGGGCACCGGCAGCTCGAAGAGCTCGACGGTGCTGTTGCCGGGCAACAGGACGCCCCGCATCGTCTCACTCCACCCGTTGCCAGGCGTCCACCGTGGCGCGTGCCCCGTGCTCGTGCAGGGAGGCCAGCGCCGCGAGGTAGTGCTCGGTGAAGGCCGGCTGGTCCTGCAGGTCGTGGAACAGGGCCCGGTCCTCGAGGAACGCCAGCGGCTCGTCCGCCTGGCGGCGGGCGCGGTCCATCACGGCGTCACGGCGACGGTCGACGATGTCGATCGGCTCACCGGTCTCGTCGACCCCCTCGGCGTACCGCGCCCAGGCCGCGACGATGAGCGCGGAACGGCGTACGTCGCCCCCCTTGGCGAGCTGCTCGCGGATCACCGGCACCAACCACTTCGGGATGCGGTCCGAGCTCTCCGCGCACAACCGCGCCAGGGTGTCCTTGACCTCGGGGTTGCCGAACCGCTCGATCAGCTCGTGCTTGTAGGCGGTCAGGTCGACCCCGGGGACCGGCGCGAGCGTCGGCGTTGCCTCGTGGTCCATGTAGTCGAGCACGAAGCTGCTGAACAGCGGATCGCTGGCGACCTCGTGGGCGTAGCGGTAGCCGCTGAGGTAGCCGAGGTAGGCCAGCGCCTGGTGACCGGCGTTGAGCAGCCGCAGCTTCATCAGCTCGTAGGGCTCGACGTCATCGACCACCTGGACGCCCACGGCCTCGAACGCCGGCCGGCCCAGTGGGAAGTGGTCCTCCAGCGCCCACTGGGTGAACGACTCGCAGACCACCGGCCACGCGTCCTCGACCTCGTACTGCTCGGCCAGGAGCTCCCGGTCTCCGGCAGTCGTCACCGGGGTGATCCGGTCGACCATGGAGTTGGGGAACGCGACGTGCTCACCGATCCAGCTGCCGAGCTCGGGGTCACGCAGGGTGGCGAAGGCGGTGATCATGTCGCGGGCGACGGTGCCGTTGCCTTGGATGTTGTCGCAAGACATCACCGCGAACGGCTCGGTGCCGCTCGCGCGTCGCCGGGCCAGCGCCTCGGTGATGAACCCGAATGCCGTGGTCGGGTGTCCGGCTGCCTCGATGTCGGCCCGGATCGCCGGGTCCGAGTCGTCGAACTCCCCCGTCGCCTGGTTGACGTGGTAGCCACCCTCGGTCACCGTGAGCGAGACGATCCGGGTGGTCGGGGCCGTCATCCGGTCCAGCACGGTGTCCGGGTCCTCGGGGGCGAACAGGTAGTCCACCAACGAGCCGATCACCCGCGGTTCCAGCGACCCGTCGAGATGCTTGACGACCAGGGTGAACAGGCAGTCCTGGGACCGCATGGCCTCCAGCATCGCCTTGTCCTGGGGCATCAGCCCGACGCCGGTGATGCCCCACTCGGTGGCCCCGCGCTCCTCGAGGAGCCGGTCGACGTACATCGCCTCGTGGGCCCGGTGGAAGCCACCCACACCGAGGTGGACGATGCCGGTGGAAACGGCTTTCCGGTCGTATCCCGGCACCGGGATCCGAGTCCCGATCTCCGTCAGCGTCGCAGCGTTCAGCGCATTCATCAGGATCTCCTTCGTGGCTTGTCGTGGTGAGGCGACCGCCTCACTTGACCGCACCGAGCGACAGGCCGCGCACGAGCTTGTCCTGGGCGGCGAACCCGGCGATGAGCACCGGTAGCGAGACCAGGGTTGCGGCGGCGCAGAGCTTCGCCAGGAACAGTCCCTGACTGGAGATGAAGCCCACCAGGAAGATCGGTGCCGTCGCGGACGCCACCGAGGTGAGGTTCACCGCGAACATGAACTCGTTCCAGCTGAAGATGAAGCAGATCAGGCTGGTGGCCGCGATGCCGGGTCCGGCGATCGGCGCGACAACCGAGATCAGCGTCCGGACCAGTCCGGCGCCGTCGATGCGCGCCGCCTCCAGGATGGCCACCGGGACCTCGGCGAGGAACGAGCGCATCATCCAGACCGCGATCGGCAGGTTCATCGAGGTGTACAGGATCACCAGCGTGAAGATGTTGTCGAGCATCCCGGCCTTCTTGACAAGCAGGTAGATCGGCAGCAGTGCGGCGATCGGCGGCAGGAACTTCGTCGAGAGGAAGAAGAACATGACGTCGGTCCACTTCTTGATCGGCCGGATCGAGAGTGCGTAGGCCGCCGGGATCGACAGCAGCAGCACCAGCGCGGTGGAGACGATGCTCGCGATGAACGAGTTCAGCAGGTACGGCGTGACGTTACGGTCGAACAGCGCGCCGTAGTTCTCGAACGTGATCGGTGCGAACACCGACGGCGGGTTCGTGGCGGCGTCGGCCTCGATGTGCAGCGAGGTGAGCACCATCCAGGCCACCGGCAGGAAGAACAGCACGGTCGCGGTCCAGGCGATGATCGTCCAGAGCACGCCGCCTTCCGCGGAGGTGTCCTCCTTCGGCTTGCGGCGGAGCAGGCGACCGAGGCCGCTGGGGGAGCCCGGAGGGGCGCTGTCGTTGGCGGGATCGATCGCCGCCAGCTTCTCGGTCTGGGTCTCGGTGCTCATCAGGAGGTCTCCTCTTCGAACAGGGACGAGATCACGCGCAGGGCGAAGGTCGCGACGATGATCGTGCCGATCACCACGACGACCCCAGCTGCTGCCGCTTCGCCGTACTCGAACTTGCGGAACATGGTCAGGTAGATCTCATAGGGCAGGTTCGTGGTCGCAGAACCTGGGCCTCCTTGGGTGATCGTGAAGATCGCGTCGAAGGTCTGCACGACGTACACCGACCCGAGCAGGACGGACAGCTCGATGTAGCGACGCAGGTGCGGCAAGGTGATGTAGCGGAAGATCTGCATCGGGCTGGCCCGGTCGATCGTGGCTGCCTCCAAGATGTCGCCCGACTGCGACTGGAGTCCGGCGAGCAGGAGCAGCATCATGAACGGCGTCCACTGCCACACCAGGGCTGCGACCACCGCCGGCATCGGCATCTCGGAGATGTAGCTGGTCGTTGGTCCCTCGCCCCCGAACAGCCTCGCCACCCAGTTGAGGATGCCGTTGAACAGCCCGTAGTCGGGGTTGTACAGCGCGTGCTTCCACAGCAGGGCGGCGGCGACGGGCATCACCAGGAACGGCGCGATCAGCAGGGTCCGGGCCACGCCGCGGCCGGGGAACTTGCGGTCGAGCAGGACGGCGAGCGCCAGGCCGAGCAGCAGGCTGATCACGACCACCGACGCCGTGAGCACGATGGTGTTGATCACCGCGGCGCGCAGCCGGGAGTCGGTGAACACGGTGGCGAAGTTGCTCAGGCCGGCGAACGAGGTGTACTTGCCGAGCCCGAGGAAGCTGTTGTCACCTGGGCGCTGGATGTTCCAGTTCAGGGTGGAGATGAGGATCGTCACCACGAACGGGATCTGGGTGACGATGATCGTGAAGATGAGTGCTGGCATCAGCGGGCCGCGACGCAGCCACGCTTCCTTGCGCGACATCTCGCGTGGTGGCGGCGACGTCGGCGGCGGCTGGGCCGAGGCCTGGTCGGTATGGGTGGCGGTGGTCATCTCTGCCTCCGGAGGTCGGGTGCTGCCTGGGACCCGCCGTTGGTGACGACTGGTCGAGATAGTTGTTGGTGACCGGGGTGGGCCGCGCCGTGCGGTCACGGCCCACCCCGGTGCTGAGGGTTGTGGCTACTTGTATTCCGCCGCCACGTCTTCGGCCAGCTTCTGGCCCTTGTCGAGTGCCTCCTTGACGGTCCCGCGGCCGGCGATGGCTGCGGAGATGTCCTGGGAGACCTTGGTGCCGAGGTCCGCGAACTCCGGGACCGCGACGAACTGCACTCCGACCGTGGGCCGCGGCTGGACGCCGGGGTTGGTCGGGTCGGCGGACTCGATGGCCTGCAGTGTCTTCTCACCGAAGGCCGCGGAGGCCTCCTTGTACTCCGGGATCTCGTAGGTCGACGCACGCTTGCCGGCGGGAACGCGGGCCCAGCCGAGCTCGTTGCCGACCAGCTCCTCGTACTCCTTGCCCGAGGCCCACTTCATGAACTCGGCGGCGGAGTCGGCCTTCTGGGTGGTCTTGGGCATGGCCCAGGCCCAGGTCCAGAGCCACCCGGCGGAGTCGGTCTCCTTGACCGGGGCGAACGCGTAGCCGACCTTGCCGGCGACCTTGCTGATGTTCGGGTCCTCCAGCGAACCAGCGGCCGAGGTGGCGTCGTACCACATGGCGACCTTCTCCTGGCTCATCGCGTTCAGGCACTCGGTGAAGCCGGCCTGGGCAGCACCGGGCTCGCCGTGCTTCTTGATGAGGTCGACGTAGAACGAGACCGCGTCGGAGAACGGCTTGTCGTTGACCTTGGCCTCCCAGTCCTCGGTGAACCAGGTGCCACCGAAGGTGTTGACCACTGTGGTGAGCGGCGCGAACATCTCGCCCCAGCCGGGCAGGCCGCGCAGGCAGATGCCCTTCATGCCGGGCTTGGCCCCGTCGACCTTGGCGGCGATCTCGGCCACCTCGTCCCAGGTGGGCTGCTCGGGCATCGTGATGTTCTTCTCCTCCAGGATGTCCTTGCGGTACATCAGGAAGGAGGACTCACCGTAGAACGGCATCGCGTAGAGGTTGCCGTCCTCGCCGCTCAGGGACTCGACGATCGGCTCGAGCAGGTCGCCCCGGTCGAAGGCCTCCTCGTCGGCGTACTCGTCGAGCGGGGTGAGCCATTCGTTCTGCGACCAGATCGGGACCTCGTAGGCGCCGATCGTGGCCACGTCGTACTGGCCGGCGTTGGTGGCGATGTCCTGGGTCACCTTGTCGCGCAGCTCGTTCTCGGGAAGGATCGTGTAGTTGACCTTGATCCCGGTGTCCTTGGTGAAGTTGTCGGCGGTGAGCTTCTCGATGTCCACCATCTGGGGGTTGCCGACCATCAGGACGTTGATGGACTCGGCGTCGTCACTGCCGCCGCCTCCGCCGGCGCCACATCCGGTGAGTACCAGGGCCAACGAGGCCGCGGCGGCCGTCGTGATCCTGCGTGTCGTGATCCTGCTGGTCACGGTTACCTCCATACATAAGGTGACTGGACGTCACATGGGTGTTGCTGTGCGTCCCGGACGCGAGTCCGGGTTCGCGGTGGTGCTGTCGGGTTTGTACGTGCGCGCAGGGTCTAGGCGCGGATCACGTTTGGGCCCATCGCGCTGTAACGGTGGGCATCGGAGCTGCTGACGCCGGTGTCGGTCACCAGAGCCTCGAAGTCGGGGATGTCGGCGAAACGGCAGAAGCTGGAGACGCCGAACTTGGTGTGGACGCCGACGAAGATGCGGCGCCGGGCACTGGCCAGCACCTGGGACTTCACCGCCGCCACGGCCGGGTCCGGGGTGGTCAGGCCGTGGTCGCGCGAGATGCCGTTGGCGCCGAGGAAGGCCAGGTCGATGACCAGCTCCTTGAGCATTCGGGTGGCCCAGTGGTCGACCGTGGCCATCGTGAGTCCGCGGAGTCGACCGCCGAGCAGCAGCACGGTGACGTCGGTGGCCTGGGCCAGGGACCCGGCGGCCAGCAGGGAGGAGGTGACCACGGTGAGCTTGCTTCCCGGCCGCAGGTTCGCGGCGATGGCCTCCGCCACCAGCTGGGGGGTCACACCCTCGTCGATGTAGACCGACTCGGCTCCCTCCAGGCGGGCGGCAGCCGCGGCGGCGATCCGGTGCTTCTCGGCGACCATCGACTGAGTGCGGTGGTTCACGTCGCTCTCGTACCCCACCCCTTCGACGGGGTGGGCGCCGCCGTGGACCCGGTGGAGCATGCCCCGCTCGGCCAGCTGGCGAAGGTCGCGACGCACGGTCTCGGGAGCCACGTCGAGCAGGCCGGCCAGCACGGAGACGTCCACCTTGCCCTCGGTGCGCGCACGCTGCAGGATCTCCCGCTGCCGCTCGTCTGCTTCCACCGATCCGTCACCTCCCCGCGTCCACTGGCTGCTGTGTGACTGACGTCACGCTTGCAGTGTGACCCGGAAAAGGGCAAGGACGTGAGCCCGAACGGGCATCAATCTGTGTCCGTATCGTGCCCGGTTGATCGGTGGTATGGCATGACTTAACCGGCGTGACGCCTCAGGGTGCCAGAAATTTCCGATACGTCTTGACCGAAGCGTTGTTCCGTAATGCCCGACCGGGCGTCGGAACCGGGCAATCGCTCTAGCCCACCGGGCTGGCGACGAACCGTTCGGGGGGATTTGCGATAACGTCCTGGGCGCCCACGAGCTGGATCTCACGGGTGCCCGCCTCCAGGGTGCGTTCCAGGATGCCGAAGACGGTCGAGGTCACGCGCTGCAGCGCCAGGGACGTGGACTGCGAGCGCAGCAGGTGGGCCAGGAAGACCGCCGTGGTCACGTCGCCGCAGCCGTTGGGTGAGATCGGCAGCAGCGGGGTACGGCTGAGCCACGCGCCCTCGTCGGAGACGGCCACGACGTCGACGGAGCCCGCGGGCGTCTCATCGGTGAGCACGCTGGTGACCAGCACGGTCGAGGGGCCGCTTCTCCGGACCTGCTCGACCGCCGACAGCACCTCGGCCAGGGTCCGGGTCTCGCGTCCGGCCAGGAAGTCGAGCTCGAAGTGGTTGGGGGTGATCACGTCGGCGGCGGGGACCACCTGGTCACGCATGAACTCCGGGATGCCCGGGCGCACGAACATGCCGCGTCCCACGTCACCCATGACCGGGTCGCAGCAGTACACCGCGGCCGGGTTGAGCTCCTTGACCCGCGCGACCGTCTCGAGCACGACGGCACCGACGTCCTCGGCGCCCTGGTAGCCGCTGAGCACGCCGGTCAGGCGCGCCAGGGTGCCGCGCTCCTCGACGCCGAGGACCACCTCGCGCAGGTCGTCGGCGGAGAGCAGCGGCCCACGCCACGCGCCGTACCCGGTGTGGTTGGAGAAGTGCACCGTGTTGACCGCCCAGGCCTCGATCCCCAGACGCTGGAGGGGGAACACGGCCGCACTGTTGCCGACGTGCCCGAAGGCGACTGAGGACTGGATCGAGAGCAGTTCCATGCCCACAGTGTGGTGACGCCGATGCTGTACGAGCAAACTATGTGGCGGCAGCGCCGGTTGTGCGGTCGCGGGTCGGCTCGCCGAGTCCGGCGCGAGCGTGCTCGAGGCTGGCGGTTTCACTGGGGACCCCGTGAAACCGCCACTTCCCCCGCGTTGCAACGCACGGGAAGTGGCAGCAATTCGGGGGGAGCGCGGGCGGCCGCGCCTAGTTGAGCAGCAGCGACCGCTTCGACAGTCCCATCCAGTAGCCGTCGATCACCTGCTTGCCCGGAGCCTCGCTGTCGGTCGCCGCACCGAGTGCGACGAACAGTGGGGTGAAGTGCTCCACGGTGGGGTGGGCGTACGGCATCCCCGGCGCCCTCGAGCGGTACGCCGCCAGCTCGGCCACGTCGCCGCCGGAGAGAGCCTCCGCTGCCCAGGCGTCGAACTCGACCGACCACGTGGGCGGCGGGGCGTCGAGCCGGTAGTCGCGGAGGAACGGTAGCCCGTGGGTCAGGAAGCCCGACCCGATGATGAGCACGCCCTCGTCGCGCAGCTCTCGCAGGCCGGTGCCCAGGGCCAGCAGCCGGTAGGGGTCCTGGGTGGGCAGCGACATCTGCAGCACCGGGATGTCCGCGTCGGGGTACATGATCCGAAGCGGCACCCAGGCGCCGTGGTCGAGCCCGCGAGAAGCGTGCTGGTGCACCGGTTCGCCCGCCGGCAGCATCGCCTTCAGGCGGGTGGCCAGCTCGCCGGCATCGGGTGTCTCGTAGGTCATCCGGTAGTACCTCTCGGCGAAACCACCGAAGTCGTAGACGAGCCCGACGCCTGGCCCCGTCGCGGTCAGCGACAGCGGGGCGCGCTCCCAGTGGGCGCTGACGATCAGAATGGCCCGCGGTCGCGGCAGGTCGGCGGCCAGTGCACGCAGCTGTCCGGACCAGACGGGATCGTCGAGCAGGGGAGGTGCCCCGTGCCCGATGTAGAGCGCCGGCATGCGCGTCGGTCCCATGTCACCGCCAACAGTTGAAAATAAAACTATATCGGTGATGTCAAGGAAGCGACCAGTCGACCGGCGTACCCCCCTGCTCGACCAGCATCCGGTTCACGCGGCTGAAGGGGCGGGACCCGAAGAACCCCCGGTGGGCCGAGAGGGGGCTGGGGTGCACCGACTCCACCCACGGCACCGGCGCGAGCTCGGGCTTGAGCGTCTGCGCGTCACGACCCCAGAGGATCGCGGTCAGCGGCGCTCCCTCTCGTGCGCGGCGGGCGAGTGTGCGGATCGCCTGGTCCGTCACGGCCTCCCAGCCGCGCCCACGGTGCGAGGCGGACTGGCCGGGGCTGACCGTCAGGCACCGGTTGAGCAGCATCACCCCGGACCGGGTCCACGGCGTCAGATCACCACTCGTGGGCGGCGGTACGTCGAGATCGTCGACGAGCTCGGTGAAGATGTTCACCAGGCTCCGTGGAGGAGCGACCCCTGGTGCGACGGAGAAGCTCAGGCCGACCGCATGGCCTGGCGTCGGGTACGGGTCCTGCCCGACGATGAGCACCTTCACCTCGGACAGGGGACTGCTGAACGCCCGCAGCACGTGCTCCCCGGCCGGCAGGTACCGCCGCCCAGCGGCGATCTCCGCGCGCAGGAAGCGACCCATCGCGGCGATCCGGTCGTCGACCGGGGCCAGGGCCTCGGCCCAGTCGGGAGCCACCAGCCCCTTCTCCACGAGTCCGGGAAGCGCGCTCACGCGGGTCAGCCTAGGGGGGTCGCGGGTCGCACTCCGAACGACGCGGACCCACGACGAGTCACCGGGGAGACCTTCCCGGGCCCGAGCGAGCGTGCAACGGGCTCGCGGAGGATCTCCTGGAGGAGGCGGGCCAGTGCTGCCTGACCTTCGGGCAACGGGTGCAGTGCCGCACCGCGGCGGGAGCTGCCCAGCCGGCCCTGGACCCAAGGGGACTCCGAGCAGACGTCGTGGCCGTAGGACCAGGAGTAGAAGTCCACGAACTCGACCGATGCCTCGTGGGCCGCGGCACGCATCTCGTTGCGCACCCTGAGGTTGATCGCGCGAAAGGTGTTCCGGTCCTCGGGCCGCATCCGCGGCAGGAGACGGCAGTTGCCGGTGGCAGGCATCAGGCGCGGGTAGGCCACCAGCAGTACGCGCGCGTTAGGTGCACGGTCCTGCACCTGTTCGAGCGAGGTGACCAGGTTGGGGCGCAGCTGGTCGACGATGTCGTTCAGCCGGTCGCGCTGGTCGAAGAGCCGGCAACCGTCCGCGGACTTGCGACAGACCGTGGCTATCCGGCCGTACAGGCGCCCGTCGTTGGCGCCGATGCCGACGGTGACCAGGTCGGTCTCCTCCGAGAGGGCGGCGAGCTGTGGCGGGACCCAGCTGGCCCCGTGCAGTGCGCTGACTGCCCACCAGGTCGGCCGTCTGCGCTCCGCTGCACGATCGGTCCTGGAGGTCGCCGATGTGCAAGGACCGGGCGATCAGGCTGGGGTAGTTGTTGTCCGAGCGGAAGCAGCCACCCGCGACGTCGGTCACCGGCACGAACGGCGCGGCGGTGTAGGAGTCCCCCAGAGCCACGTAGTGGTGGTACGTCGGTTCCGCCGGCTCGCTCGCCTTGAGGATCCCCAGGACCAGCATCAGGCCGACGAGGACCAGCGCTGCAACCAGGCGCACGGCCTGGTGTGAGGTCTCGGGAAGCCCAGCTCTCAAGACCTGCGGGACAGGTTCCGAGAGGAGGCAGAGGCGAACCGACGGTCGGGGTTGGAGCCGATGGCCGACCGGTCGGGGGCCACGGTGGCGGCGCTCTTGGCGACCGGCTTGCTCTTGGGACTCACGTTGGTGACCGACCGGGCAGGCTTCTTGGCCGCCTTCTTGGCGGGCGCTCGCTTGCGCGGCTTGGGAGCGGTCGCCCGGTCATCGGGCGTGGAGTACTGCTCGATCCACTCGTCCATGGTCACCCAGGTCGTCGACCGCGCGCCCCGGCCCGTGAGCATCCCCAGGTGGCCACCCGGGACGATCTCGAAGCGCACCTCGTGTGCGTTCTTCAGCAAGGGCAGCACGGCGCGTACGGCGTTGATGGGGGCGATGCCGTCGGTGTTGCCCGCGAACACCAGCACGGGGGCCTTGATGTCGGCCACGTCGATCTCGTGACCGGAGAGGTTGACCTTGCCGCTGAGCAGCTGGTTGGCCTTGAGCATCCGGTGGTAGAGCTGCCCGAAGGTGCGCCCCGGATAGGCGATCATGTTGTCGGTGAACCGGTCGACGGCCTCGATCTGGGCCAACCACTCGGTGTCGTCGAGGTTCTGCAGGATCGCGATCGGCTTGGTGAACATCTTGGTGCCCGAGCTGAGCTGGAACGCCTTGCGCACCAGCGGCTTCGGGGCGCCACCCAGCATCCGGTAAAGCTGGGTCACGAGCCCACCGTCGGTGAGACGGAGGATCGGACGGATCGGCGCGACCAGCGGGACCTGCTTGACGTCGAACGGCGACCCGAGGATGGTCAGCGAGGCGATCGGCAACGAGGCGTCGTCGGCCGCGGCGAAGGCCGCGAAGATGCCGCCCAGGCTCCAGCCGATCACGTGCACGGGACGTCCACCGGCGTGCTCGCTGGCGGCCTTGATCGCCTCGGGGACGACCTCCTCGACCCAGTGCTCGAGCCCGAGCCCACGGTTCTTGAACGAGATCTCGCCGTACTCCACCAGGTAGGTGGGTCGCCCCTTCTGCACGAAGTGCTCCACGAGTGAGCAGCCGCGGCGCAGGTCGAAGCAGATGGCCGGAGCGGCCAGCGGCGTCACGAGCAGGACCGGGTCGCCGGTCTCGCGCACCTTCTTCTGGGGCCGGTAGTGGTAGACCTCGCGCAGCGGCCCGTCCTCGATCAGCGTGCGCGGCATCGGGCGGAGGTCGGCGAGGCCGCCATACAGCAGCTTGTGGGCGACGTTGCTGGCAGCGGACACGACCTGGTCCGGCTTCGGGATCAGATCCATGGGCGCAAAGTACCGCCTAACGGTGAGGAGAGGGCCCATGATCCCACCCCGTCATCGCCCCGGGGCTCTGGCGCAGCGGGTGAAGTGGGCGAGGTCATACCGGTGCCGGCGCTTCGCGACCGCTGCTCAGAGCACCTGGTCGCCGTACATCTCACCGAGAGGGTCCGCGATCAGCTCGAGCCTGGCCCCGTCCGGGTCCCGGAAGTAGACCGAGACACCGCTGTGCACCTCGTGCTCCACTCCGGCCTCCCGGAGCCGTCCGACCAGCGTCTCCCAGCGGGCCGGGTCGACGGAGATCGCGACGTGATGCAGTCCGCCCAGCACTTCGGCGTACGGCGCGACCTCGAGTCCTGGGAAGTCGAAGAACGCGAGCAGGTTGTCGTTGCCGATGTCGAAGAAGAAGTGCGAGGAGCCGGGGTAGTCGCGGTTGTCGATCAGCTCTGTGAGGGGGAAGCCGAGGACGTCCTGGTAGAAGCGCACCGTCGCTTCCACGTCACTGCTGATCAGGGCGGTGTGGTGCAGACCCCGCGCCGAGGACGCCGGTCGCTCGGGCCTGGGGTGCAGGTGGGTGGCCCTGATCCGGGCGCGCTCCTCCTCGACTGCCGCCAGGTCCACTGGGCCGGGGCGCTCACCGGTCACCTGCTCGTTCATCGCCTTGACTCCTCGGTGCGTCGGTGGTCACGACCCGTGCGTGGGCCGCATGTTCTTGGAGTGCGCCGGTTGGACCGCGGAGAGCTGGTCGAGGAACGTCGAGGCCCAGTGGGAGACGTCGTTCTCCTGGACGGTCTTGCGCATCGCGCGGATGCGACGCGAACGCTCCTTCTGACCCGCCTGATAGGCCTCGAGCATGGTGGCCTTCATCCCGTTGATGTCGTAGGGGTTGACCAGGTAGGCCTGCCGGAGCTCGTCGGCGGCACCGGCGAACTCCGAGAGCACCAGGGCGCCGTCGTCGTCGTAGCGGCAGGCGACGTACTCCTTGGCCACGAGGTTCATGCCGTCCCGGAACGGGGTCACCACCATGATGTCGGCGGCTCGGTAGAGGGCCGCCATCTCCTCGCGCGGGAACGAGGAGTGCAGGTAGGAGATGGCAGGCCGGCCGATCCGACCCAGGTCGCCGTTGATGTGCCCGACGAGCCGGTCGATGTCGTCCCTGAGCTGACGGTACTGGTCGACGCGCTCCCGGGAGGGAGTGGCGACCTGGACGAAGACGACATCCTCCACGGTGAAATGACCGTCGGAGATGAGCTCGCTGAACGCACGCAGCCGTGCGTAGATGCCCTTGGTGTAGTCGAGGCGGTCGATGCCCAGGAAGACCTTCTTCGGGTTGCCCAGGTCGTCGCGGATCTGCTTGGCTCGCTGGCTCACCTCCTCCGAGCGCGCCAGCTCCTCGAAGCCCTCGGCGTCGATGGAGATGGGGAAGGCCTTGGCCAGCACCACGCGGCCGTCGGGCAGGTAGATCTGGTCTCGATGGGTCTTGTGCCCCACGCGTTGCCGGACCAGGCGCACGAAGTTCTGAGCGGCCCCGGAGAGCTGGAAACCGACGAGGTCCGCCCCCAGCAGACCCTCGAGGATCTGTCGACGCCACGGGAGCTGGGAGAACAGCTCGGCGGGCGGGAAGGGGATGTGCAGGTAGAAGCCGATCCGCAGGTCGGGGCGCAGCTCCCTCAGCATCGCCGGGACGAGCTGGAGCTGGTAGTCCTGCACCCACACGGTGGCACCCTCGGCGGCGTGCTCGGCGGTCGCGTCGGCGAATCGCTGGTTGACCCGCACGTAGGCGTCCCACCACTCCCGGTGGAACGACGGCTTGGCCACGAGGTCGTGGTAGAGCGGCCACAGGGTGTCGTTGGAGAAGCCCTCGTAGAACTCGGCCACCTCCTGCTCGGACAACGGGACCGGCACGAGGGTCAGCCCCTCGTCGGTGAACGGTTCGACGTCCTCGCCGGTGTCCCCCGGCCAGCCGATCCAGGCACCGTGGTTGGAGCGCATCACCGGCTCGAGGGCGGAGACGAGACCGCCGGGGGAGCGGCGCCAGAATGGCGATCCGTCATCCCCGATGACACGGTCGACCGGCAACCGGTTGGCGACGACCACGAGATCCGCGAGGCTTGTCGGCGGCTGGCTTGAACTCACGTCGCGACCTTACCCGCGGTAGCTGACGCCGATCTGCGACCGGAGGTCGTCCATCTGGCGCATGATCGCGATCGTCTGCCTCGGGGGGACGAGTTCGCTGGTCAGCCGGCCTTCGTTCAGGCACCGGTGAACCTCGGCGATCTCGTTGCCGTATCCCTGGCCCAGCACCGGCTCGTCCGGCTCGATCCTCTCGCTGGCCCCGTCGGCGGCCCAATGTGGGGTCCATCGCAGGTGGTCGGGGTGGTGGAAGCCACTAGGCAGGTCGAAGCGGCCGAGCTCGGTCGCGACCGAGGCGGTCCGGGGGGAGTGGGAGGTCATCGACGCGGTGAGCGCGGAGGTCGCTCCACCGGGGTGCAGCCCCGCGATCGAGATGTCCAGGTCGATGCCGGAGGCCGACAGGTGAGCCACCGCGCTCAGTCGCTCGGGCGCCCCGAGCACGAGGTTGGCGAACGTGAGCGGGTAGATGCCCATGTCCAGCAGCGCACCCGCCCCGAGGTCGCGGTCCAGGAGACGATCGGTCGGGTCGGCGTGCACCACGAAGCCCAGATCGGCGCGCACCTGCCGGGGCGTGCCGTGCTCGCCGTCGCCCAAGAGCCGCAGGAGGGTCCGCAGCGTGGGGTGGCAGGCGGTCCACATCGCCTCCATGAGGAACAGCCCCCGGTCAGCCGCCTCCTCGAAGAGCGCCACGGTGCTGTCGGCGTCGAGGGTCATCGCCTTCTCGCAGAGCACGTGCTTGCCTGCCTCCAGGGCCAGCCGCGTGTGCTCGACGTGCAGGGCGTGCGGCGAGGCGACGTACACCACGTCGACCGCCGGGTCGGCGACCAGCTCCTCATAGCTTCCGTACGCCGCTCCGCCGAACTCCTCGGCGAAGCTCCGCGCCCGCTGCGGGCTGCGGGACCCGGTGGCCACGAGCTCGCCATCGGGGATCAGGGCCAGGTCGGCGGCGAACGAGCGGGCGATGCGGCCAGGTGCGAGCACTCCCCAGCGAGTCGTGGTCATTGGCTCACCGTAGCGACGGGACCAGTCATGGGGCCGGCGGCGGGCGCCACGCCGCCGATCAAATGACATCGTTGTATTTCGTCGCCTATGATGAGCGCCACACGCATCCCGCTGCAGGTTCGAGGAGTCGCAACGATGGTCCCCAGCCACGCGCTGAACAACTCCCAACCCGAGGGAGCCGGCGAGCTCTCGGCGCGGGACGCGTCCATGCTCGACTTCGAGCGCCAGTGGTGGAAGTACGCCGGCGCCAAGGAGCAGGCGGTCCGGGAGAAGTTCGACATGTCCTCGACGCGCTACTACCAGGTGCTGAACGCGCTCATCGACCGTCCCGAGGCGCTCGCGCACGACCCACTGCTGGTGCGTCGCCTGCGTCGCCTCCGTGCCACCCGTCAGCGCCAGCGCTCGGCGCGCCGGCTCGGCTTCGACCTCTCGGAGTGAACCGGATGGCCACCCGCCCGCGCGACGAGCACGGCTTCGTACTACCCACGCGACTCCTCGCGATGTGCATCTCGGCCGTCGCGGTCGCAGCGCTCGTCTTCATCGCCAACGACCCGGACAAGCCCACGGTCGACACCCAGGCGACGCCCGTCGAGTCCAAGCCCGGGGCGACCCCGTCGGAGTCGCCGAGCGCGACCCCGACCCCGACGACGCCGAAACCGAAGCCGATCAAGCGTGGTGAGGTCTTCGTCGAGGTCTTCAACAACACCCGGACCAAGGGCCTGGCCGGCGGTGTCGCCGAGAAGGCCAAGGCCGCCGGGTGGAACGTGGTGGGCTCCGACAACTGGTACGGCACTGTCGACACGACGTCGGTCTACTACCCGCCTCGCTTCAAGGACGCCGCCCGGTCGCTCGGTCGCGACCTCGGCATCGAGACCGTCCGCCCCGCCGAGGAGCCGATGCGCTTCGACCGGGTCACGGTCATCCTCACCGACGACTACCGCTGAGGCCGACAACGCTTCCGGCTTCGACAACTCCTCGCCCCGGCTGGGACAGTGGTCTCCATGGAGTTCACCTCGGCCGCCGGTGAGCGGGAGTACGCCGCACTGGTCCGCGCGGCCGACGACCTGGTGGTCGGGCTCGACTTCGACGGCGTCCTGGCTCCGATCGTCGACGACCCCGCCCAGGCACACATCCACCCCGACGCCCCGGAGGTGCTCGAGCGACTCGCGGCCCAGGTCAAGGCCGTGGCCGTGGTCACCGGGCGGCCGGCCCGCCAGGCCCTCGACCTCGGGGGTCTGGAGGCGGTGGGCAACTCGGTCGGGGAGAGCGGTCGCGAGCTGTTCGTCCTGGGGCAGTACGGCAACGAGCGTTGGACCTCCACCAACCGGCGGGTGATCTCGCCCAAGCCGCCGCGCGGGCTGGCGAGCTTCATGGGCGACCTGCCCCGGCTGCTGCGCTCGGCCGACGCGGCCGAGGCGTGGGTGGAGGAGAAAGGGCTCGCGGTCGCGGTGCACACGCGCCGACTCGGTGACCCGACAGCGGCGTTCGAGCGGTTGCTGCCGGTCCTGCGTGAGGCAGCCCTCGCCCGGGATCTCGGCGTGGAGCCGGGACGCAACGTGATCGAGGTGCGCGCCCCAGGGATGCACAAGGGGATGGCGGTCCACCGCCTGGCCGAGGAGCTGCAGGCGAAGGCGTTCGCGTTCGCGGGCGACGACCTCGGCGACATCGAGGCCTTCCGCGCGGTGGCGGAGCTCCGGGGCAGAGGCTTCCCCGGACTGCTGGTGTGCTCGGCCTCGGAGGAGCAGAACGCCCTGGCCGATCTGGCCGACCTCGTCGTCGACGGCCCCGACGGCGTCCTCGAGGTGCTGCGCGAGCTCGTCGCAGACATCCGCACTGCTCGCAGCTGAACGCCCACCGAGCGCAGGCAGGCTCCGCGACCGGGCCGCGCTCGCTGAGACCGCACATCTCGGATCGTGGGATCGATGTGCACATTCTGAGACGACTTCCTACGCTGGACACAGCTCATCGCGAGGGACAGAGGGAAACGGCCCGCTGAAGTCCCGGCAACCGCCTGAACGAGCCTCCGATCCACATCGGGAAACGTCCAGGTGCGGTGCCAAATCCGTCTCGTGCCGAGATCCGGTGCGGGGAAGATGAGAAGGAGGCTTCCTTTGAGCACTGCGACCACCGAATCGGCCACCACCGCTGTCGACGTACCTGAGCTGCGTGAGGGTGCCTTCGGCAACGCCACCGCGCTGGCCTGCCGCGAGTGCGGCCACCAGATCCCGCTCGGGCCCCACTACGCGTGCACCGAGTGCTTCGGTCCTCTCGAGATCGCCTACGACTTCCCCGCGGTCACCCGTGCGGAGATCGAGGCCGGTCCCCGCAACATCTGGCGCTACAAGGCCCTCCTGCCCGTCCCGGCGGACATCGAGGAGAGCCCGAACATGGAGCCCGGCTTCACCCGGCTGCTCAAGGCCCACAACCTCGGGCGCGAGCTGGGCATCGCGAACCTCTGGGTCAAGGACGACTCCACCAACCCGACCAACTCGTTCAAGGACCGCGTCGTGGCCTGCGCGCTGAGCGCGGCCACCGAGTTCCACAGCAAGGTGTTCGCCTGCCCCTCCACGGGCAACCTGGCCAACGCCGTCGCCGCTGCCGGGGCCCGCGCCGGCATCAAGACGGTGGTGTTCATCCCCTCGAACCTCGAGCAGCCCAAGCAGGTCAACTCGGCGGTCTACACCGAGAACCTGGTCGCGGTGAACGGCAACTACGACGACGTGAACCGGCTCGCCTCGGAGATCGCCGGTGAGGAGGAGGGCTGGGCGTTCGTCAACGTCAACGTGCGGCCCTACTACGCCGAGGGCTCCAAGACCCTGGGCTACGAGATCGCCGAGCAGCTCGGCTGGCGGCTTCCCGACCAGATCGTCATCCCGGTGGCCTCCGGCTCGCAGCTGACCAAGGTCGACAAGGCGTTCCAGGAGCTGATCAAGCTCGGGCTCGTCGAGGACAAGCCCTACAAGGTCTTCGGTGCCCAGGCGACCGGATGCTCGCCCGTCTCGGCGGCCTTCAAGTCCGGCACCGACGCCATCCGCCCGGTCAAGCCCGACACCATCGCCAAGAGCCTCGCCATCGGCAACCCGGCCGACGGCATCTACGTGCTGGACGTCTGCCGGCGCACGGGCGGCACCGTCGAGGACATCACGGACGACGAGGTGCGTGAGGGCATCCTGCTGCTGGCGCGCAACGAGGGGATCTTCACCGAGACCGCCGGCGGCACCACAGTGGGCGTGCTCAAGAAGCTCGTCGAGTCCGGTCAGCTCGACCCGGCGCAGGAGACAGTCGTGATCAACACCGGCATGGGTCTGAAGACCCTCGACGCGATCTCCGGCCAGGTCGGACCGGCGGCGACCATCGAGCCGTCGTACGCCGCCTTCGTCAGCTCGGGTGTCGTGTGAGCCACGACCGTGCTGCACTGTCCGCACCCACGATTTCGAGGAGTGAGATGAGCGTCAACGTCCGGATCCCCACGATCCTGCGCAACTACACCGGCGGTGCCTCCGAGGTCACCGCGGAGGGCTCGACCCTCGCCGAGGTGCTCGAGGACCTCGAGGCCAACCACAACGGCATCAGAGCGCGGGTGCTCGACGACGCCGGTCAGCTGCGTCGCTTCGTCAACGTCTACGTGGGCAACGACGACGTGCGCTTCCTCGACGGTCTCTCCAGCGAGACCCCACAGGGTGTGCAGATCAGCATCATCCCGGCGGTCGCCGGGGGCTGAGCCGGCCTCGACGCGCGCAGGGCCCGCGCGCACGCAGTGTCCGGTGCCGGCGACGACGCCGACCTCGATCGCGGGGTTCCCGAGGGCCAGGATCCCGGCCACCGCGGCGTCGTCGAGGATGACGTCGTGGTCGCCGGTGACCACCAACGTCGGCTTCTCGATGGCGTTCGCGATCTCTCGCCACGGCGTCTCGAGCATCGCCCGGCCGGTGCCGAGGAACCGGAGATCCACGTCGGTCTTCGAGTGGGCCCACGGTGCCAGCTCGACCTCGGGCCAGGTCGGATGGTCTCGCCGGCCGTGAGCGATGGTGATCGCGGGGTCGGCGGCCGCTGCCCGCGTCTCGCGGACCCATTCCGCGGCCTCCTCGTCCGGCTGCCCGTCGGCCGGTTCGTCGAGCCACACGGGGTCCTCGAGCACGGCTGCCCGCACGATGTCGGGGCGTCTGGCCGCCAGTGCCGCCGCCACCCCGCCGCCCATCGAGTGCCCCAGGAGCAGGGCGCCTCCGGCGGGTGCCACGTCGGCCAGCAGGCCCTCGGTGGCGGCGTACATCAGCTCCATCGCCTCCCCCGACTCCAGCTGCGTCGGGGTGAACCGCGCGGAGTCGCCGTGCCCCATCGCGTCCGGCGCCACGACGCGGTACGACGCTCCCAGGCGGGCGACGAGGTCACCCCAGCACTGACCGGAGTCCGTCAGTCCGTGCAGCACCAGGAGAACTGGCTTCGCAGGGTCGCCGTACTCGTGGACCGCGAGCGGACCGTGGCGTCGCTGGGCCGGCATGGCGCCATCGTGACAGTCCCGCCACGGCGGCGTCGACGGATCACCCGCCGGCGGCTGGGGCACACTGGCCCGCATGGCACGCACTATCGCAACCGCTGACCGGGTCGACCGCGACCAGCTGCTCGAGTTCGTCAGGCCGCGGCACAAAGCCACCTTGGTGACCACCCGGCGCAACGGTCGCCCGCAGGTGTCGCCGGTCTCCTGCGGCGTCGACGGCGAGGGACGCGTAGTCATCTCCACCTACCCGCAGCGCGCCAAGGTCGCGAACCTGCGTCGCGACTCAGCCGTCACGGTGCTGGTCCACAGCGACGACTGGGATGGCCCCTACGTACAGCTCGACGGCACCGCCCAGGTGATCGACCTGCCGGAGTCGGTGGAGCCCCTGGTGGAGTACTTCCGCAGCATCTCCGGTGAGCATCCCGACTGGGAGGAGTACCGCCAGGCGATGCGTGACCAGGGCAAGTCCCTGATCCGGGTGACCATCGACTCCTGGGGTCCGATCGCGACCGGCGGCTTCCCGCCCGAGCTGGCCTGAGCGCGTGGCGACCAGCAACCGGCCGGTGGTGCTGTTGGCAACCTGCTCGGCCCTCCCGGAGGGCGAGGAGGGGGGCGGGCGCACCCGGCTCCCGACTGCCCTGGCCGAGCAGGGGATCGACTCCCGCTGGGTGGTCTGGGACGACCCCTCAGTGGACTGGAGCGAGGGGCTGGTCGCGGTCCGGGCCACCTGGGACTACGAGCAGCGCCGCGAGGAGTTCCTGGCCTGGGCCCGCGCGCTGCCGCGGATGCTGAACTCTGCTGCAGTGTTCGCCTGGAACACCGACAAGTCCTACCTCGTGGACCTCGCCGGGGCCGGCGTGCCCGTGGTGCCCACCCGAGTCGTGGAGGGTGAGGAAGGTCTGCCCGCGGCGATCGCGGAGTTCGCTCCGGCCGTGGTGAAGCCGACCGTCGGCGCCGGCGGCCGCGGGGTGGTGGTCTTCGACGGCACCGACGGGGGGCCCCCGGACCTCGACGAGTCGCGGCTCGGACCAGGTCCCTGGATCGTCCAGCCGTTGGTCCAGTCGGTGCGCACCGAGGGAGAGACGTCGGTGTTCGTGCTGGACGGCGAGGTCGTCTCCCAGGCCCGCAAGGTGCCTGCGTCCGGTGAGATCCGGGTGCACGAGGAGTACGGCGGGTCGACGGTCCAGACCCCGGTGAGCGACGAGGCGGCCGAGCTGGCCCGTCGTACGGTGCAAGTGGCGGGTGAGCTGCTCGGTGAACGCCTCGACTACGCCCGCGTCGACCAGATGCGGCTGCCCGACGGCACCCTGGCCGTGAGCGAGCTCGAAGCGACCGAACCGGGTCTCTATCTCGACGTGGTCCCAGGCAACGCGACGGCGTTCGCGGCCCTCGTGGCGACCCGACTGGTCTGATCCGGGCCGCGCCGGTGCGACAAACGGTCACCAGACGTTTGCACTCGCCGGGGGCGAGTGCTAAAAATGCAGTTGGCACTCTCCTAGTGAGAGTGACAGAACAGCACCACAACCTTGGCCGTCGGAGTTGAGGTTCGAAGGCGCTGGCGGGAAGGGTCCGCCAGGTCAGCCCGGACCGGCCGTCGCGGGCGACTACTTCGGCCATCCAACTCTCATGCGTGAGGAATCGCCAAGAGCATGCCGAAGCTGATTGCTTTCAACGAGGAGGCCCGCCGCGGGCTCGAGCGTGGGATGAACACCCTCGCCGACGCGGTCAAGGTCACGCTCGGCCCCAAGGGCCGCAACGTTGTCCTGGAGAAGAAGTGGGGCGCGCCCACCATCACCAACGATGGTGTGAGCATCGCCAAGGAGATCGAGCTGGAGGACCCGTACGAGAAGATCGGGGCCGAGCTCGTCAAGGAAGTTGCCAAGAAGACCGACGACGTCGCCGGTGACGGCACGACGACCGCCACCGTGCTCGCTCAGGCGATGGTCCGTGAGGGTCTGCGCAACGTCGCCGCCGGGGCCAACCCGATGGCGCTCAAGCGTGGCATCGAGAAGGCCGTCGAGGCCGTTTCCGAGCAGCTGCTCGGGATGGCCAAGGACGTCGAGACCAAGGAGCAGATCGCCGCGACCGCGTCGATCTCCGCCGCGGACACCACCGTCGGCGAGGCCATCGCCGAGGCGATGGACAAGGTCGGCAAGGAAGGCGTCATCACGGTCGAGGAGTCCAACACCTTCGGGCTGGACCTCGAGCTGACCGAGGGGATGCGCTTCGACAAGGGCTACATCTCGCAGTACT
The DNA here is from genome assembly GCA_963834245.1 of uncultured Actinomycetota bacterium. Taxonomy (GTDB): domain Bacteria; phylum Actinomycetota; class Actinomycetes; order Propionibacteriales; family Nocardioidaceae; genus Marmoricola. The sequence goes on from CAWIAV010000001.1 coordinate 321,094, forward strand.
TCATGACCGACCCCGAGCGCATGGAGGCCGTCCTCGACGACCCCTACATCCTGATCGCGAACTCGAAGGTCTCCACGGTCAAGGACCTGCTGCCGCTGCTCGAGAAGGTCATGCAGAGCGGCAAGCCGCTGCTGATCATCGCCGAGGACATCGAGGGCGAGGCCCTGTCCACGCTGGTGGTCAACAAGATCCGTGGCACGTTCAAGTCCGTCGCCGTCAAGGCACCGGGCTTCGGCGACCGCCGCAAGGCCATGATGCAGGACATCGCGATCCTCACCGGTGGCCAGGTCATCTCCGAGGACGTCGGCCTCAAGCTCGAGTCGGCCGGCATCGAGCTGCTCGGCCAGGCCCGCAAGGTCGTCGTCACCAAGGACGAGACCACCATCGTCGAAGGCTCCGGTGACCAGGACCAGATCGCTGGTCGGGTCAACCAGATCCGCAACGAGATCGACAAGAGCGACTCCGACTACGACCGCGAGAAGCTGCAGGAGCGCCTGGCCAAGCTGGCCGGCGGTGTTGCGGTCATCAAGGTCGGCGCGGCCACCGAGGTCGAGCTCAAGGAGCGCAAGCACCGCATCGAGGACGCCGTTCGCAACGCGAAGGCCGCCGTCGAGGAGGGCATCGTCGCCGGAGGTGGCGTCGCCCTGGTGCAGGCTGCCGACAAGGCGTTCGAGAAGCTCGAGCTCGAGGGTGACGAGGCCACCGGCGCGAACATCGTGCGCGTGGCGTCCGAGGCCCCGCTCAAGCAGATCGCGATCAACGCCGGTCTCGAGGGTGGCGTCGTGGCAGACCGCGTGCGCAACCTGGAGCCCGGTCACGGTCTCAACGCTGCCAACGGCGAGTACGTCGACATGATCGCCGAGGGCATCATCGACCCGGCCAAGGTGACGCGCTCGGCGCTGCAGAACGCTGCGTCCATCGCCGCGCTGTTCCTCACCACCGAGGCAGTCGTGGCCGACAAGCCGGAGAAGGCCGCCCCCATGGGTGGCGACCCCTCCGGTGGCATGGGTGGCATGGACTTCTGAGTCCAGCCGCGCAGGCATCAGAACCACAGGCATCAGAACCACAGGCACCAGCACCACAGGAAGGGCCCCGGTCTTCGGACCGGGGCCCTTTCCGCATCCCCGAAATGATCCGCAGACCTGCGTAACATCACCCTCGCTCGGACCACTACGGGGTGTGATGCGACCACAAGACTCTCGGGAACTGGCGTTCACCGCCTGCTGGCGGAGGGACGCGCCCCGCGTTGCCGCCTACGCAGCGCGGCACGCCCCACATTCACGCGTCGAGGACATCGTGGCGGAGACATTCTCGGTGGCCTGGCGCCGCTGGGACGACCTGCCCGACCCGCCGTTGCCCTGGCTGATCGCCACCGCCCGCAACCTGCTCTCGGAGGACCGGCGGGCACTGGCCCGGGGGCGGCGGCTGCACGACCGGCTCGGTCTGCTCGACGCCGTGACGCAGCGCGACGGCGAGGACGTGGCCGACGTGGCGTTCAGTCGTGACCGGGCGCTGCGAGCCCTGGCCGCCCTCACCGAGGACCAGCGCGAGGCGCTGCTGCTCGTCGCCTGGGACGGGCTGTCCATCACCGAGGCTGCCGAGGTCCTCGAGCTGCGCCCCGGAGCCTTCCGGGCCCGGCTGCACCGTGGCCGCGCGGCGCTGGAGGCGGCGCAGGCGCACCACCACCCGGCCGGTGTGTTCGCCGGTCAGACGTTCACCCGCACCAGCCTGGAGGAGAGCCGATGAGCACGCGCAACGACTGGGACCGCAGCACCGAGGAGTCGCTCCGCTCGGGCAGCCTGGCGCTCCTCCGACCTGATCCGGCCGAGCTCGACGAAGAATGGATGGAGCAGACCCGCGCGACGATCCTCGCGGGAGCGGGAGCTCCTCGGCGGCCCCGGCGCCTGAAGAGGCTCGCGGTCGGCGCCACGATCGTGGTCGTGGCCACCGGAGGGGTCGCTGCGGCGGCCGTCACCGCGCCGCCCTACCTGGAGCAGACGTGGACCCGGTTCCTGAACCGAGGAGCGGAGCACCCCGTCCAGCCGAAGGTCTTGATGCTGGCCGACGTCCGGCTCCCGGGTGACGGCCGGTTCACCGCCTGGCGGGCGACCACGTCCGAGGAGATCTGCTCCGCCGCGGTCGACGGGTGGGACGGGGGCAAGAAGATCGCGGGCGGCGGCATGGGCTGCGGCGAGATCGACCCCGTGGCGACGGATCGGGACGGGCAGCTGTTCACCTACGCCTTCTCACCGGACGCGAAACGTGACTGGTACTACCCCGTGGTCTACGGCGCTCCGGCCGACCCGCGGGACGACTCGGTGACCCACGTGCGCGTCCACGGACGGCTCTTCGACGGTCCGGACTGGCACCGGGACGCCGCTCTCGACCCGGCGACGCGTGGTTTCGGGGTGGTCGTACCCGGCGCCCGCCCGAGGTCGTCGATGGAAGCGGAGTGGGACGCGACCACCACGTTCGGCTGGGACAGCAACCTGCGCAGCATCGTCGTCGACCTGCTCGACGACCAGGGCCGGTTGGTGCGCAGCATCACGTTGCTCTCCTTGGGACGCGAGCCCAGCTCGCCGAACCGCTGAGTACGCTCGGAGACCCCGCCACGAAGGAGACCCATGGGCCGCGACATGCAGGTGAGCGACAGCGTCGTCATCGAGCTCGATGCCGAGACGATCTACGCGCTCGTCGCCGACCCGACCCAGATGCCACGCTGGAGCCCGGAGAACACCGGGGCAAGCACGGAGGTCGCCACGGGGCCGCTGGAGGTCGGGGCGGTGTTCAACGGCACCAACAAGCGTGGCGGGACCCGGTGGACCACTCAGTGCGTGGTCACCAGGGCCGAGCCGGGGCGCCAGTTCGCCTTCGACGTACGCAAGATCGGCCTGACCACCCCGTTGATCCCTGGCGGCATCGCGAGGTGGGACTACACCTTCGAGGCGGTCGAGGGCGGCACCCGGGTCACCGAGACCTGGACCGACCTTCGCCGCTGGTGGCCTGACCTCGTCGCGGCGACCTTCGACAAGGCAGCCACGGGTGGTCGGCTGTTCGCGGACTTCCAGAGGCGCAACATCAAGCGCACGCTGGCCGCCATGAAGGCCGACCTCGAGGGCTCCGCCGACCGGACGGCCTGAGCGAGAAGGCTGTGGCGACTCCGGGGAACGACGTCGAGCGACGTCTTGCGGACGCCATCCTCGAGCTGCTGGACCGGCGCGCGCCGGGCGCCACCATCTGCCCCTCGGATGCAGCACGCGCCGTCGGAACGCCCGACGCCTGGCGCGAGCTGATGGAGCCGGCGCGGCGCGCAGCCGGTCGGTTGGTGAGCGCCGGTCAGGTGGAGGTCACCCAGTCGGGCCGGGTCGTGGACCTTGCCTCGGCGAAAGGTCCGATCCGCATCCGGCGTCGCTAGCGCCGCTCAGAAGACGTTGCGCGGGCGGAACTGCACGCTGATGCGGGGGCCCACGGGCCGTGCGGTCTTCGGTACGGCGTGCTCCCAGGTGCGCTGGCAGGAGCCGCCCATCACGATCAGGTCGCCGTGGCCCAGCGCGTGGGAGACCTCGGTGTGCCCTCCGACGGGTCGCAGCTGCAGCTTGCGCGGTGACCCGAAGGACACGATGGCGACCATGGTGTCCTGCGAGCGGCCGCGGCCGATGTTGTCGCCGTGCCAGGCCACCGAGTCGTTGCCGTCGCGGTAGTAGCAGCAGCCCGCTGTCACGAACGGCTCGCCCAGCTCGGGACGGTAGTGCGCGTTCAGCGCCTCCCGGGCCTCGCTGAGGGCGGCGTGCGGCAACGCCTCGCCCACGCCGTAGGTGTGCAGCAGCCGAGGGACGTCGACCACGTTGTCGTACATCGGCCTCCGCTCGGCCCGCCACGGCACCGCGCTCAGCAGCTCCTCGAAGACCTCGTCGGCCCCGGCGAACCACCCCGGCAGCACGTCGATCCACGCCCCCCGGCTCAGCTGCGTGCGCTGGATCCGGTCCGCGAGCCCCTCGAGCCTCGGCTCAGGGTGCGCAGGCCCGAGGTCCAGCAGTGAGGGCTGGAAGTCGATGCTCATGGCCCGATGCTAGCAACGCTTCGAACACCTGTGCGAGAGATTCGCCTCCGAGTGTCGGTCGCGAAGTGATGGCGGCCGGGCAGCGATGGTGGTCGGGCCACGGGTGGTCGAGCCGCAAGGGTGGTCGAGCAGCGAGCGGAGCGAGCGGCTAGTCGAGACCACTGACGTGCGCCGAGGTGCAAAGCCGGCCACAGGTGGTCCGGAGCGAAGGTGGTCGAGCAGCGAGCGGAGCGGGCGGTCAGTCGCGACCACGCCGGGTGTGCGGATCCGAGCGGATCCGCGGGGGGACGGAAACTTTTCGAGATTTCTCTTTCTCAGTGGGGGTTCTGGGCCCAGAAACTGTCGGTGGTCGCTGCTTGACTTGGCTCTATGACGACGACCCGGGACATCACGACGGCGGTGCTGGACAGCGCCGCGGACGTGCTCGGTTTCGTCCGTTCGCAGCGGGTGGTGGCCGATGTCGCGGAGGCCTCGGTGCTGGCCGGTGCGGTGGTGTGGGCCGAGCAGCACCCGGCCGAGTCGATCCACGACGCCGCGACCTGGACCCCTGGTGGTGAGGTCGGGGTGGGGTTGGGCGGTCCGGGGGCGCCGCTGGTCGCGGAGTTCTGCGTGGCCGAGCTCGCGGTCGCGTTGGGGATGTCCACCGACTCCGGTCGGGCGTTGATCGCCCACGGGGTCGAGCTGAAGTACCGCCTGCCCCGGGTCTGGGCGAGGGTCCAGGCACACGGGCTGGTGGCGTGGAAGGCCCGCCGGATCGCCGCAGCCACCCTGGGGCTGAGCCTGGAGGCGGCCGGGTTCGTCGATGCCCAGGTTGCGGGGTTCGCCCACCGGATCGGGCCTGCGCAGCTGGACCGGCTGGTCGCCGAGGCCGTGGCCCGGTTCATGCCCGCCCAGGCAGCCGAGGCCGCGCAGGCTGCCGCGGACGGGCGGCATTTCACCATCCACCACGACCAGGTCTCCTTCACCGGCACCAGCTTCATCGAGGGCGAGCTCGACCTGGCCGACGCGATCGACCTCGACGCCGCTCTGACCCGAGGAGCCGCGGGCCTCAAGGCCGCGGGCAGCGAGGAGTCCCTCGAGGTGCGTCGGGCCATCGCCGCCGGCGACCTCGCCCGCCACCAGCTCGCCCTCGAACTCGCCGCAGCAGACGCAGCACGGCAGAGGCAGGGGCAGAGGCAGGGGCAGAGGCAGAAGGGTCGACCACGGGGTGGTCGAGCAGCGAGCGGTCAGTCGAGACCACACCCCGCACCCAGGGCACCCGGCTGGCACCCGAGCCACCAAACCTCGCCAGGTGGTCCTCTACGTGCACCTCTCCGAAGCCGCGATCACCGCTCGCGGGCGCGACCCGCACCTGGCAAGGGTGGAGCACCACCACCGCGGCGTCACCGCCGAGCAGGTCCGCACCTGGTGCCACAACCCCGACACCGAGGTCACCGTGACACCGGTGATCGACCTGGCCGAGCAGCTGCACACCGACGCCTACGAGGTCCCCGACCGGCTCCGCGAACAAGCCGCCCTACGCGACCACACCTGCGTGTTCCCCTGGTGCACCCGACCGGGCAGATCCTGCGACACCGACCACGTCATCCCCTGGCCCCGCGGCTCCACCGCCACCGACAACCTGGCCCCGCTGTGTCGGCGCCACCACCGGCTCAAGACCCACACCACCTGGACCTACACCACACTCGAACCAGGCTCCTACCTGTGGTCCAGCCCGCACGGCTACCAGTTCCTGCGCGACCACACCGGCACCCGCGACCTCAGCCGCGACCTCAGCGACAGCCACCCCGGCCGCTCCGAACCAACCGAACCCCCACGGCCGACCCACCAGAGCACTGACCACCCCGCCCCACACCCCGCCACACCAGCCCCGGCGGGGACCGTGGCCTGTCCAGACCCCGGCTCAGCGCACCCGAGTGGTCTCCACTGACCGCTCGCTCCGCTCGCTGCTCGACCACCAGCGCGCCACCTCGCTCACCCCCAGCACGTCTCGGCGGCTGCTCGACCACCATCGCGTGGACCCACCGCTCGACCGCCGCCGCTGCTCGACCACCGCCACCGCACCTCGTGAGGAGCAGTCAGACGTCGGTGATGGCGGTCCCTGGCCCGGCGGCCCTCCTCATCCATCGACGGCCGCCGGAGGCTGGGTCAGGTGATGTGCACCTTGACCACACCGGGCACCGTCGAGGCCGCGGACATGGCGAGCGAGCGATCAAGGCTGTCGGCGGGTCCAGTGATGCTGACCTGGCCGTCCTGCACGCTCGCCGTCCAGGTCTTGTCGAGGCTGCGGAACAGGGCCGCGAGCGCTTGCTCGATCTCGGCGGCCGGTCGGGCCAGGATCCGCACGATGTCGCGACGACTGACCACCCCGACAACACGTTGTCGGGCGTCGACGACGGGGAGGCTCTTGAAGCCGGTCGTGGTCATCATCTTGGCGACCGCCGCCACGTCGGTCTCCTCGGTGACCGTCATGGGACGAGGGCTCATCAGATCCCCAACGGTCGCGTGCGCCGCGAGCGGCTCGTCAGCACTCGGTAGGAGGATCGAGGAGCGCACATCCGGCAGCACCCGTCCGATGAGCAGGTCTGCCTCGCTGAGCACACCGACGAGCACCGCGTCGCCAGAGACGACGGGCAGACTGGTGATGGAGTGCCTGTCCAGCAGGTCCAGGGCGTCGCCGACGGAGGTCTGCGCGCTCACCGTCACCGGGTCCCTCGTCATCACCTCGTGCACCAGCACGGCGCCACCCAGCTCCCAGAAGTCACGATCGTCCGCCATGGCCCGGGTGGGTCCATGGTCCCTCCTGCCGGGGCCGCGTGACCCTCCACGCGAAACCCAGGTAGGACCAGCGTGGAGACATGATGACGAGAGCACAACCCAACCCGCCCGAGGCTTGCGTCTCGGCCTCCTCGAGTGCCCTGACCCCGATCGCTCGGACGGTGCCCTCGGAAACGTACGCCGGCATCGGCGCACACGGCGTTACCTCGTGCGAGAGGGCCTACTGGCGGGGAGCCCGAAGAGGACGACGACACACACGACGGCACCTGAGGAGCGAGTCATGATGCACGCGCTGGTGGTCTACGAGTCCATGTTCGGCAACACCGAGGAAGTCGCCCGCGCCGTCGCTGACGGTCTTGCGGAGCAGCTCGACGTCGAGCTCCGCGAGGTCTCGCGCGCGCCCACCCCGGTCGCCGACCCCGTCGACCTGATCGTCGTCGGCGGGCCGACCCACGCCTTCTCGCTCAGCCGGCAATCCACCCGGCAGGAGGCTGTGAAGCAGGGGGCCACCCACGGGCAGACCGAGATCGGCCTGCGCGACTGGCTGGGCGAGCTCGACGAACCCCTGCACCTCGAGAAGGTGGCAGCCTTCGACACCCGGGTGGAGAAGATGCGCAAGCTTCCCGGCTCGGCGGCACACAAGGCCGTGCGGGTTGCCCACCGCCACGGCTATGCCAGTGCGGGCAGCGAGAGCTTCTACGTCGAGGGCACCGAGGGCCCGATGCTCCCCGGCGAGCTCGACCGTGCGCGGGAGTGGGGTCGGCAGCTGGCGGCGCAGACGCGGCGGCGTGCGGGTTCCCACATCGATCCCTGAGGGGTCACTCGTTTCGAGAGAACCGCCTCGGGCTGGGCCGAAGGTCCCACGCGGCGGGGAAGCTGGCCCCTCCCGCGCCGGCGGACGGGCGAGCACCGTGGAGGCATGAGCGAGAACGTGCAGCCCGTGGAGGGCGAGTCCGGCCAGACACCGACCATCGCGGTCGCGGTCGACGGCACCGATGACGGCAAGCGAGCCCTGCGGTACGCCGCGTCGCTCGCGGTGGCGCGAGGTCAGCAGCTGCGCCTGATCCATGTGGCCCAGGAGGCGGTGATGTACGCCCCGGTGCTGCCCTACATCCCCTGGGAGACGTTCGCGGACATCGGCAGCCAGGTCCTGGAGCGTGCTGCCGCGGAAGCGCTGGCGCTGGGCTGTGCGGAGTCCCAGGTCACCAAGGTGCTCGCGCGCGGGCCAAGGGTCCCCGCGCTGATGGCGCACCTGGAGGGCGTCACCTCGGTGGTGCTGGGCACCCGGCACTCCGAGCTGCAGCACCTGTTCACCGGGTCCACCACGACCGCCCTCGCGGGCCACGCGACAGTGCCGATCCTGGCGGTCCCCGCGACCTGGGATCCCGAGGGGTCACGGAGCGGACGGGTCGTGGTGGGGATCGAAGGCTCCGAGACAGCCACCCCGGTGCTCGACGTCGCGTTCGGTGAGGCGGCCGCCCGCGGGGCGGACCTCGAGGTCGTGCATGCCTGGCGACCCACAGGCTTCTACGACGGGGTGATCAGCGCCCGGACGCTCGAGCAGCACTGGCGCGAGGAGGGCACCGCCAAGCTGAGCAAGCTCATCGAGGAGGCGTCGCTCGGCTCGCCGGGCGTGCCATGGAGCCTGGTGATGCTCTTCGAGCGCACGGTCGGGGCACTGCACCAGGCGTCCGCCCACGCCGACCTGCTGGTGCTGGGTCGTCGTGGCCACCGCACGCCCTTCGGGCTGCACGTCGGCTCCACGACGCGGACGCTGCTGCGTACGACGACGTGCCCGCTGATGGTGGTCCCGCTGGAGGATGAGGGCGACGTGGCAGGGTGAGCGTGTGGTGCACGGACTTCTCCTGGCGGCGGGTGCCGGCCGGCGCATGGGTGGCCCGAAAGCCCTCCTTCGTGACGCGGACGGCGTCTCCTGGCTGGTGCAGTCGATCGACGCGCTGCGTGGTGGCGGCTGCGAGGCCGTCAGCGTGGTCCTCGGAGCAGGAGCCGACGAGGCCAGGCTGATGGTGCCGGAGTCGACGGAGGTCGTGCTGGCCGAGGACTGGGAGGACGGGATGGGCGCCTCGCTCAGAGCCGGGCTGCTGGCGCTCGCGCCGCGTACGGAGGTCGAGGGGGTGCTGGTCGGCCTGGTCGACCTGCCGGACGTCGGAGCTGCCGTGGTGGCGCGCGTGCTGTCGCGGGAGGTCACGAGCGACACCCTGCGCCGGGCGACGTACGCCGGGAGTGTCGGTCACCCGGTCGTGATCGGGCGGTCGCACTGGGCCGGCGTCATCGACACCGCCGTCGGGGACCGGGGTGCGCGTGACTACCTGGCGACGCACCCGGCCGAGCTGGTCGAGTGCGGTGACCTCGCCAGCGGGCATGACGTCGACACCCCCGGGGCGGCCAACCCGCGGCCAACCGGCGGCCAACCCGGCGCTGAGTAGCCTTTCGAGATGGAGCTCACCTCGCCCCGGCTGATCGCCGACGCCCTCGAGGGCACCGGCTATCTCGCCGACGACGACCTGGCCACGGTCGTCTTCCTCGCCCAGGAGATGCAGCGCCCGTTGCTGCTGGAGGGCGAGCCGGGGACCGGGAAGACGGCACTGGCCGAGGCGCTGGCCCAGATCGGCGACGTCCCGTTGATCAGGTTGCAGTGCTACGAGGGGATAGACGCGACCCAGGCGCTCTACGACTGGGACTTCCCACGCCAGATCCTGCACCTGCGCACGCTCGAGGCCGCAACCAAGGCAGGCGAGCTCGACGCCAGCGAGGCAGAGAAGTCGCTCTTCGACGAGCGGTTCCTGCTGGCGCGTCCGGTGCTGCGGGCGCTGCGCGAGTCGCCGGCCGTGCTGCTGATCGACGAGGTGGACCGGGCCGACGACGAGTTCGAGGCGTTCCTCCTCGAGGTGCTGTCGACCTGGTCGGTGAGCATCCCGGAGCTGGGCACGGTCGCGGCCAGCACGCCCCCGACCGTGGTGCTGACCTCCAACCGCACGCGCGAGCTGCACGACGCCCTGAAGCGCCGCTGCCTCTACCACTGGATCGACCACCCCGGGCTGGCGCGCGAGGTCGCCATCGTGCGCAGCCGGCTTCCCGAGGTCAGCGAGCTCCTGGCGCACCAGGTGGCCACCGCGGTCCAGCAGCTGCGCGAGCAGGGCCTGCTCAAGCCCCCCGGTGTGGCCGAGACGCTCGACTGGGCCCGCGCGCTGACCCGCCTGGGTGCCACCGAGCTCGACCTGGAGACGGCCGCGCGGACCCTGGGTGCGGTGGTGAAGTACCGGGAGGACACCGATCGCGTGAAGCTGGCCCTGGACCGGATGCTGCAGGGATGAGCGTGCGCACCCCTCCGGCACACGAGGCGGACGAGATCCTGCTGGGCTTCACCCGCGCGCTGCGTGCCGCCGGGCTGGCCGTGACCCACGACCGGGCGACCAGCTTCCTGCAGGCGGCCTCGCTCGTGGGTGCCCAGGACCCGCAGGCGGCCTACCGTGCCGGCCGCGCCACCCTGTGCGCCGGCCCCGACGACCTGATGCGGTTCGCGCACGTCTTCGAGGCCTGGTTCGGTGCCCGCGAGGAGCTGCCTCGGCCCGTGCCGCGCGACCGGTCCCGAGAGATCAGCCCGCCGCTCCCGCTCGGGGAGACCGGTGAGGGCGCGGGGGAGGTCGACCGCGAGCTCGTGCAAGCAGCGGCCAGCGACGTCGAGGTGCTCCGCAGCCGTGACGTCGCGCAGCTCAAGCCCGACGAGAAGGCGCTGCTCGACGCGATGATCCGCGCCCTGAGGCCCCGGTTGCCGCAACGCCGGGCGGCCCGTCGTACGCCCTGGCGGCGGGGGGAGATCGACATGCACCGCACCCTGCGGACCTCGCTGCGCCAGATGGGGGAACCCGGTCGCGTGGCGCACCGCCGACGCGCGCTCACGCCACGACGCGTCGTGCTGCTCGTGGACGTCTCCGCCTCGATGCGCCCGTACGCCGACGCCCTGCTGCGCCTGTGCCACCTGGTCGCGACGACGCCGGCGTCCGGGACGAAGGTCGAGGTGTTCACCCTCGGGACCCGGCTCACCCGGATCACGCTGCCCCTGCGCACGGCCGACCCGGAGCGGGCGCTGGTGCGCGCGGGCGACCAGGTGCCGGACTGGTCCGGCGGCACCCGCCTCGGCGAGACCCTGAAGGCGTTCCTCGACCGGTGGGGGGCGCGCGGGATGGCCCGCGGTGGCGTCGTTGTTGTCTTCAGTGACGGCTGGGAGCGCGGGGACGCCGCCGAGCTCGGCGAGCAGATGGAGCGGTTGCAGCGCCTCGCCCACCACGTGGTGTGGGTGAACCCGCACAGCGGCAAGGAGGGCTACGAACCGGTGCAACGCGGCATCCGTGCGGCCCTGCCGCACTGTGACGACTTCGTCGCTGGACACTCCTTGAGGGCCTTCGCGAAGGTGCTGGAGGTGGTGGGCCGTGCGTGAGGTGCTCGCGGACCTGCTCCGCTGGTGGGAGGCCGGCGAGAGCGTCGCCGTTGGCACGGTCGTCGCGACCTTCCAGTCTGCTCCGCGTCCGCCCGGTGCCTCGATGATCGTGGGACCAGACGGCACCGCGGTGGGCTCGGTCTCCGGGGGCTGCGTGGAGGGTGCGGTCTACGAGCTCGGCCAGTCAGTGGTCGAGTCGGGCGCGCCGGTGCTCGAGCGGTACGGCGTCTCCGACGACGATGCCTTCGCCGTCGGTCTCACCTGCGGCGGCATCCTCGACGTGTACGTCGAGAAGGTCGATCGGCACTCCTTCCCGGAGCTCGGCGAGATCGCCGCCGACATCGAAGCAGGCCGACCTGTGGCGCTGGCGACCGTGATCGAGCATCCCGACCCCGAGTGGGTCGGGCGCCGGGTCGTCGTGCATCCCGGGGGTGGGATGTCGGGGTCTCTGGGCAGCCGGCGCGCCGATGACGCGGTGCACGACGACGCCCTGGGGCTGCTGGCGGCGGGGCACAACGCCACGCTGACCTACGGCCCCGACGGTGAGCGCCGCGGCGAGGGGATGCGGGTATTCGTCTGGGCCTTCGCGCCGGCGCCGAAGATGCTGGTCTTCGGGGCGATCGACTTCGCGGCGGCGGTGGCGCGCATGGGCGCCTTCCTCGGCTACCACGTCACCGTGTGCGACGCGCGCCCCGTCTTCGCCACGACGACCCGGTTCCCGCACGCCGACGAGGTGGTGGTGAGCTGGCCGCACAGGTTCCTCGCCGCTGAGACCGAGGCCGGTCGGATCGACCGGCGCACGGTCATCTGCGTGCTCACCCACGACCCCAAGTTCGACGTACCCGTCCTCGAGCTGGCGCTCCGGCTGCCCGAGGTCGCCTACGTGGGCGCCATGGGGTCGCGACGGACGCACGAGGACCGCCTGGAGCGCCTCCGCGAGGCCGGACTGACCGAGGAGGAGCTGGCCAGGCTCTCCAGCCCGATCGGCCTCGACCTCGGCGCCCGCACCCCGGAGGAGACGGCGGTGAGCATCGCTGCCGAGATCGTGGCCGCGCGCTGGGGTGGCAGTGGCGACCGCCTCTCGCAGACCGACGGCCGCATCCACGCACACCTGGCGCCCGACGTCAGCTGAGTCCGAAACGCCCTAGGAGGCGTCGGCCAGGTCGGCCGCCAGGGCCGCCCGGTCCTCGGCGTCGGCGATCGGGACCGCCCGTGCCAGTGCCCACTCCTGCGCGGCCTCGGCCGCGCGGCCCAGCGCCCGGAGTGCGCGGGCCCTGGCGTCGTGGCCGTAGGCGAGGTCGAAGTCGTCCAGCCCGTGCTCGCGACAAGCAGCCAGACATCGGTCGGCATGGTGCAGCGCCGGCTCGGCCCGGGCCGCGAGCAGGTTCACCTTGGCGAGCAGCCAGTCGGCGCGTGCGGCGTTGGCCGGGGTCCGGTCAGCAGCGCGGTCCCAGTGGTAGGCCGCTGCGTAGGCGCGACGCAGCATCTCCTCCACCTGCTCGGGGGTGCGGTCCGCCTGCTGGATCACCTCCCAGGTGGAGTTGTTCGCCTCGACTGCCTGCAGCCGGTGCCAGGTGCCGACCGGGGCCTCGAGGACGGGTGGCTCCTCGGTGACGGCGGGCAGCGGGGTACCGGTCTCCAGCAGCGTCTTCAGGCCGTCCAGGATCCACACCCAGCCGTGCTCGACGGTGGCCCACGTGCGCGGACTCTGGGCGAGGTCCCCGTGCACGAGCCGGAGCCGGGTGAGGCCGTCGCCGGCCGGGTCTACCTGCCACTCGACCCGGCTGACCGGTTCCGCGGCCAGCTCGACGTCGTAGAGCGTGTGCCAGGTCAGCACCAGTCGACGGGGCCGGTCCAGCACCTCCACGACTCCGTCCACCGCCGGGGAGCCATCGGTCGTCGAGGTCCGGTACGGCTCCCCCTGGACGGGCGGCCGGTCGAAGGCAGTGCCGTGGAAGTACTGCCGGGTGAACTCCGGGTCGGTGATCGCCTGCCAGACCTCGTCGGGGGTGGCGCGGATGTAGACCTCGTACTGGTGCTGTGCCGTGCCCATGGTCTCGTCCCTTTCTGGTGGGTGTTCTCAGGCGTCGTGCTCCAGGCCGGCGCGCAGCCCGGTCATGGCGCGGGTGAACGGCGCGGCGTACTTGCTGATCCACCGGTCGGCCACGAGCGCTATCGGCACGGGGTTGAGGTAGTGCAGCTTCGTGCGCCCCGCACGTCGGGTCGTGACCAGGCCGGCGTCCTCGAGGAGGCCCACGTGCTTCATCACCCCGAAGCGCGTCATCGCCGGCACCCTCGCGCACAGCTCCCCGGCGCTCTGGCCGTCGGAGAGGAACAGTGCGTCGAGGATCAGGCGCCGCGTCGGGTCGGCCAGGGCGCGGAACACCGCATCCATGTCGTCGAGCTGGGACGGGGCCACGCTGCCAGAATAGGTGACCATATGGTCACGTGTCTAGGCCCTCGGGGGCGAGAGGTTGGGTCCGTGCACGACGATGGCAGGGAACCGCCGAGGGGAACCGCCGAGGGGAACCGCCGAGGGGAACCGCCGAGGGGAGTCGCCGTGACACGTCGTACGTCGCTCCGCAGCGCGCTCCGGCTCGCGGTGGTGCCGGCCGTGCTGGTGGCATCGACCTCCTGCGGCGGGAGCGCCGGGCAGGAGGCCGTGGACGGTCCGGACCCGGCATCGCCCTCGTCCACCGTCGCCGATCCCTCGCCGACCGTTCCGACGCCCACGACCGCCGACACGCCCCCGAAGGACGCCGACCCGCTGCCGCCGGTGACCGACGCCGTCTCGCTGCCCGCGCTGATGCGGGCCGACCTCGGCGCCGCGCGCCTCCGCAGCCGCACGCAGGTGCCGGCAGGCGACGCCTACAGCCGCCAGAGTGTGACCTACTCCAGCGGGAAGCTGAAGGTCTCCGGCGTGCTGCTCCGCCCACCCGGGAAGGGGCCGTTCCCGGCAGTGGTGCTCAACCACGGCTACATCGAGCCCTCGATCTACCGCTCGGGCCAGGGGCTCTCCCGGGAGCAGGACTACCTCGCGAGGGCGGGGTTCGTCGTGCTGCACACCGACTACCGGGGTCACGCCGGCTCCGACCCCGCGTCGGGCAGGAGCCGTCTCACCCGGCTGGGCTACACGCGCGACACCATCAATGCGGTGCGGGCGCTGAAGAAGCAGCCCTACGTCGACGCCGAGCGGGTTGCCATGCTCGGACGCTCCATGGGCGGGGCGGTGACGTTGAACGCGCTCGTCGTCCGGCCGGGGCTGGTGCGGGCAGCGGTGCTCTTCGCGCCGGTGAGCTCGGACTTCCTGGACAACTTCAACCGCTGGACCGTCGCGGAGCGACCCGCGGAGGCAGAGGCCACCTACCGGAGGCACGGGACGCCGGCTCAGTCGCCGGCCTTCTACCGGAACCTCTCCGCCCGCACCTTCTTCGACCGGGTGACCGAGCCGGTGCTGATCCATCACGGCACCGACGACGACACCTGCCCGATCGGCTGGTCGCGCACCACCCAGCGGCTGCTCGCACGCGCGGGGGTGGACTCGCGCCTCGAGATCTACGCCGGCGAGCAGCACGCCTTCGGCCCGCAGTGGCCTCGCTCGATGGAGCGAACGGTCCGCTTCCTCAGGCGACACCTGGGCGCCTGAGCCGCCCCTGCGGAACCTGTCAGCCGCTGGGAGGGCGGGCTACGGTGGCCGCAGGCACCAGGGAGGCGTGGATGAACGGTCCGAGCAGCGAGCTGCACACTCGTCGGGTCGCTGCGGTGCGTGCCTGGACCCGGTTCGTGCAGGACGGTGACCGCGCGGAAGGGCTGGTCCGCCCCGAGATCCTCCGGTCGTGGCAGCGCTCTGCCCCCAACGTGGGTGTCGACGTGACCGAGGCGCCGCTGTCCGACGAGTCCGACACCGCCGCCCGCTGGGACGGCTCGCCTCTGCAGGTCGCGGTGGAGCGGGTGGAGTCGGAGCTGCGTCGTACCGCGGAGGACGGCGACCTCGTCGTGGCGGTCACCGACGCCGAGACCCGCATCCTGTGGACGTACGGCGGCAGGGTGATGCGCCGCAAGGCCGAGAGCGTCAACTTCGTCCCCGCCGCCCGCTGGGACGACACCAGCGTGGGCACCAACGCGCTCGACCTGGCCAACCGCCACGACGCACCGTCGATGGTGTTCAGCGCCGAGCACTACGCCGAGATCGTGCACAACTGGGTCTGCTGGGCGGCACCGGTGCACGACCCCGTCACCGGGGTGCAGCTCGGTGTCCTCGACCTGTCCACGACCTGGGAGCGCACCCACCCGATCGGGCTCGCCACGGCCCGGGTGATGGCGCGCCTGATCGAGACCGCCATGCCGGCCTCCGCCCACTCGGGACTCCCCGGTACGGGCGGCGAGTCCTCCATCGCCGGCCTCGACCTGACCCTGCTGGGCGCCGCCGAGGCACACCTCGACGGTGTCCGCCTGCTGCTCAACCGACGCCAGACCGAGATCCTCGCGCTGCTGGCGCTGCACCCCGAAGGTCTTTCCCTGGAGCAGCTGCACGCCTCCCTGTACGGCGACCAGGCAGTCACGTTCTCCACCCTCAAGGCCGAGGTCTCCCACCTGCGCAGTGCCCTGTCCGGGCAGCTGACGTCGCGGCCCTACCGGCTCACGATGCCCGTGCGGATCGATGTCGACGAGGTCCTCCGGCTGCTCGGCCGCGGCCAGGTGCACGCGGCGGTGGCGGCGTACGGCGGTGACCTGATGCCCGGCACCGAGTCGCCCGCGCTCACCGAGCTCGCCGACTACGTCGCGGTCGCCGTGCGCGAAGCCCTGCTCGCGGACCCCCAGCCCCAGGCGGTGGCGCGCTACACCGAGCTGGCGCCGCACGACACCGAGGTGGTCGAGGCCTGTCTGGCGCTCATGGGGGACCGGGCGCACCCGGCCAAGGCGTTGCTCAAGGGTCGGCTGGCCGCCGCCGGGCGCTGAGCCTGCCGTCCGGCCTGCGAGGATGACCGACATGTCCCTGGACCTCAATGCAGACGTGGTCGCACTGACCGAGTCCCTCGTCAACATCGAGTCGGTGAGCCGTAACGAGAAGGTGCTAGCCGACGCCATCGAGCAGGCGCTCGCGGACCTCGCCCACCTGGAGGTGACCAGGATCGGGAACTCCCTGGTCGCACGCACCGACCTGGGGCACAGCGACCGTGTGGTGATCGCCGGGCACATCGACACGGTCCCGCTGAACCGCAACCTCCCCGCCCGCAACGACGGCACCCTGCTCCACGGGCTGGGCACGTGTGACATGAAGGGTGGGGTGGCGGTCGCCCTGCGTCTGGCACACACCCTGCCCGATCCCAACCGTGACATCACGTTCGTCTTCTACGAGGCCGAGGAGATCGACGACGTCTACAACGGGCTGGGCATCGTCGCCCAGCAGCGCCCGGACCTGGTTCGGGCCGACTTCGCGATCCTGATGGAGCCGAGCGACGCGGTGGTCGAGGCGGGCTGCCAGGGCACCCTGCGCGTCGAGGTCACCGTGCGCGGTGAACGCGCCCACTCGGCCCGCGCGTGGCGCGGATCGAACGCGATCCATGGCGCCGGTGAGGTGCTGCGCAGGCTGGGGGAGTACCAGCCGCGGACGCCGGTCATCGACGGTCTGGAGTACCACGAGGGGCTCAACGCGGTGCTGGTCAGCGGCGGTGTCGCCACCAACGTGATTCCGGACGAGTGCGTGGTCACGGTGAACTACCGGTTCGCTCCGGACCGGTCCGAGGCCGAGGCGCTCGTGTTCGTGCGCGAGTTCTTCGACGGGTTCGAGGTCGAGGTCACCGACTCCGCGCCGGGAGCCCTCCCCGGGCTGCACGTCCCCGCGGCCCAGGCGTTCGTCGATGCGGTCGGCGGCACCGTGAACCCGAAGTTCGGCTGGACCGACGTGGCCAGGTTCACCGGGCTCGGGGTGCCCGCGGTGAACTACGGCCCGGGCGACCCGATGCTGGCGCACAAGCAGGAGGAGAACGTGCCGATCGAGCAGCTCGAGTCGTGCGAGGCGACCCTGCGCAGGTGGCTGTCGAAGGGCGACGGGAGCGCCCGGTGAGCATCCCCACGGACGCCACGCAGGAGGGCAGCGACGGCGAGAAGCGTCGTGGTCCCACAGTGCTGCGGCGATCGCAGGTCGACCTGACCACCACCGACCAGCACCTGCTGGACTCCCGGGAGTCCGCGGACTGGCTGCACACCGACCCGTGGCGGGTGCTGCGCATCCAGGCCGAGTTCGTCGAGGGCTTCGGCGCCCTGGCCGAGCTCGGGCCGGCGATCTCGGTGTTCGGCTCTGCGCGCACCCGGCCCGACGACCCGCACTACGCACAGGCCGAGCAGCTGGGACGTGAGCTCACCGAGGCCGGCTTCGCGGTGATCACCGGCGGAGGTCCCGGCACGATGGAGGCTGCCAACAAGGGTGCCTCCGAGGCAGGGGGCACCAGCGTCGGTCTCGGCATCGAGCTGCCGTTCGAGGCCGGGTTGAACGAGTGGGTCGACCTCGGCGTCAACTTCCGCTACTTCTTCGCCCGCAAGACCATGTTCGTGAAGTACTCCCGGGGCTTCGTCGTGCTGCCCGGCGGACTCGGCACGTTCGACGAGCTGTTCGAGGCGATGACGCTCGCCCAGACCCAGAAGGTGACCTCCTTTCCGGTGGTGCTGATCGGGTCCGCCTACTGGTCCGGGCTGCTCGAGTGGTTGCGCGGCACCGTCCTGGCCGAGGGGAAGATCGCCCCGCAGGACCTCGACATGCTCTCGCTGACCGACGACGTGAGCGAGGCAGTGGCGATGATGGTGGCGGGGTGCGGTCCGTGACCTGGTTCTTCGCCGTACTGATCGTGCTGTTGGTCGGTGCCGTGGCTGTGGTGGCGGCAGGTCGGGGCGAAGGACTGGGCGAGGCGTACGACGACCGGGCCGACGTACTCCTGCCCGAGCGTGACGTGACCGGCGACGACCTGCGCGAGCTGCGCTTCAACACGGTGCTGCGCGGCTACCGGCCGAGCGAGGTCGACGCGCTCCTCGAGAGGCTCGCCAGACAGCTCGAGGAACATCGGGACGACCGGGGCCAAACCGGTCCAGGTGGGGCATCATGAGCAGATGGCCCTCTTCTTCTCGACGGTCCTGCTTGTTCTCGCCGTCGTCCTGGTCGTCCTGACGCGCCTGCGACTCGCCACTCCCGACGCTCCGGTCGCCGGCCGCGTCGACATCCCGATGACGGTGGTCAACGCGCACACGCTGACCGGCACCGTCGCGATCCTGGTGTGGGGCAGCTACCTGTTCATCGGCATCGACTGGCTGGTCGGGTTCTTCGGGCTGATGCTGTGGTGGGGGACCACGGCGATCGGTCTGCTGATCCTGATGCGGTGGATGCCCGCTCGCGGGAGGCACGCGTCGCCGGGAGCCGGCGACTCCTGGACCGACGGGCCCTGGCTCTCCATGGTCGGCCACCTCGGGGCCGTGGTCGGCGCCGTGGTGTGGACCGCCTTGTTCGCAGCCGGAAAGCTGTCGTGACTGCGCGAAAGCTGTGGGCGATCGCCTTGCCCGTGCTCCTTCTCGCGACGGCTGGCACAGTGCCCGTGGAGGCAGCGACCCGCGCGGCTGTCGTCGAGGTCCGCACGATCGGTCAGTCGGTGCACGGCAGACCGATCCTCGCGTGGCGCCTCGGTGACCCGGACGCGTCCCGGAAGGTCGTGGTCCTGGCGGCCATGCACGGCAACGAGGCCGGACCCGCGCGCATCCTCCACAACCTCCGCGACGGCCGACCGATCAGCGGCGTCGACCTGTGGGTGGTGCCGCAGTACAACCCCGACGGCGTGGCGCGCCGCAGCAGGCAGAACGCCCGCGGTGTGGACCTGAACCGCAACTTCCCACGCAACTGGCGACGGCTCGCAGGCGCCTACGACTCGGGTCCGCGGCCGGCTTCGGAACCCGAGACCCGCGCGGTGATGGACTTCCTCAGCGAGGTTCGTCCGGCATACGTCGTCAGCTTCCACCAGCCGCTGCGAGGGGTGGGGCGGGCCGGTCCCAAGGGCAAGGCGCTCGTGGGGCGGCTGCACCGGGGACTGCGGCTCCCGGTGAGGTCGTTCAACTGCTCCGGTGCCTGCCACGGCACGATGACCGAGTGGTTCAACGCCGGCTTCTCGGGCGTGGCCGTCACTGTGGAGTACGGCCGAGGTCTCAGCCGGCGCCAGGCGACGCGTACCGGGCCGCAGGGACTGCTGCGGGCCGTGGGTGCCCGGCGCTGAGAGCAGCGGATCTCGATCAGCGTCCGGTGAACTCCGGCTGCTGCTTGCCGATGAAGGCGGCGACCGCGTTCTGGTGGTCCTCGGTGCGGCCGGTGAGCGTCATCATCGTGGCCTCGAACTCCAGTGACTCCGCGAAGTCATGGCCGGCGGAGAACTCCACGGAACGACGGATGGATCCGTAGGCCTGGGTGGGCCCGTCGGCGAGTCGACGCGCAAGCGCGGAGACCTCCGCCTCGAACTCGTCCTTCGGGACGACCCTGGTGGCCAGACCGAGCTCGAGGGACTCCGCCGCGCCCAACGTGCGCGGGAAGTAGAGCAGCTCGATCGCCTTGGCGCGGCCGACCAGGCGCGGCAGGGTCCAGGAGGAGCCGGTGTCGCACGACAGGCCGACGCCGGCGAAGGCCAGGTTGAACCCGGCCGACTCCTCCAGGATGCGGAAGTCGCACGCGAACGCCAGGCTCGCGCCGGCTCCCGCGGCCACCCCGTTGACCGCGGCGACGACGGGCTTCGGCATCGTGGCGAGGGCGTGCACGATGGGGTTGAAGTGCTCCTCGACGGTGGTGAACAACGAGTCGGAGTCGGAGCTCTGCAGGATCTCCATGTGCTCCTTGAGGTCCTGCCCCACGCAGAACGCACGGCCGCTGCCGCTCAGCACGACGCATCGGACCGTCCCGTCCTGGGAGGCCTCGCGGACCGCGTCCAGGAGGGCTTCCTTGGTGGCCACGTCGAGGCCGTTCATGGCGTCTGGACGGTTGATCGTGATGGTCGCGACGCCCTCCCGGACGTCATAGCGGACCGGCTGCGACATGGTGCGCTCCTGTCTTGTGACGGCCGAGTCTGCCGCATCAGTCCGGTGATGTGGTCGTGCGGGCTTCGCTATGGGGAATAATGCAGCGAGATGGGCGCGTCCTGCGCACGAATGACATGGGGAAGAGGTGTGCACATGGCGGCCATGAAGCCGCGGACGGGTGACGGCCCGCTCGAAGTCACCAAGGAGGGTCGTGGCATCGTGATGAGGGTTCCCCTCGAAGGCGGTGGCCGACTCGTGGTCGAGCTCAACGCCGACGAGGCAACCGCCCTGGGCGATGCCCTCAAGAACGTGGTCGGCTGAGCCGCACCCTGACCGTTGAGGCCCCCGCAGTCCCGCACGGGACGGCGGGGGCCTTCGCCTATAAGGTCGTCGGGTGCCGCTACCACCCCAGGTCTCCCCGCCCCAGTTCGCCCTCAGCCCCCTCGCGCCCTCGCGCATCGTCGGCGTCGGTGTCGTCGCAGTTCCGGTTCTGGCCGCCGACGACGGTCCGGAGCTGGGCCCCGGTGCCGCCGAGCTGGCCGACGACCTCGGCCTCGACCTTCTCGAGCTGCTCGTCTCGGCGGGCAACAGCGGCGAGACCGGCGAGATCATGCAGCTCCCCGTGGTCGCAGCGCAGCACGTCAACCCCAGCCTCACGCGGGTCCTGCTCGTGGGCGTCGGCGCCGGCAGCACCACCGACCTCCGCCGAGCCGGGGCGACCGTCGCTCGACACACCCGGGACGCCTCCTCGGTCGCGTCCTCCGTGGCTGCGGTCGGGGACGACGCCGCGCTGAGCGCCTTCGTCGAGGGGGCCATGCTCGGCTCGTTCGGCTTCTCGATGCGGCGCGACGGTCCGCTCGACCACCCCGTGGAGAGCATCGTGCTGGCGCTGACCGAGGCCGACGACGACCGCACCAACCGTCTGCACCGTGCGGTCGCCGCCGCGGGTGCGAGCTGGGAGGCCCGCATGCTCGCGTCGGTGCCGTCCAACATCAAGACCCCGGCCTGGCTGGCCGAGCACGCTGCGACCGGCGCGGAGGCGGCCGGCCTCAAGGCCACGGTTCTCGACGAGGTCCAGCTCGCCGATCGTGGCTTCGGTGGGGTCGCGGCGGTCGGGCGGGCAGCCGCCGCGCCGCCGCGCTTCGTGCAGCTCGAGTACCGGCCTCCCAAGGGTTGGCGCAAGGCCCGCCACGTGGTCCTGGTGGGCAAGGGCATCACCTTCGACAGCGGTGGGCTCTCCATCAAGCCGGGGCAGTCCATGGTCACGATGAAGCGCGACATGACCGGCGCCGCCGTCGTGGCGGCGGTGATGGCCGCGCTGCCCGAGATCGGCTGCCAGGTGCGCGTCACCGGGCTGCTGCCGATCGCCGAGAACTCCGTCGGGGCCGACTCGATGCGCCCAGGTGACGTGATCACCCAGTACGGCGGCCGCACCACGGAGGTCACCAACACCGACGCCGAAGGCCGCCTCGTCCTCGCCGACGGTCTGGCGTACGCCGTGGAGAAGCTCGAACCCGACGTGCTGGTCGACATCGCCACCCTCACCGGTGGTGTCAAGGTGGCGCTGGGTCAGCACACGGCCGGGCTGTTCGCCAACGACGACGCCCTCGCCGAGCTGCTGGACGCGGCGGGAGCCCGCGCCGGTGAGCCGTTGTGGCGGTTGCCGCTGCAGGAGGAGTACGAGTCGAAGCTGGCCTCCAAGGTGGCCGACGCGGACAACGCGCCCGGTGGTCCGCCAGCGATCACGGCTGCGCTGTTCCTGCAGCACTTCACGGGCGGGCTGCCGTGGGCACACCTCGACATCGCCTCGACCGGCGACGCCCCCAAGGACAGCTTCGAGTGGACCGACGGCCCGACCGGGTTCGGTGCCAGGCTGCTGCTGGAATGGCTCGGGCAGGCCGAGCCGCTCGCGGGGGTGCGGGGCTCATGACCACCCCCGGGCCACGCTCCGCGCTGACTGTCCGGTGGTCGCTGGCCGCAGCGTCTGACGGGGTGGAGCAGCAGCTGCGCAGCTACGTCGCCGAGTCCTCGCACGCGCGGTTCGCCGCCCGCGGTGGGTTGCGGTTCAAGACGTGGCGGATGCGTGCGGGTGAATGGTTCGAGGGGTGCTACGTGTTCACCGACGACCTCACCCGAGCTGCGTTCCAGCAGGCGTTCGCTGCCGAGGCCGCCGACTCTCCGGTGTCGACGATCGTCGGCTCGGGCCCGGTGCTGATCGAGGAGTGCGAGGTGGTCGCCGTGGTCGAGGGGCCCGACGGGTTCGTCTCGGTGCCGACGTACGACCGGTCGGCCGAGGCCTGACAGCCTCCGCCGACGCTCAGGCTTCGGCTGTCCAGACCTTCTTGGCCACGAGCAGGCCGTCGCCCACGGGAAGCAGCACCGGCACCAGGGACTCGTTCTCGCGGACGGCGCGCCCGAGCTCACGGATCGCCACCGTCTCGGCGTCGCGCTGCGCCGGGTCGGCCACTCGGTCGTGCCACAGGGCGTTGTCGAAGGCCACCACGCCGCCGGGGCGCAGCAGACGCAGAGCCTCGGTGAGGTAGTCGGTGTACTCGTGCTTGTCGCCGTCGCAGAACACCAGGTCGTAGTGACCGTCGGTGAGCCGGGGGATCACCTCGAGCGCCGCGCCCGGGATCAGGCGGAATCGCTGTGGGGGGATGCCGGCCTCGGTGAAGCCCTGGCGGGCGAGTCGCTGGTGCTCGGCCTGGGTGTCCACGGTGGTCAGGACCCCGTCGGACCGCATCCCCCGAAGCAGCCAGAGCCCGGAGACGCCGGTGCCCGTGCCGACCTCGACGACGGCGCGAGCTTCGAGGACGGAGGCCAGGAAGCCGAGGGCCGCACCTGCACCGGACCCGATCGGGACGACGCCGACCTCCTCGGCCCGGGACCGTGCGTTGGCGAGGACCTCGTCCTCCGCGACGAACTCCTCGGCGTAGGTCCAACTCGCGGGCTTTGGTGGCGTGACGATGACGGTCTCCTTGACGTGCGTGATCCTGATGCGTCGGACCCTACCCTTCGGCGGACGCTCGGCGCGGCTGCCCTGCCGGGAACAAAGACCGCTGCGCGAGTCGTTGATCCAGACGTGGACACACTCTGTGCTGGTTGCTGGCATTCCCTCAGTCGGGTCTCAGGGAACCTTCCTAGCGTGGGTGCATGACACCCCCCTTCACGGATGATTCGGGCGACCAGGTGAGCGACGAGCTCAGCTGGGAGCAGATCGTCAGCGACCACTCCGCGCGGGTCTTCCGGCTGGCCTATCGACTGACCGGGAACCAGCACGACGCCGAGGACCTGACCCAGGAGGTCTTCGTGCGGGTGTTCCGCTCGCTGCACGCCTACACCCCCGGGACGATGGCGGGCTGGCTGCACCGGATCACCACCAACCTCTTCCTGGACCAGGCCCGTCGCAAGCAGCGCATCCGGTTCGACGCCCTCACCGACGAGGCAGCCGTGCGGCTGCCGAGCGCCCTTCCGACCCCGGACGTCGCGCAGCTCGACCGGATGTTCGACGCCGACGTGGAGACCGCGCTCGCTTCGTTGGCTCCCGACTTCCGCGCCGCGGTCGTGCTGTGCGACGTCGAGGGGCTCACCTACGAGGAGATCGCCGAGGTGCTCGGTCTCAAGCTCGGGACGGTGCGCTCCCGGATCCATCGTGGCCGGGCGCAGCTGCGCGCCGCTCTGGCCCACCGCGCCCCCACTGCGGGACGCAGCCGCTTCTCCGGTCCCCGCGTGGGACAGGACCTGGCCGGACAGGTGCGGTGATGCTGTCGCTGAGTGGTCACGTCGGCGCCAAGGCGTCCGCCCTGGTCGACGGTCAGCTGGCCCCGGCCGAGGAGGAGCGCGCCTGGCAGCACGTCCTGACGTGCCCCGGCTGTCGCCGGCTGGTGGAGCGTGAGGGTTGGGTCAAGAGGCAGCTCGGCTCCCTGTCCAGCCCCGAGTCCCCCGACCTGCCGGCCCAGCTGCTGGGTTCGTTGTACGCCGTCGACGCCTGGGCTGCCGTCGACGACATCGAGAAGCGGTCGCGACGTCGACGTACCTCTGCGGTGGTCGTGGGTGGTGGTGCGGTGGGCGCAGCCGTGTTCGGGCTCCTGACCGTGACGGGCGGTCTCCCCGGGGGCACAGAGCTCACGACCAGGCCCGCTCCGGCCATGATCCGCGGTGAACCGGTCCGGGCCACAGTGGGCTCTCCCACGGGGGCCGAGACCAACGCCAACAAGATGTGGACGCGTAGGTCAAGATAGGTCCCGTGAGCAACGAGGACCACGACGAGCCGACCGCCCCGTTGGCTGCCGGGCAGCCCGAGGAGTCCTCGGCGCCCGGGGCGGACTGGTATGCGGGGCAGCACCAGGAAGGTCCCACCGGCTGGCCGCCGGAGCACGCCAACCCCTATCCGCCGCCCTACGCGCAGCAGCCCACCCCGCCGTACGCCGACCCGACCCAGCCGCTCCACGTGGGTGGACCGGCAGTCCCCGCGCCCGGACGGGGCAACCCGCCGGTGTGGATGTGGCCCGCCGTGGCTCTGCTTGCTCTGGTCCTCGGCCTCACCGGCGGGGCGCTCGCCGGTGGTCTCGTCGCGGCGAGTAGTGAGGGGGGCGGAGTCGGCGAGGTGTTCAAGGTCCAGCGTCGTACCGCCCCGCCGCTGCCGGCCGACAACGCGAGCATCGCCTCGGTGGCCGAGAAGGTGCTGCCCAGCACGGTGCAGATCGCGGCGTCCTACGAGGGCAAGGACGAGGGCGCCACAGGCTCGGGCTTCGTCTTCGACGGCGAGGGCCACATCATCACCAACAACCACGTGGTGGCGGAGGCCGACGAGGCCAAGGGGCCGATCGTCGTGATCGACCAGGACGGTCGGCGCTACCCCGCCACCGTGGTGGGTCGGAGCACGGTCTACGACATCGCCGTGCTCAAGACCGACGCCGACCTCCCTCCAGCGGCCATCGGCTCCGCGGACCAGATGCGCGTGGGGGAGACGGTCGTGGCGATCGGGTCGCCGCTCGGGCTCTCGGCGACCGTCACCGCCGGCATCGTGAGCGCCGTCGACCGGCCGGTGACCACCGGTGAAGGGGAGGGTGACAACTCCTACATCAACGCCGTCCAGACCGATGCTGCCATCAACCCGGGCAACTCCGGTGGGCCGCTGGTCAACCTCCAGGGCGAGGTGGTCGGGGTCAACTCGGCGATCGCCTCCCTGGGTTCGCGGTTCGCCTCCGACCAGGGTGGCAACATCGGGGTCGGTTTCGCGATCCCGATCGAGCAGGTCCGGGTCACCACCGCACAGATCCTGAAGACCGGCAAGGCGCAGTACCCGATCATCGGCGCCAACGTCCGCGGCACCGAGAAGCTCGACGGCGCCACCGTTGAGACGATCTCGCCAGGGCTTCCCGCTTCGAAGGTCGACCTCAAGGTCGGTGACGTCATCCGCAAGGTCGACGGCCGTCCGGTCACCGGATCGATCGACCTGGTGGTGGCGATCCGGTCCCACGTCCCCGGCGACAAGGTGGTGCTGACCGTCGAGCGCGGCAAGAAGACCTTCGAGGTCCAGGTCGGGCTCGCCGCCAAGACCGGCTGAGCCCGCTCGTCGAGGTGCGGCCGCTCAGTCCTTCTGGAGCTGGAGCGGTGCCAGCGTGCCCAGGGACTCGGCCACCACCACCGCGTCGTCGCCCACAGCCAGCCGGAAGTCCGCCGGCGGGTTCACATGGGCACGTCCGTCGCGACCGATGGCCAGCAGGGTGGCGCAGTGGTCGACGCGCAACCGTGCCGACAGCTCGTCGATCGTGAGACCGACGAACTCCTCTGGGAGGGCGACCCGGTAGAGCTCCGAACCCTCCCCACCGGAGACGATGTCGGTGACCAGCTCTGCGAGGCCGGGGTAGAGCGATGAGCGGGCGAGCAACCGCGAGGACAGCCGCGAGGTCACCAGGATCTCGTCCGCGTGAGCCCGACGGAAGTGCTCCGCGTGGCCGGGGTTGTTGACCTCCACGACGGTGCGTACGGCCGGCGCGATGGCCTCGATGGCCATCACGGCGAGGATCGAGCGCATGTCGGCCTCGTCGGATGCGTCGGCCGGGCAGATGACTGCGGCCATGGCCTCGTCGATGCCGGCCCGGCGCAGGTCGTCGGCGTCGGTGACGTCACCGCTGACGAAGTAGACGCCGCTGCCGGCCGGGTTCTTGTCGACGTTGTGCAGCACCACGATGCGGTGCTCGTAGTCGTCGCCGCTGAGCTCGGCGATCAGGTCGCGGGCGGTGCTGTTCCAGCCGCAGACGACGATGTGGTCGTGATACCCGGACGCACCCATTCCCTGGCCCTCCTTGAGGATGAAGTCGATGACGAACCCGACGAGCGCCCCCGTGATCGAGGCGACGATCGCCACGCCGAAGAGCACGAGCAGCCACGAGATGAGGAAGCCTCCCGGCGAGTGCACGTAGGAGGAGTCGCCCGATCCCATCACCGTCGTCACGCCCCAGTAGACGCTGCTCGACAGGCTGGAGAAGAACGAGCCGACGCTCGTGCGTGGCCCTTCGATCAGGGTCACCAGCAGCGCCGCGACCAGCACTATCCCGAACAGGCCCAGCACGAGACGCAGGAAGAAGCTGCGGTCGACGTTCGTGGTCATCCGGCGCACGTGGAAGGCGACTCGGCGCAGGAGGGGCGCGGCGAAGGTGACGCTGACGATGCGCGAGATCCTGCGTCCCATCACATGCCCCCTGGAAGAGCAACCCGATGTGGGTCCTCGGGATGATGGCACAGCAGCCAACGGAGCCGCCATAGTCCGATCGGGGTCGCCTCAGGTGGCCTCGTGGTCGTACGGCGGTCGCTCCTCGGCACCCAGGACCTCGTGAGCCGCAGGTGGCGCTGGGGTCTCGAGGTCCTCGTCCATGGCCTCGAGGATGTGCTTGCGGATCGCCTGGCGCGGGTCCAGGTCGGCCAGCCGAAGGTCGGCGTACTCGGGACCGAGCTCGTCACGGAGCTGGGACTGCGCGTTCTGCGCGAGGTTGCGCATCTGGCGCAGGAACCGTCCTGCCTGGCGGGCGAACTCGGGCAGCCGGTCGGGACCGAAGACGACCACAGCGATGACCAGGATGACCATCAGCTCCGGAAGCCCGACCCCGAACACGGCGGTTCAGCCCTTCGCTGTGGGACTCAGACCCAGCTGCATGCCTGCGAGTCCGCGTCCGCGCCCGGCGAGGCCGCGTGCGATGTCGGCGAGCACCAGCGCGCCCGGCGCGGTGGGGTCGGACTCGACGATCGGCTTCCCGCTGTCACCACCCTCGCGCAGGCTGACGTCGATCGGGATCTGGCCGAGCAGGCTCACCTCGTAGCCGAAACGGGTTCCGAGCGTCTGGGCCACACGGGCGCCGCCGCCGGAGCCGAAGATCTCGAGTCGGTGCTCGGTGCCTTCCTCCGCGCAGTGCGGGCACGGCAGGAACGACATGTTCTCCACGACGCCGATGACCCGCTGGTGCATCATCGAGGCCATCGTGCCGGCGCGCTCGGCCACCTCGGTCGCTGCCTCCTGCGGCGTGGTCACGACGACCACCTCCGCGCTGGGCAGGTGCTGGCCCAGGGAGATGGCCACGTCTCCGGTGCCCGGAGGCAGGTCGAGAAGCAGGACGTCCAGGTCACCCCAGTACACGTCGGCGAGCATCTGTACGAGCGCCCGGTCGAGCATCGGACCACGCCAGGCGACGACCTGGTCGCGTCGTGGCTTGAGCATCCCGATGCTGATCACCGAGACCCCACTGGGGGTCGGCACGGGCATGATCAGGTCGTCGACCTGGGTGGGTCGGGTGTCGGCGATCCCCAGCATCGCTGGCACCGAGTGCCCGTAGATGTCCGCGTCGACGATGCCGACCTTGAGACCCTGTGCGGCCATCGAGACGGCCAGGTTGACCGTGACCGACGACTTGCCGACCCCGCCCTTGCCCGAGGCGACGGCGATCACCTTGGTCAGCGACCCCGGCTGCGCGAAGGGGATCTCGCGCTGCGCCTGTCCTCCGCGCAGCTTCTCCTGCAGGCCGGCGCGCTGCTCGGCCGTCATCACCCCGAGCTGTACGTCGACACCGGTGACACCGGCGACGGTGGAGACCTCGCCGGTCACGTCGCGGATGATGGTGTCCTTGAGCGGGCAGCCCGAGACGGTCAGCAGCACGCGGACCGTGACCATGCCGGTGTCGTCGACGGCGATGTCCTCGACCATGCCCAGCTCGGTGATGGGCTTCTTGATCTCGGGGTCGTTCACGCGCGCGAGCGCAGCCTGAATCCGGTCGATGTCAGGGGAAGTCATGGGGCAAGCCTACGGGTCGTCACTAGGCCTCGTCCGGGGTGTCGTCCTGCTCGGTATCGGCTAGCTCGTCGAGGAGATTGCGCAGCTCCGATCGCAGGAAGTCGCGGGTCGCCACCTCGCCCAGGGCCATCCGCAGCGACGCCACCTCGCGGGCGAGGTACTCCATGTCGGCGTGGGCCCGGGCGTTCGCCAGGCGGTCCTGCTCGTTGATCACCCGGTCGCGCACCTCCTGCCGGTTCTGGGCCAACAGGATCAGCGGCGCGGCGTACGACGCCTGGAGGCTCAGCATCAGGGTCAGGAAGATGAACGGGTAGGTGTCGAAGCCCAGGCTCGTCGGCGTGAGCAGGTTCCAGACGACCCAGAAGATCACGAAGCCGGTCATGTAGATCAGGAACCGGGCCGTGCCCATGAAGCGGGCGAACTGCTCGGCGAAGATGCCGAACGCATCCTGGCGCACCGCCGGTCGTCGGACCAAGGAACGCCTCAGCTCGCGCGGGGTGTCCAGTCGGGCCGCACGCGTGCGGTCGTCGGCAGCCCGGCTGTCGGGCCTGCGGTCGCTCTTCCTGTCGGGCTTGTCCATGCTCACCTCCGTCCGATCTTGCGGTCGCGCCACCCCTCGGGCAGCAGGTGGTCGAGGAGGTCGTCGACGGTGACGGTGCCCAGGAGGCGACCCTCCTCGTCGACGACCGGCGCAGCGACCAGGTTGTAGGTCGCCAGGAACACCGCGACGTCCTCGAGGCTGGCCTCGGGTCGCAGGAAGTCGATGCCGGTGTCCAGGGCGCCGGCGACCAGGCTCGAGGGCGGCTCGCGCAGCAACCTCTGGATGTGGGCCACCCCGAGGAGCTTGCCCGTGGGCGTCTCCGTGGGCGGTCGGCACACGTGCACCAGCGCCGCCAGTGACGGGGTGAGGTCCTCGTTGCGCACGTGCGCGAGCGCCTCGGCCACGGTGGCGTCCGGTGGCAGGATCACCGGCTCCGGAGTCATCATGCCGCCGGCTGTCTCCTCGCCGTAGACCATGAGCCTGCGGACCTCGGCCGCGTCGTCGGTCTCCATGAGTCCCAGCAAGGTCTGCGCCGTCTCGTGCGGCAGGTCGGCGATCAGGTCGGCGGCGTCGTCGGCGGACATCTCTTCCAAGATGTCGGCGGCGCGCTCGGAGTCGAGGTGCTCCAGGATCTCCACCTGGTCCTCCTCGGGGAGCTCCTCCAGCACGTCGGCCAGGCGCTCGTCGTCCATGCCGGCCATCACCTGGCCGCGGCGCTCGGGCGGCAGCCCGTGGATCACGTTCGCCGCGTCGGCCGGGCGAAGGTCTGCGAGGGAGGCGATCAGGTGGTCGGCGCCCTGGTTCGGCTGCCGTTCGTGCAGGCCCTCGACGTCGTCCCACTCCACGACGTGCGTCTGACCCCGGCGCCGGAAGCCCTTGGCGCCCTCGGTCAGCGCGACCCGGGACAACACCCAGTCCCGGGTGCGGGCCTGCTCCATCGCCACGTCGAAGACCGACCCCTCGACGCCGCTGCTGCGCACCTTGACCTTGCGGTCGAGCATCTGCCCGATGACCAGGGTCTCGGTGGACCGCTTCTCGAAGCGGCGCATGTTCAGCAGTCCGGTCGTGATCACCTGACCGGCGTCGATGTTGGTCACGCGTGTCATCGGCGCGAAGATCTGCCGGCGGCCGAACACCTCGACCACCAGGCCGACGACGCGCGGCTGGCGTACGTCGGATCGCAGCACCACCACCACGTCGCGCACCTTGCCGACCTGGTCACCCCGGGGGTCGAACACCGGTAGTCCGGCAAGCCGGGCCGCGAAGACACGGGTCGGTGTGGTGCTCACGTGCGCACCCTAGTCGCAGGGCGCGCCGTGCCCCGGGACGTGGGAGCAAGACACACGAGCATGGGTAGGCTCACCGGGATCGTTCGCCGTCGCATCGCTGAAGGAGCTCTCCGTGACCAAGCAGGTCGTGATTCTCGCCGCGGGGCTCGGCACCCGTCTCGGCAAGCCCCATCCCAAGCCGCTGACTCCGTTGCGCTCCGGCGAGAGCATCATGCGCCGGGCCGTGAACGCGCTGCGGAAGGCCTATGGGGAGGATGTGTTCGTCACCGCCGTGGTGGGGTTCAAGCTCGACCTCGTGATCGAGGCGATGCCGGACATCTCCTTCGTCTACAACGAGGTCTACGACTCGACCAACACCTCCAAGAGTCTGCTCAAGGCGCTGCGGCTCTCCCAACCCGGCGGGGTGCTGTGGCTCAACGGTGACGTCGTGTTCGACCCGAGGGTGCTGCCGCTGATCCAGGAGCACATCGAGGCAGGGCGGAGCTTCGTGTGCGTCAACACCGAGTCGGTGGCCGACGAAGAGGTCAAGTACACCCTCGACGAGGACGGCTACATCAACGAGCTCTCGAAGTCGGTCGTGGGTGGCCTGGGAGAGGCCGTCGGCATCAACTTCATCTCCGCGGAGGACAAGGCGACGCTGCTGCGGCGTCTTGACGAGGTGGGCGACGAGGACTACTTCGAGCGCGGCATCGAGCTGGCGATCGAGGAGGACGGACTGCAGGTCGAGGCGCTCGACATCTCCCAGTTCCACATCGTCGAGGTCGACTTCGACGAGGACCTCACCCGGGCCAACGCGTTCGTGGGGGACTGATCGCGGCGATGGCCGACGGTGAGCCGCTCGTCACGTCCGTCGACGACGCCGGGGTGCACCTGACCTCGGCGACCGACGTGGTGGTCGACGTGCTCTTCGACGCTCGTCGCATCTGGTCCTTCTGGACCCTGCGGGACACCCGCGCCGAGGGGTCAGGCCTGCTGGCGGAGTGGCCGGCGCAGCTGAAGCGCTACCTGGAGGGGACGACCCAGCTGTCCGTGGTCGAGCACGTCTCCGGGCGCACGGCGTACGACGCCGAGGTGCGTCTTCGGATCGGGCGACGACCGCATCGCCGTGGTCGACGCCTCCGGGCGTCCGCTCGGCATCGACAAGTCCAACCGGATCGCGGCGACCTTCGACACCCGCAACTCCGAACACGTTGCGCCGCTCCTGGACTCCACCGAGCACGTGCTCGCAGCCCTGCACGACTCCGGCGTGGACGCGTTCCTGGCCTACGGCACCCTGCTGGGTGCCGTGCGCGAGCAGGGCCTGATCGGGCACGACAGCGACGTCGATCTCGGCTACGTCAGCCGGCACACGCATCCGGTCGACGTGATCCGCGAGTCCTACCGGCTCCAGCGCGACCTGCGTGAGCGAGGGTTCGACGTCGACCGCTACAGCGCGGCCGCCTTCAAGGTCGACGTGGTCGAGGCCGACGGCGGGGTTCGCGGCCTCGACGTCTTCGGCGGGTACTTCCTCGACGGGAGGCTCTACTTGATGGGTGAGATCGGCACGCCGTTCGAGGAGGAGTGGATCTTCCCTCTCGGCACCTGCACGCTGGCCGGACGTACCTGGCCCGCGCCGGCCAACGCCGAGAAGGTGCTCGAGGCGACGTACGGACCTTCGTGGAGGGTGCCGGACCCGGCCTTCCACTTCGAGACACCACGCACCACGCATCGGCGTCTCAACGGCTGGTTCCGCGGAGGCCGCGTCAATCGGTCCGAGTGGGACCGCAGGTACAGCGGCAAGCACGGAGAAGCTTCCCGCCCGCAGCCCGAGCCCGCTGGCCCGGTTCGTCCGCGAGCAGGAGCCCTCGCTCGAGCGACTCGTCGACGTCGGGTCGGGCCGTGCTGGTGACGCGCTGTGGTTCGCTCGCCAGGGTGTGCCGACGATCGCGCTCGACTACTCCCGCAAGGCGCCCACTGCGGTGCGTCAGGGCGCGGAGACAGAAGATCTCGACCTCGACGTCGGGTGGATGAACCTGCACGAGCTCCGGTCGGTGCTCTCCCACGGCGCCCGAATCGCGCGGATGGACCGGCACCAAGACGCTGATGGCCAACCACCTGATCGACTCGGTCGACCAGCGCGGCCTGGAGGTGTTGGGAAGGTTCGCCCGGATGGCCCTGCGCGGTGGCGGCAGGCTGTACGCCGACTTCGACGCCCTGGCGCCGGGGGAACGGCCGTGGCGGGGGCGCCGCGAGATCACCCGGCCTCGCGACGTCGGGCGGGTCGCGCGGACGCTCGAGGCAAGGGTGCGGTTATCGTGCAGCAGACCCAGGTGCCTCCTGGACAGACAGCCGGTGAGCCGGATCGACCAGTAGCACGATTGGTGGCGGAATGGCGGACGTGACCCCAGCGAGCGGCCCGAAGCGAGGGCTCAAGGAAAGAGCTGTGGAGCGGCTGGCGCGTGCCGTCGCCGGCGACCGTCTCGACAGTCTGCAGCGGCGGCTGGAGGATCTCGAGGCCGAGATCCAGGAGTGCCGCCAGCTCAACATCCGGTTGGCCGAGCTCACCGACCTCGTCGAGGAGCTGTTGCTGCCCTTCGCCGAACGGGACGAGGCCAAGATCACCGCCGCTGTCGAGAACTACTCCCGGACTCTCTGAGCGGTCTGGGCATGGCAGCGCGCGTCTTCCTCCACATCGGACTCCCCAAGACCGCGACGACGTACCTGCAGACCATCCTCTGGGGGAACCGCGACGCCCTGGAGCGGCAGGGTCTGCGCCTCCCCGGTGCGGAGCGACGTGAGCACCTCTGGGCGAGTCGCGTGGTCCGCGAGGAGCGGGCGTTGGACACGGCCAACGAGCGCCGGCGAGGCATCTGGGACCGGCTCCGCGCTGACGTGACCCAGTGGCCCGACACGGCGCTGATCAGCCACGAGTTCTTCGGGGCCGCCTCGGCCGAGCAGGCACAGCGCATGGTGGCCGACCTGGCCCCGGCGGAGGTCCACCTGGTCGTGACCGCGAGGGAGCCGCTGGGGCTCTACGCCGCGAGCTGGCAGGAGAGCATCAAGAACCGCGAGACCACGCCGATGGTGGAGTACAGCAGGCAGGAGGAGCCCGGAACCGTTTGGAACTGGTACGCCCTCGACGTCGCGCGCGTTCTCCAGCGGTGGTCGCCAGCCTTCCCTCCCGAGCGGGTGCACCTGCTCCCGCTGCCCGGCCGGGACGCACCCAAGCGCGAGATCTGGGACCGGTTCGCCACGCTCGTGGGCGTGGACCCGCACTCGGTCGATCCCGACGAGGGCTTCGCCAACTCCTCGATGGGGGTGGTCGAGGCCGAGACCCTGCGCCGGATGAACCACCACCTCGGCGACTTCAGCTCGGCCATCGACCGGGGCACCTACATCCGCACCTTCCTCGCCGACGACCGGCTCGTGCCACGCGGAGGGGACCGGTTCTGGCCGCAGCCGGACCAGGTCGTCGAGATCCGGCAGCGTGGCCGGGAGGCGGTGGACTACATCGCCGAGCAGGGTTTCGACATCGTCGGTGACCTCGACTCGCTGCTGGTGCCCGATGATCTGCCCGAGCGCCGGGTGCCGGAGTCCGTGACCGAGGCCGAGGTCGCCGAGGTGGCAGTCGAGCTCGCCGCCCGCCTGCTGCACGACGTGCGCGACCTGCGACACGAGCGCCGGGCGCTGCGCACCCAGCTGGCCGACAGCCGGCTGCACCAGGATCCGGGACTGCGGATCGCGCTGGTCCGGAAGTTTCCCTTGCTGCGTCGAGTGGTGCTGCGCCGCGACGAGTACGACCTCGTCTGAAGTCGTTGCGCCCGTGACGTGAAATTGGTCATGGCGGACGCCGCCATGGCTGTTGATACTGCGCACTAGCCTTGCGTCGACCGCCGTCCCGGCGTACGACATGGACGTGTGCGTCACCGCACCGCCCTTCCCGCCCAACCCGATAGGACGCACAGCATGGGTCGCCTCTGCGAAACCGAAGGTCTCACCGACATCCAGGAGGAGATCGTCAAGACGGTCCGCCAGTTCGTGGAGACCAAGATCCTGCCGGTCGCCACCGAGCTCGAGCACGCGGACGAGTACCCCACTGAGATCGTGGAGGGACTCAAGGAGCTCGGCATCTTCGGGCTGATGATCCCCGAGGAGTACGGCGGTCTCGGAGAGTCGCTGCTGACCTACGCCCTCACCGTCGAGGAGATCGCCCGCGGCTGGATGAGCGTCTCGGGCGTGATCAACACCCACTTCATCGTGGCCTACATGCTGATGCAGCACGGGACTTCAGCCCAGAAGGAGAAGTACCTGCCTTTGATGGCCACCGGGGAGATCCGCGGGTCGTTCTCGATGTCCGAGCCCGGTCTCGGCTCCGACGTCTCCGCGATCAAGAGCAAGGCGGTCAAGGGCGAGGACGGCAGCTACAAGATCGACGGCCAGAAGATGTGGCTGACCAACGGTGGCTCGTCCAACCTGATCGCCGTACTCGTCAAGACCGACGAGGGTGCGGACTCGGTGTACAAGAACATGACCACGTTCCTGGTGGAGAAGGAGACCGGCTTCGGCGAGACGGCCCCCGGTCTGACGATCCCGGGGAAGATCGACAAGATGGGCTACAAGGGCGTCGACACCACCGAGGCGATCTTCGAGGGGCACCAGATCTCCGCCGACCAGATCCTCGGCGGTGAGCCTGGCAAGGGCTTCTACCAGATGATGGACGGGGTCGAGGTGGGCCGCGTCAACGTCGCCGCCCGCGCGTGCGGCATCGCGAACCGGGCCTTCGAGCTCGGCATCTCCTACGCCCAGCAGCGCGAGACCTTCGGCAAGCCCATCGCCGAGCACCAGGCGATCCTGTTCCGGCTCGCGGAGATGGCGACCAAGGTTGAAACCGCGCACGCGATGATGGTCCGGGCGGCCCGGATGAAGGACCGCGGCGAGCGCAACGACGTCGAGGCCGGGATGGCGAAGTACCTCGCCGCGGAGTACTGCAAGGAGGTCGTCGAGGCGTCGTTCCGGATCCACGGCGGCTACGGCTACTCCAAGGAGTACGAGATCGAGCGCCTCTACCGCGAGGCGGCGTTCATGCTCATCGGCGAGGGAACCGCCGACATCCAGAAGATGATCATCGGTCGCAGCCTGCTCAAGGACTACAAGCTCAAGGGCTGACGGCTCAGCATCGCGCCTGGGCTCATCTCTCCCGACCGGAGAGCAGGCAGAACTCGTTGCCCTCGGGCACGGGTACGAACACCAGCCTCGGGCTGGTCTGCTCCCACGGCGTCGCCCGCACCTACCTCGAAGGGTCCCCGAGCGTGCCGATGGCCCCGACCGGGCTGGGGTCGGGGTGCCAGGGCGGTCAGGTTCGTCGGTGTTGGCGCGGGATGGCGATCTGGTCTGGGTGGGTGGTGGCCTGGTGGGCGCCGGTCGGCGGGCTGGGTCTGGTACTGGTGGCCGGTGGGTGCGGTCCAGGTGTAGCTGCCGTCGTCGGGCGTTTGTAGTCCCAGGCGGTGTGGGTCTTGACCCGGTGGTGGGTGCGGCACAACGGGGCGAGGTTGTCGGGTCGGGTTTGGCCCGGGGGTCCGCCGTCGTCGATCGCGACGTAGGGCGTGATGTGGTCGAGGTCGCAGGCGCGGGAGTCGCGAGCGCAGCCGGGGAAGACGCAGTGGGCCTCGCGTAGCAGCACCTGCTCGCGCATGGCCGCGGGTGGGTCGTGCTGGTCGACCGCGGTGTGGTTGTTCAGGTCCAGGACCGGGCGCAGGACCACCTTCCCGCCGGTGGCGGTGTGCCGGGTGAGCCAGTCGGTCAGCAACCTGGTGGTCGCCGCACCGAGGTGTTCGATGCTGACCGCACCGGTGCCGCCGGCCAGGTCGGCGGCGAGGTCGGCCGGGGCCAGGTGCACGAACAGGTTCGCCACCCCGCCCTGGGCCGGACGGTCGCGCTCCTTCGCGACCGCTCATCAGGTCCAGGGCGTACTGGGGGTCGGCCAGGATCCCGACGGCGCGGGCCCGGCGCACCTCGAGGGGGTCGGTGTCGCCGAGGGCGCGCAGGTCGCCGGCGACCCGCGAGAGGCTCTGGTCGAACAGGTCGGCATCGGGGGTCTCCAGGGTCATCCACATCTCGGTGGTCGCCGCGGTGGCACCGGGGCGCGACCACACCCCGCGCCGGGCCAGGGCTGCCTCCTCATCGGCGACCGCACGGTCGGGGTCGAAGTAGAGCCGGGCCTCGTGGACCAGCCGGGCGGCGTGGACCGAGCCGATCTTCTCGGGGGTGGCGGCGATCAACCGGTCCGCGAACCCCGCGGCCTCGGGTGAGAGGTCGCGGGTCTCCCGGGCGATGGACCGGGCCCGCCAGGTCGGCACCACCAGGTCCTGGACCAGCGCCCAGAGCCGGGGCAGCCGGTGCGCCAGCTCCAAGGCGTCACCGAGCAGCAACCGGGCCGCATCGGTGGACAGACCCAACGCGGCACCCAGGTCGGCCGGGGCGAACTCCGCGACCCACGGGGCCCCCGGCCCGGCCAACGGGCACACGGTCTCACCGTGCAGGTCGACCTCGCCCCAGTGCGCCGGGGTGCCCCCGACCGGGCAGGGGTGCAACCGCGCCCACACCAGCGCCAGCTCCAGCTCCTCCGCAGCCGCCGCGCGCTGCGCCTCGATCCGGGCGTCACGGACAGCGATCGATCACCTCGGCGGGGGTGAGGTGCGGTGCGCTGCTCATGACTTCATTCTACTTCTGGCCACTGACTGTTTCGAGTGTCTGTTCGAATCTGTGGACAACTTTCGGTCCCGGCCGCATGGCTTGGGTTCAACCGGCTGTAGTAGCGAGCCTCTGGTTGAGGACCTTGGCTGGAGTCCCCCACTCCAGGGTCTTGCGGGGTCGGGTGTTGAGTCGCAGGGCGACGTCGTCGCCACCGCCCCGGGCCGAGACCGTCTTCGGCGACCTCGACCCCGGAGCCGAGAAGCTCCGCGCCAGCTCACGACTCACCGTCGCCTTGTGCTTGCCGATGATCGCGGCGATCTGCTCCTGCGAGAGACCGATCCGATACGACCTCTCAATCGTGCGACGCTGCTCGACCGTCAAACGTGCACCTGGCATCCGTGTTACCTCCACGCGGATCATTCATGGAGTTGCAACACCCCCCTGAATCCGCCCGGCGGGGACACGAACCGGCCCCCCGGGCCGAGGTCGCGTGGTCTCGACTGACCGCTCGCTTCGCTCGCTGCTCGACCACCCTGTCGGCGTACCGAGCGCATGGGCCGGTGCGAGACTGGGGGGATGGAGCCGGCGGAGGCTTTCCGGTATCAGGCGCAGGCGTGTGCGGCCCTGGGGTCGCCGATGTACGCCGGGCTGCTGGACCGGCTCGCGCAGGACATCGAGAGCGGTGGGCCGGCGGCGATGGTGATCGAGGGGCATCACGACGACCCGGGCCCCTCGGCGCTGGCCCTGCGTCTGCTGGGCAGCGTGCACCGCCTGGTGCTGGAACGGCGGGCGGGGGACCTGGCAGCCTTCTACCCCAGTGTCGGGGGCACCTGGGAGGTCGCCGGAGGCTTCACGGCGTTCCTCGGACTGCTGGAACGCCGGGGCGAGGTCGTCCGGGAGTGGCTGGACAGGCCGCCGCAGACCAACGAGGTCGGGCGGGCAGCAGCGCTGATGGGCGGGCTGCTGCACCTCGACGCGGTCGAGCGACTGCCCGTGCGGCTCTTCGAGATCGGGGCGTCTGGCGGACTGAACCTGCTGGCCGACCGGTTCTTCTACTGCGACGAGGGTGGCGCCTGGTTCGGCGACCCGCTCTCGCCGGTGCGGCTCGATCCCGCGTGGCGCGGCGCAGCGCTGCGACCCTGGCCGGCGCTACAGATCCTGGACCGCCTCGGGTGTGACCTGCGGCCCGTCGACCCGACCACGACTGAGGGACGGCTGGCCCTGACGGCGTACGTCTGGCCCGACCAGGAGCACCGGTTGGAGCGGTTGCGTGGCGCCCTGGCGCTGGCCCGGGCCGCACAGCCAGAAGTGGTCCCGCAGGGTGCCGCTGACTTCCTGGACGGCATCGAGCTGCACGAGGGGGCGATCACCGTGCTCTGGCACAGCGTCATGTGGCAGTACCTCCCCGTGGAGGAGCGCAACCGGCTCCGGGACCGCATCGCGGTGCTGGGAGCCCAGGCGATCGAGGAGGCCCGGTTCGCGCACCTGTCGCTCGAGCCGACGCGACGCGACCCCGGGGGTGACCGGGAGTTCCTCGTCGTCCTCACCACCTGGCCGGGGGGCGTACGACGGGTGCTCGGTCGGGCGGAGCCGCACGGTCTCCCCGTCGAATGGGAGCCCACGGGACCGTAATCTGCTCGACCGGCCCGTGGGCACGTGCGAGGGTGGGGGTGACCCGATCGCGATCGCAGGAGGAACCCATGGCTGAGCAGGCAGGCAACGAGGACCTCAAGGCGAAGATGCGCGAGGCTCTCGAGCGCAAGCAGTCCAACGACCGCGGAGTGCCGCAGGACGGTCCGGTCAAGGAGAAGGCTCACGGCTCCGAGGTGACCGGAGGAGCCGGTCCCAAGATGCACCGCCGCAAGGCAGGTGGCGGAGGCTCCTGAGGTCCCCGCCGGGCTCGGCGCGTGAGCGTCGGGCTGCGGCCGGAGCATGGCCTATGCTCCCCGTGTGGCGACGCGGGTAGTGCTCCATATCGGAGCCATGAAG
This sequence comes from uncultured Actinomycetota bacterium, assembly GCA_963834245.1. Lineage (GTDB taxonomy): Bacteria > Actinomycetota > Actinomycetes > Propionibacteriales > Nocardioidaceae > Marmoricola. The sequence goes on from CAWIAV010000001.1 coordinate 360,211, forward strand.
TCCGGCACCAGCTTCATCCAGAACGTCCTCGACGCCAACCGGCAGCGCCTGGAGGAGAACGGCATCCAGTTCGCCTGCAAGCGCTGGCGCCAGCAGGTCCTCGCAGTGCGAGAGCTGAGCGAGCGGGGCGGCCCCGGCCAGTCGCCGATCACGCCGGACGGCCCGTGGCAGCAGCTGGTCGACGAGGTCAACCGGTGGCCGGGCACGTCGGTGATCTCGATGGAGTACCTCGCTCCCCGGCAGCGGCCCAAGATCAAGATCATCCAGGAGGCGTTCGCCGGAGCAGATCTCCAGGTCGTTCTCACCGCTCGTGATCTGGCCCGGTCGCTGCCGGCGATGTGGACCGAGTCCACGCAGAACCGTGGGGTCCGCACGTGGGAGGAGTTCCTCGCCTCGGTGCGCAAGAACGACATGAACGACAAGCCGGGGCGGTGGTTCTGGAAGCACCAGCGCATCTCGGATATCTGCCAGCGATGGTCCGACGCCGTGGGTCGCGAGCACTTCACGCTGATCACCGTGCCGCCCAAGGGTGCTGCACCAGGGGTGCTCTGGGAGCGGTTCGCTGCCGTCGCGGGGATCCCTGAGGACGCCTGCCAGACCACGGACGTGCGCAGCAACCCCGGTATCGATGCCGCCTCCGCGCTCGTCCTCCGCGCGCTCAACGAGCGGCTCGCCGAGGAGGACTTCAGCCGCCAGGCCTACGAGCGACTCGTGAAGTCGACCCTGGCCAAGCGCGGCTTGGTCCGCCGGGGCCGGGAGAGCGTTCCGTTGGGGATCGACGAGCGGTGGGTGCGTCGCCGCTCGCGGTCGGAGCTGAGCAGGCTCCGCAAGCTCGACATCCGGATCGTCGGTGACATCGACGAGCTCGAGGCGCAGCCGGTCCCGGGCGTCCACACCAGCAAGGTCACCGCCGAGCAGCAGCTCGAGGCCGCGCTCGACGGCTTGGCCTACCTGATCAAGCGTCAGGGCCAGCGGTTCGTCGCGAGCGCGGACCCCTCCGACGTGGAGTCCGACCCGTCAGGCGCGGAGGCAGGGCTGTGAGCTCGGTGCGCGACTTCTGGCGGCGTACGACGTCGGGTCAGCGTGCCGACGGCGGAGCACGCGATCCCGACGCAGCGGCCGAGGGGCAGGCCCCCGAGCGTGGTCCCGACGATCCGGTGCGCATCGCGGCGATCACGTTCTGTCGTGACGAGGCGAAGATGCTGCCGCTGTGGATCGACTACTACGGGGGGCAGTTCGGCACCGACAGCCTCTATGTCGTCGACGACAACTCCGAGGACGGCTCGACCGACAACCTGCCCTGCGACGTGCTGCACATCCCGCCGATCCGGGGCGGCAAGTTCAACAGCACCCGGATGGCGATGGTCGGCAACCTCGGTCGGTCACTGCTCCAGCTCTACGACGTGGTCATGTTCTGCGACACCGACGAGTTCATCGTCCCCGACCCCGACCTCTACCCGAGCCTGAAGTCCTACATCGAGGCCAAGACCGACGAGGGCGTCACCGCGGTGGCCTCACTCGGCTTCAACGTCGTGCACAACGTCGGCGTCGAACCCCCGCTCGACCTGACCAGCCCGCTGATCGGGCAGCGCCAGCTGGCGAAGTTCCTGCCGCTGATGTGCAAGCCCGCGATCAAGTGGGTGCCCGAGCACTGGAGCACCGGCACCCATGGGCTGCGGGCGCCGTACACGGTGGATCCCGCGCTGTGGATGTTCCACATGAAGTTCGGTGACCGCGACCACCTCCAGGAGGCGGCCGACCACCGGCAGCGGATGGTCGAGGCCGACGGCCGCTCGGTGGACACCCAGTGGCGACAGGGCGGTGACTCGCTGGTGGAGCTGCTGGAGCGGATCACCGTCGGGGCCGACGCCGCACGGATCGCCGACTTCGTGCCGCCGACGGGGGAGAAGCTCGCCGGGCTCGTGGTCGAGGAGCCGCCGGGCAACTTCCGGTCCCCGCGGAGCAGCCAGATCCGGCAGATGGAGAAGCGACCGCTGGTGCGGATCCCGACCCGCTTCCACGGGATCGTCTAGGGCGCGTCCCCGAACATGACCTGCTCGCTGTAGCGCTCGCCGATGCTCAGGTCGTACTGCACCATGCGGTAGTCCTCGAGCACCTGCTTCGCCTGCGCGTCGAGGTCCTTGAGCCGCACCCGCTCGTTGTCGGCGTCGATCATCATCCCCGCGTCCATCGCAGGGATCTTCTCGGCCAGTGCGTCGAGCAGCGCGTAGTAGGGCGGGAGCGGCACCTCGAGGGCGTTGAAGAGCTTCGGCAGGAACTGCGTCGGGCTCGTCGTGGGCAGCTCGGTGTGCTCGAGCTTCTTCTGGCTGCTCCAGATCAGGAACGGCGTCTCGTGGGAGGTCCGCAGCCCCTCACGCTTCTCGATGTCCGGCGGGTAGACCTGGGCCGGCAGGTGGTCGCCGTAGAAGATGACCGCCGTCGGCTCGGGGCGCTTCTCCAGCTCGGCGAGGAAGTCGGCGAGCGCCTCGTCGGTGCGCTCGAGCCCGCGCGCGTACTGCCCCGCGAGCCGGTTGTTCTTGGGCGACATCCCCGTGGGCGTGATCGGGTCGTCGTACTGGCCGCCGTACGGCATGTGGTTCTGCATGCTGATCAGGTGCATCAGCAGCGGGTCGGAACGGTCGTCGATCTGCTGCAGCGTCTCGGTGAACAGCGACTCGTCGTCGATGAACCGGCCACCCCCGCGACCCTTGACCGACATCTCGTCCTTGGTGATGAACTCCTCGAATCCGAAGGCCTTGTAGACGTCGGGACGCTTGTACATCCGCGGCGAGAACGGGTGTACGGCGATCGGCTGGTGACCGCGCTCCTTGAACCACTCGACCGCCGAGGGGTAGGAGTCGTAGCGCGTGACGAGCTGCTCGTACGGCGTCGCGAGCTGCGGCTTGAGCTGGCTCAGCGACTGGCCGGTGAGCAGCTCGAACTCGACGTTGGCGGTGCCGCCACCGAAGCCAGGAGCCAGCATCCGGCCCGACACGGTGTCGGCCATCAGCGCCGTGGTGCGCGGGATCGGGGTGCGGGGGAACTCGACCGTGGAGAGCCAGGTCGGGTCGGTGAAGCTCTCGGAGAGCACGATCACGACGTTGGTCTCGTCGAGGGTGGCCGTGCGGCCGCGGTTGGTCTCCGCGGCGCGGGCGGTGTACCGCTGGACGACCTCCTCGACGGCGGCCTTCGAGTAACCCTTCGGCGTGGCCATCGCGGTCACGTGCATGTTGTAGAGCAGGCCCGGGACGAACCCGTTGCGCTGGTAGTTGACCTTCTGGTCCCAGTAGCGCCAGCGCAGCCCGGTGGACTCGAAGGCCCCGCGCCACTTGTTGCCGGGCTCGTTGAAGTCCGTGGCGAGGTTGAGCAGGCCCAGGCAGACGAGGACCACGACGGCGCGAGAGATGCGCATCGCCCACAGGCCCCGGCGGGTGAGCCCGCGCGACAGGTGCGGGAAGACCTTCGCGACCAGCCAGCCGGTGAGCGCCGCCACGCCGATCAGCGCCGCGAGCGCCAGCGCGCCCAGCAGCACCCGTGTCGGGGAGACCATGTCGAACAGGAACCCCGGCTGCCCGAGGAACACCACGTCGCTGGGGAACACGGGGTCGTTGCGGTACTGGATCTTGGTCGCGTTGACGATGCCGACCAGTGCCGTGAGTGCCGTGACGACGCCCAGGGAGACCCACAGGCGCCCGATCAGGGCGACGACGAGCAGCACCAGCACCCACACCACCAGGACGCTCTGGAGCGTGGCTGGGCCCTCGAGCGCCCGACCACTCAGCTCTTCGAGCGGCGCGGGGAACGTCGACGCGTTGAGCACCACCGTCGCCAGCCAGGCCCACAGTGCCGTGATCGCCACGGTGAACACGGCGGTGATCACCTGGCGGGTGCGGGACGTGGGCTGGGGCGTTGGGGCGAGCACCGTGTCGTGCTCGGCGACAGCCTCGTCCACGGTGCTCGTGCGCATGCCGAGCATGGGGAGGAGCATACGTCGCCCGTCCCAGTATTCCGGGCCGCGAATCGCCTCCCGGCAGGCCGTGGGAGACTTCCCGACGGTCCGGTCCAAGGCATGAAGGAGCAGGCGAGATGCAGTTCGGTCGCAGCTACGAGGAGTTCGAGGTCGGTGCGACCTACAAGCACTGGCCAGGCAAGACGGTCACCGAGTTCGACGACCACATGTTCTGCCTGTTGACGATGAACCACCATCCGCTGCACCTCGACACCAACTACGCCGAGGAGACCACCCAGTTCGGCAAGAACGTCGTGGTCGGGAACTACGTCTACTCGATCCTGCTCGGGATGAGCGTGCCGGACATCTCCGGGAAGGCGATCGCCAACCTCGAGGTCGAGTCACTGCGCCACGTCGCACCCACGTTCCACGGCGACACCCTGTACGGCCAGACCACGGTGCTCGACAAGTGGGAGAGCAAGAGCAAGGACGACCGGGGGGTGGTCCATGTCGAGACCATCGGCTACAACCAGGACGGCAAGGTCGTGTGCATCTTCCGCCGCAAGGTGATGGTGCCCAAGGACAGCTACCTCACCGAGCGAGGTGGCGAGCAGCCCGGGCGTCCGGTGCCCCAGCCGGACAAGAACTGGCCGGACAAGAACTGGCCAGACAAGAACGGGCCAGACAAGAACGGGCCGGGCCCGCAGGCCTGACGAAGTATCGGCTCGCCGGACGTGGCGCCGCCGAACCCCCGAGCACTACCCTCGGGTGCGTGCCTCTCGCTGCGTCGTGTCCGCGCTGCACCTCGCCCGTGACCGGCGAGGGGGAGATCTTCGTCTGCTCCGTGCACGGGCGGGTCCCGCCGTTCTGGAGGGCAGTGGAGGCCGACTACGACTCCTTCGCCGAGCTGGTCGCCCGCCTGGACGAGTTCCCGACGTACCTGCCCTGGCCGATGAGCCCAGGGTGGTCGATCGCCGACTTCGGGTGCGTGGGCGGTGCGGCACGGATCCGCGCCACGGTGACCACGACAGTCGGCGCCAGCGACCTCGACGGCGAGGTCGAGGTCACAGTCGTCTCGGAGGACCCCGGCACCGGTCTGGGTGCACGCTGCGCGAGCACGACCTACGACGACCCGGGGGCGCAGATCAGCAACGGTCCTCCCGCGATCCGGGTCCGGGCCGGTGGCCGTACCGTGCCGATGTGGCTGGTGGAGAGCGCCGCCGAGGACTCCGGCGTGCATGCCCTCGAGGACGACGTCCTGGCCAGGGCCGTGTTCGCTGGGGAGGCCGACGGTCGCTGGCTCTGGCTGGTGATCAAACCGGCGTCCGCTGCGCTGCTGCTCACCGACGACTGGCTCCTGGCCGACGTCACCGGCTTCGGGCCGGAGGCGCTGGAGATGCCGTTCGGGGGACCGCCACCCGCCTGGTGAGGACGACATGCCGGCCCCACGCGCAGTGCCTTCGTCCGAGCGGGGGTGGCGTACGGCACAATGTGCCCTGATGTCAACCACACACGTTCTCGCCGTCGCCAACCAGAAGGGTGGCGTCGCCAAGACCACCACGGTCGCCTCTCTCGGGGCAGCCCTTGCCGAGCAGGGCCAACGGGTCCTCCTCGTCGACCTCGACCCCCAGGCGTGCCTCACCTTCAGCCTCGGCATCGACCCCGAGGACCTCGCGCTCTCGGTCCACCACGTGCTCACCAAGGGACTCGACCCGGCCGAGGCGATCATCGAGACCGAGGACGGTGTCGACCTGCTGCCGGCGACCATCGAGCTCGCCCGCGCAGAGGCGGACCTGCTCACCCGTACCGGCCGCGAGTACGTCATCCGCACCGCCATCGAGGACACCGAGGGTTACGACTGGGTGCTGCTCGACTGCCCACCGTCGCTGGGTGTCCTCACGGTCGCAGCGCTGACCGCGGCGACCGGCGTCCTCATCCCGCTGCAGTGCGAGACGCTCTCCCACCGCGGCGTCGGTCAGCTGCTCGACACCGTGCACGACGTCAAGCGCTTCACCAACCGCGAGCTCGAGGTGTGGGGCGTCCTGCCCACGCTGTACGACGGCCGCACCAACCACGCGCGCACCGTGCTGGAGACGATCTCCGAGACCTACGACCTGGCTGTCATCGAGCCGCCGATCCCCAAGTCGATCCGCTTCGCGGAGGCTCCCGCGGCCGGCCGGTCCATCCTGCAGACCTCGCGCTCCAACAAGGGTGCGCAGGCCTACCGGGACGTCGCCACCGGGCTGTTGAAGCGGACCTGAGCCGATGAGCCGGCTCCGGCCACGTTACGCGCGGCTGTGCGCCGCCGGCTCGGCGTTCGCCGTCACCCTGGTCACCGCGCTCGGCGGCCTGGGTGTGCTGCCGCAGGACGCCACCGCCTCGGCCGCCACCCCGTCCGCAGAGGTCGCCTCGCTCTCGTCGTGGGCCGTGCTGCCCGATGCCAGCCGCTCGGTCCCGGTGCCCCGGACCGAGGCCGCCGACACCACCGGCACGAGCGCGACGGCCCTGCCTCCCGACAGTGGCACGGGCAAACGGGTGGTCTTCGACATGGGTGACCAGCGCGTGTGGCTGGTGTCCGCCTCGGGGGAGGTCGTCCGCACCTATCGCGTCTCAGGCAGCGTCTTCGACAACCTGCGTCCGGGCAGCTACACCGTCTACTCCCGCTCGCGCCATGCCACCGGCATCGACAACTCGGGGTCCATGGAGTTCTTCGTGCGCTTCACCCGCGGGGTGAACGCGGCCATCGGTTTCCACAGCATCCCGAGCAAGGACGGTCTGCCAGTCCAGACGCGCGCCGAGCTGGGCACGCCGCTGAGCCATGGCTGCATCCGTCAGGCGCGGCCGGACGCCAGGCGGTTGTGGCAGCACGCGCCCTTGGGCACGAAGGTCGTCGTCACCGGCTGAGCCGTCCCGGCGCCTCGGCGGTGGGTCAGCCGTTGTCGCCCGTCGCGGCGGGCTTGCCGCCCCGGGTGCGGCTGCGGCTGCGGTTGCGCTTGCGCGCGGGGCGGTCGCCGGACTTCTCCTCGGACGCGGGCTGCGAGCGGGTGCCGCTGTCCGTGCTGCCCCCGCGGCCGCCGCCGGAGGAACGTCCCCGGTCACCCTGGCCGCGGCCACCTCGACCACCGCTCTCGGGTCGCGGCTTCCTCTCCACGGTGCCCTCGGGCACGATCCGGCCCTTGGTGCCGGGTGCGATCCCCTGGTCGTGCAGGAAGTGCTCGGAGCTGGAGTAGGTCTCCTGCGGCTCGTCGAACGGCAGGTCGTGCGCCTTGTTGATCATCTTCCAGCGGTGCAGGTCGGCCCAGTCGACGAAGGTGATCGCGATGCCCGTCGCTCCGGCGCGGCCGGTGCGGCCGATCCGGTGGACGTAGACCTTCTCGTCCTCGGGGCAGGTGTAGTTGACCACGTGCGTGACGCCGGTGACGTCGATACCGCGCGCGGCGACGTCGGTGGCCACGAGCACCTGGAGCTTGCCCTCGCGGAACTTGGTCAGGGCCCGCTCGCGAGCCGCCTGGGCCATGTCGCCGTGCAGGGGGGCGCTACGGAACCCGCGCTCCTCGAGGTCGTCGGCGATCCGCTGGGCCTGACGCTTGGTGCGGGTGAACACGATCATCAGGTCTGCGCCCTCGGCCTGCAGCAGGCGGCCGATCATCTCGGGCTTGTCGAGGTCGTGGGCCTGGTAGATGAACTGCGCGGTCGCCGGGACCATCTGGGTGTCCTCGCCGGACTCGGCGCGGATGTTCATCGGGTGACGCATGTGGGTGCGCGCCAGCGACACGATCGCGGCCGGCATCGTCGCCGAGAACAGCATCGTCTGGCGGGTCTCGGGGGTCTGCCGCAGCAGGCGCTCCACGTCGGGGAGGAACCCGAGGTCGAGCATCTCGTCGGCCTCGTCGAGCACCAGCGACTTCACGTGCGAGATGTCCAGCGCTCGACGGTTCATCAGGTCGATCAGACGACCCGGCGTACCGACGACCACCTCGACGCCGGTGGAGAGCGCGTCCAGCTGGGGCTCGTAGGGCACGCCGCCGTACACCGTCAGGACGCGGATGCCGCGGTCCTTGCCCGCCATGGTGAGGTCCTTGCTGACCTGCAGGGCGAGCTCGCGCGTCGGAGCCACGATCAGCGCCTGCGGCTTGCCGGGGGCAGCGAGATCCTCGAAGTCCGGGTCGTGCTGGGCAACGGATCGCTGCAGCACCGGAATGCCGAACGCGAGCGTCTTGCCCGTGCCCGTGCGGGCCTGCCCGATGAGGTCGGTGCCCATCAGGGCGACCGAGAGGGTCATCTCCTGGATGGGGAAGGGGGTCACGATGTTGGCGCGCTCGAGGGCGTCTGCAATCTCGGGGAGCACCCCGAGCTCTCTGAAAGTCGTCAGGATCTTGCCTGTTCTGTGCTGACTCGCACGCGAGTCGGTGGATTCAAGTCCGGTATGTCGTACGCCGCTGGCGAGCCGCCCACAGTGTCGTTCAAGGGGGCATCAAGCCTGCAGTCCTACCCGAGTCTATCGGTAGGGTGCCGCCATGACCGAACCCTCGCTCCCGGACGCCGCTGCCCAGCCGACTCCCGAGCAGGATTCCGTGGCTTTCGAGGACCCCGCCTACCGCGCCGCGGTGGTCGATCTGCTGGGTGCGATCACCTACGGCGAGATCTCCGCCTTCGAGCGGCTGACCGACGACGCGAAGCTGGCCGACGAGCTCGTGGACAAGCTCGCCCTCGCCAAGATGGCCACCGTCCAGTTCGGCCACGTCCAGCCACTGATGGACCGGATGTCGGCGCTGGGTGCGGACCCGATGGAGGCGATGGCGCCGTTCGTGAAGCCGTTCGACGTCTTCCACACGGCCACGGCTCCCAGCGACTGGCTGGAGGGGTTGATCAAGGCCTACGTGGGCGACGGGCTGGCCGCCGACTTCTACGTGGAGATCGCCCAGTACCTCGACTCCGGGACGCGGCAGCTGATCGTCGACTCCCTCGCCGACGCGGGCCACGCCGGCTTCGTCGTGGACCGGGTACGCCGCGCGATCCAGACCGACCCGCGGGTCGGCGGACGGCTGGCGCTGTGGGGCCGGCGTCTGATGGGTGAGGCACTGTCCCAGGCGCAGCGCGTGGCAGCGGAGCGCGACTCGCTCGCGGCACTGCTGGCCGGCGGCGTGGACCGGCCAGGCATGGATCTTGCCGCGCTGTCGCGCATGTTCAGCCGGCTCACCGAGAACCACGCCAAGCGGATGGCCGAGCTCGGGCTCGCGTCGTAGCCCGGAGAATCCGGGTCCCTCGTCTCCGGAAACCGCTCGAAACGGCTATGGCGGTTCTGGTGCCGTGCGGGGATCGTGAAGGTCATGACGACACGGATCATCGGCCCCGACGGCGGCGAGACACTGGGCCCCGCGGACGGCGTACGCGACCGGTTCCTGATCGACTCCACCCTGACCGGGGGCAGGTTCGCCCTGGTGGAGCACCTGCTCGCGCCGCGCGCGATCGCCGCACCTCTGCACATTCACGAGCGGGAGGACGAGTACAGCTTCATCCTCGAGGGGCGCGTCGGAGCGGTCTTCGGCGAGACCGAGGTGGTGGCGGAGGTCGGCGACCTGGTGTTCAAGCCGCGGGGTGAGTGGCACACGTTCTGGAACGCCGGGGACGAGCCCGCACGGCTCCTGGAGATCATCTCCCCGGGGGGTCTGGAGGAGGTGTTCCGAGCGATCGGCCTCGCCGGTGACATCGACGAGGTGCTCGAGGAGCAGCTCGCCGACACCGGATGTCGGGCCGACTACGAGCGGACCGTGCCGATCGTGGAGAAGCACGGGCTCACCTGGGGATGAGTCGACGCAAGGATCGCCGGAGTGGAGGTCAGGAGCTCCGCCGACCGGTGATGCTGGCGGCGAGCACCACCAGGACGGCCGCCACGGTCACCTGCCACAGGTGACGCCACCAGTCCACGCCGGGGGTCTCGGTGCTGCCGTAGACAACCCCGTAGAGGGTCGTCCCGATGAGGGCGCCGGCGATACCGCACAGGATCGTCAGCCACAGCGGGATGTTGTCCCGGTCGCCCGGCGCCACCAGCTTGCCGAGCAGCCCGATGACCGTGCCTGCGACCAGGGTCACCACCACGGTTCCCAGCGTCATCTCGGCCCGCTTGTCCGCGGTGTCGTCAGGAGCGGAAGCCCACGTGGCCGGTCACGCTGGTCGAGATGTCGACGTAGGCGAGCTTGTCACCGGGAATCACGATGCGGCGGCCCTTCGCGTCGGTGAGAGCCAGGACGCCGCCCTCCTCCAGAGCCTCGACGACGGCCTGCTGGACACCGTCGCTGTCGAGAGTGCTGTCGATGGTCAGCTCGCGGGAGGCGTTCTGCACGCCGATCTTGACCTCCATCGGAGGACCTCCTTGTGGTGCGTCGGTGCTGCGGGTGGGTTCCGGGACCGGGGCCCCACGAGGAACTGTGTCAGGTGGGTCCAGCCGGTGACCGCGCGACCCGGTGGCTGAGCCGTCGCTCAGTGCTGGTCGTCGGTCCTGGGGTAGCCGCCGATGCCGCGCCAGGCCAGGCCGGCGATCAGGGACGCCGCTGCCTCCTGGTTGATCGTGCCGTGCTCGTGGAGCCAGAAGCGGGCGCTCACCTGCGCCATCCCGACCAGGGAGACCGCGAGCAGCTGAGACTGCTCCCCGGGCAGGCCGGTGTCGTCGGCGATCACGTGTGCGATCAGCTTGGCGCACTCCACAGTCACTCGGTCCACACGCGCCCGGACGGCGGGCTCGTTGGTCAGGTCGGACTCGAAGACGAGACGGAACGCCCCCTGGTCGTCGGCGACGTAGTTGTAGAAGGCGTGCATGGTGGCGGTGACGCGCTGCTTGTTGTCCTCAGTCGACTCCAGCGCGTCCTTCGCGGCGAAGATGATCGTGTCGCAGGACTGGTCGAGCAGGGCCAGGTAGAGCTCGAGCTTGCCGGGGAAGTGCTGGTACAGCACCGGCTTGGAGACCCCCGCCCGCTCGGCGATGTCGTCCATCGCAGCGGCGTGGTAACCCTGGGCGACGAAGACCTCGAGCGCGGCCGTGAGCAGCTGGGCACGGCGGGCACGACGCGGGAGGCGGACGCTCCGGCCGTTGGGTGTCTCGTCGGCGGTCTGCCGGGAGGGGGGCCCTGAGCGATCAGGGTTTCCGCTGGGGTGCATACCCGTCGTGGTCACCCCTGAAGCCTACAAGCCGCAGGTCCGGTCGCGGCGACACCGGACCCGCTCGCGATCCCACATGCCGGGCACGCCGTCTGTCAGCGGGACGAGGCGGGGAACATGGAAGCCACGCCCGGCGTTATGTCCCCGACGTCAACCAACTTCGACGAGGAGTAGTCCTGTGTCACTTCCAGCACTGGTCGAGCCGGCCGCCGAGCTGACCACCGACGAGGTACGCCGCTACAGCCGGCACCTGATCATCCCCGACGTCGGGATGACTGGTCAGAAGCGGCTGAAGAACGCCAAGGTGCTGGTCATCGGCGCTGGCGGCCTGGGCAGTCCGGCGCTGCTCTACCTGGCCGCCGCCGGTGTCGGGACGCTCGGGATCGCGGAGTTCGACGAGGTCGACGAGTCCAACTTGCAGCGGCAGATCATCCACGGCCAGTCCGACATCGGTAAGTCCAAGGCCGTCTCGGCCCAGGAGTCGATCGCGGAGACCAACCCGCTGGTGAACGTGATCGTCCACGACGAGCGGCTCGACAACGACAACGTGCTGGACATCTTCGCCGGCTACGACCTGATCGTCGACGGCACCGACAACTTCGCCACGCGCTACATGGTCAACGACGCGGCGTACTTCTTGAACAAGCCGTACGTGTGGGGCTCGATCTACCGCTTCGACGGCCAGGCCAGCGTGTTCTGGCCGACGCTGACCAAGGAGGACGGCTCCAGCGCCGACGCGCCGTGCTACCGCTGCCTCTACCCCGAGCCCCCGCCGCCGGGCATGGTCCCCAGCTGCGCCGAGGGCGGCGTGCTCGGCGTCCTGTGCGCGAGCATCGGGTCGATCCAGGTCAACGAGGCCATCAAGCTGCTGGTCGGCATCGGAGACGCGGCCGTCGGCAAGCTGGTCATCTACGACGCCCTCGAGCTGGAGTGGCGCACGCTGAAGGTGCGCAAGGACCCCAACTGCGCACTCTGCGGGGAGAACGCGACAGTCACCGAGCTCATCGACTACGAGGCCTTCTGTGGCGCCGTGTCGGAGGAGGCGGCCGACGCAGCGGCGGGCTCGACGATCTCCGTCTCCACGTTGGAGCAGATGCTCAAGGAGCGCGACAACGGCGAGCGTGACTTCGTCCTCGTCGACGTGCGGGAGCAGAACGAGTTCGAGATCAACCGGATCCCCGGCTCGGTGCTGATCCCCAAGGGAGAGTTCCTCAACGGCAGCGCCCTGGAGGAGCTGCCCGCGGACAAGCAGGTTGTGCTGCACTGCAAGTCCGGCGTGCGGTCGGCCGAGGCGCTCGCCGTGCTCAAGGGCGCCGGTTTCGGTGACGCCGTGCACGTCGGCGGCGGCGTCGTCGCCTGGGTGAGCCAGATAGACCCCTCGCAGCCCTCGTACTGAGACGTCCTGCCCGTGCCCGTGGTCTCGGGGCCGCGGGGATGGGAGCGCTCACCATGCCGCGTGTGGCGTGACCTTGGCCGGGAAGTGTCGTTGAACCATCCAAACGATCTTCTCCGAAAGGACACGCATGTACGTCTCTCGGGCTCGCGCCCTCCTCGCCATGGGCGCTGCCACCCTCCTCACGGCTGCCTCGGTCGCCGCCGCGACCGCGCCGGCCCAGGCTGCCAAGCCCACCAAGCCGGGCAAGTCGGGCTCCTCGGTCGCCGTCGCCTGGGCACCTGCCGCGACCGCGAAGATCCACCCGGGCGTGCAGATGTACACCGACGGTGCCCAGTGCACCGCGAACTTCGTGCACACCGACGGCGCGGGGAACATCTATGTCGGGTACGCCGCGCACTGCGCCGGCACCGGTGCGGCCACCGACACCAACGGCTGCGACGCAGGGTCCCTGCCGCTGGGCACCAAGGTCGAGTTCGTCGAGGGTGGCGCCTTCCCCGTCGGCGGTACCACGGTCGGCACCGGCACCCTGGCGTACAGCTCGTGGCTGGCGATGCAGCAGGCCGGGACCACTGACCAGAACGCTTGTGAGTACAACGACTTCGCGCTGGTCAAGGTCGACGCCGCGTCGAAGGACAAGGTCAACCCCACGGTCCCGTTCTGGGGCGGTCCGGTCGCGACCAACACCACGGGCACCAAGGCCGGCGATCGCGTGTACTCCTACGGCAACTCCAGCCTCCGCGGTGGCGTCGAGGCGCTCTCGCCCAAGACGGGCACCAGCCTGGGCACCCAGGGTGGCGGCTGGACCCACCCCGTCTACACGGTGAGCCCGGGCGTCCCGGGTGACTCGGGGAGCGCGTTCCTCGACCCCGAGGGCCGTGCCCTCGGCACTCTGTCCACCCTGGCCATCGCACCGCTGGCCGGCTCCAACGGTGTGGGCGACTACAACCACGAGCTCGCGTTCGCCAAGACGAACTCGGGCATCGCGGGTCTGGCACTGGCGTTGGGCACCGAGCCCTTCACGCCGGTCCCCTGATCGGGCACCACAGGTGAGGCGCGGCGCGGCATCTTCCGGGGGGAAGATGGCGCGTCGCGTCGTTTCCGGCCGGAGTCACGTCCTGCGATCATCGGTCGCGTGGACGTCGAGGAGTACATCGAATCCGTGCTCGCCCTCGTCGAGCAGGTCCCGGCCGGGCGGGTGACGACGTACGGCGCGATCGCGGATCGTGTCGGCACCGGTGGGCCGCGCGGGGTGGGTCGAGTGATGTCGCAGCTCGGCGGCCCGGTGCCCTGGTGGCGGGTGGTGCGCGCCGACGGTCGGCCACCCCCCTGTCACGACGACGAGGCTCATGCGCACTATCTGGCGGAGGGAACGCCGTTGCGTCCCTCGGGACGGATCGACCTGGCGACCGCGTTCTGGCAGCCGTGACCTCGGGGGCCCGGGCTCCGCTGCGGGGTGGCGCTGCCCGACGCTGTCGGCGGTAGATGTTTGGCTGTGCCCGTGAGACCGGCCGCGCTCGAGACGAGCTACACCTTGGTGCCCGCGCACCCGGGCCGGCTGACCCCGCCCGCGCTCGATGAGTTCCAGCAGGCCGTCGTGGACCACGCCGAGGGGCCGCAGCTCGTGCTCGCGGGTCCCGGCACGGGCAAGACCACGACACTGGTGGAGGCGATCGTGGACCGCGTGGAGCGACGCGGAGCCGACCCGGACTCGGTGCTGGCGCTGACCTTCAGCCGCAAGGCGGCCGAACAGCTGCGCGACCGCGTGACGGCGCGTCTGGGGCGCACCACGTCGACCACCATGTGCGCGACCTTCCACTCCTTCGCCTACGCCCTGATCCGCCGCTACTCCCCGGCCGACCTCTACGCCGGGCCGCTGCGTCTGCTGAGCGCGCCCGAGCAGGACGTCGTGCTGCGCGAGCTGCTGGCGGACACCCCCGAGGCCGTGCGCTGGCCGGCGACGCTGCTGCGCGCCTCGCAGACGCGCGGTTTCGCGCACGAGGTCGCCGCCGTCCTGGGCCGGGCGCGGGAGAAGGGCCTCGACCCCGCGGCGCTGCGCTCGCTCGGCGGGGAGCACGACCTGCCGGAGTTCGTCGCCGCGGGGTGGTTCCTCGAGCAGTACCTCCAGAACCTCGACGCGCAGGGTGCCACCGACTACGCCGACCTGATCCGGCGGGCGGTCATCGAGGCGACCGAGCACCAGACCGAGCTGCGTGGCCGGTTCCGGCACGTGTTCGTCGACGAGTACCAGGACACCGACCCCGGTCAGGTGCGGTTGCTCCGCGCGATCGCCGGTGACGGGGCGAACCTGACGGTGGTCGGTGACCCGCACCAGTCGATCTACGCCTTCCGCGGGGCAGAGGTGCGCGGCATCCTCGACTTCCCCGACCAGTTCCGGCACCGGGACGGGCGTCCCGCAGACGTCCGGGCGCTGTCACGAGTGCGTCGGTTCGGACCCCGGGTGCTCATCGCCGGTCAACGGGTCGCGGCCCGGATCCCGCTCTCCGGGAGCATCGACGCGGCAGCCCGGGAGACGTTCACCCGACCCGAGTCCGTGGTGGACGGCGGACGTGACCGGGTCGAGGTGATCACCTACGACACCGAGCGCGCCGAGGTCGAACGCGTGGCCGACCTGCTGCGGCGGGCTCACCTCGAGGACGCGGTGCCCTGGTCGGAGATGGCGGTGCTGGTGCGCTCCGGACGCTCCTCGATCCCGTCCCTGCGCCGCGGCCTGGCCGGGGCCGGGGTGCCGGTGGAGGTTGCCGGTGACGAGACGCCACTGGTGCAGGAACCCGCGGTGCGGCCCCTTCTCGACGCGTTGCGCGCCGTGGTCAACCTCGACAACGACGACCCGACACATCCCGACCACCTCGACCCGGTGGCGGCCGAGGGGTTGCTGATCTCCCCGCTCGCCGGACTCGATGCGACCGACGTGCGCGCCCTGGCGCGTGCGCTGCGGGAGCGCGACAAGCGTGCTGCCGCTGCGGAGGAACGTTCACCCCGCCCCTCGCCGTACCTCCTGCGCGAGGCGGTGCTGCACGGCGAGGAGCTGCTGGGGTCCACCAACGCCGTGGAGTCCGTCGTCAGGCGCGTCGCGGGTCTGTCCGCCCTGCTGCGCCGGGCCCGCGCGGTGCTCGACGGCGCGGGGACCGTGGAGGAGGTGCTGTGGGCGCTGTGGGCCGGGACGGGCTGGCCCGAGCAGCTTCGCTCCCGGGTGCAGCGCGGTGGCGCGGGTGCGCGGCTGGCGAACCGGGACCTCGACGCCATGTGCGCGCTCTTCGAGACCGCAGCGCGGGCCGAGGAGCAGCGTGGGCACACCAGCGTGGAGGCCTTCCTGGCCACGCTCAGCGCCCAGGAGATCCCCGGTGACACCCTGGCCGAGCGCGGCATCCGCGGCGAGTCCGTGCGACTGCTCACCGCGCACCGGGCCAAGGGACTCGAGTGGCGGTTGGTGGTGGTCGCGCACGCGCAGGAGGGAGCCTGGCCCGATCTGCGCCGCCGCACCAGCCTGCTCAGGGCCGACCGCATCGGTGCCCAGGAGTACGCCGTGCCGGTGCTCCAGCCCGACACCAGCGCACGTGAGCTGCTCGCCGAGGAGCGGCGGCTCTTCTACGTCGCGTGCACCCGTGCTCGCGAGCGGCTGGTCGTCACCGCGGTCGCCTCGCCCGACGACGAGGGGGAGCAGCCGTCCCGCTTCCTCGCCGAGCTCGGGGTGGAGGTGCGCCACCAGCAGGGTCGACCACCTCGCCCGCTGTCTCTGGCCGGCCTGGTCAGTGAGCTGCGTCGCGCCGCGGCGGACCCCGCGACACCCGGGCCGCTGCGGGAGGCGGCCGTGCGGCGGCTCGCCCGCCTGGCCGGCGAACGTCGCACCGACGGTCGCGCGCTCGTGCCTGCCGCGGACCCCGACCACTGGTGGGGGACGCGCCACCTGTCGCGGTCGAGTGAGCCGATCCGGCCGGTCCAGCAGCCGGTGTCGCTCTCGGCCAGCTCGCTGGCGGGTCTGCTCGAGTGCCCGGCCAAGTGGTTCCTGGAGCGAGAGGCCGGAGGCGCCCAGAGATCCAGCCAGGCCCAGGGCTTCGGAAACATCGTGCACGCGATCGCCGACCGGGTCGCCCGGGAGGAGCTCGGGGCCGGCCAGGTCGAGGAGCTGATGGGGCTGGTCGACGAGGTGTGGGACCAGCTGAGCTTCCGCACCCCGTGGTCGCGCGGCAGGGAGCGCGAGGAGGTGCAGGCGGCCTTGGGCCGGTTCGTGGCCTGGCACAACCGACCCGGCGCCCGGACCGTCCTCGCCACCGAGCAGGAGCTGCGCGCCGAGGTCGAGCTCCCCGACGGACAGCGGGTGGCCCTGCACGGCTACGCCGACCGTCTGGAGATCGACGACGACGGCCGGGTGGTCGTGATCGACCTCAAGACCGGGAAGTACCCACCGCTGGACAAGACCCTGGCCGAGAACCCCCAGCTCGGCTTCTACCAGCACGCGGTCAACCACGGCGGCGCCGACGAGCTGCTCGGTCGCGAGGGGTCTGCCGGTGGCGCCGAGCTGTGGCAGCTGCGCCGGGAGGTGCGCGGCCACCTCAAGGTGCAGACGCAAGCTCCGCAGGAGCCCGGCGAGGACGGTCTGCTGACGATCGAGCGTCAGCTCTCCGCGGCGGCGCGGGCGCTGCGCGAGGAGGACTTCGAGGCGCGACCCGAGAAGGCCGTGTGCGACCGTTGCGACTTCGCCAGCTTCTGTCCCGCCCAGTCGGCCGGATCGGTGCTGTCATGACCGGCGTACACATCGGCGGCCCGGCGGACCTCCAGCGGGTGATGGGCAGCCCGTATGCGCTCAGCGAGCAGCAGTGGCAGGCGGTGAGTGCACCGCTCGAGCCGGCCGTGGTGATCGCCGGAGCCGGGTCGGGCAAGACCTCGGTGATGGCAGCGCGGGTGGTCTACCTGGTCGCCACCGGCCAGGTCGCCCCCGACCAGGTGCTCGGCCTCACGTTCACCACCAAGGCGACCGCCGAGCTGGGGGCCAGGGTCCGCGCCGCCCTGGCCGCCGCCGGGTTGGGGGAGGGGCGCCGCGACCCCGGCGCCGCCTCCGACGAGCTCCCCGAGCGGGTGGAGCCGATGGTCTCGACGTACAACGCCTATGCCGCGGCGCTGCTGACCGAGCACGGGCTGCGGATCGGGCACGAGCCCGACACCAGGGTGATGGCCGACGCCTCGCGCTACCAGCTGGCCGCCAGGGCCATCGAACGACACCACGGGGCCGTCGACCTGCTGAGCGAGCACCCCCCGACGGTGATCAACTACCTGCTGGCGCTCGACGCGCAGATGAGCGAGCACCTCGTCAGCCCCGCGGACCTCAGGGCTTTCCAGGACCAGCAGCGACCCCTGTTCGAGCGGGCCCTCGAGACGGCGAGCGCCCGGAAGGACCTCGAAGGGGTGCTCACCCGGATGAGCCAGCGTGCGGAGATCCTCGACCTGGTCGAGGGCTACCGCCGGCTGAAGGACCAGTTCGGGCTGATGGACTTCTCCGACCAGATCGCGCTGGCGGCCGAGCTGGCTCGCGACCAGCCCGAGGTGGGACGGCTGGAGCGGGAGAAGTTCCGCATCGTGCTGCTCGACGAGTACCAGGACACCTCCGTCGCCCAGGCCCAGATGCTCGCTGCGCTCTTCTCCGGTCCGGATGCGGCGACGGGCCGCGGCCACGCGGTCACGGCGGTCGGCGACCCCAACCAGGCGATCTACGGCTGGCGCGGGGCCTCGGTGTCCAACATCTTGAACTTCGGCGAGTCGTTCCCGGCCGCTGACGGCGAGCAGGTGGCCTCCTACGCGCTGACCGTGAACCGCCGCTCCGACCGGCGCATCCTGGCTGTGGCCAACGCCCTCGCCGCCCCTCTCTACGCCGCCTACGACCAGGTCCGGCCGCTCGAGGCGAAGCGCGAGGCCGACGACGGTGAGGTCTTCGCGGTGGTGCACGAGACCTACCGTGACGAGCTCGACTGGCTCGCCGAGCGCGTGCGCGCCGCCCACGACGCCATGGCCGAGCCGATGTGGAGCGAGATCGGGGTGCTGACCCGCGACAACGCTCACGCGGCCGACGTCTTCGACACTCTCAGCGCGGGCGACGTCCCGGTCGAGATCGTCGGCCTGGCCGGGCTGATGCGGCTGCCGGAGGTCTCCGAGGTCGTCGCGACGCTCTCGTTGCTGCAGGACCTCACCGCCAACGCCGACCTGCTCACGTTGCTGAACAGTCCCCGCTGGGCGATCGGGCCGCGGGACCTGGCACTGCTGGGCTCCCGGGCGCGCTCCCTCGCCGGCCGGGAGTCCCGGCTGGAGGGGGCCAGCGTCGGCGAGGAGCTGCAGCACGCCGTGGAGGGCGCGGACCCCACGGAGGTGGTCTCGCTCAACGATGCCCTCGCCGACCCGGGGGACCTGCAGTACTCCGAGCAGGCGCGCGCGCGCTTCCTGTTGCTGGGCGAGGAGCTGCGAGCGCTCCGGTCCTACGCGGGCGAACCCCTGCTCGACCTGGTGCGTCGGATCATCGACACCACCGGCATCGACGTGGAGCTGGCCTCCTCGGTGTCCGAGGCCGCCGTGGCCCGCCGCGACAACCTGGACCTGTTCGTCAAGGCGGTCGCCGACTTCCAGGCCATCGACGGCCAGGTGACCCTGCCCTCGCTGATGGCGTGGCTGCGTGCCGAGGACGAGATGGGCACCGGTCTCGACATCGCCACCCCGACGGAGGCCAACTCGGTCAAGCTGCTGACCGTGCACCGCGCCAAGGGCCTGGAGTGGTCGAGCGTGTTCGTGGTCGGTGTGTGTGACGAGAAGTTCCCGGTCAGCAAGACCCGCAGCCAGTGGACGACGGGCTGCTCGGTGCTGCCGGCTCCGCTGCGCGGCGATGCCCAGGATGTGCCCCAGCTGCGGGGCTGGGACAAGGCCGCGCTGGAGGAGCTCAAGGCGCAGGCCCGAGCCCATCAGGCCATGGAGGAGCTCCGGCTGGGGTACGTCGCGTTCACGCGGGCCCGGCACGAGCTGTTCGTCTCCTCCTACCAGTGGGGGCCCACTCGGCAGAAGCCGCTGCGACCCTCGCCGTACCAGGAGACCGTGCGGGAAGCGGTCCAGCTGTGGAGCGAACGCCCGGTGGACTGGCCGCCGGCGCCCGAGGAGGGGACCCCGAACCCGCTCCTCGCCACCGCGGACGCGGTGGCCTGGCCGACGACGACCCGGACGGTGGAGCACGAGCGCCGGCTGGCGGCGGCCGACCTGGTGCGTGCGGAGATGCAGCGAGCGGGGGCCGACACGGCTCCGGTCCCCGGTGGCGTCGTCGAGGACCTCGATCTGGTGCAGGCCTCGACCGTGGCTCAGTGGGACGAGGAGCTGGACCGGCTCTTGGCCGAGGCCCGCGGGGACCGGGGCGGGGTCGTTGCTGTTCCGCTGCCCAGCAGTGTCTCCGCCACCGCGATGGCACGGCTCCGTGACGAACCCGAGCAGTTCGCGCGGGAGCTCGCCCGGCCGATGCCGCGCAAGCCGTCGCCCGCGGCCCGTTTCGGTACCCGTTTCCATGCGTGGGTCGAGGCCAGGTTCGGCCAGCAGGCGCTGCTCGACCCCGACGATCTCCCCGGGCGGGGTGACCTGGGCATCGACGACGACGACGACCTGCAGGTGCTGGTCAAGACCTTCGAGGCGGGGCCCTTCGGCGACCGCGTTCCGCACGCGGTCGAACCGGCGTTCGCCCTCGTGCTGGCTGGCCAGGTGGTGCGAGGACGCATCGATGCCGTCTACGCCGAGCCGGACGGCAGCTGGTTGGTGGTGGACTGGAAGACCAACCGTGAGCTGACCGCGGACGACCTGCAGCTCGCGATCTACCGCCTCGCCTGGGCCGAGCTGCGCGACGTCCCGGTGGACCAGGTCCGGGCCGCCTTCCACTACGTGCGCACCGGGAGGACCGTCGAGCCCGAGCGACACTGGGACCGCGCCGAGCTGGAGCGCCTGGTGACCGGAGCGGACACTATCTCTGACAAATAGGATAGAAACGACAAAACCCCAGGTCAGCGCGTGTGCCTATCGCAATTGGGACCTTGCTGAGCGAGTGTGGTGTAGACCGCGAATGCCTCCAAGGGCGCACTGCTGTGCAAACCACCACGAGTGCCCGAAGATCGACGTGAGGGAGCGCGCCAGTGCGCGGCGCGCAGAGGAGGTTGTGGTGTTCGGATCCACGATGTTGATGACCGTGGGGCACGCCCTCGACCGGGCCAAGGCCGACGGCATGGTCGTCCGGATGAACGTGGCGGGCGAGTGGATCACGGGCCGCATCCTGAACAGCGACGGCCACGGGGTGGCGGTGCTGGAGGCGAACGGCGACCTGTGCGTCGTGCGTCAGGAGACGATCACGTGCGTGCGCCTGCCGGGTCGGCCGGGATCGGGGAACATCCCCACCCAGCCCACCGCGATCAACCCGCCGGCCTGGAACGACTAGCAGCTCCGAGCGGACCCGGCAAATACTGCGTTAACCGCCCAAATGGCCCCCGGTGCGCGATGATCAAGCCACCACGAGTCAGGACGGGGTGGCCAGGTGTTCGGATCCAGCCAGCTATTGACGGTCGGGCATGCCCTGGACCGCGCGCGCGAGGAGAACATGGTCGTGCGCGTGAACATCCTCGGCGAGTGGGTGACCGGGCGGATCGTGAAGAGCGACGGTCACGGCGTCGCGATCCTGGAGGACAACGGCGACATGTGTGTCGTGAAGCAGGAAGCGATCAGCTGTGTGCGGCTGCCCGCGAACGCCACGGCCGGCCGGTCGCAGCCGGCTGCGCGTCCGGCGCCTCCCAAGCAGCACCCCAAGCTCGAGACGGCGTAGGTCACGACGCCCGTTACGCCGGGCTGAGCGCCGCGGCGAGGGCGATCTCGACCATCGCGCCGAACGTCTGCTCGCGTTCCTGGGCCGTCGTCTCCTCCCCGGTGACGATGTGGTCGCTGACGGTGCAGATCGCCAGCGCCTGACGGCCGTACGACGCAGCGAGGGTGTAGAGCCCGCACGCCTCCATCTCCACAGCCAGCACGCCATGGGCGACCATCGGCTCGAGCAGCTCCGGCCTGGGTGGGTAGAAGGAGTCGCCCGAGAAGAGCAGGCCGACGTGCGCGGTGACGTCGTCGCGGGCCGTGGCCGCGTCGTGCGCCGCACGCAGCAGCCCGAAGTCGGCGACGGCGGCGTAGTCGAGACCGTGGAACCGGAGTCGGTTCATCGCGGAGTCGGTACAGGCCCCCGAGGCGAGCACGAGGTCGCGCACCGCGACCCCTTCGGTGACGGCGCCGCAGGAGCCGACCCGGACGATGCGTTGGACGTCGTAGTCGGTGAAGAGCTCGTTGACGTAGATGGCCATCGAGGGCTGACCCATGCCGGAACCCTGGACGGAGATCGGCTGCCCCTGCCACGTCCCGGTGTAGCCGTACATCCCGCGGACCTCGGTGTAGACGCGGGCGTTCTCGAGGAACGTCTCGGCGATCCACCGGGCCCTGAGCGGGTCGCCGGGCAGGAGGACTGCGGGTGCGATCTCGCCGGGCCGGGCGCCGATGTGGGTGCTCATGGAGGCAGAGCCTAGGGCTAGCCTCGCGGGCATGGACGTGATTGCCGCCGCCGCGACCGGTGATGTCCGTGGGACGGTCCGGTGATGACCCAGGAGTTGGCCCAGGCAGTTGGCCCAGGAGTTGGTCCAGGAGTTGGCCCGGTGAGTCACCCACTGCCCCACGTCGCGTTGTCCCAGCACGCCCACGACCGGCACGGAGCCCTCCGCGAGGACGACGGCTGGCTCGAGGACCGGTGGGCCGACCCGGCCACGCGCGTCCTGGTGGTCGCCGGTGCGCGGGTCCGACCCGTCGACGGCCGGATCTCCTGGGTCTCCTCCGACGAGGCGCCGGCGGGGCTCCGGGTGCTCCTGGGCGAGCGGGACGGGGTGCAGCACTTCGCGGTGATCGTGGACCCCCTCGAGGCCCCCGGCGACCGGGACGAGTGGGTCGTGCTCCGCCAGGTGGTGCAGTCACTGGCCGACGAGACGGTCGAGGACGCGCCGTTGGTGCTGCACGCCATCGGGCTGGCCGAGTGGCTGTGGTCGACGCGGCACTGTCCGCGGTGCGGGGGACGCCTCCAGCCACGCCAGGCCGGGCACGTCCTGCGGTGCGGCGAGTGTGGCCGCGACCAGTTCCCGCGCTCGGACCCCGCGGTGATCATGGTGGTCACCGACGGCGAGCCGGGCAGCCCCGAGGAGCGGTGTCTGCTCGGTCGTGGCCCCGCGTGGGCGGCCGGGAGGTACTCCACGCTCGCCGGTTTCGTGGAACCGGGGGAGACGATGGAGGACGCGGTCCGTCGTGAGGTGGCCGAGGAGACCGGCGTCCAGGTGGGGGAGGTGGTCTACTTCGGCAGCCAGCCGTGGCCGCTGCCCGCGAGCCTGATGGTCGGGTTCACCGCGCGCGCCACGCACACCGTGATCGACGTGGACGGCTCGGAGATCGAGGACGCCCAGTGGTTCACCCGCGAGCAGATGCGCAGCGAGGCCGAGGCCGGCCGGCTGGTGCTGCCCGGCGGTGTATCGATCTCCCGCTCGCTGATCGAGAGCTGGTACGGCGGGGCCCTGCCCGGGCACTGGTGAGCGCGCCACGCGGGTCCGGACCCGCGGGTCAGCTCAGCGAGGCCAGCTTGTCCTTGACCTGACGCATTGACGGGTTCGTGTGGGCGCTGCCGTCGCTGAAGACCAGGGTCGGGACGGTCTGGTTGCCGTTGTTGGCCTGCATCACGAGGTCGGCCGCAGCGGGGTCGCGCTCGATGTCGACGATGTCGAAGGCGATGCCTTCGCGGTCCAGCTGGCTCTTGAGCCGGTGGCAGTAGCCGCACCAAGGCGTGGTGTACATGGTGAATCTGGCCTGGTTGGTCACAGTGGTGGCCTCCTGGGTCACGGTTTGTCCTCTCGCGCGTCTACGCTCGTCAATCGTGTAACACCCAAGGGACGGAGAACATTTCCGATGCATGCCGATGACCTGCTCGACGCGCTCGATCCCGAGCAGCGAGAGGTCGCCACCGCGCTCCGCGGACCGGTGCGGGTGCTGGCCGGGGCGGGCACCGGCAAGACCCGGGCGATCACCCACCGGATCGCCTACGGCGTGTCCACGGGTGTGTACAACCCGAGTGAGGTTCTCGCCGTCACCTTCACCACCCGGGCAGCGGGGGAGATGCGCACTCGGCTCCGGGCGATGGGTGCGGCGGCGGTGCAGGCCCGGACCTTCCACTCGGCGGCGCTGCGTCAGGTTCGCTACTTCTGGCCGCGGGTCTACGGCGGCGAGCCACCCCAGCTGACCGAGTCCAAGATCCCGATCGTCGCCGGCGCCGCGCGGCGCAACCGCGTCGAGGTCAACCAGGCCACTCTGCGTGACCTCGCCAGCGAGATCGAGTGGGCCAAGGTCAGCAACGTCCGCCCCGACGACTACGAGCGGCTCGCCCCTGCTCGCGGTCGCGAGGTCAGCGGACTGGACGCCGGCACGGTCGCGCACGTGTTCGGCAGCTACGAGGAGCTCAAGCGCGACCAGGGCCGCATGGACATGGAGGACGTGCTGCTGTGCTCAGCCGCACTGCTCAGCGACGACGAACGGGTCGCCGCCGAGGTGCGTCGCCAGTACAAGTGGTTCGTGGTCGACGAGTTCCAGGACGTGAGCCCGATCCAGTCGGCGCTGCTCGACCTGTGGCTCGGTGGGCGCAACGAGATCTGCGTGGTGGGTGACCCGGCGCAGACGATCTACTCCTTCGCAGGTGCCCGCGCCGGCTACCTCACGGACTTCCCGGCGAGGTTCCCCGGGGGCACCAGCGTCGAGCTGGTACGCAACTACCGATCGACCCCACAGGTGATCGGGGCAGCCAACGCGCTGCTGAAGGCCTCGAGCACCACCAGCGTGCAGCTGCGTGCCCAGCGCGAGACCGGAGCGGAGATCACCTGGCGGGAGGCTGCCGACGAGACGGCCGAGGCGGCCGCGGTGGCCACCGAGGTGCACCGGCTGCACCAGCAGGGTGTGCCGTTGAGTGAGATCGCCGTGCTGTTCCGGATCAACGCCCTCTCGGAGGCGTTCGAGGAGGCCCTCACCGAACGAGGCATCTCCTACGTCGTGCGGGGGGCGGCGCGCTTCTTCGAGCGGCAGGAGGTGCGCCAGGCGCTGGCACTGATGCGGGGGCAGGTGCGCGCCGCCGACCCCGATGCGGAGGTCGCGGAGCCGCTCGTCGACCAGGTCAGGGCGGTGCTCAGCGGCATGGGTTGGTCCGCGGAGGCGCCCACTGCGCGGGGGCAGGCACGGGACCGCTGGGAGTCGCTGCAGGCGCTGGTCTCCCAGGCCACGACCTACGCCGAGGCGGAGGCGACGGCCGGCCGGCCACCGGCCCTGGTGGGCTTCGTCGCCGAGCTGGACCGGAGGGCGCACGAGCAGCATGCACCCGTGGCCGAGGGGGTGACCCTGGCGACGCTGCACGCGGCCAAGGGCCTCGAGTGGGACGCCGTGTTCCTGTGCGGCATGCAGGAGGGGTCGATGCCGATCACCTACGCCGACACACCGGCAGCGGTCGAGGAGGAGCGACGGCTGCTCTACGTCGGGATCACCCGTGCCCGCAAGCACCTGTGGGTGTCCTGGGCGCTGGCGCGCAACCCCGGTGGACAGGCGCGTCGCAAGCCGTCGCGGTTCCTCACCGGTCTGCGCCCCGAGTCGGTGACCGACCGCGCGGAGGGTGGGTCGTCCCGACCCGCTCGGCGGCAGGGCAAGAGGGCAGCGACCTGCAAGCAGTGCCAGAAGCCGCTGGCCAGCTCGCGCGAACGCAACCGTGGCTACTGCCAGGACTGCCCGGTGCCCTACGACGAGCAGCTGTTCGAGCTGCTGCGGTCGTGGCGCAAGGAGCAGGCGGAGGCGCAGAGCGTGCCGGCGTTCGTGGTGTTCTCCGACGCGACCCTGGAGGCGCTGGCCGAGGTCAAGCCCACCGACCGGCGCGGCCTGCAGTCGATCAACGGCATCGGCAAGTCCAAGCTCGACAAGTACGCCGACGAGCTGCTCCGGATCCTCGCCTGAGCGGTCTCGCGCACCCGCCCGGAACGGGTCCCGACCGCGGCGCAGGCCCAGCCTCGACACCGCCCGACGAGCTCGCCCGATAAATCGATTGCGCGGTCCGGTGCGCCGGGCGTACCGTTCTGCACACGTGTTCTGCGGCCGACCCGGCCCGGCTGTGACGAAGGAGGTGCGACATGGAGATGACCATCATCGACCGAGCGACTGCGGCGCAGTCCGCCTTCGTCGCGCCCACCCTCGGTGGCCGTACCGCGGGAGTGGCACGCCTCCGCGCAGTCGACGCGCACGTCCAGGCCCCCGTTCAGGCCCCCGCCCTCGCCGCCGGCAACGCCGGCATCGCCATGGGTCGCCGCACCTGGAGTCCACCGATCACCTGAGTCCTTGCTCAGCGATCGGCAGCCTCCAGGCCGCGGAACCCACCGGGATCCGCGGCCTTCGTGTTTTCACGACCCGAACCAACCACATCCAAGAACCCGACATCACCAGGAGGTGACCTCATGAGCGTCAGCCTGATGGACCGACCCGTCGAGGCCGACCCGCTGCTGCCGTGCCGCGTGGAGAACCCAGAGCTCTACTTCGCCGAGTCCCCCGGTGACGTGGAGCTGGCGAAGGCGCTGTGCCAGGACTGCCCGGTCCGGGCGGCGTGCCTGGCCGGCGCCCTCGAGAGGCGTGAGCCCTGGGGAGTCTGGGGTGGCGAGCTCTTCCTCTCGGGAGTGGTCGTCCCTCGCAAGCGGCCCCGTGGCCGTCCGCGCAAGAACCCGGTCCCCGACCTGCCCTCGTTGCCCTCCTCGGCCGCGTAGGGCGTGGCTCGAGTGACCACCACATCGACAAGACCCAGTGGGAACCCCAGGAAGGAACCCAGAAGAGATCGGAGCACGACCATGAGTCTCATGGATGTCGACCTGGCCCGCGCCACCCATGCGGCGCGCCTGGCCGAGGTCGAGCAAGGTCGTCGCGCTGCCCGCGCGGCCGCCGCTCGTCGGTTGCAGCGCAGGGCTGTGCGGCTCTCGGTCAAGGCCGAGCGGGTACGTCGTCACGCCGAGCGGGCCGCAGGGCGGGCGCGACTGGCGGTGGGCAGAGCCTTCTAGGCGCTGCCCCACGGCACCGACCCACACCACAGAACCGAGCCCCGGGAACGATCACGTTCCCGGGGCTCGGGCGTTCCCGGGCCGCTGCGTGGACGCCACAAGTGCCGTCGCGTGCCTATGGTGGGGACGTGGTCACCTGTTCCTTCTGCGGCACGGTCGCCGAGAGCGAGACCCCGCCGCTCACCTGGACGTCGGCGGTCGAGAACGGCAAGCCCCGCTGGTTCTGCGACTCCTGCTCGCGAGAGCACCTGCGTGCGATGGAGAGCAAGCTCGACTCCGAGTGGTGGTGACCCTCAGTCGGCGAACCCGGGGAGCGAGTCGATGAGCACCTGCCGGAACGGCACCCGCGCCTCCAGCTGGCTCAGCACCCCGACCCCGCCGGAGAAGGTCCGGTGGATGAGCATGTACGCCGGAGGCAGGTTGAGGCGCAGCATCGCCGCGTAGGCGTCCCCGCGCGGATCGTTGACGCGGCGGAACTGGTCCTGCATCCAGGCGCGGGTGAACTGGAACTCGGGCACGCTCGCCGGTTCGATGAACGGCGCCAGATAGGAACGCAGCTGCTCGGCGTCGATGACGATGCGCTCGCGGATGAAGCCCTCCTCGCGCAGGGCCATCACCAGCTGCTCGTAGTCCTGGAGCGTGGCGATCCGGATCAACGCACCGAGGGAACGGGGAAGCTGGTGCTCGGGCAGTCGGGCGACCGCCCCGAAGTCCAGCACCCCGAGCCGGCCGGGAGTCCCGTCGGGGTTCGGCAGGGGCCGGAAGTTCCCCGGGTGCGGATCGGCGTGCAACATGCCGGTGCGTGCGGGGGTCTCGAACATGAACCGGAGCAGGTGGTGTCCGTAGTGGTTGCGCTCCTCCTCCGTGCCGACCCGGATCGTGTGCGCCACCGAGTACGGGCTCTCCAGCCACTCGGTGACCAGCACCGTGCCCGCCGCGGCGACCACGTCGGGGATCACGATGTGCGGGTCGTCGCGGAACTCGGCGGCGAACACGCGCTGGGCCTCCGCCTCGAGCTGGTAGTCGAGCTCCTCGACGGCACGCGCCTGCAGCTCCGCGACCAGCGGCTTGACGTCGATGCCGGGGAACAGGGGACCCAGGCCCTTGGCTACCCGTGCCAGCTGGCGCAGGTCGGCCGCCAGTGCCTCACCGGAGCCCGGATACTGGACCTTCACGGCCACCTCGCGCCCGTCTGACCAGCGGCCCTTGTGCACCTGCCCGATCGAGGCAGAGGCGGCAGGCATCGGGTCCAGCTCGATGAGGTGCTCCTGCCAGTCCGCGCCGAGCTCGCGGGCCAGGATCTCCCGCACGGTGATCGTCGGCATCGGGGGAGCCGAGTCCTGGAGCCGGGTCAGCTGATCGCGGTAGTGGGCGGCCAGCTCGTCGGGCAGCGCCGCCTCGAAGATCGACATCGCCTGCCCGAACTTCATCGCACCGCCCTTGAGCTCACCGAGCGTTCGGAACAGCTGGTCGGCGGTGCGCTGCTGGACGTCGGTGAAGACGGTCTCTGCCGAGGCGCCGCCGAGGCGACGACCCAGCCCCCAGGCCGTGCGACCGGCATAGCCCAGTGGCAGCGCGGCGAGCCTCGCCGTGCGTGCGACTGCTTTCCGAGGGAGCTCGCTCACGCGAGACGCCGCGGTGACGTGCGGGTCATTGCTACATGGTGCCCGACGAACGGTCATCAGCCTGCCAAACGCAGCCACATCGCGGGCTGCGGCGCCACGCCGACTCGTGCCGGTCGGTGGGAGCCGGCCCCAGGAACACGGTCCGTGACCACGTCGAGGGCTCGCGGCCCTGGAGGTGCGCCACGGTGTCCCTGACTGCCCAGGAGACCGCCAGCGCGGCCAGAACGGGGTCGTGGTCGGGCAGCCCGTCGGCGCGGGGCCGGGCCGTGGCGTGCACGTAGCGCGTGGTCACTGCGACGTGGTCCGGGTCGCGCACACTCTCCTGGGCGTCGATGCAGCGCAGGCACGGCGTACGTCCCGGCACCACGAAGGGACCCAGGAGTGCGCCGCCGTCGACCAGCCTGACGAGGAGATGGGTGCTGCCTCGGCGTACCAGCGGGTCGAGCTGGTCCCGGTCGATCTCGCCCGCGCACAGCACGATCACCACGTCCGCCGCGTGCCACGACGAGGTCTGAGAGACCGCCGATGCCTCCAGCAGGTCGCCCGCCAGACGGACACCCGGCACCTCCGGCCGCGCGAGGACGGCCACGCTGGTCGGCGGGGCTCCGACGGGGCCTGCGGGGGCCAGGCAGCCGTGCCGCTCGAGCCGGGCGAGGGTCGACCGGACGGCTGGGTCCTCATCGGGAGGCAGTCGGTTCAGCAACTGGTCCAGCGCGCGCTCGCTGACCTCGTCGCGCGGCAGCACGGCACGCCGCCCGGGGTGCAGGCCCACCTGCAACCGGTCCAGGCCGCGGCGGACGACCCGGAGCCCGGGTGCGAGCCGCAACCTGCCCTGAGGTGGTTGCGCTGGCAGGTGCGTGTCCGAGAGGTGCATGCCTGGGGACGGTAGATGCGCCGGCCGGGTTGGCAAAGCGCTCGTCCACAGGTGACCCCGGTCGGTCGGATCGGCGTGGAGACAAGACGACGGCGGGACCCCTCGAGAGGGGTCCCGCCGTGGCTCGTCCGACAGCGACCTGTGCGGTCCTTGCCGGAACAGGGTGGCTTGGGGTTCAGGCCTTGCCGAGAATGCGGTTCAGGTTGGTGCCACAGACAGGACAGACAGCCTTGGCCATCCGGGTGCCCTTGTCGTTGACCCTGACCTCGCCCTCGGCCTCGCGCTTCTCCTTGCACTTCACGCAGTAGAACTCGCCGCTCCAGGTTTCCGCCATGACGGCCTCCTCATCAATTCACTCTGGTCGTCTCGGCGGGGGCATCGGGGAAACCCGCCGGGGGTTCGGGAGTCGAACCTCGATCGACCCTAGTCCACGCTCACGCTCAATCCACGCAGGGGAGCCTTTGCGCCCACGCGTGTCCCGCGGCGGTAATCTCCGCGCATGTCACCGCATGAGGACGACCGCCGAACCTTCGAGCACCTGCGTCTGGAGCGCCCGGCGGAGGGTGTGGTGCGCCTGGTGCTCGACAACCCCACGCAGCGCAACGCCATGTCGGAGGCAATGACGGCGTCCTGGGTGAGCGCGATCGACGACCTCGCGCTCGACCAGTCGGTGCGGGTCGTGGTCGTGACAGGGGAGGGGGCGGCCTTCTGCTCGGGAGGCGACACCGGGTGGATCGCGAGCGAGCCCGAGGCCGGGGTCGACCACCTGCGCAACCGGATGATGGCCTTCTACCGGGCGTGGCTCTCGATCCGGCAGCTCGAGGTGCCCACCATCGCGGCGGTCAACGGCCATGCGATCGGCGCGGGGCTGTGCCTGGCCCTGGCCTGCGACATCCGGTACGCCGCTGCGGGCGCCAAGCTCGGCGCACCGTTCGTCAAGCTCGGCATGAACCCCGGGATGGCAGCCACCTACCTGCTGCCCGAGGTCGTGGGTGAGGCGCACGCCCGAGAGCTCCTGCTCACCGGCCGCACGGTGGAGGCCGAGGAAGCCAGACAGCTGGGCATGGTGTCGCGCGTGTTCACCCCCGAGGAGTTCGACGAGCGGGTCGACGAGATCGCCGTGGGCATCGCGGGGACGGCGCCCATAGCCAGCCGCTACACCAAGGTCGCTCTGCGAGACGGCGGTCATCAGGACTTGGAGTCCTGCGTGCAGTGGGAGGCGCTGGCACAGCCGATCACCCTGGCGACCGCCGACCTGCAGGAGGGCATCGCCGCCGCGCGCGAGAAGCGAGCCCCGCGGTTCCGCGGCGTCTGAGGGCAGCGGGATCGGCGGGACACAGAGAAGCCCCCGACGAGACCTCTGCGCTTGCCTTCCCCTTGCGAACGCAGAAGCGGCTCATCGAGGGCCCCTTCTGGGCGGTAACCCTAGAGAGCCGGGTGTCCTCGGTCAATGGATGACCGGCAGATGGCCGGCACCGGTCCACTATTCACCGCCCAGAGTTACCCACCGCCTGTGGAAAACCCTGTGGATAACGTGTGGACGACCGGCCCTGCGCTGTGGATCACGGTGGGGCGCGCAAGAATGCGGGCGTGAGCGGAGCCGACGAGCAGAGCTATGCCGGTGGACCGGTCGGTGCTCTGCGCCGGATCGCGTTCCTCCTCGAGCGCAGCCGTGCCGAGACCTACAAGGTGAAGGCGTTCCGGTCGGCCGCCGAGACGATCCTGCCGTTGGGTGAGGAGGTTGCCGAGCGGGTGCGGCAGGGCACCCTGCGTGACCTCCCGGGCATCGGCGCCTCCACCGCCGAGGTCATCGAGGCGGCCGTCGAGGGTCGGGTCCCGTCGCGTCTGGCCAAGCTGGAGCAGGAGAACGCAGGCCCACTGGTCGAGGGCGGGGAGGAGATCCGGGCCCGCTTGCGCGGCGACCTGCACTCCCACAGCGACTGGAGCGACGGTGGCTCACCCATCGAGGAGATGGCGTTCACCGCGATCGAGCTGGGACACGAGTACCTCGTCCTGACCGATCACTCGCCGCGGCTCAGGGTCGCCAACGGCCTCTCGGTCGCCCGGCTGCGCAAGCAGCTCGAAGTGGTCGAGGCGGTCAACGACCACCTCGAGGGCAGCTTCCGGCTGCTCAAGGGCATCGAGGTCGACATCCTCGACGACGGCTCGCTGGACCAGACCGAGGAGATGCTGGCTCGGCTCGACGTCCGAGTGGCCTCGGTGCACTCCAAGCTGGCCATGGACAAGGACGCGATGACGCGCCGGATGGTGGCCGCGGTCCAGAACCCGTTCGCCAACGTCCTGGGTCACTGCACCGGCCGGCTCGTCACGGGGAACCGCGGCACCCGCGACCAGTCGCAGTTCGACGCGGAGGCAGTCTTCGCGGCGTGCCTGGACAGCGGCACCGCGGTGGAGATCAACTCCCGACCCGAGCGGAGGGACCCGCCGACAAAGCTGCTGCGCAAGGCGATCGAGATGGGGTGCCTGTTCTCCATCGACAGCGACGCGCACGCGCCGGGTCAGCTGGACTTCCTGGTCTACGGGGCGGCGCGTGCTCAGGACCTCGGGCTGGACCCGGACCGGATCGTCAACACCTGGCCGCTCGAGCGGCTCCTGGAGTGGGCGCGACCGTGATCCCGCGGATTGTCGGTGCGGAGAGCTACTTTCTCTGACATGCAGCACGACGGATTGGACGCAGTGGTGGAGGTACGGCGCTCCCGGCGCCGGACACGCACCGTCTCGGCGTACCGGCGCGACGGCAAGGTGATCGTGATGATCCCCGACCGGTTCAGCCGCGCTGAGGAGGGCGAGTGGGTCACCACCATGCTGGAGCGGTTGCAGCGCTCCGAGAAGCGTCGGCGCCGCACCGACGACCAGCTGGTGCGCCGCGCGGGCGAGCTGTGCCGGGACTACCTGCACGACAAGGTGGCGCCGACCTCGGTGCGGTGGGTCGACAACATGACCACCCGCTGGGGCTCCTGCACGACGACCACCGGGGAGATCCGGCTCTCCGACCGGTTGCAGACGATGCCTGGCTGGGTGGTGGACTACGTGCTGCTGCACGAGCTCGCGCACCTGATCGAACCGAGCCACAGCAAGCGGTTCTGGCACTGGGTGGACCGCTACCCGCGAGCCGAGCGGGCCAAGGGATACCTCGAGGGCGTCGCCCATGCCGTCGCGATGGACCTCGAGCCCTGCGAGGACGACTAGCGGGTCCGCGCGATCCCGATCATCTCCACCATGTCGGGCTCATCGGTGGGCAGCTCCTCCACGGGCCACCAGCGCACGTCGAGTGACTCCTCGCTGACCACCGGCTCGGTGTCCTCGCCGAGCACGGCAAGGAAGCGCACGTCGAGGTGGTCGACGACACCGCGGGGGTCGCAGAACTCGACGGCGTGCCGGGAAAGATGCAGCGGGCCGGGCTCGACCCGGAGTCCGCGCAGCCCGGACTCCTCCATCGCCTCCCGCAGGGCGGCGCCGGCGAGGGTCGTGTCGCCTGTCTCGAGGTGCCCGCCGAAGTGGAACCACCGGCGGGCGCGACGGTGCAGGTTGAGGAGCACTTGTCGCCGGTCATGGCTGAGCACCAGCGCTCCGGCGGTGAGGTGAGCGGGGTGGCACGAGCGCCACAGGCCATCCGGGTGCTCGTCGAGGTGGTCGAGGTAGGACCTGCGCAGCTGTTCCTGCTCCGGTGTCGGGCCCCGCCACGAGGTGAGCACGTCGACGCTGTCGCGGTGCAGGGTCACTCCCGGGCGGATCCGTCGTCCGGCCCGTCAGCAGGCCCGTCAGCATGCCCGCCGTCGGGCGTCTCGTCGGGCGTCTCGCCGGGCGTCTCGTCGGGCTGCTCTTCCGACTGGTCCTTGGACCCCGACTCGCTGTCCAGCAGCCGGCCGATGGCCTTGTCGAAGTCCGCGTCGCTGAGCTCGTCGACCTCGTGCAGGTCCTCCCGGAAGCCGAGCGGGTCGTCGAGGTCGGCCGCAGTAGGCAGCAGGTCGGGGTGGGCCCAGACCGCGTCGCGCGCCTCCTTGCCCTGGCGCGAGCGGAGTGAGCCCCAGAGGGTCGAGGCGTCCCGAAGGCGCCGGGGCCGCAGCTCCAGCCCGACGAGCGCGGCGAACGTCTCCTCCGCGGGGCCACCAGCGGCCCTGCGCCGCCGGATCGCCTCCTGCATCTTCGAGGCGCTCGGCATCCTCTCGGCGGTGGCCTGGCCGACGACCTCGTCGACCCAGCCCTCGACGAGCGCCAGTGTGGTCTCCAAGCGCTCCAGGGCGGCCTTCTGCGCAGGCGTCTGCTGGGGCTCGAAGAGGCCGCCGGAGAGGGCTTCCTGCATCGCCTCCATGTTGGTCGGGTCCAGCTGACCCATGGCCTGCTCGATGCCGGAGATGTCGATCGTCACGCCCCTGCCGAAGTCCTCGACGGAGGAGATCAGGTGCTGGCGCAGCCACGGGACGTGGGCGAACAGCCGTTGGTGTGCGGCCTCGCGCAACGAGAGGTAGAGCATGACGTCGTCGGCAGGAACATCGAGGCCCTCGGCGAACGCAGCGATGTTGTGCGGCACCAGCGCAGCCTTGCCCGCCGGACCGAGCGGCAGGCCCACGTCGCTGGCGGTGAGCACCTCACCGGCCAGTCCACCGAGTGCGGCCCCGACCTGGCTGCCGAACATGGCACCGCCCGCCTTGCCGAGCATCCCGATCAGCGGCCCGGCCATCGCCTGTGCCTCCTCGGGCATCGCCTTGCCCATGGCCCCGACGACGTGCTCGGCCACCGGCTCCACGAGCACACGCCACACGTCGGTGGTCTGCTCGATCCACTCTGCCCGGCTCCAGGCGACCCCCGTGGTCACGCCGGAGGGCAGCACGGTGGCCTCGTCCAGCCAGTGGTCGGCCAACCGGACCGAGTCGGCGACCCGGTCCTGGTCCGCCTTGGTCGGGCTCGGGTCGGGCTCCTGCGCCGAGGTGCGGCGCGCGATGTCGGTGGCGAGGGTCCAGTTCACCGGTCCGTCGTACGGCGCCATCATGGCCTGCATCTGACCCATCAGCCCGGACAGGTCGGGCAGGCCGCCGCCCGGGCCCCCGATCCCGCCCGATCCACCGAGCGCGTTGAAGATCTGCTCGAAGGGTGTCCCCTTGAAGGGGTTGTCGTCCGGTCGGTCGTCCATGCCTCCAATTTACGGGTCCCAGGCAACGCGCCGACCGCCCCCCGACGGATGTGGTCGTAGTCTCGGCCCGGTGAGCTCGAGTTCTGAATCCGCGGTCCGGCTGCTCGACCTGCGCGAGGTGCCCCTGGACCACGCCGAGGTGCTGGCGGCGGTCGACGATCCTGCTGCCGGCGGGGTCAACCTGTTCGTCGGTGTGGTCCGCGACCACGACCACGGTGAGCAGGTCGACCACCTCGACTACACCGCGCACCCCAGTGCCCTCGAACGGCTGCGCGAGGTGGCCGAGAGCGTGGCGGCCGACTTCGAGGTGATCGCTCTGGCGGCGGTGCATCGCACCGGTCGACTGGAGATCGGGGACACCGCCGTCCTCGTCGCTGCCTCCGCCGCCCACCGCGGTCAGGCCTACGACGCCTCCCGCGCCCTGATCGACCGGCTCAAGGCATCGGTCCCCGTCTGGAAGCACCAGGTCTTCGGTGACGGCCGCGAAGAATGGGTCAACACCCCCTAGCCCGCCGACCGGGCACTCGTGGCCTCCTGCACTACGCCGACCGGGCACTCGTGGCCGCCAGCAGTACGTCGACCGGGCACTCGTGGCCGCCAGCAGTACGTCGACCGGGCACTCGTGGCCGCCAGCAGTACGTCGAGCAGGCCTAATCCGCGAACAAGTTGTCGTGCGCGGAGAAGAAGGCCGCGCGGTCCTCGGCGCTGAGGGTCTTGCCGCGGGCCATCTCGAGCAGGCCCTCGAAGTAACCCTCGCGGGGGGCACCCGGAGAGAAGAGGATCAGCATCGAGACAGCGGCGTCCCCCTCGGCGTTCGAGAAGCCGTGCAGGCCGCCCGGAGGGACGTGGAGGAAGTCCCCCGATGACGCGCGGACCTTGCGCTCGCCGTCGGCGAGAGCAACCGATCCGGAGAGCACGAAGAAGGATTCGCTCATCGTGCGGTGAAAGTGCAGCGAGGGGCCGCCTGCACCGGGCGGCATGGTCCAGCGGTACAGCCCGAACATCGCGTCGGTGCTCGCTCCGGTGGCCAGGTAGTCGACGGTCGTGCCGTTGGGATAGACGAGGTCGGACGGCACATGGGTGGACCGCAGGCTGGCCGACACCTCACCGGCCGCACCGAGGTAGATCGGATGGGGGTAGCTCATGCCACCGATGATGCGGCCAGGAGTGCCCTCTCGGCGAGGTGCGCGCGGCCAGGAGTGCCCTCTCGGCGAGGTGCGCGCGGCCAGGAGTGCCCTCTCGGCGAGGTGCGCGCGGCCAGGAGTGCCCTCTCGGCGAGGTGTGTGCGGCCAGGAGTGCCCTCTCGGCGAGGTGTGTGCGGCCAGGAGTGCCCGGTCGGCGGAAAAGGGGGAGCGGGGGGCGTGTGTTGAGGGGTGGTCCGAGGGGAGCGGGCGGGCATCATGGGCGCGTGGAGATTCTGTTCTGGCTGCTGCCGCCCGCGGTGGTGACGTTCGTGGCGATGCTGTGGGTGAGCTGGCTCGGGCGTGCCCGGGACCTGAGCCCGGACCGGTCCGACGCCGCGCAGGAGCGATTCGCTGCCGCGATCATGCGGGACCTTCCGGCCGAGGTGACCAGCCGGGTGGGTGCTCCTCGTCCGATGCGCGAGCGCAGCACCGGGATCGCCGTACGTCCCTCGCAGGTGCCGCAGCCGCCGGCCGCACCGGCACAGGAGGATCGGGCACAGGAGGATCGGGCAGCCGTCGACCCGGACGGGTCCCGCCGCTCCGCGTGAGCGGGTCGATCACCTTCCACTCCCTGGGCGACCCTCGCACGGTTGCCGCGCAGTGAGAGGGTTGCGCCATGATTCGCCCGATCGGACTCAGCGGATGAGTCGTCGCACCTGGGCTGGTCTGTTCGCGCTGGTGCTCGTGATCGGACTGTCGGTCCAGGCCTCACGTGCCTCGGTCCCCTACGTCACGTTCTCACCGGGACCCACCGTCAACGTGCTCGGGGAGTTCGACAAGAAGGAGATCATCACCATCTCCGGACGCCAGAGCTACCGCGACGACGGTGGCCTCCGGCTCACGACGGTGGTGCCCAGCGGCCCGGAGACCGAGATCAGCATCCTCCAGCTGGTCGCCGCATGGGTGGACCCCGACCGCGCGGTGTACCCCTACGACTCGATCTACCCGAAGACGGCCACGAAGAAGAGCGTGCGCCAGGAGTCCAGCGTGCAGATGGTCTCCTCCCAGGACAACGCGATCGCCGCCGCCCTGGGTGCCCTCGACATTTCCTACACCCAGGCGGTGAAGGTGGCCGAAGTGACAAAAGACGGCCCGGCAGACGGCAAGCTGGAGGTAGGCGACCTGGTGCTCTCGGTCGACGGCACCGAGGTCTCGACGCTGGAACAGCTCACCGGGATCATCAAGCCATTGCCGATCGGCACGCCAGTCACCTTCAAGATCCGCCGCGACGGTCGCGAGCTCGAGCAGCGGGTCATCACGACGACCTCCCCACTCGACGACGGAACCAGCGCGGTGCGGGTCTCCATCGCTCCCGGTTACGAGTTTCCCTTCGAGGTCGACCTGAACATCAACGAGAACATCGGCGGTCCTTCAGGAGGGCTGATGTTCGCGATGGGCATCTACGACGTGCTGACCCCTGGCTCGCTCACCGACGGCTCGGTCATCGCCGGCACCGGGGAGATCAATGCGCAGGGCCAGGTGGGGCAGATCGGTGGCATCCAGCAGAAGCTGGTCGGCGCCCAGGACGACGGAGCGAAGCTGTTCCTGGTTCCGGAGGCCAACTGCGCGGAGGCGCTGCAGGGCAGCTACGACGTCGACGAGATGCGCCTGGTGAAGGTGTCCACGCTCGAGGGCGCTCTGAAGGACGTGCAGGCATGGGTGCAGGACCCCGACGCCGAGCTGACAAGGTGCACCGCATGACCCAGTCGCCCGACCTGACCGCCGACCCCGCCGCCGCGCTGGCCGACGCCGTACGTGAGGTGGAGGCGCACGCGTCCCGCTCGGGGTGGGACCGACCCGCCCAGCTGTTCGCCCTGGTCGACACCGCCGACCTGCTGCAGCGCGAGCCCCATCTCGCGGAGATCCTCGGGGTGGAGGCGTCCGAACATGCCCTGACGCCGGTCGAGCAGGAAACCACCTCCGAGAGCTTGGAAGAGCTGCTCGCCAGCATCGTGTGGCCGCCCGAAGTGGCCGGCTGTGCCGTGGTCGTCGAGGCGATGACAGTCCCACCTGACGCAGGGGAGGTGCCCTCGGACGCCGAGGCCGCCGCGGAGTACGCCGCCACGCACCCCGAGCGCCAGGAGGCCCGCATCGTCGCCGGCGCGCTGCGCACCGGCGAGAGCTTCTGCGCGATCCGCCAGCGCGCCCATGACGAGGACGACATGGTCCTCACCGGGACTGATCTTGTGCCCGGCCTTCTAGAGTTGCTGTACACCACCCTCGACGCAGATCCCGGAGACTCCGAAACCAATGAGTGACTTCTTCGCCGCAGAGCCCGCTGGCGAGCCAGGCGGGGGACGCCCGGGGGGCCGGCCACCCGGCCCGCTCGTGAGTGGTCCTCGCCGTCCCCGACCGCTCCTGCTGACCCTGTTGGTCGTGGGCGCTCTGGTGATCGGGTTCTCGCTGTTCGCCGGCATCTGGACCGACAAGCTCTGGTTCGGCAGCGTCGGCTACTCCAGCGTCTTCAACAAGCTGATCGTGACCCGGGTCGTGCTGTTCACGGTGTTCAGCCTGCTGATGGCCGTGATCGTCGGCGTCAACCTCTACCTTGCCTACCGGCTGCGCCCGGTCTTCCGGCCGCACTCGCCGGAGCAGGCCAACCTCGAGCGGTACCGCGAGGTCGTCACCCCGCTCCGCTCGCTGCTGCTCGTCGGCACCAGCGTCGTGTTCGGCATCTTCGCCGGCGCCTCGGCGACCGGGAAGTGGCGCACCTACCTGCTGTGGGCCAACCGGGAGGACTTCGGCAAGGCCGACCCCTACTTCGGCAGGGACCTCGGCTTCTACATCTTCAGCCTCCCCTGGCTGCACTTCATGGTCGACTTCGTGATGACCGCGCTGTTCACAGCGCTCCTCCTCGCGGCCGTGGTGCACTACCTCTACGGCGGCATCCGGCTGCAGTCGGCGACCGACAAGGTCTCCGGGGCGGCGCAGGCGCAGCTGTCCGCGATCTTCGGTCTGTTCCTCCTGCTCAAGGGTTTCGACTACTGGCTCGACCGCTTCGACCTGACCTCGCAGACCGGCGGGCTGATCACCGGCATGACCTACACGCGCGACAACGCGGTGCTGCCATCGAAGACCATCTTGATGTTCATCGTCGTGATCTGCGCGCTGCTGTTCTTCGCCAACGTCGTGCGTCGCACCTGGCTGCTGCCCGGCGTCGGTCTGGCCCTGTTCGCGATCTCGGCCGTGCTGCTCGGTGGCGTCTGGCCCGGCCTGGTCCAGCGCTTCCAGGTCAAGCCCGACGAGCCGGACAAGGAGGCGCCGTACATCGCCAAGAACATCGAGTCGACCCGTTCGGCCTTCGGCCTCGACGGCACCACGGTCACCGAGTACGACGCCCAGACCAAGCTCTCCCAGACGCAGCTGCGTGCGGATGCCGCGTCGCTGCCGGGCATCCGGCTCGTCGACCCGCAGCTGGTCTCGGACACCTTCGAGCAGCTGCAGCAGGTCCGTGGTTACTACAGCGTCCCGGGTGTGCTCGACGTCGACCGCTACCAGATCGGCGACCAGGAACGAGACGTGGTGATCGCTGCCCGCGAGATGAACCTCGAGGGTCTGCCTGAGGCCCAGAAGAAGTGGGCCAACGAGAAGACCGTCTACACCCACGGCTACGGCCTGATCGCCGCCTTCGGCAACCAGCGCAACACCGCCGACCAGCCGGTGCGCAACGACGGCGAGCCCGTGTGGGCCGAGGAGGACCTGCCGCCGCGCGGCCCGATCACCAGCGCTGTGGGCGAGTACCAGGCCAAGATCTACTTCGGTGAGCAGAGCCCGCCGTACTCCATCGTCGGCAAGCCCGACGGTGGCAAGGACATCGAGCTCGACATCCCGCAGGGCAGCGGCGACCCCGGGCAGTCGAAGAACAACACCTATGACGGCGACGACGGTGTCGGGGTCGGTGGCATCTTCCGCAAGCTGCTCTACGCGGTGCACTTCGGTGACGCCAACATCGTGCTGTCCTCCCGCGTGAACGAGAACAGCAAGATCCTCTACGACCGCTCCCCACGGGAACGGGTGCAGAAGGTCGCACCGTGGCTGATCGTCGACAACGACGCGCTCCCGGCCGTCGTCGACGGCAAGATCAAGTGGATCCTCGACGGCTACACCACCAGCGACAAGTACCCGCTGTCGGAGAAGGAGTCGCTGCAGGAGATGACCTCGGACGCGATCAACCCGCGCTCGAGCTTCGCCACGCTGCCGACCGACCAGATCAACTACATGCGCAACTCGGTCAAGGCCACGGTCGACGCGTACGACGGGACGGTCACGCTCTACGAGTGGGACGAGACCGACCCGATCCTGCAGGTCTGGGAGAACGCGTTCCCCGGTGTGGTGAAGAAGAAGTCCGAGATCCCCGCCGAGACGCTCGCGCACATGCGCTACCCCGAGGACCTGTTCAAGGTGCAGCGGGAGATGCTCGCGTCCTACCACGTGCTCGACCCGAAGACGTTCTACGAGGGCAACGACAAGTGGGAGATCCCGCAGGACACCTCGGCGTCCACGCGCAAGCAGCCGCCGTACCGTCTCTCGGTCGCGACCCGGTCCGGTGACGACCCCGAGTTCTCGCTGACCAGCGTCTACGTCCCGTCGAAGAAGCAGAACCTCGCTTCGTTCATGTCGGTCGGGGCCGACGCCGCCAAGCCGGACACCTACGGCAAGTTCCAGATCCTGCGGCTCCCGGACAACACCCAGGTGCCCGGGCCGGGACAGATCGCGAACCAGTTCCAGCGCGACGACAAGGTCGCCGGGCAGCTGCTCGCGTTCAAGCGGGCCGACGTTTCCGCCCGCTACGGCAACCTGCTGACGCTGCCCGTGGGCAAGGGGCTGCTCTACGTCCAGCCGCTGTACACGATCCGTGAGGGTGGTGCCGGTAACTTCCCGGGTCTGACCTTCGTGCTGGTCTCCTTCGGCAAGGAGGTCGGCATCGGGCCGACGCTGTCCGCCGCGCTCGACGACGTGCTCTCGCGCGCCGCCGGTGACGGCTCCACTCCGGTCGACAGCGGCGGTGCCGACCCGGGTGCGGGCGGCGAGGACACGCAGAACCTGCCGGTGGCAGCGCTGAAGCTGCTGCAGCAGGCCGACGACAAGTTCGCCGAGGCGGACGAGGCGCTGAAGTCCGGGGACCTCGAGGGCTACGCCAAGGCCGTGGACGAGGCTCGCGCACTCCTGCAGCGGGCACTCACGGCCAAGTAGGTCCCGAACGACGCGACGACGCCGGGTGAGCTCTCACCCGGCGTCGTTGCGCGTCCGGGTCAGCTCGGCCAACCGGGCCAGCGCCATCGGGAAGATCTCCTCGGGTGGGGTGACCAGTCCGGCTCCCACCTGGCCGACTCCGGCCCGACGTCCGGCCATGCCGGTGTTGATCTGCGGCAGGATCCCGGTCCGGCACACGCGAGTCACGTCGATGCCGGTGGGCACGCCCTGGAACTCCAGCACCGGCACCGTCCACCGCGGGTTCTCCCCGAGCGTGATCTCGTGCATCCGCCGTGTCGTGGCGAGGGCGTCCGGGACCGAGCCTCCGACCAACCGGACGATCGCGGGGGCCGTGGCCATGGCGAAACCACCGATCCCGGCGGTCTCGGTGATGGCCGAGTCGCCGATGTCGGGGTTGGCGTCCTCGGGGCCGTAGTCGCCCAGGTACAGGCCGTCGGCGACCTGGGCCGGACCGGTGAACCACTCGTCGCCGGTGCCGGCGGTCTGGATGCCGAACTCGGTGCCGTTGCGGGCCATCGCCACCACCATGGTCGACCCCTCGGTCCCGCGGGCGGCGTCCAGCGCCAGCTTGCACGCAGGCATCGCGAGATTGAGGAAGAAGTGGTCGTTGCCGCCGACGAAGCGCAGGGCCTCGGCGACGTCACCTGTGTCGTGACCGCTGGCGACCATGGCGGGTGCCAGGTCGCGCAGCAGCATCAAGGTCCCCGCCCGGTTGCGGTTGTGGGCCTCATCGCCCATCTGCAGCATCTGGGTCAAGATGCCGGTCACGTCCACCGGGCCGGCTCCCGCGACGGTCGCGCGCACAGCGCTCTGCAGCAGCGGACCGAGGACCTCGCCCATCCAGCGCAACCTGGTCAGCACGTCCGGGCCGTAGGCGCCGTAGCGCAGCACCTTCCCGAGCCCCTCGTTGAGTGAGCAGTGCGTACGCCGCCCGGTCGCCGGGTCCTCGAGCACGAACATCCACATGCTCGGAGTGACCACGCCGGCCATCGGCCCGACGGTGCTGCGGTGGTGACAGGGCTC
Source organism: uncultured Actinomycetota bacterium (assembly GCA_963834245.1). GTDB lineage: Bacteria > Actinomycetota > Actinomycetes > Propionibacteriales > Nocardioidaceae > Marmoricola. The sequence continues at coordinate 401,942 of CAWIAV010000001.1, forward strand.
GAGCGAGACTGCGTTGCCTGCCTCGAAGAGCGGCACGGCGTCCTCGGGGTCGGTGACCAGGCCCTCGAGGGCGGCTCCGGCCATCAGGCCACCGCGCAACGGGCCCGAGGCCTGCTCCCAGGCGATCGGGGGTCCTGCGTGCAGGAACTCGCCCGTTCGCAGACCCAGCACCTCGGAGGCCGGAGCGACATCGACCAGGGTGGCGTTCACGCCGAGCACGGCAGCGAGCGCTCGGGCGTTGGCGTCGCGGCGCAGTGGGTCGGCGGCGAGCGTGGCCAGGTCGTCCTCGGTCCCCGGCAACGGCGGTCGCCAGTCGACGGCGGTGACCCCGACGGCCTGGGCCGAGACCGCGTCCGCGAACAGGTCGGCGCCGACGCTGACCACCTGGGGGGTGACACGTGCGGTCATGACTGGTGTCCGATCAGCTCGATGGCGCGCCGGGTGGCCGCCGCGTTGGACAGGTAGACCTCGGCCCCGGCCTCGGCCAGCACCCGCATCTGCCGCTCCAGCTGTTGTGGGTCCGCGCTGGTGCCCACCACCGTGACGACGACCGGCTGCCGGATCCCCGCCAGTGCGAGACCCAGCTGCGCAGCCGGGTCGGGCTCGGCTCCGTGCCCCAGCACGACGTCGAGCAGCAGCACAGCGGTCTCGTCGTCGTCCGCTGCGCGGGCCAGGTGCTCCAGGCGAAGTGCCGGGTCGATCATCGGGTGCGCCCTGCCGGCGGTCAGTGCGTCGTCGCCGAAGTCGACCATCGTGTGGTCCGCGGTGCTCGCGTGCGGGTCGAGCGCGAGCTCGGGTGTCAGCGGGATGTTGCTGCGGACCGGGCCCAGCTCGGCCGACGCGATCAGCATCGCCTCGTCGCACAGCGTGCCGCCCACGAAGAGGCCGCGCAGCCAACGACCGGAACCCGCTGTCCTGGGGCTGGGCGCGAGCACCGGCCAGGTCGGGACCTCACGGCCCAGCCGGGCCAGCACGGACTCCGCGGCTTGCGTCAGGTCGCGCTGCCCCTCCCCGAGCAGCGCGAACTCCACCGGCGTCGACAGGGTTGCCGCATGGCTGCGCACGGCCTGCGCAACGGCGTCGGCCGGGGGCTTGGAGACCACCACGATCAGCTCGACGTCCTCGTCGGCGTCGAGGCGGTCCAGGGCGGCCAGGGTCGAGGCGCCGCCCACGTCGGCCGACAGGTCCCGGCCCCCCACCCCGAGGGCGGAGGAGACACCCACGCCGGCGTGGTCGAGCAGCGCCAGCAGCTGCTGGCAGCCTGTTCCCGAGGCAGCGACCATGCCCACCGGGCCCGGCTGCACCGTGTTCGCGAACCCCAGCCCGATGCCGCTGACGACGGCGGTGCCGCAGTCGGGTCCCATCACGAGCAGCCCACGCTCGGTGGCGACCCGTTTGAGCGCCACCTCGTGGGCGAGCGGGACGTTGTCGCTGAAGATCATCACGTCACAGCCGGCGTCGAGCGCGTCCATCGCCTCGACCATCGCGTGGGCACCGGGCACGGAGACCAGGACCAGCCCGTCGGGAAGACCGCGCAGGGCCGTGGCGGTGGTCCGAGGAGGAGCGACGTCTCGTGGACCGGAGGCGGTCCGATTGACCGTGCTGAGCGCGGTGTCCACGGCTGCCAGCGCGTCCGCTAGCGCCTCGGGCCGCTCGAGCCGGACCGCGACCACCATGTCGTTGGTGGTGGCCTCGGCAGGCACGACGAATCCCATCTGGGTCAGCACCTCGACGTTGAGCGGGGTGGCCATCGCCACCTGGGCCGCCTTCACCCCGGCCGCGTCCTGGACGGTGCGGCTGACCTGGAGCAGGGTGACCGAGTCGGCGTACGCCCCGGGGCGGAGCTCGACGTGCACGTGGTCCGGCTGGGTCATGCGGGGACTCCTGTCATCGGGAGGGGCGCGGAGACGAGCTGGGCGCCGATCTCGGCCCTGATCTCGGACAGGCCCCACCGGGCACCCTCGAGCAGTCCGGAGCCGGTGGAGTGTCCGACGTCGAGCAGGTCGAGCTCGCTGCGACCCTGGGCGGGGGTGCCCAGGGCGGCGATGTACGCCGCGAACTGGGGGAGCACCTCACCCTGCAGGGCGCAGTCGAGCAGGGTCGCGGAGAGCAGTGTCGTCGCGCGCAACCGCGCGCGGACCGCCTCGTCGACGACCGGAGTGGGCACGCCGGCGGCGCGGTGCACGGCCAACCAGCCGCACAGCACGTCGTCCCCGCGGGGGGTGAGCCCGTCACCGGCTCCGACGAGCTGTGCGACAGCGCTCTCGTCGAGGGGGCTCTCTCCAGGGGTGCTGCCGAGGTCGAGTCGGGAGGCCCGCAGCGCGGGCACGGTGACCGCGCGCAGCCGGCCGATGACCAGCGCGACGCCGCCCAGGTGCAGCACACCCCGGTGCACGTGTGCCTCGCTGCTGGCGAGGGTGACGAAGTCGTGGGTGCGGGCTCCGAGTGCGCACGGCACCTGGGTCGCGTTCTGGTCGACCACCCCGACGCACCAGCCGGCCACGTCGACGTACACGGCGTGCGCTCCGCGGTGCACCACCGTCACGGGCCCGTCGGGCGCCGTCAGCAACCGGGCGCGTACGCGTGGTGGTGCGCTGACGGGGATCACGTCAACCGACGCTAGACCTCCGCGTTACCGTTTGCCGATGTGAGGTTGTGCCAACGATCGCGGTACGGGAGTGCAGATGTTGATAGCAGATGAGACTTCCGGTGATCGGGCGGCCAGTGCAGCCCTGGCTCGGGTGGACGCGCTGCACCGGGCGCTGACCCAGATCGTCCTCGAGGGCGGCGACCTGGGCCGGATCTCGGCCGAGGTGGCGCGGGTCCTCGATCTCGCTGTGCTGATGACCTCCACCGACGGCCGTGAGCGGGCCTCGACCCTCACTCCCGAGGTCCGTGACCTGCTCGCCGCGGCCGAGCTGGTGGACGACACCGGTCGGGTCCGGGTCGAGCTGATCGGTGTGGAGGGACGTCCGCTGGCGCGGGGGGAGATCCGCGCTCTGCGCGTGGCGGCTGGTGGCACCGACCTGGCGAGGCTGGTCTGTGTCCGGCAGGACGCCGCCATCTCCGGCGACGACGTGCACGCCCTCGAGCGGGCGGCCACCGTGGCTGCGCTGCTGATCACCAGCGAGGAGGCGGTCATCGCGGTCGAGAACAAGTACCAGGGTGACTTCCTGCGCGATGTGTTCCTGCGGCGCGCCGGTGGCGAGGAGTACGTCGCCGAGCACGCCGACACCTTCGGCTGGGACCTGCGTCGCCCGGTCGTCGTGGTGGTGGCCGAGCTGGACCCACCCGGCCCCGACGAGGACCCTGCCCCGCGACTGGTCCGGCGCAAGTGGCAGGAGCGCTTCTCCGCGGCCTGGGCCCAGGTGAGCCGAGGGGTGGACACTGGCATCCCGAGCGTGGACTTCTCCTCCGAGGTGGTCACCCTGCTTCCGCTGGCAGACCTCGAGGAGCAGCCGGTCGCCGGGCACGCGATCGTGAACCGGGTCGTCACCGCGGTCTCCGGCGACAAGGGGGGCGGGCGACGACCGTTCTCGGTCGGGGTGAGTCGTTCCGCCGAGAGCCTGGAGAGCCTTCCCGAGGCGTACGCCCAGGCCCGGCGCGCGGTCGAGGTGGGCCGACGGGTGCACGGCAACGGGTCGCGCACCTTCTTCGACCAGATGGGACTGCACCGGCTGATCGCGCTGGTTCCCGACCCTGCTGAGCTGCACGCCTTCGCCGGCGACGTCCTGGGCCCGCTGGCGGCGAGCACCACCGAGGCGGCCGACCTGCGCGAGACCCTGCAGGTGCTGCTCGACACGAACTTCAACGTCGCCGAGGCGGCGCGGCTGCAGTTCTTCCACTACAACACCATGCGTTACCGGGTGAGCAAGCTCGAGCGGCTCCTGGGGCCCCTCTCGCGCGACCCGCACCTGCGCCTCGACGTGGCGGTGGCGCTGCGGGTCCTGGAGATCGCGGTCTAGCCGCTGGCGACATCTTCGCTGCGTGAGGCGATCGGCTGCAGCACACCGACTGGTCTGATCCACCCGGGCCACAGGCACAGGTTCTGCCGTACGGATCGGCGTTCCTTCGGCACGAGTAGCCGTCGTCGCGGTGTGATTGGCCTCACTAGGTTGAGGTCTCTCGGAACCACAGAGCGAGAAGGAGCGGGCCATGGCATCGATGTTCAAGTGGGAAGTGGTGCATCCTGCACCGGGTGAGGCGGTCGCCCCCCACCAGCGTCTGACCTGGGGGCGCACCGCGGGATTGGGCGCCCAGCACGTGGTCGCGATGTTCGGAGCCACCTTCGTGTTCCCGCTGGTGATGGGTCTCGACCCGAACCTGGCGATCATGTTCTCCGGCATCTGCACGATCGCGTTCCTGCTGATCTGCGCCAACAAGGTGCCGAGCTACCTCGGCACCAGCGCCTCGTTCGTGGCCAGCGTTGCCGCGATCCGCGCTCAGGGCGGTGACTCCTCCGATGTGACCGGCGCGATCATGGTCGCCGGCCTGGTGCTGCTGGTGATCGGCATCGCCGTACACGTCTCCGGCTCCGGGCTGATCCACCGGATCCTCCCGCCCGCCGTGACCGGGGCTGTCGTGATGCTGATCGGCTTCAACCTCGCGCCGGTGGTCGCCCAGATCTACTGGCCCCAGGACCAGTGGATCGCACTGATGACCGCCACCTTCATGGTGTGCGCCGCGGTGCTCTTCCCCGGCTTCTGGTCGCGGATCGCGGTGTTCCTGGCGCTGATCTTCGGCTACGTCCTCTCCTGGCTCTTCGACGGCGTCTTCGGCCAGATCACCTCCCCGAACTCGCTGAACAACTTCGAGGTCGAGGCGCACGACCGCCTCACCTGGGAGTTCGTGAAGACCGCCGACTGGATCGGCTTCCCCAGCGGCACCCTGGCCGACGGCGTCTCGGCCGTGCACGGGCCGAGCTTCTCGCTGAGCTTCATCCTGCTGGTGCTGCCGGGCGTCATCGCCCTGGTGGCCGAGAACACCGGTCACGTCAAGGCGGTCGCCGAGATGACCGGTGACGACCTCGACCCCTACATGGGCCGCGCCATCGGCGCCGACGGCTTCGCCACCGCGCTGGCCAGTGCGTTCGGCGGCTCGCCGACCACGACGTACGCCGAGAACATCGGTGTCATGGGTGCTACCCGGGTCTACTCCACGGCCGCCTACTACGTGGCTGCGGGCGTCGCCATCCTGCTCGGGCTGTGCCCGAAGTTCGGTGCGATCGTCAGCGCGACCCCGGGTGGCGTGCTCGGCGGGATCACCGTGGTGCTCTACGGCATGATCGGCCTGGTGGGCGCGAAGATCTGGGTGGAGAACCGGGTGGACTTCGGCAACCCGATCAACCTGGTCGGTCTGGCCGCGGGCATCATCGCCGGCATCGGTGGCGTCACCTTGAAGTTCACCGACGACTTCGAGCTCAGCGGCATCGCGCTCGGCACGATCCTGGTCATCGTCTTCTTCCACCTCGTGGGCACCAACCGTGCGCCCGGCTCGGACCGCGGGGCCGACGAGGTGACCAAGGCGCTGTGAAGCCCGCACCGTTCGACTATCTCCGACCGGGGTCGCTCGCCGAGGCGACAGCGGCCCTGGCCGGGGAGCCGAACGCCAAGGTGCTCGCGGGGGGCCAGAGCCTCGTCCCGCTGCTGTCCATGCGGCTGGCGGCGCCCAGCCTGCTCGTCGACATCAACGGGCTGCCAGGGCTCGGTGACATCGAGGTGAGCGACGAGGGCGTGCGCGTCGGTGCCCTGGTGCGGCACGCCGACCTGCTCGCCTCGGCCGACGTACGCCGAGTCCAGCCGCTGGTCCCGATGGCGTTGGCCCACGTCGCGCACGCCACGATCCGCAACCGCGGCACCACAGTGGGTTCGATCGTGCACGCCGACGCGGCGGCCGAGATGCCGGTGGTGCTCAGGCTGCTCGGTGGCTCCGTCGACGTCGAGTCGGGTGCGGGGCGCCGCACGGTCGCGGCCGCGGACCTGTTCCTCGGCCCCCTGGAGTCCTCGCTGCACCACGACGAGATCGCGGTCTCCGCGTTCTTCCCAGCGCTGCCGCCTGGCGCTGGGGTCGCCTTCGACGAGATCTCCCGCCGCCATGGCGACTATGCACTGTGCGGCGTGGCGGCGTTGGTGCGCGTCGACGGTGACACGGTCGTCGAGGCACGTGCCGGTTACCTCTCGGTCAACGAGCTGCCAACGGTCGTCGACCTCACACCGGCGCTGGCGGACGGGGTGGACGACGGCGCCCTGGCTGCCGCCGCCGAGCTGGCACTGGCAGCGCTCGACCCGGTCGGCGACATCCACGCGAGCGCGGAGTACCGCGCGCAGCTGGTCCGGGTGCTCACCACGCGAGTGCTGCGCGAGGCCCACGAGAACGCCCACGACAATGCCCACGACAACACCCGGGGGAGGGCCTGATGAGCGAGCGGCTCCACGACGTGCGGCTGGTGGTCAACGGCGCCGCGCACGACCTGCAGGTGCCTGCCCGGCGGCTGCTCTCCGACGCGCTGCGGCACGACCTCGGACTCACCGGCACCCACGTCGGCTGCGAGCACGGCGTGTGCGGCGCCTGCACGATCCTGGTGGGCGGCAGGCCCACGCGGGCGTGCCTGATGTTCGCGGTCTCCGCCGATGGCGTCGACATCACGACGGTCGAGGGGCTCACCGCCGCGGACGGTTCGCTCGGCCCGGTGCAGCAGGCGTTCATGGAGTGCCACGGACTGCAGTGCGGGTTCTGCACGCCCGGGTTCCTGACCACGATCACCGCGGGCCTGCGGGAGAACCCCAGGCCCACGCGCGACGAGGCGAAGGACATGATCGCCGGCAACCTGTGCCGGTGCACCGGTTACCAGAACATCGTCAAGGCCGTGGAACGCGCGGCCGAGCTGCTCGAGGAACAGCCATGACCGGCAAGCTGTTCGGCGCCCCGGTCCAGCGCGTGGAGGACCAGCGGTTCCTGCGCGGCGGCGGGCGCTACGCCGACGACATCGCCATCTCCTCGCAGACCCTGCACGCGGCCGTGCTCCGGTCCCCGCACGCCCACGCACGCATCATCGACATCGACGTCAACGACGTGCTCGACGTCGACGGCGTGCACGCAGTGTGGACCTACGAGGACCTCGACGGGCCGATGGCCGAGCCGCTGCCCCTGCTCATCCCGCACCCCGCCCTGACCCACGGTCGCACCCAGTACGCCCTGGCCCGGGACGAGGTCAACTACGTCGGCGAGGCCATCGCCTTCGTCGTGGCCGACGACCGCTATCTCGCCGAGGACGCGGTCGACCGGATCAAGGTCACCTACGAGTTCCTCGAGCCGGTCGTGGGCATCGACAACGCCCGCGCCGCCGCCAGGTTGGTGCACGACGACGTGCCCGGCAACATCGGTGCCCGCCTGGAGCAGAACGTCGGGGACGCCCCCGCCGCGGTGGCGGCCGCGCCGCACCGGCTGGTGCTCGACCTGACCATCGAACGCAGCGCCTGCATGCCGTTGGAGGGCCGCGGCACGGTCGCCCGGTGGGACGCCGACATCAACCGCCTGCAGCTGTGGAGCTCGACGCAGACCTCGACGGGCGTGCGCGCGGCGGTCGCGGTCAAGCTCGGACTCGACCTCGGCCAGGTCGACGTGATCACCCCCGACGTCGGTGGCGGCTTCGGCGTCAAGATCAACCACCCCTGGCCCGAGGAGCTGCTGGTCCCGCTGGCCGCGCGAACGCTCGGCCGGACCGTGAAGTTCACCGAGGACCGGCGCGAGCACTTCATCTCCTCGGCCCACGAGCGCGGGCAGGTGCACCACGTCGAGGTCGGCTTCGACGACGACGGCCGGTTGCTCGGGCTCGACGTGCAGTTCTGGCACGACCACGGCGCCTACACGCCGTACGGCCTGATCGTCCCGATCATCACCTCGACCCAGCTGCTCGGGCCCTACAAGCCGCAGAACTACCGCGTGGTCTTCGAGTCGCTGTACACCAACACGGTGATGGTGACGCCCTACCGCGGAGCCGGCCGTCCGCAGGGCTGCTACGTGATGGAACGGACCATGGACGCGATCGCCGGCCACCTCGGCAAGGACCGCGCCGAGGTCCGCGCCGTGAACTTCATCCAGCCCGAGGAGTTCCCCTTCGACCACCAGATGGTCTTCCAGGACGGACGCGAGCTCGAGTACGACTCCGGCGACTACCCCGCATCGTTGGAGAAGATCAAGGCCCTCGTCGGGTGGGAGGAGTTCCCGGCCTTCAAGGCCGAGATGGCCGCCCAGGGGCGTCGGGTCGGCATCGGGCTGGCCTGCTACGTCGAGGGCACCGGCGTCGGGCCCTACGAGGGCGCCCATGTGCACATCGAGACCACCGGGAAGGTCAAGGTCGCCACCGGCCTCACCACACAGGGACAGGGACACGCGACCGTCTTCGCCCAGCTGGTGGCCGACGAGCTCGGCTGCCGCTTCGAGGACATCGAGGTGGTCACCGGCGACACCCGGCGGATGCCGTACGCCGTGGGCACCTTCGCCTCGCGCGCCGCGGTGATGAGCGGCTCGGCGATCCACCTGGCCGCCAAGCGGGCGAAGGAGAAGGTCCTCAAGATCGCCTCCGACGCCCTCGAGGTCGACGCCGAGGACCTCCAGATCGTCGACGGTGTCGTCTCGGTGAAGGGTGCGCCCGGTTCAGCGATCGACCTCGGCACGGTCTCCGTGCTGTCCAACCCGCTTCGCTACGCCTTCGACGAGGCGTCCAAGGCCGCTACGCAGTTCTCGGTCGGGGACCCCGGGAAGCCACCGGTGCCGGAGGATGAGGAGCCCGGGCTCGAGGGACGCGACTTCTACTCACCCGAGCGGGCCACGTTCGCCTCGGGCATGCACGCCGTGATCGTCGAGACCGACCCGGAGACCGCCGAGATCACGATCCTGAAGTACGCCGTCGTCCACGACTGCGGACACCTGATCAACCCGATGATCGTCGAGGGGCAGATCCACGGTGGGGTCGCACAGGGCGTGGGTGGGGCGCTGTACGAGCGGATGGCCTACGACGAGGCCGGACAGCTGCAGAACGCCTCGTTCATGGACTTCCTGATGCCCTACGTCACCGAGGTGCCTGACACCATCGACATCGACCACCTGGAGACGCCCTCGCCGCTGAACCCGCTCGGCATCAAGGGTGCCGGAGAGGCCGGCGTGATCCCGGGCGCTGCCGTGTTCGCGGCGGCCATCGAGGACGCCGAGGGGATCCCGATCACCGCGATGCCGATCTCGCCGTCCGAACTGTTCGAGCTGCGCGCTCTGCATGCCACCAGCCCCGAGGAGACAGCATGAAGTTCACCGGCGAAGCCGTCCTGCACGCACCAGTGGACCGGGTCTGGGACGCGCTGCTCGACCCGACCGTGCTGGTCCGCACGATCCCGGGCTGCGAGCGTCTGGAGTCGGCGGGGGAGAACGCCTACTCGATGACGGTCACTGCGGGCGTCGCCGCGATCCGCGGCACCTACGCGGGCTCGTGCGTCCTGACCGACCTGAACCCACACGAGTCGCTGCTGATGAGGCTCCAGGGGGCCGGTGCCCCCGGCACGATCGGCGCCGAGGTCCAGGTGGGGTTCAGCGGAGCAGACGACGGGACCACCACGGTCACCTACTCCGCGGACGCGGTCGTGGGTGGCATGGTCGGCGGCGTCGGGCAACGGATGCTCACCAGCGTCTCGCGCCGGATGGCCGGCGAGTTCTTCGGCAACGTCGACGCCGTGCTGACCGGGACGGCCGCGGCGCCCGCCGTCGAGGTGGCGACCGCGCCGTCGGGCGAGGGCCAGGTCTTCACCGCGCCTCCGGCTGCCGCCACAGCCGGTGTCGGTCCTGACTTCCTCAAGGGGGTCGCTGTCGGTGCCGGACTCGTGCTGGTCGGGGTGGTCGCCGGCGCGGTCCTGGGACGCCGTCGCCGATGACTCCGGAGCAGGGCCTCTCGGTCGAGTCCACAGCCCGCGAGATGGCCGACGCCGTGCGCGCCCGCGAGATCTCGGCACAGGAGCTGCTCGACCTGCACCTGGCACGGATCGCCGAACGCAACCCCCGGCTGAACGCGATCGTGTCGCTCGACGAGGAGCGCGCCCGCGCGGGCGCCGCCGCGGCGGATGCGCAGCTGGCCTCCGGCGCCGACGTGGGTCCGTTGCACGGGCTGCCGTTCGCGTTCAAGGACACCCATGCCGTGGCCGGCTGGCGTACGACGTACGGCTCCCCGCTCTTCGCCGACCACATCCCCGACCGCGACGAGCTGCTCGTCGAGCGGGTGCGAGCGGCCGGTGCTGTGGTGATCGGCAAGACCAACGTGCCGGAGTTCGCCGCGGGTTCGCACACGTTCAACACCGTCTTCGGGACGACCCTCAACCCGGTCGACCCGACGCGCTCGGCGGGCGGGTCGAGCGGAGGAGCAGCCTGCGCGCTGGCCTCCGGGATGGTGCCGCTGGCCGACGGCTCGGACATGGGCGGCTCCTTGCGCAACCCCGCGTCGTTCTGCGGCGTGGTCGGGCTGCGGCCCTCGCTCGGCCGGGTCCCGGAGTGGCCCCTGTACAACCAGTGGGAGACCACCTCGGTGGGTGGCCCGCTGGCCCGCAACGTCGGAGACCTCGCGCTGCTGCTCTCGGTGCTCGCCGGTCCCGACGCTCGGGTGCCGCACGCGCTGGGCCAGCCGGGATCGTCGTTCGCACCGCCCATCTCGGGCTCCTTGGCGGGGGTCCGGGTGGCGCTCTCGGTCGATCTCGGCGGAGCCTTCGCGGTCGATGCCGAGGTCGCCGCGGTGGTGAAGTCCTCCGCGTCGGTGTTCGGCGCCAACGGCGCCAGGGTCGTCTCCGCCCACCCGGACCTGTCGCTGGCCGAGGACACCTTCCGCACGCTGCGGGCCTGGCACCTGCACGCAAAGCTGGGCCGGCTGCTGGCGGAGCACCCGGACTCGTTCAAGCAGTCGCTGGCCGACAACATCCGGGCCGGGGAGCCGCTCACCGGCGCCGACGTGGCGCGCGCGTACACCCAGCGCACCACGCTCTCGGAGGTGATGCGCGCGTTCTTCGCCGACCACGACGTGTTGGTGCTGCCGGTCTCACAGGTCCCGCCGTTCCCGGCCGACCAGGAGTTCCCCACCGAGATCAACGGCCAACCACTGGAGACCTACCTGGACTGGATGCGGTCGGCGTACTTGATCAGCGCCACTGGGTGTCCGGCCGTCGCCGTGCCCGCCGGCCACACGCGTGCCGGCCTGCCTGTGGGCATCCAGATCGTCGGACCGCACGGCTCCGAACGCCGTCTGCTGGAGATCGCCGCGGGCTTCGAGGCTGCCTGAGCCGCGGCCCGGTCAAGTGCGTCGCTCGAACGGACCCTTCCGAGGTAGGTGGGTGCATTCCTCCCGCCGCGGACCCGTGTGCGTACGGTGGAGACAATCGCGCGGCGTCACCGCGGGCCAGCCCCTGGCCGGCGGATCCGGGCTGAGGGGACCATCGTGTGCTTCTCGGTCGAGGCCGACATAGTCGCCGGTGCCGTCCTGCTCCCGCTGGCCGTCGTGGCACTGCGCGAGGTCCGACACGTTCGCGAGCTGCGTTCGCCGCGCTTCCCCTGCTCTTCGCGCTCCACCAGCTGGTGGAGGCAGTGATCTGGGCAGGCGTCGAAGGTGCCGTCGTGTCGGAGCCGTTGCGCCACGCTGCCGTCGTGGTCTACCTCGGGTTCGCGATGGTGGTGCTGCCCACGCTCTTCCCGCTGTCGGTGTTGTTGCTGGAGCCGCGGGGCGCCCGGCTCCGGGTGGCACCGTTCGTGCTCCTCGGTGCGGTGACGTCGGCGATGTTCGCGGTCGAGGTGTTCTCCGCCCCGGTGTCGGCGGTGGCCCATCCCTACGCGCTCGAGTACGTCACCGGACTGAGCCACGGTGACCTCCTGACAGTTCCCTACGCCGTGGCCGTGATCGGTCCCGCCGTGCTGTCCGGATACCGCTCCGTGGTCGCTTTCGGGTGGGTGAACCTGGCCGGCCTGGTCGTCGTCGCGTTCGTGTACGTGGACGCTTTCGCCTCCCTGTGGTGTGTCTACGCAGCCTTGTCCTCGACGTTGATCGTGGTGCACATGGTCCGGCGTCGCCGGTTGTCCGACTCCGACCGCCTCGAAGGCCTGCCGCGAGTCGCCCGAAGCGCCTGAGGTCGATCGCCCGTCGATCCGCTCGGGCGCAGGTCGACCACTTTTGGGATCAAGGAGGGTCCGCTCGGGGGCCCGCGCCAGGGCCGTCGGGTCCAGCCGTCTAGTCCACACGCGATCAGCCGCAGATGGACCCTTATGGGGCACACCGACGCGCCACTAGCGTGCGAGAGGTCGGTCGGGCGATCGACGTTCACGGGGAAGGTCGGGTCATTCCAATGCTCACTGTCGACGAAACCATCGTCATCAACAAGCCGCGCCACGAGGTCTGGGAGTTCATGTCCGACCCGGAGAACGTGCCGGTCTACAGCAGCAACATCGTCGAGTACGAGATGGTCTCCGGGGAGAAGACGGAGCTGGGTCGGATCTGCCACGGGGTGGTGAAGGTGGCGGGCCGGCGCCTCGAGCTGACCGACGAGCTCGTGGAGGTCGAGCCGGGAAGCCGCAGCAAGCTCGTCTCCGAGGACGCGACGATCCCCTACACGCTGACGCTGACCTACGAGGACGACGGCGACGGCACCCTGGTGAGCTGGCACCAGGAGAGCGAATCCCTCAAGGGTGTGTTCAAGTTCGCCGACCCGATCGTGATGAAGCTCTACGCCCGGGACGTGCGCTCGAACCTGGAGAAGGCCAAGACCATCCTGGAGTCCTGAGGAGCGGTCGCGGCGTGGTGGCCGCGCGTCCCGGGACGCGGTCGGTGTTTCCCCCTAGGCTCGGCGCATGAGTCTGGCCGAGGACCTCGACTACCGCTTCCGACCCGCCAACCGCGTCCAGCGCGCCCTCCAGGCGATGGTGGCCACCCGGCCGGGTGCCTGGGTCTTCTCCCGCGTGCTCCCGATGCTGGACACGTCGGTGCAGCGACTGACGAAGCGCCGGCACACCGTGGCGAGCCTGCTCGCCGGGTTGCCGGTGGTCGACCTGACCACGACTGGTCGCAAGAGCGGACGACCCCGGACCACGCATCTCATCGCCATCCCGCACGAGGGCTGCCTCGCTCTGATCGGCTCCAACTTCGCACAGCCCACGACCCCTGCGTGGGTGCTCAACCTCGAGGCCCAGCCGGCAGCGACCCTGTCCTACCGGGGGACTGCGGTCCCGGTGGTCGCCCGCCCGGCCAGCGAAGCCGAGCACGCCGCGGTGCTCACCCGCTCGGAGCCGCTCTACGGCGGCTACCGCAAGTACCAGAGCCGCATCACCGGCCGGCGCCTGCGCGTGTTCGTGCTGGAGCGACCGGCCGCCTAGCTGGCGCGCCCACCCCGGTCTTTGCCGGTCGCACATCAGTCTGGTGCTGTGCTGGCTGTTCTCGGCCAGGTCCACGCCTGGTGGATGACGGCCAGCAGCAACCCAGCCTCGACGACGCTGCCGAACACACGTAGTACGTCCACTCGCCGACCGCGCCTCCGACGATGGTCCGGGATCACTGAGAGGCTCGCTGCATGCGCAGTCCAGCCACCGGTGCCTTCGCCGCCCTCGGCCTGATCTGGGGCAGCAACTTCATCTTCATGAAGTGGGCCGCCGAGACGATCAGCCCCGGCCAGATCACCTTCCTGCGGGTGCTGTTCGGGTTCGTGCCGATCGTCGTGTACGCCGCCGCGCGGGGGGTGCTGCGACGCAGCCACCTCCGGCACGTGCACCACTTCCTCGCGATGTCGGTGCTGGCCACGAGCGTCTACTACTTCGCCTTCGCGGCGGGCACGGCCCTGCTGCCCTCGGGGATCGCGGGGGCTCTCAGCGGCGCGATCCCGTTGTTCTCCTTCGTGGCCGCGGCGATCTTCCTGGCCGAGGAGCAGGTCACCGCCAACCGACTCATCGGAGTCATCATCGGTTTCACCGGCGTGCTCCTGATCGCCCGTCCTTGGGAGAGCGCCGGCGGGGTCGACCCGGTCGGCGTGCTCTACATGCTGCTCGGCTCGCTCAGCGTGGGCCTCTCGTTCGTCTACGCGCGCAGGTTCCTCGTCGGTCTGGCGATCCCTGGTGCGGCGCTCACGTCGTACCAGATGGGGTTCGGGCTGCTGACGCTAGCGGTCGTGACCGATTACGACGCCATCACCGACATCGGGCAGGACACCCGGGCACTGGTCGCACTCGTGCTGGGACTCGGGCTGCTCGGCACCGGGGTCGCCTACATCCTCTACTACTTCATCGTCGACCGGCTGGGAGCCGTCACGGCCTCCAGCTCCACCTACCTCCCACCGGTCGTGGCGCTGGCGATCGGGTGGCTGCTGGTGGGCGAGCCGCTGACGCTGCTCGACGGCGCGGCCGTGCTGCTCATCCTGGTCGGCGTCGGCGTGCTCCGGCTCAAGCCTCGGGGCGACGTCGCTCTCAACTCACGGCCATGACGCCACGACTGGGCCTTGATCGCCCGGTCGGGGTGTTGCGGGCGTCCACGAGTGCCCGGTCGGGGTGCTGCGGGCGTCCACGAGTGCCCGGTCGGGGTGCTGGGAGGTCAGTCGGCCGGGGTGAAGCCCTGGCTGCGCTCACCGTCGATGAGGTAGCGCCCGTCCTCGAAGTCGAGGTCGAGCACGGTGGGGCCGGGGCCGTTGTCGAAGTTGTCGAAACGGACCTGGTAGCTGACGCTGAGGTTGTCCGGGTTGGCGGAGATGCTCAGCACCCGGCCGTTGCGGGCGGCGTCCCAGAAGTCCTTGTACGTGTCGAACCCGCCGCTCTCGCTCTGGAACTTAGGCGTGAGCATCTGCCAGGAAGTGGCCGGGTCGGCGCCCACGGCGTCGACGTAGTCGCGGATGAAGGTCTCGATGCCCTCCTCGGTCGGCTCGGCCTCTGCCTCCTGCGTGGTCGCGGTGGCCGAGGGTTTCGCGCCCGGCTCTTCGGCAACGGGATCCCCGTTGCGCAGCGCGACGAAGAGCACCACCGAGAGCAGCAGCGCCAGGGCCACACCGCCGGCAAGCAGCCAGAGCAGGGGCGGTCGCCGGCCGCCTGAGGCCCGCGTCGGCGGCGGCGCGGAGGCCGCGGCCGCACCAGTCCCGGTAGCCCCGACCCCTGTCGCGAGCCCTGTGGTGCCGATCCCGGTCGCACCGAGCCCGGTGGCGACGCCCGCTCCACCCAGTTCCTGCGTGCGGTCCCGCCCACGGTCCGGTGCGGAGTCCGCGGCGCTCTGCGCCGCCACCGCGCCCCCGGGGGCTGTGGGCGCCACCCGACCGAACGGTCCCGCGAGGAAGTCGCGGACCTGCTCCATCGTCCAGCGACGCGACGGGTCCTTGACCAGAGTTCCTTCGAGCAGCGGTGTCATCCAGCCGGCCTCGAGGTGGGGCGGGTCGTCGTTGACGATCCGGTAGAGCCCACCGAGCACGTTGTCGCCGATCTCGTACGGCGGCCGCCCGGCCAGCACGTAGAAGATCGTGGCCCCCAGCGACCACACGTCGACGGCCTCGTCGCCGCGGGCTCCGGTGGCGATCTCCGGCGCGAGGTAGGCGGGGGAGCCGGTCACCATGCCGGTCTGGGTCAGGGCGGGGTCCGCGGCAATGCGGGCGATGCCGAAGTCGGTCAGCTTCACCCGGCCGTTGCGGTCGACCAGGATGTTGGAGGGCTTCACGTCACGGTGCACGATCCCCGCGGCGTGCGCCGCCACGAGCGCATCGGCTGCCTGCCTGAGCAGCGGGGCGGCGTCGTCAGGGGAGAGACTGCCTCGCTCTCGAACCACCTCGGCCAGCGTCTGGCCGTCGACGTACTCCATCACCAGCCATCTGGCGTCGGTCTCGGGGTCGACCACGACGTCGAACACCCCGACCACGTGCGCGTGGTTGAGCTGCGCGGCGAGGCGCGCCTCCCGCTCCGCACGTGCTAGATCTGTGCGATCGGCCCCCGGCAGCAGTCCGATCCGCTTCAGCGCCACCTGACGTCCGAGGACCTCGTCGCGGCCGAGCCAGACCGCGCCCATGCCGCCGCGGCCGATCTCGCGCTCGCGCGAGTATCTTCCTGCGATCACTGGTGCCCTCGGTCCGGGTGGCTGGGTCTGGGGTGCGGCTGCGGCTCCATCGTAGGCGCGTTCGCGCGCAGGGTGCCGCGCAGGTGCGGGAGCCGGGACAGTCCTCAGGCCGGGTGGAGCGCGGCGTCACCGGGTGCCGTGAGCGCGTCGCTGAGGGTCCGCAGCCCGGCGTGGATCCGACTCTTGACGGTGCTCTGCGGGACGCCGAGCGCCTCGGCCACCTCGACGTAGGTATGTCCCCCGAAGTAGGCGAGGAACACGGCGGTCTTCTGCTTCTGGGGCAGGGTGCGCAAGGCGGCCCGGACGGCCACGGTCTCGACGACCACGGCAGCAGCGTCCGAGGAGTTCTGCCGCTCATCGAGGTCGAGGTCGGCCACCCAGGCCGCGTCCCTCCTCGAGCTGGCGGCGCTCTGCCGTACCCGGTCGACGGCGCGGCGATGGGCGATGGTGAGCATCCACGACATCGCGCTGCCCCGGTCGGGGTCGAATCGGGCGCACGTGGTCCAGATGGTCATCAGGGCCTCCTGGGTGACCTCCTCGGCGTGGGTGTGCTGCCCGAGGACGCGGACGGCCATGCCGAAGAGCCGCGGAGCCGCGATGACGTACAGCTCGGCGAAGGCAGCTTCGTCTCCGAGCGCGCTGCGCTTCAACAGTTCGGGCAGCGCGCTGACGTCACTGGCGGTCACCTGACCCGGCACCTGCCCTCGCTGCACGGAGTCACGCACCTGCTGCTCCGGGGTGGTGCGGAGCCGAGGCCGTCGTGCTGGGCGGCGTCATCCGGGAGACCAGGTCGCGCAGGTCGTCGCGCAGCCCGGTGAGCTCGGCACCGCAGAGCCGAGTCTGGTCCACGACGTCGAACTGGGCGGCGGAGGCGGCCTGCTCGAGCTCGGCCCCGGCGGGGGTGAGGCTGACGGTGACCACCCGGCGGTCGTGGGCGGTCTGGTCACGGGTGACCAGACCCCGCTCCTCGAGGCGCACCAGGATCGGGCTGATCGCGTGCGAGGCGAGCTCGAGTCGCGAGGCGATCGTGTGGACCGGCTGCCGGTCGCTCTCCCACAGCACGAGCATCACGAGGTACTGGCTGTAGGTCAGCCCGATCGCGTCCAAGAGCGGCCGGTAGGCGCGGGTCACGGCGTTGGTCGCCGAGTACAGGGCGAAGCACAGCTGGTCGTCCAGCCGCAGGTTGGTCGAGGTGCTCATGGTTCCTCCCTGGCTCGGTGCGGAATACCTCACGCGTGATCTATTGATCATTCAACTACTAATCCTCCCGGATGTACACCCCCCGTTTGGGTCGGGGTTGGCACGAGCAGTCGGTGTGCCGGGAACGTCGCTGTCGGGACGGGCTCGGACGCGACCCTGATGCGTGTTGCCACGGGACCAAGCGGTGCGTAGGCAAGAATCGGTGAGGTGCGTGCATTCGCGGTGGGCCTCGGGTCGGGCCGGTGATGGCACGACCGGCGCAGCGAACCACGTTCGACCTGGCGGCGCTGCCGCACCAGGCGCGTACGGCGATCGAGTCGATCATCGAAACGGGCGAGGTCGAGGTCGTCCGCTCCGGCGCCCGAGTCGGCACCCTGACATTCCAGCCGGCGGTCCTCGAAGGCGCGCTGCTCCCGCCATCCGAGGGGGCCAGTCCGGCACCTTCCTCGGAACGTGCCGACGTCACGGTCGTCGCGACCACGATGCGCATGTCTGAGACGGCGCGCGCCCGGCTCAGCGACGCCCTCGGCAACTCATACGTTGTTCTCGACTTCGCCGACGCCCCGTCGACGGCGGACGTCGTACTCAGTCACCCGGTGAGTCATCAGCTGATCAACCGATGGACGTTGATGTTCCCGCAGGCCCGCGTCCTGGTCACCGAGATCCTGGATGAGGAGCTGGGGCTCGACGTCCGGGGGCCGGTCGGCATCCTCCTGGATGCGGGCGCGGATGCCTACCTACCGCGGCGCCCCGTCGAGCAGCTCGCCCGCAACGTCCATGGGTATCTCGCTGCCCAAGGTGCCCAGCTCGGCACGAGCGAGGGCGCGGTCCTGGAGATCGGCTCCCCGGACAGGTAGGCCTACTCCGTGCTTGACGAGCTGGTGGCTCCGTGGCTGCCTTGGCCCGGGTACGTCGCCGCCAACGTCAACGCCCCGAGCAGTGCGAAGACGAAGTCGAACGCGAAGAACGCGAACCCGTGGATGACGAAGAACACCGGCCACGCCCAGAACGCCAGCCACGCCCACCGCTCGCCTCTGCGAAAAGCGGTGGCGGCGATCGCGATCGTCAGGACGACTGCCACGATGCCGTAGCTGCTGGTCAGCAACGTGGCATCCCGGTCGATGTCGTCGTCGAACCACCCGCCCGGAAACACGCCGAACATCGTGCCGAGGACAGCGAAGAAGACAAACACGATCCACGCGAACCGTCTGAACGTCTCCATGGCGGCACGCTATGACGTGGATGGCCCCCCGTACAGACGGAACTGGAGGAGTCCGACACGGGCTGTCTCCGACGCCATCCGGATCTCTTAGCTGATCGTGCTGTTGCGGACCTGTGCCGCCAGCCTCGCTTGTGGTGAGCACGCCACGCAGGGTGCGGCCGAGGCTCTGGGTCGCCACCGTGGACACCCGCCACCGCGACGAGTGTGGGTGCACGAAGCGGTCCCGACCGACCGGGTCTCGACCATCTTGTGGTCTCGGCTATCCGCTCGCTTCGCTCGCTGCTCGACCACGTTGTGGTCTCGACCGCCGTGGCGGGGGCGCGGCATACTCGCGGGCATGGAAGCCATGGACTTCGAGTTCGACGGCCCGGTGATCGAGTGGCGGGGTCCGGCGCCGTTCTACTTCGTGCGCATCCCCGAGGACGAGAGCGCGGACATCAAGTTCGCGGCCCAAGGCATCGAGTACTGGGGGCAGGTGCCGGTCGTGGCCCGGATCGACGGAGTCGAGTTCGAGACGGCGCTGTTCCCCAAGGACGGTCAGTACCTGCTCCCCCTGAAGGACGTGGTGCGCAGGTCCGCCGCGATCGAGCTGGACGAGGTGCTCTCGGTCGGTCTGAACGTCGGGCGCAACGGTCGCGCTGGTTGAATCACCTGCGTGAGCACGGACGCGACCGCCGCCAAGGCGGAGGTTCCGTGGGCGATGCAGATCGTGGTGCGGGTCGAGCGCGACCCGACGCCGCAGCAGTCCGCCGTGCTCTGCGCGACGGCCTCCGCTGTGGCACTGGCGCTGGACGCCTTCACCAGCGACGAGGCCGACCCGGAGATCCGTGATCGCACCAACCGGTGGCGCTCCGGCCCGATCCGCAAGGTCGTACGCCGGGCGCGCGGCGCCGGGTGGACCCGCCAGCTGGCCGTACCGGGAGCCTTCCGCCACCGCAGCCACGGTGTCGAGGTCGCGGTGCACGTGCCCGGTCCCGTAGACCAGGTGCACGCCGAGATCGCGCGACTCCAGGTGGGCGGGTTGACCCTGGAGGACGCGGAGCCGCCGGCAGTCGCCGAGGCCGAGGTCCGGCTGGTCCTGAACCCGCACGTGGCGATGACCACCGGCAAGGCCGCGGCGCAGGTGGGTCACGCCGCGCAGCTGGTCCTCGAGGCGCTTCCGGTCGAGGTTGCGAACAGCTGGCTCGCCGCCGGCGCGCCCGTGCAGGTCGCGACGGGCCTCGCGGGTGACTGGGAGCGGTTGGTGGGCACCGCGCCGGTGGTCGTGTCCGACGGCGGGTTCACCGAGGTCAGTCCCGGGACGGTCACGGTGGTCGCCACTCATCCTTGGGCCGTGGAGCGCTGAGCTCTCCATGCGAGCGTCAGGTCGCTCTTGGCAGCATCTGGGCACGATCATCGGCCTGATGAGCACAATCTGCCGTGGCTGGGTGGGGGATACGCCGCTTGAATCGAGGCATGACCCCCAGCTCTGCCCGCACCATCCGGATCGGCATCGACACCGGCGGCACGTTCACCGACGTGGTGGCCTTCGACGAGGAGTCGGGGGAGATCGTCACCACCAAGACGCCGTCGACCCCGGCAAACCCGGCCGACGGGTTCCTCGCCGGCATCGACAAGGTGCTGGGGCTGCTGGGGTCCGGCGCAGGTGCGATCGACGCGGTCAGCCACGGCACCACGGTGGCGACCAACCAGCTCCTCGAGGGCAAGGTGGACCGCCTCGGGTTCATCACCACCGAGGGCTACGAGTCGATGCTGGAGATCGCCCGCCAGTCGGTGCCGGACGGTTACGGCAACTCCTACTTCTGGGTGAAGCCGAGCCGGATCGTGCCGCGGGACCTGGTCTTGGGCGTCGGCGGGCGACTCGACTTCACCGGCGCCGAGGTGCGGCCCTTCGACGAAGTCACGGCGCGGGACGCCGCCCGCTGGTTCCGTGCCCAGGGGATCAACACGCTCGGCGTGTGCTTCCTGCACGCCTACGCCAACCCCGACCACGAGGAGCGGATGCGGGCCGTCCTGACCGAGGAGCACCCCGACGCCGTGGTGTCGCTGAGCAGCGAGGTGCTGCGCGAGTACCGCGAGTACGAGCGCGCGATGACCACCCTGGTCGACGCAGCGGTGAAACCGCGCCTGTCGGCGTACGTCACCAACATCAAGACCCGGCTCGAGGCGCTGGACGACCGGACGATCCCGTTCTACGTGATGAAGTCCAACGGCGGCGTGCTCTCGGCCGACGAGGTGGTGCACCAGCCGATCACCACGGTGCTCTCCGGCCCGGCCGCGGGCGCCCTCGGCGCCGCGCTGATCGCCAAGGTCGCCGGGTTCGACAAGGTGCTCACCAGCGACGGTGGGGGTACCTCGACCGACGTCTCGGTCGTCATCGACGGAGAGCCGACCCTGACGACCGAGGGCACCGTCGGGGCCTTCCCCTCGAAGATCCCGATGATCGACGTGGTGACCGTCGGTGCGGGCGGCGGCTCGATCGCGTGGCTCTCGCCCGAGGGCACCCTCAAGGTGGGCCCGCAGTCGGCGGGCGCCGACCCGGGCCCCCTCTGCTACGGCAAGGGCGGCTCCGACGTGACCATCACCGACGCCCACGTCGTCCTGGGAAGGATCCCGCCGCACCTGCTCGGTGGCGAGATCCCGCTCGACGTGGACGCCGCCCGCGCCGGTGTCGAGGCGCTGGCCAAGCAGCTCGGTCTCACCCCCGAGGCGTGCGCCAGCGGCGTCCTCGAGATCTCCGCGTGGAACCAGGCCAACGCGCTGCGCCAGGTCACCGTCAAGCGTGGCCTCGACGTCCGCGACTTCACACTGACCACCTTCGGCGGCTCCGGCTCGTTGCTGCTCTGCCGGCTGATGGACGTGCTCGGCCTGCGCACCGTGCTGGTGCCGCCCAACCCCGGCAACGTCTCCGCGTTCGGTCTGCTCACCGTCGACGTGAAGAACGACTACGTCCGCACGCACGTCTCGCTCGCCGAGGCGCTGGAGCCCAGCGGTGTGGCCGGGATCTTCGACCAGCTCGCCGGTCAGGCCCGGACCGCGCTGACCGCCGAGGGGTTCGAGGACCGCGAGCACCAGTTCGTGCGCACCGCCGACCTGCGCTACTTCGGCCAGGCCTACGAGGTTCGCGTCCCTGTGCCCGAAGGTGGTGTCGACGACGCCGTCCTCGACGCCGTCGCGGATCGGTTCCACGCCGCGCACCGCGGGCTGTACGGCTACGACTTCGCCCACGACCCCAGCCAGCAGGTCGAGTGGGTCAACCTCCGCGTCTCCGGCATCGGCCCGATCCAGCGCCCGGAGATCCAGCGGCACCCGACTGCAGAGCAGCCGAGCTTCGCCGAGACCGGCCGGCGTGAGGTCTGCTTCGACGCGGCCGAGGGGTACGTCGACACTCCGGTGCTGTGGCGACCCGACCTGGCACCGGGCACCGTCGTCCCGGGTCCGGCGATCATCGAGGAGTTCGGCTCCACGGTGCCGCTGCACCCGGGCTTCGCCGCCCGTGTCGACGAGTACCTCAACATCATCGTGACGAGGAGCGAGCAGTGACCACCACGTCCCAGGCGTCCGAGACCCGGAGCCGTCGCGCACCCACGCAGTTCCCCTTCGGGATGCTCACTGCCGACTCAGGAGCGAGCGCCGACCCGGTGCTCGTCGAGATCGTCCAGGGCTCACTGGCCTCGGTCGAGATGGAGGTCGAGACGGCGATCGGCCGCACCTCGCGCAGCCCGATGATCCGGGACGCCCACGACTTCCGGGCCGGCATCCACGACCGCCTTCTGCGCAAGCTCACCGGCCGGTCCTACTCCGCGCTCGTGCACCCGGTTGCCCGTGACTTCCCGATCGAGGAGATGACCGAGGGCGACGTCTACTTCCACAACGACGTCTACCGCTCCGAGGGCGGGATCGGCCACCTGCCCGATCTCTGCGTCACCGTGCCGGTCTTCGCCGGGCCGCGCGAGGCCCGCCGGGTGGTCGCGTTCGTGCAGGCCTTCGGCCACCACGACGACATCGGGGGAGCGGTGCCCGGCTCGATGCCCTCGCACGCGACCAGCGTCTTCGAGGAGGGCCTGATGGTGCCGCCGATCCGGCTGTGGGACGCGGGCGTCCCCAACAAGGCGGCGCTTTCGATCATGACCCGCAACTCCCGGATGCCGGAGAGCCTGGCCGCCGACCTCGACGCCGAGTGCTCGGCCTGCCTGATGGGCGCGCGCCGCCTCGGCGAGCTGTTCGACCGCTACGGCGTCGAGACCGTGGAGTCGTGCTTCGACGCGATCATCGACCGCACCACCACGACGTACCGCCGCGAGATCCTGTCCCAGATCCCGGTCGGGGAGTGGGTCTGGGAGGACTACGCCGAGCACGACGGCGTGGACGAGCCGATGCTGCACACCCAGCGGATCACGCTCACCCGCACGCCTTCCGACGACCCCGACGGCGAGCGGCTGATCCTCGACTTCGGTGGCACCAGCCCACAGGCCAAGGGACCGATCAACCACTGCGGCGACTACAGCGACGGTGTCTTCTTGAAGAAGTGGCTGGCACCGATCCTGCGCAACCTCGCCGAGAGCCCGGAGCGGATGGCCGAGCTCGACGTCAACGAGGGCATCGTGCCGCTGATCGAGATGCGGTTCCCCCCGCCCGGCACGTTGCTGACGCCGGTCTTCCCGGCGCCGACCAACGCCCGCACGTTCGTGATCCTGCGGCTGCTCGGCGTGCTCGCCGGCGTCATCGCCAAGGCCGTCGACGGGCGGATGCCGGCCGACCAGGAGACCATCCGTTACACGGGGGTCTACGGCGAGGACCTCGACGGTCGCAGCTACCTGATGCGGGAGGTGCTCGGTGGCGGGTCGGGCGGTCGCTACTACGCCGACGGGGAGGACACCATCCACGTCGTCCCCGACTCCCGCAACCTGCCCAGCGAGTTCACCGAGTCGCGTTTCCCCTTCCTGGTCGAGAGTCTCGGGCTCGCGATGGACTCCGGCGGTGCCGGGCAGTTCCGCGGCGGCCTGGGTTATGAGAAGCACATCCGGATGCTCAAGGACGGCCACTTCATGTCCATCGCGGACCGCTCGATCCTGGCCTGCTGGGGCGTCAAGGGCGGGCTGGCCGGTAGGCCGTTCGAGGTCGTCATCGACCCCGGTGGGCCGGGCGAGCGCGTCGTCGACGCCCTCGCCGACGACGAGCCGGTCAAGGCCGGTGAGGTGATCCGGATCCGTACCACCGGCGGTGGTGGCTGGGGCAACCCGCTCGAGCGCAACCCGGCGCTGGTGGTGCGTGACGTGGTCTGGCGCAAGGTCTCGCCCGAGGCGGCCCTGGCCGACTACGGCGTGGTGCTCACCGGTTCGCTCGACGACGACTCGCTCGGCTTCGACGCCGACGCGACGGCTGCCGAGCGGGGTGGTCGACCGGCCTCGTCAGAGGCTTTCTTCGACCGTGGCCCCGGCTATGCCCGGCTGTCCGGTGGCGCGGCGCACGCCGAGGTGGACCTGGTGTGAGCCGGCGATGACCAGCCGGATCGGCATCGTCGGCGGGCACGGGAAGACCGGCCGTGCCGTCGCAACCGCGCTCCGGGCCCGTGGTGCCGAGGTGGTGACCACGGGTCGCGCCGAGCAGGACGGGCCGGTGGTCCGTCTCGCCGCTGCCCTCCGCGGGTGTGACGCCGTCTACCTGGTCGCGCCGAACCTGCACCCCGACGAGCCCGGCTACGTCGCGCACGCGCTCGACGCGGCACGCACGGCCCGGGTCTCCCGCGTCGGCTACCACTCGGTGGCATCGCCTTACACCCCGGCGATGCCGCACCACCTCGGCAAGGCGATCGCGGAGGACCTGGTCCGTCGCAGCGGGTTCAGCTGGACGATCCTGCAGCCCGGCCCCTACCTGCAGAACCTCGACCTGACCACCACGGTGCGGGTGCCCTACCGGGCGGACGCGACGTTCGGGTTCGCCGACCTCGACGACGTGGGGGAGGCCGCCGCGATCGTGCTGCTCGAGGATGGCCATGCCGGTGCGACGTACGAGCTGGCCTCGCGGAGCGCAACGGTCGCCGAGCTGGCCGCCGAGGCCGGGGTCGAGGTGGTCGTCGAGCGCAGCTGGGACGACCAACGGCTGCAGCCGCGGGAGCGGGAGTGGCTCTCGGCGATGTTTGCCTACTACGACGTGCACGGGCTCCCCGTCGGCACGCTCACTCTGCGCGCACTGCTAGGTCGCTCACGGTGATGGGTTGGCAAGTTGTGCCAGCAGTCGGGCCCGTGGGTGGTCGGAGTTGCTGGTGTCCGGGCCGCGCACCGGTCACTAGGTTCGACCCATGAGGGTCCTGCTGGCGCTGGGTGGCAACGCCATGACGAACGCCGACGGGCGAGCGCGGCCGGAGGACCAGATCGCTGCCGCCGTCACCGCGGCGGCCTCGGTCGGAGACCTGCTCGCGCACGGGGTGGAGGTGGTGGTCACCCACGGCAACGGCCCCCAGGTGGGCAACCTGCTGGTGAAGAACGAGCTCGCGGCCGCCGTCGTACCGCCGGTGCCGCTGGACTGGTGCGGGGCCCAGACCCAGGCCACCCTCGGCTTCGTGCTGATGAACGCCCTCGACGCGGCACTGCGCGAGCGCGGCTCCGACCGGCGTACGGCGGCCGTGGTCACGCGCACCCTCGTGGCCGCCGACGACCCGGGGTTCACCGAGCCGACCAAGCCGATCGGCCGCTACCTCTCCGCCGAGGAGGCCAACCTCCTCGTCGAGCACGGCGAGACCTGGGAGGACCGCGGCGAGAAGGGCTGGCGCCGAGTGGTGGCCTCACCCGAGCCCCAGGCGATCGTCGACGCCCCGGCCATCACCGCGCTGGTCGACGCGGGCTTCACGGTGATCGCCAACGGTGGTGGGGGCATTCCGGTCGTCGCCGACGGGGACGGCACCCTGCGCGGCGTCGAGGCCGTGATCGACAAGGACCTCGGTGCCGCCCTGCTGGCTCGCTCAGTAGGGGCCGACGTGCTCGTGATCGCCACCGACGTGCCCCAGGCGGTGCTGCGCTTCGGCACCCCCGACGCTGCTCCGATCGGCGAGCTGACGGTCGGTGAGCTGCGCGCCCTGGCCGCCGAGGGGCATTTCGCCAGCGGTTCGATGGGACCGAAGGTGGACGCGGCCTGCCGGTTCGTCGAGGCCGGCGGCACCCGCTCGGTCATCACCAGCCTCGACCACATCGTCGACGCGGTGTCCGGAGAGTTCGGCACCGTCGTCACCCCCGACCCGACCCACCCATCAGGAGAGAGCTGACATGCCGGACGCCATCGAAGTACGCAAGGTCCCGATCCACTCCGTCGCCGACGCCAGCGAGCTCGCCAAGCTGATCGACGACGGCGTGATGCACGCCGACCGGGTGATCGCCATCATCGGCAAGACCGAGGGCAACGGTGGCGTCAACGACTACACCCGGATCATCTCCGACCGCGCTTTCCGCGAGGTGCTGATCGAGAAGGGTGCCCCTGCCGAGCAGGTCAAGCAGATCCCGATCGTCTGGTCCGGCGGCACCGACGGCGTGATCAGCCCGCACGCCACGATCTTCGCGACCGTGCCGTCCGAGGAGGCCACCCCGAGCGACGAGCCGCGGCTCACCGTCGGGTTCGCGATGAGCGACGTGCTGCAGCCTGAGGACATCGGTCGCGTCGCGATGGTCGAGAAGGTGGCCGCGGCGACCAAGGTCGCCATGGAGCGCGCCGGGATCACCGACCCTGCCGAGGTGCACTACGTGCAGACCAAGACCCCGCTGCTGACCGTGCACACGATCCGCGACGCCAAGTCGCGCGGCAAGACCGTGTGGACCGAGCACACCCACGAGTCGATGGACCTCTCCAACGGCACCACGGCTCTCGGCATCGCCGTGGCGCTGGGTGAGATCGACATGCCCACCGACGACGACGTGATGCACGACCGTTCCCTGTTCTCCGCCGTCGCCTCCTGCTCCTCGGGTGTCGAGCTCGACCAGGCCCAGGTGATCGTGGTCGGCAACGCCCCCGGGGTGGGTGGGCGCTACCGCATCGGCCACTCGGTGATGAAGGACGCGCTCGACGCGGACGGCATCTGGGGCGCGATCCGGGACGCCGGGCTCGACCTGCCCGAGCGTCCGCACACCTCCGACCTCGGCGACCGGTTGGTGAACGTCTTCCTCAAGTGCGAGGTGTCGCAGGACGGCGTCGTTCGTGGTCGACGCAACGCGATGCTCGACGACTCCGACGTCCACTGGCACCGCCAGATCAAGGCGGCCGTCGGCGGCGTCACCGCCGCCGTGACCGGTGACCCCGCGGTCTTCGTCTCGGTCTCCGCCGCGCACCAGGGTCCCGACGGTGGTGGCCCGGTCGCGGCGATCGTGGACCTCGGCTGACCACGCGGCCGAGCCACCACACAGCAGCACCCGCCGGACATGTTCCGGCGGGTGCTGCTGTCCGGCGTACGCCTTGCGTTGGGTGGTCTCGACTGTCCGCGCGTTTCGCTCGCTGCTCGACCACCTCTCTCAGTCGGTCGAGGTCGCCCCAGCGTCAACGTGGGTGAGACGATCGATGACCTCGGGCATCGAGACGCTCTCGCCGGTGCGGTTCCAGGGCATCTTCATCAGGGCCGCACCCATGGCGCAGGTGTCGGTGACTGCGGCGACGACAAGACCGCCGCCAACAGCGGCCGCAGCCCACTTGAGCGGCGGGTGGGCGGTGCTGCCGATCACGGTAGCGGCGACGATCGAACCGGCCGCGAACCGCACCTGCCGCTCCAGGTCCCACGTCTGACGTCCTTCGACCACCTCGTGCCCCTCCGCCTTCCAGTCCTTGATGCCGCCGTCGAGCACCCGCACGTTGGAGAGACCGGCATCCCTGAGCGCTTCCTCGGCCTGGGTGGATCGTGCGCCCGATAGGCACATCAGGACGATGTCGTCATCGAGATGCCGGGCGAGCTCGGTGCTGTGCTTGCGGAGCAGGCCGAGTGGCACGTTGACCGAACCTTCGATGTGCGAGCCCTCGAACTCTGCTGGTGTGCGTACGTCGAGGATCCGTACCGCCTTCTCCTCGAGCTGACGGCGCAACTCCGAGGAGTCGACCTTGCGTGGTTCGCTCCTGTTGCGGGTGGCGGTCATTGCCACTCCTTCCTGGTGCGGGGTCACTGGGTCACTGCTAGCTGTACCCAGATTCCGTCCGTCTGCCGCGGTCAGACTCGTGCCGTCTCGACCGGAGGGGCGAACCCGTACCGGCGGTAGACGTCTCGCCCGGCACCGTCGACCATGAAGTCGACGAACTGTCTCGCGGCCTCGGGGTGCGCACAGCCGCGCACCACGGCCAGTGCGTAACGGCCCACGGAGTTGTCCTCCGGCGGGATCGAGACGGTGTGCATGTCCGCGCCCAGCACCTCGCAGTGGAAGCGCGCTTCGGTCGACCACAGCGGGCAGGCGTCCACCTCACCTGCGGCGAGCCAGCGGGCGCTCTCCCGGTGGTGGATGTCGGTGAAGCGGGTGCTGCCGTCGCGCACCTTGTCCTCGAAGATCGTCTTGCGGACCTCGGCGCCACAGCTCTTCTCGATGGCCTCGGCGATCAGCTCGGCCACCCCTTCGAACTGAAGGTTGGGCATGGCGACCCGGACGTCCGGGCGAGCCAGGTCGGCCCAGCCCCTGAGGTCCAGCGGGTTGCCGGCGGCAACCAGGATCGCCAGGTCGTTGCTGGTGTACTCCTGCGGCTCTTCCAGCAGGTCCTGCTCCAGCAGCGGCCGGAGTGCGCGGGGCCCGGCGGCCACCACGTCCGGTCGGACGCTGAGCACCAGGTTGCCCACCCGGAGCCGACCGTTCAGCGTCTGCTCCACGAGCTTGCCGGGCGGGATGGTCTCGAAGAACACCTCGCCCACCTCGGGGCGCTCGGCACAGAAGGCCTCGACGACGTCGTCCATCGCCATGAACTGGTTGCCGTTCATGAACAGCACCAGCTCGGCAGTACAGGGGTCGCCGTGCAGGTCGACGACGTCGTCCATCGGGGGAACGGTCAGGTCCACAGGGAGCTCACGGTCGGACATACGCCCACCCTCCCTGCTGGCGGCGCACGATCTCGCCGATCCCGGCGGTGACCATCGCGACGCCCGGGAGCAGCTCGTCCGGCTCGATCCCGAGGCGCTGCATCGTGTTGCGGCAGGCCAGCACCTCGACCCCGCTGTCCACGAGCTGTGCGACCTCGTCGGTCCATCCCGTGGCCCCCGTGGTCAGCTGCAGGCCCGGTCCGTGCGTGACTACCGCGACCTCTGCGTCCGGCCCGAGGTCGGTCGCGGTGTTGCGCACGTTGCGCAGCACCTGCTCGTGGTAACCCGGCGTCGGACTCCGACACCTGGAAAACAGCCCGGTAGTGGGTCACTTGGTCGCCTCTCGTCATGGTCGCCGTGCTCAGTCGGCCGCGGGGTGGTCCACGGGGTAGCCGCGCTCCACCCAGTCGGGGAAGCCACCGTCGACGAGCACAGCCGGCACGCCGCGGGTGTCCAGGATGCTGGTCGCGATGCTGGCGCGGTGGCCGGTGCGGCACATCACGTAGACGGTGCCCTCACCTCCCGACCAGCTCGTCGGCTCGTTGCGGTACGTCGGGGATGTGGATGTGTACCGCATCCGGAATGTGGCCGTCCGACCACTCCAGATCCTGACGCACGTCGAGCACGCGTACACCGTCCTCGTGCACCGCGTGCAGGGCGTCGACATCGATCACGTCGTACGAACGGGTCTCGCGTCCGTCCTGCTGCCACGCGTCGAAGCCACCGTCGAGGTGGCCGACGATCGAGGTGATCCCGATGCGCGCACACTGGCGAGCGGGCTCCTGCGGGTCGACACCGTCGGGCAGGATGACTGCGAACTCGGTACCGAACGGGAACAGCCAGCCGACGTAGGTCGAGAACTGCGCGTCGAGCTCGATGTTCACCGACCCGGGGACGTGCGCCTTGGCGAACTCGTCGCGCGAGCGCCCGTCGATGACCACGGTGCCCTGCTCCATCAGCCGCTGGATCTCGTCGGGTCCGAGGGCAGGTAGAGCGCTCGGCTCCCACCCCTCGGCTCCGTCCTTGTTCAGTCCTGCCATCTGGTTGTAGTAGGCCGGGTAGGCGAGCAGGCCTGCGAGCTGGGTGTCGACGAAGTCCTGCTCGTCGCGGGCGAGCGCCGCCGGGTTGCGTGTCATCTCGGTGTCGACGTCGGTGAAGGTGTCAGCGCTTGCTGCCGAGGCGGCACAGAAGGAGCCGGCGCCGTGGGTCGGCCCGATCAGCATCGTGCCGGGCATTGAGAGGATGCGCTGCGCCGAGCGGTACTGGCGCCGGGTGAGGTCCTCGGTCATCTCCGGACTGACCAGGTCCGTCCGCCCGCAGGATGCGACCAGGACGCATCCACCGGAGAACACCAGCAGGGGCGTGTCCCCGTCGAGCACCGCGTAGCTGGTGTGGTGGGGGGTGTGCCCCGGCGTGTGCAGGGCCCGGATGGTGAGGTCACCGAAGGGCAGCTCGTCCTCGTCGCGCACGGCCTGGTGGTCGAAGGTGTAGCCGGCGTCGGCGGGCAGCACGTGGGTGGCGCCGTGGCGCAGGGCGAGCGCCCGTCCGCCGCTCACGTAGTCGTTGTGCACGTGGGTCTCCATGACCATCTCCAGCGGCGCGTGTACCTCGGCGATGCCGGCCTCGAACCGGTCGAGGTCGCGCTGGGGGTCGATCAGTGCCGAACGGCCCCCACTGGTGATCAGGTAGCTGTGGTCTCCCAGGCCGGGGGTGGAGATCTGGTAGGTCTCGACGCCGGCTGGCGCACCGAGCACCTTGAGCGTCGTCATGCGCTGGATCTCCGTCAGTTCGGCCGTCATAGGTGACTCCTTGGTGGGTTGGTTCTCATGCCTCCCTCAAGGCTGCCCACCAGCGCGCAGTTCAGGTCAATACACAGCAGCAGCTGAGCCCGTACAAACCGCGGTTGAACGACGTCCTCAGTCGGGGTCGCCGCTGCGACGCCCGCGGAACCAGGCGATCGCAGCCGCTCGATCGTCGACGTCCAGCTTGTGCACGATGTGCGAGACGTGCACCCGGATCGTTCCTTGGGAGAGGAACAGCCGTCCGGCGATCTCCCGGTCCTTCACGTCGTCCGCGAGCAGCTCGAGCACCTCGAGCTCTCGTGGGGAGAGTGGCCCCATCCCCGGTGCGCCCTGCCGGGGGGTGACCCACGCGGCGATCTCCCGGTTGACCCGGGACATCACCTCCGGGTGCTCCGCAGCCTCGTCCACGAGGGACATGAGCGAGCGATGCTCCCGGTCGTCCGGGCCGATGCCGGCTTCGGTGAGCACCCCCGCGACGGTCTCGTGCAGCAGACCGGCGAGCCGCCTCTTGTCGAGGTCGGCGGCAGCGTGCGCAGCGAGCTGCTCCCGGATCGTCCCTGCGATCCAGATGAAGACGCCCGTCGCTGCCAGCAGGAGTCCGATCAGCCAGAGGCGCGGCGTCTCGGAGAAGGTTGCCAGGCGCTCCGAGCTGCGGACCCCGATCGCCGAGGCGAGGAGGACCAGGGCCACCGCGCTACCTCGTTGGCCGTGCTTGAGACCCAGCTCGAAGGCGAGCAGCGGGAACAGGAGCGCGCTGGGCGCGAACGGGACCGGCATGGTCACCGTGAGGAATGCCGCACAGGTCGCCGCATCCGCCACCGACGTCCACAGGAACGCTCCGTGATCCCCTTCGGTGAGCCGCTTCCGGGCCACCGCTGTCGTGACGAGGAACGCGGCTGCGCACGCCAGGAGCAGCCCGACGTGTACCCCGGGGATGAACAGCGCGCAGGCGATCACCCCGAGGCCCACTGCTGCTCGAGGCGCCACCAGCATCCGCTCGGCTGTGCTGCCCGCGCTCGGCATGGTGTCGTCGGCCGACCCCGTGTGACGTGTGGTGTCGGTCACGGAGGTCACTGTGCCAGTTCGCCCGGACGAGGGCCAGAGTCCGCTCGGCGTCGGGGTGTTGCGGGCGGGTAAACGCGTTCAAACCTCAAGTGCAACGTCGCCATCCCTTGTTCCTTCGCAGCGCCGCAGACCACGGTGGCTTCTTGGTGATGTACGCCACACACGATGGCCGGCGCGGTCATCAGGACCAACGAGTACGGAGCGGAACGTGAGCATCTCCCTAGCAAGGGACCGGAGCGGGACCCCGGTCGGTTCGCGCGCTGCCGAGCCTGCCCGGACGGTGCCCGCGTGGCGCGCTCAGCTCACTCCAGGAAAGATCGCCGCCCTGGTGATCGGCGTCCTCGCGATCGCCTACGCCCGGCTCGGGCCGACACTGCCCGGACTCGAGGACGCGGTCACCAGCATGTTCCAGGCCACGAACAAGACCGACGGCCCGGCACCCGATGCCCTGGTGGTGGCCGCGCAGACCTTGCTCGGTGTCTTCGTGTTCTTCGTGCTGTGTCTTGCGACCGAGGCGCTTCCGGCGCTCGTCGTCGGGCTGTGCTCGCCGATGCTGCTCGTCGTGCTGGCCGACCTGCCGGTCGCACCCGGCTCGAACGACGAGATCCCGGTCGCGTTCAACGCGTTCGCGTCGGACACGTTCTTCCTGATCCTCGGAGCGTTCGTCCTGGTGGCGGTGATGATCCAGACCGGACTGGGCAAGCGGATCGCGTTCGCCATCGTGGCGAGCGTGCGGTCCACGCGGGCCGACCGGATCATGGCCGCACTGATGGGGGCGGGGGCGGCGCTGCACGCCATCCTTCCCACGGTGGCCGAGACCGCGATGTTCCTGCCGATCTCCCGCTGCCTGGGCGAGATCTCGGACGACGAGGAGAAGCCCCCGGGCCTGGACCGCGCCAACCAGGGGATGATCCTCGCGGTTGCGGGGCTGGTCCCGCTCCTGGGCGGCATGCTGTTCCTCACCGCCGGAGTGCCCAACCTCGTCCTTCAAGGGACGCTGGCCGGACAGGGCATCCACATCTCCTGGCTGGACTGGCTCTGGTGGAACCTGCCCCTGTGGGGCCTGCTCCCGCTGGCGTACTTCATGGTGAAGCGGCGGTACGGGATGGGAGCAGTGAACCTGCCCAACGTCACCACCGTGATGCCGCGCATGCGGGCCGAGCTCGGGCCCATCAGCCGCGGCGAGGTGTGGACGCTGGTCTGCATCGCGGTCGCGTTCACGCTGTGGACCACCGAGGCGCTCACCGGGATCTCCACCGGGATGGCCACGCTGATCATGGTCGGGTTGCTGTTCCTGCCCGGCATGGGGCTGGAGCTCAAGGACTACGTCGGCAACATGATGTGGGGGATGGTCTTCCTGATCGGCGGAGCGATCAGTCTGGGCAACCTGCTGTACAAGTTCGGCGTCGTGACCTGGGCCGCCGAGGGGCTGGTGTCCCCGATCAAGAGCTGGGGCGTGACCAACAGCATCCTGGTGATGCTCATCGCGATCGTCGGCCTGCACATCGCCCGGGCCGGCATCCTCAGCGGTGGAGCCATGGCGGCGGTGTTCGTCCCGCTCTCGATCGGGCTCGCGGACGCCTTCGAGTTCAACACGCTGCCGTTCTCGGTCATCATCATCAACTGCCTCAACGTGGCGGTGTTCGTACCCGTCTCCGCGGTCGCGATCCTGGTGGCCACGCAGGCTGCCCGGATCTCCTGGCGCGAGACCTTGGTCTTCGGAGGCACGTTCTCGATCATCGGGAACCTGTACATCGTCCTCGCCCTCTCCGGTTGGTTCTACGTGATCGGCATGCCGGTGCAGTAGCGGTCACCGCGTCTGCATCGGTGTCCGCTCCCGCCACAGACCCAAACGCGGCTTGGGGGTATCCCACCCCGACTTGGGGATCACCCCATAGCGGGCATGTGCTCTGCTACCTAGTCTGCTGACATGGTCGATGTCGTTGAACGCCCCGTCAGATGGCTGAAGGTGCTGGACCAAACCCGGTGCATCGGATGTCACGCCTGCACGACGGCCTGCAAGAGCGAGAACGAGGTGCCCCTGGGCGTCACCCGGACCTACGTGAAGTCCGTCGACGTCGGGGAGTTCCCGCAGGTCCGGCGTTCTTTCCAGGTCACGCGGTGCAACCAGTGCACGGACGCGCCCTGCGTCACCGCCTGTCCGACGGAGGCGATGTACAAACGCCCCGACGGGATCGTCGACTTCGACAAGAGCATCTGCATCGGCTGCAAGGCCTGCATGGCCGCCTGCCCGTACGACGCGATCTTCATCAACCCGGAGGACCACTCGGCGGAGAAGTGCAACTTCTGCGCTCACCGCATCGACGGCGGACTCGAGCCGGCCTGCGTCACCGTGTGCCCCACTGAAGCCATCCTCATCGGGGACATGAACGACCCGACGTCGAAGGTCGCGCAGGCGGTCAAGCGGCAGCCCGCACTGGTGCGACGGCCCGAGAAGGAGACCGGTCCCGGGCTGTTCTACCTCGGCGCCCACCAGGCGACGCTGGACCCGCTCGGCGCCAAGCGTCCTGACGGCGGTCTGTACGCCTGGTCGACCCAAGGGCCCCCGGACCCGCAGCTGGTGCCGTCCGGCCACCCCGAGGGTGCCCGTTCCTCGGCAGCCGCGCTGCTCTCCTACGACATCCCGCACTACGCCCCGTGGGGATGGCGGGTCAGCCTCTACACGTGGACCAAGAGCATCGCAGCAGGCGCCTTCATGGTCGCGATCCTGTTTGCGTTCACCGGTCTGATGACCTGGGACGACCCGGTGACCCGCTACGTCGCGCCGCTGCTGGCGTTGGTCTTCCTCGGCATCACCGGGGTCCTGCTGATCTGGGACCTCAAGCACCCGTTCCGGTTCTGGCTGATCTTCACCCGGCACCAGTGGCGAAGCTGGCTGGTGCGCGGCTCGTTCATCATCGGTGCCTTCGGTGCTGCGGCCTTCGCCTCACTGGTGGCCGGTGTGCTCGACCTGCGCACCACCCAGCAGGTGGTCGGCGTGATCGGCGCGGTGACGGGTCTGGCGACCGCCGTCTACACCGCCTACCTCTTCGCCCAGGCCAAGGCGCGCGACCTCTGGCAGAGCCCGCTGCTCCCCGCGCACCTCGCCGTGCAGGCGGTCCTCGCCGGTACCGCCTCGCTGCTGCCGTTCGAGCTCGCGATGGGGGACGACTCGGCCGTCCGCGCACTGGAGATCGTGCTGGCGGTCTCGGCGATCGCCCACCTGCTGCTGGTCTGGTCCGAGACCACGCTGCCGCACGTCACCGCCCACGCCCGACTGGCCGGGCACGAGATGACCCGAGGCAAGTACGCGCACCTACTACCGAGTGGGTCTGGCCGGGGTGCTGGTGTCGGTCGCCGCGCCCCTGATCGGCGTGATCGCAGCCCCGTTCGCCCTGATCGGCCTCCTGGCGCACGAACACGCCTATGTCCAGGCCGGCCAATCCGTTCCGCTGGCCTGAGAGGAAACACCACATGGCGTCGAAGAAGACCAGTCGCGTGTCCCTGACCGAGCGGGCGCGTCGCGTCTCGGCCGCCCGCAAGGACGTCGAGGCTCGCGGCGAGACGTTCTACCAGGGCGCGAGCGGCATCCACCTGGCGGCCTTCCCACCCAAGGAGCGGTGGGACGACTGGGTGGACCTGGACTCGCGGGCGTGGCCGCGCCGCGAGGAGCACCACTACATGCTGGTGCCCACCACCTGCTTCAACTGCGAGTCGGCCTGCGGCCTGCTGGCCTACGTCGACCGCGACGACCTCCACGTGCGCAAGTTCGAGGGCAACCCCGAGCACCCGGGCAGCCGCGGGCGCAACTGCGCCAAGGGGCCCGCGACGATCAACCAGGTCACCGACCCCGACCGCATCCTCTACCCGCTGCGGCGAGTGGGGGAGCGGGGCGAGGGCCAGTGGGAGCGGGTGTCCTGGGAGGAGGTCCTCGACACCCTCGGCGCGAGGCTGCGCAAGGCGATCATCGAGGAACGCCAGAACGAGATCATGGTGCACATCGGGCGCCCTGGTGAGGACGGCTTCACCGAACGGGTGCTCGCCAGCTGGGGCGTCGATGGTCACAACTCGCACACCAACGTGTGCTCCAGCGGCGGGCGGGCCGGCTACCAGTTCTGGATGGGCGCAGACCGGCCGAGCCCGGACCACGCCAACGCCAAGGTCATCTACCTGATCAGCTCGCACCTCGAGACCGGTCACTACTTCAACCCGCACGCGCAGCGGATCACCGAGGCTCGTGCCAACGGCGCCAAGGTGATCGTGCTCGACACCCGGCTCTCCAACACGGCTACGCACGCCGACCACTGGCTCTCGCCCCAGCCCGGGAGCGAGGCCGCGATCAACCTCGCGGTCGCGCAGCACCTGATCGCGACCGGCCGCTACGACCGTGAGTTCGTGCGCCAGTGGTGGAACTGGCAGGAGTACCTCGAGGAGTGCCGGCCCGACCTGCCGGCCACGTTCGAGTCGTTCGAGGCCGAGCTGTCCACGATGTACGCCGAGTTCACCTTCGAGTACGCCGCCCAGGAGTCGGGCATCGACGCGGCCACGATCGCCGAGGTCGCCGAGACGGTGGCCCAGGCCGGCACGCGCTTCTCCTCCCACATCTGGCGCTCGGCTGCCGCGGCCAACCTGGGCGGTTGGCAGATCACCCGGACGCTGGTGCTGATCTCGGCGCTGCTGGGAGCGATCGGCACCGAGGGCGGCCTGTTCGCGAACTCCTGGAACAAGTTCGTGCCGAAGCCGATCTACACGCCACCCCACCCCGGGGTGTGGCAGGAGCTGACCTGGCCGCTGGAGTTCCCGCTGTCGCAGAACGAGATGTCGTTCCTGCTGCCGCACTTCCTCAAGGAGGGGCGCGGCACCCTCGACACCTACTTCATCCGGGTCTACAACCCGGTGTGGACCAACCCCGACGGCCTGTCGTGGATGGAGGTGCTCACCGACGAGCAGAAGATCGGCTGCTTCGTGGCGCTGACCCCGACCTGGAACGAGTCGGCGTACCTCGCCGACTTCGTGCTGCCGATGGGGCACAGCTCCGAGCGGCACGACACCCACTCCTACGAGCAGTACGACGGCCAGTGGGTCGGCTTCCGGCAGCCGGTGCTGCGGGCCGCGCGGGAGCGGCTCGGGGAGACGATCACCGACAGCAGGCAGGTCAACCCGGGCGAGGTCTGGGAGGAGAACGAGTTCTGGATCGAGCTGTCGTG
This sequence comes from uncultured Actinomycetota bacterium, assembly GCA_963834245.1. Lineage (GTDB taxonomy): Bacteria > Actinomycetota > Actinomycetes > Propionibacteriales > Nocardioidaceae > Marmoricola. Next base: position 438,555 of record CAWIAV010000001.1, read on the forward strand.
GCGGATCGACCCCGACGGGAGTCTCGGGATCCGGCAGTACCACGAGTCCAAGGCCGAGCCGGGCACGAAGCTCTCGGTGGATGAGTACTACGGCTGGATGTTCGAGAACTCGGTCCCCGGTCTGCCGGAGAAGGCGGCCGCCGAGGGCCTGACCCCGCTGGAGTTCATGCGCCGCTACGGCGCCTTCGAGATCACCAAGGGCCAGGGCGCGGTGTACAACGCCGAGGTGGCCGAGGAACAGCTGGCTGATGTGAACGTCACCCCGCAGGGCAGGGTGTTCACGGCCACCGACAAGCCACCGGTCGTGAACATGGCTCCGGTCGGCGCCCCCGGGCCCGACGACGAGGGCCGACGCCCGGTGGGCGTGATGGTCGACGGCGTCGTACGCACCGGCTTCCCGACGCCTTCGGGGAAGCTGGAGTTCTACTCCTCGACCCTGGCCGGGTGGGGCTGGCCGGAGGAGGCGATCCCGGGGTACCTCAAGAGCCACGTGCACCCGGACCAGCTCGCCGAGGACCAGATGGTGCTGCTCTCCACGTTCCGGCTGCCCACCCAGATCCACACCCGCTCGGCCAACTCGAAGTGGCTCGACGAGCTGGCGCACACCAACCCGGTCTGGATCCACCCGCAGGACGCGGGCCGGCTGGGCGTGGAGCGCACCGGCGACCTGGTGCGCGTGCAGTCCGACATCGGCTACTTCGTGGCCAAGGTCTGGATCACCGAGGGCATCCGTCCCGGTGTGGTCGCCTGCTCCCACCACATGGGGCGCTGGCGTCCGGAGAACCAGGGCGGCGGTGTCGGCGGCATGATGGCGACCGTCGACCTGCAGCGTGAGGGCAGCGACTGGACGATGCGCCGCCTGCGCAACGTCGGTCCGCACGAGTCGAGCGACCCCGACACCCAGCGGATCTGGTGGAGCGACACGGGCGTGCACCAGAACCTGATCTTCCCGGTGCACCCGGACCCGATCTCGGGCATGCACTGCTGGCACCAGGCCGTCCGCGTCGTCAAGGCCGGACCGGACGATCACGCAGGTGACATCAGTGTCGACACCGACAAGGCGAGTGCTGTGTACGACGACTGGATGGCCCGCACCCGACCGGCGGGTGCCATCTCGCCGGACGGCACACGCCGACCGAGCTGGTTGATGCGCCCGCTCAAGCCGAGCGCCGACACCTTCGCCCTCGACACGTGAGCGCCACGACGATGGCCGAGCCGGCGGTCGAGGCCCCCGAGCGCTACGAGCTGCTTCGTGCTCTGGGCTCGGTGGTGCTGACGCCCCCACCAGGCAACGAGCCTGTCTGGCGCGCGCTCGACCTCACCCCGGCTACCGCTGTCGAGCACACCGAGGTCTTCGTGCTCGGTCTGCCACCGCACGCAGCGATCTACCTCGGGGACGAGGGCAAGCTGGGCGGCGAAGGGCTCGACCGAGTGGGCGGCTTCTGGCGTGCGCTGGGTCTGAGCGCTCCGGAGGACGCCGACCACCTGGGCGCGCTGCTGATGCTCTACGCCGAGCTCGGGCTGGCCGAGTCGGTGGCCACGAACGAGCGGTCGGCCGAGCAGCTGCGCACCTCGCGGCAGGCCCTGCTGCACGAGCACCTCTGGCCGTGGGTGCCGGCGTACCTGCACGCGGTCGCGGAGCTGGGCGTGGCCAGTCTGGCCGAGTGGGCGGCGCTGACCCTGGCAGCGGTGCTCGAGGAGCACGAGCGCGCCACCCCGGCGCCCCTGCTGCCGCTGGCGCTGCGGGAAGCGCCGCAACCGCTCGCCGCGGGCGACTCGGTCGACGACCTGCTCGACGCCCTCGTGGCACCGGTTCGCTCCGGGGTCTACCTGACCCAGCGCGACCTGCAGGCCGGGGCTGCGGTCGTCGGCGTCGGGTTCCGGCGAGGCGAACGACGCTTCGCGCTGCGCGCCATGCTGGAGCAGGACGCGCCCGCCACCGTGGGGTGGCTGGCCGAGCGTGCGCGTTCGTGGGCGGAGATCCACCGGGCTCACGGCACCGACCCGACCACCGACTGGTGGCGTGCCCGGGCCGACTCCACCGCCACCGTGCTGGCAGCAGCCCTGGAAGGGGAGCAGTGAGACGACAACGAGACCGCGACGCCATCGCCGAGGCGGTGGGCAGCGTGCTGGACCCGGAGCTGGAACGACCGCTGGCCGAGCTCACGATGGTGCGCCGCGTCGACGTCGACCGGCGCGGGGACGTCGAGGTGGGGATCGCGTTGACCACCGAGGCCTGCCCGATGCGGGACCGACTGGCACGTGACGTCACCGCCGCCGCCCGCACGGTCGCGGGCGAGGTCGACGTCCGCGTCGACTTCTCGGTGATGAGCGAGCGGGAGCGGCGCGACACCGCGGCTCGCTTCATGGTCGAGGGCCACCAGGTCGGCGCCACGAACGCGAAGGCCATCTACGCCGTGGCCAGCGGCAAGGGCGGGGTGGGCAAGTCCACGGTCGCGGCCAACCTCGCGGTCTCGCTGGCGGCCCAGGGCAAGTCGGTGGGTCTGCTCGATGCCGACGTGTGGGGCTACTCGGTGCCGCAGCTCTTCGGTGTGCACCACAGCCCGGTGGCGCTCTACGAGACGATGCTGCCGGTGCAGGCGCACGGGGTCCGGCTGATGTCGCTGGGCTTCCTGGTCGAGGACGAGACACCGATCGTGTGGCGGGGACCGATGCTGCACAAGGCTCTGACGCAGTTCATCCACGAGGTGCACTGGGGAGACCTCGACGTCCTCATCCTCGATCTGCCGCCCGGCACCGGTGACGTCACGTTGTCGGTGCTCGAGCTGCTGGAGGAGGCGTCGCTGCTGGTGGTCACCACGCCGCAACCGGCCGCCCGCACCGTGGCGACCCGGGTCGGACTGATGGCGCGCGACCTCGGCATGCCGGTGGCCGGCGTCGTGGAGAACATGTCAGCGGCCGTGTGCGACTCGTGCGGCGAGCACAGTGCGCTCTTCGGCAGCGGCGGAGGGCAGCAGCTGGCCGCAGGACTCGAGGTGCCGCTGCTGGGTCAGGTGCCGCTGGACATGGCGCTGCGCGAAGGCGGCGACCGCGGTGTCCCCGTCGTGCTGTCCGCACCCGACTCGCCCTCGGCACGAGCCCTCGGCGAGGTGGCCTCCCGGCTGCGGCCGGTACGCCGTTCGCTGGTGGGTCGATCGCTGTCACTGACCCCGGTCTGACCCTGCCGGTCAAGTGGTTCGGCGTCGCCTCGGCTGGTCGGTACGCCGGGACAGCCCGACGAACGCGCGGGCCGAGCCGAGCAGTGGGCGACCCGCCGGCCAGACGGCCTGCAACGTCCGGTGCAGGTCGAGGCCCTCGACCTCGACCGCGACCAGATGACCCAGCTCGAGTGAGTCGGCGACGGCGAGCGAGCTGATCACCGCCGGAGCCAGGCCGTTCTGGGCTGCTGCCTTGATGGCGGTCGTGGAGGTCAGCTCCATCATCGGCCGGGCGAGCTGCACCGGCCCCAGTGCCTGCTGCATCGCCCGGTCCAGGGTCCACCGGGTGCCGGAGCCCGGTTCCCGCTGGATGAGCGGAGTCTGCGCCAGGTCGCGGGCAGTGACCCGTGCGCCCGTCCGGGCCCACGGGTGGTCCCGTGCCACGACCACGAGCAGCTCGTCCCGAGCGATGGTGGTCGTGCGCAGGCCGCTCGTGCGGGGTAGCCCCTCGACGTACCCGAGATCGACCTGCCCGGTGGTCACCCGGCGTGCCACCTCGGTGGAGTTGGCCAGCTCCAGGGCGATGGCCAGCCCCGGATCCTCTCGGTGGGCAGTCATCAGCCACGCGGGCATGAGGTACTCGGCCACGGTCATGCTCGCGGCGATCCGCAGCCGGGCCTGGGCCTGACCTCTCAGCGCCTCGACCCCCCGCTCGAGCGCGGCCGCGGACTCCACGACGTCGCGAGCCCACTCCACGACGAGGCTGCCGGCACCGGTCAGGGCGGATCCGTGGGTCGTGCGCTCGATCAGCGCGACGCCCAGCAGCCGCTCCATCCGCCGGATGCGCGAGCTCACCGCCGGCTGGGTCACGCCGTGCTCCTCGGCCGCTCGTCCCATGCTGCCGTGTCGCGCGACGCTGAGCAGCATGTCCATCGCCGCCAGGTCCGGCACGTGGGGAGAGAGTGGCATGAGGGCGACTCTAGGGTCTCGCGGCGAGGATGGTCGGGCCCAACCCGGGTGACACGTGGGCGTTGGGTCGAAGGTCTGGCGCGTCGGGCTCAGGGTGCATAGCCTCTGCGCCATGACTGACACCTACCGCACTCTCGGGTCGGGCCCGCACACGGTGTTGTGCCTGCACGGCTGGTTCGGCTCCTCCACCGGCTGGGGCGAGGACTTCTGCTCGGTGCTGGACACCGACGCCTTCCGCTACGTGTTCCTGAACTACCGCGGCTACGGCGAGCGCGCCGACGTCACCGGGGACCACACCCTCGACGAGATCGCCCGGGACGCGCTCGAGCTCGCCGACGAGCTCGGTGCCGACCGGTTCTCGGTCGTCGGTCACTCCATGGGGGGTGGGGCGGCACAGCGGGTGCTCGCGCTGGCTCCCGACCGGGTGACCCGACTCGTCGGCATCAGCCCGACTCCTGCCTCGGGGGTGCCGTTCGACGACGACGGCTGGGGGTTGTTCTCCGGTGCCGCGAAGGACGACGGCAACCGGGCCGCGATCATCGACTTCACCACCGGCAACCGGCTCTCGCAGAGGTGGATCGACGCGGTGGTGCAGCACTCGGTCGAGCGCTCCACGCGGGAGGCGTTCGGCGCCTACCTGGAGTCGTGGGCCAAGGACGACTTCGCCGAGGAGGTGTCCGGCAACCCGGTCCCCGCACTGGCCGTGGTGGGCGAGAACGACCCGGCACTCGGCGCAGACACGATCAACGCCACCTGGATGCAGACCTACCCGAACGCCCGCCTCGAGGTGATGGCCAACGCAGGCCACTACGCCATGTTCGAGACGCCGGTGGCCCTGGCCACGGTGCTGGAACGTTTCCTGTCCGAGTGACGGGGTCGGCGACCTGCCCGCGGAGACGGGACCGTCGGGCGCCGTCGTGGCGGCGTACGACGGACTCGACCCGGCCTTGCGCGGCGCCACCAGGACCGTGCACGATCCCGACACCTACGTCGGCGGCGTGCCGTTCGCCGAGCTCGCGTCCTGCGCGAGGAGCACGGCGTGGTCCCGGTGGCCGAACCGGCGCTCCCGGGATGGCCGGAGGGCAGCGGCTACTGGCTGGTGCTGCGCCACGCCGACGTCGACCGGGTGGTCAAGGACGCGAGCACCTTCTCCTCGGCGATGGGCGGCACCCAGATCCGCGACCCACGCTCCGAGGAGGACCTGGCGTTCGTGCGCCGGATGATGCTCAACATGGATCCTCCGGAGCACTCCCGGCTGCGCCGGATGCTGGCTCGCTCCTTCACCCCGCGAGCCGTCGCCAGGCTGGAGGAGCAGATCGTCGGGCACGCCCGCGGGATCGTCGACCGGATGGTCTCGGCGGGCTCTGAGGGCACCTGCGACTTCGCCAAGGACGTCGCCGCGGACCTTCCGCTGCTCACCCTCGCGGACGTGCTGGGGGTGCCGGCTGAGGACCGGCTGCTGATGTTCGACTGGTCCAACCGGGTGATCGGCTGGCAGGACGAGGACTACGCGACCAGCCACGCGTTCGACGCCACCACCGGGAGTGCGCTCGCCGGTGAGGTCGCCCACCTGCGGCCGGAGCCGGGCCCCGACGGTCTGATGCCGGATCCCAGGTCCAGGACCGGGATGCCCGACCTCTACGCCTACGCCCATCTTCTCGGCAGCGAGAAGCGCGAGCGACCCGGTGACGACGTGATGTCGATCCTGATGGGGCAGCGTGACGACGCCGGCGGCTCGGTGAGCGTCGAGGAGTTCGAGAACCTGTTCTGGCTCTTCGCCGTCGCCGGCAACGAGACCCTGCGCAACGGGCTCCCGGGAGGGATGCTGGCGCTGCTCGAGCACCCCGAGACACAACGTCAGCTGCGTGCCGATCCGGCCCTCGTCCCTGCGGCGGTGGAGGAGATGCTGCGCTGGTGGACCCCGGTGATGACGTTCCGTCGTACGGCGAGCCGCGCGGTGCGGCTCGCCGATGCGCGGATCGAGGCCGGTGACAAGGTGGTGGTCTCGTTCACCTCCGCCAACCGGGACCCTGCGGTCTTCGAACGGCCTGACGACTTCGACCTCGTCCGCGGTGGACGGGGACACCTGGCCTTCGGCGCAGGGCCGCACTTCTGCCTGGGTGCGCACCTGGCGCGCACGCAGATGCGCGCGCTGTTCAGCGAGCTGCTCACCCGGACCAGCTGGATCGAGCCGGCCGGGGACCCGATCTGGTTGCGCTCGAACTTCCAGCGCGGGGTCAAGAGGTTGCCGATCACCTGGCAGCGGTGAGCCGACCGCACCGGAGGTGTCAGCTGCCGAGCCGGCCGAGCTGGTTCAGCCCTCGTCCTGCGCAGCCGGGGTGCGTGCCGCGTGGTCGTCGATGAGCTGCAGCAGCCGGACGAGGTGGTGCCGTTCGGTGGCCTCGACCCCGACGGAGACACGCGCCATCCACACGTCGTCCAGCAGCGCGGGCGAGACGAACGCGTGACCGGAGCTGTTCAGCGACCGCACCCAGTCCAGGTTGTGCCGGCTCAAGCCCTCGCGATCGGTGGGGTCCAGGTCTGCCGGCGTGTGCCGGATGCAGACCGTCTGCAGCCTGACCGGGGCGACCACGTCCCACCCCGGGCGACGCGACATCTCCTCGCCGAACCACTCGGCGTTGTCGAGGTCGCGGCGCAGGCGCTCCCGGATGGCCTCGGGCCCGTCGATGCGCAGCTGGTACCAGAGCTTGAGGGCGCGGAACCGGCGCCCGAGCGGGATCCCCCAGTCGCGGTACTGGGTGCCGTCGCCGCCGCTGGTCGAGCGGAGGTAGCTCGGGTTGGTCGACATCACCCGGATCAGGTGGTCGGGGTCGCGCAGGTAGAGCAACGAGGTGTCCAGGATCGTGCCCATCCACTTGTGCGGGTTCCACGAGATCGAGTCGGCGTCCTCGACTCCGGCGAAGTGATGCCGTCGCTCGGGAAGCAGCATCGCGGCGCCGGCCATCGCCGCGTCCACATGGATCCAGGCCCCGTACGTACGCAGCGGTCTCGACGATCGCGGACAGCGGGTCGAACGCCGTCACGCCGGTCGACCCGAGCGAGGCGACCACGATCGCGGGCACGCCGCCGGCCTCGACGTCGGCCTTCATCAGCTGCGCCAGATGGTCGGCGTGCATGTCACGAGTCCATGGGTCCACCTCGACGAGCCGGATGTCCCTGGCGGCGTACCCGGCGAGCAGGGCGGACTTGCGGACCGAGGAGTGCGCTTCCTCAGTGGTGTAGACGTGCAGGGGGCGGCCGAACCGCACCAGGCCACCGTCGGCCTGGGCGTGGTCGCTGGCTCGCTCGCGGGCCGCGAGCATCGCGACCAGACAGGCACTGGAGGCGGTGTCCTGGATGACGCCGGACCACTGCGGGCTCAGCCCGGTGAGCTCCCGCAGCCAGTCGACGACGACCTCCTCGACCTCGGTGAGGCTGGGGGAGGACTCCCAGGAGATCCCCAGCGAGCTGAGCCCCGCTGAGGCGAAGTCGCCCAGGATGGAGGACAGGCTGGCGTTGGAGGGGAACCAGCCGAAGTTCATCGGGTGCTGCATCTCGGTGATGCCGGGCGCGATCACCGACTCCAGGTCGGCGAGGACGCTTGCCGCCGAGTCGCCGCCGGTCGGCGGCGTCGCGGGCAACCTGGAGGCGATGTCGCCGGGCTCGACGTCGGGTCGCACGCGCCGTCCTTCGACCTCGATGCGGCGGTCGGTGATCCAGTCGACCAGCTCGTGGGCGGCCGCTCGAAACTCCTCAGGGGACATGGCGACAGTCAATCGCAGTCGTCAGGTCAGGAGTCGAGCCACTCCCGAACGGCCTCGCCGTGCTGGTCCAGCGTCGGCGGCGCCAGGTGCTGCGCCCGGCCGCCGGAGTGGGTGTTGTCGTCGAACCGGATCGGTGACCCCGGCAGGTTCAGCCTTCCCTGCGTCGCGTGCTCGACCTCGAGCAACAAGCCCTGGGAGCGCGTCTGCTCCCACTCGTAGACGTCCTGGAGGTTGCGCACCTTGCCCGACGGGACCCCGGCCTCGCCGAGCAGCGCCAACCAGTGCTCGGCGGGGTCGGTGGCGAAGTGCGCCTCCAGCAAGGCGATCAGCTCGTCACGATGACCGACCCGCAGCTGGTTGGTCGCGAACCTCGGGTCGCTCTCGTCGAGCTCGAGCGCGGTGCACAGGGCGCGCCACAGCCCCTCGGCTCCACAGGCGATCTGGATCGGGGAGGTGCCGGTCTCGAACATCCCGTAGGGCGCGATCGCGGGGTGGTGGTCCCCGGCCAGCCCGGGCACCTCGCCGGCCACGGTCCACCGGGTTCCCTGGAACGCGTGCACCCCGACCATGCCGGCCAGCAGCGAGGTGCGGACGACCCGACCGCGCCCGGTCGTCGTACGTTCGTGCAGGGCGGCGAGCACGCCGAAGGCGCCGTTCATCCCCGCGAGCAGATCCGCGATCGGAACGCCCACCTTGGTGGGTGCCTCGGTGCCGGTGATCGACATCAGGCCACCTTCGCCCTGCGCGATCTGGTCGTAACCGGCGCGCTGCGCCTCGGGGCCGTCGTGCCCGAAGCCGGTGATCGACAGCACCACCAGTCCCGGATTGAGCTCGTGCAACCGCTCCACGGAGAACCCGAGCCGGTCGAGGACCCCGACGCGGAAGTTCTCCATCAGCACGTCCGCGCGCTGGACCAGTCGGGTCAGGACGTCCTTGTCCGCGGCGTCCTTGAGGTCGAGGACGATCGATTCCTTGTTGCGGTTCGTCGAGAGGAAGTACGTCGACTCGCGCTCGTGTTCCTCCCCGACGAACGGCGGCCCCCAGCCGCGGGTGTCGTCACCGGCGGGGGACTCGATCTTGATGACGCGGGCGCCCATGTCGCCGAGCATCATCGCCGCGTGCGGACCCGCGAGGGCCCGGGTGAGGTCGAGGACGACGAGGTCGCGGAGCGGGCCCTCGCCCTGGCCGGAGTCGGGTGCAGTCATGTCCGCACTCAACCACCGTGGCCGCTCGGGACGGAATGGCAGGTCTGCACAACGACCGTCCCCGAGTTCGGCGAGGTTGCGACGAGGTCAGGAAGCGAGTGGAGTACGGCGGCCCGTCATCGCCAGGACGGCAGCGGCGACCACCCCGCCGGTGCTGACTACCACGAACACCGCGAACAGCCAGCTCGGCGGAGCTTCGTCGGAGGTGCGGAACACGAAGACCAGCATCAGTAGCTCGACCAGGTGCAGTGCCCCGAGGAGGATCGCGGGCGCGATGCCGGGCGAGCGCGACAACCAGTAGGCGCCACCGAGCAGCAGCAGCGCGAAGATCCATGGGGCCCACGGTTCGGCGAGCCGGAAGCCGTCCGCGAACTCCAGGACAGCGAGGAGGACGCTGAGAACCAGGAGTGCTGTGCGAGCGTTTGTCGGGCTCACGGTTCCCCGTCCTTCCGAGCAGGCGGTAGACCGATTTTAGGAACCCGGACGTGTGCGCGCAACGTCTTCACCCGGATGACAATCGGCGGATGGTTGTGCGATGAATGGACTATGGAACTGATGCAGATCGTGCCGAAGGTAGTCGCCCCATCAGCCGACGAAGCGCTCAGCTTCTACTCCCGTGCGTTCGGGTTCGAGGTCACCGAACGTCACACGATGGGCGATGCGGTGGTCTTCTCGGAGCTGCAGCGAGGCGGGGTGCGTCTGCAGGTCAAGGACGCCGACACCACCGACCCTGCGGGGGAGAGCGACTCGCTGATCCTGACCGTGCAGACCGACGATGCAGCCGCGCTCGCCAGACAGGCCGTGTCGTCGGGGGCGGAGGTGGTCTTCGAGGTCGCCGACCAGGGCTACGGGATGGTGCAGGGCCGGATCCGCGACCCGTACGGCGTGCAGTGGATCGTCTCGCAGGTCAGCGAGGACCTGACTCCCGAGCAGGTGCAGCAACGCCTCGACGCGATGGGCTGAGGCTCAGTCGGTCGGTCGGGCCAGCACCGTCTCGGTGCTCCGGCCGCGCAGGGTGACCGTGTCGTGGCGCTGCCAGTGCGCCGCCTCGTCGTCGCTGGCGGCCTCCACCGACTCCCAGGCGGCGAGCAGGTGTCCTTCGACGTCCTTGGCCAGCTCGGTCAGGCGGGCGGCGGCGTTCACCGCGTCCCCGATCACGGTGTACTCGAACCGTGACTCCTCACCGACGTTGCCGGCCACCGCCTCACCCGTGGCGACCCCGATCCCGGCCTCGAGCTCCGGCACCTCGTCGGCCAGGCGGGAGGCCATCGCCCTGGCCGCGGCCAGTGCCTTGGTCGCATGGTCGTCGAGCTCGACCGGGGCTCCGAAGATGGCGAGCACGGCGTCGCCGATGAACTTGTTGACCAGGCCTTCGCTGCGGTCGACCTCCTCGACGACCACCCCGAAGAACCGGTTGAGCAGGCCCACGACCTCAGCGGGCTCGCGCTCGGTGGCCAGCGTGGTCGACCCGATCAGGTCCACGAACAGCACAGAGACGACCCGGGTCTCACCGCCCAGCTCGACGTCGCTCATCGCAGCCGCGTCCGCGACGTCGCGTCCGACGTGTCGACCGAACATGTCGCGCAGGTGCTCCCGGTCGCGCAGTCCGGCGACCATCTGGTTGAAACCGGCCTGGAGCTGACCGAGCTCGGTGCCGTCGTACACCTGGACCGCGACGTCGAAGTTGCCCTCCTCGACCTCCTGCATCGCGTTGCGCACCGCCAGGATCGGTGCCACCACGGCACGCGCGTTGAGCCAGGTGACCAGGAGCCCGAAGCACAGCACCACACCCCCCAGGCTGAGCACGATCACGGCCAGCTTGGTCAGCGACACGTCGCCGAGCGCGAGCGCGAGGATCGCGGCCACGATCAGGCCGGTGAGCGGGGCCCCGGTGCCGAGGCTCCAGAACAGCACCATGCGTCGGCGTACGCCGAGACCGCGGACGCGCAACCGCTCCTCACCCGACAGTGCCCGCGCCGCGATCGGGCGCAGCGCGAACTCGCTGAACAGGAAGGCGATCCCGCAGACGACCAAGGCCGCGATGCCCACGGTCAGGCCCGTGCTGACGGCGCGCTGGGGCTGCAGGAGCACTGCGAGCAGCGTGAACAGCACGGTGCCGCCGAACCACAGCGCTGCCTGGAGCTTGGTCAGGAACCACGGCACCCGCAGAGCGCGGAGACGCTCCTTGTGCGTCGGGACCTGGTCACGGAAGGCCCATCGCATCGCGCGCAGTGCACCCGCCGTGCCCCAGACGGCGCCGACGATGATCGCCGCGCCGACGTAGACGGGCACTCCGATCGCCAGCGCGAGCACGGTCTCGGCATCCGGAGTGGGATTGGGCAGCACCAGGGTGGTGAGCACGAAGACGATGCCGGCCCCGATCAAGTTGGTGCCGATCAGCAGCGTCGTCAGCAGCACCTGGACCCGCACGCGCAGGCGACGTGGCGATTGATGGGCAGGTCCCAGGAGCATGGAGCCGAAGACCTGCGGTTGCTTGGCCGTCACGTCCGTCCTGCCCTGGGTCAGCGGCCCCGCGCCACCCGAGCCGGCGGTGGAGGAGCCGCGGCTCCAGCGCGGCATCATCGTAGTGTCCGGACGCGGCCGTCTTGATGACCCAGGTCACCTCGACCCCGATTTGGAGTAGTCGTCCGCGGTCGCGTAACCTGAACTCACCGACGCGGGGTGGAGCAGCTCGGTAGCTCGCTGGGCTCATAACCCAGAGGTCGCAGGTTCAAATCCTGCCCCCGCTACAAATTTTCAGGCTCGGAATCTACGGATTCCGAGCCTGAAAGCATTTGGGAACTTTGATCGATCGCCCACTTAGCGCCGGGATCCCGGACTCCCCGCTGACGCCTCCCAGTTGTCGCAGCATGGCGCGCCCGACGGCTACTCAGGCCGCTGCTGCTGGTCACGTTCGGCCATGACCGAAGCCATGGCCGGCTGGGCCCGCACCGACATGCTCGTTTTGCTACACCAGAGCCACCGCAGGCGAACGGGCCGCCGCCGAGGCGCGCAGGCTCGATCTAGGAAGCTTGTGACCCCACCCTCGGGATGCTCGATGATGCTCGCCGACGCACTAGCAGTCCTGCTTGGACTGTGGCTGGGCATGCGACTCCCGGAGAAGGTCGTGAAGTACCGCGCGGCCGCCGCCATCGCCGCCTTCGCCGCCTTCGGCGCGCTGCTCATCGCTCAAGAGTGGCCGGCTGACCACGAACCTTCCGCCATCACGAACATGAACAGCCATCTCGATTGGGCCCGCTTGCCGCCGATCGAGCCGGAAACCGGTTGTGCATCGAGTTCTCGCGGAAGGTTGCCGTCGTGATCATCGATCTGCCGGTTGGGGTGCACGGCTGAGCCGGTAGAACACCTCGCCGAACTTGAAGATCCTCGCGATGAGGTCCGGATCGGTGTCAGCGTCGACGACGTCCGTGATCATCCAATCGGGGAATGCTTCCTCGACGTCGCTCCGGGTGCAACCCCGGGGCAGCGGGCCACGGTTGCGTGGTGAGAAGCAGTCGAGGATCACGGTGGCGTGACTCGACGTGATGGCCGTGACCTCGCGTCCCATCGCCAGCCGCTGGGAAGGGGTGAGCCCGTGGAACGTCCCGGTGTCGACTACGAGGTCGTAGCCCGAGCCGACGGCCGACTCGAGGTCGTGGGTGACATCGCCCAGCACGACCCCCATGGTCACCTCGGCCTCGCGGATCTGGTCTTGCGCGCGTGCCACAGCCTTCGGGACGTTGTCGACACCGGTGACGTCCCAACCCCGCCTGGCCAGGGGGACACCCCAGGTCGCACCGCCGCAGCCGAGGTCGAGGGCCTTGCCGTACGGCGACTTCTTTCGCCGCTCCTCATCCTCGACAAGCTCCAGGAGCGCCTCGGAGAAGGGTTTGTGATGGGCCAGGTCCTCCCACGGGCGGAAGCCGACAAGGTACGACACTTTGTAGAAGACGCTCATCACTGATCTCCTTCGGTGACCACGGGACGACGGCCCCGCTGGATGTTGGCGACGAGAACGCCGATCGTCTCGCCCAGCCGGTCCGTCGGGCTGAACTCCACGACCTCGGCTCCGTCGTGGTGCACAGGAACGTGCCCCGGGGGCACGTAGTAGGCGTCCCCCGCCCTGTAGGTTTCGATTCGTCCCGCGACCTTGAACTCTGCGATGCCTCGGATGACGTAGCCGAGCCTGACCAACTGGCATTCGTCGTTGGGCAGTCCCTGAAGTAGAGGGCCTAGGTCCTCATCCGACGTGTGTGTCTCGAAGCTCACCGTGAAGCCGCCCTCTAGGTTGGAGAGCCTCGCCTCCAGACCGAACATCCGGATCGATTCGCCGGCCGTCCTCCGCGACACGCTGGGCATCGATTCCTCCTTCTGCGATGTCGCGACGCTAGAAGAAGGCGAGGATCGCGGCATCGGCGAAATTACCCACGATCGTCTGGGGCCGATGTGGGTACCGCCGTCAGAGCAGGTCGGACTCGTGGGCCAACGCTGTCGCCGCAGCACGCGAGGAGACGTTCAGCTTGGCGAAGATGTTGCTCATGTGCCGGTCGACAGTGCGCTCGCTCAGACCGAGCTCTGCACCGATGGACCGGTTGGTGTGACCAGCGCTTACCAGCCGCAGCACTTGTTGCTCCCGCGCCGTGAGCCATGCCGGCCGATCTCCCGCGAGGGCCGCGAGGTCTGGGCGGGCTCCGAGCCGATCGAACGTCGCCTGCGCATCATCGGTCTCCAGACGGGCGCCCTCGTCGTCGCCCAGGGATCGGCGAGCGCGACCGATTAGCACCGCGCACCTGGCTACCTCGTAGGGCGCGGCCAGCTGGCGGAAGCTGTCACTGGCCCTCCTCAGGTCGCCCAACGCGCCTTTCGCGTCGTCCTCGGCCAGCCGTACGGCCCCACCGGCACGTTGAGCAACCGCAGCGATCATAGGTGAGGAGAAGCCGGACGCCACTTCCGCGAGCTCGGCTGCGCCCGCCTTCGCCTCGACCACGCGGTCATTGGCCAGCATGATCTCCACGTACGCGTCCAGCAGCCACGAGCGGCCGATGGGTTCCTCGGCCTCGGCCAGAGCGCGCTCGATCGCCTGAGCCGCATCCGCACGACGTCGCTGGCGCAGGCGTAGCAGCGCCAGCCCAGGTTGTGGATCGCGCCCGGCACTGCTCGCCTCCCGATAGCAGGCCTCGGCTGCGTCGAAATCGCCGAGCAGGCGGTGCAGCTCGCCTTGCTGGTAGACCGCAGCGCCGTACGGCAGCTGCCTGAACGGCTGCTCCAAGCGAGCCCGTGCAAGGCCAGCCTCTGCCATCGCCTCAACCCAGGCGCCTTCGAGCTGGAGGAACTCCGAACGATGGACCTGGCAGACGCCTGCGAACGGCACGAGCTCGGGTTGTCGGGCGCACCAGTCCGTGAGCCCCTTGGTCCATGCTTGACCGCGCTGTACGTCGAAGAGGTCGTAGCACGCGTCGATCGCAGTGCAGAAGCTGTCGCCGACGGCGATGGGCGACATTGCCGCCGACCGCACGACCAGCATCGCCTCATCGAGCAGTCGGACGCCGGGCGTGATCTCGCCCAGGAAGATCCGCACCCGACCGAGCGAGAGGCGGGCCAGAGCTGCGAGCTCGTCGTCGAGCCTCAGCGAGGCGATCTCCGCCGACCGTGCCAAATCACTCGCGGCGGTGTCGAGGTCGTCTTCGAAGGCAGCCCGAAGTCCCGTCAAGTAAGCCAGCCTTCCCGCCTCGATTGAGTCCGGCGCGCCCGGCGCGACGAGACGTTCGATGCGTGCGATCCAGCCGTTGCCCTCGGACAGGTCCGAGGCGTTGACGAGCCGGAAGGCCAACCAGAAGGCGCAACGCGCGGCTCCGGGAACGTCATCGGAGCGGAGCCTCGTCTGGTGGGCACGCGTCCAAGCATTGTCACTGACCGGCGGGAAGCCCGCCAGGTAGGCGCTGATCGCAAGGCGCTCGAGGTCGTCGGCGGCCAGGGTCTCGATCAGTGGCAGGAAGCCGTCGTACGCTTCACGCCAGGCATGACGCTCATAGGCGGTGCGTGCCAAGGCGAGGACGGCCTCCATCGTGCCATTAGAGCAAGTCGGTGAAGGTCGCGGTGAGCCAGCTGATGATCTCCACCTCGACTCGATCTCGCGGGTCCAGTTCGCTGCTCGGACGAAACGCGGCCAGACGCCCCTGCGCCCGCCTGGCTCAGGACTCGCGTCGGAGCCGCTCGTCCGGGATGACAGCCACGCCGAGGATCTCGATCAGGGCTTCGGGCTGCCACAGCGCGGTCGTCCCGATCCCAGCCATGGCCGGGTAGGTGGCGCCGGCCAGTTCCCGCCACACCTTGCCGATCTCGCTGGCGTGGGCCTGGTAGTCGGGGACGTCGGTCAGGTAGATCGTGAGGCTGACCAGGTCCGTGGGCTGACCCCCGGCTTCGGCGAGGGTGGTGAGGACGTTGCTGAACGCCTGGCGGAACTGCTCGACGATGCCGCCGCCGACGATCTGCATCTCCCCGTCGAGCGCAGTCTGGCCCCCGAGATAGAGCGTGTTGCCGCTCAACGTGCCGTGCGAGTAGCCGCGCGGGGCGGGAAGACTCCCCGGATTGATGGGACGGGGCTCGAGGTCGGTCATCACGTCTCCTGTACTCATGGACCTGGGGCTGGTCACGCTAACATCTATTGACATCTGACTCATGAACGTGAGAATTGTGTAACATCCATCTAGCTCTGGGGGCCGAGTGCAGTTCGCAACGCTGAAAGCGGCGGGGCAGTCGTACGCCGCCGTCGCCGACGGCACCAGCTGGCGAGCCCTGCGATCGGCCGGCCTGTCCGAGCTGATGCAGACGATGCCGCTCTCGGAGGCGGCGCTCCAGGCCGGGTCGGAGCTGGGCGACGTGACGTTCCTGTTGCCGCTCAGCGCTCCGCGGAAGGTCATCTGCGCCGGCCTCAACTACGCCGACCACATCAACGAGATGGGCCGCGACCTGCCCACTCACCCCACCTTGTTCGCCAAGTACGCCGACACGCTCATCGGTCCTCACGACGACATCGTGCTGCCCAGCGGCCTGCAGGTCGACTGGGAAGCCGAGCTGGCGGTCGTGGTCGGATCCACCCTGCGACATGCCGACCGGGCGACGGCCCTGGCCGCCATCGCGGGCTACACAGTGGCGAACGACGTGTCCGTGCGTGACTGGCAGGGGCGCACCCTGCAGTGGTTCCAGGGCAAGGCGTGGGACGCATCGACACCGCTGGGGCCGGTCATCGTGAGTCCCGACGAGGTCGACCCGTTCGCCGGCCTCGAGGTCGTCTGCCGCGTCAACGGCGAGGAGGTGCAGCGCGACAACACCTCCACGCTGGTCTTCGACCCCGCGGACCTGCTCGCCTACATCTCGACCTTCACCGCACTGCGGCCCGGCGACGTGGTCCTCACCGGCACTCCCGGCGGTGTCGGCGTGGGCCAGGAGCCGCCACGGTTCCTGGCCGACGGAGACGTCGTGGAGACCGAGATCGCCGGCATCGGAGCTCTGCGCAACACCGTCCGCTTCACAGACTGATCGCACCCGCGAAGAAGGAGCACTCATGGAACCCGATCTGAGCAACTACGTCCTGGAGGGCGATGCCTCCGGCTATGCCACGGAGAGCGGTCTCGTGGTTCCTGTCGTGATCCGCGCGGGCCAGGAGCCGGGCGACACCGGCCAGTCCGAGGGTGCGACTCGGGTCTCGGGGATCAGTGTCCAGCACACCCCGGCCAAGCGGCTCTGGTTCGGCAAGGTGCACAACGACGCCGGTTACCGATCGGTCCCGCACCACCACGGGGAGGCCGAGACCGGTGGCTACGTCCTTTCCGGACGTGCCCGCATCTACTTCGGCGACGCGTTCGCGGACTACATCGACATGGAGGAGGGTGACTGGGTCTTCGTGCCCCCCTTCATGCCTCACGTCGAGTGCAACCTCGATCGCAACAACCCACTGACCTGGATGACCACGCGCACGCCCGAGAACATCGTGGTCAACCTGCAACAGGTGCCGGACAACGCGCTCCGCGACTGGGCGGACCGCCCATGAGCGACCTCGGCACCACCCCCCGCCCGACCTCGGAGATCTTCACCGATGCGGTGACCCTGCATGCCGTCGAGCCCGAGCACTTCGATCTCGCGTTCACGGCGCAGACCCAGCCGTGCCCATGGCCCAAGGCCTACGGTGGTGACCTCGTGGCGCAGGCCGTTGCTGCCGCGGTGCGTTCGGTGACCGACGGCAAGAGTCTGCACTCGATGCACTCCTACTTCATGCGCCCCGCCGACATCGGCGCGGAGATCCGCTACGAAGTAGAGATCCTGCGTGACGGTCGCGGCTACAGCACCCGTCAGGTTCGGGCCTACCAGAACGGCAAGCCGGTCTACGTGTGCATGGCCAGCTTTGCCGCGGGGGAGCCGGGTGGAGCCTGGCACGACACCGCCCCGGAGGCGGTGACTCCTCCGGACGAGCTTCCCACCTCAGCGGAGTACCTCGCCGAGCGAAGCGGCGGGACGATGACGGACCACTCCAAGGAGTACTGGTCCGGAGGCCGCAGCTTCGACATGCGCCACGTCCAGGAACCCGTCTACCTGGGGGTCGGTGGTGATCGGACTCCGCATCAGGCCATCTGGGTGCGCCCCTTCGACGCTCTCCGACCGGTGGAAGGACTGACCGACGAGCAGCGCGACCTGGCCGCCCTGGCCTATGTGTGTGACTACACGATCCTGGAGCCCGTGCTAAGAGTGCTCGGCCGGGCCTGGGCCGAGGAGGGTCTGGTCACCGCGAGCCTCGACCACGCGATGTGGTTCCACCGACCCGCTCCGATGGACGGGTGGCTCCTCTACGTCCAGCGGGCGCTCGCCGCCGAGTCCGGACGCGGGGCTGCTGCCGGGTGGTTCTTCACCGCCGACGGGACGCACGTCGCCAGCGTCGTCCAGGAGGGCATGATCCGAGAGCCGAACGGAGACTCATGATGGAGCTCTCGCCTACTGCGCACACCGACACCTTCGCTCGCGACCACCTGCCTCCGGCATCGCAGTGGCCGACGATCGAGTTCACGACCGAGAGCCTGCAGTACCCCACCCGTCTCAATGCAGCTGTGGAGCTCATCGACGTGGCTGTCGCCAGGCACGGCGCCGATCGAGTGGCACTGCGTACTCCCACCGGCGAGGTGTGGACGTACGGCGACCTGCAGCGCCGGACCAACCAGGTGGCACAGGTGCTCGTCGAGGACCTCGGACTGGTGCCTGGCAACCGGGTGCTGCTCCGGTCGCCGAACAACCCGTGGACCGTCGCCTGCTGGCTTGCCGTGCTCAAGGCCGGCGGGGTCGTCGTCACCATGTTCTCCGCCCTGCGTGCCGGCGAGCTGTTGCCGGTCGTGGAGAGGACGCAGCCCTCCGTCGCGCTCGTCGACCACCGGTTCGTCGACGACGTGGCACAGGTGCGCCAGGACCTGGAGTTCGACCTGTCCCTCATGGCCTTCGGCGGAGCCGGTCCCGAGGACCTGTGCTCGGTGGCGGAGAACAAGTCCGGTGAGTTCACGGCCGTCGACACCGCCGCGGACGACGTCGCACTGCTCGGTCCCACCAGTGGCAGCACCGGCGTTCCGAAGATCACCATGCACTTCCACCGTGACATCCTCTCGATCGACAACACGTTCGGTGCACACGTTCTTCAGCTCCAGCCCGACGACCTGGTCTCGTGCACGGCACCGTTCGCCTTCACCTTCGGGCTCGGCATGCTCGTGGTCTTCCCGCTGAGAGCGGGAGCTTCGGCCCTGTTGACCGAGAGCGCAACTCCCGCGGAGCTCGCCGATCTGGTGCAGGCGCAAGGCGTCACCGTGCTTGCGACCGCGCCCACTGCCTACAAGCAGATTCTGGGGGCCGGCAAGGGGCAGCACCTGGCGGGCGTCCGGCTCGCAGTGAGTGCCGGTGAGCACATCTCGGAGCAGACCTGGTGCCAGCTGCGGGACGAGGTCGGGTTGCGCGTCGTCGACGGGATCGGCGCCACCGAGATGCTGCACATCTTCATCTCGGCGGCCGGTGACGACATCCGGGTCGGAGCCACGGGACGACCTGTCCCCGGCTATCGGGCCACGATCCTGGGCCCGGACGACCAGGAGCTCGGACCGGGCGAGGAGGGCCGGTTGGCGGTGATCGGACCAGTGGGGTGCCGCTATCTCGACGACGAGCGTCAAGCGGCCTACGTCCTCAACGGGTGGAACGTCACCGGCGACACCTTCTGCCGTGACGAGGACGGGTACTTCTACTACCGAGCCCGCACCGACAACATGATCGTCTCGTCGGGCTACAACATCGGGGGTCCCGAGGTGGAGGCCGCACTCGACACGCACCCAGATGTCGTGGAGGCCGCCGTCGTCGCCAAGCCGGACCCGGATCGCGGCTCGGTGGTCTGTGCGTTCGTCGTCCTTCGTGAAGGCGTCCACGGCGACCAGGCCAAGGCTCGAGAGATCCAGGACCACGTGAAGTCGGTCCTGGCGCCCTACAAGTACCCCCGCGACGTGCGATTCACCTCGGCGTTGCCTCGCAACACCAGCGGGAAGCTGCAGCACTTCCGCCTGCGCCGACAGGTCGAGGACGAGACCGGCCCAGCCCAGGGTGCGAGTCCTTCACGTGCCGGCACCTGAGGACAGGAGAGACATGAAGATCGCGATCGCGGGCGGTGGCCCGGGTGGGCTCTACCTTGCCGCACTCATGAAGTCGCTCGACCCGGCGCACGAAGTCACGGTGTGGGAGCGGAACGCCCCGGACGACACCTTCGGCTTCGGCGTGGTGTTCTCCGACGAGACGCTTGGCAGCATCGAGGGAGCCGACACCGTCGTGCACGCCCAGATGGAGCAGCTGTTCGCACGTTGGACCGACATCGACGTGGAGCTCGACGGTCACAGCTTCACCGTCGGCGGCCAGGGCTTCGCTGCGATGAGTCGCAAGGACCTGCTGCGCGTGCTCCAGCAGAGAGCCCTCGACCTCGACGTCGACGTCCGCTATCGCACCGAGGCGCCCGACGTGGACCAGCTCAGCGCCGAGTACGACCTGGTGGTGGCGTCGGACGGCCTGAACTCGACGATCCGGACCCGTCGCCACAAGGCATTCAGCCCCACGTTGGATCGCCGACCCAACAAGTACATCTGGTTCGGCACCGACCTCGTCTTCGAGGCCTTCCAGTTCTTCGTGAAGACCACGCAGTGGGGCGTCATGCAGATCCATGGCTACCCCTACTCCGCCACCGGATCGACCTTCATCGTCGAGATGCACGAGGACGTGTGGCGTCGAGCCGGGTTGGATCGCACGGAGGACGAGGTCTTTCCGGCGGGGGTCTCCGACACCTATGCGGTCGAGCGGATCGCAGAGATCTTCGCCGACGAGCTGCAGGGCCACCAGATCCTCACCAACAACTCCAAGTGGCTCAACTTCAACACCGTCCGCAACGAACGCTGGTACGACGGCAACGTGGTGCTGATCGGCGACGCCGCCCACACCGCGCACTTCTCCATCGGGTCCGGGACCAAGCTCGCCATGGAAGACGCACTCGCGTTGGCCGCGTGCCTGCACGAGCACCCGTCGGTCGACAGCGCTCTGGCGGCGTACCAGGAGGAGCGCAAGCCGGTCGTGGAGTCGACGCAGCGAGCAGCCCAGGCCTCGCTCGAGTGGTTCGAGAACATCGGCATGTACGCCGATCAGGACCCTGCGCAGTTCGTCTTCAACCTGATCACCAGGTCGCGGCGCATCACCTTCGACAACCTCGAGGAACGTGACAGTGTCTTCGCCGCGCGGATGGAGGAGGAGTTCGCCCGCCATCAGGGGTCCACCGAGGTCGTCCCCGCCATGTTCCAGCCGGCGACGATCGGCGAGCTCGAGCTCAAGAACCGGGTGATCGTGTCGCCCATGGACATGTACGTCGCCGAGG
This sequence comes from uncultured Actinomycetota bacterium, assembly GCA_963834245.1. Taxonomy (GTDB): domain Bacteria; phylum Actinomycetota; class Actinomycetes; order Propionibacteriales; family Nocardioidaceae; genus Marmoricola. The sequence goes on from CAWIAV010000001.1 coordinate 459,577, forward strand.
ACGGTGTTCCCGGAGACTTCCATCTCGTCCACCTCGGTTCCAAGGCGATGGGTGGCGCCGGTCTGGTGATGACCGAGATGACGTGCGTGTCACCCGAGGGCCGGATCACTCTCGGCTGTCCGGGGCTGTGGAACGACGAGCAGGCCCGAGCATGGCGTCGGGTCGCCGACTTCGTGCACACCTGCAGCAGCGCGAAGATCGGCATGCAGCTGGGCCACTCCGGCCGCAAGGGGTCGACCAAGCTGATGTGGGAGGGCATGGACGAGCCTCTGGAGTCCGACAACTGGGAGGTGGTTGGCCCCTCCGCACTGCCCTACGGCCCGAACTGCCATCTGCCGCGGGAGGCGACGCACGCTGACCTGCGGACTGTCGTCCAGGACTTCGTCGACTCTGCCCGGCGAGCAGTCGAAGCGGGGTTCGACCTGATCGAGGTGCACGCGGCGCACGGCTACCTGCTGTCCTCCTTCCTGTCGCCGATCTCGAACCAGCGCACCGACGAGTACGGCGGCTCCCTCGAGAACCGGCTCCGGTTCCCGTTGGAGGTCTTCGACGCCGTCCGCGACGCCGTCCCTGCGCCGATCCCCGTGACCGTGCGGATCTCGGCGACGGACTGGGTGCCCGGGGGAAACACCGACGAGGACGCGGTGCAGATCGCCCAGGCCTTCATCGAGCACGGGGCCGCCGCCATCGACGTCTCCTCGGGTCAGGTCACCAAGGACGAGAAGCCGGCGTTCGGTCGCTCCTACCAGACCCCGTTCGCGGACAAGATCCGCCATCGCGTGGCTGGGCCGGCCGGCGTCAAGGTCATCGCTGTGGGCGCAATCTCCTCCTACGACGACGTCAACACGATCCTGCTGGCGGGCAGGGCCGACTTCTGCGCCCTCGCGCGCCCCCATCTCTACAACCCCAACTGGACGCTGCACGCTGCGGCCGAGCAGGAGTACGACGGCCCGGCTGCCGAGTGGCCTGATCCGTGGAAGGCCGGACGGCGCCGACCTCCGACGTCGAGGACGGACAAGATCCCTCCTCGGCTCTCGGTGCTGCGTGAAGGTGAGTCGGACGACGTGCACGTCAGGTGGGTGCCTGGACAGCAGCAGCACCCCGACCTCGTGGAGCACGTCGGTCAAGCACCGGTTGGCGTCTGGTCATGACAGACCGCCCGGGGCGGCGGCACGCCGATGTGTGAGCCGGGTCGGGAGAATGAGACGTGAGCACTAGCGAGCAACCGACAACTCGGCCACCCGCGCACCGGTCCCGGACGGTCCTCGTCACGTTCCTCGGCTCGATCGTGCGCCGGATGGGCAACTGGATGCCGATCGCCGGGACCGTCGAGCTGACGGCGCACGTCGCACTGGACGCGGCCAGCGTCCGGACCGCGGTCTCGCGACTCAAGAAGCGCGGATGGCTGGTCTCCGAGACGCGGGGAGGGGTGCGGGGGTACGCCCTGTCGGAGGTGGCGATGGCGGCGCTGGCGGCGGGTGACGAAGTGATCTGGCACGCCCGGCAACCGGCCAACCTCGACGACGGCTGGTGCGTGGTCACGTTCTCGATCCCGGAGACCGCTCGCGCCCGGCGCGACCAGCTCAGGTCGCACCTGTCCGCCCTGGGATTCGGGAACATGTCGACGGCGACCTGGATCGCGCCGGTGCGCATGCAGCCTGCGGCCGAGCGGGCCATCGCCGAGCTCGACCTCACCTCGTTCTGTGCGGTGTTCGCTGGCAGGTACGTCGCTGGAGCAGATCTGCCGACGCTGATGGCCAGGAGCTGGGATCTCGACGCCATCGACGAGGGCTATCGCGCGTTCATCACGCGATTCGCACCGACGGCCGAAACGTTGGCGAGCGAGCATGCGCTACCCCCGGAGGAGGCGTTCGCGACCTACTTGAGCCTTGTCGACCACTGGCGCCAGCTGCCCTTCTTGGACCCGGGGCTTCCGACCGAGCTGCTCCCTGAGGACTGGAGCGGGGGCGACGCGCTCGCGCTGTTCGAACGTCTGGTGACGCTCCTGGAGGGCAGGGCGCTGGCACACGCCGCCGCCCGGTGGCCGTCGCACGGCTAGCGGTCAGTGACCGCGGAACGCCTCCTCCAGCCACCATGCGGGCTGTGAGGCCTCGATCTTGGCGTCGATCAGCAACGGGCGTTCGCGCGGGCCCTCGATCCAGGCGGTGACCTGCGCCAGGTCCTCGGCACGGCGGACGGTGACCGCGTCGAAGCCGTAGCCACGCGCCAGTGCGGCCAGATCAGTCTCCGGGAAGGTCACCGTGTCGAGGACGTGTCCTCCGGGACCGAAGTGGTGCACCTCCGCGCCGTACGCATCGTCGTTGTAGACCACGACCATCATCGGTAGGCCGAGCCGCCGGACCGTGTCCAGCTCGGCGGCTCCCATCAGCGCGCCGCCATCGCCCAACGCTGCCACGGTCAGTCGGTCGGGGCGGGCCAGCGCTGCGCCGATCGCGGTCGCCAGACCCAGCCCGATCGACTGGTAGGCCTGGGTGAAGCAGAAGGCATCTTCGTCGGGCACCGACAGATAGGCGCTCGGGTAGCCCATGAAGTTGCCCGAGTCGATCGCAACGGTGCGCTCGCGAGGCAGGAGGTCGTCGAGCCGCGTCGAGAGCACGCGGGGGTCGATCCGGTCCTCGGTGCTCACGTCGGTGATCGGGACGTCTCGCCAACGGACCTCGGCGCGGAGACGGTCCGCGACCCCTGGCTCCCGGTAGCCCGGTCGCGCTTCCCCCGAGCAGGCCAGTGCCGACCTGGCGGTGAGCGCCACGTCGCCGTGGACGCCGAGGTCGATGGCGCGGTGCCGCCCGAGCGCGTCAGCTGTGTCGTCGACCTGGACCACTCGCGCGTCGTCGGCGATGAGCCGGCCGTGCCGCGTCGTCCACATGTTCAGAGCGCAGCCCCAGCCGACCACCAGGTCTGCGCCGGTCACCAGCTCGGCGGTGAGCGGGGAGGAGAACCCTCCGGAGATGCCGAGCGACCACGGTTGACCGGTGAAGAGTCCGTGGGCCACCGCGGAGGTCGCGAGCAGCGCGCCGTGCCGCTCGGCGAGCTCGATGAGCGCGGTGCGGCCCTCTGCTCCGCGGGCACCGCGTCCGGCGACGAACACCGGCCGCTTCGCCGCCTCCATCAGCTCTACGAGCCGGGCGAGGTGTTCTGCGGACGGTGCGAGCGGCTCCTTGGCCGGCAGCGGGGGAGAGGCCTCAGGTGCGGCGACGGTCTGCTGCTCCTGGATCGCCAGCGGCAGGTTGAGCAGCACGGTCCGGCGTTCGTCACGCGCCAGTGCCACGGCGGCCAGCGCGTCCTCGACGGGTGTCTGCGTCGACAGTCTCAGAGGTGTCGCGCCGACAGCGGTGGCCAGGGCGGCCTGGTCGACGTAGAAGTTCGACCGCTGCTCGGTCACCTCCGCGGCGAGCACCACCAGCGGGGTGCGGCTCTTGGCGGCCTCGGCGATGCCGGTCATCGCGTTCGTGAGCCCGCAACCCTGGTGGACCGAGACCGCGGCGACCCGGCCGCTGGTACGCGCGAACGCGTCGGCCATGGTCGCCGCGCCACCCTCGTGCCGGGCGGCGACGAATCGTGCGCCGCCCGCGACGAGCGCATTGGTGAGGTGAAAGTTTCCCGATCCCACCACGCCGAAGACGTGATCGATCCCCGCTGAGGCGAGTGCTGAACCCACCGCGTCGGCGACCGTGCGGGGCGACATCACGCCTCGCGGCCGGCCAGGGTCGGTGCAGCGGCCACGTGGGCGGTGCTGGGGAGCTTGGGCACCGCGAGCATGAACATCGCGCCGAGCAGGGCCGGCACCGCAAAGGCGTAGAAGTTGGCGTCGAGGCCCCAGCCGGAGCTCAGCACGAAGCCGCCGTAGACGGGACCCAGGATGGCGCCCAGGCGCCCGATCCCCAGAGCCCAGCCGAGCCCGGTGGCGCGCATGTGCGCGGGGTAGTAGGTGGCGGTGTAGGCGTTGACCAGGATCGTGGTTCCGATCGTGCAGGCACCCGCGATCGCGACCAGCACGTAGAGCAGCGCACTGGGCAGCTCGTAGCTCAACAGGAAGATGCACAGGGCAGCCGTTGCGAACATGCTGGAGGTGACCACCTTCGACCCGGCCCGGTCGGCCAGTGCCCCCAGGAGCGGCGTGCCGACGATGGCACCCAGGTTCAGCACCAGCAGGAACGCCAGCGCAGACCCGAGGTCGTAACCGGCCTGTCGCATGATCTGGGCGAGCCAGGTGTTCAGCCCGTAGACCAGCAGCAGTCCCATCGCCGTCCCCAGCCAGAACAGCACGGTGCCGCGCAGGTAACGCGACGCTGCGAGCTGCTTCAGCGCCGCAAGGCCACCGGCGGAGCTGGGTGTCTCTGCAAGCGGCTCCTCGAGCTCCACACCGAACTGGGCGGCAAGCTTCTCGGCCTCGGCACGGCGCCCCCGGGCCAGCAGGAAGCCGGGAGACTCAGGCAGCAGCACGTAGGCGATGGGGAGCAGCACCAGCCCGCCCAGGCCGGCCCCGATCCAGAAGGTGGCGCGCCAGCCCAGCTCGGGGATGACCGCCATGGCCAGCAGCGCCGCCAGGATGCCGCCGATGGAGTAGCCGGAGAACATGATCCCGTTGGTGGTGCTGCGGTGCTTGGGGTGCGCGTACTCGATCGTGAGCGCAATCGCTGTCGGCACCACACCGCCGAGCCCGAGCCCGGCCACGAACCTGGCCAGACCGAACAGCTCGGGTGTCGGTGCCATGGCGGCGACCGCCATCGCCGCGGAGAACCACGCGATGCAACCGAGCATGATCCGGCGCCGACCGACGATGTCGGTGAAGGTGCCGACCACGATCGCGCCGATGAGCATGCCGATCAGTGCGTAGGAACCGATGCGGCCGGCCTCTGCGGTGGTCAGGGTCCATTCCGCAGTGCCGTCGAGCAGCGTCGGCACCACGGCGCCGTACACGATCAGGTCATAGCCGTCGATGATGATCGTGGCGCTGCACAGCGCCACGACGACGAACCGTGAGCGCGAGCCGACCTGGGGCGTCCGAGAGGTTTCCATCTGGGGACCGTATGACGATTCGCGTACGAACGTCAACGATCTGTCATGAATGATCGACTCGGCCCGCAGGTCGCCGACATGCTGATGGGCCACTACGGCTGGTCACCCGATCTCGCCACGACTCGGCCACCGTGATCGGGCCGGTCGAACAAGCGGCCGGGCACGTCACTGCAAGGATGGGAGGGTGTCCCGCGCTGCTCTCCTCAGGCTGATCCTCGCGCTGCTGATCCTCGGCGGCTCCGTCGCCATCGCTCTCACAGCTCAACCGCGGCTGGGTCTCGACCTGCGCGGCGGCACCCAGATCGTGCTGGAGACGCGCGACTCACCCACGGTGGAGGCCGATGCGGAGGCCACCGACCGGACGCTGGAGGTGCTGCGCGGCCGGGTGGACGCCCTCGGCGTCGCCGAGCCCACGCTCGCGCGTGCCGGGGAGAACCGCATCATCGTCGAGCTCCCCGACCTGCAGGATCCGCGTGAAGCCGCGCGGGTCATCGGCCGGACTGCCCAGCTCAGCTTCCATCCCGTGGTCGAGGCGGTGGGCCCCGAGGCCGAGCCCGAGGAGGGGCAACGGATTCTGCCGGACGAGAGCGGCCAGCCGCTGCGGCTGGGTCCGGTCGCCGTGCCAGGTGACCTCGTCTCCGGCTCGGACCCCGGCAACGACCCCGCCCAGGGATCGGGGTGGTACGTCACGGTGGACTTCCGGGGCAGCGAAGGAGGGGACGCCTGGCGGCAGCTGACCGGGGATGCCGCCTGCGCCCCCATGGGAGACCCGGCCCGGCGCGTCGCCATCGTGCTCGACGACGAGGTCATCTCCTCGCCCCAGGTCGTCGCCGAGATCGGGTGCGAGATCGGCATGGCGGGCGGCTCGACCCAGATCACCGGCGACTTCACCCTCGACGAGGCCCAGAACCTGGCCATCCTCATCGAGGGCGGAGCGCTGCCGGTGCCCGTGGAGATCATCGAGCAGCGCACAGTCGGCCCCACGCTCGGCGACGACGCCATCGACGCCTCCGCCAGGGCAGGCGTGATCGGTCTCATCCTGACCGGGCTCTTCATCGTCATCGTCTACCGGCTGATGGGCCTGCTCGCGACGTTCGCGCTGGCGACGTACGCCGTCATCTCCTACGCCGCACTCACGGCACTCGGAGCCACCCTCACGCTGCCCGGGCTGGCCGGCTTCGTGCTGGCGATCGGCCTGGCGATCGACGCCAACGTGCTGGTGTTCGAGCGTGCTCGGGAGGAGTTCACCGACACCGAGCGGACCGGACTCGTCCGCGCGCTCGGGGTCGGGTTCAACAAGGCCTGGTCCGCGATCATCGACTCCAACGTCACCACGCTGCTCGCCGCGGCGCTGCTGTTCGTCCTCGCCTCCGGTCCGGTCAAGGGCTTCGGGATCACCTTGTCGATCGGTGTGCTCGCCTCGATGGTCTCGGCGCTGATCGTCGCCCGAGTGCTCACCGAGCAGTTCGCACGCACCCGCTGGCTGAGCGGCCGGCCGGCCCTGACGGGTCTGGCCACCGCCGGACGGGTGCGCCAGTGGCTGCGACGCTCGAACCCCGACATCATGAGCCGCAGCCGTACCTGGCTCGCGGTGTCCGCAGCGGCGCTGGTCGTCGCCATCGCCGGCATCCTCGTCAACGGCCTCAACCTCGGGGTTGAGTTCACCGGGGGCCGGCTCATCCAATACTCCACAGCCCAGCCGCTGACGGCAGCCCAGGCCCGGGAGGCGGTGGCGGACGCCGGCTTCCCCACCGCCGTGGTGCAGGAGGCGGATCGCGGTCAGATCGCCGTGCGCACCGGCACCATCACCAACGAGGACGTGCTCACCATCGAGGAGGCGCTGGCCGACGAGGCCGGTGGAGCCACCAAGGAGCGTGACGAGCTGATCGGACCCAGCCTGGGTGACGAGCTCCGCGAGAAGGCCCTGATCGCCTTCGGCATCGCCCTGGCGGCGCAGATGCTCTACCTCGCGGTGCGGTTCAAGTGGACCATCGGTGCTTCAGCCGTGCTCGCGATGTTCCACGACGTCGTCCTGGTGACGGGCATCTTCGCGTGGCTGGGCAAGCCCATCGACGGGGTGTACCTCGCCGCCGCCCTGACGATCATCGGCCTCTCGGTCAACGACTCCGTCGTGGTCTTCGACCGCATCCGAGAACAGTGGCGCGCCAGCCGCGACAAAGACATGCAGGGCGTCGTGAACCAGGCCGTGCTCGACACCCTTCCGCGCACGGTCAACACCGGTCTCGGTGCCATGTTCATCCTCGGCGCACTGGCCGTCCTCGGCGGCGACTCGCTGCGCGACTTCGCCATCGCGCTGCTGCTGGGCCTGGGGATCGGCACCTACTCCTCGGTCTTCACCGCCGCGCCGCTCTCGCTGCTGCTTCACCAGCGCTGGCCGCTTCCCAAGACCACCCCCGTCCGCCGGCGTACGGCACGGGACCCCGTGGACTCGGGTGCGGTGATCTAGGCGATATCGACACAGCGGCAGGGCCGACCTCTGATGGTCATTGCCGCCGGTCGGCAGGCAGTGATCCGGGGTGTCCGCAGGGGTGCGGTCGATGACACTCGGCCGTATAATCGGCTGGTGCGTTCGGTGGGCGGCGCTCGGTACGCCAGCGGTTTCGGGGTCCAGGATCACCTGTCCTGGCCCTACGACGATCGCGTCGATTTCCACCGCCGCGTCTGCGAGTTCCTCAGCGACGGGTTCGACCTGGGACTGCGATGCGTGTACGCGTCCGAGGGCCCCCGCGAGCTTCTCGAAGCGGACGTTGTCGGTGTTCCTGACCTCCAGTCGAAGATCGCCAGTGGCGCGCTCGCGCTCAACGTGCTCAGCGATCTCTACCCCGACGGCTCGGTCATCGATGCCGGCGAGACTCTCGCCACCTTTGCCGCTGCGACTGAGGATGCGGTGTCGGCCGGGTACGCGGGGCTGCGTGTCGTGGCGGATGCCACCCCACTCGTGCGGTCACCGGAGCAGCTCGCCGCCTTCGCCAGGTGGGAGCACGCTGCCGACAGCTACATGTCCGAACATCCGCTCTCGGGCATGTGTGGGTTCGACCGAAGTCAGCTGAACCGGACTGCAACGATCGCTCTGGCGTGCCTTCACCCCGCTGCCCGTGCGGGGATCACTCCGTTCCAGGTCTACTCACCAGACGGCCCTGCCGACCTCGCGGTGGCGGGTGAGCTGGACATGGCAGTGAAAGACGACTTCCGTGACTGCCTGGAGCGAACCGGCTTGGACCTGACGCGCGAGCTCGTCGTGGACGGCACGGGTCTCAGCTTCGTCGACCACCGGGGGCTGGAGACCATCCGCGACTTCGCGAGACGCTCCGGCGCCACCGCCGTGCTGCACACCTGCTCGGAGACACCAGGACGGTTGATCAAGCTTCTCGGACTCGAGGGGATCCGGGCTGAGACGCCCATGACCGTGGGGGTGCTCAGATGAGGAACGCGACCGCTCCCGCGGGCCGGGGCATCTTCCACGAGGCGGCGATCTACGGCTCCGACGCTGAGCTGCGTGATGCGGCGCTTCCGTTCCTGAACGCGGGCCTCGACGCGCGCGAGCCGACGTACGTCATCCTCGGCCCGCACGGAGACGACCTGATGCGACGAGAGCTCGGCGAGCCGGAGGGGCTGCACTACCTGTCCGCCAGCGAGGTCTACGTGAACCCCGCCACCACCATCAAGGGCTACCGCGACGTGCTCACCGCCGAGCTGGCCGCAGGCGCGGAGCAGGTTCGTTTCATCACCGAGGTCCCACATCCGGGCACCGGGTCGGTCTGGGACTGGTGGGGGCGCTACGAGTCGGCCGTCAACGAGATCTTCGCCGACCTGCCGGTGTGGGCCATCTGCACCTATGACGAGCGCACGACCCCGGCTGGTGTCCTGGGGGAGGTCCTTCGGACGCATCCCTACGTCGTCGGTGCAGACGGCGAGCACGCCACCAACGAACGGTACGAGTCGCCGGCCGCCTTCCTGGCTCAGCGCTCCTGCCCCTACATCGACCCGCTCGAGAGTGGCGAGCCGCTGGTCGAGCTGGTCGACCCCAGCCTCATCGAGGCGCGCGGAGCGGCTTTCACCGTCACCGAGGCCCTGTTCGGACCGGCGACCGCGGACAACCTGGCGCTGGCGGTCTCGGAGGTCGTCGCGAACGCCCAGCGCCATGGGCGCGCTCCGGTCGAGCTGCGCCTGTGGGCCGGCAACGATCGGATCGTCGCCACGATCAAGGACAACGGCGCCGGCATCCACGACGCCACCATCGGGCTGGCCCCGGTCGGGCCCGACCAGAGCGGCGGCCGTGGCCTGTGGATCGCGAACCAGCTCTGCGATCACCTCGGCATCACCAGGTCAGATGACGGGTTCCTCGTCCGGCTGGTCGCGGGGACCCCCGACATCGCGCACTGATCGTCAGGGCCACCCGGGGCGCCGGGGTTCCGCACATGTACGTCTGTCAGTCGGTCCGGATGAGCACGCACTCGGCCGGGAGCGGGCGGCACCGCGCCATGCGCTCGCGCGCGCGGTCGTCGGTCACGGTCGAGACGAGGTGGCCGTCGTCCTCCCAGAACCAGGTCCGCACCTTGAACCGCCAACCGTCCGGGGCGGTGAGCGTGCCCGCCTGCGTCGCATCCAGCGTGCCGACCTCGAGTGACGCGACCGAGGTCACCTCGCCGCCCGTGGTCCCGATCGGGGTCCAGGCGAGCCAGGCGCCGTCCGGGCTCACCGTCAGGTCGTCGTGCTCGGGGAGCTCGCCGATCCGGGTCAGTGCCCCCCTCTCGGAAATCGACGCGAGGTAGGGCTGCCCGCCGTCGACGTCGCCGGCGACCAGGCCCGCGGAGGTCGCGTCGAACACCATCTGGCCCGACAGGTTGTCGGCCACCATGTCCTGGGACCAGGTGAGGTAGCCGTCGCCCCGCCGGATGACCACCAGGCCGTCGTCGGTGACGGCCACCACGTAGGCGCCGACATCTGACTCCACGGGGCCCGATGTTCGACGGGGTGCCGCCGAGGTCCCGGCCGGTCCGGGTGTCGATCACCGTGAGGATCCCCTCTCCGTTCTCGGTTCGGACCACGGCGACGTACGCGCCGCTCGGCGAGACCTTCGGGGTGACGTCCTCACCGTTGGGTAGCTCGCGTGCTTCGCTCCCGCGGCCCCACCACCAGGTGAGGGGCATGCCCTCGGCGGCGATCCACGCATCCCCGCCGACGCGCACCGACCACCAGGAGCCGGGCACCTGCTCGCCGTCCACGAAGAGCGACTGGTCGAGCACGTAGGGAATCGTTGGCGCGCTCCGAGGGATGCGCGCCGCGGCGGTCGGGGTCGGTGAGGCAGGGGGCTGCACCGCCGGGGTGTCCCGGCCCTCGAGGGCTTTGGGCAGGGCGACCGCTCCGGCCACGACCAGCACCACCGCGGCAGCGGCCAGCAGCGGGCCCGTGCCTCTCCTGGGCCGCGCTGACACCTCCCGAAGTGAAGGCATGGGTGGGATGTGCAGGCCGTCGGCAACCTCACGCAGCTCCCGCCCCAGGGTCTCTTCGATGTCGACGTGCATGTCAGCTCTCCCTCCCGTCCGAGGTGACCGTGCCGTGGGCGGCCAAAGCGGTTCGCAGTGACTTCAGGGCGTGGTGTGCGGTGGACTTGACGTTGCCGCGCGAGCACTCGAGGGCGTCGGCGATCTCCTGCTCGCTGAGGTCCTCGTAGTAGCGCAGCACGATGACGGCGCGCTGCCGTGGAGGCAGCGACTTCACGTGCGGCCACAGCGCCATCCGGTCCTCGGGACCATCGACCGTGTGGTGCCCGGTCTCGGGCGGTGCGTCCGTGAGCAGCTCCAGGCGGCGGGCCTTGGGCCTCCGCTGTGACAGGTAGGTGTTGGTCAGGATCTTGCGCAGGTAGGCGGCAGGGGAGTCGGACCGCTGGACCCGCGACCACGCGCGGTACGCCTTCATCAACGCCTGTTGGGCGATGTCCTCCGCGTCCGCGTGATTGCCGGCGAGCAGGTAGGCGTAGCGGTAGAGGGACGGCCATGCGCTTTCGGCGTACCCCTCGAACGTCGAGGCGTCGGCGCTCCTGGTCACGGTGTCCATTCGACACCACCCCCCTTCTGATGACCTGACTCCTCGGGAGGGTCCGGAGGTTGTGTCGCCGAGGCGGTGGCTTTGGCACTCGCTCTCGAAACCGGAGCGGGTGAGCTGGCCATAACCTCTCCGGACTCGTTCTTCGTGAAGCACCATGGGCCCGTGAACTCGGCACACCCGACCACCACTGGTCCTCACGACCCGAACGGCTCCCCGGCTCAGGAGTCAGGTCGCGCGCCGCGGCGCTGGGCGACGGGGATAGCCGTACTCGTGGCGCTGCTGCTCGGTGGGATCGCCTCCCTGGCCCTGATCGTGGCGTTCACGGTGTTCGATGACCCCTGCCCGGGCTACGACGACGAAGGGTCCATGGCCGCCCCCGACTCTCCCTACTCCCAGGTCATGTGTGATCCCGCGATGGTGCTCGAGCTGAGCCGCACGACGCAGGTCCCGATACCCATGGCGCTCCTCATCTCCACGGCGATCGCTGTCACGGCTGCGGCGCTGCTGGTGTGGCGCCGGCCTCGCATGCCCGCTCGTCGATCTCTGGCTGCCGGCGTGGCCGGCGTGCTGCTGCTCCAGCCGTTCGTCGTCGTCGTCTTGAACTACACCCTTCCCCGTGACTGCCTCAGCGGCCGTACCGAGACGGGGGAGTGCGGTCGCGACCGCGAGCTCCGCTGAGACCGCAGCTCGGACCCGTCCAGCGATCCCGTCGTCCTCGTCGCCTCTGCGGTCGTGGTCGGACCTCGGTCTCGGTGAATGTCGTCGCGCCCGGGCTGGCTCATCCAATCCCGGATATGTAGTATCCAGAATATGAACTTGGGTCAGGGCGTCGAGTGGGCGCTGCACACGTGTCTGAACCTGTCCTGGGTGGACCCGGAGGAGTCGGTCCCCGCGGTGAGGCTCGCTGCCTTCTACGAGCTGCCTGCGGCATACCTGAACAAGCAGCTGCAGGCACTGGTGCGGGCCGGCATCCTGTCGTCGGTCTCCGGCCCGCGGGGCGGGTTCCGACTGGCCCGGAGCATCGATGAGATCACCGTGCTCGACGTCGTGGTGGCCATCGAGGGTCGCGACGAGCTCTTCCGATGCGATCAGGTGCTGCGCCACGGTCCGGGCGGCTCGAGCGAGGTCGACTATCGCGAGACGTGCCTGATCTCCGGGGCGATGCGCAAGGCCGACCTGGCGTGGCGGGCCGCGCTGGCCGGGCAGAGCCTCGCGGACATCCGGGCCGACGTCGAACGCGCCTACCCGCACACCCGCGGCGCCACCTTGCAGCACTTCCGCGACGTGGGCTGAGCCCGCTGCGCCGTCCGACGAAACCGCCAACACCACGACCAACCACCACCTCGGGAGCACAACATGAACACCACGCCAGTCCTCGTCCGCGCCGACCAGGCCGAGAGAGTCGTGGACGGACCGACGAGTCTGATCACCCTGCTCGCCGACGCACCGGAGACCGGGGGAGCGGTGACCATCAACCGCGCCACTCTCGCTCTCGGGTCCGCGGGAGCGCCCCCGCACACCCACACCCGCGCCGCGGAGAGCTTCTTCGTCCTGGACGGGCAGCTCGAGGTGCTCGTCGACGAGGAGATCGTGCACCTCGAGAGGGGCGACTACCTGCTCGTGCCCCCGGGCACGACGCACGCGTTCGCGCCACCGCAGGGGAAGGCCGCGGACGTGCTGGTCGTCTTCACGCCGGGGATGCGACGCTTCGACTACTACCGGTTGCTGGAGCGGGTGCATCTCGGGACGGCCGGGCTGGCAGACATCGCCGCTTCGTCGGAGGAGTTCGACAACCACTACGCCGTCAGCGATGTCTGGGCTGCCCGGTAGAGGACGACGCCGGCTCACTAGGGTGAGACCGTGAATCCCATCGACCGGACCTCGTCGTCGCTGCACGCGACCGAGGTCGGTGACGACGGGCCGCGGGTGGTGTTCCTGCACGGGCTGTTCGGGCAGGGACGCAACTTCACCCAGATCGCCAGGGCTCTGACCCCCGACCTGCAGTCGGTGCTGATCGACCTCCCCAACCACGGTCAGTCGCCCTGGCTGGACACCACGGACTACGAGGTGGTCGCCGACACCGTGGCGTCCCTCGTGCGGGACCGCTACGCAGCCTCCGGACCGGTCCACCTCGTAGGTCACTCCATGGGCGGCAAAGTCGCGATGGTCCTGGCCCTGCGACACCCAGACCTCGTGGAGCGTCTGGTGATCGTCGACATCGCGCCGGTGTCCAGCGGCGGAGCGGGAGAGTTCGAGCACCTGCTCGACAGCCTGGCGGGGCTCGACCTGGACAAGATCGAGCGACGAGCGGACGCCGACGCCGCGCTCGCGGCACAGGTGGGCGACGAACGAGTGCGGGGCTTCCTGCTGCAGAACCTGCGCCGAGGGACCAGCGGGTTCGGCTGGCAGGCCAACCTCGACCTCCTGCGGTCCGAGCTGGCAACGATCGCCGGCTTCCCCGAGGTGGGCGGCTCGTTCGAGCGGCCCGTGCTCTGGGTCGCCGGCGAGCACTCCGACTACGTGTTGCCCGATCATGCTCCCCGCATGCGTGAGCTCTTCCCCAGCACCCGGCTGGTGACAGTCAAGGACTCCGGTCACTGGGTGCACTCCGAGCAACCTGACGCGTTCGTCTCGGCTCTGCGGGTGTTTCTCACCGCTGAGTAACGGCGCGACCGTTGGCACATTTCGCCCACATCGGCTGGCGAAGGGTGGAACTATGGAGGTTGACGGCGGCGCGCAATGACGGGTGTCGCCTCAGATCGGGCTGCGGCGGCAACAGTACGGAGCACCAGATTGATCCCTCACTCCAAGTTGGTCTCGAGCGCCACAAACGGAAGGTCCTTCGACCACTACGCGCGCCTGGTGCGCCGCTTGCTGCGCGTGCCAGTCGCGTTGGTGACCCTCGTCGAGTCCGACCGGCAGGTCTTCTGCGGCCTGGACGGGCTGAAGGAGCCCTACGCGACGGCTGGTCAGACTCCTCTCTCGCACTCGTTCTGCCAGTACGTCGTCGCCGACGAGAAGCCGCTGGTTATCTCTGATGCCCGCCTGGACGCCCGGCTGGCCGACAACCTGGCCATCCCGGATCTCGACGTCATCGCCTACGCGGGATGGCCGCTGCTCCACGAGGACGGCACCACGCTCGGCTCGCTTTGCGCCATCGACTCCCGGCCGAGGCAGTGGACCACCGAGGATCTCGGCACCCTCGAGGACCTCGCTCAGGCCTGCTCGGCGGAGCTGCAGGCCGTGTGGCGCCAGGCGCAGGAGGGGGAGAACCTACTGCGCAGCATCTTCGACACCGTGGACGCGGCGATCGCGTTCTACGACGCCGACGACCAGCTCGTGATCGCCAACGGGCTGGCCGAACGAGCCGTCGCGGCGGCCGGTTTCACCCTCGACACCCCGCCCTATGCCGGCGTGCACGTACGCCGGGCCGACAATCACACGCTGATCCCGTTCGCGGACCAGATCATCCCGCGGGCGCTGCGCGGCGAGCTGGACCACCACGAGTTGGGATGGATCGGTCCGCCTGGTCGGCAGGTCGCCATGGTGGCGTCCGCGCAACGAGTCCTGCGCGCCGACGGAACCGTCAGGGGGACCCTGATCGCCGCCCACGACGTCACCGAGCTCGCCAGGTCCCTGAGCGTGAAGGACGAGTTCATCACCACCGTCTCGCACGAGCTGCGAACTCCACTGACCTCGATCCTGGGCTACCTGGAGGTTCTCCGCGAGGAGCTCGACCCGGACGAGGGGTTCGTCAGCAACTCCCTCGACACGATCGATCGCAACGCCCACCGGCTGCTCGAGCGGGTGCAGCAGCTGCTCGACACCGGCGACCGGCAGCGCCGGATGGAGCTGCAGACCATGGACCTCTCCCACGTGGTCCAGCACGTGGCGACCACGTTCGCCCAGGGGGCTCAGGCAGCCGGCATCGACCTGTGCTGCCAGCTAGGGGAGTCGGTGTCGGCAACTGTCGATCGCGCCCAGGTGGAGCAGGCGCTGGAGAACCTCGTCTCCAACGCCCTCACCTACACCGACGCCGGCGGTCGCGTGACGATCGCGGCGCGGAAGGGCGAGCAGGGGGTACAGGTCACAGTCACCGACACCGGGATCGGCATGAGTCCCGATGAGGTCGAACAGGCGTGTGACACGTTCTGGAGGTCGGAGTCGGCGCTCAAGGCGGCCAAGCCGGGAGTCGGTCTCGGGCTGACCCTGGTCCGGGAGGTCATCGACGCCCACGGCGGCGCGCTGGTCATCGACAGCACCCCCGGGGTCGGCACCAGCGTGACGCTGACGATCTGAGCAGCGCTCCGCTTCCACGCGGCATCGGCGGACCGTCCGGCAGGGCTATTGACACCTCTCGCGTGGCTGCGGATTCTCGAAGTCAGCCCCTCGGACGGCGAGTCGGGCCTGTTGGGGGGGCTGCATGACAACCACCGTGCAAACCCGGCGCGCGCACGATACCCGGCACGCCACCCGTATGTTCGCCGCCCTGATCCTGCCGATCGGCCCCGCGGTGGTGGGAGTCCTGCGCCTGGTGCTGCCCTACACGGCTGTCGAGGACCAGGACGCGGTCGTGCGCGCGGTGACCGAGAACCAGGCGACGCAGTCGTTGGTCGTCTGGCTCGGGCTCGTTGCTGTCCTGACGCTCATCCCGGCGGTGCTCTGGGTGGGACGGCTCACCCGTCGAGGAGCCCCCCGGATCACCGCAGTCGCGCTGTTGCTGCTCGTGCCCGGCTACGTCTCGCTGCTGATGCTCGTAGCCAGTGACGCCGCTGTCCTGTTCGCCGTCCGCGAGGGTCTCGACGCAACCGTCGCCGCCGAGGCGTACACCGCGCAGCACCCCGCCTTCACCGTTGCAGGCGTGCTGTTCGTGATCGGTCACGTCCTCGGCACGGTTCTGCTCGGGGTGGCGATGTGGCAGTCCGGGGTGGTGCCACGTTGGGCCGCGGCCGCCACGATCGCCTCCCAGCCCCTGCACTTCGTCGCCGCCGTGATCCTGGGTAGCCCTGGCCTCGACTTCTTCGCGTGGGGCCTGAACGCCGTCGGCTTCGCGGCTGCCTCGGTCGCCATCCTCGCGATGTCCGACGACGACTGGGACCTCGCGCCGGTCCGCAGCTGAGGGAGTCGCCCGGGCCGGGCGCGCGATGACAGCGGTCCGCCAGCCGCCGATGTGACGTGGGTAACTTCTCGGCGCTCGCCTCGTTGGGCAGGTCAATGCACCCAACGAAGGCGATGTCATGACCCTCTCCCATGTCTCGCGTCTCGGTCTCGTGGCCGGCGCATCCGCACTTGCACTCGCCCTGCTGCCGGCGGCCCCCGCCTCGGCGCACGGTGATCGTCCAGGCGACAAGCCGACCAACACCCGCGGCAAGCAGGTGGCGACCGAGGGCACCGGCCCGGCCATGCGGCACGTCGCCAACCTCCAGTACGACGCATCGGGCACGGAGCAGAACGGCTCCGACATCGAGTTCGTCAAGGTCGCCGGCAAGGAGTACGCGCTGGCCGGCACCTTGCGCAAGGGCATGCAGATCATCGACATCACCAAGCCGGAGACTCCGCGGGTCGCCGCGGTCTACGACTGTGACGTCAGCCAGGGCGACATCCAGGTCTGGCGCAACGGTCGGCAGGTGCTCGCCAGCTACACCGCAGATGGGACGTTCGGTGCCGTAGGGGCGGCCTCCCAGTGCGCACGCGACCTCGGGCTGAACGCGAGCGCCTCCGGGACCGTGATCGTCGACATCACCAAGCCGACCTCACCACAGACGGTCTCCTTCGTTCCCGTGCCGCGCGGCTCGCACAACATGACGATCCACCCGAGCGGCGACTACCTCTACAACTCGAACTCGGACCTGATCACCAGCACCAGCCCGACGATCACGATCTACGACATCTCGGAGCCGAGGAATCCACAGAAGATCACCGACTTCGCGATCCCGTTCGTGCCGCTCTCGCTGGGCTCGGAGTCGCACGACATCACCTTCAACGAGTCGGGCACCCGCGCCTACTCCGCAGCGTTGTCGCAGACCCTCGTCCTGGACACAGCGGACCCGGCCAACCCGTCGATCGTGTCGCAGACCCTCGACCCCAGCATCAACGTCGCGCACCAGGCCGACCCGGTCACGCTCACGCGGGCCGACGGCTCGAAGCGGGAGGTCATGGTCGTCACCGACGAGCGGGCCGGTGCCGCGGCCAGCGCCGAGTGCCCCGGCGGCGGTCTGCACCTCTACGACATCACCGGCGCCAAGGAGCGCTCGCCCGAGAAGATCGGGACCTGGTTCATCCCCGCCGCGAAGGTCCAGGACGGGACCACCTGCACCTCGCACGTCCTGCGGATCTATCCGGAGCAGGAGCTGATGACGATCGCCTGGTACTCCCAGGGTGTGCGGGTCATCGACCTGTCCGCGCTCGCCGACTTCGAGGGCTCCGCCACCGCAGTCGGCTTCGGCGACGGCGTCGGCATGAAGGAGGTCGGTCACTACACGCTGCCGGACTCCGACACGTGGTCGTTCAAGACCAACAAGATCAACCGGGACGGCTCGTTCTACGGCTACGGCAACGACCTGGTGCGCGGCTTCGACGTGTATCAGTACTCCGGTGAGAGCGTCGGAGACGTCGCACCACTGGTGCCGACGGACCTGCTCCCGGTGGCCACGGCCACCCCGAGCGGGAGTCTCGCCGTCGTCGAGTCGACGCTGCTGAAGGCCACCTCGGGCGGTCTCGCCCTCGTCGTCCCGGCGGTGCTGATGGCCGCCTGGGTGCGTCGGCGGGCAGCCCGGGCCTAGTCCCTTGATTCGCCCGGCTCCTGAAGGACTCGGACGATCGCGCTGAGTCCTTCGCGCAGCTGCTCGTAGCCGTTCTCGCCGAGCTCGGCGACCATGCGCTCGTCGAAGTCGACGATGTGCTCGGTGCCGGCACGCACCTGCTCCAGCCCGGCCTCGGTGTAGGTGACCAGCTTGGCCCGGCGGTCGTCCGGGTCGGGCTTCATCTCCAGGACACCGAGGTCGACGAGCTCGCGGATGACCTCGCCCATCGACTGCCGGGTGACCCCTGCCCTCGCGGCGAGGTCGGAGCTGCGCGCGCCACTGAGGGGGAGGGTGGCGAAGACGGAGTTGTGCGCGGGCCTCGCCTGGTCGTAGCCGGCGGCGCGTGCCTGTCGCACCATGTCGTTCTGCAGCTCACGATCGGCGCGGTTGACCAGTGCGATCAAGGGGGTCCGCGCCGGTCGCCGAGGCGGAGGGCTTGACATCGGTAAGGATTCCTTCCATAGTTGGTCAGGTATCCTTACAGTAGCAGGAGGAGCCATGGTGGCCTCAGCACCAGTCCTGGAGAGGTCCGCCGTCTCTCGGATGACGCTGCTGGCGCTGGTGCTCGGGCTCACCGCTGTCACCGCCGCTGTCGGGGGTCTCTTCTGGCCCGAGGCGGAAGGTGGCGGTGAGACGTACTCCTACGCCGACATCGCGCCCGACCGATCGCTGTGGTGGGGCCTCCTGGGTGGGCTGGCCGTCGCGGCCCTCATCGGCGTCCCCCTGCAGGCGATCGCGACCATGCACCTGGTCCGGGGCCGGGGGAGTGCGTGGGCGACAGTGGGTGGCTGCCTGATGTGGCTCGGCGTCGCACTGCAGGCCACGGGGGTCTCCGGCTGGGCCTCGGCGTACTTCTACCCGACAGACCCGTCCCTGGACAGCAGCGTCGGCAGCGCGGTGATCGAGGCCGCCAACAGCGACCAGGGGCACCTGTTCGGGTTCCTGATCCCGGGTGCGCTCCTGGTGGTGCTCGGCACCGTGCTGCAGTGCGTCAGCCTGTTGCGGGCGCACGTCGTGCCGGTGTGGGTGCCGGCCGGATTGCTCTTCGCCGTGCTGACCTTCGTGGTCCCAGGTGACGGCGTACTCGGGCTCGTCACCAGCATCCCGATGGCCCTGGGCGCCATCGGCCTGGCCTACTTCGCTTGGCGCAGCGTCGTGGACCGAGATCAATCCGCCTAGCAGGCGAATCGCCGAAAGGAACCACCATGAGAGTCCTCATCATCGGCTCCGGTCCGACCGGGTTGATCCTCGGCGCGGCTCTGGGCGCGCGCGGTCACCGGGTCGTCTCCGTCGACCGGGACCCCGGGCCGACGCCGGCCGGGTGGAGCCGACGCGGGGTGATGCAGTTCGAGCACGCACACAACTTCCGGCCCCAGGTCGGGAACCTGCTTCGTGCGGAGTGGCCGGCGGCGTACGACGCATGGTGGGCGCTCGGCGCCACTGCGGTCAGCATGGTGTCGGGCCGCTCCGACCCTGACACGCAGGCGATGCTCTCGCGCCGGTCGACCCTGGAGCGCGCCCTGCGCACCGCTGCCGCGAAGCACGCCAGGCTCGAGCTGCGCACCGGGCACGTCGACCGCCTGATCATCGAGAGCGGCCGCGTCCGCGGCGCAGTCGTGGACGGCACGCGTGTGGCCGCGGACCTGGTCGTGGACGCCTCCGGCCGCTCGGGCCGGGTGAGCCACTCCAGCCGCAACGAACGCGCGTCGGCTCGCCTGGACGGCGATTGCGGTCTTGCCTACATCGACCGGACCTACCGGCTCAGGCCCGGAGCAGCGCCCGGGCCCATGAACCTGGCGCTCGGCTACATCGCCGAGTTCGACGGCTACCAGTGCCTCGCCTTCCTCCACGAGCGCCGACACGTCTCCGTGGCGCTGATCCGCCCCACCGCCGACGCTGCCCTCGCGGCGCTTCGGGTCCGCAGGGCCTACGAGGCGGCGTGTGCGGCCATCCCGGTCCTGGCCGAGTGGACCGACCCCGCCCGGTCCGTCCCAACCTCGGAGGTGATGGTGGGGGGAGCGTTGCGCAACGTGTACCGCAGCCAGACCCTGATCCCCGGCCTCGTCACCGTCGGCGACGCGGTCGCGACGACCACTCCGACGCGAGGGCGGGGGGTGGCCATGGCCTGCATGCAGATCGAGGCGCTGCTCCGGCTTCTGGACGACGGCGCGGACCCGCTCACGGTGGCCCACCCCTTCGACGCGTGGTGCGAGACGAACATCGAGCCCTGGGTGGCTGACCACATCGACATCGACGGCGGCACCGTGAAGCGCTGGCAGGGCCACGACATCGACCTCAGCAGGCCCCTGACCTCCAACCTGATCGCCGACGCCGTGCAGGTGGAGCCCCGGATCGGGCCGTACGCCGCCGAGTACTACGTCATGACCGGGCTCCCGGACACCCTGCGACCGGTCGAGCCGCTCGCCCGCGCGGTCTACGAGACCGGTTGGCGACCTCCCTTCGCCGAGGGCCCGAGCCGGGACGAGCTGGTGGAGGTGATCACGCGCAGCACGGTGGGAGCGCTGCCGAAATCGTCGGTGGGGCGGTCGCAAGCGGGAGGTCTCGCGCGTTCGGAACAGTGAGACCTCCGCGGGAGCCGGTCCGGCGTCCACGGTCGGGTGACGCGGAGCCGGCAAGTCCGACGGGTCGTCCGAAATCGAGATGCCGGTTGTCGGTGGTCCGGGCTACGTTCGAGGGATGACCGCCCCCTCCACCAACGCCCCCGCGATCGAGGCCGAGTCGCTCGTCAAACACTTCGGCGACGTCGTCGCCGTCGACAACGTGAGCTTCTCGGTGCCCGCAGGCAGCGTGCTCGGTCTGCTCGGACCCAACGGGGCCGGCAAGACCACCACCGTGCGGATGATGACCACGCTCACCCGACCCACGAGTGGCTCCGGCCGGGTGGCCGGCCACGACGTGGTGCGCGAACCGGACGCCGTACGCCGCTCGATGGGGCTGACCGGCCAGGCCGCCACTGTCGACGAGCTCCTCACGGGTCGGGAGAACCTGCGCCTGATCGGGTCGCTCTACGGCCTCGACGGGGCCACCATCAAGCGGCAGAGCGACGACCTGCTGGAGCGCTTCTCTCTCACCGATGCGGGCACTCGGGTCGTGAAGACGTACTCCGGCGGCATGCGGCGGCGTCTTGATCTCGCAGTCAGCCTTGTCGCGACGCCGCCGGTGCTGTTCCTCGACGAGCCGACCACCGGCCTGGACCCACGCAGCCGGGTGGAGCTGTGGGACGTGCTGCGCGAGCTGGTCGGTGACGGCACGACGCTGCTGCTCACGACTCAGTACCTCGAGGAGGCAGACCAGCTCGCGGACACCATCGTCGTGATCGACAAGGGCCGGATCATCGCCGAGGGCACCCCCCTGCAGCTCAAGGACGCCTCCGGCAAGGCCGCGCTCGTGGTGACGGTCTCGCGGGCCGACGACATCGGGGCCGCCGAGACCATGCTGCGCGGCATCGCTCCCGAGGTGTACGTCGACCGCGCCGCCCGCAGCCTGATCGCGCCCGCCGAGGGGTTGCGTGACGTCACCAGGGCGGCCGCCCTGTTCGAGAACAGCGATATCGAGCTGGACGACCTGGGCCTCCAACGGCCCAGCCTCGACGACGTGTTCCTCCACCTCACCGGCCACCGGGCCGAGGATCCGAACGACTCCGACGACCCCGAGGAAGTCCCGGTATGACCAGCGACATCGACGCCCGCGGACGGACCACCGCTCACCTGGAGCGGCCGACGATCCACCAGACGAGCGTGCTGCGACAGTCCCTGGCGATCACCCGCCGCAACCTGATCCACATCAAGCGGATGCCCGAGATGCTGATGGACGTCACCGTCCAGCCGGTCATGTTCGTGGTCCTGTTCGCCTTCGTGTTCGGTGCCTCGATAGCCGTGCCCGGAGCCGCGTCCGGCTACCGGGAGTGGCTCCTGGCCGGCATCATGGCCCAGACGATCGCGTTCTCCTCGTTCATCGTCGCCGTCGGACTGACCGCCGACATCGACAAGGGCATCGTGGACCGGATGCGCTCGCTGCCGATCCGGACCGCCTCCATCCTGATCGGCCGCAGTCTCTCCAGCCTGATCCACTCCTCGATCGGCATCGTGGTGATGTCGCTGACCGGGTTGGCGATCGGCTGGCGACTGCGCAGCGGGCTCTTCGACGCCCTCGCCGGTTATGCCCTGCTCCTGTTGTGGGGCGTGGCGATGATCTGGGTCGGCATCCTGGTCGGTTCGTCGATGCGGTCGGTCGAGGCCGTGCAGGGGGTCATGTTCACCACGATCTTCCCGATCACCTTCCTGTCCAACGCCTTTGCGCCGACCGACAAGATGTCGCCGGTGCTGCGGGCCATGGCGGAGTGGAACCCGATCTCCTCCCTCGTCCAGGGCGTGCGTGAGCTCTGGGGCAACGCGGGGCCCGCCTCCGCCGACGCCGCCCTGCCGCTTCACCACCCGGTGTTGTCCACGATCCTGTGGACGCTCGCGCTCACCGCGGTGCTCGCGCCGCTGTCCATCCGCAGGTTCACTCGGCGGACCCAGCAGTAGTCAGTGCCGCGTGGGTGTGCGGGGGAGTCGGACCGATCTGAGCCGGATACTCTCCGGTGGCGCGTCGCCCTCGCCGTCGTGCCCCGATCTCGCCGCCCCCTGATCTGCGGAGCCCACCCGATGAGCCGACCCTTGCGCGCGATGCTCCTGCCCAGCGCCGAGATCAGCGACGAGCGACTCCGCGAGATCTGGCGGGTGCGTCTGGAGATGCTCACGCTCACCCGTCCCGAGGCCCAGGACTGGGAGGAGTTCCGCCGCGCCGTGGTCGGTCCGGATCGCTACGTGTTCGTGTTCGTCGATCCGCAGGACACCGCGCAGGGGTTCTTCACCATTGCGATGCTGCCGGTCGACGTGGAGCGACGACGCATGCTGCTGATGTTCTCCAAGTTCTTCTACTTCCGCGCCGCCTACCGCGGACACCCCAAGACGATCCTGGCGCCGTGGCTGCTGGTGCCGATCGCGTTGCGCAGCTTCGGGCTGCGCAGCTTGCATTTCGTCACCACCGCCTTCCCGCAGAGCTACGTCTCCCTCACCCGCACGTCCGGGCGGACCTGGTCGCTGCGGGACGCGACGGCGCCCTCATGGGCGCGGGGTGCGCTGGTGGCCTTCGCGGAGTCGTTCTACCCGGACTCCTTCGACGCGTCAGCTGGCGTGGTGCGGGGCGCCAACGTCGCTGACGGGGAGTCGCTCCCACGGTCCGCGGAGGGGCGACGCCTCGCAGCGCGCTACGAGGAGCTCAACCCCCAGTGGCGCGAGGGCGTCACCCTGCCGATCCTGTTCTCCGTCGATGCTCGCCTGGTGTGGACCAACCTGACCAGGGTGGTCCGTCGGGCGTTGCGACGCAGCTGAGGCCTGTGCGTCGACCGCGCAGGGGTGTGGGCGGCGTACGCCGGGCACTGCGTGGGCGCGGGTCAGGGGCAGTAGCTGAGCATCTGCTCGAGGGCGCGGGACTCGCTCGGGTCGACCGCGAGCTCCCAGGCGTGCTTGATCTCGATCCACCGGATCGCGTAGGAGCACTGTGCTCGTTTCGGGGGACGCCAGGCGGCCGGGTCGCCGTCGCTCTTGGCGGAGTTGGTCGGGCCGTCGACGGCGAGCAGCTCGGTGAGGTCGTTGGCGAAGGCGAGCCTGCGGTCGAACTCCCAGGTCGAGGCGCCCGAGACCCACGCCTCAGCGAGCGGCACCACGTGGTCGATCTGGATGCGTTGGGCCTGGGCGGGATCCTTGAGGTTGTCGAAGCGCAGCGTCTTGCCGGTGTAGGGGTCGACCCACTCGCCGGCGATCACGTCGTGGTCGCACGCCCCCTGTCGGGCGAAGCGGGCCGTTCCGGACACGGCGTCACGCAGCAGCACGTCGTCACGCTGGTTGCAGCCGTTGCCGTCGATGTCGGTCCAGGACTGGCCGAAGGCGGCCCGCGAATAGGCCCTTCCCGGACGCCCACGCGGCTCCACGGTCAGGCTCGCGAGCAGCCGGGCTGCGTTGCCCGCCGTGCCGAGCTCGGTCACGGTGAGCGGGTCCGTCGGCGAGCTGTCCGAAGGGCCGCCGCACGCGGTCAGGACGCACGCAACGGCGACGACGAAGCAGGAGAGACGGACCACCACCTGAATGCTGCCCTGTCGATGCAGCGATCCGGAGAAGATCGGCGCGGCGTCGCCGCCGAGTCGGGAGCGGGCGAGAGGTCCCGGTGCTCGTGGACCCTGTCCGGACGTGGTTGGCCCCACCTCCTACGATGTTCCAAAGATCATTGGAGGACTGGTGGATTCAGCAGAGCGCCGCACGCGCGTGTTCGACGAGCTCGCGGTCGTCGGCAAGGCCTTCGGCAGTGCCAAGCGGCTCGAGCTCGTCGAGCTCCTGGCGCAAGGGGAGCGCACGGTCGAGGGACTCGCGCGCGCCGCTGACATGGGCGTGACCACGGTGTCGGCGCACCTGCAGGTGCTCAAGCTGGCCAACCTCGTGCGCACCCGGCGGGAGGGCACCAAAGTGCACTACCGCCTGGCCGGCGACGACGTCGTCGGGCTCTACGACGCGATGCGGGCAGTGGCTCGCGAGCGATCTGCCGATGTCGGTCAGGCCCTCGACGCCTACCTGAACCTGCCCGGAGCGGACGAGGTCGGCCTGGTGTCGCGGGAGGAGCTCACCCGGCTGCTCGGGGACGGCGGGATCACGCTGATCGACGTCCGCCCCGAGGAGGAGTACGCCGCCGGTCACATCCCGGGAGCCCGCAGCGCGCCACTGGCCACGCTGATCGCCCGGGCCGACGACCTCCGGGACGCCCCTGACGTGGTGGCCTACTGCCGCGGCAGCTTCTGCGTGATGGCGCACGACGCCGTCCGCCTGCTGAGCGCAGCGGGGGTCGAGGCGCGGCGCCTCGAGGACGGCATGCTCGAGTGGCGCACGCACGGCCACCCCGTCGAGATGGCGGCGTCATGATCGCTGCGCCCCTGGCTGCGCTCCGCTCCTGGCCGGCACGACGCCGGCTTGCGGCTGCCGCGGCGGCGATCGGGTTCCTGCTGGTGGTGGCCATCCCCACCGACCTCATCGACAACCCCGTGTTCGGCCGCGAGATCGCCCCGCCGTGGTGGGCCTGGCCCGCGCTGGTCGTCTCGTCGGTGCTGGGCGGGCTTCTCGTGGCGACGTACGTCGCTGCACCGGAGCAACCCGATGTCCCAGCCAGCCGCCGCGGCGGCTGGGTGGGGGCGTCCCTGACCTACTTCGCGGTGGGCTGCCCGGTCTGCAACAAGCTGGTGCTGCTGGCCCTCGGCAGCGCCGGTGCCATCACCTGGTTCGAGCCGGTCCAGCCGGTCCTCCAGCTGCTCGCCATCGCCCTGCTCGCCTGGGCGCTGCACCGCCGACTCCTCGGCGAGCTGTCCTGTCCCACCACCACGTCCGGAGATGTAGCACGTGTCTGAACGACGCAAGAGCCCCCTCGTCCCACTGGCCGTCGCCGCTGTCGCGCTCCTTGCCCTGGTCGCCACCCTGGTGGGCACCCGGGGCTCCGACGACAGCCCCGAGAAGAGCAGCGCCACCATCTCCAACCAGTCGACTGACTCGAACAAGGCGCCGGACGACACCTGGGAGAAGCTGGTACGCCGCGACGCCGACGACCCGATGGCGATGGGTGAGGTCGACGCACCGGTCGTGATGCTCGCGTACTCGGAGTTCCAGTGCCCCTTCTGCGGCAAGTTCGCGAGAGACACCGCGCCCGCGCTGATCAAGAGGTACGTCGAGAACGGGACGCTGCGGATCGAGTGGCGTGACTTCCCCTACCTCGGCCCCGAGTCGACCACCGCCGCGGAGGCAGGTCGTGCCGCGGCGGCCCAGGACAGCTTCTGGGACTTCCACGACCAGATGTATGCCGAGCAGCTGCCGCCCAACTCGGGCAAGCTCGACGAGGACTACGTCGCCGGCATCGCGAAGAAGCTGGACCTCGATGTGGAGAAGTTCCGCGCGGACATGAAGTCCGAGGCCACCAAGAAGGCCATTGCCGCTGACTTCTCCCAGGGGCAGGCGATCGGCGTCACCGGCACCCCGGCGTTCGTGATCAACGGCGTCCCGGTGATCGGGGCCCAGCCCCTCGAGGTCTTCGAGCAGGCCATCGAGCAGGCCGCGGCCGAGGCGGGCTGATGGGTGAGGTGGGAGTGCTGGCGGCCTTCGCCGCCGGCGTACTCGCCCTGCTCTCGCCGTGCAGCGCGTTGCTGCTCCCGTCGTTCTTCGCCTACGCCTTCGCGAGCAGGCGGGCGCTGGTCGCCCGCACGCTGGTGTTCTACGCCGGGCTATTGATCACCCTTGTCCCGTTGGGCACCGGAGCGGGTGCGGCCTCGGCGCTGTTCTACGGCCACCGGCCGCTCCTGATCAGCATTGCCGGCTGGATGATCATCGGGTTCGGAGCCCTGATGCTCCTGGGCAAGGGGTTCTCGGTGCCGTTCTCCGAACGGCTGAGCACCGTCGTGGCCCGCCGTGGCGGCGACGGGTGGGTCTCGACGCTGCTGCTCGGAGCCGTCTACGGGCTGGCGGGCTTCTGCTCGGGCCCGGTGCTCGGTGCGATCCTCACCGTGGCGGCCACGCAGGACTCGCCGTGGCAGGGGGGTGTGCTGCTGGCGATCTACGCCCTCGGCATGGCAGCGCCGCTCCTCCTGCTCGCTGCCCTCTGGGACCGCTATGACCTGGGCAGCCGCCGCTGGCTGCGGGGACGCACACTCACCCTGGGGCGCCTGCGGGTGCACACGGTCTCTCTCGTCTCCGGCCTGCTGTTCATCGCGATCGGGGTGATCTTCCTGCGCTACGACGGGACTGCCGGTCTCACGGGCTCGCTCGGCGTGGGGGACCTGACCGACGTCGAGTTCAGCGCGCAGCAGGCCGTGACGGAGTGGACCGCGGGGGTGCCGCCCTGGACGATCCTGGCGCTGGTTGCCCTGGTGGCGGTCTATGTCGCCTGGCGCCGTTCGCGCGTCGAGACCGAGCGAACGGTCAGCCCCCAGGAGCAGGCGGAGGACGTGGCGTCGCGGAAGTGACCCAGCACCGGATTCCTGTTACTTGACGATCTGGAAAGTCAACGCTTATAGTTTCCACTATGGAAACCAGCAATGACGGCGGGGGTGGCGGCAGGGGTGGCGGCGCCGAACGTGAGGCGCGCCAGCAGCTGGCCGAGCTCGACAAGGCGGTGAGCTCGACCCGGGCGGCGGGGTATCCGCTGTCGCCCCGCTGGCACCTGTTCGCCCTGGCGACCATCGCGCCGGCCGTGGTTGCCTTCGAGTCGCAAGCCGGCCTCGTGCGGGTCGGTGTCGTCCTCGGTGCGGTCGTGCTCCTCGTCATCGTGGGAGTCCACGACTGGCGCCGCAGGCAGGTGCGACCGATCCGGGCGCCCAGATCGCCGGCCCAGCTGGGCGCCGCGTTCGCGTTCGTGCTGGTCCTGTGCCTGACCCTGATCTCCCTCGGGCCCCTCGCGTCCAGGTGGCCCCCCGGGATCGTCGCGGTGGTCTCCTACGGGTGGTTCCTGGCGGCGTTCTGGCTTCTCGGCCGCCGTCTCGAACGAGCGATGTCGGTGGGCGCCCCCGGCGGCTCGAGCGTGGCGTGAGCCTCGACCGCATCGACCCCGTGCTCGCCGCGCCCAAGCGGCTCGCGGCACTCGGCATGCTCGCCCACGCCAAGGAGGTCGAGTTCGCGTTCATCCGCGATCACCTCGGCCTGAGCGACTCGGACCTGTCGAAGCAGATGAGCGCGCTCGTCGACGCCGGCTACGCGACGTCGAAGAAGACCGGGAAGGGTCGCACGCGCTCGACGTGGTTCCGGGTGACGCCGCAGGGCCGTCGGGCACTCGAGACGCACGTCGCCGCTCTCAACGCCCTCGTGTCGTCGCCGCTGCCGCATCCTCGGTGAGCCCACGGGTCCACGAGCCCGGCGTACGGCGTGCAAGCCCCGCGTGACGTCATACGAATCGTGGCCTCGAGACCCCCGTTCGTATGACGTCTGCGGTGGCAGCGGCTCAGTCAGCCAGGAAGGCGAGCAGCAGGTCGAGGAACTCGTCCTCCTTCTCGCGGTGCGGCCAGTGCCCGACCCCTTGGAGGAGGCGTACGTCGCACGGCGCGGTGAAGCGGCGCGGGGTCGCCGCGTAGCCGGCCTGAAGCACGGGGGGCTCGTCGGTCCCGCCGACGACGAGCGCGGGCACGGTGATCCTCTGCCGGTAGAGCGGGTGACCGGGGCGCAGCGCCTTGTAGTAGGCCAACGCGCCGCGCAGCACGCGGTCGTCCCGGAAGGCATCGACCGCAGCCGCCACGGAGGCATCGCGCTGCGGCCCTTGCCAGCTCGGCGCCCAGCGTCGGTAGAGACGGCCGACCATCCGCAGCCCGAACAGCTTGGCGGTGGTCTGGGCCCACGGCAGCTTGAACCAGACGAAGTGCCGTCCGGCCACAGCCGCCCTCGCGGACGCCCGCAGCGTTGCGGGGTGTGGGATGCCGAGCGCGACCATCTTGGTCACCCGGTCGGGGTGCTTGCTCGCCGAGCTGTACGTCGTGTCAGCGCCCCAGTCGTGGCCGATCACGACCGCCGTGGGCTCACCCAGAGCGTCGAGCAGCAGCGCCACGTCGTCGGCCTGGTCGTCGGTGTCGAACCCGCGCTCGCTCAACGTCGCCGGGTGGTAGCCGCGCAGGTAGGGCGCCACGGTCCGGTACCCGGCCGCGTTGAGGTGCGCCCGGATGCTGTCCCAGCTGGTCGGCAGGTCCGGGAAGCCGTGCAGGAGCAGCAGGAGCGGCCCCTGCCCGCTGTCGACGTACCGGAAGGTCTGTCCGCCCGCGGAGGCCTCGCGCCACTCGTTCGTCACGAGCTGATGCTAGAGCGCTGGCCAGCCGGGACGTGCCCGGCACTGGGGGCGAGGGTCGTCGCCGCGAGGACCGCCGCTCGAGCGCGGACGAGAGGGCGCGGACGAGAGGGCGCACGGAGGTCCTGCTTTCGAGATGTCGAGGGTCAACGTGCGAGACCCTCGATCAAGCCATTCTCAAGAGCACCAATGAGCCGTGCACATGCCTGGACCAGCGCCCCCGCCCCCCGCTAGGCCATGGCGGCGATCTTTCCCGCGATGTGTTCCATCACCGGTTCGTGAGCCGCCTGCGGGCTGAACATGATCAGCTCGGCGTCCTCCTCGACCCGGACACTGTGCCCGCCGGGCCAGAAGTACAGGTCGCCGGTTGAGCAGCGCTCGGTGCTCCCGTCGGCGTACGTCGTGACCACCGTGCCGCTCAGCACGTAGCCCCAGTGCTCGGAGTGGCAGAGATCGTCGTGCAGTCCCTGCAGCAGGGGAGCGATGTCCGTGCCGGCGGCCAGTGTGAAGTACTCCGCGCCGAGTGGGCCGTCGGCCACCCCGAAGTCCGGGAGCTGCCGGGCCACGGCGCCGGGTGCGTTCACGCGGGCGGGGATGTCGAGCTTCGAAACATGCATGACGGAGATCCCTTTCGGTGGAAAGTTGCTGACACCCGACAAGGCGTGACAACGGTGTGACAATGCGATCGTGAACCTGCTGGCAGCGGCTCGCACCGCACTCACCGACGGTGATTGGCAGCGTGTCCTCGACCTGCTCGAGGGGGAGCAGTCCGCGGAGACCTGGGAGCTGCGGGCGCGGGCATCGTACGGCGCCGGAGAGCCGGAACACGCGATCAGTGCGTGGGAACGGATGCACGAGGTGTGCGTCCACGCCGGTGACCACGAGGAAGCGGCCCGGGCCGCCGCCATGACCGCGATGTTCCTGCTCATCGACACCGGCCTGATGGCGCCCGTGCGCGGATGGCTCCAGCGGGCTCGGCTTCTCCTCGAAGGGGCGGACCCAGGGCCAGTGCACGCACTGGTCGCCGCTGTGGGGGCCTACGAGCGCCTGTTCTGCGGGGATCGAGAGGGCGCCGCTCCAGCGGCACGGGAGGCGAGCGATCTCGGTGACCGGTTCGGCGTGAGCCTGGCTGCGGTGATGGGTCGCACCACCACCGCCCGTCTGGCCCTGCTGGACGGCCAGGTCGAGGAGGGACTCGCGCTGCTCGACGAGGTCGGGACGAGGCTGATGGCCGGAGAGCTGGACGGGCTGGGCACCGGGATGATGCTCTGCGAGGTGATCTGCGCAGCCCAGAGCCTGGGCCGCCACGACCTCGCCCAGCAGTGGACCGACGTGATGGAACGGTGGCGACCCGGGCATGCCGTGGGAGGGATCAACGGCCGGTGCCGGGTGCACCGAGCAGAGCTGCTGCGGGTGACCGGACCGGCTGACGCTGCCGAACGCGAGGCGCTGCAGGCATGCACCGAGTTGGCGCCGTGGATGAGGCGGGAGTACGGCTGGCCACTCGTCGAGCTGGGCAACATCCGGCTGCGGAAGGGCGACCTCGTCGGAGCCGAAGCCGCGTTCCTGGCCGCCCACGACCTGGCGTGGCCGGCCCAACCGGGCCTCGCGCTCCTGCGTCTCGCCCAGGGTGATCTGGTGGCCGCGCGGTCGCTGATCGAGGACGCCGTTGCCCACCCGTTCCCACTGCCGTGGAAGGAACGTCCGCCGACCGGCGAGCTGCTGACGGTGTCGTTGCTGGAGGCCCAGGCGCAGATCTCCCAGGCCGCGGGCGACCGGGCCGCCTGCGGCGCCGCTACCGAACGGCTGGTCTGTCTTGCCCGGGACTACCCGTCGCCCGGCCTCGCGGCACGCGCAGCGGTCGCCGCTGCGCGGACCGCGTTGTTGGAGGGGGACTCCGCCGCGGCCGCGGCACACGCCACGGACGCGGTCGCCGGATGGTCGGAGGTCGGCGCCCCGTACGACGTGGCCGAGGCGCGCCTCCTGCTGGCTGACGCGCACGCCGAGGGAGGGGCTGCCGAGCAGGCGATGCTCGAGCGGACTGCGGCACTGCACGCGTTCGAGGCGTTCGGTGCCGTGGAGCGCGCAGCAGAGACCGCGCGTCTCCTGGGTGTCCCAGCCGCAGGGCCAGCGGTGTTCCGGCGCGAGGGCGCCGATCGTCTGGTGGAGTTCGGCGGCGTGCGCGTGCAGATCCCAGACCTGGTGGGCCTTCGCTACGTCCAGCGGCTGTTGGCCGCTCCCGGCCGCGATGTGCACGTGCTCGATCTCGTGGCCGGCGAGCGCGGGGAGCCGGGCACGCCCGCGCAGCCGGGGCTGCCCGTTCTAGACGAGCAGGCCCGTGCTGCCTACCGCCGTCGGCTGGCCGAGGTCGAGAACGACATCGAGGAGGCCAAGGAGTGGCACGACCTCGGCCGGCTGGAGCTGGCCGAACGGGATCGGGGGTTCCTGATCGCCGAGCTGCGGCGAGCCACCGGACTCGGTGGGCGCGAACGTACCGAAGGTGGCGACGCGGAGCGTGCTCGGACCAGCGTCACCAGATCCGTGAGGTACGCACTGGGCAAGCTGGGACAACAGCATCCCGACCTCGCCCAGCACCTCTCGCAGAGCCTGAGCACCGGCACTCGCTGTCGCTACCAGCCTGATCCACCCGGCCTCGTGTCCTGGGAGACGGACGACTGAGCGCGGTGCCCCGGCGGTGCTGTGCCCCGGGCGTCCAGACCCCTGACGAGCTCCCGGCGGTGCTCGACCGGTGAGGTGACTTGGCCGGTCAGCTGTGCGCGTCGACCAGCGCCTCGCGCAACGTTGTCCGGGCCGCGGCGTAGCGACTGCGCGCCGTGGACGGGTTCAGGCCGAGGATCTCGGCGGCGTCGACGATCGTGAATCCGTCCCAGTGGATCAGCATCACGAGCTCGCGCTGGGCGTCGTGGAGACGTAGCACCGCATCCCGCACGGCGTAGGTGCCTTGCGAGTCCGACGCGGTCTCGTCGCGGGCCAGCAGGTCCCGTAGGCGATCGGTGAGGTCGAGCCGGCGCTGGCTGGCTCGGCGGTGGTTGCTCAGGGTGTGCGCGGCGATCACGAACAACCACATCCGCTTCCGCTCGGGCTCATCCGGCATCCGGTCGATCTTCTTCCACGCGGTCAGCATCGTCTCGCCGTACAAATCGGCCGCGTCCTCGCGTGAGGCCACCCGGCGTACGAAGTAGGCGAGCAGGTCAGCCGACGCCTCCCGCAGCGCGGCGCGGATCTGGGCCGTCTCCGGGGTCGGCATCACTCGGAGCCCTCGCTGTCGCACGAAGTGGCCATCGAGACGCTCACAGCCTCGGGTGGAAGGCCCTTCTGCTCGAGCTCCGCAGTGACGCGCTTCTCCACGACCCCCATCACGGCGAAGGTCTCGTACTCCTCGACGGTCTCGGCCGGACCCGTTTCGGAGTTGGTGGTGGCCCGCGGCGGGAGCCCGCGAGTGGCGTCGTCGACGTCGATGCCGGACACCTCGAAGCCCTCGAGGAAGCGCTCTGCCGCGGCCACCGCCGAGGCCCGGATGGTGCCGTCGACCGGGCGGGCGAGGACCTCGATCCCCTTTACGCCGAACGTCAGCTCGCAGGTCGAGCCGTTCGAGGTGGTCACGACGCCCCGAGCGGGAGCGGTGTCGTACCAGGGGAGGATTCCCGCAGCGCCTGCGGCGGCCGTGCCGATGCCGAGCGCGCCGATCGCTGCCAGCCCGCTGATCGCCAGGCGGGTACGGCGCCGCACCCCATCGGGCCGGGCCAGCCGCTCCGCCTCGGCGATGACGAGCGCCAGCTCACGGTCGAGCTCGGGCGAGCGTCGGCTCACGTGCGGCGCTGCGGCTGCGAGCTGTTCGTCCAACGAGGTCATGGTCGCTCCTGCAGGTCGTAGGTGTTCTCACCCTCTACATGTCCGCAGCGCCTGGGTTCGTCCATGCGGGATGCGGATTTCTCCGGCGGCCCGAGCCGAGGTGAGCGACGTGGGCAGCCGGGAGCTCGACGTGGCTGTCTTGAGGTGGCTCTCGCGGGCTCCGATGCACGCCGATCAGGTCTGGGTCGTCGGTGTCGTTGTTCATCGTGGCTGCAGGGTTTCCGGCCGTGGCACGGGTGCGTGGGCCGCACTGCTTCTCGGCGACGATCCGCCAGTTCAGGTCTGCGATCTTGGCGCGTTCGGCCTCGGTCCACGCCTGTCCGCCGCGCTGCAGCAGGTCGAGGGACTCCTCGATCCAGGCGGGGGCCACGCGCACCTTCTCGAGTCCGCGGACCAGCCGGCGCCCCGACAGGATCAGGTCGCGCTTCTGCTCGCACAGCGGCCACGCCTCGCCGCTCTTGGGCTGAGAGCACGATGTGGAACCCGGCGCGCTCGAGGGCGGCGCACACGTCGGCCGGGTACATCGACTGGTGGTCGCCGTACTTGAAGTGCAGCCGGTCGCGCATCTGGCAGTGTGCAGCCCACTCGACGGCGTTCTCCAGCTGGTTGGGGTCGATGTTGTAGCCGGAGACCTGCCCGCCGGTCATCGTGGCGAAGTGGTGTGCGAACCGCCCGCGTCCGCAGCCCACGTCGAGCAGGTGCGAGCTCCCCACGAAGACGGAGAGCAGGTTGTTGAGGACCTTGTAGTGGTCCGCGACGGCGCGGGTCTCATCCGCTGTCTCGGTGGGCTCCCCGGCCTGCATCCGCTGGAGGAACTTGTAGGCCTCGATGCAGGCCTGCCTGTCCTCCGGCGGGAGCGTCGCGAGCCGCTTCAGCCCGGTGGACGCTGTGGTGACCCGGTATCGATTCACTGGGTGCCTCGCTCTCGACCGACATGGCCACGGTCCAGGTGGCACGACCCTAGGGGGATCGGGCGCGATTCGTCCCCTCGACAGGGCGGTCGGGCGGGAGCACGCTGAGAGATGCGCGTGGGTGGCGCGCCTGGACGCGTAGGGGGATGGCGATGGACCTGTCAGAGCTGCACCGGCGCACCGTGGAGAGCTGGCGGTCCCGGCTCGAGGGCGTTTCCGACGACGCCTGGTCCCAGCCGACGCCGTGCTCGGAGTGGGACGTTCGTGCCCTGGTCAACCACGTGGTCGGTGAGGAGCTCTGGACCGTGCCCCTGGTGGAGCGGGCCACGATCGAGGAGGTGGGAGACCGCTTCGACGGTGACGTCCTCGGTGAGGACCCACGGGGGGCCGGGCTCGATGCCGCCGGGGCCGCGGTCGCTGCCGTGGACGCGCAGCTGCCGCTCGGGGGCGTCGTGCACCTGTCCTTCGGGGAGACCCCGATCGAGGAGTACATCCTCCAGCTGAGCGCCGACCACCTCGTCCATTCCTGGGACCTGGCGACGGCGACGCGCCAGGACACGACCCTGGACCCCGAACTCGTGGTGGAGGTGGCGGCCTGGTTCGCGGAACGTGAGGAGATGTACCGGGCGGCCGGCGTCGTGGGACCCGCGCTGCCCGCGTCGGGGGATGCGCAGTCGCTGTTGCTGGCCAGCTTCGGCAGGTCGGCTTCGTGGGACGACGCAGGCGGGTGACCCGGTGGCTGCCGGGGCCGAGGTCGGCCCTGGCCTGCTGGCGCAGGCCGTGTCGGTGGAACCCATCGGAGGCGACGGGGCCTCGGGTGCCAGCCTGGAACGACTCCGGATGGCGGACGGCAGCAGCCTCGTGCTCAAGCGACAGTCGCCGCAGACCGACCTGCTGATGCGGATCCTCGGCGACGAGCGAGCCCGCGAGCTGGACCTGTTCCGTCGGGGGGTCCTCGACCGCCTGCCCCCGTCGGTGGGACACGCGGTCCTCGGTGGTTGGACCGAGGGGGAGACCACCGTGATCGTGATGCGGGACCTCGGCGACCGCGTGCTCGGCTGGCACGACAGGCTCACCCGGACTCGCACCCGGGACCTCGTGCACAGGCTGGCTGATGTGCACGCGCACTTCACGGGCCGTCCGCCCGAGGACCTGGCCCCGCTCGCGTCCCTGGTCGGAGCCTTCTCCCCGGTCGTGATGGAGCCGCTGCTGGCGACGGGCCATCGGCTGGTGGCAGCGGCGCTCGACGGCTGGGAGCTGTTCGCCGACCAGGTTTCCGCCGACGTCGCCATCGGGGTGCGCACGCTGCTCGAAGACCCGACCCCGTTGACCGATGCGCTCGCACAGTGCGAGCCCACGCTGTGCCACGGGGACCTGGCCACGGTGAACTTCGCGTGGGAGGACGGCGTACTCACCCTGATCGACTGGGGCCAGGCCGTCGCCGCGCCCGGTGAGCTGGACATCACGCGCCTGCTGGCGGGGTGCGCCCCTGCGCTGGGGCTGTCCCGAGAAGACTTCCTTCAGGAGTACGACAACGCCTACCCCGCCTCTTCAGCGCACGCCCTGCGGCTCGCACTGCTAGGTGGGCTGCTGTGGTTGGGGTGGGACAAGGCGCTTGGTGCGGAGAAGCACCCGGATCCTGCCCGGCGTGCCCTCGAGCGAGCGGACCTGGCCTGGTGGGTCGAGCACTCCCGCCCTGCCCTGGCCGAGGTGCTGTGATCCGGGCCGCCCGCGGTGGCTTGGTTCAGCCCGAACGCCGTCAGCTCGGCGCTCCTGGCACGATGACCACCTTGCCGCGGGCGTGGCCCTCGGTGAGGTACTCGATCGCCTTGGCTGTCTCCTCGAGCGTGAAGGTGCGGTCGATCGCCGGGCGCACGGCGCCACGCTCGACGAGCTTCACCAGCGCCTCGATGTCACGGGCGTTCTCGCTCGAGGCCAGCGACGTCAGCCGGTGGCGGACGAACGGGTTGAGGGCGAGCGCACCCAGCTGACGGTGGAGTCCGCCGAACCAGCGGCCGCCGCCCTCGCCCCCGACGATGACCAGCGTCCCGGTCGGGGTCAGCACGCGGCGCAGCGCCGCGAGCGGACGGTTGCCGGCGATGTCGAGGATCACCTCGAACGGTCCAGAGCCGTCGATCGGTTGGCGGGTGTGATCGATGACGTGCCGGGCGCCGAGGGAGCGCACCAGGTCAGCCTTCGCGCCGCTGCACACGGCGGTGACCTCCGCGCCGAGGGCGGTGGCGATCTGGACGGCGAAACTGCCGACTCCACCCGAGGCGCCGGTGACGAGGACCCGTTGTCCCTCGCTGATGCGCGCTGCGTCCCGCACCGCCTGCAGCGCCGTGAGTCCGGACATCGGCAGGGCCGCTGCGTCGCGGAACGACAACGACGCGGGCATGTTGGCCAGCCGCTTGGTGGCGACGACTGCCAGCTCGGCGAACGAGCCGCGGGCGGCGCCGACCACCGAGTCACCCACAGCGAACGTAGTGACGTCGGACCCGAGGGCGACCACGACTCCGGCGACGTCGCGACCCGGCACCGGATCGCGGGGACCGCGGAACCCGAGGAAGGGCCGCGCGACCAACGGGAGCCCGGTCATCAGGTGGCACGTTCCCCGGTCGACCGCGGCGGCTCGCACCTCGACCAGCACCTCGTGGCGGCCAGGACTGGGAGCCGGCAGCTCGCCGACCTCGATCTGCTCGACGCCGCCGTAGCGCCGCTGGATGGCTGCCTTCATGATGACTCCTGGTGACTTACGTTGTAAGGAACGCTAGGCTTACGCCGTAAGGAATGTCAAGGGGATAGAGGTCGAATGGCTCCCAAGCAGGTCGCTGCGGTACGACGGCCGCTCACCCGCGACGCCGTACTGGGTGCCGCCGTCGGCCTGGCCGACGACCGCGGTCTCGCCGCGCTCTCGATGCGCTCGGTCGCGCGTGAGCTCGGGGTGGAGGCGATGTCGCTCTACCACCACGTCGCGAACAAGGAGTCGATGCTCGACGGCATGGTCGACCTGGTGTTCGCCGAGATCCACCTGCCGGTCGTCGGTGGCGCCTGGGCGCACCAGCTGCGCGAGCGGTCGCACTCGGGTCGAGCCGTGCTCAAACGCCATGCCTGGGCCGTCGGGCTGATGGACTCACGACGCAACGCCGGGCCCGCGACACTGCGGCACCACGACGCGGTGCTCGGTTGTCTGCGCCGGGCCGGTTTCTCGCTGGCGCTGGCGGGGAGTGCGGTGGCGCTGCTGGATGCGCACCTCTACGGCTTCCTGGTCCAGGAGCTCAGCCTTCCGTTCGACGGGGAGGCCGACCTCGCCGAGCTGGCCGACCAGATCGTGTCCGCCCTGCCCGCCGGCGAGCTCCCGCACTTCCGCGAGTTCGCCGTCGACCACGTCCTGCAACCGGGCTACGACTTCGGCGCCGAGTTCGAGGTCGGGCTCGAGCTCATCCTCGACGGGCTCACGGCACGTCTGCGCGCTGCCTGAGGTTGGGGACGTCATCCAAATCGTGGCCTCGAGGTCACGATCTGTATGACGTCACGGGTGGCGGGTGGCGCGGTCGGCTAGCGTCCGAACGCGTCCTCGAACGCCGCTGCCATGGTCGGGGTCCAGAGGGCCGTGAAGCCGCAGCTGTTGACCGTGCCGGTCTCGCTGGCGGTCACCAGGTAGCGCTCGCCGTCGACGAACTCGACGCCGTCGATCGAGGTCATGGCGTTCTCCGGGTTCCTCAGCGCGACCACCTCGGCGTCTCCGCCGCGGTACCAGGTGTCGACCTCGAGCAGCACGGTTCCTTTCGCGGTGGACAGGGCCGTCCCGGAGAACGCCGTCGGCATGCCGGCGAGGATGTCGACCGAGAACTGGATGCACGAGCTCATCGCGTCGGAGTCGGGCAGCGAGAGCACGAGCGAGGGCTGCGGGTTCGCCGAGGGGGTCGGGTTGTCGGTGGACAGGAGCTGCGCGGCGCCCGCGCCTCCCAGCGCGAGGACGGCCACGACGGCCGCGGCGACCAGCCAACGTGGGCCCGGTCGCATCGCGGAACGGCCGGTGTCCGGAGTTTGGGTCTCGTCGGTGGTCTGCATGGTGTCCTCCATCAGCTCGCGGATCGACGCTGGCGAGGAGGGAGTGGCGCCGTGGTGCCCGGCCGGATCAGCCGCGCGAAGTCGGCTCTCCAGATCGTCCGTCATGGCGTCATCCCCTCCTCAGCCTGTCTGTGTCCGGCTGAGCCGTGGGCCTTTCCGAGCTCGCTCCCGGCGAGCAAGCCGGCCAGCCGGGTCCGCGCTCGGTGCAGCCGGATGTTGACGGCGTTCGTCGAGACACCCAGCACCGTGCCGATGTCGGCGGGCGCCAGGTCCTCCCATGCCCAGAGGCGGATCAGCTCCCGATCCTGGGGCCGCAGGGCGCCGAGGGCCGCGTGGAGCTCGGGGTCGGGCAGCACAGGAGTCGGCTCGGCCACCGGCGGCGAGGTCGAGACGAGGCGTGTCACCAGCGCCAGACGGCGGCGGCTGCCGCGCTGTTCGTTGGCCAGACAGTTGCGCGCCACGGTGTAGCACCAGGGCAGGGCGTGCTGCGGCGGGACGTCGTCCAGCCGCCGCCAGATCACCAGGAACGCGTCAGCGAGCACGTCCTCGGCGGTCTCGGTGCCGGTCCGGCGCAGGAGGAAACGGCGCAGCGGTTCACCGACCTCCCCGATCAAAGTCTCGAACCGCGCGCGCCGGTCTGCATCCACGGGATCCACGATGACATCTGTCCGGCACCTCATTGGGGCTTTCGCTCCCGCCCGTTGGGCGCGCTTCGCCCCGTATGGATAGCCTCTTTCCCGACGACCTGACGGAAGCGTGCTTCAACCAGGGGGTGCCGATGTACGACGGGGTGCTGGCCCTGGCGTTCGTCGCCACGAGCATCGTGCTGGCCGTGCTGGTGCTGCACCGGCTGAGCGTCGTCTCCCGGCAGCCCTGGGAAGGGATGCCATTCCTCTCCGGTCACGACCCGACCGAGCACGCGCTCTCCAGGTACCACGTGCGGTGGTACCTGGCGACGCTGGTCTTCCTCGCCTTCGACGTCGAGATGCTCTTCATGTATCCCTGGGCGGTCGTGGTGGGCCGACTCGGGACCGGTGCGGTCGTGGAGATGTTCCTGTTCCTCGGGGCCTTGCTGCTGGCGGTGTTCTGGGCGCGTCGGGAGGGGGCGTTCCGGTGGTCATGAGCAGCTGGCTGGGAGGCCTGGCGGTCGGGCGCGCCCACGTGCTGGTGGCTGCTCCGCGGGGGGCCTTCGGCGTCCGGGCACGGCTCGAACGAGCCGTATTGGCGCGCGGCTGGGCCTTGGCGAACTCCCCGGCGGACGCCGACGTGCTCGCCGTGTGCGGTGATCTCGGCGAACACCGGAACGAGGTGCTGCTCGGCGCCGTGGACTCCGTGTGGGCGGGCATGCCCGGCCCACGTGTGCGTGTCGACGTGCCCG
Organism: uncultured Actinomycetota bacterium; assembly: GCA_963834245.1. Lineage (GTDB taxonomy): Bacteria > Actinomycetota > Actinomycetes > Propionibacteriales > Nocardioidaceae > Marmoricola. Next base: position 498,582 of record CAWIAV010000001.1, read on the forward strand.
GCGAGGCGAGCGTCGCCTCCGCCCTCGACCGGGCCGCACAGGCCTTGCTGGACCACGGGGCTCATGCGTCGGATGCCGAGGAGCGGATGGACCACGGCGAGATGGACCACGGCGAGATGGACCACGGCGAGATGGACCACGGCGAGATGGACCACGGCGAGATGGACCACGGCGACATGGACCACGGCGACATGGACCACGGCGACATGGACCACGGCGACATGGACCACGGCGACATGGACCACGGCGACATGGACCACGGCGACATGGACCACGGCGACATGGACCACGGCGACATGGACCACGGCGACATGGACCACGGCGACATGGACCACGGCGACATGGAGATGTCGCCGGGCGGGATCCCGCTCGCCGAGGGCAGCGAGGACGACCGCGACGGCCTGGAGATGGACGTGCTGCACGTCCCGCTGGGTCCGGTGCTGCGCCACTGGCCGTCGGGGCTGGTGCTGCACTGCACCTTGCACGGCGACCTGGTCGCTCAGGCTCGGGCCGAGATGCTGCCTGTCAGTGCGAAGACGGACTCCGCCAAGACGAGCGCCGGCGGGGCGAGCATCGGAGGGGCGGCAGCGCTGCGTTGCGACGCCGTCGCCGACCTGCTGGCCCTGGCCGGCTGGCCCGCCGGCGAGGCACTGGCTCTTCGGGCGCGAGACGCGTTCCTCGAGGGCGACGAGGACACGGCGCGCACGCACCTTCAGGCCCTCAGCCGCCGAACGGGCCGCAACCGGATCCTGTCCTGGATGCTGCGGGGACTGGGTGTCCTGCGCACCAGTGACCTGCCCGGTGCGTCCGGTGAGAGCCGGCACGACGTGCTCCTCGGTGACGTGCACGACCGCCTCCTCGCGCTGATCGACACCGCCGCGGCGAGTCCACGACCGGGGGGTTCCGCAATGGCCGAGGACGAGGTGGCCGAGCTGCTCTCTCGTCTCGTGGAGGGTCTGGAGCTGGCGTCGGCACGACTGGTCGTGTCCAGCCTCGACGTACCCTCCCTGCTCGGCGCGCAGGAGGTGGCCGGTGTCTGAGTCCGTGGTCACCGTCTCGGCGTACTGGGCCCCGCTCGCCGCAGCACTGGTGCTGGTCCTGGCAGCCCTTGCCGCGGCGCTGAACGGCAGCATCGAGGGGGCCGCCGCCGGTCGGGGCCGGTGGCGGGGCGCGACGACCCCGGTGCGCGAGACGGCCCGGCTGCTGCGTCAGCGCCAGCGCTCGACGCTCTCGGCCGACCGGCTGCTGGCGCGCGTCGGTGCGTGGGGGCTGCTGCCGCTGTCCTTGCTGAAGATCGCCGTGGTGCCCCTCGGTGGCTGGGTGCTCTTCGCGAGCCCTGTCGGGGTGGTCTGGTTCAACGCCATGGACGTCACGGTGTGGGCGCTGGTCTGGCTGACCGGTTGGGGACCCAACTCCGCCTACTCGCTGGTGGGGGCCTACCGCTTCCTCGCTCAGGCACTGGGCTACGAGCTGCCGCTCATGTTCGCGCTGGTGGCACCTCCCATCGCTGCCGGCAGCCTGCGGGTGGGCGACATCGCAGCCGCGCAGGACGGGCTCTGGTTCGTGGTCTGGATGCCCGTCGCCTTCGCGATCTACTGCATCGGCGTCGTGGGCTTCGCCGTGTGGGGCCCGCTCTCGGCGCCCGCGGGCAGCGACCTCGCCGGAGGTGTGCTGACCGAGCTCTCCGGCGCCGACCGGCTGCTGTTCCTGGCCGGGAGGTACATGCTCCTCGCGGCCGGTGCAGCCTTCGCCGTGCCGATGTTCCTCGGCGGTGGGGCCGGCCCGCTGCTGCCCGCGTGGGCGTGGGTGCTGGTCAAGACGGCCCTGCTGCTGGCGGTGTTCGTGGCTGCGCGGCACTGGCTGCCCGTGCTGCGACCGGACCGGTTCGTCGAGGCCGGCTGGGTGGTGCTGCTGCCGCTCGCGGTGGTCCAGGACCTGGTGGTCGCGGTGGTCAGCATCAGCCAGGGAGGTGGCCACTGATGGTGGTCGACGTGCTGTTCTGGATCTTCGCGGTGCTCTCGGTGGTCGCGGGCGCGCTGGTCTTCATCGTCGACTCGATGGCGCGGGCGACGTACGCGCTCGCGGTCTCCTTCGTGGCGGTCGGGGCAGCGGTGCTGTTGCTGCACCAGGACTACGTCGGCGTCGTCACGATCCTGATGATGGTCATGGAGATGGCCGTGATGGCCGTCTACATGGTCATGTACATGGGCATGAACCCGGCGCTGATGCCGATGAGCATGGTGCACGACAAGCGCATCGCCCTGGTCGCCGCCGTCACCACCTTCCTGGTGCTCGGCGCAGGGGCGCTCCTCGTGCCGTGGCCCTCGCGGCGCGGCACTCCGGTCGCCGACCCGACGGTCGCGCTCGGCGAGGCGCTGATGGAGTCGAAGATGCTCGTCATGGCCGTCATCAGCCCGGTCATGGTCGCCACGATCGTGGCCGCCGTGGTGCTCTCTACGCGCCGCGGACGTTACGACCGCCTCGGTGACGACCTGGACCGCCGACCCGCGGACGACCCGCAACCCGGAGGTGTCGGGCGATGACGCTGGAGACAGTCCTGCTCGTGGCGGCCGCGCTCTTCAGCGTCGGGTTGTACGGCGCCATCTCCCAGCAGGTCGTGGTGATGGTGATGATGGGCCTGGAGCTGATGGTCAACGCGGTCATCCTTGCGGCGGCCGGTGCGTGGTGGTTCCTCGCCCCCAACGCCACGGGGCAGGTGCTGCTGATGGTGATCATCGCGGCGATGACCGTCGAGATGGCGATGGGCTTCGCGATCGCCACGCTGCTCCACCGTGAGGCCGGCAACGACATGACCGACATGGCCGGAGACCTGAGCGGATGACGAGCGCGGTGCTGTGGGCCGTCGTGCTGCTACCGGCCCTCGTCGGGGCCGGCCTGCTGCTCGCGGGTGCCCGAGGTCGGCCATCCCCTGACACGGGTCGGTGGCCGGCAACGGTGGGCGTGGTGACGGCTGCCGTGACGTTGCTGCTCAGTGTCGTCGCGGCATTCGCCCGGCCGGAGGTGGACGTGGCCTTCATGGCCGGGAGCACCTTCGGACTGGCGGTGGACGCTCTCTCCGCGCTGATGCTGCCCACCGTGGCGGGCGTGACGCTGCTGGTGCTGGTCTTCGCCGCGGGCGACCTGACGCGGGGCCAGGCCAGGTTCCACGGCTACATGCTGCTCTTCGCGTCCGCGGCGCTGCTGACTGCGGTGGCCACGACCCTGCCCGTGCTGCTGCTGGCCTGGGAGGTGATGGGGGCAACGTCCTACGCCCTGGTCGGCTTCTGGTGGCAGGAGCACCGCAGGGTCTCCTCCGGCCTCACCGCCTTCCTGACCACACGCACGGCCGACCTCGGTCTGTACGTCGCCGGCGGGGCCGCGCTGGCCGGTGGCGCCGGCATGGCGCTGCCCGACCTGGCGGAGGCCACCGACGGGTGGCGCGTGGTGCTCGCGGTCGGCATCGCCGTCGCCGCGCTGGGCAAGGCCGCCCAGCTGCCGTTCTCGTTCTGGCTGTCCCGGGCGATGGACGGTCCCAGCCCGGTCAGCGCGCTGCTGCACTCCGCCGCGATGGTGGCGATGGGCGGCTACCTGCTGCTGCGGACCCAGCCGCTGCTGGAGGCCTCCGGGTGGCCGGGCACCGCGGTCGCCTGGGTCGGTGCGCTCACTGCCCTGCTGCTCGGCGCGGTCGCGGTGGCCCAGACCGACCTGAAACAGCTGCTGGCGGCCTCCACCTCGGCCCAGATCGGGTTCGTCGTGCTCGCGGCCGGCGTGGGGAGCATCAGCGGGGGAGCGGCCCACCTGGTCGCCCACGCCGCCACCAAGGCCCTGCTGTTCCTGGCTGCCGGGGCCTGGCTCGCTGCGCTGGGCACCAAGCAGCTCCCACATCTGCGAGGGGTCGCTCGGCGATGGCCCGTGACCGGGATCGCGGCCACTGTCGGCGCGCTCTCGCTGGCAGGGGTGGTGCCCCTGTCGCTGTGGGCCACCAAGGACGCCGTGCTCGCGCCCGCCCTCGAGCGCTCCACCCCCCTCTACGTGGTGGCGATCGCGGCAGCCGCGGTCTCCGCGGCCTACGCGGGCAAGCTGCTGGTGCTCGTCTGGCGCCCTGCCACGGCCTCGGCCGAAGCGGGCTACGACTCCGAGGAGCAGGGCTCTCGTCACATCGGCGCGCTGCAGCAGGCTCCGCTCGTGGTGCTCGCCGCAGGTGCCGCGCTGCTCGGGGTGCTGGCACTGCCGCCCGTGGGTGACTCGCTGCGGCGCGCGCTGGACGAGCAGTCGGTGCCGTCGGCGACCGTGGTCGAGCTGGTCGCATCGGCGCTGCTGGCGTTGGTGGTCCTCGGGCTCGTGACTCGTGTGCGGCTGCCCGAGCCGCCCCTGGTCCGGGACTGGTGGCGACTCGAGGTCGTCGCCCACACCGTGTTCGTGGCCCCGACCATGGCCCTGGGTCACCGGCTCGCCCGCTTCGACGACGACGTGCTCGACCGGGGGGTCGGGGCGGTGGCCGACGGTGTCGCCTGGCTGGGTCGCCGCTCGGCCGCGCTGGACGTCCACGTCGTCGACGGTGCGGTGGAGTCACTGGCCTCGGGCACCCGCCGACTGGGCCGTTTGGCCACCCGCCCGCAGACCGGGCAGCTGCACCAGTACTACGTCCAGGCCGTCGTGCTCCTCGCGGCGGCGGTCCTCCTGCTCGTCCTCGTGAGGTGAGTGGCTCGTGCTCAGCCTGATCGTGTTCCTGCCGTTGGTGGTGGCCCTCGTGCTTGCGCTGGTAGGCCGGATCGGCGACGCCGCCGCACGCTGGGTCTTCGTCGCGGCCACCCTCGTCGAGGTGCTGCTGGTGGCAATCCTCTGGGCGGCGTACGACGACCCGGGCACGGGTGGGCTCGCCTTCGAGGAGCAGGTGCCGTGGATCCCCGGAGTGCGCAGCAGCTACCACGTCGGCGTGGACGGGTTGTCGCTGCCGATGATCGCGATGACCGTCGTGGTCTTCGCCGCTTGCGCGGTCTACGCCCTGGGCGAGCAGGACCGGCCACGGCTCCAAGCGGCGTTGTTCCTGTTCCTCGAGAGTGTCTCGTTGGGGTTGTTCGTCTCCGCCGACCTGATCGTGTTCTTCGTGTTCTTCGACCTCTCGATCGTGGGCATGTACTTCTCGATCGCCGGCTGGGGCCATGGGAAGGCCGCACGGTCGGCGATGAAGTTCTTCCTCTACACCTTCCTGGGCTCGCTGGCGCTGCTCCTCGGTTTCATCGGGCTGTACGTGGCTGCCGACCCGCACACCTTCGACATGGTGGAGCTCGCCCGCACCACCCCGCTGGCAGGCCACCCGCTCGCCGGGGGACTGGTGCTGGGCGCCGTGCTGCTCGGGCTGGCGGTCAAGACCCCGACGTTCCCGTTCCACACGTGGCTGCCCTCGGCGCACACCGACGCGCCCACCATCGGTTCGGTCGTCCTGGCCGGAGTGCTGCTGAAGATGGGCACCTACGGCTTCGTCCGGGTGGCCATGCCGCTGCTGCCGTCGGCCTGGCAGGCATGGTCGGTGGCGATCGTCGTGGTCGGTGTGGTCTCGGTGCTCTACGGTGCCCTGGTCGCGCTGGCACAGACGAACCTCAAGCGGATGGTGGCCTACACCTCGGTCAACCACATGGGTTACGTCGTCCTCGCGCTCGGTGTGGCGGGGATGGTGACCGGTGACTCCGAGACAGCACGGCAGGTGGCCACCACCGGGGCCGTGGTGCAGATGGTCAGTCACGCCCTGATCACCGGAGCACTGTTCCTGCTGGTGGGCTCGCTGCGCGAGCGTGGAGGCAGCTACGAGATGGCGGACTACGGCGGGGTTGCCGGCCGGGCGCCGCGTCTGGCGACGCTGTTCGCGCTGGCCGCGTTCGCCTCACTCGGGCTGCCCGCGTTCTCCGGCTTCATCGCCGAGTTCCAGGTGTTCGCCGGCAGTGTGGCGGTGGCCCCGCTCACGGCGGTGGCACTGCTCGGGATCCTGGTGACCGCCGCCCTGTTCCTGCGCGCTCTGCAGCAGGTGTTCACCGGGGCCGAGCGCGGTCTGGCCAAGCACGTGAGCGACCTGCGCCCGGCCGAGCTGTGGTCGGCCGGGACGCTGATGGCCCTCTCGCTGCTCATCGGTCTGGTCCCGCGACCCCTGCTCGACGTGGTGGAGCCGGCCGCTCGTCAGCTCGTGTCACTGGTGAGCCGATGAGCATGGGCGCGGACGCGCTCGCGCTGCTGCCCGAGCTGCTCGTCTTCGCGGGAGGCCTGCTCGCCCTCGTCTCCGGCTCGTTCCTGCCGCGACGTCGGCAGTGGGTCGCCGGCCTGCTGGCGCTGGCCATGCTGGGCGCCTCGGCAGCAGCGGCCGTGGTCGGGCTGCTCTCCGAGGAGATGCGGGTGTTCAGCGGGACCTTCGCGGTGGACACCGCCGCCGGCGTCGCCCGGCTGGTGGTGGTCGTCGCGACCGCCCTCGTCGTCGCGCTCGCCGCCGAGGAGCTGCGCGGCCACCCGCGGGAGAGCGAGACCTATGCGCTGCTGATGTTCGCGGCCTCCGGCGTGCTCGTTCTCGCCGGCGCGAGCGACCTGATGGTGCTCATCGTGGGGTTCCTGCTCGCCTCCATCCCGCTCTACGGCCTGATCGGGGTGCTGCGTCTGCCCAGGTCGGCCGAGGCGGCGCTGAAGACCTACCTGATGGGTGCGCTCTTCGGCATCGTGCTGATGCTCGGCGTCACCTTGCTCTTCGGCCTCGCCGGCACCACGACGTACGCCGGGCTCGCCGAAGGCCTGGACGCCGCCCCGAGGGTCGCCGTCGCCGCCGCTGTGGTGCTCGTCCTGGGGGGCCTGATGTTCGAGGCCGGGGCGGTCCCGGCGCACTTCTGGGTGCCCGACGCCACGCAGGGGACCTCGGTCACGGCGGCGACGTTCCTGACCACGGTCCCGAAGGTGGGTGCCCTGGTGGCCACCTACCGGCTCGTCGTCTCCCTGCCCGACGACCTCGGCTGGCCCTTGCTGGTGGCCGGGATCGCCACGCTCAGCATGACGCTGGGCAACCTCGCGGCCTACGCGCAGACCGACCCGCGCCGCCTGCTCGGGTGGTCCACGGTCAGCCAGGCCGGCTTCCTGCTCGTGCCGGTGGCCGTGGCGGGCAACAGCGACCTCGCCCTGCCCTCGCTGCTGCTGTACCTGGCCGGCTACGCGGTCACGAACATCTGCGCCTTCGCCGTCACTGCCGCCCTGCCGCAGCGGCGCGCTCTGACCGACTACCGCGGTCTGTCGCGGTCACGACCGTGGCTCACCGGCAGCCTGCTGGTAGCGCTCCTCGGGCTGCTGGGCACCCCACCCACAGTGGTGTTCGTGGGCAAGCTGACCACCGCGACCGCGGCGTGGGACGGAGGGCTGGCCTGGCTGGCCGTCGTCGTCGTGCTGAACACCCTGGTCAGCCTCTTCTACTACCTGCGCTGGGTGGTCGAGATGTTCCGGCCCGCCCCGGCCGAGACGACCAGCGCCCCACCTCGCGTCGGTCGGCTCTCGGCGCAGTCGGTCGCAGTCTCCACGGCCACGGCGAGCGTCGCCCTCGGGCTGGGCGCCGGAGCCCTCTGGCCCGTGCTGGACGGCGTGCTGCTGCGCTGACGGTCGGCCGTACTTGATGACCCGGCTCAGCCGCCGTACGGCACGGTGATGATCTCCAGGCGGTGACCGTCCGGGTCGTCCCAGTAGAGGCCGCGGCCCCCGTCGTTGTGGTTGATCCGGTCGGGCTCGCGGTGATACGGGTCCGCCCAGTAGTCGAGGCCACGCTCGACGATCCGTGCGTGGATGGCGTCGAACTCATCCTCGCCGACCAGGAACGCGTAGTGCTGGGGGTGCGGCTCGCCGCGGCTGTCCAGGAAGTCCAGGGAGACGTCGTTGTCGACCTGCACGACGACGAAGGGGCCGTACGTCGTGGGCTGCTCCAGCCCGAGCACCTCGACGAGGAACTGCGCCGAGGCGTGCTTGTCGCGCGCGTGCACGATCGTGTGGTTCAGCGAGACGCCCATGTCAGTGCTCCTTCTCCTCGGCGAGCTCCTGGAAGAGGGTGAGCTGCAGTCCTGCGGGTCCCTCCAGCCGGGAGTTCAGCGATTCCCAGGGTGTCGTCGTCGGCGCCGCGAGGAGCTCCGCCCCCGCCTCCACCAGCCGACTGGTGGCACTCTCCGCGTCAGCGACCTCGAAGGCGACGCGCAGGCGCGGGCTCACGCGCGAGCCCACCTCGACGCGGTCGATCATCTCGACCTGGGCGGGGTTGGAGAGCTCCAGGGTGGCCCGGCCGACGTCGAGGATGGTGACCTTGGCACCGTCGTCCCCGTGGACCTGGAGCTCCTGGGTCCCGCCGAGCACGTCTCGGTAGAAGCGCACCGCCTCGTCGTAGTCACCGACCTCGACCACGAGCCGCATCTGGAGCACGCGTCCGGCCCGGGCTGGTTCGGCCTGGGCTGGTTCGGCCTGGGCTGGTTCTGGCCGGGCTGGTTCTCGCGGGGCCTGTTCGGCCATGGTCACTCCTCGGGGTCGAGGATCCGAGATCCGGTGGAAGGTGACGCTACGCCCGTCGTCGGGATGTCGGCCAGTGCCGAGGGGCACCGCGCGAGCACGGGCCATGAGCACGGGCCGGTTCCCCCCGGCCTGCTCGAGGTGGCCGGGAGGCCGCCCTGGACGACCAGATCACGGGGCAGCCTCCCGACACGTTCGTGGTGCCTGCTACGGCTTGACCCCGCAGTAGGTCTCCTCGGCCTCGTGCCCCAGCCCCGCCGGGTCACCGGTGAGCTCGTGCACCTCGTGCAGTGCGACGGTGACGCCGTCGCTGCACTCCTCCGGGGCCGCGGCAGAGGCCTGCCCGGGGGCGAGCGCCATCAGCGAGATGGCCGTGGCGGCCACCAGCAGGGCGCGGGAACGGGTCTTGTGCATGGGGGATTCCTCTTCTCTCTTCGCTGCCGGGCGGCAGGCGGCGCCTCCGAGTTGGGCGACGCGAGGAGAGAGTAAACGAGAACCATTCCCAATTGCAATGAGAGTCATTGTCATCTGAGGGCCTAGTGGCGGTGCACGACGATGCCTGACGTCGGTGTCAGCGGGCGGCGGTTCAGGACCAGGTGCGCGTCGGTGAGCTGGATGGTTCATGCACCCACATCTAGTCAGGTCGGGGCCGCCAGACGGGAGGTTCGTGTGCGCGACCGGGTGCGCCACTCAGGTGGTGAGCGAGGGCTCCGCGGAGGCCCTCCACGCCCGCCGGGTCCCGGCCACACCGGCGACGATCGCGGCCACGACGACCAGCGAGGAGACGTTGAGCTGCGCGACTCCGGACAACCCGTGGCCGAGGTTGCAGCCACCCGCGATCCAACCGCCGGCGCCGAGCAGGAAGCCGCCCGCGACCAGCTGGAGGTACCGCACCGGCTGCTCCCCGCGCACCCAGAAGCCACCCGCGGTCCGGGCCGCGAGCGTGCCGCCGGCCACGATGCCGAGCAGGAACGCGATCAGCCAGTAGTTGGGCGAGCCCGCAGCGGCGGCGTTCACGGCGCCGACGGTGCTCGGGCCGAAGGTCGACCCTGCGACGGCCGCCAGCGCCCAGCCGGCCGTCGTGACCAGCCCGAGCGCGAGCCCGATCTGGGGCCAGTCCCACTGCCAGCTTCTCTGGGGACGGTTGGTGCCGCGACTGCGCCAGAGCCACACGCCCACTGCGGCGAGAACGAGCAGAGCCACCAGGAGGCGGGGGAGTCCGAGCACGCCCGGGACGGTGGCGGGGTCGCCTCCGGACAGCACAGTGGGGCCGGGCAGGTCGAGGTCCCGGACGGCGAGCTCGCCGAGCCCCCACCCGCCCAACCCGACCAGCGCTCCGAGCATGCCGGACCCGAGCTTGTAGAACAGGCCGGAGACGCACGAGCTGGCGACCACCATCCCCGCCCCGATCACGAGGCCCCCGACGATGTTGGCGACCGGTCGGAACGCCAGGCCGCGGTTGAGGTCGTCGGTGCCGGGCAGCAGGAACAGCAGCGCCAGGCCGACCGACGCCAGTGCGACGCCGAGTGCCCAGCCACGGGCGAGGAGGTAGCGGCGCTGGAGCGCCGTGCGGATGGCGGAGTGGAAGCAGAGCTGTCCGCGCTGGAGAACGTATCCGAGGGCGGTGCCAGCGGTGGCGCCGGCGAGGAGAGCGAGGATCACGGACCGACTCCTGAAGGAAGGTGTCCGTTCATGGTCGCATCGCGCGACGAAGGCGACGACCGACGACCTCGGTGGTGGCGCTGACTGCGAAGGACGCGAGCAGGAGAGTGGTCACCACCGGGAACTGGAAGATCGCCAGGTTCTCGGCCAGCAGCCGACCGAGGCCCGCGGCTCCGACGATGCCCACGACAGCCGTCTCCCGCACACAGATCTCGAACCGGTAGAGGGTGTAGGTGAGCAGCTGGTGCGTCGACGGCGGGACCGTCGCGACCAGCGTGGTGAGGCCGCGGCGTACGCCGGCGTTGCGCAGGGCGTCGCGCGCGCGGGTGTCCACGCTCTCCCAGGACTCCGCGACGAGTCGTCCCAGGATGCCGCCGGTGTAGAGGCCGAGCGCCAGCGCTCCGGGGAGTACGCCGGGGAAGAGCACGAGCAGCGCCAGGACCGCCCAGACCGTCGGCGGGATCGAGCGGAGCACCAGCAGCAGTGCTCGCGCCACCCACCAGGCGACTGCCCGCGCGATGCGCGCGGCCAGGTGGGACCTGTCCTGGGTGAAGCCGTCACGCGGGCTGGTGGCCCATGGGCCGATCAGCAGGGTCACGACCACGGCGACGGCCATGGCCAGGATCGCCATTGCGACGGTGTCGAGGACCGAGCCGCCCAGCGTCGGCCAACCTCCGACGGGGAGCTGAGGTGGAAACATGTCGTCCAGCAACCCGCCGGTGAGCTGGCGGGTCCGCGGGCTGGTCAGCCCGGCCAGCGAGACGTCGGAGGCGAGCCACGCCACCACGATGCCGGGCAGCAGCACCAGGGAGGAGACCCGGGCCCACCGGGAGCGGCGCGCCTTGCGGGCGCCGCGGGGGGCGACCTCGGTGCTGCCGAGCGCGCCGCGCTGCTCGGTGCCGGCCGACCACTCCGAGCAGCTGGCCAGGGCCATGTCCCCGCGCAGGCGGGTGCTCCACAGGTCGACGAGTGCGGAGAGAGCCAGCACGGCAGCGACGACCGTCCAGACCTCGTCCCAGTTGCGGGACTGCAGGCTGACCACCAGCTCCTGGCCGAGACCACCGACGCCGACCACGCCGAGCAGCACGGTGGACCTCACCGCGCACTCGAAGCGGTAGAACGAGTAGGACAGCAGCAGCGGTGCGGCCTGTGGCACCAGGGCATAGGCGAGCACGGCGGTGGGCCGAGCGCCGGCGTTGCGCAGGGACTGGATCGGTCCGGCCGGCAGGCCGTCGAAGGTCTCGCCGAAGACCTGGGCTGTCTGCGCGCCGAACGGCAGCGCGATCGCCAGCACTGCGACGAGCGGGTCGAGGCCGAGGACGCTGACGAAGAGCAGCGCCCACACCAGCTCGTGGATCGAGCGCGTGGCCACGAGGAGTCCACGCAGCACGAGCCGTAGGGCGCGCACCGGCGCCGGCGGGCGGTGCGACCAGGCGACGTCGCTGAGCACGAGCCCGCCGAGCACCCCGATCACGAGGGCGCCGGCGGTGCCGAGGGCGGCGAACGCCAGCGTGACCCCGGCGGCGTCGAGGACCAGCAGGAGGAAGTCGGGGTCGAGCGAGGGCCGGAGCGCGCTGGCGAAGAGGTCACCCAGCAGCGGGAGGCCGCCGCGGTTGACCAGGTCGGTGCCCGCGGGGACGGACCGGCGTACCGCCCAGATCAGGGGTACGGCGACGATCAGGAACCCGGTCAGCCGACGAAGGAGCACCTGCCGTCCGGTGACCGGCCGGGGTGCGACCGACGGCGGCGGAGCGGCAGCCGGGCTCCGCTCCAGCAGCTGGGTCATGCCAAGGAGTAGAGGTCGGCCAGCAGGTCGTCGGCGAGCTCGGCGATCGGGACGTCGAAGACCAGTCGGCCCTCGCGCAGCCCGACCGCCCTGGTGCAGTGCTCACGTGCGAGCTCGGGTTGGTGGAGGCTCACCACCAACGTCGCCTCCTCCGCTGGCGCACGCAGCAGGTCGAGGGTCTCCGCCGCCCTCGCGGGATCGAGGCTGGAGACGGGCTCGTCCGCCAGGATCAGACCGGGTGACTGCACGAGTAGCCGTGCCACGGCGACCCGCTGCCGCTCGCCGCCCGAGAGTCGTTCGGTGCGCTCGTGGAGGGCCCACTCCATCCCGACCCGGCTCAGGGCACTGCGGACGCCCTCATCGGGTCGGGGCCACACCAGCGACGCCATCGCCCGCCCCAGGCTCCACGAGCCCAACCGACCTGCGTTGACGTTGTGCAGCACCCGCACCTGCTCGATCAGGTCGAGCCGTTGGGTGATCGTGCCCACGCGGCGTTGCACGGACCGCAGCCGGCCGGACGAGAGAACCGCGAGGTCCTCCCCGAACACCCGGACCTCCCCCTCGGTCGCGGTCAGGGAGCCGTTCAGCAAGGAGATCAACGTGCTCTTGCCTGCGCCGCTGGCACCGAGCAGAGCCACGCGTTCGCCCGGTCGCACCGTGAGCTGCACCCCGTGCAGCGCATCGTGTCCCCCGAAACGGCGCCCGACCCCCCGCAGCTCGATGACCGGGGCCTCGATGACCGGGGCCTCGACGACCGGGGGTGCGACAACGGGGGACTGGCTCATACCAACAGGCCCTGCTCCTTGGCGACCGCCTCGATCTGGTCGTAGTTGGAGTTCTCGGTGGGCACGAACGACTCGGCGCCGAAGAGATCGAGGATGGCCTTGTCGTCCGGCTCGGCAGCGTCGAGACCCAGCAGCAGGTCGGTGATCTTCTCGGTGGTGCCGTCGCCGAAGACCTCGTCCACGTCGGGCCGCACGAGCCAGTGGTAGTCGGCGTACCCCGGGGTGCGCCAGAGGAGGACGACGTCGCTCAGGTCGACCTCACCGGCCTCCTTGGTGGCGTTCCAGACCTGTTCGTTGACGGCGCCCACCTCGAAGCTGCCCGCGGCCACGGCCTCGATGGTGGCGTCGTGGGAGCCCGAGAAACCGGGCGAGCCCTTCAGGTCCTTGGGGTCCAGACCGCCCTCGGCCATGAAGAACTGCGGCATCAGCCGACCCGAGGTGGAGGTCTCGCTGCCGAAGGTCAGGGTGTGACCGGCCAGGCTGGTGAGTCCTGCGGCGTCGTCGAACGGCTTCAACCCGGACTTCTTGTTGGCGATGAAGAGGCTGTGGAAGTCGGCGTCGATGTCGCGCTGGGCGATGGCCGTGGCGCCGTCCACCCTGGACCTGGCCTGCACGCCGGTCAGCCCGCCCATCCACGCCAGGTAGATGTCCCCGACCTCGAACGCGCGCACCACGGCGGTGTAGTCGGTGACTGGCTTGTACTCCACGTCCAGGCCCGTCTCCGCAGCGAAGCGCTCGGCGAGCATCGGGTAGAGGCGGTTGAGCAGCTCGGGGTCCTGGTCGGGGATCGCGGACATCGCGAGGAGCGTGGCTGCCTTCGGCTTCGCGGTGCTTCCCGAGTCCGCGTCGTCATCGCTGCCGCAGGCCGTGAGCACGAGGAGCCCGGCGGCGCCGAGCATGAATGAGCGTCGAGATGGTGCGGGCATGGGGTTTTCTCCGGACTTGGGGTTGGGGTCAGCGTGAGCTGCGGACGCGGTTCGGGGGCTGGGAACCGCCGTGGGCGCGAGCACCCACGAAGAAGGCGACGACCGCAACGGCGAAGAGGTACGCCGCTGAGGTTGCTGTGCCGCCGAGAACAGGATCGGTGAAGCCGAGCTGGGCGTGCAGGGACAGTCCGGCGACTACGGCGAGCGCCATGGCCCCCATGGCAGCGGCGCGTGGGCCACCGCGGGCGGCTACGACGAGGAGCGCCCCGACCACGACGAGCACCAGCCCGCCCACCAGGTTGTACTGCCCGAGGCTGATCGACAGGTCGACAGACCGCAGACCCGGGCCGCGCTTGGCCAGCGGGTCGTCGAAGGAGGCGAGCACGCTGTAGGCGCCGACGAGGACGGTCAGCCCGCCCCAGGCCGTACCGAGCGTGCGCAGCACCGGGAAGCCGTCGCGGGCGCCGTCCACGGCGAGCACCCGACCGGCGGAGCTGAACAGGATCAGGGCGTGAGCGCCGATCATCAGCCAGTAGGACCACGGCCACTCGTGAGGTGCGTAGGCCACCGAGAGGGCGATCGCGACCGACTGGGCGACGCCGATCGCAGCGGCCAGGCGCACCCAGGCGCCGGTCAGCAGCATCACGGCGAGTGTCGTCTCGGCGATCAGGACCATCCAGCCGAACGGCTCGAAGACGGGCAGCACCAGGTGCTCCACCACCCAGCTGTACGGCGGGAACACCGGGTCGGTGACGGCGTACTTGGTGAACTTGTAGAGCCCGTTGCCGGCCTCCTGGCCGAAGTCGGGAGCCCGCTTCCAGGACACGTTGTAGAGCCAGAGCAGTCCGAGCAGGATCCGCAGGCCGGCGGCCGCGATCGCGTGGCTGCGTGGCACCTCGTCGGTGGCGGGGGCGAGCAGCCAGGCCAGGAGCGACTTTCCACGGGTCATGAGCGAGGTCTCAGGCACAGCGGAACACCTCTCGTCCGGACGCCTCCGCCGCACCCTGCACGGCGAGGGTGTCGCGCACGACGCCGAAGATCTCCTCGACCGAGAGGGGCGCGTCGGCGATGCGCATGTTGGGGTTGGTCACCGCGACCGGGTGCCACCAGGCTCCGTCGGCGGTGATCGTCGGCTCCGGCTCGAGGGTGTCGATGGAGACGTGGATGCCGGTGTCGGCGAAGCCCTCCTGGGCCACCGGTCGGATCACGCGGTCCTCCTCGGCGATCCCCTCGGCGTTCAGGCGCTCGTGCAGGGCGGCGACGCCGACCGGGTCCTCGTCGAACATGGTGGCCGCGACGCGCACCCTGAAGTCGAGTGACTTCGCCAGGATGATGCCCTGAAGAGCACGCTCCCACGAGCCCGCGCCGCGCTGCTTGTCGTGGAGCTCGGGGGTGGCGGAGTCGAGGCTGACCTGGAGGACCACCGAGCGGTCGAGGGCCTCGAGGGTCTCGCGACGGCGGCCGCGTCCGAAGATCATCGCGTTGGTCAAGATGGTGCGCTCGAGACCGGCACCGGCGTCGACCAGGGCCCCGAGCTCGGGGTGCATGAACGGCTCGCCACCGGTGAGGAAGAGCTCTCGGCCACCTTGGGCGGCGAAGTCGTCGAAGAGTTCCTTGGCCACCGTCGGATCGAGGCGCCGGGAGTCGGCCTTGGGGGAGGACTCCGCACAGCAGTAGAGACAGGCGAGGTTGCAGTCGAAGTTGGTGTAGGCCCACAGCCGGTGGCCGACCGGGGTCTTGCTGCCGAGACTGAATACGGTGCTCGGCCCCGCGAGGGCACCGGCCTTGCGCACTCCGAACCACCACGGACCCTCGGGCGTCTCGGCCACCTCGGCCGCGACGTCGTGCCCGACCAGCTCGGCCCAGACCGGCAGGTCGGTGACCACGCTGGGCTCCGCGCTGCGGATCCCGAGGAGGTCCCCGGGTTGCAGGCGCCGCATGGCGCGGGTGATGAGCAGCAACAGTCCGCTGCCGCAATCCATGTCACCGCCGTCGATGAGATTCGCGACCTGGCCCAGTGGGCCGGCCTCCTGCAGGTCAGACGCCTGGGGCGAGTGCATTCCCCCACCATAGGGCGAGGACGAAAACGCGGGGAGGACGCGACGGGCAGGCGACGAACTGGTCTGCTCGGGTGCGACGGGGCTGTCGTATCGTCGGCGACATGTCCGCCACCGCTCCTCGCCCCGCCGACGCCGAGTCCCGCAGCACCTTCTGGGAGGGGGTCCACGACAGCAAGGACGTGGACGGCGTCTCCTGGTGGCAGTCCGTCCCTGAGCTCTCGCTCGGGCTGGTCGACGAGTCCGGGGTCGGCATCGAGCAGCCGGTGATCGACGTCGGCGCCGGCTGGTCGACGCTGATCGACCACCTCGTCGAGCGTGGCTACCGCGACCTCACCGCGATCGACCTCTCGGCCACTGCCCTGCAGACCGTGCGCGAGCGCATCGGAGAGGCCGGCAAGGACGTCGTCCTGGAGGTCGCGGACGTGCTCGACTTCGATCCGGGCCGCCACTACGCCCTGTGGCACGACCGCGCTGTCTTCCACTTCCTCACCGAGCTCGACGAGCGCGACGACTACCGCGCCTCTCTGGAACGGTGCGTCGAACCCGGGGCCCACGTGGTGGTCGCGACCTTCGGTCCGGACGGCCCGGAGACCTGCAGCGGCCTGCCGATCGTGCGCTACACCCACGAGGAGCTGGTCGCCGAGTTCCCGGGGTTCCGGCTGCTGTCCACCAGCGGCGAGGAGCACGTGACCCCGTGGGGCACCACCCAGCAGTTCACCGCGGTGCTGCTGCAGCGCGAAGCCTGATCG
This sequence comes from uncultured Actinomycetota bacterium, assembly GCA_963834245.1. Taxonomy (GTDB): domain Bacteria; phylum Actinomycetota; class Actinomycetes; order Propionibacteriales; family Nocardioidaceae; genus Marmoricola. The sequence goes on from CAWIAV010000001.1 coordinate 515,058, forward strand.
CCGGCGCCGCGAGTCGCCGTCCGGGCTAGCCCGTTCGGGGCAGGGTCACGGCCCCTCAGCGGGCGTATCGTCGGGGACATGCTCCTCACGGTGGAGCGCGTTGCACTCCTGCGTCACGTGGACATGTTCTCGCGGACACCCGGGCGGGTGCTGGCCGGGCTCGCGCACGCCTTGACCGAGACGGACTTCGCCACTGGGGCACCGCTGATGGAGGCAGGCGCTCTGGAGGACTGGCTCTTCATAGTCGTCCAAGGTGAAGTCGAGGTCGTGCGCGAGGACCGCTGCATCCGGATGGGCCCGGGCAGCGTCGTCGGAGAGATGGAGGTGCTCGACGCCCAGCCGCGCTCGGCGACCGTCGTCGCAGTCACCCCGGTGCACGCGTTCCAGTTGAGCAAGGCGGCCTTCGACGAGGCGCTCCGGTTGCGACCGGAGATCGCGATCGGCGTGATCATGGAGCTGGTCGCACGGTTGCGCGAGAAGCACGAGGCGCGGACCGCGCCGTGAGGATCCGTCTCGTCCTGCTTGGAGGTCAGACAATCGCCTTGGGCCTGATGATGGCCTTCCTGGTGGTGCCGGTCAGCGCCTTGTTCCTCAGCGAGTACGGCGCAGCACGACTGCCCTACGCCTACCTGGCCGTGGCCGGGGCCGGGGTGCTGGTGTCCTGGTCCATGTCGCGCGCCCAGCGCAGGCTCTCCTTGGCGCGGCTCACCCAGGTGATCCTGTTCGGCTACCTGGTCGCCGTGGTGGCCGGATGGCTGGTCCTCGCGACCACGGGAGGTCTGTGGGTCACCTTCCCGCTGCTGGTGCTGTTCCCGTTGTCGATCCCGGTCGGTTTCGTGCTGGTCGGATCGCAGGCCGGCAGACTGCTCGACGTACGCCAGATGAAGGCCCACTTCCCACGCGTCGCGGCCGGGTTCTCGGTCGGCTTCGCGATCGGGGGGTTGCTGGCCGCCGCGCTGGTCACGCCGCTGGGGGGACCAGAGCCCCTGCTGGCCCTGGACGGGCTGGCAGTCCTCGGCATGCTGGTCCTGGCCAGGGCCACCGCCGCGCGGTTCCCGCAGGAGCTGTGCGCAGTTCCGCAACAGTCGGCACCGGCAGCCGCAGCAGCACGAGGCTCCCGGCGTGGTTCGATCTCCGCCGGGCGCAGCTGGCGTGTGCTCGTCGCCAACCGTCTGGTGACCTTGATTTTCGGCTATCAGCTGCTCTCGGCCGCGGTCACACAGCTGCTCGACTACATGGTGTGGGAGCGCGCCGCCGCGCGGTTCCCCGACGCGGGTGACCTCGCCCGGTTCCAGGGCCTGTTCGGCGCGGTCATCAACGTCACCAGTGTGGTGTTCGTGGTCGTGGTCGCCGGCTGGTTCCTCACCCGGTTCGGCATCGGCTGGGGGCTGGCGGCCAACCCCCTCGGAATCCTGGCGATCCTGGTAGCGACCGTCGTGGCCGGGTACGGCGCCGGGGCAGCCAGCTTGTTGTTCTTCGCGCTGGTCTGCACCCAACAGGTCACCGACATCTCGCTGACCGACGGCACCACCCGCACCTCGATCAACGCTGCATACCAGGCGCTGCAACCGGAGCAACGGCTCCGGGCACAGACGGTGGTCGAGGGGGCAGGCGTACCGCTCGCCCTCGGCGTGGTCGGGTTGATGCTGATCGTCTTCGACGCGCTCGCCCTCGAGGTGCGGACCGTCGCGGCAGTGACGTTGCTGCTGACGATCCTCTGGGTGGTCGTGGCCGCAATGGCCTATCGGGAGTACGGCGCCAGGTTGCGCGACGTGCTGTCCCGGCAGGCCTGGGACCCCGTTGACCTGCGGATCGATGATGACGCGTCCCGCCGAGCCGTTGAGCAGCTGCTGGGCAGTGGCGACACCCGCGACGTGCGGGCGGCGCTGGAGGCACTGGCCGCGGTCGGGAGCGACGAGACTGCACACCACCTGGTGAAGCTTCTGCGCGCCGCGGAGCCCGACCGGCGGGAGATCGGCATCGAGGTGGCAACCACCTCCGGACTCCTGGCGGTGGAGGGCCCCGTCGTTGACGCCGTGGCCGCACTTCTGGACGACCCCGAGCCGCAGGTGTCGCTGCTGGCTGCCGCCGCCCTGGCGCGCACTGAAAGGGGCCGTCGTGAGCTCGGACGGTCATTGTGGTTGGCGGGGGTCTCCAGCCCGGACGCCACGCTGCAGGAAGCGGCCGTGCGAGCGGCAGTGATCCTCCCGCACCGCTTCTTCGTCCCGTACCTGGTCGGTCTCGCCTCCTCAGCAGGTGCGCCCGCAGCACTGCTCGACGCCCTGGCAGCGCACGCTGACGAGCTGGGACCCCGGGTGGCATCGTTGCTCGACGACGCCACCCTGCCGCGACGTGTGCGCGAGCGCCTGGTCCACGCTCTCGGCCTGGCCGGCACCGAGCAGGCCCGCGACCTGCTCGTCGCACACCTCGACGACCGGGACCCGGCGATCCTGGACGCGGCTGCGCACAGCCTGCTCCTGCTTGGTCACGGCATCACGCCGTCCGCGCTGGACCTCGAGGTGAAGCTGGTTCCGGTGCTGGAGCGGATGCATCGCTGCCTCCAGATCACGGCACTCGTGGAGGACCTGCGCGACGCCGGTCCGCTGCGCGACGCGCTCGGCGACGAGACCGTGGCCTCGGTGCGGCGCGTCGAGGTGCTGCTCGACCTGGTGCACGATCCCCAGGCGCTCGGCTCCGGCTTCGCGCGCCTGGGCGCCGCGGACGACCGGGAACGCAACACCGCCTTGGAGATGCTGGAGGTCACGATGGGGAGGCAGCTCTGCAGACTGGTGCTGCCCGTGCTCGACCCCACGGTCGACGCTGGCTCACGGGATCGGTTCCTCGAGGCTCGCTGCCCGGTCGAGCGCCACCGGTTGGCCGAGTGGCTGCAGGACCTGTCCCTCGACGAGAGCGACTACTGGCACGAGCCTTGGCTGCGCGCGTGTGCCCTGTACGCCGCCTGCGGACTGCTGTCGACGGACACGGTTGGGCGGCTGGCGTGGGCCTTGCTGGCCGACCCGGACCCGGACGTCGTCGAGACGGCCCGATGGGCACTCGACCGGAGTCCTCCGGTCGCCTCCGCCGCACGCGTGTCCGCACCCACCTGACCCGCATACTGTCCCGGTGGACCTGGCACAGCGCGACCGGCGCTCCCTGGCGCTTCTCGGCTCGTGGGTGGCCGCCTGCGCAGTGGTGTTCTGGCTCGTCTACCACGTGAGCGTGCGGACCGAGCCCGGCCGCCTCTTCGCCGATGCCTCGCTCCGCGGCGCCATCCTCAGTGAGGCGAGAGCCGGCGGACTGGTGGACAGCGTGCTCGGTTTCATCACGGTCGCCTCGCTCGCGGGGGCAGTGGCGCTGATCGCGACCATCGCGCTCGTGCGGCTGCGACGCGACCTCGGCCTGATCGCGGTCGGCCTGCTGCTGGTCGCGAACCTCTCCGCCCAGCTCTTCAAGGGGTACCTGCTGCCGCGGCCCGACCTGGGCCTGATCGAGTACGCCCCGGCCACCCTGAACAGCCTGCCCGGAGGACACAGCACCGCTGCCTTCTCGGTGGTCGTGGCCCTGCTGCTCGTCGTACCCGCGCGGTTGCGTGGTGTCGTGGCGGGTGCCGGCGGCGTCTATGCCTGCGTGGTGGCTCTCGCCTCGATGGCTGCGGGCTGGCACCGCGCTGGCGACTCCGAGTCGGCGTTCATCCTGGTGGGGTTGTGGGCCGGGGTGGCGCTCGCGGTGCTGGTGCTCAAGCAGGGCGGCGAGATCGACGGGACCTCGCCGTCGCTGTCGGCCCGGCGCCGACGCCGGTCCCTGATCGCGGCTGCGGTGCTGACGACCGCCGCAGGGCTGGCGTCGGCCACCCTGCTGGCGCTGGTGAGCCGGGTCCGGGAGAGCACGTTCGGTGAGGCGGCGGCCTTCGCCACCACCGGTCTCCTGATCGCCTCGACCGCGGTGGGTGTGCTGCTCGCGCTGCTGGCACTGATCGAGCGCGTGGCGCAGCACGAACCGCAGGCCTGAGCGGACAATCGAACGCATGGGATCGCGCCGTGAGACACCGCAGGTGGGGCAGAGGGCCGAGATGACGCGCACGATCGGGCCCGACGACATCGCCCTGTTCAGCCAGATCAGCGGGGACCACAACCCGCTGCACTACGACGAGGAGGCTGCCCGGACCTCCCGCTTCGGCGAGATCGTCGTACAGGGCGGCGTCACCAGCGCGATCCTGAACGCAGTAGTGGCCGAGCGTCTGCCGGGTCCGGGCACCGTGTTCCTCAACGTGAGCTGGAACTTCCTCGCACCGGCACGACCGGGTGATCGGATCACCGGGCGGGTCGAGGTGACGGCCGCCCGGGAGGACAAACCCATCACCGAGCTGCGGACGACGGTCACTCGCGGTGACGGCACGGTGCTGCTCGAGGGGACCGCGGTCTGCTACACGATGGATCTCGGCTGAGCCGGGCAGTGCCCGAAACCGGAGCGACTGCGCCGGGCGATCGACCCCACGACCCAGCCCCGGTCAGCTCTCGACGGTATGCCCGGCGCCGTAGGTGACCAGCAGCGAGCCCGGATCGAGCCGGTAGAGCGACTCGAGGTGGCACCGGCGCGCGGGGGCGGGACGAAGCCGTCCACTCTCCCAGGCGCGTACCGAGGACACGCTGCAACCGCACATCTCCGCCAGCTCCTGCTGGGTCAGCTGGCTCCACTGGCGCAGGGTGGCGAGCACGCGCGGCAGGTCCCCGCGTCGCCACAGCGACGGTTGCAGCTCCCGCGGCAGGCTGAGTCCGGCGGCGCGGGTCACCGTGACGGCTGGGAGCTCGAGGGCGCGGGCGATGCCGCGCACGCCCTGCAGCGAGACGGGGGCACCCCGCTCCCACGACTTCAGGCTGGTCAGACCCACACCGGCTCGCTGGGCCAGCTCGGACTGCGTCAGTCCCGCCTGTCGCCGCAACCGGCGCAACGGGGTGGACGGGGGGTCGCTCGGCGCCCGCCACTCCGACCAACGACGCAGGAGTCGCTGGAGGGTGCCCACGTCGAGGGAGAACGTCTCGGCCAGCGCGTCGAGGTGGGACGTGGGAATGCGCGCCCGACCAGCCTCCCAGTTGTAGATGCGATGGGTCGGCACTGCCAGGCGCTCGGCCAGAGTGGCCGCGGGCAGGTGATGCAGCCGGCGTAGACGTCGCAGTCCGCGCCCCGGGCAGCCGGGGAGGACGCCCGCCGGCGTCCGGGCGCGGTCGAAGAACGCGGACACGGTCGGCAGGGGCAACCCGTAGGCGTCGGCCAGCCGCCGCAGGTGTGCCGGTCCGGGGAAGCGGTCCAGCCGCTCCCACCGCAGCACGGTGGTCGCGTGTACGGCGACCGCGCTCCCCACCTCGGCCGCGGAGAGCCCGGCCTCGGCACGCACGGCACGGAGGTCAACCGGTCCTTGCAGGACCTCGACGCTCATCGGACAACCCCACGCGGTCGCGTCCGGTGTGAGGACCTCATGGCGCGAGTGAGTGTGTCTGGCGGGCCAGCTCCGTCACGCGGCCCCACTCGCCCGCGGCGAGCGCGTCGGCGGGGGTGAGCCAGGTGCCTCCCACGCAGCCGACGTTCGGCAGGGCGAGGTACGACGCAGCGGTCGTGGCAGTCACCCCGCCGGTGGGGCAGAACCGGGCCTGCGGCACCGGCGCACCGAGGGCCTTGAGGAAGCCGACGCCACCGGAGAGCTCGGCCGGGAACAGCTTCATCTCGCTGTAGCCGAGCTCGAGGAGGCGCAGCACCTCGCTGACCGTCGAGGCGCCCGGCAGGTGCGGCAGGCCGGTCTCCAGCATCGCGCCCGCCAGCGCGTCCGTCGTACCGGGGCTGACCAGGAACTGCGCCCCGGCGGAGAGCGCGTCCTTGGCGTGGCCCGCCGTGAGCACCGTGCCGGCCCCGACGAAGATCTCCGGGACGTTGATGGCGATCTGCTCGATGCAGGTCAGTGCCTCGGGCGTGCGCAGGGTGAGCTCGATGACGGGCACGCCGCCGGCGACCAGCGCCTGCGCGACGGGCACGGCCTGGGCCACGTCGTGCAGCACGACCACCGGGATCACCGGGGCGAGATCGAGCAGGGAGTCAGTCATCGAGGTTCTCCTGGTGTGACGGGGCGGTGGCTGGGGCCGAAGTGGGGGCTGGGGTCGGGGGCTGGGGGAACACGCTGGCGCCCAGGTCCGCGGGACCGACGGTGGACCTGAAGGCGTGGAACAGCTCGCGCCCGGTGCCGAAGACGCGTGAGTCGTCGGCCTCGACGCGCTCGCGCGACTCGAGCTCGTAGTCGGCGACGTGCAGCTCCAGGACGCCGGTGTCGGCGTCGAGGGTGACCAGGTCGCCGTCCTGCACCCGGGCCAGCGGGCCGCCGACCGAGGCCTCGGGGGTGAGGTGGATCGCGGCGGGCACCTTGCCGGACGCGCCGGACATGCGTCCGTCGGTGACCAGGGCGACCCGCTGGCCGCGGTCCTGCAGGACACCCAGCGCGGGGGTGAGCTTGTGCAGCTCGGGCATGCCGTTGGCGGCCGGCCCCTGGAACCGGATGACGGCCACGAAGTCGCCCTCGAGCTCGCCGGCCCCGAAGGCGGTCAGGAAGTCGTCCTGGTCGCCGAAGACCCGGGCCGGCGCCTTGACCTGCCGGTGCTCGGCCCTGACGGCCGAGGTCTTGATGACCGCACGCCCGAGGTTGCCGTCCAGCATGCGCAAGCCGCCGTCGGGGGCGAAGGGGTCCTCGGCACCGCGCAGCACGTCGGTGTCGTGGCTCTGCTTGGGACCCTCCTCCCAGGTCAGCTCCGAGCCGTGCAGCCGCGCTTCGGTGGTGTAGCGCCACAGCCCGCGCCCGGCCACGGTCTCGACGTCGTCGTGCAGCAGGCCCGCCTTGAGGAGGGTGTGCACGGTGAAGGCGAGTCCGCCGGCGGCGTGGAAGTGGTTCACGTCCGCCTTGCCGTTGGGGTAGACCCGGGCCAGCGAGGGCACCGCGGCGGAGAGCTCGGACAGGTCGTCCCAGGTCAGCGTGATGCCGGCCGCCCGGGCGATCGCCACGAGGTGCAGGGTGTGGTTGGTCGACCCGCCCGTGGCGAGCAGGGCCACGCAGCCGTTGACGATCGCCTTCTCGTCGACGATCCGGCCGATCGGGGTGTAGCTCTCGCCCCACGTGGTCAGCGCGGTGGCACGGGCGGCCGCGGCATCGGTGAGAGCAGCCCGGAGCGGAGTGCCGGGGTTGACGAAGCTGGCACCGGGCAGGTGCAGCCCCATCACCTCCATCAGCATCTGGTTGGAGTTGGCGGTGCCGTAGAAGGTGCAGGTGCCGGCCGAGTGGTACGACGCGGCCTCGGCCTCGAGCAGCTCCTCGCGGCCGATCTCACCGGCGGCGTACCGCTGGCGGATGGCTGCCTTCTCGCCGTTGGGCAGGCCGGAGGTCATCGGTCCCGCCGGCACGAACACCGTCGGCAGGTGACCGAAGGACAGGGCGCCGATCAGCATCCCGGGCACGATCTTGTCGCAGACGCCGAGCATGAGCGCGGAGTCGAACATGTCGTGGGACAGGGCGATGGCCGTGGACATCGCGATCACGTCGCGGCTGAACAGCGAGAGCTGCATCCCGTCGCGGCCCTGGGTGATCCCGTCGCACATGGCGGGAACGCCGCCGGCGAACTGGGCGATGCCGCCCGACCGGATCACCGCCTTCTTCAGCTGCGCGGGGAAAGTCTCGAACGGCTGGTGCGCGGAGAGCATGTCGTTGTAGGCCGAGACGATCGCGACGTTGGGCTTCACCTTCCCGCGCAACGCCTGCTTGTCGACGTCCCCGGAGGCGGCGAACCCGTGCGCGAGGTTGGCACAGGCGAGTCGGCCTCGGGCGGGACCGCGCTCGGCGGCGGCCTCGAGACGCTGGAGGTAGGCGGTCCGCTCGGGGCGGCTGCGTTCGGTGATGCGGTTCGTCACCTCGGCGACGACGGGGTTGATCTTGGGCATGGGAGTCCTCACTCGTGCCAGGAGCGGCTGTCCCGCTCGAGAAGTGTGATGGCGGCGCTGGGGCCGTTGGTGCCGGCGGGGTAGGGGCGGGGCCGGTGGCTCGGACGCGACCAGCGGTCGAGGATCGGCTCGACCCAGGTCCACGCGGCCTCGACCTCGTCGCGGCGCATGAACAGCGTCGGGTTGCCCCGGACGACGTCCATCAGGAGACGCTCGTAGGCGTCGGGAGAGTGCTGCTGGAAGGTCTGCGCGTAGTTCAGGTCCAGCGACACCGGGCGCAGCCGGATGCCACCCGGACCCGGCGCCTTGGCGGTCAGGTGCAGCCGCATGCCCTCGTCGGGCTGCAGCCGGATGACGAGCCGGTTGGGCTCGCTCTCGCCCTCGCTGTCGGGGAACATCGGGTGCGGGACGTCCTTGAACTGGATCACGATCTCCGAGGCACGAGCCTCCATCCGCTTGCCGGTGCGCAGGTAGAACGGGACCCCGGCCCAGCGCCAGTTCTGCACCTCGGCCTTGATGGCCACGAAGGTCTCGGTGGTGGAGCCGGGCAGCTCGACCTCGGTGAGGTACGAGGGTGCGGCCTTTCCGTCGACGAGGCCGGGGAGGTACTGGCCGGCGACGACCGAGCGGTCCACCTGCTCGCCGGTGATCGGTCGGAGCGCTTGGAGCACCTTCAGCTTCTCGTCGCGGACGGTCTCGCGTCCGACGTACGTCGGAGGCTCCATGGCCACCAGGCACAGCAGCTGGAGCAGGTGGTTCTGGACCATGTCGCGCAGCGCGCCGGACTGGTCGTAGTAGCCACCGCGGTTGCCCACTCCGATCGACTCCGAGGCGGTGATCTGGACGTGGTCGATGCAGTTGGCGTTCCACAGCGGCTCGAGGAACGTGTTGGCGAACCGCGTGACCAGCAGGTTCTGCACGCTCTCCTTGCCGAGGTAGTGGTCGATCCGGAAGATCTGGCTCTCCTCGAACACGGCGCCCACGGCGTCGTTGATCTCGCGGGCGGAGGCGAGGTCGCGGCCGATCGGCTTCTCGAGCACGAGCCGCGACTGCTCGGTGACCAGTCCGTGCTCGGCGAGGCGCTTGCTGACCGGTCCGAACAGGGACGGTCCGATGGCCAGGTAGAAGACCCGGACGCGGTCGGTGTCGGCGAGCAGCTCGACAAGCTCGGACCAGCCGGCCTCGTGCTCGACATCGTTGGTGACGTGGGTGAGGCGGGAGATGAAGGTCTCGACCGTGGCGCTGTCGAGCTCGTCGGGACGGACGAAGCGGGGGAGCTCCCCGCGGATCTTGTCGCGGTAGCCGTCGTCGTCGAGCCCGGCACGCGAGAGGGCGATGATGCGCGTCTCGGGTGGGAGCTGGCCGTCGCGGTCGCGGAGGTAGAGGGCCGGCAGCAGCTTGCGGACGGCGAGGTCACCGGTGCCACCGAAGACGACGAAGTCGGCCGGAGGAACGGTGTTGGTCATGGGGGGCATGTGCAGCTCTCTCGCTAGGAAAATGTGAGCGCACCCTCACGGTAAGCCGATATATGCGCGCTGACAAGACGAGGTTAAGTCTTTTGAGACGCAAAAGTGGGCATCTTTTGCTTTTCGGGAGGTGGCAAGTGGTTGAATGGCCGGCATGACAGTGGGTCAGGGTCCGGCCACCACCGGTGAGGTCTTCTCGTTGATCCGTGACGGGGTCGCCGACACGCGCAGCGAGGTCGGCCGCGTCACGGGGCTCTCCCGCACCGCCGTCGCGGCGCGGGTCGCGACGCTGCTCGAGTCCGGGTTCGTCGTGGAGGGGTCAGAGGAGCCGGGCACCTCATCGGGTGGTCGCCCCCCGGTGCGGTTGCGGTTCAACCGCCACGCTGGCGTGGTACTGGCCGGCGCCATCGGCCGCAGCCGCACCCAGCTCGGCGTCTGCGACCTCGACGGCGCGGTCCTCGGGACGGTGGACCTCGACCAGGAGGTCGGTCCGTCTCCTGGCAACCTGATGCCCGCGGTCGTCTCGGGCTTCTCCGACCTGTTGGCCGAGCTGGGCCGCAGTGCCGGCGACGTACGCGCGGTGGGACTCAGCATCCCCGGCACGGTGGACCTCGACCGGGGCGCGAGCCTCGACTCACCGATCATGTCGGGCTGGGACGGGGTGGTGCTCGCCGAGTTCCTCACCCCGCTGACCCAGGCCCCCGTCCACGTCGACAACGACGTCAACGCGATGGCCCTCTCGGAGCGCCGCGGCCACCTCGAGCACTACCGCGACGTCGTCTGCGTCAAGGCCTCGACAGGCATCGGGGTGGGCGTCGTCGCCGGCGGCCAGCTGCTCCGGGGCAGCCTGGGCGCAGCCGGGGAGATCGGGCACACCAAGATCCCCGCTGCCCGGGGGCTGCCCTGCCGCTGCGGCGACACCGGCTGCCTCGAAGCGGTGGCGGCCGGGTGGGCACTCGTGCAGGCCGCGCGCACCAGCGGCCACGAGATCACCCACGTCCGCGACCTGGTCGCGCTCGCCCAGCAGGGCAACGCCGAGGCCCGGCAGCTGGTGCGCGTCGCCGGCCGTCGGATCGGCGAGGTGGTGGCCTCTGCCGTCAACCTGCTCAACCCCGAGGCCGTGGTGCTCGGTGGCGACCTCGCCCTGGTCTACGACGTCTTCGTAGCGGGCCTGCGCGAGTCGCTGTACTCACACGCCACCGCCCTGGCCACCCGGGAGCTCGTGATCGTCCCGGTCACGCACGGGGAGCAGGCCGGCGTCATCGGCTGCGCCGCAATGGCACTGCGTGAGCTCCTTGACTCCGCCGCCGTGGACCGGGCGCTGGCCAGCGGCTGACCTCGCCGAGTGGGTGGCGGTTGCCCGGGGTTGAGTTGGCGGTTTCCCAGGTTAGGAGGTCAATCCGCCTCTTCGCACACAACGCGTTGTGTGTGAAGAACCGGTTTGGGTTCATCACCTGGGAAACCGGACGGCCCCATCGTGCTGCCGCCGGACGATGGCCATGCCCGACCGGGCCCGGCTAGCGTGATCAGGTGAGCACGTCTTCGCGGGTGGCCGCTGTCCAGCGCGATGACGGGCACCGGTTCAGCAAGTTCGCCGTTGAAGCGGTGCGGCTGGTGGTGGGGCTGGGTGTCGAGGGCGATGCCCACGCGGGACCCACGGTCCGGCACCGCTCGCGAGTACGTCGCGATCCTTCTCGGCCCAACCTGCGCCAGGTGCACCTGATCCACGCGGAGCTGTTCGCCGAGCTCGCTGAGCAGGGGTTCGAGGTCACCGCCGGAGAGCTCGGGGAGAACGTCACCACCACTGGGGTTGACCTCCTGGGCCTGCCGCGAGGGGCGCGTCTGCATCTCGGCGCCGAGGCGATCGTGGCCGTCACCGGCCTGCGCAACCCGTGCCGGCAGATCGACGACTTCCGACCCGGCCTGCTCGAGGCAGTCCTTGGTCGTGATCACGAGGGTGCGGTGTTACGCAAGACCGGGGTGATGAGCGTGGTGATCCGAGACGGGGTGGTTCGGGCCGGCGATCACATCGCGGTGCAGCTGCCTGAAGGTCCATGGGAGCCGCTCGAAGTGGTGTAACCGACCCTTGGCAATGTAAGCCAGACGGTGTATTGTTCACTATATGGTGAAGCAAAGGGTGGCCCGGGAGACAGAGCTGGACCGGGTGTTCATGGCGCTGGCCGACGAGTCGCGGCGCAGCATCGTCCGGCGGCTCGCGGAGAACGGCGAGCTCAGCATCGGCGAGGCGAGCGAGGACCTGACGCTCTCGCCGGCGGGGATCACCAAGCACGTGAAGGTGCTGGAGGACGCCGGTCTCGTCGTACGTCGGGTCGAGGGTCGCCGGCACCTGCTCAGCCTGGAGTCCCGGCGGCTGCTGCTGGCCGAGGACTGGATCGATCGCTACCGGAGCTTCTGGAGCGACAGCCTCGCCCGGATGGCCTCCCTGGCCGCCGAGCTCGAACAAGGAGGAGACGCATGAACCCCACACCCACACTTCAGCTCGACGTAGACCAGACCGTGCCGGCCAGTCCGGAGACGGTGTACCGGATGCTCACCCAGCCCGATCTCTACTCGCGCTGGTTCGGCCCGGCCGGGTCCCGGGTGACAGTGGAGGCCATGGAGATCACGCTCGGTGGTCGGCTGGCGCTGCGGATCGAGTTCCCGGGGACGGACTTTGCCGTGGGGATCGAGGGCTTCTACGAGGTCATCGAGCCGCCGGTCCGGCTGGTGCACACCTGGCGCGCCACCGATGAGGAGCTGGTCACGACGGTCGCCTTCGAGCTCGAGCCCGTGGGGACCTCGACGCGGTTGCGCGTCGTGCACCGCGGCTTCGTGGACCCCGTCGACCTGGAGCAGAACCAGGGCGGCTGGCGTGAGCTGTTGGAGGCGCTGGCGCGCGAAGCCGTCCGGTTCGAGGCGGAGTCATGAGTGTCGCTCGCCGCGGCTCCCTCGGGTCGTCGGGGTGGGCAACGCTCGGCGCCCTGGTCGTCTGGGGGCTGGTCCACGTCGTGGGTGGCGGCATGCTGATGGCCGCCGACGCGGTCGAGGGGCTGCGCTCGCTCGGACCCAACGTGCTCGCGACCGTCCCGGACGCCCCGGGTGAAGCGGCCCTGGCCCTGGTGCGGTTCCACGGCCTGAACATCGCGCTGGGCGGGCTCGCCGTACTGGTTCTCGCCCTCGCCTGGGCGCGCAGCCGACGGCGCTGGCAGCTCGACGTGGCGCTCGGCGTGACGATCGCCCTCGACCTGGGCCTGCTGATCTACCTGGTCGGGCCGGGCGTGATGCCGCTGAGCCAGGGTTTGATCGGGCCCGTCCTGGTGGCACTGGCGCTGGCCGGTGCCGTGCGTGCGCGGTCGGCCCCGTCGGCGTCGGTGCACGCCTGACTTGGCCCGTGTTGTGGACGGTTTCGGGCGGCGTACGCCTTGAGGAGCGTCCATAACCCCGATTTACATGCAGGTGCATCCGGGGTCAGGTGAGGTCGGTGGCGAACCGGGTAGCGGCGGCGCGTAGCACCGGGTACGCCTGGTTGATGAGCTCGTCGGTCATCCGGGTCGCCGGGCCGGAGACCGAGAGGGCCAGGGGGGTGGCCGGGGTGGGGACCTTGACTGCGATGCAGCGCACTCCGACCTCCTGCTCGCCCTCGTCGAGGGCGTAGCCGCGGCGGCGTACGACGGCCAGCTCCTCGATCAGGTCGTCGGGCTCGGTGATCGTGTGCGGGGTCTGTCGGGTCAGGCCGGTGCGTTCCAGCACCGCGCGAGCCTCGTCGTCGCCGGAGGCAGCGAGGAGCACCTTGCCCACGGCGGTGCAGTGCGGGTCCACGCGGCGGCCGACCTCGGTGAACATCCGCATCGCGTGCCGCCCGGGCACCTGGGCGACGTAGACCACCCGGTCGCCGTCGCGCATGGCCAGGTTGGCGGTCTCGCCGAGCGTTTCCACGAGATCACCCAGCACCCGCTCAGCCCCGGCGCCGACCATCGACCTCGCCGCCGCGCTGAGCGGCAGCACCCGGAAGCCCAGGGCGTAGCGGCGGTCGGGGGTCTGGCGCATGTAGCCGCGGTCGACCAGCGTGCGCAGCAGCCGGTGCGTGGTGGGCAGCGGTATCCCGGCGGCCGCGGCGATCTCGCCGATCGTCAGGATGCCGCCGGCCGCGGCGACCACCTCGAGCACGTCCAGCGCTCGGTGCACCGACTGGACTCCGGTCGAGGCCTTCTGGGGCGGGCGCATGTTCTGCGGCTCGTGGGGCATGGGTCAGTCCTCGGGGAAAGCGGTGCCTAACCGTTGACACTCAGCGGGTTGCTACCTAGGTTTTCCAGAATAAGTATCAACGTTTCCACAATACGGAAAGTGTGGCAAGTGGGAACCCAGCCAGGGAGTGCCATGGACCAGCGTGTTCAGACCGGTGGGCTCAGCGTCGCGGGCAGCCTGCACCGCTTCGTGACGGAGGAGGCTCTGCCCGGGTCGGGGATCGACCCGCAGGCGTTCTGGGACGGCGTCGGCGCGATCGTGCACGACCTGGCGCCACGCAACGCCGAGCTCCTCGCCCGGCGCGAGGAGCTCCAGCGGCGCATCGACGGCTGGCACCGGGAGCACCCGGGCACCCCCGACGCGGAGGCCTACCCCGCCTTCCTCCGCGAGATCGGCTACCTGCTCGACGAGCCCGACGAGGTGAGCGTGAGCACCGCCGACGTCGACGACGAGGTGGCCCGCATCGCCGGCCCGCAGCTGGTCGTGCCGCTGCTGAACGCCCGGTTCGCGACCAACGCGGTCAATGCCCGGTGGGGCTCGCTCTACGACGCGCTGTACGGCTCCGACGTGGTCCCGCACGAGGGCGAGCTCACCCCGGGAGACGGCTACAACTCGGTGCGCGGCGACGAGGTCATCGCCCGCGGGCGCGCCTTCCTCGACGAGCACTTCCCGCTGGACTCGGCGTCCCACGCCGACGTGTCGTCGTACGCCGTGGACGGCGACGGCCTGGTCGCGACGGTCAAGGGCGAGACCGTCCGGCTGACCAACACCGCGCAGCTGGTCGGGCTCCGAGGGCCGGCCGAGGCCCCCGAGGCCGTCCTGCTGGTCCACCACGGGCTCCACGTCGAGATCCAGATCGACCCCGACGACACGATCGGGGCCACGGATGCGGCCGGGGTCAAGGACCTCCTGCTGGAGTCCGCGGTCTCCACGATCATGGACCTGGAGGACTCTGTCGCGGCCGTGGACGCCGAGGACAAGGTGCTCGGCTACCGCAACTGGTTGCACCTGATGAACGGGACGCTGGCCGAGGAGGTCACCAAGGACGGAACGACGTTCACCCGGTCGATGCACCCCGACCGCGACTACTCCACGCACTTGGGCGAGGAGATCACCCTGCGCGGGCGTTCGTTGCTGTTCATCCGCCAGGTCGGGCACCTGATGACGACCGACGCCGTGCTGGACCGCGACGGCAACGAGGTGCCCGAAGGGATCCTCGACGCGGTGATGACGGCCCTGGGCAGTCTCGCGGACCTGCGCGGCGACTCGCGCCTGTCCAACTCACGCACCGGCTCGATGTACGTCGTGAAGCCGAAGATGCACGGCCCCGACGAGGTCGCCTTCGCCGTGGAGCTGTTCGGTCGGGTCGAGGAGCTGCTCGGGCTGCCCCGGCTCACGATCAAGGTCGGGATCATGGACGAGGAGCGGCGCACCAGCCTCAACCTCAAGGCCTGCATCAACGAGGCTCGCGAGCGCGTCGCCTTCATCAACACCGGGTTCCTGGACCGCACCGGGGACGAGATCCACACCTCCATGCTCGCGGGGCCGATGGTGCGCAAGAACGACATGAAGGGCCAGACCTGGATCCAGGCCTACGAGGACCTCAACGTCGACATCGGGCTCGAGTGCGGTCTGCTCGGCCGCGCCCAGATCGGCAAGGGGATGTGGGCCGCACCCGACAGCCTCGCTGCCATGTACGAGACCAAGGTCGGCCACCCACAGGCAGGCGCGAGCTGCGCCTGGGTGCCGTCCCCGACGGCGGCCACGGTGCACGCGCTGCACTACCACCAGGTCGACGTCCGCGCTCGGCAGGAGGAGCTCGCACGCGGGGGGCGCCGGCGCGAGCGGGAGCAGCTCCTGCAGGTCCCGCTGGGTGACCCGGGCGCATGGTCGGCCGACGACCGGCAGCAGGAGATCGACAACAACCTGCAGAGCCTGCTCGGGTACGTCGTCCGCTGGGTCGACGCGGGGGTGGGCTGCTCCAAGGTCCCCGACATCACCGGGGAGTCACTGATGGAGGACCGGGCCACCTGTCGGATCTCGGCGCAGCACGTGGCCAACTGGCTGCACCACGGCGTGGTCAGCGCCGAGCAGGTCGAGGACACCTTGCGCCGGATGGCAAGCGTCGTGGACGAGCAGAACGCGGGCGACCCGTTCTACAGCCCGATGGCGCCCGACTTCGACGGTGACGCCTTCGCGGCGGCCCGCGCGCTGGTCCTCGACGGGATCGAGCAGCCCAGCGGCTACACCGAGCCGATCCTGCACCGGCTGCGAGCCCACCAGAAGTCGACCGAAGGGACCAACGCATGAGCGCGCCGTCATCGGGGCTGGGTCTGGAGACCGCCCGCACGATCATCGCCGGGGCCCGGGGCCACGGGGCGTCGGCGGGATTCAAGCCGCTCACGGTCGTCGTGCTCGACGCCGGCGGGCACGTGCTGGCCGTCGAACGTGAGGACGGGTCGTCGATGAAGCGTTTCGAGATCGGCTTCGGCAAGGCGCACGGCGCGCTCTCGCTCGGGATGGGAAGCCGTTCGATCATGGGCCGGGCCGAGCAGCAGCCCTACTTCATCGCCGCTGTCACCTCGGCCGTCGGCGGTGCGCTGGTCCCCGTGCCCGGCGGAGTCCTGGTCAAGGGCCCAGACGGCACCCTGCTCGGCGCGGTGGGGGTCACCGGTGACACCTCCGACAACGACGAGACCGCGGCAGTGGCGGGCATCGAGAGTGCCGGGCTGACCGCCCAGGTCGACTAGGGGAGCGTGACGGCGATGACGGGCACCATCGCGACAGGTGAGCGGAGCGGCATCGATGCCGTGGCCGAGGTGGCGCGCAGGCTGCTCCCCGCCGACTCGGTGATCACCGACCGGGCGCAGCTGCGGACCTACGAGTGCGACGGCCTGGCCCACTACCGCGTCACGCCGGCGCTCGTGGTGATGCCCGAGGACGCCGACCAGCTGGCGCAGATCGTGCGCGCCTGCGCAGAGCACCGGGTGCCGTACGTCGCCCGCGGATCCGGCACCGGCCTCTCGGGCGGGGCGTTGCCCCACGCCGACGGAGTCCTGGTCGTCACCTCCCGGATGCGCGCGATCACGGCGGTGCGACCCGAGGACCAGCGTGCCGTGGTCGAGCCGGGTGTGATCAACCTCGACGTCACTCGCGCCGCAACGCCGTACGGCTACTACTACGCACCCGACCCGTCGAGCCAGCAGATCTGCTCGATCGGCGGCAACGTGGCCGAGAACTCCGGCGGCGCGCACTGCCTGAAGTACGGCTTCACCACCAACCACGTGCTGGGCGCCGAGTTCGTCACGGCCCAGGGCGACACCGTCCAGCTCGGGGGAGTCGCTCCGGATGCTCCCGGCTACGACCTGCTCGGCGCCGTGGTCGGCTCCGAAGGGACCCTGGGCATCGTCACCTCGGCAACGGTGCGGCTGGTCCGGCTGCCCGAGGAGGTGCGCACCGTGCTGGTGGGTTTCGAGTCCACCGACCAGGCCGGCGCCGCCACCTCGGCGATCATCGCCGCCGGCATCGTCCCCGCCGCCATCGAGATGATGGACGCTCTGGCCATCGAGGCCGCGGAGGCAGCCGTGCACTGCAACTACCCGGCCGGTGCGGGCGCGGTCCTGGTCATCGAGCTCGACGGGGCCGCCATCGACGTCGAGGCCGAGTACGTCGACGTGGAGCGACTGTGCCGCGAGAACGGTGCCTTCGAGCAACGGGTCGCTGTCGACCCGGCGGAACGGGCACTGATCTGGAAGGGCCGCAAGTCCGCCTTCGCCGCCGTCGGCCGGATCAGCCCCGACTACATCGTGCAGGACGGCGTCATCCCGCGCACGGCACTGCCGGTGGTGCTCAAGGCGATCGCGGACGTCTCGGAGTCCTCCGGGGTGCGGGTCGCCAACGTCTTCCACGCCGGTGACGGGAACCTGCACCCGCTGGTGCTCTTCGACGACTCCGTCGAGGGGGCGGGCGAGGCGGCCGAGAAGGTGAGCGGCGCGATCCTCGACCTCTGCATCGAGCACGGTGGGTCGATCACCGGCGAGCACGGTGTCGGCATGGACAAGTCCGCCTACATGCCGAGGATGTACACCGACGAGGACCTCGACACCATGCAGCTGGTCCGCTGCGCCTTCGACCCCGACAACATCTCCAACCCCGGCAAGGTGTTTCCCACTCCCCGTCTGTGCGGAGAGGTGCCGGGGCGCAAGAAGGGTGCCCATCCTCTCCAGGAAGCCGGTCTGGCGGAGGTGTTCTGATGACGACTGAGACCCTGGCGCAGACCGCGCGAGAAGCCATCACCTCTGCCTGTGCCGACGTGCGGGAGCCGGTGCCCGGTGCCTGGCAGGACGACGTCGACGGGATCCACACCGCCCTGGTGGCCAGGCCCAAGGACACCGGCCAGGTGGCGGAGGTCCTGCGCGCGGCTGCCGCCCACGGACTCAGCGTCGTACCGCGCGGGCGTGGGACGAAGATGTCGTGGGGCCGACCACCCACCGGGGCCGACGTGCTGCTCGACGTCAGTGCGCTCGACCAGGTGCTCGACCATGCAGCAGGTGACCTGATCGTCGCGGCGCAGGCCGGCGTCCGGCTCGGTGATGTCCAGGCCGCCGTCGGCCGAGAGGGCCAGCGCCTGGCCCTGGACGAGACCGTGGCCGGCAGCAGCATCGGCGGGATCCTGGCCACCAACACCAGCGGGCCGCGCCGCGTCGCCACCGGCACGTCGCGCGACCTGCTCATCGGCATCACCGTGGTCAGGGCGGACGGTGTCGTCGCCAAGGCGGGCGGCCGGGTGGTCAAGAACGTCGCCGGCTACGACCTGGGCAAGCTGATGGTGGGATCCCTCGGCACGCTGGCCGTCATCGTCGACGCGACGTTCCGGCTGCACCCGGCGCCGGAGGTGGGTCGCTGGGTGAGCACGCCGGTGGACCGGCCGGATCGGGCGCACGACGTCGTCCAGGCGGTGCTGAACGCCCAAGTGGTGCCCGCCGCGCTCGAGGTGGAGTGGCCCCGCGACGGTGTCGGCTCCGTCCACGTGCTGCTCGAGGGGCGCCAGGAGGGCGTGACCGGCCGCGTCTCGGAGACGCGGCGCCTGCTCGGGTCAGACGCCGAGGACTCAGCCGAGCCGCCAGCCGGTGGAGAGGCCTACCCGTGGGACGTGTTGGCCATCGGCGACAGCCGCGCCACGGCCCTGAAGCTGACCTTCGCGCTCTCCGGGCTCGCCGAGTTGCTTGCGGTGGCGAGCGCGACGGGCGTACACCTGCGCGGCTCGGCGGGCAGCGGCGTCGCGTACGCCGAGGTTGCGCCGGGAACCCCCGTCGAGGACGTCGCAGACCGCGTCAACCGAGTGCGGGAGGTGTGCACCCGGTTGGGTGGCAGCGCCGTCGTGGTGGACGCGCCCGCCGCGGTCAAGCAGGCAGTGGACGTCTGGGGGCCGGCGCCTGCCCTGGACCTGATGCGCCGGGTCAAGGACCAGTTCGACCCGGACCACCGGCTGGCGCCGGGTCGTTTCGTGGGAGGCATCTAGCCATGACGCACCAGCAGACAACACCCGAGCCCGACGCGCGTGCCGCGGACGCCCAGGCTGCCCTGGGGGAGACAGGCAGCATCATCGACCTCGGCATGCCGGCACCCGGAGGTGCCTTCGACGAGCACCATCCGCCGGACGCTGCCCTGATCGGTGACTGCGTGCACTGCGGCTTCTGCCTACCGACCTGTCCCACCTACGTGCTGTGGGGAGAGGAGATGGACTCGCCCCGCGGCCGGATCTACCTGATGAAGGAGGGTCTCGAGGGCGAGCCGATGAGCGAGTCGATGGTGTCCCACTGGGACGCGTGCCTGGGCTGCATGGCCTGTGTGACCGCTTGCCCCTCGGGCGTGCAGTACGACCGGTTGATCGAGCAGACGCGTGCGCAGGTCGAGCGGCGCCACGAGCGCAGCGCCAAGGACAAGGCCCTGCGCGGGCTGATCTTCTCGCTGTTCCCACACCCCAAGAGGCTGCGCCTGCTGCGCGGCCCGCTCCGGCTCGCCCAGCGGACTGGTCTGGACAGGGCGATGCGACGCACCGGGCTGCTGGAGCGGATGGCGCCCCAGCTCGCGGCGATGGAACGGCTCGCCCCGCGGCTCGGCAGACCGCTGCCACTCCCGCCGTACATCCACGCCAGCGGGCGGCGACGTGCCGTCGTGGGCCTGCTGACGGGGTGTGTGCAGGGGGCCTTCTTCCCCGGGGTCAACGCCGCCACGGCCCGGGTCCTGCAGGCCGAGGGCTGCGACATCGTGGTGCCGAAGTCCCAGGGATGCTGCGGTGCGCTGTCGGTGCACAACGGCAGGGAGTCCGAGGCCCAGGACTTCGCCCGCCGGCTGGTGGACAGCTTCGAGGCCAGCGGGGTCGACCACGTCGTGGTCAACGCGGCGGGCTGCGGCTCCACGATGAAGGAGTACGCCGAGCTGCTCGCCGACGACCCGGACTACGCCGCCCGTGCCGCGGCTTTCAGCGCGAAGGTGCGCGACGTCTCGGAGATCCTCGACGAGCTCGGGTCGGTGGCTCCCCGGCACCCGCTCGAGATCACCGTCGCCTACCACGACGCGTGCCACCTGGCGCATGCCCAGGGAGTGCGGGCGCAACCCCGCCGGCTGCTGGAGGCGATCCCCGGGCTCGAGCTCCGCGAGATCGCCGAGGCCGAGCTGTGCTGCGGCTCGGCGGGCATCTACAACATCCTCAACCCCGAGCCCGCCCGCGAGCTCGGGGACCGCAAGGCCGCGAACATCGTGGCAACGGGAGCGCAGGTCCTGGTCACGGCCAACCCCGGCTGCCTGATGCAGGTCACCTCGGCCATCGAGCGGTCCGGCCACCCGATGCAGATGGCGCACACGATCGAGGTGCTCGACGCCTCGATCCGGGGCGCCCCGGCGAGCACGTTCGTCACCGCCTGAACCACTCCACCACCTCTCGGGAGATCAACATGTTCGAGCAAGACCTCCAACCGGTCGGCGACTCGCTGGCCCTCTCCGCGCTCGTCGCGGCACTGCCCCTGCTGACCCTGTTCCTGCTGCTCGGCGGTCTGCGGATGCGGGCCTGGCTCGCGGGCGTGATCTCGCTGGTGGTGGCCCTGGCCGTGGCGGTCCTGCTCTTCGGGATGCCGGCCGGGCAGGCGCTGCTCGCCGGGACCGAGGGCGCTGCCTTCGGGTTCTTCCCGATCCTGTGGATCGTCATCAACGCCATCTGGGTGTACAACCTCACCGTCACCTCGGGCCATTTCGACGTGCTGCGCCGCTCCTTCGAGAAGGTCAGCCCCGACCAGCGGATCCAGGCGATCATCATCGCGTTCTGCTTCGGTGCCCTGCTCGAGGCTCTTGCGGGTTTCGGTACCCCCGTCGCTATCACCGTGGTGATGCTGCTGGCCCTGGGCTTCGAACCGCTGAAGGCGGCAGTGGTGGCGCTGATCGCGAACACCGCCCCGGTGGCGTTCGGGGCCCTCGCGACCCCGATCGTCACCCTGGCAGCCGTGACCTCCGGGGTCAGCGACGACCCGGGTCTGACCGTGGCCACCCTCGGCGGCATGGTCGGACGTCAGACCCCGATCCTGGCCGTCGTGGTGCCACTGGTGCTCGTCTTCGTCGTCGACGGCAAGCGGGGGGTACGCCGTACCTGGCTGCCGGCCCTGGTCTGTGGTGCGTCGTTCGGCGTGGCTCAGTTCGTCGCGGCCAACTACATCTCGGTGCCGCTCGCAGACATCGTCGCCGCCCTGGTCGCGGCAGCCGCAGTGGTCGCGCTGCTGCGCGTCTGGTCGCCTGCGGAGGTGCTCGCTGCCGAGCCCGCCCACGCGGGTGACCAGGCGGGGAACAGGTCCGGAGCCCCGGGCGGCTCCCAGGGCACCAGCGCCACCGGAGCTGGCACCGGCCTCCGCGACGAGCGCGGGTCGATCGGCGGCGACCGCGGCGCGGACACTGACGCAGACAGTGACAGGAAAAGTGACGTGCGGACCGCAGGGGGCGACGTCGCGCACCACGACAGCGGCGCGGAGGTGGCCAAGGCGTATGCGCCGTACGCCGTGATCATCGCGATCTTCTCGCTGACCAACATCCCGGCGGTCAAGGAGTTCCTGGCGCAGCAGCCGTTCGCGTTCGCGTTCGCCTGGCCCGGGCTCGACGTGCGCAACCCCTCGGGTGAGGTGGTCGCGACGATGTTCAACTTCAACTGGTTCGCTGCCGCCGGCACGCTGATGATCTTCGCGGGCGTGATCACGATGCTGATCCTCAAGCTCACGCCGGCTCAGGCCTTCCGTACCTACCTCGACACCTACGTCGAGCTGAAGTCGGCCATCATCACTGTGATGGCGGTGCTCGCGCTGGCCTACGTGATGAACCTGTCGGGCCAGACGGCGTCGTTGGGTGCGTGGCTGGCGGGTGCCGGCAGTGCCTTCGCCATCCTCTCGCCGATCCTGGGCTGGATCGGGGTGGCAGTGACCGGCTCGGACACCTCGGCCAACGCACTCTTCGGTGCGCTCCAGGTGGAGACCGCCACCAAGGCCGGTCTCGACCCGGTGCTGATGGCTGCCGCCAACTCCTCGGGCGGGGTGCTCGGCAAGATGGTCAGCCCGCAGAACCTCGCCATCGCTGCGGCGGCGGTGGGAATGGCCGGGCGCGAGGGCGACATCTTCCGCAAGGTGATCGCCTGGAGCCTGGGCGGGCTGGTGCTCATGTGCCTGATCGTGGCCCTGCAGTCCACGGTCGTGCTGGGCTGGATGGTGCCGTAGCCGGGAAGGGCCCGAGGCCCGTCGGCGGCCCTCGTGTGAGCCGGTGCGTCAGGATGGGCCCATGTTCGGTGACGTGAGCGTGAGCGAGGTCCTGACCGCCCTGGCGATCTTCGGCGGAGCAATCCTGCTCTCGTTCGCGCTGCGCCAGGTGCTGGTGCGGGTCATGGACCGCGGTGACGCCGACCGCTACACGGGCCGGCTGGTCGGGCGGTTCGCAGCGCTGCTGATCGTGGCCTTCGGTCTGGTGTACGCCCTCGAGACCGTGGGCGTGCGGGTCGGTCCGCTGGTCGGTGCGCTGGGCGTCGGTGGCATCGCTCTCGCGTTCGCCGCGCAGGACATCATGCAGAACTTCGTGGCGGGTGTCCTGCTTCAGGTCCGACGTCCCTTCCGGGTCGGCGACCAGATCGGCAGCGGGGACTTCGAAGGCCTGGTCCGCGACGTCAACCTGCGCGCTGTGGAGCTGAGCACCTACGACGGGCTGATCGTCTACCTCCCCAACGCGGACGTGCTGCAGGCGCCGATCGTCAACTACACGCGGACCCCGTCCAGTCGCACCTCACTGACCGTCGGCGTGGCCTACGACGCTGACCTCGCCTCCGTGCAGGACGTGCTGCACGGCGCCTGCGCCGAGACCGAGGGCGTCATGGCCGATCCACCCGTCGAGGTGTGGGTCGAGGAGTTCGGCGACTCCTCGATCAACCTCGCAGTGCGCTACTGGCACGCCGCCGACATCGCCAGCCGGTGGCGCGTGCGCAGCGCAGTCGCCGTCTCGCTCAAGAACGCCCTCGACCAGGCCGGGGTCACCATCCCGTTCCCGCAGCGCACCCTCTGGTTCGGCCCTGGCTCCACGACGCTCCAGGTGGACACGGGCCCCTCCTCCGACACCCGCGGATAGGACCAGACCCCGACGCCGACCACGATGGCCCGCGACCGTCGAGACGGGTGCAGCGCGTCGGCGTCGGGCTGCCCGTTAGCGTCAGGGCGTCGATCACCCCTCACACCAGGGAGACCCATTGGACGTCGTACGCACCCCCGACGAGCGCTTCGCGAACCTGCCCGACTTCCCGTTCGAGCCGCGCTACCTCACCCTGAAGGACGGTCTGCGGATGCACTACGTGGACGAGGGTCCCCGGGAGGCACCCCCGGTGCTGATGCTGCACGGGGAGCCGACGTGGAGCTACCTCTACCGGTCGATGATCCCGGTCTTCGTCGAGGCCGGGATGCGCGCCGTCGTCCCCGACCTGGTGGGCTTCGGTCGCTCGGACAAGCCGACGAGGACGGACGACTACTCCTACCTCGCCCACATGGACTGGCTCAAGGAGTGGATCGAGGCGATGGACCTGCGCGACGTCACCCTGGTCTGCCAGGACTGGGGTTCGCTGCTCGGGCTGCGTCTGGCGGCCGAGGAGGGTGACCGCTTCAGCCGCATCGTGGTTGCGAACGGCTTCCTGCCGACCGCGGACCGCAAGCCGCCGCTGGCGTTCAAGGTCTGGCAGACGTTCGCGACGCACACGCCGGTGCTCCCCATCGGCCGGATCGTGGCCACCGGCACCAAGCGCAAGCTCAGCAAGCAGGAGGTGGCTGCCTACCAGGCGCCGTATCCGTCGAGCCGCCACAAGGCGGGTGCCCGGGCGTTCCCGGCCCTGGTGCCGACCAGCGCAGACGACCCTGCCGTCCCGGCGAACCGTGCGGCCTGGCAGCGACTGGGGGAGTGGGACAAGCCGTTCCTGACCCTGTTCGGCAAGCACGACCCGATCCTGGGCCGCGGTGACCGACCGTTGCAGGAGCACGTCCCCGGCGCACGCGACCAGCCGCACGCACGGCTCGACGGCAGCCACTTCGTGCAGGAGGACTGCGGCGCCGAGATCGCGCGGCGCACGGTGGAGTGGATCGACGGCCAGTGAGTGCGCTCCGGGGTGGCGCCGGAGCGGAGGGTTCCTCGCCCCTGCACCCTCTCTAGACCGATGCGGCCGGCTCGCCGAGGCTCTTGACCGTCTTGGCGACGGGGATGACGGTGGAGGGGTACCCAGAGGGAGGGAGCCGCCACGACCGCCGCGAGTCTGGAACGCGCACGGGACGCCTTCGACACGGCGGCCTGGCGGGAGGCGTGCACCCTGCTCTCGCAGGCGGACAGCGAGCTGCCTCTCGCGGCCGACGACCTCGCCATGTGGGCGCGGGCGGCGTACCTCACCGGCCGCGACGCGGAGGCCGACGATCTCTGGTCGCGGGCCCACGAGGCGTACCTCGAGCGTGGCGACGCGCCGTTGGCCGCACGGTGTGCCTTCTGGCTGGGACTCGGGTTGTTCCTGCGTGGGGAGATGGCTCGGGGCGGAGGGTGGCTCGCGCGCGCCCACACCGTCCTCGAGGACGTGACCGGCGAGGTCGTCGAGCACGGTTACCTGCTGGTGCCCTCGGGGCTCCACGCGCTCGGTTCCGACGATGCGAGCCTCGCGTTCGACACCTTCGTCCGCGCGGGCGAGCTGGCGAGCCGCTTCGAGGACCGCGACCTGCTCACGCTGGCACGCCTGGGGCAGGGGACGGCACTGATCCGGCGCGGCCAGACCGAGGACGGCCTGGCCCAGCTCGACGAGTCGATGGTTGCCGTCGTGGCGGGAGAGGTCGGTGCGACGGTGGCAGGCATGGTCTTCTGCCAGGTGATCGAGTCCTGCCAGGAGGCCTTTGACGTGCGTCGGGCCCAGGAGTGGACCGACGCGATGACGCGCTGGTGTGCCGAGCAGCCCGACCTGGTGCCCTACCGCGGCCAGTGCTCGGTGTATCGCGCGGAGGTGCTGCGGGTACGTGGCTCCTGGGAGGAGGCGCTGAACGAGGCGCTGCTCGCCTGCGAGCGACTCTCCAGTCCGCCTCCCCACCCGGCCACGGGCATGGCGTTCTACGAGGTCGGTGAGCTGCGCCGGCTACGGGGCGACCTCGACTCCGCCCTGGACGCCTACCGGCAGGCGAGCGGTTTCGGGCACGACCCCCAACCTGGACTGGCACTGTTGGACCTGGCCCGGGGCCACGCCGACCAGGCCCGGGCTGCGGTGGAGCACGCCCTGGCCGAGTCGGAGGGGCCGCTGCAGCGAGCCCGGCTGCTGGTGGCCGCTGTGGAGACGGCCCTGGCCCAGGGCGACGTCGCTGCCGCCCGCACTGCTGTCGACGAGCTGGCTGGGATCGCCTCCGAGGTCGACGCGGCAGCACTGCGCGGTTACGCGGACTACGAGCTCGGCGCGGTGCAGCTGGCCGAGCTCGACGAGCAGGCGGCCGGGCTCAGTCTGCGGCGTGCCTTGCGCGTGTGGCTGGAGGTTGCGGCCCCCTACGAGATCGCACGCACCCGGGTGCTGCTCGCGGAGTGCTGTCACCGCCGCGGTGACGCGCGGAAGGCCGAGCTCGACCTGGACGCCGCCTGCAACACGTTCGAGCAGCTGGGCGCGACAGCCGACCTGGAGGCGGCAGTGGCGATGTCGGGTCCAAGGGCGCCTCGTGGTGCGCCGACCGGCCTCAGCCCGAGGGAGCTCCAGGTGCTTCGTCTCGTCGCGTCGGGTGGTACCAACCGGGAGATCGCTGGTGCCATGACGCTGAGCGAGCACACTGTGCGGCGCCACCTGCAGAACATCTACGCCAAGCTCGACCTGCCGTCACGGTCCGCGGCGACGGCGTACGCCTTCAAGCATCACCTGGTCTGAGGCTGCACCCGGGCGCTGGTACGAACGGACCACTGCGCTCTCCAGGGTTTGGTCTGTCCGGCCGATGCCCCGGTCGGGAGGAGTTCCTAGCGTCGTCAGTGAGGTCGGACGACCTCGACAGAACGAAGGAGGAGCCATGAGTATTGCCATGCTCGTCGACAATCCTGCAGGTTCGCGGGAGCTCTACGAGCGGATCCTGGAGAGCCTCGACCGCGACCTCCCGTTGGGGGGCGTCCTGCACCTGGCCGGTCCGTCCCCGACCGGTGGCTGGCGCGTGATCGAGATCTGGGACTCGCCCGAGGAAGCCAAGAAGTTCCTGGTGGAGAGCTTCGGCCCGGCCCTGCGCGCGGCGGGCTTCGAGGGTCCGCCGCCAACACCCCAGCTCTGGCCCGTGCAGGTCGTCGAGGCCGCGTCTGCGACCTACGACCCGTCCACGGTCAGCTCGGCCGAGGGAGGTGCACGGTGAGAACCGTGCACGCTCCGCTAGCCGACCGAGAGCCGGAGGACTCCGTAGCCGCGTCGACCCGGCGGGCCACACGAGCACGTCAGCACCGGGCGCTCTGATCTCGCCCGGGCGGCCCTGGTCGGCCTCGCCCCGTCACTGTTGCTGATCTCGCTGCTCTACCACCCCTACCTGGATGACCTGCGTGACAAGGAGACCGTCACCGCGGGGTTGACCGGCGACACCACGCGGTGGGGACTTTCCCACCTCGCGGCCGGCCTTGCAGCGGCACTTGTGCTGCTCGCCTTCCTCGCCGTCGACGCGTTCCTGCGGAAGTTCGGGACCTCGCGGGCCAGCGTTGTCGGCGTGCCGTTCGTCGTGTTCGGCACCGTGCTGTTTGCCTACCTGCCCGCGATGGAGATCGCCATGCTCAGCGTCTTCGAGACCGGAGCGGACGTCGAGGCGGCGATGGTTGAGATGAACACCTGGTTCGTGCCGATCATGTTCCTCGGCTCTGCGGTGTTCGGGGTGGGCGCGGTGCTCTTCGCTGTGGCCGTCCTCCGTAGTCGGGTGCTCGGCAGGCGCACGACCTGGGTGGTGACCACGGCCTTCGTCGTCGCGGCCCTGGCCCGGTTCGTGCCGCTGGGCGCTGGGCTCTTGGTGGGCGGCGCCGCCCTGGTCGTCGCGATGCTTCCGATCGCCATGGTCATGGTGACGGTGAGGAGCGACCAGCCGGCACCGTCCGCGAAATGACCGCCCGTTGATGCAACCCGTGGCCGGTCTCTCGACGCGGCGGGAGACCGGCGACACGCGTCCGGGCGAGCCGTGCCGCGCGTACCCCTGGCTTTGGCAACATGCGGACATGGCTGTTGACCCGCGAGGACGAGACCTGAAGCGCTACCTCGAGGAGGACCCCGGTGGTCCTGTGGTGATGCTCAACCTGCTCCGCTTCGTCGACGGCGGGCGTGAGCTCTACGACCAGTACGCCGAGCACCTGCGCGACACCTTTCTGCCACGCCACGGCGGCGAAGTGGTGTACGCCGGGGAGGGGTCGACCGTGCTTGCGGCCGAGGACGGTCAGGACTGGGACGCCGTGCTGATGGTGCGCTACCCCTCCCGTGCGGCGTTCAGCCAGATGGTGGCGGACCCGGAGTATCAAGCGGTCACCCACCTGCGGACCCGGGCGCTGCGCGAGGCGGTCCTGCAGGCGACCGTCCCCTGGACCTGACCGGGCCTAGGACTCCTGCTGGTCGCGCTGGTAGACGTCGGGGATGCCGTCGGCGTCGCTGTCCAGCGTCTCCTCGAACCAGAGCCGCTTGTAGGTGCGGTTGCGCGACCGCAGCAGCACCGAGGCGAGGAAGGCTGAGAGCAGCGACCCGGTCAGGACGCCGATCTTGACCAGCTCCTCGCGGCTCTTGTCCTCGCCGTACGCGAGGTCGCCGATCAGGAGCGAGACCGTGAACCCGATCCCGGCGAGCAGCGCGATGCCTGCCACGTCCAGCCAGCTCAGGTTGTCGTCGAGGTGGGCGTGGGTGAACCGTGCCATCAACCAGGTCACGCCGAACACACCGAGGAACTTGCCGAGCACGAGCGCCACCACGATGCCCATCGCGACGCGGTCGCTGAGCGCCTCGGTGAGCCCGGAGAACCCGCCGATGGAGACGCCGGCTGCGAAGAACGCGAACACCGGCACGGCGAAGCCGGCCGAGAGCGGCCGGAACAGGTGCTCGAAGTGCTCGGCCAGGCCCTTGCCCGCCTCGGGTCCACCGGCCGCCTGGCTGCGGAGCACCGGGACCGCGAAGCCGAGCAGGACACCCGCGACGGTCGCGTGCACGCCGGACTCGTGGACCAGGACCCAGGCAGCGAAGGCCAGTGGCAGCAGCACCCAGTAGGACCTGACCCGCTTCTGCACCGCGAACGTGAACAGACCCAACGGGACCAGGGCTCCCAGCAGCGGCAGCAGGGCGAGGTCGCTGGTGTAGAACAGCGCGATGATGGTGACGGCCAGCAGGTCGTCCACGACCGCGAGCGTGAGCAGGAACGTGCGCAGCGCGGTCGGCAGGTGGGTGCTGATCACCGCCAGCACCGCGAGCGCGAACGCGATGTCGGTGGCGGTGGGGATCGCCCATCCGCGGAGGGCACCGTCGCCGGTGCCGAGGTTGAGTGCGACGAACAGCAGGGCGGGAAGCACCATGCCACCGATGGCGGCGATGATCGGCAGCGCCGCTCGGCGCGGCTCGCGCAGGTCGCCGGCGACGAACTCGCGCTTGAGCTCGAGACCGACCACGAAGAAGAAGATGGCCAGCAGCCCGTCGGCCGCCCAGGTGCCGAGCGTCAGGTCCAGGTGCAGGGCCGAGGGTCCGACCTTGAACTCCCGCAGGGCCTCGTAGGAGTCGCTCGCGGGGCTGTTGGCCCAGACCAGGGCGATCACGGTGGCGAAGACGAGCAGGGCGCCGCCGACGGTCTCGGAGC
The DNA here is from genome assembly GCA_963834245.1 of uncultured Actinomycetota bacterium. GTDB lineage: Bacteria > Actinomycetota > Actinomycetes > Propionibacteriales > Nocardioidaceae > Marmoricola. The sequence goes on from CAWIAV010000001.1 coordinate 544,084, forward strand.
GGAGCACATCGGCGATCCGGGTGTCCTCGGCCAGGGAACCCCGGCGAAAGAATACGTTCGAAGACTGCTGCTTCTCGCTCATGCGACGGCTCCTCGGTGCTCGGGGCGCGGGGCTGGGTGTTGCCGACCAGACTTCCCGGCGCACCGTGAACGACCCTACCGGACCTCGCGAAGGCGTCGCACGCCCCGGGAAGGGCACCCGAACACCCGGGTGGCGAGGTCAGGCGAGGGAGAGGAAGAGCTTCTCCATCTTCTTCACGTCGACTCCGTCGACGTCACCGTTCGTCACGAGGCAGTGCTGCAGGCCGGTCGCCACGATCGCGAAACCGGCCCGGTCCAGTGCCTTGGACACCGCCGCGAGCTGGGTCACGACGTCCTCGCACTCGCGACCTTCCTCCAGCATCCGTAGCACGCCCGAGAGCTGGCCCTGGGCGCGCTTGATCCGGTTGATCACCGCGCCCATCTCGCCCGGGTCGAGCTCCATCACTGCTCCGGGTTCAAAGAGTCGAACGCAGCGCCGAGGCGCTCCTTGGCGTCGGCGGCGACCTTGTCGAGCCCGTCGCCGTCGGACAGGCCCATCATGGCGTCGGGGTCGAAGGCCTCGACCACGGTGGTGCTCTCGTCGACCGTGCGCACGACCACGTTGCACGGCAGCACCGCGGCGATCGACGGGTCGGCCTGAATCGCCTCGTACGCCAGCGGCGGGCGGCAGGCGCCCAGGATCACCTGCGGTGGGATGTCCACGTCGAGCTTCTCCTTGAGCGTGGCCTTGAGGTCGATCTCGGTGAGGATGCCGAAGCCCTGGTCGGTGAGCGCCGCTCGCACGGCCTCGACGGCCTCGTCGTAGGGCCGGGTCAGGGTCGTGTTGATGGTGTAGGTCATGTCACGCGCTCCTCTGGTGGTCGGTGTCGGTGTCTGTGTCGGTCACGGGGACGTCGGCCTGCTGCCTGGCCGCCTCGGCTCGCACGGTATCCATGTCCAGCTCGCGTGCGGCGGCGATCACCTGGTCCAGGGCAGGCGCCGGCAGTGCGCCGGGCTGGGAGAACACCAGCATGCCCTCCTTGAAGACCATCAGGGTGGGGATGGAGCTGATGCTGGCGGCGGCGGACAGTGCCGCCTCCGCCTCCGTGTCGACCTTGCCGAAGGTCAGGTCCGGGTGGGTCTGGGCGGCCTGCTCGTAGATCGGGGCGAACTGTCGGCACGGGCCGCACCAGGAGGCCCAGAAGTCGACGAAGACGATGTCGTTCTCGGTGATGGTGGACTCGAAGTTCTCTGCGCCCAGCTCGATGGTGGTCATGTGATGAGGCTCCGTTCCGTTGCGGATGGGTTCCGGAGGGGATGGCCTGATTTGACGATACCCCGGGGGGTGTTTATGGTGAAGAGCATACATACCCCCTAGGGTATTCGCAACGACCTCCTCAACAGACCGAGAGGACCTTTCCGCATGACTTCGAACCAGACCATTGAGATCGACCTCGAGACCTTCGACCGCAACCGTGAGAACGGCGCCGTCGTCGATGTCCGGGAGTCCGCCGAGCACGCCACGGGCTATGTGCCCGGGGCGAAGCTGATCCCCATGGGCCACCTGCCGGCCCGGGTGAACGAGCTCGACAAGGAGCAGCCGGTCTACGTGATCTGCGCGGCCGGTGGCCGTTCCAGTGCCATGACCGACTTCCTGCGCGCGTCCGGGTACGACGCCTGGTCGGTGGCCGGAGGAACCAGTGCCTGGATCAGCTCCGGGCGTCCCGTCGAAGGAGGAAACCGATGAACGCGCTCGACCTCACGATCGTCCCCATCGAGACCCCGACGCTGGGTGACCGCAGCTACGTGGTCCACGACGGCCAGGTGGCCCTCGTCGTCGACCCCCAGCGCGACATCGACCGGGTGCTCGACGTGCTCTCCGAGGCGGGGGTGCGGCTGACCCACGTGTTCGAGACCCACATCCACAACGACTACGTCACCGGCGGGCTCGCGCTCGCCCAGCGCACGGGTGCGGACTACCTGGTCAGCGCCGACGACGACGTGTCCTTCGAGCGGACCCCGGTCCGTGACGGCCAGACCTTCGAGGTCGGTGAGCGGATGCGTGTCACGGCCGTGGCCACGCCGGGGCACACCTTCAACCACCTCTCCTACGCGTTGAGCGACGCCGGCACCGAAGGTGAGCTCGACACCTCGATCGGCGTGTTCACCGGAGGGTCGCTCCTCTTCGGGGCCACCGGTCGGCCCGACCTGCTCGGCGAGGACAACACCGACAAGCTCGTGCGGCACCAGCACGCCTCGGCCCAGCGACTCGCCTCCCTGCTTCCGGACGAGGCCGGCGTCTTCCCGACGCACGGATTCGGCTCGTTCTGCTCGGCCAGCCAGTCCGATGCGACCGAGTCCACGATCGGCCAGGAGAAGCAGAGCAACCCCGTGCTCACCCAGGACGAGGAGACCTACGTCGAGGAGCTGCTCGCCGGGCTGGGCGCGTGGCCGGCGTACTACGCCCACATGGCTTCGGCCAACGAGGCCGGTCCCTCCGAGCCCGATCTGACCACGCCCGCCCCGGCGGACGCTGCCGAGCTGCGCCGCCGGATCGAGGCCGGTGAGTGGGTCGTCGACCTCCGCAACCGGACCGCGTTCGCCGCCGGGCACGCGCCCGGCACGCTGAACTTCGGGCTCGACGGCGGTTTCGCCACCTACCTGGGTTGGCTGATCTCCTGGGGCACCCCGGTGACCCTGCTGGGGGAGACCGCCGAGGACGTTGCCGAGGCTCAGCGAGAGCTCGTGCGGATCGGCATCGACCGTCCGGCCGCGCAGAGCACCGGCGGTCCCGAGGACTGGTCCGACCGGGAGCTGTCGAGCTACCCGACTGCGACCTTCGCCGACCTGGCCGACGTGCGCCACCACCGTGAGGTGGTCGTGCTCGACGTGCGCCGCGCGGACGAGTACGAGAGCGCCCGGATCGAAGGTGCGGTCAACGTGCCGATCCACGATCTGCCCCGACGCATCGAGGACGTGCCGGTCGGCGAGCTGTGGGTGCACTGTGCCGGCGGCTACCGCGCGTCCGTGGCGGCTTCGCTGCTCGACGCCGCCGGTCGCCAGCTGGTGGTCATCGACGACAGCTTCGACAACGCGGAGAAGGTGAACCTCCACCTGGTCGGCCCCGAGATCGGCCCCGAGAACGATGACGAGCCGGGAGACAACCAGAGGTGACGATCCTCATCGCCGTCGTCGCCGGTGCACTGATCGGGATCAGCCTGGGTGCACTCGGCGGCGGCGGCTCGATCCTGGCCGTCCCAGTACTGGTCTACGCCCTGGGGCAGAACGCGTCGCAGGCGACCACAGGGTCGCTGGTGGTCGTCGGGGTGACCTCGCTGATCGGTGCGATCGTCGCCTACCGCGCCGGCAACGTCCTGCTCTCGCGGGGCGTTTCGTTCGGACTGGTGGCGATCGGCGGGGCCGTCGTCGGAGCGAAGGCCTCCGCCCTCGTCCCCGAGCCGGTGCTGCTCGCGTCGTTCGCGGCGCTGATGCTCGTGGTCGGTGGCGTGATGGTCTACCGCCAGGTCATGGGTCGTCAGGTGGGCGGAGGCGCTGACTCGCCAACGTCCTTCGACGACTCGATCATCACCTTCAGCCCGACGTTCATGTGCCGCTGCCCGCAGGCGCTCAAGGTGCTCGTCACTGCGACTGTGGTGGGCTTGCTCATCGGCTTCCTCGGGGTCGGTGGTGGCTTCCTCGTCGTCCCGGCCCTGCTGATGGCCATGGCCCTGCCGATGGAGTTCGCGGCCGGCACCTCGCTGGTCGTGATCGCCTTGACCAGCTCGGTCGCGCTGGCCGTGCGAACCGGCGTGGGCAGCACCCCTGACTGGGGCCTCGTGCTCCTGCTGACGGCCGCCTCGGCGGTCGGCGGCCTCCTGGGTGCGCGGCTGGCCACCCGGGTCTCCACCAAGAAGCTCTCCAGGGCCTTCACCGGACTGGTGTTGGCCGTGGCGGCGTACACCGCCACCCAGGCGCTCCCCGCGCTCGTATGAACCGCGCGCCACGGCGCGCACCCGAACTTCAATCCCTCGAACCACGGAAGAGATGTGACATGAGCATCCTTGCTCCTGCCCGCCCCAAACCACCGGCCCGCCACAAGGCAAGGCCCACCGACGACCTGACCTCGTACCCAGGGCCCCTGGGCCGCCTCGGCCTGTGGGTGATGGACCACGGCCGCGTGACCGCTGCGGTCTGGATGCTGCTCATCGTCGGCCTCGGGGCCTTCGCGCCCAAGGTCGAGTCGGAGCTCTCCGGCGCCGGCTGGCAGGCCGACGGCTCGGACTCAGTGGCTGCTCGTGAGCTCGCTCAGGAGCACTTCGGTGGCAACACCAGCTCCGCGATCCAGGTCGTCGTGCACAGCAAGAGCGGCCCGGTGACCAAGGGCGAAGGTGCCCGCGTCCTCGACGAGGCCACCACCCAGCTCGAGGCCGACCCGCGGATCGGCGAGGTCATCGCCCCGCAGCCGGGCGCCACCCTGAGCGAGGACGGCAGGACCGCGGTCCTCCTGGGGGGCGCCGACGCCGACACCAACGAGATGGTGCGCGCGGCCGACGACCTCAAGGGGCCGTTGCAGGACCTCTCCACCAGCGACGTCCAGGTGAACCCGACCGGAGCGTCGCTGCTGTGGTCGGACTTCAACGAGGCGAACCTCGAGGCGATGCTCAAGTCGGAGATGTTCTCCTGGCCGGTGACGCTGGCGATCCTCGTCCTGGCGTTCGGTGCCCTCGTGGCCGCCGGGCTCCCGCTGATCCTGACCCTCGCCGGGCTGGTGGCCTCCGCCGGCTCGCTGGTGCTGATCAACCAGTTCGTCCCGGTGTCGATCTGGGCGATGAACTTCGCGATGATGTTCGCGCTGGCGCTGGGGATCGACTACGCACTGTTCCTCGTCGTCCGCTACCGGGCCTCCCGGATGGGCAGCCACAAGTCCCCGCGGGAGGCAGTCGCCGAGACGATGGACACGGCCGGAAAGGCTGTGCTGCTCTCCGGCGTCACCGTGCTGATCTCCCTGTCCGCGGTGATGCTCGTGCCGTCGCCCTCCTTCCGGTCGATGGCCGGCGGGATCATCCTGGCCGTGGTGTTCGTGCTGGGTGCGACGCTGACCCTGCTGCCGCTCGTGCTGGGCAAGCTCGACCACCGCATCAACAAGCTCGCGCTGCCGTGGGTGCACTCGGGTGAGCACCGCTCCGCTCGGTTCGCCGCGTGGGGCGAGCGACTCTGGAAGCGCCCGATCCTGTTCGGTGCGGCCTCGCTGATCGTGCTCGTTGCGCTCGCGGCCCCCATCCTCGGCCTGAAGACGGCGATGCCCTCGATCAAGGTCCTGCCGGACGACGCCAGCGCGAGGGTCGGCTACGACCTGGTGCAGGACAGCTTCGGCGAAGGCGCCCCCGGCACGCTGTCGATCATCGTCGACGACGTCCAGGCCAAGGAAGCAGCTGCCGTCGTCTCCGATGACCCGGGGATCGCCGCGGCCATGCCGCCGATGCCCGCCCCCGACGGCAGCATGTACACGCTGATCCAGGCGGTGCCCGAGGTCGACCCGTCCGACCCGGCACTGTCGGAGACGGTGGACCGACTGCGCGCCGACCTGCCCGACTCCGCGCTCGTCGGCGGTGCCGCGGTGGAGAACCTCGACCTGAAGAGCCAGCTCGACGAGTCGACCCCGCTGGTGATCGGCGTGATCCTCGTGCTGGGCTTCCTGCTGCTCCTCGTGGCGCTCCAGGCCCCGCTCATCGCTCTGCTGGGCACGCTGGCCAGCCTGCTCTCGACGGCTGCGGCCTTCGGGGTGGCGCGGCTGGTCTTCCAGGAGGGCTACGGCGCGGGGCTGCTCGGTTTCGAGTCGCAGGGCTTCCTCGACGCGTGGGCTCCGGTGTTCTTCTTCGCGATGATCTTCGCGATCGCGATGGACTACACGGTGTTCCTGCTCGCCTCGGCCAAGGAGCACTACGAGCACTCAGGTGACCCGCGCGAGGCCATGGTCGGATCGCTGGCCCACTCGGGCCGGGTGATCTTCGCGGCCGGTGCCGTGATGGTGGCGGTGTTCTTCACCTTCGCCCTCTCCGGTCCGCTGCCCCCGAAGGAGATGGGCATCGTGCTCGGTGTCGCCGTACTCCTCGACGCGTTCCTCGTGCGGCTGGTGCTGCTGCCGGTGATGCTGCGGCTCACTGGCCGGGCAGCCTGGTGGACGCCAGACTGGCTCCGCAAGGTGCTCCCCGACATCCGGTTCTCGCACGGCTGACCGACGAACGCTTTCCGCCGAACACCATCCAGTGAAGGAGAAACACGATGTGTAGAGCCGTCAAGTGCAAGACCTGCGGCAAGGTGACGTGGGCCGGGTGCGGCCAGCACGTGGACCAGGTCCTCGCGGGCGTGCCCCGTGCCGACCGCTGCCCCGGCCACCCCAAGGCCGAGCGTGAGGGCGGGAGCTGGCTGAGCAAGCTCTTCGGCAAGGGCTGATCCCGCGGCTCCGTCCCGAGTCCGATCCGGATCCTGCTCGCGGCGCCCATGGCGTCGTAGAGTCGGGGTGCCAGTGATGGTGCCAGTGATCGGATCCTCGGGACGGAGCTGAGCCGGACGTGCGAGTCGCGCTGCAAGTCACCTGCATCAACGACGCCCTGTTCCCCGACGTCGGGCGGGCCGTGGTCACGCTGCTTCGCCGGCTCGGTGTGGACGTCGAGTTCCCGCAGGCTCAGACCTGCTGCGGGCAGCCGATGGTCAACACCGGCTACCTCGACGAGGCCGTTCCCGCACTCCGGTCGTTCGTCGACGCCTTCGACGGGTACGACGCGATCGTGACTCCGTCGGGTTCGTGCGCCGGCTCTGCCCGGCACCAGCACCAGATCGTGGCACGTCGGTCCGGGGACCCGGCGCTGCTGAAGGCAGTGGAGCGGACGGCGCCGCGGGTCTTCGAGCTCAGCGAGTTCCTCGTCGACGAGCTCGGTGTGACCGATGTCGGTGCCTCGTTCCCGCACACGGTGACCTATCACCCCACGTGTCACTCGCTCCGCCTGCTGGGAGTGGGCGACCGGCCGAGGCGGTTGCTGGAGCAGGTGCGTGGCCTGCGACTGGTCGACCTGCCCGCAGCGGAGGAGTGCTGCGGGTTCGGCGGCACGTTCGCGATGAAGAACGCCGACACCTCGGTCGCGATGGGCTCTGACAAGGCGCGGCACGTCCGCGAGACGGGCGCCGAGGTCCTGATCGCGGGGGACAGCTCCTGCCTGACCCACATCGGCGGCCTGCTGTCCCGGCAGCGCTCCGGGGTGCGCACGATGCATCTCGCCGAGGTGCTGGCGGCAACCGAGGGCGTGGCCTGATGGCGGGCACCTTCGTGGGCATGCCGCCGTTCCCGAGTGCGGCTCGGACCGCCCTGGCCGACTCGCAGCTGCGGCACAACCTCGCCCACGCGACCGGCACGATCCGCGCCAAGCGCGCGGGCGTGGTCGCCGAGGTCGAGGACTGGGAGGAGCTGCGCACAGCGGGAGCGGCGATCAAGGACAGCGCTCTGGCCGATCTCGAGCACCACCTCGTCGCGCTGGAGGACGCGCTGACCAGGCAGGGCGCGACCGTGCACTGGGCGCGCGACGCGGCCGAGGCCAACCGGATCGTCGCGGACGTCGCCAAGGCGCACGCCGTGGACGAGGTGGTCAAGGTCAAGTCGATGGCCACCCAGGAGATCGGGCTCAACGAGGCGCTGGCCGCGGAGGGGATCGCCGCCTGGGAGACCGACCTGGCCGAGCTGATCGTCCAGCTCGGCGACGACCTCCCCTCACACATCCTCGTGCCGGCCATCCACCGCAACCGTGCGGAGATCCGGCAGATCTTCGCCGACCGGATGGCCTCCGCAGGTCGGCCGGCTCCCGAGGCGCTCACCGACGACCCGGCCGAGCTGGCGGCCGCGGCACGGCTGCACCTGCGGGAGAAGTTCCTGCGCGCCAAGGTCGGCATCTCCGGGGCCAACTTCGCCGTGGCCGAGACCGGTTCGCTCGTGGTCGTGGAGTCCGAGGGAAACGGCCGGATGTGCCTGACCCTGCCGGAGGTGCTGGTCTCCGTGGTCGGCATCGAGAAGGTGGTGCCCACCTGGGCCGACCTGGACGTCTTCCTGCGGTTGTTGCCGCGCTCCTCGACGGGGGAGCGGATGAACCCCTACACCTCGGTGTGGTCCGGCGTCACGCCCGGTGACGGGCCGCAGGAGGTGCACGTCGTGCTCCTCGACAACGGTCGCACCCGGGCGCTCGCCGACGAGGTCGGTCGACAGGCGCTGCGATGCATCCGCTGCTCGGCCTGCCTCAACGTCTGCCCGGTCTACGAACGGGTGGGCGGGCACGCCTACGGGTCGGTCTACCCGGGTCCGATCGGTGCGATCCTCAACCCGCTGATGCGCGGCGTGGGGGAGGACCCGCAGGTCGACTCGCTCCCGTACGCCTCCTCGCTGTGCGGCGCCTGCTACGAGGTGTGCCCGGTCAAGATCGACATCCCGAGCGTGCTGGTGGACCTGCGCTCCCAAGTGGTCGACGCCCACCGTGGCGGCGTACCTCGTGCAGAGGCGGTTGCCATGAAAGGCGCGGCCGCTACCTTCGCCAGCGCACGCCGCCTGGGCTTCGCCGCCAGGTTCGCTCGACTGGGCACCGGCCTGGCGCGTCGTCTGCCACTGGTCCCGCCGTGGACCCGCACCCGGGACGTGCCGCAGGGGCCCGCGGAGTCCTTCCGGGCCTGGTGGCAACGCACCGACGGGGGGAGGCGCGATGGTTGAGCGCCAGCAGGGGACGCGCGGCCCGGGCGGTGCGGGCAGTCCGGGCGGCCTGGGCGGTCCGGGCGCGGCTCGCGCGGAGATCCTCGCGCGGGTCCGGAGCGCCACTGCCACCGCTGTGCCGGGCTCGTACGTCACCCCGCTCCGATCCTTCAGCCCGGGGTCGGTCGAGCGGTTCGTGGAGCGCGTCGCCGACTACCGAGCCGTCGTGGAGCGCACCGATCTCGACTCGCTCGAGTCCATCGTGACTGCTGCGGTGAAGGGCTGCTCGGTCGTGGTGCCGGCGGACCTCGACATCGACGTGCCGGGGGCAGTCGTGGACCACGACCTCACCGCCCTCGAGCTCGATGCGATCGACGCCGTGGTCACCGAGGCGACCGTGGGAATCGCCGAGACCGGCACGATCGTGCTCTCGCACGGCCCGGGTCAGGGGCGCCGGGCGATCACGCTGGTGCCAGACCGGCACGTCTGCATCGTCCGCGCCGACCAGATCGTGGCCGACGTCCCGGACGCCGTCGCCCTGCTCGACCCGACCCGCCCACTCACCTGGATCAGCGGCCCCTCCGCCACCAGCGACATCGAGCTGAACCGGGTCGAGGGAGTCCACGGCCCGCGCCAGCTGCACGTGATCGTGGTGGAGGCATAGCGGTCGGGCCGTCGGTCGAGCAGCGCGATGGTGGTCGAGCAGCGAGCTGACGCCAGGGGTCGAGCAGCGAGCGAAGCGAGCGGATAGTCGAGACCACAAGATGGCCGTGACCCGGCCGGTCGGACCACTTCGTGCACCCACCCCCTGTCGCCGTGGCGGGTGTCCACAGGCGTCGAACTGGTGCTCGAAAGTGTCGGTGCTACGGTGATGTGATCAGCCCATGAGCAGCCAGCTGCTGGACCACCACCCGGTCACCGCGTTCGCCGGGCGCCTCGTCGCCCGGCTCGACGAGGTCGCTGGTGTGGCGACGTGGTCGATGACCCCGGCCGAGCAGCGGACCGCGCTGGTCGACCTCGCGAGGGCCAAGGCCCAGTTGGCGGCGTTGGAGCTGCGGGTGCTGGCCGAGGCCGACCGTGCCGGGGCCGGGGACATCACCGCCGCCGCCAGTGCGGCTGACTGGGTAGCCATCGAGACCAGGCAGACCCGGCCGGTGGTGCGCGCGGACCTCAAGCTCGCCCAAGCCCTCGAGCGGCTCGAGGTGCTGGGTGCGGCGATGGGCACCGGGGCGGTCAACCCCGCTCAGGCCCGGGCGATCGTGCGGGCGTTGGACCGGCTCCCGGCCACCGGTGAGTTCGCGGTCACCCCCGAGCAGCGGGTGGCGGCCGAGCGGCACCTGGTCGACCTGGCCGCGGACTACGACGCCAAAGCCCTCGCGGTGCTGGGCCAACGGATCTTCGAGGTGATCGCCCCCGAGATCGCCGAACGCTTCGAAGGCAAGACCCTCGAGGCCATGGAGGCCGCCGCGCTGCGCCGCACCACCTTGGAGCTGCACGAGGACGACGAAGGCACCTGCCACGGCCGGTTCCGGATCCCCGCCCTGCACGGCCAGATGCTCCGCAAGATGCTGCACGCCCTCACCACACCCACCAGCGACCCCGGGCAGCGGCTCCCGGGTCCGGTCGAGCACGGGATCGCGTTCTGCGACCTCCTCGAACGCATCCCCGCCAAGTCCCTACCCAAAGCCGGAGGCTGCTCAGCCACCGTCGTGGTCACCATGACCCTGGACCAGCTCCTCACCGCGCTCGGTGCCGCCGGCCTCGACACCGGCGGACACGGATCTCGGCCAGCCGAGGCCCGCCGCCTGGCCTGCACCGCCGGGATCATCCCGGTCGTCCTCGGTGGCCGCTCCCAGGTCCTCGACGTCGGACGCCGCCGCCGCTTCCACACCGAAGCCCAACGCATCGCGATGAGCATCCGCGACCACGGCTGCACCACCCAAGACTGCGACCGCCCACCCGGCCTCTGCCACGCCCATCACGACATCCCCTGGTCCCGAGGCGGACCCACCACCCTGACCAACGGCCGCCTCCTGTGCGGACACCACCACCGCCGCATCCACGACCCCACCTACAGCGCCACCCACCACCCCAACGGCCGAGTGAGCTTCCACCGCAGGACCTAGGCCGGCCGAGGGGTCAGACCAGCCCGAGGTTCCCGGAGCACGTGCCACAGCGCGCGGACAGCGGCATGTCCGGGTGGCCGCAGCGCACGCTATGTGCGGCAGATGCGTACGTCGCAGAAGCTGCGAGAGTCAGGAATCCTCAAGGTCGTCGAGGCTTTCGCTGAGCGCGGTTCGGTCCACCCCGGATGCCGCGCGGTCGTCCTTCGAGTGCTGGCGATCAAGACTTGCTGAGCGGCGTCCTGGTGCGTTGGGGTTGAAGTAGCCATCGGAGATGGACCGCGCCCTGTCGATGGCATCATCTCGATTATCGGAACGCAGGTCTCTGGCGTCCGAAACTGCGTCACGTTCATCGGCAGCCGCGAGTATCTCTTCCGCCGCGGCCAACCTGTCGTTCAGTGCTCGCTCGCGGCGATCCAGCGCGGCTTCGCGCTCGGCGGCTTTCCGGTCTTGCTCCGCGTCACCATCGCCCATGATGGGAGTCAACCATGTTTACCCGAGTGCGCACATCGGCACGACAGCGCACTTCGCAGCAGATCCGGCTATCGCCGCCCCAGCTCAGTCCGACTCACACCTGAGTACCAAATTGCATGCGATCTGAGTACCAGCGCCCTCCACTGACGGGCCTGTGTCAAACAGGCTGATGCTTAGCCGGCGCATGACAGCGCGGCAAGGCAATCTCAGGAGGATCTGTGTCCGACTCAGTGCTGCATGACCGGCGGGTGCCCGTGCCTCTCATGAACGGGTTCTGGCCAGTGGTCGTCACCAATGGTGCTCTTGGGCTTCCCGCCTACTTCATCTCGTTTCTGTTCGCATATGGCTTCCGAGATGTTGTCGGTTGGGGCGAGCACCTCACCTTTCTAGTGCTGATCACCGTCTTCGCCGTTGTGGCGGGACTGATCGGTGCCGCGTTCTGGATGGCTTCCGGACCACGACCAGGGGCAGCCCGACGGATAGCGTTCGGCGTGCTTACGTCGTTGGCTCTCAACGCAGCAGTGGTCGGCGCAGGCAGCCTCGTCAGTGCTGCGCACAAGGATGAGGGCTCAGTCTCGGCGGCCTTCTCCACGCCGACGGACGTGCTGGTCGCCGTCGTGCTGTTTGTTCTGGCCGCCGCGCTGGCTACGGCAGCCCACGGTGTCGGTCGGCGCTCCATCGCTGCAGGCCGGGACTGAGGCAGGTTCCTGAGGTCTCGAAGGCCCACGGAGCACGTGATCACTGGTCAGGATCGACGCCCTCCCGCACACAATGCGGGCGGCCAACCCTGCCAGTCGTCAATACATCCGCAGGCCCGACTGGGTGGACCGGAGTCGGTTCAGCGCTCAGTTGCGCTGACGTGCCGAGTCCAGTCGCGACCCCTCACGACCCGGGTCCATCCCTCCGACGCGCTGGCCGCCATGTGGGTCTCGAGCGCGGTCGACCAGGACTCAGCGGACAGCTACTCCAGCGGCGTCGGTCGCACCAGGAGAGTGGGGTCGACGGTGCGCAGGGTGTCGGGCTGGAAGCCGTTCGTGATGGCCCACCCCACCGCTTGTGGGCGCCGTGTGACGCCGATCTTGCGGTACGCGGAGCGGACGTAGGTCTTCACCGTGTTGGGGCTGATGAACACACGATCGGCGATCTCTTGATTGCTCAGCCCCTGGGCAATGAGCGCCAGCATCTCGGCTTCACGTGGAGAGAGTCCCGTGGACCGGCCCGGCCAGTCGCCCAAACCACCGACGCTCGTCTCGTACTCACCGGTGAGGATGACGACCTCGCCTCGCATGACCCGTTCAAGGGCGGCGACGATCTCGGGGCCGGTGAGCACCTTCGAGAGGTAACCACTGGCACCACCGGCCATCGCTTGCTCGATCATCTGCGGCTCAAGATTCCAGCTGTAGATGACCACCTTCGCCTCGTTGTCGCGGACGAAGTCCTGCAAGTCGATGCCGACACCAGTCACCTGACCGAACGTGTCATAGAGGACGATGTCGACGTCGCTGATGACAGGCGTCATCGCCCCGGTCTCGACCACGTCGATCCGCTCGGCCGCCAGAAACGAGGCGACTCCTGCCACGACCACGGGATAGTCATCAACGATGGCCAGACGCAGTGGGTGGTTCACGTCTTCCCCATGCTTGACACCCTAGACCCGGCGTACGGCGGGAACTCGCTCGTGCCGGCCGGCGTCGCTTGCCGCTGCCAGCGCGGCATCGGCGTGACCACTGGTTGACCCACCCTGGCTCAACGGATGGATCCCGGAAGGTTGAGCGCAGATCTACCGTCCGGCGGCAACGGCAACGATGCGCCCCGCGGTCTCGCGCACGTTGGCGTGTTCATCGCACGACACCAGGACCAGCATGTCGAGGGCAGCGTCTTCAGTGATGCCGTGCTTTGCCATGAGGATGTCGACGGCCTTGGCGATGGCTCCACGGGGACCTAGGGTTTCCAGGATCTGATCGCCGGTGACGGACATGCGTGGCCTCGCTCTCCGGTTTGCTGGGACGCTCCGGGCTGGGCGGAGAACTCCTCGCCTCGGGGGGACGAGGAGTTCTCCCCTCGGGTCTGGGCTCGCGCCCCGGCCCTGTAGGCAGGCTGCCTGTCGCCTGACGAGGGGCGCTACACCCCTGCGGGTGGCACGCCGAGCAGACGAATCCGATCATGCCGCTGATCGTGCGGTTGTAGAACGTGGCTCGGGAGCAGTGATGCCGCACCCGACGAGGGGGTGTTAGCGACTGGTCGGGGTGGTGACACACGCGTGTTGTCGCCGGATCAGCCGCCAGAGAGCGGGACGTCGAGCGCAGCCGTGTCGTGTGCCGCGGCAATGCGATCGTTGGGGGTGCTGCCTTGTCGTGGAGAGCGCATACTGAGGTCGGAGGCCGCCATGGTGCTACTCGAGTTCGCGCGTGTGATCCGCCAGTGGTACCACGCCAATGACGGCGTGTTCATGAGCGAGCGGTTTCAGCAGCAACGGGCGCAGGCCGTCTTGGACTACTACGCGCACGTCGGCGATCCCACCTGCGGTTGAGAACCGCGGTGGTACCGGCTCGCCCGAGCCGAGTTCGACCCCAACCACACGCGCTGAGGTCGGTGCTTCCCTGCCTGTTCCTGGGTTGCTCACCCGAGCGGCCCGGGGGCCTAGTGCGCTCCCAGCTCGATCAGCAGCACCCCCGCGACGATGGCCAGGATGCCGAGCATCATCGTCGGCGTGAGCGGGTCGCGGAAGAGGAGGCGGGCGGAGACCGCGGTGAGCGCCACCCCGCCGGCGGCCCAGACGCCGTACGCCACACCCACGGCCATGCCCGAGGCGAGGGTGAACCAGAGCAACCCGAACGCCAGCAGGTACGCCGCGACGACGGGGACCATCCACCCCCGACGACGCATGCCGTCGGACTGACGCAGGGCCAGGGTGCCGCCGACCTCCGAGATGACGGCACCGCTGAGCAGGAGCCAGGTCATGCCGTGAGCTCGACTTCGGCGACTTCGGCGATTTCGGCGACTTCCACCTCGGCCGGAGCACGGCCTCCGGGGTGTGAGCCGAGCTCGACGAGGAGCACACCGGCTATCACCAGTGCGATGCCGCCGGCCATGGGCATCGTGAACGGGTCGCCGAAGAACGCTGCCGCCAGCGCGGCAGTGAGGGCCACACCGCTGGCAGCCCAGACGCCGTAGGCCACTCCCACGTGCATGCCGGCGCCGAGCACCAGGCCGAGGAGCACGAAGGCGCCGAGGTAGCCCGCGACGACCGCCACGAACCAGAGCGGGTTGTCCAGCGCCGCACGCAGCGACAGGGTGGCGGACACCTCGGTGACGATGGCAAGGCCGAGCAGGACCCAGACATGCAGAGACCTGGTCATGACGAGCTGCCTCCGTTCACCGAGCTCTCGGTCGCGGAGCTCTCGGTCCTGGAGCTGTGGGTCATGGAGAGCAGCGTCGCGACGAGCGCGTCGTACTCCGGACCTTCGGCATGCACCGAGCCCGTCGCCTTGGCGACCCAGAGTCCGTCGGCTGCGTACCGCGCGCAGGTCAGGCGCGCCCGCTCCTCAAGAGTGCAGCCCGTGAGGTCGAACCACGCGGCGAAGACCTCTTCCCACGGGCCGAGATGAGCCGGGCGGCACAGCGCGTCGGCGTAGATCGCGACGTCGGCCCGGGAGACGTCGTCGTGGGCGGCCACCTCGAGGTAGGCACGGATCCGCTCCGCAGGGGTGGTCTCCTCGAACGGCACCTCGAGGACCCCGAGCATCGCCTGCTCCCAACGGGCCGCGACGTGGCCCACGACCGCGAGGACGAGGTCCTCACGTGTCGGGAAGTGGTACAGCACGCCGGCTTTGGTCAGACCCACCTCGGTGGCGGTGCTCTCGAAGGAGAAGTCGGCGCCACCCTGCTGTTCGGCCACACGGTGGGCCGCCTCGATGATCGCGGTTCGGTTGCTCGGACGCATGCAGCTAACTATACCGTACGGTCGGTTAAGTTATGATTCCGGAGGTGCTCTTCTCCCGCTCGGCCGCGTACCCGGGTCGGGAGGCGCGGCGCACGCTGAGAGACTCCAGGCATGGAACAGAGCAGCAGCATTCCAGGAGGCGGCTCCCCGGAGGGCCGCACGCGTGAGGGCGGTGCGCCCGAGGTCGGTCCAGGCGGACCCTTCACCGACTACCTGGGGCTGGAGTTCGTCGAGGTCTCCGGTGACCGCGTCGTCGCGACGTGGATCGCCGAGCCCCGACTGCACCAGCCCTTCGGGATCGTCCACGGCGGCGCGCACGCCGGGGTCGTGGAGACCCTGGCCAGCATCGGCGCCGCCGTCTGGCTGGGCGATCGCGGCAAGGTGGTGGGGGTCAACAACAACACCGACTTCTTCCGGGCTGTCTCCGAGGGGTCGCTGACCTCGACCGCCACCCCCTTGCACCAGGGCCGGTCCCAACAGGTGTGGCTGGTCGAGACCGTGACCGATGCGGACGGCAAGCTCGCCTCGCGCGGCCAGGTCAGGTTGCAGAACCTCAGCTGAGCGGCTCCGCTGCGGAGCGGCGCCACGGCCCCTCGTGGGTGCGGCGGTCTGTCCGAAAATGCGTCGACCCGTCGCTCGAGTTCACCGCTGTGCTGGTGTGGGTCACCTATGGTTGAGGGGCCGGCCCGTACGCCGGTTGCGTGCGCATCTCGGGAGCACCCGTGGGAGGAGGCGTCGTGGATCCCAAGCATGAGCGGCGATCCGCTCGGGACCACTACGTCTTCGTGGCCCGCGGGCCGGGGAGGTGGCTGCTCCGACTCGTGCTGCTCCTCGCCGTCGTGATCATGTCTGTGGCGGCCACGCGATTCATCATTGAGCGCGAGACGTGGATCGGCGTGGTGGCCGGCCTCGCCTTCGGCCTGTCGGTGCTCACGTACGCGCTGATGGAGGCCAAGAGCCCCCAGCGCATCACCGTTTCCGGCGCGATCATCGAGATCCGCAGGGACGGGCACACGCACACTTTCGACCTGGAAGACCCCAACGTCGACGTCCGGGTGAAGGACGGCGAGATCGCCTTCGCCCACTACATGGAGCGCTACATCGCCGTACGTTCCCGTGACGTCGACTGGAAGGTGTTCAGCGACCTCGTCATGGGCTACCAGACCAAGGCGGATCGACACGCAGAAGAGCGCGACAGGCGCTTCAGCAAGTGAGCCGCGCCGCACGCCGTTCGGGTGCATGATCCGCACCCGAACGGGCACGTTGCCGTCGTGACCTCACTCTGGCTCGATGCCACCGACCCCCTGCCCAACGACCCGCTCCCCGAGGGCCCGCTCGATGACATCGTGGTGGGTGCCGGCATCACCGGGCTGACAACTGCTCTGCTTCTTGCTCGCGCGGGTCGTCGCGTCGCGGTCGTGGAGGCACGTGTGGTCGGTGCCGTGGCCACCGGAAACACCACGGCCAAGATCTCGCTGCTCCAGGGCACGAAGTACTCCAAGCTGCTGCGCTACCAGTCGGCCAAGATCGCTGCGGCCTATCTCGAGGCGAACCGGGAGGGCCAAGCGTGGTTGCTCCGCTTCTGTGAGGAGCACGGTGTGGCGGTGCAGAGTCGCGATGCCGTCAGCTATGCAGCTGACAAGAGCGAGCTCTCCACCATGCGCGAGGAGTTCGATGCTGCGCGCTCGCTCGGCCTGCCGCTGGCCTGGCGACACGACCTCGAGGTGCCATTCCCTCATCGCGGAGGCATCGCGCTTGCGGATCAGGCCCAGTTCGACCCGATGCACGCGCTGGGTGCCCTGGCCCACCAGCTTCGGGCTCACGGAGGCACCCTGCACCAGGGCTGTCGAGTCCGCGGGGTCTCCTTGACCGGACCACCCGAGGTGTCGCTCGACGGCGGTGACAAGCTTCGCGCGACCCACGTGGTGCTGGCCACCGGAACCCCGATCCTCGACCGCGGCTTGTTCTTCTCCAAGGTCGAGGCCCAGCGTTCCTATGCCCTTGCCCTCGACTTCCCCGACCCGCCGCAGGGCATGTACCTGTCCGTGGGGTCGGACTCACGGTCCGTGCGCGACGCGCCCGCAGCCGATGGCTCGAAGCTCCTCGTCGGTGGCAGCGGGCACACGGTCGGGCGGACTGCCTCCGAGAGCGAGCATGTCGATCGCCTGCGCGAGTGGACCCACACCCACTTCCCCGGCGCGGTCGAGACCCACCAGTGGTCGGCCCAGGACTACTCGCCCCATGACGCGATGCCCTTCGTCGGACCGCTTCCGCGCGGAGGTGGGCGGATCCTCGTCGCAACCGGTTTCGACAAGTGGGGCATGACCAACGGCGTGGCCGCCGCCCGCGCGATCTCGGGCCGCATCCTGGGTGCGGAACCGAGCTGGGCCAAGCCCATGGCCCGCCGGCTGATCGGACCGAGCGCTGTCGCCCACCTCGCGGCCATGAACGCCAAGGTGGGCGTCGCCGCGACGGCATCGGCCGTCGAAGGCCTGCGCAGGGAGCGCCCCTGCGACGTCGTCGGAGTGTGCACACACCTGGGCGGGGTCCTGCACTGGAACGACGTGGAGAGCTCGTGGGACTGCCCCTTGCACGGGTCCCGTTTCGCCCCCGACGGCGAGATCTTGGAAGGTCCCGCCACCCGACCGCTGGTACGACGTTCGCGCGACTGACGGCGACCGCCAAGGCTCAGCGGTCGATCAGCTCCAACAGCCAGGACGGGCTCATCGTGCGGCACCCGAGGACCTCGACGCGCTGGCCGAGGGCTCGGTCCGCGGTGACCACGACGACGTCCCGACCTCGTTCGCGGGCAGCTCTGGCCTCGAGGGCGATCGTGGCGTCGCCGTCCTTGGCAGCATGGACCGTGCGCAGGTGCCCGTCACGGCCGCGGGGCACGCCGCCCTTGGCCTGGCCCTCGAGCACGAGCACGATCTCGTCGTAGCTGGTGTCGGCCACGGCGAGCCGACCGTGGAGCCGGCTCGCGGCGCCGGCCCGGTCGCGCCACCACCCATCGGGGCGGGACCCGACCACGTTGGCGCCGTCGACGATCAGGACGCGTTGCGGGCCGGTCACGTCGCACGGTCCATGGTCACAGGGCTTCCACCAGCCACAGCTGGTGCTCGCCGGGCAGACCCTTGAGCTCGACGGTGCTGTCCTCGACGAACCGGAGCCCGGGGGCGTCGCCCACGGCTTCGGCGATCTCGGCGGTGACGAGGATGTCACCGCCGTCGGCCAGGGCGGCGACCCGGGCGGCTGTGGCCACGTTGCGGCCGAAGTAGTCACCCTCGCGCTCGATCGCCGTGCCCGTGTGCAGACCGATCCGCACGCGCAGCGGCGTACGTCGTAGGCGGCGGCTGCGCTGTCGCTTCGCGCCCAGGGCTCGTTGGATGTCCAGCGACGCCCCGATGGCCAGCTCGGGGGTCGAGAACACCACCATGTAGCCGTCACCCTGGCTCTTCACCACGTGTCCCCGGTGCTTGTCCACGTAGGTGTTCAGGAGGCGGTCGTGAGCGTCCAGCAGCTTCACCCACTCCTCGTCCCCGAGCTCGGAGTTCAGGGCGGTCGAGTTCTCGATGTCGGAGAAGAAGATGGTCACGGTCCCGTCCGGCCCCGCCACCCGGGCGATCTCCGTGCGATCCTCCAACGCCCAGGTCGTGAGGTCCTCGATCGAGCTGAGCAGCATCTTGCGCATGCCTTGCTCTCGGAGCCGGGAGACGGTCTCGACCGCGGTCCGGACCGCCAGCCCCGCTGCCTGGACGGCCCGGGGGTTGCGGGTCTGCTCGACGCGCACGGATGCTTCGAGCGCCTCGAGGTCGGCGATCCGTCGCTGGGACGCGGCGAGCCGCCTCGTCAGCTCGATGAGCGCCACTGCCGCAACGATCAGCAGCACCGCGAGGACGGTCGCGGCGGCAGCGCTGGTGGACACGGGGCAAGGGTGGCACAGCCCCGGACCGCTGGCAGGGCGGGTGGGGGCGCCGTGACGCAGACGGGGGTGGGTCGTTGACTGGTCATGCGACGCTCCGCTGCCCTGGCCCTGTTCATCGCGCCCGCCGTTCTGATCGCGAGCGTGAGCGCCGTGAACACCGCGGATGCTGCCCCCAAGCGCGGCCCGAACGCCCTGCGCGACGTGATGTGGGTCGGCAACAACTGGGCCGGCACCGCCACCATCGTGGACGCCCGCAGGCTGAAGGTGCTCAAGCGGGGGGTCGACCTGATCCCCGACAAGGCCCAGGAGCTCGCCGACATCCAGCGCGACCCGCAGAAGCTCGCCTTCTACATCGCCATCCAGCAGGGGCCCGGCGAGGGACACGACCAGTACGTCGACGACATGTTCAGCACCCGCAACGGTCGCTACCTGGCCGTCTCGCGGCCGAGCTTCGCCGACGTGGTGTGGGTCGACGTCGCCAAGGCGGTGGCGGGTCGCAGCGACAGCATCGTCCGCGAGCAGCAGATGGACGGCTTCCGCACCGATCACATGGGCCTCTCACCCGACGGGCGTCGGCTCCTGGTCAGCGACTCGACCGAGCGGCAGGTCATCGAGTACTCCATGGTCAACGAGACCATCAAGGGCAAGCGCATCCGGATGGGTGACCGGCTCCGGACCTTCGAGTCGGGGGAGACCCCGCACGAGAGCAACTACACCGAGGACGGCGCGCGCGTCTTCCACGCCAGCATCGGCAAGGTCTACACGCCCGGCGACGAGCACGGCTACGGTCCGGTGAAGATCGGCCCGGCGCACGACGCGATCAAGGGTGACCGGTGGTTCCAGATCGTGCGCAACAAGAGCTTCGCGGTCACCAAGCGCTGGGACATGGGCAAGGAGCTGGCCGAGGCCGGCTACCCGGACATGAGCTCGGCGGTGCGGCCGATGGCGCTGGCACCGGGTGAACGCTTCGTCTACTTCCAGGTCTCCTACTTCCACGGGCTGATCGAGTTCGACACCCAGGCGCCGGACATCGACGGCGTGGTCGGCTACACCGCAGGGGGAGTCCCCGAGCCGCGCACCGGGGCGGTACGACGCGTGGTGAACCTGCCCAACCGCGTCCCGACGATGCCCAAGGAGCAGTACGTCAACGACTCCGCCCACCACGGGCTGTCGATGGACGACGCGGGCAAGACGCTGTGTGCTGCCGGGACCATGGACGACTACGCCGCGCTGGTCGACCGCCGGACCATGCGCTCCACGATCTTCGACGAGACGACCACCGGCCACAGGTACGGCAAGCCCTACTGGACCACCGAGGGACTGCGGAACACCTGCTGGATCTCGCTGAGCGAGGACGACGCCGTCGCCGTGCTCAGCTTCGGGAAGAAGAAGGAGCTGGCCTACCTCGACGTCGGCGACCACCCGCAGCGCATCCGTCACGGCTACGTGCTCGAGAAGGTGCTCAAGCGCCGCTGAGGTCCTCACCGTCGAGGTAGAACCACCGGCCCGCCCGTCTGGAGAACCGGCTCCGCTCGTGCAGCATCCCGGGACCGGACGCACCGGCGTGGTGCGCCCTGAACTCCACGCTGTCACCGACGGCGTCGAGGATCTCGAGCGCGGTCCAGGTGGTGCCCGGCTCCAGCCACGCCCGGTCCGGGCGTGTGCGGGGGTGCCAGGTCCGCCACACGTAGTCGCCGTCGGCGAGCGCGTAGGCGGAGTACCGCGAGCGCATCAGCTCCTCGGGGGTCGCTGCCTGCCGCTCGCCCCGGTGCAGCGGTCCGCAGCACCCGTCGTACGACGGGGAGCCGCACGGACAGGGCTGCGCCGACGCGCTCAGGCTCATGCTCGGCAGTCTTCCGCACGGGGAGCCGTCCAGACCGCGGGCACGAGCCTGGGCGAAGTGCGGGACGTGATTGCCATCGCTGGCTACCTTAGAACGGGTGACGACACCTCCACCCCCCGCGCAGACCGTCGGTCAGCTCCGCGAGAGCGGCCACCGCCAGCAGTCGCTGCGCGAGGAGCTGCGCGCCAACCTCCTCACCGCGCTGCGCTCGGGGCGGGATCCTTGGCCGGGGCTGCACGGCTTCGGTGCCACGGTCATCCCACAGCTCGAGCGCGCGATCCTCGCCGGCCACGACGTCGTGCTGCTCGGTGAGCGGGGCCAGGGCAAGACCAGGCTGTTGCGCACGCTGGTCGGTCTGCTGGACGAGTGGACCCCGGTCATCGCCGGCTCCGAGCTCGGCGAGCACCCCTTCGCGCCGATCCTGCACGGCTCGAAACGACGCGCGGCCGAGCTGGGCGACGAGCTCCCGGTGACCTGGCGCCATCGTGAGGAGCGGTACGCCGAGAAGCTCGCCACTCCCGACACGAGCGTGGCGGACCTGATCGGTGACGTCGACCCGATGAAGGTGGTGGAGGGGCGCAGCCTGGGCGACCCGGAGACGATCCACTTCGGCCTGATCCCGCGCTCGCACCGTGGGATCGTGGCGATCAACGAGCTGCCCGACCTGGCCGAGCGCATCCAGGTCGCCATGCTGAACGTGATGGAGGAGCGCGACATCCAGATCCGCGGCTACGTGCTGCGGCTCCCGCTCGACACACTGGTGGTCGCCAGTGCGAACCCGGAGGACTACACCAACCGCGGTCGGATCATCACGCCGCTCAAGGACCGCTTCGGCGCCGAGATCCGCACTCACTACCCGGTGGACCTCGAGGACGAGGTCGCCGTCATCCGCCAGGAGGCGCGACTGGTGGGCACGGTGCCGGACCACCTGGTCGAGATCCTCGCGCGGTTCACGCGGGCGCTCCGGGAGTCCAGCTCGGTCGACCAGCGTTCCGGAGTATCGGCACGCTTCTCGATCGCGGGGGCCGAGACGGTTGCGGCCGCAGCGCTGCACCGGGCGACGACCCAGGGCGAGGAGCACGCGGTGGCGCGTGTGGTCGACCTGGCGACCGCAGTGGACGTGCTCGGAGGCAAGGTCGAGTTCGAGACCGGCGAGGAGGGCAGGGAGGCCCAGGTCCTCGAGCACCTGCTTCGGCGCGCGACGGCCGAGACGGTGCGCTCCCGGCTGGCAGGGCTCGACCTCGGTCTGCTGGTGCAGGCGATCGAGGGAGGTTCCACCGTGGCCACGGGGGAGCTGACCACCGCCTTGGACTTCCTGACCGGTCTGCCGGTCCTCGGCGAGTCCGAGCTCTACGACGACGTCTGCGAACGGCTCGGTGCCACGGACGACGGAGAGCGGGCCAGCGCGATCGAGCTCGCCCTGGAGGGGCTCTACCTGGCCCAGAAGGTCAGCAAGGAGACGGGCGCAGGGGAGACGGTCTATGGGTGACCTCGACCCGGGCGTGCCCGGCGATGTCTGAGCGGCGCAGGTCGCGCTACGCCCGCTTCGCAGGCGGGCCCGACCCGCTCGCGCCGCCCGTCGACCTGGCCGAGGCGCTGGACTCGATCGGCGAGGACGTGATGGCGGGCTACTCACCCGAGCGTGCGATGCGGGAGTTCCTGCGGCGCGGAGGGCGGCAGCAGCCGGGACTCGACGACCTCGCGCGCCAGGTTGCGGCGCGACGCAAGGAGCTGCTGAGCCGGCACCGTCTCGACGGCACCATGCAGGAGGTGCGTGAGCTTCTCGACCGGGCAGTGCTGGCCGAACGCCGACAGCTGGCGCGCGACCTCGATGACGCGGCGAGGTTCGCCGAGATGCAGATCGAGAACCTGCCCCCGAGCACGGCGGCGGCGGTCAAGGAGCTCGGTGGCTACGAGTGGCGCAGCCCCGAGGCGAGGGCCGACTACGAGCAGATCAAGGACCTGCTGGGTCGAGAGCTGCTCGACCAGCGCTTCAAAGGGATGAAGCAGGCGCTGGAGAACGCCACCGAGGAGGACCGCGAGGCCGTCTCCCGGATGCTGCAGGACCTCAACGAGCTCCTGGACAAGCATCGTCGGGGCCTCGACACCGAGGAGGACTTCGCCGAGTTCATGGACCGGCACGGGGAATTCTTCCCCGAGAACCCCCGCAACCTCGAGGAGCTGATGGACGCCCTCGCCGAGCGCGCGGCGGCAGCGCAACGGATGCGCAATTCCCTGACCCAGGAACAGCGGGACGAGCTCGATGAGCTGGCCGCGCAGGCGTTCGGCAGCCCGGAGCTGATGCAGTCGTTGGGGCGGCTCGACGACAGCCTTCGCGCCCTCCGTCCTGGAGAGGACTGGGGTGGCTCAGCCGAGTTCGACGGCGAGGACGGCATCGGGCTCGGCGACGGCACCGGAGTGCTCCAGGACCTGGCCGACCTCGACGACCTGGCAGAGCAGCTCTCCCAGTCCTATGGCGGTGCCCGGATGGACGACGTGGACCTGGACAAGCTGGCCCGACAGCTCGGCGAGCGTGCCGCGGTCAACGCCCGGACCCTGGCCGAGCTCGAGCGGGAGCTGGCCAGGACCGGTTATCTCAAGCGCGGCTCCGACGGCCAGCTCAGGCTCTCACCCAAGGCGATGCGCCAGCTGGGGAAGGCCCTGCTCCGCGACGTCGCCCAGCGGATGTCCGGCCGGCAGGGGCAGCGCGACGTCCGCCACGCCGGATCGGCCGGGGAGCTCAGCGGCGCGAGCAGGGAATGGGTGTTCGGGGACACCGAGCCCTGGAACGTCACCCGTTCCATCACCAACGCGGTCGTCCGGGCGGCGGGGGAGGGGACACGTGCCGGCCCGGCGACGGCGGGACCGCGCGTGCGGCTCGAGATGCGGGACATCGAGGTCCACGAGACCGAGGACCGCACCCAAGCAGCCGTCGCCCTGCTGGTGGACACCTCCTTCTCGATGGCCATGGCCAACCGGTGGGTGCCGATGAAGCGGACCGCGCTGGCCCTGCACCAGCTGGTGAGCACCCGGTTCAGGGGTGACCACCTGCAGCTCATCGGGTTCGGTCGCTCGGCGAGGGTCCTCGAGATCGAGGAGCTCACGGCCCTGGACGCGATGTGGGAGAAGGGCACCAACCTCCATCACGGGCTGCTGCTGGCCAACCGGCACTTCCGCAAGCATCCGAACGCGCAACCGGTGCTGCTGATCGTCACCGACGGCGAGCCGACCAGCCACCTCGAGCCGGACGGTGAGGTCTGGTTCTCCTACCCACCCCACCCGTTGACGGTGGCCTGGTCGGTGCGCGAGCTCGACAGCGCGGCCCGGCTCGGCGCGCAGACCACGATCTTCCGGCTCGGCGACGACCCGGGTCTGGCGCGGTTCCTCGAACAGCTGGCCTCCCGCGTCGGGGGTCGGGTCATCTCACCCGAGCTCGACGACCTCGGCGCAGCCGTGGTCGGGAGCTATCTCGGCGGACGCCGCAGCGGCACCCCCGATCTGGGCGACTGGTACGGCGGCAGGGGCACCTGGTTCGGAGACTGAGCCCGTCACGAAGTCGGGCGGCAGGCGCCGATCAGGGCAGCGGTTCGATGACTCCGTAGCTCGTCAGGCGGCGGGACAGGTTGCGGACCTGCTGCCGCCCGTCACCGAGCAGGTGGTCGATGGCTGTGAGCCGGGCGGTCAGGTGTCCCACGGCGTACTCCGCGGTCATGCCGATCCCGCCGTGGAGCTGGATGGCCTCCTGGCCGATGTGCCGCCCCGCCCGACTCACCTGCAGCTTGGCGCGCGCGGCTGCCTCGCGCTTCCTCTCGGCGTCGCAGGACCCGTCGGCGAGCACCATGGTCGCCCAGCTGACGATGCTCCGGGTCAGCTCGAGTGAGGTGTACATGTCCGCCGCGCGGAAGGAGAGCGACTGGAAGCGGCTCAGCGTGACGCCGAACTGCTTGCGCGTGGTCAGGTAGTCCGTGGTCAGCCGCAGTGCCGACTCCATCGCGCCGAGAGCCTCGTGGCAGTACGCCACGGTGGCGGCTGCGATCACGTCCCGGGTCGCCTCGGTAGCGTCGCCACCCTCACCCAGCGGAGTGGCGGGACTGCGCTCGAAGACCACCCGGGCGGCACGCCCTCCGTCGAAGGTGCGGTACGACGTGCGTCGGGTTGCCTCGCCGTCGACCAGGAAGAGCTGACCCTCGGCGAACACCACCAGCTGGTCGGCCCGCGCACCCCCGAGCACCAGCTCCTTGGTGCCGGTGATCGTCTCGCCGTCGACGCTGACACCGCCCTCGCCTCCGGTGGCGTCGGACCAGGCGAAGGCGAGCAGCAGCTCGCCGGTGGAGAGCCCCCCGAGCAGGTGCTTGCGCTGGTCCTCACTGCCGCGTGCGGCCACCAGGCCCCCTGCGAGCACGACCGCCTCGACGAAGGGCTCGGGCGCGATCACCCGACCGAGCTCCTCGGCGACCACGGCGACCTCGACAGGTCCCGCCCCCATCCCGCCGTCGCCCTCGTCGAAGGGCAGGCCGAGGATGCCCATCTGGGCCAGGCCGGACCACAACTTCTCGTCGAAGCCGGGATCCTCCGCGACCACGCTGCGGCGGTGCTCGGCGTCGTACACCTTCAGCAGGCCGCGTACGGCCTCGCGCAACGCGGTCTGCTCGCCGTCCAGGGTGAAGTCCATCTCGTGTCCTCTCGTCGCAGCCGTCAGAGGCCGAGGATCGTGCCGGCGATGATCTGGCGCTGGATCTCGTTCGATCCCCCGTAGATCGAGGCCTTGCGGAGGTTGAGGTACGTCGGTCCCGCAGCGCGTGCCCAACCCGGGATCTCCGAGTCCTCGCCCGCACCGGAGGCGAGGGAGAGCGGCCCACCGAGGTCCACCATCAGCTCGGACACCGCCTGCTGGAGCTCACTGCCCTTGAGCTTGAGCACCGAGGAGGCGGGATGGGGCTTGCCGTCCGAGGAGTGCGCCACCACCCGCAGCGCGGTGAGCTCGAGGGCCAGCAGCTCGTTCTCCAGCTCAATGATCTGAGCGGCCAGCAGGGGATCCTCGATCCGGCCGGTCTCCTGCGCGATCTGCTTCACCGTGGCGAGCACGCGCTTGGTGGCGCCGACCGGCGCGACGCCCACCCGCTCGTTGCCGAGGAGGAACTTGGCATAGCTCCAGCCCGCGTTCTCCTCCCCGACCAGGTGGTCGGCCGGCACCCGCACGTCGTCGAAGAAGACCTCGTTGACCTCGTGCCCACCGTCGATGAGCTGGATCGGTCGCAGCGTCACCCCCTCCGCGTCCATGGGGCACAACAGGAAGGAGATGCCCTGCTGCTTGCGTTCGGCCGCCGGGTCGGTGCGGCACAGCACGAAGATCCAGTCGGCGTGCTGGCCGAGCGTCGTCCAGGTCTTCTGGCCGTTGATCACCCAGTCGTCACCGTCTCGGACGGCCTTCGTCTTGAGCGAGGCGAGATCGGAGCCGGCGTCCGGCTCGGAGAAGCCCTGGCACCACCAGATGTCGAGGTTCGCGGTGGGCGGAAGGAACCGTTGCTTCTGCGCCTCGGACCCGAAGTTGGCGATCACCGGGCCCACCATGTTGGTGTTGAAGGCCAGCGGCGGCGGCACGCACGCCAGCTGCATCTCCTCGTGCCAGATGTGCCGTTGCAGTGGCGTCCAGTCTCGACCACCCCACTTCGCGGGCCAGTTCGGCACCGCCAGCCCGGCGTCGTTGAGGACCCGCTGTGCCGTGACGATCTGGTCCTTGCTCAGGTGCCGGCCGGCGGCGACGGTGTCGCGGATCTCCTGCGGGACCTGGGTTGCGAAGAAGGCCCGCATCTCCTCGCGGAACGCGGTCTCCTCCTCGGTCAGGGCCAGCTGCATGGGTGCTCCTGTCGCGCGGTGGCGGGGGTGCCGCTCACGTTACCGCGCGGTACCAGAAGCCTCGGGACCGACAACGTCCCACGCTCAGGCGGCGAGGGCCTGCTCGATGTCGGCGGCGATCTTCTCGGGCTTGGTGGTGGAGCCGTAGCGCTTGAGCACCGATCCGTCGCGTCCCACGAGGAACTTGGTGAAGTTCCACTTGATGTTGTCCCCGAGGAGGCCGCTCTTCTCCGAGCGCAGCCACTCGTAGAGCGGGTGGGCGTTCTCGCCGTTGACGTCGACCTTCTCGAACATCGGGAAGCTGACCCCGTAGTTGCGCTCGCAGAAGGCGCCGATCTCGGCGTTCTCGCCCGGGTCCTGCTCACCGAACTGGTTGCACGGGAACCCCAGGACGGCGAAGCCCTGGCCGGAGTACGTCGAGTGCAGCGTCTCCAAGCCGGCGAACTGGGGGGTGAAGCCGCACTGGGAGGCGGTGTTCACCACGAGGGTGACCTGGCCCGCGTAAGTGTCGAGGGTGGTCTCCTCACCGGTGAGGGTGGTGGCGGTGAAGTCGCTCAGGGTGGGCACGCGTCGGTCTCCTGTGGCTGGTGGTGGCAGGCGTCTCACGATCGAAACTCAGATGTGGTTCGTCAGCCTCAGCGCTATGGATGGGTGCTTTGTTCCCTCAGCGGAGTGTGACGCGCACCGAGTAGGTCTGTCCGGCGTCGTAGGAACCACGACCGAAGCAGGAGAACACCGGACCGCCGTACGGGTCCCGCACGTTCTCGCAGTCGCGCATGGTCGTGCTCGTGTTGCTGACCACCACCAGCATCGTGGCGATGCGACGACGGTCGAACCCGGTCAGCAGGCGGCCGCCTCCGGTCCGGTCCAGAGGGATCAGCGAGTGGGTCACGGTGCCGTTGCGGTACCGGCGCTGCAGCAACGCCGTCGCGCCCCGCGCCGTGTCCGGCAGGTTGAGCTCGACCTTCAGGCGGGAGCGGACGCCGAGCCGTGCGTGCGGGGTGACGCGGACCGCCGAGCTGGCCAGGTGCGGCAGGTTGACCCGGTGCCAGCCCGTCGACCGACTGCGGCGCGACAGGGTCCGGCTCATCCCCAGCGCCGGTGAGGGGTAGACCGAGCGCTCGCTGTAGCTGCCCGCCGGCAGCGTGTTCCAGCTCCCGAAGAGCGCGAAGAAGGCCGGCCAGCTGGTCTTCCTCGCAGCCACCACGGCCCGGATCGCCTGGAGCGAGTAGCGGCCGCGTGGGGCGTCGGCCTGCTCCCAGAACTGGCGGACGACGCCGGGGTCACGGAAGCGCTCAGCGGCGTACTTGAAGAACAGGAAGGAGCCGTAGCGGTGGCCGTCGGCGCTGTAGTCGAGCGGTGTCCTGGGGTAGCGCAGCGGACTGGAGACGAGGAACTGCACGTTGTCGTTGATCGAGTCGTAGACCTCGTCCTCGATCCAGGTGGCAGTGCCCTCCATCATCCAGGAGTCCTCGTCCACGTCGTAGGCGAACTGGACGACGTGGAAGAGCTCGTGCGCGGCGGTGACGCGCAACGAGTTGAGCGGTGCGGCGCCGTACTCGGCGGTGGCGTAGTCGTTGTCCAGCACGCAGTAGCCAGGCAGCTGGTGCGAGTCGGCGCTGCCCTCGGGGGCGCAGTACCCGTAGAGACCCCGAGTGCCCAGGTCGGCGAGATAGATGTCGAGTGCTTCGTCGGGGTTGCCGGCGATCTCCGTGGAGCCCTGGTCGGGTAGCGGCGCGCGGTAGCCGAGCTTGCCGACCTCGTGCCCCCAGACGTGCGCGATCGTGTCGTAGACGGTTGTCACGTAGTCGGGGAGTCCGTCGCGGTTGGAGTCGGTCGCACTGATCCGTTCCGGCCCCGTAGTCACCCAGTGGATGCAAGCCACCCCGCCCTCAGGACACCACTGCTCCTGGGTGTGGCCGGCAAAGCTGACCGGCGCAGCGCCCCCGAGGTTGTCACCCGGGCCGTCTGTCGGCCGGGCGAGCAGGTCGTCTGCGGCCCGGCGGTCATCACCGCGGAGCGCGGGGCGGGCCCGGAACAGGTCACGCAGGGTCATCGTGATCTCGGTGGTCGGCCCGGTGCCCACAGGCTGTCGCGCGCGCACCCGGGCGGTGTCCCGACGCAGCTGGCGCCGTGCTTTCGCGAGCACCCCCAAGGCTTGTGCCTGGGTGAAGGCCGGCTCGGAGTGATCGCGGGGAAGTGCTGTACGTGCGTTCGCGGGCGGACCGGCGAGGGCCGAGCCACTGAAGGTGAAGGCGAGCGCGAGCACGACGACACCGACCGCGCGAAGAGGTTGAACCACCTCGGAAGCATATGGGTCGCGAAGGAGTCCGACGGCCCTTTCGATAGGTTGCACGAGCCATGACTGACTCCCTGATGACCGCCGACACCGCGGCCGACTCCCACCGCCGCCGGCGCCTGCGGCGGATGCAGGGGGTCGCCGGCGGTCTGCTCGTGTTCGCCGCCGTCGTCTACCTGCTCACGCTCGACCGCGAGGGCTTCTGGGGCTTCGTCAACGCCGGGGCCGAAGCGAGCATGGTGGGGGCGATCGCCGACTGGTTCGCGGTCACCGCGATCTTCCGGCACCCGCTCGGGCTGCCGATCCCGCACACCGCGCTGGTGCCACGCAAGAAGGACGAGTTCGGCAAGAGCCTCGAGGAGTTCTTCGCCGAGAACTTCCTGCACGAACAGGTGATCCGGGAACGGCTCGCCGCCGCCGGCATCGTCGGCCGGATCGGGTCCTGGCTGACCGAGCCGGAGAACGCGCGCCGGGTCGCCGCCGAGGCTGCTTCGGTGGCCGCGATCGGACTGCGGAAGCTCCGCGACGACGACGTCCGTGCGGTGGTGGAAGAGGTGCTGATCCCTCGCTTCAGGGCCGAGCCGATCTCACCGGTCGCCGGGGGACTGCTCCAGGAGATCGTGGCCGACAACGCGCACCACGGCCTGGTCGACCTGGCGCTGGAGGAGGCGCACCGGTGGCTGGTGCACAACCAGGAGACCTTCGCCGACGTCGTCGGCGAACGGGCGCCCTGGTGGGCTCCCGACCGGGTCAACGAGGTCGTCACGGCACGGCTCCACCTCGAGGCGGTGCGCTGGGTTGCCGACATCAGGCGCAACCCGGACCACCATGCGCGGCAGGCGCTGGACAGCCTGCTCCGACAGCTGGCCCACGACCTGCTCACCGACTCCGCGACCCAGCAACGGATGGAGAAGCTGAAGCTGCGGGTGCTCGAGCAGCCACAGATGGTGGTCACCGGGATGTCGCTGTGGGGTGCGTTCCGTACGGCACTGCTCGATGCGCTGGAGGACGACGACGGCCCGCTGCGCGAGAAGGCCGCCCGCGAGCTGGTGTCCTTCGGTGACCGCGTGGGCCGCGACCAGGCCATCCGCGAGAAGCTGGACACCTGGGCGGCGGACTTCGTCGTCTGGGCCGTCGGGCGGTACGGCGACGAGCTGACGGCCGTGATCACCCACACGATCGAGCGTTGGGACGGCCGGGAGGCCGCCCGCAAGATCGAGCTGCACGTCGGTCGCGACCTGCAGTTCATCCGGATCAACGGGACGATCGTGGGCGGTCTCGTGGGTCTCGTCATCCACGCCGTCTCGCTGGTGCTGTGAGGAGTCTGCCGATGAGCCCTGCTGCCGCCGATGAGGTGCCCATCCGGGAGGAGTCGATCCGACTGGGTCAGTTCCTCAAGCTCGCCAACCTCATCGACTCCGGCTCGGACGCCAAGGAGCTGATGATCCAGGGCCTGGTCCTGGTCAACGGCGAGGTGGAGACCCGGCGCGGCCGCCAGCTGGTCCCCGGAGACGTGGTCCAGCTCGGTGCGGCCCGCGCCCGCGTCGCCCGCCACTCCCCGTAGCTCGCCGACCGGGCACTCATGGCCGCCCCGAGCACGCCGACCGGGCACTCATGGCCGCCCCGAGCACGCCGACCGGGCACTCATGGCCGCCCGAGTACGCGCTAGCGGACGCTGATCAGGTCCACCACGAAGATCAACGTCTCGCCGGGCTTGATCACGCCACCTGCGCCGCGCTCGCCGTACCCCAGGTGCGGGGGGATCACGAGGCGGCGACGACCACCGACCTTCATCCCCTGGACACCCTGGTCCCAGCCGGAGATGACCTGGCCGACCCCGAGCCGGAAGTCGAGGGGAGTGCCGCGGTTGTAGGAGGCGTCGAACTCCTCACCCGTGGAGTGGGCGACGCCGACGTAGTGCACCGACACCGTGCTGCCGGCGGTGGCTTCGGCGCCTTCACCTTCGGTGATCTCGGTGACCTCGAGGTCTGCGGGCGGAGGGCCTTCGGGGAAGTCGATCTCAGGCTTGTCTGCACTCATGGGCGCCAGCCTGTCACGGCGGGTGCGGGCGCCCGCAACGTGGTCGCCCGTGAGGTCCGTTGAAGTGGCGGGAGCGGGTGAGCCCGCTGCCACTCAGGTCTGGTGCACGTAGTGGTCGAGCTGGTCGCGCTCGAACTCGAGCTGGGTGATCCGGCTCTTCACGACGTCGCCGATGCTGATCACGGCAACGAGCGCCCCGTCGTCGAGCACGGGGACGTGCCGGATCCGGTGCTCGGTCATCTGCGCCATCAGCTGGTCGACGTCCTGGTTGGGCTCACACGTCTGGACCGCTGCGGTCATGATCTGGCTCACCGGCGCGTCCAGGACGGTGTCGTCCCCGTTGAGCTTCCGCACGACGTCGCGCTCGCT
Organism: uncultured Actinomycetota bacterium; assembly: GCA_963834245.1. Taxonomy (GTDB): domain Bacteria; phylum Actinomycetota; class Actinomycetes; order Propionibacteriales; family Nocardioidaceae; genus Marmoricola. The sequence goes on from CAWIAV010000001.1 coordinate 575,702, forward strand.
GACGATTCCGTCGACGGCGCCACCGTCGGTGCTCACGATCACCGCTCCGATGTTGTGCTCGGCCAGCAGCGCGAGCAGCTCGCGGACCGTGGCGTCCGGGGCGATGGTGATGACGTTGTGGCTGGACTTGCTGCGAATCACGTCGCTGATCTTCATGCTCGGCCCCTTCGTGGACATCGAGGTCTGGCGGGCCCCTCGAATCTAGTCTGCCTCGCGGCTGGTGGACAGGGTTTGGCTCACGACTCGCGGTCGCCGACAGGCTCGCCCCGCCGAGCGCTCAGGTCGTGTACGGTGCCGCCCGGCCGCGGCTCGTTCTCGTCCGGCAGCGAGCCGAGGAACGCCAGTGCCTGGTCGTGCAGCTTGCCGTTGGTGGCCAGTGCACTGCCCCCAGTCGGGCCGGGCTCACCGTCGAGCGAGGTGAAGTACCCGCCGGCCTCACGCACGATGATGTCGAGCGCCGCCATGTCGTGCAGCTCGAGCTCCGGCTCGGTCGCGATGTCCACCGCGCCCTCGGCGAGCAGCATGTAGGACCAGAAGTCGCCGTACGCCCGGGTGCGCCAGCAGCGGCGGGACAGGGAGAGGAAGTCGTCGAGCCGTCCGCGCTCGTCCCACCCGGAGAGCGAGGAGTACGACAACGAGGCGTCCTCGATGCGGGACACGTCGGAGACCTGGCACGGGGTGGCGCGCAGGAGCGACTTGCCGGTCCAGGCACCGCCCCCCTTCATGGCCCACCAGCGCCGGTTGAGCATCGGGGCGGAGACCACGCCGAGCACCACCTCGTCGTCCACCATCAGGGCGATCAAGCTGGCCCACACGGGTACGCCGCGCACGAAGTTCTTGGTGCCGTCGATGGGGTCGACCACCCAGCGACGCTGGCTGTGACCCGTGGACCCGGTCTCCTCGCCGATCACCGCGTCGCGCGAGCGTGCCCGCGACAGCGTGCGGCGGATGCCTTCCTCGACCTGGCGGTCCGCGTCGGTCACCGGCGTCAGGTCCGGCTTGGTCATCACATGCAGGTCGATCGCCTTGAACCGGGCCTCGGACAGGGCATCTGCGTCGTCGGCCAGCACGTGGGCAAGACGGAGATCATCGGTGTAGTCGGACGGCATGGGCACAGGGTATTCCCCGTCAGCTCTCAGGTTCTGCCACTACCGTCGTGCTGGTGGAGATCAACGGTGTCCCGTTGCACCCGCTGGTGGTGCATGCGGCGGTCGTCCTCGCGCCGGCGGCCGCGCTCATGAGCGTGCTGGTGCTCAACGCACGATGGCGCTGGTTGACCCGCTGGCCGGCGTTGCTACTGACCCTCGGCGCCGCGCTGAGCGTGCAGCTGGCAGCGTTGACGGGCGAAGACCTCAAGGCCCAGCTCGGCGACAACCCGCTGATCCGCACGCACGAGACGTGGGCGGGCCGTCTCCAGGTCGCCACCTGGGTGCTGCTCGCAGTGACGGCAGTCGCCTTCTGGGCGCTGCCCGCCGTGAGCCGCCTGCAGGGGGGCCGCGATCGTCCCGGGCGAGTCGCAGTGCTGGAGAAGCCGCTGCTGGTCCTGCTCCCCGTCGTCGCCGTGGTGGTGCTGGTCCTGGTCGTGCTCACCGGTGACGCCGGCGCGCGCGCCGTGTGGACCGCCGCTCGCTGACCCGGCTCAGTAGTGGTCGCCGGCCTCGCGGCTCGCGAGCAGACGCCGGAACGAGCCGACCCGGTCGGCCTGCTCGTCCCCAGCCTCGCTGAGCCCGCACTCCGGCTGGTTCTCACCGTGTGAGCAGCCCCGCGGGCAGGTAGTGGTGAGGTCGTGCAGGTCGGGGAACGCCTCGATCAGCTTGTCGGGGTCCACGTGCGCCAGGCCGAACGAGCGGATGCCGGGTGTGTCCACGATCCACCCGCCTCCGGGCAGGGCCAACATCAGCGCGCTGACCGAGGTGTGGCGGCCGCGTCCGGTCACCGCGTTCACGACGCCGACCTCCCGGAACGCGTCCGGGACGAGGGCGTTGACGAGCGTGGACTTGCCCACCCCGCTGTGGCCGAGCAGCACGCTCGTGCGGCCACCGAGACGAGCACGGATCTCGGCCAGGTCGCCCCCGCGCTGGGTGACGACGTACGGCACCCCGAGCGGGCGGTAGCTCGCCAGCAGGGACTCCGGGTCGGCCAGGTCGGCCTTGGTGAGGCAGAGCAGCGGGTCCATCCCGGCGTCGTAGGCCGCGACCAGGGCTCGGTCGACGAGCCCCTGTCTCGGCTCAGGGTCGGCGAGGGCTGTGACGATCACGAGCTGGTCGGCGTTGGCGACCACCACCCGCTCAACGGGGTCGTCGTCGTCGGCCGTACGGCGGAGCACGGTGCGACGGGGGTCGACGGTGACGATCCGGGCAAGCGTGCCGTCGCCGCCCGAGGTGTCGCCGACGAGTCGCACGGCGTCGCCGGTGACCACGGCCTTGCGGCCGAGAGCGCGGGACTTCATCGCCGTCACGATGGGCTCGTCCTCGCCGAGCCGGCAGGTGTAGCGACCCCGGTCGACCGTCACCACCACTGCGGGAACCGCGTCGAGGTAGGAGGGCCGGTCCTTGGTCCGTGGGCGCGTACGTCGCCGCGGGCGCTCGTAGCTCTCGGGGTCGTGCTCGTCGTACCGCCCGGTCAACGCAGTAGCCCCGTCCACACCTCGGCGAAGCCAGGAAAGGTCTTGGCCGTGGTGCCGACGTCCTCGACGAGCACCCCGTCCACCGCCGACCCCACCACCACGGCTGCGTGAGCCATCCGGTGGTCGGCATAGGTGTGGAAGGTGCCGCCCTGCAGGCGGGCAGGTTCGAAGGCGAGGCCGTCCTGGAGCTCGGTGACCGCAGCGCCCAACCCGCGCAGCTCTGCGCCGAGGGCCGCAAGGCGGTCGGTCTCGTGACCGCGGATGTGCCCGATGCCGCGCAGCCGGGAGGGGGTGGAGGCCAGCGCACACAGCGCAGCGAGCGCGGGCGTGAGCTCGCCGACATCGTGAAGGTCCGCGTCGATGCCGAGGATCGTCTCGCCACCGGTGACGCTCAGGCCGCGCTCGTCCAGCTCGACCGCGGCCCCCATGCGGGAGAGGAGGTCGCGCAACGCGTCCCCGGCCTGGGTCGTGTGCAGTGGCCAACCCGGGACCCGTACCCGCCCGCCGGTGGTCATGGCCAGCATCAGGAAGGGGGCCGCGTTGGACAGGTCCGGCTCGATGCGAACGTCGACCGCCCGGATCGTCGCGGGCGGCACCGTCCACGTGCTCGCGCTGTCGGTCTCGACCTCGACGCCGTGGGCGCGCAGGCACTGCACCGTCATCTCGATGTGCGGCAACGAGGGGACCGGTGGGCCCAGGTGCTGGACGCTGACCCCGGCGTCGTACCTGGCGCCGGCGAGGAGCAACGCCGAGACGAACTGGCTCGAGGCCGAGGCGTCGATCGTGACCGTGCCCCCCGGGACGCTGCCCGTTCCCTCGACCACGAAGGGAAGCGCGCCCCGCCCCCCGTCGTCGACCAGCGCCCCCAGGGACCTCAAGGCTCCCAGGACTCCGGCCATCGGTCGGGTGCGAGCGTGCGGGTCGCCGTCGAACCGCACCGGTCCGCTGGCCAGGGCCGCCAGCGGAGGCACGAACCGCATCACGGTCCCTGCCAGTCCGCAGTCGACGGTCCCTCCCCGCAAGGCGCCCGGAGTCACGGTCCAGTCGTCGCCCGAGACGTCGACCTCCGCGCCCAGGGTCGTCAGCGCGCGGGCCATCAGCTCGGTGTCGCGCGAGCGAAGCGCTCGGCGGACGGTGGATGGGCCGTCGGAGAGGGCGGCGAGCACCAGGGCGCGGTTGGTCAGCGATTTGGACCCGGGAAGCTCAACCCGGACATCGACCGGCCCGCGAGCCAGCGGAGCGGGCCACAGCGCCGGGTTCGGCTCCCGGCGCGACTTCTGGCCAGCCGCCCGGGCAGCTGCCTGGGCGGCTTCCTGGGCCGCTTCCTGGGCCGATGGCGGGGCTGTGTCCACCCGCCGAGGCTAGATGCCTACGCGCTTCCCGGCGAGTCGGGCCTCCAGCTTGGCTTCCTTGGTCAGGTGCCGAGCCTCACGGCGTACGCCGCTGGCGGCGTTGCGCGCCCGCCACGCGACGCCCGGACGTCCTTCGGTGTCAACGGCGGCCAGGAGCAACCCGCCCAGCATCGAGAGGTTCTTGAAGAAGTGGATTCGTTGCTCCACCTTGGTCTGCGGGTCGGTCTCCTGCCACCACTGATGTCCGGCCACGGTCGTCGGCAACAGCGAGGCCGCGAGGACCGTGCTGGACAGCCGAGGCGCCTTGCCGCGGGCCAGCGCGAGTGCGGCCAGGATCTGTGCCGCGGCGTTGATCCGGACCAGCGTCGCCGTGTCCTCGGGGATCTTCACCTGCGGGGCTGCCTTCTCCAGCAGCGGGCGCAGCCGATCGGCCACCGGCTTGGCCTCACGGGCGAGCTCGGGGGCGTTGCGGAGGGCGCTCACGCCGCCGACGACGAACGTGGAAGCGAGCAGTGGGCGTGCGATGAGTCGCGTGGCTGTCATGGGTACATCAATACCCGATCGAGATGCCCTCAACCAGTCCGGGGACCCGATCGCGACGGGCGGAGCCCGAAGCCGACGTAGCGCAGACCAGCTGCATCTACGGGTGTCCCCGGGTGTTCCCAGGTGTCCCGGGGGCGCACGCGAAGCGGCGTTCAGTCCCGGTCCTTGTCCCGGTTCTTGTCTCGGTTCCGGTCCTTGGACTTGTCCTGCTTCGACGAGCTACCGCTGGTCTTGTCAGAGCCCTTCGACTTGCCCGTGGACTTGGTCTTCACTGCCTGCTTGCGCTCGTCCCGGTCGTCGTCCCGGTCGTCCCGGTCGTCGTCCCGGTCGTCGTCCCGGTCCCGGTCGCGGTCGTCGTCGCGGTCGTCGTCCCGGTCCCGGTCCCGGGCCGGGCCGCCGCTGACCTGCACCCGCACGGTGGTGGTGTTGTTGCGCAGAGACGGATCGGTCCAACCGGCGGGGGAGGAGACGATGAAGGTCATGGTGGCGCTGGACCGCGGCCGCACGTCGAAGGTGAAGGTGGTGGTCCCGCTGGGGACCGAACACACGTAGGTGGCACCGGCCCGTTCGCAGGTGCCGCCGTGCGCGCGGAGCTCGCCGGAGCTGATCCGAACGGCCAATCGGACCCGCTGGCCTGCGGGCACACCCGCGACTCGGCTCGTCACCCGGGCGTAGGTGCTCTTGATCTCGCTGACCCAGGCGCGTACGCCCACATCGGCTCTGGGGGCAGGAGCCGGTCGGGGTGCCACCGGGGCCGGTGTGGGCTTGGTGGGCTTGGCCGGAGTGGGCTTGGCCGGGCGGGCTTGGCCGGAGTGGGCTTGGCCGGAGTGGGCTTGGCCGGGTGGGCTTGGCCGGAGTGGGCTTGGCCGGAGTGGGCTTGGCCGGAGCGGGCTTGGCCGGAGCGGGTTTGGCCGGAGTGGGCTTGGCCGGAGCGGGTTTGGCCGGAGTGGGCTTGGCCGGAGCGGGCTTGGCCGGAGCGGGCTTGGCCGGAGCGGGTTTGGCCGGAGCGGGCCTGTTCGGCTTCGGGGGCTTGGGGAGCGTCGGCTTGGGTCCGGCGGTGCTGGGTCCGCCGGTGCCGGGTCCGGTGCCGGGTCCTCCGGTGCTGGGTCCGCTCGTGCCCGGGTCCACGGTGCCCTGACCCGTTTCGGGGCCCGCAGGTGAGCCTCCACCAGGGCTGGGGACGACTGCTGCGGACTGGGTGGGGCCGGTGTCTGTCGGGTCGCCCGCAGAAGCCCCAGCACTGGGTTCTGGGGCACGGGTCACCTGTGCAGGAACCCCGGAGGGCTGCACCGATGCGCTGGGTTCGCCCGAGCTCGGGGTGGGAGGCGCGACGCGTTCGACGGGGCCAGGGCCGAACGGGCTCGACGAAGGGAGCTGGCCCGACGGCGGTTCCACGGCGTTGGGCACGTCGACCGGAGCCGGTCGGGTCACGGCGATCGCGGTGACGGCAGCAACCCCGAGCACAGCGGCGGTCAGGATGCCGGCGCCGGCGCCGCCGGAGGCCAGGTCTCGGCCACGACCCAACATGCTGAGCACAGCCGCACCGGCGGTCGAGGTTGCAGCGGCCGCGGCGCCCTGGCTCAAGTAGGCCGCCGCGACAGTGCCCAGCAGAGCGGGGCCGAGGACCGCTGCGAGCGAGGAGTTGACCTCGGTCAGCTCCAGATAGACAGCCGTGCAGCGCCGACACCCCTCGAGGTGCTCCTCGACCAGGGCGACGTCGCGCCGTGAGAGGGCGCCGCGCACGTATCCGCCGAGCAGGCCGTTCGCGTCTCGGCAGTCCCCGGCGACCAGGTCCGCACCGTGCATGTTCAGGAACGCCTGGCGCAGTCCTTCGCGGGCGCGGTAGGCGAGCGCCGAGACCGAGTTCGCGCTCATTCCCAGCAGCGGCGCGATCTCCGATGGCTTCTGGTTCTCCACCTCGACGTGCCACAGCACCATCTGCCAGCGCTCGGGAAGCGAGGCGAAGGCCTTGGCAGCCGCGCCGGTCTCGAAACCGGCGACGACCGGGTCGACGAACGGGATTCGGTCGTCGAGGGCCGCCACATCCTCGGTGGGCGTGAGTCGCTGGTCGCTGCGGATCTTGTCGATGTGCAGGCGGCGTACGGCGGTGAGCAGATAGGCGCGGAACGCCACGTCGGGGCCACCGCCCGCGAGCATGACGTTGAGCACCTTCACGAACGCCTCGGAGACGAGGTCCTCTGCATCGGAGCCGCCGACGAGCAGCCGAGCGAGCCGGGTCGCGGCGTCGACGTGGCGCGAGAAGATCGCGCCGTAGGCAGCGATGTCTCCCTCACGCACCCGAGAGATCAGCTCCGGGTCCGTCAGCTCGGTTCCGGGTACGTCGAGTGGACTCATATGTGCGGAACTGCCTTCTGGCGAACGGATGAGCTCGGAGTTTATGCGGATTCTTCCGTCATAAAACCACCACAGCGCCGTTTCTTCTACGAGGCCGCTCGTGGAGGGGTGGCCCGAAACGAGAGATCGGGGCAGATGGTGCGCATCTTTGCGACCTCGAGGGTCACCAGCGTGCCCGTCGAGGTGGCTCCCGAAGGTGAGCGCGCACGGCATCCAGCCGTGCGCTACGACGCCGTCGCCGAACGGTTGGCGGCCGGGCAGAGCGTGAGCGTTGCGTGTGAGCAGGTGGGTCGCGAGCTGGCCCGGGACGGTGCCGACCTCGGTGAGGCACTGGACGGGCTGAGGGTGGTCTACGCACGCGTCCAGGGAGGGGAGCCCGGTTTCCGGGCTCTGCGCTCGCTGTGCCTGGGCTGGAGCGAGGAGACGCTCAGCCAGCTCCACCAGGTCTCGTGCGAGAACCCTCTGACGGGCCTGGCCAGCCGGGCGCATCTGCGCGCGAGGCTGGCGGAGGTCTACAGGGGGGCCGAGCAGGGGGGGTCGGGCGCCACCGAACACGTGTTCGTGGTCCTCGATCTCCCCCTGCTCGACGGCGGCGTGGCCGCGCGCTCGTTGGGAGCCGTCCTGCGTGAGGTGGAGCTCGCCGATCGAGTCCGACTCGCCTTCCCGGGACAGGAGACGATCAGCGAGATCGGTCCTGGACGACTCGTGGTGCTGACCGAGAGGTCAGAGCTCCTGGCTCGGCAGGTGCGCACGGCGCGCGATCTGGTCGAGAGCCTGCCTCGAGGCGCAGGGCGAGCCCGGGTCTGGGTGGAGGGACTCCCTGACTCGGATCGCCACGCGGGGTGGCTGCTGGACGAGCTCGCGCGGGACACCCGGCACTAGCCTTGCCGCATGTGCGGCCGCTACGCCTCGAGCAGACAGCCCGAGGATCTCGTCGAGGAGTTCGAGATCGCCACCTCGGAGGTCCCGCGGATCGAGCCCGACTACAACGTGGCTCCGACCAAGGAGGTCTACGCCGTCGTGGAGCGCCCGCCGCGGTCCTCTGTCGATGCGCCAGGGGACAGCGAGCCTGAACGGCAGCTGAGGGTGCTGAACTGGGGCCTGGTGCCGTTCTGGGCCAAGGACCGGGCAATCGGTAGTCGGATGATCAACGCCCGGATGGAGACCGTCGCCGAGAAGCCGGCCTACCGACGTGCGTTTGAGAAGCGACGAGCCATCCTGCCCGCCGACGGCTACTACGAGTGGTATCCCACCGAGAACCTCACCACGTCCGGCAAGCCCCGAAAGCAGCCGTACTTCATCCGGCCCAAGGACGGTGGACTGCTGGCGATGGCCGGGCTCTACGAGATCTGGCGGGACCCGGAGAAGGCTGAGGACGATCCGCTGCGCTTCGTGTGGACGTGCACGGTGCTCACGACCTCGGCAGAGGACTCGCTGGGGCACATCCACGATCGGATGCCGTTGATGCTCACCCCCGACCGCTACGCGGAATGGTTGGATCCGGGCGAGCACAGCAAGGACCACCTGCTCGGTCTCCTCGAGCCGGCCGCACCGGGCCGGCTGGAAGCGTTTCCCGTCTCCACGCTGGTCTCCAACGTGAAGAACAACGGCCCCGAGCTCGTCGAGCCGCTGCGCCTGGAGCACCTGCCACCGGAAGGAACGACCTGATGCCGATCGAGCGCACCGTGGCCACCCCCAGGGGCGATGCCCGTCTCGTCGTACGCCGGGCCAAGCGGCCGTTGGCGACACTGGTGCTCACCCACGGGGCAGGCGGCGGCATCGAGGCCCCCGACCTGCTCCGACTCGCGCGAACGCTGCCCCAGCAGGACATCTCGGTGACCCTCGTGGAGATGCCGTGGCGCGTTGCCGGAAAGAAGATCGCGCCCCCGCCCCCGGTGATCGACGAGTGCTTCACCGCCGTCCTGGACAACATGCGCACCCGCAGCCCCCTGGTGCTCGGCGGCCGCAGCGCGGGTGCCCGCTCCGCCTGCCGGATCGCCCGCGGCGTCGGTGCGCGTGGGGTGCTGGCACTGTCCTTCCCGCTGCACCCCCCCGGCAAGCCGGAGTCGTCGCGGCTCGTCGAGCTGCAGCGTGTGCGCCTGCCGATCCTCGTCGTCCAGGGCGAGCGCGACCCCTTCGGCACCCCCGAGGAGTTCCCCGACGACATCGATCTCACAGTGGTGCCCGCAGCCGACCACTCGATGAAGGTGCCGAAGTCGGCTCCGCTGAGCCAGGAGGACGCGCTGGCCGTGGTGCTGGAGGCGACGCTGGAGTGGGTGGTGCGCGAGATCGCCGGGAATCGAAACGCCTGACCCGATGTTGTGCCGATAGTCCCGTCGCCGAACAAGAGAGGGACAGCCGGTGCTCGCCATCCTGGAAAGAAACACATCCGTGGACGCTTCGGTAGTCTGGGCCGCAATGAGCAACTCCGAATCCGACGCCCTCGACCTCGTCGACAGCGCACCGGAAGAGATCGACCCCACCACCGAGTCCCAGGAAGAGCGAGCCCTGCGCTTCGAGCGCGACGCGCTGCCGTTCCTGGACCAGCTCTACTCCGCCGCGATGCGAATGACCCGCAACCCGGCTGACGCCGAGGACCTGGTCCAAGAGACCTTCGCGAAGGCGTACGGCTCCTTCCACCAGTTCCGGCCGGGCACCAACCTGAAGGCGTGGCTCTACCGGATCCTGACCAACACGTTCATCAACACCTACCGCAAGAAGCAGCGCGAGCCGCAGCAGTCGATGGCCGAGGATGTCGAGGACTGGCAGCTCGCCCGCGCGGAGTCGCACAGCTCCACCGGTCTGAAGTCCGCCGAGATGGAGGCGCTCGAGCACCTCCCGGACTCCGACGTCAAGGACGCGTTGCAGCGGCTCCCGGAGGACTTCCGCCTGGCGGTCTACCTCGCCGACGTCGAGGGCTTCCCCTACAAGGAGATCGCCGAGATCATGGAGACGCCGATCGGCACCGTCATGTCGCGGCTGCACCGTGGGCGGCGCCAGCTGCGAGAGATGCTGACCGGCTACGTCAGAGACAACGACCTGCTCCGGAGCGGGGCTACGTCCAAGGCCGGGAAGGGGGACTCGTGATGGGCAGCGACCACGCGGCGCCGCACTCGCACGGTCCAGACACCGACTGCTCCGAGGTGCTCGGCCGGGTGTTCTTCTTCATCGACAACGAGCTGGACCAGGCCGACTGTGCCCAGATCCAGCAGCACCTCGACGAGTGCGGCCCGTGCCTGGCGCGCTACGACCTCGAGCGGACCGTGAAGACGCTGGTCGCCCGGTCCTGCTCCGAGGTCGCCCCGGAGGGCCTGCGTCAGCGGGTCCAGCTGTCCATCAAGCAGGTCCAGGTACGGATCTCAGGGACCGACTGACTCCCGGGTCGCGGACGCCCGATTTCGTGTTGTCGCGACGTACCTGAGAAGATGCAGGTCGGCTTCGAGGGAGACTCCCGAAGCGTTCACGTAGGAGGACCCACATGGGCAAGACCGGTCGCAAGCGCCGCGCTCGCAAGAAGAAGGCCGCTAACCACGGCAAGCGCCCCAACGCCTGAACACCGCTTCAGGCCTGAAGCTGTTCCTGGAGCCCCGGACCTGACGGTCCGGGGCTCTTGTGATGTTTGGATGGGCCCATGGAACTGACCGCCGGCCTCACCGCCACCCAGGTCCGCAACGTCGGCCCGGACGACACGGCCGCCGCGCTCGGGTCCGGCAGCCTGCCTGTGCTCGGCACCCCGCGGCTCCTGGCGTGGTGCGAGGCCGCGACCTGCGCCGCCCTCGAACCCGCGTTGCAGGACGGCGAGACCAGCGTCGGCACCCGGGTCACGCTCGAGCACACCGCCCCCTCACCGGTCGGTGCCGAGGTCGAGCTCACCGCCAGCGCCGTGCACGTCGACGGCCGACTCGTGCGCTTCACCGTGGCCGCCCGACAGGGGGGTCGGCTGGTCGGCTCCGGTGAGGTGACCCGGGTCGTCGTGGCGGCGGAGCGCTTCATGTCGCGTGTGGGTGGTTCGTGAGGGGTGCTGCTGGTGGCGGCCCGCCCGGCCGGTTTCCCAGGTTAGGAAGGGGAACCGGCTCTTCACACACCACGCATCGTGTGTGAAGAGGCGGATTGGGTTCATCACCTGGGAAACCGGACACCCAACCGGACCGAACGTGGACCCCCAAACCGCCCGGTCAGCCTTCCGTTGACCCCGACTGGGCTGGGGGGTCGACGGGGAAGCGCAGGACGTAGGCGAGCAGCATGAACCCGGGGACCGGTATCCAGTCGTCCTCAGGTGCGCGGGTGAAGCCGAGGCGCTCGTAGACGCGGTGGGCCGTGCTCATCCGGTCCAGGGTCGACATCCGCACCCCGGCGTAGGCCAGCTCCCGCGCCAGGCCGACGCAGCGGCCCACCAGGGCGGCACCGACGCCGCGCCCGCGAGCCTCGGCGGCGACCGCCAGCATCCGGAACTCGGCCTCGTCGTCCCGCGCGACCTCCCGGTACGTCGAACCGACGGGACAGAAGGTCACCGAACCGAGGATGACGCTGCCCTGCTCATGGTCCTCGGCTGCGACCCAGACTTCCGCCTCGGCGTCGCGCCGTGCCGCGTCGGCGAGCACGTCGAGGTAGCCGTCGGTCGCGTCCACGAATCCGTCTCCGAGGTAGGCGGCGGCGGTCAGGCGACCGACGTCGGCGAGCTCGCCGGGTCGGACCCGCCTGACCGTGAAGCCGCGGCCCTCAGATTCCGAAGGTGTTGCGGGGGTAGGACGCGTTGACATCAGTGATCACGTTGACCAGGTAGGGGACAGTTGCGGCGAAGGCGCGGTCGAGGGCGGGGCCGATCTCACGCGGGTCGGTCACCGTCTCGCCGGCTCCGCCCAGGGCACGCACGACCTCGTCGTAGCGGGTCTGCGGCGCCAGGTCGGCCGCCACGTCGTAGCCGTAGAGCATCTGCATGGGCTGCTTCTCCAAACCCCACGCGGAGTTGTTGCCACAGACCATCACCACGGGCAGGTCGTGGCGAACCAGGGTGTCCACGTCCATCAGGGACATGCCCGCCGCGCCGTCGCCGTAGAGGAGGACGACCTGGGCCGAGGGGCGTGAGAGGCGGGCCGCGATCGCCGCCCCGAGACCGGCACCCAGGCAACCGTACGGACCGGGGTCGAGCCACCCTCCTGGGCGCTTGGGCTCCACGTACTTCCCCGCGAACGACACGAAGTCGCCGCCGTCGCCGATGACGATGGCGTCCTCCGCGAGGCGGGGGACCAGCTCGCCGTAGATGCGGGCCGGGTGGATCGGGTCCGCCGTCGCGCCCAGCAGCTCGGCGTCTCGCGTGGCGGCCGCGCGGACACTGTCCTGCAGGCTGGTCACCCAGCCGTCCCAGTCAGGTCGGCGCACCAGTCCGGCGACTGCCTCGCGGAGCCCGTCGAGCACCAGCGTCAGGTCACCGCACGCCTCGGCGGTGAGGTTCGCGTGCTGGGCGACCTGGCCCGGAGAGTCGGCCAGGTGCACGACCCGCGCGGGTGTGGCGCCGTCCTTGCCACCGAAGACGCCGTAGCCGAGGCGGAAGTCGAGCGGGGTGCCCGCCACCACCACGAGGTCGGCACCGCCGAGGGCGGCGCCACGGGCCTTGGTCACCAGCAGCGGGTGCCCGCCCGGGATCACCCCACGGCCCATGCCGTTGGTGATGACCGGAACTCCGGTCTCCTCGACGAGGCGGAGCGCCGCCTCCTCCGCCCCGTCGGCCCAGACGTCGGTCCCGAAGATCACCACGGGGCGCTGGGCCTGTCCGAGCAGCTCGGCGATGTCGGAGATCGCGTCGGGGTCGGGCTCGGTGCGTTCGCGCGGGCCGACGGCTGGTGCGTGCGAGGAAGCGGAGCCGAAGAACTCATCCATCGGGATGTCGACGAAAACCGGACCTCGGTGGGAGGAGCCCGCGACCGTGAAGGCCTCGTGCATCCCCTCGGCGACCTCACCGGCCGTGTGGATGGTCCGGGCAAGCTTGGTGATCGGGGCCAGGATCGGTGGCTGGTCGAGCTCCTGCAGCGACCCGCTGCCCCAGCGGTTGGCGGGCGCCCGACCGCCGACCACGACCAGCGGTGAGCCGCTGAACTGGGCCTGGGCGATCGCGCTGACACCGTTGGTGACCCCGGGCCCGGCCGTGAGGACTGCCAGGCCGGGCTTGCGGGTGAGCTTGCCCATCGCCTCCGCGGCGAACGCGGCGGTCTGCTCGTGGCGTACGTCGATGATGCGCATCGGCGGGTCGGCGGTCACCGCCCCGTCGTACATCGGGAAGACATGTGCGCCGGACAGGGTGAACATCGTCTCCACCCCGTGTGCCCGTGCCACCGCGACCGCATGCTGACCGGAGTGTGCGTCGATCGCTCGTGCGTCGGGGGCTGGCCCGCTCGCGCCGGAGCCTAGGAGGCTGGTGCCGTGACCGTCGGGGTCGGTGCGCTGCTCGGATGCCTGCGTCATGCCGCGAGGTTAGCCGCTGCGGCAGCGACAGCAACCGGTACTCGCGAGGACCCGTGCGGGGCGTCTCCTAGGCTGACCGGGTGCCGTCCCTGAAGGCCCTTGCGCGGGCTGAGACCGACCTCTCCGCCGAGGACGTGGAGTGGCTCTCCATGCTGCTCGCCGACTGGCAGATCATCGCCGACCTCAGCTTCGCCGACCTGGTCCTCTGGCTGCCCGCCCGGGACGGGTCCGGCTACTGGGCCGGGGCCCAGATGCGGCCGACCACCGGACCGACCGCTTTCGTGGACGACATCGTCGGCTCGTTCATCGGGACCGGCAAGCGTCCGCTGCTCGACGCGGCGCTGCGCGACGGTCGCATCGCTCGCGAGGGCGACCCCGAGTGGCGTGACGACGTACCCGTCCGCGTCGAGGCCATCCCGGTTCGTCGCGGTGACCGGTTCATCGCAGTCGTGGCCCGCAACACCAACCTCCAGGGCGTGCGAACGCCGAGCAGGCTCGAGCTGTCCTACCTGCAGACGGCGACCGAGCTCTCGCAGATGATCGCCTACGGGTCGTTCCCGTTCTCCGGCCAGCGGTCAGACCACGCGGACACACCGCGCGTGGGCGACGGCTTCATCCGGGTCGACCAGGCCGGACACGTGACCTACGCGAGCCCCAACGCGCTCTCGGTCTACCGCAAGCTGGGGCTGACCGGTGACCTGACCGGCAAGTCGCTGGCTGGGGTCACGCGGGAGCTCGTGCCGCCGACCATGCGCCCGGACGAGGAGACGATCAGCACCGTGCTGGGTGGCCGGATGCCGAGGGACACCGAGCTCGGCAACGCGCACGCGACGCTGATCCTGCGAGCCATCCCGCTGCGCCCGGCCGGCACGACCACCGGGGGACTGGTGCTGCTGCGCGACGTGACCGAGCTGCGTCGCCGCGACCGTGAGCTGGTCACCAAGGACGCGACGATCCGCGAGATCCACCACCGGGTGAAGAACAACCTGCAGACGGTGGCGGCGCTGCTGCGGTTGCAGGCGCGTCGCATCGGCGTGCCCGAGGGCAGGGTGGCGCTGGAGGAAGCCGTACGACGCGTGGGCGCGATCGCGGTCGTGCACGAGACCTTGAGCCAGTCCTTCGACGAGACGGTCGACTTCGACGACGTCACCGACCGGCTCACCCGTCTGGTGAGCGACATGGGGTCGCGAGGCGCGCAGATCAGCACCAGGCGCACGGGGTCCTTCGGAGCGATCAGTTCTGACGCTGCAACTCCGCTGGCCATGGTCTTCACCGAGCTGATCCAGAACGCCGTCGAGCACGCCTTCGACGAGCACCGCGGTGGGTCCATCGAGATCGAGTGCGCCCGTGAGGGCGACGGGCTCCGGCTCACCGTGCTCGACGACGGGGTCGGGCTGCCCGCCGGACTCGACCTCGATGCCTCGGCCAGCCTCGGGCTGTCTATCGTGAACACGCTCGTCGGCGAGCTGGGCGGGACGATCAGCCTCGGACCGCGAGAAGACACGTCGGGGACGCGGGTCGTGGTGCACGTCCCGTACGTCTCGGGACCGCGGCGCTGAGGTCGCGGCTCAGGCGGACTTGACGCGAGCGCGGGCGTTGCGGCGCTTCAGCGCCCGACGCTCGTCCTCGCTGAGCCCACCCCACACGCCATGGTCCTGGCCTGCTTCCAGCGCCCACGCGAGGCACTGCTCGCGCACGTCGCAGCGTCGGCACACCTGCTTCGCCTCCTCGATCTGCAAGATCGCGGGCCCGGTGTTGCCGATTGGGAAGAACAGCTCCGGGTCCTCGTCGAGGCACGCGGAACGGTGACGCCAATCCATGCGGGGGCACTCTCTCCGTACTAATAGTGAACGCGTTCACGATGTTGGCCCGGCGGCCGGGGACTACTTGGGTACCGGGGTTTGGTGCGCACATCAGGTCTGCTGCAGCGCAACCGTTTGATCGTTGCAACTCCCGGCCGTGATGACAACCCCTTGGATCGTCACGTTGGTCACAGAACGGGACGGAATAGGCTCGCCCAGTGAGCAACGCCCATGACGAACCCCGCGAGGACGAGCCCGAGCCCGATCCGACGACGAGGTCGCCGTACTCCCGACACGGTACCCCGGCCCCCCTGGCCGCGGCAGCCGGGCTGGTGCTGATCGAGGGTCTGGTCACCTTCGCCTTCGGGATCGGGGAGGTCGCCAACCTCGACGGCGGCCGCCTGGTGATGGGGGTGACCACCGGGATCTTCTTCCTGGCCTACGGTGCCGGGCTGGTGCTGTGTGCCTGGGGCATGAACACGGTCCGTCCCTGGTCGCGGGGTCCGGTGCTGATGGCGCAGCTGGTCTGGCTGGGCCTGGCCTGGAACTTCCGCGACGGCGACACGCTGCCGGTCGCCGTCGTCCTTGCTGTCATCGCGGCGCTCGTGCTCGCGGGGCTGCTGCATCCTCGCTCCATCGACGCCCTCGAGCGCGCGAGTCGCACCTGAGCTGCGTCGGTCGGGCTAGCCGACCTCGGACAACGACTCGCGCAGCTCGGCCAGGGTGCGGTTGAGCAACCGGGACACGTGCATCTGCGAGACGCCGATCTCGGTGGCGATCTGCGACTGGGTCATCCCGCGGAAGAAGCGCAGGAGCAGGATGCGCTTCTCGCGGGCGGGCAGGCGCTCGATCAGCGGCTTGATCGACTCCCGGATCTCGACGTGCATCAGGCCCTCGTCGTCGGTGCCGAGGGTGTCGAGCATGGAGGCGCCACCCTCGTCGCCGCTGTCGCCGGCATCCAGCGACAACGTGGCGTAGGCGTTCGACGACTCGATCCCCTCGAGCACCTCCTCCACGCTGAGCCCGAGCCGCTCGGCGATCTCACGCGGGGTGGGTGAGCGGCCGAGCTCCTGAGCCATCTCTCCGGTGACGGAGCCGATGGACATCCTGAGCTCCTGCAACCGCCGAGGCACCCGGATGGCCCACCCCTTGTCGCGGAAGTAGCGCTTGATCTCGCCGATGATCGTCGGGGTGGCGTACGTCGAGAACTCCACGCCGCGGTCGGTGTCGAAGCGGTCGACGGACTTGATCAGCCCGATGGTGCCGACCTGCACCAGGTCGTCGAGCGGCTCGCCACGGTTGGCGAACCTGCGCGCGCAGTGGTCAACCAGCGCAAGGTGCAGCTGGACGAGCTCGTCGCGGCAGGCGGCCCGGCGCTCGGTCGACGTGCCCCCGTCACCCATCTCGGCGAAAAGCGCGTGGCTCTGCTCGCGGGTCGTCACCTGGCGGGCCGTCGGGACCCTCGGCTCACCCCTCGGCCGGACCGGACCACCGGGGCGCGGGGCGTCCGGGGAATCCGGGGAATCCTCGGACGACGACTCGGAGGACACCCCGGGCGCGGTGCCGGGAGCCGGATGCGACATGACGCGTCACGCCGCGATGCTGGAACGGACGGTGAAGGAGACCCAGCGCCGCTGCCCGTCGTGGCTGGTGAGGACGTCGCTGGTCAGGGCGGTGAGCACCTGCCACCCGAAGCTCTCCTGATCCGTTTCCTCGTCGGCGCCCGAGTCGGCGGCGATGGACACCCGGATGGAGCCGTCGCTGAGGTCGTAGTGCGCGTGGAGGTTGCCCCCCTCGTCGGAGTGCTCCAGCACCAGCGCGCAGGCCTCGCCCACGGCCATGCGGAGGTCTTCGATGTCGTCCAAGGTGAAGTCGAGCCGAGCCGCGAGACCAGCCGTGGTCATGCGCAGCACGGCGACGTAGGCGCTCTCGGCAGGGAGTCTCAGCTCGACGTCGGGCCTGTCGTTCACGATGGTGTCCTGGGGTTTGGTGGGGTCTGTGCGCAACACCTTAGTGCCGAACCCGCCCTCAAGGGGGGAAGGGACGTGCGCGCCGCAACTGGACGAAACGCGCGAACCTCCGCGCCCGAAGGGCACGGAGGCTCGCGTGCTGTGCTGGGTGCTCCGATCGAGTGGACCTCAGCCCTTCTTGGTCTCCCAGAAGATCTCGGCGATCTCGTCGATCTTCGCGAGCAGCTCGTCGACCTTGGCCTCGTCGAGCTCGCCCTTGGTGCCGCTCGCCCCGGCCAGCTTCGTGGCCTCGTTGAACAGCTGGTGCAGCTGCGGGTACTTCTCGAAGTGCGGGGGCTTGAAGTAGTCGGTCCAGAGCACCCACAGGTGGTGCTTGACGAGCTCGGAGCGCTGTTCCTTGATCACGATCGCCCGGGTACGGAAGTCGGCGTCGTCGTTGTCCTTGACCTTGCCGATGATGCCCTTGATCGACTCGGCCTCGATGCGGGCCTGCGCGGGGTCGTAGACGCCGCAGGGGAGGTCGCAGTGGGCAGAGACCTCGATCGTCGGGGCGAACAGCTTGTTCTTCAACATCCGTTGGTTCCTCTCGAGAGACGTGGCGGGGGTGGCGCTGCATGGCTCCAGCGCCTGGCTGCTGCGACACTACTCCGGGCTGGGACCCCGACTTCAAGAGGTCGCCGGAGGGAGATCACCGTGCAGGTGTCGTCAGCACCCCGGCCACGACGGCGTTGGGGGATCGCCATCGTGCGGGGGCGTTCGATGGCGCCCACCGTGCGGGATGGTGACAGGCTGCTCGTTCGCCACGGCGCAGCTCCGCGTCCCGGGCGGCTCGCCGTGGTGCGGTTCTCCGACGGCGTCGTCGCCGTCAAGCGACTCGACCACGTCGCCGTCGATGGCTGGTGGGTCTCGCGGGACAACCCCGTCGAGGGGAGAGACTCCTGGGTCGCCGGCCCGGTCGCCGAGCACGACGTACTCGCTTTGGTGCTGGGGCGGGTGTGGCCGCGGCCGACCATGCTGGCCGGTGCGCCGCGCTGAAGCCCCGTGGCGGCGGGTGAGTGATAGTTCACATCGGGGCGAGCAGGCTCCCGCGGCTACCGTCGCTGTGCCACCATGGCAGGCGGGTCACCCCCCGACTGCGCGTAGCGATCCGCGGCCACACCACCGGCCAGGCGTCGATCGCCCCCAACTCGTCGAGCTCTCTCGCCTGCCCAAGGACGTCGAATCATGGTTGCATCGGAACACATGCCTGACCTCGAGAACCCCCGCTCCCGCGACCCCGTCTTCGCGCTGCACGCCGGCGGCAAGATGGAGATCGCCTCGCGGGTTGCCCTGAACGGTCCCGAGGAGCTGTCGCTGGCCTACACGCCTGGCGTGGCGCGAGTGTGCCAGGCGATCGCGGCCGAGCCCGAGCTGGCCGATGACTACACCTGGGTGTCCAACACGGTGGCGGTCGTCACCGACGGGACCGCAGTCCTGGGACTGGGGGACATCGGGCCGAGGGCTGCGATGCCCGTCATGGAGGGCAAGGCCGTGCTGTTCAAGCAGTTCGGCGGTGTGGACGCCGTGCCGATCTGTCTCGACACCGTGGACGTCGACGAGATCGTCGAGACCGTGGTGCGGCTGGCGCCGAGCTTCGGGGGCATCAACCTCGAGGACATCTCCGCCCCGCGCTGCTTCGAGATAGAGGAGCGCCTCAAGCGGCGCCTGGACATCCCGGTGTTCCACGACGACCAGCACGGTACGGCGGTGGTGGTGCTCGCGGCGCTGGAGAATGCGCTGCGTCTGACCGGCCGGACGATGGATACGACGCGGGTGGTCGTCTCCGGTGCCGGCGCGGCCGGCGTGGCCGTCTCCCGGATCCTGGTGGCGGCCGGGCTGCGCGACGTGAGCGTGCTCGACCGAGGTGGTGTGCTCAGCTCGACGCGTGCGAACCTCAACCCGTCCAAGCTGTCCCTGGCCACGATCACCGCCGACGTGACCGGACGTACCGGCACCCTGTCCGACGTGATGGACGGGGCGGACGTCTTCATCGGCGTCTCCGGCGGGACCGTGCCGGAGGAGGTGGTGGCGACGATGGCCCCCGACGCGATCATCTTCGGCCTGGCGAACCCCATGCCCGAGGTGCACCCGGAGGTGGCGCACCGGCACGCCCGCGTGGTGGCCACCGGGCGCTCGGACTTCCCCAACCAGATCAACAACGTGCTGGCGTTCCCCGGGATCTTCCGCGGTGCCTTCGACGCCCGCGCCAGGTCGATCACCGAGGGCATGAAGATCGCCGCGGCCGACGCCCTTGCCGCGATCGTCGCCGACGAGACGCGCGAGGACCTGATCATCCCCTCGCCGTTCGACCCACGGGTCGGACCGAGCGTTGCCCGGGCCGTGGCCGAGGCCGCCCGTCGTGACGGGGTCGCTCGGCGGTAGGTCCGGGCACACTCCGGGTGGCGCCCGCTAGGGTCGAAACCATGTTCTCGGTCTACGCAGAGAAGTTCTCCACCGACGACCCGCTCTCCGGCCTGGTGCTCGGTGAGCGACCCGATCCCGACGTGCCGGACGGCTGGACGACGGTCACGGTCAAGGCGTCCTCGCTGAACCACCACGACCTGTGGTCCTTGCGCGGCGTGGGGCTCAAGGAGGAGTCGCTGCCGATGATCCTCGGCTGTGACGCCGCGGGTCTCGACGAGGACGGCAACGAGGTCGTCGTCCACGCGGTGATCAGCGACCCGTCGTGGTCCGGTGACGAGACGTTCGACCCGAAGCGGTCGTTGCTCAGCGAGCGCCACCAGGGCACCTTCGCCGAGAGGGTCGCGGTGCCCCGGTCCAACGTCGTACCGAAGCCGGCGTCACTCTCCTTCGCGGAGGCAGCGTGCCTGCCCACCGCCTGGCTGACGGCGTACCGGATGCTGTTCACCCAGGGCGGCCTCAAGGCCGGTGACACCGTGCTCGTGCAGGGTGCGGGTGGCGGCGTGGCCACCGCGCTGATCACGCTGGCCAGGGCAGGTGGGCTCAAGGTGCTGGCGACCAGTCGCGACGAGGGCAAGCGGCAACGGGCGTTGGAGATCGGGGCCCACGAGGTCTTCGAGCCCGGTGCCAGGCTGCCGGTCAAGGTCGATGCGGTCATGGAGACCGTGGGACGCGCCACGTGGTCGCACTCCATCCGGTCGCTGCGTCCCGGTGGCGCGATCGTGATCTCCGGGACCACTTCCGGGCCGAAGCTCGACGATGCCGAGCTCACCCGGATCTTCTTCCTGCAGCTGCGAGTGATCGGCTCCACCATGGGCACCCGCACCGAGCTGGCGGCCCTGGTGAACATGCTGGACGCGACCGGCACCCGCCCGCTGGTCGACCGGACCCTGCCGATGGACCAGGCCCGTGACGGCTTCGCGGCGATGGCGGACGGCGACGTCTTCGGCAAGATCGTCTTCACGCTCTGATGGCCACCCACCTGCTCACCGGCGCCGGGTCCGGCATCGCCGCAGCCCTGGCCGACCTGCTGCACGCCCGCGGTGACGAGCTGGTGCTCGTCGCCCGATCGACGGAGCGTGCCGAGGAGCTCGCGGAGCGCTGGAACGGAGCAAGGACCCTGGTGTCCGACCTCTCCGACCCGGCAGCGATCGCCGGGCTCGACCTCCACGTGGAAGCGCTCGACTCCGTGGTGCACGCTGCTGGGGTCGTGGACCTCGGCACGGTGGCCGAGCTGACCGCACCGCAGTGGCGAGAGCAGCTCGACGTCAACCTGCTGGCTCCGGCCGAGCTGACGCGACTGGCCCTGCCCGCGCTGCGGGCGGGCCGCGGCACGGTGGTGTTCGTCAACTCCGGAGCCGGTCTGCGGGCCCATCCGCAGTGGGCGGCGTACGCCGCGTCGAAGCACGGTCTACGCGCCCTCGCCGACGCCCTGCGAGCCGAGGAGCTCGAGCACGGTGTCCGGGTCACCAGCGTCTACCCGGGGCGGACCGCAACCCCGATGCAGCAGCGGGTGCACGACCAGGAGGGCAAGGACTACTCCGCCCAGGACTGGGTCCGGCCCGAGACCGTGGCGGAGGCGATCCTGCACGCACTCGACCTGCCCCGCGACGCGACGATCCCCGACCTGAGCGTGACCCCCGGCCCCTGACCAGCGACGAAAACCTGGTTGCCGCAGGCGCTGCCAGAGGGGACGATCAGGTCCACCTGCTACCCGACGAGGTCTCGACATGCATCCGGCCACCCCGCACCAGCCGGCCGCGGACTACGCGGTCCTGCGCTGGCTCGTCGCGGCGACGTTCGTGGTGATCCTCAACGAGACGATCATGATCAACGCGATTCCCCGGCTGATGGCGGAGTTCAGGGTGGAGGCCAGCGCAGCGCAGTGGCTCTCGACCGTGTTCATGCTGGCCATGGCCGTGGTGATCCCGGTGACCGGCTGGTTCCTGCAGCGGGTCACCACCCGGTTCGCGTTCGGCGTGGCGATGGGCACCTTCTGTGCCGGCACCCTGCTCGCCGCGGCGGCGTGGGCCTTCCCGGTGCTGATCGCGGCCCGCGTGGTCCAGGCTGCCGGCACCGCGGTGATGCTGCCGCTGCTGATGACGACCCTGATGGGCGTCGTACCCCGGGCGGACCGCGGCCGCGTGATGGGCAACGTGACCCTGGCCATCTCAGTGGCGCCAGCGCTCGGACCCGCGGTCTCGGGCGTGGTGCTCTCCGCGCTCTCCTGGCGCTGGATCTTCCTGCTGGTGCTGCCCATCGCCGGCGGGATCGGGCTGGTCGGGCTGCGCCGCCTGCGCAACGTCGGAGAGCCGACTGCGGGCACGATCGACTGGCCCAGCGTCGGCATCGCGGCACTCGGTTTCGGCACGCTCGTCTACGGTCTGAGCGAGGTGGGTGTCCCCGGTGACCGCACCGTCGCCTATGTCGCTCTTGTCGTCGGGATCCTCGGGGTCACAGCCTTCGTGCGCCGCCAGCTCGTGCTGCAGCGTCGCGACCGGCCCCTGCTGGACCTGCGGACGCTGCGGGTCCGCGTGTTCGCGCTCGCCCTCGGGGTGATGGCGCTCGCCTTCATGGTGATGCTCGGATCGATGATCCTGCTGCAGCTGTACCTGCAGAACGTCCGGGGGCTCAGCCCGCTGAGCACCGGGCTGCTCGTGATGCCGGGCGGACTGGCCATGGGGCTGCTCGGTCCCCGCGTCGGGCGGGCGTACGACGCGCACGGCGCCCGGGTGCTGATCCGGCCGGGGGCCGTCGGGCTGCTGGCCGCCATGGCGTCGCTGGCACTGCTGCGCGAGACGACACCCGTCTGGGTGGTCCTGGGCGTCCACGTCGTGCTCATGGTCAGCCTGGCTGGCCTGTTCACACCGATGTTCACGATGGGCCTCGGGGCGTTGCCGCCGCACCTGTACTCCCACGGCAGCTCGTTGCTGGGCACCACCCAGCAGATCGCCGGTGCGCTGGGGACCGCGCTCGTGGTCACCGTGATGGCGGGTCGGGCGGCGTCGCTCGTTCAGGCCGGGGCCTCGGTGCAGGCCGCGTCGATGGGAGGGTTGCGTTGGGCGTTCGCGCTGGCAGCGGCGCTCTGTGTGGGCGTGGTCGCGTTGGCCTTCCGGCTGCCCGCCCGGGACCCCGGCGCGGTCGTGGACGGGCCGCACGCCACGGGATCCGGCCATGGTGGGCCCGACGCGGACCAGGACGGCATGCCAGACCTCGATCCGGCGGTGGCGCCGGATCCGGTCTGAGCGGCGTACTCAGTCCTGGCCGCGCGAGCGCCAGTTCAGGGCGCCGACGAGGAGCATCCGGAGCTGCGCCCTGGCCTGGTCGGCGATGACCCGGTCCGCACCCGGTCGAGCGGTGAGCATCGCCTCGGCCGTGCCCACCATGGCGGTCACGATCAGGTTGGAGAGCACCCGCAGGTCCTCCGTCGACCAGGACGCCGGGTCGGTGAGCCGGGCCAGGTCCGCGGCGAGCTCGCGCTCGACGAGCTCGATCTGGTGCCGGATGGCGGATCGCACCGCCGGTGGGCCGGCTACCCGCTCGCGGAAGATGAACGCGAAGTGCTCCCGTCGGGACTGCACGTGCTCGCCGAGCAGGTGCACCGAGCTGTCGATGATGTTGCGATAGGTCGGGTCGCTGCGTCGGACGTCGCGCAGCATCTCGCGCAGCGAGGCGAACGACTCCTCGACCAGGGCCAGCCCGAGCTCCTCGATGGAGTCGAAGTGCCGGTAGAACGCCGTCGGTACGATGCCGACCTCGCGTGCCACCTGGCGCAGCGACAGGGCCACCAGGCTGCTGTCGTGGCACAGGTGCAGCGTGGCGTCGAGGATCGCCCTGCGGGTGCGTTCCTTGCGTTCGGTGCGAGTCTCCGCAGGCCGACCGGGGTCGGCGTCAGGTGCGCCGCTGGCACCCTGCACGGACGACTCCATGCTCACGAGGGTACTGCGCGTGGAGCCTCCGGTGAACGTCTGTGCACCGGAGCGGGGAGTTGGGGGGTGGCTCTCAGCGGTGACGGCCACTCACCTCGACGCCGTCGAGGTAGACCGCCCGCACCCGGTCGCCCAGGTTGACCACGTCCTCGGGACTGCCGTCGACGACGACGAGGTCAGCGCGCTGACCGGGCCGGATGGTGCCTCGGTCGGCCGCGACGTCGAGCAGCTCGGCGGCGGACCCGGTGGTGGCGTGCAACGTGTCCAGCGCGCTCATGCCGGCCCCGGTCATCAGCTCGAGCTCCTCGAGGTTGCTGCCGTGCGCGCCCACGCCGCAGTCGGTGCCCATGGCGATGCGCACTCCCGCCTGGTGAGCCCGACGCACGCTTTCCTGGTGGGCCTCCGCGACGAACCGCGCCTTCTCCACCGCAGACTCCGGGATCGGCAGGCCCGCCTCGGCAGCGGCGATCACCGCGCGGGGAGCGTGCAGCGTTGGGACCAGCCAAGCGCCGGCGTCGAGCATCATCTCGATCGCCTCGTCGTCGAGGAAGATGCCGTGCTCGATGGAGCGGACCCCGTGCCGGATGGCCGCCTTGATGCCGCCCGCGCCCTGGGCGTGGGCCATCACGTGCAGTCCCGCGGCGGTCGCCTCCTCGGTCATCACCGCTATCTCGGCGTCACGGAAGTGGGCGTGGCGTGGATCGTCGCGGGGGGACAGGACCCCTCCGGTCGTGGCGACCTTGATGACGTCTGCGCCGGCGCGGATGATCTCCCGGACCCGACGGCGGACCTCGTCGGGACCGTCGACCACCCCACTGGGACGGCCGGGGTGTGGCAGGAAGAAAGGCACATCGGCGCCGCAGATGCTCCAGTCGTCACCGTGCCCGCCCGTCTGGCTGAGCATGATCAGTGAGATCTGCATCCGAGGCCCGGGGATCATGCCGCGGTCGACGGCTTCCTTGATGCCCAGGTCGGCCCCGCCCGCGTCCCGGATGCTCGTGATGCCGACGTCCAGGGTCTTGCGCAGGTTCGCGGCGGCGCTGAAGAACTGCAGGCTGAACGGCGTCTCGACGATCTGCATCTGGCTCGGGTTGTCGAGGGTGACGTGCACGTGGCAGTCGAAGAACCCGGGGCTGACGAAGCCGCCGGTGCAGTCGACCGACTCGTCTCCGTCCAGGCCGGTGCCCACGTCGACGATGCGCCCGTCCTCCACGACGACGTCGCCCTCGGTCGGACGACCGGTCGTCCCGTCGTACACCAGTCCACCGGTGAAGAGCCTCCGAGTCATGGCCCGACCCTAGTGGGCTGCGTGTCGTGCCGGATGGAGCCGGGCCACGGGGGTGTCGGGCATCACGCAGGCGCCTCCTTGACCCAGCACGACGCCACCAGCATGCTTTTGGGTGAACAACTGTTCACTCATTCTCGAGAGGAGGCGGACCATGAAGCTCCGCCCACCGCCCACTTCAGTCACCCCGCGTCTGGTCGAGCGGGTGCTGGGCTCCCGGACGCTGGCGGCACTCACCTCACCGCACGGCGTCGACCGCTATCTGGAGCAGGTGAACCCCATGTGGGCTGCCACCGAGGTGCGTGCTCGCGTCGTGGACGTGACCCAGGAGACCAGCGGGGACAACCCCGTCGCCACGCTCACCTTGCAGCCCACGAGCACGTGGCGCGGGCACCGAGCCGGTCAGTACGTCCAGGTCGGCGTGGAGATCAACGGCGCCCGCCGTACCACCCGGTGCTTCTCGATCTCCTCCGCCGAGTCAGCCCCGGGCGAGCGGTTCACGATCACCGTGCGCGCGCACGACGAGGCCCGGCCGGGTCAGCAGCGGGTCAGCAAGTTCCTGGTGCGTGACGCCCAACCTGGCCAGATCCTGCACCTCGGCCAGGCGCAGGGTGACTTCACGCTGTCCGAGAGCCCGGCCACGCCCTCCAACAACCACCTGCTGATGATCTCGGGCGGCTCCGGCATCACCCCGGTGATGTCCCAGGTGCGCACCCTGCTGCGGGACGGCTACGACGGCAAGGTCAACCGCCGGGTCACCTTCGTGCACTACGCCCGGAGCCGCCACGACCAGATCTTCGCCGAGGAGCTCGCCCGGATCGCACGCGCCGACAACGGGGTCGAGGTCCACCTGGTGCACGGCCAAGTCTTCACCACGGAGGCGCTCGCTCGGCTCGTCCCCGACTACCGCAACACCGACTCGTGGGCGTGTGGACCCGCGCCGATGATGGCGCTGGTCACGAAGGCCTACGAGGGCTCGGCGCGACTGCGAACCGAGTTCTTCAAGACCCCCGCCGTGGCCGCGGTGCCGGACCAGAGCGCCGCCGAGGGCCAGGTGAGCTTCACCCGGTCCGGCAAGTCGTCGGTCAACACGGGAGCCTCGCTGCTCGAGCAGGCCGAGGCGCTCGGCCTACGGCCCGAGTACGGCTGCCGGATGGGCATCTGCTTCTCCTGCACCTCGCGCAAGACCGAGGGCACCGTCCGCAACGTCCTGACCGGCGAGGAGTCCTCGCTCCCCGACGAGGACATCCGCATCTGTGTCTCTTCCCCGGTGGGCGACTGCGGCGTCGAGCTCTGACCACCGGACCCCCACCCCCCTGCGAAAGGAACCCCTGACATGAACAGCACCAGCACCCTCGCTTCCACCAAGCCCCGCAACCGGCTCACCCCCGCGCAGATGGAGGAGTTCGGCGACGAGCTCGACGCAATCCGACAGCGGATCATCGGCGAGCTCGGAGAGGAGGATGCGGCGTACATCCGCGGTGTCGTGAAGCGACAGCGGCAGTTCGAGGTCGCCGGCCGCGCGCTGATGTACCTCCCGCCCGCCTGGCCGCTGGCGGTCGCTGCACTGAGCGTCTCGAAGATCCTGGACAACATGGAGATCGGGCACAACGTGATGCACGGTCAGTACGACTGGATGGGCGACCCGGGCCTGAACTCGCGCATGTACGAGTGGGACAACGTCTGCCCCAGCGACCAGTGGAAGTACTCCCACAACTACATCCACCACACGTTCACCAACATCCTCGGCAAGGACCGCGACATCGGCTACGGGATCCTGCGGATGGACGAGGACCAGAAGTGGCACCCGTACTACCTGGGCAACCCCGTGTACGCGTTCCTGCTGATGGTGTTCTTCGAGTGGGGCGTGGCGATGCACGACCTCGAGGTCGAGAACATCGTCGCCGGCAAGCGGTCCGTGGCCGACAACGCGCCGCTGCACGCCGGGCTGCTCCGCAAGATCCGCAAGCAGGCGCTCAAGGACTACCTGCTGTTCCCCGCTCTGACGGGCCCGCTGTTCCCGCTGACCTTGGCCGGCAACGCCACCGCCAACCTGGTCCGCAACGTCTGGGCGTTCAACATCATCTTCTGCGGGCACTTCCCGGCCGGGGTCGCCACCTTCAGCGAGGAGGAGTGCGTGGACGAGTCCCGTGGGCAGTGGTACTACCGGCAGCTGCTGGGTTCGGCGAACATCACCGGGGGCAAGCTGTTCCACGTGATGAGCGGCAACCTGTCCCACCAGATCGAGCACCACCTGTTCCCGGACCTCCCCGCCCGCCGGTACCCCCAGATCTCGGGCGAGGTGCAGGAGCTCTGCCGCCGGTTCGGGCTCGACTACAACACCGGGCCGCTGGGCAAGCAGCTGTTCAGCGTGGCCAGCAAGATCTGCCGGCTGGCGCTGCCCGGGCGTCGTACGCCGCGGCCGGAGCCCGAGTCCGCCGACGTCGAGCCCCTGGCTGCGTGAAGTCGCGGGACTGAGAGAATCGACGGCATGCGCGACAAGCTGAGCAAGGCCGAGATCCGCAAGGACGCACTCCAAGAAGGTGTGACCGCGGCGAGCCACGCCGTCGGAGCCGTGACCACGATCATCACCACGGCCGTCGGTGAGATCGCACGCACCGTCGGGGGGTTCGCCACCGAGGTCTTCGAGATCCGCGACGCTGCCCGCAGAGCCGGGGACGACCACGGCCCGGTGGTCGACGTCGACGTCGAGCCGGATGTGGCGGATCAGGCCCCGAAGGACATCTGAAAGTCGGTCATCCGGAACGACGCGACGGGTCGCTTGCCTGCCAGCCAGGCGAGCGGGCCGCCGTGGTGGAACTGCCATGACCCCAGGCACGGCAGGGCTCGCGTCCGGCCGGTGAGCTCGGCCACGACCGTCTCACCCGACCCGCGTTGCTGCCAGGTGGAGCCCCGGAAGGGAATCCGCGGCACGTTGCGGGAGACATCGGTGAACCGTGCTGACGCAACGGGTACGCCGTCCAGCGTGGTGTTCCAGACCGTGCGCTGCAACCTGGAGCCCGTCGTGCTCCGGTCGAACGCGCAGAGGTCCTTGGGGATCGCCCAGAGCTCGCGACCACCGTCGCGCGAGTCGGCCGAGTCGACCCAGATGTCGGTGATGCTGACATGACGCCGATCGGCCACTTTGACCGGGCGTGCCACCAGGAGCTCTGAGTAGGTCAGCGGGCTGGGGTGCTGGTAGGAGACCAGCGCCACGCCGTACACGCCAGAAGCGCGGTCGGGGTGGTCCCCGGCGCGCACGCGGAACAACGACAACCACAGCTGGCCGTGCATGGACCACGGGGCCGCGGGATAGGTCACAGGTCGACCCTAGGGGTGGGCCGGTTCAGCCGGCCCGTGCGTCCGGGGTCCGGAACGTTCGCCGGTACTCCGCAGGGGCGACGCCGACCTGGGCACCGAAGTGGTGGCGGAGCAGTGCCGCCGATCCGAATCCTGCTCGCACGGCGACCGTCTCGACCGGCAGGTCGCTGCTCTCCAGCAGCGCCCGAGCGTGGTGGAGCCGCTGTGCGAGCAGCCACTTGCCCGGCGTGGTGCCGGTCTGGGAGGCGAACCGGCGGGCGAAGGTCCGCTCGGACATGGCTGCGCGCCTGGCCAGGGTGCGCACGGGTTGCTCCTCGGCCAGGTGTTCGCGCATCCAGGTCAGCAGCGGGGTGAGGCTGCCGCCCTCGCAGGTGGGCACGGGCAGGTCGATGTACTGCCGCTGGCCACCGTCGCGCTGGGGTGGCACCACCATCCGGCGCGCGATCCGTGTGGCCACACCTGCGCCGAGCTCGGTGCGGACGAGGTGCAGACAGGCATCGATCCCTGCAGCGGTGCCGGCACTGGTGACCACGCGGCCGTCCTCGACGAACAGCACGTCGGGATCGACCGCTGCCGTCGGGAATCGTGCCTGTAGCTCGCCGGTGTGACGCCAGTGCGTGGTGCACGAGCGTGCGTCGAGGAGTCCGGCCTCGCCCAGCAGGAAGGCGCCCGAGCACACCGAGAGCGTCCACGCACCGCGCGCATGCGCGCGTCGAAAGACGTCCAGGACCGCCTCGGAGGGTGGTTGGGCGTAGTCGTAGGCCGGTGCCACGACCAGATCGGCCTCCGCTGCGGCCGCCAAGCCGTGCGAGGTCGTGATCGAGACGCCGTTGGGCATCTCGACCGGCTCACCGGGCCGTTCGGAGCAGGAGCGGAAGTCGAACGCCGGAACTCCGTCGTCGCTGCGGTCGATCCCGAAGACCTCGTGGACGACGCCGAGCTCGAAGAAGGACGGTCTGGGAGGGAGCACGATCGCCACGCGCGCAAGGGCCATGCCTCGAGTGTGGCAGAAGATCTACGTACCAGGACAGTCCTGCCACTGGTGGCAGAAAGAGAAGGGCAGCAAACTTGCTGCCATGACCACCTATCTGACCGTAGCCATGTTGCTCGCACTCCTGGTCGCCGTGGCCTGGCTGATGCAGCTGAGTCACCGTCGCGCACAGCAACTGCCGCACCTGCCCCCGGGTGCGGACCCGCGGCGGGAGCTTGATCTGCTCCGGGTGCTGCACGACCTGGACGTGCGGCCGCGGCATTGCTGAGGAGGGGCACCAGTAGGCGGTGGCTCAGTCGTCCTCGGGGTCGTCGAGCCGGGCCAGCCAGGTCGCGAATCGCTCCACCGGGGTCTCGAACTCGGGGTTGAGGTCGGTGAACTCCTGCAGCCGCTCGGCGAGCCAGGCGAGGCTGACCTCCTCGTCACCTCGGCGCTTGAGCAGCTCCTCGATCCCGCGATCAGTGAAGTACACGGCCTAGTAGCTCGCCTCCGCCTTGCCCTGGACCTCGGCGAACGCCTCGCTCATGATCCCCTTCAGCTCCTCGACGTGCCGGGAGTGCTGGCCCACGGACGGCGAGCTCGACTCCGGACGTGCCACGACCTGGACCGGCTGGTCGAGCTCGGTGAAGAGGTTGAGCCGGAAGTGCGGCGCCGGCCCCATGTTGGCGGGCTCGTCCTGCACCCAGCGGATCGCCTGGAGGTTGGGGTAACGCGCGATCTCCGCGTGGAGCTCCTCGAGCGGGCGCGGGTAGAGCTGCTCGACCCGCGCGATCGCCGTGGTGGGGGAGTCACCCTGCTGCTTGCCGCGCTCGACCATCAGGTCCCAGGTGATGCGACCGCTGCACAGGAGCAACGTGTCCACCTTGGCGGGATCGACGACCGAGTCGGCAATGAGGGGCTCGAAGGTCCCCTCGGTGAAGTGCTCCGGCTTGGAGGCAGCCTCCTTGCGCTTGAGCATCGACTTGGGCGTGAAAACGATCAACGGGCGGTGCGCGTCACCGAGTGCGTGCTTTCGGAGCAGGTGGAAGTAGCTAGCCGGGGTGGAGGGCTGGGCGGCCACGAAGGCCTCGTCGGCCGCCATCGTCAGGAACCGCTCGATCCGTGCCGAGGAGTGGTCGGGTCCCTGTCCCTCGTAGCCGTGCGGCAGCAGCAGTACGACGCCGGACTGCTGACGCCACTTGGTCTCACCCGAGCTGATGAACTCGTCGATGACGGTCTGCGCGCCGTTGACGAAGTCACCGAACTGCGCCTCCCATGCGACCAGGGCATCGGGTCGAGCCACCGAGTAGCCGTACTCGAACCCGAGGGCGGCGTACTCCGAGAGCAGCGAGTCGTAGAGGTAGAAGCTCGCCTGGTCCTCGGAGAGGTTGGCCAGCGGGGTCCACTCGTTGGCGTTGTGGCGGTCGATGATCGTGCCGAAGCGGCTCACGAACGTGCCTCGACGGGAGTCCTGGCCCGCCAGTCGCACGGGGCGGCCGTCCATCAGCAGCGAGCCGAGCGCGAGGATCTCACCGGTGCCCCAGTCGATCGGGCCCTCGGTGATCGCGGTGGCCCTGCGCTGCAGCTGCGGCTGCACCTTGGGGTGCACCGTGAAGCCGTCGGGGGCGCTCACGTAGGCGTCGGAGATCCGCTTGAGGGTCTCGCGTGAGATCGCGGTGGTGTACTCCTCGTGGCTCTTCTCCGGGTAGTCCGGGACGGTGGTCCATCCCTCGGGGGTGTTGGTCGCCTCCCGCACCTCGGTGAAGACCCGCTCCAGCTGCTGCTGGTAGTCCTTGAGGACCTGCTCCGCCTCTTCCAGGGTGATGTCCCCACGACCGATCAGCGACTCGGTGTACAGCTTGCGCACCGAACGCTTCTGCTCGATCAGGTCGTACATCAGCGGCTGCGTGTACGACGGGTCGTCGCCCTCGTTGTGGCCGCGGCGGCGGTAGCAGACGAGGTCGACCACGACGTCCTTGTTGAACGCCTGGCGGTACTCGAAGGCCAGCCGGGCGACCCGGATGCAGGCCTCCGGGTCGTCGCCGTTCACGTGGAAGATCGGCGCCTGGACCATGCGGGCCACGTCGGTGCAGTAGAGCGAGGAGCGCGACGCGGCAGGGGAGGTGGTGAACCCGACCTGGTTGTTGACCACGACGTGGATCGTGCCGCCTGTGCGGTAGCCGCGCAGCTGGGAGAGGTTGAGCGTCTCCGCGACCACGCCCTGGCCGGCGAACGCGGCGTCTCCGTGCACGAGCAGCGGCAGCACCGGGAACTTCTCGCCCTGGTTCAGCATGTCCTGCTTGGCGCGCGCGATGCCCTCGAGCACGGGGTCCACGGCCTCGAGGTGGGAGGGGTTCGCGGCGACCGACACCTTGATCTTGTCGCCGGAGTCGGCGAGGAACTCGCCCTCGGCGCCGAGGTGGTACTTCACGTCGCCGGAGCCCTGGACCGTGCGCGGGTCGATGTTGCCCTCGAACTCGCGGAAGATCTGGCTGTAGCTCTTGCCGACGATGTTCGCGAGGACGTTCAGGCGGCCGCGGTGCGCCATGCCCATGGTGACCTCGTCGAGCCCGGCCTCGGCCGCGGCCTCACAGACCTCGTCGATCAACGGGATGGTGGTCTCCCCGCCCTCGAGGCTGAACCGCTTCTGCCCGACGAACTTCGTCTGCAGGAAGGTCTCGAAGGCTTCGGCCTGGTTGAGCTTCAGCAGGATCCGCAGCTGCTCCTCGCGCGGTGGCTTCTGGTGCGGCTGCTCGACGCGCTCCTGGATCCAGCGACGCTGCTCGGGGTCCTGGATGTGCATGTACTCGATGCCCACGGTGCGGCAGTAGGAGTCGCGCAGGATGCCCAGGATCGAGCGCATCTTCATGAACCGTCGTTCGCCGCCGAACGACCCGGTGGCGAACTCGCGGTCGAGGTCCCACAGGGTCAGCCCGTGCGACTCGACCTCGAGGTCGGGGTGGCTGCGCTGCTTGTACTCCAGCGGGTCGGTGTCGGCCATCATGTGGCCGCGCACCCGGTAGGCGTGGATCAGCTCGAGGATGCGCGCCTGCTTGCTGATCTCGTCGTCGTGGCTGGTCGAGATGTCTGCGGACCAGCGGATCGGCTCGTAGGGGATCCTCAGGGAACGGAAGATCTCGTCGTAGAAGCCCTCCTCGCCCAGCAGCAGCTGGTGGACCCGACGCAGGAACTCGCCACTCTGCGCGCCCTGGATGACCCGGTGGTCGTAGGTCGAGGTGAGCGTGAGGATCTTGCTGATGGCGTTGCGGGTGATGGTCTCCTCGGAGGCACCCTGGAACTCGGGCGGGTACTCCATCGAGCCGACGCCGATGATGGCGCCCTGGCCCTTCATCAGCCGGGGCACCGAGTGGTTGGTGCCGATCGTGCCGGGGTTCGTCAGGCTGATCGTGGTGCCCTGGAAGTCGCTGACCTGGAGGTTGCCGCCCCGCGCCTTGCGCACGACCTCCTCGTAAGCGGTCCAGAACTGCGCGAAGTTCATGCTCTCCGCGGCCTTGATGCTCGGCACCAGGAGCTGGCGGGTGCCGTCGGCCTTGGGCACGTCGATGGCCAGACCCAGGTTGACGTGTGCCGGCGTGATCAGGTTGGGCTTGCCGTCGACCACGTCGAAGCCGACGTTCATCTCCGGCATCGACTTGAGCGCCTTGACCAGGGCATAGCCGATCAGGTGGGTGAAGGACACCTTGCCGCCGCGTGCGCGGGCGAGGTGGTTGTTGATGACCACCCGGTTGTCGAAGAGAAGCTTGACCGGCACCGACCGGACGCTCGTGGCCGTCGGCACGGTGAGGCTGGCGTCCATGTTCTGCACGGTGCGCGCGGGCGCGCCCTTGAGGACTGTGAACTGCGGCTCGTCGGAGGCCGCCGACTCGTCCTTGCGTTCGGGTTCCTTCGGAGTCGGCTTGCCCGCGGCGTCCTTGGTCGCGGACTTGGTCGCGGACTTGGTCGCGGACTTGGTCGCGGAGTTCTTGGTCGCGGAGTTCTTGGTCGCAGAGTTCTTGGTCTCGGACACGGTCGCGGGCTTCTCGGCCTTCTTCTCGCTGCTGGGCTGGGCGGACTTGGTCTTGGGCTCGGAGTCGGACTTGGCAGCCGTGGGTCGGCGCTTCGGTGCTCCGGTCGACTCGGTCACGGTGCCACCCCCGTTGGTGTCGGCAGCGGAGCCGGTCGACGCGGAGGAACTGGCTTCACCCGAGGTCGAGGACCCGTGGCTCTGGTCCTTGCCGAAGAAGTCCCACCACACCTTGTCGACGCTGTCGGGGTCCTTCTGGTACCGCTCGTACATCTCGTCCACGAGCCACTCGTTGGCTCCGAACGTCGACTGTGGGCTGTCGTCGGTTGACTCGGGCACGACCGTTTTCGCCTCTTCCACGCGCAGGGGTGCGGGTACGTCCCAAAGGCTAGACCCCTGACCGTGAGATGCGCAGGTCAGGAGGCTCAGCTGGGACCCGGTGTAGCCAGCATCACGTCATACCGGCACTCGTCGGCCCCCCGCCGACTGACGTCATACGATCCGTGGCCTACTGGCCACGGTTCGTATGACGTCCGTGGCTGTCTGGCGGTCCGGGTCGGGCGCCTCCGGCAGGATTCGAACCTGCGACACCTGGTACCGGAAACCAGTGCTCTATCCCCTGAGCTACGGAGGCATGCGCCGCTGGGCGCGAGCCCGCACACTACCGGGCGACACTCCCGAGCCGGAAGCCGGTGCCCGCCGATAGGCTTGCTCGGTGACTCCCCACCAGATCTCCGCGACCATCGTCGACGCCCTGACCTCCCTGGTCGAGGCCGGCGAGCTCGCCCTGCCCGACGGGGTGCCCACCGAGGTGACCGTGGAGCGACCCCGCCAGCGGAGCCACGGGGACTACGCCACCAACGTGGCCATGAAGCTGGCCAAGAAGGCCGGCCTCCCGCCGCGCGAGCTGGCGCAGCTGCTCTCCGAACGACTGGTCGAGGCCGCAGGCGTTGCGAAGGTCGACATCGCCGGCCCCGGCTTCTTGAACATCACCGTCGCCGCGGCAGCGCAAGGACAGGTTGCCGCCGACGTCGTGGCTGCCGGTACGACGTACGGCTCCTCCAACACCTTCGCCGGGGAGAAGATCAACCTCGAGTTCGTCTCGGCGAACCCGACCGGACCGATCCACATCGGCGGCGTCCGCTGGGCCGCAGTCGGTGACGCCCTCGGCCGGATCCTCACGATGACCGGCGCCGAGGTGACGCGGGAGTACTACTTCAACGACCACGGTGGCCAGATCGACCGCTTCAGCGGCTCGCTGCTCGCCAGCGCCCAGGGCAAGCCCATCCCCGAGGGCGGGTACGGCGGTCAGTACATCGACGACATCGCCGAGGCGGTGCTCGCGAGGCGTCCGGACGCTCTCGACCTGCCCGAGGAGGAGGCGCGCGAGGTGTTCCGCGCCGAGGGCGTGGACCTGATGTTCGCCGAGATCAAGCAGAGCCTGCACGACTTCGGTGTGGACTTCGACGTCTACTTCCACGAGGACAACCTGCACACCAGTGGTGCGGTCGGCCGCGCGGTGGAGCGGCTCACCGAGCTCGGCAACACCTACGAGCAGGACGGAGCGCTGTGGCTGCGCACCGAGAAGTTCGGTGACGACAAGGACCGGGTGATCATCAAGTCCGACGGTCGCGGCGCCTACCTGTCGGGCGACCTCGCCTACTACCTCGACAAGCGCGAGCGCGGCTTCGACCGCTGCTTCATCATGCTGGGCGCCGACCACCACGGCTACGTGGGCCGGATGATGGCGATGTGCGCGGCGTTCGGCGACACCCCGCACGAGAACCTCGAGATCCTGATCGGCCAGCTGGTCAACCTGGTTCGCGACGGTGAGCCGCTGCGGATGTCGAAGCGAGCCGGCACGGTGGTCACGATCGACGACCTCGTGGAGGCGATCGGGGTGGACGCCGCGCGCTACGCCTTGGCGCGCTACAGCTCGGACTCCATGATCGACATCGACCTCGACCTGTGGGCCAAGCAGTCCAACGACAACCCTGTGTTCACGGTCCAGTACGCGCACGCCCGCGTCTCGAGCCTGCTGCGCAACGCCGCCGACCTGAGTCTCGTCGGTGAGTCACACCCCGACCTGCTCACGCACGAGAAGGAGGGCGAGCTGCTGCGGGCGCTGGCCGAGTTCCCCGGCGTGGTCGCGAGTGCCGCGGAGCTCCGGGCGCCCCACCGGGTGGCTCGCTACCTCGAGAGGCTCGCCGGGACCTACCACCGCTTCTACGACAACTGCCGGGTGCTGCCGATGGGTGACGAGCAGCCGACGGACCTGCACCGTGCCCGGCTGCTGCTCGTCGAGGCGACGCGCGTCGTCCTCGGCAACGGTCTGGGGCTGCTCGGCGTCTCCGCGCCCGAGCGGATGTGACGCTGCGATGAAGGAGTGCTCGTGAGAGCTCACGAAGCAGGTTGGGCGCACGCCGCAGTCTCGGTCAGGGGCCCGTCCTGGCTGCGCGAGCCCGAGGACCTGAACGCCCTGGTGCCGCAGCTCTGGTCCCGGACTGCTCGCAAGGTCGACGGCGCCCTCGAGGTCGGAGGAGTACTCCTTGCCGATCTCGTGGCCGAGCACGGCTCGCCGGCGTACGTCCTGGACGAGGAGGACTTCCGGGCCCGGGCAGGCGCCTTCCGCGACGGCTTCGCGGGCTGGGACGTCTACTACGCCGGCAAGGCGTTCCTGTGCACCGCCGTGGCGCGCTGGATCGATGAGGAGGGCCTGAGCCTGGACGTCTGTTCCGGTGGCGAGCTCGCTGTGGCCGAGCGCGCCGGCTTCCCGATGGAGCGAGTCGGCTTCCACGGCAACAACAAGACGGTGGACGAGCTGGCGCGGGCACTCGAGCTGGGGGTCGGCAGGATCGTCGTCGACTCCTTCCACGAGATCGAGCGGCTCGCCGAGCTGGTTTCCAGCGGCTCGAGCCGGGCCCGCGTGATGGTGCGCGTGACCGCCGGGGTCGAGGCGCACACCCACGAGTACATCGCCACCGCCCACGAGGACCAGAAGTTCGGCTTCTCGATCAGCAGTGGTGACGCGATGGTTGCGGTACGCCGCATCAACGAGGTGCCGGGGCTGGAGCTGCTGGGCCTGCACTCCCACATCGGGTCGCAGATCTTCGACTCCGCCGGGTTCGAGGTGGCCACCAGGAGGGTGCTCGCACTGCACGCCCAGATCCGCCAGGAGGTCGGGGTGGAGCTGCCCGAGCTCGACCTCGGCGGCGGGTTCGGCATCGCGTACACGACCCAGGACGACCCCTCGGACGCCGCACAGCTGGCCACCGAGATGACCAAGATCGTCCGCGACGAGTGCGCGGCACGCGACCTTGCGGTGCCGCGCCTGTCCATCGAACCCGGTCGTGCGATCGCCGGCCCTGCCGTGTGCACCGTCTACGAGGTCGGCACCGTGAAGGCCGTCGAGCTCGACGGTGGCGCCGTGCGCACCTACGTCTCGGTCGACGGTGGGATGAGTGACAACGTGCGCACGGCGCTCTACGACGCCGACTACTCGTGCACCCTCGCCAACCGGGCATCGGAGGCGCCGGGTCTGCTGATCAGGCTCGTCGGCAAGCACTGTGAGGCGGGGGACATCCTCGTCAAGGACGAGTTCCTCCCCGGCGACGTGACGTCCGGGGACCTGGTCGCGGTCCCCGGCACCGGCGCCTACTGCCGGTCGATGGCCAGCAACTACAACCACTCCCTCCGGCCGCCGGTGGTCGCGGTGAAGGACGGGACGTCGCGGGTCGTCGTACGCCGGGAGACGTTGGACGACCTGCTGGGCACTGACCTCGGCTGAGACCCGGACCGGGGACCCCCGGTCACCACCATTGCCTGGCCGGTCGACCCGGGTGACTCGTCGCGGTTGCGGCATCGTTGCTCGCAGGCGATGTCCCGGCCCCAGACCCGATCGACACGGATGGCGACGTCTCGGGTGGTGCCGTGCTGCGTCGCGGTTCTCCGCATGATGCGAGGATGGGCGGCGATGGACGAGCACTCCCCGAAACCAGTACGCGTGGCCCTGCTGGGCTGCGGCGTCGTCGGCTCCCAGGTGGCCCGGCTGCTGCACGAGCAGGCCGGTGACCTGGCCGCCCGCGTCGGTGCCCCGGTCGAGCTGGTCGGCATCGCCGTACGCCGCCTCGGCCTGGCCCGCGACGTCGACCTGCCCGAGCACCTGTTCACCACCGACGCCGAGGGACTCGTCGCCCGCGGCGACCTCGATGTCGTCGTCGAGGTCATCGGCGGAATCGAGCCGGCCCGCACGCTGATCCTCTCCGCGCTCGCCAACGGCGCGAGTGTGGTGTCGGCCAACAAGGCACTGCTCGCCGAGGACGGCAGCACGTTGTTCGCCGCCGCCGCCGAGGCGGGTCGCGACCTCTACTACGAGGCTGCGGTCGCGGGAGCGATCCCGATCGTCCGGCCGCTCCGGGAGTCGCTGGCCGGAGACCAGGTCACGCGCGTGCTCGGCATCGTCAACGGCACCACCAACTTCATCCTCGACCGGATGGACTCATCCGGCGCCGGGTTCCAGGAGGCGCTCGAGGAGGCCCAGGAGCTCGGCTACGCCGAGGCCGACCCGACTGCCGACGTCGAAGGCTTCGACGCCGCCGCGAAGGCGGCCATCCTGGCCAGTCTCGCCTTCCACACCCGGGTCACCGCGGCGGACGTCTACCGCGAGGGCATTGCCGAGGTGACCGCCAGCGACGTCGCCTCGGCGGCGGAGATGGGCTGCGTCGTCAAGCTCCTCGCCATCTGCGCGCTGGAGGACGGTCCCGACGGGCAGGCCGTCTCGGCCCGGGTGCACCCGGCGATGATCCCGCGCAGCCACCCGCTGGCGAGCGTTCGCGAGGCCTACAACGCCGTGTTCGTGGAGAGCCAGGCTGCCGGTCAGCTGATGTTCTACGGTCCTGGTGCCGGCGGCGCGCCGACCGCCAGCGCGGTCATGGGTGACCTGGTCACCGTGGCGCGCAACCGGCTCTCGGAGGTGCGGGGGATGGGGGAGTCCGCCTACGCCGACCTGCCCGTGCTGGCCATGGGTGAGACGCAGACCCGCTACCACGTGCAGATCGACGTGGACGACAAGGCGGGGGTGCTCGCCGCCGTCGCGCTGGCCTTCGCCGAGCACGACGTGTCGATCCAGACCGTGCGCCAGGAGGGCCGCGGCGACGACGCCCAGCTGGTCGTGGTCTCGCACAGCGCCAGCGACGCCGACCTGGCCGCGACAGTCGAGACCCTCCGCGGCATGGCCAACGTCCGCGACGTGTCCTCGGTGATGCGGGTCGAGGGCGAGTCCGAATGAGCTCCCCCCGGGCCGCGCGCGCCTGGCTAGGAGTCATCGAGGAGTACCGCGACCGCCTCGACCTGCCCGAGGGCACCCCCACGATCACCCTGCGCGAGGGCGGCACCCCGATGGTGAGCTCGTCGTGGCTCTCCGGGGTCACCGGGGCGGAGGTGTGGCTCAAGGTCGAGGGTGACAACCCGACCGGGTCCTTCAAGGACCGCGGCATGACCGTGGCCCTGTCGGTCGCCGTGGGGCAGGGGGCCGAGGCAGTGGTCTGTGCCTCCACGGGAAACACCTCGGCGTCGATGGCCGCCTACGCCGCACGTGCGGGGATCAAGCCGCTCGTGCTCGTGCCGCAGGGGAAGATCTCGGCCGGCAAGCTCGCCCAGGCGATCGTGCACGGCGCCCAGGTGATCATGGTGCGCGGCAACTTCGACGACTGCCTGAGGATCTCGCGCGAGCTCGCCGAGCAGTACCCGGTCGCGCTCGTGAACTCGGTCAACCCGATGCGTCTCCAGGGCCAGAAGACGGCCGCCTTCGAGATCGTCGACTTCCTCGGCGACGCCCCCGACGTGCACGTGCTCCCGACCGGCAACGCCGGCAACATCTCGGCGTACTGGCTGGGCTACCGGGAGGCGCACCGGGCCGGCGAGTCCAGCAGGCTACCGGTGATGCGCGGGTGGCAGGCCGAGGGCGCAGCGCCCTTGGTGCTCGGCGCGCCCGTGCCCGACCCCGAGACGGTGGCCTCGGCCATCCGCATCGGCAACCCGGCGTCGTGGGACCTCGCCATGGAGGCGGCCGACTCCTCGGGCGGCAAGTTCCGTCAGGTCTCCGACGCCGAGATCCTGACGGCGCAGCGCGAGCTGGCCCAACGCGACGGCGTCTTCGTCGAGCCCGCCTCGGCCGCGGGGGTGGCCGGCCTGCTGCTGGAGGCCAGCGAGGGCACCCGGTACGACGGCCAGCGCATCGTGGTGACGGTGACCGGCCACGGCTTGAAGGACATCGACACCGCGCTCTCCACGTTCACCGACCTCGTCGACACCGTGTGCGACGCCGAGGTCGGGGCTGCCGCGGCGGCGGCGGGGCTGGCCTGAGGTGAGCCGCTCGGACTTCGTCGACGGACCCGTGACCGTCGAGGTGCCGGCCACCAGCGCCAATCTCGGACCGGGATTCGACTGTCTCGGGATCGCCCTGGAGCTGACCGATGACCTCGTGGGCGAGGTCGTCGCGTCCGGGCTCGAGGTGCACGTCGAAGGTGAGGGCGCCGGCGAGGTGCCGCTGGACGAGAGCCACCTGGTGGTGCACGCGATGCGCAGTGCCTTCGAGCTGATGGACGTGCAACCACCCGGACTGCGGCTGAGCTGCGTCAACCGCATCCCGCACAGCCGTGGCCTGGGGTCGTCCTCGGCCGCGATCGTGGGCGGAGTGGTGCTCGCTCGGGCGCTGGCGCCTCAGGAAACCCGGTTCGACGACGATGCGGCGCTGGCGCTGGCGAACCGGATCGAGGGACATCCCGACAACGTCGCGCCCGCCCTGCTCGGCGGGTTCGTGATCAGTGGTCAGGCCGACGGTGACGTCTGGGCGCAGCAGGCCCCCGTCGCCCCCACGATCTCGGCCGTGGTGTTCGTGCCGCCCGACGGCGTCCTGACGGAGGTAGCGAGGGGTCTGCTGCCCACCTCTGTTCCACATGCCGAGGCGGCTGCGAACACCGGCCGTGCCGCCCTGCTGGTCGCAGCCCTCGCCGGACACCCGGACCGGCTGTTCCGGGCGACCGAGGACTTCTTGCACCAGCGCCAGCGCGAACCGGCGATGGCCGGTTCCCATGTCCTGCTCACGAAGCTGCGAGAGCACGGCGTCCCTGCGGTGATCTCCGGGGCAGGCCCCACGGTGCTGGCCTTCGTGTGGGGCACGTCGGCTCGTACGTCGGCCGAGGTCGCAGGGTTCGTCCCGGACGGCTGGCGCGCCCTCCCACAGGTCATCGGAGGCCCCGGGGCCACCGTGCTAATGTGACGGCACGTCCCGACCGGCCCTCCGGGGAGAAAACGCCGGAGCCGACTCAACGGCGACGCACCTAGCCGATCACTCCTTCTGGAACCCGACACGAGTGTGTCCGGAGTCTCCCAGCCGGAGTCGGCACCCATCGACAGCTCAGTTGGCGGCGCCTGCCGCACAGCCGATCCAGGGGGAAGGACCCCGCATGACCGAGACCACCGAGACCGCTTCTGCCGAGGGTGCACCGGCATCCGGTGGGCGCAAGGGTGGCTTGAACGCGATGTTGCTCCCCGAGCTCAAGCAGCTCGCCGGTGGACTCGGTATCAAGGCCACCGGCATGCGCAAGGGGGCCCTGATCGAGGCCATCCGTGCCGCCCAGGGCGGGGCGCGAGGTGGCCAGGAGGGGAACCAGCCGGCCGGTGAGGGCAAGTCCGCAAACCGCGACGCATCCGAGGGCCGCAACGGACGCCCCGAGCACCGCGAGGAGGAACGCACTTCCGACAACGGATCCGGCGAGGTGCCGGCGAAGGCCGTTCGCAAGCCGCGAACCAAGGGTGCTGCTCGCGAGGCCGGACCGGAGCAGGGCCAGGCTTCAGGACAGGAATCCGGCTCGGAGTCGGCACCGACCTCGGACGGAGACCGTCAGCAGCGCCGCGACGGCGAACCCAGGAGCGACCGTTCCGAGGACGCCCAGGGCGACAGCGGCCGGGACGGCAACCGGGACCAGGGTGACCGAGCCCGCGACCGGAACCAGGGCAACGACCAGGGCGGCCGGAACCGGAACCAGGGTGACCAGGGCGAACGCGACCGCGACCGGAACCAGGGCAACGACCAGGGCGGCCGGAACCGGAACCAGGGTGACCAGGGCGACCGCGACCGGAACCAGGGTGACCAGGGCGGCCGGAACCGGAACCAGGGTGACCAGGGCGACCGCGACCGCGACCGGAACCAGGGTGACCAGGGCGGCCGCGACCAGAACCAGCGCGGCAATGCCGACGACGAGCAGGGCAGCCGACGAAACCGTCGGCGTCGGGGCCGCGACCGCGACCGTGCCCCCGGTCAGCCCGCCGGCAACCAGCAGGCGGGACCCAGTGGGCCCCGCAGCAGCCGCAACGAGCCCGACCTGCAGATCCTCGAGGACGACGTACTGGCCCCGTGTGCCGGCATCCTGGACCTGCTGGACAACTACGCGTTCGTCCGCACCAGCGGCTACCTCCCGGGCAGCGACGACGTCTATGTCTCCATGTCGATGGTGCGCAAGTACGGTCTCCGTCGAGGAGACGCCATCACCGGCCAGGTGCGTCAGCCCCGCGAGGGCGAGCGCCGGGAGAAGTACAACCCGCTCGTCCAGCTCGACAGCGTCAACGGCGCCGACCCCGAGCAGTCCAAGACACGGGTCGACTTCAGCAAGCTGACGCCGCTCTACCCCTCCGAGAGGTTGCGGCTCGAGACCACCTCGACGAACCTGATCGGTCGGGTGATCGACATCGCCGCCCCGATCGGCAAGGGCCAGCGCGGTCTGATCGTCTCCCCGTCCAAGGCCGGCAAGACGATGATCATGCAGTCGATCGCCAACTCGATCACCACCAACAACCCCGAGTGCCACCTGATGGTCGTCCTCGTCGACGAGCGCCCAGAAGAGGTCACCGACTTCGAGCGGTCCGTCAAGGGTGAGGTGGTCAGCTCCACGTTCGACCGCCCGGCGGCCGACCACACGATCGTGGCGGAGCTCGCCATCGAGCGGGCCAAGCGGCTCGTCGAGCTCGGGCACGACGTCGTCGTACTCCTCGACGGGATCACCCGCCTGGGCCGCGCCTACAACCTGGCGGCGCCGGCCAGCGGTCGCATCCTGTCCGGAGGCGTCGACTCGGCCGCCCTCTACCCGCCGAAGAAGTTCTTCGGTGCCGCGCGCAACATCGAGGACGGCGGCTCGCTGACCATCCTCGCCACGGCACTGATCGAGAGCGGCTCGAAGATGGACGAGGTGATCTTCGAGGAGTTCAAGGGCACCGGCAACATGGAGATCAGGCTGCGGCGCGACTTCGCCGACAAGCGCATCTTCCCGGCCATCGACGCCGTACAGTCCGGCACCCGTCGCGAGGAGCTCCTGATGAGCAAGGAGGAGCTGGCGATCGTGTGGAAGCTGCGTCGCGTACTGTCCGCACTCGACGGTCAGCAGGCGCTCGAGCTGCTGCTCGAGCGTCTCAAGAAGTCTCAGAACAACCTGGAGTTCCTGATGCAGGTGCAGAAGACCACGCCGACAGCAGGCGCGCAGGACAACTAGGTGCGGATATGACCGCGCATGTCCACACGTGTGGATATGCTCAAGGCCGGTAGGCGCTCAATGAGGGGAAACAAATGGCTCGCATCGTGATTGCCGACGACGACGCGGACATCCGTGAACTTGTCGTGTTCAAGCTGCGTCACGGGGGACACGAGGTCGTTCCCGTCGGTGACGGGGCTGCTGCAGTCGAAGCGTGCACCTCGGAGAAGCCGGACCTGGTCATCCTGGACGTGATGATGCCCGGCATGAGCGGGCTCGACGCCGCCCGGGCGCTGCGCCAGAACTCCAGCATGGACGGTCTCCCGATCATCATGCTCACCGCGCGAGCCCAGGAGTCGGACATCGAGCAGGGCTTCGAGGCCGGCGCAGACGACTACATCGTCAAGCCGTTCAGCCCCCGCGAGCTCGCCTCGCGTGTCTCGGCCGTTCTCGCGCGCAGCCGCTAGGGAACACCCCGGCTCCGGCCGCTGTTCTGTACTGCACTCGCCGATTGGCTCCCGTCCGGGAGTCGATGGCACACTTGGACGCTGGCTCCGGTTCACGCACTTCATCGAGGTGCGACCCGGCGGCTGTAACCCCGAGAGGAAAACCATGAAGAAGGACATCCACCCCGAGTACGTGACGACCGCGGTGACCTGCACCTGCGGCAACCAGTTCACGACTCGCAGCACCGCCACCAGCGGCTCGATGCGCTCCGAAGTGTGCTCCAACTGCCACCCCTTCTACACCGGCAAGCAGAAGATCCTCGACACCGGCGGCCGCGTCGCCCGCTTCGAGGCCCGCTACGCCAAGAAGGCCGACAAGAAGTAGCTCGCTGCGTGCTGGTGGTTTCACTGGGTCCCCAGTGAAACCACCACTTCCCCCCTGTTGCACCGGTGGGGAAGTGGCAGTTTCCCTGGGTCCCCAGTGAAACCACACCACCCCAGGAGCCCCCTTGTTCGAAGCCGTCTCGCAGCTCGCGGAGGAGCACGCCGAGCTCGAGGGCAGGCTGGCCGATCCTGCGGTGCACTCCGATCAGTCGATGGCTCGTCGGCTCGGTCAGCGGTACGCCGAGCTCAGCGCGGTTCTGCGCGCGCACGCGGAGTGGGTGCAGGTCGGCGATGACCTCGAGGCTGCGCGTGAGCTCGCGGGGGAGGATGAGTCCTTCGCCCGCGAGGCCGAGGAGCTGACGCGCGCGCGAGCGACTGCGGAGGAGCGGCTGCGGCACCTGCTGATCCCCCGTGACCCCTCCGACGGCAAGGACGTGCTGCTCGAGATCAAGTCCGGCGAGGGTGGCGAGGAGTCGGCGCTGTTCGCCGCCGACCTGCTCCGCATGTACACGAGGTACGCCGAACGCCGGGGCTGGTCCACCGAGCTGCTGGACGCGACCGAGTCCGACCTGGGCGGCTACAAGTCGGTGACCGTCGCGGTGAAGGCGAAGGGCACCCCCGAGCCGGGGGAGGCGCCGTTCGCGCTGCTGAAGTTCGAGGGCGGGGTCCACCGGGTGCAGCGGGTCCCGGTCACCGAGAGCCAGGGCCGGGTGCACACCAGCGCCGCCGGC
Source organism: uncultured Actinomycetota bacterium (assembly GCA_963834245.1). Lineage (GTDB taxonomy): Bacteria > Actinomycetota > Actinomycetes > Propionibacteriales > Nocardioidaceae > Marmoricola. The sequence goes on from CAWIAV010000001.1 coordinate 619,883, forward strand.
GTACTCGTGCTGCCCGAGGCCGAGCAGGTCGAAGTGCACATCGAGGACAAGGACCTGCGCATCGACGTGTTCCGCTCGAGCGGCCCCGGCGGCCAGAGCGTCAACACCACCGACTCCGCCGTGCGGATCACCCACCTGCCGACCGGTGTCGTGGTCAGCTGCCAGAACGAGAAGTCCCAGCTGCAGAACCGCGACCAGGCGATGCGCATCCTGCGGGCCCGGCTGCTGCTGGCCGCGCAGGAGGAGGCCAACGCCGACGCCAGCGACGCGCGACGCTCGCAGGTGCGCACGGTCGACCGCTCCGAGCGGATCCGCACCTACAACTACCCGGAGAACCGCATCTCCGACCACCGCACCGGCTACAAGTCCTATGACCTCGACCGGGTGCTCGACGGCGACCTGGAGCCCGTCATCGGGTCCTGCGTCGAGTCGGATCTGGCGGCTCGGCTCGAGGCCCTCGGCGAGTGACCGCGACCGAGGTGCGGGCGCTGCTGCGCGCCGCCGCCGCCACGCTCGCACGCGGCGGCGTGGACAGTCCCGACCACGACGCCGCCGAGCTCCTCGCACACGTCCTCGGCACGACCCGCGGCCGGTTGCCCCTGGTGGACCACGTGCCTGCTGCGCAACGGTCGGCCTTCGAGACGCTCGTCGTGCGTCGTTCGGCGCGCGAGCCGCTGCAGCACCTGACCGGCACCGCGGCCTTTCGGCACGTGGACCTGCGCGTCGGCCCCGGGGTCTTCGTGCCCCGCCCGGAGACCGAGCTGCTGGCGGGGTGGGCGATCGAGCGGGCCCGGGAGGCCGGTGCGGAGCCGGTGGTCGTGGACCTGTGCTGCGGCTCGGGTGCGATCGCGCTGAGCGTCGCCGACGAGGTCCCGGACGCACAGGTGTACGCCGTGGAGCTGGACCCGGGGGCGCACGCCTGGGCAGAGCAGAACCTCGCCCACAGCGGGGTCGAGCTGCGTCTGGGTGACATGGCCGATGCGTTTCCCGACCTGGACGGCACTGTCGACGTGGTGGTGTGCAACCCGCCGTACATCCCGCTGGACGCCTGGGCAGGTGTCGCGCCCGAGGCTCGCGACCACGACCCCGCCCTGGCCTTGTGGTCGGGCGCGGACGGGCTCGACGCGCTGCGGGTGCTGCAACGAGTGGCGACCCGACTCCTGCGCCCGGGGGGATGGGTCGGCGCCGAGCACGCGGACGTGCAGGGGGAGTCGGCGGCCGGCGTGTTCCTCGACGACGGCGGGTGGAGCGGAGTGCGGGACCACCGCGACCTGGCAGGTCGCGCACGCTACGTGACCGCGAGACTGGCACGATGACCCGTAGCCAACCGGGAGGATGACGCAGTGAGTACCCGCTACGACCTCTCCGAGCCCGAGGAACGTGAGGCCGGGCTCGCTGCCGCGGTCGGTGCCGTACGCCGAGGGCAGCTCGTCGTGCTGCCGACGGACACCGTCTACGGAGTCGGTGTCGACGCCTTCGACGCCGACGGGGTCAACCGGCTGCTCGCGGCCAAGGGCAGGGGGCGCGACATGCCGCCGCCCGTGCTGATCTCGGCCAACACCACCCTCGAGGCACTGGCGACCGACCTGCCGGGGTGGGTGGAGGGCCTGATCGAGGAGTTCTGGCCCGGCCCGCTGACGATCGTGTGTCGTCAGCAACCCTCGCTGCGCTGGGACCTCGGCGCGACCAAGGGCACCGTCGCGGTACGCATGCCCGACGACCGGGCAGCGTTGGACCTGCTGGGCCGCACCGGCCCGCTCGCGGTGTCCTCGGCGAACGTGACCGGGGAGCCCGCTGCGACCGACGCCGACGAGGCGGAGCGCATGCTCGGGGAGTCGGTCGCGGTGGTGCTGGACGGTGGGCCCAGCGCCGGCACCGTTGCCTCGACCATCCTCGACTGCACCAGCGCCCGACCCCGCATCCTGCGCGAGGGCGCGATCAGCCGCGAGGACCTCGCGCCGGTGCTGCGCAGCCTCGGCGCCGAGCTCGAAGGCGACCCGGAAGGCGACCCGGAAGGCGACCCGGAGGCCGGCGCCGACCGTGCGTGAGTACCTGCTCGTCTTCCTCGTTGCGGCGGTCGTCAGCTACCTGTTGTGCGTCTTCGCCCGCGAGCTGGCGATCAGGTCGGGTGCAGTGGCCCGGGTCCGCGACCGTGACGTGCACGCGACGCCGATCCCCTACTTCGGGGGAGTGGCCATGCTCGGGGGGCTCGGCGCCGGGCTGCTGATGGCCAAGCACCTGCCGTTCCTGAGCACCTCGCAGCCGTTCGTCTTCCACGACTCGGGGATCGTGCTGATCGCCGGGGCGATGATCTGTGCCGTCGGGGTCATCGACGACCTGATCGAGCTGGACGCGTTGACCAAGCTCGGCGGGCAGATCGTCGCGGCGGGGTTCATGGTGCTCAACGACGTCCAGCTGTGGTCGATCAACCTGCCGGGCGTGGGGCAGTTCGTGCTCGACCCCACCCAGGGTGTGCTGCTCACGATGCTCCTGGTCGTGAGCACCATGAACGCGGTCAACTTCGTCGACGGCCTGGACGGTCTCGCCGGGGGTGTGGTCCTCATCGGGGCGATCGCGTTCTTCCTGTTCTCCTACAAGCTGGCCGACACCAACGGCGAGACGTTGGCCATCACGGCCGCGATGCTCTGCGCTGCGATGGGGGGCGCCTGTGCGGGGTTCCTGCCGCACAACTTCTTCCCGGCCCGCATCTTCATGGGTGACTCCGGCTCCATGCTCCTCGGGCTGGTGCTGTCGGGTTCTGCGCTGACCCTCACCGGTCAGTTCGCCAGCGTCTCGGTGGAGACGGGCGGCGGGGCGGGGGACCGTTCGATCGTGGTGATGCTGCTGCCTGTCCTGCTCCCGATCTCGATCCTGATCGTGCCGTTGGCCGACCTGGTGCTGGCCGTCGTACGTCGGACCAGGCGGGGGCAGGCGTTCTACCAGCCGGACAAGGAGCATCTGCACCACCGGCTTCTCGAGATCGGTCACAGCCAGCGAAGGGCGGTCCTGATCATGTGGCTCTGGGCGGGGCTGGTGGCCTTCGGTGGCGTGCTGGTCAGCCTGTACACGGGCACCCTGGCCCTGGTGCTGCTGGTTGCCGGGACGCTGACGACGGTCGCGCTGACCTTCATCCTGCCCCGGGTGAACCGCCCCGACGAGCTGCGTGCCGAGGACCAGCTGCTCCGCTGATGGCGGTTCGGAAGGGGCCGCAGAACTTGTGCAGGTCAACCGGTTTCTGGACCACGGCGACTTTGTGCTAGTTTTCACAAGCACCGCAGACCGCCCGATGACCCCGGCTCTTTCCGGGTAGTCACCTGACGACGACGAGGCCGCCAATGTCGACGACCGCACCCCCTGGCAGGGGACAGCCCCGAGGGACTCCACGGGTCCTCGCCGTGGCCGGTGTGTCCGTGGCAGCAGCAGTCGTCGCGGTTGCGATCGTCGGAGGCCTGACCACCGATAGCGCTGCGGCTCGGGGCGCCCTGGTCGGCGGCGCGATCGCCCTCGGCTTCTTCCTCTTCGGGTCCGCTGTCGTCGGAGCCGCCACGCGCATCGTCCCCGAGGCGGCGCTGCTGATGGCCGTGATGACCTACACCTTGCAGGTGGCGCTGGTCGCGCTCGTCTTCGCCGTGCTCTCCAACTCCGGTGTCGTGGGGACGTCGCTGACTCCCGGCTGGATCGCCGCGGGCGTGATCGTCGCCACGATCGCCTGGACGGTCGGACAGCTCGTCGCCACCGCGCGAGCACGGATCCCGGTCTACGACATCGAGCTCCCAGATGCCGTCCCGCCCGTCGTACCTGCACCCACCGAGCCGGTGTCCGCGCGGACCCCGGTCGACGGGTCCCACCGGTCAGAGGGGGGTGCGCCGTGACCCGCGCCGACTGCTACGCTCCCACCGCAATGGCTCAGCAGGATCCAGCGCACCACGTCCCCCCGGCTGGCGACCCCTGGCACGCCTTCGGTTATGTGGTGGCCGGAGTGGCGTTCTACGGACTGCTCGGCTGGCTCGCAGACCTGTGGCTCGGCACCTCGTTCATCGTGGCAATCGGGATCCTGGTGGGTGCCGGCCTCGGGGTGTTCGCCACCTGGTCGAGGTTCAAGATCAAGCCTGACCCGGCAGACGCAAGAGCAACGAAGAACGTCACGAATCAGGAGATGCAGTGAGCCTCACCTCGACGCTCGTCATCCAGAGCGAGGGCTTCACGCCCCCCGGCCCGGGTGACTTCAACCTGCCGCCGGTCGGTCCCAGCTCGACCTTCGAGTTCCTCGGCCAGGAGATGTACCTCGGCGTCACCAAGCCGATGCTGCAGCTCGTTCTGGGCGCGGTGCTGGTGTTCGTCTTCTTCCGGGCCGCGTCAGCCAAGCGCGCCATGGTGCCGGGCCGGATGCAGTACGTCGGCGAGCTGGGCTACGGCTTCGTCCGCAACTCGCTGGGCCGCGACATCATCGGCAGCAAAGACTTCATGCGGTTCGTGCCGTTCCTGTTCGCCATCTTCTTCTTCGTGCTGCTGAACAACGTCTTCGCGACCGTCCCCGGTCTGCAGTTCCCCACGTTCTCCCGCTCGGGCATGGTCTACGGCCTGGTCGCGATCAGCTGGCTGGTCTACAACATCGCCGGCATCAAGGCGCAGGGCGGCGTGCTGGCCTACCTCAAGCACCAGACGGTCCCGGCGGGCGTGCCCCCGGCGATGCTGATCCTGCTGGTGCCCCTGGAGTTCCTCTCCAACATCCTCGTGCGGCCGCTCACGCTGGCCCTCCGTCTGTTCGCCAACATGCTCGCGGGTCACCTCCTGCTGATCCTGTTCGCGCTCGGTGGTGAGTACCTCCTCATCCACGGTGCGGCCATGGTCAAGCCGGTCGGCATCCTGGCGTGGGTCATGTTCATCGCGATCGCGTTCCTCGAGGTGCTGGTGCAGTTCCTGCAGGCCTACGTGTTCGCACTGCTGAACGCGCTGTACATCTCCAGCGCCATCGCTGAGGAACACTGAGCACCCACTGACTTCTCCCGGTTCGCCGGGAGCCGGCAAGACACAACTGAACACATCGAAATTCTGAACCAATCGAAAGGAACAAGCCGTGCTTCCTATGGCTATCGACGGCGGCAACTTGAACATGATCGGCTACGGCCTGGCCGCCATCGGCCCGGGCATCGGCATCGGTCTGATCTTCGCCGCTTACCTCAACGGTGTGGCGCGTCAGCCCGAGGCGCAGGGCCGCCTGCAGACGATCGCCTTCCTGGGCTTCGCCCTGGCCGAGGCGCTCGCGATCATCGGTATCGCCCTCGCGTTCGTGCTCTGACCCACAACCCCTGACGAAGGACCGAGCACATGTATGTGATTCCGCTCGCCGGTGAAGAGGGCCTCAACCCGCTGATCCCGCACCCGATCGAGATCGTTCTCTCGGTCGTGGTCTTCGGCCTGCTCTACTACCTGGCCAAGAAGTACGTGGTGCCCAACTTCGAGAAGACGTTCGCCGAGCGCACGTCTGCCATCGAGGGCGGGCTCCATGCTGCCGAGACCAAGCAGGCCGAGGCGGACGCCAAGCTCGCCGAGCTCGAGCAGCGGCTGTCCGAGGCACGTCACGAGGCAGCCCGGATCCGCGAGGAGGCTCGTGAGCAGGGTGCCCAGATCGTCTCGGAGATGCGGGAGCAGGCTCAGCAGGAGTCCTCGCGCATCGTCGAGCACGGCAAGTCGCAGATCGAGGCGGAGCGTCAGCAGGCCGTGACCTCACTACGTGCCGAGGTGGGCACGCTCGCCACCTCGCTGGCGGGACGCATCGTCGGGGAGAGCCTGGACGACGACGACCGCTCCTCCCGGGTGGTCGACCGTT
>CAWIAV010000002.1:0-2270000 GCA_963834245.1 uncultured Actinomycetota bacterium
GGGTCAGTCGCGAGCACGGTCGGGATCCGAAACGCCAAGATCGGCTGGTCTCTGAAGCGCCTGCGTCATACGATGATGCGTGAGCGAGGACTCGATCTCATCGCGCAGTCGCGTCGCTTGGGCGGCATCCGATATGGAAACCGAATCCTTGGGGTGACGCTGTCGAGTACGACTGAGCGGAAATTGCAGGGCGGCATCAGGTCGAATTGCTCATTGGGAGAGTTGCCGTGCCCGGCTCCGGTCCCACATCTCCAGCGGGCCTAGGGTTATTGTCTCATCGGAAGGGCTGCATCGTCGGTTTGGTTAGCAATCTCACTCGATGTCTCGCTGAGCGGACGGCTTAGATCATGTCGGCAGGTCCTTTCTGCTGCGGGGCCCTAGGTGGAGAAGGTGGAGTGCTGAGACCTTAAACGGCTCCGCAAGCACTTAGGTGAGATTTATCGTGTTGCATAGGAAGCGGGGCCCCACGTGGTGATGGAAAAAAATGTAGGAGGAAATCCTGGTTATGACTCAACCAGGGCGGGCAGGCCCGCTGCGGAGGCTACATGGACGCCTGGAGACTGCAAGAAGAACAGACCCCAACCCCATGGGGGTGCCACAGTCAGAGCAAGTCCCACTGTGGGAGACAGAAGGCAGACTCAGGAACTCCACCCCCAACCAAAACCGTGGCTTGGTGCCCCAGCCCCCAAGAGCCAGGCTACATGGTGGTGACACCATGTTGCCATGGCCCAGATGAGATGATGATGGTGCCCTCCCCCCAAGACCACCAGACTCCAGGTGCAGAGGCCCCACTGGGTGAGGAAAGCTGTTTCTTGCCACCATGTGAGTCTGATGATTGCAAACCCAACACGTGTCACTTGGCCAACAAAGGGTGGAAAACAGCCCACTGCCCAGATGAGCTCTGAGGTGTGAGGAGGAGCCAGATACCAGATGGCTGCAGAGAGGAAGCATGCCCGGGAAGGGTGGTGGGAACAGAGCCCATGTTGGCTCCTCTGTCTGCTGAACTGTCTGACCAGAGCAGCACCTCCCCAGCCAACGATGCAAGACTCCAATTCTTTGAGCTGTATCCTGATGTGAAGGAGATGCCCAAGGACGCGGCCCACACCAGTGGGCCTTATGAGGGTCTACCTCGGGCCACATGTGACCTGCCAAGGAAGGCAGGACCAACCATTTACTGGCCTGGATCATGGGCAACCATTCACGCGGATGCGACGATGTTGCACACGGTGATTCTGCTCACGAGCTGTCCTGCTGCTGAGAGAGGAGACATTACAAAGGCAGGCAGGAAACCCAGGACGCCTGAGACCAGTGAATGCAGGATGGAGATGACGAAGACACCGCATGAGTGCTGCAGGAAGGAGCATGCTGCATACTTGGCTAGGTGAACTCCAACAGGAGAAGCTGTGTGGAACACTTGATACCGTCATGCAGTCATTGCCACGATGATAGTTGGCTACTTCTGGGGCTGCTGGGCTCAGGTATTGCCAATTGACTGAGCATGAGTCAGGGCAACAGCTACCAACAGGTTGGAGGCCAACAACAGCTGAGTAGGTATTGACTGCTTGTCTCGGGGAAAGGAACTGAGCCCCATGCTGGGTCACACCTGTGGGAGAATGCCCCCGCCACCCCTGCAGGGGATTGTGCAGAGGCCAGGCATTGCTGCTAGCATTGGTATACAGAATGAGTCTCTGGGGTATGAGGCAGCATGCCGAAGACAATTGGGTCGAAACCGAGGACCTTGTAAGCAGATCGTCGAGGAGCCACGGCAATGAGCGCGCGGGGAGTACTACCGCTACCGGGTCGGGCTGGGTCGCGGGTCGGGGTCGGTCAGGAACGGCGATTGTGGATTGTCCACTGAAATTCTCGCAATGGAATCCGGTGGCATCGTCGTCCTTGAAGCTCAGTTGGAGGGTACCTGCCGTAGGCTTGTTGCGGTCATGTTAGAATTCAACATCATTGACTGCATGATGATCGCGGCCCTGTTCAGGCAGAAACGTACTACCTGTGGTCCAATTTCAGAGGGGTCGCACAGCAGCGGGACTGCGGCGCGGATTCACGGCGATCTTGTTGGGCGAGCCTTTGCTCTCGGTGTTCGCGGTGTCAGGGTCAGGGTCGCTCACGGTGCGGAAACGCACTATCCGAATCTCGCTCACGGTCTCGCCGCCCTCGTCGGGTTGAAGTCGCTCTCCGAGAGCCACATCCCGTCACGCAACACCCGAGGCTGAGGGGAGTAACGGATCGAGGGGATTTCGATTCCTCCTGGGCCAGGTAGTGCCGGAAATCGAGCTCGGTCCAGTTGTAGGGTGGGAATATCCGCATGTGCTCGCCGCCGTGGATCCGCCCGCTATAGGGGCTCCACAGGCGCTGCCCATGGGGTCCCATCGGTCGCCGTTGTCGCGGCGGGAGTGCACTCGCTTTTGGAGCGTCTTTTCCCCTTCACGGCGTTCGCCATCGAAGGCGACGGTGAAGCCGTTCTCCTCGATGCCGTGCAGCAGGGTGCCGATCTCGTGCCCGTCGCGGCTGGTCTTGCCGTGGTCGGGCACGATGCCGTTGGCGAGGGCCTCCTCGACGCTGGCCAAGATCAGGCTTACGCCGAGCCGGTTGACCCAGTTGTCGCGGGTCTCCAGCACCTCGGGAAGTCGTAGCCGGAGTTGACATGCAGCGCCGGAAGGGGATCCTCGCGGCGTAGAAGGCCTTGTCGGCCAGCCCCACCATGACGATGGAGTCCTTGCCGCCCGAGAACATCTGGACAGGCTTTTCGAACTCGGTCGCGACGTCGCGGAAGACGTGGATCGACTCGGCCTGAGCCGGTCGAGCCGGTCGAGCTGGTGGTCGGGGTGGGTCTGCGTCATCGGGTGGGGCACCTTTCGTCAATGCAGCAGCTGACATCGCATCCAGATCGCCGGCGTGGTCCCCGCGCGTCCGGAAGATCGGCCGGTTCCTCGTCATGAGGGCATTGGTCGACCACCTGCCTGGGCCCGGAGCGCGCGGCACACGTGCCGGTGGCGCTGGGCTCACTCGTAGCTGGGCCGAGGGCGTTCGTGCGGGATCGGATCTTCTACGAGGGTGACATCGCCGACCGCGCGCTGCTGCGCCGGATCGTCTCGGAGCACCCCGAGCTCGGGGCAACTATCCGCATGGCGGCGCGGATCGTCGTACCGGAGTCGGTAGCTCAGCCCTTTGAGTACTACCGCGACAACGTGGCCAAGTCGCTGGAGCTTTTCGACGAGCTGGTGGCGCTTGGCAAGCCGCGGGTGCTGTTCTCCTCGTCGGCCTCGCTCTATGCCCTGACCGACGACTTCGAGGTGGACGAGTCGTCGCCGCTCGCACCGGGGTCGCCGTACGCCCGAACCAAGCTGATGATGGAGATGGTCCTCCAGGACATGGCGCAAGCGACGGATCTGCGCGCGGTGATCCTGCGCTACTTCAACCCGATCGGTTCGGACCCTGAGCTGCAGTCCGGCGTGCACGTCCGCGAGCCGACGCACGTCCTGGGCCAACTCGTGATGGCTGCACGTGGACTCAAGGACGCCTTCACAGTCACAGGCACCGAACACCCGACACGTGACGGGACGGGACTGCGTGACTACATCCATGTGTGGGACCTCGCGCTGGCGCACGTTGCCGCCCTCGAGAGGTTCGACGACGTGCTCACGACGACCGGCGAGCCGAGCCTGGTGATGAACGTCGGCACAGGGGACGGAGTCACCGTGCGTGAGCTGGTGGCGGCCTTCGAGCGCGTCTTCGGCTCGCCTGTCCCGGTGCGGGAGGCGCCGCCCCGCGCAGGCGATGCAGTCGGCGCGTTCGCCAACGTCGACCGGGCGCGGGAGCTACTTGGCTGGACGGCGCAGACTCCCTCGACGAGGCGATTGGCTCGGCGCTGGCGTGGTCGGCGAAGCGGCGAGAGGTGCTCGGCTACGAGTAGGTCGCGCGGTGGGCCAGACCAGTTCATGCCCACTTCGGAGTGATTCGACGGGGAATAAGGGGATGAAAGGCCCAAACCGAACGTGGTGTCTTGCATGGTGGTCGTCGCTTGAAACAAGCCGTCGCCCAGGCCTGATCTCGTTGTTAATGTCCCTCCATCACCCGGCGGGGGCGCGTGATGCAGGCCCGCACTCGGATTCTTGAAGGGCCGACCCATGAGTATCAAGCGTATTGCCCTCATCAGCGCCGTCGCAGTCACTGCCATGGCTCTGGTCGGTGGAGGGTACGCAGCGGCCCAGAACACGGGTGAGAGCACGACTCTCATCACCACCCCCGGGCCCGAGACCACGAGTCAGGCCTACCGCGGCGCGACCACCTCGGAGCTCAGCCAGCCGGGGGTGCAGGCGCTGCGGCGGCGTACCCGGCGGGCTGCTGCGCCGACGCACGCTGCAGGCACGACCATCACCGTGACCGTGACCGGCAGTCCGGGGACGCCCACGGGCACCGTGACGCTCACCGGCTACGACGGGACGAAGACCAAGACGCTGTCGGGTGGCCAGGCCAGCCACACCTACCCACGCCGGGGTGGCCGGACAGACGATCACCTTCAACTACCCCGGCAACGGCACCTACGGCAGCTGCACGGGCAGCATCGACTTCGCGAAGGCGACGCCCACGTGCAACTCTAGGGATCATCGGAACGACGATCACGGTCACGGATCGCTGGGGTTCCGGTATCCCGACCGCCGCACGGTCACCGTGACGCTGACCGGCTACGACGGGACGAAGACCCTAACTCTGTCCGCTGGCCAAGCCAGCACACTACGACGGCGGCTGGCCGGACAGACGATCACCTACAGCTACGGCGGCAACGACACAGTCGGACGTACTGACACGCATCGCTGACTGACGGTCGACATCGCTTGCTCACGGTGCCAGGTCGGGGCACGTGAGCGGCATCCACCACAGGCGAGCGGCGGCGATACTCAACCGATGACTCCACAGTGAGCTTGAGAGGGTTCGTTCGGCCACTGTTGGTCGTGGTGCTTCTCGGGGTCGGGCTGAGCCTGCTGATCGCCTACCAGGGCTACCAGGCACGGACCGAGCTCCAGGCGGCCTCGCGGGCGATGGTCCAGGTCTCGGAGCACGTCAAGGATGGCGACGCCGCGTCGGCGAGGAAGCCACTCGCGGCTGCCCAGGGGCACTCCGCCAGAGCCGCGAAGTACACCTCGGGACCGGTCTGGTGGATCGGCACCAAGGTGCCCTTCGTCGGTGACGACCTGGCGGCCGTCGCGACCGTCGCCGAGGTCGCCCGCGCGCTGAGCCAGGGCGCCCTGCCTCCGGCGGTGTCCGCGGGCCAGGAGCTCAGCCCTGAGCTGATGACGCCTCGCAACGGTCGGTTCGACTTCACCGCGGTCCACCGAGCCGCCCCCAAGCTGCTGGCCGCCGACGAGGTGGTGCGCGACCAGTCGGCGCGGATGGCCGAGATCGACCTCTCCCGGCTCCTCGGACCGGTGCGCCGGCAGGTCTCGGCCGTGTCGCTGCAGCTCAACGAGGTCTCCGCGGCCTCGGCGACGGCCGCACGGGTGGCCAAGGTCGGGCCGTGGCTCTTCGACGGCACCAAGCCTCGACGCCTGCTCGTGGCGTTCAACAACAACGCCGAGATCCGGGCGACCGGGGGGATGCCCGGAGCGCTGGGGGTGCTGACCTTCGACAAGGGCAAGGTCACCTTCGGCGAGCAGCGCGCCCCGCGCGACATCGGCGCTGCAGCAACGCCCCGCCGGACCGCTGACCGACGCCGAGCGCACCATCTGGTCCGACCGGTTGGCCTACCTCCCCCAGGACACCAACTTCACCCCCGACTATCCCCGCGGCGCCGCGCTGCTGGAGACGATGTGGGAGCGCAAGTTCCGCAAGGTCGACGGCGTCCTGAGCGTCGACCCGATCGCGATGTCCTACCTGCTGCAGGGCGCCGACCCGCTCCCCGTGGCGGGCTACGAGATCACCGGCGCCAACACCGTCCAGGTGCTGCTGAACCAGATCTACCTCGACGTCCGCGACCCCGAGCGGCAGAACGACATCTTCGCCGACGTCGCGTCCGCCACCTTCAGCCTGCTCGCCTCGGGCCGGGTGGACAACCAGGCGGCATACCAGGGGCTGCAGCGCGGCGTCGAGGAGCGCCGCATCCTGCTCTACCTCGACGACCCCGAGATGCAGCAGGAGCTCGCCGGCTCGCGGATCGCCGGCGACCTCGACTTCGGCAGCGGTCCCAATCCCAACGTCAGCCTCTCCTTCAACGACGGCACGTCGACCAAGATGGACTACTACCTGCGCTACGTGACGTCGGTGGAGTCGGTGAGCTGTCAGGGCAACCGGCAGACACTGCGGGTGACCTCACGGATGACCTCGCAGGTGCCCAAGGACCTCGATCAGCTCACCCCCAGCATCCTCGGCCCCGCAGAGGCCGCACCCAAGGGGGTCCTGGTGACCGCGGCGGACCTCATCGGGCCCGTCGGTGGGTCGATCGACTCCTTCGAGGTCGACGGCGTGCCTCCGGTCTACGTCCAGGCCACCCTGGGAGGTCGAGAGATCGCCAGCACCCGGGTGTTCCTGCGGCCCGGGCAGACGGCGACCCTGTCGTACACCGTGACGACCGGGAAGGGCCAGATCGGCGACCCGGCCCTGAGAGTGACGCCGGGGGTGGCTGACCTCGGCCTCGGGGAGATCGGGAAGTCGTCCTGCGGCTGAGGCCGCGCCGCCGGATGATGAGATCTCAGACCTCTTCCGGACTAGACATCAACCGTCCTGCGCACCCCCCTGGAGCTATCGCGCTCGCGCTGTCCGCTTTCGCCACCATTTCAGGCGTTTGCACCTGGCCGTTCGGCGGCGCCCGAGTAGCCGCAACGGACTACCCCGATCACCCGAAGGTGCCGAATCGGACCTACCCCGTTGGGGCGGCGCCGGTTGCCGTCCGCGAAGACAGTGTGCCGGGGCCGACACCTGCGTACCTTGACGTCACTCGGCGACAGGGGGTCGCTGGGCTCACCGGGGGGGAACCCACATGTACCAGCGTCTACTCACTGTCCGCGAGGCCCGTCGCAACGAGGACGGCTTCACGCTCATCGAACTGTTGATCGTCATCGTCATCCTCGGCGTGCTGTCCGCGATCGTCGTCTTCTCCGTCCGCGGCATCAGCGACCGCGGTGACGTGTCCGCGTGCAAGACCAACGTCGCTCGACCGCCGACACCGCCGTCGAGGCCTACTACGCCCAGAACGGCAGCAACCCGGCCGACCTGGCGCCCTCGTGCCGAGCTTCCTGAAGAGCGACCCGAGCGCTGCGGAGCGTCGACGCCAAGATCCGGGTGGGCTACAACGCCACCACCGGTGTGCGTCACCGGCGGACCGTCCTGCTGATCGCTCTGTGACCGGGAGGGCCGCGGCCGGCAAGCCGTGGCCCTTCCTCGGTCCGCACTTCCACCGACGCCTGAGGCGGGTCTCGATCATGCACACTCACCTACACCAGATCGGCAGTCGGATCGACGCGCTCTTCTCCGCTCTGTGGCAGGCCGGAGGCACCGACCTGCTGCTGACCGTCGGCCTGCCGCCGATGCTCCGGGTCGACGGCTCCTTGATCCCGGCACCGGGGACCACCACGCTGACCGCCGAGGACACCGAGAGCCTGCTGGCCGAGGTCCTCGCGCCGCAGCAGGCCGACGCCTGGGAGGCCAGCCACGAGTACGACTTCTCCTTCTCCTGGCGCGACCACGCGCGCATCCGCGGCAACGCATTCACCCAGCGTGGGTTGACCGCGGTGGCGCTGCGGATGATCCCCCGCTCCATCCCGTCTCCGGACGACCTCGGCCTGCCGCCCGTGCTCCGCGACCTGGCGCTGCGGCACCAGGGGCTGGTCCTCATGACCGGGCCGACCGGGTCGGGCAAGTCGACGACCCTGGCCTCGCTGATCGACCTGATCAACAGCACCCGCGGCTGCCACATCATCACGATCGAGGACCCGATCGAGTACGTCCACGACCACAAGAGGGCGGCGGTGAACCAGCGCGAGGTGGGCACCGACACCGCCGACTTCCCCGACGCGCTGCGCAGCGTCCTGCGCGAGGACCCCGACGTCCTCCTCGTCGGAGAGATGCGCGACCTCGAGTCGATCCGGTTCGCGCTCACCGTGGCCGAGACCGGCCACCTCGTCTTCGCCACCCTGCACACCAATGACACCGCCCAGTCGATCGCCCGGATGATCGACGTCTTCCCCGCCGAGCAGCAGGCCCAGATCCGCGTCCAGCTCGCCGCCGCGCTGAGCTGCGTGGTCTACCAGCGGCTGGTCCCGAAGGTCGACGGCGGCATGACCGCGGCGTACGAGGTCCTCGTCGCCACCCCTGCGGTCCGCAACCTGATCAAGGAGGGCAAGACCCACCAGCTGCGCAACTGCCTGGTCACCGGGGCGCGCGACGGCATGGTGACTCTCGAGCACTCGCTCTCGCTCCTGGTCCAGGACGGCGTCGTCACCGAGCTCGATGCGATCGCGCGCAGCCTCTACCCACAAGACATCGAGACCCGACCGCACTTCGCGGCCTCGACGAGGGCCTGAGGCCATGAAGATCCGCACGCGCGGCCCCGTCGAGCGGCCGGCTCCGCTCGCATCACCCGAGCAGTACGACGAGCGCGTGGCCACCGCCCTGGTGTCGGCACGCCGCGTCGAGCCCTACCGGGTCGACGCCATCCGCGACTCCGACGGCGTCGGCACTCTGGCGGAGAAGCTGATCAACGCCGGCGTCATCACCGAAGACGATCTCGCGCACACGCTCGCCGCACACTACGGCGTCGACGAGCTCGACTTCCGGCACACCGATCCTGCGCCCGAGGCGGTTGCCCTCCTTCGCGGCGTCAAGGCCCGGGGGCTGCGGGCGCTCCCGGTCGAGGTCGACGGTGACGTGGTGGTCGTGGGGGTCCTGGACCCCTCACCCGAGCACGTGGCCGTGGTGGCGGAAGCCATCGGCCGGCCCGTGGTCGCGAAGGTCACGACCCACCGAGCCCTCAACCGGGCCCTGGACACCGCGTACAAGGCCACTGGCGAGGTCGGCAGGCAGATCCAGGCGTTCGAGGCGCGGGACAGCATGCGCCGCGAGGCCGGCCAGCTCGAGAGCGCACAGGTCAACGAGGAGGCACCCGTAGTCCACGTGGTGCAGATGGTCATCACCCAGGCACTGCGCGACCGGGCCTCCGACATCCACATCGAGCCGTCGGGCGACCGGGTCCGGGTCCGCTACCGCATCGACGGCGCCCTCACCGACGTGCTCGACCTCCCCGGCTCCATCGGGCCCGCGCTGGTGAGCCGCGTCAAGATCCTCGGTGGCATGAACATCGTCGAGCGGCGGCGTCCCCAGGACGGGCAGATCTCCATGGAGGTCGAGGACCGGCAGGTCGACATCCGGGTGTCGAGCACGGCCGTGGTCGGTGGCGAGAAGGTCGTCCTGCGGTTGCTGGACAAGTCCCGGCCGCTGTTCCGCCTCGAGCAGCTGGGCATGACGCCGGACACGGCCAGTCGCTACAGCTCGATGATCCACGCGCCGTACGGCATGGTGATCTGCGCCGGCCCGACCGGTGGTGGCAAGACGACCACGCTCTACGCATCGCTGGGGGAGCTCAACACCCCGGAGCGCAACATCATGACGATCGAGGATCCCGTCGAGTACACCTTCGACTCGATCAACCAGATCCAGATCAACGAGCCCGCCGGCGTCACCTTCGCCGGAGGTCTCAAGTCCATCCTGCGCCAGGACCCCGACGTGATCCTCGTGGGCGAGATCCGGGACGTCGACACGGCGCGGATCGCCGTCCAGTCCGCGATGACCGGCCACCTGGTGCTCTCCTCGCTGCACGCGACCGAGTCGGTCGCAGCGCTCTACCGGCTGCTGGACATGGGGATCGAGTCCTTCCTGATCGCCTCGTCGGTGACGGCCGTCGTCGCCCAGCGGCTCGTACGACGCAACTGCCCGAACTGCCCGGCGCCCTATCAGCCCTCGGCCGAGGAGCTGGCCTTCCTCCGCAGCGCCGGAGGGTTCGAGCGCCTCGGCGGGTCGCCCAGCCTCGGGGAGCTGCAGCACGGCACCGGGTGCAACTTCTGTGCCCACACCGGCTACCTGGAGCGGACCGGGGTCTACGAGCTCCTGCGGGTCACCGACGAGGTGCGTCAGCTCATCGTCGAACGCGCCCCGCACGACGAGATGCGCAAGCTCGCGCTGAGCCAGGGCATGCGCACCCTGCAGGAGCAGGCGGTTGACCTGGTCCTCCAGGGCGCGACGACACCGGCCGAGGTCATGCGGGCGATCTACGTGGCAGGAGTCTGACCGTGCCCAAGTTCGCCTACGTCGGGGAGACGCTCGAGGGCAACCCGGTCAAGGGCACGCACCGGGCCACCAGCCGCGCCGACGCGGAGGTCGCGCTGTACGAGCAGCAGGTGCGTCACCTGCGCGTCACGGAGAAGACGAGCATCCTCCGCTACGAGATCTCCGGCCCCCGCATCAAGCGCGAGGCGGTCATGCACCTGTCCCGCCAGATAGCGGCGTTCCTTCGTGCGGGGCTGCCCATCCTCGACGCGGTGCACACCATCAGCACCGAGAACGAGAACTCCTCGGTGCGGCGGATGATGAACGAGATCGAGGACGGCCTGCGCTCGGGCGACCGGTTCTCCGACTGCCTGGAGAGGTTCCCCAAGGTCTTCCCCCCGTTCTACCGGGGCATCGTCAGGTCGGCCGAGCTCACCGGCGAGCTCGACACCGTGCTGTCGCGCCTCGCCGGCTACATCAAGCGCGACCTCGAGGCACGACGCAAGATCAAGTCGGCGATGATCTACCCCCTGATCGTGTCGGCGATGTCGCTGGTCACCGTGCTGATCCTGGCGATCTACGTGCTGCCGAAGTTCGAGGAGTTCTTCGCCGACCTCGACGCCGAGCTGCCGTTGCCGACCCGCATCCTGCTGGGCATCACCGGGTTCCTCGGGCAATGGTGGTGGGCGGTCTGCGGCGGGCTGGGGCTGGTGGTGCTGCTCTACGTCGGCATCACCCGGACCGCTCGGGGCAAGTACGCCCGGGACGCGCTGCTGCTCAAGGTCCCGGTGCTCGGGGTGACCATCCAGTACGCCCTGGTCGAGCGCTTCTGCCGCATCCTGGCCTCGATGGTGAGCGCCGGGGTGAGCCTCACCGATGGCCTGGCCGTCACGACCGAGGCGCTGCGCAACCGTGTCTACGTCAAGCGGCTCGGCGAGGTGCGCGACCAGATCCTCGAGGGTCAGGGCGTCGCCGGTCCGCTGGCTCGCACCGGCCTGTTCCCGGGGACCGCGACGCAGATGCTGCGGGTGGGCGAGGACACCGGGTCCCTCGACACCCAGCTCGAGGTCACCGCGGAGTACTACGAGACCGAGCTCGACTACAAGATCGCCAAGCTGACGGCGCTCTTCGAGCCGATCGTCATCATCGTGATGGGTCTGATCGTGGGCTTCGTCGCGATCGCGCTGGTCTCGGCGATGTACGGCATCTTCAACCAGGTCGACGTGTGACATGCCGGCCCATTGCCCCCGCTGGCGCGACGAGCGAGGTGAGACGCTCGTCGAACTGCTGGTCGCCCTGGTGATCCTCGGCGTTGCCGCGGTCGCGATCCTCGCCGGCCTCCAGCTGAGTGTCACGACGTCCGACATCCACCGCAAGCAGACAACCGGCGGCGCCTACGCGCGCAGCTACGCCGAGGCGATCGTGCGGCACGTCACCTCGAACCCGGGCAACTACGTCGCCTGCGCCCCGGCCAACGCCTACGCCCCGGCCGCGGTCGGCTTCGCCGGTGAGCTGCCCGCGGGGTTCAGCGCCAGCCAGGCGGCGGCGCGACGGGTGCCGCCGAACGGGGGGCCGGCGGGGAGCTGCGCTGGCAACGACACCGGCGTACAGCAGATCGACGTGACGATCTCGAGCCAGGACGGCCGCGCAGACGAGAGCCTCACGGTCGTGCTGAGCCGGCCGTGCACCGAGTCGATGGCAACAGCAGGAAACTGCACATGAGGTCGCGGCTGCGCCGCCGACTCGGCGGGGACGACGGGTTCACCCTGGTGGAGCTGGTGGTCACCGTCGGCATCCTCGGGATGATCGTGGTTCCGCTGACCGGCGTCGTGCTGGCCTACCTTCGCAACACCGTCGACACCCAGGCCCGGCTCACCGAGTCGCACGACGTGCAGTTCGCCTCCGCCTACTGGCAGCGCGACGTCGCGAGCATCGGGGTGCGGTCGAGCACCTACGACAACGCCAGCCACTCCTTCCCGCTCCAGCAGTCGGTCCAGCTGGCGCCCTGTGGACTCCCCGCCGGTGCGAGTGCCGTCGTCACGCTGGCGTGGAGCGAGTTCACCTCGTTGACCTCCACCGACCCGCCCGCGACGGTCAAGGTCACCTACGCCGCGCGGTCCGCAGGTGGGGTCTACGAGCTGCTCCGGGTCCGGTGTGGCAGCAAGCCATCGACCGTGGAGCTGGCCAACAGCCTGACCGCGGTACCGACGGTGTCGTGCCACCAGGCCGACGGGACGACGACCTCCTGCAGCGGCGCGGGTGCGAATGTGCCGACGCTCGTGAAGCTGCCCCTGTCGGTGCACGACAGCAGCGGCCACAACTCGAGCTCCTACACCGCAACCCTCTCCGGTGAACGGCGTCAGTCATGAACGTCCGCACGCTCCGCAACGACGACGGGGCGATCCTCATCATCGCGATCATCGTGGTCACCACCGTCGCGCTGGTCGTCGGCGCCGTGCTCACCCGCGGTGACGGCTCCGTGCGGGCGACCGTGGCACTGCGCCAGGTGGCCGGCACGACGTACGCCGCCGACGGGGCCGCACGGATCGCCATCAACGGCCTCCGGACCGGTTACAACAGCGGTGACGCCGAGCCGGCCGGCTGGGCGTTCAACAACGCCACCGGCACCGGCTGCTTCGGCTACAACAGCGCGGGAAGCACGGAGGATGACGTCCAGCTGCCGGGCTTCTACCCCGCCCCCAAGTCCAGTGGTCTGGGAGCCACCTCCGCCTACGTCGAGTGCACGGCCGAGGACGCCACGGGCGCACAGGGGTCGGCGGTGCCGATCAACGTCGCCAACAAGCCCGGCAACGCGATCCTCACCCTCGGCTCCGGCGGCGAGGCCGGGCTCACCTTCAAGACCAACGGCAGCAACGGCGCGTTCCGCGTCCGCGGCGGGGTGTGGTCGAACTCCAACATCGTCCGCGAGAACAACGGCACCCTGGAGTCGACCGAGAGCATCCGGGCCCACTCAGGGTGCTCGCCGACCTCCGCCATGCAGGCGCCCGTCGTCGACTGCAGCTCCGGGACCGTTCCGGACCCCAACTACGCGAGCGACCTCGACCTCGCCGGAGCGCCGGTACCCGACCTGCGGACGCCGCCCAGCGGATGTGGCAGCGGCTCGGTGACGCTGCAGCCCGGCTACTACGACGACGCCACCAAGCTGAACGCGCTGACCCCCAACGGGAGCAGCAACTGCTTCATCCACTTCACCCCGGGCAGCTACTACTTCGACTTCCACAACAGCTCGAGTGGCTACACCATGGCGGGAGACTCAGCACATGTCTGGAACGTGAACTCCGGCACGATCGTGGGAGGGACCCTGACCTCGGACACCACCGTGCCGGGCAGGTGCGTCAACCCGATCGACGACGTCACCGCCCAAGGTGTGCAGCTGGTCTTCGGCGGCGACAGCCGCATCGTCGTCGACAAGGGCGCTGTCATGGAGCTGTGCGCCAGCTACCACGCCAATCGGCCGCCCATTGCCGTGTACGGACAGAAGACAGGGACCGCGACACAGACGGTGGTCGGCGGTGCGAACGCTCTCACCACGAGCGGCACGCCGACCGTGACCGCGGCTGGGGCCGAGGGCACCTTCGTCGGTGCCACCGCAGCGGCCCTCCAAGATGCCGGCGGCGGCAGCGCCACATGGTTCCGACCGGCCGGCGGCGCGAACAACGTGTCGAGGACGATCAGCATGTCGGGTTTCACGCCGTCATCGACGATCCCGAAGGGGTCAGTGCTCACGGAGGCCAGACTCGTCGTACGGCACAAGTCGGCCCAGAACAACTCCGGCACGGCGTCGACGATCTTGTTGACGCCGACAGGTGGCACAGCATTGACGCCCGTCGACCTGGTGCGTCCTGGCACCCTCACGACGCAGACTGTGGATCTTCGCCCCGACCATTCGAGCGTCTTCAACGCCCTCCGGCAGCAGGTGCACGACAACGGCTACACCGGGGCGAAAGTCGACTTCACCGCGACGATCGCGAAGAACCTCGGCGCGGCTGCGACCGCCGAGCTCGACGCGGCCCGGCTCGAGCTGACCTACTACGCGCCGTCCCTCCGGGGTCAGACGACCGCGGCCATCCCCGGCAACACGGTGGCGACTCCGGGCGGTGAGCCGGTCCTCAAGGCACTCGGCAACACCACCCTCGTGTACATCCAGGGCACGACGTACACCCCGTTGGCGTCACTCGACCTGCAGCTGAACAACATCTCGGAGTCGGTGTTCAGGTTCGGGGTCATCGCTCGGTCGCTCCGGATCTTCGAGACCGCTTCGTTCTCCTATCCAGGGGCAGTCATCGAGCTGCCGGACAACTCGCCGGGCTGGGGATTCAACGGCACGATCGCCCAGCTGAAGGTGTACCTGTGCCCGGGTGCATCGACGTGCGACGCGACCGGTGAGCTGTCGCTCATCGCGCGCGTTCAGCTGTGGGACCCGACGGGCACTCCGGTCGCGAAGCAACGACAGGTCACTGTCCTGAGCTGGAGTCATCAACGCTGAACGAGATCCCGCCCGGCCTCGTCGCCGGGATGTGCGCCGTGCTCGGCCTGCTGGTCGGGTCCTTCCTCAACGTGGTGGTTCACCGGGTGCCGCACGGGGAGTCCGTCGTGAGCCCGCGGTCGGCCTGCCCGCACTGTCGGGAGCCGATCCGAGCACGGCACAACGTGCCGGTCCTGGGCTGGCTGGCTCTGCGCGGGCGGTGCTACGACTGCGGCTCCAGGATCAGCGCGCGATATCCGCTGGTGGAGGCGGGCACCGGCGTGCTGTTCGCGCTCGCCGGGTGGCGCTTCGCAGACCGGCCGGTGCTGCTCGCGGCGTACCTGACCTTCGCCGCGGCCGCCGTCGCCCTCGCCCTCATCGACTTCGACGTGCACCGGCTGCCGAACGTCATCGTGCTGCCCGCGTACCCGGTCCTGGCGGCGCTGCTCGCGCTCGGTGCGGCACCACAAGACCTGCTGCGGGCCGGTCTCGGAGCGGCACTGCTGTTCGCGCTCTTCCTCCTGGTCGCGATGGCCGCGCCCGCCGCGATGGGTTTCGGTGACGTGAAGCTCGCCGGCGTCGTGGGCGGGATGACCGCCTATCTCTCCTGGGGCGCGGCCCTGACCGGCGCGTTCGGGGGCTTCGTCCTGGGCGCGCTCGCAGGTGTGCTGCTGATGGTCGGCAAGCGGGCGGGGCGCAAGACCGCGGTGCCGTTCGGTCCGTTCATGCTCGTGGCGGCGTGGGCCTCCATCCTCGGCGCCAGCGGGCTCGGGGAGCTCTACCTGGCGCAGATCGGGCTCTGAGTCGCCGTCAGTCAGGCACCTGACGTACTCCTACGGCGGCCTCTGACCTGCGCCAACGCGTTTCGGGTCGGTGCCGTGAATCACCGGCGCATCGAAGGTCCAAACGCATGCGTTCTGGTCCTCCGGGGGCCGTCTGTCGTTCCGGGCCGTTTGGCGGTTTCAGGTGCTGGCCCCCAGGTAAGGGCGCCCCCTTTTGCGTCCAGGTCGTAGGTGAAGCAAGCCGACACCGGCTAGCGCGACCAGCACGGGCCACAGGGCGAGCCGTTCAAGAGCCCCTG
The DNA here is from genome assembly GCA_963834245.1 of uncultured Actinomycetota bacterium. Taxonomy (GTDB): domain Bacteria; phylum Actinomycetota; class Actinomycetes; order Propionibacteriales; family Nocardioidaceae; genus Marmoricola. The sequence goes on from CAWIAV010000002.1 coordinate 15,834, forward strand.
CCCCTGGGCGATCCCCGATGAGGACAAAGGCGAACGCGGCGAAAGCCGTGACGACGCCGGTCGCGAGGAGTAGGCGAGCCGACGCAGGCCTCGAACGCCACCACTGGCACGCGAGGGCGATGAGTGCGGCCGGCTGCGCGAGGAACAAGGGCGTCGCTGCGAGGGCGTGCAGAGCTGCGCCTCGGTCAAGTGGGGCGAGACCGGTGGCGATCGAGCTCAGCCCCGAGATCACCAACAGTCCGGCAACCCATGGCCCCAGGCTCCGCGCCAGAAGTAGGGACCCGACGACGAGAAGCACTCCGAACCCGATGAACACGGCGTTCATCAACGCATGCCTGGGTGAGCAGTGCTGCACCGTGCAGCCGACCACGCCGAGCGCGCTGACGGTGTCGTTGGCGAAGCTGTAGCCATCTGCTCTCGCCGCCACCACGAACTCCATCGCGATGTGGACCGGACGCACCAACAGCGCCACACCTCCTGCACGCAATGCCCAGACGGCAATCAACGGCTGACCGCTCGGCACAGCACCAGCAGCTCCAGTCAAGGCGTTGGCAGCAAGGATTCCGTCAGGACTGTATCCGGAACCCTGGACCCGGCTCTCTGGCTGCGACGCCGGAAACTGGCGCGGACGTTGCGATGGCTGGAGGCCCCTGAGATCGGATCGCGAGTGGTGTCGGTCGTGACGGCAAGTGCCAGCCAACATCCAGTCAGAGCTCAAGACATCGCGTCAACGACGCTAGCCAATGTCTGCGGTCGCCATTGCGGGGTACTCGACCGACGCACGGCAGCTGTGGCCGCGCCCGGTCGGTGACTATGACCTGCCGCTTGGGGCTGCCGTTCGGGCGGTCGGCGCCGGAGGGACCCCTGACGTGGTTCCGAGACACAACGCTGGGCCAGACGCTCAGGACCTTGATTGGCGTCTTGAACACGAGCAGCGACGCGACACGGCGCCCCGCTCAGGGCTCTGACCGGCGGTGGAACCGCGCGTGGCATACCGTTGCGCCACATGACTGAGAGCATCTCCCGGCGCCATGCGACCCCGCCGTTGGTGGCGGGGCTGGATGTGGCGGCCAAGGCCGGTCTGGTGGCGCTCCTGGTCATGTCGCTGCTCTTCCCCGACCTGGGCAACGTCGAGGACAAGGCTGCTGGACTGCGGGCGGTCGCCTACCCGATGCTGGCCTTCACCGTGCCGGCCATGTGGTGGGTGTATTGGCGCAAACGAGCGTCGTTCCCCTGGGTCGCGGACCTGATGGTGACCTCGACGTGCTTCACCGACACCCTGGGCAACAGGCTTGACCTCTACGACTCGGTGGTCTGGTTCGATGACTTGATGCATCTGGTCAACACCGGGCTGCTCACCGCTGCGGTGATCTTGTTGACGATGCGGCACAGCTCGACGCTGGCAGCGGTCGTGGAGCGGTCGCTCGCGTTCGGTGCGACCTCGGCCGTGGCCTGGGAACTCGCGGAGTACTTCGCGTTCATCGCCAACTCCTCAGAGAAGCGCCACGCCTACACCGACACCCTCGGTGACCTGGCCCTCAATGTCCTGGGCGCGGCGCTTGCGGGCGTCATCGTGCACCGGCTCTGGCAACGTGGCCTGCTGATGTCGGCGGCGCCACAGTTGGAGCCCTTCAGCGCCTCCGGGCCGCCGCAGGTGGAACCGTCGGCCACCGCAGGCTGAGGCGACCCGAGTTGCCGTGCCGCCAGCCTTCGGACCGGTCGTTACGCCGGCCGGGTGGATGACGGCCAGCCCCGCCTCGTAGAACTCCGATGCGCTCGGCGTGATGACAGCCGCCTACGTGCTGCCGACGATCGCGCCGAGTGCAGCTCCAGAGAGCTTGCCGTCGCGCATCGATCGCGATTCTTGCCACGCATCTGCCACGCATCAAGGCCCTTTTAGGCCTCTGACCTGAGGAAATAGGCCAGATCAGTAGTACCAGGGGTACGGCGACCAGTCCGGCTCGCGCTTCTCCAGGAACTGGTCGCGGCCCTCCTGCGCCTCGTCGGTCATGTAGGCCAACCGCGTGGTCTCACCGGCGAACAGCTGCTGTCCGACGAGGCCGTCGTCGATCATGTTGAAGGAGTACTTCAGCATCCGCTGGGCCGTCGGGCTCTTCGCGTTGATCTTCGCGCCCCACTCCAGCGCCACCTTCTCCAGCTCGGCGTGCGGCACCACCTTGTTGACCGCACCCATCCGGTGGGCGTCGTCCGCGGAGTACTCGTCACCGAGGAAGAAGATCTCGCGGGCGAACTTCTGGCCCACCTGGCGGGCGAGGTACGCCGAGCCGAAGCCGCCGTCGAAGCTGCCCACGTCGGCGTCGGTCTGCTTGAACCGGCCGTGCTCGGCGCTGGCCAGGGTGAGGTCGCACACGACGTGCAGCGAGTGCCCGCCGCCGGCCGCCCACCCGTTGACCAGGCAGATCACGATCTTGGGCATGAACCGGATCAGCCGCTGGCACTCCAGGATGTGCAACCTGCCCAGGCGCGCCTGGTCACCCTGAGACCGGCTGTCCTGCACGTCGCCGCCGGTGCCGTCCTCGTACTGGTAGCCGGTGCGGCCCCGGATCCGCTGGTCGCCGCCGGTGCAGAAGGCCCACTTGCCGTTCTTCTCGCTCGGGCCGTTGCCGGTGAGCAGCACACAGCCCACGTCGCTCGACGTACGCGCGTGCTCGAGGACGCGCAGCAGCTCATCGACCGTGTGCGGCCGGAAGGCGTTGAGCACGTCGGGCCGGTCGAAGGCGATCCGCACGGTGCCGTGCGCCCTGGCGCGGTGGTAGGTCAGGTCGGTCAGGTCCTCGAACCCGGGGACCACGTCCCAGTCGGCCGGGTCGAAGATCTCGCTCACTCCGTCGATGGCGCTCATGTCCGGAACCCTAGTGAGTCGGAATCCCCGGAGCCTCGGTGGTGTTGGCCAGACATGACCCTTCAAGGTGAGTACGTCCCCAGCAAGGCCCAGTGGGTCCGCGACCAGGTCGAGAAGTTCGAGGCCACCGACGGCGCGGAGGCCAACACCCTGCGCGAGAGCGACGACGTGATCGTCGTGATCACCTCGCGCGGCGCCAAGTCGGGCAACCTGCGCAAGAACCCGGTGATGCGGGTCGAGCGGGACGGCGTCTACGTCGCGATCGCCTCCAAGGGCGGGGCCCCGGACCAGCCCGAGTGGTACTTCAACTTCCTCGCGCACCCCGAGGTGGAGCTCCAGGACGGGGCCGAGCGGAAGACCTACCGGGCCGAGCTCGTCGAGGGCGCTGAGCGCGCCGACCTGTGGCAGCTGGCGGTGGACACCTGGGCGACGTACGCCGAGTACCAGCTCCGGACCGAGCGGGAGATCCCGGTCTTCAAGCTGACCCCGGTGGGCGACTGACCCGGCGACGGAGCGGCGCCAGCTGCCGCGGAGGTCGACCGACCCGTCCCGCCCCGTACGTACCCGCCCGCCCGCGTCGGGACGTCATACGAACGGTGGCCTCCAAGCCACGATTCGTATGACGTCCCGGGGCGGGGGCACGTCGACCGGGGTCAGCGGACGATCGAGCAGGCCAGGGCCGCGAGGTGGGAGAGCCGGGCGATCTCGGAGTCGAGGATCTCGGGCCCACCGCGGCGCCCGATGACGACCATCTCGCCGTCGCCGAGCGCGCAGCCGGCCACGAGCAGGTCCGCGAACCGCTCGGGCATGTGGATCCGCCGCCCGCGAGCCACGTCGAGCGGCCAGCTGATGTCGTCGGGGATCTCGGTCGGCGCTGCCGTCGTCCGGTGCAGCACCTTGGCACCAGAGCCCTCGCGCCGGACCCGCGCGGCCCAGTCCACGATGAACGTGGGCGGCACCAGGTCGACCAGGGTGTCCACCGCGGCGGCCGGGTCCGAGGTCATGGCCTCCACGACCTCCAGGTCGCGGGTGAGGTTGGAGCCCGCGTTGTAGCGCGAGATCCACAAGACGTCCACGTCCGGCAGCGAGGTGCACGCCGAGACGATGCTGTCGGGCATCACCCCCGGCGTGGAGGCCAGGAACACGTCGTCGATGGCCTTCCCGTCGCTGGTGCGCTCGACGATCTCGATCGCGTCGATGTTGCCCCCCGCCGTACCGATCGCTGACGCGAGGCGGCCCAGGGAGCCGGGCACGTCAGGCAGCGCCACGCGCAGCAGGTAGGACATGTCCCGACCCTATCCGGCGGGTGTTTCGTCGAGGTGTCGTCTCAGCGCACCAGCTTGAGGTTGAACTCGGCGGTCCCGAGCGCGCCCATCAGCCGCACCCACAGGGGCAGCCACATCTCCATCCCGCGAGCATTGTGCAGCCCGTCGAGCTCGAGTACGTCGACCCAGCCGAGCTCGTGCAGCAGGCCCACGACCAGGGAGCGGGGCATGCTCTCGTCCCCGGCCACGAACATCGTGGTGTCCCCGTCGCCGACCGACGCGGGGTCGACCATCACTGAGGCCGTGACCGTGTTCAGGCTCTTCACGACGTGGGTCTGCGGGAACGCGCGCTGGATCTGCTCGGCGAGCGAGTCGGTGTCCTTGACGCTCAGGCTCGGCGGGAACCCCTGGGAGAAGTCCAGCGGGTTGGCGACGTCGAGCAGCACCTTGCCGGCGAGCTGGTCCGAACCCACCTGGCCCAGCGCGGCGAGGCTGGCGAGGCCGTTGGTGGCGTTGACGACCAGGTCGGCGTCCGCCGCGACCAGCTCGAGCGGCCGCAACGGGAGGCCCGAGGCCGCCCAGTCCTCACGTCCTGCCGTGACCTGCGGGTCGCGGGTGCCCACGACCACGTCGTGACCGAGCTCCACGAGGGCCTGTGCCAGGGTCCGACCCACATTGCCGGTTCCGATCACTGCGATCCTCATCAGTCGAGCCTATGCCCGTCGCCCACACACCGACCCCGGTGCGCGCGGGCAGCCTAGGGTGGGGCCATGAGCCGCATTCTCGTCACCGGTGCCACCGGTTTCATCGGTCGCCGTCTGGTCCCCGCACTGCTCGAGGCCGGGCACGAGGTGCGTGCGATGACCCGCCGCCCCGACGCCTACGACGGCCCCGGCGAGCCCGTGGGTGGAAACGTCGACGACCGGGCCTCGCTGCTGGGCCCGCTCGAAGGCGTCGAGGTCGCCTACTACCTCGTCCACGCCCTCGACGACGCCGACTTCGAGCGCAAGGACGCCGAGGCCGCGCGCGCCTTCGCGAGCGCCGCCGCGGAGCAGGGCGTCAAGCAGATCATCTACATGGGCGGTCTCGGCGACGACGGCGACCTCTCCGCCCACCTGCGCTCGCGACGCGAGGTCGAGTCGTTGCTGCGCGAGACCGGCGTGCCCGTGACCGTGCTGCGGGCGGCCATCGTCGTCGGCGCGGGGGGCATCTCCTGGGAGATCACCCGTCAGCTGGTCAAGAACCTGCCGGCGATGGTCGTCCCCAAGTGGGCGGCCACCAAGACCCAGCCGATCGCGCTCGACGACGTCACCCGCTACCTGGTCGGCGTGTGCGGCCAGGAGGCAGCCCTCGACCAGACCTTCGAGATCGGCGGCCCCGACCAGCTCACCTACATCGACATGCTGCGCGTCGCCAGCGAGGTCGACAACGGCAAGCCCGTGCCGATCGTCCAGGTGCCGGTGCTCACCCCCGGCCTGTCGTCGCGCTGGCTCGCGCTCGTCACCGACGTGGACGTCATCACTGGCCGCAACCTGATCGACTCGATGGGCACCGAGGTCCTCGTCACCGAGCAGCGGATCCGCGAGATCGTGCCCGGCGAGCCGATGGGCTACAAGGACGCCGTACGCCAGGCGTTGGCCGAGAGCGGCCCGCGCAAGAAGCGCCGGTCCCGGACCTGACCGGGCCGGTTGACCGGCGCAGCACGGCTCAGGCCATCGGCGGCAGGATCGCGGGCAGCGCGTAGAGCATGGTCACCGACCAGGTGATGTGCGTCAGCACCGGCGCCAGGATGCCCCCGCTCGCGCGGCGTTCGAGCCCCACGACGACGCCGAGCACGAGAGCCGCGAAGGCCAGCATCACGTTGCCCGTCGCGGCCGTGGCGATCGCGTAGGCGATGGCCGTCACCGGCACCTGGTGGCGCCGGATGCCGGCGTACAGGCCGCCACGGAAGAAGAGCTCCTCGGCGATCCCGTTCAGCACGGTCACGACGAGCAGCAGCCAGGCCGAGGTGCCCTCGCCGGCGAAGTCCAGGACCTCCCGCACCTGGTCGGCCAAGGGATCGATCAGGCGCACGATGAAGGCGCCGACGACGAAGACGGCAGAAAGTGCCGAGGCCGATCAGGATCGGCTGGACCACGGGTCGCACGGCGGCGGTCTCGTCGATCCCCACCCGGCCGAGGTGCAACGGTCCCGAGGCGAAGGCACCGATGGTCCAGACGAGGGCCAGCAGCAGGGTGGCCCCGTAGAACTCGACACTGCCGGGCTGGGTGCGCTGCAGCGCGAACGCCAGCACCAGCGCGCCGACCACGACCACCACGGCGCTGACGATCTGGCGACGGCGGAACTCACCGGCGGACTGCCGGTGGTCCCGTGGCGTCATGTCCCAGAGCGTGTGGCGCAGCTGGAGGCCGAGGCGTCGCATCCTCCGACCCTAGCCGTCGTCCCACAAGCATCCACGCGGTCGTGGGCGGTCTCACAACCGTCCTCGTAGGGTCGGGAAATGACCTCGATCATGTGGTTCCGTCGCGACCTGCGGCTACGCGACAATCCCGCGCTGCACCGTGCCGCGGAGAACGGACCGGTCCTGGGCCTGTTCGTGCTCGACCCGGTGCTCTGGCACGGAGCCGGACGTGCGCGCCGCGCCTGGCTGGCGGCCAGCCTGCGGTCTCTCGACGAGTCGATGGACGGCCGGCTGTGCGTGCGGATCGGCGACCCGGCCGAGGTGGTTCCCGCGCAGGTCCGTGCGGTCGAGGCGGCCCAGGTGCACGTGGCGAACGACTTCACGCCCTACGGCCGGGCCAGGGACCACGCGGTGGTGGCCGCCTTGTCGCCGGGCGTCGAGGGAGTGGCGACCGGGTCGCCGTACGCCGTGCCACCGGGGACCGTCACCAGCGGGTCCGGCGAGCCGTACAAGGTGTTCACGCCGTACAGCAAGGCCTGGCGGGCGCGCGGTTGGGAGCAGCCGGTGCAGGCGCCACGAGGCGTGCGGTGGGTCGAGGCCGAGAGCGACGGTCGGGTCGCCGGGATGCTCGACGCCGGCGTCCGGGACGCTGGTCACGAGCTGCCGACTGCCGGTGAGGACGCCGCCGCGCGGCGGCTGCGCAGCTTCGTCGAGCGTGATCTGGTCGAGTACGCCGAGCAGCGCGACGCCCCGGCCGCGGACCGCACGTCGCGGCTCTCGCCGTACCTCAAGCTCGGGGTGCTGCACCCACGACAGGTCCTGGCCGAGACGGCCGCGTCACGGTCGGAGTCCGCGCGCGTCTTCGAGTCGGAGATCGCCTGGCGCGACTTCTACGCCGACGTGCTCTTCGCCAACCCCTCCTCGGCGTGGCACGACCTACGGCCGGTGCCGGGCCTGACCTACGACGAGCCCGAGGACGCCATCGAGGCGTGGAAGACCGGGACCACCGGCTACCCGATCGTCGACGCCGGGATGCGGCAGCTGCTCTCGGAGGGGTGGATGCACAACCGGCTGCGGATGATCACGGCCAGCTTCCTGACCAAGGACCTGCACGTGTGGTGGGTGATCGGGGCACGGCACTTCCTCGACCACCTCGTCGACGGTGACCTGGCCTCCAACAACCACGGCTGGCAGTGGGTCGCCGGGACGGGCACGGACGCCTCGCCGTACTTCCGGGTGTTCAACCCGGTGACGCAGGGGCTGAAGTTCGACCCGCAGGGCGACTACGTGCGCCGCTGGGTCCCGGAGCTCGCGCACCTCACCGGCAAGGCGGCCCATGAGCCGTGGGACGCGAGCGGTGGCTACGACCGCGGCTACCCCAAGCGGATCATCGACCACGCCGAGGAGCGTCGGGTGGCGCTGGAGCGCTACCAGCGCGGCCGAGACTGAACGTCTCGACCACCTCGTAGCGCGGCCGCCGACGCGGCCCCTCCCCCAGGTGCGACGCCACCAGGGCGATCTCGTCGACCTGCCACGCGGGGCCGGAGTAGGTGTCCAGCAGTCGCACCCAGTTGCTCGCCTCGACCGGACGACCGGTCCGGGCCAGGGTCAGGTGCGCCCGGAAGTGTCGCCCGTCCACCTCGGCCCCGGCCTTGAGCAGCGCCGCTCGCGCGCCCGTGGCGGCGCGGCGCAGCTCCTCGGCGTCGCTCTCGAGCCCGGCGTAGAGCACCTTGGCCCGGCCGACGTTGGGGAAGGCGCCCCCGCCGGTGATCCGGGCCTGCACCGGGTGGCGCTTGCGCGCGGCGCGCTCGAGCCGGGCCAGCACGTCGTCGTACGCCCTCTCCGGGACGTGGCCCGCGAACGCCAGCGTCAGGTGCCACTGCTCGGGCAGCGTCCACCGGAACGCCCCGCCAGCCGCCGGGTCCTCCCGCCGCGGCGCGACGAACGCGTCGAGGTCCTCCACCACCGGCTCCGGCGGCAGCACCGCCACGAACATCCGCACCTCACCCAGTCTGCCAATCCCCCGACCGGGCACTCCTGGCCGCCCCACCCACCCCGACCGGGCACTCCTGGCCGCCCCACCCACCCCGACCGGGCACTCCTGGCCGCCCCACCCACCCCGAGCGGGCACTCCTGGCCGCCCCACCCACCCCGACCGGGCACTCCTGGCCGCCCCACCCACCCCGAGCGGGCACTCCTGGCCGCCCCACCCACGCCCGCACCGGGCACTCCTGGCCGCCACCAGAGCGACCACGAGTGCCCGGTCAGCGGAACCAGAGCGACCACGAGTGCCCGGTCAGCGGAACCAGAGCGACCACGAGTGCCCGGTCGAGGGTTGGGGGTTGGGGGTTGGGGGTTGGGGGTCGGCGGTCAGAGGCCGAGGTCGCGGCCGATGAGCTCCTTCATGATCTCGTTGGAGCCGGCCCAGATCTTCGAGACGCGGGCGTCGCGCCAGGCGCGGGCCACGCGGTACTCGTTCATGTAGCCGTAGCCGCCGTAGAGCTGGACGCAGGCGTCGAGGACCTCGTTCTGGATGTCCGCGGCCCACCACTTGATCTTGGCGGCGTCGACCGGGGTCAGCTCACCCTTGGTGTGCGCGAGCACCGCCTGGTCGATGTAGGCCTGGGTGACCTCGATCTTGGTGACCAGCTCGGCGGCGATGAACTTGTTGTACTGGAAGGAGCCGATCGCCTGGCCGAAGGCCTTGCGCTCCTTGATGTAGACCAGCGTCTCGTCCAGGATCTGCGCGGCCTGGGCGACATTGCCGACGGCGTTGGACAGCCGCTCCTGCGGCAGCCAATTCATCATGTGGATGAAGCCCATGTCGAGCTCGCCGATGAGGTTGTTGCCGGGGATCCGGACGTCCGTGAAGTTCAGCTCGGCGGTGTCGGACTCGTCCTGACCGACCTTGTCGAGCTTGCGCCCTCGCGTGAAGCCCTCCATGCCGGACTCGACGGCGAACAGCGAGATGCCCTTGGCCTTCTTCTCCGGCGAGGTGCGCGCCGCGACCACGACGAGGTCGGCGGAGTAGCCGTTGGTGATGAAGGTCTTGGAGCCGTTGAGGATCCAGTCGTCACCGTCACGCACGGCGGTCGTCTTGAGCGCGGCCAGGTCGGATCCACCGGACGGCTCGGTCATCGCGATCGCGCAGAGGATGTCACCGCTGACGAACCCGGGCAGCCAGCGCTCGCGCTGCTCCTCGGTCGTCAGCTCCACGAGGTACGGCGCGACGATGTCGGCGTGGATCCCGTGACAGGACGCCAGCGACATCGAGAGCTTGCCGATCTCCTCGCCGAGGACTGCGTTGAACCGGAAGTCACCGGCAGCGAAGCCGCCGTACTGCTCAGGGATCTCGAGCCCGAGCAGGCCCTGGGCGCCGAACGCCTTCCACAGCTCGCGGGGGAACTGCTTGGCCTCGATGTACTCCTCCCAGTGGGGAGCCACCTCGCGGTCCAGGAATCCGCGGACGGAGGCGCGGAACGCCTCGTGGTCTTCGTCAAAGAGGGTGCGCTTCATGCCGTCATCGTAGGTTCGCGAGGCTACTGACCGGTAGGCGGAAAGGCGTGAGCGACACCACCTCCCTTGCCAGCGGGTGTGACCTGGCTCATAAGGTGGGCGGCCCCGGATCCCCAACGCTTGGAGTCTCGATGTCGATCGACCGCAGAACAGTGATCAAGTCCGGAGCCGTCGCCGCCCTCGCGGGCGGGCCCTTCGCCGGCTTCGCAGCCATGCCCGCCGAGGCGCGCGCCCGTGGTCGCCGCCGGTACCCCACCAACGTCGAGCTGGTCCCGGTCGCCGACAAGCGTGACGGCAAGGTCCGCCTGCACCTGCCCGAGGGCTTCAGCTACCGCTCCTTCCACGACACCGAGCAGCCGGTGAAGCTGGACGACGGCACCGAGCTGCCCGGCCGCCACGACGGGATGGGCGCCTTCCGCAGCAGCGGCAACACCAACCTGCTGGTGCGCAACCACGAGGTCAACAAGCCCACCCCAGCCTTCGGCCCGGGCAAGCCGTACGACGCGATGGCCGGCGGGGGCACCACGACGGTGCGCGTGACCGACACCGGCGAGGTGCTCAACGCCTACACCAGCCTCAACGGCACGATGATGAACTGCAGCGGCGGTGAGATGCCCTGGGGCAGCTGGATCTCGTGCGAGGAGACCGTCAACGGCCCCGACGTCGGGGCCGACTTCACCGGCACCTCCAACAAGACGTTGGAGAAGCCGCACGGCTACATCTTCGAGGTGCCCGTGGACGGCGAGTCCAACCGCCAGCCGATCACCCGCGCCGGCCGGTTCGCCCACGAGGCCGTGTCCTTCGACCCGCGTGGCGGCGCGCTCTACCTGACCGAGGACAACTTCGGCTTCGCCTCCGGCTTCTACCGCTACACCCCGAAGAAGAACCCGATGAAGTGCGGCTACCTCGACAACGACGGCGTCCTGGAGATGCTCGCCGTCAAGAACAAGCCCAACCTGCACCTCGAGGGCCGCCAGCAGCGCGGCAAGACCTACAAGGTCGAGTGGGTGCGGATCGACGAGCCGGACAAGGTGTTCCCCTACACCAAGGGTGAGGACGCACCGACCAAGAACGACGACGCCATCGTCTTCGTCGGCAACCAGGGCCGCGCCAAGGGGGCGGCGTACTTCTCCCGCCTCGAGGGGCAGGTCTTCGAGGACGGCATCATCTACTTCACCTCCACCCAGGGCGGCGGCGAGCCGGAGTCCGGGGTCCAGGCCAACGACAACAGCGGCTACGGCAACGGCTTCGGCCAGGTCTGGGGCTACGACCCCCGCAGCCAGACCCTGACCTGCGTCTACCAGTCCCCCGACCAGGACACCCTGGACTTCCCCGACAACGTGACCGCCTCGAAGAGGGGCACGCTCGTGCTCTGCGAGGACAGCGCCGGCGACAACTACCTGCGCGGCCTGACCCGCAACGGCAAGCTGTGGGACATCGCGCTGAACCGGCTCACCAGCTCCACCGGCACCCCGCGCTACGGCGACGAGTTCGCCGGGTCGGCCTTCAGCGACGACGGTCGGACCCTGTTCGTGAACATCCAGGCGAGCGCCGGGATGAGCTTCGCGATCTGGGGTCCGTGGAAGTCGATCGGCGTCTGAGCGCACGACCGTCCCGACCCGCGGTGGGCGAGATCACACCGCCCACCGCGGGTTAGGACGGGTTCACCGGGGTACACCCAGCCCGGTAGTTTGATCGTTACAACCGGCACATCGCGAGGAGAGATTCTGTGGAGATCTGGCCCGGCAAGGCGTACCCGCTCGGCGCCACCTTCGACGGCAACGGCACCAACTTCGCGCTGTTCAGCGAAGTGGCCGAGCGGGTGGAGCTGTGCCTGTTCGAGGTCGGGTCGCGCGGCAAGCTCAAGGAGACCCGGATCGAGCTGACCGAGGTCGACGCCTACGTGTGGCACTGCTACCTGCCCACGGTGCAGCCGGGGCAGCGCTACGGCTACCGCGTGCACGGCCCCTGGGCGCCCGAGAAGGGCCTGCGCTGCAACCCCAAGAAGCTGCTCCTGGACCCCTACGCCAAGGCGACCGCTGGTGAGATCGACTGGGACCCGTCCCTGTTCGGCTATGAGTTCGGCGACCCGGACTCACGCAACGACGCCGACTCCGCCCAGCACATGACCCTCGGCGTCGTGATCAACCCGTTCTTCGACTGGGAGGGCGACCGCACGCCGGCGATCCCCTACAACGAGACCGTCATCTACGAGGCGCACGTCAAGGGCCTCACCGAGCTGCACCCGGACGTGCCCGAGGCCCTGCGCGGCACGTACGCCGGCCTGGCGCACCCGGCGATCACCGAGCACCTGACCCGGCTCGGGGTGACCGCGATCGAGCTGATGCCCGTGCACCAGTTCGTGCAGGACAACACGCTGCTGGAGAAGGGGCTGCGCAACTACTGGGGCTACAACACCCTGGCGTTCCTGGCCCCGCACGCGGCGTACGCCTCGACGGCCGGCGACCCGAACGCGCTGGGCCAGCAGGTGCAGGAGTTCAAGAGCATGGTCAAGGCCATGCACGCCGCCGGCATCGAGGTCATCCTCGACGTGGTCTACAACCACACCGCCGAGGGCAACCACCTCGGTCCGACGCTGAGCTTCAAGGGCATCGACAACCAGGCCTACTACCGGCTGATGGAGGACGAGCCCAAGTACTACATGGACTACACGGGCACGGGGAACTCCCTCAACGTCCGGCACCCGCACTCGCTGCAGCTGATCATGGACTCGCTGCGCTACTGGGTGACCGAGATGCACGTCGACGGGTTCCGCTTCGACCTCGCCTCGGCGCTGGCCCGCGAGTTCTACGAGGTCGACCGGCTCGCGACGTTCTTCGAGCTCGTGCAGCAGGACCCGGTCGTCAGCCAGGTCAAGCTGATCGCCGAGCCCTGGGACGTCGGCCCCGGCGGCTACCAGGTCGGCAACTTCCCGCCGCAGTGGACGGAGTGGAACGGCGCCTACCGCGACGTCGTCCGCGACTTCTGGCGAGGCGAGCCGGCGCTGGGCGAGTTCGCCTCGCGCCTGGCCGGCAGCTCGGACTTCTACGAGAACTCCGGCCGCCGCCCCTTCGCCAGCATCAACTTCGTCACCGCCCACGACGGCTTCACCCTGCGCGACCTCGTGTCCTACAACGAGAAGCACAACGAGGCCAACGGGGAGGACAGCAACGACGGCGAGAGCCACAACCGCTCGTGGAACCACGGCGCGGAGGGCCCGACCGACGATCCCGAGATCCAGGCGCTGCGTGCCCGGGAGCAGCGCAACCTGCTGGCCACCCTCCTGCTGAGCCAGGGTGTCCCGATGCTGCTGCACGGCGACGAGATGGGGCGTACGCAGCACGGCAACAACAACACCTACGCCCAGGACTCCGAGATCTCCTGGATGCACTGGGACAAGCCCGACCGACCCCTGATGGAGTTCACGGCGGCGCTGATCAAGCTGCGCCGCGAGCACCCGACGTTCCGGCGCAAGGCGTTCTTCACCGGGACGGCCGTGCGGAGCGGGCAGAAGCTCGACGACATCGTCTGGCTGCACCCCGACGGCCGTGCGATGGAGGGCGGCGACTGGGACTCCGGCGGGAAGAGCCTGGGGATGTACCTCAACGGCCACGGCATCGCGGGGCTGGACGCGCGCGGCAACCCGATCGTGGACGACCACTTCCTGCTGTTCTTCAACGTCGGTGACACCCACGAGCTCACGCTCCCCCCGGCCGAGTACTCCGAGCAGTGGGACGTGATCATCGACACCGGCGGGGTCGCGGACAGCTCTCGCACCTACGCCGCCGGTGACCGGCTCAAGGTCGAGAGCCGGTCGGTCGTCGTGCTCCGAGAGCACCGCGAGCCCGAGCAGGAGCCGGACCACTCGGTGGCCGCCTCTCTGGCCTCCTACGGAGGGAACGCGCAGTGACCTCCGGCCTCGGGATCCGAGTGCCCACCAACACCTACCGGTTGCAGATCACCGCGGACTTCGACCTGTTCGAGGCCGCCCGGCGGCTGTCCTACCTGCACGACCTCGGGGTCGACTGGGTCTACCTCTCCCCACTGCTGGAGGCCGAACCGGGCAGCTCGCACGGGTACGACGTGGTCGACACCTCTCGGGTCGACGCCTCTCGGGGTGGCACCGCGGGACTGGCTGCCCTCTCCGCCGAGGCCCGTCGGCTCGGCATGGGCGTGCTCGTCGACATCGTGCCCAACCACGTCGGTGTGGCCACCCCCGCGGAGAACCCCTGGTGGTGGGACGTGCTGCGTCACGGTCGCGGCTCGGCGTACGCCGCCTACTTCGACATCGACTGGGACCTCGGGGACGGTCGGCTGCGCGTCCCCGTGCTGGGCGACGACGACGTGGCCGTCGACGGTGGGCCCATCGGCCACCTCCAGGTCGCGACTGGGGCGGGCGGCGAGCCGGAGCTGCGCTACCACGACAACCGGTTCCCGATCGCTCCCGGGACGGCCGACGACGGGGCGGACGCGACCACCGTCCACGCGCGGCAGCACTACGAGCTGATCGGTTGGCGCCGGGCCGACAGCGAGCTCAACTACCGCCGGTTCTTCTCGGTGAACACCCTGGCCGGCGTACGCGTCGAGGAGCCGGAGGTGTTCGCCGCAGCGCACCGCGAGATCGGGCGCTGGCTCGCCGACGGGCTCGTCGACGGGCTCCGGGTCGACCACCCCGACGGTCTGCGCGACCCGAAGGGCTACCTCGAGGATCTCGCGCGGCTCTCCGACGGCGCCTACGTGCTCGTCGAGAAGATCCTCGAGCCCGGCGAGGCCCTGCCGCAGTCGTGGGCGACCGCGGGCACGACGGGGTACGACGTCCTGGCCCTGCTCGACCGGGTCCTGACCGACCCGGCCGGAGAGGCGCCGCTGGACGCGCTGGAGACCCGGCTCCGGGGCGAGCCACTGGACTGGGCGGCCCTGGTCGCCGAGCGCAAGCGGGCCGTCGCCGACACCACCCTGCGCGCGGAGACCAACCGGATCGTCCGCGAGCTGCCGCCCGAGCTGCTCGCGGGGCCGCACGGTCGAGCGCTGCTCGAGGACGCTGTGGCTCAGCTGCTCGCCTGCTTCCCCGTCTACCGGTCCTACCTGCCCGAGGGCCGAGCCCATCTGGACCAGGCCCTGGAGGCCGCCCGCCGGGCGCGACCCGATCTCGTGGAGGTCCTGGACGAGCTTGCCCCGGTGCTCGCCGACGCCGACGCCCCCGCGGCGCTGCGCTTCCAGCAGACGAGCGGCATGGTGATGGCCAAGGGTGTGGAGGACTGCTCGTTCTACCGTGCCTCGCGGCTGACCTCGCTCAACGAGGTCGGCGCCGATCCGGGCGTCTTCGCGGTCACGACCGCGGAGTTCCACGACGCCCTGGCCACCAGGCAGCGGGAGTGGCCGCACGCGATGACCACACTGACCACGCACGACACCAAGCGCGGGGAGGACGTCCGCGCCCGGATCACGGCCCTGGCCGAGGTCCCGGCGATCTGGGAGGAGGCACTCGACGGGCTGCTCTCGCTGGTGCCGGTGCCCGACGACGGCTTCGGGGCCCTGCTCTGGCAAGCCGTCCTCGGTGCGTGGCCGGCCACGGTCGACGGCCGGCCCCCCGCCGACCTGCGCGAGCGCCTGCACGGGTACGCCGAGAAGGCGATGCGCGAGGCCGGCGACCACACCACCTGGATCGACCCGGACCAGGCCTACGAGCAGGCCGTGCACGCCGCCGTCGACGCCGCGATCGACGACGACCAGGTGCGCCGTGTGCTCACCGACCTGGTGACGAGGGTCTCCGCGGCAGGGTGGAGCAACGCGCTCGCAGCGAAGCTCGTCGCGATCACCGCTCCCGGCGTGTGCGACGTCTACCAGGGCAGCGAGCTGTGGGAGCAGAGCCTGGTCGACCCGGACAACCGGCGTCCCGTGGACTACGACCTGCGGGCCGACCTGCTGGCCGGGCTGACCGCGCCGCCGCCCCGACCGACCTCCCCCGAGGACCCCGGCCACGCCAAGCTGTGGCTCACCCGGCAGGCGCTCCGCCTGCGCCGCGACCGGCCCGACCTGTTCTCGTCGTACACGCCGGTGAGCGCAGCGGGGGAAGCCGCCGACCACGTGCTGGCCTTCGACCGCGGCGGTGCGATCACCGTGGCCACCCGACTCCCGGTCGGGCTCGCCGACCGGGGCGGCTGGGGGGACACCACACTCACCCTGCCCGCCGGGCGGTGGCGCGACGTGCTGGGTGGGGGGTCCGGGTTCGGGTCCGGTTTCCCAGGTGATGAACCCGAATCGCCTCTTCACACACCACGCGTCATGGGTGAAGAGGCGGATTCCTCTCCTAACCTGGGAAACCAGCAGCAGCAGCAGATCCGTCTCGCCGACCTCCTCGTCAACCTGCCCGTCGCCCTGCTCGTGAGGGAGGACTGATGCGCGGCCCGTACGACGTCTGGGCGCCGATCCCGCAGCGCGTCCGGTTGAGCGTGGGCGACGAGGTCGTGGAGATGGTCCGCGGCGAGGACGACTGGTGGACGCCGGCCACGCCGGTGCCGGGTCTCGGCTCGGCGCGACCACCGGAGGTCGACTACGGCTACCTCCTCGACGACGACGAGACCCCCCGCCCCGACCCGCGGTCGCGGCGCCAGCCCGACGGCGTACACGCACGTTCACGCACCTTCGACCCCGCCGCGCACGAGTGGGGCGACGACGCATGGACCGGGCGACAGCTCGCAGGGTCTGTCGTCTACGAGCTGCATCTCGGCACGTTCACCCCCGACGGCACGCTCGATGCCGCGATCGACAAGCTCGACCACCTCGTGGAGCTCGGCGTAGACCTCGTCGAGCTGTTGCCGGTCAACGCCTTCAACGGCACCCACAACTGGGGCTACGACGGCGTGCTCTGGGGCGCCGTCCACGAGGGGTACGGCGGACCCGCGGCCTACCAGCGGTTCGTGGACGCATGTCACGCCGCCGGACTGGGCGTCGTGCAGGACGTCGTCTACAACCACTTCGGCGCCTCGGGCAACTACCTGCCGATGTTCGGGCCCTACCTCAAGGCCGAGGGGTCGAACCCCTGGGGTTCGATGGTCAACCTCGACGGTGCCGGGTCCGGCGAGGTCCGCCGCTACATCCTCGACAACGTGCGGATGTGGTTCGCCGACTTCCACGTCGACGCGCTGCGGCTCGACGCCGTGCACGCGTTGGTCGACGACTCCGAGGTGCACCTGCTCGAGCAGATGGCGATCGAGGTGGACGCGCTCTCGGCCCACCTGCGCCGGCCGCTCACGCTGATCGCGGAGTCCGACCTCAACGACGCGCGCATGGTGACCCCCCGCGAGGGCGGTGGCCTGGGGATCCACGCGCAGTGGAGCGACGACTTCCACCACGCCGTGCACGTGGCGCTGACTGGCGAGACCAGCGGCTACTACGCCGACTTCGAGCCACTGTCCGCGCTGGTCAAGGTGTGCGAGCGCGGCTTCTTCCACGACGGCACCCACTCCTCCTTCCGCGGCCGGGACCACGGCGTACCGATCGACACCGCGACCATGCCGACATGGCGCCTGGTGGTGTGCAGCCAGAACCACGACCAGGTCGGCAACCGTGCCGCGGGTGACCGGCTCACCGAGCACCTGGACCACGACCAGCTCGTGTGCGCGGCGATGCTCACGCTCGCGGGACCGTTCACGCCCATGCTGTTCCAGGGCGAGGAGTGGGCCGCCTCCGCCCCCTTCCAGTTCTTCACCTCCCACCCCGAGCCCGAGCTCGGGAAGGCCACGGCAGAGGGACGGCTCGCCGAGTTCGCCGCGATGGGCTGGGACCCGACGACCGTCCCCGATCCCCAGGATCCGGAGACGTTCCGCCGCTCCCGGCTCGACTGGTCGGAGTCCGGAACCGGCCGGCACGCGCTCGTGCTCGAGGCGTACCGGCGGCTGGCCGAGCTCCGTCGATCGCTGCCGTCGCTGAGCGACCCGTCGTTCGGCTCCGTGAGGTGCACCGCCGACGAGGAGTCGCAGGTCTTCACCATGCTCCGCGCCGACGTGCTGATGGTGGTGAACTTCGGTGAAGCGACCGTTGAGCTCCCCGTCGAGGACGGGCTCGACCTGGTCTTCCGTACGCCGAACAACCCGGTCCTCGACGGCGACCGGCTGCGGGTGCCGCCCCACGGCGGTGCCCTGCTGGTGCCACGCTCCTAGAGTCGGGCCATGCCCCGTGGCACAGCACCGCCGTGGCAGCGGCAGGTGGCCGGACTCGCGGTCTTGTTGCTGCTGCTCTCCGGCGCGGCCTGTGGCACCGGATCGAGAGGTCCGTCCGGAACGGCCGCGGACGGACCGTCCGGTGCTCCCGAGAGCACCCGGAGCGCGAGCCCACCGGCAGGCCCGCGGGCCTCGCCCAGTCCGCGGTTGCCCCAGCTGAGCGGTCGGCCCGTCCTGGGTGCCACGCCCCCTGGGTGGCTCGGTTCCCGCGTTCTGCCGCGCGCCGCCAACGGCTTCGGGCAGGTGCGCGCGACACCACCCGAGCTGGTCCGCCGACGGTTCACCCTTCCCGACCGGCTGCCTGCCCTGCCGGGCCGCGGGTACACGTCCCGGGTCACGGCACCGGCTCCGCAACGGGTGCTCGCACGCTCCACCTGGGAGAGCGCCTGCCCGGTGGCGGCGGAGGACCTGGCCTGGGTGCGGGTGGCGTTCTGGGGCTTCGACGATCGCCGACACACGGGTGAGCTGCTGGTCCACCGCCAGGCCGCGGAACCGCTGGTGCGGGTCTTCGGCCGGCTCTTCGAGGAGCGCTTCCCGCTGGAGGAGCTGCGGATCACCCGTCGCAAGGAGCTCTCCGCGGCCCCGACCGGCGACGGCAACAACACCAGCGGCTTCGTGTGCCGCCGGGTTCGCGCCGGGACGGCGTACTCCCAGCACGCCTACGGGCAAGCCATCGATGTGAACCCCTTCCAGAACCCTTTCCGGGCCGGAGACATCGTGCTGCCCGAGCTCGCCTCCTCCTATCTCGACCGGGAGCGGACGCTCCCGGGGATGATCCGTCCCGGTGGCGCAGTCGTCGAGGCGTTCGCCGAGATCGGCTGGGTCTGGGGAGGGACCTGGAACACACGCAAGGACTACCAGCACTTCAGCGCGAACGGTCGCTGAGAACCGACCATCCGGAAGCGGAAGGGTCTTGTGCCCGGAGCCGGATCGGAGTTGGTTGGACCCATGGTGGAGCGCAACAGCGGGCGGGTGACCAGCCACCGTCTGGAGGTGTCCTCCCCCGACCAGGTGCGCAACGTCGTGCTGGTCGGGCCCAGCCAGTCGGGCAAGACCAGCCTGGTCGAAGCGCTGCTGCTCGCCTCCGGCGCGCTGTCGCGGGCCGGGTCGGTCCCCGACCACAGCACCGTGTGTGACTACGAGGAGACCGAGCACGCCCACGAGCGCTCGAACTCCCTGGCCGTGGCACCGCTGCTGCACTCCGGCTGCAAGATCAACCTGCTCGACACCCCCGGCTACGCGGACTTCGTCGGCGAGGTGCGTGCAGGACTGAGGGCGGCCGACTGTGCCCTCTTCGTGCTGGCAGCCAACGAGGTCGTCGACGAGTACACCCGGCTGCTCTGGCGCGAGTGCAAGGACGTCGAGATGCCGCGCGCGGTAGTGGTCACCAAGCTCGACCATGCCCGTGCCGACTTCGACGCCACCCTCCGCGGGGCCCGCGAGGCCTTCGGCGAGCGTGTCGTACCGGTCGTCGTACCGGATCGAGGCGGGGTGACGGGCCTGCTCGACGGGGCCGACGACGACGAGCGCCGGCACGCCCTCGTGGAAGCGGTGATCGAGGAGTCCGAGGACGAGACGTTGATGGACCGCTACGTCGGTGGTGCGCACGTGGAGGAGGAGCTCCTCGTCCAGGACCTGGAGAAGGCGGTGGCGACCGCGCGGCTGCACCCGGTGCTCGCCGTCTGCGCGACGGACGGCCGCGGGTGCGTCGAGCTGCTCGACCTGTGCGTGCGCGGGTTCCCCTCCCCTCCCGAGCATCCACCCCAGGAGTCGTGGACCCCAGGCGGGTCCAAGGCCGGTCTCGTCACCTGCGACCCGGAGGGGCCACTCGTCGCCGAGGTGGTGCGCACCAACAGCGACCAGTACCTCGGCCGACTCAGCATCGCCCGGGTCTTCTCGGGGACGCTGAGGCCCGATGAGTCGGTGCACGTCTCGGGCCACTTCTCCTCCTTCTTCACCGACGACACGGGACACGAGGACCACGACGAGGACGAGCGGGTCGGTGCGCTGGCCTACCCCTTCGGTCAGCACCAGGTGCCGGCCCCGAAGATCGTGGCCGGCGACATCGGCGCCATCGGCCGGCTGCGCCGCGCCGAGACCGGCGACACGCTGTCCAGCCCCGACCAACCGCGGGTGCTCAAGCCGTGGACGATGCCGGCGGCACTGCTCCCGGTGGCGATCGAGGCTCTCTCCCGCTCCGATGAGGACAAGCTCTCCACCGCGCTGGCCCGGCTCCGCGCCGAGGACCCCAGCCTCCGGGTCGAGCACAACGCCGAGACCAACCAGGTCGTGCTGTGGGTGCTCGGGGAGGCGCACGCGGACCTGGCGCTGGACCGGCTCCGGAACCGCTACGGCGTGGCTGTGGGTTCCTGTGACGTGGTGGTCCCGTTGCGGGAGACCTTCGCCTCGGCGGCCAAGGGCCACGGCCGGCACGTGAAGCAGTCGGGTGGCCACGGGCAGTACGCCATCTGTGACATCGAGGTCGAGCCGCTACCGCAGGGGTCGGGCTTCGAGTTCGTCAACAAGGTGGTCGGCGGCGCCGTACCCCGCCAGTACGTTCCGTCGGTGGAGAAGGGGGTTCGCGCGCAGATGGAACGCGGTGTCGGCGCGGGCTACCCCGTCGTCGACATCAAGGTGACGCTGACCGACGGGAAGGCGCACAGCGTGGACTCCTCCGACGCGGCGTTCCAGGCCTCCGGCGCGCTCGCCCTCCGGGACGCGGCCAACGCGGTGGGTGTCACCCTGCTCGAGCCGTACGACGAGGTGGCCGTGGTGGTGCCCAGCCACGACGTCGGCGCCGTGATGAGCGACCTCTCCGCCCGACGGGGGAGACTGCTGGGGACCGAGGAGGCGGGCGAGGAGCGCACCTCGGTGCTGGCAGCCGTGCCCCAGACCGAGCTGGTGCGCTACGCGGTTGACCTGCGCGCCACCACCCACGGGGCCGGCACGTTCACCCGCCAGTTCGCCCACTACGAGCCGATGCCGCCCGACCTGGCCCGCAACGTCCCTGACCGGCACTGACCCGCACGCGGGACGTCATACGAATCGTGGGTTCGAGCGCTCCGTCGGTATGACGCAACGCGGCGTGGGTCAGCCGGTCTGGCCCTGCGCGCGGCTCTCCTCGACCCGGTGGGAGATCCGGAGCAGTCGTACGGCGGTGACGAGCACCAGCCCGCCGATCAGGTTGCCGAACGTCGACCACCCGAGTGCGCCGAGCCAGTCGAGGTAGCCGTAGTCCGCGTCGCCGGTCAACAACCCGGCGAACATCAGGATGGAGTCCAGGATCGAGTGGAAGAGCTCGGCCCCGATCAGCACGAACGACATGAAGACAGCGGGCACCAGCTTGACGCCGAGGCTCTCCGTGGCGTGCTGCATCCGGGTGAGCAGCGTGATCACCGCGCCGGCCAGGACGGCCAGGAAGAACGAGCGCCACGAGACGCCGAGCTCGGCGTAGTGAGTCCCGGCGGTCACCGCCGTCTCGTGCACCGAAGGCAGCGCGAACACAATCATCGCGGCCATCACGAAACCGCCGACGAGGTTGGCCACCAGGGTCACGCCCCACAGGCGGAGGAGCTGGGTCAGCGTGCCCACCTTGGCGACCACGGAGATCACGGGCACCAGGAAGTTCTCGGTGAACAGCTCGCTGTTGGCGAGCAGCAGAGCCACGAAGCCGACCGTGAACGCCAAGGACGCCAGCAGGTGGTTGTCGGTCTCGGCCTTGACCACCAAGAACATCAGGACGCCGACCCCGACGTCGATGCCCCCGAGGAAGCCGGTGGCCAGCAGCGGAAGCAGCGGTCGGTCGAGCCGCTCGTGGCCTTCCTCGATCAGTCGCTCGTAGGTCTCCTCGAGCTCGGGCTCCTCTCGGGATCCGGCAGGGGCAGTGACGTCCTCGGAGCCCCCCTGGCCGCTCACGCGGTCGGCCCGAGAGGTGGGGTGTGGGTGCGCACGTGCATACGTTAGTCAGGTGCACCGAGCCGCGTGGTGAAGCCGGAGCCGCACACCGCCTCGGTCGGCGCGGGCACCGGACACAACAGTGCGCGGCACGACACGGACCAAGCCGGTTGCGGCGCTCCTTGACGGCCGCCCCGGCCAGCCCCACACTCAGAGCACTCACGCGAGAGTTGGTGCACATGCCCAGATCAAGAGTGGACTACCAGAGCGTCGACAAGGACTACCTCAAGCACCGATCCCTGAAACGAGGCGCAGCCGGCTGGATCCTGCTGGCCGGCCTCGGCGTCAGCTACGTGATCTCCGGTGACTTCGCGGGCTGGAACTTCGGTCTGGACGAGGGTGGCTGGGGTGGCCTGCTGATCGCCACCATCTTGATGGGGATCATGTACACCTGCATGGTCTTCGGTCTGGCCGAGATGTCGTCGGCCCTGCCGGTCGCCGGTGCGGGCTACGGGTTCGCGCGCCGCGCACTCGGTCCGGTCGGCGGATTCGCCACCGGGGTGGCGGTTCTGATCGAGTACGCCGTCGCGCCTGCTGCGATCGCGGTGTTCATCGGCGGGTACATCGAGGCACTGGGTCTCTTCGGGCTCACCAACGGCTGGTTGATCTACCTGATCGCCTACCTCGTGTTCATCGGAGTCCACCTCTACGGCGTCGGCGAGGCGCTCAAGCTGATGTTCGGCATCACCGCCATCGCGGTCGCGGCCCTGGTCGCCACGGTGATCGGTCTGGCACCGAAGTTCTCCACGAGCAACCTCTTCGACATCGCCCCTGACGGATCAACGCTGTCGAGCGACTTCCTGCCCTACGGCATCAGCGGGCTGGTGGCTGCGCTGGTCTACGGCATCTGGTTCTTCCTGGCGGTCGAGGGTGTGCCCCTGGCTGCCGAGGAGACCCAGGACCCGGCCAAGGACATGCCGCGCGGCATCATCACCGCGATGGTCATCCTGCTGGTCTTCGCCGCGCTGATGCTGGTGGTGGTGCCAGGAGCGGCCGGGTCGGAGACCATCCGCGCCTCCGACAATCCGCTGCCCGAGGCGATCCGCGCGGTCTACGGCAGCAACTCCCTGCTCGCCGACGTCATCAACTACGCCGGTCTCGCCGGGCTGATCGCCAGCTTCTTCTCGATCATCTATGCCTACTCCCGGCAGCTGTTCGCCCTGTCGCGCGCCGGCTACCTGCCCAAGATGCTGTCGCTGACCAGCGGCCGGAACACCCCCTGGGTGGCCCTGGTCGTGCCCGGCACGATCGGCTTCCTGCTGGCCGGCATCACCAAGGACGGCGCACTCCTGATCAACATCGCGGTCTTCGGCGCCACCGTGTCCTACGTGCTGCTGAACCTCAGCCACATCATGCTCCGGCGCCGCGAGCCCGACCTGGAGCGCGCCTACCGCACCCCCGGTGGGGTGTGGACCACCGGAGTCGCCCTGGTGCTCAGCGTGGTCGCCGTCATCGCGACGTTCTTCGTCGACATCCTGGCGGCCGGGATCACCGCAGGTGTCTTCGCGACGGCGCTGGCCTACTTCTGGTTCTACAGCCGCCACCACCTGGTCGCGAGCGCACCCGAGGAGGAGTTCGCCGCGATCAGCCAGGCAGAGTCCGAGCTGAAGTAGCTCGGGCGCTGCCGGCGCCGTTCAGACCTGCAGCCGTCGGGCGAGACCGGAGGCCCGCTGGACCTTGCGCGCCACCGCGGCGCGAACGGCGGCCTCGGTGCCGATCACTCGCACGGTGCGCTGGGCCCGGGTCACCGCCGTGTAGAGCAGCTCGCGGGTCAACAGCCGGGAGTCCTCGGGCGGGACGATGACGCTGACGATCTCGGCCTGGGAGCCCTGCGACTTGTGCACCGTCATCGCGTGCACCGTCTGGACGTCGGGGAGCCGCGTGGGCGCGAACTCGCGACGGTCGGCCTCGGCCAGGACCACGCGCAAGCGTCCCTCGGGTCGGCGCAGCGCCACGCCCATGTCACCGTTGCTCAGCCGCTGTCCCTTGTCGTTGGCGGTGATCAGCACCGGGCGCCCGGGATACCAGTCGTCGTACGTCGTCACGCCGGTGCGCTCGCTGAGCAGGGTCTCGACCAGCCTGTTCCAACCAGCGACCCCGTAGGGACCTTCGCGGTGGGCACAGAGCAGGCGGTGCCGGGCCAACGCAGCCAGCGCCCTGCCCGCGTCGCCGTCCTCGGCGGCCGCGCGCAGGTCGATGGCCACGTCGACCACGCTGTCGCGGAAGGCCGTCATCGTCGTCTCGTCCTCGGGGTCGATGAACTCGACGTCCTCGCTGCCGGAACGCAGGACCTCCATCACGGCGTCGGCGTCCTGGGCCCGCAGCGCCGCCGCGAGGGCGCCGATGTTCTCGCCGTACCGGTGGGTGGTGCGCAGGGACACGACCGGCGACTCCGGGTGCGCCGCAAGACCGGCGACGAGATCCGCGAGGACGGCGCCGGCCTCGACGCTGGAGAGCTGGTCGGGATCGCCCACGAGCACCAGCCGCGCATCGGCACGAACTGCCTCGAGGAGTCGCGCCATCATCGTCAAGGAGACCATCGAGGTCTCGTCGACCACGATGACGTCGTGCGGCAGCCGGTTGGCCCGGTGGTGCTTGAACCGGACGCTGCTGTCCGGCCGCCACCCGAGCAGGCGGTGCAGCGTCGAGGACTCCAGGCCGACCACGCGGCGCCGGTCGGTCTCGTCGAGCAGCTCGGCGGCCGCCTCCGCGACGGCCTCCTGCAGCCGGGCGGCCGCTTTGCCGGTGGGAGCGCACAGCGCGATCCGGGGCGGTTGCCCGGTCTCCGCCTCGTGCTGCTCGGCGATCAGGGTGAGCAGGCCCGCCACGGCGGTGGTCTTGCCGGTCCCCGGACCGCCGGTGAGGATCGTGGTCCAGCGACCCGCGCTGACGCGCACGGCTTCGCGCTGCTCGTCGTACCCCGCGTCGGGGAAGACCCGGTCGATGCCGGTGGCCAAGGAGTCCGCGTCGATCTCCGGCTCGGGGCGACCCATCCGCGCGAGCAGGTCGGCGCAGACCTGACCCTCCTCGCGCCAGTAGC
This sequence comes from uncultured Actinomycetota bacterium, assembly GCA_963834245.1. GTDB lineage: Bacteria > Actinomycetota > Actinomycetes > Propionibacteriales > Nocardioidaceae > Marmoricola. The sequence continues at coordinate 41,095 of CAWIAV010000002.1, forward strand.
GGTCGAGGTAGAGCTGCGGCCCCTCGAGCCGGAAGACCTCCTCGGTCACCAGTGGGCTCGTCGCGAGGTCGGCCAGCCAGGCCTCTGGGTCCGGCCAGGGCAGCGGCACCGGCGACACCGACGCCTCGTCGGCTGTCGCGGACGACTCCACCGCGAGCGCTGCGATCGTGGTGAGGTCGAGGCTGATCGAGCCGTGGCGCACGGCCCGGACGGCGAGCGCGGCTGCCAGCAGCACCGGTTCGCGGGACTCACCGAGGATCGCGCCGAAGCGGTTGGCCACGTGGACGTCGGCGGCGCTCAGCACGTCGGCTTCGTTGAACGTGCGCAGCAGTCCCGTCGCGCCGAGGGCGAGGCGGCGGTCCCGTGGGTCGGAGAGCGTGCGGGTCTCGGTCATGCCGTCACCGTCCCGGGTGTCACGCCGTCGAGCAGGTCGGAGAGCTCGACCACCAGCGCGGCCGGTGGGCGCCAGGCGAACACCCCGCACGGCTGGTCGTCGATGCGCGGCGTGTCCGGTCCGCACATGCCGCGCACGTAGAGGTAGAGGATCCCGCCGAGGTGCACCGCCGGGTCGTAGCCCGGCTGCCGCCAACGCAGGTAACGGTGCAGCACCACGGAGTAGAGCATCGCCTGCAGCGGGTAGTGGGAGTGCAGCATCGCCTCGGTCATCGCCTGCGGCGTGTAGTCGAGGGCGCTGAGCGGCTCACCCGGGGTGCCGAGCTTGTTGGTCTTGTAGTCCACAACGAGGTAGCGAGGCTCCTCGCCCACCCGCAGCACGACGTCGATCGAGCCGCTGAGGTAGCCGCGCAGCACCTGGTCGCCCAGGGAGGGGTTCTCCAGCCGGTCGGCGTAGCCGCGCATCGGGTCGTCCTCGGCCAGGTGCCGACGCAACGCCCCGGCCATCGCCGAGAGCGGGATGCGGACGCGTTCGGGACCTTCGCCGCCGGCCAGCGGGAACTCGAAGTCGAGCTCACAGAGCCGTTGGTCGAGGCCGATGTCGACCAGCCGGGTGTGGTCGGCGAGCGGCCCGAGCGAGGTGAGGTGCATCGGCACGAGCGCCTCGGCGATCGCGTCGGGCGAGGCGTCCACCGCCCACCACCGCTGCTCCTCGGCCACCCGCGCGCGCAGCTCGGCCACGAGGTCTGCAGCAAGGGGATCGGCGTGCTCGAGGACCGCGTGGACCAGCGAGCCGAAGGTCGCCCCGGCCGGCAGCCCGTCCATCGGCGAGGGCAGGTCCGCGGGCGCGTCCTTCTCGGCCGCCTCGGCGCGCGCGCTCTCGGCCACCTCGGCGTCCTCGTCGACGGTGCCCTCGACCTCGGGCTCACTGTGCCCGGAGGCGGTGGTGGGGTCCTCGGCCCGGATCAGCCCGGAGTACGACGTGCGCCGCCAGGCGGTGTCGACGGTGCGGTCGAAGCGGCGCGCTTCCAGTGAGTCGTGCTCGCCCAGCTGCACCCGGGTGGGCTCGGCGGGCACCTGGGAGACCTCGAGCGAGACCGCGCCCTGGCCTGCCCACGCGGAGAGCTGCGCAATGACCTCGAAGTCCGAAGGTCCGCGATCGACCGTCTCCGGGACGCCCGCCTCGCCGGCGTTGCGCCCGAACAGAAGGCGGGTGATGCCGGCGTGTCCGGCATCCCAGCTCGGGGCGAACCAGGTCACTACCTGGGACTGCGCCCGGGTGAGCGCGACGTAGGTCAGCCGGAGCTCCTCACCGGCCCGCTCCAGGGTCGCCTGCCGTGGCTGAGCGCCGCCACCGAGGTCGAGGCGACGCTCGCCCTCCTCGTGGAACAGGTGCTCGGTGTCCTTGCCCGGCCAGCAGTTGAACAGCTCGGGGAGGTAGACGACGGGGTACTGCTGTCCCTTGCTGCCGTGGATGGTGAGCAGCTGCACCGCCTTGGCGTCGGTGTCCAGGCGGCGGGTGCGCTCGCTGCTCTTGGCCGCGACCCGGCGCTCCGCGCGCAGCCAGCTCAGCAGGGCGACCAGACCGAGACCCTGCCGGTGGGCCACTTCGTGCAGCACCTGGCCCAGGTGGGTCAGGTCTGTCAGCAGCCGCTCCCCCTCGGGGCGGGCGAGCACGCGCTCGGCCAGTCCGGCGGCGATCAGCGACTCGTGCACGGCGGCGACGCCGCGGCCGCGCATCAGGTCCAGCCAGCGGCGTACCTGTTCGGCAAGGTCGTCGGTGAGGTCGTCGCCGCCCGCGTCCAGCTCGCTCGGCGTCACCCCGAGGAACGAGGTGAGGGCAACCGCCCGGATCCGTCCGGTGCGTTGCGGTTGCTCGAGAGCCTCGAGCAGGGCGAGCCACTCGTCGCCCGCCTGGGTGAGCAGCACGCTGTCGCCGCCGGTCAGCACCGACGGAACCCCTCGACGGGCCAGCGCCCGCTGGTAGAGGTGGGCGTGCTTCAGGCTGGACATCAGGATCGCCAGGTGACCGGCCCCGAGTGGCTTTCCGTCGAACTGCGGCCGTGCCGCGAGGAGCTGCGCGACGTCCTCGGCCAGGTCCTCCGCGAGGTGCGGCCGGAGCAGGTCCATCTTGATGGTGCCCTGCTGGTTGGTCGCGAAGTCGGCGGCGCGGACGACGCGCATCCGCACCGGTTCCGGACGAGGTACGCCGGAGAGCCGGCTGCCCGCGTGGCTGGCACCGATCTCGTGCACGGTGATGGCGGGGTCGCCCAGCTCCGCCCCCCGGCTGAGCGCCTGGAGCGCCGAGACCAGGGGTGCGTCGCTGCGCCAGTTCGTCGGCAGCGTGCGGACCGTGTCGGCCTGCCGACGCGCGGTCAGGTAGGTGTAGATGTCGCCGCCCCGGAAGGCGTAGATGGCCTGCTTGGGGTCGCCGATGAGCACCAGGGTCGAGTGCCCGCGGAAGGCGCGGTCGAGCACGTCCCACTGCACCGGGTCGGTGTCCTGGAACTCGTCGACCAGCACGATCTTCCACCGGTTCTGCATCCGCTGCCGGGCCGGGGAGTCGGGCGCCTCCAAAGCGGTGGCCAGCCGGCTGAGCAGGTCGTCGTAGCTGAGGATGCCCAGGCGGCGTTTGCGGCGCTCCATCTCCTCGCGGACCCGCTCGGCGAACGCGACCCGCGCCGAGGCCGAGGAGTCCGGGTCGGCGTCCTGGGGCGCCAGGGCAGCCTGCGGGTCACCGACCGCGGCCCGAGCCAGCCGGAGAGCGGTGTCGCGGTCGAACGGCGGCTGCTCGGCCTGGTTACCGAAGCTGCGCAGGTAGAGGTCGTCGACCACCTGGACGACGAGCTCGTCGAGGCTCTCCACCAGCGTGGCCCGGGCGTCGGTGTCTCCGGCCACGCCGAGCGAGCGCAGCACCAGCTGGCAGAACTGGTGCGTGGTCGCGATCGTGGCGGCGTCGAAGGAGGCGACCGCCTCGCCGATGCGGCGGCGCCTGGCGGTGAGCTCGGGCGCGGGGACTTCGACCAGGAACCGCAGGAACCGGTCGTCGCCCACGCTCGCCGGGTCACGCAGGGCGCGCTCGGCCGCGACCAGCTGGCTGCGCACCCGTTCGCGCAGCTCCTGGCTGGCCATCCGGCCGAACGTGATCACCAGCATCTCGTCGAGCGCGGCGACCCCCTCGGCGACGTAGCGCACCACCAGGGCGGCGATCGTGTAGGTCTTGCCGGTCCCGGCGCTCGCCTCCAGCACCGCAGTGCCGGTCGGCAGGTCGCCGAGCAGGTCGAAAGGCTCCATGGACTGGTCGCTCATCGGTGCACCCGCTCGATCATCGGGACCCAGAGCCGGCGGGCGAGCGCGCCGAGCCGGGTGTCCTCGCCCTCGATCTCCTCGCCAGGGCGGGGCGCATGGGCGAGCAGAGCCTCGAGCGTGCAGCCGCGGCCCCACACCATCACCTGCTCGGGGTCGGCGTCCTCGCCCGGGAACTTGTTGGTCCGCCACTTGAACTCGGCCGCCTTGGCGCGGGCGACCTTGGGCGAACGGTGCTTGAGGCCCCACTCGTGGCCGGTCTTGAGGGGCAGCGGCAGCGGCTCGCACAGGCCGGCGTCGTAGATCGCAACCAGCTCGGCCAGCAGCGCGGCGGCCTCCTCGGGCACACTCCAGACGGCGCGCGCGGTCGGCTGGTCGGGGTCACCCCGACGACCTTTGGCGCCGCGCCCCACCGAGCCGGCCGAGAAGGCCCGCCCGGGGCGGCTCGCGCCCAGGGCCAGCAGCGGGACCCAGGCGTCGAGCCAGTGCTTGGGGCCGACCCGGGAGAAGCCGGCGCGGACCAGACGCTCCCCGTAGACGTCGGTGACGGTGCCGGTGAGCAGCCGCCCGGAACCGAGGTCGACGCTGACGTCGAGCGCTTCCGCGCGGCGGCCGGCGCGCAGCGTGTCGGCTAGCTCGGCGACCGGGGTCGCCTGTGCGAGCAGGTCGGTCGCCAGGCGCCAGCCCAGCCGGCCCGGAGGCAGCACACCGCGGCGCCACTCCTTGTCCAGAGCCGCCTGCGGAGAACGCCCCGCCAGCAGATCGTGCAGCAGCCGGTCGCCGACGCCCCAGCTCTGCAGGCCGTCCAGCTCCACCGGGATCCCGTCGAGCGCCTCCTCGCCCTCGTCGACGAAGCTCACGTCGAGACGCTTGCGCAGGAACTCCTTGACGGGGTTCTTGAAGAACGCGACCAGCTCCTCGAGCTCGACGTCCCCGGCCCGCCGGGGGAGCACCTGCTCGCGGATCTGCGGGACCGGGACCCGGGGCCGCGCGGCCGCCTGCGCCCCTCTCAGGGACTGCGTGTCGAAGGAGAACGGCGCGTCCTGCTCGAGGTTGCTGGGGTCGAAGGCCTGCAACGGGTGCTTGCGCCACACGTGCCCGGCACCGCCCTCGACGGTCCGGTCGAGCGCGTCGAGCAGCTCCTGGAGCGGTACGGCGGGGGGCCGCGATATCCCCGTGGTCTCGGTGGCGCCGGTGTAGGTCACCACGAGGGTCTCCCGCGCGGCCACGATCGCGTCCAGCATCAGCTGGCGGTCCTCGCTGCGCAGGTCGCGCTCGCCGGTCAGTGGCCTCCGGGCCAGCACGTCGTCACCGTCCACGGCGCCGGCCCGCGGGAAGACGCCGTCGTCGACGCCGAGCAGGCACACCACCCGGTGCGGCACCGAGCGCATCGGCGTCATCGTGCAGACGGTGAGCGTGCCGGTGCGGAAGTTGGCCCGGGTCGGTCGACCTGCCAGCCGCTCCTGCATCAGCGCGCGCACGTCGGGGAGCCGCAGTTCGAGCCCGGTGACCGTGGCATCGGTCCCGAGCGCGGCCAGCTCTCGGTGCAGCTGGCCGAGCTGCCACTCGTCCCCGCGGCCCACGGCGGTGAGCTGCTCGATGCCCTCGCCGATGGTCTCCAGCCAGTGGTTGACGGGGTGCTCGCCACTGAGGCCGTCGGTGACCCGCTGCAGCCGGTCGATGAACTCGGCGAGCCGCCCGGCGACCTCGATGTTGGTGCTGGCGACGTCGTCGAGCGGCAGCGTGGTGCCGAAGAAGCGCTCGGCGTCGTCGGAGACGGCCACGCCCGCGAGGATCCGGTCGAGGCCGAAGCGCCAGGTGTTCTGCACGTAGTCCTGCAGGCCGAACTCGCTGCGGTGCTGCTGGTCGAAGGACCACCGGATCCCGGCCTTGTCCACCCAGCCGGTGATGGTCTCCAGGTCGTTCTCGGAGAAGCCGAAGCGCCGACGGACGGGGTCGGCGGCCAGCAGGTCGAGGATGCGACTGCCCTCGGCCCGCCCGCCGGCGATGGCCAGCAGCTGGCCGACCACCCCCAGCAGCGGGTTGGTCTGGGTCAGGGACCGGTCGGCCAGCATCACCCGGAGCTGGTGTCCGGGGTGGTGGCCCTCGGAGGCCTCGGCACCGATGCCGGCCATCCCGAACGCGGCCGTGATCAGGGGTGCGTAGGCCTCGATGTCGGGGCACATCACCAGGATGTCGCGCGGCTCCAGCGTCGGGTCGTCGGCGAGCAGGCCGAGCAGGACCTCGCGCAGCACCTCCACCTGCCGGGCCGGACCGTGACAGGCGTGGACCTGCACGCTGCGGTCGCCGTCGCGGAGGCTGCGGTCAGCACGGTCCGGGACAGCGTTGGCCGCGATGTCGCCCTGCAGCCGCTGCAGCAGGGTCGGCGCCTCCGGCGACCCCAGCTGCGGGAGCGGATCGGTCGAGGTCGTCGCGCTGCCGATGGTGCGCTGGAGCTCGCGCAGGTCCCGTCCCAGCGCGGCCAGCAGCGGGTGGCCGACCTGCTCGTGCGAGTCGTCCTCCGCGCGGGGCACCACTCCGGCAAGGCCGGCGAGGTCGTCCCACAGCTGCTGGGAGGGGTGCGGCAGCCACAGGTGCACGTCGCGCCGGGCGCCGAGGGCTTCGAGCAGGGCCACCTCGGTGACCGGGATCCGGGTGTGGCCGAAGAGCGAGAGCCGCGCCGGCAGGTCCAGCGCCTCCGGCGCCTCGAGGATCCGGGACAGTGTCGCGCGGTGTCGCCGACCCGGGCTCGGCCGGCCCACCTCGGCGACGATCCGGCGCCACAGCTCGGGCTGCCAGGCCAGGTCGTCGGGGAGGGCGGCGCCGGTGCCGTCGCCGGCACCACCGGCCTCCCAGTCGTCGAGCAGACCGGGGCGCTGCACGGCGTACGACGCGAACAGCCCGGCCAGCCGCCGAGCCACCGAGTAGCGCCGTCCGCGGCGCTGGTCGGCCTCCTCACCGCTCTGGTCGTGGCCGAGGTGCCGGCCGAGCGCGGCGCACCAGCTCTCACCGACGCTCGCGTCGACGACGCTCAGCAACGGCCAGACCATCGCGTCCGGCGCCCACGGGTCGTCGTCCCGGGCACCCGTGAGCTCGGCCACCAGTGAGTGGGGCGAGCGGAACCGGACCCCGGCGCAGACACCGTCCTCCCGTCCGGGCGCATGCCCGAGACGGTGCGAGAGACGCTGGCTCAGCCAGCGCTCGATGCCCTTGGCCGGGACCAGCACCAGCTCCTGGGTGAACGGGTCCGGCAACGGGTCGCGCAGCAGGACGGCCAGGCCGTCAGCGAGCTGGTCCGCGCGGGGCGCACGGTGGACGATGAAGCTCATCGCGCGCGCCTCCCGAAACTCGCCTCCTGATGGTCCGGGTCAACTTAACGCAGGGGTCAGACACTCGCTCCGGCTCGTCGGGGCACCGGCGGTTCCTCGGGCTGTGCGACCGGGTGGGGCGGCTCGTTCTCCCGAAGTCCGTACCGCTCCCACCAGCGCTGCATGGGGGCGGGGGCCCACCAGTTCCAGCTGCCCAGCAGCTTCATCGTGGCCGGGACCAGCACCGTCCGGACGATGGTCGCGTCGACCAGCAGGGCGACCAGCATGCCGACCCCGATCATCTTCATGAACACGATGCCGCTCGTCGAGAAGGCCCCGATCACCACCCCGAGGAGCAGCGCCGCGCTGGTGATGATCCGCCCGGTGCGCTGCACGCCGGTGGCCACCGCGAGGGTGTTGTCGTGGGTGAGGTCCCACTGCTCGCGCACCCGGGAGAGCAGGAACACCTCGTAGTCCATGGAGAGCCCGATCAGGATCGCGAGCATGAAGATCGGTTGGGTGGCGTCGAGGAAACCGGTCGAGGTGAAGCCCAGCAGGCCCTCGAGGTGGCCGTCGGCGAAGATCCACGTGATCACGCCGAACGACGCGCTGATCGAGAGCAGGTTGACCACGATCGCCTTCACCGGCAGCACCACCGAGCCGAACGCCAGGAACAGCAGCACGAGCATCACCACGGCGATGATCAGCGCCATCCAGGGCAGGTGTGCCTCCAGCGAGCTGAGCAGGTCGTTGGTGTCGGCGGTCAGGCCGCCGACCAGGACGTCCTGGCCACCTGGGCCCGGGACCTCGCGGAGCGCGGTGACGACGTCCTGGGAGGCCTGCGTCTGGCTGTTCCCGGCCCAGGCAGCACGCACGAGGGTGACCCCGTCCTGCTGGTCGACGACGCGGGCGTCGAGCACGCCGGTGACGCGACCCACCTCCCCGACGTACGCCGCCACGTCGGCGCGATCGGTGGTCTCCAGCAGGAGGTTCGCGGTCGAACGCTCCTCACCGAAGCCGGTGTTCAGCTCCACGGCGGCGACGTGGGCCGGGTTGTCGGGAGGTAGCACCCGGTAGTCCACCGAGCCCCACTTCACGCCCAGGAACGGTGAGGCCACGACCAGCAGGGCACCGACGACCACCACCATCACCACGATCGGACGCCGCATGACGGCGTGGGCCAGCCGCGCCCACGTGCCGTGGTCGTCGTTGACCGCGACGGCCCGGTGCCGTCGCCAGGGCAGCCGACCCGCGTCGATGCGGCGGCCGAGCAGCAGCAGGATCGCCGGGAGCACGGTCGTGGCCGCGACCACCGCGACGAGCACGGCCGCGACTCCGCCGTACCCCAGGGAGCGCAGGAAGTTCTGCGGGAAGATCAGCAGGGACGACATCGCCGCGGCGACGGTCAGTCCGGAGAACAGCACCGTGCGTCCGGCCGTCGCCATCGTGATCCGGATCGCCGTGGCCGGGGCCCCGGGGTCGTCCTCGGGCAGCCGCGCCAGCTCCTCGCGGAACCTGCTGATCACGAACAGCGCGTAGTCGATCGCCAGACCGGTGCCGAGCAGGGTGATCACGTTGATGGAGAACACCGAGACCTCGGTGACGCCGGTGATCAGCCGTACCACCGCCAACGCGCCCACCACGGAGACCGCTCCGAGCAGGGCCGGCATCAAGGCCGCGACGACGGAGCCGAAGATCAGCAGCGACAGCAGGATGACCAGTGGCAGCGAGAACAGCTCGGCGCGGGCGAGGTCCTCGCTGACGGTCTCGTTGACGCCCTTGTAGACCGCCCAGGGGCCGGCGATGTCGGTCTGGAGCTCGTCGGACTCCAGCGCGGGCACCAGCTCGTCGTTGAGGTCGGCGGTCTCCGCCTGGGTCTCCCCGGCCAGCGAGATCAGCACCGTGGTGGCGTGCTCGTCCGTGCTCACCATCCCGGGGTCCCTGGTGTCCCAGAAGGTGTCCACCGAGGTGGTGGTGCCCGCGGGGACAGCGGCCAGGGTCTCCTCGACCTCGGTCCGGAAGGCGGGGTCGCTGACCGTCAGCGTCGGGCTGCGGTAGATCGCGATCACGTCGACGGTGCGGTTGCCGAACACCGCACGCTCCCGCTCGAGCTCTCGCGCGGACTCGGTGGCGGGGTCGTCGAACCCGCCGTGACTCAGCGCGCCGAAGACGCCCATGCCGTACACGGCCGCCAGGACCGTGCCGAGCATCCCGAGGACGACCACCAGCCGGGCCCTGCGAACGATGACCTCGGACCATCGGTGCACCATGGTGACTCCCGCGCGCTAGTAGTGAACAGCGTTAACAGTTAACGGTGTAAACTCAGCGAGTGTCAAGTGTTGTTCCCTCACAGGAGGAGTTCCCGGAGTGCCCCCGACCCGCGAGCAGAACCGCGTGGACACGATGCAGCGCATCGTGCAGGAGTCGCGCCGGCTCGTGACCGGCACCGGCGAGATGTCGCTGCGTGCCGTCGCCAGCGGGGTGGGGATGACCGCACCTGCGCTCTACCGCTACGTGGACAGCCACGAGGAGCTGGTCCGGCTGGTGGCCGTCGACATCGACACCACCGCGGCCGCCCTGATCGCGGTGGCGCGCGACGCCCAGCCGACGGACGACCCCGCGGCTCGGCTCGTGGCCGCCTCGGTGGCGTTCCGGCAGTGGGCCCTGGCCAACCGCGAGGAGTTCTCGCTGGTCTTCACCAACCTCGACGTCAGCTGCATCGAGGAGCTGCAGAGCGAGTCCCGGACCGGGTTGCTGTTCTCCGCGCTGCTGTTCCAGGTCTGGGAGCGCTACCGGTTCCCAGTCCCCCGGCTGGAGGACCTCGACCCCACGCTCGTGGAGATCCTGCGTGACCCGAAGGTGCCCGCGGACCTCACCGGCATGCCCGATGAGCTGCGACCGCTGGTCTGGCTGCTGCAGCGCGCCTGGGCGGGGCTCTACGGCACCGTGACCCTGGAGGTCTTCGGACACATCGACCCGCGCATCGTCGACCACGCTCTGCTGTTCCGCGCCATGATCGAGGACCAGGCCCAACCTCTCGGGCTCACCGAGGAGATCCCCCGACTACGCGCCCTGATGGACGACCTGCTCACCTGATCCCCCGAGCTCGCCGAGACGGCGCATCTGTCCCGCGCCAAGCCGCCGAGACGGCGCATCTGTCCCACGCGTACGCCGCGAGACGGCGCATCTGTCCCACGCGTACGCCGCGAGACGGCGCATCTGTCCCACCTGGAAGCGTGCGAAGGTGCGTGCCGGTCAGGACTGACGGCTCTGCCACAACCCCATCAGGTTGCCCTCGACGTCCTTGAAGTACGCCGCCCAGCCCATCTCGCCGACGTCCTGGCGCCCGAGCACCGTCATCCCGCCGAGGGACTCGATCTTCTCCAGGGCCGCGTCGATGTCCTCGACGTCGACGGTGATCACCGGGCGGTCGGTCGGGCTCTCCCGCTTCAGCATCCCGCCGCCGATGTAGCCGACGTCGGTCGGCCAGCCGCCTTCGCCGACCGGGCCGGTCTGCACCATCGAGTAGTGCATCTCGGGGATCTCCTCGATCGTCCACCCGAAGACCTCGGAGTAGAACTTCTTGGCCCGCTCCGCGTCGTCGAAGGGGATCTCGAAGTGCACGACTTTTCCACTCATCCCTCGAGCCTAGACGTGACCGCGAACACTGTCAGCCCCGTCCGCGACACCCCGGGCCAGGGCCGGGTGGCAGGCTGGAGCCGTGACCGACGAAGCCTCCACCCCGGACCCCGTGACGACCGACGCGGGCGGCTACCGGTCCGGAGGAGCAGCCGAGCCGGACGCCCCGCCGCGGCCCGGGCCCAACCCGGCACTGCGCGAACCTGTCCACCAGGTCTCACGCAAGGCGCCGGTGCTCTGGGCGGTCGGTGCCGGCATCCGCGGCCTGGTGCTGCTGGGTGGCCTGGTGGCCGCAGAGGCGATGGGGTGGATCGACGTCCCGTGGTGGGCCTGGCTCCTCTACGCGACGGCAGCGATCGGCTACGTGGCGGTGATGCCGGGAGTGCGCTACCGGATCCACCGCTGGGAGAGCACCGAGACGGCTGTCTACACGCAGACCGGCTGGCTCGCTCGCGAGCGGCGGATCGCCCCGATGTCGCGGGTGCAGACCGTGGACTTCGAGCAGAGCGCGGTCGCGCGCCTCTTCGGCCTGGCCACCGTCACGGTGACCACGGCCTCGGCCGCCGGGCCGCTGCGCATCGCCGCGATCGACAAGACGGTGGCCGACCGGCTGGTCGACGACCTGACCCGGCGTACCGAGGCCGAGGCCGGGGACGCGACGTGACCGACCCGCTCCCGACCCTGCCCGACCAGGCCGGGCCGGAGGTGGCGGCCCACGTGCCCTGGCGACGGCTGGACCCACGGATGCTCCTGGTCCACCCCGTCCAGGAGCTGATCCGCTTCCTGCCGTTGGTCATCGGCGCCTTCGTCCTGGGCAGCACCGGTGACCGCAACAACTGGCAGCTGGTCGGGATCGCGATCCCGATCGCGCTGGGGGTGGTCCGCTTCATGACCACGCGCTACCGGATCACGCCCACCCAGGTCGAGCTCCAGCGCGGCCTGCTCAGCCGCAAGGTGCTGACCGCCCGCCTCGACCGGGTGCGCGCCGTCGAGCTGACCTCCCCGCTCATCCACCGCGTGCTCGGCCTGGCACGGGTCGAGATCGGCACCGCCAGCGGGGCCAAGCAGGACGACGAGAAGTTCGCCCTCGACGGGCTGCCGCTGGCCCAGGCCCGCACGATGCGTGCCGCCCTGCTGCACCGCACCGGCCCGGGTGCCACCACCGGCGGCGATCCGGATGCCGCGCCCGGCGACGCGGCCGACTCCGCGCCTCCCGGACCCAACCAGGATCAGGTGCTGTTGCGGATCGACTACGGCTGGGTGCGCTTCGCGCCACTGACCTCGTCCGGCAACGTCATCGCCGCGGGACTGTTGGCCGTGCTCGCCCAGCTCGCCGAACAGGTGGGGATCACCCCCGAGGCAGAGACGATCGACGCCTTCGTCACCGGCCTGTCCGTGGTGCTGGCGCTTGCCGTGGCCCTCGTCCTCTTCGTGGTGCTCGGCGCCGTCTTCGCGATCCTCGGTTACCTGGTCACCAACTGGGACTTCGCCCTGCTCCGCGACGTGTACGGCCGGTCGTTCCAGATCAGGCGCGGACTCTTCACCAGCACCGAGACCAGCCTGGAGCGGGAGCGGGTGCGCGGCATCGAGGTGGGCGAGCCCCTCGGCCTGCGGCTGGTTGGGGCCGGACGCCTCTCGGCCGTCGTCACCGGGCTCTCGCGCGGCGAGCGCAGCAGCACCCAGCTCGTGCCGCCCGCACCGCGCCCGGTCGTCGATGGGGTCGGTGCACAGCTGATCGGCGACCGATCCCCGCTGGAGGTGGCCCTGCACCTGCACGGACCGGCCGCCCGTCGGCGCCGATTCGTCCGTGCCCTGGCCGGCGCTGCGGTGCTGCCCGTGGCGGCCGTGCTGCTGGCCGCGACCACCTCGCTCCCGTGGTGGCTGCTGCTCCCGACTCTGCTGCCGGTGCCGGTGGCCATGGCGCTCGCCGCGGACCGGTACCGCCGGCTGGGCCATGCCCTCACCGGCGACTACCTGGTACTGCGGTCGGGCAGCCTGCTCGGTCGGCGGGTGGCACTGCAGCGCCAGGGCATCATCGGCTGGAACGTGCAACAGTCCTGGTTCCAGCGGCGTGCCGGGCTCGCCACCCTGGTCGCGACGACCGCGGCGGGACAGCAGGGCTACGCCGCCCTCGACATCCCCCTGGACCTGGCCATCGCCCTGGCCGACGCCGCGGTGCCCGGACTCCTCACGCCCTTCCTCGACGGCTGATCCGTCCGGGGGCTGCCGGCCGACCGAGCCCATCTCCAGGTGGACAGGCTCGAGCCGCGCTGACGGTTGACGCCACGCCATCACGCCCCGGAGCGGTTGACCCCGCCTAGGTCAGGCGCTTGAACACCGAGAGCGGCGCGTGCTTCATGACCACGCTCATCGGCGCCCACGGCAACGGCGGCACGCACGCGCTGTCCTTCTCCTTCTCGATGGCCTCCACCATCGACCGGACACCCTTCTCGGTGGAGACCATCAGCGGCGTGCTCTGGGCGACGCCCTCGTTCATCTCCGAGGCGATGTAGCCCGGGTAGAGCACTGTCACCTTGATCGGCTTGCCGTGCAGCTCGTTGCGCAGTCCCTCGGCGATGTGGGCCACACCCGCCTTGGTGGCGGCGTACGTCGTCATGGTCCTGGGCAGCCCGCGCAGGGCCGACATCGAGCTGATCATCACGAAGTGTCCGGCGTTCTGCTCACGGAAGATCTCCATGGCGGCCTCTGACTGGGCGAGCGCGGCCACGAAGTTGGTCATCGCGGTCTCGCGGTTGGCGTGCCAGCCGCCGGTGCCGAGCGGCGCCCCCTTGCCGAGACCGGCGTTGATGACCACCCGGTCGATGGTGCCGAAGTCCTGCTTGAACGCACCGAAGACCTCGAAGACCTGGTCGTCGTCGTTCACGTCGAGGGCGCGGATCTCCACACGGCGGGAGGGATCGGCAGCGAGGATGCCGGCCTTGACCGTCTCCAGCTTCTCCGTGCGCCGAGCGCACAGGGCCAGGTCGTGTCCCCGCGCGGCGAACTGCCGGGCCATCTCGGCGCCCAGCCCGCTGCTCGCACCGGTGATCAGGATCGTCTTGCGCTTGGTGGCCATGGCCTCATCCTGCCAAGGGCTGTGGGCGTGCGCGGCCAGGGGTCAGACCACGGCCCGCAGCGCCCGGATCGCGCCCTGGAGGAACCGGTCGACGGCCGCTCGCTCCTCCTCGGAGAGGCTCGCGTCGAGGGCGGCGAGCTCGCGGAACATCGGCATCAGGTAGCCCACGACCTCGCTCCGGCCGCTGGAGCTGATCGTCACCGACGTACGCCGCCCGTCGCTGGCGTGCGAGGTGCGCTGGGCATGACCTCGGGCCTCGAGGCGGTCGATGATCCCCGAGGCCGCCGCCGAGCTGACCCCGAGGATGCGGCCGAGCTCACCGGGGCCCATCGGCTGGTCCATCAGGTGCTCCAGGGCACGCAGCTCGTTGTGCGTGAGCGAGGCGCGTCGGGCCACAGCCGGCGCCACCTGGCCGGAGAGGCGGGTGAGCGTGCGCAACGCGGTCAGCGTGGACGTCTGCTCCCACTGGTCCACCCACGTCTCCGGGCCGGGCGGCCCGGTGGACCCTGCCTGGGCCCTGCTGTTAGATTCACTCACCTGATTGCTCACTTAGTTAGTCATCAACTGAGACTTATCGGGAGTGTAACGCCGTGCCAGCTCTGCATCGGATCATTGTCGGCCGCGGTAGCGCGCTGGTGAGCGCCTTCCTCCTCGGCTTCGGTGTCCTGCTGATCGTCGGACTGGGTCAGGCGACGCGGGCGCCGTCAGTGCTCGACCAGCTGCCCGAGGGCTTCGACAGCACCCGGGTGGCCGAGCTCCAGGAGAGGCTGCCCGCCGAGGACTCCTCGGCCGCAGTCGTGCTGTTCACCGGCGATCTCGACCCGTCCCGGATCGAGGAGCTCTCCGCCGTGGTCCGCGGCCTCGAGGTGGACCTGGTCTCCGTGCCGGTCACGGGTCCCGCGGTCATCCCCAGCGAGGACGGCCGAGCGGCGATCAGCGTGCTCGCGGTGCAGGCCACCGGGGCCACCGAGATCGCGGACGCGGTCGAGGAGCTGCGCGGACAGCTCGACGAGGCAGTTCCGCCGGGCGTGCGCGCCGGCGTGACCGGTCCGGCGGCCGTCCAGGCCGACCTGGCCGCCGTTTTCGAGGGCGCGGACGTCCGACTGCTCGCCGCCACCGCGTCGATCGTGGCGTTGCTCCTGGTGATCACCTACCGGAGCCCGATCCTGTGGGTGGTCCCCCTACTCGTGGTCGGGGTCGCCGACCAGGCCGCCACCGTGCTGGCCACGCACACGCTAGCCGGCCTGTCGGTGCCCTGGGACGAGTCGACGATCGGCATCTTGTCCGTGCTGGTCTTCGGCGCCGGGACCGACTACGCGCTCCTGCTGATCTCGCGTTACCGCGACGAGCTGCGCACCCACGAGGACCGGCGGGAGGCCATGTCCATCGCGTTGCGGCGTACGTCGCACGCGGTGCTGTCCAGCGCCACCACCGTGGTCCTCGGCGTGCTCAGCCTGGCGCTGTCGGTGTTCCCGTCCACGCGGGGGCTCGGGATCGCCTGCGCCGTCGGGATCGTGGTGGCAGCGACGTTCGCCCTGGTGGCCCTGCCCGCGACCCTGGTGCTCTTCGGCCGTTGGGTCTTCTGGCCGAAGGTGCCCCGGGTGGGCTCGGAGTCCTTGGCCGAGGGCCGCTCGCTGTGGCGCCGGGTGGGTGACGCGGTCAGCCGCCGGACGACTGCCTTCGTGGTGGGCACCCTGCTCCTGCTGGGTGTCCTCGGCTCCGGCCTGGCCGGCGTGAGCCTGGGTCTGCCCACCGCCGACCAGTTCCTGCAGAAGCCCGAGGCGATCTCGACCGGCGAACGGCTCGCCGAGTACTTCCCCGCCGGGAGCTCCGACCCGGCGACGGTGATGACCGAGACGCCGGACGATGCCCGAGCAGCCCTGGACGGACTCGAGGGTGTCGACTCGGTGCGCACCGGCGAGAGCGCCGGTCCCTGGACCGAGCTCAGCGTGGTGCTGCAGGACCCGGCCGACAGCGACGGCGCGGGTCAGACCGTGCAACGGATGCGGGAGGCACTCTCCGACCTGGACTCCAGGAGCTACGTCGGCGGCACCGCGGCCGAGGCGCTCGATGCGAGCAGCGCCGCGACGCGAGACCGCTGGGTGATCTTCCCGGTGATCCTCGTGTTGGTCCTGGGCGCACTGGTGCTCCTGCTCCGCTCCGTGGTGGCACCGGTGCTGCTGGTGCTCACCGTGCTGGCCACCTACGTCGCGGCGCTCGGGGCCAGCTGGTGGCTGTTCACCGGGGTGTTCGGTTTCGGCGGGCTCGACGTGGGGATGCCGCTGCTCGCGTTCTTGTTCCTGGTGGCGCTCGGCGTCGACTACAACATCTTCCTGGTCACCCGGGCGTGGGAGGAGACGGCCGGACACGGTGCGCGCGACGGCATGCTGCGTGCGTTGGCCGCGACCGGTGGCGTGATCACCAGCGCCGGCATCCTGCTGGCCGCGGTCTTCGCGGTGCTCGGGGTGCTGCCGCTCGTCGTGCTCGCGCAGCTCGGTGTGGTCATCTGCCTCGGGGTGCTGCTGGACACCCTGGTGGTCCGCACGGTGCTGGTGCCGGCTCTGGCCCTCCTGCTCGGCGACAAGTTCTGGTGGCCCCGCGACGTCCCCGCAGCACCGCCCGCCATCGCCGCGGGCCAGGCCCTGAACGCCTGACCCACGACGTGGTTTAGACAAGGGGCCGGACTTCTGCGCCGGCCCCACCAACCGGGCGCACACTGGAGTCGGGCCTGTTGGTCCGGTGGCAGCGATGACTTGGCAACTGCATCGGCGGAGGACGACGGCGACCGTGGGTGTCACCGTCGTGGGGATGGCCGTCGCCATCAGCTTCTCGATCGCGACCCGGTCCACAGAGACCCGTCGGGTGACCGGCACCCCCGCCTGCCCAGCCGCCACGGCCACGCCGTCGCACGCCGAGCGGGAGCACCGGCCGCTGGTGTACGCCGAGGGCCGCCGCATCCACGTCGGGCCGCGCACCGTGCAGGCACCGCGGCCGGTGCTGTCCCTCGACGTCGTCGACGGTGGCGCCGCGTTCACGACTCTCGACGGGGGCGTGTGGTTCACCGACGGCACCGAGGTCGAGCTCGTCGGGACGGCCACGCCGGGGCGGGCGACGGACTCCGGCATCCTTTGGGGACGTTCCGGCAAGCCCCGGGGCTGGGTGGTCTCCGACAACGCCGGGTCACGGATGGCGTGGCTCGAGTATCCACGCCACGACCACGCGGAGATCGTCGTCTACGACGCCCGCGAGCGCCGCCGAGTGGCCCGCGTGCCGGTCGAGGCCAAGCCGAGCTGCCCCAACTGCGTACGCGTCGTCTCCGTCGGACGCGACCACGTGCTGTGGACCGACGGCGTCTGGCACGGCCTCGGCACCATGCAGCTCGAGGCCGCAGGCGGCAAGGTCCGGCGGATCGAGCTCGAGACCGGCAGGCACGACTCCGTGCCCAGGCACTGTGCGCACGCCGCACTGCGCCAGCGCCCCCGAATGCTGCTGGTCGGCGGCAGCCCAGAGGATTCCGAGCTCCTGACCGACGGGGTCAGCCAGGAGTTCATGGTGCGGGGCGGCCGGCTGGCCGACCGGGCGACTCCGGGGACGGTGCTCACCGACACCGGGACAGGCCGCCGGCTGGACCTCCGGATGCCGCCGTCGTACGGGCCGGCCCAGCGGCTCACCCTGTTCCAGTGGCTCGACGACCGCCGTTTCGCGCTGATCGACGCCACCGACTGGTCGAGTCTCCGCCCTCGCGGCGAGCGCCTGCTGGTCTGTCACCTCGGCCGCGGCTCCTGCGAGCTGCTGGTGAGTCGACAGCCGTCGGCTGGTTCGCCGATCCTGCCGGAGATCTGGACGCCCGGTGCCGAGCGCTCCCTCGAGCGAGCCGTGGTCATCGCCAGACGACCCTCGAACACGGGCGCGCCCGTGGCCCGGTGACGGCCGCTCAGTCCTCCAGGACCATCCACGTGCGGCCGTCGATCAGCTCGCGAGCGGCGTCCAGGTGGCCGGCGTGCGCGGCGGTCTCGGTGATCACGTGCAGCACCACCTCCCGCACGGTGCCCATCCCCGAGCCACCGAAGAGCTCCACGGGCCACCACGCCGGTGCTGCCTCGAGGTCGACGTGGCGCAGCACCTCGTCGGCGAGGGCACTCTCGCGACGGTAGAGGTCGCGCATCGACTCAGCCGACTCGTCCTCAGGCAGGTGCCAGGCGTCCCACCCTCCGGCCGCGACGTCGTCCTTGACCGACGCCTCACCGGCGACGACGCCGCGGAACCAGAAGCGCTCGTCGTCCAGCGCCAGGTGCCGCAGCAGCCCGGCGCAGCACCAGCCGGTCGGCAGGACCGGTCGGCGCATGGACTCCTCGTCCAGCCCCTCGAGGATCCCCAGCACGTGCGTGCGTTGGGCCTTCAGCTGGGCCGTCAGGGCGGCGTGCTCAGCCGTCATCGTCATGACGCATTCCTCCGAGTCGGTCAGCGGTAGGTCAGCATCTCGGGGATGCCGTCGATATGGTCGTGGCCGTTGAAGCTCACCAGCGTGATGCCTCGGCGTCCCGTCACGACACGGGTCACCCCGGAGTTGACGCAGACCGGGTTGAGCCGACGCCACAGTCGCCCAGCGGCATCACGGTCGTCGGCGAGCAGGCTCGCCGTGGCCCACGAGACCGGCCCGCCGCTGCTGAACACGAGCGCGGTGCCGGACCCCACTTCCTCGGCGGTACGCCGCAGCGCCCTGGCGACCCTGTCGGTGAACGCCGTGAAGGACTCGGAGTAGTCGGCGTCGTGCTCACCGCCGGTCCACCGGTCGGTGGCCTGCTCGAACCACGCCTGGAACTCCGCGCGCGACGGCTTGCGGCCCTCGAAGGGCGCGGGCATCCGGGCGAGCATCCCGACGTGGTCGAACTCGTTCCAGTCGGCGTCGGTCCCCACGGTTGCGGGTGTGTCCGGCGTACCGCCTCCGTCGCGTCCTCGGACCAGCTCGGAGAGGCAGGCCTCGGCGGTCTCGCGGTGCCGGCGCATGTCTCCGCTGAGGACCAGGTCCGGCACGAATCCACGGGCGGCGAGTGCACGACCGAGGTGGCGCGACTGCTCCCACCCGATCTCGGAGAGGACGTCGTAGTCGTCGGCGTCCCAGGACGCCTGCCCGTGTCGCACCAGCAGCAGCTGCCCCACTACTCGACGCTCCCGATGATCCTCCGGCAGCGCTGCTCGAGGTACTGCGCGGCCGGGCCGAAGACGGCGTAGGCCTCGTTGGTGGTCTGCTTGTGGAAGTAGCGGTAGTAGATCTGCTGGGCGATCACCGCGAGCCGGAACAGCCCGAACACCTCGTAGAAGCGCCACTGATCGGCCGACAGCGTGAAGCCCATCCGCTCGCAGTAGTAGGCCACCACCTCGTCGCGGCTGAGCATGCCGGGCAGGTGCGTCGGCTGCCGCCGGAACTGGCGGAAGAACTCGTCGTCGTCGTCCTGGACCCAGTACGCCAGCGTGCCGCCCAGATCCATCAACGGGTCACCGACCGTGGCCATCTCCCAGTCGAGCACCCCGATCGGACGGGTCGGGTCGTGGCGGTCCAGGACCAGGTTGTCGAAGCGGAAGTCGTTGTGGATCAGGCAGCTCGAGACGTCGTCGGGCTGGTGCGCCGAGAGCCACGACATCACCGACTCGTAGTCGCCCACGTCGGCGGTCCGGGCGTTGCGGAACCGTGTGGACCAGCCGCCCACCTGCCGCTCGACGTAGCCCGCGCCCTTGCTCATCGACGCCAGCGGCGTGGCAGCCACGTCCACCTGGTGCAGGTCGATCAGCACGTCGAGGCTGTTGGTGCACAGCTGACGGGTCTGGGCCTGCGTGAGTGTCACCTCGCGCGGCAGGTTGCGCCTCGGGATGATCCCGTCGACGCGCTGCATCACGTAGAACTGCGAGCCGATGACCGACTCGTCCTCACACAGCGCCACCATCATCGGCACGAGCGGGAACACCTCGGCCAGGCCGCTCTGGATGCGGAACTCCCGCCCCATGTCGTGCGCGCCCTTGGCCTTTCGGCCACCCGGCGGTCGACGCAGGATCAGGTCGTGGGTCCGGTCCCGCAGCGAGTAGGTCAGGTTGGAAGCGCCGCCACCGAACTGGGCCACGGCGATATCCCCGGTCAGCTCGGTGCCTTGCTCGGCAAGCCATGCGCGCACGGCCTCGACGTCGAAGCTGTCCTCCGCACGCACCTCGCCGGCCCCGTCGACCGCCTGCGCGTCCGTCCAGGTCGGGTCAGCCACGACCTTCCCCCATCGCGTTGAGACGGGCGGCCTGCTTGCGCATCACCTGGTCGTACGCCGCCCGGTCGGCGAGCTTCAGGCCGTACGCCGCACGCGCCGCCTCGTCGGGGATGATCAGCTCCTCGCCGCGCTCCATGCCGGCCAGCACCTCGGCCGCGATGTCCTCTGGCCCGAGGGGAGCATCTGCCACCAGGGCCCCGATCACCTGACCCACTGCCGTGTCGGTGCCCTGCATGTTGTCGACCAGGCTGGTGCGGAAGTAGGACGGGCACACCACCGAGCAGCGCACGTCGTACTCCGCGAGCTCGTGAGCGGTGGTCTCGCTGAACGCCACGACGCCGGCCTTGACCGCGTTGTAGGAGCCCATGCCCGCGGGGTGCACCAGCCCGGCCAACGACGCCACGTTGACGATGTGGCCGGACCGCTGCTCCTTGAACAGGGGAACGAACGTGCGGGTGCCGCGCACGACGCCGAACAGGTTGATCTCGGTGATCCACTGCCACTCGTCCATGCCGGCCACGTCGATCCGGCCACCACCGGCGACCCCGGCGTTGTTGACCAGCACGTCGAGCCCGCCCCAGTGCTCGTGCACCCAGTCGCGAGCCGCGGCCCAGTCCTCGTCGGAGCGCACGTCCAGCTCGATCGCCTGCTGGTCCGTCCGCGGCGGGACTGATGTCGCCGACGAGCACGTGGTCGCCGCGGGCCGCGAAGGCTGCGGCGAGCGCGGCCCCCAGCCCGGAGGCACCCCCGGTGACGAGCACCCGCGCCATCAGCGGCTCCCGGTCTGGTGCTTGCCGATCTCCAGACGGGCGACGACGCCTCGGTGGACCTCGTCTGGGCCGTCGGCCAGCCGCAGCGCACGGGCGTTGGTCCACATGTTCGCCAACGGGAAGTCGGCGGAGAGCCCGCCGCCACCGTGCAGCTGGATGGCCATGTCGATGATCTGCTGGGCCATGTTGGGCACGACCACCTTGATCTGGCTGACCTCGCTCAACGCGTTCAGCGAGCCGCCGGTGTCGAGCTTCCAGGCCGCGTTGAGCACCAGCAGCCGGGCCTGGTCGATGGCCATCCGCGCGTCGGCGATCCGCTCCCGGTTGCCACCCAGGTTGAGGATCGGCTTGCCGAAGGCGCTGCGCGACAGTCCGCGCTCGATGGCCATCTCGAGAGCGACCTCCGCCTGCCCGATCAGTCGCATGCAGTGGTGCACGCGGCCGGGGCCGAGCCGCCCCTGCGCGATCTCGAAGGCACGCCCCTCGCCGAGCAGGATGTTGTCCTTGGGCACGCGGACGTCCTCGAAGCTGACCTCGCCGTGGCCGACCGGTTCGTCGTACTCGCTCATGGTGGTGAGCAGCCGTTCGACCTTGACGCCGGGGGTGTCCCGCGGGACCAGGACCATCGTGTGCCGCTGGTGGCGGTGCGCCTCGGGGTCGCTGAGCCCCATGAACACGAAGATCCTGCAGTCCGGGTGGCCCACCCCGGTCGACCACCACTTGCGTCCGTTGATGACCACCTCGTCGCCGTCGACCACCGCGGTGGCCTCCATGTTGGTCGCGTCGGAGGAGGCCACTCCGGGCTCGGTCATCGTGAACGCCGACCTGATCTGACCGTCGAGGAGCGGCTCGAGCCACTCGGACCTCTGGGCGTCGGTGCCGTACTTGAGCAGCACCTCCATGTTGCCGGTGTCGGGTGCTTGTGAGTTGAAGACGTACGGCGCCAGGAAGGTGGACCGGCCCATCGCCTCGGCCAGCGGGGCGTAGTCGACGTTGCTCAGTCCGGCGCCCCCGTGGGTGCCGTACTTCTCGGCGTAGTGGCCGGTGTGCTCGACCGGGAGGAAGAGGTTCCACAGGCCTTGCGCCCGCGCCTCGGAGCGCAGCTCGCCGAGGATCGGGGACTCGGCCCATTCTCCTGCGGCCTTGGCCTGCGCCACGTCGCGCTTGTAGTCGGCGACCGCCGGCTCGACCCGCGTGCGGACGAAGTCAGACACGAGTGAGGTGAGCTCGGCGGCACGCGGGGAAGGCGAGAAGTCCATGTCGGCGACCCTACCGAGGGGGTGACCAGCCGGGCGTCAGCCGCCGGAGACCACGGCGACCACGCGCGACCGCGTGACCGGGTCGTCCCAGCGCTGTGCCGCACGCACCAGCCGACCCAGCGACCAGGCGAGCAGCACGACCGCCGTCGCCACGGCGTACCTGAGGTCGTCGGCGCGGGCCAGCCCGGAGAACACCAGTCCGGTGAAGGTGGTCGCCAGGGCCAGCCGGGCGCTGTAGCCGGCCATCACCACCGGTGGTGCCGGAGTCGCGCGGGCGCTGCGCAGGTCGACAGCGAAGGGCCGCTGGATGCTCCAACGCATCCCCGCCGCCACGACCTGGGTGCACACGACCAGCGTCGAGCACGCCAGCGCAGCCACCTCCGGCGCCGTCGGGACGCCGGCCCGCAGGGTGGCCAGCACCAGCGTCAGGGCTACCGAGCACAGCAGCACCTCCAGCAGGACGACGCCGCGGGCGAGAAACGCGACTCGCGGCGACACCGGGAGACTGTCGCGCCACAGCGCTCCGCGCCCGTCGAGACACCAGGTGTTCACGCCGAAGAGCAGCGCGCCGCCCGAGGCGACCAGGCCCGGCAGGATCGTCAGCATCCGCCACTCGAGGTTGCCGGCCAGCGCGACCACCCCGGGCATCAGCGCCAGCACCAGCAGCCCGCGACGCAGCGGCACCGAGCGCCACACCGCTGCACGATCGATCCGCAGCATCATCGAGAAGTCCGAAGTGGGGGTGCTCCGCGCCGGGTACCGGCCGGACTCGAGACGCAGCTCCTCGCGCATGGGGCGCAGCAGCGCCCAGCGCGCGGGCACGGCGCCCAGCACGGTCGCAGCGAGGCCGATCAGCACGAGCGCGGCCACGCCCAGTCCCCACGACACCCACCGACCGCCCTGGCCGTCGAGCACCATCACCAGCAGCCGGTTGGTCGGGCTCCGGTCGAGGACGTCGGTCAGGTGGCCGGTAGCGACGAGCAGAACCGCCCCGAGCCCCAGCGCGGCGGTGATCCCCCGGGAGACGGCGACGCCGTTCCTGCCCCGGCGTACACCCTCGGCGAGCCAGCCGGCGACCTGCGCCAGAGCCGTCGCGGCCAGCACCCACAGGAGCAAGGGCAGCTCGTAGGCCCAGATGCGTTCGGGCCCGAGCACGTAGGACGTGATCCCGAGCAGGGTCCACAGCTGCATCACCCAGGCGATGTTCAGCGGAGCGAGCAGCAATGCCCCGAAGTGGTCGGTGGTGGTGGAGACGGGGAAGGCAACGGCCTGCTCGCGTGGAACGACCTCGCGGCCACCGGCCGAGGCCACCGCCGTGAACACCGCCAGCACCAGGAAGCCGAGGCTCATCGACGGCAGCAGCGCGATCAGCTGGCCGCTGCGCTCGCGGGGGAACTCTCCGGGCAGGTACGCCGGGGCGACCATCGCGACCACGGTCAGCAGCAGCACCACCGAGCCCACGGCGGACAGTCTGCGGCGCGCGGCCGGCGTCACGCCCGAACGGCGGAACGACATCAGCGCGCCGAGGTCCTCCCGGCTGTGCCGCAGCTCAGTCCAGGAGAGCGCGGTAGACACCGGCGCCTTCCTCTCCGACGAGCTCGTGCGCGTGCAGCTCGGCGACCGTGGACCCGCCGCGCAGGACCAGCGCGTTCTCGCAGGCCTGCATGGCGAGGTCGCGCAGGTGGGTCGAGACCAGCACGGCGGCACCGCGGGCGCGGGCGTCCGCGATGACCTCGAGGGTGGCCTCCACCCCGAGGGGGTCGACCCCGTCGAAGGGCTCGTCGAGCAGGAGTACGGACGGCTGGTGGAAGGTCGCCAGGATCACCGAGAGCCGGCGTCCCATGCCGTGGCTGAAGCCCGAGGTCACCCGGTGGGCGGCGTCGCCGAGCTCGAAGCGCTCGAGCAGGTCGTGGGCACGGCCCTCCCAGTCCTCGAGGCGACGCAGCCGGGCCGCGAGCTGGAGGTGCTCCCACGGCGTCGCCCGGGGAACCAGGCCGCCGACGTCAGGGCAGTAGCCGATCAGGCGCTTGACCGCCAGCGGGTCCCGGCGTACGTCGATCCCATCGACCTCGACCAGGCCCTCGCTCGGCGGGATGACCCCGGCGAGCACACGCATCGTGGTGGACTTGCCGGCACCGTTCCGGCCGAGCAGTGCGGTCGCCCGGCCGGCCTCGGCCACCAGATCGATCCCGCGCACAGCGGCCACCGCGCCGAACCGGACCCACAGTCCCTGGATCTGCACGCGCGCCCGGCGCTGTTGCTCTGGTTGGTGGTCCACCCGCACAGTCTGGTCGAGCCGACAGCCCCGCGTGCCCGAAATGCCCATTTCCACCGCCCCCCAATTTCCGCGAGACGGCGCATCTGTCCCGCTCAGGGACGCCGAGACGGCGCATCTGTCCCAGGCCCGTACGCCGAGACGGCGCATTCGTCTCACCCGGGGACGCCGAGACGGCTCGTATGTCCGCTCTGTTGGTGGGACACACGAGCCGTCTCGCGGGGTTGCGGCGGGACAGATGCGCCGTCTCGCGGGGTTGCGGCGGGACAGATGCGCCGTCTCGCGGGGTTGGGGTGGGGTCAGGCGGGGAAGGACTCGCCCTTCTCGGCCATCTCGACGAGGCGGGGGGTGGGGGTGAAGCGGTCGCCGTACTTCTCGGCGAGCTCGCGGGCCCGGGCGACGAAGCCCGGGAGGCCCCGGCCGGTGGACCCGTCATAGCCCTGCATGAACTGCACGGTGCCGCCGGTCAGCGCCGGGTAGCCGATCCCCATGATCGAGCCGATGTTGGCCGCGGCCGCGGACTCGATCACGCCTTCCTCGAAGCACTTGGCGGTCTCGAGGGCCTCGATGAACAGGTAGCGGTCCTTGAGGTCCTCGATGTCGGCCGGTTCGTCGGCGGAGGGGAACAGCTCCTTCAGCCCCGGCCAGAGCGCGGCGCGGCGACCGTTCTCGTCGTAGTCGTAGAACCCGGCGCCCCGGCTGCGGCCCGGGCGACCCTCCTCGAGCATCGTGTGCACGACGGCGGTGCCGGGGTGCTCGACGTACCCGTCGCCGGCGGCGTCGGCGGTGGCCTTCGCGATCTTGGCCATCAGCTCCATGTTCAGCTCGTCGGAGAGCTGCAGGGTGCCGACGGGGTAGCCGGCCTGGGTGGCTGCTCGCTCCACGGACATCGGGTGCACGCCCTCGCCGAGCATGGCCAGCCCCTCGTTGACCATCGTCCCGATGACCCGGCTGGTGTAGAAGCCGCGGCTGTCGTTGACCACGATCGGCGTCTTGCGGATCGCCATCACCACGTCGAGTGCCTTGGCGACCGCCTCGTCGGAGGTCTGGGCGCCACGGATGATCTCGACCAGGGGCATCTTGTCGACCGGCGAGAAGAAGTGCAGCCCGATGAAGTCGTCGGGACGGTTGACGTTGCCGGCGAGCTCGGTGATCGGCAGCGTGGAGGTGTTGGAGCACAGCAGGGCGTCGGGGTTCACGACGTCCTGGACCTCGGCGAACACCTTCGCCTTCAGGGTCGGGTCCTCGAAGACCGCTTCGATGACGAGGTCGCAGCCCTTGAGGTCGTTGGCCTCGGTGGTCGGCGTGATCCGGTCGAGGATCTCGCCCATCTTCTTCTGGTCCATCTTTCCGCGCTGCACGGCCTTGCTCAGGATGTTCTCGCTGTAGGCCTTGCCCTTGTCAGCGGAGTCCTGCGCGACGTCCTTGAGCACGACCTCCATGCCCGCGCGGGCGCAGGAGTAGGCGATTCCGGCGCCCATCATCCCCGCGCCGAGCACGCCGACCTTGGTGGGCGCGAACTGCGGGACGTCCTTGGGTCGCAGCGCGCCCCCGTTGATCGCGGAGAGGTCGAAGAAGAACGCCTGGATCATGTTCTTGCTGTTCGACCCGGTGATCAGCTGCGCCAGGTAACGAGACTCGATCCGGCTGGCGGTCTCGAAATCAACCTGTGCACCCTCGATCGCCGCGGACATGATCGCGCGCGCCGCGGGGTAGTTGGCGCCCTTGGTCTGCTTGCGCAGCATCGCCGGGAACGCCGGCAGGAAGGCCGCGAGGCTGGGGGTGGACGGCTTGCCTCCGGGCATCCGGTAGCCGTCGCGGTCCCACGGGTTGGAGGCCGCGATCGGGTCGTCCTGGTTGGCCTTGATCCACTTCTTGGCGGCCGGCACGAGGTCGTCGCGACTCTTGACCAGCTCGTCGACCAGACCCTTCTCCTTGGCCTGGGCGGGCTTGAAGCGGGGGCCCTGGAGCAGTACGTCCATCAGGGCGGACTGGATGCCGAGCATGCGGACCGTGCGGGTGACACCACCGCCGCCGGGCAGCAGGCCCAGCGTGACCTCTGGCAGACCCAGGTCGATCTTGGGGTCGTCGACCACGATGCGTCGGTGACAGGCGAGCGCGATCTCGAGACCACCACCCAGCGCAGCGCCGTTGATCGCGGCCACGACCGGCTTCCCGAGCTTCTCCAGCCGGCGCAGGTCGGCCTTGATCGACTCGCCCATCTCGAAGATCGACTGCGCGTCCTCCGGGGTCGCCTTCAGCATCGCCTTGAGGTCGCCGCCGGCGAAGAAGGTCTTCTTGGCGGAGGTGACGACCACGCCGAGGACGTCGTCCTTCTCGGCGTACAACCGGTCGATCGCCGCAGCCATGGACTCCTTGTAGAGCTCGTTCATGGTGTTGGCGCTCGAGGTCGGGTCGTCCAGGGTGAGTACGACGATCCCGTCGTCGCCCAACTCGTACTTCACAGCTGATTCGGTCATGTGGGTGTCCTTCGAAAGAGTCACGTGGTCTCGACTGCGCTCGACCACCGGAAGCGGTGGCCGCGTTGGCACGGGACCACCCGGGAGGGAGGGTCAGACGAGCTCGACGATGGTGGCGATGCCCATGCCGCCACCGACGCACAGCGTGGCCAGCCCGCGCTTGAGGTCGCGGCGCTCGAGCTCGTCGATCAGCGTGCTGAGGATCATCGCGCCGGTCGCGCCGAGCGGGTGGCCCATCGCGATCGCGCCACCGTTGACGTTGGTGATCTCGTGGTCGATGCCGAGGTCGCGCATGAAACGCATGGCGACGGCGGCGAACGCCTCGTTGATCTCGAACAGGTCGATGTCCTCGACCTCGAGGCCGGCCTTGGCCAGAGCCTTCCGGGCGGCAGGAGCCGGGCCGGTCAGCATGATCGTGGGGTCGGCACCGGAGACGGCCGCAGAGACGATCCGAGCGCGAGGGTTGAGGCCCAGGTCCTTGCCGACCTGCTCGTTGCCGATCGCCATCAGCGCGGCGCCGTCGACGATGCCGGAGCTGTTGCCGGCGTGGTGGACGTGGTCGATGTTCTCGATCCAGTGGTACTTCTCCAGTGCCACCGAGTCGAACCCGCCCTGGTCACCGATGGCCGCGAACGACGGCTTGAGCCGGGCAAGGCCCTCGACGGTCGACTCGGGCTTGATGAACTCGTCGTGGTCGAGCACGACCACGCCGTTCTTGTCCGTGACCGGGACGATCGAGCCGTTGAAGCGGCCGTCGGCCCAGGCCTTGGCGGCGCGGTGGTTGGACTCCACGGCGAAGGTGTCCACGTCGTCGCGGGAGAAGCCCTCGATCGTCGCGATCAGGTCGGCGCCGATGCCCTGCGGCACGAACGCGGTGGCGAAGGCAGTGGCGGGGTCCATCGCCCACGAGCCGCCGTCGCTGCCCATGGCCACGCGGCTCATCGACTCGACGCCGCCGGCGAGGATCAGGTCCTCGAACCCACCGCGGACGCGCGAGGCCGCCTGGTTGACGGCCTCGAGCCCGGAGGCGCAGAAGCGGTTCAGCTGTACGCCGGCGACGGTGTCGGGGTACCCGGCCGCGAGCGCGGCCGTCTTGGCGATGTCGCCGCCCTGGTCACCGATCGGGGACACCACGCCGAGGACGACGTCGTCGACCCGGTTCACGTCCAGGGAGGGGTTGCGGTCCTTGACCGCGTCCAGGAGGCCGACCACCAGGTCGACCGGCTTCACCTCGTGGAGGCTGCCGTCCTTCTTGCCCTTGCCCCGCGGGGTCCGGATCGCGTCGTACACGAACGCTTCTGTAGCCATGTCTGTCCCAACTTCTCGTCGTGGATCACGGGCGACTGCACGCGCGCAGCGTGCGCCGCAGCGGTGACGTCTTCATTGTGACAGTAACGCTGTCATCGTCAATGAGCCCGGGATGTGGGTGAGATCACCCCGGCCGCACCGACGGATCGAGCGGGAGCGTCAGGCCTGGACGGCCACACCGCGCTCGATCAGCCCGTCGACGTCGGCGACGCCCCAGGCCGTGAGCGCCGCGCGCGTCTGGGCGCCCGGCTCGGGTGCGGGCGGCAGGCCCAACGCGGCCGACGTGCGCGAGAAGCGCGGGGCGGGGGCGGGCTGTCGCACGCCGTCGTGCTCCACGAAGACCTCGCGGGCCACCATGTGCGGGTGGTCCATCGCCTCGCTCAGCGGCAGGATCGGAGCCACACAGGCGTCGGTGCCCTCGAAGACCTGCGACCACTCGGCCTGGCTTCGGGTGCCGAAGACCTCGGCGATGCGCTGCCGCAGCTCCCCCGACCGGGCGAGGTCGAAGCGGTCGGGTGCGTCTTGGAGGCCGAGCAGGGTGAGGAACACGTCGTAGAACTGGGGTTCGAGTGGACCCACAGACATGTGCCGAGCGTCGGAGGTCTCGTAGACGTCGTAGAAGGGCATGCCGCCGTCGAGCAGGTTCGACGCGCGTTCCTCGCGCAGGTTGCCGCCGGCCAGGAACGCCGCACCCATCGCGTTCAGGCTGGCCGTGCCGTCGACGATGGCCGCGTCGACCACCTGCCCCTGACCGCTCAGTCGCGACTCGAGCAGGGCGGCGAGCACCCCGATCACGAGGTACGTCGAGCCGCCACCGAAGTCACCGACGAGGTTGGACGCGAAGTGCGGGCGGGACCTGTCCTGCCCGGAGCCGAACAAGGCGCCGGTGATCGCGATGTAGTTCATGTCGTGCCCGGCCGACTGTGCGAGCGGCCCCGTCTGACCCCACCCGGTCATCCGGCCGTAGACCAGCCGCGGGTTGCGCAACAAGCACTCCTCGGGGCCAAGCCCGAGACGCTCGGTGGTGCCCGGACGCATGCCCTCGACGAGCACGTCGGCTTCGGCCACCAGGTCGAGGACCGTGGCGACCGCCTCGGGCTCCTTGAGGTTCAGAGCCACGCTGGGCCGCCCGCGGTTGAGCAGGTCGTGCGAACCCCCAGTGAGCATCTGCCCACCCGGTCGCTCGATCCGGATGACGTCGGCACCCAGGTCGGCCAGGAGCATGCAGGCGTGCGGGCCCGGCCCGATGCCGGCGATCTCGACGACCTTCACCCCGCGGAGGGGTCCGTTGCCCTGGCCCAGCTGCAGCGTCTGCTCCGTCATGCCCGGATCATGCCAGCGACTGGCACGCTCTCCGGGCACCCCCCGGGGTGCGGACAGGCGCTGAGCGGGCCGCCACCGAGCGAGCCCCGCCTGGCCGGCCGCCTCCCTCCACGGAGCGGCCGGACAGGCGGGACCACAGTGGTCCCCAACCCCTCAGCGGGGCCAGTCGGCGGTGCTGACCTCACCCCCGGCCACGCTGACGGTGAGCCGCACGTCGTCGGTCGTCTTGACGTAGAGCTCGTAGCTGCCCTCGACCAGCTCGGGGAAGACCAGTGACGGGACCGCCCCACCCGGGATCGGGCGGGCCACCACCGCCACGTGCGGGTGGTGCCCGCCGTGGTCATGGTCGTGGTCGTGGTGCTGGTCGTGGTGATGCCCGTGCCCGTGCGGGTGCTGCTGGCTGCCGACCGGCCGGATCTCGACCTCGACGTCCACCATGTCCGCGGGCATGGTGACCACCAGCGCGCCCACGTCTCCCCCGATGTCGAGCAGGACGGAGCCCTGCCCGGCGAAGGGGTTCTCGACCTGTGCGGGCGCGGTCATGACGCCTGCGTGGTGCCGGGCACCGTCTGGTACCCGCCACCCGGGAGACCCAGGTAGGGGAACTTCCCGGTGACGGCGGCGTTCGTGTTCGTCGTACCGTCCGAGACCACGCCGACGGCGCCGTCCGGCTCGTACGACGGGTCCACCAGCGGGATCGTCGCACCGGCGATCGCGCGCAGCTCGATCGTCACGACGTCGTCGTTGATGCGGCGTCCGTTGGGGAACCCGGCCAGGTCGCCGCCCACCACGCCGAGGTCGTTCGGCTTGGCGGTCGGCTTGATCGCCACGTTGAGGCGCAGCATGTCCGCCTCGGTGGCGCCCGGTGTAGTTCTGGAAGCCCGCAACGATGCCCTTGGGGATGCCGGTGAGCAGGATCGCGTTCAGATCGGCGCGGGGCTTCTTGTACTTCGCCAGGTTGGGGAACGCGCCGGGGTAGAGGGCGGGAATGAGCCCACCGAGCTCCGGCTTGTTCACGTACTTCGCGTAGACCCTGTCGTCGCCGGGCTTGCGCGAGTTCCACTTGTCCTTCTCCGCCATCGGGACGATGACCTCGTTGAACAGCGGGTTGCCGAGTCGCGAGACCTGGCGGAACGGACCGTGCCCGCGGTAGGTGCCGGTGCGCTTGTTGTACATCTGCGACTGACGCCGGCCGGCCGTCGTCCAGACCCCGATCACGGACTGCGGAGCCAGCGGGTCAGTCGGCCGGTCGTGGTAGCGGGTCAGGTCGGAGATCGGCACCTGGATCGCGATGCTGTGCACGTTGTACGACTGCACCGAGTTCACGCCGCCCATCTCCGGCAGCTTGATCAGGTGGGCCTGGTTGAGCGGTCGCAGACCACCGAGGTCGAAGATGCTGCCCAGGTCGACGTGGAAGGCGTCGGCCCGCTGACCGGCGAAGAACGAGCGGTTGCCGATCTTGTGCACGGCCTGCGCGGAGAGCTTCGCGTAGTCGGGTGTGCTGCGCTTGCCCACGTTGACCGGCGGCACGGTCAGGTTGCGGGCCAGGACCCTCGCCCGGCCCTTCTCGATGCGGGTGACTGTGAAGTACTGCGGACGGTTCCAGGTCTGGTCGGTGACGTTCTTGATCTGACCGGTGTTGTAGAGGAACGTCTTGGGATTGCGGATCCGGGTCGTGAAGTCGAAGCGGTAGGTGATCTCCGCCTTGGCGTCCTTGTCGTTCGAGATGTGGATCTCGTAGCGCACGTCGTCACCGAACTCGTAGAAGTTCGGGCCACCGTCCGGCTGCTGGAGCGGGATGTAGTTGGCGATGATCGTCACGGTGTCCGGCTTGTCGGGGCTGACGAAGGCGTAGACGTCCGTGCTGTCCGCCACCGGGTCCTTGGCGATTTCCGGGGCTTCGCGGTGCGAGGACATCTCAGTTGCCTCCGGCCGCGTTGAGGATCCGGGTGACCAGGTCGCGGTCGTGGACGATGACCTCGCGCTCGCCGACCATCAGCTGCAGCTCGTCGGAGTCGTGGTCCTCGATGTAGGCGACCACGGGCTCCTGCGCGCTGCCGGTGAGGCGGCGCGTGGCGGCCGACGCGGGGCCGGCCACGAGGCCGACGGTGCCGGCCACTGCTCCCATGCCGGTGGCGGCAAGGAAGTTCCTTCTGTTGGTTTCGCTCATGGATGTTCCTCCGGAGGTGAATCGCCTCGTGTGAGACAGATCACTGGGTCTACGGAGCAGGTCGGGATTCGGATTGGACCTGGCCTTCATTGGGGTGAGTCCAGTTCACGAGGCACCGATGAGCAGCAGCAGCGCGTTGTCGACGATCTCCATCGTGGTGATCGAGAGCGTGTCGGCAGCCAATGCGCTCCGAATGCGGCTTGGTGACGCAGAGCACGTGTGCAACTAGTTGCACACCGCCGGTACCGCGCCGCACACTGACCGGCATGGCACTCGAGCACGCCCTGCTGGTCTCGCTCAGCGAGCGACCCGGCACCGGCATCGAGCTGACCCGACGCTTCGACCGGTCGATCGGGTTCTTCTGGCGCGCCACCCACCAGCAGATCTACAAGGTGCTGCGCCGGATGGAGGACGACGGCTGGATCCGCGGCGCTGCGGGTGAAGGGCGGAGCACGGAACGCTCCTACTCCGTCACCGCACGTGGCCGCGGCGTCCTGGCCGACTGGGTGTCTGCCCCGACCGCGGCCGCGGCACTGCGCTCGGAAGTGGCCGTGAAGATGCGCGGCGCGTCGTACGGCGACCGGGACCGGCTGCTGGTCCACCTCGCAGACCTCATCGCCGAGCACCGCACCCGCCAGGCCCACTTCCAGCAGCTCGAGCGCGAGCAGTTCCCCGAGCCCGCGAGGTTGGCCGGTCAGCGGCTCGACGCCTGGCTGGTGCTGCGAGGCGGCATCAAGCAGGAGCAGTTCTGGGTCGAGTGGCTCACCGAGTACCTCGAGTCGTGGTCTCGAGCGCGCTCGACCACCGACGAACTGCCCCGGGCCACCGACGCGCCCAGCTCCACCGACGTCACCCGTTCGACCGTCTCCGAGAGGACCCCATGAACCCCTACCCGCACCTGCTCGACCCGATCACCCTGGGCGACCTGACCCTGCGCAACCGCGCGGTGATGGGCTCGATGCACACCGGGCTGGAGGACTACGCCTGGGACGTGCCGAAGCTCGCGGCGTACTTCGCCGAGCGGGCGCGCGGTGGTGTCGGCCTGATCGTCACCGGCGGCTATGCGCCGACCAAGCGGGGCTGGCTCAAGCCGTTCGCCAGCGAGCTCACCACCCGGCTCCAGGCCGAGCGGCACAAGCAGGTCACCGCGGCGGTGCACGAGGCCGAGGGCGCGATCGCGCTGCAGGTGCTGCACGCCGGGCGCTACGGCTACACCCCGTTCTCGCAGTCCGCGAGCGACAAGAAGTCACCGATCACGCCGTTCAAGCCGAGCGCGATGTCGACCAGGACGGTCGACCGGACCGCGACCGCCTTCGCCGACACAGCGCGGCTCGCCCAGAAGGCCGGGTACGACGCGGTCGAGATCATGGGTTCCGAGGGCTACCTGATCAACCAGTTCCTGGCAGAGCGCACCAACGACCGCGACGACGCCTGGGGCGGTACGCCGACCCGGCGGATGCGCTTCCCGGTCGAGGTGGTCCGCCGCACCCGGGAGGTCGTGGGCGAGGGCTTCCCGATCATCTACCGGATCTCGTTGCTCGACCTGGTGGAGGGTGGGCAGACCTGGGACGAGGTGGTCGAGCTCGCTCTGCTGCTCGAGGACGCCGGGGCCACGGTGTTCAACACCGGCATCGGCTGGCACGAGGCCCGCGTGCCGACGATCATCACCCAGGTCCCGCGAGGTGCCTGGGCGTGGACGACCAGACGACTCAAGCAAGAGGTGGGCATCCCGGTCTGCGCCTCCAACCGGATCAACACCCCCGAGCTCGCCGACAACCTGATCGCCGACGGCACCGCCGACCTGGTCTCGATGGCCCGCCCGCTGCTCGCGGACCCCGACTTCGTCAACAAGGCGGCCGCCGGTCGCAGCGACGAGATCAACACCTGCATCGCCTGCAACCAGGCCTGCCTCGACCACGCCTTCGCCAACAAGCGGGCCAGCTGCCTGGTCAACCCGCGCGCCTGCCGCGAGACCGAGCTGGTGCTGCTGCCCCTGCCCACCACCGTCCCGGCGAAGCCGAGGCACACGGTGGCCGTCGTCGGCGCCGGACCCGCCGGTCTGAGCGCGGCGACCTCCTACGCCGAGCGTGGCTTCGCGGTCACGCTGTTCGAGAAGGGGACCGAGGTCGGCGGCCAGTTCCGCCTGGCCATGCAGATCCCGGGCAAGGAGGAGTTCGCCGAGACGATGCGCTACTACCGCCGACGCCTCGAGGTGCTGGAGGTGGACGTCCGGCTGGGCGTGGAGGCGACGGTCGCCAGGCTCGAGGGCTACGACGAGGTGGTCGTCGCCACGGGCGTCGAGCCGCGCATCCCGGTGATCCCGGGTATCGAGCGCGCGGTCTCCTACGCCGACGTGCTCAACGGCACGGTCACACCGGGCCGCCGGGTCGCCGTGATCGGCGCGGGCGGCATCGGCGTGGACGTCTCGCACTGGCTGACCCACACCGAGGAGGACCTCGAGGAGTGGCTGGCGCACTGGGGCGTCGGTGACCCCTCGGTGCACGTGGGCGGACTCACCGAACGCAAGCCACGCACCAGTGCCCGCGAGGTCCACCTCGTCCAACGCAAGACCTCGCTGATCGGCAAGGACCTCGGCAAGACCTCCGGCTGGGCGCACCGCGCGGTGCTCAAGCAGTCCGGCGTGCAGCAGATCGGTGGTGCGACGTACGAACGGATCGACGAGCGTGGCCTGCACCTCACCGTCGACGGTGAGCCGCGGCTGCTCGAGGTCGACGACGTGGTGATCTGCGCCGGCCAGGAGTCCGTGCGCGGTCTCTACGACGAGCTGCTCGCCGCCGGTCGCGTTGTCCACCTGATCGGCGGCGCCGACGTGGCCGCCGAGCTCGACGCCAAGCGGGCCATCGAGCAGGGCATGCGGCTGGCTGCGGGCGCGTGACCCCCAGCGGGACAACCCGGACGACCCCGGACGAGCCCGTGTCGACCTCGCGTACGTCCCCAACCGGACTAACCGGGAGTGGTCGGGAATAGCCCGTTCGGCACTTGTCAATGCCCCTGGCGGAGCAGGGACCGGAGCGCGCGCCGGGCGTACTTTCCGAAGCGGGGAAGTGCACCGAGAGGCATCTCGCAGCTGGTGCAGTCCGTCCCGGGGGGTACTCATGAATCGCCAGCTCGTGCTCGGGCTGTCCAGCTCCGCCCTGCTCGGTCTCGGCCTGGGTCTCGGCCTGGGGGTCATTGCTCCGGCCACGGCCGCCGACGGACCGCCGGTGGTGGTCGGCGAGTTCACCGTGCTCATGTCACCCGCGCGCAACACGATGCCAGAAGGCTTCGAGATCAAGCCCGGTACGCGGACGTACTCCTTCGGTTCAGGCTGTGCCGTCGGAGCCAGCTGCACCATCTCGCGCGTCACGGGGGACGGCGAGACGGTCAAGACCAAGCTGGTCGGCGGCGGCGGTGGGTTCACGTGGCGCGCTGCGGAGCCGCTCGACTGCTCGGATCCGGCCACGGGGGCCCTGAGGACCGTCCATGGTGCCGACTACACCCTGGTCACCCGGCTCACGCCGACGGCGACAGCGGTACGTGACGGGGTCACCTACGTCACCGCGATGAAGGGCACCTCCACTGCCAAGGTCGCGGTGAACGGCAAGGGGCGAGCCGACAACTGCACGATCCCACCACGGGGCACGCTCGTGGAGACCCAGCGCGCCACGCTCACTGCCGCCCCGGTTCCGTTGGACGCCCCGACGGCGACCGAGCTGACCACACCGCTGGGCATCGCACCCGAGACCACCACGGTGACCGGCACCCTGCCCGCCTTCGAGCTCCCCCAGACAGACCGGCAGCTGGCCAGCGCGGCAGCGGTGTCCGAGGGGCGTCGCTCCTCGGTCCCGGGCTCGCTGGTGACCCCCACGGAGGCGATCGGCAGCCTGGCCGACCGGCTCCCACAGACACTGCTGCTGGTGGCCCTGATCGGGCTGCTCATGGTGTTCCCCGCCCAGGTGTTCAACAGCACCTACGACGAGCACCACGATCGCATCGACCGCCAGCTGGCGAGGTTGCGGCCGCACCGCAAGCCCCGGGGCGTCCTCGTCCCGGCCCAGCCCGGACCCGACGGCCTCCCGCCACCAGCACCGGCACCGGCACCGATGGCGCCCACTCGTGGACGGCGGCTCGGCGTCTTCGCCGGGTGTCTGGTCGCCGGCACCATGCTCGGTGGGCTGCTCGACCCGAACTTCGGGGCCAACACCGCGTCGTACGCCCTGACGGTCGGAATCCTGCTGTCGATCCTGGTTGCCGCACTCGTCGCGGTGGTGGGCGGGTGGGTGTTCCGGTCCTCGACGCACCGGCCCCGCGACTGGTACCTCCAGGCGATCCCCTCGGCGCTGCTGATCACGGTGGTCTGCGTGGTGATCTCGCGGGTGACCGGGTTCCAGCCCGGCTACCTGTACGGCGTGCTCGGTGGCGCGGTCTTCGCTGCCGCGATGGACCGTCGCTCCGACGGCAAGGCCGAGGTCACCGTCACCCTGACGGTGCTGGCGGTGGCCCTCGGCGCCTGGGTGGCGTTCGAGCCGGTCACCCGGCTCGCGGACGGGTCGTCGGTCGCCTTCTGGCTGCTCAGCACGGACGCATTCCTGGCGGCGCTGTTCATCGGCGGCATCGAGGGGTTGTTGTTCGGGCTGATCCCGCTGCGCTTCCTGCCGGGGTACCGGGTCAAGGACTGGACCTGGTTCGTGTGGGTTCCGGTGATGGGGATGGTGCTGTTCACCTTCGTGCACGTGCTGCTGATGCCCGAAGCGGGCTACCTCGGCCGCTCGACCACGGCCTCGGTCACGCTGACGCTGGCCCTGTTCGTCGCGTTCGGTGTGGGCTCGGGGCTGTTCTGGCTGTGGTTCCGGCTACGACCGACTCCGGGCGAGGGCCATGAGCCGCCACAGCCAGGGGTGGACGAGCCTGCACGCAGACCGGCGACGGACGACGCACGGGTCACGCCCTCTCGCCGGAGCGAGCGCCGGATGCGGTCCCGGCCATGGAGGTCCAGACCGGCCAGGCGGGGTCTCCGGCCGTGGGTGTCCTGCCCCGGTCGGCCGAGGACCCCCGATGAGCCGCCGGGCCGGACCTCGGTTCGCACTGGTCGCGACGGGTGTGCTGTTGCTCGCGGGCTGTGGCGAGTCACCCGGCTACGACGCCGCTCCGGTCGAGGCCTACCTCGCCTCGAGCCAGGCAGACGCCTTCGGGCCGTCGGCGAAGGTCGGCCGGGCGAGCTGTCCCGGCGACCTCCCGCTGGAGGAAGGGATGAGCTTCACCTGCCGGCTCGACGTCTCGGGATCCGAGGTGCCCTACCGGGTGCGTCTGACCGGAGTCCACGGTGACCAGGTCTCGATGAGCGCCGCCCCTGCGGGAGTGGTCATCTCGGCCACCGAGGTCGACAAGATCGTCCAGCGCTCGCTCGGCAAGGGCTCCCGTGGAGCGAAGGTCGACTGCGGCGGCACCTTCGTCGTGGCCGAGGTCGGGGACACCCTCCCGTGCACGCTCGTGCTCGGATCCCAGGAGAAGCCGCTCGAGGTGACCGTCCAGGACGAGGCGGGACGCCTCTCGATCGGCTCCTGAGACGGAGGTCCTGAGGGTGGCCCGTGCCCTCGCGCGGGCCGCCCTCAGCCGACGGCCGCGGCGTCCTCGTGCAGCTCGCCGCGCAACCGGTAGCCGGCGAACGATGCCACCAGCAACGTCACCCCGGCGACCAGGACGCCCCCGACAGCGCCCAGCGAACCCTCGGTCCAGTCCGCGATCGCCTCGGGCACCACCAGCGTGACCGCGATCACCGCGACCGCCAGGTAGGGCCAGTCGACCTTGCCGAGGTAGAGCGCGATGCCTGCGACGACGACAGCGGCGGTGAGCGCGTAGCCGAGCCAGGCGTGGGTGCCGTCCATGACGGGCAGCTGGGCGCCGAAGAGTGCCAGCGCGACACCCAACGCACGGGCCACGGTGAGCTCACGGAACCACCGCAGCTCGGTGATCACCAGGAATCCCACGCCCAGGAGAGTCAGTGCCACCCCGATCGCGTCCCCGTCGCTGCCGACCGTGTCGATGTCGTTGACCAGGGTCACAGTGACCGTGACCAGACCCGCGAGCATCCCGGCCACACCCGCAGCCGTCGGTGCGAACCGATAGCCCACCGCTGCCACCAGCACCCCGGCGGCCGCACCGGCGACGGCCGGCCAGTAGATCGCCGGGAACTGTGGATCCGTCAGCTCGTCCACCACATGACCCACGAGGAACGCCACCGCCAGGGCGGCCCCGGTCAGCAGCGTGCCGGCCAGTCGACGACGCAGGTCCTGGGCCGGGTCACGTAGCGGAGCGGCACCGGCCGGGACCCGCGACACCACGGCGCCGGCCACGGCGAGCACCGCGGTGACCACGCCGAGGAGCGTCACCCGGGCCGTGAAGCCCAAGGTCTCCCACTCCTGCACCAGGAACAGCGCACCGGCCGCCAGGACCAGGGCGCCCCCGAGGTAGGCGACAACCTCGACCAGCTTGGGCAGCCCTCGCCCGACGGGCGGTCGAGTCCCACCGGCGCGCCGGGGTGCATCGAGTACGCCGGAGACGACCGCAACGGACGCCACCCGCGACGCGGGGTCGAGCAGGCTGGCCCCGACGAGCGCCTCGACGATCTCGTGTGCCGTCTCAGGCGCCCCGACGGACGCGGCCCGCGGGGTCTCCGCGGCGTGCGATGTCTTCATGTACCGATGGTGGCGCACCCGGGGCACCTGACACCTGAGTTCGGATACTCATTCCTAGACGACCAGTCCAGCAACTGGTCGGCGACGCTCCTGGTGGGCGGTGCGTACCGGGGCGTACCTGGACGTTTGGGCGTTCGAAACCAAATCGTTGTCCCGGTAACGCCCCTCAACCAGAGTCCAGCGCGCCGCGGTCACTCTATGCTCCGAACATCCGCACCATCGCGGTCCCGCTGTCGACAGCCCGGGAGGCTCTTTCATCCCGACCGTCGGCCAGGGACCGGCACTCATGCCACCAACAGAAGGATGAGCTGATGCGAAATCGCAAGAGGCCCGTGATCGCCACGTCGGTGATCGCAACCCTGGCCCTATTCACCGCCGGCTGCGGAAGTGACGACGGAGGCGGCGGTTCGGCCGGCGGCGACCGGCTCGACGGCGTGTCGGTCACCGTGGCGTCCAAGGACTTCACCGAGAACATCGTGCTGGCCGAGATGTTCGCCCAGGCGCTCGAGAACGAAGGCGCCAGCGTCGAGAACAAGGTCAACCTCGGTGGCACCAGCGTCAACCGCGAGGCACTCATCAGCGGCGACATCGACGTCTACCCCGACTACAACGGCACCGGCTGGACCGTCCACCTCGGCAACGAGGACCCCAGCGACGACCCGCAGGAGCTCTACGACGTCACCGCGGAGCAGGACCTGAAGGACAACGACGTCAAGTGGGTCGGGCTGTCGACCTTCAACGACACCTACGGCTTCGCCGCCAACGGTGACCTGGCCAAGGAAGAGGGTGGCTTCACCTTCGAGTCGATGGCCGCCTACCTCAAGGCCAACCCGGACGCCTCGGTGTGCATGGAGACCGAGTTCCCCGACCGTCCCGACGGCCTCGTGCTGTTCGAGAAGGCCACCGGCTACGAGCTGCCGGGCAGCCAGACCAAGATCCTGGACACGGGCCTGATCTACACCGAGACCGCCGACGGCAAGTGCGACTTCGGTGAGGTCTTCACCACCGACGGCCGGCTCACGTCCCTCAACCTGGACCTGGTCGAGGACCCGGGCGTGATGATCCTCTACAACGTCTCGTTCACCATGCGCAACGAGGTGTACGACGCGAACGCCGAGGTCTACGACGAGCTCGCCGAGAAGATCCTCGCCGACATCGACAACGAGAAGATGGCCGAGCTGAACGCCAAGGTCGACATCGAGGGCCAGCAGGCCGCGAAGGTGGCCGAGGACTACCTCAAGGAGATCGGGGTTCTCTGACACTCCGTTTCACGCACAGCGACGCCGCCGGGTCATCGACCCGGCGGCGTCGTTGCGTCTGGTGGAACGGCTGCTCAGAGGCCGCGCGGGTGCAGGTTCTTCTCCGCCACCGCGCCGAGCCAGTCGAAGCTGAGCGCCACCAGGGCGACCAGCCAGCCGCCTACGATCAGCACCGGGTCCTGCTGCAGCTTCAGCCCCGCGTTGATCGTGATGCCGAGCCCCCCGCCACCGATCAGGAATGCCAGGGTGGCCATGCCGATGTTGATGATGATCGCGATCCGCACGCCGGCGATGATCACCGGCACCGCCAGTGGCATCTCGATCCGTGCCAGCACACCGAGCTTCGTCATGCCCATCCCGCGGCCGGCTTCGATGACGGCGCGGTCGACGCCGTCCAGTCCGACCATGGTGTTGCGCAGCACCGGCAGCAGCGCGAACAGCGCCAGCGCCCAGATCACCGTCCACTGCCCCTGTCCCATGAACCCGAGGAAGATCACCAGCAGGCCGTACGCCGGGAGCGCCTGGCCGGAGTTGGCGACCGCCAGGATGCCGGGGCTGAAGC
This sequence comes from uncultured Actinomycetota bacterium, assembly GCA_963834245.1. Classification (GTDB taxonomy): domain Bacteria; phylum Actinomycetota; class Actinomycetes; order Propionibacteriales; family Nocardioidaceae; genus Marmoricola. Next base: position 81,169 of record CAWIAV010000002.1, read on the forward strand.
GTCGCAGCGCCGGCCTGGTGAGCAGGATCCCCAGGGGGACCGCCACCAGGATCACGATCAGGGTGGACCAGAAGGCGATCTCGAGGTGCTGGGTCAGCTGGGGCCGCAGCTTGGTGTCCCACTGCAGCGGCGAGCGCACCTGGGTCTTGGCGTTCTCGAGGTCGAGGCTGCGCACGTAGAGGTAGAGCAACCCGCCCAGGGCGGCGATCAGGAACGGAGCCACCCAGAGACCGAGGTTGTTCAGCACCTTTGCGCGAAGGCCGGACTGACCTTTCGCTGGACCGTCGGACTCGGGCGGCAACGCGGCGCCCCCGGACGGATCGACCCGCTGCATGGCCGGGCCGTAGGTGACGTCGCTCATGGGTTCGCCGCCTCGAGCTCCTCGTAGTGCAGTCGTGCCTCCATCTGGGCCCGGCGAACCGCCTTGGCGAGGTGCTCCATCTGCACCACTCCCTGGAAGACGCCGTCGGCGTTGACCACGATCGAGGCTCCGGCCGCGCTCTGCACCATCTGCTCCAGGGCCTGGAACAGGGTGTTGTCGGACTGCAGGAACTCGCCGAGCGCCTCGCCACCCTGCTCGCGGTCGACCTCCGCACCGGTCAGGGCGGCCTCATTGAGCCACCGCAGGGGCTTGTGCTCCTCATCGACCAGCACCAGCCAGTCCGAGCCGCTCTCCTGCAGTCGGGCAATGCCCTTCTGCGGGGCCTCGTCGGTCGTCATCCGTGGGTAGTCGGTCAGCGTCAGGGAGCTGACCTTGAGGAAGTTGAGCCCCTTGATGGTCGACCCGTTGCCGATGAAGTCGTTGACGAAGTCGTCGACGGGGTAGGCGAGGATGCGTTCGGGGGTGTCGATCTGCCGGATCTTGCTGCGCTCGCCGAGGATCGCGATCCGGTCCCCCATCTTGATCGCCTCGTCGATGTCATGGGTCACGAAGACGATGCTCTTGCGCAGCTGGCCCTGCAGCCGGAGGAACTCGTTCTGCAGCCGGTCGCGCGTGATCGGGTCGATCGCGCCGAACGGCTCGTCCATCAACATGATGTCGGGGTCGGCCCCCAGCGCTCGAGCCACGCCCACGCGCTGGGCCTGCCCGCCGGACAGCTCCTTGGGGTAGCGGTCGCGGTACTGCTCGGGGTCGAGCCCGACCGTGGTCATCAGCTCGTCGACGCGCTTGGCGATCCGTTCCTTGTCCCATCCCAGCATCTTCGGCAGCGTCGCGATGTTCTGGGCGATGGTCTGGTGCGGGAACAACCCGATCTGCTGGATCACGTAGCCGATCCGCCGCCGGAGCTTGTCGGGGTTGCCCTGGGTTACGTCCTCGCCGTCGAGCAGGATGCGGCCACCGGTGGGCTCGATCATCCGGTTGATCAGCCGCAGCGTGGTGCTCTTGCCGCAGCCGGACGGGCCGACGAGCACGAGGATCTCACCGTCGTAGACATCCAGCGTCAGGTCCTCGACTGCGGGGATCTTCGTGCCTGGGTAGCTCTTGCTCACCCGGTCGAGGTGGATCTTGGCCTCGGAGCTCATGTGTGCCTTTCGGTTCAGGTGATCAGATGCGCAGGCCGCGCGAGGTGGAGAAGCGCTGGATGGTCGCGAAGACCACATCCAGCAACAGGCCCAGGAGCACGGTGAAGACGACCCCCACGAAGACGGCGTTGGCGGCGTTGGGGAGGCCACGTCGGGTCAGGCCGGCCTGGATGAAGGTGCCGAGCCCGTCGCCGCCGACCAGCACCGCGATGGCAGCGATGCCCACCACCAGCAGGCTCGAGATGCGTACGCCGGCCATGATGATCGGCCAGGCGAGGGGCAGCCGCACCTTGAGCAACTGCTGGCTCGGGTTCATCCCCATGCCCTTCGCCGACTCCACGACGGCCGGACTGACCGAGGCGAGCCCGGTGACCGTGTTGCGGAGGATCGGGAGGATCGCGTAGAGGAAGAGCGCGATCATGGCCGGCCTGTTGCCGATGCCGACCAGGGGGATGAACAGTGCGAACAGGGCCAGCGAGGGGATGGTGAGGAGGATGCCGGCCACGGAGAGCGAGATCGCCCGGAGCACCGGACGCCGGCTCACGAGGACCCCGAGAAGGAGCGAGAAGACCGTGGCCAGCGCGACCACGATCAGCACGATGCGCGCGTGCGCGATGGTCTCCTCGAGGATGAAATCGAGGTTGTCCCGGACGTAGACGAACCAGTTGCTGGATTCCACGAGTTCCTCTCCGATGGCCTTCAGTCTTGCCATCTTAGGGTCATGCGCCGGAACGGCGGGCTGAGCGAGCCTTCGTCCGGGTGCACAGATCGCACATGTCGGCCGTGATCTCGGCGGCGGGTACTCGTCGCGAGCGACCCCTGAAGCGGGTCAGTGCTGCCGCGCTCGGCGTGGCGTCGCGCACGCCCACGGGCGCCAGTAGGGGTCGTGCTGCTCACTGGTGGGCGCCGCCCGGCTCGTGGTCGCGATGGCTCTCCGGCTCGAGCTGGAAGGTGGTGTGGTCGATGCCGAAGTGGTCCGCGACGCACGCACCGAGCTCGTCGAGGATCTGTCCGACGCCACGACCGGCGAGAGCGGCGTCGGTCACGGTGACGTGTGCCGACAGCGCCGGCATGCCACTCGTGATCAGCCAGGCATGGAGGTCGTGGACGTCGGTCACCCCGTCGGCGCGGAGCAGGTGCGCGCGGACCTCTTCGACGTCGAGCCCGGGTGGCGCCTCCTCGAGCAGGACACCGACGGAGTCACGCAGCAGGGACCAGGCCCGCGGCAGGATCATCGCCGCGATCACCAGGGAGGCGAGCGAGTCCGCCTGGTCGAAGCCGGTGACCAGCACCACCAGGCCCGCAGCGATCGCGGCACCGGACCCCAGGGCGTCTCCGAGCACCTCCAAGAACGCCCCTCGCATGTTCAGCGACTCGGCCCGACGCGCGGCAAGCAGAGCGAGCGAGACGAGGTTGGCCACCAGGCCGAGCGTCGCGAACACGAGCATCAGCGGCGCGTCGATGCGCACCGGATCGAAGAACCGCGTGACCGCCGCGTAGACGAGGTACCCGCAGACACCCAGCAGGACCACGGCATTGATCAGCGCCGCCAGGATCTCGGCACGGTGGTAGCCGAAGGTGCGCCGCGACGACGCAGGCAGTGTCGCGACGTACGACGCCGAGAGCGCGAGCACCACCGCGGCACTGTCGGTGAACATGTGGCCGGCGTCGGCCAGCAGGGCCAGGGAGCCGGAGAGGAAGGCCCCGACCAGCTCCAGGACGGCGACGGTGAGCGTGACCAGCAGCACCAGCCGGAGCCGCGCGCGGTCCTGGGCACGCCCACGACCATGACCGTGATCGTGTCCGGAGCCCATGCGCCGAGGGTATTGCCCGGTCTAGCGTGAGCGTGTGACCACCCGACGCGCGAGCGACCTGACCCGGCTGGTGCTGCCCGTGCCGGAGGTCGCCAGTGAGGTGCCCGGCGCCCACCTGACCCTGATGGACCCCTTCCTGCCCGGCCCCGACATCGACGCGGGCGTGCTCGCGGAGCTCCGCGACCTCTTCGCCGGGGTGATGCCGTTCCAGTACGTCCTCGGCGAGCCGGTCCGCTTCCCCGACGGGGAGGCCTACCTGCCCCCGCAGCCCGGGTCCGCCTTTCGCCGGTTGATGCAGGACCTGCGTCGTACCTTTCCCGAGGTCGTGGCACCGGCCGACGGCCTGCACGGCTCGATCCCCCACGTGCCACTGCCCGACGACGTGGATGACGCCCTCGCCGCGCGGCTCGGGACCCCGCTCGAGGCGTACGCCCGCGAGGCCGTGCTGCTGCGCGGACGCGGTCAGGACGAGACGCCGGTGGCGGTCTTCGCGTTCGGCACCTCGGCCGCCTGAGCTCCGTTCAGACACAGCCGCTTCCGGGCTCGCTCTGCGACGATGACGGCGTGATCGAGTACCGGCCGGCCCAGCGCCGGTTCCGCACGGAGGATGACGGCCGCACGACCTGGCACTCGTTCTCCTTCGGTGCCCACTACGACCCGGCAAACACGGGTTTCGCCGGCCTGGTCGCGCACAACGACGAGTGCCTCCGGGCGGGCGCGGGCTACCCGGACCACCCCCATGTCGACCTCGAGATCGTCACCTGGGTGCTGAGCGGGTCGCTGCGGCACACCTCGACGGTGGGCAACGGCGTGATCGGTGCCGGGGAGGTCCAGCGGCTCTCGGCCGGGAGCGGCGTGGTGCACTCCGAGGTCGCTGACGGCCCGGAGGGGGTGTGTTTCGTGCAGGCCTGGGTGCTGCCCGACCACCCCGGCGGGGAGCCGACCTACGCCTCCGGGACCGCCCCGAGCGGCGACGGCTGGGCCCGGGTCGCCGACGGCGACGGTCGCGGCGTCGTACCGCTGGGCCGGCGAGGGGCGTCGCTGGAGACCGCCGATCTCGTCGCCGACCACACGCTGGCGCTTCCCGATGCGGGGCGCCTGCACGTCTTCCTCGCCGCCGGGCGGGTCCGGCTCGGCGAGCGGGTGCTCCACCCCGGCGACGCGGCCCGGCTGGTCCACGAGGGCGGGCGTCTCCTGACCGCTGAGGAGGACGCCCACCTGGTCGTCTGGAGCTTCCGCGGCGCGATGGACCGTTAGTGCGCCGTACGCCGCGGGTGCACGGTCGATAACTCCGCGTTACAAGCGGGGGCGGAGCGGGCTAGGGGATCAGCACGCCGGGGTTGAGCACGCCGGTGGGGTCGAGCTCGGCCTTGAGCGCACGCAGCATGCGTACGCCGACGGGGCCGATCTCGCGGGCCAGCCACGGTTTGTGGTCCTGTCCGACGGCGTGGTGGTGGGTGATCGAGGCGCCGTTGTCGATCATCGCGTCGGACGCCGCCGCCTTGGCGGCCAGCCACTGCTCGACCGGCTGCGCACCCTGCTTGGTGGCCACCGTGAAGTACAGCGAGGCGCCCGTCTCGTAGACGTGCGAGATGTGGCACAGGACCAGCGTCCCCTCACCCAGGGACTCGGTCAGCGCGGCCTTCACCGAGTCGTACACCTGGTGCAGCCGGGACCAGAACGTCACCGTCTCCAGCGTCTCCACCAGCACCCCGACGTCGAGCAGCGAGTCCCGCAGGTAGGGGCCGTGGAAGCGTCCCGTGGCCCAGCCGGCGTCCTCGCCCAGCGGGCTCCCACCCGCCCCGGCGAGCAGCGCGGTGCACGCCGCGCGCCGTGCGTCGACCGCGTCCTGCGTGCCCTCGTAGCCGGTGACCATCAGGCATCCCCCGGCCGTCTCCCCACCGACCTCGTCGGGCTTGGCCAGGTTGATGGCTGTCTCGTTCTCGTCGGAGAGGCGCAGCACCGTGGGCAGCACGCCCGCCTGCACCAGCGTGCGCATCGCCGCAGCCCCCTCGGCGAAGGACTCCCAGCGCCAGGTCTCGTAGACCTTGACCACCGGGACCTTGCGCACCCGCACGGTCACTGCGGTGACCACACCGTAGGCACCCTCGGACCCCATCACCACCTCACGCAGGTCAGGTCCGGCCGCGTTGGCCGGCGAGCTGCCCAGGACGAGCTCGCCCTGCGGGGTGGCGACGCGCAGCCCCACGACCAGCGAGTCGAAGCGGCCGTAGCCGGAGGAGGACTGGCCCGAGGACCGGGTCACCGCGAAGCCACCGATCGTGGCGTACTCGAAGGACTGCGGGAAGTGACCGAGCGTCAGCCCGTGCTCGGCCAGCAGCGCCTCGGCCTGTGGGCCGCGCAGCCCGGGCTCGAGGGTGGCCGTCATGGAGTCGGTGTCCACGGAGATCAGGCGGTCGAAGCGGATCATGTCGAGGGAGATGACGCCGGCGTAGCCCTCGCGTCGGGCGACGAGGCCGCCCACGACGGAGGTCCCGCCACCGAAGGGCACCAGGGCGACGTTGTGCTGGACGCACCAGCCGATCACCGCGGAGACCTCCTCGTGCGTCCCCGGCCGAACCACGGCGTCGGGCGAGTCCGACCCGTCCCCGGCGCGCAGGCGGAGCAGGTCCGGGGTGGACTTGCCGCGAGTCCGCAGCATCCGGGTCTCACGGTCGGTGAGCACGTGCTCCTGCCCGACGAGCTCACCCAGGCCGGCCAGCAGCCCTTCGGCGAGCGGTTCGCTGAGCCGCACGTCGGCGGGGTCGACCGCCGGGGTCTCGGCGGTCCCGATGAAGACGTCCACGAGCGCGAAGGCACTCTCGGGCAGGGGGCGGGCCTCGGCGGGGTCGCCCCAGCGCGACCAGTGCATCTCGGGCGGGTTTCGTGGGCTCATGTGTTACAGTGTGACACATGACGTCTATCCGTCACAAGGACTCGGCACCAGATACTTCCGCCGCCACCGCACCCGACGACGCCTACCTCGACGCTGCCCGGGCAGCGATCCTCGCCGTGGGCTGGAGCCGTACGACGCTCACCGACATCGCCCGCCGGGCCGGGGTCAGCAGGATGACGCTCTACCGGCGCTGGCCGGACATGCAGACGATGCTCGCCGACCTGCTCACCCGAGAGTGGGGTCAGGTGCTCGCGGGGGTCATGGACCTCGACGCGCAGGCCGGGACTGCCGGCAGGGAGCCCTTCCCCGCGCTGGACCGGATCCGGCAGGGGGTGGTGGCCACGGTCCGCGCGCTGCGCGCCAACGAGCTCCTGCTCCGGGTCACCGAGCTCGACCCCGAGCTGCTGCTCCCCTACCTGCTGGATCGGCGAGGGCGCAGCCAGGAGCTCCTGGCCGGCGTACTCGCAGAGCTGATCAGGCAGGGCCAGTCCGACGGCTCGGTGCGGACCGGCGACGCCGACCTGCTCGCCCGGTCCCTGCTCCTCGCCTGCCAGGGGTTCGCCCTGTCCGCCCACACCATGGTCGACACCCCGCAGGGTCGGCGCGACGCCGACCTCAGCCATCTCGACTCCGAGCTGGCCCACCTCGTCGAACGGTTCCTCACCACATGACCAACGCCACCGAGTCCTCCGCCGGCCGGATCCACGTCGGCCTCGACGACCTCCCCGAGACCACCGACGTGCTCGTGATCGGCCTCGGTATCACCGGTGCGGGGGTGGCCCTCGACGCCGCCAGCCGCGGCCTCGACGTCGTCGCGGTCGACAGCGAGGACGTCGCCTTCGGGACCAGCCGGTGGAGCAGCAAGCTCATCCACGGCGGTCTGCGCTACCTGGCCAAGGGACAGCTCGACGTGGCCCACGAGAGCGCCGTCGAGCGGGGCATCCTGATGCAGATCACCGCTCCCCACCTCGTCCACGCGCTGCCGATGCTGATGCCACTCACCTCGGCCATCGGTCGCCCTCAGGCCGCCCTGGCACGCAGCGGGATCCGGGCCGGCGACCTGCTGCGGCTGGCCGCGCGCACCCGCCGCGAGACGCTGCCGCGGCCCCGCCGCATCGGGGTCACCGAGACGCTGACGCTCGCGCCCGTCGTACGGCACGAGGGCCTGCGCGGCGCGATCCTCTCGTGGGACGGCCAGCTGGAGGACGACGTCCGGCTGGTCCTCGCGGTGGCTCGCACGGCCGCTGCCCACGGCGCACGCGTGCACACCCGTGTGCGGGTGAGTGAGGCCACCGGACAGGGTGCGGTCCTCACCGACGCCCGCACCGGCGCGTCGCGTCCGATCCGCGCCCGCACGGTCATCAACGCCGCCGGAGTGTGGGCCGGGGACCTGGTCCCGGAGATCCGGCTGCGACCCAGCCGCGGCAGCCACCTCGTGCTGCGCAAGGAGACCCTCCCCGGCGTGCGGTGTGCGGTGATGGCTCCGGTCCCGGGTGCGAGCAACCGCTTCGTGTTCGCCCTCCCACAGCCGGACCAGACGTTCTACGTCGGCCTGACCGACGAAGAGGTGGAAGGCCCCATCCCGGACGTGCCCGAGGCGCCCGAGGATGACATCGACTTCCTCCTCGAGGTGATCAACACGGTGCTGCAGCACGGGGTCAGCCGCGACGACGTGGTGGGTACGTACGCCGGGCTGCGGCCTCTGCTCGACACCGGCACGTCGACGGCCGACCTGTCCCGCAAGCACGCAGTGCTCGTCTCGGGCACCGGAGTGGTGACGGTGGTCGGGGGCAAGCTGACCACCTACCGTCGGATGGCCGAGGACGCCGTCGACAAGGCCGTGGCGACAGCCGGCCTCCGGGCCGACCCCTGTCGCACCCGCACCCTGCCCCTGCTCGGCGCCGCGCCACGTCCGCAGCTGGCCGCGCTGCAGGCCTCGCACCGGCTCATCCGACGCTTCGGCACCGAGGCCGCGCACGTGGTCGCCGACGCGGTGAGCACCACCGGTCTGGCCGAGGAGGAGCTGCTCGCACCGATCGCGCCCAGCGTGCCCGCGACCCTGGCGGAGCTGGTCTTCGGGATCACCCACGAGGGCGCGACCACCGTCGAGGACCTGCTCGACCGGCGTACCCGGATCGGGCTCGTCGCCGAGGACCGCGAGCTCGCGCGAGGCGCGGCAGAACGAGCGCTAGGGCTTTGCGGGCTCGCCCAGCTCCTCGAGGACGGCGGCGGCCGCGCGGCGTCCGGACCTGATGGCCCCGGCGATGCCCGGTGACTCGCGGTGGTCTCCAGCCAGGAACACGCCGTCGCCGAGCTCCACGTCGCGGTGGCCGATGAACGGGGGCCGTACGACGGGCCAGGCGGCCTGGCTGGCGTAGCGGGAGACCAGGTCCCACGCGGAGGCGTCGGTGCGGAACAGCCGGCCGAGGTGGTCACGCACGTCGTCCTCGCTCTCCGATCCGGCTTCCACACCTGGGCGGGCGATCGAGCACGCGGCCACGAGGTGCTGTCCCGCCGGGGCGTAGCGAGGGGCGATGTTCGAGACCACCAACGCGTGCGACAGCGGACCGCCCGACGGACCGACCGGGTTGACCACCGGGAACCTCATGGTCGTGGGCGGCACGGTGGTGGCGAACCACCACGTCGCGACACCGCGCATCGCGGGCGTGCCCAGCCCGAGCAGCCGAGCAGCTGTCACTGGTTCGGTGGCGACCACGACCGCGCGCGTCTCGACCTCCCCGTTGCGGGTCCGGATCCGGACGCCGTCCCCGGCGCTGCGGACGATCTCCACGACCTCCACGCCCAGCTCGACCTGCGACTCCAGGCCCAGCGCGAGCTGTCGTGGCAGCGCCTGCATGCCCAGTGCCGGCAGGGCGGGCATGCCCTGGATGATCGACTGCATCCGGAACAGTGCGTACTGGTAGGAGGTGCGCAGGTCCTCGTCGGCGAACAGGAGGCGGAAGAGCGGGCGCAGCGCCTCCTCACGCAGCCGCCCCGAGATCCCGTGCAGGTCCAGCGACTCACGCAAAGTCATGTCGGCGCCGGCGAGGAGGCGCTCGGTGCTCTTGCGGAGCGGGTCGGTCCACCGCAACAGCCGCGCCACGTCCTGGGGCTCGCCCAGCCCGCTGCGGATGGTGGCGATCAACGACGCCTGCGGGCTCCGCAGGACGCGGTAGCCGTCCGGGTGCGCGAGCACGAGACCCCGTTCGATCGACTTGGGGTTGAGGGCGGCCACGTCCACCGAGGAGCGCAGGTCAGGGTCGGCCGCATCGAACCACTGGAGGCCCCGGTCGCAGCGGAATCCGTCGATCACGTCGGTGCCGATCCGACCACCCACCCGGCCCGACCGCTCCAGGACGCGCACCGAGATCCCGGACTCCTCCAACGCCCGCGCGCAGGTGAGTCCGGCCAGTCCAGCGCCGATCACGGCCACGTCGGTGGCGTCCATTTGTGGTGAGTATCAGCGTGCCGAGTGGTCGGGGCACAGACGGGGACGGCCTTGGTATGGACCAGCCCGGACCATGGGGGATGAATCACACGATTTCGCTTGCTGTGCAGCGTCAGTCGTGCTGGCAGAACTCCAGGATCTGTGCGAACGCGATCCGACCCTCGGGGATGCCGAAAAGGGGGTAGACGTGGATCAGTCCCTCGGCCACGACGTACTCCAGTGGCCAGTCGGCCTCGTCGGCACGCTCGAAGAGGGCGTCGCAGCCGGGCTGGAGCAGGTCCCTGGTGCCGCACAGCATCAGCGTGTCCGGCAGACCCGCCAGATCGGCCAGCCCCGGGCTGACCCGCGCGGCGGCGAGACGCTCCGGGTCCGCGGACCCCGCCCACATCGCCGCGTAGATGCCCAGGTGGCGCAAGGACAGCCACGGGTCCCGCTGGGCCGCCTCGACCGTGCCTGGCGCGTTCCCGGTCAGGTCCACCCAGGGCGCCAGCAGCACCATCCGCTCGGCCTGTGCCGCGCCCCGGTCGCGCAGGGCCTGCGCGAGTGCGAGGGCGTAACCACCACCGGCGGAGTCGCCGGCCAGGATCACGCCGCCCGGCGACGCTGCCGCGACCTCCTCGAAGAGGGACACCATCTCCTCGAAGGAGTCGTCGACCGTGAACTCCGGCGCCAACGGGTAGGCGGGCAGCACCACCCGGGCGTCGAGGCGGTCGGCGAGCCGGGCCGCGAAACGCCAGTGCCGGCTGTCCGACGGCTTCACGAACGCACCGCCGTGGAGGTAGAAGACCGAACGCTCCGGCGCGGGCACCTCGGGCCGCCACAGCGTGAAGACCGGGAACCCGTGGGTGTTGTCGATCCGTTCCTCGTGCGTCCGGGCCACGTCTCGAGGAGGTGCGTCCACGGCCTGCCGGTTGGCCCGGATGAGCGCGGCCCGCATCGCAGGGATGTCGTCGGGGGACATGTTGCGGCGCACCAGCGAGACGACGCGGGCCAGGAGCATGTGCTGGAGGCTCGGCATGCGGGTCAGCCTAGGGGGCGCTCCCGAGCGCGGTCCGGTCCATCGGATCGGCCGGCATCCGCGCCGACATCACGATCAGGCCCACGGCCGTGACCACCGGCACGAGCATCGCCCGCTGCAGGTCCGAGGCGGCGGCGACCAGCCCGATGAGTGCGGGACCGACGAGGAACGCGGCGTACCCGAAGCTCACCACGACCCCGAGGCCGCGGGCGCCACCGATGTGCCCGGCGAGACCGTAGATCTGGGGTGCGATCAGCCCGACGCCGAGGCCGACCAGGCTCCAGCCGACGAGCACCGGGACCAGTCCGTCCGTGAACGCGGTGAGGGCGTAGCCCACGAGGGCGACGGCCGAGCTGGCGCGCACCACGGTGACCCGGCCCAGGCGTTCCACGACTACGTCCCCGAGCAGGCGGATCACGACCATGAAGCCGGCGACGCACGCGAGCCCCCACGCACCCGCGCTCGGGCTGACGCCCGCGACGTCGGTGACGTGCAGGGACGACCAGTCGACGGCCGTGCCTTCGGTGAGCCCGAAGCAGACCGCCATGGCCGCCAGCAGCCAGGCGATCGGCGGCACCTGGCTGCCCGCGGGCCGGTCGCTGCCGTCGCCTTCGGTGTCGTCCTCCTCGGGGCCGGCAGCCGGGACGGCGGTCCGGTGCGGGGACTGCGGAGTGACCCCGGCGAGCAGGACCAGGGCCACCGCGACCAGGAGAGCGACGCTCCACAAGGACGAGCGTGGCGTCACCGTGGGAGCGAGCAGGGATCCGAGCGTGACGACCACCAGAGCGCCGACCAGGTTGCCGATCGAGAAACACCCGTGCAGCCGACTCATCACCGGCCCTCGGCGCTCCTGCTCGACGCTCACGCCGAGGGCGTTCATGGCCACGTCCATCGCTCCGTTGCCGAGCCCGAGGAGGCCGGCCCCGGCCAGCAGCCACGCATAGTCACCGGCGGCTCCCAGCACGAACGCCCCGAGAGCCATCCCGACCCCGCCCAGCAGCGCCGGCAGCCGAGCGCCGTACCGGTCGGACCACGGGCCGCTGAGGTTCATCGCCAGTACGGCGCACACCGCGGCCGCCACGAGCACGCCGACGATCTGGCCGGGTGCGAGCGAGAGGTGGGCGCGGAGGCCGGGCAGGGAGCCACCGAAGACCCCCACGGCCAGGCCGTTGGTCGCGAACAGTCCCGCCACCGCGGCGAAGTCCCGGTTCGACCGCGAGCGTGCGCTCCTCGCGGGGGCCGACCCCTGGTTCACCGGACCTCCGCGAGGAACCTGCGCAGGATCGGTCCTGCGGTCCCCGAGCCGCTCTCGCCCCGCTCGACGAAGACGGCGACGGCCAGGTCGCCGCGTCCACCCACCATCCAGGCGTGGGTCGGCAACGGCTCGCTCGTGCCGAACTCGGCGGTCCCGGTCTTCGCGATCGCGGGCTGGCCGGGCAGGTCACCCAGCACCTGGCCGCTGCCTCGTTCGACCACACCGCGCAGCATCGTGGTGAGCTGCCGGGACTCGGCCGCGGTCAGTGGGGCCGCCGGCTCCGTGCGTTTCACCTCGACCTCCGGCAGCAGACGCGGAAGCACCGCTGAGCCTTCGAGGACCGAGGCCAGCACGGTCGCCATCGCCATCGGCGAGGCCAGGACACTGCCCTGACCGATCATCGCGGCGGCCGCACCGGTCTCGCTGCCGGCCTTCCCGACCTCACCGAAGAACGCCGGGAAACCCAGGTCGTGGTCGACCCCCAGCCCCAGCGCCGCCGCCGCCCCGTCCAGGGCGTCTGGCTCGAGCTTCTCGCGCTCGGTGATGAAGGCGGTGTTGCAGGAGTTCGCGACGGCGTCGGCCAGGGTGATCTCACCGAGACCTCCGGCCGGGTAGTCGTCGTAGTTCTTGAAGGTCTTGCCGTCGACGACGGTGGTTGCGGGACAGCTCACCTTCGCCTGCGGGGAGGCGCCGGCACGCAGCAGCGCCAGGGTGCTGACCACCTTGAACGTCGACCCTGGGGCGTAGCGGCCGAAGGTGGCGGTGTTGTACCCCTCGGAGCCGGGACCGCTGGCAACGGCGACCAGGTCACCGGTGGAAGGACGCAGGGCGACCAGGGCGCTGGCCGACCGGACCCCGGCGAGGGCGCGCTGGGCCGCTCCCTGCGCCTCGAGGTCGATCGTGGTCCGCAACGGGGTGCCTGCGACCGCGTCGGCAGCGAAGAGCCGGCGACGCTCGTCCTCCTCGTCCACCGCGACGACGACGAGGCCGCGGGTCCCGGACAGCTGTTCGTCGTACCGCTTCTGCAGTCCGGACAGACCGACGTCGTCGCCCGGCTTGATCCGGCCGTCGCTGTCCTCGACGAGCTCGGCGGTCGCGGGCCCGACGCTTCCGAGGATCGCGCCGGCGAAGTCCTTGCTGGGCGCCAGTGGCAGCTCGTCGGAGATGGCTCGTCCGCCGGGGACCGACGCGAGACCGTCGAGCACCCCGGCCGGGACCTCGTCGCGCCGGAAGACGATCGCCTGCACGAAGGCCTTCGGACCCGCGGCCTCGACCTGGGGGACGTAATCGCGCGGGGCGATGTCGAGCAGGCCGGCCAAAGCTCTCGCCGCGTCGCTCGCGCCGCCGGAGCCCACGTCGGTCTTGTCGATGCCGAGCCGCAGCACGGGACGCTGCGTGACGATGGGCTTGTCGCCCGCGCCCAGGATCTCCCCACGCTCGGGCTTGACCGTGCTGCTCGCGAGCCGCTCCCCCTCGGCCAACGACGGCTCGACGATCTGGGGGCTCCACCGCACCAGCCAGTCGGCCTCATCCCCCTTGGCGAGAGCGACCTCGGTGTCGTAGGTCCAGGTGTCGGCTCCCACCGACCAGCGCCACTCCAGGCTCGCCCGTCCCGAGTCGCCGTCCGTGGAGACGTCGGCGACGGTGACACTGGGGCTGCCGAGGTCGGCGGCGCCGTTCTGCTGCAGGCCCTCGGTGAGCACCCGGTGCTGCTCCACCGCGGACGCGTCGTCGCCGACGAAGGCGACGCCCTCGACCGAGCCCGCGGCCAGCGCTTCGGCGAGCTCCTCGACCACAGGGTCGGCGTCCGGGCCGAAGCCGGGGACCGAGCAGCCGCTGACCACGAGGAGCAGAAAGCCCCCGACGGTCATGATCATGGACCGAGACGCTGCGCGGAATCGCATGCGTCAGATCCGACCATGCCCGTCGGGGGCAGACAAATCTCGTGCTGCGGTGTTGCCGGGAAATGCTGGTCTGTGCCGCGCCGGTCGACCGACGGCGGAATGTGGCCGCCGGCGCGACACAGGTCTTCGGTGGATCAGCTCTTGAACGCGTCCTTCACGTTCTCGCCGGCCTGCTTCAGGGAGGACTTGCTCTGGTCGGCCTTGCCCTCCGCCTCCATCGACTCGTCGTCGGTGGCCTTGCCGGTGGTCTCCTTGGCCTGGCCCTTCAGCTCTTCGGCCTTGTTGCTTGCCTTGTCCTCGAAACCCATCTGGGTGCTCCTTCGCTTGACGGTGCTGAACCGGTCGTGCGACGGACGCAGGCGCAAGGCGGAGCGTGTCCGAGAAGCTGCACCTGGCGTACGCCGCACAGTCGCGGGCGCCTCGTGACTGGACGGCCCGGACCTCTGTGTACCCGCATGACAGGGAATGACACCTGCGGAGACCAGCAACGGAGAATGGGGCCATCTCGGCCGGGAGCGTCGGCAACGAACTCGCTGCGGAGTCTCAGCTGCCCTTGCGGTGGTGCGTGATCACCTGGCTGGCCACCTCGGCGAGCTTGACGTTCATCTCCTGCGAGACCTTCGCGAGCATCGAGAACGCCTGGTCGTCGTCGATGTCGTGCATGGCCATCAGCAGACCGATGGCCTTGCCGATCTCCCGGTTGCTCTCCAGCCCTCGGCGCAGGGTGGTGGCCTCCTCGCCGCGGTCGAGCGCGGCCATCGCCACCGAGGCGAAGGCGGTGAGCATGATCGCCTGTTCCAGCGAGTGCTCGGTGAGGGCCTCGGGGGTGTCGCTGAAGACGTTGAGCGCCCCGACCTTGTGCCCGTCCTGGCGGATCCGGAAGCCGGCCATGCCTCGCACGGGCGTCTCGTCCACGATGCGGGTGGCCAGCTCTGGCCACTTGCTACCGGTGGTCAGGTCGGTGCAGATGTGCTGCGCGGGCTCCGACTCGTCCAACACGTCCAGGCACGGCCCCTCGTCGAGCTCCTGCTCGAGCTCGTCGACGTGCCGGGCGGTCTCGTCGGAAGCCGCCACCGTGGTCACCGAGCCCCGGCGACGCATCATCAGGGAGGCATGGTCACAACCGTCGACGAACTCGACGGCACTGGTGCACAGGGCCTCGTACACGGCGTCGTAGGACTCACCCGAGTAGACGACCTCGGCCATGGCGCGGAACGAGGAAAGCAGCTCTGCGGGAAATGGGGTGGGCATGGTCAGACTTCCTTCGCTCGAGCCGGAGGTCGTTCCCTGTGTCTTGAGTTCGACTGCCCGACGATCCTCCCACGTCGACGTCGGATCAGGGAGCGGACCGCCCTGCCCTGAGCCGGCCGGCGTCGGGGTACGCCTCGGTCTCCGTCGCCTTGGCCGAGAGCCACACCCGACCCCCCACGTCCAGCCCCAGCTCCGCGACGGCGGCGTGGGTGACGTCGACGAGGGCCTGAGGGGACCCACCCACCTGGAGCCGGACGCGGTCTGCCAGGAGCTGCAGGTCCTCGACCGTCCCGGTCCACACGTTGCGGTTGCTGGTGTGCCCGGGCATCTCGGTGTGCACCGTGATCGCGTTGGGCCGCAGCGCCACCAGCACGCGGCCCGATGCGGACTCGGTCGCCACGGCCAGCCGCCCACCCTGGTCGAGCTCCACAGTTCGGGCGGCCGCGTCCAGGTGCCCGGTCCACAGGTTCAGGCCCACCAGGCGGGCGACGTACGGCGAGGCCGGGCGGCGGGCCACCTCGGCCGGGGTCCCCTCCTGGACCAGCCGGCCCTGCTCGATCACCAGCAACCGGTCCGCCAGGACCATCGCCTCCAGCGGGTCGTGCGTGACCAGCACCGCCGGCCCGGCGAAGTCGGCCAGGTGGTCGCGCAGGAAGCCGCGCACGTCGATGCGTGCACTCGCGTCCAGCGCTGCCATCGGCTCGTCGAGTAGCAGCACCTCCGGGTCCCGGGCGAGCGCCCGGGCCAGCGCGACCCGCTGCGCCTGACCTCCGGAGAGCTCGTGCGGTCGACGGTGGGCGAGCGCTGTCATGCCGAGGCGGTCCAGCCATTCACCGGCTGCGGTCCGCGACGGCCCCCTCCGGGTGCCTGCGGCGCGGTCGGCGAAGGCCACGTTGTCGCGCACGTCGAGGTGCGGGAACAGGCGGTACTCCTGGAACACCAGGCCGGCCCTACGACGGTCGGCGGCCAGGAACGTGTCCTCGTCCTGCCACACCTCCCCCGCGACCTCGATCCGTCCCTCGCTCAGCTCCTCGAGCCCCGCGACGGCGCGCAGCAACGTCGACTTCCCGGCCCCGTTGGGGCCGAGGACCCCGAGCACCTCACCGGGTCCGACGCTGAAGGAGACCGCGAGCTCGAAGGACCCGCGTCTCACGGTCCCGTCGAACACGAGCGCCCCTGGTGTCGTCGTAGCGCTCACACCGAACCGCCTGCCCCGACCCAACGACCCCGCAGGGCGAAGAGCACCGCCACCGAGACGGCCAGCAGCACCAGCGAGAGGGCCAGCGCCGCCTCCGGGTCGGTCTCCAGCGCCAGGTAGACCGCGAGCGGCATCGTGCGGGTCACCCCCTGCAGGTTGCCGGCGAAGGTGACCGTCGCCCCGAACTCACCGAGCGCCCGCGCCCAGCACAGCACCGCCCCGGCCACGAGAGCCGGCCTGATCAGGGGAAGCGTCACCCGTCGGAAGACGGTGAGCGGGCCGGCTCCGAGCGTGGCCGCGGCCTCGTCGTACCCGCGGCTGGCGGTGCGGAACGCGCCCTCCACGGCGACCACCAGGAACGGCATCGCCACGAAGGTCTCTGCGAGCACGACCGCTGCTGTGGTGAAGGGCAGGGTGATCCCGAACCAGGCATCCAGCCACTGTCCGACGAGGCCGTTGCGTCCGAACACCAGCAGCAGCGCCACCCCGCCGACCACCGGCGGCAGCACCAACGGCAGCGTGACCAGCGCGCGCAGCAGGCGCAGGCCCGGCGCCGTCGAGCGGGCGAGCACCCACGCCAGTGGCACGCCCAGCACCAGGGAGATCGCGGTCGCTGCCGTTGCCGAGACCAGTGAGAGCCAGAGTGCGTCGAGCACCGCGGGGGTGCCGAGGATGCGGCCGAGCCCCGACCAGGGCGCCCGCACCAGCAGACCGATCAGCGGCACGACCAGCAGCAGCGCGCCGACGAGAGCCGGCGCCCCGAGCGGCCACGGCGTGCGGGTCCGTGAACGGTTGCGACTCAGTGCGGCTCCGCTCACTGCGGCTCCGCGAAGCCGGCCTGCGTGAGCACGGCGGCGCCCGCCGAGGAGAGCACCAGCTCGACGAAGTCGGCGGCCTCACCCTGGTTGCTCGAGGAGGTGACCGTGGCGATCGGGTAGTCGGTCTCGGCGTTGTCCTTCTCCGGGATCTCGATGCCCCGCACCTTCGCGCCCGCCGCGAGGACGTCGGTCACGTAGACGACGCCCGCGTCGACCTCACCGAGGCTGACCTTGGTCAGGACTCCTTTGACATCCACCTCCTCCGTGGCCGGTCGTACGTCGAGGCCGGCCCGGTCGAAGATCTCCGCCGACACCGCCCCGCAGGGCACCTGGGGCTGGCACAGCGCGATCTTCAGGTCCCGGCGGGACAGGTCGGCGAGCCCGGCGACGTCACCGGGATTGCCCGGTGGGACCGCGATCTGCATCCGGTTGGTGGCGAAGGTCCGGGGTTCCTCGACCTCGCCGGCGGTCACCGCGGCGTCCATGGTCTGCGCGCTCGCGGAGGCGTAGACGTCTGCCGGGGCTCCGCTTGAGATCTGCTGGGCCAGGCCCGAGCTGGGTCCGAAGTTGAGCTCGACCCGGACGCCGGGGTTGCGGGACTCGAACCGTTCGGCGAGCTCGGTGAACGACTCGGTGAGCGAGGCGGCGGCGAACACCCGCAGGGTCACCTGATCCGCACCGTTCCCACCGCCGCAGGCCGAGAGCACCGTCAGCGTCGCGATGGTGGCCAACGCCGTCAGCGGGTTCCTGCTCACACGCGCCCCGGGAGCTCGACGACCACGTTGGTGGACTTCACCGTGGCGATCGCCAGCACGCCCGGCTCGAGCTCGAGCTCGTCGGCCGCCTCCCGGCTCATCAGCGAGACCACCCGGTGGGGTCCGGCCTGGATGTCCACCTGGGCCATCACCGCGTCGCGCAGCACCCGGGTCACCAGCCCGACGAAGCGGTTGCGTGCCGAGGCCGACACGACCGGCCCCGGTTCGGGCCGCTCACCGCTCTCGGCCAGCTCCTGCGCGAGGGACGCCAGCTGTCGGCCGTCGACGACCTGGCGGGCGCCGTCGGACGTGGTCTGCAGCCGGCCGGACTCGGCCCACCGGCGGACCGTGTCGTCGCTGACCCCGAGGAGGTCAGCGGCTTCCTTGATCCGGTACGAGGTCATGAGGTGATGCTAGCCGCACATGCGGAACTTTCAAGGCGCTTTGGCCGCAGGTGCGGAGCCATCCGGCCGATGCTTCTTCGCCAGGTTGGCCACCACGTGGGCATAGGAGTCGTCCACCGCGGCGTACAGGTCCTCGTCCTCGATCGACCCGCCGAATCTCAGGCTGTTCCAACCCGATCGCCCGATGTAGGCCATCACCGCGGCGTCGTCGGGGTAGCGCTGCAGCCACTCGTCGGCCACGTCCCGCGTGCGGCCACACTTCACCCCCACGGAGTCCGCCCCGAGGAACGCGAAGATCTTGTCGTGCACCTTGACCACCGGGTGCTCGTGCCCCCACGGGTTGGCCGGCCACGCCCCGGGTTTCGCCAGGCAGTACCGCAACAGCTCCTCCGGCGTCATCAGTCGACCGTACGCCGCCCCGGCCGACCCGCCCCGCGGTGTTCGCGCAGCGAGCTCCGCTGTGGTCCAGGAGGGGAAAGCTGCGGTGGTCGAGCCGGGGTGCGCCGAGCAGGTGGTCGAGCAGCGAGCGAAGCGAGCGGACAGTCGAGACCACGGAGCCCGGCGCACCCGGATGAGCTCGTCGCCACTCCGTCCACATCTTCCGATTCCACCTCTTGACTCGAACACCTGTTCGCACAAGAATGGACCCATGAGCGCAGCACTCGACCTGCACCCCGACACCGGACACCCGGTGACCACGGGCGCGGCCGAGCTGCACCACCTCCTGGACCGGATGCACGCACACTCGGGCACGGCGCTGGCTTCTGGGGAGTACGCCGCACTGCTCGCCGACCTCGACCGCGCACGACACCGCCTCGAAGCCCTCAAGCTCAAGGTGCTCGCCGCAGCCGACCGGGCCGGGACCGCGAAGTCCGCCGGGTTCACCGGCACCGACGCCTGGACCGCGAAACACACCAACACCTCACGCACCACCGCCGCGCGGGAGGTCCACCTGGCCACCGAGCTGGAGACCGGCCACGGCCACGAGACCACCGCCGAGGCCCTCGACGCCGGACTGGTCTCCCCCGCCCACGCCGCAGTCATCCTGCACGCCACCGACCAGCTCCCCACCGGAGTCACCACCGAACAACGCGAAACCGTCGAGGCAGCGCTGGTCGAGAAAGCCCAACGGTTCAACCCCGACCAGCTGCGCCGCCTGGCCAAACGAGCCCTCGAAACCATCGAACCCGACCACAGCGTCGTCGACGCCCACGAGAACGAACTCGTGCGCACCGAGGAACAAGCCGCCCTCGAGAAGTGCTCACTGACCTTCCACGACCACGCCGACGGCACCACCACCGGCGCACTTCACCATCCCCACCCTGGCCGCAGCCATCCTGCGCAAGATCATCGAGTCGATGACCGCACCCAGGCGCATGCGGACCACCAACGTGCTGGACCGCCAGCACCCGGATCGATCCGTCGACTGGCGGCACCGCCGCGGCCTGGCCTTCGTCGAGCTCCTCGAACACCTCCCCACCGACCACCTGCACCCCAAGACCGCCGCCACCATCGTGGTCACCCTCGACCACAGCGTCCTCACAGGCGCCCTGAAGACCGCCGGCCTCGACACCGGCCACACCATCACCGCCGGAGAGGCCCGCCGCCTGGCCTGTGGCGCCGGGATCATCCCCGCCGTCCTCGGTTCGAAGTCCGTCGCCCTCGACCTGGGCCGCGAGAACAGGCTGTTCTCCGAACCCCAACGCCTCGCGGTCGGCCTCACCCACCACACCTGCGCCGCCGACGGCTGCGAACGACCCTTCGCCTGGTGCGAGCTCCACCACCGAGAACCCTGGAGTCGCGGCGGACCCACCGACCTCAACAACGCCGTCCCGCTATGCCACTACCACCACCAACGCATCCACGACCACGCCTACGACCACGCCGAACAAGCGGACGGGCAGATCAAGTTCCTCAGGCGCACCAGCTCGTCCCAACCCGGTCGACCTGGGGCCGACTCCGAGCTGTCCTGAGCTCCACGGACCCAGGCGGAGAGGCGACGGGCAGGCTTGTCGAGCCTCAGATCAGATGTCAGCCGCCCCGCAGCCGCCCCCGTCGCTGACAACCAATCCGTCACCGTCCTGCGCAGACCTCGTCGTTGACGGTTCGGTGTAGGAATTCCTCGACTGAGAGCTAGCGGCGTCCGAGGCCAGCATCGCGCGCACGGGCGACGGCTTCGGTGCGGGTGCAGCCGAGCTTGGTCAGGACACTCGAGACGTGGTTCCGGGCGGTCTTCGGCGACACGAACAGCAACGCGGCGATCTCCGAGTTGGACTTGCCTGCGGCGATGAGGTCGAGCGTCTCCACCTCACGACTCGAGAGCATCGGAAACACGGAGTCCGCGGCCACTGGCGTGCGCCGACCGGCCTGAGCGAGTACGACGGCGGCCACCTGCTCGCCGAAGACCACCTGGCCGCGGGCCACCGCGCGCAAGGCGCGTTCGATGTCTTCGGGTTCGGAGCCCTTGACCAGGTAACCCTGGGCTCCGGCACGCACCGCTGCAGTGAGCAACGGCGCCTGGTCCGACATGGTCAGCACCAGGATCGCGACGGTCGGGTTGGCAGCCTTGAAGAGACCCGTGGCCTCGATGCCATCGGCCCCTGGCAGCCCGAGATCGAGCACCACCAAGTTGGCTTCCGAGGCTCGTGGAAGTGCCGCCTCGGCGGTTGCGTACGACCCGATCACCCGCCACCCCTCCATCCCGTCGATGAGTGAGGTGACGGCCTGTCGGTACAAGGGATGGTCTTCGACGACCAGCGCCCGAACGGGCTCAGTCATGGTCGGCCGCGGGCAACCATGCACGGACAGCAGTGCCACCGGAAACTCCGGACGCGACGGTGAGCCGGCCACCCACCTCGTCCGCACGATCAGACATGCCGAGGAGTCCGACACCCG
Source organism: uncultured Actinomycetota bacterium (assembly GCA_963834245.1). GTDB lineage: Bacteria > Actinomycetota > Actinomycetes > Propionibacteriales > Nocardioidaceae > Marmoricola. Next base: position 102,349 of record CAWIAV010000002.1, read on the forward strand.
GCACCCGGTCCACAGCGAGGCCGCGGCCGTTGTCGTCGACGTGCACGACGATCCCGTTCTCGTACCGCACACCAACCTCGACCTGCTGGGCATCCGCATGACGTACCGCGTTCGTGACAGCTTCCATCACGATTCGGAAGACGGAAACCTCGACCGCGGGTGCCAGCTTCGGCAGTTCTTCGACGGTCAAGGAGATCTGCGGACCGAAGCGCTGGAGGGGTTCGATCGATTCGGCAAGCGCCGCCGCCAGTCCGAGTTCGTTGAGAGCGGCCGGACGCAGACCATCGCAGATGCGTCGCACCTCCGAGACGGCCCGCTGCACCTCGTCTGCCAACTCGTGAACGACGTCCCCCTCACGACCGCCGGTGTGCAGCTCCAGCTGCCGCAGTCCCAGACCGATTGCCGCGAGCGAGGGGCCGAGCCCGTCGTGCAGCTCACGACGTAGACGCACCCGTTCCTCCTCGCGCTCATTGACGATGTGGCGGCGTGCCGTCGACAGGTCCTTCACCCGCCGGTTCAGCCCTTCGACCTCCGCACGCTGGGCGAACAGGCGATGACGTACGACGGCTGCCCCGACCGTGACGCACAGGGCGCTCACCGCAGCGAAACCCAACAGAGCGGTGGACATGTCATCGGTCTCCGGCAGTGAGGCGGCAACGACGACCAAGGCCCCGGCCAGCGAGAAGCCTCCGATCTGGCCACGGACGTCGCCATCGGCCGGAGCCCGACGGAACTTGATGACCAGCGCTGCCACACCGAGCGTTGCGCCGAGCATGACGAGGGCGAACCCGACCGTCGCGGCAGACCCCCAGATCTCCCGGCTGCCCAGACCCACCGGATTGGAGAACTCGGGATGGTTGTCGAGCCGCCCTGGCGTGAGCGCCGCCGACGCTGTGAGGGTCGCGATACCGGCGAGACCGGTGGTGGCGGCAGGCCACCACCGACGATCGGGCAGGTGGCCGTCCGGGTAGAGCAGCAAACCGATCCCGAGCAGCGGTGCGGCGCCAAGTGACCACACCCAGCTCGAGACCCAGGCAGCGACCACGGCGCCGGCCAGGTCGCTGCGAGCCCAGCCGTAGGCCGGGAGCACGCACGCGGCGCCCAGACCGACCACCGTGAACAGAACAGCCAGTCGACGCACTCCGATCGGGTGCGGGCGAGTGGACCAGATCACGGCCGCCAGTGAGCTGAAACCGATTGCGAGGGGGACGTTGATCCACGCCTCGCCCTTGATCCAGTTCCCGTCCGGATCGGCGATGCCGAGTGCCAGTCCGGCAGAGACGAGTCCGGTCGCAACGGCAGGCAGCGCGAGCGATGGCCACCAGGCGGCGACCGTGGCGCCACTCGGAGTACTCATTCCGTCATTCTGCGCCAGCAACCTCGCGCTGAGTCGTTCTTGTGGCAATCACCGGCTGAGCGCGGTCGGGGCCCATGGCGGAGGAAAGGGCGACGGCGATCATCCAGAGGAGGAGAAGCAGGAAGGGGATCGGTACGTAGGCCTCGGGACGCATGATCCCGACCACACCAGCCACCACTCCGAGTCCCCCTGCCACCATTGCCCACCAGGCGGCCCAGCGGGGGAACTCGCTCGCGAGGAGGCCCGCCCCCGCGGACGTGAACGCGACGGACATCAGAAAGCCGGAGATGACGAAGGCCTGGTCGTTCATCGAGATCAGCACCGCCGCTGTCACGGGATCGAGCGTGTGGTGCATGGCGTAGACGGTCATCATCGGCGCAGCGGAACCGAGCTTGACCGCGATCATGGCCGATCCGGCGATCGCCGTGGTGACCGCAGCCACGGGCGCACGCTGGAAGAGGAAGGAAGTGAGCCACGCGAAGAGCACCGTGAGAGCGGCAAAGCCGAGTAGTTCGAGTGAGTACGCGAAGTAGGCGACCATGGGCAGCCCATCCCGGGCCTCGTTGAGGATGCTCTCCCCGCTACTCCCCGGCACGGCGTACAGCCCGTTGCCAACGAGCGGGCCGAGACTGGCGAGCAGCGCGGAGACGATGAGGGTGCGGTGTCGAGTCATCCCCCGACTCTCGCGGCCAGGCACGTCCCGTCACATGGGCCCAGGGTCCTGTCTTGCCGGGACTCCGGCACAGCGCAGGTGAAGGCCCCGACGCACGAACTCCCGGCCAGCAGTGCTGACCGGGAGTTCCTTGCTCTGGCTGGTGCGCGAGGGGGGAGTTGAACCCCCACGCCCTTTCGGGCACACGGACCTGAACCGTGCGCGTCTGCCTATTCCGCCACTCGCGCCAGAAGCGGGCTCAGGCTATCCCACGCGGGCGCACCCGCCCAAACCGGCTCCGGGACAACCCCAAACCGGCGCGGGGACAACGCGAACCGACCGATACCATCGCCTGAGCGCCCAGCCTGACCAACCCGAGGGGAGGCACCATGAGCGGACTGCAGCGGTTCGAGAACAAGCTCGAGCAGATGATCTCCGGTGTCTTCGCCCGCACCTTCCGCAGTGCCGTACAGCCGGTGGAGATCGCCTCGGCGCTCAACCGCGAGGTCGACAACTCCGCGCAGATCCTCAGCCGCGACCGTCGCCTGGTCCCCAACAGCTTCATCGTGGAGCTCTGTGAGGCCGACCATGAGCGGCTCAGCGCCCTGGGCCCGCAGCTACCGCGGGAGCTCATCGAGATGCTCCGCGAGCATGCCGCTCAGCAGTCCTACGTGTTCACCGGCCCGGTCAGCATCAAGCTCGAGACCAAGGACGACCTCACCACCGGCCGCTTCCGGGTGCGCAGCAAGTCCGTCTCCAGCGCCAGCCTGGCCAGTGGAGACCCCACCGACACCCAGGTACGCCGCGCCACGGCATCGCTCGTGGTCAACGGGGAGAGCATGCCGCTGGCCGCCCCCGGCATCGTGATCGGCCGTGGCAACGACGCTGACCTGCGCATCGACGACCCCGGGGTCTCGCGCAAGCACATCGAGCTGCGGGTGGAGGAGCCGAGTGAGCTCGGCGACCCACCCCGCATCACCGTCCACGACCTGGGCTCGACAAACGGGGTACTGGTCAACGGCAAGCGCGTCGAGCAGGCTGCGCTCGCCGACGGTGCCACGATCAAGATCGGCAACACGACCATGTCCCTGCGCCTGCGAACCGGCGCCCCCGAGAACAAGGGTGAGTGAGTTTGTCCGAGCTGACCCTGGTCCTGATTCGGTTCGCCTACCTGGCGATCCTGTGGATCTTCGTCCTGTCCTGCATCTCCGTGATCCGATCGGACATGTTCGGCGCGCGTGTGGCCCGCGAGCCCTCGGGTCACGGGCGCTCGCGTTCGGAGAACCGCCGCCCCAAGTCCAAGCCCGCCAAGCCGCGGCGCGGCGTACCCACCCAGGTGGTGATCATCGACGGAGGCAACAAGGGTGAGGCCGTCTCGCTGGACCAGGCCCCCCTGCTGATCGGCCGCGGCAACGACGCGGACATCCGGCTCGACGACGACTACGCCTCCACCCGGCACGCGCGCATCGCCAGCTCCGGCGACCAGTGGTTCGTCGAGGACCTGGGCTCCACCAATGGCACCTACGTCGGCACCAGCCGGATCTCGCAGGCCACGACGATCCAGCTCGGCACCCAGGTGCGCATCGGCAAGACGATCCTGGAGCTGCGCAAGTGAGGTTCCGCTACGCGGCCATGTCAGACGTGGGTCGGGTCCGCAAGGACAACCAGGACTCCGGTTACGCCGGCCCACACCTGCTCGTCATCGCTGACGGGGTGGGCGGTGCGGCACGCGGCGACGTCGCCAGCAGCGCCGCCGTCGAGGAGCTCCGCCGGCTGGACACGCCCCCCGGCAACGACATGCTCAGCGCCCTCGCCGGCTCGATCCACCGCAGCCACGACCGGATCGCCGGCCTCGTCGAGGAGACGCCGGAGATCGAGGGCACCAGCACCACGGTGACCGCGGTGATCTTCGACGGCACCCACATCGGGGTCGGTCACGTCGGCGACAGCCGTGGCTACCTCCTGCGCGAGGGCACCCTCTCCCAGCTCACCACCGACCACACCTTCGTGCAGAGCCTGATCGACGAGGGGCGGATCACCGAGGACGAGGCTCGCGTGCACCCGCACCGCAACCTGATCCTGCGGGCCGTGGACGGGGTGCACGAGCCCGAGCCCGACGTGTTCCAGCTCGAGGTCGCCGAGGGGGACCGGATCCTGCTCTGCTCGGACGGGTGCTCGGGCGTGCTCGACGACGCCGAGCTCACCCAGCTGCTCGCCGACGGTACGCCGGACCACGCCGCGGTCTCGCTGATCAGCGCCTCGCTGGACGCGGGCAGCTCCGACAACGTCACGGTGGTCGTGGCCGACCTGGTCCCCGACGACGCTGTCGACGACACCGACACCTCAGCGGCGGCGCTGACCGGTCCGATGCTCGTAGGTGCCGCGGCCGAGTCTCCGCGCAAGCGCGGATTCGGCGGCGGCCCGCCGGCGCGTGCCGACACCGGCGAGCTGGAGCCGGTGGGAGACGAGGACGCCGGCAGCGGCGACGACGGCCTGGACCCCGAGGCGGTTCGTTACGCCCCGCGGGCGCCCAAGCGGTTCGCCTGGGCACGGCGTCTCGCGGTCCTGGCCGTGGTCGGCGGGCTCATCGGGGTGATCGCCGTGGCGACGTACCAGTGGACCCAGAGCCAGTACTACGTGGCCAACGACGGTGACCAGGTCGCCATCTTCCGTGGCGTGGAGGCCGACGTTCCGGGCATCGAGATGCACCGCGTCGAGGAGGACAGCGACCTGCTGCTCGCCGACCTGCCGACCTACAACGCCCGACAGGTGCGGGACGGGATCAGCGCGAACAGCCTCGACGACGCTCGCGGGATCGTGAGCCGGCTCGAGGAGCTGGTGGTCTGCCCCGAGCCCAGTCCCTCCCCCAGTCCCAAGGCCAGCCCTTCCGCGGAAGGCACGCCCACCGCCAAGCCGGGGTCCGGCGCCTCAGCCCAGCCCAGCCCGTCGGCCGACCCCTCGGCGGACCCGATCCCGGCCCAGTGCACGCCATGAGCAGCTCACGGAACCACGCCGCCGGCCAGGGACTGTTGGGCTTCGTGCACCGCCGTCGCCGCGGTGCCGAGCTGGTGCTGCTCCTGATGAGCCTGGTGGTGGGTGTCGGCGCGTACGCCGCGGTCGACCTCGGCGTCAACGGCGCCCTCCCGGTCAACCTGTTCACCTACGGCGCCTGGCTCACCGCCCTGGTGATCGCCTGCCACGTGACGATCCGCATCTTCGCCGAGTACGCCGACCCGATCCTGCTGCCCATCGTCTCGGCGCTCAACGGACTCGGTCTGGCGATGATCCACCGGATCGACCTCGCCAACGAGGCCAGCAACGCCGACGCGCGCACGTTCGCCGGGACCCAGCTGATCTGGATGACGATCGGCGTGGCCCTGTTCATCGCCGTGATCGTGCTGCTGCGTGACCACCGGCGGCTGCAGGCGTTCACCTACACCGCGGGGCTGCTGGCGATCGTGCTGCTGCTGCTGCCCCTCCTTCCGGGGATCGGCCAGAACATCAACGGCGCCCGGATCTGGATCCGGCTGGGGCCGATGAGCTTCCAACCCGGCGAGGTGGCAAAGGTTCTGCTCGTGGTGGCCTTCGCCGGCTACCTGGTCCTGCACCGCGACGCGCTCGCCCTCGCAGGTCGACGGTTCCTGTTCGTGGACCTGCCGCGTGGACGCGACCTCGGGCCGATCCTGGTGATGTGGCTGCTCTCGCTGGCCATCCTCGTCTTCCAGCGCGACCTCGGCTCGTCGCTGCTGTTCTTCGGCCTGTTCCTGGTGATGCTCTACACCGCCACCGAGCGACCCGGGTGGCTGGTCGTGGGCGGCGGTCTGTTCGGGGTGGGCGCCTACTTCGGCTACCTGACGATGAACCACGTGCAGCTGCGCGTGCAGGCCTGGCTCGACCCCTTCGACCCGGACGCACGGGCCTTCCAGATCGTCCAGGGTCTCTACGGGCTCGCCTGGGGCGGGCTCGTCGGGCGCGGGCTCGGCCAGGGGAACCCCCAGATCACGCCGTACTCCTACTCCGACTTCATCCTGCCCTCGTTGGGCGAGGAGCTCGGTCTCACCGGGGTGATGGCGGTGATCCTGCTCTACGGCGTGCTCGTCGAGCGCGGCCTGCGGACCGCCCTGATCTGCCGGGACAACTTCGGCAAGCTGATGGCCTCCGGGCTGGCGGTCGTGTTCGCCGTTCAGGTGTTCGTCGTGCTCGGGGGCGTGACCAAGCTGATCCCGCTCACTGGCCTGACCACCCCGTTCCTGTCGTACGGCGGCTCCAGCCTGGTGGCCAACTGGGCGATCATCGCGTTGCTGCTGCGCATCTCGGACCAGGCCCGGCGCCCACCGCCGGAGCTGGTCGAGCCCGACGAGGACTATGACGCCGACGCCACCCAGGTGGTGAAGATCCGACGATGAACAAGCCCATCCGCAACCTCGCGGTCGCCTGCATGCTGCTGTTCGTGGCGCTGCTGGTGAACGCCACCTACGTGCAGTACTGGCAGGCCGACGACCTGACCTCGCTGAGCAAGCACCCCGACAACAAGCGCGTCCGCGACGCCGAGTTCGCGCGCGAGCGCGGCGCCATCCTGGTCCGCGGCAAGGCGGTGGCGGAGAGCAACAAGTCCGACGACGCCTACAAGTTCCAGCGCGTCTACCCCGAGGCGGAGCAGTACGCCCACCTGAGCGGGTTCTTCTCCCGCGACTACGGGCTCGGCGGCGTGGAGGCGACCCAGAACTCGATCCTCTCCGGCAGCGACTCCAAGCTGTTCGTCAACCGGGTCATCGACCTGGTCGACAACCAGTCGCCGAAGGGCGGGAGCGTCAGCCTGACGATCAACCCGAAGGCCCAGGAGGCGGCCTACGAGGGGTTGCAGGCGTTGGGTGACGACGTCCGCGGCGCGGTGGTCGCCATCGAGCCACGCACCGGCAAGGTCCTGGCGATGGTCTCCAGCCCGAGCTACAACCCCAACCAGCTGGCCACCCACGACTTCGAGGCTGTCGGCAAGGCCAAGCAGCGTCTGGAGGACAACAAGCTCAGCCCGTTGAACAACCGGGCCATCGAGGAAGTGCTTCCCCCGGGCTCGGTGTTCAAGCTGGTCACGGCCGCGGCCGCCCTCGACTCCGGCCGGTTCGACCCGGACTCCAAGGTCTTCGGGGGCGTCGAGCTCGATCTGCCGCAGACCGACCGGGGACTCTTCAACCTGAACCGTGGCACCTGCGGCGGTGAGCAGGTCACGCTCACCCGCGCGTTGCAGGTCTCCTGCAACGTGGCCTTCGGCGATCTCGGCCTGAAGCTCGGCGGCGACAAGCTCCGGGAGACCGCGGAGAAGTTCGGCTTCGGCAAGCGGGTGTTCTTCGACCTCGACGACGCCCTGACCCGACAGGCGCTGAGCCGGTTCCCCGAGGACCCGGATCCGCCTCAGACCGCACTCTCGGCCATCGGCCAGTTCGACGTCGCCACCACCCCGTTGCAGATGGCCATGGTCGGGGCGGGCATCGCCAACGACGGAGTGGTGATGAAGCCCTACCTCGTCGACGAGATCAAGTCCCCCAAGCTGGACGTGCTCGACAAGACCGACCCCGAGCCCATGCCGGACCAGCCGGCGATGAGCTCGTCGGCCTCGCGCGACCTGCGAGAGATGATGGTCGCCGTCGTCGACGACGGGACCGGGCGCACCGCCCAGATCCCCGGGGTCGACGTGGCCGGCAAGACCGGCACCGCGCAGAGCCAGCCCGACCGGCCGCCGTACGCCTGGTTCGTCTCCTTCGCCCCAGCGGACAGCGCGGCCGTTGCGGTCGCGGTCCTCGTGCAGGACGCCGGCGTGGAACGTGACCAGATCTCCGGCAGCGGGCTCGCGGCCCCGATCGCCAAGGCCGTGATGGAGGCGGTGATCGGCAAGTGAGCGAGGACGACGGCTCGGCAATCACTCCCGACTCCGGCGAGCGCTACGTGCGCGGCGAACGCATCGCCACCGGTGGGATGGGCGAGGTCTGGCGCGCGCGGGACGCCGTCCTGGGCCGCGAGGTCGCCGTGAAGGTGCTCAAGCAGGAGTTCGCCGACGACCCCACCTTCCGGGCCCGCTTCGAGGCAGAGGCACGCCACGCTGCGGGTCTGCACCACCCCGGCATCGCGTCTGTCTTCGACTACGGCATGCTCGGCGAGCACGAGACGCCGTACCTGGTGATGGAGCTCGTCGAGGGCAAGCCGCTCTCAGAGCTTCTCGCCTCGGGCCAGCCGTTCGATCCCGAGCAGGCCCGGGCTCTGGCACTACAGGTCGCCGAGGCGCTGGCCGTGGCCCACACCGCCGGTGTCGTGCACCGCGACGTGAAGCCGGCCAACCTGCTCGTGACCCCCGAGGGCCAGGTCAAGATCACCGACTTCGGCATCGCCCGCGCGGCGGACTCGGTCGCCTACACCCAGACCGGGCAGATCGTCGGGACCCCGCACTACCTCTCCCCCGAGCAGGCCCACGGCCAGGCGGCCACTGCCGCGAGCGACGTGTACGCCCTGGGGGTCGTGCTCTTCGAGTGCCTCGCCGGTAACCGTCCGTTCGCCGCCGACACGCCGATCGCGACAGCCTTGGCGCACATCCAGCAGGACGTGCCGTCACTGCCCGACACCGTGCCCGCAGGGCTCGCCGCCGTGGTCGCGCGCGCGCTCGCGAAGGACCCTGCCGAGCGCTTCGGTGACGGGGGTGAGCTCGCGGCAGCTCTGCGCGAGCCGTCAGGTGCGCTCGTTCCTCCTGTCGGGGCGCCCTCGGACGACGCGGACAGCACCCGGGTGATGTCCCCCGTGGCTGCCGGTGCGGCTGCCGGTGCGGCGGCCGGGGTTGCCGCGGGGGGTGCCGGCGCCGCCGTCGGGGCTGCCGCTGCTGGAGGGATGGGCTCGACCCAGACCGTCGACCAGGCAACCCCCGCCTCGGCGACCCCCGTCGCCGCCGCTCCGCCTCCCGGACAAGCTGCCGCCGGAAGAACTCGGGAGTGCCCGCAGCCGTATCGGACTTCCCGCGCTGGCCGCCGCGGTGGTCGTCCTGATCGTGCTCGCCGCGGTCCTGATCACCCGACCCTGGGCCGGCGACGACTCCGCACCCACCGATACGACGGGCGAGGAGGCCGACACCGTCCGCGTACGCCGCGGCGCCTATGTCGGCGAACCGGTCAAGGAGGTGCGCGCCGCCCTCGAGGACAAGGGGCTGTCCACCAAGACCGAGAACCGGACCAACCCCGGCGGTGAGACGGCTGGGACCGTGGCGGACCTGGACCCGACCGGCGAGGTCGAGACGGGATCGACCATCACCTTGCAGGTCTGGGGCGACCCGCCGGTCGTCGAGGACGACACCGACGAGGACGACGCCGACGACGCGGAGGACGCGGAGGAGAAGGCCCGCAAGGAAGCCGAGAAGGAGGCGGAGAAGGCCGAGAAGGAGGCCGAGGACGCGCTCAAGGAGGAGGAAAAGCAGCCCGCCCCCAGCAGCGACCCGAGCCAGGGATCCGGTGGTCCGCCGCCGCCGGAGGCTACGAGCACCACCAAGAACGGCCGCACCGCCCCGGACGGCCAGACGAGCCCCGGACCGAGCCCCGGAGCGGGCTCCAGCGCACGCAAGGACACCGCCGAGACCCAGCAGAAGGGGAACTGAGCCCGCGATGACTGAACCGCACCGGATCGGTGGCCGCTACGAGGTGTCGGAGCTCCTCGGACGGGGGGGCATGGCCGAGGTACGCAAGGGAACGGACGTGCGGTTGGGCCGCACCGTCGCCATCAAGCGACTGCGTACCGACCTCGCCAGCGACGCCACGTTCCAGGCGCGGTTCCGTCGGGAGGCCCAGTCGGCGGCGTCGCTGAACCACCCCTCGATCGTGGCGGTCTACGACACGGGTGAGGAGATGTCGACCGACGGCAGCAACGTGGCCCAGCCGTACATCGTCATGGAGCACGTCGCGGGTCGCACGCTGCGCGACATCATCCGCGAAGGGCGCAAGATCCTGCCCGAGCGCGCTCTGGAGATCACCGCCGGGATCCTGGCGGCCCTCGACTACAGCCACCGCGCCGGGATCATCCACCGTGACATCAAGCCCGCCAACGTGATGCTGACGCCGAGCGGCGACGTCAAGGTGATGGACTTCGGCATCGCTCGCGCGATCTCGGACGCCTCCAGCACGATGACCCAGACCGCCGCCGTGGTCGGCACCGCGCAGTACCTCTCCCCCGAGCAGGCGCGCGGCGAGACCGTCGACTCACGCTCCGACGTCTACTCGACCGGTTGCCTGCTCTACGAGCTGCTCACCGGACGGCCACCGTTCGTCGGCGACAGCCCCGTGTCCGTGGCCTACCAGCACGTGCGCGAGCAGGCGCAGCCGCCGTCGAGCCTGGACGAGGACCTCACTCCGGAGCTGGACGCCATCGTGATGAAGGCCCTGGCCAAGGACCTCGGTGCCAGGTATGCCAGTGCTGCCGCGATGAAGGCCGACATCGACCGCTACCTCGCCGGCAAGCCCGTCCAGGCGCCGGCCGTGGCACCGGTCCCTGCGACCGGCTTCCTGCCCCCCGACAACCCCACGGCGGTCCACCGGGCCGTGAGCGAGTCCGAGCACGACGAGACACCGGAGAAGTCTCCGCGGGGGCCCCTGATCCTGCTGCTGGTGCTGCTCCTGGCGCTCGTCGCAGCGGCGGTGGTGTTCGGGCCGAGGCTGTTCAGCTCCGCGCCCGAGCAGCAGTCGGTTCCCACGATCACCGGGCTCACCCGCGAGCAGGCCGAGCGCACGATCCGGGACAGCGGCCTCGAGGTCGGTGAGGTCAGCACGGCCTCCAGCGACGACGTGGCCCAGGGACGGGTGATGTCCCAGCGCCCCCAGGCCGGGGACCTCGTCGACCCCGGCGACACCGTCGACTTCGTGGTCTCCGAGGGCAAGCCGGCGATCGCCCTCCCCGACGTCGTCGGCCAGAACAAGGACGACGCCGCCGCGCAGCTGCGCAGCGAGGGGTTGCGGGTGGTGCTCACGCAGCGCGACGCCGACGACCCGCCGGACGAGGTGGTCGAGATGCAACCGCCCGCCGGCACGGACGTGGCCGACGGATCCAAGGTGACGCTGTTCTGGTCGGACGGACCTGAGGAGGTCCCCAACGTCGTCGGCAAGACCGAGGCGGAGGCCACCAAGCTCATCGAGAAGGCCGGCTTCGAGGTCAGTCGCGTCACCGACTCCACCACGGAGTCCGAGAAGGGCACCGTGCTGCAGCAGAGCCCTGCGGCAGGCCAGAATCTCGACAAGGGCAGCACGGTGACGATCGTCGTGTCGACCTACGAGGCCCCGGAACCCGAGCCCCCCGCTCCTTCGGCGTCGACCTCGGCCAGCGCCGCGCCCTGACCGACCAGGTCGGCCAACTGGGCAGGCAGCGGGGCCGGCAGCCGACCAGCCAGGGGGCCGGGGGTCAGTCGCGCTCCGCCGAGGTGGTGAGGCGCGCCTCGGCGTAGCGCAGGTCGGCGCTCCCGTCGTACGCCTTCATGGTGACGTCCTCGCTGGCACGCACCTCGTAGCCGAGGTTGAAGCTCTCGGCGTAGTCCCGGTAGCCGTCGATGTAGTCGCTCGTGGCCAGGCTGGTCAGCAGCTCGGCGGGGTCGCCGATCGCGGTGATCTCGTACGGCGGGGCGTAGGGGACGCCGTGGAGGACCACGGTGTTGCCGACGCACTTGATGCCGGTGGTGCTGATCACGCGCTGATTCTGCAGCGTCATCGCCTCGGCCCCGCCCTTCCACAGTGCGTTGACCACGGCCTGGATGTCCTGCTGGTGCACGATCAGGTCGTCGTCATCGACCTCACCCTGCTCGATCGCACGTTCGATGTCCTCCTTGGGCGCGTCGGTGAGCACCACGGTGATCGCCGGGCCGTGCACGGACTCGAAACCGGCCGGTCCGCGCAACGCGGCGACCTGGTCCTGCAGCTCGCCGACCTGGACGTCGTCGACCTTCTTGCCCAAGACGTCGACCTCCCGGGTCAGAGCCGCCACCCGTTGCTGCAGGCTGTCGGTGCGCTGGCGCTCCTGGCGCAGGACGGTGTCCAGATCGGTCACGCTGGAGGCCCGCAGGTCCAGGCCTCCGGCGGCCAGGCCGCTGGTCACGAACAGGGCCCCCGCCAGCACGAAGACCACCGCGGCGACGATGCGCCACGTGTGTCTGCCTCGGCGGCGATGGGAGCTCAACGGGGTGCCTGACCTGTAGGGGGAAGTGCCTTGACTACGCTAGCCGACGAGGTCGAAACCGCCGCCCAAGGAGATTCACCGTGTCCAAGCCATCTGCACACAAGCCCACTGTCATCGCCAGTGGGTACGAGACCTCGATCGTGCGCACCGCGATCGCGGCCCTGCTCGTCGTGCTGGGGATCGTCTGGATCGCGGTGTACCTCAACTACGCCAAGGACGCCGCCACCTTCCAGAGCATCCCCGGCGCCGACAAGCCCAGCGACCCGCTGCCGTGGATGAGCGACCTGGAGAACTGGAACTTCCTCATCGGGTTTGTTCTGATTTTCCTCGGTTTGACCGTTTCTGCGCATAAACTCACCCCGTTGGGGCGGGGACGTGGCGTGGTGATCGGGATGCTGGGGAGCTTCCTGATCGGACTGCTGTGGATCGTGGTCTTCTACTTCATCGGTCAGGAGGGGATCCTCCCGGTGATGAAGGACCTCGACCAGTACAACCTGTTGGTCGGCATCGGCTTCATGGCCGTCGGGTTTACCTTCGCCACGAAGTGGGAATGACCGACCCAGGCTCCACGAAGCAGCCGGGTCGCTGCGTGCCCGGTTACTTACACCGATGTAGTTCTCCACAGGGTTGTCCCCAGCTGTGGACAACTTTCCGGCCGGCCTCCAGGTAGTTCGAGGGCCCTGCGCACGCGTCCGGCTGACTCAGCCGAGCACGACGATCCGGGCGCCGATCGCCAGCACCGCCGCGAGCAGCACCAGGCCGGTGACCCCCCACTGGACGATCGCCCGGTGCGAGCGCGGGGCATAGACCATCGCCGCGCCGATCGCTGCTCCCCCGAGCAGACCGCCGAGGTGGCCCTGCCAGGAGATGCCCGGCACGGTGAAGGTGATGAACAGGTTCAGGCCGATCCACATCACGATCGTCTGGGCCTGGCCGCGCACCTTGAGCGCCACCACCGCCAGCGCACCCATCAACCCGAAGATCGCACCCGAGGCACCGACGGTCTGCCCGTTCGGTGCCGAGAGCAGCATCACGGCCGCGGAGCCGGCCAGACCGGAGACGAAGTACAGCGCCAGGAACCTGACCCGGCCCAGCACGTTCTCCAGCATCGGGCCGAGGAAGTACAGCGCCAGCATGTTGAACCCGATGTGCAGCAGCTCCACGTGGGTGAACATCGAGGTCACCAGCTGCCACCAGGCACCGTCGTCGACGCCCTGGACCACGGCGACGCCGCCGCCGGCCAGTCGCCGGCTGGCCGAGTCCGGCAGCAGCGCGAGGCGGTCGACCAGCGCGCTCGTCCGCCCGCCGGTCGACTGGATCGACAACCACACCAGCGCGTTGAGCCCGATCAGCACGAACGAGGTCAGCCTCGGGTCGGCGACCCGGCGCCCGCCGTACGGCGTCACGGCCTGGCGGGTCGACCGGGCACCCTCCGCGACGCACGTCGGGCACTGGAAGCCGACGGCCGCGGAGTTCATGCAGTCAGGACAGATCGGCCTGGAGCACCGCTGGCAGGTGATCCAGGTCTCGCGATCGGTGTGCCGGTAGCAGGTGGGCGCGGCGTCGGGAACACTCCCGGCGGCTCCCGGCCCACCCGCCGGGGGGGTGCTCACCCGCGCTCGATCTCCACGGTCTCGATGACCACCGGCTCCACCGGGCGGTCGCCGGGACCCGTCGCGGTCGTGCCGATGGCGTCGACGATGTCGCGGCTGGCCTGGTCGGCGACCTCGCCGAAGATGGTGTGCTTGTTGTTGAGCCAGCTGGTAGCCGAGGTGGTGATGAAGAACTGCGAGCCGTTGGTCCCCGGCCCGGCGTTGGCCATCGCCAGCAGGTAGGGCTTGCTGAACTGGAGCTCGGGGTGGAACTCGTCCTTGAAGGTGTAGCCCGGGCCGCCGGTGCCGGTGCCGAGGGGGCAGCCGCCCTGGATCATGAAGCCCTCGATGACCCGGTGGAAGGCCAGGCCGTCGTAGTAGCGCTCACCCGAGCGGCCCGCGTCGTCGCGGTAGTCCTTGGTGCCCTCGGCCAGGCCGGTGAAGTTCTCCACGGTCTTGGGAGCGTGGTCGGGGAAGAGGTCGATGACGATGTCGCCACGGTTGGTCTTGAGCGTGGCCTTCAGGTCGGACATGACAGCCTTTCGTTGACATGAGCAGAGCGGGTTCTCCGATCCTCCCACGCAGCCCCAGCCCCCGGCTCGAGGGTTGCCCGCCCGCTCCACGGTGTGCCCGCGGTGCCCAACCGAAGCGGCCTACCCAGGCGCCGTCCGGTGACACGGGTTTATTTGTGAGGGCGCGCAGGGCATGATCGGGGCCTACGTCGAAGCAGTACTCCGCAGAGAGAGAGTCTCGAAACCCATGTTTGCCAAGAGCCGCAAGGAGAAGTTCGTAGAGCAGGCCCAGAGCCTCGCCTCCGACCTCACCGACGCGATCACCCCCCATGTCGAGCGCGCGCGCGACGAGCTCGGCCCCCGTCTAGCCGACGCGCGCGACCAGGTCGCCCCACGCATCGCCGAGGCCCGTGGCCAGATGGCGCCCCGGATCGCGGAGGCCCGCGACCAGATGGCACCGCACGTCGAGCACGCACGCGAGCGCCTGGTCAACGGGGTGGTCCCGAAGGTGCAGCAGGCCGTGCAGGACGCTCGTGACAGCGCTGCCCCCGTGGCCGAGGAAGCGATGCGCCGTGGATCCCTGGCGGCCGCCGCGCTCAAGGGCGAGCCGGTCAAGCGCAAGCGCGGCAAGAAGAAGTTCCTGGTGCTGGCCGGACTCGCAGGGCTCGGCGCCCTTGCCGTCAAGAAGCTGCGCGGTGAGGAGTCAGCCAACTGGCAGACGTCGTACTCGCCGTCGCCGGCACCTGCCGCCCCGCCCGCGCCGCCGTCCCCGTCGGCGCCCATGGCAGGCAGCCACACCGCCGAGGTCCCGGTGGACCACGAGGGTGAGGACCCGGGCGACCCGGTCGGCGCCAACCCGGGGGAGTCGATCTCCGACGCCACCGAGGAGCCGCACCCGGTGACCACCCCGGACGCGCCCGCCGAGTCCGTGGACGTCTCCGAGGTCAAGGACCCCGGCAAGTCCTGACCGACCTGTACATCGCTCGAGGCCCCGGTGCTGCTCCGGCACACCGGGGCCTCGTGCTGTGCTGACGCGGGCCCGCGTCACCGCTGGCGACGCGGCTCGCGGGGCAGGTCGGTGGGTCGGTGCTCCTCGACCCACTGGTCCACCCGCGCCCACCACTCGAAGAGCCACTCGATCTGACCGGCCCGGTCTGCCGGGATCTCCGCTCGCGGGATCCGCCACCACCCCATCAGCAGCCGCTTGTCCATCGGCAGGGAGTGCCACACGTCCCTGAGGCTGACCACGTGGTCCAGGCCCGTGTGCGCCACCAGCAGCACGTCGACCTCCGGTGCGGCCTCGAGAGCGGCCAGCACGCCACCGGGCCGTGGTGCCAGCACGTGGATCATCCGCTCGGCTCGTTCCGCCATCGCGTGCATGCCCAGGCGTCGCAGTCGCCCGATCGCCCGTTCCCTGCGCTCCGGGGTGAAGTTGCCCCCCTCGGGGAAGATCACGAACGCGTCGTCGGAGTCCAGGCCGCTGGCCAGCTCGCCGATCTCGGCCTCCGGGCCGCCGCCGCTGCCCGAACCCGCCGAGATGAACCGGCTGGGCAGCCGGCTCAGCAGAACGCCGACCATGGGGTCCCACGCCAGGGACTCCTTGAGCACCACCCGTGGCTCGCGGTGGTACCAGTGCATCAGGGCGTACATCAGCGTGAAGGAGTCGCCGGGTCCGGCGTGGCGGCAGAAGACCAGGAGCGGCTCACCGGGGTGGGCATCGGGCGCAGGACCGACCGTCTCGATCTTCAGTCGCAGCACCCTGCGTGCCTCTCGGAAGAAGATCACGAGGTAGGCCTGGGCGATGTCGTAGTGGATCCGCTCGAAGAACCGAGAACGGATCCGCCAGCCGAACCCGGAGGCGACCCACAGCCCGAACAGCTCCACCAGCGCGATGCTCTCCAGGGTCAGGTGGACCACCGCCAACCAGAGCAGGCGCACGGGACGCAGCCAGCCGGGCACGAACGGGGAGAGCAACGCCGCGCCCAGCAGCCACAGCGGCAGCGTGGTCCACATGAGTACGGCGAGCACGATGACCAGCGGCGCCACCAGGATCCGCTGGAGGACTCGCGCCAGGAGGCGGGGCACTAGTCCGAACCGTCGAGGTGCTCGTCGAGGTAGACGATGCTGGCGTAGTACGCCGCCTCGATGCGCGGGGCCACCTGGGAGGTGTCCCGGTACGCGCGCGGTGAGTCGTCGCGAGCCGAGCCGGCCGCGGGCAGCACGTGGGCGGTGACGTGGGCCGGCAGCTCACTCAGCTCCCGCACGAACCGGTGCCGGCGGGCGATCTCGAAGGACACCCGCGCCACCTCCCACGGTCTGCGTGGTGCCTTCAGCGCCCGGTCGACGCGACCCACCTGGAGGACGAAGATCCGCTCGGCACCCAGCTCCACTGCGCGGCCGAGCGGGATCGAGTTCACGATGCCCCCGTCGAGGTAGTGCTCCTCCCCCACCCTGGCCGGTGGGAGCAGCCCGGGGACGGCCGCGCTCGCCACCACGGCGGGCACCACGGGCCCGTCGGTGAACCAGTGCTCGGCGGCACGCTCGATGCTGGCAGCGCAGCACTGGAACTGCACCGCCAGGTCGGCGAAGGTCAGCCCGCCGAACTCCTGCTCCAGCCGCTCGCGCAACGGCTTGGCGGAGTGGATGTGTGTCCCGGTGCGCATCGCCCGGCGCAGCTGGCGCCACGTCGGGTCGCTGTAGACCTCATTGCTCTCGCCCACCGAGCTCCACAGCTCCAGCAGCCGGTCCACGGAGGTCGGCGACGGGTCGCTGGCCACGACCAGGCCGTTCAGCGCGCCCACCGACGTGCCCAGGACCAGGTCGGGGCGGACCTCCCGCTCGAACAACGCCTGGAGCATCCCCACCTCGACCGCCCCGAGCAGACCGCCGCCGCCGAGCACGAAGGCGGTGCGGCGCGCCATCAGGCCTCGAGCGGCGTCGCGACGTGGTCTCGGCGTACCTTCGCGGTGGCGCGGTGCTCGGCCCAGAAGCTGAGCACCGGGACCGTGCCCAGCACCAACGTGACGAGGGTGAAGGACATCGGCCACCCCGCCCGCCGCGAGAGCAGGAACGCGGTGACCAGGAAGATCATGTACAGGTAGCCGTGCGCGATGCCGAGCACGGTGGTGATCCACTCACCGACCGCGTGTCCCCGGGTCCCCTCGGTCCAGATGGCGGGGGTGGATCCGAAGACCCCCCACATCGAGGTGCCGTCGAAGTTGGCGAGGGGCACCCCGATCAGCACCAGCACGATCAGCAGCACCCCGACGATCCAGGCCATCACGCGGTAGCGCCGCAGCGCCTTGCCGAGCTCGGCGGGAAGCCCGATTGCTGGGTGCGGGGCTGGGTGCGGGGAAGGCGCGGACCTGCTCACGCGCCAGACGCTACCTGCTGCTGGCCCCGGGACTGCTCCCAGGTGTCGCGACACCAGCGGACCCACACGTAGACCGCGAACGCACCGAAGACCCACCACTGGAAGGCGTAGAGCAGGTTGCGCAGCGAGGTCGAGGCCGAGACCTTCGGCACCGAGTCGGGGCTGACCGCGGCCAGCCCCTCCGTGGCGGCCCGCGCCACGACGTACCCGCTGTATAGGTCGGCGTCGACGTGCTCCACGACGCTCGCGATCCGCATCTCTGGGATGACCGCATCGAGCGGGTCGTCGTCGGGCGCCCCGGTGCCCTCCGAGGCCTGCAGCCATCCGGCGACCTCCACCGGGCCGCGGACCTCCGCGGCCTGTGGCCGCGCGGACCATCCCCGTACGACAGGCATGGCGCTCTCGTTGACCAGCACGGGCGTCATCACCCAGTACCCACGCTCCCCGTCGCGGTCGCGGTCGGCGACGTACAACGTGCCACCAGGCAGCCACTCACCGGCGAAGGTCACGGGCTGGCCGAGGTACTGGCCCGGGAAGGGGTCGTCCCCGCCCATCACCTTCGACAGCTCGAGCGGGGCGGCGGCGGAGAGGTCGCGTGCCTCGGCGGCCCGGCCCGCCTCCCAGGCGTGCAGCTGCCACAGCCCCAGCCCGGTCGCCGCGGCCAGGGCCAGCACCATCAGCAGGTGGGCACCCCAGTAACGCGGAGCGAGCAGTTCGGGCACCCCGAAAGGGTACGGGGGCACCGGGGGCACCCTCCGGGCGCGCCGGTGGTCCACACCGGGGGGCCGGCCGTGCCGTTCTGCACCTAGCCTCGAAGGAACCCCGACCCCCAGGAGTGAGTCACATGAGCGAGCCGTTCATCGGCGAGATCCGCACGTTCGGCTTCACCTTCGCCCCGCGCGGTTGGGCGACCTGCGAGGGTCAGCTGCTGCCCATCGCGCAGAACGAGGCGCTGTTCGCACTGCTCGGCACCACTTACGGCGGCGACGGGCGAACCACGTTCGCCCTCCCCGACCTGCGCGGTCGCGTCGCGGTCGGCAACGGGCAGGGTCAGGGGCTCTCGCTCTACCGGCAGGGACAGCGCGGGGGCGAGGAGCAGGTGACCCTCACCGCCGACCAGCTGCCCAGTCACAGCCACGACGTGCGGGCTCGCGACCGGCGCGGCGGCAGCCGCCGACCGGTCGGCCGCTTCCTGGCACGGGTCACCCGGGGCCGGTCGTACGCCGCCGAGCAGGATGCGCTGATGCACCCCGAGATGGTCGCCGAGACCGGTGGTGGCCAGCCGCACCCGAACCTCCAGCCGCACCTCGCGCTGAACGTCTGCATCGCGCTCCAGGGCGTGTTCCCGTCCCGGCAGTGAGCCGGCGGCAGTGAGCCCGGCGGTGAGCGCCCGGCAGTCAGCCGGGCGGGCGTCGCGCTAGGTGAGCGGGGCTAACGTCACGGTATGTCGCGCATCCGGTCTGCCCCAGCCCAGCTGCGCCTCGCCACCGCCGCGCTCGCGCTCGCACTCACCGGACTGCTGGCCGGTTGTGGTTCCGCAGCGACCACGGCTGCCGACTCCCCCGAGCCGGTCCAGCAGTCCGCGGACGCTGAGCAGACCCCGGCGGAATCGTCGGACCCGGCAGACTCGGCTCAGGCCGACGCCGCTCCGGCCAAGTCGCTCCCCTCGACATGGGAGTTCTCGGCCGCCACGGTGGCGGGCCGCGAGTTCCAGGGCGCCTCCCTGGCCGACAAGCCCGCGGTGCTGTGGTTCTGGGCGCCGTGGTGCTCCGCGTGCCGCGCGCAGATCGGGCCGGTCTCCGACCTCGTGGAGAAGTACGGCGACGACGTGAGCTTCGTGGGGGTGGGCAGCCTGGACCAGGAGGCCGCCATCAAGGGCTTCGCCGGCGACGTGCCCGCCGACATGCCGCACCTGCTCGACCCCGAGGGTGGCGTCTGGCGCCATTTCGGCGTGGTCCAGCAGAGCACCTTCGTCGTGCTCGATGCCCGGGGGAAGGTGCAGGACGAGGGCTACATAGGCGACGACGAGCTCGCTGACCTCGTCTCGGACCTGGCTGGCTGAGATGTCCCAGGCCCTGCTCTCACTGGCACTCGGGGCGGGGATGCTGGCCGCGGTGAACCCGTGCGGGTTCGCCCTGCTGCCGGCGTACCTCTCCATGCTGATCGTGGGCGACGACTCCCCCACCCGGGCCCGAGCGGTCGGCCGAGCGCTCTACCTGACCGCGGCGATGACCCTGGGGTTCGCGGGTGTCTTCGCCGTGTTCGGGCTGGTGGTCGCACCCGTGGCCTCCGGGATCCAGGAGTACCTCCCGTGGTTCACCGTGGCTCTCGGGATCTCGCTGGTGCTGGTCGGGGGCTGGCTCGCGGCCGGGCGAAGCGTGCGGATGCCGAGTCTGCGCCGGGGCAGCACCGGCGCCCGCCCGTTGACCCGGTCGTTCTGGTCGATGACCGGCTTCGGGGCCGGCTACGCCACGGCCTCGCTGACCTGCACCATCGCGCCGTTCCTGGCCGTGGTGGTCGCGGGGTTCCGCAGCGACTCCGTGGGGGTGGGGATCGGCCTGTTCCTCGCCTACGCCGCCGGCATGGGGCTGGTCGTCGGTGCGGTCGCGGTGGCCGTGGCGCTGGCACGCGAGTCGCTGGTGCGCCGCGTGCGCCGCTCGGGCGCCTGGGTGCCGCGCGGCAGCGGCGTCCTGCTGCTGCTGGCCGGTGCGTACGTCGCCTACTACGGCTGGTGGGAGATCCGGGTGCTGCGGGGCGACAGCCCGGACGACCGGATCATCGAGGCAGCCGCCGGCCTGCAGCGCGGGCTCGCCGACCTGGTGCAGACCATCGGACCGGTCGGTTGGCTCACCGGGGCTGCCCTGCTCATCGGCCTCGCGGTGGTCGGGCGGCGATTCGGCCGGGCGCGGTCCGAGGTCGCGCGGCAGGAGACGACCCACAGGGGGTGACAGGGTCCTCGGTCGCCGAGCTGCACACCCGTGTCGGCTGGCCGCGCATCGGCTCCTTCCTCAGACGAGCTGACGCAGGCGGCGCACGGCGAGCGGCTCAGCCAGGAGCTCGTCGAAGCGCGCCACGAACGCGGCTACGTGCGGAGTTCGATCGTGAGCATCGATGGCAGCCACGTCGGCCCAACGCTCGTAGATCGAGAGCCGTGCCGGGTCTTCGCGGTCCTCAAGCAGGGTGTACTCCAGGCAGCCGCACTCCTCGCGGCTCTGCCTGGTCAGTCGCGTCAGCGCCTCTCGGAGTGACGCCTCCTGCCCCGGCCTGGCCACGAAGACGGGCTGCAGGTGCACGACGTCGTCGGTTCTCATCCCCGGAGCCCTTTGCTGGTGGCGATGAACTCGGCAACCCGCCACGCATTGGCCATGATCGTGAGCGTCGGGTTGGCCCCGGTGGCGGTCGGGAACGGGCTGCCGTCGACGACGAAGAGGTTGTCCACCTCGTGCGCCTGGCAGTTGCGGTCGGTCACCGACGTCTCGGGGTCGTCGCCCATCCGGACGGTTCCGTGCTGGTGCGAGCAGTTGCCGGTGACCTTCTCGGCGTACACCTTGGTCACGTCCTTGCCACCGGCCGCCTCGAGGATCTCGCCGCAACGGTCGACCAGGAAACGACCCTGGGCGAGGTCGTTCTCGTGCGGTGTCAGGGTGATCCGGGCCACGGGCAGCCCCCAGGAGTCCACCACGTGGTCGTCGAGGTCGACCCGATTCTCGTGCCGGGGCATGTCGTGCAGCACCATTGCCACGGCCATCGAGTGGTTGAAGTAGTCACGGTCGATCTGCTTGGCCTCCGCACCCCAGGTCGGCCTGCCGGGCAGGCCCCAGTTGATCGGCAACGGGATGCCGACTCCGGCGGCCGCGATGTGGCCGCCGCTGACGAAGCCCCGTGACGCGTCGTGCTCGTAGAACTGGAAGCTGCTCGCGGAGACGTAGCCCCCACCGGCCCACGCGTTGATCGGGTCCTCGAAGGTGGCCACCGAGGCGCTGTACTCGTGGAAGGTCACGTTGCGCCCGACCAGGTCGTTGCTGTTGGCCAGCCCGTTGGGGAAGCGGGCCGAGGTCGACATGAGCATCAGCCGGGCCGTCTCGACCGCACCGCACGCAAGCAGGAAGACGTCGGCCTCCTGCTCGAACATGGCGCCCGACGCATCCTCGTAGACCGCCGCCTTGATCCGCCCGCGCTCGTCGAGCACCAGCTCGCGGACGTAGCTCTCGGGCCGCAGCTCGTAGCGGCCCGTGGCCAGCGCGTCCGGGATGAACACGTTCAGGGCACTGGACCGGGTACCGGTGGGATCGCCGTGCTGCTGTGCGAAGGCACTGACCACCGTCGCCGGTCGCCCGTTGAACGGCCGGGAAAGCGCCGCCTGCGGGGTGGGGAAGGAGTTCCACCCGAGCTTCGCGCACCCGTCGTGGAACTTCTCCGCGTAGCGTGACTGCGGCATCGGAGGACAGGGGTACCCGCGGCGTCGGGGCCCCTCGAAGTGGTTGGCGCCCGCCTGCCCCGAGACGCCGAAAGCCCACTCCACCGCGTCGTAGTAGGGCTCGAGCTCCTCGTAGCTGATCGGCCAGTCTGCGAGCGTGGTGCCGGGCAGATCACCTGCCACGGTGCGCAGCCGGAAGTCGTTGGGAGTGAACCGGGGCAACCAGCCCTGCCAGTGCACGGTGCCGCCGCCCACCATCTGCGGCACCGGGCAGAACGGGTCCACCTCGGCCTCGACCTCTGGCGAAGTCCGCGAGGTGCGCGGGTTCAGGATCGGGTCGGGCCACAGGTTGTACCGGTTGACGTTGGCGAGCTCGTCGCCGCCGAAGCTCTCGCGGGTGCGCCACGGGCCCTTCTCCAGCGCGACGACGCGCAGGCCACGCTCGGTGAGCACCTTCGCGGCGGCGGCGCCTGAGGCACCGGCGCCGATGATGACCGCGTCGACGCGCTCAGGCTTGGTGGTCATGGTCGTCCTCCTGTCCGCGGTGCACGCGGTTATCGGCGAAGTATTCGAGGGTGCTGTAGCGGCCGGTGTGGACCTCGGCGAGGTCGGCAGGACCGGGGAAGCCGATCACCTGCCAGCCGACCTGGTCCCTGTTGCCGCCGTAGATCGGGTCGGCCAAGAAGCCCTGCCGCGTGTGGGTGACGAGCAGGTTGAAGAAGTCCATGTCGGCCTCGGCGTTGGTCTGCTGGAGCGCCGGCTCCACTGGTCCGCCGTAAGCGATCGCCGGGGTGTCGCGCCAGGCGCGTTCGGCCTCGGGGCTCCCGGCCCGTTCGATGCGGCGCAGCATCTCGTCCTGGCGATCCTCGTCGAGGTCGACGAACTCGGCCTGGTGCTGGTCGATGCAGAGCCGGTCCAGCTCTGCGATGCCCGCGACGTACTTGGACCGGGCCTGGTCGACGCGCTGCTGCCAGGCGGCGGCCCGGCGGCCCTCGAGCTGCTCGAATCCGCTGCCGTCGGGACGGGCGTAGATGTACTCGATGCCCGAGAGGTAGCGGTCGACGAACTCGACGGTCCCGGCCTCGCGGGCCCCAGGCGCGTCATCGGTGGGGATGATGCGCGCCATCGCCGCCTCTACGGTGGCGCGCTGGTGGTCGTCGAAGAAGGTCGCGTGGGTGGTCATGGGTCCTCCTGAGTGGTTCAGCAGTGTGGTGTGGCGGGGTCAGGCCACGATGAGTGGCCGGAGCGTGCGGTGCGCGACCAACAGACCGGTCTCGATCCGTTCCTCGGTTCCGCCCCAGACGGGGTCCTCGTGCTCCACCGAGAGCACCCCGTCGAATCCGCCCTCATAGAGTGCGTCGACGACTCTCACCCAGTCGACCTGGCCGAGACCGGGCACGCGGTAGCGCCACCAGCCGACGTCCCAGGGGTCCTCGCGCTCCACCGCGATGCCGGGCCACCCGTAACGGTTGCGCTTCTCGGGGAACAGCTCGATGTCCTTCGCCTGGGCGTGCGCCACCTTGTCGACGTACGGCCGGACGGCCGCCACCGGGTCGATGCCCATCCACATCAGGTGGGAGGGGTCGTAGTTGAGGTAGAGGCCGAGGTCGAACATCCACTCCCACAGCTCGGGACTGTAGGCGAGGTTGCCCGGGTAGCCGTCGGGGTGCCACCCCTCCATCACGCAGTTCTCGATGACGAGCTTGACGCCCTTCTCACCTGCGTGGTCGACCAGACGGGGAAACACCTTCTCCGCCATCCGCAGGTTCTCGGCCACCGACTTGCCCGGGTCGCGGCCCACGAAGGTGCCGACGGTGGGACAGCCGAGCAGCGACGCCGCGTCGACCAGGGCCATCACGTGGTCGTTGACGGCCTGCCGCTCGTCTGCGTCCGGGTGCAGGTTGTTGTCGTAGAACGCCAGCGAGGAGAGCGT
Organism: uncultured Actinomycetota bacterium; assembly: GCA_963834245.1. Lineage (GTDB taxonomy): Bacteria > Actinomycetota > Actinomycetes > Propionibacteriales > Nocardioidaceae > Marmoricola. The sequence goes on from CAWIAV010000002.1 coordinate 126,370, forward strand.
GAGTGCGTGCTCGTCGAACAGGGCCGAGACCTGCTCGGCGTCACCGGGACCGAAGCCCTCGGCCTTGAGGTGCGTGGCTGTGAACGGCCGGTTGCCCAGGTCGGGCCAGGCCGCCACCTCCAGCGCCTCGTACTCGTGCTTCGCCGCCCAGGTGACGATGTCCTCCAGGGACCGGTCGGGCAGGCAGGCGGTCAGGAATCCGAGCTTCATGCGGGTACCTCGATCCAGGAGTCGGTCTTGGCAGAGTCGAGAACTGCCGCGGTGATGAGCGCGGCACGGTGTCCGTCGGCGAAAGTCGGCAGGCCTTGGGGGGTGCTGCCGGCCACGGCCGCGTACGTGTCGGCCACAAAGGCGTTGAAACAGTCCTGGTAACCCTGCGGGTGACCGGCTGGCAGGAAGGAGAGCCCGCGCGCTTCGTCCGAGCCCAGCGTCTGCGGGCCACGGGGGACCACGCGGTTCTCGGTGGTGCCGCCGACCCACAGGGAGTCGGGCTGCTCCTGGTCGAAGACGTAGGAGGAATCGGTGCCGTCGAAGGAGAACCAGAGCTTGTTCTTCCGGCCCAGCGAGACCTGACTGGCCACGACCGAACCGGTAGCCCCCTGGTCCGTCTCGAAGACCACCGTGGCCCCGTCCTCGGTTCCGGCGGTGCGCAACCCGTCGGCTGTGACGCGTTCGGCGTGGGCGTTCGACAACCGCGCCATCAGCCGGGTGATCCGGTGACCCGTGACGAACTCCATGAGGTCGCACCAGTGCACCCCGATGTCGCCGAAGGCGCGGGAGCCACCGCCGCGGTTAGGGTCCAGGCGCCAGTTGGTCTCGCTCTGCCCGGCGAGCCAATCCTGCAGGTAGGAACCATGCAGCAGCCAGAGGCGACCTGCTTCACCCTGGGCGATGCGCGAGCGGGCCTCGCGCACAGTGGGGTAGTAGCGATAGACGAACGGCACGGCGTTCACGATGCCAGCCTGCCGGGCGGAGGAGACCAGCCGCTCGGCATCACCGACCGACGTGGCCAGCGGCTTCTCGCAGACCACCGCCTTGCCGTGGTCGATGGCCAGCTGGGCGAGCTCCACGTGGGTGGAGTTGGGTGTGCAGATGTGCACGACGTCCACGTCGTCGGAGGCGATGAGCGCCAGGGCCGACTCCGCCCCAGCCACGGCGCCCAGCCGCTGGGCCGCCTGCGCTGCCTGCTCGGGGGTCGAGTCCGCAACCCGGGTGAGGATGCCGCCCGCCGAACGAATGGCGTGGGCGTGCACTCCGCCGATGAAGCCGGCGCCGATGAGACCGGCGCGAACGGGTGTGGTCGTCATCGGGTCACTTCTTCCGTGCGAGGGCGACAGCGAGGATGATGATCACGCCTCGGACGACCTGCTGCTGGGAGCTGTCCAGACCGGCGAGGATCAGGCCGTTGTTGATCAGTCCGATCAACAGGGCACCGAACATCGTGCCGACCACGGCGCCGCTGCCGCCGAAGAGGCTGGTCCCGCCCAGGATGACCGCCGCGATCGCCGAGAGCTCGTCGCCGGCTCCCCACTGGAACCGGCCCGACTGCAGGCGGCCGGCGTACAACATCCCGGCGACCGAAGCGACGGTGGCGGAGATCAGCAGGACCTGGAACTTGATCCGGCGGGTCTTGATGCCGGTGAACTCCGCCGCCGTGCGGTTGCCACCCGTGGCCAGGACCTGACGCCCGAAGCGCGTCTTGTTCAGCACCAGCGCCCCGAGCGCCACGAAGACTGCGCCCCAGATGATGAGACCGGGAACGGGCCCGAAGTCGCCGCCACCGAAAGTCAGGTTGAACGCGTCGTTGAGGATCGGCTGCGGTGCCGAGTTGGTGATCCACTGCGCCACGCCCGCCGCGATGCCGAGCATGCCCAGCGTGACGAGGAACGAGGGGATGCCCAGCAGACTGACCAGACCCCCGTTGATGGTGCCCACCACCAGGCCGACGGCCAATCCCGCCAGGATGCCGGGAACCAGGCCCCAGTTCGAGATCGCCATCGCGCACGAGACGCTGGCCAGGCCTGCCACCGACCCGACAGAGAGGTCGATCTCCGCACAAGCGATCACGTAGGTCATCCCCACGGCGATCACCGTGATGGTGGCGGTCTGGCGCAGGATGTTGAGCAGGTTGTTCGAGGTCAGGAAGCCCTGGTCACCCAGCAGGACCGAGAAGAAGAGGAACACCACGACGAACGCGATGTAGATGACGTAGCGGTGCCAGTCGACTCGCTTGAGGAAATCCAGCAAGGACGTCGAGCTGGTGGCGACGCCGGCATCTGCCGGCGCCGAACGGACGGTGCGGCTCATGAGTGCACTCCTTGGACTGCCAGTTGAAGGGTTTCCTCGTCCGCGATGTCGGAACGGGGGAGATCTGCTGAGATGGCCCCGTCGCGCAGGACCAGGATGCGGTCGCTGACCGCGAGGAGCTCGGGGTACTCCGAGGAGATGACGATGACGGCCTTGCCCTCATCGGCGAGGTTGCGGATCATCTCGAGGATCTCGCTCTTGGTGCCGATGTCGACCCCGGCGGTCGGCTCGTCGAGGATGAGGATGTCGGGCTCGGTGCCCAGCCACTTGGCCAGGACGACCTTCTGCTGGTTGCCGCCCGAGAGCAGTCGCACCGGCCGCCCCGGGTTGTCGACCTTGACCGCGAAGCGCGCGATCAGCTCGTCGGACAGCTCGCGCGCGGCAGGCGCACTCAGGAACGGTCCCTTTCGGGTCCGATCGAGCAGCGGGAGCAGAAGGTTGTCGCGCACCGAGTGCTCGAGGACCAGGCCCTGGGCCCGGCGGTCCTCCGGGATGAGGGCGAGGCCTTGGGAGATCGCCTGCTGGGGGTTGGAGATGGTCACTGCTCGCCCGCGAAGCTTCAGCTCGCCACTGTCGAGCTTGTCGATGCCGAACAGGACCCGGGCGAGCTCGGTCCGGCCGCTGCCCATCAACCCAGCCAGCCCGACGATCTCGCCGGCTCGCACCGTGAACGAAACGCCGTTGACCTTGGACCCGGCGCGCAGGTCGGTGGCCTCCAACAGTGCGGAAGCCTCGATGTCGTGACCGCGGTGGCGGTAGCTCATCTGCCCCTCGATCTTTCTTCCGACGATGCCCTCGACGATCTGCTCGGGGGTGACGTCGGTCAGCTTCTCGGTGAGGAGCCGCCGTCCGTCGCGCAGGATCGTGATCCGGTCGGCGATGCGGTAGACCTCGTCCATCCGGTGGGAGATGTAGATGATCGAGATCCCGCGGGCCTTGAGCCTCTCGACGAGGTCGAACAGCGCCTCGGTCTCGTGCCTGGCGAGGCTGGCGGTCGGCTCGTCCATGATCAGCACGCGGGCGTTCTGTCCGAGTGCCTTGGCGATCTCCGTCAGCTGCCAGTAGGCGGTGCCCAGGTCGGCGACGGTGGCCTTGGGGTCGACCTCGACCTCCATCTCGGCGAAGACCTCGCGCGTCCGGCGTACGGCCTCGCGGTCGCTGATCAGCCCTCCTCGACCCAGTGGCTCGGCAGTGAGGAAGACGTTCTGGGCCACGGTCAGGCTGGGCACCAGGCTGAACTCCTGAAACACCATGCCGATCCCGGCGGCGCGGGCCTCGTGGATGGAGCTGATCCTCACCGCCTGGCCTGCGACGGAGATGTCACCGCGGTCCATCGAGTAGACGCCCTGCAGGATCTTCATGAGGGTGGACTTCCCGGCACCGTTGCCGCCGGCCAGTGCGTGCACCTCGCCGGGCAGGACCTCGAAGTCCACGTCCTCGAGAACGGTTGTGCCGTAGAACGCCTTGTAGATGCCGGACATCTGTACCGCTGGAACGGGGTGGGACATCACGAGCTCCTTCGCTTCCTGGGTGGCCGGCGGGGTGATCCCCGCCGGCCACGGCCTGTGGTCCTACTTCTTGAAGGAGTCCTCGAGGTCCTTGGGCGGGTCCGAGTGGTAGACCTGCTTCCAGGCCTCCAGCACGTTGTCGTGCTCGACCGGCAACGCACTCAGGGCCACGTAGGGCGGAGCCTGCTTGCCGATCAGCGCGCCGGCGCCGAGCAGAGCCTCGGTGACGCCCTGGTCGAAGGGGCGCTGGGCGCCCAGCCCGACGATCAGCTGGTCCTTCGCAAGAGCGATCGCCACGTTGGTGCCGAGGTCCTCGGTCGCGATCTTGAGGTCCGTGCGCCCCGCGGCACGGGCCGCCGCCATCACACCCTCGGCGGGAACGTCCCAGACTGCCCAGATGCCAGCCAGGTTGGGGTTCTCGGTCAGCATGGCGTTGGCGGCACCCTGAGCGTCTCCGGCGAAGTCCGGCCCGGCGATGCCCTTCTCGTCGGCGATCTTGATGTCCGGGTACTCCTTCTCGATCGTCGACTTGAAGCCCTCGTAGCGCTGCTTGGTGACGAAGAAGTCGGCCTCGTGGAAGATCAGGCCGATATCACCCTTGCCACCGAGTGCCTTGGCCATCAGGTGCGCCGAGGTCACACCGTTGCCGTAGTTGTCGGCTGAGACGACCGAGACGTAGTCCGTGCCGGCCTCCAGGCCCTGCGGGACGTTGTCCATGAAGACGAGCTTGGTGCCTGTCTTGGCTACCTTCTTGTACGCCGAGGCAGTTGCCACCGGGTCGGTGGGGATGGAGACGATGATGTCCGGCTTCTTGGCCATCACGGTCTCGAGGTCGGAGACCTGCTTGTCGGGCTTGAAGTTCGCATCGGTGACCGCGACGACCTCGATGCCGAGCTTGGCGAACTGGTCCTTGAGCCCGTCGACCTGGGCGTTGGCCCAGTCGTTCCCGCCGTAGTGCATCACGATCGCCGCGGTGGCGCCCAGGTCCTTGACCTGGGCGATCTCCTCCTCGGTGAGCTCAGCGACCTCGGCCGGCTCAGGCTCCTCACCGTTGGGGCCCTTGCTCAGGACCTTGCCCTGGATCGCGGCCAGGGCCTCATCCACCTTCTGCGTGACGCCGGGGTCCTGCGCGGCCGACGACGAGCTGCTCGAGCTGCACCCGCTCACTGCAAGGGCGAACACTGCGGCCGCGGCCACGTAACGGAATTTCTGGTTCATTGTGACTCTCCAGTGGTGGGGTGGGTGGCAACCGGGCCGGTCGTGGCCAGGAGTCGGTCTAGGTGGGACTTGCTCTGGGCGGCGGCCTCACGGGGATCGCCGTCGTAGGAATCGAGCTCGACGATCAGCCAGCCGTCGTACCCGGTCTCGCGCAGCGCCTCGAGAACGCTTTCGAAGTCGATCTCCCCAGCACCCAGCGGCAGGAACTCGAGCGGCGAGAGTCGGGCGTCCTTGAGGTGGACGTGGCGGACCCTGTCGGGGTAACGCCGGATCATCTCGGCGGGGTCGCCGCCCCCCGCGGCCAGGTGCGCGGTGTCGGGGCAGAAGCCGATGCGGGTGTGCGGCATCAGCAGGTCGAGCTCCTCGGGGCTCTCCACGATGGTCGTCAGGTGTGGGTGGTAGCACGCCTCGAGGCCGTGCGCTGCCGCGATGTCGGTGACCTGGTCGAGAGCGGCGGCGAGCCGCTTGTAGTCCTTCTCCAGGGTGCCGGAGGCGCGCCTGGCGCCGCCGCCCACCACGAGGCTGGTGGCCCCGAACTGTGCGGCGAGCTCGGCAGCCCGCGTCACGCGGCTGAGCTCCTCGGGGAGGATCTCGTCGTAGATGAAGTTGCCGCCGGTGTAGACGCCGACGAGCTGCACGTCCGCCGCCTCCAGCAGAGCGACCAGGTCTTCGGGGTGCTCGGCATAGTCAGCGACGTTGCCGTCGAACATCTCGATGCCGTTGTAACCCAGGGAGCCGATCTCGGCGATGGCCCGGTCCATCGGGCCGTTCACCCGGTAGTGCAGGTCCTTGACGCTGGTGACCCCGACGGGATCTCCGACGACACCGCCCCAAGTGATCGTGTGATAACCGACTCGCACGTTCCCTCCTCTCTGCTGCTTCCCCGGTTGGGGGGTTGGGAGTACCTTAGGCACGTCACATGCATAAGTCAACACCCTAGAGACTTATGTACGATTTCCTTCGACGAAAGGCAGGCTGGCCCATGGATCGAACACGCGCGGTCTCCGTGCTGGCAGGAGACACCATCGAGTCCCTGGTATCGGTGCTCGATGCCGTGCGGGTCTCGGGGGCCACGACGCGGCCGGAGATCGCCCGACTGACCGGGCTCGGACGAAACGTCGTCACGGATCGCGCGAGCCAGCTGATCACCGCCGGACTGCTCACCGAGGGTCCTTTGGGACGCTCGACGGGCGGCCGGGCGCCGCGCGAGCTGCGCTTCAACGCGGCCGCCGGCGTCATCCTGGTCGCCGAGCTCGGCGCCACCGGCATCGAGGTCGCCGCGGCGGATCTCGCCGGCCGCGTCTCGATGGCGCGGGGCGAGGGTGCCGACGTCACTTTGGGCCCGACCCACATCCTGGGGCGCGTTGCCGAGCTTTTCGACGAGCTGGTCGACTCCCTGCCGGGGGACGCGCACGTGTGGGGAGTCGGCGTCGGCCTGCCGGGCCCGGTGGAGTTCGAGACCGGGACCCCGGTCTCACCACCGATCATGCCCGGCTGGGACGGTTTCGACGTCCGGTCGTTCTTCGCCACCCGCTACCAAGCACCGGTCTGGGTGGACAACGATGTCAACATGATGGCTCTCGGAGAGCTCCGCGGGGGCCTCGCCACCGGTCATCAGGACGTCGTGTTCGTCAAGATCGGCACCGGGATCGGCGCAGGGCTGGTCTCGCGGGGCCTGCTGCACCGCGGGGCGCAGGGCTGCGCCGGCGACATCGGCCACATGGCCGTGGGTGACAGCACCGTGCAGTGTCGGTGCGGCCAGCTGGGGTGCCTCGAAGCGTTGGCCGGAGGGTATGCCCTGGGGCGCGACGGCCTCGAGCTGGCGCGTTCCGGCGAAAGCCCGGTCCTGGCCGCCGAGCTCACCGAGGGACACGAGATCACCGCGCAGGCCGTGGTCGATGCCGCCCTGCTCGGCGACCCCGCCGCTCGCGGGCTGGTCACTGAGTCCGCGCGTCTACTGGGGGAGGCGTTGGCCCGGGTGGTGAACTTCTTCAACCCCTCGCTCGTCCTGATCGGGGGTGGCGTGGCCTCGGCCGGAGACCTCTACCTGAGGCAGGTGCGGCTCGCGGTCCTGGACCGATCGCTGCCGCTGGCCACCCGGTCCCTGGAGATCCTGCAGTCTCCCTTGGCCGACCGATCAGGACTTCGGGGCGCCGCGTTCATGGTGGTGGACGAGCTGCTTTCCCCCGCCGGCCTGTCCCGGACCCACGACCAGCTCCTGATCGAGTGAGCTTCGCAGCCCACGATGCACTTCCTGCAGGTAGGTGGTGGCCCTGACAGAGCGCGGCATTCCGAAGGAAGAAAATCTGCCTCCAACAAGGTCCTCCTCAGACGGGTCGGCGCATCCACTGGTGCAGGATGCCGTCCTCGTCGTACGGCTCACCGACGGGGCTGAAGCCCAGGCCGGCGTAGAAATCGCCCAGGTGGGCCTGCGCGCCCAGCTCGACCGGCCGCCCCGGCCAGTGCTCAGCGCAGAGCGCGAGCGCACGCTCCATCAGCTCCCGACCGAGGCGCCGTCCCCGGTGCTCGGGCGCCACGATCACCCGACCGATCCGGGGCGTGGGGTGCTCCGCGTCCGGGGCCAGGACCCGTGCGTACGCCGCGATGCCATCGGCCCGGCCGAGAAGGTGTCGGGTGCCGTCGAGCAGGTCCCACCCGTCGACGTCCTGGTAGGCGCACGCCTGCTCGACCACGAAGACGGCACTGCGCAACCTCAGGATCTCGTGCAGCGTCGTGACGTCGAGTCGCTCCCCGGCCACGTCGCTCCACTCGAGCCCGCTGCCCTCGTCGATGGTCACGGTGTGGTCGGCATATCGGTCATCAGCTCTCCGGGCGTCCGGCGAAGGCCTTCTTGACGTCGCGATACCAACCCAACGACGCCTTCGGGTGCTTCCACCGCCCCTTCATCTCCTTGTGGGCGTGCTCGTGGGCCTCGTCGCCGGCCCGGACGGCATCCTTGAGGTGCCGGTCCTGGCCCTTGATCACGTCGTCTGCGCTGTCGCCGCGCAGCTCGAGGTCACACGGTCCACCCAGCTCACGGCAAGTCATGGTCTTCATCGGTTGTGGTGCCTTTCTCATCGCTGAATCATCGCCTGATCGTCCCTGGGCTCGTTGCACGAGCCCCGTTGTACCCACCTGACGTTCGCCCGCGTCGAGGTGTGACCACCTCGACGCCCCGCCGTCACGGCGTGGTCGGGTCACGCCAGTTGGTCCCGGCCGCGGAACCCACCCCGGCTCCGCGCCGCCGGGTCACCCCTGCCAGCACCTCGGGGTCCGCGCGGAAGTCGATGCGGCGCACGAGTCCCTCCTCGATGGTGAAGTCGAAGGCGACCCGGAACTCGCCTCGCTGCAGCCACGCGGCGCCCGGTCGTTCGCCGACGAACACCGCGACGGCCGCCTTGGCCGCGCCGTTGAACATCTCGGCGACCTCGCGGCCACCCTCTGTGCGCGCGGGTGTGCCCAGGGCGACGGCGGCGGCGTCCCCGATGGTCACGGCGTCGGGGGCGAGGAGCTCCATCAGGCGCCCGAAGTCCCCTCCGCGGGCGGCGGCGAGGAAGGCATCGACGACCGCCCAGTCGGGCTGATGGTCCTCGGGTGTGGGCTGGGCGACCTTGGCGCGAGCGCGCGAGGCGAGCTTGCGCGCCGCCGCTGGGGTGCTGCCCAGGATCGCCGCGATCGTCGGGAAGTCGATCGCGAAGCTGTCGTGCAGCACGAACGCGACCCGCTCCCCGGGCGAGAGCCGCTCGAGCACGATCTGCAGAGCCACGCCCACGGTGTCGGCCAGCGCCACCTCGTCGGCCGGGTCGGGGGCGCTCCCGCCGGGCTCGATGACCTCCGCGGGTTCGGGGGTCTTCGCGCGCAGCCGGTCCAGGCACAGGCGGGTGGTCACCGTGGTCAGCCAGCCGGGCAGGTTGTCGATGTCCGCGTCGGTGCCGTGCAGCCGGAGCCACGCCGCCTGGACCACGTCCTCCGCCTCGATCGGGTCCCCGAGCAACCGGCTGGCGACGCGCAGCAGCCGCGGCCGCTCGTCCTCGAACGCCGCCGTCGTCTCCATCGTGCTCACCTCTCGTGTGTGGTCACCTCACCAGGGTGACGTACGCCGACGGCGTGGTGTGACCGACGGCGCGCGGGAACCAAGCGCGTCGAGCTCATCCGCGCAGGTCCGGCGTCCGCCTCAACCACCACTCGCCGACCGCTACGTGCATGGCCACGACCACCCAGAACGCACGTCCCGGAGGCGGATCGCCCGGAACGGCCAACAGGATCCGTTCTACTCAGCGCTCAGCTGGCCGAGCGCGGCCGAGATGTCGTGCAGCGCGCTGACGGCCTCAGCAGCGCGGTCGGCGCCGAGAATCGCCACGAGCGTTGTGGCGGCCTGGGCGTGTGCCGGGTTGATCCTGCGTACGGCCGCTAGCCCCTCGTTGGTGGGGGCGACGAGCTTGGCACGACGGTGAGAGGGATTGTCGCGGTACTCAGCCAGACCCGCGTCGACGAGGATGTCGGCGATGCGCTGCACGCTCTGGCGCGCCATCCCCATCTCGCGAGCGATCGCCGAGACGGACAGCGGCGTCGTCAGCACAGCCCCGAGGACCTGCCAGCGCGCGGCGGTCAGACCGACCGGACGGGACAGGTCCTCGGCGAGCGCCAGGACCTGACCGTTGAGCCGGAAGGTCGTGAGGGCGAGGTCGGACAGGACCACCTGGGGGTCGATCACACCGTCTCCGCGGCCATCAGCTCATAGAAGCCGGCGGCGTCGCGCTCGCCGTAGAGCTTGAACCAGGAGCCGATCAGCTCGGGGTCGTGGGCGCCGAGTCGCTCGAAGACCGCCCGGGCGAAGTGCACCGGCGCCACCCCGCTGGCGGTGACCAGGTCACCGTCGATGACAGCCGGGTCGGTGAGGTAGCGATCGGCTCCCGCATACCCGGACGCGGCGAGGAAGCCGGGGTCGTTGCTGGTGTGCCACCGCTGGTCGAGCAGTCCCGCTGCGGCCAACCCGTACGTCGCGCCGCACACCGCCGCCACGGGCACGCCAGCGTCGAGGAACCGACGCGCGGCCTCGACGAACGGGGCTGTGGCAGGCATCCCCCAGGTCTCACCACCGGGAAGCACCAGCATCGCGCTCTCGGTGGGCTCAAGTCGGTCCAAGGTGATCTCCGGGAGGATCCGAAGCCCACCCATAGTGGTCACCGGCTCCTCGGTGAGGCCCACGCTGACGACGCGGAACCGGGCGTCCTCGTGGCGGCCGCGCAGGCTGGTCAGGTGAGCGGTGAGGTAGCCCACCTCCCAGTCAGCCATGGTGTCGAGTACGACGAGGTGCACAGATCCGATCATGACAGTAGCCTGTCAGATTGACAGATGACTGTCAAAGTGGCGGAGAGCACGACAGGTCGGATGCAGGGCCGCTCCCGGACTGCGGCTGTGTGCCGACGTGCGCCCGCTTGCCTCGTCGAGCACGGGGATCTCTGTCGGGAATGGTCGGCGTACCTGCACGCCAGGCACCGGTCGCGCGAGCCGGATCAGATGCAGACGCCCCAGGCGGATCGTCGGTTCGTCGGTTCGTCGGTTCATCGGTTCGTCGAGTGGAGCCTAGGGGACTCGAACCCCTAACCCCCTGCTTGCAAAGCAGGTGCGCTACCAATTGCGCCAAGGCCCCGGAGGCGGTGCCGCGACCGCGTCGCGTCGACCACCGGTGGTGTAGGAGTCGTCAGGCCTTGTCGACGTTGTCGGTGGCCTGCTGCCACAGGGCCTGCTCGTTCTTGCCCTCGTCCATCTTCTTCTTCGCGAAGACGGCGCCGGCGGCGGCGATCGCGACGAGCAGGATCTTCTTCATGGCCGTCTCCTCGACGAGTGGGTGATCGTGGGCCTAAGAGGACTTGAACCTCTGACCTCTTCCTTATCAGGGAAGCGCTCTAACCGTCTGAGCTATAGGCCCGCATGGCGCCCGGGCGAGCGCCCGGGTGAACCGAGAGGGAAGGCTACCCCATGCCCCGGAGCGCCCACAAAACGGCTCAACAGCGCTGCTCAGCTGTCCTCGGCGAGGGTGACCTCGATGCCCCCGAGCAGCGCCGCGGAGAGGTTGTAGAGGAAGGCGCCGAGCGTCGCGATCGCGGTGATCAGCACCACGTCGATCACCGCCACGATCATCGTGAAGCCCAGCACGCGGGAGGTTCCGGCGTACTCGCGGATGTCGAACGGGGCGCCGCTGGCGTTGCCGACAGCCTGCTGCACGATCGAGTTGATCGACTCCCAGACACCGGCCGCACCGAGCACGCCCCAGATGATCGCCACGGCGACCACGAGGACGATCCCCAGGGCGATCGAAAGCAGGAATGCGGTCTTCATCACCGACCAGGCGTCCACCTGCACCAGGCGCAGCTGGGCTCGGCGGGTACGACGAGGCGCCGGCTTCTTCGCCGACTCACCGGCGGACGGCCCCTGCTTCGGGATCGACTTGGTGTCCTCCTTGGCCGACTGGCGGGTCTGGTTGCGACGCGCGACCTTGGCCGCCTTCTCGTCGGCCTTGCGGGCCTGATCGGCCTCCCGGGCGGTGCGCTTCTCCTCCGCGGCGTCGCGCTTGGCCGCCGCGGCGTTCTTGGCGGCCGCCTTCTGCACCTCGGCCTTGCGCGCCTGCTCCTCCATGCCCGCGGGGGGCGGCGGGATCACTGGCCCGCCGAGCCCACGGCGTGGGGCGATCGAGCCATCGTCACGACCCTGCTCGGCCATCAGTCCTCGCCCTCCGCCGCACCGTCAGCGGCCCCATCCGTGTCGACATCGGCGTCCACGTCCACGTCGGCGTCGGCGACCTGTTCGCCGCTCGAGTCCGCCTCGGACCCGGCGTCGATTGTCGCACCCGCCTCGGCAGCCTCGGCAGCCTCTGCCTCCACTGCCTCCTCGACCGCTTCCTCGACCTCGGCGTCCTTCTCGACGCTGCGAGCCACGACCGCGACGCTGTCCCCACCCTTGGGGGTCACGAACTTCACGCCCATCGTGGACCGGCCGGTCGCCCGGAACTGGTCGTTGATCGGGCTGCGCACCACCTGACCGCCAGAGGTGATCGAGAGGACCTCGTCGCCCTCGACCACGATGAACGCACCGACCAGGACACCGCGGTCCTCGTTGGCCAGCGCCATCGCCTTGATGCCGAGTCCGCCGCGCGACTGGGTGCGGTAGTCGGAGATCCGGGTGCGCTTGGCGAAGCCACCGTCGGTGATCGTGAAGACGTACTGCTCGGCGACCTCGGGGGCCGAGTCGGCGTTCTCCCCGGCGTTCTCCTCGGGCGTCGCCTCCGGACGCTCCAGGAGCGAGGCCTCGGCCGCCACCTGCTCGGCTCGGATCACCGACATGGAGAGCACCGAGTCGCCCTGGCGGAACTTCATCCCCTGCACGCCGCTGGTCGCCCGCCCCATCGGCCGCAGCTGGCTGTCGTCGGCGGGGAACCTGATCGCCTGGCCCTTGCGGGAGACCAGCAGGATGTGGTCCTCGGCGTTGACCAGCTCGGCGCCGATCAGCTCGTCGTCGTCGTCGCGGAAGTTGATCGCGATGACGCCGGCCTGCCGTGGACTGTTGTAGTCGGCGAGCCGTGTCTTCTTGACCAGCCCGGACCGCGTCGCGAGCACGAGGTACGGCGCTTGGTCGTAGTCGCGGATCGCGAGCACCTGCGCGATCTGCTCGTCTGGCCGGAAGGACAGCAGCCCGGCCACGTGACCACCCTTGGCGTCACGCGAGGCCTCGGGCAGGTTGTAGGCCTTGGTCCGGTAGACCCGACCGGCCGTGGTGAAGAACAGCAACCAGTGGTGGTTCGAGGTCGCCATGAAGTGCTCCACGACGTCGTCGCCGCGCAGGGCCGCGCCGCGCACGCCCTTGCCGCCTCGACGCTGGGTGCGGTACTGCGTGGCCAGGGTCCGCTTGGCGTAACCGCCTCGGGTGATGGTCACGACGAGGTCCTCGTCGGGGATCAGGTCCTCCATGGAGAGGTCCCCGTCGGCGGCGATGATCTGGGTACGCCGGTCGTTGCCGTACTTCTCCACCACGGAGCCCAGCTCGTCGCCGATGATCTGACGCTGACGCGCCTCGTTGGCCAGGATGTCCTCGAGGTCGGCGATCTCCAGCTCGAGCTCGGCGAGGTTGTCGATGATCCGCTGGCGCTCCAGCGCAGCCAGGCGCCGCAGCTGCATGTCCAGGATCGCGTTGGCCTGGATCTCGTCGATGTCGAGCAGCTCGATCAGGCCCTGGCGCGCGTCGTCGACCTCCGGGGAGCGACGGATCAGCGCGATCACCTCATCGAGCATGTCCAGGGCCTTGACCAGGCCACGCAGGACGTGGGCGCGACGCTCGGCCTCGGCGAGCCGGAAGCGGGTCCGGCGCTGGATGACCTCGATCTGGTGGGTGACCCAGTTGCTGATGAACTGGTCGATGCTCAGCGTGCGGGGCACGCCGTCGACCAGGGCCAGCATGTTCGCGCTGAAGTTGGTCTGGAGCTCGGTGTGCTTGAGCAGGTTGTTCAGCACCACGCGGGCGACCGCGTCGCGCTTGAGCACGACCACGAGCCGCTGGCCGGTGCGGCCCGAGGAGTCGTCGCGCACGTCGGAGATGCCCTGCACCTTGCCGGCGTCGGCCAGCTCGGCGATCTTCAGCGCGAGGTTGTCCGGGTTGACCATGTAGGGCAGCTCGGAGATCACCAGGCAGGTGCGTCCCTTGCTGTCCTCGTCGACCTCGATCACCGCGCGCTGGGTCACCGAGCCGCGGCCGGTGCGGTAGGCCTGCTCGATGCCCTCGCGGCCCACGATCAGCGCACCGTTGGGGAAGTCGGGACCCTTGATCCGCTCGATCAGCGCGTCCTGGAGCTCCTCGCGCGTGGCGTCCGGGTGCTCCAGCGCCCACGCGGCGCCGGCGGCGACCTCGCGCAGGTTGTGCGGCGGGATGTTGGTGGCCATGCCGACCGCGATGCCGGCCGAGCCGTTGACCAGCAGGTTCGGGTAGCGCGCGGGGAGCACGACCGGCTCCTGGGAGCGACCGTCGTAGTTCGGCTGGAAGTCGACCGTGTCCTGCTCGATGTCGCGGACCATCTCCAGCGCGAGCGGCGCCATCCGGCACTCGGTGTACCGCATCGCGGCGGCCGAGTCGTTGCCCGGGGAGCCGAAGTTGCCCTGCCCGTGGATGAGCGGGGCCCGCATCACCCATGGCTGCGCGAGCCGCACCAAGGTGTCGTAGATCGCGGTGTCGCCGTGCGGGTGGTACTGACCCATGACGTCACCCACGACGCGGGAGCACTTGGAGAACCCGCGGTCCGGGCGGTAGCCCCCGTCGTACATCGCGTAGAGCACGCGCCGGTGCACCGGCTTGAGCCCGTCACGTACGTCGGGCAGCGCCCGGCCGACGATCACGGCCATCGCGTAGTCGATGTAGGCACGCTGCATGGAGGTCTGCAGCTCGATCGGCTCGATGCGGCCGCCGGGGCCGACGGTGCCGGCGTTGTCGGTGGGGGTCTCGGTCACGTTGGTCTCTCTGGTTGGTTCTACCCGAATCTAGGAGAAGTGCTAGACACCTAGATATCGAGGAATCGGACGTCCTTGGCGTTGCGCTGGATGAAGCCTCGGCGCTGCTCGACGTCCTCACCCATCAGGACCGAGAAGATCTCGTCCGCCTGGGCGGCGTCGTCGAGGGTGACCTGCAGCATCAGCCGCTGGTCGGGGTTCATCGTGGTCTCCCACAGCTCGTCGGCGTTCATCTCACCGAGGCCCTTGTACCGCTGCACCGGGTTCTCCTTGGGCAGCTTCTTGCCCTGGGCGATGCCGTCGCGGGTGAGCGCGTCGCGCTCGGAGTCGGAGTAGACGAACTGGTGCTCGGCCGGCTTGTTCCAGCGGATCCGGTACAGCGGCGGCTGGGCCATGTAGACGTGGCCGTGCTCGATCAGCGGCTTCATGAACCGGAACAGCAAGGTGAGCAGCAGCGTGTTGATGTGGTGGCCGTCGACGTCGGCGTCGGCCATCAGCACGACCTTGTGGTACCTCAGCTTGTCGAGGGTGAACTCCTCGTGCACGCCGGTGCCGAGCGCGGAGATGATCGCCTGCACCTCGGTGTTGGCCAGCACCTTGTCGAGGCGGGCCTTCTCGACGTTGAGGATCTTGCCGCGGATCGGCAGGATCGCCTGCACCCGGGGGTCGCGACCCTGCCGGGCCGAACCACCCGCCGAGTCGCCCTCGACGATGAAGACCTCGCACTCCTCGGGGTTGGTCGACTGGCAGTCCGAGAGCTTGCCGGGCAGGCCGCCCCCGCCGAGCAGGCCCTTGCGGGAGCGGGCGAGGTCGCGGGCCTTGCGTGCAGCCACGCGGGCCTGGGCCGCGGACTGCGCCTTGCGCACGATGTCCTTGCCCTCGGCGGGGTTCTTCTCGAACCAGTCACCGAGCTGGTCGTTGACGATCCGCTGCACGAAGCCCTTGGCCTCGGTGTTGCCCAGCTTGGTCTTGGTCTGTCCCTCGAACTGCGGCTCGCCCAGCTTGATCGAGATGATCGCGGTCAGGCCCTCACGGATGTCGTCGCCCTTGACGCGGTCCTCGGGCTTCTTGATCAGTCCCCACTCCTCGCCCCAGGTGTTGACCAGGGTGGTCAGCGAGGCGCGGAAACCCTCCTCGTGGGTGCCCCCCTCGTGGGTGTTGATCGTGTTGGCGAACGTGTGCACCGACTCGTTGTAGGTGGTGTTCCACTGCATGGCCAGCTCGAGGCTCATGTGGTTCTCGACCGACTCCGGAGTCTCGGCCTCGAAGGCGATGATCGAGGGGTTGGCCGTGACCTTGCTGCGGTTGAGGTGCTCGACGTAGTCGACGAGGCCGCGGTCGTAGCGGAACCGTCGCTCGATGGCGCCGGTCGAGGTGCCGTGCGGTGCGTCGTCGCCCTCGACGGCCTCCTCGTCCACGGTCTCGTCGTTGACCGCGTCGGCGATCTGGGCCGCGGCGGGGCGCTCGTCACGCACGATGATCTCGAGGCCCTTGTTGAGGAAGGCCATCTCCCGGAAACGGTTGGTGATCGTCTCGAAGGAGTACGCCGTGGTCTCGAAGATGTCCTCGCTGGCCCAGAACCGGGTCGTGGTCCCGGTCTCGTCGGTGGCCTCGTGCTTCTCCAGCGGGCCCGTGGGCACGCCGTACTCGAAGGCCTGGGTCCACCGGAAGCCGTCGCGCTTGATGTCGACCTCGAGGCGCTGGGAGAGGGCGTTGACCACCGAGACACCCACACCGTGCAGACCGCCGGAGACCTTGTAGCCGCCGCCACCGAACTTGCCGCCCGCGTGCAGGACGGTCAGTACGACGGTCACCGCGGGCAGCTCCTGGCCCGGGGGGATGTCGACGGGGATGCCGCGGCCGTTGTCGGAGACCTGGATCGCCCCGTCGGGGAGCACCGCCACCTCGACGCGGTCGCAGAACCCGGCCAGGGCCTCGTCGACCGAGTTGTCCACGACCTCCCAGACCAGGTGGTGCAGCCCGCGCTCACCGGTCGAACCGATGTACATGCCGGGCCGCTTGCGCACGGCCTCGAGGCCCTCGAGGACCTGGATGGCGCTGGCGTCGTAGTTGCCGGCCTCCACCGCGTGACCTTCGATGATGCTGGCAGGGACTACATCGGGCACCGGGGGGTGCTCGGGGAGCGCTTCGGGAGATGTCGTCGTGGTGGTCTCGTCAGCCACTCAGGCTTCCTCTTCTACTGTGCGCCGCGCGCGGCTCAGGTCGGGGTCAAGCGTGCTGCAGGCGCTGCCACGCAGAACTCGGTCCGGTGCAACACAATGGCCGCCCAACGAAGGTCGGCGACCACCGCTCAGTCTACCCGTCACGGGCCCACAATCACGCGCCTGGTCCAAGCAATGTGGGGATCCTGCGTGAAAAATGGCCCTCAGAGGCTCATAACCGGCCCGATCCGTCCACGGCAGGGGGTCGGCCTAGTCCCTGTACGGCCAAGGAGCCGTCAGCGGCCCACCTCGCGTCGCCACGCGGGTCCCGTCGGCGGCTCACCCGTAGGTGTCGCGCGGCCCCCGACCCTTGACGCGCAGCCGGCCCCGTTTCCACGACGGACCACGTGGCCCCTCGACGTCGATGACCACCACGGTCTCGTCGCCGAGCACCTCGTTGAGCCGCCGCAGGATGTCGGGTGCGAGCAGGCGCATCTGGGTGGCCCACGCCGTGGAGTCGGTGCGTACGCCGAGCCGCCCGTCGGCGTACGACTCCGGGGTGACGTGCTGGGCCACGTCGCGGCCCACGATCGCCTCCCAGCGCGAGAACACGCCGTGCACCCGGAGCTCGGTCTCCCACCCTTGCTCGCGCACGAACCGCCCGAGCGTCGAGTCCATCGTCTGGGGATCGCGGTCGTCGGGGTGGGCGCCGCTGTTCTCCGCGTCCCGGACCGCACGCCAGCGGCGGGCCGCAGCGCCGGTGCCCTGGCTGCCCCCGCGGCGCGTCGACCTGGTCGGGGTCCGTCCGGCCAGGCCGCGGGCGATCGAGCGGGCCAGGTCCAGGCCGGACTCGTCGTGCTCCGGCTCCGTGCTCGCGGGCGCGCCCGGTTCGGCCTGCCCCTCCGGGTCTGCCCCGCTCTGGTCACCGGTCTGGTCCCCGGCCTGGTCCCCGCCCTGATCCTCTGCGGGCGGCAGGTCCTCGGGGAGCGTCTCGTCCTCACCCAACCGGACGCACCTTCCCCTCGGAGACGTCGAAACGGCGACCACGCAGCCCCTCGGGGATGTCCTCGAGGACCGCGGCGGTGACCAGCACCTGCTCGGCACCGGCCACGAGGTCGGCCAGCTGGGCCCGGCGACCCGTGTCGAGCTCTGCGAACACGTCGTCGAGGATCAGCACCGGGTCATCACCGCTCGCCCGGAGGAGCTCGTAGGAGGCCAGCCGCATCGCCAGCGCGAACGACCAGGACTCCCCGTGGCTGGCGTAACCCTTGACCGGGAACTCGCCCAGGGAGCAGAGCAGGTCGTCGCGGTGCGGTCCCACCAGTGAGACCCCGCGTTCGAGCTCGTCGCGCCGACGGCGGCCGATCTCGGCCAGCATCGCCCGCTCCAGGTCCGTTACTGGGTCCGGCACTGGGTCCGGCACCCGGTCGGCCGATCGCTGCTCGAGCGCCAGCTCGGGATCAGGATCGGGATCGGGATCGAAGCTGGGCTTGTAGGTCAGCGTCGCGTCGTCGCGGGCCGCCCCCCGGGCCACGGCCTCGTAGGCCTTGCCGAGCAGCGGGTTCAGCTGCTCGACCAGGCGCCACCGCGCCGCCATGATCTCGGCGCCCAGCGCGGCGAGCCGGGCGTCCCACACCTCCAGGGTGGACAGCGCCGCCTCGGCGGAGGAGCCCCGGACGCGTGCGGTCTTGAGCAGGGTGTTGCGCTGCTTGAGCACCCGGTCGTAGTCACTGCGGGTGCCGGCGTACCGCGCGCCCTCGTGGAGCACCAGCAGGTCGTCGGCGAACTTGCGGCGTTCGGTGGGGTCGCCCTTGACCAGGGCGAGGTCGTCGGGGGCGAAGACCACTGTGCGCACCAGGCCCAAGAGCTCGCGGGCCCGTGGGAGCTGGGCGCGGTTGACCCGCGCCCGGTTCGACCTGCCCGGGTTGATCTCGACCTCCAGCACCGCACGCCGGTCGTCGCGCACGACCGCGGCACGGACCACCGCCTGGTCGGCCCCCTTGCGCACGAGCGGGAGGTCGGCGGCCACCCGGTGCGAGCTGAGCCGCGACAGGTAGTCGATCGCCTCGACGATGTTGGTCTTGCCCTGCCCGTTGAGCCCGACGAAGGACGTGACTCCCGGCTCCAGGTCCACCTCGAGGACGGGGTAGGAACGGAAGTCGTGGAGGGAGAGGTGGGCGACGTACAACAGGCGCTTCCCGGGTGGCTACTTGTCGGCCGGGGAGTCGACGTCGCGGGTGGTCGGCGGCCCGCCGGCCTGGGTGGCGTGCCCACCGAACTGGTTGCGCATCGCCGCCACGGCCTTCATCGCCGGGCTGTCGTCCTGCCGCGAGGTGAACCGGGCGAACAACGAGGCGGCGATGACGTGCATCGGCACCGCATTGTCGATGGCTGCCTCCACGGTCCACCGGCCCTCACCGGAGTCCTCGGCGTAACCGCGGATCTCCTCGAGATGGGTGTCGTCCTTGAGCGCGGCGACCAAGAGGTCCAACAGCCACGACCGGATCACGGTGCCCTCGCGCCAGGAGTCGAAGACCTCGGTGACGTTGTCGACCAGGTCGACCTTCTCCAGCAGCTCCCAGCCCTCGGCGTAGGACTGCATCATGGCGTACTCGATGCCGTTGTGAACCATCTTGGCGAAGTGGCCGGCGCCTGGCTTCTTGCCGGCGTGCACCATCCCCGCCTCACCCTCGGGCTTGAGCGCATCGAAGGCCGGCTGCACCTTGGCGACGTCCTCGTCGGCCCCGCCGAACATCAGCGCGTAGCCGTTCTCGAGCCCCCAGACACCCCCGGAGACCCCGCAGTCGACGAACCCCACGCCGTTCTCCGCCAGGAGGGCGGCGTTGACCTCGTCGTCGGTCCACCGGGAGTTGCCACCGTCGACGACGACGTCGCCCTCGCCGAGCAGCTCACCGAGCTCCCGGACGGTCCCACGCGTCGGGTCGCCGGCCGGCACCATCACCCAGACGACCCGCCCGCCGTCCCGGGGCAGCTCCTCGACCATCGCCGCGAGGCTGTCGACGTCGCTGACCTCGGGGTTGCGGTCGTAGCCGACGACCGTGTGGCCGGCGTTGCGCAGCCGGGTGCGCATGTTTCCGCCCATCTTGCCGAGGCCGACCAGTCCGATGTGCATCCGTACTCCTCGTGGTGGGTGTGCGTGCGGGGCGCGCGTCAGGAAAGCAACCGGCGCGGCATCAGCAGGTAGCGGAACTCGCTCTCCGCCTCGCCCTCGAGCGAGCCCACCCCCGAGAGTACGACGGGCTTGGAGGCCTGGGTGAAGGCCAGCTCGACGAACGGGGACTCGATCGCCGTCAGCCCGTCGAGCAGGTAGGCGGGGTTGAACCCGGTGGTGATGTCGTCGCCGACCACGTGCGCCTCGAGAGACTCGCTGGCCATCGCCTCCTCACCCGAGCCGGCGTCCAGGGTCAGGACACCGTCGGCGAAGGCCAGCTGGACCGCTGTGTTGCGCTCGGCGACCAGCGAGACCCGCTTGACCGAGTCCACCAGCGAGGCCCGGTCGACCCGCGCAACGGTGAGGTGCTCGCTGGGGAACAGCGAACGGACCTTGGGGAAGTCGCCGTCGAGCAGCCGGGTCGTCGTACGTCGGATGCCGCCGCCGGCCGAACCCTCGAAGCCGATGATCCCTTCACCCGCGCCCCCGGCCGAGCCGGTGGAGAGTGCGATCGAGATCTCGGTGCCACCGACGAGCGCCTTGGCGGTGTCGGCGAGGACCTTGGCGGGCACCAACGCCGCGGCGTCGATGTCCGAGGTCGACGGCGACCAGGTCAGCTCCCGCTGCGAGAGCCGGAACCTGTCGGTGGCCAGCATCGCGATCGAGTCACCGTCGAGCTCGAGGCGGACACCGGTCAGGACCGGCAGCATGTCGTCGCGGCCGGCGGCGGTGACCGCCTGCGAGACCGCGTGTGCGAACCCTGCGCTGCTCACCTTGCCCCGCGACTCGGGCATCTGCGGCAGCGTCGGGTAGTCCTCGACCGGCATCGTCTGGAGGCTGAAGCGGGCCGAACCACAGGTCAGCGTCACCTTGGCCCCCTCGATGCTCATCTCCACGGGCTTGTTGGGCAGGCTGCGACAGATGTCGGCCAGCAGACGGCCGGAGACCAGCGCGCGGCCCTCCTCGCTGACGTCGGCGTTGAGGGTGGCTCGTGCCGAGGTCTCGTAGTCGAAGGTCGACAGCTGCAGGCCGTCCCCTCCGGCTCCAGCACCATCCTCGAAGGAGCCCGCCTCGATCAGCAGGCCCGCGAGCACCGGGGCGCTGGGACGGATCGGGAGAGCACGGGCCGTCCAGGCGACGGCATCGGCGAGGACGTCACGTTCGACGCGGAACTTCACGGATGGTTCCTCTCCATCTGGTGCGGCAACGGCTGCTCGCCGGGGACGCCAGGTCTGCGGCCGACAAGTTGTCGGGGAGAGCATCCTGCCACGCTTGTAGTTCTCCACACGTCACAGCAATCCCCGGATGTTGCGCGGCGAGGAATCAATTGAGAATTCAGTCGTAGTAGTAGGTGCGGTGGATTCTGTGGACAAGTGCTGTTTGCGCAGGTCAACCGGCAGAAGTTGTGCCGCGGGCGCTGTGGACGCCGGGACTGCGAACGACAAGGTCTTGTGGTTCCCGAGGTGGGCTGTGGGCGCTGGACGCCCGTTGTCCACAGGCGATCCCCAGGAGGTCCACCGAATTCGGCCCCGCAAACCACAAGTTCCGGTGTCATTCGCGAGGCCCTTCGTGGCCTCAGGACTGCTTGGCCTGCTGCTTGATCCGGGTGGTGAGCTCGGTGACCTGGTGGAAGACGTTGCGCCGCTCGGCGAGGTCCTTGCGGATCCGGCGGTCGGCGTTCATCACCGTGGTGTGGTCGCGCCCGCCGAACTGCTGGCCGATCTTGGGCAGCGACAGCTCGGTGAGCTCGCGGCACAGGTACATCGAGATCTGGCGAGCCGTGACGAGGGCTCGGGTGCGGCTCGGGCCACAGAGGTCCTCGATGCTGAACCCGAAGTAGGTGGCGGTCTGGGCGATGATCAGCCCGGCGGTGACCTCCGGCTCCCCACCCTCGGGGATCAGGTCCTTGAGCACGATCTCGGCAAGGGTCATGTCGACCTCCTGCTGGTTGATGCTGGCGAACGCGGTCACCCGGATCAGGGCACCTTCGAGCTCGCGGATGTTGGTCTGGATCCGCGAGGCGATGAACTCCAGCACGTCGGCGGGCGCCGAGAGACGGTCGGCGGCAGCCTTCTTGCGCAGGATCGCGATCCGGGTCTCGAGGTCGGGGGGCTGGACGTCGGTGAGCAGGCCCCACTCGAAGCGGTTGCGCAGCCGGTCCTCGAGCTGCGTGAGCCGCTTGGGCGGCCGGTCGGAGCTGATCACGATCTGCTTGTTGGCGTTGTGCAGCGTGTTGAAGGTGTGGAAGAACTCCTCCTGGGTCTGCTGCTTGCCCTCGAGGAACTGGATGTCGTCGACCAGGAGGACGTCGACGTCGCGGTAGCGGCGCTGCAGAGCCGCGGTGTTCGCGTCCTTGATCGCGTTGATCACGTCGTTGGTGAACGCCTCGGAGGAGACGTAGCGGATCTTCGCCCCGGTCCACAGGTTGCGGACGTAGTGGCCGATCGCGTGCAGCAGGTGGGTCTTGCCCAACCCGGAGTCCCCGTAGACCATCAGTGGGTTGTACGCCTTGCCCGGGGCCTCGGCGACCGCCACCGCTGCTGCGTGCGCGAACCGGTTCGAGGAGCCGATGACGAACGTCTCGAAGGAGTAGCGCGGGTTCAGTGGACTGTCCGGGATGCCGGTGGTCAGCGAGGTGCTCGCCATCCGTGTCGACAAATCAACTTGTCGATTGATCGGTGAGTTGCGTTCGTGCGCGGACGGCTGGTGCGTGGTCGAAGCCGTCGGATCCGCGGAGTGGCCCATCGGACGGTCGTTGGGCTGGTACTCGGGCGCTCTCGCGCCGTGAGTGGCGCCGCCGTGGGTGGCGCCCGGACCGGTCGTGGGGAGGCCCGTGCTCGGGAGGCCCGTGTTCGGGAGGCCCGTGTTCGGGAGCCCCGTGTTCGGGAGCGGGGGCTCCGCGCCCATCGGCGCGCCCAGCTGTGCGTCGTCGGCCGCCTCGGCCGGCAGGTCCGCGACCGCGCGTTCGAGCGTGGGGTCCACGCTCACGGCCAGGCGCACCGGCTTGCCGAGGCGTTCGCTGAGCGTGTCCTCGATGCGGGTGCGCAGGCGCCCCTCGAGCTGGTTGCGGGTGAACTCGTTGGGGACCGCGACCACCGCGGTGCTCTCGGCCAGCATCAGTGGCTTGCTGGAGGCGAGCCACACGCGTTGGTTGGGAGGAAGACTGTCGACGATCCCGGGCCAGAGGACCTCGAGCTCACTTGCCTGGCCGGATCCGGTCTTGTGTGCGTCCACGCCCCGTGCGCTCCCCTTGATTTGCCGTGCCCTCGTGCGGACCCACGATCAGTCTCCACACCTTTGTCCACAGGTTGTGCAATGCCGAACGATGTCCACTGATGGGATTCGGTGCGGCTGTCGCGCGATCCGGTCTGTCCCTTGTGCCCCGAAAGTCGGTGCGGCTGGGGAGAGCGGGAACGGTCCGTGCGGACCAGCGACGCTAACAACCCGGTTGGCTGCGGAGCAACCGGTTGTCCACAGGGTACTCGCGGGTTATCCCCAGGCTCGGGCGTGTCGGCCGCGAACGTGCCCGCAGGCCCCTGCCAGACTGAAGAAACTCCGCAGGGAGGTCGCTCCGGGCCGCCCGGCGCACCGGGCGAATTGACCCTGCTGCGACGCTGCACGTACCGTTGGCAGGTCTGCCCGGCGTCGACCGGTGCCGCGTGTCCATGACAGTCCCCAGGGCTTTCGTGGGTGAGCGGTGCCAGTTGACCATCAACTGGCGATCGACTCGCCCGACGCGACCCGGATCCAGACTGTCAGCCAAGCCCCCTGAGTGGAGTGAGTACGTTGAGCAAGCGCACGTTCCAGCCGAACAACCGTCGTCGGCACAAGACCCACGGCTTTCGCCTGCGCATGCGCACCCGCGCCGGCCGCGCCATCCTCTCGGCACGCCGTCGCAAGGGCCGCGACCGTCTCGCTGCCTGAGGCCTGAGCAGCCGGGCGTGCTCTCCCCAAGTAATCGCCTGACCTCTCCCATTGATTTTCGGGAGGTCGCGCGCCGTGGCCACCGATGCGGTGGGCCCCTGATGGTGGTCCACCTCTTGGTCCAGCCCTCAGCCCACCCGGGTGCCACCTCGGCGCCGCGGGTGGGTTTCGTGGTCTCCAAAGCCGTCGGCAACGCGGTGGTGCGCAACCTGGTCAAGCGCCGGTTGCGCCACCTCGCCCGGCAGTGGACCGCGACGCTGCCCCCGGGCGCGCTGCTCGTGGTCCGCGCGCTGCCGGCCTGCTCCGGCGCCGGTCACGGGGAACTGGCAGACGAGCTCGAGCGTTGTCTGGAACGGTGCCTGGCCAAGCAGGCGGGGGCCTCGCCGGCCGTCGGTGAAGCGGCGGGTCTGCGGTGAAGCACCTGCTGCTCCTCCTGCTGCGCGGTTACCGGTTGGTGATCAGCCCGCTCTACGGCCAGGTGTGCCGGTACCACCCCACCTGCTCGGCGTACGCCCTGGAAGCGATCACCGTGCACGGCAGTCTCAAGGGCACCTGGCTGGCCGTACGCCGCGTCGGTCGCTGTCACCCGTGGGCTTTAGGTGGATATGACCCTGTTCCTCCACAAACAAAGATGACTCGAGGAGTCTGAGTGTTGTCCTTCTTCGGCAAAATCGGCAGTTTCATCATGACGCCGCTGTACTTCCTGATCAGCGCCGTACTGCTGGGCTGGCACCGGGTGTGGGGCGACCTGTTCGGACCGGCCTCGGGCGTGGCCTGGGTGTTGTCGATCATCGGGCTGACCATCGTGATCCGCGCGTTGCTGATCCCGCTGTTCGTCAAGCAGATCAAGTCCAGCCGCAACATGCAGCTGCTGCAGCCGAGGGTCAAGGAGCTGCAGAAGAAGTTCGGCCACGACAAGGAGCGTCTCGCCCAGGAGACGATGAGCCTCTACCGGGAGACCAAGACCAACCCCTTCTCCTCGTGCCTTCCGCTCATCATCCAGATGCCGATCTTCCTCGCGCTCTTCCGGCTGATCGACCAGGCGACGAAGAACCCCGAGGACGAGCGCGGCCTGATGACCGTGACGCTGAACGAGCAGTTCGGTGACGCGGTCTTCCTGGGAGCCAGCATCTCCGACACGTTCATCTCCACCGACCTCGTCGGAGTGCGGATCCTCGCCGCCATCCTGGTGCTCGCGATGACCGCCACCACGTTCTTGACCCAGCGTCAGCTGATGAGCAAGAACATGCCCGCCGATGCCCTCACGGGTCCCTACGCGCAGCAGCAGAAGATGCTGCTCTACGTGCTCCCCGTCGTGTTCGCGGTCGGCGGCATCGCCTTCCCGGTCGGCGTGCTCTTCTACTGGACCACCTCGAACCTGTGGACCATGGGTCAGCAGTTCTACGTGATCCGCAACAACCCGGCGCCCAACACCGAGGCGTTCAAGGCCAAGCAGGATCGCGACGCGGCGAAGCGCAAGCGCAAGGGTCTGCCGCCACTGGGCGCTGAGGCGCCGGGCGACACCGCCGTGGTGGAGGAGGAGGCGCCCAAGCCGGCGCCCCGCCAGCAGCCGCGCAAGCAGACGCGCTCGCAGCGCAAGAAGTCGGGACCCAGGCCCGCCGGTGGTCCGTCGCGCGGCGCCCAGGACGGTAGCGCGTCGTCCCCCCCAGATGACCAGTCGAACGAACCCCAGAGCACCGAGGGAGAAGACAAGTGAGTGACCCCGTGAACAACGCCATCGAGACCGAAGCCGTCGACACCGAACGTCGCGCCCAGGACGTCGACACCCAGGACACCGACACCCAGGACACCGACACCCAGGAAGTCGACGCCCAGGAGACTGTGGAGGAGGCGGACGGTGCCGGTGAGGGGGCCGACGAGGGGGCCGACGAGGGGGCCGACGAGCCGGGGCCGCTGGGCGGCCGCCGCGACGCGAACGCCTCGAGCAGGAGGGCGACATCGCCGCGGACTACCTCGAGGAGCTCCTCGAGATCGTAGATCTCGACGGGGACCTGGACATGGACGTGGAGGGCGACCGCGCCACGGTCTCCATCGTCGGTGCGGACCTGCCGCTGTTGGTCGGCAAGAACGGTGAGGTGCTGGAGGCCCTCCAGGAGCTGACCCGGCTCGCGGTGTACCGGGAGACCGGAGAGCGGTCGCGGCTGATGCTGGACGTGAGCGGTCACCGCGCAGGGCGGCGTACGGAGCTCGAGGAGCAGGCGTCCGCGATCGTGGCCCAGGTGAAGGAGTCCGGAGAGCAGGCCGAGCTCGAGCCGATGTCGCCGTTCGAGCGCAAGGTGGTCCACGACGTCGTCGCGGCCGCCGGGCTGAAGTCCGAGTCAGAGGGGACCGAGCCGCGCCGCTACGTCGTGGTGCTGCCCGCGTGACCCCTGAGGTTTCACGTGAAACACCCCCGGCGCCCACAGTGGCGCAGGGGGTGTTTTCACGTGCGCTCCCGATGGCCGAGCAGTTCGCCGACCTGTTGACCCGGGAGGCCACCGTCCGCGGGTTGATCGGCCCTCGGGAGGTACCCCGGCTGTGGGAACGGCACCTGCTCAACTGTGCTGTGATCACCGACCTGATGCCGGCGGAGAGCACGGTGGCCGACATCGGCAGCGGAGCGGGCCTGCCCGGAATAGTGCTGGCCATCCGCAGGCCCGACCTTCGCGTGACTTTGGTGGAGCCTTTGCTGCGTCGCACCACGTTTCTGGACCTCGTTGTGGCCACAATGGGCCTGACCAATGTGACCGTCCATCGGGGACGGGCCGAGGAGCTCCACGGTGAGGTTGTGTTCGATGTGGTGACGTCGCGGGCGGTGGCTCCGATGGAGCGGCTTGCGCGCTGGTCCCTTCCCCTGGTGCGGCCCGGAGGGCTGTTCCTGGCGATGAAGGGGTCCGCTGCCGCGGAGGAGCTGGCGAGCAGCAGCGGCACCATTCGTGGCCTGGGAGGTACCGATACCCGGATAGAGGGGGTCGGATCGGAATGGCTCACCCCGCCCGTCACGGTGGTTCATATCCGTAAATCTGGGCACAAGCGGACACAACGGACAGGTCGATGAGAGCGGCGCCGGCTGGTGACCGCGGCACGCGCCGCGGGCGGTCGGTTGAGTTATCCACCGGCCCGGAACGGCCGCGTGAGCGCAGGAATCCACAGGCAGTGGGGGTTTATCCACAGGACCCCGCTGTTTCACGTGAAACAGAGCAAGGGATTGGCACGGTGAATCAGGTGGAGTCAGCAACGGGCGCCTTCCAGCGCCTCGGGGTGCGGACGGCGGCAGAACTCGTCGAGGACGTGAGCAGGTTCGACGACTCGACCCCGATGGCGCGGGCGATCGAGCAACAGCTCCTCGTGCGGCAGGGACGTCGCCCGGGCACCCCGTTGCCCCGCCCGGCCGCGACGCGGGTGATGGTGGTTGCCAACCAGAAGGGCGGGGTCGGCAAGACCACCACCGCTGTGAACATGGCGGTCGCTCTGGCCCAGAACGGGCTGCGCGTGCTCGTGATCGACCTCGATCCCCAAGGCAACGCCTCGACCGCACTCTCGGTCGACCACCACCGGGGCACGCTCTCCTCCTACGACGTACTGGTCGACGGCGTCCCGCTCGAGGAGGTGGTCCAGCCCCACCCGGAGCTGGACAACCTGTTCGTGGTGCCCGCCACGATCGACCTGGCCGGCGCGGAGATCGAGCTGGTCAGCGTGGTGGCGCGGGAGAGCCGGCTGCGCAAGGCCCTGGCCGCACACCCACTGGTGGGTGGTCCGGGTGCGGACCGCTTCGACTACGTGCTCATCGACTGCCCGCCGTCCCTGGGTCTGCTGACCCTGAACGCCCTGGTCGCCGGGGCGGAGATGCTGATCCCGATCCAGGCGGAGTACTACGCGCTCGAGGGGCTCGGCCAGCTGCTCGAGACCGTGGAGATGGTGCGGACACACCTCAACCAGAGCCTGGAGGTGAGCACCATCTTGATCACGATGTTCGACTCCCGCACGAACCTCGCCGCAGGGGTGGCCGCGGAGGTCCGCGCCCACTTCGGGGCCCAGGTGCTCAAGACAGCCATCCCGCGGTCGGTCCGGGTCTCCGAGGCGCCCAGCTACGGGCAGAGCGTGATGTCCTACGACCCGGGCTCGCCCGGCGCGCTGAGCTACCTCGAGGCCGCCCGCGAGCTGGCGCACCGTGGGGCGGCGCCCGCCGGCGCGCCACCCGACCCCGCAACTGGCAACCCCGCAAGCTGGCAACCCCGCAAGCTGGCAACCCCCAAGCTGGCAACCCCCAAGCTGGCAACCCCGCCACCCCTGGCACTGACCTCGGAGGATCGCGATGAACGACAGGACAGCACCTCGACGGGGCCTCGGACGTGGGCTCGGCTCGCTCATCCCCACTGCGCCGCCCCAGGCGGACCCGGTCGCTCGCCCCGAGCAGCCGGACGTAGCGGCGCGGCCGGGTTACGTGGGCGCTCACGCAGCGGTGCCGGCCCAGGCCGGTGCCGGCGAGTCCGCGGCGGTCGGGAACGGCGGCACGCTGGTCCGGGACCGCAGCGATGAGAGCCCGGCTCGGCCCACCGAGGCCGACGAGCTCCCGGCGCCCCCGGTGGCGGACGGCGCGGGCTCGGGACCGGCCACGGTCGCCGGGGCCTACTTCGCCGAGCTGCCCGTGGGGGTCATCGCGCCCAACGCCAGGCAACCTCGCCAGGCCTTCGACGAGGACGCCATGGCCGAGCTGGTGCACTCGATCAAGGAGGTCGGCCTCCTCCAGCCGGTCGTCGTACGTCGCACCGGGGAGTCGTCCTACGAGCTGATCATGGGCGAGCGCCGCTGGCGGGCCACCCAGGAGGCCGGTCTGGACACGATCCCGGCGATCGTGCGCGAGACCGGGGACGACGCCATGCTGCGCGACGCGCTGCTGGAGAACCTGCACCGCTCGGAGCTGAACCCGCTCGAGGAGGCGGCCGCCTACCGGCAGCTGCTCGACGACTTCGGGTGCACCCACGACGAGCTGGCCGGACGCATCGGGCGCAGCCGACCCCAGATCAGCAACACGCTGCGGCTGCTGAACCTCTCTCCGGAGGTCCAGCGTCGCGTAGCGGCCGGCGTACTGAGTGCTGGACACGCCCGGGCCCTGCTCGGGGTCTCCGACGCGGCCGCCCAGGACCGGCTGGCCGGCCGGGTGGTCTCCGAGGGCATCTCGGTGCGCGGGCTCGAGGAGCTGGTGGCCGTCGGCGAGCTCGGTCAGGAGGACGCTGAGCCGAAGATCCGCGCGGCCAGGCCGAGTGCACCGGGCCTCGCCGAGCTGGGTGACCGGCTCAGCGACCGGCTGGACACGCGGGTGAAGCTCACGCTGGGGAAGACCAAGGGCCGGATCGCGATCGAGTTCGCCTCACTGTCCGACCTGGAGCGGATCGTCTCGGTGATCGACCCGCGGAACCGCGAGGATCGTCCGATCTGACCTGTGTTCTTTCGGCGATGTAGCGACCTGTCGATTTGTCGACAAAGCCATTCGTCCACAAGTCGGTGCGTCGATCCGGCGTGGTTCAGCCGACGGCCGGGTCGCTGTCCTCGACGTCGCCACGCTCACCGTCGCCCTGCTCCACGTCGCCCTGGCCGGCCCCACCGCTCTGGGCCGCGCGCCGCTCCTTGCGCGCGGCGCGGGCGAGCTTCTCCTCGGCGTCGAGCTCGGCTGCCCGTTCGGGTGTCGGTGCGGTCCCACCCCGGGCGGCGGGCAACCACCACGAACCCGGCGGCTGCTCCGCGGCGGGGTAGGCGTCCACGGCTTCGTGGACCAGCTCGCCGAGGCGGCGATGGAGCTCCGCTGTCTCCGCCACGGGGTCCTCGCCGGTCGGGTACATCGGCTCGCCGACGCGGATGCCGATGGTCTTGCCGCGGGAGAAGTCCCGCGGGTGGTCCTTGGTCATCAGTCGCTGGGTGCCCCACAGCGCGACCGGGATCAGTGGGACGCCCGCCTGGGCGGCAATGCGCGTCGCCCCGGACTTCAGCTCCTTGACCTCGAAGGACCGCGAGATCGTCGCCTCGGGAAAGATCCCGACCACCTCGCCCTCCTGGAGGTATCGCAGCGCCTCGTCCATCGAGCCGGCCCCGTCGCCGCGGTCCACGGAGATGTGGTGCATCGACCTCATCACCGGTCCGCCCACGGTGTGGTCGAAGACCTCACGCTTGGCCATGAAGCGCACCAGGCGGCCCGCTGGCTGGGCGGCCAACCCGCCGAGCACGAAGTCGATGTAGGAGACGTGGTTGAACGCCAGCAGCGCGCCGCCGGTCCTGGGCACGTGCTCGGTGCCGGCCAGCTGGAACCGCAGACCCAGGACGCGGAACAGGGCCTTGCAGGTGAGGATGATCGGCGGGTAGGTGAGGTCGCGCATGGGTTCGGGGGCTCCTGCTCTGCTGCACGGTGTGGGGGCTGGGTCGATGGTGCCATGTGCACCCAGCCACGCGCTGCGATCGTGATGCTGGTCCCACTGCAGACGCGGACCCTGCGACACTTGGCCCCATGCGCCCGATCGTCCAGAGCCGCAAGCTCCAGCACGTCCGTTACGACGTACGTGGTCCGATCCTCGTGGAGGCCCAGCGTCTCGAGGCCGAGGGCCACAAGATCCTCAAGCTGAACATCGGCAACCCGGCCCCCTTCGGGTTCGAGGCTCCCGAGGCGATCGTGGCCGACATGGTGCACAACCTGCCCGACGCCCAGGGCTACTCCGACTCGCGCGGCATCTACTCCGCGCGCACCGCCGTCGCGCAGTACTACCAGGCCCGCGGACTGACCGAGACCGGTGTCGAGGACGTCTTCATCGGCAACGGTGTCTCCGAGCTCATCTCGATGGTGCTCCAGGCGTTCCTCGACGACGGCAACGAGATCCTCGTGCCGGCGCCGGACTACCCCCTCTGGACGGGTGCGGTCACTCTCTGCGGTGGCACGCCGGTGCACTACCGGTGCGACGAGGAGAACGGCTGGGACCCCGATCTGGCCGACATCGAGTCCAAGATCACCCCGGACACCAAGGGTCTGGTGATCATCAACCCGAACAACCCCACGGGGGCCGTGTACAGCGAGGGCACCGTCAAGGGTCTGGTCGACATCGCCCGCCGCCATGAGCTGGTGATCTTCAGCGACGAGATCTACGAGAAGATCCTGTTCGACGACGCGGTCCACCACCACACCGCGTCCTACGTCCACGACGACGTGCTGTGCCTGACCTTCAGCGGCCTGTCCAAGGCGTACCGGGTCTGTGGCTACCGTGCGGGGTGGGTGATGATCTCCGGCCCCAAGCACCTCGCGGTCGACTTCGTCGAGGGCCTGACGCTGCTGGCCAACATGCGGATGTGCCCCAACGTCCCCGCCCAGCACGCCATCCAGACGGCCCTGGGCGGCTACCAGTCGATCAACGAGTACATCCACCCCGGCGGCCGCTTCTACGAGCAGAGCAAGACCGCCTCGAAGCTGCTCAACGACATCCCGGGCGTCAGCTGCGTCGAGCCGCGCGGCGCGCTCTACTGCTTCCCGCGCCTGGACCCCGAGGTCTACCCGATCAAGGACGACGAGCAGTTCGTGATCGACCTGCTGCGGGCCAAGAAGATCCTGGTCACCCACGGCACCGGGTTCAACTGGTTCGAGCCGGACCACTTCCGGCTGGTCACGCTGCCCGACCTCGACACCCTGACCGAGGCGATCCACCGGATCGCCGACTTCCTCACCACCCAGCGGGCCTGAGCTCCGGGCCGCCAGTCGCCCCTCGGCCTACGATGGGAGCAGGCCGGCGGCACGGTGCGCCCGCACCCATGGACCCGGCACGTCGTGAGGTGAGACGTGGGACGCAAGATCGAGCGGTTGACCCTGGACCACCTCGAGCGTCTGCCCGGGGGGTGCGGCGACTGTGTCTTCTGGGAGCTCGACCCCGTGCGGCGCGACGCCGTACGTGGGCACGAGCGCGAGGAGAAGGCCGCCTGGGTCTCAACGGTCCTGCGCGAGTGGGGTTCGTGCGGTCGCGTGGCCCTGGTCGACGGGGTCGTGGTCGGGCACATGCTGTGGGCGCCTCCGGTGCACGTCCCGAGCGCCGACGGGTTCGCCACCTCCCCGATCGGCGCCGACGCAGTGGTGATGACCACGGCGTACGTCGACCCGGCACACCGCGGCGGGGGGCTGGGGCGGATGCTCGTGCAGGGCATGGCCAAGGACCTGATCCTGCGTGGCGGGGTGAAGGCCGTCGAGGCGTTCGGGGACACCCGGGGACGCAACGGGAACTGCGTCGTACCGGCCGACTTCCTGCTGGCGGTCGGGTTCTCGACCAGCCGCGCTCACCCGGTGAACCCGCGGATGCGGATGGACCTGCGCACGACCCTCTCGATCCGCGAGGAGCTCGAGCGCGGCCTGGAGACGCTGCTGGGGGCGGTCGGGCACCGCGCGCCGCGGCCCGTGCACCAGCACGGCGGGACCGGGCGCGCCGACCGGCGCTGAGGCCTAGCCGGGCTGGAAGTTCTCGCGCAGCTCGCTGACCCGGAGGACGCCGGTGTGGGCGTCGTCGTCGGCGCTCAGGTAGAACCGCTGCACCGAGACCACGATCGCCTCGGCCAGCACGTCGCGGAAGCTGGGGTCACCGAGCCGCTGCGCGTCCCCGGGATTGGTCAGGTAACCGGCGTCGAGGCGGATCGCCGGCATCCGGGTGCGCCGCAGGATCTCCCAGGTCTTGGGGTGGGAGCGCAGGTCGACCAGGTCGCTGCGGGCGACGATCTCGCGCTGCACCAGGCCGGCGAAGCGCTCCCCGGCCGAGGACCACGTGTCGTGGCTGTCGTCACCGAAGAAGTACGTCGAGACGCCGCACGCGTCGACGTTGCGGGAGACGTCGAGGGCCATCGAGACGAACAGGTCGGCGCCGGTGCGGTTCGCGAACGCCGAGCGCTCGGCCTCCTCACCGGGGGCGGCCCACCGCGGGGTGGTCAGGAACGCCTGGACGCCGGTCGCGACGAGCCGGCCCTCCACGCGCTGGGCGAGGTCGTGCAGGATCGTGTCGGATGCCCGAGCGTGCTCCTCGGGCAGGTTGTGCCCGCGACCCACGTCGATCACCACCGTCTTGCCACCGAGGTGGGGCCCGGCCTCCCGGATCCGCTCCTCCGAGCGCATCATGTTGGGCGCGCCGCCCTTGACGATCGGGCTGAGCCGGGTGAGCGCCTTCAGGGTGGCCGGGCCGCAGGTGCCGTCCGGGGGGATGCCGAAGTTGCGCTGGAACTCGCGGACGCCCGCCTCGGTCTCGGCGCCGAAGTAGCCGTCGACCCGTCCGACGCGGAACCCCAGGTCCAGCAGCCGGCTCTGCAGCGCGTAGACGTCGTCCCCGGCCATCAGATTGCCGGCCAGGTGCGTCAGGATCCGGTCTCCGAGCCGCCACCGCGCCTCGTCGAGCCGTCGAAACGTCAGCGGCCCGACGACCCCGTCCACGGTCAGGCCGCGCTGCTGCTGGAACGTCCGCACCGCCAGCTCGACCCGGTCGTCGTAGGACGCCTCGTTGGGTGCGGACTCGACAGCGTCGCCCAGAAGGCCGATCCGCTCGAGCAGGTCGGTGATCTGGGCGACGGCGGGACCGGAGTCCCCGTGCCGGAAGTCGGAGTTCAAGCCGGGCCTCTCGCTGGGGCGGATCAGGCGATGAAGTCTTGCAGCTCCTTGAGCAGGACGGCCTTGGGACGAGCGCCGACGATCTGCTTGACGACCTCACCGTTGCTGTACAGGTTCAGCGTCGGGATGCCGCTCACCCGGTACGTCGAGGGCGTCACGGGGTTCTCATCGACGTTCATCTTCACGAAGGTGACCTTCTCGCCGTGCTCGGCGGCCAGCTCGTCCAGGATCGGACCGACCTGACGGCAGGGGCCACACCACTCGGCCCAGAAGTCGACCAGCACGGGCTTGTCGGACTTCAAGACCTCGGCCTCGAAGTTGTCGTCGGTCACGGCCTTCAGGTCAGACATCTGTGCTCCTTGTTGTCGAGTCTCGATGATCGTTGGCTTGCGTTGGATTGAACACCCCTGGTGGGAGATTTCTTCCCGGTGGTGGTTTCACGGGGTCCCCAGTGAAACCGCCACTTCCCCCGCGTTGCAACGGTGGGGAAGCGGCTGTTTCCCGGGGGGAGCAAGGGACTCCTGGGGTCAGGAGGTGGCGCCGACCGTGGCGGCACCCGCCGGGGTCTTGGTGGCGAAGTCGAGGTCGGCGAGGTGGCGCTCCGCGTCGAGCGCGGCCGCACAGCCGGTCCCCGCAGCGGTGATGGCCTGCCGGTAGTGGTGGTCGACCAGGTCGCCGCAGGCGAACACGCCGGAGAGGTTCGTGCGGGTCGAGGGCGCATCCACGAGCACGTACCCCTCGTCGTCGAGGCGGACCTGGCCGGGCAGCAGCTCGGAGCGGGGGTCGTGGCCGATCGCGATGAACAGCCCGGTCGCGTCGAGCTGGCGCAGCTCCCCGGTCTCGGTGTCGCGCAGGGTCAGGCCGGTGAGCTTCTCCTCACCGTGGATCTCGGCGACCTCGGAGTTCCAGGCGAACTCGATCTTCGGGTCCGCGTAGGCGCGCTCCTGCATGATCTTCGACGCGCGCAGCTCGCCGCGACGGTGGATCAGCGTGACCTTGGAGGCGAAGCGCGAGAGGAAGGTGGCCTCCTCGACGGCCGAGTCGCCACCCCCGACGACCGCGATGTGCTGGTCGCGGAAGAAGAACCCGTCACACGTGGCGCACCAGCTGACCCCGTGCCCGGAGAGGCGGTCCTCGGCGGGCAGACCGAGCTTGCGGTAGCCCGAGCCCATGGCCAGGATCACTGTGCGCGCCTTGAACGTGCCCTCGGCGGTGGTGACCAGCTTGGTCTCGCCGGTGAGGTCGAGGTCGATCACGTCGTCGGAGACGATCTCTGCGCCGAAACGCTCGGCCTGGGCGCGCATCTCGTCCATCAGCGCAGGGCCCTGGATGCCGTCACGGAAGCCGGGGAAGTTCTCCACCTCGGTGGTGTTCATCAGGGCACCACCGGCGGTGACGGCACCTTCGAACACCAACGGCGACAGGCTGGCGCGGGCGGCGTACACGGCGGCGGTGTAACCCGCCGGTCCGGAGCCGACGATGATGACGTCGCGGATCTGGTCCACGGACGAGCTGGTCTGATCGGTCACTGCCACTCCTGCTGTTGACGTTCGGTGTCCCCGGTGCAACAGATCCTAGGCACAGTGCATTCCGGGCACACCCAGGGCAGGATGCCAGGCAGCTCGTGGGGCACGTCGCCAGGTCCGGGGGTACGACGGGCGGACGACGGGCGCACGGGCCCGCGAACTGTGGCCCAGCGAGACCGCCGGGTCAGGTGAGGGAGACGAGGCTGGTGAGGTCGTCGGCCGGCAATTGTGGGAGGCAGGTCGCCGTGACGGCGACCGTGAGCAGGTCGGCCCGGCCCGACTGCACCGTGAGGAACGCGGTGTCCGAGGCGTCGCGGCCGGTGGAGATGCGGACCAACGACTGCCGGGGTGCGAGCGCGGTCGCGTCCACGACCTGCCAACGACCGTCGATCGCTGCCTCGACGACGGCGTGGAAGTCCATCGGTGCCAACCCTGGGGCATAGACCGCCACGAGTCTGGCGGGGACGTTGCGGGCGCGCAGCAGCGCGATCACCAGGTGGGCGAAGTCGCGGCAGACGCCTTGGCGGTGCAGCAGTGTCTGGGTGGCGCCGTCGGTGACGCGACTGGCGCCGCTGACGTAGTACAGCTGGGTCCCCACCCACGAGCTCACGGCGTCCAGCAGGTCCTTGCCCTCGAGCCGCGAGAACTCCGCCCATGCCGTGGGGCCGAGCTCATCGGACTCGGCGTACCGACTCGGGCGCCTGTAGACGATGTCGTCGACGGGGTCCACCAGCGCGGGAGGTGCCGAACCAGTCACCTCGGCCTCATAGCGCAGCGCCAGCCGGCCGGGGGGCGCGGTGCAGATGTGCAGCCGGCCGCCGTCGGTGACCTCCAGCTCCTTCACCGGGAGGGGCCGGCCGTCGACGGTGACGACCAGGTCCTCCGTGGCCAGTTCGGGCCCGTGGGCCACAGCGACGGACCAGACCAGCTCGGCGGTCTCGCGGACGTCGAGCTCGACCTGGCAGGAGACGAGTCGCGAGGGGGCAGGCTGCATGGGGAACAGTCTCCCCTACGCCTCACCGTGCCGTCGTGGTGCTGGCCAGTCGTTGGTCGCCGGCGCAGTTCCAGGCCTCGACCAACCGCTCCCCGTCCCGCTCAGGGTGTACGACGAGCACGGCGAGCCGGCCGTCGTACCGCACCGCGTTGGGTACGCCGCCGTCGGTGATCTCCGGTCCGGGGCAGCCCGCGAGCCGACTGGAGTCCGCGGGACGCCCTTGCTCGTCGGCCTGCGGGTCCGGCTGGCCGTCGGCGTCGCCCGAGGGGTCAGCCCCGGCCGAGGGTCGGCTCTGCGGACTCGCGGAGCTCTCCGAGCCGTCCCCAGGAGTGCCCAGCGCGTCAGCGGCGAGCAGGTCGCCCACCTGCTGGTCGAAGGAGGCGCTGGTGAGCTCGGGGAGGGCCACGGCCCCACCGAGCGCCTCTGACTGGTCGGGCGTCTTCGGCGTCGGGGAGGAGAGGCTCCGGGCCGCCTCCGGGAGAGCCTTGTCCGCCGTGGCGGCACTGGTGCCGCCGCTGTCGTCCGAGGCGCCGTTGCCGAGCAGACCGAAGCTCGCTGCGGCGACCCCGCCGACGCCGAGGACGACGACGGCGGCCGCGGCAGCCGTGGCGCGGGGCACCCAGCGGCGGCGCATCGGCAGCACGCTGGCGCCGCCGGAGTCCTCGTCCGCGACAGTGGCGTCCTCCGGCGTCGGCGCCGGCCCACCTTGCTCCCGCTCGGCGACGAGTCGCGCGAGGGTGTCGTCCAGCCGATCGGCGACCGCGGGAGGTAGGGCCTCACCCTCGGGACCGGAGCCGAGCTCGGCAAGCAGCGCGCGGATGTGCGCGTCCTGCTCGGACATCTCGCTCTCCTCACTCATGGGCCGCTCACCTCCTCCTCGCGTGTGTCGTGCTCGTGCGCTCCCACTGGGGGCGGGTCTCCGGGATGGGACGCACGGGACCGCGCGATGGTTCCGTCGGCGGCGTCCTCACCCGCCAGGTCGGCCAGCAGCACCGCCAGCCTGGCGCGGCCGCGGGAGCAGCGACTCTTGATGGTGCCGGTCGCCGTGTCCAGGATGCTGGCGGCCTCCTGGACCGGGTAGCCCTCCATGTCGACCAGCACCAGGGCCGCCTTCTGGTCGGCCGGCAGCTCCTCGAGCGCCGCGAGGATGCGCTGTCGGCGATCACCGGCCAGGGCGTGGGACTCGGGGTCCGATTCGGGGTCCAGACCGGGCCCGTGCCTCAGGTCGGAGCCGGTGACGACCGCTCCCCGGGTCACGTGCTCCTCCAGGTCGTCGGGCAGCGGGTCGGCCTGACGCACCTTGGCCCGCCGCAGCCGGTCGAGGCAGGCGTTCACGACGATCCGGTGCAGCCAGGTGGTGACGGCTGCGTCGCCGCGGAAGGACCCGGCGCGTCGGAAGGCGGAGATCATCGCGTCCTGGAGCGCGTCGGCGGCGTCCTCCGGGTTGCCGGTGGTGCGCAGCGCTACCGCCCACAAGCGGTCGCGGTGCCTGGCGAACAGCTCCCCGAAGGCCGCGGGGTCACCCGCGACGTGCGCCCCGAGCAGGGTGACGTCGTCGCGGTCGTCCGTCACGACCTGACCGTGATGTCGGTGATCTCGCCCCGGAACCCGCCCGAGACGCTGGGCAGCTTGGTCAGCCAGACGAGTACGTAACGCGTGGTCGGGGTCGGGTCGAGGTCGACTGTCGCCTGTGCCGCGGCGTCCTTGCTGGTCGCGACCTTGTCGAGCTCCTCGAGGCTCTGCGGGCCGGCGGTCACACCGGCGGGGGCGGCGTACACCTCGAAGGAGGTGGGCTCCCCCTTGAACGTCACCGTCACCGAGCGGGCCTCGACGTCGTCGCCGAGGTCGACCATGAGACCGACCCCCGGCTTCAGGCCCCCCAGCTCGGGGTTGCGCCGGTAGGTGCTGGTCTGCCACGACGTCGAGTCGTCGCCGTCGATGGCGTTGGGCGCGCTGTCGGGGTTCTCCTCCGGGGGGTCGGCGAACGGGTCGAAGTCTGCGACCCCGGCGAGCTCGACCGCGGAGCCGGTGGGTTCCGCGGAGCTGGCCGGGCTCTCCGCGGTCTCGCCGGGGTTGCCGCCGGTGCCCTGGCCCTGGTTGAAGGCGATGGCCATCGCGACGACGACCAGCAGGAGTACGCCGATCACGATCGCCGTACGCAGCCAGCCGCGCCCCTCCTTGCCGGTGTGCGTCTCTGCCGGGTCCTCGGGCTCACCGGTGAACGGCCAGAACTCGGACTGGCCAGTGTCGTGGCCGGTGTCATGGCCAGAGTCGTGGCCGGAGTCGTGGCCGGAGTCGTGGCCGGTGCCCTGCCGCGCGCCTCCTTCTCCGGAGCCACTGTCCTCCGGGGCCCACGGACCCTCCGCCTGCCCCGAGACGGATCCCGTCGAAGCGGTCTGACTGGCGCGGGCCGCGGCGGGGACCCGACGCTCGGTGGTGGCGAACAGAGGCCGTTCCGGAGTGTCCTCGAACGGCGGCGGCGGGGAGTCCTCCACGCGCCGGTGCAGCGGAGCCAGGCTCGGGGTCCCGTCCAAGGGCGCCCGGAAGTGTGCGGTGGCCTCCGGGTCGGTGCCACCCGCGGGCGGCGCAGCACCTCGCTCCGGGCCGTCCAACGAGCCGGTGTCGTCGGCACCGGTGGTGACGGCCCCGTCCGTCTCCGTGCCGTCAGTCTCGGGGTCCTCGTCGGGAGCCAGCGGCAGCTCGTCGGTGCCGCGGCGAGCAGAACCGTCCTCCGGGGCCTCCGGGGGAGCGAAGTCGGCGTCGGCGTCAGCACCGGGCGTGGCCCAGGGTGGCTTCGGCAGGGAGTCGCGGTGCAGCGAAACCGTGGGCTCGGCGTGCATCCCGGACGCGTCGATCGGCGCCGAGAGCGTCGGGTCGCCCACGTAGTCAGCGAGCGCAGCGGCGATCTCGTGGGCGGTCTCGATGGGCATCGCGTGTCGTGAGGCCTCTTTGTGCAGCACGCGTTCGCAGATCGCATCGAGCGTGCGCGGCACCCCGGCGCGCACCTGTCGGGGCCGCAGGGGTCGCCGCGCCTCCCTCGGTGCCCGGGGTACGTCGGAGCGCGCCACCCCGGGCCACCGACCGGTCAGGGCCGCGTAGAGGATCCCGGCGAGGTTGATGACGTCGGCCTCGCGGTCGTCGAGCTCGCCGTACAACGGGTCGGGTGCTCGCGGCGGTTCCAGGCTCGCGTCCACGACGTAGCCGACCAGCTTCACGGCCCCGGCGTGGGTGACCAGCACCGACTCGGGTGACAGCCGTCCGTGTGCGACGCCCTGGGCGTGACCGGCTGCAATCGCCTCGGCCACCTCGCGGGCCAGCCAGGCGGCGCGCGAGGGGGGCAGGGTGCCGGTCTGGAGCATCTGGTCGAGCGAGATGCCATCACCCCACTCGTTGACCACCCAGGTGATGCCGTCGGTGTCGTCGCAGTCCAGGACGCGGAGCAGGTGCGGGTCCACCACCGTCGCGGAGAGCCGGGACGCCTCGAGCAGCCCTGGGGCCCTCGGGTCGTCACTGACCACCGCATGGATCGCGACGCTGCGCGCCAGCACGAGGTCGGTCGCCCGCCAGAAGCGAGCACCTTCGCTCTCGCTGAGCAGGTCGACGAGGCGGTAGCGACCGGCGAGGACGGTGCCGGGTCCCATCGGTCCCGTGCCCACGTCTCACCTCCTGTCGCCTGGTCCTGCGCTTCGTGGATCTGTTGCTGTCCGGTGCCCATGTTAGGGCCGACGAGGTGGGCCCCTACGAGCGGTTTGCCTCACTTGCGCCTGTTCAGGCGGCGCAGCAGCATGCCGGTGACGTCGGTCACCTCGGTGATCCGCAGCAGTCTGGCCAGCCCGAGGTACAGCCCGAGGAACACGGTGCCGACAACCGCGAGGTCGAGCAGAGCGGAGGCCTTGCCCTCGCTGGGCACCAGCTCGGTCATCCCCTCGCGCAGCCCCCAGGCGGCGGCACCACTGACGCCGACCGCAAGGACGACCCGGACGAGGAACCGCACCAGCCGGCGCCCGTCCAGGCCACCGACCTGTCGGGAGAGCAGCGCGTAGGACGTCACGGCCCCGACCGCGTAGGCACAGGCGTAGGCGATCACCAGGCGCGGCGCGGTCTCGGCGGCAGGCGCCCCCCTGGTGAGCAGGATCGCGGCGCCGATGTTCGTGGCTGCGATGCCGCACTGGATCCAGAAGACCCTCCGCGTCTGCTCCAGGGCGTAGAACCCGCGCAGCATCAGGTAGTGCGCGGTGAACAGCACCAGCCCTACCCCGAACAGGGCGAGTGAGGGGGCGAAGTTGTCGAAGTCCTCCGCCGCGCTGCCGTACCCCCAGATCACGTCGGCGATGTCCAGCGACATCACGGAGAGGAAGACCGCCACCGGGATCACCAGCGCGTAGGCCGAGCGCAGCGTCGAGGCCACCGAGGCACCCAGGGACTCCAGCCGTCCGTCGGCGGCGTAGGAGGAGAGCAGCGGGAGCATGGCCGTGGCCAGCGAGACCGTGATGATCGAGTGCGGCACCATCGTCAGCAGGAACGAGTTGGAGTAGATGGTGTAGCCGGTGCCTTCCGGCGCCCCCGGGCCGCCGGCGCCGCCGGGCGCGACGGTGCCGCTGCTGGCCAGCCGGACCACGACCGTGTAGGCGATCTGGTTGACCACCACGAACAGCACGGTCCAGACACCGAGCCGCAACGTGTGCCCGAGGCCGGTGCCACGGAAGTCGAAGCGGGGCCGGTAGCTGAACCCCGCCGACTTCAGGTACGGCAGCAGCACCAGCAGCTGCACCACGATCCCGAGCGTCGAGCCGATGCCGAGCAGCGCCTCTGCGCCGGCGCTGAAACCGCCCTGCTTCTCCTCCCCCTGCGCCGTCCCGATGGTGAGCAGGTAGGTCGCCAGCACCGCGACGGCGACGATGTTGTTGGCGATCGGCGCCCACATCATCGGCCCGAACCGGCCGCGCGCGTTGAGCACCTGTCCGACCAGCACGAACATCCCGTAGAAGAACACCTGCGGCAAGCAGTAGCGGGCGAAGTCGATGGCCGACTCCCGCTGCTCGCTGAGCGCCTCGGTGAAGAACTCGGCGTCGAGGAACAGGCGCATCAGCAGCGGCGCCGCGACGACCAGGAGCACGGTGACCACACCGAGGAACAGCGCGGCCAGGGTGATGATGCGGTTCGTGTACGCCTCACCGCCGTCGGCGTCGTTGCGCATCGCACGCACCAGCTGCGGCACCAGGACCGCGTTGACCACACCCCCGGCCAGCAGGATGTAGAGCATGTTCGGGATGGTGTTGGCGATGTTGAACACGTCGGCGTGCAGGCCGACACCGAGCGCCGCCGCCAGCAGGATGCCGCGGACGAAGCCACTCAGGCGCGACACGATCGTGCCGGCGGCCATCACCGCGCTGGAGGAGAGCAGCGACCTGGAGGCGCTCTGGGAGTCGTCCGGGTCCCTGTCCGGGTCCTTGTCCGGGTCCTTGTCCGGGTCCTCGCGGGGTCCGCTCATGCCTCCGCGTCCTGACGCCACCTGCTGCTGCGGACCCGGAGCACGATCCGGCGGATGATCATCACGACCAGGAGGGTGCCTCCGGCGGTGACGATGTACCAGATCAGTCGGCCCACCTGGCTCGTGCGCAGGCTGAAGGTGAGTGGGGTGCCCGTCTCCAGGCCGCCGGCGGTGACCGGGTAGATGGTCACGTCGTGGACGCCCACGCCGCTGGTGACCGGCAACCGCAGGGTCGTGCGCTGGCCCGGTTGCATGCTCACCGGTTCCGGCGCCTCGATCTTCACCTCAGCGTCCGCGCGTGCCCGCAGACCGACAGTGATCGGCTGCTTGAGCCCGTTGACCAGGGTCACGGTGAGGGTCCCGGACCCGCCGGCCAGCGTCACGAAGTCGGTGCCGGTCACCTGCACCTTCTCCATCTGGCCGCGGGCACTCTCATCGAGTGCCAGCACGAGGGAGGCGGCGAGTCGCGGGCTGGAGCGGGCGCCGTACGCCGAGGACTGAAGGGCGGCACCGGTGAGACGGTCCGTCACGCTGGTGGTGTCGGCCAGCAGGTCGGCGAGCACGGCACTGGTCTGCATCAGCATGCGAGTGGCGCTCACGTTGGCGTCGCCCACCTCCTCCGCGAACTGGTCGCTGCCGTAGGGCAGCTCGTCGGGGTACGTCGTGGCCGGGTCGGGGGGGAGGGGCGCGAGCGTTGACCAGCCCGTCTCCAGGCCCTCGAAGAACTCCGCTGCGCGCCACCGGGGCCCGGGGTCCCAGCGCATCGGGAAGGTCACCACGACGGGCAGGGGGGCCTCCGCGCCCTTGGTGGCCTCCAGGGCGGCCTCCGCGAGGATCCGCTGGCGCAGGGCGAGCGGGTCCACCGAGCGCGTCGGTGCCGGCCCGCCCGCGCTCGCGCGAGCGTCGTACAGCAACAGGTCCGGACCCGTAGCCAGCCGGGAGATCGTGGGCTGTGCGAGGCGACCCCGGTCGCTGAGCACCAGCAGGGCGTCCTTGGTCACCTGGGGCAGCAGGGAGGGGTCGAAGTAGCCGTTCGGGGGCGCCACCGCCGGCCGACCTACGAGGTCGCGGGCCGACATCCGGCGTCCGGCGAGCTGCTCGGCGCGCCGCAGCAGCTTGGGCCGGCGCCGCGCCAGGGCGACCACGTCGGGGTCGGAGTAGGGCAGCGTCAGCAGGCCGTGGCTACGCGCGGTGGCGAGGAAGGTCTCCAGCACCAGCGCCGCAAGCCGCTGCTGCTCCTCGGTCGGGGCACTCGGTACCAGCTCAGAGGGCGCCACCTCAGACGGGGAGGCATCGGGCTGGCCGCTCTCGGACTCCTCATCGGTTCCTTGCTGCGACCCCAGGGACAACGGGGGGTTGCCCGCGCTGAAGTCGCCGAGCGCGTCCAGCACGGCGGGATCGACCAGCCACGAGACCGGTGCGTCCGCCGCCGAGGCGCCGAAGTCGACCAGACGGGTGAGTCGGCCGGTGAGGCTGGTCAGCTGCGCCCAGCGTCCGGGCACGTTCAGGCTGCCGTCGGCGGCTCGACGGGCCCGCTCCCGCAGGGGGAGTACGACGGAGATGGGCACCGTTCGCCGTTTCGCCACCGCA
The DNA here is from genome assembly GCA_963834245.1 of uncultured Actinomycetota bacterium. Lineage (GTDB taxonomy): Bacteria > Actinomycetota > Actinomycetes > Propionibacteriales > Nocardioidaceae > Marmoricola. Next base: position 169,366 of record CAWIAV010000002.1, read on the forward strand.
GGCGGGACCAGGGACATGAACGTGCGCGCCCGACCGTCGGCGACCAGGTCGCGGCCGTCGACGTTGCTGCCGAGGGCGTGGACGCCCACCCAGTACACGCCGGGCTCGCCGGTGGTCAGCAGCGAGCTCACCGGGATGCGCAGCGTGAACGTCGTGCTCCGTCGCGGCGCGAGATCCCCGATTCCGACGTACGTCCCGGGATCGGTGAGCCGGTTGCCGACCGCCACGTCAGCAGCTGTGGCCGCCTGCGTGGCGAGCTCGTCCCGGGTGGTGATCGGCTGCTGGGAGATGAACGGGGCGATGTTGATGTCGGTCCACTCGTCCGAGGAGGCGTTGGTGACCACGCCGCTGAGCGTGATCGCGCCCTTGCGCGGGATCTGCGAGGGCGTGATCGAGCTCAGCGCCACCCGCAGTGGCGGGTCCGTGACCTCCTCGTCGGCTGCGCGCCTGAGGCCCTTCGGCTCACGCTCGACGTGGCCCGGCACACCCGCCACGGGGATCGAGCCGGTCGTGGCGGCGTACGACGGACCGACCAGCAGCATCGGCGTCAGCAGCGCCGCGACGAGGACCACCGGCGCCAGACCACGGGTCGTTCGGCGGGCGCGGCTCACAGCCGCGATGCTATCCAGCCGGGCCGGTCACACCCGCGAGGCCGGGCCGAGGGGGTCCGGCCCCGCCTCCGGCCGGGCTCGCGGGCGGCCTCCGGCCGGGCTCGCGGACGGGCCGCCGAGGCGATCGGGTCACCGACGGGGCACGAGGACCTTTAGAGTGGTCTCCCGTGTCCGAAGAGCCCCTGTTGATCAGCGACGTCCAGACGCGCGTGGTCGCGGAGCTGGAGCGGATCTCGCCGGTCACCGACGAGCTGGGCAGGCGCTTCGCGGCGGCCGGTGAACAGATCGCACTGGTGGGCGGGCCGGTGCGGGACGCGATGCTGGGGCGGCTCCAGACCGACCTCGACTTCACCACCTCGGCGCGACCCGAGGTCACCGAGCGACTGCTCAAGGGCTGGGCCGACGCGACCTGGGACATCGGCCGTGCCTTCGGCACGATCGGCTGCCGGCGCGGTGAGTGGCAGGTCGAGATCACCACGTTCCGTTCCGAGGCCTACGACACGGCCAGCCGCAAGCCAGACGTGGTCTACGGCGACTCCCTCGTCGGGGACCTGGGGCGCCGGGACTTCACGGTGAACGCGATGGCGCTCTCGTTGCCCGGCAAGCAGCTCGAGGACCCGTTCGGCGGCGTGGTGGACCTCGCGCACAAGCTGCTGCGGACCCCTGGCCGCCCGGAGGACTCGTTCTCCGACGACCCCTTGCGGATGATGCGCGCCGCCCGGTTCTCCGCCCAGCTGGGGTTCACTGTCGCTCCCGAGGTCGTCGCCGCCATGGTCGACATGGCCGAGCGGATCAACATCGTCTCCGCCGAACGGGTGCGGGACGAGCTGGTCAAGCTCGTGCTGGCCCCCGACCCCGTGCGTGGGCTGCGGCTGATGGTCGAGACCGGGTTGGCCGAGCACGTGCTGCCCGAGCTGCCGGCGCTGGCGCTGGAGCGCGACGAGCACCACCGCCACAAGGACGTCTACGAGCACTCGCTGACCGTCCTGGAGCAGTCGATGGACCTCGAGCCCCGGCTGGGTGGTCCTGACTTCGTCTCCCGCTTCGCGGCTCTGATGCACGACGTCGGCAAGCCGAAGACGCGACGCTTCGGGGACGACAACGTGGTCACCTTCCACCACCACGACGTGGTCGGCGCCAAGCTCACCCGCAAACGGATGCAGGCGCTGAAGTTCTCCAACGACCAGATCGACGCCGTCGCGCAGCTCGTCGAGCAGCACCTGCGCTTCCACGGGTACGGCTCCGGGGAGTGGACGGACTCCGCCGTGCGCCGCTACGTGCGCGACGCCGGCGACCAGCTGGCCCGGTTGCACGTGCTCACCCGCGCCGACTGCACCACCCGCAACCGGCGCAAGGCCGAGCGGTTGCGGCGTACCTATGACGACCTCGAGGAGCGGATCGAGCGGCTCTCTGAGGCAGAGGAGCTGGCGTCCATCCGGCCCGACCTCGACGGCAACCAGATCATGGAGATCCTGGGCATCGGTCCGGGCCGCCAGGTCGGTGAGGCCTACCGGCACCTGCTCGAGCTGCGGCTCGACCACGGCCCGATGAGCGAGGACGAGGCCCGCCAGGCGCTGTTGGCGTGGGCCGCGGCGAAGGACTGACCCGGTGGCGCTGATCCACGACCGCTATCCCGGCTTGGGGGCCGGGAACTCGACGCCGGGTCATGTGGCGCTGGGTCATGTGGCGCTGGGTCACGGACCCACCCCGGTGCGTCCGCTCGGCCGCGACCTGGTCGGTGACACGGAGGTCTGGCTCAAGGACGAGAGCGTCTACGGCGACGGTGACTGGGGTGGCAACAAGGTCCGCAAGCTCGAGTGGATCATCCCCGAAGCCCACCGCCGGGGGACCCGGACGCTGTTCACCGTCGGTGGCATCGGGACCCACTGGGGACTCGCGGCGGCGCTCTACGGCCGCGAGCACGGGCTGCACACCGTGCTCGGGCTCGTCGACCAGCCCGTCGACGACCACGTGCGTGACCAGCTGGCACGGCTCCGCCGGTCCGGCGCCGAGATCCACCGGTACCGAGACCCCCGGCGGCTCAGGCTGGCGGCGCCCGCCCTGATCGCCGTACGGACGCTGCGGGACCGGCGGCTGCCGTGGTACCTCCCGGCGGGAGGTTCCAACCCCTTCGGCTCCCTGGCCTACGTCGAGACTGCGTTCGAGCTGGCCGAGCAGGTTCGCGCCGGTCTCCTGCCCGAGCCCGCCACGCTCGTGACCGCTGTGGGGTCCGGCGGCACCGCGGCCGGGCTGGCCCTGGGGCTCCGGCTCGCCGGGCTGCGCACCCGCGTGTTCGGGGTGGTCGTCAACGACGCGTTCCCGCTCACCGCCCCCGTGATCGCGCGGCTGGCCAACCGCACGGCCGACCTGCTCCGAAGTCGAGGTGCCGACCTGGACGTGGTGCCCCTGGAGCCGACCGACGTGACGATGCGCGGCGACTGGCTGGGCTCGACGTACGGCGACCCGACGCCGGCCTCGACGGCCGCCGTCGAGGATGGTCTTCGTCACAGTCTCGCGCTCGAGCCCGTGTACACGGGCAAGTCGCTGGCCGCCATCCGAGATGCCGCTGGGACGAGCGCGCTCGCGGAACCTATCGTCTGGCTGAACACCCACGGCCCTCGTTGAGGGTCCGTCGCCTTGCCGAGAGGAACCCGCATGCCGCTCACCGACGTCGCCCCCATCGAGGCCACGATCGACATCGCAGCGCCCCCAGCAGCAGTGTGGGAGCTGGTCTCGGACCTGCGCAACATGTCGCGGTGGAGCCCGCAGGTGGCGAAGACGTTCGTGCGTGGTGGCGGAACCGGTCACGGCACCAAGATGGTCAACCTCAACCGCCGCGGCCTGCTCGTGTGGCCCACGCAGTCGATGGTGACCGACTTCGAGCCGCAGCGGCGGATCGCCTTCCGGGTCAAGGACAACTGGACGGTGTGGTCCTTCACCCTCAGCCCCAATCAGGCAGGCGGCACCACCGTCGTGCAGCGTCGCGAGGCCCCCAAGGGCATCTCTGACATCTCCGTGAAGCTGACCAACGCCGTGCTCGGCGGCGTCGACGACTTCGCCGTCGAGCTCGAGCGCGGGATGAACCAGACCTTGGCCAGGATCAAGGCCGACGCCGAGCGCTGACCCCACCCCTTCCCACCCGAGCCCGCCGACAAGGCGCATCTGTCCCGCCCCAACCCGCCGACAAGGCGCATCTGTCCCGCCGCAGCCCGCCGACAAGGCGCGTCTGTCCCGCCGCAGCCCGCCGACAAGGCGCGTGTGTCCCGCCCCAGCCCGCCGAGACGGCGCGTGTGTCCCGCCCCAGCCCGCCGAGACGGCGCGTGTGTCCCGGGCAGAACAGGGTGAGTCGGCGGCGACGTGGGATCACGTGCGCCGTCTCGGGGCGCCTGGGTGGGACAGATGCGCCGTCTCGGGGTGTCTCGCTGGGACAGATGCGCCGTCTCGGCGGGGCTTTCGGGTCGAGGTGTGGAGGTGTGGAGGTGGGGTGGTGGTGGAGGTCAGGGGTGTGGCGGGTCGAGCAGGACCCAGCCGTCGGCGTCGCGGCGCAGCTCGACGGTGTCGACGTGGTCGAGGCCTTCCTCGATGACAGCGGCCGCGCGGGCCGGGTCGCGTCCCGCGAGAGCAGGTACGGCGACGCCGAGGGCGATCTGGTGACCGACGACGAGCACCGTCTCGCCGCGGTACTGGTCGGCGATCTCCTCGAAGACCTCGCGATGCCGGGCGATCACCTCCGCGCCACTCTCGCCGCCATCGATGGCCGTCGAGAGATCGCCGGCCGCCCACCGCGAGGCCAGCCCCTCGAGCGCCGCGAGGTCGAACGGTGTGCCGGTCAGCGAGCCGACGTACACCTCACGCAGGGCCTTGCGCACGGTGACCGCCACTCCTGTGCGCGCCGCGACGATCTCGGCGGTCTGCACCGCGCGTGAGGTGTCGCTGCACCAGATCGCGGCGAGCCGACGTGTGGCCAGGGCGTCCCCGAGCGCTGCGGCCTGCTGCCGCCCCTCGGAGGTGAGCGAGCCACCCTCGTCGGAGAACACGTCCTCGACGAAGGTGGCTCGCGCGTGCCGGGTCACCAGCAGGGTCGCGGGGCAGGCCAGGTCGGACACGTGGGTGACGTGGTCGAGGGGCGAGCGCCGCGGATCCGGTCAGCCCTGCTTGATCACCTGGGTGCCGGCGAACTTGTCGGTCCAGGGCTGGCGGCGGGCCGGATCGTTGCTGATCCCGACCGCGATCATGATGACGGCGACGAGCTGGCCGAGGCTGGCGACCAGGCCACCGATGATCGGCACGACGCCCAGGATGGGAAGGCCGAGCCAGATGTTGCGCTTGATGGCCTCCTCCATCGTGGGGTTGCCACCGGAAGCCCCCTGGACACGCAGCTTCATCAGCATCTTGCCGACGGTCTGTCCGCGGCTGGACTCCATGAAGCCGAAGTAGCCGAGGTAGATCACGGTGCTCAGCACCGCGGTCACGGCACCGGCGGCGAAGCTGCCGCCCATCCCCAGGGTCCCGGTGGCGTCGATGCCGATGACGCCGATGATGATCGGGACCAGGATGACCAGGTTGACCACGAAGAGGATCACGAAGTCGATGAGCCTGGCCACGAAACGGTCGAGCAGCTCTCCGGGGCGGTCACCCTGCGGAGCAGCAGGAGGAGGGGGTGGCGCGGCCGCGTAGCCCTGCTGGCCGTAACCCTGGTCGCCTCCGGGAGGGGGCCCTGCGGGCGGCGTACCTCCCGGGGGCGTAGAGCCCGGTGGGGTGTTGCCGGGTGGCGGCTGGCCCGACCCGGCGCCGTAGGGGTTCTCCGGAGGAGGGGGGTTCGTTCCTTCGCTCATGCTCGAACCATAGGAAGCCGTGTGAGCGATGTCGATGACCCGACGGTTATCAATCGCGCGCGTCGCGCTTCCTTGACAGGATCGGGTCACCGTGCAAGGACGCAGAAGACGCGGACTCCCTTTCGGGAGCCCGCGTCTGGTGCGGTTCGGAACCGGTGCGCTCAGCGCTCCACGTCGCCGCGGATGAACGCCTCGACCGAGGCGCGACCCTCGTCGTCGGGGCGCTGGACCGGCGGGGACTTCATCAGGTACGACGACGCCGAGAGCAGCGCGCCACCGATGCCGCGGTCCTTGGCGATCTTCGCCGCGCGGATCGCGTCGATGATGATGCCGGCCGAGTTCGGGGAGTCCCACACCTCGAGCTTGTACTCCAGGTTGATCGGGGCATCGCCGAACGCGCGACCCTCGAGGCGCACGTAGGCCCACTTGCGGTCGTCGAGCCACTGCACGTAGTCCGAGGGACCGATGTGCACGTTGCGCGCACCCATGTCGTGGGCGAGGTTGGAGGTGACGGCCTGGGTCTTGGAGACCTTCTTCGACTCCAGGCGGTCACGCTCGAGCATGTTCTTGAAGTCCATGTTGCCGCCGACGTTGAGCTGGTAGGTGCGGTCCAGCACCACGCCGCGGTCCTCGAACAGCTTGGCCATCACGCGGTGCGTGATGGTCGCACCCACCTGGGACTTGATGTCGTCACCGATGATCGGGACCCCGGCGTCCTCGAACTTCTTGGCCCACTCGGGGTCGGAGGCGATGAACACCGGCAACGCGTTGACGAAGGCCACGCCGGCGTCGATGGCGCACTGGGCGTAGAACTTGTCGGCGATCTCCGAGCCCACGGGGAGGTAGGAGACCAGGACGTCGACCTGGGCGTCCTTCAGCGCCTGGACGATGTCGACCGGGTCGGCGTCGGACTGCTCGATGGTCTCGAGGTAGTACTTGCCCAGGCCGTCCAGGGTGGGGCCGCGCTGCACGGTGACGCCGGTGGGCGGTACGTCGCTGATGCGGATGGTGTTGTTCTCGGAGTTGTTGATCGCGTCGGAGAGGTCGAAGCCGACCTTCTTGGCGTCGACGTCGAAAGCGGCGACGAACTCCACGTCCGCGACGTGGTAGTCGCCGAACTCGACGTGCATCAGGCCGGGTACGGAGCCGGACGGGTCAGCGTCCTTGTAGTACTCGACGCCCTGCACCAGGGAGCTGGCGCAGTTGCCCACTCCCACAATGGCTACTCGGACCGATCCCATGGGGTTCTCCTTCAAAGTCACGACTTCTTCTGTCTGGTGGTGTGGCCGCTCGCTGCTGCCGGGGGGTTGCTGCTGGTCGGTGGCTCGCTCGTGCTGGATGCCGGCGGCCCGGTCGGGGGTTCGGGCCCCGCGCGTTCCGCCGCGATCAGGTCGTTCAGCCAACGGACCTCGCGCTCCACCGACTCGATGGCGTGGCGCTGCAGCTCGCTGACGTAGCGGTCGGATCCGGCGTGACCGCGGTTGGTCCGAGCCCGGTCGAGCCGCTCCTGCAGCCGCGATCGACGACCCTCCAGGATCCGCAGACGCACCTCGGAGTCGGTGCGCGAGAAGAACGCGAACCTCATGTTGAAGTCCTCGTCCTCCCAGGTGGAGGGCCCGGCATCGGTGATCTTGGTGCCGAAGTACTCCGCCCCGGCGGGGGTGATCTCATAGACGATCCGCTGCCGGCGGGAGAGTCCCGGCGAGGTCGCGGTCACCTCGGTGACCAGCCCGGCCCGCAGCATCCGCTTCAGCGCGGGGTACAGCGAGCCGTAGGAGAGCAGCCGGGTCCAGCCGAGCAGCAGGTTGAGCCGCTTGCGCAGCTCGTAGCCGTGCAGCGGCGAGTCGTGCAGCAGCCCGAGGACGGCCAGCTCGAGGGTCGCGGCCTTGCTGGTCATGTGCCGGGTCCTCCCACGATCTCGTCGTTCTGCCGCACCCCACTGCGCGAGGGTGCTATCAGACAAACCTATCGCACTGATATATCGTAGGCGACCCGGGGGCGCACCCGAAGCCGGTGTGTCGACCAAACCCGTACCCTCTGGTCCAGACCAATCTCGCGGCAACCCGAAAGAGTGTGTAGTGAGCGGAAACCGCAGCAATCCCACGCCCGGGAAGCGGCCCGGGTCCTCGTCCGGCAAGTCCGGGGCCCAGAAGAAGGCCCAGAACGGGTCCAAGAACGGCGCCAAGAACGGCGCCAAGACGGCCACGGCCGGGTCCCGCGTCAAGGCCGCCTTCAAGTGGCTGCTGATCCTCGGGGTCGTCTCATCGTTGATCCTGGCCGGCATCGGGTTCTTCGCCTACCGGGCCACGACGATCCCGGACCCCAACAAGGCCTTCGAGGCCCAGGCCACCTACGTCTACTACTCCGGCGGGAAGTCGAAGATCGGGCGGTTCGCGGAGCAGAACCGGGAGTCGATCCCACTCGCCGACATCCCGCAGTCGATGCAGGACGCCGTGATCGCAGCCGAGGACCGCACCTTCTACACCAACAAGGGCATCGATCCGAAGGGCATCGTCCGGGCGGCGTTCTCCAACGCCAAGGGCAACTCGACCCAGGGTGCCTCGACCATCACCCAGCAGTACGTCAAGATCCTCTACCTCAGCCAGGAACGCACCCTGAGCCGCAAGGCCAAGGAGGCGTTCCTCTCCCTGAAGGTGCAGCAGGAGAAGTCCAAGGTCGAGATCCTCGAGGGCTACCTGAACACCATCTACTTCGGCCGGGGAGCCTACGGAGTCCAGGCCGCGGCGAACGCCTACTTCAACAAGCCGGCCAAGAAGCTGACGGTGCCTGAGTCGGCGATGCTCGCTGCGGTGCTGAACTCGCCGAACTACCTCAACCCCGAGGAGGGCGCCGACGGCCGCGACGACCTGATCGAGCGCTACAACTACGTGCTCGACGGCCTCGTCGAGATGGGCAACCTCGACGCCGCGGAGGCCGACACCTACCGCGACGAGCTGCCCAAGCTCGGCAAGCCGAAGACCAGCAACATGTACGGCGGCCAGCGCGGCTTCATGCTGACGATGGTCAAGGACGAGCTCGAGCGTCTCGGGTTCGACGACGCCGACATCGACTCCGGCGGGCTGCGGATCGAGACGACCTTCACCCGCAAGGCGATGAAGGCGGCCCAGTCCGGCGTACTCGAGGAGCGCCCGCAGGGCCTGAAGAAGCTGCACGTCGCCACGGCCTCGGTGGACGTGAACTCGGGGGCGCTCCAGGGCTTCTACGCCGGTCAGGACTATCTCGACAGCCAGCTCAACTGGGCCAGCCTCGGTGGGTCCCCGGGGTCCTCGTTCAAGCCGTTCGCCCTGGCGGCGGGCTTGAAGGAGGGCTTCTCGCTCAAGGACACGTTCGACGGCAACGCCCCGTTCGTGCTGCCCGACGGCAGTGAGGTGGGCAACCAGGGTGAGGGCAAGGGGCGGAGCTACGGCTCGAAGATCAACATGCTCACCGCGACCGAGAACTCGGTCAACACGGCGTACGTCGACCTCACCCTGGCGATGGACAACGGTCCCCAGAAGGTGGTCGACATGGCCACCGACCTCGGTATCCCGAAGAAGGCTCCCGGTCTCGAGCCCAACGCGGGTGTCGCGCTCGGCTCGGCGACGATCAGCCCGATCGCGATGGCCAACGCCTACGCCACCATCGCCAACGGCGGGGTCCACCACGACTGGTTCACGGTCAAGAAGGTCACCCGCGCCGGTGACGACGAGGTGCTCTACAAGGCCGAGAAGAAGGGCAACCGGGTCCTCTCCGAGGACATCGCCTCGGACGTGAGCTATGCGCTCCAGCAGACGGTGGAGAACGGCACGGCACGCACGGCCCTCGGACTCGGACGACCGGCCGGAGCGAAGACCGGCACCGCGACCAACGCCGACGACGACGTCTCGTCCTCGTGGTTCGTGGGCTTCACGCCCCAGACCTCCACCGCGGTGATGTACGTGCGCGGCAAGGGCAACGAGGCGCTCAACGGCTTCCTGCCGTCGTTCTACGGCTCGGCGTTCCCGGCCTCCACCTGGACCTCGGTGATGAAGCTGCTGATGGACGGCGTCGAGGTCGAGCAGTTCCCGGAGCCGGCGTTCGTCGACGGCGACGCGCCCACCGACGGCCACGAGCCGTACACCCCGCCGCCGGAGCCGAAGCCCACGCCGAAGCCGAAGCCGAAGCCGTCGAAGGAGCCGTCCTCCGAGGCACCCGCGCCGGAGCCACCCGCGCCGAGCCAGCCGGCGCCGAGCCAGCAGCCGAGCAAGCAGCCGCGACCGAAGCCCAAGCCCGATTCGAAGCAGCGGCCGAGCTGTGCCCCCTCCGATCCGAACTGCGACGCCTGAGTCACGCGGCCGGGGGTCGTCTGGTGAGGTAGGCACGTGAGTCCCACCGACCGCGACCTTCCGGCAGGCGTGTCGGCACCGACCCGCGAGGACCCGTTCGCCCGCACGATGAGCGAGGTCATCGGCGGGCCGGCGGGCGAGCGCGGGCGGCCGCACCGGTGGTGGACTCCGGTGCGCGTGCTGCTGGCGCTCTTCACAGTGGTGTTCGTGCTCTCCCTGGTGCACCACGTTCCGTGCCTGGAGACGAACTGGAGCAGCGACCAGGCGCGGTACGGCAAGGGGTGCTACTCCGACATCCCCTACCTCTACACGGGGCGCGGGCTCAGTGAGGGGTTGTGGCCGTACTCCGAGAGCGGCGGGCGCTATCGGGTGATGGAGTACCCCGTCGGGATCGCCTACCTCGCCTGGAGCGTCGCGCGGGTCACCCTGCTGGAACCTTCCGGTCCCGGCCTCGAGCAGCGCGCGGCGACGGCGCCGGAGGCCCTGTGGGGTCTGCCGGGGATGGCAGCCGAGGTGAACAGCTACTTCCTGCTGACCGCGCTGCTGCTGTTCGGGTTCGCACTGGCCGCGGTGTGGCTTCTGGCCGGCACCCACCGCGGCAGACCATGGGACGCCCTGCCCTTCGTGCTCTCCCCGGCCCTGCTGATGACGGGCTTGATCAACTGGGACCTGATGGCGGTGGGCCTGGTCGCCGGAGCACTCTGGGCGTGGTCGCGGGAGCGGCCGCTGCTGACCGGGGTGCTGATCGGCCTCGGCACCGCGGCCAAGCTCTACCCGCTGTTCCTGCTGGGTCCGATCCTGGTGATCGCCTGGAGACGTCGTACGCCCGGCGCGTTCGGGCTGGCCGCGGCGGGTGCCGTCGGAGCCTGGGTGCTGGCGAACCTGCCGGCCTGGGTCACCGGGTTCGATCGGTGGAAGGTGTTCTGGGAGTTCAACTCCGACCGTGGCGCCGACCTGGGCTCGCTGTGGCTGGTTCTCGCGCACAGCGGCTTCGAGGTCACCGCGCAGACGATCAACCTGTGGTCGTGGGGGGTCTTCGGCGGCCTTTGTGTAGCCGTCGCCGTGCTCGGACTGAGAGCACCGGCGGTTCCGCGGCTGGCACAGCTCGGGTTCCTGGTCGTGGCAGCGTTCCTGCTCGTCAACAAGGTCTACTCACCGCAGTACGTCTTGTGGTTGCTCCCGCTCGCGGTGCTGGCACGGCCCCGATGGCGCGATCTGCTGGTCTGGCAGCTCGGCGAGCTGCTCTACTTCGTGGCGGTGTGGACCTACCTGGGGGGCTGGTTGGAAGAGGCGGCTGGTGGCCAGTCGCCCGTCTACGACCTGGCGATCTGGCTCCGGGTCGCGGCGCAGCTGTACCTGGTGGCCGTGGTGGTGCGCGACGTCATGCGACCCGACCACGACCCGGTGCGCGCCCTGCGCGACGACCCGAACCCGCGCCGAGCGCGTCCGGAACACACGGGTGCAGCCGGGATCAGCTGATCTCGACCCGGTCGAAGCTGGTTGCGGTGAAGCGCACCCTGCACGGGATCTCGTCACCGACGCTCGGCACCGGCGCGCCTGCCGGCAGGAACAGCATCGAGGCCTGCATGTGCGGCGGCTCGGCGAAGAGGCGGTGCTTGCCGCCCACGGTGTACGGCGATCGCACGAACCCGGCCGCGTCGAGCCCGCCTCGCGCGATCGAGGCAGCCCGGGACCGCAGGCTGGCGTCGCCGGTGGGTGCCTCGAGCCCGATGCCGTGGGCCGTCCCTCCGGAGACGATCAGGATCGTTCCCGGCCGGGGGGCGGTGCGTCCCCGGTAGCCGTAGACGTCACCGCGCTGGACCGGGTGGGTGTCCAGGACCGTCGCGCGTACCGACAGCGCTCCTCGGTCCCCGAGCCAGAGTGAGGTGCCCACCCGGGGACGGAACTCGAACTCGGGGTAGCGGTGCGCCAGCAGGGTGAGCTCCACCTCGGTGAGGTGCGAGACCCAGACGACGCGGTTGCTGGCGCTGTCCAGACTGCCGATGCCGGCCGCCACCACGTCGTTCATCAGCCGCTCCACCTCGGAGACGTGTGAGGTCTTCGACAGCGGCAGGTGCAGGGCCACACCCTCCAGGCACACGCCGCCGGAGCGCGCCACGGTCCGGGCGGCCTCGCGCAGTCCATGGGCGGTGAAGCCGTGCCGGCGCATCGAGGTCATCCGTTCCAGGACCACGCGCGGACGTCGACCGGTGCTGGCGCCGTGCTCAGCGAGGGCCTGCAGATCCTCTGGACGCCCGACCGTGTGCACCACGCGGGGGTCCTCCGGCGCCGGGTTGAACGGGCGCCAGGGTGTGAGCACGAGGACCGAGCCGGAGTACCGGGGCTCGACCTCGCCGACCTCCTCGTAGGTCCCCACCGCGATGGTGTCCACGCCCAGCCAGTCGGCCTTCCGCGCCAATCGGTGCAGGCCGAAGCCGTAGCCGTTTCCCTTGGCGACGGGCACCAGGCCCGGGTGGCGCTCGTGGACGTCCTTGAGATGGTCGCGCCAGCGGTCGCCGTCCACACGGAGGATGAGGGCCACGGCTCAGCCCCGGCGCTTCATGTAGAGGTCGAAGGCCTTGTAGATCGCCTTGTTCAGCGGCAGGTCCCACTCCCCGGCGTACTCCACGGCCTCGCCGCCGGTGCCGACCTTGAACTGGATGAGCCCGACGTGGTCGTCGTCCTTGTCCAGGGTGGTGGTGATCCCGCGTAGGTCGTAGACGCGGGCCCCGGCGGCCAGGGAGTCGGTGATCATCCGCCACTGGACCGCGTTCGAGGCACGGACCTCACGCTTCTCGGTGGAGGAGGCGCCGTAGGAGTACCAGGCGTGCGTGCCCACCCGGATCCAGATCGTGCTGGCGACGAGGTCACCCTCGTGCCGAGCCAGGTAGAGCCGGATCCGGTCCTGGTCCTCGGCGCCGAGGGCCTCGAACATGGTCTCGAAGTAGCTCAGGGGTCGCGGCGTGAAGTGGTCGCGCTTCGCGGTGTGCACGTAGAGCTCGTGGAAGGCCTTGAGGTCGGCAGGACCGCCGCGGTCGACCTCGACCCCGGCCTTGGTCGCCTTCTTGATGTTGCGGCGCCACTGCTGGTTCATGCCCTTGAGGACGTCGTCCTCGCTGCGCGGCGCGCCCTCCTCGTCGACGAGTGGGATCCAGAAGTTGTACTGCGGCTGCCCGGCGGCGAAGCCGCCCTCGGTGGACAGTGGCCGCCAACCGAGCTCGTGGAGCTGCGAGACGACGGCGGCGCCGGTCTGGCTGCGCTCGGTGGCAGGCAGCTCGTCGAGCGACCGTACGCCGTCCTCAGCGATGCCCTCCTTGACCTGTGCGGCGGTCCAACGACGCGTCACGACGGGCGGGCCGATCCGGACCCCGAACGCGCCCCGCTCACGAAGGTGGGCGGTCATCGGCTCCAGCCAGGCACCGAGTTCGTCGCTGTCCCAGTCGATGAGTGGTCCCTCGGGCAGGTAGGCGAGGTAGCGCTTGACCTTGGGCAGCTGGCGGTAGAGCACCAGGGCGGCACCGACGAGCGTCTCGCCGCCGGTGGCGCTGCGGGTGACCCAGCCGATGGACTCCGACTTCCACTCGGGCTTCACCGCGGCCCAGGCAGGCGTCTGCAGGAAGCTCGCCGCCCCCCTCGTCGACCCCGCCTTGGCGCCGACTGCCGGCTTACCCAGACCGGCGATGACGGAGAGGTGCTCCTCGGCGGAGATCGTGCGGACGCTCAAGGCTTCAGGAGTCACGCGGGTCAGCCTATCGGCGTACGACTCGAGGCCGGCAGCGGTCGGTTCGGCAGCAGAGCGGGGCCGAAGCCCCGCTCAGGACCGCGGGCGAGCGGCGACCTGGACCAGCAGTCTCTCGAGCACCGGCGCCGAGACCGAACCCGGGTCGTTGATGGTGAAGTGGTCGCCCGGGACCACGAGCCGCTCCGCCGTGGCTCCGGCAGCCCGTGCCTTGTCCACGTAGCTGCGGCTCTGGATCCCCGGCACCACGTCGTCGTTCTCGGCATGCAACGCCCAGACGGGGCAGCCGGCCGGCACCAGGAGCGAGGGGTCGGCCACTGCGTAGCGTTCCGGGTACGACGCGGGGTCGCCGCCCATGAAGGCCCCCACCGGGCTGGCGGCCTGCGGGTCCTTCCCGGCACGGGTCAGGTCGAGGATCCCGGCCAGCGAGATGGCTGCGCGCGGGCGCATCCGCGGTGCGCCTCCAGGGGTCGAGGAACTGCGGGACGCGGCCCACACGGCGAGGTGGCCGCCCGCAGAGTGACCGAGCGTGATCACGTTGTCGGTGATCGTGTCGGGGAGGTCGCTGCGGCGAAGACGGTCCATCGCCGCAGCAACGTCGCTGAGGGTGTGCGGGTAGCCCCCGCCCAGGTCGACCCGGCGGTACTCCACGTTCCAGGTCGCGAAGCCGAGCTCGCCCAGCCGGTCGGCCAGTGGGTCCATCTGCGCGAGGCCGTAGGCCGCCTGCCAGTAGCCGCCGTGCAGCAGCACCACCGTGGCCAAGGGGGCCTGCTCGGGCATCCGCAGGTCGGCGAACTGCGAGCGGTCCTCGCCGTAGCGGAACCGCCCGGCCCGCTGGCTGTTCCGCCGCGAAGGTGTCGTGGTCTCGGAGGTGCCGCAGCCGGCGGCGAGAGCCGCGGCGCCCGTGGCCGCGATCAGCCCCCGGCGGCTCAGGCTCAGACGCCGCGCTCGCGCAGCCACGCGAAGTCCGTCAGGTGCTCCGCTGCGCTTCCCGGGGTCTCGCAGATCACCGGCGCACCGGCGTCGCGCACCACGCCCGCGAAGTCCGCGGCGTCGAGCTGCCCCTGGCCGAAGTTGGCGTGCCGGTCGGCGCCCGAGTCGAAGGCGTCCCGACTGTCGTTGGCGTGCACCAGGTCGATCCGTCCGGTGATGGCACGGATCTTCTCGACGGCCGAGGCGAGCTCGATACCGCCCGCCCAGGCGTGGCAGGTGTCGAGGCAGAAGCCGACCCTCTCGGCCCCCTCGGCGAGCGAGATCGCGTCCCACACGCCCGCGATCCGGTCGAGGTGACGAGCCATCGCGTTGTCGCCGCCGGCCGTGTTCTCGATCAGCAGCGGCACCTTGAGGTCGGTGGCCTCGATCGCCTTGCGCCAGTTGTCGAAGCCCTTGGCGGGATCGTCGTCCTTGTTCACGTGTCCACCGTGGACGATCAGGCCCTTGGCGCCGATCTCGGCCGCGGCGTCCATGTGCTGCTGGAGGAGCTTGCGGCTCGGGATCCGGATGCGGTTGTTCGTCGTCGCGACGTTGACGATGTACGGCGCGTGCACGTAGAGGTCGATCCCGGCTTGCTCCGCATCGGCACGCAGAGCGGCTGCCCCGCCGGCGTACCGGACCTCGGGGCCCTTGTAGCTCTGCGGGTCGCCGAGGAAGAACTGCACGAGCGTGGTCCCGCGGTCGCGGGCCTCGGCAACCGGGTCGGTCTGGTCGACGTGCGCACCGATGGGGATCGCGGACATGCGCCCCAGCCTAGAAGGCGAACCCGCAGTGGCGGATTTGAACATGTTCAAGTAGCATTTGAACATGTTCAAGGAATGTCGATGACCAGCGACACCCGTCAACACATCCTGGAGACGGCGCTGGCACTCTTCGAGACCCAGGGGTACGCCGCAACGACGATGCGCGCGATCGCCACCGAGGCCGGGGTCTCGCCGAGCAACGCCTACTACTGGTTCCGCAGCAAGGACGACCTCGTCCAGGAGTTCTACCTGAGAATCCAGACCGAGCACGCTCGGCTGGCCCGCGATCCACTCGCCGCGGGCGGCACGCTGGCCGAGCGGCTTCGGGCCGTGGAACACCTCGGGCTGGACACGATGGCGGCCTAC
The DNA here is from genome assembly GCA_963834245.1 of uncultured Actinomycetota bacterium. Classification (GTDB taxonomy): domain Bacteria; phylum Actinomycetota; class Actinomycetes; order Propionibacteriales; family Nocardioidaceae; genus Marmoricola. The sequence goes on from CAWIAV010000002.1 coordinate 184,978, forward strand.
CACTCGTTCGGGTCGGCGTTCCTGACCACCGCGATCGACCCCCGGGCCGCGGTGAGCCCGTTCAGCCCGGAGTCGGGCCGGGCGCGGGAGGCGTCGATGGCGATCTACCGCGAGGTCGTCGCCGGCGCCGTGCCGCCGGTGCCGAAGAAGCTCGCTGCCGTGCTGCCCGAGCTGGTGTGGATCTGTCATCTCGGGGTCACCCTCTTCTGGGTCACCGACACCTCGCCCGACCAGCAGCGGACCCGCGAGCTCGTCGACCGCGCGGCCGCGCTGCTCGGGGGGATGGTCAAGGTCGCCAGGTTGCCGGGAGCCGCCGGGGTCGTCGACCAGCTGGCCGGCCTGCTCGCTGTCGTGGTGCCGCGCGACGCGGAGGACCCCCGATGAACACCCCGATGAACACCCCGGGACCGCTCGGCTACCTGGTCGCCGTTCTCGTGAGTGACTTCGTCTTCGTGCTACTGCTCAATCTGGACGCCTGGACCGACGGTGATGCCATGGCCCTCTTCTTGGGCCTCGGGCTCTTCACCTACTACACGGCCCTCTTCTCGATCCCCTTCGCTGTCCCAGGCGTCCTGCTGGTGCACTTCCTCTGCCGCAGGGCGACCTCTCAGGCGGTGCACGTCGTGGCCGCCGGCGCTGTCGGCCTGCTCGCCGGGCTGGTGGCGGAGCGGTGGCTCTTCGACGGCGACGTCCTGTCCCGGTTCGTGCTCGCCATGGGGGTCGCTGCTGCGACCGGGCGGGCGGCGGTGATCGCGATGGTCCCCGCCGTACGCCGCGGGCGGCAGGTTGTGGACGACGATTTCGCGGGTACGCCACCTGCTTGTTAACCTTGCGCGTCGGTCTCCCCAGATGGGAGTTTCCGACAACGCAAAGCCCTCCTGTCACGGAAACGCCGTGGCCGCCAAGTCCGAAGGAGGTGGAGAACGCTATGCGTACCTATGAACTCATGGTCATCCTCGATCCCAACCTCGAGGAGCGAACCGTCCAGCCGTCGCTCGACACGTATCTCAACGTCGTCCGCAACGACGGTGGCACCGTCGAGAACGTCGATGTCTGGGGTCGCCGTCGTCTCGCCTACGAGATCGACAAGAACGCCGAAGGCATCTACGCCGTCGTGTCGCTGCTGGCCGAGCCGGCCACCATCAAGGAGCTCGACCGTCAGCTCACGCTGAACGAGTCGGTGCTCCGCACTAAGGTCATCCGTCCCGACGCTCGCTGAGCGCAGCGAACGACTTCGAAGACCATCTAGGGAGACCACATGGCAGGCGAGACAGTCATCACCGTTGTCGGGAACTTGACGGGAGATCCGGAGCTCCGGTTCACCCCGTCGGGTGCCGCGGTCGCGAACTTCACGATCGCCTCGACCCCGCGCAACTTCGACAAGCAGACCAACGAGTGGAAGGACGGCGACACGCTGTTCCTCAACTGCTCGATCTGGCGCCAGGCCGCGGAGAACGTCGCGGAGTCGCTCCAGAAGGGCATGCGCGTCGTCGCTCAGGGGCGGCTCAAGCAGCGCTCCTACGAGACCCGCGAGGGTGAGAAGCGCACCGTGGTCGAGCTCGACGTCGAAGAGGTCGGACCGAGCCTGAAGTACGCCACTGCCAAGGTCGCGCGCGTCCAGCGCAGCGGCGGCGGCGGTGGCTACGGCGGCGGCAGCACCGGTGGCGACGACCCGTGGGCCTCCAGCCCCGCCCAGTCCAGTGGCCCCGGCTCCCAGGGCGGCGGCCAGCCCGCCAACCAGGGTGCCGGCCAGGGCTCCTGGGGTGGCCAGCAGGGCGGCCAGGCCGCTCCCGGTGGCCAGCAGAACGACCCGTGGGCGACCGGCGGCTCGGACGAGCCCCCGTTCTGACCTGCACAGCATCAACAACTGAACAGCCCGAGAAGCCAACCATTCCGGCGCCAGTAACCACTCTGGGCCGGGCTCACTGAAAGGGAGCACCACAATGGCCAAGGCAGTGATCCGCAAGCCCAAGAAGAAGGTTTGCCAGTTCTGCAAGGAGAAGGCGACCGGTGTCGACTACAAGGACACCAACCTCCTCCGCAAGTTCATCTCCGACCGCGGCAAGATCCGTGCGCGCCGGGTGACCGGCAACTGCGTGCAGCACCAGCGTGACGTGGCTATTGCCGTCAAGAACGCTCGTGAGGTCGCACTGCTGCCCTACACGTCCACGGCTCGCTGAGAGGAGACGAACTGATGAAGCTCATCCTGACCCAGGAGGTCTCCGGTCTCGGCTCCGCAGGCGACGTGGTCGAGGTCAAGGACGGCTACGGCCGCAACTACCTCATCCCCCGTGGCTTCGGCATCCGCTGGACCCGCGGCGGCGAGAAGACCATCGAGTCGATCAAGAAGTCGCGCGACGCTCGTTCGGTCCGCGACACCGACCATGCAGCCCAGGTGAAGGCCACGCTGGAGGGCTCGACCTTCCACGTCAAGGTCCGTGCCGGCGAAGGTGGCCGCCTCTTCGGCGCCGTCACCGCAGCCGACATCGCCGAGGCCATCACCGAGGGCGGTGGCGAGGTCGACAAGCGCACCATCGTCGTCGGCAACCCGATCAAGTCGCTCGGCGCTCACACCGTGACCGTGCGGGTGCACGACGACGTCGAGGCGCAGGTCAACCTCAACGTGGTCTCTGCCTGACGGATCGTCGCTGGTGGTTTCACTGGGTCCCCAGTGAAACCACCACTTCCCACGCGTTGCAACGGTGGGGAAGTGCAAGTTCTTGACGGGAAGGTCGTCCCCCTCAGCTCGAGGGTGGGCGGCCTTTTCGCTTGTCCCGACCCCGCTGGCCCCCATCGGGGCGGTCGCCGGGCGGGTCCGCCGGAGCCTTCTGGGGGGCGATCTCCAGCGGGCCCGGTCCACCGAGCCACTCCCGGCGGTGGACGAGGAACAAGAAGTACACGAAGACCACGTTGACCATGGTCGAGACGATCAGCGTCGCGGACTCCAGCTGGGAGACCTCGCCGCCGATCGAGACGACGGGAAGTACGGCGACCAGGGCGAAGCCCCAGACCAGCAGACCGAAGCGCTTGGCCACGAACCCGTCCGGCGGGGACTGCTGGGTGCCGAGCAGACCGATCTCACGGCTGAGGAGCAGGCAGAAGGCGATCTGCGGGAGCGAGGCGAACCACTCCCCGGAGGGGTCGAGCACGTGGGTCACCTGCGGGAACCAGGTCGGCACGCTCACCGCCGCTGCGACCGCCGCCAGCCAGCGGATGGAGTCGAACGTGCTGTCGGCGCGGGCCAGGGCGAAGGTCCCGGAGAGCACCAGCAGCCAGCCGAGTGGATCGGGCAGTGCGTCGTACTTCTCCCACGCCGGGGACGGGTCGGCCGGCAGGTAGGCGCTGCCGATGACGATCACCATCCCCATGGCGATCCTCTGCAGCGGCGACATGGCGCAAGCCTAGGCGGGGGAGGACGGCCGCGGGCCGACGGCCGGGACGGACGGGCGACGGCCGGCGCGACTCAGGTGCCCAGCCGCATCCAACGCTCGCCCCGGGCGCGCAGGAGCAGGGTGACGGCGCGGGTACCCATGAAGCACGCGCCGAAGGCGACCCAGAGCCACACCAGGCCCTGGTCGCGCACCAGCCAGGCGGCGGGGGCGAACAGGGCGAGGCTGACCACCTGCGCCCAGGCGAGGTACGGCGCGTCGCCGGCGCCGATCAGCACCCCGTCGAGGACGAACACGATGCCCGCCACCGGCTGGGCCAGCGCCGCCACGAGCAGCACCGGCACGAGCAGCTCGAGCACGTCCGTGTCGCTGGTGAACAACCGTCCCAGGACGGGGGACAGGGCTGCCAGCGCCAGACCGGTCACCACCCCGCTGGCCCAGCCCCACCGCTGCATCCGCTGGGTCACCGCGCGGGTGCCCGCCGCGTCGGCGGCGCCGAGGTAGCGGCCGGTGATCGCCTGCGCGGCGATCGCGACGGCATCCAGCGCGAACGCCAGGAAGGTCCAGATGGTCAGCGCGAGCTGCATCGTGGCCAGGTCGTCGTCACCGAGCCGCGCGGCGGCGTACGTCATCACCAGCAGCGAGGCGCGCAGCATCATCGTGCGCAGGATCAGCGGTACGCCGGCCCGACCCGCCTGCCGGATGCCAGGCAGGTCCGGACGCAGCGAGGCCGACTCCCGGCGGGCGGCGTGCACGACCACCCACACCAGGGCTGCCGCCGACCCGAGCTGGGCCACCAGGGTGCCGAGCGCAGAGCCGGCGATGCCGAGCCCGAGGCCGTAGACCAGGACCACGTTGAGCACGACGTTGGCCAGGTTGCCCACGACCGCCACCACCAGCGGCGTGCGGGTGTCCTGCAGGCCGCGCAGCACCCCGGTGGCGGCCAGCATCAACAGCAGCGGGACCAGGCCCAGGAAGGCGATCCGCAGGTAGTCCTCGGCATGGCCCGCCACCGCCGCACCCGGCCCGAACAGGCCCACGATGGGGCCGGTCAGGGGCAGGGTCACGGCCGTGAGGAGCGCGCCGATGATCGTCGCCAGCCACAGGCCGTCGACCCCCTGGGCCAGCGCCCCTCGCGAGTTGCCCGCCCCGACCTGTCGGGCGACCGACGCGGTGGTGCCGTAGGCCAGGAAGATCGACAGGCTGACCAGGGTGCCCAGGACCGCCGAGGCGATGCCCAGCGCCGCCAGCTGCGGTGTGCCGAGGTGGCCGACCACGGCGGCGTCGGCCAGCAGGAACATCGGTTCGGCCACCAGCGCCAGGAAGGCAGGCACGGCGAGCCGCAGGATCTCCCGGTCCAGGTGCGCCCCTGTCCCCGGAGGGCGGGGCGCGCTGCTGCGTGCTCGGGCCGTTACCACGGGGTGAGGCTAGGCGTTCGGAAAACCTGTGTAAAACCCGCGGAATCTGTGGGTTCAGCGTCGCCCGCGACCCTTTGTCGACAAACGAACAGGGTGGTCCCAGATGACGAACAGATGAACACCAACAGGGCAAGTTTCTTTGCTCCACAGGCTGTGCGTTGACGAAACCGCAGGTCAGAAGGCCTTTTCGTGCGGCAGCGGTTTCTGGGTCCACAGCGGCACCAACAGGCTGCGCACAACGTCGGCGGCGTGTTCCACACGATCAACAGGGTTATCCACAGGCGCCTGTGGATAACGGGCTTGGCGAGGCGGGAACGGCGGGCATACGGTCTGGCGGTCCGGGTCTCCGGCCCCTCCGCCGTGAGACCCGGGCACACCAGTTCGACACCGCACCGTCCGACCCGCTCGGGTCGGCTCGAGACGGTGTGCGGACGCAGGTGAAGTTGTCGGTGGGCACCCCTAGCGTCGATGACACCGGGAGCCGAGGAGAGGGCCACGCGCATGAGCATGACCGAGTCTGGCGGGTCCGTTGGCTCGGCTGGGGTGGCGATGAGTGAGTCCTGGTCCGAGGACTTCTCGAGCGGTTACCCCGGCGCGTCCGCGGGTGGCTCTACCGGGGGCTTCGGACACGAGGCGAGCGGCAACCAGGAGCACTGGTCCGGGCGGATGCCGCCGCAGGACTCCGACGCCGAGCAGAGCGTCCTGGGCTCGATGCTGATCTCCAAGGACGCGATCGCCGACGTCAACGAGCAGATCGGTGGCGCCGACTTCTACCGCCCGGCGCACGAGACGATCTACGACGCCATCGTCGACCTCTACGGCCGTGGCGAGCCGGCCGACCCGGTCACCGTCTCGGCGGAGCTGCAGCGCCGCGGTGAGCTGCAGAAGGTCGGCGGCGCGCCGTACCTGCACACGCTCTCGGCCAGCGTCCCCATCGCCGCCAACGCCAGCTTCTACGCCACGATCGTGCGGGAGAAGGCCATCCTGCGGCGGCTCGTCGACGCCGGCACCAAGATCGCGCAGATGGGGTACGCCGGCGAGGGCGACGTCGACCACACCGTCGACGCCGCCCAGCAGGAGGTCTACGCGATCGGTGAGAAGCGGCAGCAGGAGGACTACGCGCCGCTGTCGGCGATCATGGAGGCGACCCTCGACGAGATCGAGGCGATCTCCAACAACGACGGCGCGGCCAACGGCGTCCCGACCGGGTTCGCGGACCTCGACGAGCTGATCAACGGCTTCGGCGGCGGCCAGATGGTGATCGTCGCGGCGCGTCCCGCGGTCGGCAAGTCGACGCTGGCGCTGGACTTCTGCCGGGCCGCGTCGGTGCACAACAACCTGACCAGCTGCTTCTTCAGCCTCGAGATGTCCAAGAGCGAGATCACCATGCGGCTGTTGTCCGCGGAGGCGAAGATCCCGCTGAACAACATCCGCAAGGGCCCGATGACCGACGAGGACTGGAACAAGCTCGGTCCCAAGATGGGTCAGGTCTCCGGGGCGCCGATGTTCATCGACGACAGCCCCAACATGACGATGATGGAGATCAGGGCCAAGGCGCGCAGGCTCAAGCAGCGTCACGACCTGAAGCTGATCGTGATCGACTACCTCCAGCTGATGACCAGCGGCAAGAAGGTCGAGTCTCGCCAGGTCGAGGTCTCGGAGTTCTCCCGGCAGATCAAGCTGCTGGCCAAGGAGCTCGACGTCCCGATCATCGCGCTCTCCCAGCTCAACCGTGGCCCCGAGCAGCGCTCGGACAAGCGCCCGATGATGAGCGACCTGCGTGAGTCCGGGTCGATCGAGCAGGACGCCGACATCGTGATGCTGCTGCACCGCGAGGACGTCTACGAGAAGGAGTCGCCGCGCGCCGGCGAGGCCGACATCATCGTGGCCAAGCACCGCAACGGCCCCACGCGCGACGTCGTGGTCAGCTTCCAGGGCCACTACAGCCGGTTCGTGGACATGGCTCACTGAGGTTCGGTGCTGTCGGCGGCCGCGACTAGCGTCGGACCCATGGCGACCCTGCTGCCCGAGCTGCTCGTGGCCGACCCGGCCGCGCTGCGGGCGTGGCTCGAAGAGCACCACGCGACCTCGCTCGGCGTGCGGCTGGTGCTGACCAAGAAGGGCGGCTCGCAGACCACGATCACGTGGGCGAGCGCGGTCGAGGAGCTGCTCTGCTTCGGCTGGATCGACGGCCAGGCCGGCAAGCGCGACGAGGAGAGCTACACCGTGCGCATCACCCCGCGTCGCCCCAAGGGCAGCTGGTCCCAGCGAAACGTCTCGCTCGTGGCGACGCTCGAGGAGCAGGGCCGGATGACCGACGCCGGGCGCGCCGCGGTCGAGGCCGCGCGCACCGACGGACGGTGGGACGCTGCATACGCCGGTCCGGCGACCCGCAAGGCGCCCGACGACCTGGCCGCGGCGATCGCGGCGGAGCCGGACGCGCAAGCGATGTTCGACGTGCTCACGAGCGCCAACCGGTTCGCGCTGATTCATCGCGTCGAGAGCATGAAGCGCGCTGAGAGCCGGGTCCGCAAGATCAGCGAGATGGTGGAGATGCTGGCGCGCGGCGAGACGCTCTACCCGCAGAAGGCGGGTCACCCCGGTCGGACAAGCCAGGGCACCGATGCCCGACAGCAGGGTCGCCCATGACCAAGCAGGGCTACCCGACGTCGTCGGTCCCGACGCGGGCCGCGCAGCAGGTCCTCGACACTTCGGCTCCGAGGGCCGAGAGCCCGTGGACATCGCCCGCGGCATGAACCGAACGTGGCCGAGCTCGGCATCCCAGTCACTGACGTGGTGCCGTCCGTGGCGCTCTACCAGTCCGCCGTTCGTGACCGCGATCGCGTGTTCACCTCCGGACAGCCAGCACTGAACGGTCAGCCTGCCCTAGTCGCGAACGCGTCTTCAGCGCAGTCATTCTGTCGCGTGACGGCGCGTGCAAGCCACGCGTCCATCGCAACGAACGTCAGGTTCGCGGGACGAATGGGCTGCGAGCTATCCGCCTCCCGCTGGCTGGAGACGGGTCGGATGGCTACCTGCCGGCGGGCACGGGCGGGGAGTCCTCGTGACCTCCGGCCGAGGGGCACGGTGGTGTCGGTGCCCCCTCAGGGTCGGGTTGTGCCCAGAGCGGTGCCCTCCGGCGTGGGTACAAACACGGAGAAGTGGATGGCGGTTCGGATCTCGGCTATCGACCGGACAGGGCCATGGGCTGCTCATGGGCTCACGCATGCTGCTGGGCGCGAACGGTCCCACGCTCCTGGCTGGTCGCCAGGGTCGCCGACGGTGCGGTGCGGGGCCAGGTCCAGGCGTACCGCAGGATGAGGGCGAGAAGGCTCACTTCCAGGAGCACGCCAAGGCCGTAGAAGTACGTCCAGGACTCGCCCACCACGTTGAACGCCGCGTAGGGGATCTGTACCGAAGCCACGATGAGGTTCGTGATGCGGTTCGCCCTGGCGGGCAGCGTCATCGACAGCACGATCATGAAGATCGGGATCGCCATGAGCGCGAGGAAGGTGGTCAACAGCGTCTGGCTGACCTCGAACTCCCAGACCTTGCCGACGAGGATGTCTTCGACGACGCCGGGCTTGAAGAAGGCGATGATGTCCACGTAGGCGTACAGGAGCATGACGCCTATCCACGCTGCGGCGAGCTTGGCTCCCACCGGGATCGGCTGGTCTTCCAGTGGGGCGGTGGGCTGACGTGTGCTCATCATGGGCTCCGTGTCGTGGTGAGGATCGGTAGGTCCACGATCGCTGAGCCCGGTCTCGAGCACACCGGCCAGGAGGCCGGATTCACCTGGCCGATGGGATGATCTCTCTCGTGCTTTCGGTCGATCCGCCGCGGCCGCGCTGCCCCTACATGAGACAGAAGGTACGGAAGGCGCTGCGCTCGGCAAGCGACACGTCCAACCGGCACTCGTGTCGCGTACGACGCGCGCTGGTCCTGCGCCTTGACATGATGACGGGCATGCAGGGACAGCCCGCACCGAACAGCCATGACGACCGGCTGGAGGGCGCGCATCCGACCACGCTCGGAGAACGCCCGACGTCAACGGTCTCGCCGCACGGTCATCACCAGGATCCCCGCACTCACCCTCGAACCCGCTCGTCGGCGCGCACTGAGCCGTGATGCCCCCACCCAGTGCCGCTGACGAGGGCCACGCAACCGAGACCCGCGCCCTGCTGGCTCACCTCGGCACCGCCATGATCGCGACCGGACAGCCGGTACAGGAGATCGAGGAGGAGCTCGCCGAGGTGGGCATTCGGCTGGGCTACCCCGACATCCAGACGGCAGTCGGTCCCACGGGTCTGGTCGTCACCCTGACCGAGGGCGGTCCCGCAACGCAGCGGTCGGCTCCCCCCGGTTTGCGCCTTCACCAGTCCGCGAGCGTCCGCCGTATCCGCTACCAGCTGGCCCGGGGTGAGCTCGGGCCCGGCGCCGCCCGCGAACAGCTAGCGGCGGTTGCGCGTCGTCCGGTCCGGCACCCGCTGTGGCTGGTCGCCCTGGCGTGGCCCGTGCTCGCCGTCGGTATTGCGCTGATCCTGCAACCCGGCTGGGCCAACGTCGCCGCAGCCGCCATGGGGGCAGTCATCGTGTTCGTGCTCGTTCAGCTGGCGGAGCGGTACCAAGTGGTGCAGGCCCTGCTGCCGACCCTTGCCGCATTCGTTGTGTCCCTGGCCGTCTTCGGCGCCGCCGACGCAGGACTGCTCGAGGGTCCGTTGCGCACTGTCCTGCCGCCGCTGGCAGTACTGCTCCCCGGGGCGCTCGTCGTCAATGGCGTCTCGGAGCTCGCCGCCGGGCACATGCAGGCGGGGTCTGCCAGGCTCACGTACGGCCTGGTGCAATTGGGGTTGTTCGCGCTGGGACTGCTCATGGCCACCGCCCTGCTACGAGTGCCCTCGTCGTCGCTGGTCAACCTCCGGGTCGACGAGATCGGCTGGGTCGGCGCTCCAGTCGGTCTGCTCCTCATCGGGTTGAGCATCTGCCTGATGGAGGGAGTGCCGCTGCGGATGCAGGGTTGGGTGTTGCTGGTGCTGAGCATGGCCTTCGGCGCGCAGGTCGCCGGGCAGGAGCTGGGCTCGATCGGCCTCGGAGGCTTCCTCGGAGCGATCGCGGCCAGCCTCGGGGCGAGCGTGGTAGAGCTCCGACGACCGCAGCTGGCCCGTCTCGTGCTCTTCCTGCCAGCGTTCTGGCTGCTCGTCCCCGGGAGTCTGGGCCTCATGGGCGCAACCGAGCTCGCCGCAGGTCGTGAGTCGGCCACCGACGTCGCCATGGGCGTTCTCGGGGTCGTCATCGCGATCTCTCTGGGCCTCCTGGTGGGCTCGTCCTTGGGCCGGTCCCTGCGCGGGCGACTGTCTGCGCCTCCCACCTAGGTGTACTGACCGGAGAGGTTGGTCAACCTGGTGATGGGTGTTGACCTGCCGATTGCGGTGTGGGTCGGTGGTGGTTGTACTCGTGGATCCATGCTGGCGGAGCGTTCCGGCGGGCGGACTCGGAGGAGTAGAACTTCTTGAACGCCCAGCCGTCGGCCAGGGTGCGGTGGAAGCGTTCGATCTTGCCGTTCGTTTGGGGGCGGTAGCGCCGGGTTCTCTTGTGGACGATGCCGAGCTCGGTGTAGGTATCGCGCCAGAAGTTGGAGCGGTAGCAACTGCCGTTGTCGGAGAGCACGCGCTCGATGCTGATGCCGCGGATGGCGAACCAGATGAGCGGAGACCGATTCGCTGAATGGTGGCGGGCCTATGAGCCCATTCTTGCTTCCTGGGACGCCGCGCTGGAGTTCGAGCAGGAGTGGCGGAGCGAAGTACTCATCGGCTAGCCACGGCACCTCGACGCGAGAGATCTGGGCAATCGGCAGGGGCGTCACTGCGCGCGAAAGCGCATCGTGACCAGCGTGCGGATTCGGTCAGTCGAGTTTGTGGAAGGTGATCTGGCCGTCGGGGTGGTGTCGGGTCACGTAGGTGGGGTCGTGGACTCGGCGGTGGTGGTGGGGGCAGAGGAGTCGTCCGGTTGCGGTGTTGGTGTGGCCGCCGCGGGACCAGGGGGTGTCGTGGTGGGCGTGGCACATCCCTGGTGGGGTCTGGCAGTCCTGGGTGGTGCAGCCGCGGTCGCGGATGCTCATCGCCAGGCGCATGGCTTCGGTGTGCAGGCGGCGTCGGCGGCCGATGTCGAGGACCTGGGTGGGTCCGCCGAGGACCATCGGGATGATCCCGGCCCGGCAGGCGAGCCTGCGGGCCTCGGCGGCGGAGATCGATCCGCCGGTGTCGAGGGTGCAGACCCCGGCGGTCTCGAGGTCGGCCAGGAGCTGGGTCAGGGTCATGGTGACCACGATGGTGGCCGAGCAGCCGCCGGTCTTGGGCAGGGCGGTGGCGGGGATGGCTTCGAGGAGCTGGGTGAAGGCGATCCCGTGCCGGACCGGGGTGGGCAGGTCCGGGTCGATCCCAGAGCGACGCGGTCAACGGCAGCATCGACGGCCGCCGCGGTGCGCTGCCAGTGCAGCCGGTGCCGTTGGTGGTGGTGCGGGTGGGTGAGGCCAGGGCGAGGATCATCTTGGTCAGCATCTGGCCGTGCAGGGTGGGGATGCGGAACCGGCCGTGGCAGGTGCCTTCGTCGTCCTCCCACAGGGTGAGCGTGGTCCGGCGCAGCGCGTGGGCCTCTTCGCGTTCCAGGGCGCGGCCCTCGAACTGTTCGGCGACCTCGGGGGCGATCACCTCGAAGACCCGGCGGCCCAGGACGCGGAGGTCTTTGGCGTCGTGGTGGGCGGCGAGGTCGACCAGGTGCTGCTCGGCCGCGGCCCGCTGCTCGGTGGTGAGCGCCAAGGCGCCGGTGCGGGGCAGCCGGTCCAGCGCAGCCACGATCGCCCGGGACTGGGCCAGGTTGACCCGTCCGCAAGCCATCGCCGCGGACAGGGTCTCGTGGTGGTCCAGGCGCTGGGCCAGACGCAGCTCGGAGCGGGCCTCACGTCGTACTTGGCGGGTCTCCACTGCCACCCAGTCCGCTGCGGTGGCCGCACCGGACTCGACGGTGGCCTCGGACTGCTCGGCATCGGCGAGCAGCCGCAACCGCAACGCCGCCAGCTGTGCCTCGCCGCGGGCCAGCTCGACCAACGTGGCCCGCTTCTGGGCCGGGGTCATCGAGAGCAACGGCACCTGGGCCAGGCCGTCCAGACGACCGGTGAGCCGGCACGCGAACTCGGCCACCGGGTGCCGGTGATCGTCCAGTCGCGACTGCTGCTCATGAGTGAATCCAAGCACCGAGCACTGACAGAAAGCGCCTCTGACCTGCGGTTATGTCCACTCCGCGAGACCAGAACAAGACTCCTCGGACGTCATACGAATGGGGGCCTCCAGGCCACGATCCGGATGACGCACAGCTGCGGGGCAGTGCCGCAGCGGCGGCCCTCAGCATCCGTGAACGGTGGCTGCTTCACTCCCCGGGACACCCGGGCTCGACCTGCGAGAGTCCGCACCGTGCGCGGTCGGCTGTCCTCGCCGATGTGACGTTCTCAGCCCGGGCTCGTTGATCCGGTCAGTAGCCCACTATCTCTGGAGTCGTGCATGCATCGTCGAGCCCTCGCAGCCGTATTCGCCACGGCCGCCCTCACCGCGAGCTCCGTGATCGTCGCCGCGCCGTCCTCGCAGGCCACGTCGTCACAGGCCAGGTCCCCGCTGCGCTACGTCGCCCTCGGCGACTCCTACAGCGCCGCCTCGGGCGTTCTGCCTGCCGACCCGGACGCACCGGTCGAGTGCGCGCGCTCGCTGCGCAACTACCCGCACGTGATCGCCCGGAGGACCGGAGCGCGGCTGGTCGACGTCACCTGTGGCGCCGCCGAGACCAAGGACTTCTTCGAGCCGCAGCACTCAGACGTCCCGCCCCAGCTGCGCGCGCTGCGCAAGAACACCCAGCTGGTAACGATGACCATCGGCGGCAACGACAGCGGCGTCTTCATGGACAGCATCGTCAAGTGCGGCACCGCCGGGCTCTCCACCGCCGGCCAGGGCAGCCCCTGCAAGGACGAGTACGGCAGCTCCTTCCAGAACACCATCCGCACCACCACCTACCCCTCGCTCGTGAAGGCCCTCCGCGCGGTCCGCGCGAAGGCGCCCCGGGCGAAGGTGGCGATCCTCAGCTACCCGTGGATCATGCCGAAGACCGGCGGCTGCTTCGACAAGATGCCGATCGCCAGGGGTGACGTGCCCTACCTGCGCGGCATCCAGGCCACGCTCAACAACGCCGTACGCCGGGCCGCCGCCGCGACCGGCGCCAAGTACGTGAACCTCAACCGTGTCTCCCACGGCCACGACGCCTGCAAGCCGGTGGGCGTGCGATGGATCGAGCCGGTGACCCAGGGAACCAACCCGGTCATCGTGCATCCCAACGCGCTGGGTGAGGCGAAGATGGCCCGGCACACGATGCGGGTGCTGGGCCTGCGCTGAGACTCGGCGCCGATCCTCCGGCGCCGCTTGGGGGTGGGGCTGCCGCCGCGCCGAGGCCGTGTTGGGTCGTGCACGACGGCAACAGGTGCGAGCATCGAAGCCATGAAGCGACTCGTGGTCTGCTGCGACGGGACCTGGAACAAGCCCGACAGCCAGACCATCACCAACATCGAGAAGCTCGCTCGCACGGTGCAGAGCGACGCCGGTGCGACCGGCGGCGTCTACCAGCTCGTCTACTACGTCAGCGGAGTCGGGGCGGGCAGCTACGCGGCCGACAGGATCCTGGGGGGTGCCTTCGGGTTCGGACTGTTCCACAACGTGATCGCCGCCTATCGGTTCCTCGCCCAGAACTACGAACCCGGCGACGAGATCTTCATCTTCGGCTTCAGTCGGGGCGCCTACACCGCGCGCTCGGTGGCCGGCATGGTCGGGCGCGTGGGACTGCTCACCAAGCTGGCCCTCGTCGAGGAGAGGCTGCCCGCGGCGGTCCAGATGTACCAGCAGGCGGACATGCCGGCCGGCGCCTTCGGGGCGAGTGTCGACGAGTTCAAGCACGACCACTGCCACCCCGCCAAGGTGCACTTCCTCGGCGTCTTCGACACGGTCGGCGCCCTCGGAGTCCCCGGCTTCATGCGGCACGCGCCGCAGTTCCACGACGTCCAGCTGAGCGGCCAGATCGTGCACGCGCGGCACGCGCTGGCGGTGGACGAGACCCGACTGAAGTTCGCTCCCACGTTCTGGGAGGCTCCCGAGGGGGTTGCGGGCGCACCCACCGAGGACGAGCGGGTCAAGCAGGTGTGGTTCGAAGGGGCGCACTCCGACGTCGGGGGTGGCTACCGCGAGACCGGCCTGTCGGACACCGCCCTGTTGTGGATGGCACGCGAGGCCCACCAGGCCGGGCTCGTCTTCGACGCGCCGCTGCTCGCCCACTACGTCAACAGCGGCTGCGACCCCATCCGGCACAACCCGCTCAGCCGGATGTTCAAGGCCCACAACCTGATCCTCGGGGCGAAGCAGAAGCTCGCCAGGGACAAGGGATCTCCCGCGTTCAGCAGTGGGCTACGTCGCCTCACCAGTGATCGCGCCCTGTCCGTCCGCGTTGCCAGCAGCGCCGTCACCCACTTCCAGCAGGGCGGGTACGAGCCCTCGAACCTCCAGGCTTTCGCCGAGGCGACCAACGGGTTCGCAGACATCGTCGAGCCCGTCGTCGCGCTCCCCGAGAAGGGGGTCGACCTGACGGACCTCGGCCGGCCCTAGGCGGACCCGGGCGCGGCGGACTAGATCCTCCGCGACCGACGAGACCGCCTCGAGCTACAGGACGTTCCCGGCCCCCGGGGTGTAGGAGGCAGCGACGACTGAGTCCGTGATCAGGGTCGAGGACTTCAGCACCCCCGAGAAGTCCGACATCGCGGCATCCACGTCCACCGAGCCGGCGGAGACCTCGACGGAGGCGGCGGCGCTGAGCCGGACCTCGACGGCCGCTTCGATCTCGATGCCCGACGCCGTCAGCCGGATGGAGTTGCCGTTCTCATCAGCCATCTCCACCGGCTCCGACGGCCCCGTCGCCAGCACGCCGACGACGTAGGGGCTGGCCAGCTCGCCCGCCTCGAAGCCGACGAGCACCTCATCGTCGGCCTGTGGCCGTGGTCCGAGATCCCGGAGCGTCGGCGCCCAGGCCAGCGGGGAACCCGAGAGTGAGGGCACGCTCACCTGGAGCCGGTTGCTCTCCTCTGGGTCGTTGGCATCGACCACGGTGGCGCGGTAGAGGCCGAAGTGACGTCGTCGCAGTCGTTGACGGAGTGAGGGACTCATGCCCTCCAGTGTCTGTCTCGATCGGGCCGGCGTCGAGGTGGTGGTTTCACTGGGTCCCCAGTGAAACGGCCACTTCCCCCGCGTTGCAACGGTGGGGAACTGGAGGTTCTTGACGGGGAGCTCGAGGAGCAGCTCGGCCGGGTGCAGGATCCTGAGCGGGGGTTGAGCGGGTGCGACCGTGGGACTCACACCCCGTTCCCCGGCAACGGCACTTCCGTGCTCCACCGGGCCTGCCGCTCGTCGTCAGACTCCTCCCACCAGGGCGTGCCACGCTCGCCGAGGGCGACCTTGGCTGCCTGCACCCCGGCGCGCGCGGTGCTCTCCTCATCGGTGCCGCGCGTGCGGCGTACTTCGCGCCGCCAGGCCATCAGCACGCGGGTCAGCTCCTTGCGCCGCTCGTCGGGGATCGCGGGGTCGGTGGCTCTCCACCGGCGACCGTCGATCACGACGTAGCGGCCGTCCGGTGTGACCTCGGGCGGCTCACTCACCCGGTCAGCCTAGGACGCGCCACTGCCACGCTGTACGGTCACGCGGGTGAAGCGCCACTTCTTCCTCCGCCGCAACATCGCACGGCTGGTCCTGCGCGCCGCCCGCTGGAAGACCGTCGGCACGGTCCCCAACCGTGGCGTGCTCGTCGGTGCCCCGCACACCTCGAACTGGGACTGGGTGCTCACGCTGCTGCTCGCGTGGCGCAACAGCATCTCCATCCACCTCCTGGTCAAGCAGGAGTTCTTCAAGGGTCCGCTCGCCCCGATCCTGCGGGCCACGGGTGCTGTTGCGCTCGACCGGAGCAACCCTGGCGCCACAATCCGCGACCTCCTCCGTCAGTCCGTGGGGGACGACCCGTTCCTGCTCGGCCTCGCCGCCGAGGGCACCCGCGGGAAGGGGGAGTACTGGAAGTCGGGCTTCTACCGGATCGCCCAGGACAGCGGCCTGCCGATCACGCTCGCCTTCATCGATGCCCCCACACGCAGGGTCGGCTGGGGGCCGACGTTCACACCCACCGGCAACGTGCGCGCAGACATGGACCGCATCCGCGAGTTCTACGCCGACAAGACCGGGTTGAGGCCCGAGGGATTCACCACCCCGCGGCTGCGCGAGGAGCCGGAGTCCTGAAGCGGCCGGGCGCCTCGTCCGGGCGTCCGCTCAGCGGGCCAGGACGTTCAGGTCCACGCCGCCGCTGACACCGTCGACGCGTGCGCTGTCGCTGCGCTGCCACATCCACCAGTCGCCCTGTGGTGGTGCATCGCCGAGCCGGCGTACCCACAGCCGCCGGTCCAAGGCGGCGCTGAGGCGATAGCGCGACTCGAGCTCCGGGTAGGCGTAGACCACCACGCGTTTCCCGGTCGCTCGCTCGACCACGTCCATGAACGCCCGCACCTCACGAAGCAGCGCCTCGCGCGGCGGTGGGTCGTCGCAGTTGCCGAGGAGCTCCAGGTCTATGGCCGGCGGCAGGCCCCGTGCCGGAGCAGAGGCCAGTACGTCGGCGAAGTGCTCGGCCTGTGGAGCGCCGGGGGAGCACAGCGTGAAGTAGTGGTACCCACCCACCCTCAGCCCCGCCTGCCGGGCGCCGGTGGCATTGGCGACGAAGCGCGGGTCGGTGAAGCTGCTGCCCTCGGTCGCTTTCAGGTAGGCGAAACCGATGCCGTCCTCGCTCACCCGGCGCCAGTCGATCGAGCCCTGGTGGTGGGAGACGTCGATCCCGCGGAGTGGACGCTGGGGTGTGGACTTCCGGGTGACGGCCGGGGTGCCGGAGGGAGTGGCGCCCGACGTGGCAGCGTTGGGCTCCGGGCTCGCAGCCGAGGTCTGCTCGGTCGACGGATCAGCGGACCGGCCAGCCGACGGGTCAGCCGACGGGTCAGCCGACCGGGCACCTGGCGACGGAGCCGAGGGGCCGGCTCCGCCGTCGATGCCGCAGGCCGTCACCAGGAGCAGCGAGCCGACCACGCAGGCCGTCAGGAGTCGGCGCAGCGCCGCAGGCGCTGATCCGACGCGAGCGAGGGCGACACTCCGGGACATGCAGGTGAGACTAGGCCGAGCCCGCCGAGCACCGCGATCCCGAGACGCCCGGCACGTTAGATTGCGGGCATGAGCTGGCAGATCCTCCTTCTGGTCGCCACCGCGTTGCACGTGGGGTTCCAGGTGACCCTCTCGGTCGTGGTCTACCCGGCCTTGGTGCAGATCCCGCCGGCTTCCTGGCGCACCGCGCACGGCAACTACTGGCTCCGGGTCGTGCCGCTCATCGCCCTCGTCTACGTCCTGGCGGCGCTGGCGTGCGCGGGCGTGCTGTTCACCGGCGCCACCGCCTCCGCGTGGGTGGCCTCCGTCGCGACCACCACGACGATCGGGCTCACGGTCCTGGCAGCCATCCCGCTGCACCGCCGGCTGGAGCTGGCGCCCGACGTCGCGCTGCTGCGCCGCCTCACCATCCTGGACCGCGTGCGCACCGCGGTCGCGCTGGTGGCCCTGGTCGGAGCCGTGGTCGCGAGCACCTGACCGGAGGTCGGTCCCGCGGGAGTGCGCCAGATCCGCCCGGCCGCGGTTCTCGCCGGCTGCCGCCGATCCGGTCACACCTGGCGTGCCCAAGGACGATCAGTTCGGGCCGCACGCGGGCCGCACGCGCGGGGCCGCGTCTCCACCCACCGCGAACTGATCGTTCTCCGGTCACCGTGGGCGACAGCCCCCGGCATGGGACACCACCAGTCAGAGGTCGCGACGAGTGGTGTCGGGTTCTGCCCCCTTGTAGCGGGAGATGTTGAGGATCGCGAGCGCGAGCCCACCCCACAGGATGAGCATCGCCACCAGCATCATCACGATGGCCGAGTTCGACATCAGGACACCTCCTCCACGTCGGCGGTTCCGGCTTCTGGGTCGCTCAGCGAGGTCCCTCGGCGCCAGGGCACCAGGGTGGCCAGGAGCGCGAAGACGATCACGGCCGCTGCGACTCCCCAGCCGAGCGTGTTCAGCATCCAGGTCGGGTAGTCGCCGTACGGCGTCTCCAGGTTGTCCCTGACCTCGTTGACCAGGATGTACAGAAGCGCGGCAGGGGTGACGAAACCGATCAGGACCAGCCACCAACGACCCAGTCGGACCGAGCCGTCGCGGTTGAGGTGGTCACGCAGGAGTCCGGTCTTCCGGATCACCCACGTGAGCACCAGCATGCTGGCGACGGCGACGAGCAGGATTCCGAACCGGTTGATGAAGTGGTCGACGATGTCGAGGACGTACACGCCGGTCGTGGTGCCGAGCAGGACGGTGCTGATCACCGCTGCGGGGACTCCGACCGCCATGGAGGCGCCGATGCGGCTCATCTCGAACTTGTCGCGCACGGCCGAGATCACCACCTCGATCACGCTGATCAGTGAGGTCACTCCGGCGAAGACCAGGCTGCCGAAGAACAGCACTCCGATCAGCGCACCGGCCGGGGCCTCGCTGATGATCGCCGGGAAGGCGACGAAGGCGAGCCCCAGTCCCTGGGTGGCCACCTCGTCGACAGCGACTCCGGAGGCGTTGGCCATGAAGCCGAGTGCCGCGAACACGCCGATGCCGGCAAGCAGCTCGAAGCCCGAGTTCGCGAACCCGACGACAAGACCGGACCCGGTCATGTCGGTGCGCCGCCCCACGTAGGAGGCGTAGGTGATCATGATCCCGAACCCCACGGAGAGCGAGAAGAAGATCTGACCGAAGGCCGCGACCCAGACCCCTGTCTCCTTCAGGGCGCTCCACTGGGGCGAGAACAGCGCGTCCAGGCCGACGCCGGCGCCGGGCAGGAAGAGGGCGGCGACGACCAGGGCGAGGAACGCCACGAACAGCACGGGGATGAAGATCACCGAGGTGGCGCCGATGCCCTTCTGCACACCGAGGGCCATCACGCCCAGGACGAACACCCAGACCAGGATGAGCGGCACCAGCACGCCGGGCACGAAGTCGAGCCCGACGCCGGGGTCGCCGGCCTGGAGGAAGCTGCCGAACAGGAAGCCCTCGGGGTCATCGCCCCAGGCCTTGTCCACGGAGAACAGCGTGTACCGAGCGGCCCAGGCGATCACGGCGGCGTAGTAGACCGCGATGACGAAGCAGATGGCCACCTGCCACCAGCCCAGTGGCTCGGCGCGTCGGCCGGCACGACGGAAGGACAGCGGCGCAGAACCGCGGAACCGGTGACCGAGGCCGTAGTCCATCAGCAGGAACGGCAGGCCTGCGGTCAGCAGCGCCACCAGGTAAGGGATCAGGAATGCCCCGCCGCCGTTCTCGTAGGCGACGTACGGGAACCGCCAGATGTTGCCGAGGCCTACGGCCGAACCGATCGCGGCCAGGATGAAGACCCTGCGTGAGGAGAAGCTGCCTCGCCGGTGCTCGGTCTCGTCCATCGTGTCGCTCATGCGTCCTCGGCCCTCCTGGTGCGACTGCTGCGGACGAACAGCATGTCACCGAGGGCGCCAGAATGCAGGCGTGGGCGGGCCTACTCCGGCACCGACACCGGGACGACGGCGACGGGGCAGGTCGCGTGCTCGACGACCGAGATCGCGACCGAGCCGAAGAGCATCCGCGAGAGCCTTCCTAGCCGGTGTGCGCCCACCACGATCAGGTTCATGTGCTCGCCCATGAAGACCAGCGCCTCCTGGGGCATCCCGCTGGCCAGCTCGGTGTGCGCGACCACCTCCGGGTACTTGTCCGCGATCCCGGACATCGACTCCGCCAGCAGCATCCGCTCGGTCTCGAGGTCCATCCCGGCCTCGGGCAGCACGTAGGTCGAGGCGGTGGCGGCGTTGATGTCCCAGTAGCAGTGCAGCACCGTCAGCGGCAGGTCCCGCAGCGAGGCCTCCCGGTAGGCGAACTCCAAGACGTCTCGGGACTCCTCGGTGCCGTCGGCGCCCACGACGATGCCGCGCAGCTCGGCCTCCGGTACGCCGGGACGGTGCACCACCACGGGGCAGTGGGCGTGACGCACGACCGCGACCCCGACCGAACCGAGCAGCAGGCTGCGCAGCCGGCCACGTCCACGAGAGCCGAGCACGACCATGGCTGCCCGTTCGGAGAGCTCGAGCAGCAGCTCGCGGGGGTCGGCGAACTCGAAGATCCGGTGCACCACCAGGTCGGGGTCGATCTCGTTGGCCTTGTCCGCGGCGGCCGCCAGCACCTGCTCGCCTCCGGTGTGCAGGTCGCGACGGGCCTGCTCCGGGTACACCGCTGCGGTGTCGATGTAGGCGGGGGTCACGATGGCGATGGCGTGCACCAGGGTCAGTTCCCGGTGCTCGAGCCTGGCCTGCTCGGCCGCCCAGGCGACTGCGCGCATCGACTGCTCCGAGTCATCCACCCCGACGACGATGGTGCCTGCTGTGCTCTCCATGACCCCTCCAGGTGCTCGACTCGCGTTGTCTGGTCTACATCTCCAGAGTGCTGGGTGGTCCGCGGGGCGGTCAGGGCGAAATGGAACCTCGTCTCGGGACCAAAGGCCCTGCTGGTGCGCCGGTGAGGTCGCGACCATCGAGTTGATCGGATGTTCTCGGTGCTCACGAGGAGGGTTGGCGTGGCGGAACCGCACGAGCTGAGTCAGCACGAGTGCGAGCGGCTGCTGCGCGCTGCGCCCGCGGGACGGGTGGCAGTGACGACCCCGACCGGACCCCACATCGTCGCGGTCAGCTACACGGTCGTGGAGGACGCGATCATCGTGCGGACCTCGCCGTACAGCGTGCTGGGGACCTACGGCCGACACGCCTCGTTCGCCTTCGAGATCGACGAGTTCGACGCGGAGCAGGACCGGGGGTGGAGCGTGCAGGCACGTGGGCGGGTCGAGGTGGTCACCGACCGAGACCAGATCGCGACCATCCGCAGCACCAGCGACCCGCAGCCTCGGGTGCCCGGTGTCCGACAGCTCTACCTGCGCCTGCGCTGGAGCGAGCTCACGGGTCGTCGGATCGGGGCGAGCTGGGAGCAGCAACCGCTGAACCGGTCATGACGTTCGCGCCGCGGTGCTCGTGGTAGCGCCCACCGTGACGCAGACTGGCGAGATGACCGGGCACGAGAGCGGGGACGTGAATGACGAAGTCAGCAAGGAGCAGCGCAAGGGTGAGGTGCGCACCCTCGACGACGCCTCGGCAGCTCTGCTCGAGGCGGTCACGGCCATCTCCTCCGACCTCGACCTCCGCAGCGTGCTCACCAGGATCGTGGAGGCGGCCACCAGGCTGACGCACGCGCGGTACGGCGCACTCGGCGTCATCGGCGACGTCGGCTCCCTCGTGGAGTTCGTGACCACCGGCCTGACCGAGGAGGAGCGCACCCGCATCGGTGACCTGCCCCGCGGCCGCGGGATCCTCGGCCTGTTGATCGACCGACCCGAAGCGATCCGGCTCAAGGAGCTGGCCGCCCACGAGGCCTCCTCGGGGTTCCCGCCGAACCACCCCCCGATGACCACGTTCCTCGGCGTGCCGGTGCGGATCCGCGGGACGGTGTTCGGCAACCTCTACCTGACCGAGAAGCAGGACGGCGCCGAGTTCACCGAGCAGGACCAGCAGCTGGTCGAGGCACTGGCGCGCGCAGCCGGCTTCGTCATCGAGAACGCCCGCGCCTACGGGCTCAGCGAACGCCGACGGCAGTGGCTCGAGGCATCGGCTGAGCTGAACGAGACGCTGCAACCGCCGGTGCAGCTCTCCGACGCGCTGCTCGCGATCACCGCTACGGCTCGCTCCGTCTCCGGGGCGCGAGCCACCGCGCTCCTCGGCCCCGAACGCGCTGAGGGTGAGCCGGTGCTCACGGTCTCCTGTGACGCCGGCGACGAGGGCCGGGTCCGGCAGGTGCTCAGCCGGATCGTCGACCAGCACGACCTGGAGGGCCCGGAACCGCTGGAGCTGGTGATCGAGGGGTTCGAGGCCACGGTGATCCCGCTGCGCGCCCACCTGGCTCCCACCGGCGCCCTGGTCGCACTGTTCGACGACGGCCCGGACGCCCTCGGGGCCGAAGAGCTGGAGATGTTGTCCTCGTTCGCCGACCAGGCCGGGCTGGCGCTGGACCGGGCCCAGGCGCTGGCCGACCGCGAAGAGCTGGCCGTGATCTCCGACCGCGAGCGGATCGCTCGCGACCTGCACGACGTCGTGATCCAGCGGCTCTTCGCGACCGGTCTGCAGCTGCAAGGCATTGCCTCGCTGTCCGGGGAGCCGGAGATCGGCGGCCGCCTCGACGCCGCCGTCGACGACCTGGACGGGACCATCAAGGCGATCCGGGGCACGATCTTCGAGCTGCAGAACCGCCAGCGTGACTCGCTGCGGGCCGAGATCCGCAGCCTCGTCCGCGAGTACGTGCCCCTGCTCGGGTTCGCACCGAGCGTGGTCACCAGCGGGCCGATCGACACGGCCGTTCCTCAGTCGCTGCGCGCCCAGCTGCTGCCGGTGCTGCGCGAAGCGATCTCCAACGTGACCCGGCACGCCCTGGCCGACAAGGCACAGGTCGAGATCCATGTGAGCGATCACGAGCTGGTGCTCGCGGTGGTCGACGACGGCATCGGCTTCCCCGCGCAGGCGGCCGAGAGCGGGCTGCGCAACGTACGCCGCCGGGCGACCGCGCTCGGCGGTTCGGTGGAGCTGGCCGGCAACGACGCCGGCGGGACGACCCTGCGCTGGCGGGTCCCGCTCCGGCCGCGCAACTCCTGACCGGGCTGCGGCGTCTGCTCGGACTCAGCTGTCGCGGGGACCGAGCAGCTTGGAGGCCAGCACCGCGGCCTGCGTCCGCCGCTCCAGCCCCAGCTTGGCCAAGATGTTGGACACGTAGTTCTTCACCGTCTTCTCGGCCAGGAACATCCGCTCACCGATCTGGCGGTTGGTCAGGCCCTCGGCGATCAGGGCCAGCAGCTTCAGCTCCTGCTCGGTCAGGTCGGCGAGCTCGGGTGCGGTGGCCGGTCCGTTGCGCACGCGCTCCAGGACCCGAGCCGTCAGAGCCGGGTCGATCAGAGACTGTCCGGCCGCGACGGTGCGGATCGCGCCGACGAGGTCGCTGCTGCGGATCTCCTTGAGCACGTAGCCGGCGGCCCCGGCCATGATCGCCGCGAACAGCGCCTCGTCGTCGTCGTAGGAGGTCAGGATGAGCGCGTTGATCGACGGGTCGACGGCGCGAACCGCCCGGCACACCTCGATCCCGGAGCCGTCGGGCAGCCGCGCGTCCAGCACCGCGACGTCGGGCCTTAGCGCAGGGATGCGTGCGGTTGCCTCCTGCGCAGACGCGGACTCACCCACGACCTCGATGTCGTCGGTGCGTTCCAGCAGGAAGCGCAGTCCCTCGCGGACCACGTCGTGGTCGTCGAGAAGGTATACGCGGATCGGGTCGGGCATAGGTCTTGTCTACACCCACCGGATCCACCGGACGCTGGCGCGCAGCGCTCAGACGCTTTCCTTGCGGCTGCTCATCCCCTCGGCAACGCCGATCAGCAGCACCGCCGCGACCACGGCCACGATGAAGCCGATGATGTTGAGCTCCCACATGTCCCCGGTGCCCAGCAGGTTCGCGATCACTCCGCCGATCACCGAGCCCACCAGCCCGAGCAGAAGGGTCATGAGCAGGCTGAGGTTCTGCTTGCCCGGCTTGATCAGGCGCGCGAGCGCTCCGATCACGAGCCCGGCCACGATGAAACCGATCATGATGGGGTCCCTCCCTTAGACGGTGTACTCCAACCGTAGCGCCTGCGGCACAAAAGCCGGAGTTGGCGCATCCAGGGAACATGGGGTCATGTCGACCCGAGCTGCGCCGAGCCTGGGCTACCGGGCGGCGGCTCTGGTGGCGGGGCTGACCGTGATCGCGGTCCTCCTGCTCGCCGTGCTCGTGCTGGTCCGTCCCACCACCTGGTTCCCCGGCGCGGCCGACTGCACCGTGAGCGTCGGTGACCGGACCGTCGAGCTGACGACGGCCGAGGCGGAGCGGGCGGCGAGCGCTGTGGCCCGGTCCGTACGCCGTGACACCTCGACCGGGCTGGCCGAGCAGCTCGACGCTCCCGCTGCCGACCGACGACTCGTGGTCGACGCCCTCACCGGTCGGGCTCCGGCGGCGTTGAGCTGCCGACACGGCGGCGCCGAGGAGGCGGGAGCGGACGGTCTCGACGGTGCCGGGCTGACTGACCGCGCAGCCAAGGTCCGCACCGAGCTGCGCGCCGGCTTCGGGCGTCAGGAGCTCGGGGGGTTCGCACCCGGAGGGGTCACGAGCGGGCACATGGCCGGGTCCGCGCACTACGACGGCCGGGCCCTCGACGTCTTCTTCCGCCCGGCCGACGAGCGCAACCTCATGCGCGGCTGGGCCGTCGCGCAGTACCTGGTGGCGCACGCGGAACGTCTCGCGGTCACGACCGTGATCTACGACGGCCGCATCTGGACCGCACGGCGATCAGGTGAGGGGTGGCGCGAGTACGCCGTCGACACCGCTGGACGCTCGAGCGCGGTGGCGGCGGTGCTGGAGCATCGAGACCACGTGCATGTGGACGTGGCCGACTGATCCTGGAGGAGACCGCTCGGCTCAGCCGCCGGTGTCGCCGCTCAGACGCTCCAGCCGCGACTCCAGGGCTGCTCGCCGGTGCGCGTTGCCGCTCAGCGCGACGTAGCGGGCGCCGTAGTGGCCCAGCAGGGCGTCGTCGAGACGACGGACCGCCCCGGGTGGGTAGCGGTAGTCCATCCGCGCTGCGATCCGCTCCTCGTCCCCGGCGCGGAGGACCTCCCCGAGCTCGTCGAGCGAGATGATCCCGAGCTCCAGCAGCAGTCCGGAGATCCAGGCGTAGTGGTCGGTGCGCGACCAACCGGCCTCGGCGTACTGGCCCGCGAGGAAGGCGGCGAGCTCGCGGGGGTCGATGCGCGGGTCGTGGTCGGCGGCCACCTCGGGTTCGGCGGCGCTGGTGGGTGAGGACCGCAGGGTGTCGCGGATCGTGGAGAACTCCCGGTCAGCGAGCTCGAGCAGGCCCGCAGCCAAGGTGAAGCGTCGGTCGAAGTCGCTCGCGTGCTCCTCGGGCACGGTGCCCTTGTAGCGGATGTCGTGCTCGAACTCGGCCCAGGCGTGCTGCAGCACTGTGCGCACCTGCACCGACGCGCTGCGCCCCCGCAGCAGCTCATAACCCGCGTTTCCCTCACGGGCCGCGTCCAGCCCGATCAGCAGGTGCCGGCTCGCATAGCCGAACCGTCCTTCCTGCGCGGTCTCCCGCCCGAGGTCGCGGTCGTCGTGGACCACCACCTGGTCGCTGAGGAGGTCGGCGACCGCGGAGACGTCGCTGTGCACGTAGGTGATCACCCGGACGCCGATGGTGTCGGTGATCTGGCGCAGCGGGTCGGGGTACAAGGGCACCCCTTCCACCGTGCGGCGGGCCTTCTCCGCGAACGAGGCCACGCTCTTGGTGCGTCCGGTGACGCTGAGGTAGTTGATGCCGGCGTCGTCGAGGATCGAGGTGACGAGCGCCAGGAACTGCTCGCCGGCCCCGACCAGCTCGGGGTGCTGCAGGGAGTACTCACGGACCGGGTCGGCGGACACCGCCGGTGGGCGCGGCGGCCGCGGGCTGGGGACGAGGTCTGCGGGCAGGGTCGGCGTCACGACGTAGCCGGTCTCGAAGTCGCCGTACGTGGTCAGGTCGTCCGGCCGGGCCGTCGCGAACATCGCCACGTAGGCGCAGACGACGGCGTCCACCTGGTCCTCCACCACCCGCAGCTCACTCTTGCGGGTCGCGGTCTCCGCCTGGAGACGCAGTGCGGTCCAGCTCTCGGCGTCCGCGTCATGGTCGGTGAGGTGGATCGCGGGCTCGGCCTCGCTGAGTCCTTCCATCAGACCGATCAGAGTCAGCAGCTCGGCACGCATGCCCTCGAGGTCGCGTCCGGGCTTGTTCTTG
Organism: uncultured Actinomycetota bacterium; assembly: GCA_963834245.1. Classification (GTDB taxonomy): domain Bacteria; phylum Actinomycetota; class Actinomycetes; order Propionibacteriales; family Nocardioidaceae; genus Marmoricola. The sequence continues at coordinate 210,869 of CAWIAV010000002.1, forward strand.
TACTTCAGCGTGCGGCCGAGACGGAACAGGGCCACGGTGGCGGGGTGCGGGTAGACCTCGATGGCCCGCCGAGCGCGGCCCGAGCGGGGGTTGAGGTCCAGGCCCATCGCCTGGCACAGGGCGGCGCCGCGCGGGGTGTCCCGGAACTCGGGCTTGCCGGTGTTGGCGGGGTGCGCGCCGGCGTCGAAACGGGCGAAGTCCTTGTTCAGCGCCGCCTCGGCCGGTCGATTGCCCTGGGGGTTGGTCACGATCAGCGGGGCGTCGACAGCCACCAGGCACGGGCCGTCGACGTACGGCGCGAGCGCAGCCAGGATCTCCTCGTCGGTGCGGACCGTGGAGAGGTGGACGAGACGCCCGCCGGCATCGGTGACCGCCAGCCCGGTGGGTCGCTTCACTCCCCAGGCGAGGTCGATGCCGATGTGGAACACGAGGCCAGCCTGCCGTACGCGGGATGCGTTTGGTCAGTCGGCAGCGCCGGAGCTCACGTCCAGCGAGCGCAGCCTGGTCTGCAGCCGCGCCATCGTCGACACGGCTCGCGACGTGACCGGCACCCCCAGCAGCCGCTCCAGGGTGGCAGTTGCGCCACTGCTCCCCTCTGCTGTGTTGAGGGACACGGCGTGCCGGGCGTCGGCGCGCACCACGGTGAGACGGGCCCGCGGCACGCGCCAGGGGAGGGCCTCCGGGAAGGGCTCCGGCCCGTCGAAGAACGAGACCTCGGCACCCGGGCCAGCGTCCGGGCCAGCGTCCGGCCCAGGCGTCTGGGTCGACGTCCAGGTCGAGGTCGAGGATCCAGCGGCTCGACCGGGCGATCACGGCGTCGGCATAGCCACAGACAGGCGTGAGCAGGCCGACCACGGAGTCGGCCAGCGCCTGCGGGTCTCCTTCGCTCTCGAAGATGATCGTTCCGTTGACCTGGAAGTTGGCCGCGCTCCTCGCGCCGGCGCGAGCGAACGCCTCGAGGAGCACGGGCCGCGTGGGGCTGTGGCTGCGCTGCTGACCGAGGTTCAGGTTGCGGAAGAAGGCCACCGACTGCATGCGCCGAGCCTGCCGCATGCCCATCCCGGTGTCTCGTGCCCGGTACCCACACTGGGCACGGCACACTGGACGACACACCGGGAGGGTCGGGTGCACGCCCGCCGAGCAACGAGAGCCGAGGAGACCGCGATGAGCAGGATCAACGAGACCCTGAAGCAGAAGATCGACGACCTCGACCTCGACCGGCGGCTCAACGACTTCACCGAGCAGGCCGAGCAGGCCGCCAACCGGGCGCTGGACACCGCGGGTGGCTTCGCTCGCGAGCACCGCGACGACGTCGAGCGGCTGCTCGACCGGGTGAGCACCACGATCGAGAAGCGCACCGACGGCAAGTACGCCGACAAGGTGAACCGCGTCCGCGAGCAGGTGGAGCGCGGGGTCGGCCGGCTCGCGGAACGACCGCCCCCGGACGACACCGGGTCAGATTCCGCCTGACTGCTCGCCGAGCCAGGCCTCACGGAGCAGGTCCCTGACCTCGCCGGCTCCTTCCTCGCCGTTGCAGAGCACGACGATGTTCAGCGCCTCGTCCGGCCAGCGGTTGGCCAGCACCGAGACACCGGGGTCGCCACCACCGTGCCCGTAGCGGCCGTCGGGGTAGAGGTGCACGCCGTAGCCCTCGGCGAACCCGTCGTCGCTCTCGGCGTGCCGGGTGAGCAGGACGTCGCGGAGGTCGCCGAGCAGCGACCCGTCGGCGTACGCCTGAAGGAAGCGGTCGATGTCGCGGGCGGTGCTGAACGCCCCTCCGTCGGGGCCACCGAGCACCGGGACCGAGTAGATGTTGGAGCGCCACGGTGCGTCCGCCCCGTCCCGGGGCAGGTAGCCGACGGCGACGTGCGGCACCGCCTCGTCCAGGCGGAAGAACCCGCTGGCCGCCATGCCCGCCCGGTCCAGGACGCGCTCCTGCACGACCTCGACGTAGTCGCGCCCGGTCACCTGCTCGATCACCAGCCCCAGCAGGATGTAACCCGCGTTGGAGTACTGGGTGCGCACACCCGGGGGTCGGTACGCCGCGAGGTCGGCGAAGAGCGGCAGGAAGTCCTCCGGTCGCAGCATCGAGTAGGAGGGCCGCTCCACCCACAGCGAGCCGTAGTCGGCGACGTGGGCAGGCGAGGTCTCGTCCTCCTCGCAGTAGTCCGCGATCCCGCTCGTGTGGCACAGCAGGTGGTGCACGGTCACCTCTGGGTGGAGCGCACGCGGACGCAGACCGGGCGGCAGCACGTCGACCACGCTGGTGCTGAACTCGACGTCACCGGAGGAGACCAGGTCGGCAATGGCCACCGCCGTGAACATCTTGGTCAGTGACGCCAGACCGAACCTGGTCGCCGGCGTGACCGGTGTCCCGGAGGCCCGGTCGGCCAGACCGCAGCAGTGCTCGAACCAGGTCGCACCTCCCTGAGTGACCAGGAAGGCGCCGGAGAGGTCCTGCTCACGCGCCCAGCCGTCGAGCCGGGCGGTGAGGGCGGCAGCGAGATCGCTCGAGGCAGGTGCGGTGTTCATGGACCCGCGAGGTGCCGCACGACCCGCGCGATCAGCTCGTGCGGCAGGGGTTGGTCGAGGGGGAACCGGAGGGTGCCCTTGCCGCCGGCGTAGGGCACGAGGTCACGGGCGAGGACGGGGTCGTCCTCGGGTGCCGGGTAGACGCTGACGTGCTTCTTCCACCCGGCGTAGAACACGACTGTGCGTGAGTCGACCTGCACCGCAGGGATGTTGTAGCTGATCACCTCGACGCAGTCCGGCAGCAGGCCGAGGATGGTTCCGCGCAGCTCCTCCAGCACTCGCCGGGTCTCGGCAGGGAGGGAGTCGAGGTAGGCCTCGACGCTGGGAAAGGTCGCCATCAGGACCTCAGCGAGACCGGGACCTGGTCGTTGAGGGCGGTGAGCCAGTCGACGAGGACCGGTCCCAGTGAGTCGCCGAAGGCCGTGTCGACCCCGATCAGACGCAGTCCGATGAGACCGAGAGCCAGGAGCGAGCAGACCAGGCCGAGCGAGGCCAGCAGACCACCGGTCACCGTGGGCCGGCTGGCTCGAGCCAGCCCGAGGATCGAGGTCGGGACGCCGAGGACGCCGAGCCCCAGGCAGACCGCGAGCAGCAGCGAGAACGGCGCTCCCAGGAGGGCGACCAGACCGGCGAGGAACCCCAGCTCCGCGGCCGCCGACGTCCGGGTGGCGCGCGCCGGAGAGCTGTCGAGCAGCGCGCGCAGGACGTTCTCGTCGGTCTCCTCCGCGGGCTCCGTCTGCTCGTACGGTGCCGGAAGGTGGGCAGGCACCCGACCCAGAGCGTGCCCCGCGTCCATGGAGGTCATGGGGCAACTCTAGGTTCGCTCACCCCTACACGCACCGTCGCGCACGCGTGTCGCCGCGGCCGGTTGGCCAGTGGCCCGGACGGGTCCTGCCCCGCGCCTCAGCGACGCAGCGTGGCGGCGTACCAGCTGTCGGTCCACGGGTAGGCCCGCTGCACGCGCTTGCCGCTGCTCGGCGAGTGCACCATCAGCGCCCGCCCCTTCTTCCAGCGCAGGAACATGCCTGCGTGGTAGACCCGACCGCCGTTGGTGAAGAACATCAGATCGCCGCGGCGAAGCTTGCTGCGCGGGATGCGGTGCGCGTAGTTGGCCTGCGCCGAGGAGGTCCGGGGCACGCGGATGCCTGCCTTGCGGAAGCTGTACTGCAGCAGCCCCGAGCAGTCGAAGGAGCTCGGTCCCGCCGAGCCGTACCGGTAGGGGTCGCCGACCTGTTGGACGGCGACCCGGGCGGCCCGGTTGAGCCGGGACTTGCTCGCTGCGGAGGCCTCCGAGACCGGGGCCAGCAAGCTGGCGGCAGCCACCAGGGCGAGGGTGAGGAGCGGGAGCAGGATGAGCTGGCGAGCGCGCACGAATGAGGGCACGGGGGTTCCTTCCCACGCCTGTGAGGTGAGCTGTCGGGTTGGAGCGAGAAGTGCTCCGCCACCAGTTGGTGACTTCACCCCGAGCGGGACCGGCCAGTTGCTGCGGCCGGTTCCACGTGGAACCTGTGGGTCCCCCACTCCTGCCCGTCGTTGAGTTCGGATGGGGCACCCGGGGGATGGGCAGGACTCGGCGTTTCCCCGGGTGCTGGTCGACCGGGGAAGATTAGGCCCATCGAGTCGGGGTGTCCAGACCAGGGCCGAGTCCGGTCGCCGGCGTTTGTCGCGGTCGCGCGGGGGTACGCCACGCAACGATGAGCAACCAGCCTGCCCAGCGCCGACGACCCGATGGGGTCAGCGACGCCACTGTCGCTGCCCTGGGCAAGCTCTCGGAGGCTCTCGAAGCCGTGGAGGCAGCGCGCGGGCACCTCTACTCCTTCCACCGTCTCTGCGGCACCGCGGATCTCACGCTGGGCGAGGCGGTCGAGGAGCTTCGTGGAGCGGGTCATGCCGAGCTGGCGGGCCGGTTGGAGCGCGACCTCGTGGGGCGCAACATCATCGAAGGTCGGTGGAGCTTCCAGGTCGTGGAGGAGTACGACGACACCTACTACGCCCGCTTCAAGGACCTCGAGAAGCGGGCTCGCGAGGATCTGGTCGAGGGTCGGCGGCACCTCTTCGAGGCGGAGATGAAGGAGGACCGGCGCACGCACGGTGCGCGGCACCACGAGGCCGGTCCGGAGGCCGGTCCGGAGGGCGGCCCGCACGACGCCTCTCCCGGAGACTGAGCGGTTTGCCACGGCTTCCTAGGCTGGTCCGGTGCGGGCCGGTCCGCCGACGAAAGGGCACCTGATGAAGCTCCAGCGCAGCGTCGAGACCAACGCCACCCCGGCAGCCGTCTTCGCCTACCTCAGCGACTTCACCACGACGACCGAGTGGGACCCCGGCACCGTCCGCACGGTGCTGGTCGCAGGCGACGGCGGGGTCGGCACCACCTACCGGAACACCTCGAAGTTCATGGGACGTCAGACCGAGCTGACCTACGAGGTGATCCAGCACCGTCCGGACACGGTGGTCGCACTGCGCGGGGAGAACTCCTCGGTGGTCGCCACGGACACGATCCAGGTCGAGCCGGACGGCTTCGGCAGCAAGGTCGTCTACACGGCCGACTTCGAGTTCAAGGGTCTCGGCAAGCTGGTCACTCCACTGCTCGCTCCGGCCCTGAAGAAGCTCGGGGACGAGGCTGAGACGGGACTTCGCGAGGCGCTGGCCAGGCTCTGAGCGTCTGATCGCTCCTACGGCGGTTGCCCCGCCGCTGCCCGGCACGAGCCCGGCACGCCTGCGCCGGACTCCTCACACGACCGTCGGTGGCCTGGGAGTGCTGGCTACGGTGGGTCCATGACCTCACTGCTCGCCCTGGCCCGTGGCGTGGACACGCTTCTCGACCGCTCCGTGGTCCTCGGGTTCTCCCGCATCGGCCCCGCCGTACGACGGCACCTGCCCACCTGGCCGGAGGACCCGGCGCCGGGCTCGATGGCCGGACGCACAGTCGCGGTCACGGGTGCGACGTCGGGCCTGGGGCTGGCGACCGCGCAGGGCTATGCAGAGCTCGGCGCTGCCGTGCGGCTCGTCGTCCGCGACGTCGAGAAGGGCGCCCGGGTCAAGGCCGACATCGAGGCGTCGGTGCCCGGAGCAGAGATCAGCGTCGACCGCTGCGACGTCTCCGACCTCGACGACGTACGCCGCTTCGTCGCCGAGCTGGACCTGGACCGGCTCGACGTGCTGGTGCACAACGCCGGTGCGATGCCGGCGACCCGCACCGAGTCCGCGCAGGGACACGAGCTGACCATGTCGCTGCACGTGCTGGGCCCGGTGCTGATGACCGAGCTGCTGCGACCCGTGCTGCGCAGGGCCGCCGACGGTGCCCAGGTGATCATGGTGACCTCGGGGGGCATGTACGGGCAGCGTCTGCGCGCCGACGATCCCGAGTACCTCAGTGGTGAGTACACCGGCACCAACGCCTACGCGCGCAGCAAGCGCGCCCAGATCGAGCTGCTTCCGGTGCTGGCGCAACGCTGGGGTCCCGACGGTGTCGGCGTGCACGCCACCCACCCGGGCTGGGCCGACACCCCCGGCATCGCCGGGTCCCTGCCGCTGTTCCACAAGCTCACCGGTCCGTTCCTGCGCGATGCCGCAGGAGGGGCGGAGACCACGGTCTGGATCGGGGCCACCGCGGTGCCGACCCCCTCGGGGCAGCTGTGGCACGACCGTCGGGCGCGCCCCACCCACATGCTCCGTCGCACCCGGACCGGGCCCGACGAGCGCACCGAGCTGTGGGGCTGGGTGACGGACCGGACGAGTCTGGAGGAGCCGGCACGATGAGATTTCCCGCTTCATAGGCGATAGTGGTCGAGGACGCGTCCGAGGCCGCAGCCCAGCCTCGAGGTGCCGTCGTCTTCTACTCGCTCGTGCGGGTGGCGTTCTCGTGAGCCCACCCGACCGGAGATCGGAGGTCGTGTGAACAGGGAAGTCGTATCCCAGGACGTGGCCGAGAAGGTGTGGGCGGCAGAGCTGGCCCGAGCAGAGGAGCGCGGCGCAGACCGTGCGCGGGCCGAGCTCAAGGCCGACCTCGAGGATCTGCTGGAACGGCGCACCAGAGTGGTGCGCCTGGGAGATCACCAGATCGAGATCGTCGAGGTCTCCGCGTTCAACCTGCTGCTGGACCAGGAAGGCTGAACCACAAGCCCACCGTCTGCTCGGGTGTCCGAGCCAGCGCCGGAAGAGGAGTCAATGCGGCACGTCGACTGGCTGCTGACCCGTGCCGAGCGCGGCAACCCGCACACCCGCCTCGATGCCCGCCATCCCGGTGACGTGGCCTGGTCCGAGGGCAACCTGGTGCGGCCACTGATCCACGGAGCGACGTACTTCGCCGAGCTCTACGAGCGGCTCGAGGCGACCCGTAGTGGTGACCTCGTGCTGTTCACGGACTGGCAGGGCGACGCGGACGAGCTGCTCACCGGGGAGCCGGGGAGCGAGGTCGTCGAGGTGCTCGGGCGTGCCGACGAGCGCGGGGTCGACGTGCGCGGGCTCATCTGGCGCTCGCACATGGAACGGCTGAACTTCAACGCCGAGGAGAACCGGCTGCTCGGCAGCCAGCTTCAGGAACGGGGCGCCGAGGCGTTGCTGGACATGCGGGTGCGCACCGGTGGCTCCCACCACCAGAAGCTGCTGGTGATCCGGCATCGTGACGCACCCGAGCGCGACATCGCCTACGTGGGTGGCATCGACCTGTGCCACTCACGTCGCGACGACGCCGAGCACAACGGCGACCCGCAGCCCTTCCCCCTGTCCGCGGAGTACGGCGAGACCCCGGCCTGGCACGACGTCCAGGCAGCGATCACCGGGCCGGCGGTGCACGACGTGGAGACGGTCTTCCGGGAGCGATGGGAGGACGACACCCCACTGAGCCGCAACCCGGTGCACAAGCTGCACGACCTGCTGCACGGGATGGACACCAACCCCGACCCGCTGCCCGTCCAGGCACCTCCGCCCCCCTCGCCCGAGGGCGCCCACCACACCGTGCAGCTCCTGCGTACCTATCCCAAGCTGTCGCGCCGGCGTGCCCACCCGTTCGCGCCCCGTGGGGAGCGGAGCGTCGCGCGGGGCTACACCAAGGCGATGCTGCGGTCGCGGAACCTGGTCTACATCGAGGACCAGTACCTGTGGGGCCTGCACGTCGGTGACCTGTTCACCCAGGCGTTGGGGCAGAACCCCGACCTGCACCTGATCGCTGTCGTCCCGCAGTACCCGGACGAGGAGGGGCTGATGGGCCGCACGCCGCAGCTCCTGGGCAGGTTGCGGGCGATGCAACAGATGCATGCTGTCGCCCCCGAGCGGGTCGCGGTCTACGGCATCGAGAACCATCGGGGCATGCCGGTCTACGTGCACGCCAAGGTGTGCGTGATGGACGACGTCTGGGCCACGATCGGCTCGGACAACTTCAACCGGCGCTCCTGGACGCACGACTCGGAGCTGTCCGCAGTGGTCATCGACGAGAGCGCGGAGGACCACAGCCCCTACGCGCGACGGCTACGACTGACGCTGGCAGCCGAGCACCTCGATCGCGACATCGAGCCCGACGACGACGCGTCCCTCCTCCGCGCGATGGCCGACTGCGTCGACGCGTCCGGCATGTTCGCTGCGTTCGCCGAATCCGCACGGCAGCTCGACGCCTGGCACGACGGCGGGCGGGTCGGAGAGCGTCCTCCCGGCAGGCTGCGCCGTCTGCTGGAGCCCGACCTGAACGCACTGGAGCGGGCGGTCGCGCTGCTGCCCTATCGCCTGCTGCACGACCCCGACGGCCGGCCGCGCAGGCTGCGGCACTCACCCGTGGACTAGGCGGCGGACGTGCCACTGCCCCGGCGCGGGCCGGGGCAGCGGTAGGTCGAGCAGTTCTGGCGTCGGCCGGCGGGGAGGAACGGTCAGCAGCGCACCCGCGGGTTGAACGCGGCGAACATGCCGTCCGGGTTCCTCTTGAACAGCCAGGCGTGCAGGTCGTAGTGCTTCGGCATGCCACCCCCGTGGCCTTCCATCGGACCATCGAAGGCCAGCCTCCCGAAGTACGGCCGGTCGTCGTCGGTGCTCAGGTTCTGGTCGGCGTCGGCCTTGAACCACTCCACGGCACCGAGCCTGCGACCACCGTTCCTGGTGGGCACGTAGACCAGGATCGCCGGGCGCCTGAACTTCGGCGCCTCCTGGATCAGCTGCGGGTGCACGTAGTGGTAGCCCATCCCGGCCGAACCGTCCGGGAGCGCCACACACTCGTCGGTGCGCATCCAGCCGGCCCTCACGGCGGCTGCGGGCTTGCGGTACTTCTTCATCGCCTTGCGCAGGTGCTTCACCGCGTGCCGCACCTTGTGCTTGGGCTGGGGCTGTCCCTGGTACCCCGGGTGGTAGGCGTGGTGGCTCTTGCCGGGGGAGGCCGGCCCGGGGTCGTGGGCCACCGCGGTTCCGGCACCGCTCAGCACGAGCATCAGTGCAGTGAGCATGATCTTGATCGGTCGCATCGGGTGTTTCCTTCCTGGTGGGAAATCGGTGCTGGTACTGGGGAAATCAAGGGGCCGCGATCGTCGCGGCCGAGAGGGCCTTGGCTGTCGCGTCGCGGACAGCGGCATGGCGGACGCATCGGACAAGACCCTCCTGCAGCCTCAATCCGGGCGTGGCGGTTGTCCATAGCCCGTCCTGGCCGGACGAGCCTCCCGGTCGGGTCATCCAAAGCCCCCCGAGAGGGCACTCCTGGTCGCCCAAGCCCCCCTGAGCGGGCACTCCTGGTCGGCCCAAGGCCCCCCGAGCGGGCACTCCTGGTCGGCCAAGCCCCCCGAGAGGGCACTCCTGGTCGGTCTCAGCGGGCCGCAGTCACGGTGATCTCGACAAGCATCCCCGGGAGAGCCAGGGCCGGGCTCTCGGTGGCGATGCCGCCGGCGGGCAGGTTCCCCGCCTGTGCGAACCGCTTTGCCACCTGCTCGTGGGCGCCGCTCATGAAGTAGTCCTGGAGGTCGACGGCGTGGACGTCGTAGTTCACGACGTCGGCCAGCGACATCCCGGCTGCCTCGAGGACGGTCTGGACGTTGTCCATGGCCTTCCGCGACTGGGCTACGACGTCCCCGACGTGGACGACGTTGCCCTCGGCGTCGATGGAGCCCTGTCCGGCGACGTACAGGATCTCGCGCGGTTGCTTGACCAGGACGCCCTGGGAGTAGCCGAGCGGCTCCGACCAGGGCCATGGGTTGATGGTGCGCTTGCTCATGGTGGGTTCCTTGTCTGTTGAGGTGGTGGTGCTGCTGAGTCGGCGCCGGGTCACGGACGCACGGGACGGTTGCTGCGGATGAGATCCAGCGGATCGCTGGCGCGCTTGACGCGGTGGAGACGGGCTCGCGTCTCGGGTGACCACCAGAGGCCGGGGTCCTCGCCGCGTTCCTGGAAGTTCAGCAGCGTTCGGCCACTGCGCAGGTGAGCGACGGAGGCGCTGACCCGATCGAGGTGGAGCCTGATCGGCTCCACGAGCTCGGGTACGACGGGGACGCCGATCGCGAGCACGTGGTACGGCTCGACGACGCCACCGTGGGCGCCGGTGCCGGCGACCTCTCTCGCGAAAGCCCCGCCGAAGTGGCGGATCTGGACGACAGGGAGCACCGACTCGCTGCCGGGTCCGACGGTCGCGATGAGCGCGGCGATCGCGGTGTCGTCCAGATGCGTGAGCAGGTGCGAGCGGTGGATCCCGGGCGAAGGGTCGGTGGGTTCGGCGGCAACTTTTCCGAGCTCCGACAACGCGACCTCGCCCATCAGGTCCATGGCGAGCCCGGGGATGGCCCGGTAGGGGGCGAGGAGGGCCTCGGCGTCTTCGCGGGTGCCGAGGAAGACCACTGCGACCGCGGCGAACGACTTGCCACGCATCCACTCGGGCAGCTCCGGGAGTGGCGGGAAGTGGTGCGCGTGGAACCAGGTGGTCAGCTCCTCGGGCGCCGATTCCGTCGCCCGGGCGAAGGTCCGCAGGACCGCGCCCATCTGCTCGATCGGCCACAGCAGCCTGCCGCCGTACAGCTCCGGCGCCGGGTGGAGGCGGACCTCCATCCTGGTGATGATCCCGAAGTCACCACCGCCCCCGCGCAGCGCCCAGAAGAGCTCGGGGTCATGGTCGGCCGACGCCCACCGCAGCCTCCCGAGCCCGTCGACGAGCTCGACGGTCACGATGCTGTCTGCGCCGAGGCCGTACTTGCGGCCGAACCAGCTGATGCCTCCGGTGATCGTCAGACCGACGACCGTGGGGTCGGGGTTGGAGCCGGCGAGGAACGTGAGCCCGGTCCCGTCCAGCTCGGCGAGCAGCTCGCCGGCCTTGACCCCCGCGCCCACCCAGGCGGTGCCGCGGTGGACATCGACGTCGATGCCGTGCAGCCCGCGAGTGCGCAGGAGAAGGGTGTCCTCGAGCGCGTTGTTCGCGCCGTGCCCTCCCGGCTGGGCGGTCACCTCGACGCCCTGCTGCCCGGCCCAGCGGACCGCTGCGATCACGTCGTCGGCGTCACGGACCTCGAGCACCGCCATCGGTCGCTGCTCGACGTGGACGTTCCAGGGGGTGCGGGCCTGGTCCCAGGTGTCGTCGGCAGGGGTGTGCAGCCGCCCGGCCACGAGTCGGCGCAGATCTTCGAACGCGTGGAACTGGTCGGGGGCCTGTGCGATGGGGGCGGTCAGGGTCTCGGACATGGGATCCTCTCGGTCACCGCGGTTCGTGGTCCAGAACCGCTGCCACCGAGAGTGCGACTGCTCGCTTGCACGCGACTTGCCCGCCGCTTGCCCCTGACTTGCCGCTGACTCGTCGCCTACTTCGCCGGCCGGGCGGGACGTCTTGGTCCGCTGCTCCAGCTCCGTGCACACCGAGGTGGGTGAGGAGCACGAGAATGCCGGCGTCGGCCCGGCGCTGGCCCGACCACCGCTGCTGGGCGCCCGGGCCGGGGGTCAGTAGGGGCTGAGCACCGGGTAGGGCTCCCGGTGAGGTGCCCGGGCCACCGAGCCGGACGTGAAGCGGACGCCTCCCGTGGTCACGTTGCCGAAGCCATCGGTTGCGGCGGCGGTGGGGATCTGCACCTGCGCTCCCGGTCGCGCGGAGAGCACGAACCGGCCGCGACGGTCCGCGTGCACCGTCTGCGCGACGCCGTCGACCAGCACGCGGGCGCTGCCGCCTGCGGAGTGGAAGGGCCGGTAGGTCAGGTCCGCGTAGGGCTCGGCCGCGGGATAGCGCAGCACGAAGGCCGCCTGCCCCTGGGGCGCCCGGACCGGGAGGGCCCTGAGCGCGCGTGACTCCCGCAGCCGGAACGGCCGGGAGACGAGCGAGTAGCGGTTGGCGGTGACCACGAAGCGGTAGGTCCCGGCGGCCGCGTCCAGCGGCGCCTCCCAGTCGGCGCGGTAGGTCCCGGTCTTGGCCTGCTTCACGTATCCCGGGCCCAGTGGCACCTGTTCGTCACCCTCGACCTGCCACGCGATGCTGCTGCCGAGGTCCGTGTAGGAGTCCGTCCAACCAGTGGGAGTGCGACGCTGCACGGTCACGAACGCCCGGTCCAGCGGCCGGTCGGTGCCACGGGGGCCACCTGTCCAGGAGAACCTGGCGCGCTGCAGGCGGCGTAGGTCTGTCGGCTGAGCCTCGGTCGACCCGTTGGCGGCGCCGTCGGGGAACGGGGTGTGGTCGGCACGCATGCCGTTGGTGGGATCGAAGGCGTAGGGCTCGGGAGCAGGCCCACCGGAGGCCAGGCTGCTGGCGAGCCGGCTCGTCTGCTCGCGCAGCAGGTTGCCGGAGAAGGTGCCGAAGTTGGTCTGGGCGGCCTCGTAGGACTGCCAGCGGTACTCCTCGGGAGTGGTGAAGTAGCCGACGTACTCGTTGGCGAGTCCGGTGATCGACGCCGAGCTGACGCCGACGCCGCTGAGGGCCTCCAGGGTGGCTGCCTTGAGCCGGCGTCCGAGCTCGACGGTCACCTCACCCGGGTTCGACACGATCGCGCCGTCACCGACGCGGACCACGGCGACGGGTGCACCCTTGGGGATCGGGACTCCCTGCGGCTCGAGCTGGATCTTGTTGCCCTGCGGGCCGGCCTCGACCGGTAGCCGGCGGCCCTCGAAGACCAGGCCGGTGTGGTCGTGGAGCTGACCGCGGTGCTCGTCGGAGCCGGTGAGCAACGGGACGCCGGGCACGGCCTTGTCGTCCACGCGACCCCCGTCGGTCTCCTGGCCGCAGAAGCAGAAGCGGGTCCAGCGCCAGTCCAGCGGCACGGTGGAGGACAGCCGGCGGCCGGCGTCGCGCCAGGCCCTGATCATCGCGTGGCCCTCGACGCGACCGACGTACTCCGCGGCCGCTGGGCCGGTGCGTTTCAGGGCGGAGGAGGTGTCGCCCTCGTCGGCGTTGGAGAACGCACTGACGACGTCCTGCCCCGCCGGTGCCCCGCCGGTGCGACGCAGCTCGCGCTCCGTGCTCAGCATGGCGGCACCGAGGTGGTCGCCGTTGTAGGACTTCGCGCGCACCCCGAGGTTGACCGTCCCGTGGTTGGCGAAGGTCGACCACATCCCGACCGGGACCAGCCGGCCGTCGATCTGCTTGTCGACGCGGAGCACGTCGAGGTCCGGGTCGATCGTGTTGTCCAGGCCCTTGGGGTCCTCCTCGGCCCTCCCCTCGCCCAGCTCGCGGTCGATCCCGTAGTTGGCCAGGTGCGCCTCGATGGAGCGGTTCTCGGTGAGCCCTTCCGCGATCCGGGTGTGCCCCCAGGCCGCCGCTCCTGGTGCGAGGTCGTCGTCGGCACGGGAGATCGCGGTGGCCAGACGGCGCGCGAGGAACGCGTAGAGCTGGGGGTCCGGCTGCAGGCTGAACGAGGTGGCGGTGTGCAGGTTGGGGAAGGAGACGTCGTACGCCGCGAAGGGGAAGTACTGTCCGGGCGCGCTGTGGGTGTGCGTCGCGGAGACCACCATGTTGGTCTCGTCGAAGCCGCGTCCGTCCAGCTGCTTGGCCGCCTCGGTGAGCAGCCCGCCCGCGACGCAGCACAGGTCGGTGACCACGAGCGCGATCTTGCGGCCGTCGCGCTCCAGCACGATCGCCCGAGCCTGCAGCCTGGTGTGCTGGCCGGTGGCCCGGGCGTCGGATCGCACGTTGCCCATCGTGAAGTAGCCGGTGGGCGGGGTGATGTCCGCGCGGCCGACCCCGACGCGAAGTGGGGTCGTCGACTCCGCTTGCGGCGGCTCGGTGGCCGCCGTGCTCACGGTGGGGGGAGCGGCGCTCGCAGCCCCGCCGAAGAGGCCCGCCGTGGCCGTGGACAGGGCCACCAGGATGGCGACGACGAGCGCGTTCTTGTCGGGCACGATGGGACTCCTCCGAGCGCGGGTTCTATCCGGGCCCAACGAGCGGGCCACGACCCGGTTACGAGCACCAGGGCGTGCTGCCGCGGGCGGGGCGGTGCATAACCGCAGGGCCCGACGAGCGTTGAGCAGGCCATGTCCTCCACGCGCTCTCGGGTTCTGGCCGCCGCTGTCTCCCTGGGGCTGGTGCCGGCGCTGCTCTCGGTCACCGGCCAGACGACCGGGGAGGCGGTCGCGGCGTCGAGCTACCGCGCCACGATCACCCGCACCGAGCACGGCATCCCGCACATCGTCGCCAAGGACTTCGGCTCGCTCGGGTTCGGCTCCGGGTTCGCCGCGGCCGAGACCTCGATCTGCACCCTGGCCGACACCGTCCTCACCGCCCGCGGGCAGCGTTCGCGCTACCTCGGCGCCGCGGGGCGCTACGACGACCAGGTGTCCATGACCGGCACCAACCTGCAGGTGGACACCCTGGTCACCGACCTGCACGACCGGCGGGTGGTGGAGCGGCTGCTGGCCTCCCAGGCCGGACCCGGTGCCCAGGCCCGCGCGATGGTCGCCGGCTACGCCGCCGGGGTGAACCGCTGGCTCCGCAAGCAGGGCGGCGCTCTCGGCGTCACCGACCCGGCGTGCCGCGGGGCGGCGTACCTCAAGCCGAACGCCACCGCCCTGGACATCTGGTACGGCGTCTACCTGGCCAACCTGATCGCGTCCACGGGGCACTTCCTGCCGCAGGTCGCGGAGGCGGAGCCGCCCACCGGAGGCACCGCGGGCCTGCCGCAGAACGGCGCCTTCGCCGCGCCGCCGGCACAGCTGCCCGACCGGGACGCACTGATGGCCGCGCTGGGCAAGGACCCGGCGTCGCCGTTCGGGTCCAACGCGACCGCGATCGGGGGCGGAGCGTCCTCCACCGGCCGCGGCATGGTGCTCGGCAACCCCCACTTCCCGTGGCGGGGGCGCTACCGGTTCACCCAGCAGCACCTCACCATCCCAGGCGTGTACGACGTCGCCGGCGCGAGCCTGATCGGGTCGCCGGTGGTCAACATCGGCTGGAACAAGTCGGTTGCCTGGAGCCACACCGTCTCGACGGCGTACCGGTTCACGCCGTACGAGTACCAGACGGTCGGCGGCTCGACGTCGTACCTGACCACGGAGGGTCCCAAGCAGCTCGACAAGCGCACCGTGCACGTGCTCGTCCGCGGCGCCGACGGCAGGCTCTCGCGAGTGACTCGGCACCTCTACCGGACCGACCAGGGGTACGTGCTGGACGCACCAGACACGTTGATGAGCTGGACGCCGAGCAGCTTCTTCGCGCTCCGCGACGCCAACGGCGAGCAGCTGCGCACCGTGGACACGTTCTTGGAGATGGGCAAGGCCACCAGTGCCCGTGACCTGCTCGCCCGGCAGGACCGTGCCGGTGGGATGCCGTGGGTGAACACCACTGCTGCCGATCGCCGGGGCAACGCGCTGTACGCCGACCACTCCGTGGTGCCGCACGTGACCGACGAGGTCGCCGAGAAGTGCATGACCCCGGTCGGGCGGGTGCTCTTCGAGGTCGCCGGGCTGCCGGGCCTGGACGGGACCCGGGCGAGCTCCGACTGTGCGTGGGGGACGGACTCGGATGCCCAGCGGCCCGGCATCTTCGGGCCGAAGAACCTCCCCGGCACCGTTCGCCGCGACTGGGTGATGAACGCCAACGACTCCTACTGGCTGCCGAACCCGTCCCAGAAGCTCGAGGGCTACGACCGGATCATCGGCTGTGAGCAGTGCCAGCGGACGCTGCGCAGCAGGATGGTCTACCGCTACGTGATGGACCACCTGCGCTCGCGCAAGGTGCGTCCGGTCGACCTGCGCGGATTCCAGCACCAGAACCGGGTGATGGGGGGCGAGGTGATGGGCGCCGGGAACGACCTGGCCAAGGTCTGCGAGGCCGCGGACGGCGGCGACGCGTGCCCCGTCCTGGCGCGCTGGGACCGGCGCTCGAACGTGGCGAGCCGTGGCAACCACATCTTCGAGGAGTTCGTGAAGCGGCTGCCCAAGCAGGCGCTGACCGGGGCCGAGACGTACTGGCGGGTGCCCTTTGACGAGAACGACCCGGTCAACACCCCGCGCGACCTCGACGAGACCAGCAGTGGCGTGATCGAGGCGATGCGCGGCGCGATCGCCTACCTGCGGGAGCGCAAGGTGCCGATGAACGCGACCTGGGGCTCGCTGCAGGTCGCCGGCGACGACGGTGCCCCGGCCATCGCGCTCGGCGGAGGGCTGGGAGACCAGGCCGGCAACGCCAACGCGCTCGCCTCGCGCAACCCGGTGCAGAACAAGGGACGGTTCCGCCCGGTGACCTACGGGTCCTCGCACATCGAGGCGGTCTCGTTCCTCGACCGGGGGCGGGTGGACGCCCGGACGATCCTGAGCTACGGCCAGTCCGAGAACCCGCGCTCGCGCTGGTCCTCGGACCAGACGGCGATGTTCGGCCGCAAGCAGTGGGTCCGCTTCCCGTTCACCGCCGCCCAGATCCGCCGCGACCGCATCTCCCGCACCGTGGTCTCCGCCCCCCGCTGATCGCCGACCGGGCACTCATGGCCGCCCCGGGGGCGCTGACCGGGCACTCGTGGTCGGTGTGGGGGCGCTGACCGGGCACTCGTGGTCGGTGTGGGGGCGCTGACCGGGCACTCGTGGTCGGTGTGGGGGCGCTGACCGGGCACTCGTGGCCGCCCCGGGGGGGCGCTGACCGGGCACTCGTGGCCGGCCAGGAGTGCCCTCTCGGCGTACGGCGGCCAGGAGTGCCCTCTCGGCGTACGGCGGCCAGGAGTGCCCTCTGAGCGTTCGGCGCGGCCAGGAGTGCCCCTCTGAGCGTTCGGCGCGGCCAGGAGTGCCCTCTCGCGAGGTGTCAGGGCAGGAGGTCGGCAAGCAGCTGCTCGACCCGGCGGCGGATCTCGTCCCGGATCGGGCGGACCGCCGCGATGCCCTGACCGGCGGGGTCGTCGAGGGCCCAGTCGTCGTAGCGGATGCCCGGGTAGTACGGGCAGGCATCGCCGCAGCCCATCGTGACGACCACGTCGCAGGTGCGCACGGCCTCGTCGGTGAGCACCTTGGGCTCGGCGGCGGAGATGTCGATGCCCTCCTCGGCCATCGCCGCGACCGCGACCGGGTTGACCTGGTCTGTGGGCTGCGAACCGGCGGAGAGGACCTCGACCCGGCCCCGGCCGAGATGCTGCAGGTAGCCGGCGGCCATCTGGGAGCGTCCGGCGTTGTGGACGCACACGAACAGGACACTGGGGCGGCCACTGGGCTCAGGCATGCACACGCTCCTTCGTCGGGACGGGGAAAATCAGGTGCACCAGCCCCAGGGCCAGTACGCCGCCGATCACCTGCATCATCAAGAAGGCCGGCACCGAGCCCGGCGCGATGCCGGCGAAGGTGTCCGAGAGCATCCGGGCGACCGTCACGGCGGGGTTGGCGAAGCTGGTCGAGCTGGTGAACCAGTACGCCGCGGTGATGTAGCCGCCCACCGCGAACGCCACCGTCTCACTCCGCCCGGTGCGCAGCGAGCCGAAGACGATCAGCACGAGGCCGAGCGTCGCCACGACCTCGGCGACCCAGAGCCCGCTCCCGGTGCGCTCACGGGTCGAGAAGGTCACGGCGTCGAGGTCGAACATCACGTTGGCCAGCACCGCCCCCAGCGACCCTCCGACGAGCTGGGCGCCCACCAGCGCCACGGTGGTCCGGCTGTCGATCATTCCGAACGCCCGCTCCACCAGGGTGACGACGGGGTTGAACGAGGCCGAGACCGGCTGCAGCGCGAGGATCAGTGCCACGAGCGCAGCGCCGGTGACCAGGCTGTTCTCGAGCAGTTGCAGCCCGACGTCGTCGGGGGAGAGTCGTGCCGCGGCGATGCCGGAACCGACCACGGCCATCACCAGGAACGCCGTACCGATGAGCTCGGCCGCGGCCCGCCGACCGACCGGGATCACGCAGCGACCCCGCCGAGCAAGGCGCCCAGAGCGGCCAACGCCTCGGTGTGGACGCGGTAGTAGACCCACACGCCGCGCTTGCTGCGCTCCAGCAGGCCCGCCTCGTGCAGCACCTTCAGGTGATGGCTGATCGTCGGCTGGGAGAGGTCGAAGGCGTCGTTGAGGTCGCACACGCACGCCTCCTGGTCCGCGTGCGCGGCCACCAGGGACATCAACCGCAGCCGCACCGGGTCGGCCAACGCCTTGAGCAACGGGGCGATCTGCGTCGCGGCTCCCTCGCTGAGCGGTTGATTGAGCAGCGGCGAGCAGCAGGCCATCGCCTCGGTCGGCGTCAGCAGCGGCAATGACTTCGACATGAGTAAATATTGACAGACGTCAATCTCTGTGGCAACTTCAAGACATAGATCAACTTCGATATCAATCAGGAGACCCAGATGTCCCGCATCCAGCTCGCCCTCAACGTCGACGACCTCGACGAGTCGATCGCCTTCTACAGCCGCTTGTTCGGCACAGAGCCGGCCAAGGTCCGCCCCGGGTACGCCAACTTCGCGGTGGCCGAGCCGCCCTTGAAGCTGGTCCTGCTCGAGAACCCCGGCAGTGGAGGCTCGCTCAACCACCTGGGGGTGGAGGTCGCCGACACCGAGACCGTCGACGCCGAGCGGCTCCGCCTGGCCGGGCTCGAGCTGGCCTCCGTCGAGGAGCGCGACACCACCTGCTGCTACGCCCGTCAGGACAAGTTCTGGGTCGAGGGTGCCCCGAACGGTGAGCGCTGGGAGGTCTACACGGTCCTGGAGGACAGTGCGACGTTCGACGGGGCGACACCCGAGCGCGAAGCGACGGCCGCGAGCGGCACCGTCTGCTGCGCCTGAGGCTCAGTCGGAGCTGTCGAGGAGGGCGCGCACCTGCTCGAGGCTGCCGCAGCCCTCGTCGAGCATGCGGTTGCGCTCGGCCAGCCAGGCCTCGCCGAGCCGCGCGCGCTCCTGCTCGGAGACGTCCTCGCGCGCGGGGTTGAGGATGTCGCGCTCCTCCTCGTCGAGGTGGTGCAGCAACGTCTCGCTGAACTCGTGCAGGTCGTTGCTGAACTCCTCGCCGTAGAGCTCGCCGGCCTCGAGGAGTGGCAGCAGCGTCTCGTAGCCCTCCTGGTGCTCCTTCTGGCCGTGCTCGGCCTCCTCCTCATCGATGGCCTGCTTGCGCTCGAGCTGGGGGTAGACCGCGGACTCCTCGGCCTCACCGTGCGCGACGAGCAGCTCGGCCATCTGCCACCGCAGGGCGTCACGGTCGTTCTGCTCGTTGCGCAGCTCGCGCAGCAGGTGCTCGAAGAGCCGGTGGTCGTCGAGGATCAGCTCGACGACGTCGCCGCTACGGGGACGGGGGATCTTCACCGATGCCTCGGTGCTGTTCTCGTTGGCCATGGCGGCAACTCTAGGCATGCCGGCCAGCTCGACGACGACGGCTCCAGACCAGCCAGGCCAGCGCCGTGCCTCCGACGACGGTCAGCGCGGTGAGGGTGAACCCCGTGGAGGCCGATCCGACCTCCATGGCGTAGGCGCCCACGGCCACGTAGAAGACGGTCCCGGGGATCACCCCGACGACCGTGGCCAGCCAGTACGCCCGCGCCCGCAGGTCGGTCACGCCGGCTGTGTAGTTGACCGCCATGAACGGCACCACCGGGATGACCCGCGCCGCCAGGACTGCGAGGAAGCCCCGTCGCGCCAGCGCCGCGTTGGCCCGCACGCCGTAGCTGCCACTGATGCTGGCCACCGCGTCCCGCCCCAGGGTGCGGGCCAGTGCGAAGGCCATCGCCGCGCCGAGCAGCGACCCGGCGTACGCCAGCGGGACGCCCCACCAGAACCCGTAGATCACCCCGGTGATGACCGAGAGCGCGGTGCGCGGGAGCGGGGCGAGTGTGTACGTCGCGTAGATCAGCACGAACGCCACGGGTGCGAGCGGCCCGGCGTTGCGCAGGTAGGCGCGCAGCCGCTCCAGATCCTGTACGTCGGCCACCGTGGCAGCCACCGCCACCGTCCCGATCACCACGAGGAGGGCGACCAGCCGGACCCAGATCCCACGACTCTGCACAGCGTCGATCATGACGGGCCGGTCGGCAGCTCCGGCCAGGGAGTCACATCTGGCGACGGACGGGCAGCTCGTTCTCGTGGGTCCAGCCCTGTCCCAGCCGTCGACCCGTGAGCTCCTCCCACGCCAGCCGCACGTAGAGAGGTCGGCTGCCACCGGCCCAGGGCCGCGGGTCCCAGACGCGCTGGATCGCGGCGATCTCGTCGGGGTCGTCGAGGCGCTCCCCGCGACCGGTGGCGACGACGCTCCAGCCCTTGTGGTCGGAGTAGTCGACGTGGTCGACCTCGAAGGCGAGCGGCGAGCTCCAGTCATGGTTGGAGACGAGCCCGTAGGGCGAGGTGCGGAACACGACGGCCTCGTTCACCACGCTGTAGTTGACCGGGATGATGCGCGGCCCCTGCTGCGTGCACAGCGCAAGGCGTCCGAAGACGCCACCACCGAGCAGGTCGCGACACTTCCCGTACGACAGTTCCATCAGTTCGGCCATGACCCCAGCCTCGCGCCGTCATTCCCGGTCGGTGAGGGTCGAAGGTCCCGACCGGCCGGCCACTGGACCCGTGACGAGCGCATGGTCCTCGGTTGGGACAGATGCGCCGTCTCGGCGGCGTACGACGGGACAGATGCGCCGTCTCGGCGGGGTACGGCGGGACAGATGCGCCGTCTCGGCGGTTGCGAGGGTTGGGTTTGGGTCAGGCGGGCAGGTCGTAGTGCACGCCGGTCTTCTCCTCCGAGAGCGTCCACAGCTTCGCGGCGAGGTCGTCGTTGGCCGCGTGCCGGCTCAGCTTGGCGTGCCCCAGCCGGCCGCGGCTCTCCCCGAGCGAGGTCGGTCCGACGTAGGACCCGGGCTCGGCGTAGGTCGCGGCGTACAGCGTCGGGTTGGCCCCGGCCGCCGAGGACTGGAAGAGCAGCGGCATGAAGAACGGCGCCGTCCGGCGCACCAGCCAGTTCGCTCCCATGCCCTCGTGCGAGCCGACCAGGTTGGTGGCCGCGACCCCGGGGTGCGCGCCCGCCGAGACCAGCGCCGAGCCGACCTCGGTGGTGCGGCGATGGAGCTCGCGGGCGAACAGCACGTTGGCGAGCTTGCTGTTGCCGTACGCCTTCCGCGCGTCGTACGACGTCTCGGGATTCGCCTCGAGGACGGACTCGTCACCACGGTGGTGCGCCACCGACGCCACGGTGACCACGCGTGGGCGCGGAGCGGCCAGCAGCGCAGGAAGCAGCAGGCCGGTCAGCGCGAAGTGCCCGAGGTGGTTGGTCCCGAACTGGAGCTCGTGCCCGTCCTCGGTCTCGCGGTACTTCGGCGGGGTCATCACGCCGGCGTTGTTGACCAGGACGTCCAGCGGACCCTCGAAGCGGTCGACGAAGGAGCGCACCGAGGTCTGCGAGGCCAGGTCGAGCTCCTCGACGAGGGCGCCGGCGGGCAGCTTCTTCGCGGCCTGGTGGGCGGCCTCGGTGTTGCGACAGGCCAGCACCACCTCGGCGCCGTGGTCGGCCAGGGCGAACGCGGTGTGGAAGCCGATGCCGGAGTTGGCGCCGGTGACCACGGCGCGGGTGCCGCTGAGGTCTGGAAGGTCGTCGGGGCCGAAGCCGGCGAGCTCGGGGGTGGTCATCGGGCGCTCCTCGGGTCCGGGGCTCACGTGAGACCCGGGTCGGTGTGCAGCCGACCGGCACCGTCCTTGGAGAGCGAGCGGCTGATCACCAGCCGCTGGATCTGGTTGGTGCCCTCGAAGATCTGGGTGACCTTGGCCTCCCGCATGAAGCGCTCCACCGGGAAGTCGCGGGTGTAGCCGTACCCGCCGAGCACCTGCACGGCGTCGGTGGTCACCTTCATCGCCATGTCGGTCGCGGTGAGCTTCGCGATCGAGGCCTCGCGGGAGAAGGGCAGCCCGCGGTCCTTGAGGCGCGCCGCGTGCAGCATCATCGCGCGGGCGTTCTGCACGGCCGCCTCCATGTCGGCGAGCAGGAACGCCAGGCCCTGGAACTCGATGATCGCCTTGCCGAACTGCTCGCGCTCGCCGGCGTACGCCACGGCGTGGTCCAGCGCCGCCTGTCCGAGGCCGACCGCGACCGCGGCGATGCCGAGACGGCCCGAGTCCAGGCCGGCGAGGGCGATCTTGAGGCCGTCCCCCTCGTTGCCCAGCAGTCGCTCCGCAGGCACACGGACGTTCTCGAGCCGCATCGTCGCGGTGGCCGAGCCGGTCAGGCCCATCTTCCGCTCGGGAGGGTCGGCGACCAGCCCCTCGGTGTCGGCGGGGACCAGGAAGCAGGAGATCCCGTTGCGGTCGTCGGAGGTGCGGGCCATCAGCTTGTAGAAGTCGGCATGACCGCCGTGCGTGGTCCAGGCCTTGGCGCCGTTGATGACGTACTCGTCGCCGTCGCGCCGCGCCTTGGTCCGCATCGCCGAGGGGTCCGAGCCGGCGTGTGCCTCGGAGAGGCAGTAGGCCCCGAGCAGCTCGCCGGCGAGCATGTCCGGCAACCAGGCCGCGCGCTGTTCCTCGGTGCCTGCGGTGGCCAGGCCGAAGCAGGACAGTGCGTGCACCGAGACGCCGACGCCGACGCTGGCCCACACCGTGGCGATCTCCTCGACCACCTGGAGGTAGACCTCGTAGGGCTGGCCGCCGCCGCCGTACTCCTCGGGGTAGGGGAGACCGAGCAGCCCGGCGCGGCCGAGGGTGCGGAAGACCTCGCGCGGGAACGTCTCGGTGGCCTCTGCCTCGACGACCTTGGGCTCGAGCTCCTTGGCGGCGATCTCGCGGGTGAGCTCGATCAGGGCGGTGGCCTCGTCGGTGGGGAGCAGGCGCGTCGCTGGCATGAGTTCACCCTAGTTCGACGGGGTTCCGGTGTGGCCCGGCCCCCGGGCGGGTCAGTCGGCGGTGGCCGCGGCCCAGAGGTTGACCCCGGACTCGACGGCGTACTGGTCGATCTCGGCCAGCTCGTCCTCGCTCAGCGGAGGGCCCTGCAACGCGTCCAGGTTGGCGTCGAGCTGCTCCACCGAGGACGCGCCGATGACCGCCGAGGTGACCCGGCTGTCGCGCAGCACCCACTGCAACGCCAGCTGGGCGAGCTGCTGCCCGCGACGTTCGGCGATCTTGTTGAGCTTGCGCACGTGCTCGAGGTTCGCCTCCTCGAGGTGCTCGGGCGGGATGGTGCTCTCCCCGCGAGCCGCGCGGGAGTCCGCGGGGACCCCGTTGAGGTAGCGGTCGGTGAGCAGCCCCTGGGCCAGCGCGGTGAACACGATGCAGCCCATGCCTTGGGTCTCCAGCTCGTCGAGCAGGTCCTCCTCCATCCACCGGTTCAGCAGGGAGTACGACGGTTGGTGGATCAGCAGCGGGGTGCCGAGCTCGCGCGCGATCGTGGCAGCCTCACGCGTCTTGGTCGCGGAGTACGACGAGATGCCCACGTAGAGCGCCTTGCCGGAGCGCACCGCCGCGTCGAGCGCCATCATCGTCTCCTCGACCGGGGTCTCGGGGTCGAAGCGGTGGCTGTAGAAGATGTCGACGTAGTCCAGGCCCATCCGGCTCAGCGACTGGTCGAGTGAGGACAGCACGTACTTGCGTGACCCGCCGCCCTGGCCATAGGGGCCGGGCCACATGTCGTAGCCGGCCTTGGTGGAGATCAGCAGCTCGTCGCGCAGCCCGGCGAAGTCCTCGCGGAGGAACTTCGCGAAGTTCTCCTCGGCGCGGCCGTAGGGCGGGCCGTAGTTGTTGGCCAGGTCGAAGTGCGTCACACCACGGTCGAAGGCCCGCCGCAGGATCGCCCGCTGGGTCTCCTCGGGACGGTCGTTGCCGAAGTTCTGCCACAGGCCCAGGGACAGGGCGGGGAGCTTCAGCCCGCTGCGACCGCTGAAGCGGTACTCCATCGTGTCGTAGCGGTCGTCTGCCGGGTTGTAGTTCACGGGGCTCCTCGGGCGTGCGGGTGGGACAGAGAGGTCGAGCGACTGCGCGCTGGTTCGACGCTACTGGCCGGCTCAACCACGCGCTTCGGCAGCCAGCGCCGCGGCGCCCACGATCCCGGCGGTGTTGCGCAGCGTCGCCGAGATGATCTCGGTGCTGATGTCGATCAAGGGCACGAACTCCGTCGCCTGCTTGCTGACCCCGCCGCCCACCACGATCAGGTCGGGCGAGAAAAGCCGCTCCACGGTGCGGTAGTACCTCGTCAGCCGCTCGGCCCACTCCTCCCAGGAAAGACCCTCGTCCTTGCGCGCGGAGTTCGCCGCCCGGCTCTCCGCGTTGTGGCCGTCGACCTCGAGGTGGCCCAGCTCGGAGTTGGGCACCAGCACCCCGTCGTAGAGCAGCGCGGAGCCGATGCCGGTTCCGAGCGTGGTCACGATGACCAGGCCCGGACGGCCGCGGGCGACGCCGTACCTCGCCTCAGCCACGCCGGCGGCGTCTGCGTCGTTGACCACGTGCACGTCACGACCGAGCCGCTTGGTCAGCAGCTTGTCGGCGTCGGTGCCGATCCAGCTCTTGTCGATGTTGGCAGCAGAGCCGACCACTCCCTTGCGCACGACCCCGGGGATGGTCACGCCGACGGGGGAGTCGCCGCCGTCCTCGAACCGCTCGAGCAGCTCGGCCATCACCTCGGCCACGGCGTCGGGGGTCGACTTGTCGGGGGTCTCGATGCGCTCGCGGTCGGCGGCGAACTCCCCGCTGCCCAGGTCGACCGGAGCCGCCTTGATGCCGCTGCCGCCGAAGTCGATGCCGATGGGGTGAGCCATGTCCGCCAACCTAGCGGCGCGACCGGACGCCGACGACCCTGGAGATGGCTGGCCTCACCAGGGTGAGACGTGCTGCGGCGATCCTGCTGGAGGAGGAGACCTACGACCTGCCCGGGAGACCCGGCGGCTGGCGGTGCGGATCGTGCTGCGGTTCACCCCGACCGAACGCTGAGATTTTACATCCGTGTCTCTCTTGTCAAGTGGCTTTACATCCCCTACCGTCATGTAAAACGTTGTACATCTGACCCGCAGATGTACAGGCGACGGAGGAGTGCGATGACCACCGAGGCAAGCCACCAGCCGAGCCACCAGCCGAGCCACCCACGGAACCAGCCACAGGGCCCCGAGTCCGTGATCGCCAACTCGACGGTCCCGCAGGGATCGAGCGAGCAGTGGACCGACAAGAAGCGCCACCTCTGGCTGATCGGGCTGGTCGTGCCCTCGCTGGCACTGATCGCCTTCATCGGTCACCAGCTCACCGGCCTGAGCGTCTGGCTGTGGATCGGCCCGCTGGTCATCCTGGTCATCGTGCCGACGATCGACCTGGTGGCCGGGCTGGACCGGTCGAACCCTCCGGACGACGTCATCGAGCAGCTGGAGAACGACCGCTACTACCGGTGGATCACCTACCTCTTCCTGCCGATCCAGTACCTCGGCTTCCTGGGCGCCTTCGTGTGGATCGCGAAGCCCGAGTGGATCGGAGTCGCCGAGCTCGGGACCTTGGACAAGGTCGGTCTGGCGCTCTCGATCGGCGCCATCGGCGGCATCGGGATCAACACCGCCCACGAGCTGGGGCACAAGAAGGAGAGCAACGAGCGCTGGCTGTCCAAGATCGCCCTGGCGCAGAGCTTCTACGGCCACTTCTACATCGAGCACAACCGTGGGCACCACGTCCGGGTCGCGACCCCCGAGGACCCCGCGAGCAGCCGGCTGGGCGAGAACTTCTACCAGTTCTGGCCGCGGACGGTCGTGGGCTCGGTGCGGAGCGCGTGGCGGCTGGAGAAGCGACGCTACGCCCGCAAGGGCAAGCACCCCTACCGGATCGGCAACGACGTGCTCAACGCCTGGCTGATGTCGGTCGTGCTGTGGGGGGCGATGATCGCGGTCCTCGGCGCCGGCATCCTGCCCTACCTGGTGATCCAGGCGATCATCGGCTTCTCGCTGCTCGAGGTCGTGAACTTCATGGAGCACTACGGGATGCTGCGCCAGAAGGTAGGGGTCGGTGACCGCCAGCGCTACGAGCGCGTGGACCCCAGCCACAGCTGGAACTCCAACAACATCGCCACCAACGTGCTGCTCTACCACCTGCAGCGGCACAGCGACCACCACGCGAACCCGACCCGGCGCTACCAGGCGCTGCGCGACTTCGAGGAGTCACCGGTGCTGCCGACCGGGTACGCCGGGATGATCGTGCTCGCCATGGTGCCGGCGATCTGGCGACGGGTGATGGACCCACGCGTCGTGGCGCACTTCGGCGGTGACGTCTCCAGGGCCAACATCAGCCCCCGCAAGCGGGAGAGGATCCTCGCCCGCTACGGCGTTGACGAGACCCCGAGCGCGGCCGAGCAGGCCCGGCTGGACGCCGCCGCAGCGGCAGCCGCCGCAGCAGTCGAGGTGCTCGCGGCCCGCTGCCCCGGTTGTGGCTACACCTACGAGGTGGACCGTGGCGACGAGCACGAGGGCTTCGCGGCCGGCACCGCGTGGGCCGACGTACCCGACTCGTGGTGCTGCCCGGACTGCGGGGTGCGCGAGAAGATCGACTTCGTGCCCGTCCAGGCGGAGCTGGCCTCATGAGGATCGAGGTGGACCGCGACGCGTGCGAGGGCCTCGGCATGTGCGAGGCGATGGCGCACGAGTACTTCGAGCTCGACGACGACGACACGCTGACCGTCATCGAACCGACCCCCGCGGAGGACGACAGGTCGAAGGTGCACGCCGCGGTCGAGGCCTGCCCCGTGCAGGCGCTGAGGCTCGTCGGCTAGCAGCAAAGTGACGGCGCTGACCTGGGCCCCACCTAGGGTGGAGCCCATGAGCTCGGTCACCGCTGTCCCGGTCACGAATCGTGACCGCCTCCTCGTCGCCGCTGCGCGCTTCACCGCCGAGCACGGATGGGGTGCGCTCACCATGGCGAAGCTGGCCGACCTCGTCGGGGTCAGCCGGCAGACGGTCTACAACGAGGTCGGGGGGAAGCCGCAGCTGGCCGAGGCGATGGTGCTGCGCGAGCTGGAGACGTTCTTGCGGGTCGTGGACTCGGCGTTCGAGGACAACCCGGGCGACCTGGTCGCGGCGATCGAGGCCGCGGCGTTCCGGGTGCTCGAGCTCGCCCGCACCGACGCGCTGCTGCACGCGATCCTCAGCAGCAGCCAGGGGGCTGACAGTGAGCTGCTGCCCCTGCTGACCACGAACTCAGAGCCGCTGCTCGGCGCCGCCGGCGAGATGATCCGACACCACGTCGCCGGCTACGAGGTCGACCTGCCCGACGACCGTGCCGAGGTGCTCATCGACATGGTCGTGCGGCTGGTGCTGAGCCACGTCACGCAGCCCGCCGGCGAGCCGGCTGTGACCGCGGAGACCATCGCCTGGATCGCGTCGCAGGTGCTGGCTTCCTGAGGGGTCCCGGCCCGCGCCCGCAAGGGCTGCACGGGTCGGTCCGCGGTTCGACGAAGCCGCCGCCGAGGTGCACGAACGACGGATAGCATCGTCACGGGTCGACAGGTTGGTCGGCGGGAGCGAGTGTGATGAGTACGTCGTCGAGGTGGGGCCGCGCGGTCGCGTGCGGCGTACTCCTGCTCGCGAGTGGCTGCGGGTCCCTGAACGCGCAGGACGAGAAGTCGCCCACGACCTCGCGTGGCGCCGCCTCCGAGGCCGCCGACCCCGATCCCGGCGAGTCCGGGGAGGACGGAGGCGGGGAGGACGGAGGCGGGGACAAGTCCGAGGTCCCCGACGACGTCGCCATCGACCCGCCCGGCAAGCTGAGCGACCCGCTGCTCTCCTCCGACGTGCTGGTCTTCGGCCAGGCGACGCTGGACAAGGACACCATCGAGCAGATCGCCGCCATCAAGGGCGTGACCGCCGTCGAGCCCATCTCCATGGGGCAGTTCTACGTCGACGAGCGCGAGGTCACCTACGCCGCCGTCGACCCGGCCAGCTTCCGGCGCTACACCCGACCGGGCACCGCGCAGACCGAGGCTGTGTGGCAGCGGGTGGCCGGCGGTGAGATCGCCGTCGAGCCCGGGATCGGTCGCCGGCTGGAGCAGGACAACGGCGAGATGAAGGTCGGCAACGAGAGTGCCGCCCGCTCGATCCACATCGGCGCGTACGCCGCACTGCTGCCCGAGACCGTCGCCCGGCGCATCGACGCGGTCGTCAACTACAAGTGGGTCGACAAGCTCGGCCTGCGCAAGGACAACGCCCTGCTCGTCTCGATGGGGGAGACCTCACCGCAGAGCATCCGCAAGCAGCTCCAGAAGCTCGCCGGCAGCAAGGCCAGCGTGCAGATCCTCGGCCCCGACCTCGACATCAACGCCACTCAGACGGCGTTCCTCACCGGTGGGTCCGTGGCGGCGGCGGTCGGCTCGTTCAGCTACCGCGCCAACCCCGACGGCACCGTCACGCCCGAGGCGGCCTGGGTGCGCAAGAACATCGTGACCCAGGAGATGCCGATCATCGGCCGGGTGACCGGCCACCGGGTGATGCTCCCCCAGCTCGAGGCCGCACTCAGCGAGGTAGTCACCCGCGGTCTGAGCAAGAAGATCTACACCTACAACGGCTGCTACGTGCCCCGGTTCATCGCCAAGGACCCCTCCCGCGGCCTGAGCTTCCACACCTTCGGCACCGCGATCGACCTCAACGCCTCGGACAACTACCGCGGCATCGCCGGCAAGATGGACCGCACGGTCGTCGCCATCTTCAAGAAGTGGGGCTTCGCCTGGGGCGGTGACTGGAACTACACCGACCCGATGCACTTCGAGCTGGCCAAGCTCGTCAAGGCCCGCTGAGGTTCGTCGTACGCCGGGATCTGGGCCGGTTCGATGGGCCCGGGTGGGGTTTGGTGATCCGGGTTGGTGATCCGGCTAGGGGGTCCGGTTAGGGGGTCCGGTTTCCCAGGTGAAGAACCCAATCCGCCTCTTCACATACGGCGCGCGGTGTGTGAAGTACCAGTTTCGGTTCATCACCTGGGAAACCGGCCCCCGAACCGACCCGGAAACCGGCCTGGGAACCGGCCCGGAAACCGGCCCCGGAACCGGCCACCCCGCAGATTGCACCCCCCACTAGCCTCGGGCGCATGCGCGCAGTCCAGGTCACCCGTCTCGAAGGCCCGTCCGCGATCTCGGTCGAGGAGGTCGCCGAACCGACGCCGGAGGGGCCCTTCGGACCGCAGGTGCTCATCGACGTGCACGCGGTCGGCATCTCGTTTCCGGACCTGCTGCTCACCAAGGGGGAGTACCAGCTCAAGCCCGAGCTGCCGTTCACGCTGGGCGTCGACTTCGCCGGGGTCGTCCGCTCCGCCCCGGCCGACTCCGGACTGGGCGAGGGGGACCGGGTCGCGGCGGTCCTGGGCCATGGTGGCGCGGCGGACGTCGTGGGCCTCGGCTCCGACAGCGTCTTCAAGCTGCCCGACTCGCTGAGCTTCGAGCAGGGCGCAGCGATCCCGATGAACTACCTGACCGCGCAGTTCGCACTGGCCGAGCGGGGCTCGCTCCGCGAGGGCGAGACCGTGCTGGTGCACGGCGCCGCGGGCGGGGTCGGGACCGCCACCCTCCAGGTCGCCAAGGGGTACGGCGCGCGCACGATCGCTGTGGTCTCCAGCGACGAGAAGGGGGAGATCGCCCGTCGGGCAGGGGCCGACGAGGTGGTGGCCACCGACGGCTTCCGGGACGCGGTCAAGGACCTCACGGGCGGCCGGGGCGTCGACGTCGTGCTCGACGTGGTCGGTGGCGACCTGATGACCGACTCGCTGCGCTCGCTGGCCACCCAGGGCCGGGTGCTGGTCGTCGGGTTCGCGGCGGGCGGCATCCCCGAGGTCAAGGTCAACCGGCTGCTGCTCAACAACGTCGACGTGCGCGGGGTCGGCTGGGGCGCCTACGCGATGGTCCGCCCCGGCTACATGCGCCAGCAGTGGGAGACGCTGCTGCCGATGATGGAGTCCGGCGTGATCGACCCACCGATCGGTGCGACGTACCCCGTCGAGGAGTTCGGCCGTGCCCTGCAGGACATGGAAGAGCGCCGGACACTCGGAAAGTCCGTCGTCACCTGGCGTTGAGGGCGACCCAAATGGGTAGGACCTCCGCGTGAGCACCGACGACCGATCCGCCCAGTCCGCCGTCCTCTTCGACATCGACGGCACGCTCGTCGACTCGACGTACCACCACGCCCTCGCCTGGCAACGGGCATTCGACCGGCACGGGGTGCACCTCCCGATGTGGCGGATCCACCGCACGATCGGGATGGGCGGGGACAAGCTGGTCACCGAGGTCGCCGGCGATGCGGTCGAGGAGCGGCTCGGCGACAAGCTTCGGGACACCTGGCGCGAGGAGTACCTGCAGATCAAGGCCGAGGTGCTGCCGCTGCCCGGTGCCGGTGAGCTGGTGCGCAAGCTGGCCGACGACGGCTACCTGGTGGCGCTCGCGTCCTCGGGTGACCCAGAGTTCGCCGACGAGACCCTGGATGACCTCGACATCCGCGAGGTCGTGACGACCATGAAGACCTCAGCCGACGTGGACGGTTCCAAGCCGGAGCCCGACCTGGTCGAGGTCACCCTGGAGAGCCTCGGCGCGACCCGCGCCGTGCTGGTCGGGGACACGCCGTACGACGTGGAGTCGGCCGCCCGCGCCGGGCTGTCGTGCATCGGGTTGCGCTCGGGTGGCTACAGCGAGGCCGAGCTCGCCGAGGCCGGGGCGAGGCTCGTCGTCGACGCGCCGGCCGACCTGCTCGAGGTGGACTGGGCGCGCTACCTGGGGCCGGTGCCGCCACGGGGCTGAACCACGGGGCCGAAACCACGGGGCTGAAACCACGGGGCTGAGCCCGGCGGGTCACCCGGCCGGGGCCAGCTCGGCGCGGGTGCCGAAGGTGAAGAACAGCAGGTCGGTCATCTCGAAGGTGCCCTTGCGCGGACCCAGCGTCGGCCGGAACTCCCGGTCGCGCACGATCGAGAACTGACTGCCTTCCATCGCGCGGTGGAAGGTCTCGGCGACGATGCGTGCGCCGACCCCCTTCAGGCGTCCGTTGTTCAGCTCGGCCTCCCGCAGGATGTAGAACCACAGCGGCGTCCGGTTCGCCACCGCCGTCCGCTCCGCCGCGGTGAGGTGGTCCAGCTTGGCGCCGTTCTTGCCGTTGAGGATCTGCGCCCGGGTGAGTGGGGTGACCCGGACGCCGGCGCTGCGCAGCTTGGCGACCATCTGCTGGCCGCTGGCGAGCTTGACCATGTTGGCGCGGGTGAGGTTGCGGAAGGCCAGGTTGCGGGCCAGGTCCGGCACGCTCTCGTCGCCACCGAAGGTGCTCGGAGGCAGCGAGGCCAGCGGGTTGGTCAGCCGGGTGTCGATGCGCATGGCCAGGTTGACACCGCTGTCGGGCGCCGCCAGGCCAGGTTTGCCCGCCGCCGGGAAGTCGAACATCCGCCGCCAGTCGGCGATCCAGCTGCTGATCAGCCGCTTCTCGCCGCCGAGGTCTCCTCCGAGCGCGGAGAAGATGAACATGTACTCCAGGCCGCCGGCGGTCCCCGGGAAGATCGCGTTCCAGTTGTAGTCGCGCCTGATCATGCTGTGGCCGAGCCGGAAGGCGGCCACCGAGAACTCGATCGGCATGGTCGGGACGGTGGTGGGCGCGGCCCCCGGCTCCACGAGCTTGCGGCCGTTGCGGAAGACGTCGTCGACCACCGAGGGCTGGCAGATCCGTGGCAGGAAGTCGTGCCGCAGCAGCCATTGGTAGTGCAACGTCACCCTCCGGCGGGCCCGCCGGAACCGCTGTGCCGCCGGCAGGCTCTTGGGCACCTGGTCGACGACCTTGTTGTGGAAGTCGATCATCGCCACGTGGGTCTGGGCGATGATCAGGTTCTCGTCGTTGCGCGGGTCGGGGATCAGCGCCTGCTGCTTCGCCCTGAGGCCCTTGCCGGTGCCGACCCGAGGGAGGTCGTGGCGAGGCTTCGCGGCGATCCCGTCGGCCCGGATCGTGGTCCCGGTGCGCAGGTGGATGCCGTCGGACTCGTAGAACTTCGCGGACCCCGGGTTGCCGGGTCCGGCGCCGTACAACGAGTCCAGGTCGAGCCGCGGTGAGCGTCCCTGGAGGAGTTCTGCCGGGGAGACGTCCTCGTTCAGGGCCACCTCGGTGTGGTCCATGGTCAGGTCGTGGTCGACGAACTGACCGAGGTAGGTGTAGCCGGCCGGGATGTTGCCGGCACCCCCGCCGCCGACCACCATCGCTCGGGCCAGCTTGCGGGTGATGGTCGCGTTGAGCGGGTTCCCCCGGGGTCCGACCCGCGAGAACCGGAACGGCGGAGCCGCTGCTCTGGCCAGAGAGCGGGGCGCCGGCGCCTTCGGGTTCTCCGACTGGTCCATGGGATCCGGCTGGTCACCGCTGCGGCCACCGACCTGGGTGACCAGCAAACCCTCACCCTCGATCCAGAACGTCTCCGAGCCGTGGAGCATCCCGTGTCCTGCTTCGTCGTCCGACATCGCCGCGCCTCCTCACCCGAGACCGTCTCGAGGCTGCTCGTCCACCATGCCAGCGCCTGGCCGTCGGCGACAGAGGCCGGGACGAAGAGGGGTCCGCGAGGGGTCGGCGCGGTGCTCCGGACAAGCGAAGAGCCCCGGGGTTCCCGGGGCCCTTCGCCTCCCCCGCGACCGTGTGGCGGCCTGCTACCGCCGTTCCACACCCTGCCAACCGGAGGAGTTCGGGGCAACCGCCCCGGTGCCGCCCGGTATGGACCACGGCTTCCCGAACGGTCCTCATCTCGGCGTCCGGCCAGGCGGGGTTCCACCAGGCGGCCCGTCCCAGTGGGTGGACGGATTGCCCCGGATCGGGACAAAGGCGGGAATGCGAGCACCCCGGGGCGCCGTTCCCCCTGTCCACCCCACGACCCAGGAGGCCACGTGCCCCGCATCCCCGTGCACACCGTCCATGACGCTCCCGAGCCCAGCCGCGACGCCCTGAAGGCGCTCGAGGCCAAGTACGGCAAGGTGCTCAACATCCACGGCGGCATGGCGCACTCACCGGTCGTGCTCCACTCCTACGTCGCGCTGCAGACCGTGATCGCCGAGGTCGGCACCTTCGACGGGCGCACCCGCGAAGCCATCGCCCTGGCCGTCGGTCACGAGGACGACTGCAGCTACTGCCAGGCCGCGCACACCGGCGGAGGCAAGGCTGCGGGCCTGAGCGCCGAGGAGATGGTGGCGATCCGGCGCGGCAACGCGGACTTCGACGAGAAGCTGGACGCGCTGCTGCGTCTGGCCCGCGAGTTCACCGCCGACGTGGGCAACACCACCGACGAGGCCTGGCAGTCCGCGTTGGACGCCGGTTGGTCGGCCGAGGAGCTCACCGAGCTGACGGTCCACGTCAACCTCAACCTGCTGACGAACTACTTCAACCACCACGTCGGCACCGAGCTGGACCTGCCGGCAGCCCCCGAGCTCTGAGGCAAGCGGCTCTGAGGCGAGCGGCTCCGAGGCAAGCGGCTTCGGTGCAGGACCGTGGTGGGGCCGGGTCAGCTGACGTCCTCAGGTGAGCCGGGCCGCCAGGTCCACCAGGTCGGCAGCGGTCACCGACGGGCTCGCGAAGTACGCCGGGTAGCGACCGCCGACCCGGTTGAGCCACCCGGTCCGCAACCCGGCGCGCGCGGCACCGTCGATGTCCCAGGGATGCACCGCGACCAGCATCGCCTCGCCCGCAGGCGTCCCGGTCTTCGACAGTGCGTAGGCGTAGGCCGACTCCACCGGCTTCCAGGCAGGCGCCTCGGTCACGCTCAGGAGGGTCTCGAACTCCTCGAGGATCCCCGCCCGACCCAGGAGCCCCTCGGCCACCGCGGTGGAGCCGTTGCTCAGCGTCACCAGACGCAGACCGGCGGAACGCAGGGCGTGGATGCCCTCGACGACATCGGGGTGGACGGTGAGCTCCCCGAAGGTGGACATCACCCGCTCCACCGCTGCCTCGACGTCGTCGACGCGCCCGTGGAGTCGCACCCGGAGTGACTCCGAGCCGAGCTCGGCGAAGGCGGGGTTCTCGCCGACCGAGGTGAGCGCGAAGCCGTCGCGCAGCAGTCCCGCGAACCAGGTCTGCGCCTCGTGGGCGGCGAGCCCGACATCTTCGAAACGCTGCCCCATCGGGGACATGTCCGAGAGCGTCTCGTTGACGTCGAAGACGATCAGCGACGTGGTGCCGCCTGCGTCGGTGTGCTCGCTCATGGCTCACTCCTTCATCCGAGGTCTGCTGCCGACGCAGCGCGTGTGGTGTCCGCCCCGTCGGCCCCACCCTCGTACGTCGGCCCGCACTTCCTCAAGGGTCCGGGGAAGCAATCTGGCGGCGACCGGGTTCCCCCTGCATGACTCCAGGTCCGGAGGCCGACGAGGCTGCGCGCAAGCGGTCGTTCCGTGAGCACGTGGAACCCGAGATCGAGGTGATGCTCCGGGTCGCGCGTTCGCTGACCGCTTCCGGCGCGGACGCCGAGGACCTGGTGCAGGAGTCGTTGCTGCGTGCCTACCGGGCGATCGACCGGTTCGACGGACGGCACCCGCGTGCCTGGTTGCTCACCATCCTGCGTCACACCAACGCCAACCTGCACCGCCGCCAGCGACCGTCGAACATCGGCGACTGGGAGCTGACCCATGGGGCGCGGCCCGCCTTCGGGGTCGCGACGCTGCCCAGTGCAGAGGACTCCTACCTCGACGAGGAGCTCGACCACGAGCTCAGCGACGCCATCGGATCCCTCGATCCGAGGTTTCGCGCAGCGCTCGTGCTCGTCGACGTCCACGACCTCAGCTACGCCGAGGCCGCCGCCACCCTCGGTGTCCCGGTGGGCACCGTCATGTCGAGGCTCAGCCGGGCGCGGGACCGCGTACGCCGCCGGCTCGGCTCCGCAATCCTTTCCCGAGGAGGACTGGCATGAAGGGCAACCTGCGCCAGATGATCACCTGCCACTGGTCGGCTCGCCGGATCCAGCGGTACCTCGACGCGGACCCTTCCGCGCCACTGACGCCGGGTGAGGTCGCCCGGCTCGAGGACCACCTCGCCACGTGTGACAAGTGCGCGCGCGCCGCGGACGAGCACCGCGCGCTGCACCGCGTGCTCTCCTGGTGGCCCGGCAGGCGCGGCGCGGACCCCGCGGCAGTGACCCGGATGCGCGCCTACCTGGCGTCGCTCACCGACGACGAGAGGCACGCATGACCCACACAGCCAGCACGCACCCGATGACGCCCGTGCGTGAGGAGGCGCCCACGTGGGACCTCGTCGTCGTCGGCGGCGGCACCGCCGGCATCGTCGGTGCCAAGACCGCCGTTCGGATGGGTGCGAAGGTGCTGCTCGTCGAGCGCGAGCGCACGGGCGGTGACTGCCTGTGGACCGGGTGCGTGCCCTCGAAGTCGCTGATCGCGGCTGCCGGCGCGGCCGCCACCGCCCGGCGCGCGCACCACCTCGGCGTCGACGTCACCGGGGTCGAGGTGAGCTTCAAGCGGGTGATGGCGCACGTGCACGGGGCGATCGAGCACATCGCCCCGATCGACTCGGCCGAGACGCTGAGTGCCGAGGGGGTCACCGTGCTGCACGGCGACGCGGTCTTCGCCGGTCCGCACAGCATCCGGGTCGGGGGGCGCGAGATCTCCTTCGCCCAGGCCCTGCTGGCCACCGGTGCCGCTCCGGCGGTGCCGCCCATCCCCGGCCTGGACTCGGTCCGGCACCTCACCAGCGACAGCGTCTGGGACCTCGAGGAGCTCCCCGGCCGGCTCGTCGTGCTGGGTGCGGGGACTGTCGGCTGCGAGCTCGGCCAGGCGTTCGCACGGCTCGGTTCCGAGGTGACGATGGTGGAGGGAGCCCCGCGGATCCTGTCCAACGAGGATCCGGTCGCGGCGCGCATAGTCCATGCCTCGCTGCAGGCCGACGGGGTCGAGGTACGGACCGGATCGGCGGTGACCGGCGTCGAGACCGGCGCCGACGCGTCGCAGGACGGCGGGACCGTGCTGCTCGAGAACGGCGACCGGGTCGACTTCACCCACCTGCTGGTGGCCGTCGGACGGTCACCGCGCACCTCCGGGCTCGGGCTGGAGGCCGCC
Source organism: uncultured Actinomycetota bacterium (assembly GCA_963834245.1). Taxonomy (GTDB): domain Bacteria; phylum Actinomycetota; class Actinomycetes; order Propionibacteriales; family Nocardioidaceae; genus Marmoricola. The sequence goes on from CAWIAV010000002.1 coordinate 246,688, forward strand.
GGCGTGCGTGTCGGTGAGCGCGGCTTCGTCGAGGTCGATGACCACCTGCGTACCTCCAACCCGCACGTCTGGGCGGCCGGAGACCTGACCGGACACCCGCAGTTCACCCACCTGGCCGGCGTGCACGCGAGCCTGGCGGCGAGCAACGCCGTGCTCGGCCTACGCCGCAGCGTGGACCTGACCAGCGTGCCCCGGGTGACCTTCACCCAGCCCGAGGTCGCCGCCGTCGGTGTCTCGACGTCCGCGCCCCCGGACGGCCTGCGCGTGGTCGAACGCCGCCACGACCACCTCGACCGCGCGGTCGTCGAGGGGGAGACCGACGGGGTGACCCGGCTGGTCGTCGACTCCAAGGGCCGGATCGTCGGTGCCACCGTCGTGGGTCCCCGCGCCGGCGAGACGCTCGGCGAGCTCACCCTGGCGATCCGCCAGGGGCTGCGCACCCGCGACCTGGCCGGTGTCATCCACGCCTACCCCACGTGGAACGACGGACCGTGGAACGCAGCGATCGCCGACGTGCAGGAGCAGCTCGAGCAGCCGGCCGTGCGCCGGGCCTTCGGTGCCCTCGCCGGTGTACGGCGCTGGTGGCTGCGCCACGGCGCCCGTCCGGTCTCCTGAGTCGGCGGTCGGCGCAGATCGTCACCGCAGCGCGCGGTAGCCGACCACGATCCGCTGCGTCGCGCTGATCCCGACCACCGCAGCCCACACCCAGGCGATGCGGTCGGCGTACACCGGAAGGATCAGCCACAGCGAGTGCACCAGCACGGTCTCGGTGCCCTCGGCCAGCCCGCCGAGGAAGCTCAGCGAGCGCCCGTCGTCCAGGGTGCGGCCGGTGCGCTCGGCGATCGAGGAGAACGCCAGGAACGCTGTCCCGTTGACGTAGTAGACGAGCAGCACGGCCAGGAACGGCAGCCAGGAGACGTCGTACGCCGCCGTCGCGCCGATGGCGACCCCGACGACCGTGGCGCCGTAGACGGTGAAGTCGGCGGTGATGTCGAAGAACCCGCCGGCCTCCGAGGTGGACCCGTCCGCGATCCGTCGCCGCCGCGCGAGCGGACCGTCGAGACCGTCGAGCAGGCGCGAGGCGAGCCACAGGCCCAGGGCCCACCACCACAGCTGGCTCGCGGCCGCGGCGGCACTGGCCAGGCCGGTGGCCAGTCCCAGGGCCGTCAGCCGGTCGGGGGTCACGCCGGGTCGGTCGAGCGCGCCGGCGAGGCTGTCCAGGGTGGGCTCGAGCACGCGGCGCGCCACGGTGTCGAGCATCAGCGCCTCCCGGTGTGCTCGACCGGCCCCGCGGGCGGCCCTGGACCGGACCCTCGACCGCTGGCACCGCGCCGGAGCGGGTGAGCAGCCGGCGACCCCAGTGGCCGGCGCCGAGTGTCAGCGCCACCAGCGCCGCGACGGCCAGTGACAGCCCCAGCGGGTCCGAGCCGTAGGCGCCGACGGCCGCGTAGGCGACGACGCCGGGGAACATCCCCAGCGCCGACCCGAGCACGTAGTCGCGTCGGCCCACTCCGGAGAGACCGGAGGCGTAGTTCAGCGCGGTGAACGGGAACAGCGGCACCAGGCGCACGGCCACCACGGCGAAGAACCCGTGGTTGCGCAGCATCCGGTCGATCCGCGCCAACCGGCCCCTGGTGAGCCGGGCCACCGACGGGCGACCCAGCTGGTTCGCGATCTCGTAGGAGATCACCGCGCCGAGGAGGGCGCCGGCGAGCACCAGCAGCGAACCGGACCACAGCCCGAAGAGGGCACCACCGGCGATGGTCATCAGGCTGGCCGGGGCGGGGACCAGGACCAGGCACGCGTAGCCGACGACGAAGACCAAGGGCCCCAGGGCGCCGAGCGCACCGACCTCGCGGCGCAGCGCCTCCACGTCCGGCAGTCCGTAGCGCGCCACGACCAGGCACCCGGCCGCGACCAGCAGCACCAGCACCCCGACCCGGACGCGGTGGGAGACCCGGGGAGTGCTCATCGCTCCACGGCCTCGGTCGGCGAGGGTGCCGGTCCCTCGGCGCGCTCCGCCGCCGTCAGCATCCGGCGGCCCCAGTAGCCGGCGACGACAGTCAGTGCCACCAGTGCGGCCAGTGCCAGACCGAGGCGCAGCGGATCGGTTCCGTAGGCACCCACCGCGGCGTACGCGATCGCGGCCGGCAGCATGCCCAGCGCGCTGCCGAGGAGGAACTGACGACGGGTCAGGCCCACGACCCCGGAGCCGTAGTTGATCAGCGTGAACGGGATGACCGGGACGAGCCGGACCGCGAGGACCGCGGTGAAGCCGTGGTGTGTCAGGGCTCGTTCGAGCCGGTCGAGGCGCCCGCCAGTGAACCGCGAGACCGTGTCCCATCCGACCAGGCGGCCGATCTCGTGCGCCGCTGCGGAGCCGAGCAGGGCCCCGCTCAGCGCCAGCGCTGCCCCGCCCCACAGGCCGAACAGGGCGCCCCCGGCGATCGTCACCACGGCCTTGGGCGTGGGGAAGAGCGTGAGCACGGCGTAGCCGAGCAGGAACACGAGCGGTCCGACGGCCCCGGCGGCCTGCACCTGGGTCCGGAGCTCGGCGAGATCCGGCAATCCGTAGGTCCGGACCGCGACGAATGCCGTGATGGTGAGCAGCCCCAGCAGTCCGGCGCGGAGTGCCACGGAGCGGCTCACGTGTTCTCCTGTTCGTCTCGGCGTGCACCACCTGGATCCGGGTGCCTCACCCTGGGAAGTCCCCGAGGCCCTCACAGTGTTCCCGGTGTGTGGGCGCCGTCGACGAGCCGGCACCCCAGATGCCACCCCGATGCCCAGCTGTGTGACCTACCGGAGGCCCCGTGCGACGCCTGTCCACCACCGCGACCCTTGTGGCCGCGTTCGCCCTCTCCGTCTCGGCGTGCGGCACGAGCGCCCCGACCCAGCAGGCGGGTGACCGGACCTGGGAGCAGATCGTGGCCGATGCCCAGGGGCAGACCGTGGACCTGTGGATGTACGGCGGCGACGACCGTGGCAACGCCTACGTCGACGACGTGCTCGCCCCCGCGGCCCAGAAGGCCGGAGTGAAGCTGCGCCGCGTGCCGGTGGCCGACACCAAGGACGCCATGCGCCGGGTGCTCGCCGAGAAGCAGGCCGGAACCGACGACGGCACCGTCGACCTGGTCTGGGTCAACGGGGACAACTTCGCCACCGGCCGCCAGGCCGACGCCTGGCTGTGCGGCTGGTCGGGCAACCTGCCCAACATGGAGTTCGTGGCCGCGGACGACCCGCTGGTCACCGAGGACTTCGGCACCGATGTCGCTGGTTGCGAGTCACCCTGGCACAAGGCGCAGTTCACCCTGGTCTACGACTCGGCGCGGGTGGACGACCCGCCCACGACCTTCCAGGGCGTCCTGGACTGGGCTCGCGAGCACCCGGGGCGGTTCACCTACCCCGCGCCCCCGGACTTCACCGGCTCGGTGTTCCTCCGGCAGGCGCTGTACGCGCTCTCCGGCAGCACCGAGGAGGTGCCGGCGATGTTCGAGCAGGCGGCGTTCGAGCGGGTGACGCCCGACGTATTCGCCGAGCTGGTGGACGTGGCGCCCTCGTTGTGGCGCGAGGGTCGCACCTACCCCCGCGACTCCGTGGCGCTGGACAAGCTCTACGCCGACGGCCAGGTCGACATGACGATGACCTACGGCCCGGCCACCCTGACCGCGCTGGTCGAGCAGGGCACCTTCCCGAGCACCACGAAGGTGCTGCCGCTGGAGGGCGGCACCGTGGGCAACGCCAGCTTCCTCGGCATCCCCGCCTCGGCCGGAGACCGGGCGGGCGCGATGGTGGTCGCGAACCTGGCGCTCTCGCCCGAGCAGCAGGCCGCGAAGGCCGATCCCGGGGTCTGGGGTCAGTTCACCGTCCTGGATCTCGAGCTGCTCGGGCCCGAGGACCGGGCGCGCTTCGAGGCGTTGCCCACCTCCGCGGTGGTCCCGGCGTACGACGTGCTCTCGCGCAACGCCAAGCCGGAGCTCTCCTCGAAATGGGTGACTCCGCTCGACGAGGGCTGGCGTCGCGAGGTGCTGGGCGCCGCCTCGTGACGGTGACCGCGGCGCAACCGCGTACGGTCGAGGTGCCTGTCACCTCCGCCAGCCGGTCGAGCATCGGCTGGCGGCAGGTGGCGCCGGCCGTGGGGCTCGTGGTGCTGGTGACCGGATCCGGCCTCGCCATGGTCCTGGCGACCAGCCTCGGGCTGGTCCCGCTCTTCGGTGAGCCTCGACTCAGTGCGGACGGGTTCACCGCCGCCTCCGGCGACCTGCTCGCCTCGACCCGCGAGACGCTGGTGATCGCGGTCTCCGCCACGTTGCTGGCCGCGGCGATCGGGATGGCGGTGGCCACCGCGCTGGTCGGCGGCGGACCCGGGCGCCGGCTCCTCGGAGTGCTCGCCGCTGGGGTGGTCACCGTGCCGCACCTGGTCGGGGCAGCCTCGGTCGGTCTGCTGCTCTCCGACGCGGGGTTCGCCCAGCGAGTCTCCGGGCTCGGCTCCTGGCCGCAGCTTGTGGGAGGCCCCTGGCCGGTGGCCACCGTGCTGGAGCTCGCCTGGAAGGAGTCTGCGTTCGTCGCCCTGGTCGTGGTCGCGGCCGTGAGTCGTCGGCACCGTGATCTCGCCGACGTCGCCTCCGTGCTCGGCGCCGGCCGGTTCCACCGCTGGACCAGGGTGTTCCTGCCGCTGGCGGCCCCGGCGCTGATCGGGTCCTCGCTGATCGCGTTCGTCTACACAGTCGGCTCCTACGAGGTGCCCCTGCTGCTCGGCCGCTCGTTCCCGGAACCGCTTCCGGTGATGGCCTACCGGCTGTTCGGGTCGATCGACCTGGCCTCGCGCCCGCAGGCAGCGGCGACCGCCGCCGTGGGCGCCGGGCTGGCAATGGCGATCGCCGTGCTCGGGCTGCCGCTCCTACGCCGGCTGGGCGGTGCGCGATGAGCGCGTTGCGCTCCCGGTCGGTCCCGGGTCTCCTTCCCGGGCTGTCTCCTGGGCTCCTTCCCGGGCTGGCGACGGCCATGCTGCTGCTGTGGCTGCTGGCCCCGCTCGTGCCGGTCCTGATCTGGGCCGGCGCCTCGCAGTGGTCGGCGCCTGCGCTGCTGCCCCAGGAGTGGGGCCTGCGCGGGTGGCGGGCCGCGCTCGACAACGGGGCGGTGGCGGCGCTGGCGCGGTCCACGGCGCTCGGGCTCGTGGTCGCGGCGATCGCGGTGCCGCTCGGGGCGATGGCCGGCCGGGCCCTGGGCTGGCGGCTGGTACGACGTCCCGGGTTGGTGGCGGGCGTCCTGATCGCCCCGGTGGTGCTGCCGCCGTTCGCGGTGTCGATGGGGCTCGACGTGGCGCTGTTGCGGCTCGGCGTACCCGACGTGATCGCGGTGGTGCTGCTGCTCGTGGTCTTCGCGCTGCCCTACACCAGCTACACGATGCGGGCCAGCTACCAGGCGATCGACCCCGAGCTCGAGGACCAGGCGCGGGTGCTCGGGGCGACCGCCCCGGTGGCCCGGCGTCGCGCCACGCTTCCCGCCGCGCGGGCGGGGGTCGCGGCCGCTGCGGGGCTCGCCTTCCTGGTCGGGTGGAGCGACTACGTCGTCACCCTGCTCGTCGGCGGCGGGCGGCTGGTGACCCTGCCGATCCTGCTCGGCTCGTCCGCCTCCGGGGCGGGCAACGAACCCACCGTGGCCGCGCTCTCGGTGGTCTCGACACTGCCCCCGATCCTGGCGCTCGGCCTGGTCTGGGTCTTCACCCGCCGCCTGACTGGGAGCACCGCATGACTGGGAGCACCGCATGACCGCCGACCTGCGCTTGCGAGGCATCTCGCACCGCTACGCCGGCGCCGAGCGACCCACGCTCGCGGAGATCGAGCTCTCCGTCGACAACGGCCAGATGCTGGCGGTGATCGGCCCGTCCGGCTCCGGAAAGTCCACCTTGCTTCGGATCGCCGCCGGGCTCACCCAGCCCGGGGCCGGGGAGGTGCTGCTCGACGGCACCGCCGTCACCGACCTGCCTCCCGAGCAGCGCGACCTCACAGTCATGTTCCAGCGACCGCACCTGTTCCCGCACCTGAGCGTGCTGGACAACGTCGCCTTCGGTCCTCGCCTGGCCGGGAGGAGCCGCCGCGAGGCCCGCACCGCCGCGCGCCGCTACCTCGACCTGGTCCACCTCGGTGACCTCGGGTCGCGGCGGCCGCGCGCCCTCTCCGGTGGTCAGGAGCAGCGCGTGGCACTCGCCCGCGCCCTCGCCTCCGAGCGAGGGGTGATGCTGCTCGACGAGCCGTTCAGCTCACTGGACCAGGAGCTGCGACGCTCGATGCACGCGCTGCTGGCAGAGGTACGCGCGGCGGTGGCACCGACCGTGCTGATGGTCACCCACGACCTCGACGAGGCCGCGCTCGCCGAGCGGGTGGCGGTGCTCATCGAGGGGCGGATCGCCCAGGTGGCGCCGGTCATCGACCTCTACGCCCGCCCGGCCGACCTGTCCGTCGCGCGGCTCGTCGGCGGGTTCAACGAGATCGAGGGCACGGTGGTCGACGGGCAACACCGTTCGTGGTGGGGCACGATGCCGCTCCCCGACGGCTGCCGTTCGAACGGACCCGCCACGCTGTTGCTGCGACGCGAGCACCTCGACATCAGCGAGCCCGGAGACCCGAGCGCCACCGTGACCGGCACCGTCGTGGCCACGGCCCAGGCCGGAGCCAGGCAGGTGCTCGAGATCGAGCCGGACCGGACGGCCGGAGCGGTGGACCGACTCCGGGTCGAGCTGCCGCTCGGCGTGAGCGCACGACCCGGCAAGCGCGTCGGGGTCGGGTGGACGCCCGGTCGGCAGGCCTGGGCGGTGCCGGGGCCGGCCACGGCGACGTCGGGCGCGCCGGTGGTCGAGCCTGCTCGCTGACCGTGACGAGTGCCGCGGTCACCGGCAGAAGGCGATCACCGTCAACCACGGCTGCCGCTCGCCGTAGACGTGCGCCAGCGCCACTGCGACCAGCTCTGGTCCGACGTACTCAGCGGGGCCGTCGTCCACACGCACGACCGCGTGCCCGGGAGCGTCGGCGCGCGCCGAGTCGTCCTCCTGCCAGCAGTCGTTGCTGTCCATCAGCCACTGCGGGCCGCCCACGGCCTGTGGGCGCTCAGTCATCACCGAGCCGGCATCGTCGACGCTTGTCGAGGGCCTGAGCTTCTCTCCGAGGGCCGTGCCCGAGGCGTGACCCAGCAGCAGCAACAGCACCAAGACCTTGGCCCCCGCCGTCAACTTCATCCCCCGAGACCGCTCACCGGTCACCACCAACACGTACGCCGCTCACCCGGAGCGGAACAACAGGCGTGTCAGTCGGTGGGACGAATCTCCGCGATCTGGGACGTGTCAGGCTCAGGCCCCCTGCTCGGCAACGGCTGGGGACTAGACCGCCACCGGAGTTGCCTTCGCAACAACCATCCAGCAGGGTCGGGGAATGCCCCCCAGCGAAGCCAACCCTGAGCGGGACCGCGACGAGGAGGGCCGGGCGCGTCAGGCCCGCCCGCGCGATGTCCTGGGACGACCGCTGCCCTATGGCGCGGAGGGGGTCGAGCCGGTCCCAGAAGAGCCCCTGCCGCCGTTCGAGACGGTGGAGACGGCGAGCACGCTCCTGGCCGAGGGGCGGCCGTTCTCCGCTCATGAGGTGTTCGAGGCTCGGTGGAAGGCCGGGCCCGAGCAGGAGCGTGAGCTGTGGCAGGGCCTGGCCCAGCTCTGCGTGGCCATGACCCACGCCGCCCGGGGCAACGCAGTGGGCGCGCGCAGGCTGCTGGAGCGCGGCCTCGGCCGGCTCGAGCAGTACGCCGCCACCACGGGCCCCACCTACGGCCTCGACCTCACCGCGTTCGCGGCCCGCGCCCGCGAGGACGTCGACCGGGCCGGCCGGTCCTCACCCGAGGGCACCGCCTCTTGAGCACCAGCGGCGGGGCCTGAGCGCCGTGCGTGCCGTGGTCTACGACGCCTACGGGGCGCCGCCCGAGGTCCGTGACGTTCCCACGCCGACGTGCCCGGACGACGGCGTCGTCGTACGAGTGCGCGCGACCGGTGTCTGCCGCTCCGACTGGCACGCCTGGCGCGGGCACGACCCGGTGGCCTTGCCGATGGTCCCCGGACACGAGTTCGCCGGCACCGTCGCGGAGGTCGGGCCCTCGGTCACCTCCTGGCGTCAGGGCGACCGGGTCACGGCGCCGTTCGTGATCGGCTGCGGTCGCTGTGTCCACTGCGCCGCGGGTGACCAGCACGTGTGCCCCGATCAGCAACAACCCGGGTTCACCTACCAGGGGTCGTGGGCCGAGGCGGTGGCGGTGCCTGCAGCCGAGGCCAACCTGGTGCGGTTGCCCGAGGAGGTCGACTTCGTGGCCGGCGCCTCCCTGGGCTGTCGGTTCGCGACGGCCTTTCGAGCGCTGCACACCCACGGTCGGGTCCGCGACGGTGACGTGGTCGCCGTGCACGGTTGCGGCGGGGTGGGTCTGTCCGCCGTCCTGATCGCCAAGGCACTCGGCGCCCGGGTGGTCGCGGTGGATCTCAGCGAGGAGGCTCGCCGGTGGGCCGGCGTGCTGGGCGCCGACGACGTGGTGGACCCGGCATGCGTGGCGGACGTGTCGGCTCGCATCCACGAGCTGAGCGACGGTGGTGCGCACGTCTCGATCGATGCCGTCGGCGCGCCGGCCGTGGCCTCCGCGTCGGTGGCCTCGCTCCGACCTCGGGGCAGGCACGTGCAGGTGGGGTTGCTGCTGGGCGCCGACGCCGGCTCAGCGATCCCGATGGACCTGGTGGTCGCCCGTGAGCTCGAGGTGCTCGGGTCCCACGGCATGCCCGCGGGCGACTACCCCGCGCTGCTCGGCCTGATCTCGCGCGGCGTACTGGATCCGCGGCGGCTGGTCGGTCCGGTCCTCGACCTGGCTTCCGGACCGGCGGCGCTGCAGGCGATGGGCACCGGCTCGGCCGCGCCGGGGATCACCGTCCTCGTCCCGGCCGGACCCGCTGAGACCTGACGGACCTCTCCAGCACCTGACCTGCCCGCAGGCCGGAGGGCGCAGATGCCTCCCGGTCTGTTGTTGGAACGTGTGATCAAACCCCGTTTTGAACGAACGTTCCAACAACGGGTGAGACGCCGTGGCGGGAGGGCGCTGGCTGCCGAGTCGGGTGTAGCCCTGGTTCGCCCTTTGTGGGCGACTTGTCAGTCCCTCTAGGTTGGAGCGCATGACCGAGAACGAACTGCTGGCCAAGGTCCCCACCGGTCTCTTCATCGGCGGTGAGTGGCGCGACTCCTCCGAGGGGTCCACGATCGAGGTCGAGGACCCGGCCACGGGCAAGACGTTGACCAGCGTGGCCTCCGCGACGCCGGCCGACGGCAAGAGCGCCCTCGACGCCGCCGTCGCCGCACAGGCCGGTTGGGCGGCCACCGCGCCGCGGGAGCGCGCCGAGCTGCTGCGCTCGGCGTTCGAGCTGCTCACCGAGCGGGCCGACGACTTCGCGTTGCTGATGACCTTGGAGATGGGCAAGCCCGTGGCGCAGTCCAAGGGCGAGGTGACCTACGGCGCGGAGTTCCTGCGCTGGTTCTCCGAGGAGGTCGTCCGGATCGCCGGGCGCTGGTCCACGTCGCCGGACGGCAACACCCGGCTGATGACGATGAAGCAGCCCGTGGGGCCGACGCTGATGATCACGCCGTGGAACTTCCCGCTGGCCATGGGTACCCGCAAGATCGGACCCGCCATCGCGGCCGGCTGCACGATGGTGGTCAAGCCGGCCTCGCAGACACCGCTGACGATGCTGGCGCTGGCCGACCTGTTCAAGGAGGTCGGCCTGCCCGCAGGCGTCCTCAATGTGCTCTCGACCTCGCAGACCAGCGAGGTGATGGAGCCGATGATCGGCGACCCCCGGCTGCGCAAGCTAACCTTCACCGGCTCCACGCCGGTGGGCAAGCAGCTGGTCAGGCAGTCCGCCGACCAGCTCTTGCGGGTCTCGATGGAGCTCGGGGGCAACGCTCCGTTCCTCGTCTTCGCCGACGCCGATCTCGACGCCGCGGTCGAGGGTGCGATGCTCGCCAAGATGCGCAACATGGGCGAGGCCTGCACCGCCGCCAACCGGTTCCTCGTGCACGAGTCGGTGGCCGACGACTTCGCCAACCGCTTCGCCGAGCGGATGGCCGAGGAGAAGCTGGGCCGGGGCACCGAGGACGGAGTGACGGTTGGCCCGCTCATCGACGCCAAGCAGCGCGACAAGGTCATCGAGCTTGTCGACGACGCGACCTCGCGGGGTGCCTCGGTGGTGACGGGTGGGTCCGCCACCGGCGACGCCGGGTACTTCTTCGAGCCCACGGTCCTCACCGACGTCTCGCCCGATGCCGACCTGTTCCGCGAGGAGATCTTCGGCCCCGTCGCCCCGATCACGACGTTCTCCGAGGACGACAAGGCCGTGCAGATGGCCAACGACACCGAGTACGGCCTGGTCGCCTACGCGTTCACGACCGACCTCGGCCGGATGATCCGCGTCAGCGAGGGGCTGGAGTTCGGCATGGTCGGCATCAACCAGGGCATCGTGTCCAACCCGGCCGCCCCCTTCGGTGGCGTCAAGCACTCCGGCTTCGGCCGCGAGGGCGGGCCGGAGGGCATCGAGGAGTACCTCTCGACCAAGTACGTCGGCATCAAGCCCTGAGACCCGCTCACCCGGCGTACGCCGACCGGCTCAGCCGGCGAGGTCGCGTCGCCGCATCCCGAGCACGCCCAGCGCGCCGAGGCCCAGCGCCAGCGCCGACACCGTGAGCGTCGGGGCGAGTGCGAACGGCTCCACCGGAAGCTTCGGCAGGTGGTGGAACGGGGAGATGCCGTCCAGCCATCCGGGGAACTCCAGCAGCCCGCCGAGGTAGACCTGCACGAACGCGAACACCACCAGGGCGAACGCGAACGAGCTCCACCGTGGCAGCCAGCCGGTCAGCAGCACCGCCACCCCCGCCAGCAGCAGCACGGCAGGCACCAGCGCAACCGCCGCGGCAGTCACCCGCCAGACCGAGCCGGAGTCGCCGGTCGCCGCAGCGAAGGTGAGGGAGGTGGCCAGCCCGACCAGCGCCATCACGCCGACCGTCGCGAGCAGGGTCACGGTGAGCGAGCCGAGCATCCACCGGGTGCGGGAGAGTCCGGTCGCGAGCAACGACTCGGTGCGGCCTGCCGCCTCCTCGGCGTGCAGGCGCAGGGCCGACGACACCGCGAAGCCGCTGGCCACCACCGCGAGCAGCCCGATCCCCGTCACCAGGAACGCCTCCACCGGGTCGGCGTCGGCGAGCTCGAAGAACGCGGCGAGCTCGGGGTTGGTCTCCAGCATCGTCTGGATGTCCGGCCCGATCGAGCCGAAGAGAGCCCCGCCGAGCACCAGCCCGGTGCCCCACCCGAAGACGGACCCGCGCTGGAGTCGCCAGGCAAGGCCTGTGGCCGTGCCGAGGGAGTCTCTGGCACGTGCACGGCCGGGTCGCGGGTGCAGCAGGCCGGCGCCCGCGTCGCGATGAGCGGTGAGCCAGGCCGCGACGCCGACCAGGGCCAGCGCAAGCAACGCCAGGGGGGCCAGCAACCACCAGCGCGCCTGACCGTAGGGCTGCGCCAGCAGGGCCCAGCCGAGCGGGGAGGTCCAGCTCAAGAAGTTCTCGGCGACGTCACCCACGCCGCGCACCACGAAGGACAGCGCCAGGATCGCGCCGGTGATGCCCAGTGCACCGCGACTGGCCGAGGTCACCTGCGCCACGGCGGCGGTCAGGGCGGTGAACACCAGCCCGGTGGCCGCCATCAGCGCGCCGTGCAGCACAGAGCCCTCGACGTCGAGCCCGGCCCCGGCCATCACGACCGCGTCCAGCGCGCCGACGACGAGGCTGGCCACCGAGGCGACCACGACCGCGGCCAGGGTCGCGGCGTGCCGCCCGGTGACGGTCGAGCGCAGCAGCTCCGCGCGGCCCGTCTCCTCCTCGGTGCGCGTGTGCCGGACCACCAGGAACATCACCATCAGGGCCACGGCGACCAGCCCGCTGACCGAGACCTCGTACGCCGTGATGGCGCCGACGTTGTCGAGGCCGTCGGGCCGTCCGCTCATCAGCCGGGTGGCTGGTGAGTCGGCGGTGACGGCGTACCCGGCCCGCTTCTCGGGGGTGTTGTAGAGCTCGATCACGGCGCCGGCCGAGAGGCCCATCAGCGCGGTGATCGAGAGGATCCAGATCGGAAGCCGGATCCGGTCACGCCGCAGCACCAACCTGAGCAGGGGACGGGTGCCGGTGAACGACGTCATGCGTGCACCTGCTCGTCGGTCTCCTCGCTGTGCTCCGACGACGTGGTGCGCCGACGCTGACCGGGAAGTGTCCGGGTTAAGGCACCCGACAGCAGGCCTTTGCTGCGGTGCCCCCGATGACGGGCCTCGCCGTCGTCGTCCACCTCCTGGGCGGGCTCCTCGAGCTCGTCGCCGTACTGGCGCAGGAACAGCTCCTCCAGCGTCGGTGGGTGCGCGCTGAGCGCCTTGATGCCCGCGGCGCTGAGCACCTTGACCGCCTCGTCGAGGTGGTCGGTGTCGACATCGAAGGTGACCCGGCCGTCGTGGACCTCGAGGTGGTGCACCCCGGGTACCGACTCCATGCCTTGCACCCGCACGCGGGTCTCGGCCTCGACGCTGGTGCGGGTCAGGTGGCGCAGGTCGGCCAGGGTGCCGCTCTGCACCGTTCGGCCGGCGCGGATGATGCTGACCTTGTCGCACAGCGCCTCGACCTCGGCGAGGATGTGGCTGGAGAGCAGCACGGTGGCGCCCTGGTCGGTCGCCTCGGTGACGCACTGCTGGAAGGCGGCCTCCATCAGCGGGTCGAGGCCCGACGTCGGCTCGTCGAGCAGCAGGAGCTCCACGTTGGCAGCCAGGGCTGCCACCAGCGCCACCTTCTGCCGGTTGCCCTTGGAGTAGGTGCGTGCCTTCTTGGTCGGGTCGAGCTCGAAGCGGTCCAGCAGCTCCGCGCGCCGCCGGTCGTCGAGCCCCCCGCGGAGCCGGCCGAGCAGGTCGATGACCTCCCCGCCGGTCAGGTTCGGCCACAGGTTCACGTCGCCCGGCACGTACGCCAGGCGCCGGTGCAGCTCGGCCGCATCGGCCCATGGGTCACCGCCGAGCAGGCTGACCCGGCCCGCGTCCGGGCGCAGCAGACCCAGCAGCACGCGCATCGTGGTCGACTTGCCGGATCCGTTGGGGCCGAGGAACCCATGCACCTCGCCGGTCTCCACGTGCAGGTCGAGCCCGTCGAGCGCCCGGGTGGTCCCGAAGGTCTTGACGACGCCGTCGAGCCCGATCGATGCATTCATGCATTCACCGTAGCATTCAGAAAATTGTGAAAATGCTGGACGTTATGATGCCCGGATGACCCCCACCGAAGCCACCGCGAGCAGCCTCTCCCGCGCGGTGGAGCGGGTCGGCCAGAGCCTGGAACTCGACGGCATCCCCCGAATGCCAGCCCGAGTCTTCGCGTTCGTGCTGACCGGCAACCAGGAGACCGTCACCGCCAAGGACCTCGCCGAAGGGCTCGAGATCAGTCCTGCCGCCGTCTCGGGGGCCGTGCGCTACCTGACCGACACCCGCCTCCTGGTCCGGGAGCGAGCACCCCGCAGCCGCGGTGACCTCTACCGGCTCGGCGACGGCGACGTGTGGGCCACGATCATGCGCGCCCGGCTGCCGCTCGGCGAGCAGATCCTCGCCGGAATCGATGACGCGATCCGGATCCTCGGGGAGCGGCCCGTCGAGGAGGTCGGGCGCGGCCTGGACCGTCTCCAGGAGACGCGGGACTTCTTCGCGTTCGTGCAGAAGGACCTGGCCGGGATGCTCGACCGGTGGGTCGAGTGGCGGGCGGCGCGCTGAACCGGGGTGGCGTCGGGCACGATGGCGGCATGCTCGACGAGCCCGAGGTCCCCACCGATCCACCCACCCGCGAAGCGGTCATCGGCAGCGGCGTCGCGTGGCTCGCCCGCTGGTCGCTGCGCTGGGTGTTCATTGCAGCGGGGGCACTGCTGGCCGGCTGGGTCGTCGAGCAGATGTGGAGCATCCTGCTGCCGATCCTGCTCGCGCTCATCCTGACCACGGTGCTGCAGCCGCCGGCCCGATTCCTGGAACGGCGCCTGCGGCTCCCTGCAGTGCTCTCAGCGCTCGTGGTGCTGCTGACCTCGCTGGGGCTGATCGCCGCCGTGATCACCTGGATCGCACCCTCGGCCGGTGTTCAGATGGTCGAGCTGGCGGAGCGTGCCTCGGACGGCCTGGCGCAGATCGAGCGATGGGTGGAGAACAGTCGCTTCGACATCACCCAGGAGCAGGTGGAGACGCTGGTCGCGGCTGCCCAGGACCGCCTGCAGTCCAGCGCTTCCAGCATCGCCTCCGGCGTGCTCGTCGGCGTCGGCGCGGTGACCACCGCGCTGATCAACGTCATCCTCACCCTCGTCCTGACGTTCTTCTTCCTCAAGGACGGACACCGTTTCCTGCCGTGGCTTCGAGGCCTGTCCGGGCTGCGCGTGGGCGGACACCTCGCGGAGGTCGGGTCCCGGGCCTGGTCGACGCTGAGCGGCTTCGTGCGCACCCAGGCTCTGGTCGGGCTCATCGACGCGGTGCTGATCGGACTGGGGCTGGTCGTGCTCGGCGTCCCGCTGGCCGTGCCGCTCGCGGTGCTCACCTTCGTCGCGGCGTTCGCCCCCATCGTCGGGGCGGTCACTGTCGGTGCGCTGGCGGTGCTGGTGGCGCTGGTCGGCAACGGCTGGGTGACTGCCCTGATCGTGCTGGCGATCGTGCTCGCCGTACAACAGCTGGAAGGGAACCTGTTCCTGCCGTACCTGCAGGGCAAGAGCCTCGACCTGCACGCCGGAGTCGTGCTGCTCACGGTCGTCCTCGGCTCGACCCTGTTCGGGGTGGCCGGCGCTTTCCTGGGCGTGCCCGCCGTCGCGGTGCTCGCCGTGGTGCTGCGCTACCTCAACGAGTTCGTCACCCTGCGCACCGCCGGCGAGCTCGGCCCCGAGCCCGACCCCTCGCACGGTCCTGGACCGCACTCCGCGCAGGGTCGCGCCGCCCCGTCCGCGGACGACTGACCGCGGCGCCCTTGTCCGCGGGCGCCACACTGGGGTGATGATCAGCGTCGACCTCGCCCAGCGGCTCAAGGACGCGGGCGTGGTGTGGGCCCCGTCCCCCGGCGACCGGTTCGTGGTGCCCGACCACGACCTGGAGGACCTGGTCTTCGCGATCAGCGACATGGTGGTGGAGGTGCTCGACCTGCCGACAGGGCGGATCTTCGCGTTCAACGGCACCACCGAGTGGGCCTTGGACAGCATCGAGCAGCACGAGGTGCTGTGGCTGCCCAGCGAGGACCAGCTCCGGTCGATGCTCGGGGAGGCGTTCGTGGCGCTGGAGGGCACTCCGGGCGGATTCATCGTGCGGATCGAGCGGGACGGCTCGGAGGAGCGACACATCGACATCGACGCGGAGAGTGCCTACGCGCGGGCCGTGCTGGCACTGAAAGGGTCGTGAGCCTGCGTCTCGGCGGGACAGATGCGCCGTCTCGGCGGGCTGGGGTGGGACAGATGCGCCGTCTCGGCGGGCTGGGCTGGGACAGATGCGCCGTCTCGGCGGGCTGGGGGGTCGATTTGCCAACGAGGGTGCTGGTCGGGCATTCTGAATGAACATTCATTCAGAGGAGCCCGCATGACCTGGAACCTGAGCGACATCCCCGACCTGACCGGCCGCACGGCCGTGGTCACCGGAGCCAACGGCGGCCTGGGCCTGGAGACCAGCATCGCGCTGGCCGGTGCCGGCGCCCACGTGGTGATGGCGGTGCGCGACCAGGCCAAGGCGGCGAAGGCCGTGGAGAAGATCCGGGCGCGGCACGCCGACGCCTCGACCGAGCTGGTCCCGCTGGACCTCGGCGACCTGTCCTCGGTGGCCACCGCTGCGGAGAAGATCCTCGCCGGACACCCCGTGATCGACATCCTGGTCAACAACGCCGGCGTGATGGCGATGCCCGAGGGTCGGACCGTCGACGGTTTCGAGACCCAGCTCGGCATCGACCACCTCGGCCACTTCGCGTTCACCGCGCACCTGCTCCCGGGCCTGCTCGCCGCCGACAAGGCGCGCGTGGTGACGGTGACCAGCGTGGCCCGCTTCATGGGTGGCGCGATGGACCCGAAGAACCCGCACCTCGAGGGCAGCTACCGCGCCTGGAAGGCCTACGCCCACGCCAAGATGGCGAACTACCACTTCGGCCTCGGCCTGCAGCGTGAGTTCGAGCGGGCCGGCGTCGCTGCCGACAGCCTGATCGCCCACCCCGGCCTGTCGAACACCGACCTGCAGTCGACCACCGTGGAGAAGGGTGGCGGCGGCTGGGCCGGCGGCCTCTCCCACTCGATGACCAAGCGGTTCGGCATGAGCCCGCGCGTGGGCGCGCTGCCGCAGCTGCGCGCGGCGACCGACCCGGCGGCGAAGGGCGGGCAGTTCTACGTGCCGCTGTTCGCCAGCAACGGTCCCGCCGTACGCCGCCCGGTGCTGCGCCGCTTCGACCTCACCAAGCAGATCGACGCGCTCTGGGAGGTCTCCGAGCGGGAGACCGGCGTCAAGCTCGACGTGATCGCCGCCCGCGAGGCGTCCGGCACGTGACCGGCCGATGACCCAGAACCGCATCGACCGCGCCGCGGCCGTCCGCGGTGCGGTGGTGCGCCTGGTCGCCCAGCGTGGCTTCCACGGTGCCTCGATGGGCGCCGTGGCCAAGGAGGCCGGGGTCGCGACCGGCACGGCGTACGTGCACTACCCCTCCAAGGAAGAGCTCGTCTTCGCGACCTACCTCGAGGTGAAGCGCGGCCTGATGACCGCGGCCGCCTCGGCCGTCGAACCGGGGGCCTCGCCGCGCGAGCAGTTCGGGCAGATGTGGCAGGCGGCCTACGACCACCTCGCCGCGGACCCCGACCGCGCGCGCTTCCTGGCCCAGGTGGACAGCTCGCCGTTCGCCGCCCCCGCGCACGAGCGCGCCCTGGCCGCCGACGGTGACCCGGTGATGGCCGTGCTCGAGGCGGCACAGCTCGTCGAGCAGTTCACGGCGTTGCCGCTGCGCGTTCTCTACGACCTCGCGCTCGGCCCGGTGCTGCGCCTGGTCGCGGCCGGCGAGGAGCTCGAGCCCGAGCACCTGCCGCTGCTCGTCGAGGCGTGCTGGCGCGCCGTCACGCCGGCGTAGGCAGTTGGCGACATGTCGCGCGGACAACACGTATTTCACGTCCCGTAGCGCGCTCACCCACGCCCGCTGAACCGGATGCTGCCGTCGGCCAGGGTGTGGTGGTCGAAGTCGTGGTCGTGGATGCGCTGATGGTGAAAGTGGCAGAGCGGGATCGCGTCGTCGAGGTCGGTCTTGCCGCCGCGTGCCCAGGGTTGTCGGTGATGGAGCTCGCACCAGGCGAACGGTCTCTCGCACGCCTCGGCTGCGCAGGTCTGGTGCCGCAGTCCGAGCGCGAGTCGTTGGGCCTCGGAGAACAGGCGGCTCTCGCGGCCGAGGTCGAGGGCGACTGATCTGGTGCCGAGGACTGCGGGGATGAGCCCCGCGCTGCAGACCAGCCGACGGGCCTCACCGGCGGTGATGGTCTCGCCGGTGTCGAGGCCAGCGGTCTTCAAGGCGCCGGTGAGGACGCTGTGGTCGAGGGTGACCACGATCGTGGCGGCGGTGCGCGGGTGCAGGTGCTCCGTGGGGAGGTGTTCGAGGAGCTCGGCGAACGCGAGCCCACGGCGGTGCCGCCAGTCGAACGACCTGTCGCCCTCGTGACCAGTCGTCGGGCGCATGCGTCGCGGTGCGGTCATCGACTCGATCACCTTGCGCAGGATCGCTGCGGCCATGGTCGGGACGGTGAAGTGCCCGGTGGCGGTGCCGTCCTCGTTGTCGTGGAAGGTGAGCGAGCACTTCTCCCGGGCGGCTTCCTCCTCGGTGCGCAGCAGCTCGTTCTCGTGGGCATCGACCACGGCCTGGTCCGACTCGACCTCCTCCACCGCACGGCGCGCGAGGCGTCGCAGCTGCTCGGGGGTGAACCGCTGCGCCTTCGCGACCAGTGCGGTCTCCACGGCTTGGCGCTGCTCGGGCGTGACCCCGGCGGGCAGCTCGCTGGCAGCCTGCAGGATCACCGCGGCGTGGGCGGGGGAGACCAGCCCGTCGTCCAGGGCCTCGACTGTGGTGTCGTGACCGGCTTCGAGCTCGGTGGCCAGCGCCACCGCACGGGCGGCTCGGCTGCGGGAGGTGTTGGTGTGCCGGGCGGTCCAGGCGTCCGTGCCAGTGAACCCGGCCTGCCGTGCGGCACCGGCTCTGTCCGCGGCGGCGAGCACCTTGAGCTTGAGCGCCTCGACCCGCCGGGCCGCGCGGTCGAGCTCGGTCACGAGGTTGGCGTACTCGGCCGAGGCAAGAGGTGTCGCAACGCGGGCGTGCATTCGGTCGAGGAGGGAGTGCATCTCGGCCACACCCATGGTCACCGGATGTCCGGTGTCGGGGTGCAGGTCGAGTGCTGCCGTCATGGGTCCATTCTGGTGCGAACAGATGTTCGAGTCAAGAGGTAGATCGAGATGTGGACGATCCTGGGTGACGTCGACCTCGACGGGGTGCTGCGCGCGTTCGGCGCCGCCGAGCTCAGCCCCACGCTGTTCCTCTCCCAGACCGGACCGACCGCCGCGTCCAGTCGGCGTGACGCACTGCTCCCGGGCTACCCGATGGCGGTCGATCGTGCCCTTGCCGCGGGCTTCGTGCCCGTCGTCCGGCCGGTGGGCGGCCACCTGGCGGCGTATGACGAGGGTTCGCTGGTGGTGCACCTGTGGGCCCCGCACCCCGAGCCGCGGGTCGGCATCGAGCAGCGCTTCCGGATGGTGGGCGATGCGTTCGTGTCCGCGCTGACCCGGCTCGGTGTGCCTGACGTGCGGGTGGGGCCGGTGCCGGGGGAGTACTGCGACGGGGCGTGGAGCGTCAACGTCGGTGGCCGCTTCAAGGTCGCGGGCACAGGTCAGCGGGTGAGTCGACGCGGGTTCCTGTTCTGCGCGGTTCTCACGGTCACCGCGCCCAGGCGGATCCGCGAGGTGCTCAGGCGCACGTACGCCGACCTCGATCTCCCCCTCGACCCCGCGACCGTGGGCTGCCTGTCCGACTGGGTCCCGGGGTTGCGGCCCGCCGAGGTACGTGAGGCAGTGGGCGCGGCGATGAGCCGGGTGTCCGTGGGGCCGTTCGTCGAGACCTGAGCGACTCCGCGACGCGTCACGCCGCTTCGAAGTGCGTGCGGTAGGCGGCCAGGGTCGCCTTGCCGATGCTCGAGCTGCCGAAGTGGCGGTAGAAGTAGCCGAGGAAGCCGGGCGCCTCGACCCCGCTGATCACCAGCCGGTGCCGGACCCCGACCTGGTCGGGCGTGAACTCCTCGAGGTAGTGCGAGGTGACGCTGACGCGTTTGCCGGCGTCGTAGCGCTCGTCGTACTCCAGGACCAGAGACTCCTCGACTCGTCGCGCCACGATGTTGCTGCGGGTCATCAGACCCTCGTCGGTCCTGATGGTCACCGACCCGGGAGCCTCCTCGACGAGCTCGACCGTGGTGAGGCCGGGCATGTGCCTGATGACGCCGACGAAGGTCTCACCCGGGCTCTCCAGCCCCTGCTGCACCTCCTCGAGGCCACAGCGGATCTGGCCCTGGCCCTCGAACCACTCGCTCATCACTCCATGATGGCTCGCCGCGGCGCCCGCCGTGGTCGTGGTCTGGCCCGGAGCGGTGGCCTCAACCTTCGTAGGGAACCTCGGTGCGCCACTCGTCCTCGGGCTGGGTCGCGGCGGCGTGGATCGCCTCGGCCACGCGCTCGGGCGTGAACGGTCCCTCCTTGGCCAGCGACCCGCGCACGGTCACGGAGACGGCGCGGATGCCGTCGGGCTTCAGGGTGGTGTCGATGCTGCGCACCAGGTTGCGGACGCCGGCCTTCTGCACGCCCAGCGACGCGGCCTGGTTCCACGGCTTGTCGGCGGCCATGCTGCCGGTGACCGTGATCCGGCCGCCGGCGCTCATGAACGGCCGCGCCGCCTGGACCGAGGTCAGCAGTGCCCCGACCCCGAGGGCCACGTCCTCGAGCAGCTCGGCAACGGCGAGCTCGAGCGGGTCCTTCTGGCGGAACGCGCTCGGGTTGAAGTGGAGTACGTCGATCCGGCCGGTGAGCTCGCCGGCCTCGCGGATGGCGTTGTCGAGGTCCGGCCCGTCGGTCACGTCGGCGATGGCCCACTCGGCGCTGATGCCGTCCCTGGCCAGGTCGTCCTTGAGATCGGCGAGCATCGGCTGGTCGATGCCGATCAGCGTCGCGGCGTACCCCTCACGGCCGAAGCGGCGCGCCACCGAGCCGCCCACACCCGGGCCTGCGCCGACCACCACGATCATCGGGCTGCTCATCGCGCCACCCCCTTCACCACGAGGTTAACCGCGACCGGGAGAACCTGCCCGGCTCACGGCCGGTCACCGGTCGGGCGACCCTGCCCGGGCTCAGCGCCCGACGACGACCCGCCCCTGGGTCGACAGCGCGGTGATCTCGGTGGTCAGGCGCTCGGGCACCTCGACGGTCAGCAGCACCGCACCCTCGCCGGTGACGTTCGTGGTCCGGACGCGCACGTCGGCGACCAGGCGGCGCGAGAGGGGCTGGTTGGCCTGGCCACCGGAACCCGTCGGGGGAGTCGCCCACAGCGTGACGGTGTCCCCGGGCGCGAGGTCGCCCACCGGCGCCTGGGCCGGGCTCAGCGAGAGCCCGACGACGGAGGTCTCCGCAGGCAGCTCCGGACGGGTGCCGACGACCAGCGCACCGGTGACCAGTGCACCGGCCGGGATCGCGGACCTGGCGAACCCGCGTGGCGCCCGGGTTCCTGTGACCACGTCCTCGGCCAGGCCGCGGTCGTCGACACGCACCGCGCGCACGGTCTGCGAGGTCAGCGCAGCACCGACCGGGAGGTTCTCGCTGACCTGCCAGGCGGTGACCTCGTGTCGCTCGAAGGCGAACCGCGTGCCGAAGAACGTCGCCACCAGCGCGAGCACGACCGCGAGCAGGATCCACGGCCAGCGCCTGCGGGTGGTGGTCTCCTCGGCCGGAGGCGGGACCGGGACGGGGTGGTCGAAACCGGGGGCGGCGCTGCCGAAACGCTCGATCGTGGTCATGCGGGCTCCTCGGACGTGGTGTTCTGCGCGATGTCGGTCTCGGCCCGGTGCTTCGGAGGATCCGGTTCGGGCTCGC
This sequence comes from uncultured Actinomycetota bacterium, assembly GCA_963834245.1. Taxonomy (GTDB): domain Bacteria; phylum Actinomycetota; class Actinomycetes; order Propionibacteriales; family Nocardioidaceae; genus Marmoricola. The sequence goes on from CAWIAV010000002.1 coordinate 267,914, forward strand.
GTTCGGCCTCCGTGGGCACCTGTTGCTCCTCCGGAGCCGCGTCGGTGACCAGGTGCAGCACCTCGCCGTCACGGATGCCCTCGGAGGCCAGGGAGTGCGTGATGCCGAGCCACTGGCCGTCGGCCCGGGTGAGCCGCCAGCCCAGGGTCTCGTCCTCGCCGAGCAGTGCCGCGAGCTGCGCGGCGACGTTCTTGGCGTAGGCGTCGGCGGCCACGGCGAAGTCGCCGGAGCCGGTGGGCCCGACCACGGTCACCAGTCGGATCAGCTGCACGGCGCTCATGGCCGCTCCTCGGGCAGGTCGAGCAGCTGTACGACGGCCGGCGCACCGCCGGGCAGCAGCACCTGGGCCCGACCCGGCGGTCCCTTGCGGGCACTGATGCCGGCGGCCACCGGGCCCTCGTTGCTGTCGCCGGGGAGGACGACCAGCGTGGGCGCCATCTCCTGCAGCCGCTTGCCGAACGCCTCGTACATCGAGCGCGCCGAGCCGGCGATCGACCGGCTGGACAGCACGTGCAGACCGACGTCGTGGGCGTGCGACAGAGCATCGGCCAGCGGCGACAACGGACCGTCGGCGCCGCGCAGCAACAGCTGGTAGTCGTCGACCACCAGCACGTGCTCGGGGCCCGACCACCAGGACCGCTCCTCCAGCTCGCGCCGGGTCAGCGTCGGCGGTGGCAGCCGCTCCTGGCAGATCGCGAGCAGCTCTTGGGCGAGGTCCCGAGCTTGGGACAGCGTGAAGCAGTACGACGCGACGTGCTCGTCGTCGGCGTGGTCGATCAGCCCGCGGTTCAGGTCGATGACGTGCAGCTGCACCTGGTCGGGGGTGGTGTGCGTGACCAGGTGCTCGACCGAGCGCCGGAGCACGGTGGTCTTTCCGGTGCGCTGGTCGCCGTACACCAGCAGGTGGCCGCCGGGCTTGACCAGGTCGACCACGACCGGCGCCAGCCGGTGCTCGTGCACCGCGAGCACGAAGTCGGCGGGCCCGGGCGCCACCAGCTGCCGACCGGCCGCCGCGGCCAGGGCGGGCAGCATCGCCTCGGTGACGCGGTCCGGCACCGGTGCGATGCTCGGTGCCCGCACGCCTGGCCAGGTCGCGGCGGCGTGGGCGGCGACGGACTCGAACGACGCGGCCTCCTGGTCGAGGCCCCCGTCGTTCAGGCTGGGCAGCGCGAGCTGCACCTGATGCCCGCCCGCGACGAGGCCGCGGCCGGCGAGGTCGGGCAGCAGCTTCGCGGCGGGACGCGAGAGCAGCGAGTCGTTGGGGTCGTTGAGCCGCAGCTCGACCCGGGTGCTGATCGCGTCGAGCAGGCTGGGTCGGATGTCGAGCCAGCGGGAGGCCGAGATCGCGAACCGGATGCCGAGCGGCAGACAGGTCGCGGCCACCGCGCCGAGCTGCATCTCCTCGTCGGGCAGGTCGCTGCGCAGGATGCCGATGTTGTCGATCAGCACCCAGATGTCGGCCCGCAGCGGGTTGGGCAGGTGGTCGTCGGCGTCGGGCAGGGCGCGCAGCTGCTCGACGGTGTCGACGCCGGCGTCCCGGCACGCGGCCGCGCGTTCGGCGACGACAGCGGTCAGGTCGGAGAGCAGCCGCCGGATCGCCTCGGGCTGGTGCCGGCCGGCGATCGCGCCGGTGTGCGGCAGTGCGCCGAGCGGCCCGAGGCCGCCGCCGCTGTCGATGCTGTAGACCTGCACCTCGTCGGGCGAGCGCCCGGTCACCGCGGCCAGGGTGAGCGTGCGCAGCGCAGTGGACTTGCCGCTCTGCGGGGCGCCGACCACGGCCACGTGGCCCGAGCGGGTGGTCAGGGTGAGTGGGGTCTGCGCCTGCTGGGCGGGTCGGTCGACGAGCCCGATGCGCAGGCCGTCGCCGTCGTGGGTGGCCAGGAGGTCGTGCAGCGTGAGCCGCTCGGGCAGCGGGTCGAGCCACACCGGCCGGGGCGTGGCCACCGGTTGGGCCAGGACCAGGTCGCGGAGCACCTCGAGCTCGGTCACCTGCTCCTGCCCGGCGGCCGGTGTCGGCGTCTCGGGTCCGTCGGTCTGCGCGTGCACCGGTTCGAGGGTGAAGGGGCGAACGCTGGCGGCCTGGTCCGGCGTACGGGCACGGTCGGGGGAGCGCTGCGCGACGGTGGCGAGCGCGGCCTTGAACCGCGTGGTCCCGCTGTCGACCTTGAGGTAGCCCAGGCCCGGCAGCGGCGGCAGCTCGTAGGCCATCGAGGAGCCGAGGATCTGGTTGGAGTCCTGCGAGGTGAACGTGCGCAGCGCGATCCGGTAGCGCAGGTTGGCGTCCAGGCCGCGCAGCCGACCCTCGTCGAGCCGCTGCGTGGCGAGCAGCATGTGGATGCCGAGGGCGCGGCCGAGCCGCCCGATCGCGGCCAGGCTGACGATGAACTCGGGCTTGGTGGCGAGCAGCTCGGAGAACTCGTCGATCACCAGGAACAGGTAGGGCAGCTGGGCCAGGTCGGCGTCGGGGCGGGCGCGGAACTGGGCGATGTTGTCGACCCCGGCCGCCACCAGCAGGGCCTGGCGTCGCTGCACCTCACCGTCCAGGGAGAGCTGCATCCGGTCGATCAGCGCCGGGTCCTCCTCGAGGTTGGTGATCAGCCCGACCAGGTGGGGGAGGTCCTCCAGGCCGGTGAAGGCGGTGCCGCCCTTGAAGTCGATCGCGAGCACGCTGAGCAGGTCGGGTGAGTGCGTGGCCACCAGCCCGGCGACGATCGTGCGCAGCAGCTCGGACTTGCCCGACCCGGTCGCGCCGACCATCACTCCGTGCGGCCCGTCGCCCCCGGTCGCGGCCTCGCGGAGGTCGAGCCGCAGCGGCGTGCCGTCGTCGGTGATCCCGATCGGCGCGACCAGCAGGTCCTCGGGGTCGAAGCCGTCGTAGAGCCCGCGCTGTCGGCGCCAGGAGGGCTGGGCGCCGAGCTGGGAGATCAGGTCCACGCCGAGCATCTCCGAGAGCCGGATGGTGTTGTCGCGCCGGCCGGCGCTCTCCGTGCCGGGCCGTCGCGGGGCGAGCCAGCGCGCCAGGTCGAGCGCCGCGTCGGTGTCCCACGGGTCGCCGGTGATGCCGCTGGTGACCCGTCCGCCCGGCCCTGCCTCGACGTAGGTCCAGCTGCCGTCGACCTGCTCGGTCAGTGTCGCGGAGCAGTCGTGCGGCACGCCCTCGGGGCCGCTGGTGGTGAGCACCACGGTGACGCGCAGCGCGGAGCCGGCGCGCAGCAGCGAGCGGAGCACCCGGCTCTGCGCCACCTCGGCCAGCGGGTGGAGGTCGTCGACCAGGACGACCATGTGCGGGAGCACGGCGAGCCGGGCCTCCGCGCTGCGCTCGTCGTCGCCCGCAACCGGCTGCCGCTCGCTCATCGCCAGCCGCAGCTGGTCCTCGAAGTCGTGGATGCTCGTGGTCACGGCGCGCTGGCTGCGGGCGAAGCCCTCCCCGGCGCTGATGTCGCGGGTGTGCGGCACCCACTTCAGCCAGTCGTACGCCGCCACGTTGGCCGGCGTGACCAGTCCGACCAGCCGCACGTCGGAAGGAGCGCAGCCGGCGACGAGCTGCGCCAGCAGGGCGTTGACCCGGTCGGCTCCGGAGGTCGTCCCGGAGGTCGAACCGTCCCGGGACCCCACGACGGCGAGGCTGGAGAGGCGGGTCAGGTCGGTGGTGACCGGGGCGTCAGCGAGGTGGGCGTGGGCGCGGACCAGCTCGTCGGCGTACCGCTCGAGCTCGGGGTCGCCGGTGCCGCCGTCCTCGGAGTCGCTGGAGATGGGCGCGAGCGCCGGCAACCGGCCGGTGCCCAGGCGGACCGTCAGGAAGTCGGGGTGCTGCGGGCGCCGCTCCCACAGCGCCAGGTCGGACTCGGCGCTGAGTCGCAGTGCCGTCGGCGGCGGGTACATCCCCTCGAGGGCGTCGCGCTGTCGGGCCGCAGCCAGGACCGCGTCCTGCTCGGCCTGCGCTGCGCGTGCCAGCCAGGCAGTGCGCTGGCGCTGCCACTGCCGACGCTGGCGGCGGGTGCTCGACACCCGGTTGCCGACCACGGCCAGGGTCATGCCGATCACGACCACGAAGGCGACCACGAGGTAGATCGGGTTGCGGATGATGAACGCGAACGCGACGAGGGCGAGCGAGCCGACGATCGGGGTGATGATCGCCCAACCCAGGCCGCCGGTCTCCCCGGGCGGCTGCGGCGGGCGCGCCAGCACCACCGGCCGCGCGGGCGGCAGTACCGGGAACGAGCGCTCCGGCCGGTGGACGAGCAGCGACCCGTCCGTAGCCTCATCCTCGATCAGGCGTTGGTCAGGGTGGGTCGCGGTCATCCGAGACAGCTCTCTGGGTTTAGGTACAAATCGCCCGGGCAGTCTAACGACGGAAGCCGTGGTCGCAGAACGGCCAGGGAACTCGTTTCAGTGGAGGCACACAGTGAACGCATCAATTCGGGTCACGCCAGAGCAGCTGGCGGGAGTTGCGGGGCAGCTGAACGGCGGCGCGAGCAGCATCGAGTCCACGCTCAGCCAGCTCGAGTCGCAGGTGGCACCGCTGGGGTCGGACTGGGCCGGTGTCGGCCAGGCCCGCTTCCTCCAGCTGTGGCAGCAGTGGCAGACCTCGAGCCGCCAGCTCGAGCAGGCGCTTCAGGAGATCTCTCGCCTGATGAACCAGGCCTCGGGGGTCTACGCCGAGGGCGACGCCAGCGTCGCCTCCATGTTCGGGAAGTGACCACCCGGCCAGTGCCTCGGGCGCAGGCCGATGCAGCACCGGGTGAGGGCAGGGGCGCGCCATGAGCGGCCCCATCGTCGTCACCCCGGAGGAGTTGCGTGCTGCGGGGGCCGAGGTGGGTCGCATCGCCGCGACCACCGAGGAAGCTCGAGGCGAGCTCAACGGTGACTGCTCGACGCAGTCGGCGTGCGGTGACGCGAGCGTGGCTGCGGCGTTCGCCGACTTCCAGATCGCGATGAGCGACGAGCTCACGATGCTGCACACCAACGCACTGGCGACCGCCAGGAACGCCCAGACGGCTGCGGGCACCTACCTCTGGTCGGACCAGTCCGTCATCCCGGGGATCAGCGCGCCATGACCGGGCTGCTGTTCGTCTACCCGATCGGGTCCTTCCCCGCCGTCGCGCCGGTCGAGGGCGACCCCGGCGTGCTGCTCGGCAACGCCCGTCGGCTCGTCGGGATCGCCGCGCAGCTGCAGAGCGCGGCCGACCGGCTCCAGGCGCAGGTCGCCTCGACCACCAACTCGTGCATCTGGCAGGGGATGGGCGCCTCGGCGTTCTACGCCAGCACGACGGTGCTGATCGCGTCCTACCGCAACGCGGCCGGCGCCGGTGGTGTCGCGGCGCAGGCCCTGGCGACGTACGCCGCCGAGCTGCAGCGCGCCCAGCACGTCGCCCAGGCCGCGATGGCCGCGCGGGACGCCGCTGAGGACGCTCGCCGCGCGCACAACGCCCGGCTGGCCGCCGTCGAGGCGAGCCCGGACGCGGGGATCACCCAGGCCGGCGACCTGCTGGCCGAGCAGGAGCGGGTGACCGGGGCCAACGGTGCCGCCCAGCGGCTCGCCCAGGACGCCCACGACCTGGTCCGGCAGGCCGCGGCCAAGGCCGCCGGCACGCTGCACGAGGCCGCGGCGATGACCGGCGTACGCCAGCAGGCGGCCGCCGAGGCGGCGCAGCGCGAGGCCGAGGAGGCAGCGGCGAACGACAAGCCGTGGTGGAGCGACGTCGGCCACGGGATCCTCGACGTCGGCGGGCTGGTGCCGCTCGTCGGGGAGCCGGCCGACGGCATCAACGCGCTCTGGTACGGCGCCGAGGGCGACACCACCAACGCCGCCCTCTCGGCAGCCGGGATGGTCCCGCTGCTCGGCTGGGGCGCCACCGGCGGCAAGGCAGTCGGCAAGGGCATGAAGTACGCCGACGACGCGGCGGACGTCGCGAAGGCGACCCAGGACGCCACCTCGGTGACCAAGCGGGCGAAGCCGGCCTGGCTCGAGGAGGGCACTGCCTGGCACGGCGACGTGCAGAAGGCGCTGACCGACGGCAGCGGCGTCCCGGTCAAGTTCGTCGACGACGCCTCCGGCGCGACGCTGGGTGGTCCCACCTGGACCAAGGAGCTCTACGTCCACGGCGACTCGGTCAGCGGGTACCGCCGGGTCGACGGCTACACCCCGAGCGACGGTGGCAGTGTCCTGTCGCTGAAGTCGGGTCAGTACGGCGGCGCTGACGCCGGTTCGACGTACCGCGCCAAGGCGGCGATCGACGAGCTCGTCGACAAGTACGGTGTCGGCCGCACGATCGCGGACGTGCCCTCGACCCCCGGTCACCTGTCCGGGACGTCGCTCTCCGGGCAGCCGATCCTCGGCATCCCGGTGCAGGTCGAGCCGCTGCCGCAGTCGGTGCTCGACCACGCCGCGGACATGGGTGTGAGAATCGCCGAGATCGACATCCCCGTCACCAGAGGTGGAAAGTAGTCATCGTGGAATGGATCTTCGGCCAGCGCTACAACAACGTCACGACGCGGACGGTGCGTCCGTGCAGTGCCGACGAGGCACGGGCGCGCCACCAGAACGGTGACGACTACGCGGCCGTGCTCCGCGACCCCGACGCGGAGCTGACGTTGGCGGGACTCGAGTTCGCCACCTCGGCGCGGGCGGCGACCGTGAGCTTCCTCGACGGTGCCGGGCGGCTCTACCTCCGCTACATCTTCGGGGCTGCCGACGACGGCGAGCAGATGTTCCTGCAGCGGGTGCACTTCGTCGAGTACGCCGACGACAACGCGAAGGAGTCGTCGGCCTCGGAGACCTATCACTTCAGCGAGGACCGCAGCGTGCACTTCGAGCGCGCGGACAAGGTCGCCGACACCCACACCACGCGCGAAGGCACCGAGGACACCCTCGATCGCCACTACGAGCCGGTCCCCGCGTTCGGGGACTACGCCTCGCTGCTGCGCGTCGACCGGGACAAGGGTGTCGAGGAGCAGTCCGAGGACTCCCCGTCCTGGCCCGCCCGGGAGACACCGGCCGGCTAGGAGGATCCGGGCGCTGTTCGCCCCCCGTTTGCGGGTCGACCTGCTCGGGTATCGGTCAGGCACTGTTGTTCGAGGGAGCCGCCCATGCCCGTGAACCGAACGCTTCGCGTCCTGACCGCCATGCTGCTGGGCGTCGTGCCTCTCACCGGCCTGACCATGGGCCCTCCGGCCGCCGGCCTGGGACCCGACAGCCCAGCGGTGCTGGGCGAGCCGGGTAGTCCGGCCGACGTGGCGGGGCTGCCGTGCGCGACCTATCCCGGCGGCGACACGGTGTGCTCGGGCGAGGTGCGCAGCTTCGACGGCTCCCCGCTGGACGTCGACGTGACCCTGCCGAGCAACGGTGCGCGCGGAAAGCACCCGTTGATGGTGATGTTCCACGGCTTCGGCAACAACAAGCACGAGTGGGAGTCGACCACCGACGAGGGCGACGGGGCGGACAAGTACCACTGGAACAGCCACTGGTTCGCCGCGCGGGGCTACTACGTGCTGACCTACACCGCACGTGGCTTCACCGACCAGGGACCGGATCGTCCCGACCAGCCGGACACACCGGCAGGCACCGACCCGAGCTGCCGCCCACCCACCTCAGGCACGGGCAGCCCGGCCGGGTCCAACTGCGAGCCGAGCGGCACGATCCGGGTGAAGAACAAGGAGGTGGAGATCCGCGACAGCCAGTACCTCGCTGCGCTGACCGCCGCCGCCTTCTCCGACATCGACCCGCAGAGCGTCGCGGTCTCGGGCGGGTCCTACGGCGGCGGGGAGAGCTGGCTGCAGGCGGCGGACCCGAGATGGACGTTCCCGCGCAGCATCGACCCCTCGCTGCCCGTGCTGCAGCTGCAGGTGGCGGTGCCGAAGTACGGCTGGACTGACCTCGCCTACTCGCTCGTCCCCAACGGCCACGGCGGCTTCCTGACCGGTGACCCCACATACTCCTCCTCCCAGGGCGCGCCCGACGCACACGGCGTGGGCAACCCGGTGGGTGTCGCGAAGGCGAGCTACATCGCCGGGCTCTACGCACTCGGAACCACCACCGGCACCTTCGAGGAGGGCACTGCGCCGACCCCGGTCAAGCCGGCTCCGTGCGCGGCGCCGGAGACCTTCACCTCCTGGCTGGGACGCATCGATGCCGGTGAGCCGTACGGCGCCGGCACCGTCGACGATCCGGTGATCGCGCAGATCCGTCAGTCCTTCAGCGACTGCCACTCGGCGTACTACCACCCGGGTTGGCGAACCCAGCAACGCGCGGGACACCAGACCGCGGTGTTCGCCATCCAGGGCTGGACCGACGAGCTGTTCGAGGCGATCGAGGCGTTCCGGATGTTCAAGTACCTCAAGGGGCTCGACCCTCGCTGGCCGGTCGCCGTGGGCGTTGCCGATGTCGGACATCCCGTTCGCAGAACAAGCCGACGACGTGGCGCTCGCTGAACAACCAGGCCAACCAGTTCCTGGCCGCGCACATCTCCGGCAGTCACCGCCAGCAGACGAGCGTGTTCAGCGAGCCCGACGCTGTGCGAGAACCGCCCCGGTCCGGGACCCGGGTCGGCCACGCAACGAGTGACCGGCACCACACCCGAGGGGCTTTCTCGGGGCACCCTCCACGTGGTCGGGCCGCCGGGCTCCACGGTCAACCCGCTCGCCGCCGGCGACCCCGACGGGGTGGCCACGGACCCGGTCGTGCCCGGCCGGCTGCCCTCCGCGATCGTCCCCACGCCCGAGTGCCGGGAGAGCACGACCCCCAGTGGCCGGGTCGCTACACCGCCGTCTCGGCGCCGCTGCCCCGGGCCACGACGTACGTCGGTCTGGGGTCGGTGCAGGTGCCGTACACGTTGGAGGGTCCCGGTGCGACGCTGAACGCGCGGGTGTGGGTCCTGCCCGCGGCGGGAGGGCCGGCGCTGTTCGTGACTCGCGGCACCTACCGGATCGACCCGCCGGCGAACGACCAGCCGGCGGCACCCTGCGGCTCCCGCTGCACGGCAACCACTGGCCGCTGCGACCCGGTGACCGGATCCGCTTCGACCTCACCCAGGTGGACACGCCGACCAACCGACCCGACAACCGGCCGAGCGCGATCGTCTTCGGCTCGCCGACCCTGACCCTGCCCACCCGCGACGCAGGCAGCCTCACCCTCGACGCCGCCAACCCGGCCGGCTGACCCGACGGTTCGCTCGAGGCCTGGTCCGCGACCACCTCCACATCCGGCGACGGCAGGCGCCTCGGAGCTGTTCAGGCGGTCGACGCAGGACGCCGATCGCTTGCCGGGGCGTCGCGCGCGGGTGTAGGCCGGGGAGTAGATCTCGGGAATCATCTTCGAGGGGACGAGCCATGGCAGGGATCACCAACAAGAGCTTCGATCAGGCCGACGAGACGAGGACCCCGGACAAGACCGCGTGGACGTCGTCCGCATCGGGGACTCGGAGGTCGGCGGTTCACCTTCCAGCCGGTGGACGTGGGCGAGGGCATCAAGCCGTGGCGGCACGACTCGTGCCAGGCCGACCACGTCGGCTCCTGAGTCAGGACGCTGACCGTCCGCCCGAGGCGTTCACCGAGGTCGCCGTCACCAGGAGAGGCTTACCGGATCGCGCCGGGCACGACGCCGTGGACGGTGACGAGGCGGTCGTCTGACGAGTTCAAGAGCACGCGGGGTACGCCAAGGCCTGAGGAGCGATGGCGGCGCGGCGATCGACGACGTGGCATCCGTGACTCGTCTGGCTCGGTCAGTGGGCCCCGGAGCCCGAGATGGATTGATGCAACCAAAGGTTGCGCAAGGGCCGGGACCGCGCTAGCCTTACGCAACCAAACGTTGCGAAAGGTGAAGTCATGGAACTCGGAACCATCGAGCGGGACATCCAGGTCGAGGCAGCACCCGAGGTCGTCTTCGAGGTGATCAGCCGGCCCGAGCACATCAAGGAGTGGTGGCCTGACGACGCGAGCCTCGAACCAGTCACGGGCGGCTCGGGCGAGCTGGTGTGGCGCAACGCCGACACCGGCGAGACGACGAGCGTCGCGCTCACTGTCGAGGAGGTCGACCCGCCCAAGCGGTTCTCCTTCAGGTGGTGTGCCACCGGTCCGGGGGCGACGGACCCCTCGCTGCTGGTGACCTTCGACCTGGCGCCCAACGCCGGGGGCACGCACGTGCGGATGACCGAGACCGGGTTCCGCGAGATGGGCTGGGAGGTCGCCGTGCTCGAGGAGCAGTACCGCGAGCACGAGACCGGCTGGGACCACCACCTCCCCAGGCTCGTGGAGTACGCCGCCCGGCAGGTCGCCCTGCGATGAGCCCGACCACCAGCCCGGCGACCAACCCGGCGACCAACCCGGCGACGGCCCCGGCGACGGGCACCGTGGTCGACGACGCCCTCTGGTCGGCGATCGGCGACCCGACCCGGCGCACGATGATCGACCTGCTGCTGGCCGGGGGCCCGGGCACGGCCACCTCGCTGAGCGAGCAACTCCCCGTCACCCGGCAGGCGGTCTCCAAGCATCTGGTCGTGCTGGACCGGGTCGGGCTGGTGCACGCCGCACCCGTCGGACGCGAACGTCACTACCGGGTCGATGAGGCCCAGCTCGCCCGCGCTGTCGCCCAGCTCAACGACGTGGGCACCACCTGGGACGCCCGACTGCGTCGGATCAAGCGTCTGGCCGAGGCGATCGAACACAACCGCACCAACAACGACTGAGAAGGAGATCGAGATGGTTGACATCCTGCACCGGGTCGGCGTCGTCGCCCCGCTCGACAAGGTCTACCCGGCACTGGCCACCCCCGAAGGCCTCGCCGCCTGGTGGACGACCGACACGGTCGGCACCAGCGACGAGGGTGGGAAGCTGGGCTTCCGGTTCGGCGAGCTCGGTGGCTTCGACATGGAGATCCTGCGGCTCGATCCAGCCGGCCACGTCCGGTGGCGAGTGCTCGACGGTCCGGAGGAGTGGGTCGGGACCGAGATCGACTGGCGGCTCGAGCAACGCGACGACTACACGATCGTGCTGTTCAAGCACGAGGGTTGGCGCGAACCGGCCGAGTTCATGCACCACTGCAGCACCAAGTGGGCGACGTTCTTGATGAGCCTCAAGGAGCTCGTCGAGACCGGCACGGGAAGGCCGGCCCCGGACGACGTACCGATCAGCGACTGGCACTGACCGGCACGCGCCACGTCAGAACGGCAGGGTCACCTTGGCGACCACGATCGGGTGGTCGGAGACGCCGCTGGAGCGGGTGGACTTGTCGGAGGTCCAGCCGGAGAAGCCGATGTCGCGGGAGCCGAAGATCCAGTCGATGCCGTTGGCCTTGTTGGGCTGGCAACGACGACCGGTGGTGCCACCGGAGGCGGACTTCATGAAGCCCGAGCGCGTCATCTTGCAGTAGTAGCGCTTCTTCTCGTTCATGTCGCCGGTGACGAAGACGGTGGCGCCCTTGTTCTGCAGCTGCTTGACCTTCGCCACCTGGCGCTTGGTGGCCTTGTTGCGGTGGCGCTGCGCCGGGCCGTGGGTGTTCGCGGGGTTGTGGGTGTTGATGATCGTGAACTTCGCACCGTTGGCGCGTGAGCGCAGTGTCACCACGGGGATGTTGACGCGCTTGCCACGGAAGTACGGGATGCCCATGTAGGAGGCGTTGACCAGCTCGAAGCGCGACTTCTTGAAGGCGACCGCGTTGCGGGTGTCGACCGACTTGCCGTTGCGCGTGGGCGCGCCGACGACGCCCCAACGGCCGTTCGTCTCGGCCTGGAAGGCGTCGTACTGCGCCCGCTCGAACTCCTGCAGACCGACCACGGAGACGTTGTGCTTCTCGAGGTAGCCGACCGCCCCGCGGGTCCGAGGACGCGTCGAGCGTGAGGAGCGGTGACTGGCACCCTGGACGTTGAAGGTGGCCATCCCGAACTGGTCGGCCGAAGGCTTGGCCGGCGGTACGACGGGCGCGGCCGTGGCCGGGACGCCACCCGGCACGAGGATGACGCTGAGCAGAGCGGCGGTCAGGGCGGGCGCGAACGAGCGCTTGAAGCTGAACATGAGTGACTTTCGGTCGACGACTGGGTCTGACCGTCAAGGACGGCCCGGGCGATGCCCCCCGAGGTGCAAGCGCTGTACGGGCCTCGAGGACCTCATGCGCGCGGCGCAGCCGCCGCCGACCATAGGTGCAATCGGTGGCGAAATGCACATCGCTGGCCGCCGGTCGGACGTCGCTGGACTCGTCGGCGTACGCCGCCGGGGCCGCTGTGGGTCACCTCTCCGGGGTGCTGCAATCGGTCAAAAGCCCAGGTCAAAGGCCGATGGAGCGGCCGTGGGCCGCAGCCGATGGCGTCGTGAGCGGCCGTCAGGCGGCACCCGAACCGGATCTCAAACTGTGCGCCTTCTCACGCCGCGACGCGCGCGGAGCGCGTTGAAAAGGGGGTGGTGATGTGCCTGCGGCGCCGACGCCCTCAGTCGCAGTAGTCGCAGATCCCGGTGGACGGCACCTGCGTGTAGCAGCGGGGGCACAGCGGCACCGGCTTGGGCTCCGGGACGGCGGCGGCCGGCGTGGCCTTCCGGGTGGTGGCCTTGCGTGGGGCGGCCGCGCGGGTGGTCGTCGCGCGCGGGGTCGTCGTGCGCGGCGAGGGCTCGGATGCGGCCGGCTTGCGCCCGCCGGGCTTGCGCACCGTCTTGAAGTGGGCTGTGCGCAGCGGCGTACCCCCGTCGCGGGGGAGGCCGACGGCCTCCCAGTGGCGGTAGCAGCTGAGCCGTTCGTGGGCCGCGTGGTCGTCGGGATCCTCCGGGCGGGTGCCGCGGGCGTCCTCGACGGCGTCGGCGTACAGCTCGCCGACGCTGCCCTGCATGCTCACGCACAGCGCCGACAGCAGCGGCTCGCCGCGGGACGCGCAGTCCTCGGTGACGCGCTCGAGCACGCTGCCGAGCCACTGGTGCATGGGCTGGGCCGTCGTGACACCGGAGGACTTCTGCACCGCGGTGGCGAGCTGTTTGTAGGTCACCAGCGCGCGGTAGCGCCCGGCGGCTTCCAGCAGCACGGGGCGGGCGGCGTCGGCCCAGGCGTTGCGGGCGGCCGAGGACCCGATCTCTGCGGCGTCACGGGGTTCGGGGGCGGGTTCGGCGGTCACGCTCCCATGTGTACTCGACGGTTGGGACGGCGGCACAGCCGCCCCTGCCTGGAACGTCCTCCGGGCTGACCGGCGACCGCAGCCCCGGCGAGGCACGACGTAGCGCAGCGGCGCACCGCTCGACTCGGCTGCACGGTGATGCAGTGCACAACCATGAGGCCGTCGCTGGCGTGACGCGACCGGGTCGCGTTCGTTTGGCTGGGAGATGCGTTCGGCTGCACGAGGCAGCGATCCCCCAGAAAGCACAGGTAAACCATGCGCCCACTCACCTCCGTCGCCCTCGCGGCCTCAGCCGTCCTGACCCTGGGCGCCACCACCCTGACCGCCCACGCGGCCCAGGCGGCTCCGGCCGTCACCGGTGCCCCGGCGCCGTACGTCGTGGTGCTCGATGACAGCGTCAGCGCCGCCGCCCTCGCGCCTGGCCAGGCGAAGCGTTTCGGCTTCGAGCTCGGCCACGTCTACACCTCCGCGCTCCAGGGCTACTCCGCCACGATGACCCCGGCCGTGGCCGCGGCGCTCGAGGCGACCCCGGGCGTGAAGTGGGTGCAGAAGGACGTCGAGGTGAAGACGACCGCGCAGTCCACCCCGACCGGCATCGACCGCGCCAACGCCGACCTGAGCCCCACGGCGAAGATCAACGGCGTCGACGAGCGCGTCAACGTCGACGTCGCGGTGATCGACACCGGTGCCGACCTGACCCACCCCGACCTGAACATCTACAAGCCCGGCGCCAAGAACTGCTCGATGGGTGCGATCAACGCCAACGACCTGCACGGCCACGGCACGCACGTGTCCGGCACGGTCGGCGCGATCGACAACGGCAACGGCGTGGTCGGCATGGCCCCCGGCGCCCGGATCTGGCCGGTCAAGGTGCTCACCGACGCGGGCACCGGTCTGAACTCCGACGTCATCTGCGGCATCGACTACGTCACCGCCAACGCCTCGAAGATCGAGGTCGCCAACATGAGCCTCGGCGGCAGCGGCACCGACGACGGCAACTGCGGCAACACCAACAACGACGCGATGCACAAGGCGATCTGCAAGTCGGTCGCGGCGGGCATCACCTACGCCGTCGCTGCGGGCAACGACTCCGAGGACGCGAAGAACTTCACCCCGGCGGCGTACGACGAGGTGATCACGGTCAGCGCGCTGGCCGACTTCAACGGCAAGCCCGGCGGCGGCGCGCCGTCGACCTGCCGCTCCGACGTCGACGACACCTTCGCCAACTTCTCCAACTTCGGCGCCGACGTCGACATCATCGCCCCGGGCGTGTGCATCAACTCGACCTGGATGCTGGGCGGCTACAACTCCATCTCCGGCACGTCGATGGCCAGCCCGCACGTGGCCGGCGCAGCGGCGCTCTACAAGGCCAACAACCCCGGCGCCTCCCCGGCCGCGGTCAAGGCCGCGCTGCAGAACGCCGGCACGCTGGACTGGAACAACACCGACGACGGTGACAACACCAAGGAGCGCCTGCTCGACGCACGCGCTTTCTGATTCGACACCTCTGAAGGGCGTCCGACCACTGGGTCGGGCGCCCTTCGTCGTTGCCGGGAGCTGCCGGTCTGCTCAGGCTTTGTGGCGTGAGCTGCCTCCCTAGCCCAAGGCCCCCGCGACCCGAGCAACGGTCTTCAGGAAGGCCCTGATCGCCGGGCGAGCACCGGCGGCCTCCTCGTGGGCCACCAGGATCTGGCGACGCAGTGGACGAGTCAGGTCGTGGACGTCGACCCCGTCGGCAGGCAGGAACGCGCGGCCGAGGTCGGACATCAAGGTGATGCCGAGTCCGGCGGCGACCATGGCCAGGGCGGTGGCCTGCTCGTCGACGTCGTGGGTCATCCGGATCTCGAAACCTGCCTGCCGACAGGCGGATCGCACCGCGCGGCCGTAGTAGGTCCGCGGGCCCGACACGACCCAGTCGTGGTCTGCCAGGTCGGCGAGCCTGACCTTGCCGGGGGCGAACTGGCCGGCGGGGGCGGCGAGGTGGAGCGCGTCGCGCATGGAAGGGACGATGGTGATGCCGTGGCCCCAGGGCTCGGTGGCGTCGGGGTAGTCGATCAGGAACGCCAGGTCCAGGTGCCCGTGCCGCAGCTCGATCCCGGCCTCGTCTGGGTCGATCTCGCGCGTGCGCAGGTGGATCTCCGGATGGCGTACGGCGAGGTCCTGGACGATCCCGGGCATCAAGCCCGCAGCCACCGTGCTGAACACTCCCACCGTCAGCTCGGCCGACAGGGTGTCCCGCGCCTGCTCGACCGCTGCCTGGGCGTCGCGCTCGGCGGCGAGCAGGATCTCGGCATGCTCGAGGACGACCCGGCCCACCTCGGTCAGAGCGATGCCTCGACCGCGGCGCTCGAGCACAGGCGCACCGACCTCCTGCTCCAACGCAGCCATCTGCTGTGAGATCCCGGACGCCGAGTAGTGCATCTCGCGCGCCGCCGCGCTCACCCCACCGTGGTGCGCCACCTCGCGCAGGATGCGGAGCCGCCGCAGGTTCAGATCCATGCACAAATGCTAAACGGTAGCCCCAGGTTTCGTCACTGGACCTGCACGGTGTTCGGCCACAGAGTTGGACATATCGCTGATAGAACGGCGGTTCGAACGAAGCGAATGGAGTGCGCGGTGCTGTCCGGTCTGGATCTGTTGGGATGGGTGGGTGGCGCACTCGGTGCGCTGGCCTACGTGCTGGTCTCGACCCGACGGGTCGCCCCCGAGGCGGCGATGTTCCAAGGCATGAATGTGGCGGCCGCGGTGCTGCTCGGCACCGCCGCCTACAGCAGTGGCGCGATCTCCAACGCGACCGTGAACGTCGTCTGGATCGCTTTCGGCACCCACGCCATCATGACCAGCGGCCGCCGCCGCGCGACGGCTCCTCGGACCGTCGCCGCGCCCGAGCGGGTGCCGACGCCCGAGCTCGTGGGCGTCGGGGCGGTCGCCGGGGCCGGACACCGACCTGCGCTGGACCACACCCCTGCCGACCACGTGCCCGCCGACCGACTCCGTGCCGCCCGCGCCTGCCCCGGTCCGCGGCGCCCGCCGGCTCGGGACCGCCGCGGATCCCGTCCTTCCGGAGCCAAGGCGACCAGGAGCTGCCGCCGCTGGGCCACCGAGGGGTTGCCGGAAGTCGACGGCGAGGGTCCGAGCGCGAAGTAGTGCGGGGGTCCTGCCTGTCTTGAAGGGGCTCGTTCAAGACCGCATGGGTTGGGCGGTGCCCGGGTGGGTATGACCCCTGCAGTCATCACCCAACAGAAGGAGCCGATGTGTCGGACGACGAGCAGGTCGCCAAGGAACTGGTCGAGACGCTGGAAGACGGCGAGCAGGGCTTCGCGAGCGCCGCGGAGCAATTGCGGGATGGTGACCATCCGGAGTGGGCCGAGACGCTGCAGCGTCTGTCGGAGCAGCGCGCGAGCTTTCGCCGCGAGATCGTCGACCTGGGGCACGAGTACGGCGACGATGTCGAGGAGAGCGGGACCGTCGCCGCGGCCCTGCACCGTGGGTGGATCTCGCTCAAGGATGCCCTGACCGGTGGCGACGCGGCCCCCGTCCTTGCAGCCGCCGTGACCGGTGAGGACCACGCGGTCTCCGAGTACGAGAAGGCGATGGAGGGGGACCTCAGCGCCGGTTTCCGTGAGGTCGTGAGTCGTCAGCACGCCGCGGTCGTCGCCGCTCGCGACGAGGTCAAGGCGCTGCAGTCCGCCGACTGACCTGGCGCTCCCGGGCTAGCGGCTGGCTCAGCGCCGCCGGGTCAGGGCGGCGTACTCGGTGGCGACCTGGGCGCCCAGCCGGGCGTTGTTGTTGACCAGGGCGATGTTGGCGGTCAGGCTCGCGCCGCCGGTGATCTCGACGATCCGACCGAGAAGGTAGGGCGTGGCCTCCTTGCCGTGGATGCCGGCGGCGTCCATGTCGGCGAGGGCCTGGTCGATGATGCCGTTGATCTCGCTCGCGGGGATCTCGTCCTCGCTGGGGATCGGGTTGACCACGGCGATCCCGCCGGCGATGTCCAAGTGCCACTTGGTGGCCATGACGTCGGCGATCTCGCGGGCACTGTCGGTGCGCGCCGGGGCTTCGTGTCCGCTGGACCGAGAGAAGAAGGCGGGGAACTCATCGGTGCGGTAGGCCAGCACCGGGACCCCCAGGGTCTCCAGGGTCTCCAGGGTGAGCCCGATGTCCAGGATGCTCTTCACCCCGGCTGAGATGACGGCGACGCTGGTCGTGGACAGCTCGGTCAGGTCGGCGCTGATGTCGAAGGTCTGAGCCGCGCCGCGGTGGACTCCGCCGAGCCCGCCGGTGACGAAGACGCTGATGCCGGCCAGCGAGGCCAGCCGCATCGTGGCGGCCACGGTGGTGGCGCCGTGGGTGCCCCGCGCGATCACGTAGGGGAGGTCCCGCACGCTGGCCTTGGCGACGTCGGGGCTGGTGGCGAGCAGCTCGAGACCCGCGGAGTCCAGGCCGATCCGGGGACGACCGTCGAGTACGGCGATGGTGGCCGGCACCGCGCCGCCCTCGCGGACGATCCGCTCGACCTCGGTGGCCATCTCCACGTTCTGGGGGTAGGGCATCCCGTGGCTGATGATCGTGCTCTCCAGCGCGACCACGGGGGTGCCGTCGCGCAGCGCCTGCGCCACCTCGTCGGTGAGCACCAGGGAGGGATGCGGTGTGGTCATGCGGGATCTCCTAGCCGATCGGGGCGAGCGTGGCGCGGACCAGCCGTCGGGGTGAGGTCGGGGCGGACCGTGTGCGGGCTGGCGATGGTCAGGGCCGCGGCGGCGTGGCCGTACCTCGCGGCGTCGACCGGGTCCTGGCCCTCCAGCAGGGCGTGGCAGAACGCCGCCAGCATGGAGTCACCGGCCCCGGTCACGTCCTCGACACTGGTCGGCGGCACCGCTGGGATGAAGGCGGCGTCGGTCGATGCGCTGCTGAGCAAGGATCCGCGCTCCCCGAGTCGGACCCACACGTGCTGGACGCCCCGCCGGTGCAGGTTGTCTGCGGCCAGGCGCAGCTGCCGGTCGGTCCGGGCGGGGAGGCCGGTGAGGGCGGTGAGCTCTTCGCGGTTCGGTGTGACGGCGTACAACGGGCGGTCCGCGGTGATGGCCGCGCTGAGGTTGGCCGCCTTGGGGACGCTGACCGGCTCGAGGATCGTCCGGACCTCCGCCGCCTCGGCCAGGTCGCGCGCGTATTCGAGCGTCGCCCGGGCGAGGTTGCCGTCGAGAACGAGCAGTCCGGCGCTTGCGATCAGGTCGCGGGCCTGGCTGATCTGCTCGGGCCCGAGGTTGTCAGCCGCGGCCATGTCGGCCACGGCCACGATCAGCTCGCCGTCGGAGTCGAGGATCGCGGTGTAGGTGCCGGTCGGGTGCGCAGAGCGGTGGATCAGCTCCAGCCGTACGCCGGCCGCGGCCGTCTGGGCCAGCAGGCTGTCACCCAGGGCGTCGCGCCCGACAGCGGCGACCAGGTGCGTGCGGGTCCCGAGCCGGGCGAGGTTCTCCGCGATGTTGCGACCCACGCCGCCTGGCGACATCAGGCCGTGACCCGGGTTGCTGGTCTGCTGCACCGCGGGCGCCGAGCTGTGCGCCAACACGTCGATGTTGGCTCCACCGACGACCACGACGCCCGGCTGTTCGCCGAGCAGATAGCCCCGCCCGAGGATGACGCCCTTCTTGCCCAGGTTGGACAGGTGCACGTTGACCGCGGCCCTCGTCATCGCGAGCTGCTCGGCGATCGCGGCCGAACCGATCAGCGGGTCACGTCGCAGCAGGGCAACGATCTGCTGTTCCCGGTCCGTGAGGCTCATGCTTGTCAAGTTAAGGGCACCTCAGTATGACAAGCAACCACCCCCGCACGCTCCAGGTGGTTGCGCAGGGCCCGGCATGAAGCTGGATCAGGCCAGCGTGGGCAGCCTGGAGAGCGAGTCGGCCAGGGCGGACTGGATGTCGGCGTCGTCCCACTGGTGGTCGACCACGTTGCCGGAGAGGTAGGCGTCGTAGGCGGGGAGGTCGAGATGGCCGTGTCCGCACAGCGCGGTCACGATCACCTTCTCCTCGCCAGACTCCTTGCACCGCAGGGCTTCCTCGACGGTTGCCGCGAGCGCGTGCGTCGGCTCGGGGGCGGGCACGATGCCTTCCGTGCGGGCGAACAGCACCCCGGCGGCGAAGCACTCGGTCTGCGGCTTGGCGACAGCCTCCATCTCACCGGTCTCGTAGAGGTGGCTGATCAGCGGGCTCATCCCGTGGTAGCGCAGGCCACCGGCATGGATCGGATCCGGCACGAAGTCGTGGCCAAGGGTGTGCATCTTCATCAGCGGCGTCAGCCCTGCGGTGTCCCCGAAGTCGTAGGCGTAGGTGCCTTTGGTCAGTGAGGGGCAGGCGGCCGGTTCCACCGCCAGCACGGCCGGGTTCATCCGGCCCGCCCACTTCTCCCTCAGGAACGGGAACATCAGCCCGCCGAAGTTCGAGCCACCTCCGGTGCAGCCGATGAGCAGGTCGGGGGTCTCCCCGGCCTGGGCGAGCTGGAGCAGCGCCTCCTCGCCGATGATCGTCTGGTGCATCAGCACGTGGTTGAGCACGCTGCCGAGCGCGTAGTTCGACGTCGGGTCCTGGGCCGCGACCTCCACGGCCTCACTGATGGCAATGCCCAGAGACCCCGTCGAGTCGGGGTGCTCGGCAAGGATGCTCCGCCCGGCCTCGGTGAGCTCCGAGGGGCTGGGGTGCACTGTGCCGCCGAACGTCTCGATCATCATCCGCCGGTAGGGCTTCTGGTCGTACGACGCCCGCACCTGCCAGACCTCGCAGGCCAGGTCGAACTGTGCGCACGCGAACGCCAGAGCCGTGCCCCACTGGCCGGCTCCGGTCTCCGTGGTCAACCGCTTGATCCCGGCCTTGGCGTTGTAGAACGCCTGCGGGACTGCGGTGTTCGGCTTGTGCGAGCCGGCGGGGGAGACCCCTTCGTACTTGTAGTAGATGCGCGCCGGCGTCCCCAGCGCCTTCTCCAGTCGGTGCGCCCGATACAGCGGGCTCGGCCGCCACAGCCGGTAGACGTCGAGCACCTCGTCGGGGATGTCGATGTACTGGTCGGTGGACACCTCCTGGAGGATCAGGTCCATCGGAAACAGGGGCGCCAGATCGTCGGGACCCACCGGCTGCCCGGTCCCCGGGTGCAGCACCGGCGGAGGTGGGGTCGGCAGGTCGTGCAGCACGTTGTACCAGCGGGTCGGCATCTCACTCTCAGCGAGCTCGAACTTGTGCTGCTGCACCTGCGACATAGCGGCTCCTGACCTCTCGACGGCTGGTCGATCCCGACACTAGTGATCACGCAGCGCGCCGGGCTAGTGGTAGCGCACCGGCCCACGGGCGCCCAGGTAGTTGTGTCTCCGCTCTTCGCGCTGGTCCCGCCGGTGATCGCTACCTTGACCGTCCATGAGTAGGCAGCATCGATGCACATCGACACCGACGATCAGATGACAAGCCTGTACGGCCGGATCAGCGCTTCTTCTTGACCACCGAGAGCGCGTGGACACAGGTCAACGCGGCCTTGGCATCCACCATGCCGAGTCCGGAATGGATGTCGAACCCAGGGGTCATCATGTCGACCGCGGTCGAGCTCAGGCACTGCTTCACCTGGGCCGGAGTTGCCTGCGGGTTCGCCTGGAGCATCAGGGCGACGACGCCGGCCACGTGCGGCGATGCCATCGACGTGCCGGAGATGCAGAAGTAGCCCGGCTGCTGGATCTCCGCGCACTCGGTGAGCGGGGCGAGCACCGACGGTGACAAGGCGGCCATGATCGTGTCGCCAGGCGCCACGACGTCGACCTGCGGGCCGGAGCCGTCGGCGGCGCCACGGCTGGAGAAGTCCACCATCTCCTGCCCCTCCGTGCAGCGCGAGGAGTCCACGGACTTGCAGGCCGCACCGACGAGGACGGCGCCGTTCGCCGGGTCGTGGTAGCCACCGATCGTGCCGGGCTCGGGGCCGGCGTTGCCGGCCGAGAACACGACGTTGACGCCGCTGTCCACGACTGACTCGATCATGCGCGACATCGCGTCGAAGTCAGTCGGCTCGCCGCAGTCGAGGCCGAGGCAGTTCGGCTCGGTCGGCAGCAGGCCCCAGGAGTTCTGGGTGATGTCGATGCCGTATTCGTCGCGGTGCCGGATCGTCCAGTCGAACGCAGCCAGGGCGGCCTCCTCCCAGTCGAGGTCGTCGACGATGCCGAAGCCGGGCGTCGCCACCCGCATCGAGATCAGGGAGACACCCGGCGCAACGCCGGCCAGGTCCGGGCCGCCCTGCGACTCCGAGAAGCTGCCGTCGCCGCCCACGGTGCTCGCCACGTGGGTCCCGTGGCCGATCTCGTCCTGCAGCGCCAGCGCACCGGTCGACTCGGCGTACGCATCCCACTGATCGGCCGAGAAGCCCGCCTGCTGAGCTGCCTCGGCGTAGGAGAAGTTGAGGCCCTTGACCACGCGGTCACCGAAGTCCGGGTGTCCGGCGAAGATGCCGGAGTCGAGCACCGCCACGGTCACGCCTTCACCCGTCACGCCCGGACGGGTCGCGGTCTTCCGCTTGCCGCGATTCCGGGTCTCGTAGGTCGCGGGCTGGTCCACGCCGATCGCGTTGATCTGCTTCTTGGAGGCGTAGAGGTAGGACACCAGCTGGCGCTGCGGCTCCACCGCGACGACACCCGGGAGGGTCCGGATCCGGTCGACGACCGGAAGATCCGCGGTCACCGCCACGGCTCCGATCGTCGGCAGCTCTATCGCGCGCTCGACGCCGAGGTCCCGCAGCGCACCGAGCGTGCCGGCCGGGATCACGCGGTCGCCGAAGGCGACGATGACCTTGCCGTGCCCGGCCTCGTCCGTCGGCACCGACGTCGCGGACGCGAGCGGCAACTCGGGGCTGGCCGCGGCGGACTGTGGCACGACCAGCGCGGCGGTGCCGGCCGTGAGAACGGCAACGAGTGTGGCCAAGCGTCGAGTGATGGCAAGCATGATGGTCAACCTCCGAGTAAGTCGTCTACGGGCCCAACGACAGCCGGGCCCGGGGGTTATGCGAGGTGGCGGGCAGCGCGCGTCTTGCATCCTGGTGCCAGCTGCACTTTGCCGGGCCGAGGGCCAAGCGCTCGTCCCGAGTGATTTCCGAGCGATAGCGCAAGCACGTCCTCGAGGGGTACAGAGCGAAAAACCGCAGAACAGCGGACTGAATCTGCGGCTTCATCACCTGCGCGCCTGGGGGATTCAAACCCCGAACCTTCTGATCCGTAGATAGATCCGGGCACCGGAGCGGTTCAGAATGGATCGCGGCACTATCGATGCTCGGGGAATGGTCCTGGCCCAACAACGGTGGGGAGGTGGCCTGGGCCACCTCTCCCACCCAGGCTCAATTTGCGCTGCCGCGCCGCGACGAAGACCTACCGCCACATCAGTGATTCTTCAGTCAAAACGCACCGAGGGGCGTACGTTGTTGACGTTTTCGGACGCCGACCGCTCGCTGTCTCGAAAGCTCAATCTCGGGTTTCGTCGGCACAGTTGAATGGGGTTTGCATGCATGCAGTACACGGAGTCGAACTGTTTCGCGTGACCGCGTTCGCGTGTGGGCAAGAGACAATTTCCGACGATGGGTCTGTGGACTTGCACCGCATGGCTGGGTATGAAGCGCTACGCCTCGTCTGCTCTTTCGCCAGCTCGGATGGAAAGATTTCGTCGGAGGAACGCGAACTCGCACACGAGGTTTGCCTTGGCGGCGGCTTGTGGGACGACCCGGACCAGATTGACTACGTTCTGAACGAACTTGTCCAGGACCCGGAGACCAATGCCTGGAAGTACCAAGCCTCGCCTCTACTCCGTGTCATCGTTGCCTACGACTGCGCCAACGGCACCACCTGGACTAGGATGTACCAAGCTGCAGCAATGCTCGCGGCCAAGTTCGTCTGTGCCGTGGACAAAATCCATCACGAGGAGGTCGGGGACCTCGAGCGATTTGCGAGGCTGCTGCATCACGCACGGTACTTGGCTGAGGAGCGCGACGCCGACGCACTGACCGATTTGGAGTACCTCAAGATCACGAGTGGACACGCTCGAAGCTGGCGCGAAACGGTCGGCTCCCTGATCGAGGATCCTGAGGTCGACGAGCATGGACTCGAACTGTTCGGCGTGTTCCTCGATCAGTTAGGGCCGAGCGCAGCGGACTCTGCATCCGAAAGCGAGCCGCTGCCAGCCATCGACGTGGAACCGCCTTCAGAAGAGTCCGAGACAGCATTGGCCATGGAGCGTCAGATCGACGACCTAATGGCCGAACTACACTCCCTGATCGGGCTGGATCAGGTCAAGCATGATGTGCAGAGCTTGGTGAACCGTCTGCACGTCGATTCTCTGCGGCGCCAGCACGGCAAGAAGGTTGTGCAAACCTCTCGCCATCTGGTGTTCATGGGCAACCCGGGGACGGGCAAGACCTCCGTGGCTCGGTTGTTGGCTCAGATCTACCGGGCCCTGGGGCTTTTGCCCAAGGGCCACTTGGTCGAGACCGACCGCGCTGGTCTGGTCGCTGGCTATGTGGGGCAGACGGCTATCAAGACCAAGGCGGTCTTCGAGTCCGCAGTTGGCGGCGTTCTGTTCATCGACGAGGCATACACCCTTGCCGGTGAAGGAAATGACTTCGGGCAGGAGGCAATCGACACGCTGCTGAAGCTGATGGAGGACCAGCGGGAGAACGTCATCGTTATCGTCGCCGGGTATCCGGACTTGATGAAGCGCTTTCTAGCGTCGAATCCGGGCCTGCCTTCGCGCTTCAGTCGGGAGATCGAATTCGCGGATTACACCGAAACAGAGCTGCGGTCCATACTCGAGAGGCTGGCCCGAGAGTCTGACTTCGATGTAGAACCTCAAGCTTTGGACCTCGCCCAACAAGTGATGACCCAGGCCCGCTTACTGGCCAACTTCGGCAACGGACGCACGGCCCGCCAGCTTTTCGAGTTCGCGGTTGATAAGCATGCCGACCGGGTCGCCACCAACGTGAGTCCAACCAGCGATGACCTGCAAACCGTCAAGGCAGAGGACATGGAGGCAGCATCTCGGCTGTTGCTCGCATAGACCGGATCAGCACCTGCGACGCGCCGTGCTCGGCCTTGGCCCCGGGCGCGCCGAGTGACAACTGGCCGAGCCCCCCGCGAATCGCTGGCTGGCCTGCTCGCCAGCTGACGATTGCTTTCGAGGCACCGGCGATCAATGCTGGAGCCCTGGGACTGAGGTGAACCGAGCGGTCCTGACAGGCCGCTCGGCACCCCTGTGCCGGTGCCCTCTTGCGTTCTTGCACCCTTGCCTATGCCGCACGCACTTCCCGGATCCACACAGCTCGACCACGAGCTCGCCCTACAGGCAGCAGCGCCGAAGCGACAGCGGGCTGCATTTGGCGCAGGAATGAAACTGCATGGCCCTTCCTCGCCAGCGCGCCAAGCCCTGGCACCAACGCCTCCCTTTGTTTGCAGCGCCAACTCAAGCAACAGCAACACTGCACCGAGGCACCTTTGAGGTGTAGTTGCGCTGCGAACGTCGTCCGGACGTCGAGATCGCCAAGATCGGCGGCTACGCAGGCGAGTCCGGTGCTTGGCACGCAGTCCAGTGCGCCCTAGTGCGTTTTGCTTTCGTGCCAAGTAGTCGATGGGCAAGCCTCGTGGAAACCGGGGAACCCCTTCTTCCTCCCGGCCTCGAGAGAGCCCTCAGACTTCGCGAACGTCGACGTGACCCTTGGCATCCTTGGGTCGTCGAGAGGCCGAGTCGGGTCTGCGGGAGCAGGTTTCTCGTGCCCGGCCCGGTTCCAACCTGACCACTTTGGCGCCGCAAGTGTGCCCGGAGTGTGCCATCCGGCCGACCGAGCCGCCGGTGGCGAGGGAAGACGTACGAATCGTCAAGCGCCCCGGAAACGACAAAACCGCAGGTCAGCGGACTGAACCTGCGGCTTCATCTCTTGCGCGCCTGTAGGGATTCGAACCCCAAACCTCCTGATCCGTAGGGGGTAAGGGGTCTCCTGAACGGACAGGTGACATCTGTTCTGCGTCGATCCCGTTTCACCGCTAAAGGATGTGCACCACGCCGAGGACGTTCCTTCGAGAGTTCCGCGTCCGATGACGGTCGGTGACCTCGACAGCGGAGCGTTCGCATGATGCACACCTGGCTGCCGCTACCTTGAGTCAGCAGTGACCCGGTCGAGGTTGCCGCTGACCATCGTCGAGCGACAGGGAGAGCGCGCACATGTTGTCTCGAATCACGGCCTGGGGTGACCGGCTGCGGAGCAGCCTGTTCTTCGTCCCGATGCTCTGTGTGATCGGTGGGATCCTTCTCGGCGAAGCGATGTTGCTGGTCGACGACCTCGTCACCGGTATCGATCCGCGACTCACTGCCACGGTGGACAGTGCGCGCACGGTGCTCACGACCGTGGCCAGTGCGACCCTGACTTTCGCTGGTATCGCGTTCTCGGTCAGTCTGCTGCTCATCTCGCTCGCATCGAGCCAGTTCTCGCCCCGCGTCGTGCATGGCATGTTCCGAGACCCGTTCAACAAGCGCGTGATGGGGCTGGTGATCGGGACTTTCACCTATTGCCTGGTGGTGCTGCGCGCGGTGCGGAGCTCGCTGGAGAGCGGCGATGAGGCGATAGTTCCCAGCGTCTCCATCCTGCTCGCGGTCGTGCTCGGCATCGCCTCGATCCTCTCGATCGTCGCCTTCATCAACCATGCAGCGCACTCCATGGACGTCTCGCAGATATTGCGCCGCGTCACCGACGAGGTGTTGAGCCAGGCCAGCTCGGCTTGGCCGGAGCCGGAGTCGGACTCCACTGCAGGCGACGAGCGTGACGAGGCGCCGGAGCCGCCCGAGGGAGCCGTCGTCGTGCGCTTCTCGGACTACGGGTGGGTGCAGAACGTGGACTACGAGCAGCTTCTGGCTGCGTTGCCGGCCCGGTCGCGGGCGCGGCTGGAGACCTTCGCTGGGCAGTACGCCATCAAGAACACGCCGATCTGTCAGGTGTTTCCGCCGTCCGAGGACGCAGCGGACCGAGCCGACCGAGCCGACCGGATCCGTGCTGCCGTCATGGTGGGAGAGACCCGGACGTTGCAGCAGGACGTCGCCTACGGCGTACGCCAACTCGCCGACGTCGCGCTCAAGGCCATGTCTCCGGGGATCAACGACCCGACGACTGCTCACGACGCGATCTCTCACCTCGGCACGGTGTTGTCCGACCTGCTCCGCCGCCAGCCACCCGCCCGCCGACTCGTCGGTGATGAGGGCCAGGTGCTCTGGGTTCCTTACGCCACGACCCACGAGCGGCTGGTCGGACTCGGCTTCGACGAGGTGCGGATCGCGTCGACGTCACAGCCCACGGTCTTGATCTACCTGCTCGACGTGCTGCATCAGATCGAACAGTCGCTGACCGACCTGCAACGCCCCAGCGCCGTACGGGCCCTTCGCCGTCAGGCTGAGTTGATTCGGGCGATGATCGAGGATGTCGACGTGCCGGACGCCGATCGTGAACGGGTCCGAGTCGCCTACGACAGCCGCTACCGCAGCTGATCCCCACGGGAGACCAGGACGCACCACCTCGCGTCCGGTGCAACGGGCCTGGCAAGCCGTGGCTGCGCCCACAGGAGCGGTGCAGCGCTGGCATCGACTGAACGTGGCCTTACGTGCCGGACCCACCTCAGCCACCGCTGGCGAACGGTGCCTGAGGTGGGTCCCTGTGAATCAGTTGGTGAAGGTGTCCTTGATGTTCTCTCCGGCCTTCTTGGTCTTGGCCTTGCCCTGGTCGGCGAGGCCTTCAGCCTTCAGCTCGTCGTTGTCCGTGGCGTCACCGATCTTCTCCTTGGCCTTGCCGGCGAGGTCCTCGGCGGCGTTCTTGGCCTTGTCTGCGATCCCCATGGTGTCTCCTTGGTTGAGATGCGCGTCGTCGACCGGCGCCGGGTCAGGTGGCCCGAGTCCGTGGTGCTGTGCGTACGACGGTCCTGTGGACGCTACATCGCAGGTCGCGACGGGAGGAGGCTTCGCCCGAGCGGTACGTCGCCGGACTGCCGGGGGGCGGGGTACGGACCAAAGCAGCCCAAGGCGCCTGACCTCTTGTTACTCCGGCGGCGGCGGAGGATAGTTCCCGACACGGGCTCAGTGCGGGCCGTATGGCAGACGGGTGGAAGCCATGTCGGTTCAGCATCGGAAGTTCGTCGCCGAGTTCGTCGGCACGTTCATCCTCGTCTTCATCGCGGTCGGTTCTGCCGTGTTCGGCTTGGACCTGATCGGAGCCAGCGGCGTCGCACTGGCCTTCGGGCTGACCCTGCTGGCGCTTGCCTATGCCTTGGGGCCGGTCTCGGGTTGCCACGTGAACCCGGCGGTGACCCTCGGGGTGTTCCTCCGCCGGGGTATCACCGGAGCCGAGGCCCTCGGTTATGTCGGCGCACAGATCGGCGGCGCCATCGCGGCGGCTGCTCTGCTGCGGCTGATGACCTCAAGCTTCGGTGACGTGGTCGACCAGACCGGTGCGCTCGGCAGCAATGCGTGGGGGGACCGTGTGAGCGCGCCCGGTGCCTTCGTCTTCGAGGTCGTCGCCACCTTCGTGCTCGTCCTGGTGGTGCTGCTCGTGACCGGTCGCGCGGCGGCACCGGGTTTCGCTGGGCTCGCCATCGGAGTGACCCTGGCCGCGATCCATTTGGTGGGCATCCCCCTGGACGGTACGTCGGTCAATCCGGCGCGGTCCCTGGGCCCGGCGCTGTTCGCCGGCACCGACGCGCTCACCCAGGTCTGGTTGTTCCTGGTTGCCCCGCTCGTGGGAGCGGCACTGGCCGCTCTGCTGGCTCCGATCCTCGACATCCCGGACCCCACCGCGACGGCTGCGGCGCCCGGGAACGACCCGACGGGTGCCGCCGTGCCCTCATGACCGTGTGATCCCAAAGCCCCTCAACGTCAGGACTCTCCCGTGCGCAAGATTCTGCTGGTCATCCTCTGTTTCTTCTTCCCCTTCTTGGCCGTGCTGCTGGACCAAGGCTTGAGCATCAAGGTCCTGTGGGCCTTCTTGCTGCAGCTGCTGGGCCATGTTCCCGGCGTCATCTACGGCATCTACCAGGTCATGAAGGACTAGCCGGCCTCAGAACTCGTCCGCGCGCCGCAACCTACGCGGGCGCCCGTCAGGGTCGTGCACCAAGGAGTAGGGCGCCGAGGCGAACGTGCGAGCCAGTCGCCCCAGGGTGGTCGGCCCGACCCTGCGCAGGCGACCCTCCGGTCGGGGACCGGTGCGGCCGGCGTCCCACCAGGCATCCAGGCGGGCCGCGCTCGCGGCGTACGTCGCGAACATGTCGGCTGCGTCCACACAGTCCGCCATCACCGATGGGGCCTCGCTGGAGCGTGAACCGGCCGTTGGGGAGTCGTCGACCTCTCGGTCCAGGTGCTCGGCGGCCAAGGCGAGTCGGAGCCGGCTGGCGTAGGTACCTTCCTGGTCGACGACCACCGCGGACAGCTCGGAGTCGTGGGTCCACGAGCG
Source organism: uncultured Actinomycetota bacterium (assembly GCA_963834245.1). Classification (GTDB taxonomy): domain Bacteria; phylum Actinomycetota; class Actinomycetes; order Propionibacteriales; family Nocardioidaceae; genus Marmoricola. The sequence goes on from CAWIAV010000002.1 coordinate 296,488, forward strand.
CAGGTTGAAGTTGTCGGACCCGATCGTGGTCCAGGTGTCGTCGATGATGCAGGCCTTGGCGTGCACGTAGACCGGGGTGCCCGCGTGGTTCTCCAGGCCGTAGATCGCGAACCGGTCGGGAGCCTCTCGCAACAGATCGCTGATCGCTCGGCGCTGGCCCTCGAGCTGTGGCAGTCGACCGAGGACGCCTTCGAGGTCGGTGTACAGCGGCACCACCCCGATGATGTACAGGTCGGGGTGTTGCGCCAGGGCCTGGGCAAAGGCCTGGGCGACGTGGCGTCCCCACAGGTACTGGTCCTCGATGTAGACCAACCGACGGGCGCGCTCGAGCGCCTTGGTGTAGCCGCGGGCCACACTCCGCTCGCCCTCCGGGGCGAAGGGGTAGCTCCTGCTCGAGGGCAGATCGGGATAGGTCCGCAGCAGCTGGACGACGTGGGTCCCCCCGGGGACCGGGGGCGGGGGTGGCAGCTGCGCCGGGAGCGGGCTCGGGTTCGCAGGTGTGCTGGCGCCTCGTTTCCGACGCCAGCGCGGGGGAGAGCCGTCGAGGGGAGCTGGGTCCTGCCAGCGCTCCCGGAAAACTGTCTCGACATCGTGCACGGCTGGTCCGGAGATCGCGGCTTGGATGTCGTGCCACGGCGGGGTCGCGCCGTACTCCTCGGCCATGTCGTAAGCCTGGGGGTCACCGTTGTGGTCGGCGTCGTCACGGCGGGAGTTGCACAGGTCGATGCCGCCGACGAACGCGATGTCGCGAGTCGGGTCACCTTGGTGACGCAGTACGACGAGCTTCTGGTGGTGGGAGCCGCGATGACGGACCCGCATGTCCAACCAAGCCTCAACACCATGGGCGCGCAGGCGTTCAGCGAACTCCTCGTTGTCGCCTTCGTCGCCATCCTCGCCGGCGACGGCCACCACGGGGGAATGCCACACCAGACCCCGAACATCGACCCCGCGGGCGGCGGCGCGGCCCAGGACAGCCAAGACCTCGCTGCCCGGCTCGCCGGTGAGCTGCTCGTCGGCGTCGCCCTGCCAGTCGGCGAAGACGATGAGGTCACCGGCCACGGTGGCCTCGATGCGCTCGTACAGCTCGGCAAAGTAGGTCGCGCCATGGATCAACGGCCGCACCAGGTTTCCTTCGGACCACGCCCGGCCGGGGTGTGCATCGTCGAGCCGGGTCTGCTCGTTGCCCCGTTCAGCTGGAGTCAAGAGCCACTCGAAAAGATCGGTCCCATCAGACATTCGCTCACGATGGCACAGGCGGCGCCCCGGTGAGTGCCCTTCGCCGAGGTGTCACCTGGCGGCAGGCCGCGGCCCAAGCGCTCCCGTTCGACGTCGCGCCTTCAGATCTTGTGGTGTCTCAGTTCGGCAGCATGTTCTTGCCCCGACGCAGATGCTCCTCAGTGCACTGTGCTGCCTCGTTTGTTGACTGAACCACGCACCAGGAAGCTCACCAGCACGACGAGGATGGCTGCGACCACGACCTGGAAGATCAGCACCTGCCACCACACGTCAACGTCCATCCCTCCGGCGAGGAAGCCGCCCAGGACCGCGCCGACCAGGCCGAGGGCAAAGGTCAGGATCCAACCGATAGCTTGTCGACCCGGCACGATCAGCCGCCCAAGAGCGCCGATCACGATCCCGGCCAGGATGGCGGTGAAGATTCCTCCGACGGTCATGAGCATGGTCCTCCAGGATCGGTGTCCCGCAACCGGCGTCGCGCAACTTCTGAGGTTGTACCCGAAAAGTCGAGCGCTCAAGCACGACGTGCCGTTGAGCTCGACGGAAGACGCCTGTCGCCACTCGCAGTCGGCAGCACTTCGCACTCGACGCTGGGTCCGTCGGCAGTCTGGTCGTCGCGGCCAGAGGTGAGTGGATCGCGACACCGGACTCCACCTCGGAGTGCCGACCGGCGGCACGATCGGTCCAGAGGGTCCTCGTCCGGAGGCTATGACGCAAGCTAGGCGGCGTCGCGCGGGTCGCCCAATCCAATCGTCTGGTCCTGGTCGCGCAACGGCGTTCTAGTCCATGCGCCACGATTGATGAGGACGGTGATCGGAGGACGTATCCGATACAACCTCTGGGGACCACACCGCGGTGAAAGACGTGGGTCAAGCAGCGAGAGTGCCCACAGCCTTCGTCAGCGGGTGAACGTGCCGGGTTCGGGATGGGCTCGCGGCGCGACCCGGTGCGGGATGTCCTGCGGGACGAGCACGACGGTTCGCGTCGCCGCGTCCACGAGCGCGAGTTGCGTAGGTGGCAGCTCGCCTTGCGGCGCAATCTTCCAGCGACCGGTCCGTTCGGGGGCGTGGTGTCAGGGCACTAGGTAGTGGCCCAGACTGTCGAGCAGGCCCTTGCTGCCTTCTTCGCGACCCGGACCGTCGGCCCAGAACTGGTCGAAGAAGACACCATGCTCGGTGTGGGTGAACCGGGTGCCTTCCTTGATCGCCTCGAACTCGAGCGCGGCCACTGACGTCGACATGTGGACCTCGTCGAGCCACATGTCGTAGGTGGTGACGATGCGGAGGTGTTGGACGATGTCGGTGTAGATCGCTTCGTAACGAGAGACCGGGCCGTTGTGGAACGCGGCCTCGTCGATGTCGCGTCCGCCGACGCGGAAGTCGAATGCCCACTCGCGAGGCTCGCTGGTTTCGCCGGCGCCGTACCAGTTCCGCTTTTGGTCTTCCTCGGCGAACGCGTCCCAGACGCGCTTGATGGGAACGGGGTAGTCGCGGGTCAGGGTGAATCCGGCGTGGGCGAGTCGGCGTTCGATCGTCATGTGGTCGTCCTATCGCGTGAAGGTGACGTGGGTGGTGCCGCTTTCGGCCACTTCGGTGGTCAGCTTGTGGGTGAGTTCGAGGCTTTGCAGGTCGTCCCAGAGCGGGGTGCCTCGACCGAGGAGGATGGGCGCGATCATGACGTGGAGCTCGTCGACCAGGCCGGCCCGCAGGAACTCGCGCGCGGTGCTGACCCCACCTCCGACGCGCACGTCCAGCCCGCTGGCAGCTTTGGTCGCTTCGGCGAGTACGTCCTCGATCGCGGCGCTGCGGAAGTGAAACGTCGTCCCGCCCTTCATCGGAATCGAGGGTCGCGGTGCGGTGTGGGTGAGGACGTAGACAGGGGTGCCGAAGGGCGGCTGGTCGCCCCACCAGCCCTTCCAGTCCTGGTCGTCGGGAAACGTGTGCAGGCCGAACATGGCCGCGCCCATGATCTCGGCGCCGATGCCCTCGAAGTGCGCGGCGGTGTATGCATCGTCGATGCCGGTCGTACCTGTGCCGCTGGTGTCGCCGAAGACGCGCTCGCGAAACGTGCGGGTCGCGACGTAGGCCGCCGAGAGGCGCCCCCAGTCCTCACCCATCGGATTCTGCGAGGACTGGCCGGTCGAGGTGTAGCCGTCCAGGGATGCGAACAGGTCGATGCGAACGCGGGTCATCTCAGGTTCCCTTCGGGTTGGTGCGGGTCAGATGAAGGCCTAGTCGGTCGGCTTGGTCCTCTGCGGGGGTCCGTTGCTCGCCGAGCCACAGGTGCAGGACGTCGAGAGCGCCCGGGCGCAGGCTCACGGTTCGGACGCGTCCGCGCTTCTGCGACGTGACCAGTCCGGCACGCGCGAGGACGTCCAGGTGCTGCATGAGTGACGGCAACGCCATCGAGAACGGGGCCGCGAGCTCGGACACGACCGCTGGGGACTTCGCCAACCGCTCCACGATGGCCCGACGCGTCGGGTCCGCGAGAGCGCGGAGCACAGCGTCGAGCTCATCGTGATACTTAGGCATACGCCTAACTGTTGCCGATCGGGAGGAACTCGTCAACGTGTTTACGCTGTGTGCTCAGGCGTGCCCGAGTAAAGGCGCCTCATTCTCGGGTGGAATGGCTGGTTCCAGATTCGCCTCCGGCTTCGAGGAGTATCTCCAGTCTCGGGACGGGCTCGTGGCCACGTGTCGTGACGACGGCTGACCGCCATCCGAGCTCGAGTGATGGCGATGGGCGCACCCGGGGCGGCCGCCCAGACTTTGCGTAGGGGTGTGCCACGAGGCCCTGGGAACGAGGTCACTGAGGGTCTCCGGCGACTCGCGCATCAGTGGCCGTGACCTGAGACATCATGGACAGCCGGGGCAAGCCGAACGAAAGGACATCCCATGGGTGGCAAGAAGAGGGCCAAGCGGGCCGAGGCCCGAGCCAAGAAGTTGAAGAAGTCGCTGGCCTCCGTACGCGCGGAGCTCGACAAGTCCCAGTCGAAGCTGGAGAAGACCAAGGCGAAGGTGGCGCGTCGGAAGGAAGAGGCAGCGGCACACCGAACCTCGGCGCAACGCTCCGCAGCACGGGTCGAGAGGCTCGAGAAGAAGCTCGACCAGGCATCCACGGCCGCGGACCCAAACGCCGGACCCTCGGGCGGGAAGGTCGAGACGACCTCCAGCGACGAACGCGTGCCAGATGATTCTTGGACCGTGGTCCAACTGCGAGCCGAGGCACGCGCACGTGGTCTGACGGGGATGTCGAACAAGACGAAGGCGCAACTGTTGTCTGCCCTGTCCTCGAACTGAAGAATCCAGGCCTGGAGACAGGCCGTCCGGTGCGCGCGGAGACACCCAGCTTCTCTGCGTGGAACCCTGCGAGCGAATCCCTAGATGGCGTGCTCGGCATTCACGTGCCGACCGGAGTCACGATCGGTTCGGTGGGCCTCGTTTCGAGGCAGTGAGTTCTCGTTCGAGTCGAGGTCGGACACTCGCCGACAGCCCATCTTGAGCAGCGTCACGGCTGCTCCTGACCGCCGCAGGTGTGCCCGGAGTGTGCCATCCGGCCGAAAGGGCGGTCGGCGTCGCAGCGCGGCATACAGATCGTCAAGCACCCCGGAAACGACAAAACCGCAGGTCAGCGGACTGAACCTGCGGCTTCATCTCTTGCGCGCCTGTAGGGATTCGAACCCCAAACCTTCTGATCCGTAGTCAGATGCTCTATCCGTTGAGCTACAGGCGCCCGTCTTCGCCAGCTGGGCCGCGAAGACTGCGCAACTCTAGCGGACCTCCCCGCCGCGGCCGAAATCGGGCGCGTGCGGCCCACGCGCCCCGACGGGTCAGTTGATCACCGCGAGGCTCACCGAGAGCGTGGCGGCCAGCGTCATCCAGCCGGCGTAGACGAGCAGCCCCGCGGCGTACGCCCGACGGCCGCGCGCGACCACGGCGAGCAGGAGCCAGGTCAGCACCGCAGCGATGACCAGCGAGACCGCGGCTGCGAGGAGCTCGCGCGACTGGTTGAACAGGTAGGCCCAGCCGAGGGCGAAGACGACCGAGACCGTGAATACGCCCAAGGCACGGCGGGCGACACCCGGGTGGTTCCGGGACAGGAGGACGCCGACCACGCCCAGCGCCAGGAAGTTCAGCGGCCAGATGATGCCGAAGACGACGCCCGGAGGCTGGAACCACGGCTTGTCGAGGGCGGCGTACCAGTCCGAGCTGGTGTCGGTCCACACGCCTGACACGGCGGCGTACGCGACCACCACCAGCACGAAGCCGATGGCGGTCCACGGTGACTGCCGCAAGTGGGACTCGCTGTCACGTTGCGTGTCCATGTTCTTGCTCAGCTCCTCGAGTCGGGTCGGTGATCGCGGCCGGCGGGTGAGCGCACTCGGCCGCCCCACCACCATGACCTACCCACCCTGGGCAGGGCTCGCCACCCCGGGCTGGTCCGGTGAGTGAGTCGTAAACGTGAAACAGGCCACACCTTCAACTAGTGGATCGATCCAATAGGCCGAAACCTCGTCCACCCGTAGATTCGCCCCCAACCTCGGTTACTTCCGCATCTCCACAGGGCGTAACTTGAGGCCCACGAACGGGTGATGCAAGGGCGCTCCATCCGGGTACGGACACTCAAGGACACACACCGTCGATGCGTTCGACGGCCGAGCAGGGCCCCACCGGGCGCTGGTCGCGAAATGCTCGAGAGGTAAAGGCATGACAGCCGACACGTCGAACCAGGCCACCACGAGCCAGGACGCTCCGACCACCCACGAAGGCATCCTCGCCTTCGTCAACGAGGTCGCTGACCTCACCACCCCGGACCGCGTGTACTGGTGCACCGGCTCCGACGAGGAGTGGGTCGAGCTGACCGACGCGCTGGTCGCGTCCGGCACCTTCACCCGACTCGACGAGAACAAGAAGCCGAACTCCTTCCACGCGGCCTCCGACCCCACCGACGTGGCGCGCGTCGAGGACCGCACCTACATCTGCTCGGTCGAGGAGAAGGACTGCGGGCCCACCAACAACTGGATGGACCCCAACGAGATGAAGGCCATCATGCGCAAGCTCTACGCGGGCTGCATGAAGGGCCGGACGATGTACGTCATCCCGTTCGTGATGGGCCACCTCGAGGCCGAGAAGCCCATGTTCGGCGTGGAGGTGACCGACTCGGCGTACGTCACGGCGAGCATGCGCGTGATGGCGCGGATGGGCACCAACGTGCTGCGCAAGATGGAGGAGCTCAACGCCGAGTTCGTCCCCGCGCTGCACTCGGTCGGGATGCCGCTCGAGGAGGGCCAGGCCGACGTCAAGTGGCCGTGCAACGACACCAAGTACATCGTGCAGTTCCCCGAGGAGCGCGCGATCTGGTCCTTCGGCTCCGGCTACGGCGGCAACGCCCTGCTCGGCAAGAAGTGCTACGCCCTGCGCATCGCCAGCGCGATGGCGCGCGACGAGGGCTGGATGGCCGAGCACATGCTCATCCTCAAGCTCACGAACCCGCAGAAGGTCACCAAGTACATCGCAGCAGCGTTCCCCAGTGCCTGCGGCAAGACCAACCTCGCCATGCTCCAGCCCACCATCCCCGGCTGGAAGGTCGAGGCGATCGGTGACGACATCGCCTGGATGCGCATCGGGCACGACGGCCGGCTGTGGGCCGTCAACCCGGAGTACGGCTTCTTCGGCGTGGCGCCCGGCACCAACGAGCACACCAACCCCAACGCGATGAAGACCATCAACAAGGGCAACTCGGTGTTCACCAACGTGGCGCTGACCGAGGACAACGACGTCTGGTGGGAGGGCCTGGAGAACGAGCCCGCCCACGCCACGTCCTGGAAGGGCGAGCCCTGGACCCCCGAGTCCGAGGAGCTCTCCAGCCACCCGAACAGCCGCTACTGCACCCCGATCAAGCAGTGCGACATGCTCGCCCCGGAGTACGACGACCCGCGCGGTGTCCCGATCGACGCGATCCTCTTCGGTGGCCGCCGCAAGACGACCATCCCCCTGGTGACCGAGGCCCGCGACTGGGTCCACGGCACCTTCATGGGCGCCACGCTCTCCAGCGAGACCACCGCCGCCGCCACCGGCCAGGTCGGCGTCGTGCGCCGCGACCCGATGGCGATGCTGCCGTTCATCGGCTACAACGCCGGTGACTACTTCAGCCACTGGGTCAACATGGGCAAGGAGAACGACGCCGCGAAGATGCCGCGCATCTTCTACGTCAACTGGTTCCGCCGCGACGACGAGGGCGGCTTCCTGTGGCCCGGGTTCGGCGAGAACAGCCGGGTGCTCAAGTGGGTCATCGACCGGATCGAGGGCCAGGCCGCCGCGGTCGAGACCCCGATCGGTCACGTGCCGGCGCCGGGCTCGCTCGACATCGACGGCCTCGACGTGACCGAGGAGGCCCTCGAGAAGGCACTCGCGGTCGACGTGGAGGAGTGGAAGGCCGAGATCCCGCAGATCACCGAATGGTTCGAGAAGTTCGGCGAGGACCTCCCCGCCGTGCTCTGGACCGAGCTCGACGGGCTGAAGGCGCGCCTCGGCGTCTGAGGGGACCGCGCGTTTGCCATGATGCTCGGGTGAGCATCGAACTCGGGCCAGAGCGGCGCGCCCTGCTGGAGGGGCCGGCCGGCGAGCTCTTCCGCGCCGTCGTCGGGGCCGGGTTCCTGGCGCCCGACGACCCGATCGTGAACCCGGAGCACGCCGACCACGCCTCGCTCGAGGTGCTGCTCGACCTGGGCCTGCTCCGCGAGGACGGTCGGACGGGCGGCTGGTTGGCCGTGGACCCCGCCTCGGTGCAGCCCGGCGTGGTCGCCCCGATGAGCCGCCAGGTCGTCGAGCTGCTCGACGAGAGCTCCGCCTGGGCCGACACCCTCGGCGCGCTGGCCCAGACGTTCCGGCGTACGCCCGCGCCCGGCAGCGCCCTCGACGAGATCCGTGGCCTGCCCAGCATCAACCGGTTCCTGGAGTCGGTCGTCGACGACGCCGAACGCGAGCTGCTCACGGCACAGCCCGCAGGAGCACGTCGCGCCGTCGTGCTGGAGCAGGCGCACGACAGGGACCTGCGCGCCCTGGAGCGGGGCGTGGAGATGCGCACGCTCTACCAACACACAGCTCGTCGCAGCAAGTCCACCCGCGCCCACGTGGAGCGGATCCTGGAGCGCGGCGCCAAGGTGCGCACGCTGGATGAGTTCTTCAACCGGCTGATCGTCATCGACCGACGCCTGGCGGTCATCCCAGGCGGCCAGCCCGACGTGGCCGTGGTGATCCACGACCCGCACCTGGTCTCCTACCTCGCCGACATCTTCGACCGCTCCTGGGAGCGGGGGCGCGACTATGACGAGCGCGGTGCGCGCGGGGAGAGCGACATCGACGCCGAGGTACGGCAGCTGACCGTCCGGATGCTCACCGAGGGCCACAGCGACCCTGCAAGTGCCAAGCGTGTTGGCGTGAGCACCCGGACGTACGCGTCATACGTGGCTGCGCTGAAGGAGGAGTACGGCGTCGAGACGCGATTCCAGCTCGGCTTTGCCATGGGTAGTGCCGCGAACAGCAGTGACCCGGAGTCAGCCCCCGAGAGCCGACCGACTCAGAGTTCTACTTGATTGACCATCGCGAAGGGCCCGTGGGGGAGTTGTAAGGGAGGGGATCACGGGCCCTCGCGATGGCTCAGCCCCAGCCGGTGTCGCTTAGCGAGATTCGGCTGGGATCGCTCGGCAACGCGTTTGCCGGAGCGGAACCTGTGGTGAGCAGACCGACGGCGAGAAGCCCGGCGGCCACCATCTGGAACAAGCGTCGTGGGTTCATGGAGCGGTCCTTACTTCTAGCGGGGCAAGATTCATGGTGCCCATTCGGGGCCCGGTCAGACACCCGTAGCCGCCCTCATGACTTTGCATTGCACTTTTCTGCAAAATCGCCCGGACATGCGTCCGCCCCGGATCCAGGAGGATCCGGGGCGGACGGCCTGCGGAGGTGGCGGGATTTGAACCCGCGAGAGGGGGTAACCCTCAACCCGCTTAGCAGGCGGGCGCCATAGGCCACTAGGCGACACCTCCCGATCAAGCAGGGCACAGGCTACCCATCGCGGGTGCCCGGCCAGAAATCGGGCCAGGAACCGGGCCAGAAACCGGGCCAGGAATCGGGGCGGAGCTCAGCGCAGCCGGCGGTACCCGTGACCACGATCCAGGTGGTCGCTCAGCGCCTGGGTGAGCGTGCTGGCACTGCCCTCCAGGGCAGCAACCGGCAGCGTGGTGGAGCGGCCGTCACGCAGACGCAGCACCACCGCGCGATGCCCTGCCAGCGTGGAGGTCTGCAGGTCCTTGACGTCGGTCCACCGGGCCGACCGTGCGCCGCCCGGCCGCAGACCGCGCACCCGGTAGCCGTGCCCGTCCAGGCGCAGCACCCAGTGCCGTGGGCCGACCAGGGCCCCCAGCGTGAGCACGCCGAGACCGGCGATGACGACCAGTCCGGTCACGAAGGCCGTCGGCAGGCCGACCAGCGACGACAGCAGCACGGCCACGAGCACGACGGTGCCGATCGCCGCGAGGCCGGTGCCGAGCAGGCGGGCGCGGATCGTGGGCGCCAGCGCGAAGTCCACGGTGCCCGTGGCGGGGCTGGTCGGCTCGTTCTCCGGCGTACTCACGCAGCGATTACACCCGCGCAAGCGGGAAGCGGCAAACTCGTGCTTGTTCGCAACCTGTGTTCTGAGTCACACTCTAGGTCCCATCTGTGCACGGACAGTCGTGGAAGGTGGTTCGAGATGCCTCCTCTCGAAACCGCAATCAAAGAGCTCCGGCAGATTCTCTCGGCCGACCGCACCGCGCCCGAGTGGCGCTGGCACGTGCGTCGCAAGCTCTCCGAGACCCGCGAAGCACTGGCCCAGCCACAACCCGTCCATCCCGAGGCGTGGCTGGCCGCGCGGGAGCGACTCTCCAACCGGGACCGCTTCCAGCTGCAGGCCCGCGTCGCTGCACTGGCCACCGGGGTCCTGGACAGGTTCGACAGCGACACCATCCTGCGTGAGGTACGCCGCCTGGTCAGCGACCTCGAGCACCACGTGCAGCGGGTGCACGACCTGGTCTACGACTCGGTCTCCCTGGAGCTGGGCGGGTCGGAGTAGGGGTCTGGCCGGCTGGCTGCGTTTCCGGTTGAGCATGCCTTTCGGCTGTCTGTCTGCTCGTGGGGTCGCCGAGACGGCGCTAATGCACATTCCCCCGCTTCGCTCCTCCTGTGCATGAGCGCCGTCTCGGCTCTGACTCTGCTCGGGCGCTGAGCGCCCTGCGCAGAGGGGGCGGGATTCGAACCCGCGGCTGACATCACTGCCAGCGACCGCTTTCAAGGCGGTTCCGATCGGCCACTCCGGCACCCCTCCAGGTCCCGTGGGACCGGTGGCGAGTCTAGTCGGGCGGGTCAGTGGAGTGGGCGCAGGCGTCCCGGCTCCGCACGGTGCACCACCCCGACGGTGCCCCCGCGGCCGGTGATCAGGCGCTCGAGCCGGATCAGGGCAAGGCCGAGCAGCAGCCCGAGGACCACGCTGTACGCGACGCCCAGGCCCGCCTGGGACAGCGCCTGGGCGTCGTCGGCGAGGCGGGTGGTGGCGGCCGCCGTGGCAGCCGTGCCGAAGACGCAGACCCACCACCCCTGACGGCGCCGCGAGCGCATGGACACGCCCCAGGCCAGCGCCGGCACCCCGATGAGCACCGCCATCGGCCGCGGCACCCCACCGAGGTGGTCCAAGGCCCAGGCCTCTCGGGCGCTGACCTGGTCGACCAGGTCAGGCGAGCCGTAGCGGGTCAGTGCGGCCGTGTAGACGACCACCACGAGCAGCAGCGCCAACGTCCCCACGCTCAGCAGCAGGCCTCGGCGTCCCAGGCTGTGCAGCCCACCGGCCAGACGGTAGACGAGCGCCACCATGGCCACCAGCGCCAGCCCGAGCACGGTGTAGGTGAACCGGTCGTGGACCAGCGGCACCGACCAGCCGGCGACCCCGAAGGCGCCGAGTGCGGCGAACGACTGGACCAGGAGCACCTCGAGCGCCACGCGAGGATAGGTCGCCGCCGGCCGGCTCCCGAGCACAGCCAGGCAGGCGGCGAGGACCGCTGTCGCCGCGGCGGCGCCGGCGAGGAGCGGTTGCCACTGGGTGGCAAGTGCTGACCCTGCCACCGCGCCCGAAACCGACACGGCGACCAGAACGCTGCGGCCCGCACGGATCGCGAGCCCGATCGCGAGGAGCACGAGGACACCGGCAGCCAGCCCCTGTTCGGCCAGCTCGGGGAGGTCGCGCACCCGCGCAGCGACCAGTCCGCCGGTGCAGCCGAGCAGCGCCAGGACCCAGAGCAGGCGCAGCGAGGCACCGGAGATCGGGCCGACCCGCGGGGGCGGCGCCTCCTCCTCCCCGGCGGTGTGCTCGGCCAGGTGGGGGCGCGCCCGGGCCGGCAGGTCGGAGGTCACGCCAGAGGTCACGCCAGAGCTCATTCCGAGCCCACGCGAGGGCACGGCGTCGCCGGAGCCCGGCTCGTTCTCGACCATCGGCACGACCAGACGATATCGCCCCGGGGTCAGAGGCGGCGGTTGTGGAGGGAGGGGTTGGTCCGACGCACCTCGACCACCGCTTCCCGGTCGAGCACCGCGTCCAGGACGGCCGGCTCCTCCCCGCCCTCGACGACGACGTCGCCGTGGGGCGCAACCACCATCGAGTGGCCGGTGTAGCGCGGGCCGGGCTGACCGACGCCGACGACCCACACGGTGTTCTCGATCGCCCGCGCGCGCAGCAGGGTGCGCCAGTGCTCGACCTTGCGTTCGCCGGCCACCCAGGCCGCCGGCACCACCAGCGCCTCCGCCCCGTCGGCGACCAGCCTGCGGGCCAGCTCGGGGAAGCGCAGGTCGTAGCAGGTCATCAGCCCGACGGGGAAGCCGTGCACCTTCACCGGCTCCGGCTCGATCGGCCCGGCGCTGATCGTGCGTGACTCCTGGTAGCCGAAGGAGTCGTAGAGATGGATCTTCCGGTACGCCGTGACCTGGTCGTCCTCGGCCAGCACCAGCGTGTTCAGCGGCCGCTCGGAGTCGGGAGCGGTCTCGAACATGCCACCGAGCCAGGCCGCTCCGGTCTCCCGGCTGTGTCGTCGCAACGACTGCGCGAAGGGACCGTCCAGCGTCTCGGCGTACGGCGCCAGGTCGGAGCCGGGCTCCCCGAAGTCGCGAGCGAAGGCCTCGGGCAGGACGACGAGGTCGCACGTGCCCGGCAGGGCCGCCACCTCCTCGAGGGTGGCGCGGTTCTCGGCCGGGTCGAGCCCCGAGGCTCGCTGCACCAGCCGGACGCGGAGCTGTCCGTCGGGTTCGTCTCGGTGCTGGTCGACCATGGCTGCCAGCCTGCCACCCGGGGTGCGAGACTGCCATCCGTGAACCCCACGGAACCGATCGAGCTGGGTGGCATCGTCCTGACCGGTGGCAGCGCCGTTCGTTTCGACGGCGCCGACAAGGCGACCATCGACCTGGCCGGGGTGACGCTGCTCGAGCACGTGCTCGGCGCCCTCAGTGAGGTTCCCGACGTGGTCGTGGTCGGCGGCGAGGTGGCCACCAGCCGCCCGGTGACGTTCCGGCGCGAGGATCCCGCCGGTGGCGGACCGGCGGCCGGCCTGCTCGCCGGACTGGCCGGCTTCCCCAGCCCGCCGAGGCTGGTGGTCGTGCTTGCGGTCGACATGCCGCTGGTGACCACCGCCACGGTGCGTCGGCTGACGTTGTCCACCGATCAGGACGGCGCGCTGCTCGTCGACGAGAACGGGCGTCGGCAGTACCTCTGCGGCGTCTACCGCACCGAATCGCTGCTGGCCGCCGCACCGCCAGAGGGTGAGCGTCACGGCCTGCCGATGAAGCAGCTGGTCAAGGACCTCCGGCTCGCGGACGTCCCTGCCCTCGCGTGGGAGACGCGTGACGTGGACACCTGGGACGACCTGGTGGAGCTGCGCGAGCGCCTCGGCGGCTGACATTTGAAGCGACATTTCGGATTCGTCTTGCAACGCTCGGAAGTCGGATCGAGACTGGGAGCGTGAACCTCCACGACTGGATCGACGAGCTGTGTGACGAGCTGGACATCGAGGTCGAGGTCGACGAGGCATTGATCCTCGACCTCGCGCGTGACGCCGCGCACAGCGTGGAACGCAAGGCCGCCCCGATCACCACGTTCCTGCTCGGCTACGCCGCGGCAGGCTTCGCGGGGGATCCCCGTCAGGTCGAGCGGCTCGCGGGCCTGGCCGCCGCGCTGGCCATGCGGTGGGACAAGTCACCGGAGGACCTCGAGCACGAGGACGACGAGATCGACGTCGAGATCGACCTCGACGCCGAGGTCGAGGTCTGAGCGCCACGTCCTAGGGTGGCGGGATGCGCGCCGTCACCGCACCCGAACCGGGTGGCCCCGATGCCCTGACCGTCGTCGACCTCCCGGACCCGCAGCCGGGTCCGGGCGAGGTGGTCATCGAGGTCGTCGCCAGCGCGGTCAACCGCGCCGACACCCTGCAGCGCAAGGGCTTCTACCCACCGCCGGAGGGAGCCTCGGACGTCCTCGGCCTGGAGTGCTCGGGCCGTGTGGCTGCGCTGGGCGACGGCGTGGACACCTTCGAGGTCGGGCAGGAGGTCTGTGCGCTCCTCGCCTCCGGTGGGTACGCCGAGCAGGTGGCCGTGCCCGCGGGTCAGGTGATGCCGCTGCCGCCCGGGATCGACGTGAAGACCGCCGCGGCGATCCCCGAGGTGGCGTGCACCGTGTGGTCCAACGTGTTCATGGTGGCCGGGCTCCAGCCCGACGAGACGCTGCTGGTCCACGGAGGTGCCGGCGGCATCGGCAGCTTCGCCATCCAGCTCGCCAAGGCGCTCGGCGCCCGGGTGTTCGCGACGGCCGGCTCGGCGGAGAAGGTCGCGTTCTGCGAGTCGCTCGGGGCCGAGCGTGGCATCAACTACCACGACGAGGACTTCGTCGAGGTGCTCCAGGAGGTGGGTGGCGCCGACGTGATCCTCGACGTGATGGGCGCGAAGTACCTCACCCGCAACGTCGAGGCGCTGGCCACCCAGGGCCGGCTGGTGGTCATCGGCATGCAGGGCGGCAGCAAGGGTGAGCTCGACCTCGGGGTGCTGCTGCGCAAGCGCGGCGCCGTGATCGCGACCGCGCTGCGCTCTCGTCCGGTCGAGGAGAAGGCGGCGATCTGTGCCTCGGTGGTCGAGCACGTCTGGCCGGTGATCGGGGAGGGCGACCTGCGGGCCGTCGTACACGAGGAGGTGCCGCTGGAGGAGGTCGCCCGCGCGCACGAGCTGATGGAGTCGGGCTCGCACAGCGGCAAGATCCTGCTGACCGTGGGCCCATCGGCCGGTCGATAGGGTCGCACCATGTCGACACCCCAGGACCAGACGCCCGACGACGACCACGTCATGGTGATCGGACCCGACGGCACTCCCATCGCGGTCCCTGCCGGGGCCCGCGGCGAAGGCGACGGCTCGGTGGACCACGGCGACGAGGAGGGCGGTCGCAGCGTGACCGACCTGGTCGAGTCGCCGGCCAAGGTGATGCGGATCGGTCGGATGATCCAGCAGCTGCTCGAGGAGCTGAAGTCAGCGCCCGTCGACGAGCCCAGCCGCAAGCGCCTCGCCACCACGCTGCACGCCTCGATCAAGGAGCTCAAGACCGGTCTTGCCCCCGAGCTCGACGAGGAGCTCGACCGGCTGATCCAGCCCTTCGACGAGACCACGCCCACTGAGTCGGAGCTGCGCATCGCCCAGGCCCAGCTGGTCGGCTGGCTGGAGGGGCTCTTCCACGGCATCCAGACGGCGATCTACGCCCAACAGATGGCGGCGCGCTCCCAGCTCGAGCAGATGCGCAAGGCGCTGCCGCCGGGGGCGATGCCGAACCTGCACGGTGGGCCGGACGACGAGCCGCACGAAGCCGGCAGCCAGGGCGGGATGTACCTCTAGGACGTCGCCGCGTTCGCCGGCAGGGGCCGCACCATCACCAGGTCGCCGTCCACGCCGGCACCCCGAAGCTGGGTGAACCCGCACCTGGCGAGCACCCGCAGGGCCGCGCCGTTCTCCGGACGCACCTCGGCGCGCACGCGTACGCCGAGCAGGTCGGTGTTGGCGAGCAGGGCGCTCAGCGCCTCGCTGGCCGCGCCGTGACCGCGGGCGTCGGCGACCAGCCCGAAGGCGACCTCGGCCTCGCGGACCTGGTCGACCTCGTCGGCGTCGTGGGGGTGCGGCCTCGGGGCGCCGAAGAACCCGATCGACCCGACGGTCACCCCGTCGGCCGCACGGACGATGTGCCGCCGGCCCCAGCTGCCCTCGGGGTCGTCGGCCTTCACCAGCGCCGCCGCGTCCTGGTCCTCGGGCCGCGGGTAGTCGGGGTGCCACGACAGGCGTCGTCGCCCGGCGAGCATCCCGGCGGCGTCCTCCGGGCTGACCAGCGGCAACCGCAGTCGCGGCGAGGTGACCAGCTCGGGCAGGCTCACGGGAACCAGCGGCGCAGCTCGGCGGCGGCGCCGTCCTCGTAGACGGTCCCGGTGCTCACGTCGGCCACCTCGTGGACCTCCGGCACCGACTGCCCCATGGCCACACCACGGCGAGCCCACTGCAGCATCTCGATGTCGTTGCGGCCGTCGCCGATCGCCAGCACGTCCGCACTGGTGAGGCCGAGCGCACCGGCGACGTGGTCGAGACCCGAGGCCTTGGAGACGCCCACGGGCGCCAGGTCGAGCCAGGCGGTCCAGCCGACGACGTAGTCGGTGCCCTGGAGGCCGAGGTTGGCCGCGAGGGTCACGAAGTCCTCGGCCGAGGCGTTCGGGTCGCGGATGATCACCCGGCTGACCGGGCCGGCGACGATCTCGTCGAGCTCGGTCTCGATCATCTCCCCGGAGAGCTCGCCCTGGGGGAACGGCCTGTTGACGCGGTAGCCGACGCCACGCTCCTCGACGGCCACCAGTGCCTCGGGATGGTGCTCCAGCACCGCGTGCACCGCTTCGCGGGCGTCGAAGGTCTCCTCGTGGACGACCTCGAGCGGCGGGTAGCGGAAGATCACCGCTCCGTTGGAGGCGACCGCCCAGAGCCGGTCGGAGCCGCGGCGCGGGAGATCGAGCAGGTCGGCGATCTTGTCCATGCCGTGCGGTGAGCGCCCACTGGCCAGCACGACGTGGGCCCCGGCGTCGACGACTGCCTGCACGGCGGCGTACACCTCGGGCGCGATCTCCTCGTGCGACTGGCCGGCACCCTCGACCCACTTCAGCAACGTCCCGTCGATGTCGAGGGCGACCAGTCGCGGGTTCCAGTCCAGGGGCGGCGGCGTGGTGGTCAAGCGAGACCACCGCTCGTGAGGGGCTCGAGCACCTCACGGCCCTGCAGGTAGGGCTGCAGGGCCTTCGGGACCCGCACGGAACCGTCCGCCTGCTGGTGGGTCTCCAGGATCGCCACGATCGTGCGCGGGATCGCGACGAGGGTGCCGTTGAGGGTGGCCACCGGCTTGATCTCGCCGTCGAAGCGGCCGCGGATGTCGAGCCTGCGGGTCTGGAAGTCGGTGCAGTTGGAGGTCGAGGTGAGCTCGCGGTAGCGGCCCTGGGTCGGCACCCACGCCTCGCAGTCGAACTTGCGCTGCGCGGACAGGCCGAGGTCACCCGCGGCGACGTCGATCACCCGGTAGGCCAGCTCCAGCTTCTCCATCCACTCCTGCTCCCAGGCAAGCAGCCGCTGGTGCTCCGCGGCCGCCTCGTCGAGGGTCGTGTAGGAGAACATCTCCACCTTGTCGAACCAGTGCACGCGGATGATCCCGCGGGTGTCCTTGCCGTGCGAGCCTGCCTCCTTGCGGAAGCAGGGGCTGAACGCCACGTAGCGGCGCGGCAACGAGTCGCCGTCGAGGATCTCGTCGCTGTGGTACGCCGCCAGGGGCACCTCGGAGGTGCCGACCAGGTAGGTGTCCTGGCCCTCGATCCGGTAGACGTCGTCGGCCGCCTGCCCCAGGAACCCGGTGCCCTCCATGGCACGCGGCTTGACCAGGGTCGGTGGGATCATCGTGGTGAACCCGGCCGAACGCGCCTGGTCCATCGCCATGTTGACCAGGGCCAGCTCGAGGTCCGCGCCCGGCCCGGTGAGGTAGTAGAACCTCGACCCGGAGACCTTCGCACCGCGCTCGACGTCGATGGCGCCGAGGATGCGGCCGAGCTCCACGTGGTCACGCGGCTCGAAGCCCTCGGCCTCGAAGTCGCGTGGGGTGCCGTACTCCCCGAGCACGACGTAGTCGTCCTCGCCACCCGCCGGGGCCTCGTCGGCCGCGGGGTTCGGGATGGCGTAGATGGCCTCGCGCCAGTCGTGCTCGGCCAGCGTCTGGGTCTGCTCCGCGGCCTTGACGTCCGCGGCCAGCGTCTTGGTACGCACCAGCAGCTCGGCCTTCTCCTCACCCTGGGCCTTCGAGATCAGCTTGCCGAGCTGCTTCTGCTCGGCCCGCAGGTGCTCGAAGTCCGCGATCGCCGTACGCCGCGCGGCATCGGCCTCCAGGGCACTGTCGACCGCGGACCCGGACAGGCCACGCTTCTCCTGGGCAGCTCGGAGGAGGTCAGGGGCGTCGCGGAGCAGGCGTGGGTCGATCACGGGCCGAGACTAACGGGCCGCGCTCGAGGCGACCTACTCAGCCGGGGGGAGCACCAGCGGGAACCCGGCGGCCACCGGAGCCACCGCCGGACTGGGCTTGCCGTAGGCCGTCCACTCGGTGCCGCCCTCGGGCAGGTAGTACGCCGACACGCTCGGCTCGTCCGCGCAGAAGGTCCAGGTGACACCGGCGGCATCGGTGAACCCGGCGCCCAGGCGGCACGGTGAGGCCGGCAGCTCGCTGAGGCCGGACGACCCGGCGGACAGGACGGTGCCGCCCTCGCGCGTCACCGGGCTGCTGTCCGAGGGGCCGTTCCCGGGAGGTCGGGTCTCGTCGGAGCTGATGCTCTCGACCCAGGGTTCGCCGGTGCTCGCGTTGAAGCCGTTGGTGAAGACCCAGCCGTCGGAGGGCAGCGTGCCCTCCTGGGTCGCCTTGCCGCCGGCGACGCTGAGCACCCAGACGCGGTTCTTGGTGTCCACCGTGCGCATGGTGTCGGCGCTGTTGGGATCGAAGGCCCAGGCGACGGGCTCGACGTCATTGGCGGTCTGCTCGCGGATGTCGATGACCTTCGCGGTCCCGTCGGCCACGGCGTAGATCTTGGCCTGCCCGCTCTTCTGGTCGGCGGCCGCGACGGTCGTGTCCGGGATGGCCCACCGACGGTCGGCGCTGATCAGCAGCGCCGCCTGCTCGGGTGAGGAGCCGGCCGCCTTGACCGGGGGCAGCTCGGTGGCCTTGGCCTCGCCGGTCGAGGGGTTGTAGGTGAGGTAGACGGTGGTGCTGGTCTCGGCGTCGGCGCCACCGGCGGTGGTCATCGCCAACAGCCAGTCACCTTCGCCCGCGCTGGTGTCGACGTCCGTGGCAGCAGCCGAGGTGGTGTCCTCGGTGGGTGCCGGGTCTTCCTCGGCGGTGATCTCGACGTCCCCGCAGCCGGCAGCCAGGAGCAGGGTCGCGAGCGCCGCCGCCACCGGGACGACTGGCCGCATGAGTTGCCTGCGCTGCATGAGGTCCCCCTTTGGGAGTGCTCGCGGTCAGACCGGAACGGCCCGCCCGCATGGCTCCGATCTTCCCACAGAAGGGCTCGCGGGAGCAGGACCCTGCCCGCGCCACCGGGGTCGTCGGGACGGGGATGTCAGCCCGGGTGGGTGGGGGGCGGCATACTTTCGCGAGTGACTGACGCCGAACTGCGCCCGGCCCGCCTCGGCTGGAGCGCCGTGTGCCTCGCCCTGTTCGGCGTGCTCGCGATCCTGGTGAAGGCGTCCTGGGGTCCGCTCGTGTCGTTCGACACCGAGGTCGGGCGCTGGCCGGAGTCCCTGACACGGGAGCACCACGGCGTCTACCTGTTCTGGCACTACCTGGCGCAGGCCACCTCCGCGACGCCCGAGACGGTGGCCACCGCCGTCGCCGCCGCCGCCCTGGCGGCCAAGATGTACCGCCGGGCGGCGATCTGGACAGTCGGGGTGATGGCGAGCATCGCGGTGTCGACCACGCTGTTCAAGCAGCTGATCGGGCGCGACCGACCGGTCTGGGACGACCCGATCACCGTGCTCAGCACCTTCTCCTTCCCCTCGGGTCATGCCTCGGGGATCGTCGGCGCGATGGGCGTGACGATCGTGCTCACCCGGATGCTCGTGCGCCGTCGCGGCGTACGTCGGGTGGTGGTGGGTGTGGCGATCGCACTGATCCTGCTGGTCGGCGCGGACCGGATCTTCCTCGGCGTGCACAACCTGTCCGACGTGGTCGCGGGCTACCTGCTCGCGGGCTCGGTGCTCCTGGCCTGGCTGGCGTTCTTCGACCCCAGGCCGCGCTCGATCGCGCAGCAGAACGACCCGCTGCCGGAGGCGGTGCCGAACCCGCGCAAGAAGCTCGCGGTCATCCTGAACCCGATCAAGATCCAGGACCCCGGACAGTTCCGCACGCTCGTCGAGACGATGGCCCGCGAGTCCGGGTACGCCTCGGTGGTGTGGTGGGAGACCACCGTCGAGGACACCGGCTACGGGATGGCGCACGAGGCGGCGGTCAGCGGCTGCGACGTGGTGCTCGCGATCGGTGGTGACGGCACCATCCGGGCCGTGTGCGAGGAGCTGGCCGGCACCGGCATCCCGGTCGGGATCGTGCCCGCCGGCACCGGCAACCTGCTCGCCCGCAACCTCGCCCTCCCGCTGTACCTCCGCTCGGCCGTCGACGTGGGTCTCAACGGCCAGGACCGCGCGATCGACATGGTCCGGGTCAGCGGCGACAAGATGGAGGACACGAACTTCCTGGTGATGGCGGGCATGGGCTTCGACGCCGCGATCATGGAGGGCGTCAACGAGGGCATCAAGGCCAAGGTCGGTTGGCTGGCCTACGTCTGGTCCGGCTTGAAGTCGCTGATGTTCCCCGCGATCCGGGTCGAGGTCTCCGTCGACGGCGGACCCTTCACCCGCCACCGGGCCCGGACCCTGGTGATCGGGAACGTCGGGTTCCTCCAGGCCGGGATGCCGCTGATCCCCGACGCCGCGATCGACGACGGCGTGCTCGACGTGGTGCTGCTCTACCCCCGCCGCTTCCTGTCCTGGCTCCCGCTGGCAGTCCGGGTGCTGACCAAGAACAAGCGCACCGACGAGACCATCACCCGGATGACCGGCCGCGAGGTCGTCGTACGTGCCAGCAGCGACGCGCCCCGGCAGCTCGACGGCGACCTGATCCCCCCGGGCAAGGAGCTGCACGCGACCTGCGTGCACGGCCGGTTGCTGGTGCGCGTGCCTCGCTGAGGGGGGTTGGCGGTTTCACTGGGGCCCCCGTGAAACATCCACTTCCCCCGCGTTGCAACGGTGGGGAAGTGGCCGTTTCACTGGGGACCCAGTGAAACTTCGGGCCCGTACGCCGCGTCAGGCAGCCAGCCCGAGCAGGAACACCGGGATGGTGCGCTCGGCGGCGGCGCGCACGTTGACCACCCAGACCGGGGGCTTCTCGCCGCCGAAGTTCGAGCCGGCGACCAGGTTGCCGCCCTGGAAGGGCACGCACAGCAGCGGCGTCGTCCGCGGGATCCCGGACTTGCGGCCGGGGACGGTGAGCATCAGGTTGGGCAGGCCGGCGATCTTGAGGAGCGACACCCGCCCTCGCGTGATCCGCTGGAGGAACTTGTCGACGGCGGTGATCTGCGGGAGCAGCCTGGGCATCCAGGAGATCGAGCCGATCCACCCGGCCACGGGCGTCAGCAGGTTCACGCCCGAATCCCAGGTGCGCGGCGGGGTCAGGGCTTCGCGTGCGAGATCGCGTCTTCCTCCTCCGGCGAGAGCTGGGTCTCGCTCGACCAGCCGGCGACGTTCTTGGCGTAGGTGCGCGACTCGTTGCGGCCCTGGATCGAGGTGACCACCACGCCGCTGCCGCTGTCGTCGAGCAGCGCCAGCGACCAGGACAGCTGACCGCCGGTGTCGGTGAACGCGTCGTACCGGACCACCGACACGTGCCGCATCGCCTGGGCGCTCTCGGCCTTGAGGGCCGCGACCTCCTGGCGCAGGGCCTTGGGGTCCTGCGGGAGGTTGCTCGCGTCGGCGCGGGCACGGCGTCCTCCGGAGCCACCGCGCCCGGCGAGGGCAACGCCCAACGCGGCAAGGGCGATCAGCAGGGCGAGTACGGCGAGAGCGGTGTCCACGACCCGAGGGTAGAGACAGCCGGTGTCCGCCCCGGGCAGACTCGCGGGTGGTCGTTGCGCGACGTGGGAAACTCGGCCGCGTGACCACGACAGGTGTGCCCGAGGCCCGCCGGATCGCCTACCAGGGCGAGCCCGGCGCCAACTCCCACATGGTGTGCAAGCTGCACTACCCCGATGCCGAGCCGATGCCGTGCGCCTCCTTCGAGGACGTGTTCGCCGCTGTGGAGAGTGGGGAGGCGGACCTCGCGATGATCCCGATCGACAACTCGATCGCCGGGCGGGTGGCGGACATCCACCACTTCCTGCCGCACTCCCACTTGCACATCATCGGCGAGCACTTCATGCGCATCCAGTTCGCGCTGATGGCGCTTCCTGGTGCGACGATCGACGCGCTCAGGACGGTGCACAGCCACGTGCACGCGCTCGGGCAGTGCCGGCGGGTGATCCGTGAACACGGTCTGCACCCGGTGATCTCCGGTGACACCGCGGGGGCCGCCCGGGAGGTGGCCGAGTCCGGTGACCTGACCCAGGCGGCGATCTCGCCGCCGCTGGCCGCGGAGACCTACGGCCTCGAGATCCTCCAGCGCGACGTCGAGGACGAGGACCACAACACCACCCGGTTCGTGGTGCTCTCGCGTGAGCTGGTCGAGGCGAAGCCCGGCAACGGGCCGGTCGTGACCAGCTTCATCTTCAACGTGCGCAACCTGCCCGCGGCGCTGTACAAGGCACTGGGCGGGTTCGCCACCAACGGCGTCAACATGACCAAGCTGGAGAGCTACATGGTCGGCGGCCACTTCACCGCGACCCAGTTCCTCGCCGAGGTCGACGGTCACCCCGACGACCCGCCCGTGCACCGGGCGCTGGAGGAGCTCGCGTTCTTCACCACGGAGGTGAAGATCCTCGGGGTCTACCCGGCCGACGCCTTCCGCACCGCCTGAACGGGCCCGGTCACCGCCCGAACGGGCCCGGTCACCGCCCGAACGGGTGGTCTAGCCCGATATTTGGATGACCCACATAGGGTATTTGCCGCTCCGGGGAGTTGCGCGAAGATTAGTGCATGCGCGCTACCTACAGAGTTCTCGCACACATCGTTGCCGGCCTGGTGATGTTCCAGGCCGCCGTCATGGTCTTTGCTGTCTCGGGTCTCTACATCTGGATCCAGGATGGCAACTCCCTGACTGAAGCAGTCATGAACTCCGACTCGCCGCCGGAGTTCACCGGCTCGATGGGCTTCATGCTGCACTTCTTCGGAGCCTTGGCCGTCGTGCTGACGTCGTTGATCCTGATGATCGTCTCGTTCTTCGCCAAGATTCCGGGTGGGGTCAAGTGGGGCAGCGCGGTCTTCGGTCTCGCTCTCCTGCAGTTCGCACTCGGCATCTTCGGCCACGAGTCGCCGTACTCCGGCCTGCTGCACGGCCTGAACGCACTGGTCCTGTTCACCACGGCGCTGCTCGCCGGTCGGCGCGTCTCGATGACGGCCGAGGAGACGCACGCCCCTGAGGTCGCCGTCCACCGGTGACCATCGCAGGCCGGGTCCGGGTCCTGGTCGGTGTCGTCCTCACGCTCGCGATCGTGGGGTCTCTGGGGTGGCTGTGGTGGGGCAGCCGCCTGCCCGGGTCGTACTCGGTCATGGAGATGGGCGTGCACGACTACGGCGGCGGTCCGCGCCCGCCGGCAACCGCTGACCACGGTGGTGCCGACGGGCACGACACACACGGCTCCCGCAGCGTGGTCGACCTCGACACCGAGGATCTGCCGGGCCGGGAACCGGACGTGGTCGTCGACCTGATCGCGCGTGCCGGCGAGGTCGAGCTCGCCTCGGGCAGGACGGTCGAGGGCTTCTCGCTCAACGGGACCTCCCCGGGGCCACTGATCGAGGCCACCGTCGGACAGCTCGTCGAGGTGCGGCTGCGCAACGAGTCGGTCGAGGACGGGGTTGCGCTGCACTGGCACGGCGTCGACGTGCCCAACGCCCAGGACGGGGTGGCCGGGGTGACCCAGGACTCGGTGAAGGCCGGAGAGGAGTACACCTACCGGTGGGTGGCCCCGGACGCCGGCAGCTTCTGGTACCACTCGCACCAGATGTCCAACGAGCAGGTCGCCGGGGGACTTCTCGGCGGCATCATCATCCACCCGGTGGTGCGGGAGCCGGGAGTGCGCGACGTGATCGCGCTGGCGCACCTGTACGACGACCAGCCGACCGTGGACGGCCGCCCCGGGTTCACGGCCGTCGAGGCCGAGCCGGGGGAGAGGGTCCGGGTGCGGCTGGTGAACACCGACAACGGGCCGCAGCACGCCTGGTCGACGGTGCCGTTCCTGCTGCGCGCCAGCGACGGGTTCGACGTCGTCGACCCGACCGAGGTCACGGACCGCGCGGTCCGGATCCCGGCGGGGGGCCGGGTGGACCTCGAGGTGCAGGTGCCGCAGGACGGCAGTGCCGCCCGGGTCGAGCTCCTGGCCGAGGTCGGTCTGGTGATCGGACCGTCGGGATCCGACGCGCCGCGGCTGCCCCAGCCCGAGGAGGAGCTCGACCTCCTCGACTACGGCTCCCCGGCGCCGGTGGGCTACGACCCAGATGCCGCGGTCCGCGACTTCGACTACTCCATCGGGCGCCGGCCGGGCTTCCTCGACGGCAGGCCCGGGGTGTGGTGGACGGTCAACGGCAAGACCTACCCCGACATGCCGATGATGGTGGTCGATGAGGGCGAGGTCGTGCGGGTCCGGATCTCCAACCACAGCGGCGAGGTGCACCCGATGCACCTGCACGGGCACCACGCCGTGGTGCTCTCGCGTGACGGCGTCGAGGCCACCGGGAGTCCGTGGTGGTTCGACTCCCTGGACGTGAGGAACGACGAGACCTACGAGGTCGCGTTCCTGGCCGACAACCCCGGTGTCTGGATGGACCACTGTCACAACCTCAAGCACGCCACCGAGGGTCTGGTCACCCACCTGATGTACGCCGGCGTGACCACGCCTTTCCTCGTCGGTGAGGAGTCGGGCAACACCCCGGAGTGAAGGTGGACCGGCACCGGTAGTTTGAGCAGGTGAGCGAGCCGACCCACC
The DNA here is from genome assembly GCA_963834245.1 of uncultured Actinomycetota bacterium. Lineage (GTDB taxonomy): Bacteria > Actinomycetota > Actinomycetes > Propionibacteriales > Nocardioidaceae > Marmoricola. The sequence goes on from CAWIAV010000002.1 coordinate 321,017, forward strand.
AACGCACCGCAGACCTGGGGTACGCACGTGTCGACCTGGACCGCGCCGCCCGCACCGGCGACCCGGAGGTGGTCTACGGCGCCGGCAAGACGCCCGAGCAGGTCGTCGGCATCCTGCGCACCCTGCACGAACGTCATCCGGACAGGGCCGTGCTGGCGACCCGGGTCACGGCCGAGGCGCGGCAGCTCGCGGCCGCCGAGCTCCCGGACGCCGAGATCCACGACGTCGCCGGCGCCATCACGCTGGGCCAGATCCCGGTGGCGCGCGGCCTGGTAGCCGTGATCAGCGCCGGCACCTCAGACGCACCGGTCGCCGCGGAGGCAGCCCTGACCGCTGCCGTCCACGGGGCCGGCGTCGAGCGGATCGAGGACGTCGGGGTGGCCGGCCTGCACCGGCTGCTGGAGACCCGGCACCGGTTCGCCGAAGCCGACTGCCTGGTCGTGGTCGCCGGGATGGAGGGCGCCCTGCCCAGCGTGGTCGGCGGGCTGAGCGGCGTACCGCTGGTCGCGGTCCCCACCAGCGTCGGCTACGGCGCCTCCTTCGGCGGCATAGCCGCACTGCTCGGGATGCTGAACTCGTGCGCGCCGGGGGTCACGGTGGTCAACATCGACAACGGCTACGGCGCCGGTGTGTTCGCCGCCCGGGTCGCCCGCCGGGCCCACCGGCACGACCAGGAGGAGCCGAAGTGACCCGTCAGACCGGCTGGGTCGACGCCTCGTCCGGAGCCAGCGGCGACATGCTGCTCGGGGCCCTGCTGGACGCCGGGGTGCCCCTCGGGGTCCTCGCCGACGCGGCCGACAAGGTGGCCCCGGGTGAGGTGCTCCTGCGTGAGGAGCGGGTGCAGCGGGGCGGGTTCGCCGCCACCCGTTGCCACGTCGAGGTGGCCGACACCGAGGAGCGACGCACCTGGCGCACGGTCGAGCAGCTGCTCGCCGGAGCCGGACTGCACGAGGACGTCCGCTCGTTGGCCCACGACGTGTTCGCCCGGCTCGCCGAGGCCGAGGGCCGCGTGCACGGGATGCCTGCCGAGGACGTGCACTTCCACGAGGTCGGTGCCCTGGACGCGATCGCCGACGTGGTCGGAGTCTGTGCCGGGATGGTCTACCTCGGACTGGCGCGACTGGTCGTCTCGAAGGTGTCGGTGGGCGGTGGCACGGTGGCCACCGAGCACGGCCGCCTGCCGGTTCCGCCGCCGGCGGTGGTCGAGCTCCTGCGTGGGGTGCCGAGCTCCGGCGGACCGCTGGACGTCGAGCTCTGCACGCCCACGGGCGCCGCCCTGCTGACCACCCTCGCCGACGACTGGGGCGACCAGCCGGCGATGGCGGTGTCCCGGGTCGGTGTCGGCGCCGGCGGGCGCGACCCGGCGGGGCACGCCAACGTGCTGCGGCTGCTCGTGGGGGAACCGGTGGCGAGCGGCAGCACCACCCGCCCCACCGGGACCGCAGTGCTGCTCGAGACCAACGTCGACGACCTCGACCCGCGCATCTGGCCGGTGGTGATCGCCGCGCTGCTCGACGCCGGGGCGAGCGACGCCTGGCTGAGCCCGATCGTGATGAAGAAGGGACGGCCCGCGCACACCCTGAGCGTGCTCGTGACGGCCTCCCGTGCCGACGGCGTACGTCGGGAGATCCACCGGCACACCTCGACGATCGGGCTCCGTGAGCAGCTGGTCCTCAAGCACGAACTCGACCGCGAGATGTCCTCGGTCGAGCTGCACGGACACACGATCGCGGTGAAGCTGGCCCGGCTCGACGGCGAGCTGCTCAACGTCCAGCCGGAGTTCGAGGACGTCGCTGCCGCCGCGCGTGCGCTGGGAGTGCCGGTCAAGGCGCTGATGGTCGAGGCGGTCGCTGCCGCACAACAGCTCACGTGATGTCGCTGGCGGTCATCGGGGTCGTCTTCGCCACCATCTTCGTCGTCGAGCTCCCGGACAAGACCTTCGTCGCCGCGCTCGTGCTGTCCACGCGGTACAAGCCTCTGGCCGTGTGGGTCGGCGTCGGGCTCGCCTTCCTCGTGCAGACCCTGATCGCGGTGCTGGCGGGCCAGCTGACCACGCTGCTGCCGACCACGCTCGTCACCTCGGCCGCGTTGTTGATCTTCCTGGTCGGTGCGGTGGTGCTGTTCCGCTCCGCTCCCGGTGCGGACTCCGACGAGGCTGCCCAGGAGGCGGAGTTCTCCGCGCGTGCGACCAAGTCCGCCACCGGCCTACGGGCGGTGACCACCTCGTTCGTGGTGCTGTTCGCGGCCGAATGGGGTGACCTGTCCCAGCTCCTGACGATCAGCATGGTCGCCCGGTACGGCGAGCCGGTGAGCGTCTTCGTCGGCGCCTGGACCGCGTTGCTCGTCGTCTCCGGTCTCGCCGTGCTCACCGGCCGGGTCCTGCTGCGCCACGTGCGGCTCGCGGTGATCCACTACCTCGGCGCCACGGTCTGCCTGGTGCTCGCGGCCGTGACCGCGTGGGAGCTGCTGCACTGAGTTCGGGCCCGCGGTCGGGACGCAATAGGCTGCAACGCATGAGCGAAGCTTCCACGTCGTGGGTCCGTCCCGGTGTCTCCAGCGAGGTGGGCCGCCTGCGCACGGTGCTGCTCCACCGCCCGGGCCCCGAGCTTCAGCGCCTCACACCGAGGAACAACGACAAGCTGCTCTTCGACGGCATCCCCTGGGTCAGCCGGGCACAGGAGGAGCACGACGCTTTCGCCGACGCGCTGCGCAGCCGCGGGGTCGAGGTGCTCTACCTGACCCAGATGCTGGTGGAGACGCTCGAAGGGGCCGACGCCAGGCAGCACGCCATCGACGCCGTCACCGGTTCGCTGCGGCTCGGTGACACCCTGCGTGACTACCTCGTGCAGGCGCTGGGCGACCTCTCGCCCGAGGAGCTCAAGGACGTCCTCACCGCCGGCCTGCGCAACGACGAGGTGCGCGGTGGCTTCGGTCTGGTGACCAGCCTGCTGGCCAGCGACGACTTCCTGATCGACCCGCTGCCGAACCTGCTCTTCACCCGCGACTCCAGTGTGTGGATCCAGGACAAGGTCGCGATCACCTCGTTGGCGATGACGGCCCGCGAGCGCGAGAGCCAGCTGACCGAGCTGATCTACACCGACCACCCGCGCTTCGCCGACGCACCCAAGATCCACGGCTGGCGGCGCGAGCACGTCGAGGGCGGCGACGTGCTGCTGATGTCTCCTGGCGTGATCGCCGTCGGCGTCGGGGAGCGTACGACGCCCGCGGGTGTGGAGCGTCTGGCCCGGCAGCTCTTCGCCGACGGTGCGGCGCACACCGTGCTCGCCGTACCCATCGCCCAGGAGCGGGCCACCATGCACCTCGACACCGTGTGCACGATGGTCGACGTCGACAAGATCGTGATGTACCCCAACGTCGCCGACCACCTCACCGCCCACGCCGTGACCGCGGGCGAGGACGGCACCCCGCTGGTGGCCGGCGCCGAGCCGTTCCTGGTGGCTGCGGCGAAGGCGATGGAGATCGACACGCTGCACCAGATCGACACCGGCCTCGACCCGGTCACGGCCGAGCGTGAGCAGTGGGACGACGGCAACAACACCCTTGCCGTCGCGCCGCGCGTCGCCGTCGCCTACGAGCGCAACGTCGAGACCAACAGCCGGCTCGAGGAGGCGGGGATCGAGGTCATCGCGATCGCGGGGTCCGAGCTCGGCTCGGGTCGTGGCGGACCGCGGTGCATGTCCTGCCCGATCGCGCGCGACGAGGTCGTCTAGGCGAAGCTCCCGGCCAGCTCGTAGACCGCGTTCACCACGAGGGACGCGAACAGAACCGTCGGCACCAGCCAGGTGGCCCACACGAGGGCGATGAGTGCCCCGGGCCGCCACCCGGCCCGCTCGGCGTGGAAGGTCAGGTAGCCGCGGCGCGTGGCCAGCGGGTCGGGGTTGAGGCGGCGCCGCGGCGCGTCGGAGCCACGCACGTGGTGGTCGTAGGCCAGGACGTGCCGGTCCGCGAGGCGCAGGATCGCCACCACGGCCGCCGCGCCCAGCAGGAAGGGGACGCTGGTCCAGGACCGGTCGGCGAAGACCAGGCCGATGGCCACGGCCGCGGTGAACACCAGCCCGGCCAGGGCGGAGAGGCCGAGCGCACGTCGTGACTCGGCCTGCGCCGGGCGATGACCTCGCCCGTGGGCTCGTCGGTGGCCGAGGTCGGATCGGCGCCGGCCCCGTCGGTCGGGGCGGGGCTGTGGTCCGGGCTGGGTCCGGGTTGTGGCCCGGTTGCTTGGCGGGGTCGTGCAGGGGATCACTCACGGGTTGGACCTCCGTAGTCGGGGCTCGCTGACCCGGGAAAGCAGGCACCCGACCGGTGTTGACGGGGGGGACAACATCGGTCGGGCTTCATACGAATGTAGTGCATGCTCAAACCAGCGACAACTGTTGAGGCGCCCATTCCAGGGCAGCGGAACAAGGCGGGGGCGAGCGACCCCGATGTCGCGGATCAGCGAATTGTGAGCTGCCGGCTGGCCAAGCCGGCGCGAGCGGCGCGCTCGTCGCTCGTGAGCGGCTCCGTGGACTCCATCGCTGCGCCCAGTGCCGCGTGCATCCTGGCCGTGGGCTCGGCCAGCGCGGCGGCACCCGTGCCCACCGGCACGTCCCACACCGGGGCCACCAGCCCGTGTGCCCGGAACATCCCGATCATCCGGTCTCCTGCGACAAGGCTGTCGGACTGTGCGGCGTGCAGGCGGGCGAACCCGTCGAGCACCAGGTCCTCCGCGTCGGGCAGCACCCAGCGCAGGTACTCGCGGTTGCCGACCGAGGTCCAGTAGGCCCCCTCCAGCCCCTCCACCCGCTCGGTGGGCGCGGCGGCCTCGTTGGCCTGGGTGAGGGCGTCCGCGACGGTGCCGTCGGAGTCCTCGAGGTCGGCGACCCAGTAGTCGAAACCGGTGTGGACGGTGATGTCGAGGGCCTCGTCGCGGACGAGGTCCTGCAGCCGCGGCCCGTCGCCGGGTGCTTCCGGCAGGCCGACCATGCTGCCGGGCTCGGCGTCCAAGGCGCGAAGCAGCACCGCGGCGAGGTCACGACTCGGATCGCCGTACGCGTGCTGCACCTGCAGTCCGAGCCACACGGTGCCGTCCTCGCGGACCATGGCGGGAGAGGCAGCGGGCAGCAGCGAGCACAGCAGCACGGTCCGGTCACTCTCCTTCAGCCGCAGTGGTGCGGTCGCGGCCGGGACGAACTCCCGCAGGGCAACCACGTCGACTTCGTTGGGAAGACCTTCGAACGGGCGGGCCACGAAGACCGGTGGTGCTCCCGCCTCACTGCCGTGGCAGGCCTTGTAACGACGCCCGGACCCACAGGGGCAGGGCTGGCGCGGGCCGACGGCACCTTCCGCTGCGGAGTCCGCGGTCGCCGTTGCGGTGCGGTTGCGCTGTCGAGACTTCTTTCCCATGCCCGAAGACTAGGCGTCGGTGCTCGGACGACTCGGTCAGGCCCAGTGCAGCAGCGCGTGCACGGTGGTGCGCGAGCGGGTCGACTCGACCCACCAGCGTGCCGCGAGCGTCTCCACGATGGCCAGGCCGCGACCGGCGAGGTCGGAGAGGCCAGCATCGGCCCGCTCCGGGGTGGTCAGTGCGCCTCCGTCGGTCACTGCGATGTCGAGCCCCTTCGGTCCCGCCGCCCAGGCAACCTGCACCGTGCCGTCAGCCAGGGGCCGGGCATGACGGATCGTGTTGCCGACGAGCTCGCTGACCACCAGGCGAGCGTCCTCGCGCGCTTCGACGGCGGCGTCGCGCTCGCGCATCCAGACCTGCAGCTGCGTGCGAGCGATCGCTGCACTCTCCGGTGAGAACGGCAACGACAGCGTGACAGGAGGCGCCGACTGGCTGTCGACCCTGGTGTCCGCCATGGCTGGTCCTTCAGTGTGCTGCTCGGGGAAGTTGCTCAGATGGAGGATGCCCCGAGCCGGCAGCGTGAAACTCAGTCCTCCAAATTGCGCAAATAGTTCACAACGGACCCGGGGACGTCGGTGATCAGCGCCTCGATGCCCAGCTCGAGGCAACGGTCGACATCCTTGGGGGTGTTGACCGTCCAGCAGTGCAGCCGGGCGCTCCGGCCGATCCGCGCGACGGCCTCGGGGTTGTCCCGGACCATCTCGATGCCGGGGCCGGCGATCCAGTCAGCGTCGGCGAAGGGGCGCGCTCGGAGCCAATGGGTCGGGTTCTCGATCAGCAGCACCAGCTCCAGCTCCGGGGCCAGTCGGCGGATGCGGCGCAGCGCCACCCAGGAGAACGACATGATCCGCGCCGGCGACCCCCGACCGGCCCAGCCGAACTCGTCGAGCAGCTGGACCAGACGGCGCTCGACGAGGCCGGCGTAGCGGGTCGGGTGCTTGGTCTCGATGGCCAGCTCGACCGGGCGGTCGTAGTTCGCTGCCGTCTCCATCAGCCGGCGCATCGTGAGCACCTTGTCGTGATCGGGGTCGGTGTCGGGGGCCTCGTCGTCGAAGCTGGCCCAGGGGTGCTTCCACGAGGCGAAGTCGAGATCCTCGAGGTCCGCGAGCTCCATGGTCGACACGAGGCCCCGCCGCTGGGCCGTCCGACGCACGCTTCGGTCGTGCACGCACACCAGGTGGCCGTCGGCCGTCAGCCGTACGTCACACTCGAGCGCCTCGGCGCCGTCGTCCAGCGCTGCGACGTACGCCCCTAGCGTGTGCTCGGCCTTGGCGGCACTGGCACCGCGATGGGCGACGACCTGCGGTCGTGGCTGGACCATGCGGCCATTGTGCATGTCCGGAGCACGTGTACGGCGATCCCACCCAGCGCGGCGAGGTAGAGCGCGCCGGCGGCCACGGAGGCCCACTCGCTCAGGTTGGCACCGACGAACTCCACCACCACGAAAGCCCACAGCGTGATCGGGATCCACGGCGCCACCACCCGGCCGCGGAAGAGCGCCACGCCGAGCAGCACCAGTCCGAGCACGGTGCCCAGCAGACCCGCCGCCATGAAGGCGACGGCCGGTCCGGACTCGATCCGGGTCACGGTGTCTGCGTATGCCGCACGTGCAGTGCTGTCGGTGGACATGGCGAGGTAGGCCAGGCCGATGCCGCCGAAGACGGCGTGCCCGAAGCCACCGAGCACGGCGAGCGTGCCGCCCACGGCGGACAGACGCGGAGCGGCTCCCTTGGCCAGCCAGGCGATCGCGACAACGCCCACGAGGAACGGCAGCTGGGCGAGCACGAAAGCCAGCAGCGAGACGGTGCTCGTCACCGGGGAGGAGTCGATGGTCGCCAGCCGGTCCGCCGGGTCGGCCGCGAACTCGGGCTGGAGCAGCACCGAGAGGTTGCTCAGCAGGGCGGTCGCGACCAGGCAGATGGCGGCCAGCAGGCCGGTGGCTCTCGTGAACGGGGTCATGGTTCCTCCTCGGCTGGTGGATCAGGGTCTCCTCGACGCTAGGGAGACACCGGTGCCCACGTCATCGGGCGGAGGTCGCTGCCAGGGGTCCTCTGGAGTCGCATGAGGAAGCGACTCGAGACCGACCCGGTGGACGGCTCGCCGCTCTACGCTGGAGGCGTGATGCGCGCGGCCACTTCCAGCCTCGCGTCCCGGCTCACCCCGGGGCTCGGGGACCTTGCGATCGCGGTGGTCGTGGCGGCCGTCGCGGTGGTGGAGCTGTGGTTGCCGCTGCCCTCGGCCGTGGGCACGGGTTCGCGACCGCTCGCCACCGCCTTGATCCTGTTGAGCTGCGCCGCGCTGACCCAGCGTCGGCGGCACCCGCTGGCTGCTGCCTTCGTGGTGCTGGTCCCCTGGCCGGTGCTGCACACGCTCCTGCCGATGCCGGTGCTCTTCTGGGGCCAGTTCGTGCCGATCGTGATCGCGCTGTACTCCGTCGCGAGGTACGGATCGGACCGGGAGGGACTGATCGGAGCCGGGGCGGGGGCCGCCACGCTGCTCTACATCGATCTGCGCGTCGACGAGCTCTCCGAACCGAGCGAGATCGTCTTCCACTGGATGGTGTGCTCGGTGGCGTGGGGGCTGGGCTTCTACGTACGCGGGCACGAGCGTCGGGCGCAGGAGGCCGCGGCACGGGCCGTCCGCGCCGAGACCTTCAGCCGGGACCAGGCGTTGCGGGCCGTGGTCGACGAACGGGCCAGGATCGCCCGCGAGCTGCACGACATCGTGGCCCACTCGGTCAGCGTGATGGTGGTCCAGGCCGGGGCGGCCGAGAAGGCGCTCGACGACCCAGAGTTCGTGCGCAGGGCGCTGGGCGCGATCCGCACCACCGGCACCGGTGCGCTCACCGAGATGCGCCGCGTGGTGTCCCTGATCCGCGACGACTCGGTCCCCGACGGCCTGGAGCCGCAGCCGGCGCTGGCGGACCTCGAGCGGCTCGTCGGTGAGATGGAGGTGCCCACGACCTTGCAGGTCGAGGGCGAGGAACGAGCGGTGTCCGCGGGGGTGGCGCTCTCGGCGTACCGGATCGTCCAGGAGGCGCTGACCAACGTACGCCGGCACGCGCGAGCCGAGGCGGTGCACATCTGCGTGCGCTACGGCGAGGACGCCCTGGAGATCGAGGTGCGCGACGACGGGGTCGGTGCCACCGGAACCGCCGGTGGGCACGGCCTGATCGGCATGAGCGAGCGCGCCCAGGTGTTCGGCGGGACGGTGGACACCCTCACCGCCCCGGGGGAGGGATTCCGTGTGCGCGCGACCATCCCCCTGGAGCCGTCACCATGACCCGCGTGCTGGTGGTCGATGACCAGGAGCTCGTCCGCACGGGCTTCGCGATGATCCTGGAGAAGTCCGGGATCGAGGTCGTCGGTCAGGCCGCCGACGGCGAGGAAGGGGTGGCGCTGGCGGCTCGGCACCACCCCGACGTGGTGCTGATGGACATCCGGATGCCCGGCGTGGACGGCATCGAGGCGACCCGTCGGATCACCGTCGACGCCGATGGTCCCCGCGTCCTCGTGCTCACCACCTTCGACCTCGACGAGCACGTGTTCGCCGCCGTCGGCGCCGGCGCGTCGGGATTCCTGCTCAAGGACGTGGCGCCCGATGACCTGGTGCACGCGGTGCGGGTCGTCGCGCGAGGCGAGGCGATGCTCGCTCCCGTGCTGATCAAGCGGCTGCTGCAGCGCTTCGCCTCCCCGGGTGCGGCAGGCTCGAGCTCGGCCGCCGTCGCGTCGTTGTCCGAGCGGGAGAGCGCCGTGGCGCGCCTGGTGGCCCAAGGGCGGTCGAACGCCGAGATCGCGGGGGAGCTCTTCCTCAGTGAGGCGACCGTGAAGACCTACGTGTCCCGGCTGCTCACCAAGCTCGGCCTGCGTGACCGCGTGCAGGTCGCCGTCTGGGCCTACGAGTCCGGGCTGGTGCGGGTGGGTGGCAACTTGCGATCCGAGCGCTGACTTCCTAGGTTGGCCCGTCCACGCACGTCGCCACTCGGAACGACGCCGGGTAGCGGCCGCACCCTCAGGGGCCCGCGGATGGAGCATCGCTCGGGCCCCGTTGCCCGGAGGAGACTCGTGATCCGTCCCCAGACGCACCGCCGCAAGATGCATGGCTTCAAGGTCCTGTCCGCCGCCCTCGTGGGCGTCTTCGCACTCGGAGCCTGTGGGTCCGAGAAGGCCGAAGGGCCAGGCGGGGCGGACCTGCTCGACGAGGGTCAGCTCGTGGTGGCGATGAGCGGGGAGTTCCAGCCGTTCAGCTACCGCGACGGCAATACCCTCACCGGGTTCGACTACGACATCGCCGAGGCTGTCGCCGAGGAGATGGGCCTCGAGCTCGAGACCAAGACGGGGGCGTTCGACACCCTGATCGGTGGCCTGAAGTCCAATCGCTACGACGTGCTCGTTGCCTCGATGACGCCCACCGAGGAGCGCAAGAAGCAGGTCGACTTCACCGACGGTTACTACAGCTCCGGGGCCCAGGCCTTCGTCGCCAACGACAGCGACTGCGCCGACGTCGCCGAGCTGGAACAGCCCACGCTCGGCGTCGCGGCCGGTACGACGTACAACGACTTCCTCAAGGACAAGCCCTGGGTGGGCAAGGTCCGCACGTTCTCCTCCGACATCACGGCGCTGCGTGATGTGAGCTCCGGCCGCCTCGACGCCGCCGTCACCGACCGCCTCGTCGGGCTCTACCAGATCAAGGAGGCGGGTCTGGACCTGAAGACCTGTGGTGACCCGCTCTACAGCGAGGAGCCGGCCTTCGCGGTCAAGCAGGGCAACGACAAGCTGACCGCCGAGCTGAACGACGCGCTCGCCGCGATCCAGGAGGACGGCACCTACGCCGAGATCTCCGAGAAGTACTTCGGCCAGGACATCTCGGGCAGCTGACCCGGTGGCCGACTTCTTCGACCTCTTCGTCGAGTACGCGCCGCTCTTCCTCGAGGCAAGCTGGATCACGCTGCGCCTGACCGCCGCGGCGTTGGTGATGGCGATGGTGTTCGGCTCGGTCATCGCCGCCATGGGGATGAGCTCGGTCCGGCCGCTGCGCTGGTTCGCGACCGGCTACATCGGGTTGGTGCGTGGGACCCCGCTGATCACGCAGATCTTCGTCATCTACTTCGGGCTCACCTCGGTGCTGGTGCTCTCGGCGTTCTGGGCTGGCGCCCTTGCGCTGGCGTTCCACAACTCTGCCTACATCGCCGAGATCATCCGGTCCGGGTTCCAGTCGGTGCCGAAGGGCCTCACCGAGGCATCGCGGTCGCTCGGGCTGTCCAGGGTCAAGACCCTCAAGCGGGTCCAGGCCCCACTCGCGCTGCGTACGACGCTGCCCGTGATGGGCAACCAGTACATCATCGCGGTGAAGGACTCCTCGCTCGTGTCGTTCATCGGCATGACCGAGCTGTTCCAGACCTCACGCAACATGGCGGCCTCGACCTACCAGGAGCTCACGTCGTACACGATCGTGGCGATCTACTACCTGGTGATCGTGCTCGTCCTGACGTTCGTGGTGAACCGCCTCGAACACAGACTCAGCGCCCACAGGAGGCCGGCCGAACAATGAGTCAACCTGACCAGGGTCCCCTCGTGAAGATGCGGGACATCGTGAAGAAGTTCGGCACGACCACCGTCCTGGACGGCGTCGATCTCGACGTCGCCCGGGGCGAGGTGGTCGTGCTGATCGGCCCGTCGGGCGCCGGCAAGAGCACGCTCCTGCGGTGCGTGAACGGCCTCGAGCAGATCACCAGCGGCACCATCGAGGTGGGTGGGCAACCGCTCACCTACGACCAGAAGTCGCTGAATGCCACGCGTGCACACCTCGGCATGGTCTTCCAGCAGTTCAACCTGTTCCCGCACCTCACGGTGCTGCAGAACATCGTGATGGCGCAGCGCGAGGTGCTCGGACGCTCCAAGGACGAGGCGAACGAGCGTGCGCGGTCGCTGCTCGACCGGGTCGGACTGGCCGAGAAGGAGCGCGCCTACCCCGACAGCCTCTCCGGGGGACAGCAGCAGCGGGTCGCCATCGCGCGCGCGCTGGCCATGGACCCGACGCTGATGTTGTTCGACGAGCCCACCTCCGCACTCGATCCGGAACTGGTGGGTGAGGTGCTCGATGTCATGCGCGACCTCGCCGACGGCGGCATGACGATGATCGTGGTCACCCACGAGATGCGGTTCGCACGCCGGGCGGCCGACCGGGTGGTGCTCCTCGCGGACGGCGGCATCGCCGAGCAGGGCACCCCCCAGCAGGTGCTCGACGAGCCGCAGAGCGAACGAGGCCAGGGTTTCCTCGGTCAGCTCACCGAGCACTGATCAGCTGCGAGGGCCCAACGTCGGCTCCCGGGCGCCGTCCGGCGCGGGCTCCTTGAGCTCGACGAAGATCGTGTGCGTGCGGGTCTCGCCGATGTTCTCCCCCGAGTGCTCCTGCGCGTCGAGCCATCTTGCCTGAAAGGCAGGCATCTCCACGTCGACGGAGTGTTCGCCCGAGGTGAGCCGGCGCCGGAAGTCGCTGAGCGTGACCATCACCGAGTCCGGGTGGGAGTGGGGCGACGTCCGTGCGCCGGGACCGTCGACGTACTCCAGGACGCGGACGCGGTCGTTCTCGAAGATGACGCTGTAGAAGTCGGGGTTGGTCTGCACGGGGTCGGGCATCGCGGGTCCTCTCATCAGCGCCCGCCGATGGGCGCGCGCCTCAACCAAGCACGAGCTCTCCCTCTGCGGCAATGGCCCGCGCGGGTGGTCGAGCAGCGAGCGAAGCGAGCACCACCAGGTGGTCGAGCAGCGACCGGACAGTCGAGACCACCAAGGGGACTCGAGGGGTGGTCGAGCGGCGAGCGAAGCGAGCGGACAGCCGAGACCACGGACCCCGCCCTGACCGACTGTCCACATCCCGATTCTACCTCTTGACTCGAACACCTGTTCGGACAAGAATGGACCCATGAGCGCAGCACTCGACCTGCACCCCGACACCGGACACCCGGTGACCACGGGCGTGGCCGAGCTGCACTCCTCCTCGACCGGATGCACGCACACGCGGGCGCTGCGGGTTGGCCTCGGGTGAGTACGCCGCACTGGTCGACCGACCTCGACCGCGCGAGCCACCGGATCGAGGCACTCAAGCTCAAGGTGCTCGCCGCCGCCGACCGCGCCGGAGCCGCCAAAGCGGCCGGGTTCTCCGGGACCGATGCCTGGACCGCACGACACACCAACACCTCCCGGGCCACGGCGGCCCGCGAGGTCCACCTGGCCACCGAGCTGCAGACCGGCCACGAGACCACCGCCGAGGCGTTGGACGCCGGGCTGGTCTCCCCCGCCCACGCCGCAGTCATTCTCGACGCCACCAACGAGCTCCCCACCGGGGTCAGCGACCCCCAACGCGCAGCCGTCGAAGCCGCCCTGGTCACCAAGGCCCAACGGTTCAACCCCGACCAGCTCCGCCGCCTCGCCAGGCGAGCAGTCGAGGAGATCGAACCCGACCAATCAGTGGTCGACGCCCACGAGAACGACTTGCTGCGCACCGAGGAAGAAGCCGCCCGGGAGAAGTGCTCGCTGACCTTCCACGACAACGACGACGGCACCACCACCGGTCACTTCACCGTGCCCACCCTGGCCGCAGCGATCCTGCGCAAGGTCATCGAGTCCATGACCGCACCCAGGCGGATGCGGGACACCAGCGGTGCGGGAGCCGCAACCAGCTCGACCAGCTCGACCAGCTCGACTGGCTCGACCGGTGACCACCGGGCCTTTGACTGGCGGCACCGCCGCGGCCTCGCCTTCGTCGAGCTGCTCGAGCACCTGCCCACAGACCGGTTGCACCCCAAGACCGCCGCCACCGTCGTGGTCACCATCGACCACACCGTCCTTCAGGGTGCGCTAAAGACCGCCGGCCTCGACACCGGGGAGACCATCACCGCAGGCGAGGCCCGCCGCCTGGCCTGCAACGCCGGGATCCTCCCCGCCATCCTCGGCACCAAGTCCGTAGCCCTCGACCTGGGCCGCGAAACCAGGCTCTTCACCGAACCACAACGCCTCGCCGTCGGGCTACAACACCACACCTGCGCCGCCGACGGCTGCGAAAGACCCTTCGCCTGGTGCGAGCTCCACCACCGAGAACCCTGGAGCCGAGGCGGCCGCACCGACCTCAACAACGCCGTCCCGCTATGCCACTACCACCACCAACGCATCCACGACCACGCCTACCACCAGCACGAGGAACCCGACGGCGCGATCAGATTCAGCAGGCGGACATGATGGCCGCGGACGCGCGGGGGTCAGCGCTGGCTGCGGAGGAACTTGCCGAAGTGGGGCACGGTAAAGGCGACGCTGCCGCGCTCGGCGGAGAAGACCAGACCCTTCTTGATCAACCCGTCGCGGGCGGGGGAGAGCGACTGCGGTCTGCGGCCCACCAGCTTCGCGATCTCCGCGGTGCTCACCGCCCGGTCGCCGGTGCCCTCGCCGAGATCGGCCATGGCCACCATGTAGTCCCGCTCGGCGGGCGTGGCCCGGTCGTAGCGCGCACCGAAGAAGCCCACAGCCAGCTCCGACTCGGCCTCGGGAGCGGCGGCCTGCACGTCCTCGGCACGGATGGGTGTCTCGACCGCGACGTCCCAGGTGACCTTGCCGTAGGCCTGCACGAAGTAGGGGTAGCCGTCTGTGAGGCGGTAGAGCTCCTCGAGGGCGTCGTCCTCGTACTTCACGTCCTCGGTCCCGGCCGGCAGCGTCCAGGCGCGCTCGGCCATCTCGCGTGGCAGACGGTCGACCGAGACGTAGCGGAACAGGCGCTCGGCGTAGGACTTCGACGCCGAGAGGGCCACCGGGAGGTGCGGCAACCCGGCGCCGACGACGAGCAGGGGGGCGGCCTGCTGGCTCATCTCGTGGCAGGCGCCGCAGAGGGCGCCCAGCTCGTCGGGGGCGATGTCCTGCATCTCGTCGATGAACAGTGCGATGCCCACCCCCAGGTCGCCGGCGAGCGCCGCCACGTCGGTGAAGAGCTCGATCAGGTCGAGCTCGAGGTCACCGGAGTCGGCGCGGCCCGAGGCGGCGATGACGTCCACTGGCGGTTGCCAGCGGTGCTGCCGGCCGCTTGCCTTGCGGTCCTTGAGCTCGGTGCGTTGCGCGAAGGCCTTGAGCACGGCGGTCACCTCCTCGACCCGGTCCTGGTCGCGGTGACGGTGGGCGACCTCGCGCACGGCTGCGTGCACCGCCTGGGCCACGGGCAGGCGCAGCGACTGGTCGGGACGGGCCTCGATCTTGCCGGTGCCCCAGGCACGCTTGACCGCGAGGCTGCGCAGGGCGTTGAGCAGCACTGTCTTACCGACGCCCCGCAGTCCGGAGAGCACCATGCTGCGGTCGGGACGCCCCGCGGCCACCCGCTCCAGCGTGACCTCGAACTGCCTCAGCTCCAGGTCGCGGCCGGCGAGCTCGGGAGGGCGCTGGCCGGCGCCCGGGGCGTACGGGTTCCTGATCGGGTCCACGTCCGGAGGTTATCGGCGTGTCTACGGCTGATCGTAGATTTCGGTGGCGAGTCGGACCGGCCAACCGTGCGGCGGCTCAGCGCGTTGAGTCGTACGCCGCGTCCAGCCCGGCGCGCAACGCGTCGATCAGCGTCGGCACGTCCTCCACGGGGAGCCGGAAGGTGCCGGTGCACTGGTCGCCACGCCACAGCGAGAGCACCACCAGTCCGTCGTGCTGGTGCCAGCGCACCCGCATGCCGCGCGCGTCACCGCGGGCGTCGAGGAAGAACTCGGCACCCGCGACGGTGGGGGAGACCACGGCGGCCATGAGTCAGTCTCCCTCGGCGTTTGTCGCCAGACCAGCCGGATTGGCCCACCTCGGCGCAGTAACGTGGACGTGTGCCGGAGCTGCCCGAGGTCGAAGCATTGGTCCAGGACCTGTCCCGGCGCTTGGCGGGGCGCGCCATCGTGCGCGTGGACATCGCGGCCTTCAGCTGCCTGAAGACCTACGACCCCCCGGTCACGGCGCTGGCCGGCGGGCTGGTGGACGGCGTCTCGCGGCACGGCAAGTTCCTCGACATCGACGTCGGCGGCACCCACCTCGTGCTGCACCTCGCCCGTGCCGGGTGGGTCCGGTGGAAGGAGGAGGTCCCCGCCCAACCGCCGCGGCCGAGCAGCAAGTCCCCGCTCGCGGCACGCATCGTGCTGGCCTCCCAGGACGGTTCTGGTCCCGATCAGGGACTCGACATCACCGAGGCCGGCACCCGCAAGAGCCTGGCGCTCTACGTGGTCAGGGACCCGGCCGAGGTCGAGGGCATCGCCCGGCTGGGTCCGGACCCGCTCGCCGAGGAGTTCACGGTGGCGGTGCTCGGCGAGATCCTGCAACGCGCGGGCCGGGCACAGATCAAGGGGGTGCTGCGGCACCAGGGGACGATCGCCGGCATCGGCAACGCCTACTCCGACGAGCTGCTGCACGCCGCCCGGATGTCCCCGTTCAAGCCGGCCAACAGCCTGAGCGAGACCGAGCTGCAGACGTTGTACGACGCGATCGGGACCGTGCTCGGCGGGGCGGTCGAGCGGTCGGCGGGTCTGGCGGCGAGCGAGCTCAAGGGTGAGAAGAAGAGCCACCTCGCGGTCCACGGCCGCACCGGCGAGACCTGCCCTGTGTGCGGCGACACCGTGCGCGAGGTCAGCTTCGCCGACTCGAGCCTGCAGTACTGCGCGACCTGCCAGACGGGCGGAAAACCCCTGGCCGACCGACGCATGTCCCGGCTGCTGAAGTAATCTGCTCAGATGACCGAAGTACCGACGATCGAGGTCGCCCAGGTCCCCGATCCCCTGCCCGAGGGCGTGACCGTCCTCGACGTGCGCGAGCCGGTGGAGTGGCACCACGGACGCATCGAGGGTGCGCTGCACATTCCGCTGACCGAGATCCCCGACCGCGTCGACGAGCTGCCTGCGGACCAGCAGCTCCTCGTCGTGTGCAAGCTGGGCGGCCGCTCGGCGCAGGCCACGGCGTTCCTTCGAGAGAAGGGCTTCGAGGCGATCAACGTCGCCGGCGGCATGATCGACTGGGCCGACGCCGGGCGGGCGATGGTCGGCGACGCCGAGGGCGATCCGCTCGTCGTCTAGCGCCAGGGCTCGGGCAGCGGCATCCGCAGCGCGGGTGCCAGCTCCGCGAGGTACGTGGCCCTCGGGATCTCCCGGACGCCGAGCGAGGCCAGGTGCGGCGTCTGCCACTGCGTGTCGAGCACCCGCTGGTCGGCGTACTCGTCGTAGAGCAGGTCGACGAGGCCCAGCAACGCGACCTTCGAGGCGTCGCGCGCGCGGCTGAACATCGACTCACCGGCGAAGAGACCGCCGATGGCGACGCCGTACAGTCCGCCGACGAGCTCGTCGTCGCGCCAGGCCTCGACCGAGTGCGCCCAGCCCAGTCGATGCAGCTCGGTGTAGGCCTTGATCAGCGAGGAGTCGATCCAGCCGCCCGAGCGTGCTGGATCGGCGCAGCCCGCGATCACCTCGGAGAACACCGTGTCCACCCGGATCTCCATGTGCCGCGCAGACTGCCGCAGCGAACGGGTGACGCGCAGCTCATGCAGACGCAGCACCCCGCGACGTTCCGGGGACCACCAGGCCAGCACCGACCCCACCTGCGGCACGGGGCCCTCCAGCGGCATCGGGAACAGCCCGCCCCGGTACGCCGCCAGCAGGGTCCCGGGTTCGAGATCCGCGCCCACCGCGACGAAGTCGCTGTCGGCGGCGTGGGCCGGTGGGAACGACCACTGTGTCGGCGGAGGTTCGACGGGCACGCGCCCATCGTCGCACCTGGCCGGTGTGCTTCCGCGCAGGCTGTGGGTCGTTTGTAGGCTGGGGCCATGAGTATCGCCAAGCGACTCGGCCAGGGCCTCGCCCCCAGGATCACCGAGCTAGCGCCTGCCGCCTCGGCCGGCTTCGTGCACCGTGCGCTCGAGCTCTCGATCAGCGGGGCCGGTCCGCTCGACGCCGCCGCCGTGGTGGCGGCCCGCCTGCTCGAGGAGAACGACGGCGACCTCGACAAGACGATCAAGGACGTGATCGAGAAACATGTCCGCCTGGCCGGGGCGCAGGGATTCCTCACCAACATCGGCGGCCTGGTGACGATGACGGTCACCGTTCCCGCCAACATCGCCGGAATGGCGCTGATCCAGTGCCGCATGGTCGCCGTGATCGCGCACCTGCGTGGTTACGACCTGGCCGACAAACGCACCCGCAACGCCATCCTTGCCAGCATGCTCGGCGAGGAGCGGATGCTGGCCATGATCAAGAAGAAGAAGCTCCCCGGGACCCCGATGGCGCTGGCGACCGCACCGGTCCATGACCCCGCGCTCGACGACGTGATGGCCAACGAGGTGGCCTCCGAGCTGCTCACCCGGGTGGCCGGCAAGCGGCTCGCCACCACAGTGGGACGACGGGTTCCGGTCGTGGGCGGCCTCGTGGGCGCCGGGACCGACGGGTTCGCGACGTGGAAGATCGGTCGCTACGTCGACCGCGAGTTCCTGCCCCGCAAGCGGCGGTAGGCAGACAGGGCGCCACGGGCGACGGCGTTCGTCCGCGCCAGCGCGACCAGACGCTCCTTTGCCTTGTAGCTGCGGGTGCTGTGGAACTTGTCCAGCTGACCCATCAGGTCCTCGACGGCGCCGTGCAGCTCAGCCTCCCGCTCACGGAGGCGGGCCGCCTCGCGGGTCATGGTCGCCAGTGCGTCGAGGGCCGCCTCCGCCACCAGGCGCTCCTCGCAGGTGTCCGGGTCGGCGTAGGGACGCGGATCGCCCGGGACCAGGTCGTCGAGGGTGCCGACGACGTCGTACCCACGCAGCGCCAGCTCGCTGACCCACGAACGGCCCAGCTCGCTGGCCCATCGGTGCACGTCCTCGGGAAGCGCGAGCCGCGCCGAGCCCGAGCGGCCCGAGAGGTGCTGGTGCACCAGGAGCTCGCGGACGAGGAGCCGGTAGTGCTCGTTGGGGAGTACGTCGTTGAGCCGTTTGTTCAACCGTCGGACCATCGCGGACTCGGGGACGCCCAGCGAGGCGTTGGCCCGGTCACCCGGCCTGAACTCGGCGGGGTCGAGGTCGAAGAGTCCAGCGAAGCGCTCCCACAACAGGGTGGGGCTGGCTCCGGGCGGTGGGACGGTGACGATGTGCACCCGCTCGCGCGGCAGCGTCCCGGCCCAGCGGTCCAGGACGTCGGGCACCTCCTGCACCCCCCAGAACCACTGCGCCACCTCTGAGGTCCGGCCGGGGTCCTGGAGGGTCGCGAGGAAGGTGCCGTACTTCTTGGTACGCCGGTGCTTGACGTTCTCCTGCCACTCGGCGGGGATCTGACGCACCAGGTCACGCGCGGAGTACACGACGTGGATCTCGGCGTCCTCGTCGTCGCCGCGCAGCGAGGCGAGGGCGCGGTCGACCTGCACCCGCGAGGCGGTGCCGAGGATCTCGTGGCTGATGATCGCGGTGCCCGGCCAGGCACGGACCTCGTCTGCGAGGCGGTCCCACGCACCGCCCGCCTGACGCTCGAGGCCTCCCCAGGGCAGCTCCATCAGGTCCAGAGCGGCCAGGAAGTGGGAGTCGTGCCGGTCGGCGGCGTACAGGATGCCGCGCTCGCGCAGCACCTCGCGGTGGGTGAACAAGATGTCCTGGACGAAGGACGTACCTGTCTTGGGAGCCCCCACGTGGAGGAGGACGCGTCGGGTCACGAGTCACCTCCCAGGTTCCAGGTCCGGAGGCAGGCCCTCACGGCCACCTCGAGGGTGTCTTGCGGGTCGACGCTGCCGGGAAGCTCGCGCCCTGACGGGGTCAGGAAGCTCGGGTCGCCATGCACAGGGTAGCCAGCACCACGGAGGTCCGCGGCGGTGGTGGTGGCCCACGCGCGGGCCCAAGGCAGCGCCGCCGGGGGGACGCCCAGGCCCGGCAGCCGGCCGCGCCGCCGGTGGCAGCGACGCTCCCGGGCTCACCTGGCGGGCCACTCCCGACGACCTCGACCAGCCGGGCGGCGAGGTCGCGCACGCCCGCCGGGTCGTGCGTGTGCGCGATCAGCCGGTTGACCCGCCGCACGAGGTCGGCGAGCGACGGGTCCGGGGGATCGTTGTAGTCCGTGGGTCGGGCACGCAGCACCCGCCCGACGGCAGCGGCTGCGTGCGCGGTGTCGGGGGCGACCACCACGTGGACCCGCCCGGGCTGCTCCGCCTGGAGACGGCGCGCGATGGCGGCCACGTCGACGGTGGGTGGCAGCCGGTCGGCGGCCTGGGCCCGGCGCCACACCGTGCTCCACTGCACCGCTGCCCCGGCCCGCACGGCGGCGGCCCAGTGCTCGGCCATCATCAGGTCGACCGGCAGGGCCAGGACCAGGTGGGTCGTGCGCCAGTCGCTCTCCACCAGCCCCTGACCGAGCAGGCTGCGGCGAACGGCGGCGGTGAGGAGCGGTGATCCGTGCAACCGGAACCGGCGCCGCCACGGGAGCGGCCACGGCTTGCGGAGTCGCTCCTGCACGTGGGGGTGGCAGGCCCGGGAGCAGGTGGGCGAGCACGCCGACGGCCAGCCGGACCAGCTCCTCCGCAGGCAGCCGCTCGGGGTCCGTGGGCGGTGTGCCGAAGGCTGGCTCCTCGTCCCACGGGAGCGGCACGTCGACCAGGCCGCGGCCGGGCGCAGCAGCCGTGAGCACCCGGTCCACGAGCTCGGGCTGTCCGGCTCCCGGTGACGTGCCCGCCGCCAGATTGAGTCGACGGACCAGCTCGAGGTGGATCGCATCTGGCAGGGGGGAGCGAAGCTCCTTCGTGGGAGGCAGCTCGGCCCCGGCTCCAGCGCTGCGCCAGGCGGCCCACGGCACCGTGCCGCCGTCTCGCAGGTGCTCGGTCCAGGCGCAGACGGCCTCGGCGTACGACGTGTCGCCGGACATCAGCGGAGCAACCGCCGGGCGACGCGGGCGACCGGGCCGTCGCCTTGGGACCCGAGCTCGTCGAGCACGTGGGCCAGCGCCGAGATCGCGGCATCGGCGACCACGTCGCCGTCGGCCAGGTCGGGGTCCTGCCAGGTCTCCGCGTCCTCGGGCCAGACCGATCGCAGCTCCGCGAGGTCGCCGACGACCTCGTAGCCGCACCCGGCCAGCTCCTCGAGCCACTCGGAGGTGATCGAGTCCACCCAGTCGCGTCGTCCCGGCGGGACGGTGGCGGGCTGCATCCCGGCGCGTGCGGCGAGTGCCTGCCGCACGATCGACTCGCGGACCCACTCGACGTAGGCGTGTCGCGGCAGCTCGCGTTCGGCCAGCTCGATGTTGAGGCGCCGCAGCATGGTCACCTCGGCCCCGCCGAGCGAGGCGTTGGTGGTGTCGCTCTCGGCGTAGGAGCCCTCGGGGGTCAGGCCCACGACACCGGCGAACCTCTTCCAGAGCAGGTCACGTGGTCCGCCGGACTGCGGGACGCTGACCAGGTGCACCCGCTCGGGCGGGAGGCTCGCTCCCCACGTGGCCAGGATCCGGGGCACGTGCTGGACCCGCCAGAACCACATCAGCCAGTCGGTGCGCGGGTAGTTCTTCTCCAGTGCGTCGAGGAACTCGGTGTACGCGCGGCGGCCGCGGTGCTTGACCCGCTCCTGCCACTCGGCGGGGACCTGGCGGCCCAGGTCGCGGGCGGTGAGGACCACGTGCACCTCGTGCCCGGGGAAGGACTCCAGGGCACGGCTCACGCTCTCGGGACCCGCGGCGGCGAGGATCTCGTGGCTCACCAGGATGTTGCGCTTGGCCTTGCGCGCCTGGCCGACGAGCGCGTCCCACTGTCCGCGCGCGTTCTTCTCCTCACCGGCCCAGCGGTCGCCGACCAGGTCGAGGGCGGCCTCGAAGTGGTCGCCGGTGCGGGTCTCGAGGTAGTCGAGGCCCTGTCGCTCCAGCTCGCCGCGGTTGAGCGCGAACTTGTCCTGCAGGTAGCTGGTGCCGCTCTTGGGTGTGCCCACATGGAGGTACACGCGACGGCTCATGTGGTCATTGTGCCCGTCGACGATGCCAGGGCGGTGACCACCCGCGACGGGCTCGGGCGGCCGAGCACGCCGGCCATCCAGACGCTGGTCTCGACCAGGGCTCCCAGGTCCACGCCGGTCTCGATGCCCAGGCCCTGCAGCATCCAGACGAGGTCCTCGGTGGCCAGGTTTCCGGTGGCGCTGTCGGCGTACGGGCAGCCGCCGAGACCACCGGTGCTGGCGTCGAAGGTCGTGATGCCGTGCTGCAGCGCGGCGAAGGCGTTGGCCAGGGCCTGGCCGTAGGTGTCGTGGAAGTGCACCGCCAGGGCCTCGTTGGGTAGCCCGGCGTCGTTGAAGGCGCTCAGCAGCTGGCCCACGTGGCCGGCGGTGCCGACGCCGATCGTGTCGCCGAGGGAGAGCTGGCTGGCCCCGAGGTCGTGGAGCCGCTTGCCCACCGAAACCACCTGGTCGATCGGGACCACGCCCTCCCAAGGGTCGCCGAAGCACATGCTCACGTAGGCGCGCACGTCCATGCCTGCCTCACGCGCGCGCACGACTGTGGGCTCGAACATCGCGAACTGCTCGTCGAGGCTGCGGTTGAGGTTGCGCTGGGCGAAGGTCTCGGTGGCGCTGCCGAAGATGGCGATGTGCGCACACCCCAGCTCCAGGGCGCGATCGAGCCCGCGCTCGTTGGGCACCAGCACCGGCAGTCCGCGGGAGGTCTCCCCGAGCCGGTCGGCGAGCAGCGTCATCAGCTCGCCGGCGTCGGCGAGCTGGGGCACCCACTTGGGGTGCACGAAGCTGGTGGCCTCGACCACCGGCAGGCCGGCTCCGAGCAGGCGCTCGATGAACTGCGCCTTGGCCTCGACGGGCACCACGGCCTTCTCGTTCTGCAGCCCGTCGCGGGGCCCGACCTCGTAGATCGTGACGCGCTCGGGCAGCGGTCCGGATCCGGGGGACTCGGTCATGCTGGTGCTCCCTTTGTCGAGTCGCCGGGCTCGGCCACCACGAAGAGCACCTGGCCCAGCGCCACCTGCTCGCCGGTGCCGGCCCCTACGGTCGTGACCGTGCCTGCGTGCGGCGCGCGCAGGGCCAGCTCCATCTTCATCGCCTCGAGGACACCGAGCCGCTGGCCCTCCTCCACGGCGTCCCCTTCGGAGACGTCGACGGCGAGCACGGTGCCCGGCATGGGTGCCAGCAGGGTGCCGTCGGACGTGCCCGAGCCCGCCCCCGGCCCGAACGCGTCCGGGCGGGTGAAACGTCGGGTGTGACCGCGGTGGGCGACCTCCACGACGTGGGCCTGCACGACGACCACGGCCTCCAGCACGGCGCCGTCGACCTCGAGCCGGATCACCCGGCCGGTCCGGTCGACCTGGGCCACGGCGTGGGTCGCGGTCGGACCGCTGACGGAGTCCGCCGAGACCAGCCAGCGGTCCTCGAGCTCGACCACCACCGGCGCCGGCGGTCCGGCCGAGCGCCAGCCGTCCCCGACGCCGAACGGGCTCGGATCGCGTGGCGTGTCCTGGGCGACCACCCAGGCGGCGAAGACCGCCGCGACGTCGTCGTCGGGCAGCGCGACACCGTCGGGGTGGCGGTCGAGCCAGCCTGTGTCGATCGCCGCGTCGCGGAACTCCTCGCCGGCAGCCAGCTCGCGCAGGAAGCCGGTGTTGGTGGTCAGCCCGATGACGGCGGTGTCGTCGAGTGCCGCGACCAGCTTCTTGCGGGCCGCCTCGCGGGTCGGCCCGTGCACGATCACCTTGCCCAGCATCGGGTCGTACGACGTGCTCACGGTCTGACCTGACCGCAGCGCCTCGTCGTTGCGGGCCAGGTCCGACCAGTGCACGAACGTCGCGGTCCCGGCCTGCGGCAGGAACCCGTTGAAGGCGTCCTCGGCGTACACCCGGGCCTCCATCGCGTGACCCCGGCAGGACAGGTCTTCCTGGCTGAACGGGAGCGGCTCACCCGAGGCGATCGCGAGCTGCAGGTCGACGAGGTCGACGCCGGTGACCAGCTCGGTGACCGGATGCTCGACCTGGAGGCGGGTGTTCATCTCCAGGAAGTAGACGCCGTCGGTGCCACGGGCGGGGTCGACGAGGAACTCCACGGTGCCGGCGTTGACGTAGCCGACCTGACGCGCAAGGGCGACGGCTGACTCGGTGAGCACGGCGCGTACCTCGTCGGTGACGCTGGGCGAGGGCGCCTCCTCGATCACCTTCTGGTGCCGCCGCTGGGCGGAGCAGTCCCGCTCGAAGAGGTGCACCACGTTGCCGTGGGCGTCGGCGAGCACCTGCACCTCGACGTGCCGACCGTTCTCGACGTACCGCTCGATGAGCAAGGTGTCGTCGCCGAACGAGCTCTGCGCCTCGCGTCTGGCGGCCTCGATCGCCTCTGCCAGGTCTGCCTGCCGGCGGACCACGCGCATGCCCTTGCCGCCGCCGCCTGCCGCGGCCTTGACCAGGATCGGGAACTCGTCGTCCGGCAGGTCTGTGACCTCGATCGGGTGGTCCGGCACGACCGGGACTCCGGCGGCGACCGCGATCTTGCGGGCGCGGTCCTTGCGGCCCATCTGGTCCATCACGTCGGCGGAGGGGCCGACGAAGACCAGCCCGGCCTCGACGACGGCCCGCGCGAACTCCGAGCGCTCGGAGAGGAACCCGTAGCCGGGATGGATGGCCTGCGCCCCGGTCGCTCTGGGCAGCGCCCAGGATCGCCGCGATGTCCAGGTAGGACTGGCTCGCCGGGGTGGGCCCGATCCGGCAGGCGGCGTCCGCCTCGCGCACGTGGTCGGCCTGACGGTCGGCGTCGGAGTACACGGCGACGGTGCGCAGGCCCCGGGCACGTGCCGAGCGGATCACGCGACGGGCGATCTCGCCGCGGTTGGCCACGAGGAGGGTGTCGAACTGTGTCATCGGTTCCCTCACATCCTGAAGATGCCGTAGGAGGGCGCCGGCACGGGCGCGTTGGCGGCGGCCGCCAGCCCCATGCCGAGCACGCGGCGGGTGTCGAGCGGGTCGATGATGCCGTCGTCCCAGAGTCGGGCCGTGGAGTAGTACGGCGACCCCTGGTGCTCGTACTGCTCCCGGATGGGCGCTTTGAAGGCCTCCTCCTCCTCCGCAGACCAGTCACCTCCCTTGGCCTCGATGCCGTCGCGCTTGACGGTGGCGAGCACCGAGGCAGCCTGCTCGCCGCCCATCACCGAGATGCGCGCGTTGGGCCACATCCACAAGAAGCGCGGGTCGTAGGCGCGACCGCACATGCCGTAGTTGCCGGCTCCGAAGGAGCCGCCGATGACCACTGTGAACTTCGGCACCACCGAGCAGGCGACGGCGGTGACCAGCTTGGCGCCGTCGCGGGCGATGCCGTTGTTCTCGTACTCCTTGCCCACCATGAAGCCGGTGATGTTCTGCAGGAAGACGATCGGCGTGCGCCGCTGGTTGCACAGCTCGATGAAGTGCGCGCCCTTGCGGGCGGACTCGGAGAACAGGATGCCGTTGTTGGCCACGATGCCCACGTCGTAGCCCCAGATCTTGGCGAAGCCACACACCAGCGTCTCGGCGTAGAGCTGCTTGAACTCGTGGAACCGGCTGCCGTCGACGATGCGCGTGATCACCTCGCGCACGTCGTACGGCGTGCGAGTGTCGGTGGGCACCACGTCGTAGAGCTCGCCGGGGTCCTTGACCGGCTCCTCGACCTCGTTCTCGACGCTGCTCGACCACCGCGGGGCTGGGCTCGAGCCCCGGGGCACGTCCTGGGTGGGGGTGGGGAGGGTCGCGACGATCGAGCGAATGATGGCCAGGGCGTGCGCGTCGTCCTCGGCCAGGTGATCGACCACCCCGGACTTGCGCGCGTGCACGTCACCACCGCCGAGCTCCTCCGCGGTGACGACCTCTCCGGTCGCCGCCTTCACCAGCGGCGGACCGCCGAGGAAGATCGTGCCCTGCTCCTTGACGATCACGGTCTCGTCGGACATGGCGGGGACGTAGGCCCCCCCGGCGGTGCACGAGCCCATCACGGCGGCGATCTGGGGGATGCCTTCGGCCGAGAGGTTGGCCTGGTTGTAGAAGATCCGGCCGAAGTGCTCGCGGTCGGGGAAGACGTCGTCCTGCATCGGCAGGAACGCACCGCCCGAGTCGACGAGGTAGATGCAGGGCAGCTTGTTGGCCCGTGCCACCTCCTGGGCGCGCAGGTGCTTCTTGACGGTGATCGGGTAGTAGGTGCCGCCCTTGACCGTGGCATCGTTCGCCACCACCACGCACTCCCTGCCCTCGACGCGACCGACGCCGGCCACCACGCTGGCGCTGGGAACGGCGTAGTCGTCGCCGCGCTCGTCGTACATCCCGAAGGCTGCGAGCGGGCTGAGCTCCAGGAAGGGACTGCCCGGGTCGAGCAGGGTGTCGATGCGCTCGCGGGCGAGCATCTTGCCGCGGTCGGTGTGCTTCTTGCGGGCGGCCTCAGAGCCCCCCTGCCACACGCGGGCGGTCCGCTCGCGCAGCTCCTCGACCAAGCCCCGCATCCCGTCCTCCTGCATGCCGGCTTCCTGCATGCCGTCCATCTGTGGCTGGGCACCCATGCGGCATCTCCTTGGCTACGGGCTGAGGTTAACGATCGTTAACTTCAGGCTACATCCTCCGGACTGCGCTCGGCGAGGTCACGCAGATGCCGGCCGAGCGCCCGGGTGCTGCCTCGACCGTCAGGTGTTCACCGACCAGTTGAGAGGCTAGTCCTTCGAGCAGTGCGTGCAGCCGGTGCACCTCGAACTGCCTGCTGAGCGGTGCGGGAGGCGCCACATCGTGGCGGCGCAGGTTCGGTCGCTGTCTGCGCGGAGGTTATCGAGCGCTAACCTTGCTCGGTGAGTGAGCGCAGAGAACAGATCCTGGCCATCGCCGCGGAACTGTTCGCGCAGAAGGGGTTCCACGGGGTGAGCATCGCGGAGCTCGGTGCTGCGTGTGGGTTCTCCGGACCGGCGCTCTACCGCCACTTCCGGTCCAAGGACGCAGTCCTCGCCGAGATGCTGGTCAGCATCAGCGACGAGCTGCTGAGGGTCGGTCGGGAGCGGGCGCGGCAGGCCGCGGACGCGGCGGCCGCTCTGACCGAGCTGATCGACTGGCACGTCACCTTCGCACTGGATCACCAGGCCCTGATCGTGGTGCAGGACCGGGACTGGGCCGCCTTGCCGCTCGAGGCTCGCGAGAAGGTGCGCGAGACCCAGCGCAAGTACGTCGAGGTCTGGGTCAAGCAGCTGCGCGCGATCGACACCGGCCTCACGCCGAAGCAGGCCCGGGCTCGCGTGCACGCCGCCTTCGGACTGCTCAACTCCACCCCGCACAGTGCGTTCCTGCCACCGGAGGAGATGCGCGGCCTGCTGAGCGGCATGGCCGCCAAGGCTCTGTACCTCAGCTGACCTGGATCGGGTCGGCCGGCGTTCTCAGAGCAGGCGGGCGATCTGCTCGTCGTACTCGGCCACGGCCGCATCGGCCAGACCGTGCCCGTCGGGCGCGTGCTCGGCCAGCGCGAGGACCCGGGCCGCGCGGACGCGGGCCTCCTCGCGCTCGACCTCGCCGGGTCGGGCTGGACCGGACGCAGCCGCGCCCACCTCGGCCAGCAACGCCTCGCGCGTCCGGCCGCGCAGCAGCGCCAGCACGTAGGGGTCGTCATCGATGTGGCGTGCCAGCTGGTAGAGCAGGGCGAGCGCGTGCAGGCACGGGTTCGCCCACTCCTCGCACTCGCAGGCGGTCTCGATGTCGGAGGAGCCGGGGAGCAGCTCCACGCCCGCCTCGTCGGCGTGCTCGACGAGGTCGGCCGGGAGCTGGCCGGCCTCCAGGGCCGCGGCGAACCCACTCTCCCTGGCGGCCTCGGCCGCGAACGCCGACCAGTCACCACCGGTCAGCCGAGTGACCTTGACCTGGGCCATGACAGCGCGTTCGTCGCCGGGGTCGATCACGGCTGAGGCCATCGCCTCGAGCACGACGATCGCACCGAGCCTGCCCGAGCGGGACAGGGTGCGCGCCGCGAGGAGGTCGGCCGCGTCGAAGGTGAGCTCCTCGAAGGACCGCACGAAGGCGCGGCCCCACCAGGTCGTGCTGCGTGCCGCGGCGCCGCGCAGCCGCGGCAACCGGGCCAGCACGATCGGGTCAGGCATCGCGGTCGGTCGAGTCGGTGGGGGCCCGCAGGGTCACCAGGTCGTGCAGCTCCGCGTTGGTGAGCTCGGTGAGCGCCACCTCCCCCGATCCCAGCACGGACTCGGCGAGGCTCCGCTTGCGTTTGAGCAGCTCGTCGATGCGCTGCTCGATCGTCCCCTCGGTCACCAGGCGGTGCACCTGGACGGCGCGAACCTGCCCGATCCGGTGAGCCCGGTCGGTTGCCTGGTCCTCGACGGCGGGGTTCCACCAGCGGTCGAAGTGGATGACGTGGTCGGCGCGAGTGAGGTTGAGCCCGGTGCCGCCCGCCTTGAGCGAGAGCAGGAAGACCGGCGCCGCACCGGCCTGGAAGTCGGCGACCATCTGTTCGCGTGCGCGCACGGGGGTCCCGCCGTGCAGGAACAGGGTCGGTATGCCGGCCGCGGCCAGGTGTCGCTCGAGGAGCCGCGCCATGGCGACGTACTGGGTGAACACCAGCACCGAACCGCTCTCGGCGAGCACCGTGCTGAGCAGCTCGTCACACAGGTCGAGCTTCTCGGAGCGGCCGCGGAGCCTGCCGCCTGGCTGTCGCAGGTAGTGCGCCGGGTGGTTGCAGATCTGCTTGAGCCCGGTGAGCAGCGCCAGCACCAGGCCGCGCCGTGCGTTCTCGTCGGCACGCTCGATCCGTTCCATGGACTCGCGCACCAGCGCTTCGTAGAGCACCACCTGCTCACGCGTCAGCCGGATCACATGGTCGGTCTCGGTCTTGGCAGGGAGCTCGGGGGCGATACCCGGGTCGGACTTGCGGCGGCGCAGGAGGAACGGCTCGACGAGCTGCGCGAACCGGCGGGCCACTGCGGGATCGACACCACTCTCGATCGGTGCCGCCCACACCTTGCGGAAGGCGTTGCGGGAGCCGAGCAGACCGGGAGTCGCCCAGTCGAGGATCGCCCAGAGCTCGGTGAGGTTGTTCTCCACCGGGGTGCCGGTCAGCGCCACGCGGCACCGGGACCCGATCGTGCGCAGGTTGCGCGCCGTGGAGGAGGTGGCGTTCTTGATGTGCTGTGCCTCGTCGGCCACGACCAGGTCCCACGACACCCTCGCCAACGCGGCGTGGTCGCGTCGCATCGTGCCGTAGGTGGTCAGCACGAACCCTTCGTCGCCCAGATCGGCCCGCTCACCCAGGTCGCGCGAGGCACCGTGGAAGCGGCGTACGGCGACACCTGGCGCGAACCGGTGGATCTCCGTCTCCCAGTTGCCCATCAGACTGGCGGGGCAGACCACCAGGGTGGGTCCGTGCGCCAGCCGCCGCTGCCGGCGGTGCAGGTGCAGCGCGATGACGGTGACCGTCTTGCCCAGCCCCATGTCGTCGGCCAGGCATGCTCCGAGACCCGCTCCGGTCAGCTCGGCGAGCCAGGTCAGACCCTGCCTCTGGTAGTCCCGCAGCGTCGCCTCGAGCCCGGTCGGCGGCTGCATCGGGGTGGCGACTGCGGCTCCGACGATGCGTTCGCGCAGCTCGAGGAGCGTGGCACCGGGGTGGACCTGGACGGTCTCGCCGTCGAGGTCGATGGTGCCGGTGAGCGCGGACTGGAGCGCCACCACGGGCTTGAGGCTGCGCTTGCGCTGCTCCGTGCGCCTGCGGGCGCGGCGGGCGAGGACCGGGTCGATGACCACCCAGTTGTCCCGCAGTCGGATCACCGGGGTGGTCGCCCGGGCCAGGTCGGCCATCTCGGCGTCGGTGAGCGCAGAGTCGCCCAGCGCCAGCCGCCAGTCGAACTCGAACAGCGCGCTGGGACCGAACAGCCCTTCGTTGAGCGGGCCCTCGTCGGGCGGACCGGCGTTGGTGGCCCCCGCGCGCGGCCGCGAGGCCACGTCGACCCGAGCCTGGGGGACCAGCTCGCCGCGCAGTCCGCGCGGCCAGAACACCTCGACGCCGGCTCGGTCCAACGCCTCGAGGCCGTGCTCGAGCAGATCGGCCAGCTCGTCACCGTCGAGCACCATCCGGTCCGGGACCTGCTCGCGCAGCAACCGGTCCAGCGGGGCCCAGACCTGAGCGGCGCGGCGCAGGGCCACGCTCAGGCTCACCCTCGCCCGCGAGGAGAACCCGTGGCTGCCCTCGGTCCAGAGCTGCTCGGCGTCCACGACGTGGGTGTCGTCGTCGACCTCGTGCGCCTGGAGCACCACGAGCACCCCGCCGCCCTCGAGCACCTCGTCAGGCGACTCGACCCGCAGCGTGATCCGGACCTGGTCGGACAGTCCGGATTCCTCCGTGCTCAGGTGGGGGCGGCGCGGTGGGTCCTGCTCCGGCCCCCGCACCGCCGGTCTGCTCACGCCCGGCACGGCCCCGAGCGGCCTGCCTACGACCGGTCCGGTCGCGATCGGTCTGGCCATGGTGTCGGCGACCGCGTCGAGCAGCTGGCGGATCAGGTCCTCGGCGTCCTCGACGTTGGTCCCGGCGTGGGCGCGAGCGGTGGCGAGCGCGCGCAGCCGGTCGTCGTCCTCGGGGCCCAGCGGGCCGACCCTCCAGGAGTCACCGGCCTCGGAGGGCCGGATCCGCCCGGCAGCTACGAGCTTCATCGCCATCAGCGTGGCGCCGCTGAGCAGCCCTACCGAAGGGTGGGCGTCCTCGACGCGGATGGCCCGGGTCAGCACCGGGATGGCGCTGCGCATGGGCATCCGGATGGTCCGGGCCGGTCCCGAGAACTCGATCTCGCTCAGCCGCGGCGGATGGCTGGGGACCAGGGTCGCGCGTCCCTGCAGCGGAACGAAGCTCAACGGTGCCCGGGTCTCACTGCTTGTTGTCTCCTGTTTGTCGTCTGCCGTCTGCTGGCTGCTGTCTTGAGGAGTCAGTCGTCCTCGTCGACCCCCCTGATGGCTGCGGCGACGGCCTTGGGCACCTTCTCGTCGAACACGCTGGGGATGATGTAGCTGGCGTTCAGCTCCCGGTCGGTGACGCAGTGCGCGATCGCCATCGCCGCGCGCAGCAGCATCTCGGTGGTGACGTCGCTGGCGCGGGCGTCGAGCAGCCCTCGGAAGACGCCTGGGAACGCCAGCACGTTGTTGATCTGGTTGGGGTAGTCGCTGCGGCCGCTGGCCACCACGGCTGCGTGCAGTGCGGCCTCCGCCGGGTCGATCTCCGGATCGGGGTTGGCCAGCGCGAACACGATCGGCTCGGGACCCATCTCGCTGATCCACTCGGCCTCGAGGACGCCCGGGCCACTCACGCCGATGAAGACGTCCGCGTCGGCGAGACCCGCCCGCAGGTCACCGCGGACCCGGCGCGGGTTCGTCCGCGCCGCGAGCTCGGCCTTGGCGGGGGACAGGGAGTCGTCGTCGGCGGAGAGGCAGCCTTCGCGGTCCCACACCACGACGTCGCCGGCCCCGGCGGCGAGCAGCAGCGTGACGATCGCCGTACCCGCGGCCCCCGCCCCGGCCACCACGATCCGCACGTCACCCAGCTCGCGCTCGATGCAGCGCAGGGCGTTGGTCAGCGCAGCGAGTACGACGATGGCGGTGCCGTGCTGGTCGTCGTGGAAGACGGGGATGTCCAACCGCTCGCGCAGCCGTCGCTCGATCTCGAAGCAGCGTGGTGCCGCGATGTCCTCCAGGTTGATCCCGCCGAACCCCGGAGCGATCGCCTCGACGACGTCGACGATCCGGTCCGTGTCCTGGGTGTCGAGACAGATCGGCCAGGCGTCGATGTTCGCGAACCGCTTGAACAGCGCGGCCTTGCCCTCCATCACCGGCAGCGCGGCGCCCGGTCCGATGTTGCCGAGCCCGAGCACGGCGGAGCCGTCGGTCACGACCGCGACGCTGTTGCCCTTCACGGTCAGGCGCGGCACGTCCTCGGGGTTCTGCGCCAGGGCGAGGCTGACCCGGCCGACGCCGGGCGTGTAGGCCATGGAGAGGTCGTCACGGGTGCGCAGGGGCACCTTCGAGTTCACCTCGATCTTCCCGCCGATGTGCAGCAGGAACGTGCGGTCCGAGACCTTGTGCACGGTGACACCCTCGAGGTCGCGGACGAGGGCGACGATCTCCTCCGCGTGCTCGGAGTCGGTCGCCGAGCACGTGACGTCGACGACGATCCGGTCGTGACGCGACTCGGCCACGTCGAGCGCGGTCACGATGCCGCCACCCGAGGCGATGCTGGTGGCGATCCTCCCCACCATCGCCGGATCGACGTGCGCGTGCAGCCGCATGGTGATCGAGTAGGAGGCACTCGTCGCCGCACGACGCTTCTTGCGGGGTTGCTCCGGTCCCTGGTCCATGTCCTGCATCCTGCCCGGACTCGCGGGTTACCCGCGAGTCCGGGGGACGTAGGCCGGACCGCGCGCCGAGTTTCCGGCTCCGGCCAGGCTCCCGTCAGGCCTCGGGGGTGATGGGGTGGTTCGCCACGAACACGCCGTCCGGGTCGGCGGCCGCCTTGATCGCCTGCAGCCGGCGCCAGGTGCTCTGCGGGTAGGAGTCCGCGACCTGGACCGGTTGCTCGGCGAAGTTGAGGTAGTCGGCCCCGGTCGCGTACGGCGAGAGCGCGTCGACCAGGGCCGTTGCGTCCGCGTGACCCCGCTCGGCCATCTCTGGTGTCGCGGCGATGGCGACGTTGAACAGCACGAACTGCCCGTCGAGCATCGGCAGCGCTCCACCCTGCTCGGCCGGCCGGCCGAGCGCGCCACCGAGCTGGCGCAGCTCTGCGAAGAGCAAGGAGGACTGCGACTCCGGTCCGGTCAGAGCGAGGAACGTCTCGACGGCGGGTTCCGGCAGGCCGCCCAGGATCGCGCTGCCCGAGACCGCCGGGGTCGGCTCCTCAGGGTCCATGTGCAGACGGATCAGCGAGGCAGCCTCGACCCGCGCGAAGGTGTCCATCTCCGGGTCGAGCTCGCGCAGCGGCGCCAGGATCTCCTCCGCCCGCGAGTCCGACTCGAGGACGGCACCGTCGATGACGACGAGTCGACGCCCCCGGAACGGTTCCGGCAGCTCGGGCAGGGGCGGCAGGTTCATCATCCGCAGCGAGGTGGTCACCTCGTCCGGGGCACCCAGGCTCCACTCGGCCCAGCGGTGCACGACCTTGGCGGCGTCCTTCTGGTCCCAGACGAGCATCCCGCCGTACGCGCTGTCGAAGGGGAGGAGCCGGAACTCCAGGGCGACCACGACACCGAAGTTGCCACCGCCGCCGCGCAGGGCCCAGAACAGCTCCGCGTTTTGGTCCGCGTCGGCCCGGACCAGCTCGCCGTCGGCGTCGACCAGCTCGATCGCGGTCAGGGCGTTGGTGGCCAGGCCGTGCTTGCGGGCGTACCACCCCATGCCGCCTCCGAGCGAGTAGCCGGCGATCCCCACGTCGGGGGAGGAGCCGTGCAACGTCGCCAGGCCGTGCTCGGCGGCGGCTTCCACGGCGTCCTGCCACAGGGCGCCGCCCTCGGCGCGAGCGACGAGCCGCTGCGGGTCGATCGTGACCGAGCGCATCGCCGAGGTGCGCACGAGTACGACGTCCTCCAGCGAGCCGAGCGGCCCGGCGTTGTGCCCGGTGCTCTGAGCGGCGATGCGCAGCCCGGCACTCCGCGCGGCGCGGACGACCTCGATGACCTCGTCCACCTCGGCGGGGTAGGCGACAGCTGCCGGTCGCTGGTCGACGACGAGGTTCCACGGCAGCCGCGCGTCCTCATAGCCCGGGTCGCCGGGCAGGTGAACGGCTCCGCCGCACAGCCCCCTGAGGGCGGCGGCGCGGGTGTGCAGATCGGTCGACTCGATGGTCATGGGGGCTCCTGACGGTGTGGGATCGGTGCTGACCCACGATGCGCCGGCCCGCTTGGCAGCCACTTGGGGTCGACTTGGGACCGGCTGGGCGGCTCAGAGGTCGGCGAGAGCCGCGGCGAGGTCGGCGGCGCCCGTCACGCCGAGCCGCTCGTGCACCGAGGCGATGGTGCGCCGCACGGTGAGCGGAGTGAGGAACAGCGACTCCGCGATCTGTTGCAGGGGCACGCCCTCCACGGCCTGAGCGGCGATGTGGCGCTCGGTGGTGGTCAGGGTCGAGCGCGCCGACGGCTCCGGCGCGACCGGGACCCCGAGCTCGGCCAGGCGCGTCACCACGACGTTGCGGAGGCGGTACGCCCCGCACCGATCGGCGATGCCCAGCGCCTCGGTGAGCGCGGACCGGGCCTCGGTCCGGTCCCCGTCGCCGGCACCGTCTCGCTGGGCGAGGGAACCGGCGAGCGCGTTCAGGGCGCGGGCGTGCTCCAGCCGCTGCAGCCCGGGTCGCAGCAGTGCCTCGGCCTCGCGCAGCAGGTCGATGGCCTCGGGACCACCGAGCTCACCGAGGATCCGGCTGGTGCGACCGACGAGCTCCGGCGTCCCCCATCGACGGCCGAGCTCGAGCTCGGCCGCCACGAGGGACCTCGCCTCGTCGTGCCGGCCCAGGGCCGCGAGGCCAGCGGCACGCTCGGAACGCCATGGTCGCCAGACGGGGTTCTGCACGATCGCCATCTCGTCCTCGATGGAGTCCAGGGCTCGCAGCGCCTCCTCGGGGCGCCCCTCCGCCAGGGCCACCGCAGCCTCGGCCTCCCCGAAGAGCCGGACGCCCTCGCCGATGCGCACCCTGCCCCTGGCCCCGTCCAGGTAGCGCCTGGCCCCCGGTATGTCGCCCGCATCCAGGAGGATCCGCACGCTGAACCCGTCGACGTACGGCTGGCCCAGCGCGGTCTCGCCCCAGAGCTGGTTCTGTTCGGCGCAGTTCCGCAAGGACTGCATCGCCTCGGGGAGGTCGCCGCGTCGCCACTGGGTGTAGCCGAGCCACAGGTGAGAACCGAGGGCGCCGAACAGCGCCCCCCGGCGGTAGGAGTCGCGCAGGCACTCGTGCCAGTAGGACACGGTGTCCTCGCCACAGAGCTCCTGGACCATCCCGGCCACCACCCACGACAACCCGGCGTCGACCTTGCGCAGGGCGTCGTCCTGGACGCCGAAGTGCGCGAGCTCCAGCGCCCGGTCCCGGTGCTCGCCGGCGATCAGGTCCTCCCAGGCCAGGGTGACGGCCAGGGCGCGCGCGCCGGTGCCGCGGCCGCTCAGCGTCGGGCGTTCGGCGGCGGCGTACTCCGCCGGCGCCAGGTTGTGCATGTAGCCGCCGAGCCGCTCCATGGCCAGCAGTGCCTGTCGCTCGTCGACGAGGTCCTCGGGCAGGCGCGCGATCGACGCCCGCGCGCAGGCAGTGGCGGCGCCACGCTCACCGGCGAAGATGAGCGTCCTGGCCAGCATGATGCTCGCCTCGGCCTTGAGACGCGGGTCCTGGAGCCCGGAGCAGGCCGCCCCCAGGTCCGCGACGGCGGAGTCGCCGCGCGTCATCGTCTCCAGCCGGCCCAGCTCGAGCAGGAGCTCAGGCAGCTCCTCGGGTGCAGGTGGCTCCTGCACGGCACGGCGCAGGTAGCTCGCGGCACTCTCGGCGGAGCCGCGGCGGGCGTCCTGTCTCGCAGCCTCCCGCAGCACCCGGACCACGCCGGGGTCACCGCGTGCCGGGACCAGCAGCAGGTGGGCCGCCACCTGCTCCGAAGCCACCCCCGAGGAAGAGAGCTCCCGCGCCGCCCGCTCGTGCGCCAGCTCGCGCTCACCCAGGGTGAGGTCGTCGTAGACGGCGTCCTGGACCAGGGGATGCACGAAGCCCAGCGGGTAGGTCTCACGCAGCAGCTCGGCGCGGGCCAGGCCGGCCACCGCGACGGCTGCCTCCTCGTCGGTCAGACCACACAGGGCCGAGACGATCGGTAGCGAGGCGCCGTCGCCGAGTACGGCGATGCTGCGGGCCACGGCCCGGCTGTGCTCGGACATCCGCGCGAAGCGCCTCAGGACCATGCTGGAGACGGCGCGGGAGCCGATCGCCCGCACGAGGTCGGCGTGTGCCGCGTCTGGCGTGACCCGATCCGAGGCCAGCGCCCGCAGCAGCTGGCGCAGCAGCAGCGGGTTGCCACCGGTGGTGTGGTGGCAGGCGGTGACGAAGTGCTCGTCGGCACCCTGCCCGAGGATCGTGCGCACCAGGTCGGCAACCCCCGCGTGCGTGAGCGGCCGGGGCTGAACGGCGGTCGAGCTCGGGTCGTTGGTCAGCTCGGCGATCAGGTCGTCGTCGTCGTACTGCTCGCCGGTGCGCAACGTGGTCACCACCAGGACGGGTTGGCCCTCGGTCCGGCTCACCAGGTAGGCCAAGAAGCGCAGCGACCCGTTGTCGCACCACTGGAGGTCGTCGACCGCGAGGAGCAGCGGCGCTCGCGCGCTGACGTTGACGGTGAGCCAGTACAGCCCGTGCAGTACGGCGAACAGGCCCTCGGCGCGGTGGGTCGGGGCCGGAGCCGAGTCGAAGACACCGGCTGCTGCCTCGGCGGCACCGGCAAGCAGGTCGCCGCGTTCACCGCTGCTCAGCGCGGGCTCGAAGAGCTGGCGCACGGCCCCGAATCCGAACTCCTTCTCCAGCTGACTGCCGCGTGCCGAGAGCACGAGGGCCCCCGCGGCCGCCGCCTCCCGCTTCACCTCCGCGAGGAGTCTGGTCTTGCCGATTCCCGCCGGGCCGGAGACCACCATCAGGCCGGACTGTCCGGCCAACAACTCCTGCACCCCGCGACGGAGGCGGGACAGCTCGGAGTCGCGGTCCACCAGCTCACCACCGAGCGACGATCCGGCGTCGGGGATCGGCCCCGCGGTGGGTGTCTCGGCTGCGGGCAAGGCACTGAGCGCCGTGCGCACACGGGCGGCAGGTGCGTCGAGACGAGCGGACTGCGCGAGCACCTCGGACTCCAGTGAGCGCAGCGCGGCGCCGGGATCGACGCCGAGCTCTTCTGCCAGCATCGTCCGGGCGCGACGCAGGGTGGCGAGCGCATCCGCTTGACGGTGCGATCGGTAGAGCGCGAGCGCGAGGAGACGCCACCGCTCCTCACGCAGCGGCGCCTCGGCCAGGAGCGCCTCGATCTCGGGTACCAGGATCTCTTTCTCGCCGGCGTCGAGCCTGGCCGCCAGCAGCTGCTCGCGAGCGAACCCCTGCAGCTCGGTGAGCCGGTGCGCGTCCGGACGAGCCCAGTCCTGGTCGGCGTACTCCGCGACCGCGTCGCCGCGCCACAACCCGAGTGCCTCGGTGAGGGTGGCCACCAGTTGGTGAGGGTCTTCGAGCCGACCCGTGGATCGGACCAGCTCCTCGAAGCGCCAGGCGTCCACCGATGCGGGCGGCAGGCGCAGGGCGTAGCCGTTGCCGTGACTCACCAGGACCGTGGCCGGGGAACGTGCGGCTCGCCCGGGCTCCAGGCCACGGCGGAGGTGGGAGACGTAGGCATGCAGGGAGGCGTTGGCGCTGGGCGGGGCGGCTTGGCCCCAGACGGCCTCGGTGAGCCGGTCGACCGAGACGACCTGGCCCCGGGCCAGGAGCAGCGCCGCGAGCACGCTGCGCTGGCGTTGCCCCCCCAGACTGACGGGCTCGCCATCCAGCGTGGCGACCAGCGGACCCAGGATGCCGAGTGCGAGCCGCACCGCCACCGGGTCCCGCGTCACGGTCATGGTTCACCTCCCGGCTGACCGACCCCAACAGACTGACGATAGGCGGCATCGGTGCCCTCGGACCACACTTTTCGAAAGGTCCGTTTTGGGGCCGGGTGGGCCTCGGGTCGGGGTGAGCGGTCGCCCTAGGACTCGACGCCGAGCGCGACCGGCAGCACGGCGGCGGCCCCGGCCGAACGCAGGGCGCGCGCTGCGGTGGTCATGGTCCACCCGGTGACCACCAGGTCGTCGACCAGCAGCACCGGGCCGCCGTCCAGCGGTACGTCGACTGCCAGGTCGTAGCGGCGCCCCACCGCGGACACGCGCTGGGCCGAGTTGGTCGCACCCTGGCCGGGGGTGACGCCGGGGTCGGTGATCGCCCAGCGTGCGACGACCGGCAGCCGCAGGAACCGGGCCAGACCCTCGGCCAGGTCGCGGGTCAGCTCCGGCCTCCGCGCCGACTCGACGTAGGCGATGCCCGTGGGACGAGCGACCCAGGAGGGATGCCACTCCCGCAGGACCTCGATCAGGGCGTCGACCAGCGGCGGGGGCACCGGGCCGTCGCCTCCTTCGGGACCGAAGAGCGCGCGCAGCGTCTGACCGTGCCCGAGATCGGTGAGGCGACCGACCGCGCGACCTTCCTCGGCGCCGTCGACGATCTTGCCCTTGAGGTCGATACCCACGTTGGCCAGGGCGGTCGGCCACATCTTGCGCGGGGCCAACGTGACGCCGGGGCGTCGCAGCCGCTGGCCGGCCTCGGCCACCGCGGTGCCGGAGACCTCGCCATCGAGGGCCAGGCCGTCGCAGTTGTCGCAGCGTCCGCAGTCCGTCGCGCCGGGGTCGTCGAGCTGCTCGCGGAGGAAGCGCATCCGACACCCGTCGGTCGCGACGTAGGCCAGCATCGCCGCCTGTTCGTCGCGTCGGGCGGCTGCCACCCGGTCGTACCGCTCCTGGTCGTAGGCCCAGTCCTCGCCGGTCGCCGTCCAGCCGCCGCGGACCCGGTCGACCGCGCCGTCCACGTCCAGCACCTTCAGCATCGTCTCCAGGCGGGTGCGGCTCAGGTCGACGTAGGTCTCCAGCGCCGCGGTCGACATGGGGGCGCCGTTCTGAGCCAGCGCGCTCAGCGCCGTACGGACGTGCTGCTCGGGCGGGAAGGCGAGGGAGGCGAAGTAGCGCCAGATGTCGCGGTCCTCGTACGCCGGCAGCAGCACCACGGTCGCGCGGTCGGTGCCGCGTCCGGCGCGTCCGACCTGCTGGTAGTAGGCGACCGGGGAGGAGGGGGCGCCCAGGTTGACCACGAACCCGAGCCGGGCATCGAAGCCCATCCCGAGGGCGCTGGTCGCCACCAGGGCCTTGAGCCGCCCGGCCAGGAGATCCTGCTCGAGGGCGAGGCGCTCGGTGGGCTCGGTCTTCCCGGAGTACGCCGCGACGGCGTAGCCGTGCGAGCGGAGATGATCGGCGACCTCCTGGGTCGCCGCCACGGTGAGGGTGTAGATGATGCCCGAGCCCTCCAGGTCACCGAGGTGCTCGGCCAGCCAGGCGAGCCGCTGCTCGGGACGTTCGAGCTGGAGCACGGCCAGGTGCAACGACTCGCGGTCGAGCGAGCCGCGCAGGACGAGGACGTCGGTGCCGAGCTGCTCGGCGACGTCGCCGGTCACGCGCGAGTTCGCCGTCGCCGTGGTCGCGAGCACGGGGATGCCGTCGGGGAGCGTGGTGAGCATCTGCCGGATGCGCCGGTAGTCGGGCCGGAAGTCGTGTCCCCAGTCGGAGATGCAGTGGGCCTCGTCCACCACCAGCAGCCCCGCGGTCTCGGTCAGCTGCGGCAGCACCTCGTCGCGGAAGGTCGGGTTGTTCAGCCGTTCGGGACTGACCAGCAGGACGTCGATCTCGTGGGCGTCCACCCGGGCGCGGATCGCGGTCCAGTCCTCGATGTTGGTGGAGTTGATCGTCGCGGCCCGGATCCCCGCCCGTTCGGCCGCCTCGATCTGGTTGCGCATCAGGGCCAGCAACGGCGAGATGATCACCGTCGGCCCGGCACCAAGTCCGCGCAGCAACGCGGTGGCGACGAAGTAGACGGCCGACTTGCCCCACCCGGTTTTCTGCACGACCAGTACCCGGCTCTGCTGGACCACCAGCGCCTCGATGGCGGCCCACTGGTCGTCGTGCAGCCGGGCATCCTCACGACCGACGAGCGCCCGGAGGTGCTGCTCGGCCTGGTCGCGGGTGCCGGTGGCGGTGATCATGCGCCTTGTCTACCAACACCCGCTGACACCCGGGTCGGCGGCGGGGTCGGGTGGCGGGGTCGGGTGGCGGGGTCGGGCGGCCGGGGCTCGGGTGGGTGGGTGGCGCCGGGTGGTCGGGGCAGGTGAGCGTCTTGGTCGCGCGACGGTGTGCTCCCCCCGACGTACTGCCACTTCCCCCGTGTTGCAACGCGTGGGAAGTGGCAGTTTCACGGGGTCCCCAGTGAAACCGCCAGCCCCCCAGCGAAAC
This sequence comes from uncultured Actinomycetota bacterium, assembly GCA_963834245.1. Taxonomy (GTDB): domain Bacteria; phylum Actinomycetota; class Actinomycetes; order Propionibacteriales; family Nocardioidaceae; genus Marmoricola. The sequence goes on from CAWIAV010000002.1 coordinate 360,437, forward strand.
CGCCGGCCCCCCAGCGAAACCGCCGGCCCTACTCCCGCCGCAGCACCACAGCCCCGGTGTTGGTGGCGACGGCGATCAGGCTGGGGGTGACGGCGACCTGGTAGGGCCAGTAGGTGGTGTTGATGCCGTCGGTGGGCAGCGCGGCGGAGGTCATCTCCCCGGTGCGGAGGTCCAGGATGTGCAGCGCGGTGGTCCCGGCGACGAGGACGTGCTCGGGATCCAGGAGCGGGACGCTGTCCAGCTCGAAGCCGTATGGCAGGAACTGCGGGGTCTTCGCGACGACGCGGGTCCAGAGTCGTCGACCGTCCTCGATGTCGTACGCCGACCAGCGGGTCCCCACCCGGACCAGGATGCGACCCGAGCGCATTGCGGCGTCGAAGAAGGAGTCCTTCTCCGGGACCACGTCCCAGACCTCGTTGCCGTCCTCGTCGAGCGCCTCGATCCGGGCGGTCCGGGTCGCGCCGTCCCACTCCAGGATCACCGCCGTCCCGGTGGGCGGGTCGGTGCCCAGGACGTGCACGTCGGAGCCCGCGGGTTCCGTACGGGTCCACAGGGTCCGGCCGTCCAGGGCCGAGACCAGCGTCAGAGCTGGTCCGGAGCGGCGTTTCGCCATCGCGGCTTCCTCGAACAGGTCGACCTGCGCCCGGCCACCCACGAGCAGCTTGTCCGGGGCAAGCTCGCCGAGGAAGTCACCCGAGTCGGCGTCCAGGACGCGTTGCCAGTCTTCGGAGCCGTCCCGTGCGTCGAGCCGCACGAGCCGCTCCAGGCCGTCGCTGTCCGGAGTGAGCACCGCGACGTCGTTGTCGGCCAGCGGCGCGGTGGCGAAGGGGTCATCCGGGCCCACCGGGACCTCGCCGATGACGCTGCACACGATCCGGCGGCCGGTCCTGGCGTCGAGCGCCACCAGCTCGGGCGGGGAGCCGGCGGGCAACGTGGTCAACAGGTAGCGCTGCCGGCTCGAGTCGTAGGCGGAGCGCTTGGTGGCCACCGCGACGCTCCAGCGGGGCCGGAGGGTCTCGCCGTCCAACAGGGTGAAGTCCGGGTCGTCCCGGGTCCGGACGCCCAGGCCCTGGTCCATCGCCGAGAGCTGCGCCCACTGGTCGTAGTGGTAGCCGACCGCACCGAGCACCTCGCCGAACGGTGCCGGGGCGCGCCGCATCGCATCGACCAGGGTGTCCCGCTCGGTGTCCGGCCGGTCGGCGCGGCCATCGGCGTCCAGGAAGGGAGACCGGGACCGGTCGGCTGCCAGCTCGGTGACAGCGTCCCCGCACCCCGGAAGCAGCCGCTGCACCGCGACGACCGCGACGACGGCGGTCACGAGCACGCCGATCACCAGGCCGACTGCCCACGTGCGTCTGCTCACCCGATGCAGCGTACGGCTGCGAAGGTGCGGTGCGGCCCGAGCGCCCCGGTGAGCGCCCCGGTGAGCGCCCCGGTCATCCGCGACGTCTGCGCAGCTCCTCGTTGATGGCCGGCACCACCTCGTGCATGTCGCCGACCACCGCGTAGGTGGCCTTGGTCATCATCGGCGCCTCGGCGTCGGTGTTGATCGCGAGGATCACCTTCGAGCTGGCGCAACCGGCCCAGTGCTGGATGGCGCCGCTGATGCCGCACGGGATGTAGACCTCCGGCGCGATCCGGCTGCCCGTCTGGCCGACCTGCTCGTGGTGCGGTCGCCAGCCGAGCGAGGTGACCACCCGGGAGACACCGAGCGTGCCGCCGAGCAGGTCCGCGAGCTCGAGCACGTCGCCGAACCCCTCGGGACCCCCGGCTCCGCGGCCCGCGCCGACGACGACCCGAGCGGTCTTGAGACCGCCTGTGGCGTCCTCACCGTCGGTGCCCTCCACGGAGACCACGCGGACGACGAGGTCCTGGGCCGACAGCTCCACCGGCAGCGCGCTCACCGACGCGGGGACCGGCTCCGGGGCCGGCACCGGCTCGACGGCGTGTCCCGCGACGGTGAAGACCGCCGGGCGCTGGGAGAGGCGCATCTCCTCGAGCGCAGCGCCACCGATGACCTGGCGGGTGACCACGAACGGCGAGAGCCCGGCGAAGGAGACCACGTTGGCGGCCATCGGCACACCGAGCCGGGTCGCGACCCGGGCCATCACCTCGTTGCCGCGGTTGGTGCCACCGGCGAGCACGACCACGGCGCCCTGTGCCTGCCGCCCGGCGACCACGGCGGCTGCGGTCGCTGCTCCGGAGAAACGGTCGAAGTCGTCGGCGTCGGCGTGCAGCAGCGTGCGGACGCCGTACGCCGCGAGCTGGTCGGTGGCGCCGGTCGGCAGCGAGCCGGTGGCGAGCGCGTCGACCGGGACGCCCCCTCCGGCCGCGGCGAGGTCGCGCGCGAACGTGATGGCCTCCAGCGACACCTCGCTGACGCCGTCGACTGAGGTCTCGACGTAGACCAGGATCACCGGCCGACCCCCAGTCGCTGCAGCAGGTCGACCACGGCACGCTGCCGCCTCCGGACCCTCGCCGATCACCTCGGCCGAGGAGGGCATGGGCGGCGGGAGCGTCAGCCGCACCCGCCCGCTGCCGAGGGGCTCCCGCGAGCAGGCGCGAGTCTCCACCTCGACCTTCTTGGCCTTCATCCGACCGGTGATCGTGGGGTAGCGCGGCTCCACACCGCCCTCGAGCACGCTGGCTACGGCCGGCAGCGGCACCTCGTAGGTCTCGCGCCCTGCGGCTCCGTCGGCCTGCAGCCGCACGGAATCCGCGCCTACGGCCAGCGTCTTCACGCCTGTCACCACGGGGCGCTCCAGCTCGTGCGCCAGCCGGATGCCGACCTGGAAGTCGCCGGAGTCGGCGGCATCGTTGCCCAGCAGCACCAGGTCGTACGTCGTGCCGCCCGCCTCGTGGTCGCGGACGACCTCGGCTATCTCGTGCGCCACGTCCGCCGGACCCAGCGAGACAGGGTCGGCCTCGACGAGCACCGCCGCGGTGCAGCCGACTCCGAGCGCGGAGCGGAGCTGCTCGACCGAGTCGGCGCTGCCCACGGAGAGCACCGTCGCCACGCCGTCACCGGCCGCGGCGACCTGCACCGCGAGCTCGACCGCGCAGCTGTCGTGGTTGCTCATCGTGAAGCCGACGAACCTGGCGTCGGCGGACTGGGCGTCCTCGGAGAGCAGCACCTCGCCGGAGAAGTCCGGGACGCGCTTGATGCACACCAGCACGTTGGTCATCGGGTCGTCACCGGATCCGCTCGTTGTCCGGGTCGAACAGCGGCGTCGCGTCGATCGAGCCGACCGTCACCGGGTAGAGCTCCTCCATGTAGGAGACCGCGAGCTCGTTGCCGATCGTGGCCTCCTCGGGCGGGAGGTAGGCCAGCAGCACGTGCTTGCCGAGCGAGGGCGCCGAACCGGCCGAGGTGACGTAGGGGTGGTGCCCGTGACCGTCGGTCAGGGTCCCGCCGTCACGGGTGAGGATCGGCTCTCCGCCCAGCATGTAGCGCTTCGTGCCGTCGGCCGAGGTGTGGTCGTCGACCGTCATGGTGCACAGCACCGCAGTAGGCGCGGACTCGCGCTGGGCGAGGTAGGCCTCGCGGCCCACGAACTCCGCGGCCTTGACCTTGGGGCGCTGCATCCCGGCCTCGATGATCGTCCGCTCCGAGTCGAGCTCGGCGGCGAAGGCGCGGTAGCCCTTCTCGATGCGGCCGGTGGTGCCGTAGACGCCGATCCCCACCGGGACGGCGCCGTGGTCCTTGCCGGCTGCGAGCACGGCGTCCCACAGCTGCGCGGCCTGTGCGAAGGGGACGTAGAGCTCCCAGCCCAGCTCGCCGACGTAGGAGATCCGGGAGGCCAGGACGGGGGAGTCCACGCCCTTGACCGAGATCTCCCGGCAGGTGAGGAACCCGAAGCCGCCGTCGCTGACGTCGTCGCCCGTGAGCGAGGCGAGGATGTCGCGGGCCCGCGGCCCCCACACGCCGACCGTCGAGAGCTCCTCGGTGAGGTCGGAGAGCTCGGCGTCGTCGGCGAGGTGGTTGCGGAACCACTGCCGGTCGACCATGCCGTGGGCGCCGCCGGTGACCACCCGGAAGTGGTCGTCGCCCAGGCGCATCACGGTCAGGTCGGAGAGGAAGCCGCCCTTGGCATCGAGCACGGGCGTGTAGACGACCTTGCCGATCGCGACGTCGCACTGGGCGACGCAGGTCTGCTGCACCGAGGCCAGCGCGCCCGGGCCGGTGATGTCGAAGATGCAGAAGGCGGTCAGGTCGATCACGCCGGCGTTCTCCCGCATGGCGAGGTGCTCGGCGTTGACGATCGGGCTCCACCAGCGCGAGTCCCACTCGTGCTCGCGCGGCATCACCGCGTCGCCGTACTTCTCGAGCAGGTCGGCGTTGGACTCGTACCACCAGGGTCGCTCCCACCCGACGGTCTCGTAGAAGACCGCGCCCAGGGCCTTCTGCGAGTCGGCCATCGGCGACCAGCGGACGCCGCGGTCGGACTCGTACTGCTCGGCCGGGTGGACGATGCCGTAGGTCTTGATGAACGCCTCGCTGGTCCGCGCGCGGACGTGGGCGCGCTCGCGCTCGTGGGTGTGGAAGCGCGCGATGTCGCTGTGGGAGACATCGATCTCGGAGTGCCCGTGGGTCATCCACTCCGCGACCGCCCGGCCGACGCCGGGACCCTCCTTGATCCACACCGCGGCGGAGACCCAGAGCCCCTTGACCTCGCTCTCGCCGAGGATCGGGGAGCCGTCGGCGGTCAGTGAGAGCAGCCCGTTGATCGCGTAGCGCATCTCGGCACCGTCGGCGCCGAGCAGCTCGGGCATCAGTTCCAAGGCCTGCTCGAGCTGGGTGTCGAAGTCGTCCTCGGTGAAGGGCATCTCCGTCGGGGAGAGCTTCGCCTGGTCGATCGAGGGGATCTCCTCGGGCTCGTGCAGGATCGCGCGGTGGGCGTAGGAGCCGACCTCCATGTCCGCACCGTGCTGGCGCTCGTAGCAGAAGGTGTCCATGTCGCGGATGATCGGGAAGGAGATCTCGCCCTCCCGCTCGGCCAGCTGCGGGCACGGTCCGACCGAGATCATCTGGTGCACCGCAGGGGTCAGCGCGATCTTCACCCCGGCCATGTCGCCGATCTTGGGGCTCCACACGCCGCACGCGATCACGACGTACGCCGCCTCGATGTCGCCCTTGTCGGTGCGCACGCGCCGGATCCGCGGCCCGTGCTCGCCTTCCTCGACGTCCAGGCCGGTGACCTCGACGTTGGGCACCACGGTCAGCTCACCGCTCGCCAGGGCCCGCTCGCGCATGATCGTGCCGGCGCGCAGCGAGTCGACGACGCCGACCGAGGGCGTCCAGAAAGCGCCGATGATCTGGTCGGGGTCCAGGAACGGAACCTTCTCCACGACTGCCTCGGGGCTGACCAGCTCGGCCTCGATGCCCCAGGCCTTCGCGCTGGACATCCGCCGGCGCAGCTCCTCCATCCGCTCGGGGGTGCGCGCGACCTCGAAGCCGCCGGACTCGGTGAAGACGCCCATCTCCTTGTACTGGCGCACCGAGTCCAGGGTCAGATCGGTGATCTCGCGGGAGTGGTCCACCGGGAAGATGAAGTTGGAGGCGTGCCCGGTCGAGCCGCCGGGGTTGGGCAGCGGGCCCTTGTCGATCTGGACCACGTCGGTCCAGCCGAGCTCGACGAGATGGTGGACGAGGCTGTTGCCGACGATGCCGGCTCCGATGACGACGACGTTGGCGGTGGCGGGAACAGCGGCCACGGTGACTCCTCAGTGTTGCGCTATGCGCAACGTGATGCGCATTAAGAAACGACACTCCAAGGATCACCCCGGGGCGCGGACGTGTCAAGACACCCGGCCATCCCGGGAAAGCGCTCGCTGACGCCCCGCAACACTGCCCCGACGCGAGCCTCAGCCCAGCGAGCTGTCCGCCTCCAGTCGGAGGAACTCCAGGTGCCGCTCGTACTGGTCGAGCACGTCATCGATCAGCTGGGTGTGGTTGTAGCCCAGGACGTCGTAGCTCTGCCCGCCCTCGGAGAGGTGCACCTCGAGCCGGGCGTAGGTCGCGTCCGGTGTCTCTGCGCCGTACGCCGGGCGCGGGACCTCCTTGGGCCACAGCACGTAGCGGAACGAGTGCTCGGCCTCCTCGTCGGCCACCAGCTCGACGTAGCGGTGGGCGTCCTCGTCCTGGCTGCGGGCGATCGCCGGGATCCCCTGCCCCTGCAGCTCGCGCGCCACCTCCTCGAGAGCGGGCAACGCCACCTCGTCGAGGTAGTCGTGCGCCTCGGCCAGCCCGGGAAAGGACAGGGTGCGGCTCAACCGCTGGCGCCACTGGGGGGCGTCCGAGGCACCCACGCCGGGTGCGGACGCGCCGCTCCGGCCGGAGAGCACGCCCGGCAGGGCGTGGTGCAGGCTCTCGGTGCGGTGCGCCTCGACCCGGAGCGCCTTGTAGAGGCCGAGCATCACCAGCACCATCACGAAGGCGAACGGCAGACCCATGATGACGGTGGCGTACTGCAGCGCGTAGATGCCACCGACGCTGAGGATGGCCAGCGTCAGGGCACCGGTGGCGACGGCCCAGAAGATCCGGAGTCGGCGTCCACCGTCATCGGAGACGCTGCCCAGGTGGGAGGACAGGTTCGCCATCACGAGCGCACCGGAGTCGGCGGAGGTGATGTAGAACAGCAGCCCCACGAGCGTGGCCAGGCCGGCGATGAAGGTGAAGGCGGGGTACTCCGCCAGCAGCGCGTAGAAGCCGCCCTCGGGGCTGGCCGCAGCCACCTCGGCGAAGGCGGTGTTCCCGGAGCGGACCTCGTCGATCGCCGCGTTGCCGTAGATCGAGATCCACATGACGATGTAGCTGAACGGGATCACCATCGTGCCCGCGACGAACTGCCGGATCGTCCGACCGCGCGAGATGCGCGCCAGGAAGAGCCCGACGAAGGACGCCCAGGCGATCCACCAGGCCCAGAAGAACAGCGTCCAGAAGCTCATCCAGTCGCCGGTGTCCTCGTAGGCGAAGGTCTGCATGGTCATGTCCGGGAAGAGTCGGACGAAGTCGCCGACGTTCAGCACGGCGGCGTTGAGCAGGTACGTCGTCTTGCCGGTGACCAGGATCCAGGCGGCCAGGCTGAGCGCCAGGATCACGTTGAGCTGGGAGAGCCGCTTGATGCCCTTGTCGATGCCGCTGACGGCCGAGATGGTCGCCACCAGCACGGCGATCGCCAGCAGGGCGAACTGGGCGGGCAACCCCTGCGGGATGCCGAACAGCTCGTTCAGGCCGACGTTCAGTCCGACCACTCCGATGCCGAGAGAGGTGGCCACGCCGAAGATGGTGCCCAGGACGGCGGCGATGTCGACACCGTGCCCGATGGGGCCGTTGACCCTCTTGCCGAACAACGGGTACAGCGCCGAGCGGACCGCCAGCGGCAGGTTCATCCGGTAGGAGAAGTAGCCGAGCGCGATGCCCATCAGGGCGTACATGCCCCACCCCGTGATGCCGTAGTGGAACAGAGTCCAGGCGGTGGCCTCCCGGGCTGCCGTGACGGTCTCACCCGAGCCACTGGGGGGCGTGAGGTACTGCACGACCGGCTCGTTGACGGCGAAGAACATCAGGTCGGTGCCGATGCCGGCGGCGAACAGCATCGACGCCCAGGCCAGGGTGCTGAACTCCGGTCGCGAGTGCTGCGGGCCCAGGCGCACGTGGCCGTGGCGGGACAGGCCCAGGAAGAGCACAAAGACCAGGACCGACGTGGCCAGCAGGATGTAGAACCAGCCGAACCAGTCGGAGACGTACCCCACCCACGAGGCGAGGGTGGCTTCCGCGCGCACCGGTGCGACGACGCACCAGATCGTGACGGCGAGGGTGCCCAGCGCCGAGCCGAAGAACACCGGCCGGTTGAGGCTGGAGCTCTTGCTCCGCCGACCGAGGGGCTCCGGACCGGCAGGGGTTCTGCTCTCTTCGAGGTTGGTGCTCATGTCGTGGCTCCTGCCGACTCTGGGCGGTTGTTGCGGTGATCCCCGGGCGGGTACAGCGGCGAGTCGTCGCGGTGCCGGTAGTAGGGGACCTTCTCGGCCGCAAGCGGCGTGTTTCCGAGAATCAGGTCGGCGGCCTTCTCCGCGACCATCATCACCGGGGCGTAGATGTTGCCGTTGGTGACGTAGGGAAAGACGCTGGCGTCGACGACGCGGAGCCCGGAGACGCCGTGGACCTTCATCGTGAGCGGGTCGGTGACCGACATGTCGTCCACGCCCATCTTCGCGGTGCAGGAGGGGTGCAGGGCGGTCTCCGCGTCCTCACGGACCCAGTCGAGGATCTCCGCGTCGGTCTCCACGCCGGGGCCGGGTGAGAGCTCGCCCGCGTTGAACGGCGCGAACGCCGGCTGCTTGAGGATGTCGCGGGCCACCCGGATCGCCTCTACCCACTCGCGGCGGTCGTTCGCCGTGGTCAGGTAGTTGAACAGCATCTTGGGGTGCTCGAGCGGGTCTGTGCTGCTGATCCGCACCCAGCCGCGGGTGTCGGCGTACATCGGTCCGACGTGCACCTGGTAGCCGTGGCCCTCGGTCGGTGAGGTGCCGTCGTACCTGATGGCCACGGGGAGGAAGTGGAACATCAGGTTGGGCCAGTCCACGTCGTCGTTGCTGCGGGCGAACCCTCCGCCCTCGAAGTGGTTGGTCGCACCCAGGCCACGCCGGTGGAAGAGCCAGTTGTAGCCGATGCCTGGGCGACGGTGCCACGCCAGCCCGGGGGCGATGGAGACGGGAAGCTTGGACGCGTGCTGGATGTAGACCTCGAGGTGGTCCTGGAGGTTCTCCCCGACCCCCTTGAGCTCGCTGACCATCTGCACCCCGAGGGGCCGAAGGTGCTCGGGGTTGCCGACGCCGGAGAGCTGCATCAGCTGGGGCGTGTTGATCGCGCCGCCGCAGAGGATCACCTCACCGGCTCGCACCGATCGCTTCGCCCGACCGGTGCGCAGGTAGTCGACACCCGTGGCGCGTTTGCCCTCGAAGAGGATCTTCGTGGCCATCGCGTAGGTCTCGACGCGCAGGTTGGGCCGGTCCATCACCGGGTGCAGGTAGGCGCGTGCGGCAGAAAGGCGCCGGCTGTTGTGCACGTTGCGGTCGAAGCGTGCGAACCCTTCCTGGCGATAGCCGTTGACGTCGTCGGTCAGCGGGTAGCCGGCCTGCTGGGCGGCCTCGAAGAAGGCGCCGAAGAGCGGGTTGGTAGCGGGTCCACGCTCGAGGACGAGCGGACCGCTGCCCCCACGCCAGGTGTCGGCCTGCCGCCGCCCGTCGACGAGCAGGGTCTCCATGCGCTTGAAGTAGGGCAGACAGTGCAGGTAGTCCCAGGTCTCCAGTCCGGGATCGGCGGCCCAACGCTCGAAGTCCATCGGGTTGCCGCGTTGGAAGATCATCCCGTTGATCGAGCTCGAGCCGCCGAGCACCTTGCCGCGCGCGTGGAAGATCCGGCGCCCGTGCATCTCGGGCTCGGGCTCGGTCTCGTACTTCCAGTCGTAGAGCCGGTTGCCGATCGGGATCGGCAGCGCGGCCGGCATGTGGATCAGCGGGTCGATCCGGTAGTCCGATCGCCCGGCCTCGAGCACCAGGACGCTGGTCGAGGGGTCGGTGCTGAGCCGGTTGGCCAGGGCGCAGCCGGCCGAGCCGCCACCGACGATGACGTAGTCCCAGAGGTCCCGCCGCCTGCTGCTCACGGAGCGTCCCCTGCCCCGAACCAGCCCTGTGGGGCCGGAGCGATGTTGTGCCAGACGTGCTTGGTCTCGCGGTACTCCTCGAGACCGGCCTCGCCGAGCTCGCGACCGATGCCGGACTGCTTGTAGCCGCCCCACTCGGCCTGGGCCACGTAGGGGTGGTAGTCGTTGATCCACACCGTCCCCATCCGCAGCCGCGCAGCGATGCGCTGGCCGCGTCCGGCGTCCTGGGTCCACACGGCGCCGGCGAGACCGTAGATCGAGTCGTTGGCGATCCGGACCGCGTCGTCGTCGTCGCTGAACCGCTCCACGGTGAGCACGGGCCCGAACGACTCCTCCTGGGCGACCCGCATGCCGGAGGTGACGTTGCCCAGGATCGTGGGTGCGAAGAAGTAGCCGTCGGCGAGCTCGCCGTCGGTGACCCGTTCGCCGCCGAGGAGCACGGTGGCGCCTTCGGCCACCCCGGCCGCGACGTACGCCGTCACCTTGTCCAGGTGGCCTTGTGAGATCAGCGCACCGGTCTCGGCCTTCTCGTCGAATGGTCCACCCAACCGGATGTTCCCGGCCCGCTCTACGAGCTCGGCCACGAACTCGTCGTGGATCGAGTCCTCGACGAGCAGCCGGGCGCCGGCCGAGCAGACCTGACCCGAGTGCAGGAACACCGCGGTCAGGGCCATGTCGAGGGCGGCCTCCCGGTCGGCATCTGCGAAGACGATGTTGGGGTTCTTGCCGCCGAGCTCCAGGGCGATCTTCTTCACCGTGGACGCTGCGGCAGCCATGATCCGCTTGCCGGTCTCGAGGCCGCCGGTGAACGACACCAGGTCCACCCTCGGGTCCTCGCTGAGCGGGGCGCCGGCGTTGGGCCCGTCCCCGACCACGAGGTTGCCCACTCCCGCAGGGAGCCCCGCTTCCTCGAGCAGCTTCATCAGGTGGATCGCGGTGTGTGGGGAGAGCTCGCTGGGCTTGAGCACGAACGTGCAGCCTGCGGCCAGCGCCGGCGCGACCTTCCAGCTGACCTGGAGCAAGGGGTAGTTCCAGGGGGAGATCAGCCCGCACACCCCCACGGGTTCGTGGACGACCCGGCTGACGACGTCAGCTCGCCCGGTGTCGACCACGCGGCCGGCACTGGAGTCCGCGACCAGCCCGAAGTGGCGGAAGACGCTGGTGACGTCGTCGATGTCCATCTCGCTCTCGGGCAGACGCTTGCCCGTGTCCAGCGACTCCATCCGGGCCATCGCTGCCCGGTCGCGCTGGAGGAGGTCGGCCAGGCGCAGCAGCAGTTCACCGCGCTCACGAGCGCTGGTCTCGCGCCACGGACCGCCGTCGAAGGCGGCGCGGGCCGCGGCGATGGCGGCCTCGGTGTCCTCGCGAGTGGACTCGTCGATCTCCGCGACGAGCTCGCCGTTGGCCGGGCAGCGAATTTCACGGCGTCCACCTGCGCGGGCGGCGGTCCACTCGCCGTTGATGTAGTTCTCGGGCATCGATGATCCGTTCTCGCCCGAATCGTTGCGCTACTCGCAAACTTCAGGCGCTATGCGAAACACAATGGGGACCCGAGAAGGCGGCGTCAAGACTCGTGGGGAGGTCGAGGCCGTCCGCTGGAGCGCTTGTTGATCAGTTCGGTGGGTTCAACGTGCACCCCAACCGAGCCGGTGCGAGAGCTCTGCGGCCGCGTCGACGAGGAGTGGCGTCACCTCCTCGACACGCTCGGCGGGCAGTCTGAAGGTAGGTCCGGAGAGGCTCATCGAGCAGATGACGTCGCCGTGGGCGTTGCGTACCGGAGCCGCGATCGCGGTGAGCCCGACCTCGAGCTCGTCCACCGCGACGGCGTACCCCTGCTCGCGGGCGGTCTCCAGCTCGCGGCGCAGGCGTGCCTTGCTGGTGATGGTCAGCCCCGTGAACGCGGGGAGGCTGCCCAGCAGCTCGTCGAGCTCCGAGGGCGGCAGCCAGGCCATCAGTACCTTGCCGTTGCTCGTCGCGTGCAGGGGGATGTGCTGACCGACCCAGTTGTGCGGCTGCAGCGCCGATGGTCCGGCGACCTGGTCGAGATAGAGCGCGCTGTGGCCGCTGAGCGTGGCGAGGTTGACCGTCTCGCCGGTAGCGGCGGCGAGCTGCTTGCACAACGGCCGTGCCTCCTGCACCACGTCGAGCCGGGCGCTGGTGGCGCCGGCGAGCCGCAGCAGGCCGACGCCGAGCCGGTACTTCCCGCGTCCTTCGACCTGCTCGACGAGGTCGTGCTGCTCGAGGGTCGCGACCAGTCGGAATGCCGTGCTCTTGTGCACCGCGAGCACCTCGGCGATCTCGGTGACGCCGGACTCGCCGGAGCGCGCGAGGATGCTCAGGATGCGCAACGCCCGGTCGACGGACTGCACCCCACCGCCCGCTTCCACAGCCGAGTTGCTCATCGCGCAACCGTAGTCCGCGGCGTGCAACAGCGCTAGCGGTCCGGGTCTCCCCCATGTGGCTCTCGCCGGAGCAACCCGTGCGATGATCCCGGCGCGGCCGAGCGGTCGCCACGGCAACGGCGAGGGGATGCGGGCTCGATGCAGGCGAGGTATGCCACCACGTGCGCGGCGTGCGCGGCGCGGATCGCGCCGGGTGCGGAGATCGCGCGGACGTCGGGGGGTGTCGCCTGGGTGCACGCAACGTGTGCCGCCGCCGGGTCGCCTGTGGATGCGGCGCTCGATGCGCCGGCCCCGGCGGTGCGACCCGAGGACGTCGTGCCGGCTGGTGCCACCGAGGTCTTCACCGACGGGGCCTGCCGCGGCAACCCCGGTCCGGGGGGCTGGGCCTGGGCGGTGCCCGACGGCCCGCAGGAATCCGGCCACGACCCGGCCACGACCAACCAGCGGATGGAGATCCGGGCCGCTTACGAGGCGATCCGGACCCTCGAGGGACCGCTGGTCGTGGTCAGCGACTCGACGTACGTCGTGAACTGCTTCAAGAACTCCTGGTGGACCGGCTGGCGTGCCCGTGGCTGGCTCAACTCCGCCAAGAAGCCGGTGGCCAACCGCGACCTGTGGGAGCCGTTCATCGATCTCGTGGAGGAGCGCGGCGACGTCACCTTCCGCTGGGTCAAGGGCCATTCCGGCCACCCGATGAACGACCTGGTCGACGAGCTCGCCGTCGAGGCCAGCCACCGCGAGGGGTGACCTGACGCCCGTGCGGGTCAGACCAGGCTGGCGACGTCCGACCGGACCCCGCGGTCATCGCCGGTGCGCAGCGGCAGCGTGAAGTGGAAGACCGAACCTCGTCCGGGCTCGCTGTCGGCCCAGATCCGGCCGCCGTGCGCCTCGATGATGCGTCGGGTGATCGGCAACCCGAGCCCGGTGCCCACGGTCTGGCCGGTCTCGTCTGCATCCACCTGGTGGAACCGGTCGAAGATGGCCGACAGCTCGTCCTCGGGGATGCCCCTGCCGGTGTCCTGGACCGAGACCCGGAAGTCGTCGCAGAGCGCCTCGGTGGTGAGAGTCACCCGGCCCCCGGGCGCGGTGAACTTCAGCGCGTTGGCCAGGAGGTTGACCACGGCCTGCGTCACCCGGTCGCCGTCACACACGGCCCGGACCGAGGCAGGGATCACCTGCACGTCCACGTGGGCCTCACGAGCCAACGGCGCCAGCGAGTCGACGGCGTCCACGAGCAGGGGGTAGAGATCGTGCGGGGCGGGGGAGAGGCTGAAGCTCCCGCTCTCGAGGCGTTCGAGATCGATGATGTCGTTGACCAGCCTGGAGAGGCGTTCGCTGCCGCGCCCGGCCATCTCGACGAGCGGTCGAAGGTTGTCGGGCAGCTCTCCCGCCTCGCCCGTCGAGAGCAGCTCGAGTGCGCCTCGGATCGCGGTCAGTGGTGTTCGCAGCTCGTGACTCACGGCCGAGACGAACTCCTGCTTCATCACGTCCAGGCGCCGATGCTCCTCGGTGATCATCCGGATCTCCTCGGTCCGTGCCACCACCCGTAGCTCCAGGTCCTGCCGCATCCGCAGGTTCTGCATGGTCCGGGTGAGCTGACGCAGCCCGGTCATGACCAGGACCGCCACGACCAGAAGGATCTCCAGGGGGCCGCTCACCCCGGTCACCAGGCACAGGGCCAGCGCGCCCAACGCGGCGACATCGGGCAGCGCGGGGGCGACCGGGCCCGAGAAGTCGCGCTGGAGCACGCGTGGGCGGGTCTCCATCGAGGCGGCCGCGAGCGCAGCCCCCGCAAGCAGCAGCCCGGCGACGACGTACCCGAGCTGGTAGACGCCGCTCAGTGCCGTCCCACGCACGCTGCTGAGGGAATAGCCCTGATCGGCCACCGTGAACGCGGCGAACGTCAACGCTACGAGCACCACGTCCACGCGGATCCGACCCGTGCTGCGCAGCAGGAGCACGACCACGAACGAGAAGAGCAACGCATCGGTCACCGGGTAGACCAGGTAGACGAAGGCCGCGCTGCCCTCGAGGGCGGCGCTGACCTCGCTGAGACCGGTGAGCGCGACGAGCAGGAGGATCGAGGAGGCGAACGCCAGTCCGTCGACCAGCAGGGGTCTCCACGTCTGGCGCATGCCCTGCGTCATCGGGTAGATGACCAGGCCCGCGACGGCCGGGACCAGGGAGAGCAAGTAGAGGAAGTCCGTGGTGTCCACGGTGCGCGGCGTTGGCGAGGTGCCCCCGCTGAGGAACCACAGCACCCCCCCGGAGGTCAGCATCGCGATCATCGCGGCGAGCAGCAGCCACGCCCGACGCAGCGCTCCGCTGTTCTTGGCGGCGGCATAGATCGCGCAAGTCACGGCGAGTGCGCCGGACAGCAGGATGATGGAGTCGCCGGTGAGCGGACCCCAAGCCCCGGGGCCGAGAATGACCACGCACGCGATCACCAGGACCGTGAGAATCGCCGCCCCACCGACCGCGGGCACCACGAGGCCGCGCGGCGCCACCTCGCGGGTCCTCACGGTCTTCACCCGGCAAGGTTCGCAGGAAGATGATGATCAAGAGGGTCAAGAGGGTTAACTAGTACATATGCCCCAGAGGCCCGACATCGCGCGACGCCCCAGGTGCCTCGGAGTGATGCCGTCAAACGCCGACTCCGCCGTTGCGAATGCCGCCACGGTCCTCGCCAAGTCGTCGCGCCCTCGGGAGGATGGCTCCATGAGTACGCCGGTCAAGCGCGCCCCCGGAGACGTGCTGGTGCACCTGCGCCGGGCCCGCGACCACGTGGACCGGCACTACGCCGATCCCTTGGACCTCGAGGTGATGGCGCGAGCCGCGGGTCTGAGCAAGTTCCACTTCCACCGGCTGTTCGCGGCCACCTACGGGAAGACGCCGGCGGCCTACGTCACCGAGCGCCGGGTGGAGCGCGCACAGGACCTGCTGCGGGCCACGAACCTGACGGTCACCGAGGTCTGCCACGAGGTGGGATTCAGCAGTCTCGGCTCGTTCAGCAGCCGGTTCAAGGAGATCGTCGGTGAGAGTCCGCGAGACTTCCAGCGCCGCTGGGGTGCCGGTGCTCCGCGGATCCCGGGCTGCTTCGTGCTGATGTGGGGGCTGGCGGAACGGCGCAGCCCCGCCGACGAGACCCAGCTTTCTCGCAAGATCGGAGAAGCGGGGCGCGCCGGGCGCCCGTAGGTTCGTCGCATGATCACCAACATCTCCCTGACATCGGTCTTCGTCAAAGACATCGACGAGTCCAAGCGGTTCTACGTCGACGTGCTCGGCTTCGAGGAGGGCGACGACGTCACCATGGGCGAGGACTACCGCTGGTGCACCGTGCGGCATCCCGGCCAGCCCGGTCTCGACGTACACCTGAACATCCCCGGGCCGCCGTTCTCGCCGGAGATGATCGAGTCGATCCGGCGCGCCATGGACGACGGCGGGATGCACGGCCTCGGCCTCGCGGTGGACGACTGCCGCAAGACCGTTGACGAGCTGAAGTCCAAGGGCGTGGAGTTCATCCAGGAGCCCTCGGACCGGCCGTACGGCGTGGAGGCCGTGATGCGCGACAACTCCGGGAACTGGATGGTCCTGGTCGAGCCCAAGGCGTACTCCGCCGAGGACTTCGCCTGACCGACCGCCGACCCTCGCCGTTCACCCTCACCCCTCATCCCTCACCCCTCACCCCTCACCTCCGGGGCGGACGTCGTCGCTGCGCTCCCCGGGACGTCATCCGAATCGTGGCCTTGAACCCTCGATATGTATGACGTCCCGGCCGGGACGGCTCGGACGGCTCGGACGGCGCGGTCAGCGGAAGACGACGGTCCGGTTGCCGTGGAGCAGTACGCGCGACTCCGAGTGCCAGCGCACGGCGCGAGAGAGCACCTGGGCCTCGACGTCGCGGCCGGCCGAGGTCAGGTGTTCCTGCCGGTGGTTGTGGTCCACCCGGATCACGTCCTGCTCGATGATCGGGCCCTCGTCGAGGTCGGCGGTCACGTAGTGCGCGGTCGCGCCGATCAGCTTGACCCCGCGCTCGAACGCCTGGTGGTAGGGCCGCGCGCCCTTGAAGCTCGGCAGGAACGAGTGGTGGATGTTGATCGCGTGGCCCGAGAGCCGGCGGCAGGCATCGTCGGAGAGGACCTGCATGTAGCGGGCGAGTACGACGAGATGGATGCCCAGCTCCTCGTGCAGCGCCATCAGCTCCGCCTCGGCCGCGGGCTTCGTCTCGGGGGTCACCGGGATGTGCCGGAAGTCGAGGCCGTAGCTGTGCACCAGCTTCTCGGCGTCCTTGTGGTTGGACACCACCAGCGGGATGTCGATCTGCAGGCTGCCGTTGGAGTGCCGGAAGAGCAGGTCGTTGAGGCAGTGCAGCTGCTTGCTGACCATGATCAGCGTCCGGTAGGGCACCCGGGCGCCCCAGATCTCATAGGTCATCGCGCAGCTCTCGGCCACGGCGGCGAAGTCGGACCGGAGCGACTCGACGGTGACGCTGTCACCGACGACCGAGAAGTCGATCCGCATGAAGAACCTGCCGGTGAGCGGGTCCCCGAACTGCTGGCTCTCGATGATGTTGCCGCCCTGGGCGGCCAGGAAGCCGGACACGGCGTGCACGATCCCCGGCCGGTCGGGGCAGTCCAGGATGATGACGAAATCGCCGGAGGGGTTGCTGGCGTTGCCGGAGGTGCGGACGGGCATCAGTCGCCGAGCTCCTTGCGACGTCGGATGACGAACTCCTCCAGCTCGGCGCGGATCGCCTCGTCGAGGGGCGGCTGCTCGTACTCGACCAACCGCGCCTGGTAGATCTTCGATGCTCGAGCCGCAGCGTCCAGGCCGCCGTTGCGGGTCCAGCGCTCGAAGTTCTCCGAGGAGGACAGCAGTGGGCGGTAGAAGCAGGTGCGGAACCGCTCCATCGTGTGCATCGCACCGAGGAAGTGACCGCCGGACCCGACCTCCTCGTGGGCGCCGAACGCCAGCGACTCCTCGTCGATCTCGAGCGGGGTGAACTCGGCCTGCATCATCTGCAGCAGCTCGATGTCGACGATGAACTTCTCATAGCCCGCGACCAGGCCGCCCTCGAGCCAGCCGGCGGAGTGCATCACCCAGTTTGCGCCCGCCAGGAAGGTCGGCATCAGCGTCATCAGTGCCTCGTAGCCCGCCTGAGCGTCCGGCACCTGCGAGGAGGTCAGCGTGCCGCCGGAGCGGAACGGCAGCCCGAAGTGACGCGCGATCTGGCCGGTGCAGAACAAGCCGATGCCCGACTCCGGCGTGCCGAACGTGGGGGAGCCTGACTGCATGTCGATGTTGGAAAGGAACGACCCGAAGATGACCGGGGTGCCGGGGTTGATCAGCTGGGCCAGGGTGATGCCGGTCAGCGCTTCGGCGATCTGCTGGACCAGAGCCGCCGGGATCGTCACCGGCGACATCGCGCCCATCAGGATGAACGGCGTCAGGATGACCGGCTGCGAGGCCTCGGCGTACTCGAAGAGCGAGTCCAGCATCCGGTCGTCCCACCGCAGCGGTGAGTTGCAGTTGATCAGCGAGATGGTGGCCGGCGTGGTGGTGATGCTGGCGCGTCCGGCCTCGCGTCCCTGCCCGCCGCCGAAGAGGATCGAGGCCATCTCGATGGTGTCGCGCGCGTTCGGTCCGGAGACGACGTTGCCCATGAAGACCTTGTCGGTCAGCGTCGCCAGGGCGTAGGTCATGTCGAGGTGGCGACTGTCCAGCGGGGTGTCGTTTGGCTCGCAGATCACGCCGCCCGCGGAGTCCAGCGTCGAGAACGACTGGGCCAGCTTGGTGAAGTTGTTGTAGTCGTCCATGGTCGCGTCGCGGCGCACGGCGCCCTCGCGCACGAACGGCGGGCCGTAGACCGCGCCGAACGCCATCATGTCGCCGCCGATGTGGATCGAGTTCGCCGGGTTGCGCGCCTGTACGTCGAACTCGCGCGGAGCCTTCGCCACCTGGGCCAGCACGAACTCGGGGTCGAAGAAGACCTTGTCGCCCTCCACCCGCTGGCCCGCCTCGCGGAACAGGTCGAGCGCGCGCTGGCTCATGAACTCCACCCCGAGCTCACTGACCAGCCGACGCCAGCCGGCGTCGAGGGTCTGCATCGCGTCCTCGGAGAGGATCTCGTAGCGCGGCATCTGATTGCGGAACATCGGGACTCCTGGGTGCTTGACCTTCGCGTCGGAGAAACCTAGCCTCACCATGTGGACATCATGTTCCACATGGTGGGAGTGGTCTCCTGCACACCTTGGACCGAAAAGGGAGAGTGGGTCAAGCGTGACGAGCGGATCGATGGTCGAGAGTTCGGGCGGCACGCAGGCGGTCGACCGCGCGGCTGCTCTGATCACGCTCGTCGTCGAGGCCGACACCTCGGTCACCTTCGCCGAGCTCAGCGCGGCCAGCGGTCTCGCCCGCTCGACCACCTCGCGCCTGCTCGCCGCACTGGAGCGCACCCGGCTGCTGGAGCGCTGCGGCACGGGGGAGTACATCGGCGGACCTCTGTTCGCGCTGTACGCCGCCCGACACGACCGCAGTGCCGAGCTGGCCCGCATCGCCAGGCCACTGCTGGAGAAGATCGGTGCGGACGTGGGCGAGAGCGTGCACCTCGGTGTCCTCAACGGCGCCCGGGTGCTGCACATCGACCAGGTCGACTCGACCTACCTGCTCGGCGCCCGCGACTGGAACGACGTCGAGGTTCCGCCGCACTGCTCGGCGCTGGGCAAGGTGATGCTGGCGTGGGGCGGGCTGGGCCTGCCCCAGGGCCACCTGGAGGCGCCGACCGCACACACGAGGAACACCATCCCCGAGGTGGAGCAGGACCTCGACGAGACTCGCCGGCGCGGCTTCGCGATCACCCGTGACGAGCTCGAGATCGGGCTCTCGGGTGTCGCGGCTCCGGTGTTCGGCCACGACGACACCGTCGTGGCAACCATCGGGGTCTCCGGACCCACCGCACGGCTGGAGGAGCGGATCGACCAGATCGGACTGCTCCTGAAGGAAAAGGCGGACGCGCTCTCTGCGCTGCTCCGCCACGGCACCCGCACCACGGAGGGCGTGGCATGACACCTGACGAGATCCTCAAAGGGCTCTACGACGAGACGCTGGTCGGCAACGCACCCCGGGTGCTGGAGCTGACCCATGAGGCGTTGACCATGGACATGGAGCCGCAGAGCCTGCTCTTCGACGCCCTGATCCCCTCCCTCGAGGAGGTCGGCGCGCGGTTCGAGCGGGGCGACTTCTTCGTCCCGGAGATGCTGATCGCCGGCCGTGCGATGGCCGGCGCGATGGAGGTGCTCAGGCCGCTGCTCGCCGAGACCGGCGTCCAGACGGTCGGGAAGTTCCTGATGGGCACGGTGAAGGGCGACGTCCACGACATCGGCAAGAACCTCGTCAACATCATGCTCGAGGGTGCCGGCTTCGAGGTGATCGACCTCGGTGTCCAGGTGGCCCCCGAGACGTTCATCGCCAAGATCCAGGAGCACGAGCCCGACATCGTCGGCTTCTCGGCGTTCCTGACCACCACGATGCCCATGTTCAAGGCCAACATCAACGCGCTTCAGAAGGCGGGCATGCGCGACACCGTGATCGTCATGGTCGGTGGCGCCCCGGTCACCCAGGAGTACGCCGACGCCGTCGGCGCCGACGGTTACGCAGCCGATGCCTCGAGCTGCGTGAAGCGGGCCAAGGCCCTGCTGCAGGCGAAGCGCGCCAAGGTGTCCGCATGAGCACCCCCATGCACGAGACGCTGCGCTCGCCCTTCCGCGGGGACCCCGCATGAGCACCCCACGAAACGACTCGCTGCGCTCGCCCTTCCGCGGGGACCCCGCATGAGCGCCCCCATGCACGAGACACGGATCCGCTCCGCCTCCCGCGAGGTGGTCATCGGCCGGCAGCACCGGTTCGCCTGATCGGGGAGCGCATCAACCCCACCGGGCGCCGCATCTTCCAGGAGCAGCTCAAGGCCGGCGACATGTCCGCGATCGAGCGCGACGTCGCTGCCCAGGTGGCGGGCGGGGCGGACGTGCTCGACGTCAACATGGGCGTGCCGCTGGTCGACGAGGCCGAGCTGCTGGCCAAGGCAGTGACGATGATCCAGCAGCTGACCGACCTGCCGCTGTGCATCGACTCCTCCGTGGTCGAGGCGCTCGAGGCCGGGTTGTCGGCGTACGACGGACGTGCGCTGGTCAACTCCATCACCGCCGAGGACGAGCGGATGGAGCAGATCCTCCCGCTGGTCAAGAAGTACGACGCCGCGGTGATCGCGCTGCCCAACGACGTCGACGAGATCCCGATGGAGCCGGACAAGCGGCTCGCCCTGGTCGAGAAGATCGTCCGGGTGGCGACCACCGAGTACGGCATGGCGATCGAGGACATCCTGATCGACCCGCTGGCGATGCCGATCGGCGCCGACACGAACAACGCGCTCGCGACGCTGGAGACCATGCGGCGCATCCGGGATCAGTACGGGCTGAACATGACCTGTGGCGCCTCCAACGTCTCCTTCGGGATGCCGGGGCGGCACGAGCTGAACGGCACGTTCCTGACCATGGCGATGACGGCCGGGCTGACCAGCGCGATCATGGACACGCGGACCCCGGCCGTGGTCTCCGCGGTCAAGGCGACCGACCTGATGCTCGGCCACGATGAGTGGGGTAGCTCATGGATCTCGAGGCATCGGGCAGCGCTGGCCGCCGCGACGTGACGCC
The DNA here is from genome assembly GCA_963834245.1 of uncultured Actinomycetota bacterium. Lineage (GTDB taxonomy): Bacteria > Actinomycetota > Actinomycetes > Propionibacteriales > Nocardioidaceae > Marmoricola. The sequence continues at coordinate 381,212 of CAWIAV010000002.1, forward strand.
GCCGGAGGGTGGCGCCCCGCCGGAGGAGCTCGCGCTCACGCTGGGCGACGTCGCCCGGGAGGGGTTGATCGCCCCACCCGGCGCACCGCTCGCGACCCACGACGGTGTCGGGAGGGTGCAGCTCTCGTTCACCGTGACCGACGGCCAGGACCGTTCGGTGCGGGTCCCGCCCGGGGTCAGCATCTTCGACTCCGCGTCCTGGAACGGGATCGCCATCGACTCGACGTGCGGCGGGCACGGCACCTGCCACAAGTGCAAGGTGCTGGTCGACCCGGGCGCAGGTGCGTCGCTGCCGGTCTCGCGGCACGACCGGAGGACGTTCTCCCAGAGCGAGCTGGACAAGGGCTGGCGACTGGCCTGCCTGGCCACGGCGACCCGCGACCTCGCCGTCGAGGTGCCGCCGCTGACCACCCGGCCGAAGGCGGCCACCGTCGGGGTGGGCCGTCAGGTGATCCTGCGCCCGGCGGTGCAGAAGCGGTACGTCGAGCTGGCCGACCCCACCTTGCAGGACCAGCGCAGCGACCTGGTCCGGCTCACCGACGCGATCGAGGACCTGGAGCTGACCGCAGACCTCGCGCTGCTCCGGCGGCTGCCGCACGTGCTGCGCGCGGCCGACTTCAAGGTGACCGCGGTGGTGGTCGACGAGGCCCTGATCGACGTCGAGCCGGGGGACACCAGCGACCTGCGCTACGCGATCGCCTACGACCTGGGCACCACGACCGTGGTGGCCACCCTGCTCGACCTCAGCACCGGGACGCCGGTGGCCGTGGCGTCGCGGCTGAACAAGCAGCAGCCGTTCGGCGGTGACGTGATCACCCGGATCAGCGCGACCATGATGGATCCCGAGGCCCTGCCCCGGCTGCAGCAGCTGGCCGCCGAGACCCTGGACGAGCTGGCCAGACAGGTCTGCGAGGAGGGTGGCGTGGACCCGATGCACGTCTACGAGGTCGCGATCGCCGGCAACGCCACCATGACCGCGCTTGCGCTGGGCATCGACCCCGAGCCGCTCGGTGTGGCGCCGTTCGTGATGACCACCGCCCAGCCCCCGGTCGTGCTGGCCACCGACATCGGGATCTCCCTGCACCCGCAGGCACGGGTGGCGCTGTTCCCGGCGCTCGGTGCCTACGTGGGCGGCGACATCGTCGCGGGAATGCTCGCCACCGGAATGGACCGGGACAAGCGCACCCGGCTGTTCATCGACGTGGGCACCAACTGCGAGATCGTGCTCAGCAACGGGGACACGCTGGTGTCCACGGCCGCACCCGCAGGACCTGCGTTCGAGGGCGGGGCGATCCGCTGCGGCATGCGTGCCGCCGACGGTGCCATCGAGGTGGTCCGGCTCGACCCGGGAAGCTCCAAGGTCGAGCTGCAGGTGATCGGCGACGTCGAGCCTCGTGGGCTGTGCGGATCGGGGCTTGTGGACGTCGTCGCGGAGCTGGTCCGTCTCGGCCTCCTCGACTCCAGCGGCCGGTTCATCCCGGACGAGGAGGCTGCAGCGTCGGTGCCGGCCCTGGCCGACCGGCTGGCGCGCATCGGCGAGGAGCGGGTGTTCGTGCTGCACCGCCCGACGCCGGAGAGCGAGGTGGCCGAGTGCGTCTACCTCTCCCAGCGCGACGTGCGCGAGCTCCAGTTCGCCAAGGCCGCCATCGCCACGGGCTGGACGTTGCTGCTCGAGCAGCTGGGTCTGGAGGCCGACGACCTCCAGCAGGTGCTGCTCGCCGGGTCCTTCGGGTCCTACCTCTCACCCGCCTCGGCCGTCCGGATCGGGCTGGTTCCCCGGCTGCCGGTGCTGCGCATCGTCTCGGCCGGCAACGTGGCCGGAGAGGGCGCGAAGATGGTGCTGCTGTCGCTGCGCGAACGCGCCGGCGCGGCCACCCTGCTCGAGGAGGTGGAGTATGTCGAGCTCTCAGACCGACCGGAGTTCAACGACCGGTTCGTCGACCAGCTCTCCTTCCCCTCCGGTGGGTGAGGGGTCGAGGACCGCTGTGATCGCGTGCGGCGCGATCGCCCAGCCGGCCGCCCGGATCGTCGAGGAGCGTGGCTGGGCGGTCGACGTGCACCCGCTGCCACCGCTGCTGCACAACCAGCCGCAGCGCATCGCGGGTGAGGTGGAACGGCTGGCCGAGTCACTGCGTCAGTCGTACGACACGGTGGCGGTGGGGTACGCCGACTGCGGCACCTACGGCGCCCTCGACGAGGTGTGTGATCGGCTCGGCCTGCGGCGGCTGGAGGGTCTGCACTGCTACGACGTCTTCGCCGGCGCCGACAGGGTCGAGGAGCTGCTGGCCGACCAGCCGGGCACCTACCTGTTCACCGACTTCCTGGTGAGGTCGTTCGCCAGGACCGTGGAGACCGAGCTGGGCCTGGACCGCTACCCCGAGCTCCTCGAGGACTACTTCGGCCACTACACCCGGGTGGTCTGGCTCGCCCAGGAGCCGACCGCCGAGCTGCGTGCGGCCGCCGAGGCAGCCGCCGCGCGGCTCGGACTCCCGCTGACGGTCGTGCCCACTGGTTCCGGCGGACTCGAGCGCGCCCTCGCCACCCTGCTGCCCCCCACACCCTGAGCAGCACCTCGCCGGCCGCCCGGCGAGGTGTCGGCGAGTACTGAGCGTCCGTCTGCGGCGTGTCGGCGGATGGTTCGGATCAGAGGCGGGCGAGCAGGTCCTGGCGCCAGGCCTCGGTCTCGGCGATCTGGTTGAAGGTGAAGATGTGCAGGCCCTCGACGAGCGACTCCGGGCGCGCGGCGGTGGCTGCGCACTCGGAGAGGAACTTCTCGCCGGTGAAGCCGCCGGGTGCCGCCAGCCGCATGAACGTCCCCTTGTGCTTGGCCAGGAAACGGGTCGACTCCCCGACCCCGATCTTGGTCGCCATCGCGACCAGCCGGGTCCGGTCCACAGGCCCGGGCATGCCGAGCAGCAGCGGCATCGTGATGCCGCGCCCCCGCATCCGCCCCACCCACGTGCGGATCGCAGCGGCGTCGAAAGTCAGGTTGCTGACCACATGGGTGGCGTGCCGGCGCTTGTCCCACATCGCCTGGATGGTCAGGTCGTCGGTGATCTTCGGGTGGGTCTCGGGGTAGCCCGTGATCCCGACCTGGTCGAACGGGTGCGCGAGGGAGGTCAGGTCCTCGAGCAGGCTGAAGGCGTCGGGGTAGTCGCCGACCGGGTCGACGTCGCCGCCCGGGACGAACACGCGGGTGATGCCGGACTCGGTGAGCCGGGCGCCGATCTCTGCCAGCTCCGAGCGCCCGGAGATCATCCGCGCCGCGAGGTGCGGGACCGCGACGTAGCCGTGCCCGGCCAGCGTCTCGGCCAGGGACAGCGTTGCCTCGAGCCCCTTGCTGCCGGACGCGGTGACGGTCACCGAGAGCTCGCGCGGCACCGAGGCCAGCACCTTCTCCTCGGTCGTGGCCGTCGGGAGCACCTCGTAGCGGGCGTGGCTCAGCAGCCGCTTGATGGCACCGTTCTTGGTCTCCGCCTTGTTGCGCATGAGGCAACTCGTTTCATGATACGCACCGCTGTCGGTTCAGGCTACGTCCGCCGGCCCGGCGCGACAAGGGTGGCTGGCGCACCGGTTTGATCAACTCCCGCTGTGCAGGTGCCCGTCGAGATCGACCGGGTGCTCGGCACCGGTCACGGGTACGACGACCACCGGGACATCTGCGTGCCGGACGACCTGGTCGGCCGTGGAGCCGAACAGCAAGCCCCGGAACCCGCCAGCGCCGCGTGAGCCCACGACGAGCATCTCGGCGCCGGCCGCGGCCTCGAGCAACCGCCGGCCCGCGGAGCCGTGCAGCACGTGGCAGTGGACCTCGAGGTCGTCGGGCAGGTCGAGGGCGGCGACATCCGCCCGCAGCTCGTCGAGCACGGCAGCCTCGTAGTCGTTGAGAGGAGGCACGTAGCCAGGCTCGGCCGTCGTCGGCCGTGGGGCCGAGGACAGCGACCAGGTGCGTACGACGTGCAGCGGGCACCCGAGGCGAGCCGCCAGCCGGCTGGCCCACCGGGTGGCATCGGCAGCGGCGGCCGACCCGTCATGGCCGGCGAGTATCCCGCCGTCCAGCTCCAGCGTGGTCTCGACCTCGATCATCAGCTCTCCTTCACCAGATCCGGACTCGGTCGGCCGGCTCGAGCCACAGCCCGTCGCCGGGCTGGACGTCGAACGCCTCGTGGAACTCCTCGAGGTTGCGAGCGATGTTCGCCCGGAACTCCGGCGGGCTGTGCGGGTCCGTGGTCAGGAACTGCTGCGAGATCTCCTTGCGGCGCTTGGTGCGCCACACGTAGGCCCAGCTGAGGAACAGCCGCTGGACCCCGGTCAGTTCGTCGCGCACCGGCATCTCCTGGCCCTCGATCGAGATCAGGTACGCCTTGTGGGCGATGGTCAGTCCACCCAGATCACCGATGTTCTCGCCCACCGTCAGCGCGCCGTTGACATGCTCGCCCGGGAGGTCACGCGGCTCGTAGCCGTCGTACTGCTCGATCAGCGCGCGGGACTTCACCTCGAAGGCGGCCTTGTCGTCCGCGGTCCACCAGTCGTTGAGGTTGCCCAGACCGTCGAACTGCGCCCCCTGGTCGTCGAAACCGTGCCCGATCTCGTGGCCGATGACCGCGCCGATGCCGCCGTAGTTCTCGGCCGCGTCGGCGTCGGCGTCGAAGAACGGGCGCTGCAGGATGCCGGCGGGGAAGCAGATCTCGTTGGTGCCGGGGTTGTAGTAGGCGTTGACCGTCTGGGGCAGCATGAACCACTCGTCACGGTCGACGGGGGTGCCGATCTTGCGCAGCTCCCGGTCGGTCTCGAAGGCCGTGGCGGAAAGGACGTTGCCGAGCAGGTCGTCCTTGCTGACCTGTAGCGCGGAGTAGTCGCGGAACTTCTCGGGGTAGCCGATCTTGGGCCGGAACTGGTCGAGCTTGTCGAAGGCGCGCTGCTTGGTCTCGTCGCTCATCCAGTCCAGGTCGGTGATCGAGCGCCGGTAGGCCTCGAGCAGGTTCGCGACCAGCTCGTCCATCAGCTCCTTGGAGCGCGGGGGGAAGTGTCGGGCGACGTACTCGCGACCGACAGCCTCGCCGATGGCGCCCTCGACCAGTGCCACACCCCGCTTCCAGCGTGCGCGGAGCTCGGGTGTCCCGGAGAGCGTGCGGCCGTAGAAGTCGAAGTTGACCTCGACGAAGTCGCTGGAGAGGTACGCCGCCGCGGTGCGGATGGCGCGCACCGTCAAGAAGGCCTTCCAGGCCTCGATCGGGGTGTCGGCGAGCACGGTCTCGAGGTGGGTGAAGTACGACGGCTGCCGGACGATGGCCTCGGCCATGGTCTCGTCGGTGCCGCCGAGCGCCGTGACCCAGGCGTCGAAGTCGAAGCTCGGGACGGTCGCCCGGAGATCCTCGAGGGTGGTCAGGTTGTAGGTCTTGAGGACGTCGCGGGTGTCTGCGCGGGCCCAGTGCCCGGCCGCCAGCCGGCGCTCCACGTCGAACACGAGTGCCGCCGTGCCGGCCGGGTCGGGTCGCTCGGCGAGACCGAGCATGCGCTCGAGGTAGGCGAGGTACTTCTCCCGGATCTCGGCGAACTTGTCCTCGCGGTAGTAGCTCTCGTCCGGCAGCCCGATGCCGCCCTGCACCACGTTGACGATGTAGCGCTCGGAGTTGCGGTCGTCGGAGTTGACGTAGGAGCCGAACACCCCGCCCCCGCCACGCCGTTCGAACGAGCCCAGGAAGGCGCCGAGCTGACCCACCTCGGTGAGGGCGTCGATCTCCTCGAGCAGCGGCAGGATCGGCGTGTGGCCGAGCTCCTGGATGCGGTCCTCGTCCATGAAGCTGGCGTAGAGGTCGCCGATCTTGCTGGCCTCATCCCCGGCGATGTCGCCGATGCTGCAGGCCTCGATGATCGCGCGGACGTGCTCCTCGGCCGCCTGCGAGAGCATCACGAACGGCCCCCAGGAGGATCGGTCCGCAGGGATCTCGGCGGTCTCGAGCCAGGTGCCGTTGACGTGACCGAAAAGGTCGTCCTGCACGCGTATCTCGGGGTTCATGCCCTCACGGGCGTCATCCAGAATCGTCACCCCGCCAACTTAACGTGCCCACCCAGCCACGACGCCCGTAGGCTTCCCTCTCGTGACTTCCTCCTCCTCGGGTCCGCGGTCGAACGCGCAGGTCTGCATCATCGGGGCCGGTTCCTCCGGCATCACCACGGCGCAGGTCCTCCAGGCCCAGGGGGTCGACTTCGACTGTTTCGAGGCGGGCAGCGACGTCGGCGGCAACTGGCGCTACGAGAACGACAACCAGATGTCCTCGGCCTACGAGTCGCTGCACATCAACACCTCGCGCCAGCTGATGCAGTACGCCGCGTACCCGATGCGCGAGTCGCTGCCGGACTACCCCGACCACCGTCAGATCGCGGGCTACTTCGACGACTTCGTCGACCACTTCGGACTCCGGGACAAGATCACCTTCCGCACCGAGGTGACCAAGGTGGAGCCCCTGACGGAGGCCGACGACGCCAGATGGGCGGTCACCTTCCGCTCGCGTGACGGGGGCGAGCCGGAGACCCGCACCTACCGGGACGTGATCGTCGCCAACGGTCACCACTGGGAGCCGCGGTGGCCCGAGCCGGCGTTCCCGGGGGCCGAGACCTTCCCCGGGCTCCAGCTGCACGCCCACCACTACCGCACGCCCGACGTGCTGGCGAAGCAGCGCGTGCTGGTGCTGGGCATCGGCAACTCGGCGTGCGACATCGCGGTGGAGTCCAGCCGGGTTGCGGAGGGCACGGACCTGGCGATGCGCCGCGGGGCGCACATCTTGCCCAAGTACCTGTTCGGCGTGCCGACCGACCACCTCACCGACTCGCCCCTCGCGCGGGGTCCGCTGAAGCTGCAGCAGCTGTCGATGGCCGCCTTGCTGCGCATCACGCAGGGCAAGCTCTCCAAGTACGGCTTGCCCGAGCCCGACCACGAGGTGCTGCACGCGCACCCGACGATCAGTCAGGACATCCTGACCCGGCTCGGTCACGGCGACATCACCGTGCGGCCGAACATCGACCGCTTCGAGGGCTCGAAGGTCTTCTTCGCCGACGGGTCGTCTGGGGAGTACGACGTCGTCGTGTACTGCACCGGCTACAAGGTGTGCTTCCCCTTCTTCAGTGACGCACTCGTGAACCCCGAGGACAACCACATCGACCTGTACCGCCGGGTGGTGCATCCCGAGCACCGGGGGCTCTACTTCATCGGGCTGATCCAGCCGCTGGGTGCGATCATGCCGCTGGCCGAGGCGCAGGCGGAGTGGGTCGCCGACGTGCTCACCGGCACCGGAGCCCTGCCCCCGGTGCGGGAGATGCGTCGGCAGATCGCGGCGTACGACAAGGACGTGCGGAAACGCTACGTGGCCTCCAAGCGGCACACGATCCAGGTCGACTTCCACGCCTACCGCGCCGAGATCGCGCGGGAGCGCAGGCGTGCGGCCAGGCGTGCTCGCTAGGCGCTGACGCCGCTGACCCGGGCGTCGAGGTCGGTCAGCCAGGGGGTCGCGCCCATCTTGGCGAACCGGGCTCGGGCGACCTCCAGGAGCGGGACAGCCTCATCCGTGCGGCCCTGCTGGGTCAGCCAAACGCCGAGGTCGGCCGCGATCTGAGCGTGCACCAGACCGGCGCCCCAGGTCTCCGCCTCGGTCAGGGCCCCCCGCAGGTGCTTCTCCACGATCTCCGGCTCGCCCTCGTCCCAGATCGCGGCCAGCCCACGATGGTGTGCTCGGACGGCGCGGAGGCCGCGGGAGTGCGTGCCCGGGTGGTGGCTGTCCACGATCGCATCCATCTCGCGCAGCGCCTCCCGGTCGTCGACGGTGACGGCGACACGGGTGGCGATCGTGAGCAGCAGGACGAAGTCGTCGAAGATCTCCACGACCTCGTGCACCTCGCGCAACGCCACCACGGCGAGTGCCGCCGCCGCTCGTTCTCCCTGCGCTGCGCCGGTGAGGGCGCGGGTCAGATTGCGGAAGCCGGACTGCAGTCGGTCGTCCTCGTCGGAGTCACCCGCGGCCGGTGGCTGCCACGACCCGCCGCGGCTCACCCTCACGAAGCTCTCGGCCGCTGACCACATGGGTTGCTGCAGCTCGTACTCCCAGGAGGCGGGGATGAGCTGCTCGACCTCGTCCCACTCGCCCGCCAGGATCAGCGCGAACGCGCAGTTGATGGCGGCGTTGGAGGCCCACATGGCATCCCCCAGAGTCTTCGCCAGCGGCACCACCTCGCGCCCGGTGTCGAGCGCTTGGGACATGTCCTCCTCGGTCCACATGGAGGTGAGGTTGGTCAGCGCGCGAACCTGCATCACCGTGTCGTGGTCGCGCCGAGCCAGGTCGGCGGCTGACTGCATCAGGCTCCTGCTCAGGCTCAGGGCACCGACAGCGCCGTAGTGCAGTGACAAGGAGATGTGGGAGTCGGCGATCTCGGAGCTGTCGCCGGAGAGCTCGGCCAGGCGCGCCTTCTCCTCGCTGATGGCACCCAGAGGTTCCCCGATGGCGTACTTCGCACCGAGTGCCGCGCGGAGCAGCTCCAGCTGTACGGCCACGGCGTCGTCGTGCCCGCGCAATGCCTCATACCGTTCCTCGGCCATCGCAATCGCCGCCGAGTGGTCACCCGCGAGCGTGGACAGGGCGCGCGCCCGAACTGCCACCGCGGCACCTGCGGCCACGACGTCACCCAGCTCGTCGAACGTCTCTACCGCCGACTCGGCGTGCACGGTGGCCCCGTGGTGGTCGGCCAGCCGCTGGAGCTGGCGGGCCAGCTCGAGCTCGATCCGGGCCCGCTCCAGCCGGTCGGCGGTGCGATCCAGAGCGGTGCGCAGGTGCCCGGCGGCCTCCGCCGGTGCACCGAGGGCGCTGGCGCGGGCCGCGGCTCGGCGCAGATGATCGACAGCGGCGACGGCGAGGTCGGCACTGTCGAGCTCATCGGGGACGGCGTCCAGCGCCTCGAGGTAGTGCTGGGCGATGATCGGCGCCAGCTCGTCGGCCGGGTCGTCGTCCGCCTCGAGCTGCTGCACCACCGCGAGGTGGCTGGCCTTCCGGTCGCGACGGCTCAGCGTGCCGTAGGCGACCTGGCGAACCCCGGTCTGGACGAAGCGGTACTGGCCGAGCTCGGTGCTGAACCGGCTGGCCTCCTGGCTCAGCAGCTGCAGCCGAACGAGTTGTGCCAAGGTCCCGTCCAGATCGTGCAGGTCCGGGCACAGACCTTCGATGGCCTCCCGGGTGAAGGAGTTGCCCAGCACGCTGGCCTGGTCGATCAAGCGGCGCAGGTCGGTGTCCAGGGTGTCCAGCCGTGCGGAGATCAGTGCCTGCAACGAGGCGGGGGCTGCGATCGCGTCGAGGTCCAGATCGGCCGACTCGGCGAGGACGTACTGTCCGCCGCGGGGGACCACGAGGTCGCGGTCGATCAGTGAACGTACGGTCTCGACGGCGTAGAGCGGGATGCCTTCGGCACGATCCACCAGCGCGGTCCTGGCGGCGTCGGGCAGTCCGGTCACGAGACCGTCCAGCAACGCGCTCATCTCGTTGGTACCGAGGTTGTCCAGGTGGATGACGCTCGCGCGCCGGTTGGTGGTCAGGGTGGGTCGCTTCTCGAGCAGGCTTGGGCGGGCGAGCAGCATCGCGAAGCAGGGAAAGGAGCCCACGGCGAGGAGGTGCTCGACGAAGTCGAGCAGACCGTCGTCAGCATGCTGGGCGTCGTCGATGAGGAGAACGACTGGGTCGCCGTCGTCGCTGAGACGCTGGAGGAACCGGGTCCACGCGGAGAACAGGTCCTCACGCTTGAAATTCCCCACCGCGTTCATCCCGAGCAGCGCCCCCAGACGTGGTTGCAGCCACGTGCGCTCCTCAGCGTCCGGCACGAACCGGGCCAAGCCCTCCTCGAGCAAGGTCTGTTGGTCCTCGGCCTGGGCTTCCGTGTCGGCGTTGTCGGCGCGCACGTTCTGGAGGCGGCCGCGGATGGCTTCGGCCAAGGCATAGAAGGCAACACCTTCGCCGTAGGAGAGGCACCGGCCCTGGTGCCACCACGAGGAGCGGGTCAGCCCGTCGACGTACTTGAAGAACTCCCAGCCCAGCCGCGTCTTGCCGACCCCGGCCTCGCCGCTGACGACCAGCAGCGCGGGGCGCTTGTGTTCCTCGGCGCCGTGGAAGAGCTCCTTGACCAGGCGCAGCTCGCGGTCGCGGCCGACATGGGGTGCCTCGAGGCCGTCGGCGCGTTGGGACCCGCCGACTCCGGCGACGACGGCGCGCACCGACCACAGCGGCATCGGGTCGGCCTTGCCCTTCATGGCGTGGCTGCCCACGTCGGCGTAGGTGACGGCCGAGGAGGTGAGGAGCCGGGTGGTCTCGTCGACCCAGACCTGTCCGGGCAGCGCTGCGGTCTGGACGCGGGCGGCGGTGTTGACGGCGTCGCCGGCGACCATGCCCTGCTGGGTGGCGCCGACGGTGACGGCGACCTCGCCGGTGACGATGCCGACCCGCATGGCCAGGTCGGGGACGCCGAGGTCGGTACCGAGTGCTGTGATCAGGTTGACCAGCTCCAGGCCCGCGCGCACGGCGCGTTCGGCGTCGTCCTCGTGGGCGGTGGGAACGCCCCACACGGCCATCACGGCGTCGCCGATGAACTTCTCGACCGTGCCGCCGTAGCGTGCGATCACCTGGCTGCAGGACTCGAAGTAGCCGCTGAGCAGCTCGCGGACGTCTTCCTGGTCGCGGGTCTCCGAGAGCGTCGTGAACCCGACCAGGTCACCGAACAGCACGCTGGTGATCCGCCGCGACGCCACCTGCTGCGGGACAGGGGGCTGGACGGCCGGCTGGGCGGGTGCACCGGCACCGGACTGGGCGGCTCCGCACGACGGGCAGAACCGCGAGCCGGGCGCGAGCTCGAAGCCGCAGGCGCCGCACCCCGGCGCCTGCAGCCCCAGGCCGCAGCTGAAACAGAAGCGGGCACCCTCGTGCTGGCCCGACGCGCCGCAGCCCGGACAGACCGACACAGAACCTCCCCCGGCGACCCGAGGCAGGGGCGCGCTGGTCACAGAATGCACCAGAGCGGGCGGGTTAGGGAACGACCCGAGACCGGAACGGACGGCGCCGGGATCGAACGACCGAGACCGCTCACGGGTGGGTGACCCCGGGTGCAGGTCAGATAAAGTCAGTCTTGACTGTTTGTTGATGGCGCCCGAGGATGGCTACGTGACGACGGCCAAGCAGTCGCCGACGCGTGTCCCCCAGGAGGAGCGGACCCGCGCCATGCGACAGCGCCTGCTCGAGGCCACAGTCGACTGTCTCGTCGAGCACGGCTGGAGCGGGACCTCAACGACCCTCGTCTCACAGCGCGCCGGGGTGAGCCGCGGCGCGCAGCTGCACCACTTCCCGACGAAGAACGACCTCGTGCTGGCGGCCGTGGAGCACCTGAGCGAGGTGCGTGGCGAGGAGCTGCGCGCGGCGGCACTGGCGCTGCCCACCGGCCGACGGCGCACCCGTGCCGTGCTGGAGATGTTCGCCGACCACTTCACCTCGCCGGTCTTCACTGCGGCGCTCGAGCTCTGGGTCGCGGCGCGCACCGACGAGCAGCTGCATGTGGCCGTCGTACCCCTGGAGCAGCGGGTGGGTCGTGAGGCGCACCGGATCGCTCTGGACGCCCTAGGGGTCACCGAGGCGCAGCCGCGGGTGCGCGAGCTGGTGCAGGCGACCCTCGACCTGGTCCGTGGTCTGGGGCTGGCCAACACCATCACCGACGACGCCGACCGGCGCCGCAAGATCCTGAACACCTGGGCGCACACCCTGGACTCGGAGCTGAGGCAGGCATGAACGAGGTACTGGAGCAGGTGCTCACCGATCTCGCCGACGAGGGGGCGGCCCTCGAGGCGATGGTGCGGCCGTTGGACGACGCCGAGTGGCGTACGCCGACCCCGGCCCCGGGCTGGACCATCGCGACCCAGATCGCGCACCTGGCGTGGACCGACGAGGTGGCCGTGGCCGCGGCCACCGACAAGGAGGCCTGGGACGCCTACGTCCTCCAGGCGATCGGGGACCCCTCGGGGTTCGTCGACGCACAGGCGCTGGAGGTGGCGGAGGCCACTCCCGCCGAGCTGCTCGCCCGCTGGACGGCGGCGCGACCTGCCCTTCAGCAGGCGTTGCGTGACTTCCCCGATGGGCAGAAGCTGCCGTGGTTCGGGCCGCCGATGAGCCCCACCTCGATGGCGACCGCGCGGTTCATGGAGACCTGGGCCCATTCGCTCGACGTCGTCGAGGCGCTGGGCGCGGTCCCCGAGCCGACCGACCGGGTGCGGCACATCGCCCACCTGGGCGTGCGCACCCGCAACTTCGCCTTCGGGGTGCACTCGTTGGAGGTGCCGGACGAGGAGTTCCGCATCGAGCTGACCTCGCCGTCGGGGGAGCTGTGGGCCTGGGGCCATGAGGACGCGTCGCAGACGGTGCGCGGCTCGGCGTACGACTTCTGCCTGCGGGTCACCCAGCGTCGGCACCGCGACGACCTGAACCTCGTCGCCACCGGCTCGGACGCCGACCGCTGGCTCGACATCGCCCAGGCCTTCGCAGGTCCGCCCGGCTCCGGGCGGGAGGCGACCAGCGATGCCTGAGCAGCAAGCGTTGCGGATCGGGAACTGCAGCGGCTTCTACGGCGACCGGCTCTCCGCGATGCGCGAGCTGCTCGAGGGTGGTGAGCTCGACGTCATCACTGGTGACTACCTCGCCGAGCTGACGATGCTGATCCTGGGCAGGGACCAGCTCGAGGACGCTTCGCTGGGCTACGCGCGCACCTTCGTGCGACAGGTCGAGGACTGCCTCGGGCTCGCCCTCGAGAAGGGAGTCCGGATCGTCAGCAACGCAGGGGGGCTGAACCCCGCCGGACTGGCCGCCAAGCTCTCCGAGGTCGCCGACGGTCTCGGCCTGTCGCCGCGGATCGCCTACGTGGACGGCGACAACCTCGCCCCCCGCGCCTCCGAGCTCGGCTTCCAGGGCGCACTCACCGCCAACGCCTACCTCGGTGGTTTCGGCATCGCCCGAGCGCTCGACGCCGGTGCCGACCTCGTCGTCACCGGTCGGGTGACCGACGCCTCGGTGGTGGTGGGACCGGCGATCTGGCGGTACGGCTGGGCGCCGGAGGACCACGACCGGCTGGCCGGAGCTGTGGTCGCCGGGCACGTGATCGAGTGCGGCACCCAGGCCACGGGCGGCAACTTCTCCGGCTTCCTGGACCTGCCGCGCGACGCGCAGCCGCTGGGCTTTCCCATTGCCGAGGTCGATGCCGACGGAAGCTGTGTGATCACCAAGCACGCGGGCACCGGGGGTCTGGTGTCCGTCGACACGGTCACCGCGCAGCTGATGTACGAGGTGCAGTCGCAGCACTACCTGGGGCCTGACGTGACCGTCGACCTGACCACGATCGAGCTCGCGCAGATGGGGAAGGACCGGGTGCGGGTCTCCGGCGTACGCGGCCTCGCCCCGCCGGCGCAGCTCAAGGTGTGCGTCAACGAGTTCGGCGGGTTCCGCAACCAGATGGAGTTCGTGCTGACCGGTCTCGACATCGAGGCCAAGGCAGCCTGGCTGCGTGCGCAGCTGGAGCCGAGCCTGACCGAGGTCTCGTCCGTGACTTGGTCGCTGGGCCGCGTCCCCGAGCCCGACTGCGACACCGAGGAGGGCGCCTCGGCCCTGTTGCGGTGCGTGGTCAAGGACGACTCGGCCGCGGTGGCCGGCAAGGGGTTCACCGGCGCGGCCGTGGAGCTCGCGCTGGGCTCCTACCCCGGTTTCACTATGACCGCCCCGCCGGGACCTGCGTCGCCGTACGGCGTCTACCGGGCGGCGTACGTCGACCGGGGCGTGGTGACCCACACCGTGCACCTGCCCGACGGCACCACCGAGGTGATCCCCGACCCGCCGGTGGGTCCGCGGCCCGGGGCCGAGGTCAGCGAGGACCCGGCGGTGACCCCGCCGATCGAAGCGGTGCTCGATGACCTGGTGACCCGTCGCGTCCCGCTGGGCACCTTCGTGCACGCACGCTCCGGCGACAAGGGTGGCGACGCCAACGTCGGGCTGTGGGTGCGCAGCGGGGACAAGCAGGAGGCGCGGACTCAGTGGCTCGCCCAGCTCGTCACCGTCGACAAGGTGCGGGAGCTCCTCCCCGAGGCCGCCGACCTCGGCGTCGAGATCTTCGCGCTGCCCAACCTGCACGGCCTCAACGTGCTCATCCACGGACTTCTCGGCGACGGCGTCGCCGCCAGCACCCGCTTCGACCCTCAAGCCAAGGGCCTGGGTGAGTGGCTGCGGTCGCGGTTGGTGAGCGTGCCGGAGGAGTTGTTGTGAGGGGGTGGTGGTTTCACTGGGGACCCCGTGAAACCGCCACTTCCCCCGCGTTGCAACGCACGGGAAGTGCAAGTACTGCACGGGAACCTGAAACAGATGAGGTACGCCGATGAGCTGGTCCGCCGAACAGAGTGCGCTGCAGGACACCACGCGCGAGTTCGTACGCCGGGAGGTGGAGCCGCACCTCCAGGAGTGGGAGGACGCCGGCGACATCCCGCGGTCCCTGCACCTCGCGGCGGCCAAGGCGGGCCTGCTCGGACTCGGCTTCCCCGAGTCGGTCGGCGGCGAGGGCGGCTCGCTGCTCGACTCGGTGGCGATGCAGGAGGCGTTCTTCGAGGCGGGCGGCTCGTCCGGCCTCGGGGCAGGGCTGTTCACCGGCGGCATCTCGCTGCCGCACCTGGCCGCCCACGGCACCCCTGAGCAGATCGACGCCTTCGTCCGGCCGACCCTGGCCGGAGAGAAGATCGGCGCGCTCGCGATCACCGAGCCCGGCGGCGGGTCCGACGTCGCGGGCATCCGCACCACCGCCGCTCGCGACGGGGACAGCTACATCGTCAACGGGGCCAAGACCTTCATCACCAGCGGCGTCCGCGCCGACTTCGTCACCACCGCCGTCCGCACCGGCGGTCCCGGGCACGCGGGCGTCAGCTTGCTGGTGATCGAGAAGGGGATGGCCGGCTTCACCGTCGACCGGGCGCTGAAAAAGATGGGCTGGCACTGCTCCGACACCGCCGAGCTCTCCTTCGTCGACGTGCGCGTGCCGGCCGCGAACCTCGTCGGTGCCGAGAACTCGGGCTTCTACCAGATCGCCGAGCAGTTCGTGGTCGAGCGGATCTCGCTCGCCGTGCACGCCTACGGCATCGCGGCGAGATCGCTGGCGCTCGACGGCGGCGTACTGCCGGGAACGCGAGACCTTCGGCCAGCCGCTGATCTCGCGACAGGTCGTGCAGCACAAGCTCGTCGACATGCACCGGCAGGTCGAGGCAGCGCGCGTCTACACCCACCACGTCGCCGAACGGCACGCAGCGGGCGACACCGTGATCGCCGAGGCGTGCCTGGCCAAGCAGACGGCCGTCGAGGCCTGCGACCACGTGGTCGACCAAGCCGTGCAGCTGCACGGCGGCACCGGCTACATGCACGGCACCGAGGTGGAACGGCACTACCGCGACTCCCGCATCCTCGGCATCGGTGGCGGTGCCACCGAGGTGCTCGCCGACCTCTCCGCCCGGCTGCTGGGGTACACCGCATGAGCGCCCGGGACGTCGCCGAAGCGCAGGCACCCGGCGCCGAGGCGACGCGGCCGGACACCGCCGCACCATCGCGACGCGACTCGATGCTGGCAAAGATCGCCGACCTCGAGGCCGAGCACGCGAAGGCGGTCGCCGGCGGCGGCGAGAAGTACGTCGAACGCCATCACGCCCGCGGCAAGCTGATGCCGCGCGAGCGGATCGAGCTGCTGATCGACCCGGGCAGCGCGTTCCTCGAGCTCTCGCCGCTGGCCGGCTGGGGTTCGGACTTCACCGTGGGCGCGAGCGTGATCACCGGCATCGGCGTCATCGAGGGCGTCGAGTGCATGATCACCGCGAACGACCCGTCGGTGAAGGGTGGCGCCTCCAATCCGTGGACCGTCAAGAAGATCTTCCGTGCCTCGCAGATCGCCGAGGAGAACAGGCTGCCGACGATCTCGCTGGTCGAGTCCGGCGGCGCGGATCTGCCCACGCAGAAGGAGATCTTCATCCCCGGCGGCAAGCTGTTCCGCGACCTCACCCGCTCGTCGGCAGCCAAGGTGCCGACGATCGCGCTGGTCTTCGGCAACTCCACGGCCGGGCGGCGCCTACGTGCCCGGGGATGAGCGACTACACGGTGATGGTCAAGGAGCAGGCCAAGGTGTTCCTCGGCGGCCCGCCGCTGGTGAAGATGGCCACCGGTGAGGAGTCGGACGACGAGTCGCTGGGTGGGGCCGAGATGCACGCCCGCACCTCGGGACTGGCCGACTACCTCGCCGTCGACGAGCACGACGCGCTGCGGATCGGGCGCCGGATCGTGGCCCGTCTGAACCGCCGGTCGCCCCGGACGTCATACGAACCGAGCGCTCGAGGCCACGGTTCGTATGACGCAAGCGCAGCGGCAGGGGGGCAGGCACCTACGTTCGCGGAGCCGGCCGGCGACGCCGACGAGCTGCTGGACCTGATCCCCACCGACCTCAAGGAGCCGTTCGACCCCCGCGAGGTTGTCGCGCTGATCGCCGACGGCATCTCGGAGGACAACGGAGCCGTCTTCGACGAGTTCAAGCCGCTCTACGGCAGCTCGCTGGTGACCGGCTGGGCGCAGATCCACGGCCACCAGGTCGGCATCCTCGCCAACGCCCAGGGTGTGCTGTTCAGCGAGGAGGCCCAGAAGGCGACCCAGTTCATCCAGCTGGCCAACCAGATCGACGTACCCCTGCTGTTCCTGCACAACACCACCGGCTACATGGTCGGCAGCGCCTACGAGCAGGGCGGGATCATCAAGCACGGCGCGCAGATGATCAACGCGGTCAGCAACTCCACGGTGCCGCACATCTCCATCATCATGGGCGCCTCCTACGGCGCCGGGAACTACGGCATGAACGGCCGCGCGTTCGACCCGCGCTTCCTGTTCACCTGGCCCAGCGCCAAGTCCGCCGTGATGGGACCTGCCCAGCTGGCCGGGGTCCTCAGCATCGTGGCTCGCGCCGCCGCGGAGGCCAAGGGCAAGGAGTACGACGAGGTCGCCGATGCCGGGATGCGCGAGTTCATCGAGGCCAGCGTCGAGGAGCAGAGCCTGCCGTTCTTCCTCTCCGGGATGTTGTACGACGACGGGGTGATCGACCCTCGCGACACCCGCACCGTGCTCGGCATCTGTCTGTCCGTGATCGCCAACCAGCCCATCGAGGGCACCGACCGCTTCGGCGTCTTCAGGATGTGAGCGCGATGACGATGCCCACCACCATCACCCGGCTGCTGGTCGCCAACCGCGGCGAGATCGCGCGGCGGGTGTTCGCGACCTGCCGCCGTCTCGGGATCGAGACCGTGGCCGTGCACTCCGACGCCGACGCGGGCCTGCCGTTCGTGCGCGAGGCCGACGTCGCGGTACGCCTTGCCGGGAACACCCCGGCCGAGACCTACCTGCGTCACGACCTCGTAATCGCCGCCGCGCGCTCAGCGGGCGCGGACGCGATCCACCCCGGTTACGGCTTCCTCTCCGAGAACGCCGACTTCGCCCGCGCCGTGATCGATGCCGGGCTGACCTGGGTCGGTCCCGCCCCCGAGTCCATCGAGCAGATGGGCTCCAAGATCGAGTCCAAGAAGCTGATGGAGGCGGCCGGGGTGCCCGTGCTGCCGAACTACAGCGTGGAGACCGCGTCCGAAGGCGACCTGCCCCTGCTGGTCAAGGCCTCGGCCGGTGGGGGCGGCCGTGGGATGCGGATCGTGCGCTCGCTCGCCGACCTGCCCGTTGAGATCGCCGCAGCGCAGGCCGAGGCGGAGTCCGCCTTCGGTGACGGCACCGTGTTCGTCGAGCCGTACGTCGAGCACGGTCGCCACGTCGAGGTGCAGGTGCTGGGCCACCGCGACGGCGTACTCGTCCTCGGCGAGCGCGACTGTTCGATCCAACGCCGTCACCAGAAGGTGATCGAGGAGTCCCCCGCGCCCGGTCTGGCCGAGGCCACCCGTGCGGCGATGCACGAGGCGGCGCGCGCCGCAGCTGCCGCGATCGACTACCGGGGTGCCGGGACCGTCGAGTTCCTCTACGACGCCGAGACCGAGAGGTTCTTCTTCCTGGAGATGAACACCCGGCTCCAGGTCGAGCACCCGGTGACAGAGCTCGTGCACGGGGTCGACCTGGTCGAGCAGCAGCTGGTGGTGGCCGAGGGACACCCGCTCGAGGAGAGGGTCATCGGCGAGACCTACGGGCACGCCATCGAGGTGCGTCTCTACGCCGAGGACCCCGCCCACGGCTGGCAGCCACAGAGCGGCCTGCTGACGCGGTTCGAGGTCCCGGGCGTCGCCGGTGAGTTCGACCTGCTGAACCGACCCGGCCTGCGTCTGGACTCGGGCTTCGAGTCGGGTAGCACGGTCTCGACGCACTACGACGCGATGCTCGCCAAGGTGGTCGCGTGGGCGCCGACGCGTGTGCAGGCCGCCCGCCGGCTCGCAGACGCGCTGAGGAAGGCGCGGCTGCACGGCCTGACCACCAACCGCGACCTCCTCGTCGAGGTGTTGTCGCACGAGGCCTTCCTGGCCGGAGAACTCAGCACCGACTTCCTCACCGCGCACGACCTGCAGAGCACTCAGGCTCGCGTCGTTCCGGGGACCGCTGCCCAGCAGGGGCTGATGCTCCTGGCCGCCGCGGTCGCCGTCACCGAGGCGGCCGCGGCTCGACGCCCGGTCCAGCGGGGGGTGCCCACTGCCTGGCGCAACGTGGTCTCCGCGCCACAGACCACCGCGTTCGAGCTCGCGGGCACCCGTCTCGACGTTGGCTGGCACCACGGCCGCGACGGCTACCGGTTGAGCGACCACTACGGCGAGGTCGACGATGCTCGCGTCCTGTCCGTGACCCCGCGTCCGGACGGCTACCGGGTCGTCGTCGCGCACGAGCAGGTGACCTATCCATTCGAGGTGGCCCTCCACGCGGAGCGGGTCGACGTCGACTCCGCGCTCGGCCATCTGGCGCTGACCCAGTTGCCGAGGTTCGTCGACCCTGCTGCCGTGGTGGCGCAGGGGTCGTTGCTCGCCCCGATGCCGGGCACCGTGATCGGCGTACCCCTCGAGGCCGGAGCGGAGGTCACCGCCGGACAGACGGTGCTCGTCCTCGAGGCGATGAAGATGCAGCACACGATCAGCGCACCCACCGACGGGATCGTGACCGAACTTCCCGTCGCCCTCGGACAGCAGGTCTCCGCGGGCGAGGTGCTCGCGGTGGTCAGCCCGCCCGAGCAACCACCAGCGCCCGACCACGAAGGAGACGCGGCATGACCAGCTTCACGGAGTCAGACGAGCGAGAGACCCTGCGCAAGGAGGTCGCGAAGCTCGCCGGCGCCTACGGCCGCGAGTACTTCACCCGTCAGGCGCGCAGCGGCGAGAAGACCACCGACCTGTGGCTGGCGATCGGCAAGGCCGGCTACCTCGGCGTGAACATCCCCGAGGAGTACGGCGGCGGTGGCGGCGGCATCGGCGACGTGGCCGCGGTGTGCGAGGAGCTCGCGGCACAGGGCTGCCCGCTGCTGATGATGGTTGTCTCGCCGGCGATATGCGGCACCGTGATCGCGCGCTTCGGCACCGACGAGCAGAAGCAGCGCTGGCTGCCCGGGATCTGCGACGGCACCGAGACGATGGCGTTCGCGATCACCGAGCCGGACGCCGGCACCAACTCGCACAACATCACCACGACCGCGCGACGTGATGGCGACGAGTGGCTGCTCACGGGCCAGAAGATCTACATCTCCGGCGTCGACGAGTCGAAGAACGTCCTCGTCGTCGCGCGGGCCGAGGACGCGAAGACCGGCAAGCTCAAGCCGTGCCTGTTCGTCGTACCCACGGACGCGCCGGGGTTCAGCTTCACCCCGATCCCGATGGAGATCGTCAGCCCCGAGTCGCAGTTCCAGGTGTTCATCGACGACGTCCGGCTCCCGGCCGACGCGCTCGTGGGTGACGAGGACGCGGGGCTGGTGCAGCTGTTCGCCGGGCTCAACCCGGAACGGATCATGGCGGCGTCCTTCGCAACGGGGCTGGCGCGGTTCGCGCTCGACCGGGCGACCGAGTACGTCAAGACCCGTGAGGTGTTCGGCGCCCCGATCGGCAGCCACCAGGGCATCGCGCACCCGCTGGCGCAGTCCAAGATCGAGATCGAGCTCGCCCGGCTGATGACGCAGAAGGCCGCGGCCCTCTACGACGCCGGTGACGACACGGCCGCCGGCGAGGCCGCCAACATGGCGAAGTACGCCGCCGCCGAGGCTGCCTGCGACGCCGCCGACCGGGCCGTCCAGTCGCACGGCGGCAACGGCATCACCCAGGAGTACGGCGTCGCCGGGCTGCTCGTCGCCGCACGGGCCGGCCGGATCGCTCCGGTCAGCCGGGAGATGATTCTGAACTTCGTCGGGATGCACTCGCTCGGACTGCCGAAGTCGTACTGACCTCGTCCTTCCGGGATCGGGGTCACCGCCGAGCCGCCACCGAGCCGCATGTAAATCGGGGTTATGGTCGCTTCAGAACCGGCATGAGGCTTGTTGAGCGTCCATAACCCCGATTTACATGGGGATTGAGCCGAAGGAGGAGTCCGATGCAGAGCGACGCCACCACGGTCGAGGAGTACCTCGCGAGCCTGCCCGAGGACCGTCGGGCCGCCTTGACAGCGGTGCGGAAGGTCATCAACGGGCACCTGCCCGAGGGCTACGTCGAGAAGATGGACTGGGGCATGATCTCGTGGGTCGTCCCGCTGGAGACCAAGCCGGACACCTACAACAACAAGCCGCTGTGCTACCTCGGGCTGGCATCGCAGAAGCAGCACATGTCGCTGTACCTGATGGGGCTCTACACCGACGGCCCCGAGCTCGACCGGTTCCAGCAGCAGTACGCCGACCGCGGCCTCAAGCTGGACATGGGCAAGTCGTGCGTGCGCTTCAAGCAGCTCGAGGACCTGCCCCTCGACGTGGTCGGTGAGACAGTCGCCGGCATTTCCGTGGACGAGTACGTCGCCCGTTACGAGGCCAGCAGAGGAGCCCGATGACGCACGAGCTGGTGCGCTACGAACTCGAGGCCGGTGTCGCCACCATCACCCTCGACTCGCCGCACAACCGCAACGCCCTGTCCCGCCAGCTGGTCACCGAGCTCTTCGACGCACTCGACCTGGCCGAGCAGGATGCCGGCACCCGCGTCGTACTGATCCGATCGGCCGACCGCGTCTTCTGCTCGGGCGCCGACCTGAGCGAGGCCGCCTCGGGTGGCATGGAGGAAGGTGCACGAGCCCTGGTCGCGCTGCAGCGGCGCATCCTGACCCACCCCTGCCCGGTGGTCACCCGGCTCGCCGGCCCGGTTCGCGCAGGTGGGCTCGGCATCGTCGCCGCCAGCGACCTGGTGGTCTGCGCCGATGACGTCACCTTCGCGTTCACCGAGGTCCGCCTCGCGCTCACCCCCGCGGTGATCTCCCTGACCGTGCTGCCCCGGCTGACCAGCCGCGCCGCGGCGGAGACCTTCCTCACCGGCCGCAGCTTCGGTGCGGCCGAGGCGGCGGACATGGGTCTGGTCACCAAGGCCGTGGCACCGGAGTCCCTGGACGACGAGATCGCCCGGGTCTGCGCCGACCTCGCGGCCGGTCACCCCCAGGGACTGCGCGAGACCAAGACGCTCCTCGCGCGACCGGTGATCGAGCACCTCGATGCCCAGGCCGAGGAGATGGCCACCCTCAGCGCGCGCCTCTTCGGGTCCGAGGAGGCCCGCGAGGCGATGACCGCCTTCCTCTCGAGGTCCAAGAAGGGCACCTCGCCGGCTCCCTGAGGATCCCGCTTCCGCCCGCTGTAACGCGGTGTTATGGACCCATAGGTCGGCGTACGCCGCGGGTGCACGGTCCATAACTCCGCGTTACAAGCCGGCGGACGGCGCACCACCACCCCCCTCAGAGTGTGAGCCCGTTCCCCGTGGCCAGGTGGAAGGCGGGCTTCGACAGCGCGGGTACGGCGAGCACCCGCGGCGTCCGGCCCAGGGTTGCCGCTGCCTCGCGCATGGCCTCCTCCACCGTTGCGGTCGTGCGTGCTCCCATGGCCCGGGCGAGGTCGGGCCGCTTCGCGCCCGCGACGTAGACCGCGCTCGAGTGGTCCCGCGCGATGCCGCCCACGTAGATCATCGAGAACGCGTGGAACGGGTGGTAGCCGTAGTGGTGCCGGTAGCGGTACACCCACTCGGGATCCGTGGCCAGCGTCTCCTGGTGCTCGACCATCTCGGCAGGGTGCTGGCACTGCTGGAGCAGCTCGAAGGCCGCCTCGTACGGCGGGAACTCGGTGTTGTTGAACCAGCCGTCGCACACCGCAGCGGCGATCACGATCGGCCGGTCCACGAGCGCCCGCTTGGCGCGCACCAGGCTCGAGCCGATGGCCTGCATCATCAGGATCGGGTTGCTGCCCATGCCCGGCCCGTAGTGGAAGTTGCGGGGGATGCCCAGCACGAGCACATCGGCCGGGTCGGACTCGACGTGCAGGTCGGTTCGCTCGCTGGCCAACGGCCAGGTCGCCTGCTCGACCGCCGGGATGCGGCCGGCGCGGACGCCGAGCTGCCGTGACTGGGAGTCGAGAACGGCGTCGACGCTGAAGAAGGGTTGCGGCATCTGTGCCTCCATCGCCTGGCCGATGGAGGTGAGCTGGTCACGGAACCTGCTGCGGGTCGAGGCCGGCACGAAGTCCTCGCGGTAGAGGCTGCGTGGCGCATGGTGCGCGGCGATGGAGCGCCACGACGTCAGGCCGGTGGCCGGCATCTTGTAGCCGCCGCTGAAGCCGCCGTACGGGTTCCCGGCGGTGTGCCCGATCATCACCGCCAGGTCGGACTCGATGACCGCGCTGTTCACCTGCACCGGGTCACCGAGCTCTGAGAGGCCCAGGTCGGCCATCCCGTCCGGGTCCTCGGCGTCGTGGTTGACGATGTTGCCGGTCGGGACCCGGTCGAGCACCTCCTGGCCGAGGTAGTCCAAGAACTCCTCGGGCCGGTTCTTGCGATGCAGCCCGATCGCGCACACGAGTCGGATGTCTCGGGGACGCACCCCCGACTTCTCGAGCTCGTCGAGGAGCAGCGGCAGGACCACCTTGCGGTGCGCCGTGTCCTGGGTGCCGCCCTTGACCCGGTCCGGGAAGGCGATCGTCACGGTGTCTCCCGAGCCGACCAGGTCACCGACCGGGGCGCTGCCCACCGGTTGCGCCAGGGCTTCGCGCGTTGCGGCGACGGGGTCGGCCAGTGGCGCGGGCTCGTGGCGTGCGTGGTCGGGGGAGATGACGGTGGTGTCGTCGGGCAGCTCGACCTCGAGCTTCGCATCGCCGTACTCAAGGGCGAGTCGCATACAGATCCTTCCGAGACGTTTCCGTAGTGTGCGATGTCCAGTTGTACAGCAGGGAGTTCTCGGGTGTTCGTCGCGCTGCGTCGCATGTTGCTGCCCTTCGCGGGCGTCGCTCTGGTCATCGGTGCGTGGTGGCTGGTGGCGGCGGCCGACCTAGCGGTGAGCACCCCGAGTCCCGCGGCCGTCGCAATCCGCCTCGTCGAGGGGCTCGGCTCCGGGGAGCTGCTCGTCGACATCCGGCTGAGCGTGCTGCGCGTGCTGATCGGGGTGGTGATCGGTTGCGCAGCGGCGGTCCCCGTGGGCTTCGCGCTCGCCTGGTTCCCCGTCGTACGCAGCATGTTCAACCCGCTGGTCAGCTTCTTCCGGGCGCTGCCACCGCTGGCCCTGATCCCGTTGGTGATCGTCTACCTCGGCATCGACGAGACGGCGCGGATCTCGATCCTGGTCTACGCGGCCTTCTTCTCGGCTGTGATCGTGATCTACGAGAGCGTCGCGGCGATCGACGACATCTACGTCCGCGCAGGCCGGGCGCTCGGGGCCACCGAGATGGAGCTCTTCCGGCGCGTCGTCGTCCCGTTGTCGGTGCCGCAGATCTTCGTGGGGGTCCGGGTGGCCCTCGGCGTCTGCTGGGCGACCGTCGTCGCGGCCGAGCTCGTGGCTGCCCAGCGTGGTCTCGGCGCGATGATGCAGGACGCAGCGAGCTTCTTCCGGCAGACCGATGTGTACGTCGGGATCATCCTCATCGGCCTGAGTGCGCTTGCGATGGACCGCATCGTCCAGCTGCTGATGTCCAGGACCGTGCGGTGGCAGGAGCGGGTGGCCCGATGACGTCCATGACGAACGGAGTCCCCGGGGACTCCGACGAGCGGATCAGGTTCAGCGACGTGCATCTCGGCTTCGGGCGGGGGAAGAAGCGGCTCGAGGTCCTCGACGGCATCTCCTTCGGTGTCCACACCGGGGAGTTCGTGAGCGTGCTGGGGCCGAGCGGCTGCGGCAAGTCGACCTTGCTCAACCTGGCCGCGGGATTCCTGCGACCCGACGACGGCCGCGTGGAGGTCGACGGTGAACAGGTCACCGGCACCGACGCGCGCCGAGGCGTCGTGTTCCAGCAGTACGCGATCTTCCCGTGGCTCACCGTCGAGCAGAACATCGCGTTCGGCATCACGCTGAAGCGCAACCGTCGCCCCAAGGCGGAGATCACCGAGATCGTGGCGCGCTACGTGGAGCTGATGGGACTACAGGGTTTCGAGAAGGCACTGCCCAAGACCCTGTCCGGCGGGATGCGCCAGCGGGTGGCGCTGGCCCGCGCGTACGCGACCGACCCCGACGTGATGCTGCTCGACGAACCGTTCGCCGCCCTGGACGCCCAGACCCGGGAGTTCATGCAGGAGCTCCTTCACGAGGCGAGCCAGCGCGAACGCCGCGCCGCCATGCTGATCACCCACTCGGTGGAGGAGGCGATCTTCCTGTCCCGCCGCGTGGTCGTGCTCAGCAACCGGCCGACCCGCGTGCACGAGATCGTCGAGGTCGACGTCGACTGGCCCCGGACGCCCGACTCCCGGCACGAGCCGGCGTTCATCGCACTTCGCAAGCACCTTGAAGAGGTCATGAGGTCCATGTCCTCACTACCGAGAAAGAAGGCACCCGCATGACACTCCTGCGACGACTCCTCGGGACGGCCCTTGCGGCCGTGTTCGTACTGGTCCTGACCGCCTGCAGCGCCCTCGACGAAGGGGCCGGCGACCAGGACGTGGTCAAGGCCGATGCGGACGCCACCGTCGTCAAGGTCGGCTACCTGCACACCATCGCCGTCGACGACAAGCTGTGGCTCGGACAGGTGGAGGGTCAGTGGGCCGACGCCGGCCTGGACGTCAAAGCCACCCAGTTCGACACCGGGATCGAGCTCAGCCAGGCACTCGCCGGGGGGAGCATCGACGTGGCGATCATGGGCGGTGTCACCTCCAACTTCCCGGCACAGGGTCAGGGCAAGATCTTCATGCTGAACTCGCGCGAGACCGCGACGGCTCGCCTGTTCGTCCAGGCCGACAGCGGGATCGAGTCCGTCGCGGACCTCGAGGGCAAGAAGGTGATCACCACCGAGGGCACGACGGCAGACATCTACCTGCACCGGGCCCTTGAGGAGGCCGGCCTGGACCGTGACGACGTGTCGGTGGTCAACGCCAAGATGCCCGACGCAGTGCAGGCCTTCATCGGTGGAAAGGTGCCGGCCGTCGCGCTGTGGGTCCCGTTCGACCTCCGCGTCGCCGAGTCCGGGAAGGGCGAGGAGATCGACAACGCCGGCAACTACCCCGACGCGGGGGTCGCCGACGGGTGGATCGCCAACAACCAGTGGTACGAGAAGAACAAGCCCACGATCAAGAAGATCATCGGCGCCTGGCTGAAGGTCAACCAGTCCTACCGCGACGACCCCGAGGGCTCGCTGGAGAAGGTGCACGAGGTCGCCTACAAGGACTCGGCGGCTCTGGAGGACCTGCAGCACCAGGTGGAGTTCCAGCAGGACTTCAGCAACGCCGAGTGGCTCGAGGCCTACGAGAACGGTGACGTCCTGGAGTGGGTCGGAGAGGCAGAGCAGGCCTACGTCGAGCTCGGTGGCGTGCCGGAGTACGTCGAGCCCGAGACCTTCTTCGACACCAGCCTCTTCATCGAGGTGGCGAAGGACGCCGCGTGATCCTCGCCGCCGCCGACCCAGCCGACTCCCCGAGTGCCGGTCCGACTACTGGCATCGGGGTGGTCGGTCTGGGAGCCATGGGGCTCCCGATGGCGGAGTCGCTGGCGGTCGCTGGGCGGGTGGTGGTCTACGACGTCCGCCAGGAGGCCCGGGACGCGGCCGCACTGTCGGGTCTCGAGGTCGCCGAGTCGCTCGGCGACCTCGCGGCGACGTGCTCGACGGTGCTGCTGTCGCTGCCCGGTCCCGAGGTCGTCACCACGGTGCTGAAGGAGCTTCTCGCTGCGGGGTCGGGGGCGTTGATCCTCGACACCAGCACCATCGGACCCGACGCGGCCCGTGCCAACGCCGAATTGGCTACGAGTGCGGGTGCGGACTATCTCGACGCTCCAGTGCTCGGTCGTCCTGATCGAGTCGGTCAGTGGACCATCCCGGTGGGAGGTTCGCCGGAGTCGTGCGAGCGGGCCGCGGAGCTGCTCGCACCGGTGGCCTCGCGCGTGCCACGTGTGGGGGACGTCGGAGCCGCCGCGACGGTCAAGGTGGCCAACAACCTGATGTTCAGCGTGATCAACGCCGTCACCGCCGAGGCGTTGCTGCTGGTGCGGGCCGCCGGGGTGGACCCGGGGCTGTTCGTGGACACGGTGATCGACTCCGGCGCCGCCACGATCAGCGGGCTGTTCCGCTCGATCGCGCCGCGAGCGGTCGAGGGTGACTTCACGCCGACCTTCTCCCTCGACCTGGTCCGAAAGGACAACGCGCTGGCGGTAGAGCTGGCGCGTCAGGTCGGACTGGAGCTCGGGGTCGGGATCGCGGCCCTGCAGCTCCACGAACGAGGCGTGGAAGCCGGTCATGGCGCGGAGGACTCGATCGCTGTGCTCCGGCTTCTCGAGGACGGGCTCGGGCAGCAGGCCCGGCGCACCCCGCAGCCGCTGTAACGCGGGGTTACTGTCCCTAAAGGTGGCTCATGCGCCTTGTATGCGGTCGATAACTCCGCGTTACAAGCGGGCGCGGGGCCGGGTCGTCAGAACATGTCCGGACACCACGGTGCCCGGTGCCAGCCGAACGCCGTCGAGGCCGCCGCCACGGCGCCGGGGGTGTGCTCGGTGACTCTACGGACGCGGTGCAGGTTCGTCAGCGGTACGCCGCCGAGGTAGATGCTTGCGAGCTCGCGGACGTCCAGCGAGATGTCGGGCGCCGAGTCGACCCGCGTGACCTCGGGGGCAGCCCCGTCGGGCGCCCCGTCGGTCACCAGTCGGTAGCGGCCGGAGTTGGCGGGCAGGAGCGGGTCGTCGACCTCGATGACCAGGTCCACCCCGGCGGCGTACTCCCGGGCGCGGAGCGCCGCCTCGACGTCGACGATCCGCAGGTAGATGTTGTCGCTCAGCTCGGTCTCCACCGCGCGGTGATCCGAGACCAGCAACGGCAACAGCTCGTCGGTCGGGGCGTTGCCCCACTTGAACGTCCTGGCCAGGTCGAGGTCGAGCAGGTAGCGCCACAGCCCGGCGTGCGCGGTCGGGTCCTCGGCCCAGACCTGGCCCACGTGTACCTCCCCCTGGGGCTCGCTGCCCTCCCACTTCTCCTTGAACCGGTAGGTGCCGACGCCGTCGACGTCACCGGACGCGCTGTAGTGCAGCAGGTACCTCAGCTCGGAGGCGCCGCGGCGGGCGAACTCCATGTCGAAGATCGCCCACTCCCACATCTCGCCATCGCGCACGAACGTGCCGGGCCGTTCGCCGCGCATGGCCTCGTGCAGGCCAGGTGCGACCTTGAGGAACTGCGCGCGAGTCACCTCGTCCACCGAACCCGCCACCTCGACGCGAGGCAGGAAGTCGAGCCGGCGGTTCGTGCCCTTGAGCACCGCGAGCGTGGTCGCGGCGCCGTACCCGAAGCGGCCGTAGATCTGCGCCTCCGAGGCCCAGAGCGCGGCCAGTGGCTCGCCACGTGCGGCGACGTCCTCGAGCTGGTGGCGCATCAGCTGGGTGAGCAGGCCGCGGCGGCGGTACGGCGGGTGCACGGTCACCACGGTGACTGCGGCGGTCGGCACCGCCGCCCCGCCCGGCACGGTCATCCGCCGCGTCAGTGCACCGCACGTCGACACCCAGCGCCGACCGACCTTGTGCCCGAAGCAGCGCTCGTTGTCGAAGAACCGCCGGTCGAAGTCGCGGGTCTCGGGCCGGGGCTGCTCCTGGAAGCCGCGGGTGACCGCGTTCATGAACTCCACGAACGTCGCGTCCGTGACGTACCGAAGCTGGGGATCGACGAGGTGAGGCGCGGTGGTGCCCTTGGTTGCCATAGGGACATTTCAGCGGATGGCTGGCGTGCTGCAAAGCGCATTTTCCGTCACTGGCGCGGGGTCGTCGACGGTGAGTGCGCCGTACACCTCGGGTGCACGGGCCATAACTCCGCGTTACATGCGGTGCGCGCGGGCCGGGCGAGTCTACGAACTGACTAGAACAAGTTCTAGTCCAGCCCGGCCCCCTAGACTCAGAGCCCGTTCCCCGACCGCCGAGGTGCCCTCGATGACACTCGACGTTGACTCCCTCAACCAGGTGCTCCTGGTCGGGACGGGAGTGCTGCTGCTGGCGATCCTCGCCGTGCGGCTCAGCGTGGGTATCGGGCTGCCGAGCCTCCTGGTCTACCTGCTGATCGGCGTCGCCCTGGGCGAGGGCGGCATGGGCCTGCGCTTCGACGACGCCGCGGTGGCGCACGCGCTGGGCTTCGGTGCGCTGATGCTCATCCTGGCGGAGGGCGGACTCACCACCCACTGGCCGGAGATCCGACCGGTGATGCGGCTCGGGGTCAGCCTCGCCACCCTCGGCGTCGCGATCAGCGTGCTCGTGATGGCGGTGTTCAGCCACTACGTGCTCGGGCTCAGCTGGCAGCTCTCGATCCTCCTCGGTGCGGTGATGTCGCCGACAGACTCGGCGGCGGTGTTCTCCGTGCTGCGGCGGGTACCACTTCCACGCAGGTTGACCGGCACGCTCGAGGCGGAGTCAGGGCTGAACGACGCCCCGACAGTCGTGCTGGTCACGCTGATCAGCGTCGGGGGCGAGCACAGCCCGCTGGGGTTCCTGGGCGAGATCCTGCTCGAGCTCGGCGTCGGCGTCGCGGGCGGGCTGGCGGTGGGCTTCGGGGGCGCCTGGCTGCTGCGCCGCTCGGCCCTGCCCAGCTCGGGTCTCTACCCCCTGGCCGTGCTCTCGTTCGCGGTGCTGGCCTATGCCGGCAGCGCGTTCCTGCACGGCTCCGGCTTCGCGGCGGTGTACGTCGCTGCGCTGATCCTGGGCAACGCCGAGCTGCCACACCGGGCCGCCACCCGCTCGTTCTCCGAGGGTGTGGCCTGGCTGGCGCAGATCGGGCTGTTCGTGATGCTCGGGCTGCTGGTCTCCCCGGGCCGGATCGACGCGGTCACGCTGGGCCTGGCACTGCTGGCGGGGCTGGTGCTGACGTTCGTCGCTCGACCGCTCTCGGTCGTCATCTCCTCAGTGGTCCAGCCGATCTCGGTGCGTGAGCTGACCTTCCTGTCGTGGGCCGGCCTGCGCGGTGCGGTCCCGATCGTCCTGGCGACCATCCCCCTCTCCCAGGCGATCACCGGCTCGGCACGCCTCTTCGACATCGTCTTCGTGATCGTGGTGGTCTCCACGCTGGCCACCGGCCCCACGCTGCCCTTCGTCGCCAAGGTGCTCAAGGTGGCGCGACGCAGCGAGCCGCGCGACCTCGAGGTCGAGGCCGCGCCTCTCGAGCGGGTGGCCGCAGACCTGTTGCAGGTCACGATCTCGCCCAAGTCGATGATGCACGGTGTCGAGGTGGGTGAGCTGCGGCTGCCCTCGGGCGCGTCGGTCGCCCTGATCGTTCGCGACGGCAAGACGCTGGTGCCCGAGCGGCGTACGGTCCTGCGGCGAGGCGATGAGATCCTGGTGGTCACCCCGCGGCGGGAACGGGAGGCCACCGAGGCCCGGCTGCGCGCGGTGTCCATCGGCGGCCGACTGGCGCAGTGGCTCGGCAAGCGCGCGCCCACCTGAGCAGCGCTGCGACAGCGATCTCAGTCGACGCGGATGCAGGTCTCCACGGGCGCGGGGAGCTTGATCCGGCGGGGGGCCTTGGGGTCCAGACGCTTGAACTTGTTGCCGACCAGCACGTCGATGCCGGGACCGAGATCGGTCTCGGTGACGACCACCTTGGTCTGCTTGCCGAAGGCGAGCGCGACGAGCTTGGCGGTGGAGTCGTTCGGCTTGGTCGTCCAGACCACCGCCCGTGACACCTTTGCCTTGGGCGGTGCGTTGCCGGCGTTGCCGGCCCGGAACCCGCCCTCCTCGAGCTTCTCCAGCGTCGTGCCGGCCAGACCCTCGCGACGGCCGGCGTTGAACACGCTCACCTGCACCTCGCTGCGCCGGACGAACTCGCGGACCTCCTGCTCGGCGTCCGAACAGGTCGGCTGGGCCGTGGGGTTGTCGGGCAACGGCTCGGTGAGCTTGTTGAAGCCCACGATCGCCATGCCGGCGAGCAGCATGAGAAGCACGACGAGGGTGAGGGCGGTGGTGATCCTGCGACCGGTGACCATGGGCTCAGTCCTCGATCAGGTGGACGCGGGCGTGCACGACCTGCCGTTGCTGCAGGGCCGCGCGCAGGGCCCGGTGCAGCCCGTCCTCGAGATACAGGTCATCCCGCCACTCCACCACGTGGGCGAACAGGTCGCCGAAGAACGTGGAGTCCTCGTCGAGCAGGGCAGCGAGCTGGAGGGTGTCCTTGGTCGTCACGAGCTCGTCGAGACGCACCTGCCGCGGGGGCAACGCGGCCCAGTCCCGCTGACCCAGGTGGTGCTCGGGGTAGGGCCGCCCGTCGCCCACTCGCTTGAAGATCACGGGGCCACCCTATAGAGATCCCCGACTAGGGTGGCTGGCATGACCCAGAGCCCCGAACAGGCCCAGGATCCGATCAGTGCCGCCGTCTCGGCGGGGTACGCGTTCGAGGGGGAGGCGCTGGAGCTCGGGGGCCTGATGATCGACGCCTCGACGCTGACCGGGGTGCCGGTCCGGATTCCGCTGGCGATGCTGAACCGGCACGGTCTCGTCGCCGGGGCCACCGGCACCGGCAAGACCAAGACCCTGCAGCTGCTCGCCGAGCAGCTCTCGGCGTCCGGAGTCCCGGTGTTCGCGGCCGACATCAAGGGCGACCTGTCGGGGCTCTCGGTACCGGGGGCGACCAACGACAAGATCAGCGAGCGGGCGACCTCGCTCGGCCAGCAGTGGGAGGCCACCGGCTTCCCCGTCGAGTTCTTCGCGCTCGGCGGTGAGGGGACCGGCATCCCACTGCGGGTGACGATGTCGGCGTTCGGTCCCACGCTGCTGGCCAAGGTGCTCGGGCTCAACGACACCCAGGAGTCCTCGCTGGGACTGGTCTTCCACTACGCCGACAAGGCGGGTCTGCCGCTGCTCGACCTCTCCGACCTGCGCGAGGTGGTGAAGCACCTCGTCTCCGACGAGGGCAAGGGCGACCTCAAGGACCTCGGTGGCCTGGCCAGCTCCACCGCCGGGGTGATCCTGCGCGAGCTGATCGCGTTCTCCGACCAGGGTGCCGACGCCTTCTTCGGCGAGCCCGAGTTCGAGACCGCCGACTTCCTGCGCACCACCGACGACGGCTTGGGCCTGATCTCGCTCATCGAGCTGCCCGACCTGCAGGACCGGCCCGCGGTGTTCTCCACGTTCTTGATGTGGCTGCTCGCGGACCTGTTCAACGACCTGCCCGAGGTCGGCGACATCGACAAGCCGAAGCTGGTGTTCTTCTTCGACGAGGCCCACCTGCTGTTCAACGACGCATCCAAGGCCTTCCTCGACTCGATCGCCCAGACGGTGCGGCTGATCCGGTCCAAGGGCGTCGGCGTGTTCTTCGTGACCCAGTCGCCCACCGACGTACCCGACGAGGTGCTGGCCCAGCTCGGCTCCCGCGTGCAGCACCAGCTCCGAGCGGCCACGCCCAACGATGCCAAGGCGCTCAAGCAGACCGTCAACACCTACCCGCACTCCGACTACGACGACCTGGGCAAGGTGATCCTCTCCCTGGGGATCGGCGAGGCGATCGTCACCGTGATGAACGAGCGCGGCGCCCCGACGCCGGTCGCGTGGACCCGGTTGCGGGCGCCCGAGTCCCTGATGGGACCGGCCGAGACCGCGACGATGGAGCAGTCGGTCTCGGCGTCCGCCCTCTTCGGCAAGTACGCCGAGGCGATCGACCGCGAGTCCGCCCGCGAGCTGCTGGCCGCCAAGCTGGAGGCAGGGGCCGAGACGGCTGATCAGGCGGCGGAACAGGAGGAGGCAGACAGCCTGGAGGAGAAGCTGCGGCGCGAGGGAGAGCAAGCCTCCACCGGCACCCGCACCTCCACCCGCAGCCGGCGACCCGAGAAGTCCACGGTCGAGAAGGTGGTGAGCTCCTCGGCCTTCAAGCAGTTCGCCCGCACTGCGGCCCGCGAGATCGCTCGCGGCATGTTCGGCACCGGTCGCCGCCGCTGACGGGCCGGAGGTCGCCCACCCGCTGGCTATCGTCGGCATCGTGCCCGCCCTCCGCCTCGTCCCCGCCGCAGCGTCGAGCGCGATGCAGCGCCGGCTCGGCCTCGCCCTGCGGGCACGGGTCGCCGGGGACGACGCGCCGGCACGGGCAGCCCGCATCTGGGGTGCCGAGGGGGAGCGGTGGTTCACCCCCGAGGACCCGATCTGGCGGGTGAACGCCGACGCCGCCATGTTCCCCGGGGGGATCTCCGCGCTGCTGCTCCAGTCGCTGCACCCCTCGGCGATGGCCGGGGTGGCCGGGCACAGCGGCTACAAGGGCGACCCCTGGGGACGGCTGCAGCGCACCAGTCACTACCTCGCGGTGACGACCTTCGGCACGATCACCGACGCCGAAGCGTCCATCGAGCACGTGCGGTCGGTGCACCACCGGGTCCGCGGCACCGATGAGCTCGGTCGCCCCTACTCCGCTGGGGACCCGCACCTGCTGCGCTGGGTGCACGTCGCCGAGATCTGGTCGTTCCTGCACGCGTTCCAGGCCTACGCCGCCGAGCCGCTCACCCCCGCGGAGGCCGACCTCTACGTCGAGCAGACCAACCGGGCCGCGACGTTGCTCGGTGCCCGGGACCTGCCGACCACGGTGGCCGAGCTCGAAGCGGTGCTCGAGGGCTACCGTCCCGAGCTCGCCCCCACCCGCGCCGCACGCGAGGCCACGCGGTTCATGCTGCTCAACCCGCCGGTCCCGGTGATCGCCCGCCCCGGCTACGCGCTGATCGCCGCCGGTGGGGTCGCGCTGCTGCCGGCCTGGGCTCGGCGGGCGCTGCGGCTGCCACTGGCCGGACCGGGGCTCGCGGTGGCCACCCGAGCCGGCGCGCTCTCGGCCGGGCTGGTGCGCTGGGGGATGGCCGGACTCGAGGACCGAGCCCCCGGCGACGGACCGGTCGAGGAGGAGTCCGCATGAGCCTGACCCGAGCCCTGCGCTCGCTGCGCCATCCGCGCGGCCGCCGCAACCTGGCCGTGACCACGGCCGCCGTGACCGTCACCGCCGCCGCCGGGGCGCGAGCCACCACGCCCGAGGCCGGCTGGTACGCCGACCTGGACACCCCCGCCTGGCAGCCGCCCCCGGTCGCCTTCCCGCTCGTCTGGACGCCGCTGTACGCCGACCTCGCGGTGGCCACGGCCGCGGCGCTGACCACCCTGGAGGGTGAGGGGCGCAACGACGAGGTGGCCGACCTGCGCCGGTCCCTGGCGGTCAACCTGGTGCTGAACGCCGGGTGGAGCGTGCTGTTCTGGCGGGTGCGTCGGCCCTGGCTGTCCACCGTCTGGTGCGCCGCGCTCGCGGGGCACTCGGCGGCGCTGACCCGTCGGGTCGCTGCCGTGGACCCCGCGCTGGGCGCGGCCCTGGCGCCGTACCCCGCCTGGTGTGGGTTCGCCACGGCGCTGAACTTCT
Source organism: uncultured Actinomycetota bacterium (assembly GCA_963834245.1). Lineage (GTDB taxonomy): Bacteria > Actinomycetota > Actinomycetes > Propionibacteriales > Nocardioidaceae > Marmoricola. Next base: position 415,220 of record CAWIAV010000002.1, read on the forward strand.
CGATCGCACGCCGCAACGCCTGAGCTCCGGTCGGGCAGACTGGTGCGCGCTCCGGGTCGCTGGGCCGCGCAGTGGCGCCCACTGTCAGGCTCACTTCCACCGCCGGATCACCGTTCGCCCGGGAGAGGGGTAGCGATGAGGACCATCGAGCACTGGATCGACGGCAAGTCTGCCCGGGGGGACAGCGACCGGACGGGCGCCGTCTACAACCCGGCCACCGGCGAGCAGCAGGCCGAGGTGCTTCTGGGCACCGTGCGTGACGTGGAGGCGGCCATCGCCGCCGCGCGGAGTGCCTTCCCCGGGTGGTCAGAGACCTCGGTGAGCGCACGCGTCAAGGTGCTGTTCGCCTTCCGCGAGCTGGTCAACGCCCGGGCAGGGGACCTCGCCGAAGCGATCACCGACGAGCACGGCAAGGTGCTCTCCGATGCTCTGGGGGAGGTCCAGCGGGGCCTCGAGGTCGTCGAGTTCGCGTGTGGCATCCCCTCGCTGCTCAAGGGTGACTACTCCGACCAGGTCTCCACCGACGTCGACACCTACTCGTTCCGGGAGCCGCTCGGGGTGGTCGCCGGCATCACGCCGTTCAACTTCCCGGCCATGGTGCCGATGTGGATGTTCCCGGTCGCGATCGCCTGCGGCAACACCTTCGTGCTCAAGCCCAGCGAGCGGGACCCGTCCGCGTCGCTGATGCTCGCGGAGCTGTGGCAACAGGCCGGGCTCCCCGACGGTGTCTACAACGTCGTCCACGGCGACAAGCTGGCCGTCGACACGATCCTCGACTCGCCCGACGTGGCGGCGGTCTCCTTCGTCGGCTCCACCCCGATCGCGAGGTACATCCACGAGCGGGGCACGGCGGGCGGCAAGCGGGTCCAAGCCCTCGGTGGGGCGAAGAACCACGCGATCATCCTCCCCGACGCCGACGTGGAGTTCGCAGCCGACCACCTCGCCGCCGCCGCTTTCGGCTCGGCCGGAGAGCGCTGCATGGCGATCTCTGCGGCCGTGACCGTGGGCGATGTCGGCGACCGGGTGGTGGAGGCCGTGAGCAAGCGCGCCCGTGCGGTCAGGGTGGGGTCCGGGCGGGACGCCGACAGTGAGATGGGGCCCGTGGTGACCCGCGAGGCCCAGCAGCGGATCGTCGGCCTGATCGACGCCGGTGAGGAGCAGGGCGCGGACATCACAGTGGACGGCCGCGGGCTCAGCGTGACCGGTCTTGAGGGCGGGTTCTTCGTGGGCCCGACCGTCCTCGATCACGTCGCGACCACGATGGACGTCTACACACACGAGATCTTCGGACCCGTTCTCTCGGTCGTCCGCGCCGAGACCATCGACGAGGCGATCGCGCTCGTCAACGCGAACCCCTACGGCAACGGAACCGCGATCTTCACCAACAGCGGCGAGGCTGCGCGTCGGTTCCAGCGTGGCGTCAACGTGGGCATGATCGGCATCAACGTGCCGGTGCCGGTCCCGATGGCGTTCTACTCCTTCGGCGGCTGGAAGAACTCGCTGTTCGGCGACAAGCACGTGCACGGGGCGGAGGGCGTGAGCTTCTACACGCGGGCCAAGGTCGTCACTGCCCGGTGGCCTCGTAGCGAGCACTCCAGCGACGCCAGCTACCACTTCCCGACCTCCAAGTAGGCCGAGCTCCGAGGAGCCAGTTCCTGATCTGGGCCTGAGCCGAGGTCATGCCACGTTCGTGCTACGTTCGTGGCATGCCGCGTGTCCGGATCAGCACCACCGTCGACTCCGAGCTCCTGAAGCAGGCCCGCTCCCTGGAGCACCCCAACGACTCCAGCCTGCTGGAGGAGGCGCTTCGGGCCTGATCGCGCGGCATCGTGCGGCCGAGCCGACGCCGCATCGGCCTGATCGCGCGGCATCGTGCGGCCGAGCACGACGCCGCTTACTCCGCCTACGTGCGGCTGCCACCCGAGACGCCGGACCAGTGGGGTGACCTCGCGTCCTGGCGCGACGCAGCGGAGCATCGACGTGAGCAGCAGCGTGCCCGTACGCGGCGAGGTGTGGTGGTGCGAGCCTCCGGACATCGGGCGTCGGCCCGTCGTGGTGCTCTCTCGTGACGCCGCGATCCCGCGGTTGCGACGCGTACTGGTGGCGCCGTGCACGACGAACGTGCGCAACCTTCCCAGCGAGGTGGTCCTGGAGCCCGGCGAGGATCCGGTGCCGACGCGATGCGCGGCGAATCTGGACTCCCTGGAGAGCGTCTCGGTCGGTGTCCTCATCGAGCGCATCGGCCGCCTCTCAGACGCGCGCTCCCGAGAGATCTGCGCCGCGCTCGCTGTGGCCACCGGCTGCGAGTAGCTGGGCCGGGGGGACTGGGCGCCGTGCCCAACTGAGACCAGAACGTGACAACGAAGCACGGGACCCGGCAGACCCACTGGTCTGCCGGGCGTTCTCGCTGTTCCGCGTGGCGGAGGATAGGGGATTCGAACCCCTGAGGGCTATTAACCCAACCCGCTTTCCAAGCGAGCGCCATAGGCCACTAGGCGAATCCTCCGCCGCGAAGGCTACCCGCCCCGATTGGCCGTCGCGAAATCGAGTCCCTAGACTCTGCGGCAACCCCCCATGCGGCGGTATCTCGCTGAATCCCCCAGGGCCGGAAGGCAGCAAGGGCAGGCAGGCTCTACCGGGTGCATGGGGGGCCTTCTCATGTCCGGACCGGGGTCCTGCTCACCCGAGCCGCTCGACCACCAGCCTGGCCACGTCCGCGATCACCGCGTTGTCGCCCACCTTCGCCGGATCGTCCGACCGGGTCATCACCGCGATCACGAGGTGGGTCCCGTCGGGAGCCACGGCGATGCCGACGTCGTTGATGCTGGCGTAGGCGCCGCCGCCGGTCTTGTCGGCCAGCGTCCAGCTCGCGGGTACGCCGGCGCGCAGCCGGGTGGCGTTGGTCAGGTTTCCCTGCAGCCACGCCCGCAGCAGCCACTGGTCCTCGACGGGCAGTGCCCGGCCCAGCAGCAGCCGCCGGTAGGACCGCGCCAGCGCCGCCGGGGTTGAGGTGTCGCGGGGGTCTCCCGGGATGGCCGAGTTGAGCTCGGGCTCCCAACGGTCGAGACGGGTCTCGTGGTCACCGATCGACCGCGCGAACCGGGTGAGACCGGCCGGTCCGCCGATCCGGCGCAGCAACAGGTTGCCGGCAGTGTTGTCGCTGTAGCGCAGGGCCGCATCGCAAAGCTCGGCCACGCTCATCCGGCGGCGCTGCGAGGTGATGGGGGAGTACTCCACGACGTCCGACTCGTCGTAGCGCACCTGCCGGCGCAGGTCGTTGCCACCACGGTCCCGGTCACGCAGCACCGCTGCGACGGCCAGGGTCTTGAAGGTCGACAGCATCGCGAACCGGTCGTGCTGACGGTGCTTGATCGAGTCCCCGGTGCGGAGGTTCTGGGCGAACAGCCCGATCCGTACGCCGTACCGCTCCTCGAGCTCAGCGACCGACCCAGCGACCGACCCAGCGGACCGGGTCTGCGGGGCTGATCGGTTCGGCTGGCCGGTGGCGGACGCGGCGGTCCCGGCGGCGAGCGAGGCCAGCGAGAAGCCGGCCACCCCCAGCCGCAGGGCGTTGCGCCGGCTCAGGCCGGCGTGGGTTTCAAAGGGGTGCCCAACTGGGCGCTGGCTGGTCATTCGTTCTCCCGAGAGGGTCGACGACAATGGTCGATCGCACCCTAGTCAGCGGCCCCCGGCCCTGCCGCCTACCGACTGTCACCGCGCGTGGTTAGGGTTCACGAGTGGAGTCATCCCTCGCCCTGTACCGCCGCTACCGGCCGGAGACGTTCGCCGAGGTGATCGGCCAGGACCACGTCACCGAGCCGCTGCGGGCGGCGCTGGCGAACAACCGGGTCAACCACGCCTACCTGTTCTCCGGGCCGCGAGGGTGCGGGAAGACCACCAGCGCCCGGATCCTCGCCCGCGCCCTCAACTGCGAGCAGGCGCCGATCTCCGACCCGTGCGGGGAGTGCCAGTCGTGTCGCGACCTCGCGCGCGGTGGTCCCGGCTCGATCGACGTGATCGAGATCGACGCCGCCAGCCATGGTGGCGTGGACGACGCGCGGGACCTGCGCGAGCGGGCCTTCTTCGCCCCGGTGAGCAGCCGCTACAAGGTCTACATCATCGACGAGGCGCACATGGTCAGCTCGCAGGGCTTCAACGCCCTGCTCAAGCTGGTCGAGGAGCCGCCCGAGCACCTGAAGTTCATCTTCGCCACCACCGAGCCGGAGAAGGTCATCCCGACCATCCGCTCGCGCACCCACCACTACCCGTTCCGGCTGATCCCGCCGCGCACGCTCTCGGACTACCTGGCCGAGCTGTGCGAGAAGGAAGGCGTCACGATCGACCCGGCCGCGCTGCCTCTGGTCGTGCGTGCGGGAGCGGGCTCCGCCCGGGACTCGCTCTCCGTGCTCGACCAGCTTCTCGGTGGCGCCGGTGACGAGGGGCTCACCTACGACCTCGCGACCAGCCTGCTCGGCTACACCCCCGACAACCTGCTGGACGAGGTCGTCGACGCCTTCGCCGCCGTCGACGGGGCGAGCGTGTTCGGTGTCGTGGACAAGGTCATCGAGACCGGGCAGGACCCCCGACGCTTCACCGAGGACGTGCTGCGGCGCCTTCGTGACCTCGTCATCGTCGCGGCGGTCCCGGAGGCCGCGACCACCGGGCTGATCGACGCGCCCGCCGACCAGATCGAACGCCTGGTGGCCCAGGCGGCCCGGTTCGGCAAGGCCGAGCTGGTCCGTGCCGCCGACATCGTGGCGTCGGGACTCACCGAGATGCGGGGCGCCACGACGCCGCGGCTGCTGCTCGAGCTGATCTGCGCCCGGCTGCTGCTTCCTGGTGTCGACGACGACACCCTCGGCCTGAGCGCCCGTCTGGACCGTCTCGAGCGCCGGGTCTCCGTGAGCGGCAGCGTGGGGGCCCCGGTGGTCGCGCCTGCGCCTGCGCCGACAGCACCCGCACGGGCAGCGGAGCGTCCACGCGCGGCACCCGAACCGCCCCCCTCCGTCGAGCCCGCGCCCACTGCACCGACACAAGCACACGAGCCCGTCGACCCGACGACCGCGCGCCCGTCGGTCGGACGGCCCTCGCCGCCCGCAGAGGCGCCGGCAGAGGTGCCCGCAGAGGCGCCGGGGCCGTCCACGCCCGCCACCCCAGCGGACACCGCGTCCGCGGCACCCACCGCACCACCGGAGGCGTCGTCCGCAGCCCCGCCCCCCAGCGAGGCCGCGCTCTCGCTGGCCGACGTACGCCGCATCTGGCCCGACCTGCTCGAGCAGGTGAAGAAGATGCGTCGCTTCACCTGGATCCTGCTCAGCCAGAACGCCCAGGTCATCGGCGTCGACGCGACCAGCCTGACGGTCGGCTTCAAGACTGCGGGCGCGCGGGACTCCTTCGTCGGTGGCGGCAGCGAGGAGATCCTGCGGCAGGCGGCGATCGACATGGTCGGTGCCGACTGGAAGATCGAGGTGGCCGTCGACCCCTCGGCCCAGCCCGGCCAGGAGTCGGCGCCCCGGGTGACCCGCCCCGCGGTGGCACCGGACACCGACCCCACGCCGGCGCCGGCAACCGCTGACCAGCCGCCTCCGCCGGAGCCCCCGAGCTGGGCCGACGAGGAGGGCGGAGCCGAGCAACGGGCCCGGCCGGAGTCGATCGCGACCGCGCGTTCCAACATCACGCCCACCCGCACCGGTGAGGAGCCGGTGCAGCAGACTGGGCCAGACCTGGACGCCGACGCGCACCGCGACGACCCGGCGGCCGAGGACAACGGACTCGACAGCACCGAGCTGTTGGCCAGGGAGCTCGGTGCCACGCTGATCGAAGAGATCCCGCACGACTGATGACGACCCCATCCGCGAGGAGCAGATCATGACGGACAACCCCTTCGGTGCCGAGGGCGGCTTCGACCTTCAGGCGATGCTGGAGCAGGCCCAGCAGATGCAGGCCCAGCTGGTCGCGGCCCAGGCGGAGCTGGCGTCGACCACCGTCGAGGGCAGCGCGGGCGGTGTCTCGGTCGCGCTCACCGGCACCGGTGAGCTGACCGGTGTCACGATCTCAGCCGGCAGCTTCGACGGCTCCGACAGCGACTCGCTGGCCGACCTGGGCGATCTGGTCGTCGCCGCCTACCGCGACGGCAAGGCCCAGGTCGACGCGCTGGCTGCACAGGCGCTGGGCCCGCTGGCTGGTGGTGGCGACCTCTCCGGTGGCCTCCCGGGCGGCCCCGGTGTATGAGGGTGTCCTCCAGGACCTGATCGACGAGCTGGCCCGGCTGCCGGGGGTCGGACCCAAGGGCGCCCAGCGGATCGCCTTCCACCTGCTCGCGGCCGACCCGGTCGACGTACGCCGCCTCGCCGACGTGCTGGTGGAGATGAAGGCGAAGGCGAAGTTCTGCGGAGTCTGCGGCAACGTCTCCGAGGAGGAGCTGTGCCGGATCTGCCGCGACCCGCGCCGCGACCCCGCGCTGATCTGCGTGGTGGAGGAACCCAAGGACGTCGTGGCGATCGAGCGCACGCGGGAGTTCCGCGGTCGCTACCACGTGCTGGGCGGCGCGATCTCGCCGCTGGAGGGCATCGGCCCGGAGCAGCTGCGGATCCGCGAGCTGATGGGCCGACTGGCCGACGGCACCGTCACCGAGGTGATCTTGGCGACCGACCCCAACATCGAGGGCGACGCGACCGCGGCGTACCTCAGCAGGTTCCTCAAGGACATGGACTTGCGCGTCACGCGTCTGGCTAGTGGACTGCCAGTAGGCGGTGACCTCGAGTACGCCGATGAGGTGACGCTCGGCCGAGCATTCGCAGGGAGGCGTAACGCAGGTGAATGAATCACACGTGGGGCACGAGCTAGAGGACTTCGCCCAACAGATAGCGGACGCGGTGGAGTCGTTCCTGCTCGCGGTGCAGGCGATGTCGCGCGAGAAGAACCCCGGCACCGTCGTGCCGCTGCTGCTCGTCGAGGTCAGCCAGGTGCTCTTCGCCGGGGCTCGGCTGGGCGCACAGCGCGACTTCGCACCGACCCAGGAGTACCAGCCAGACGTGGGTCCCGACCCCGATCTCGACGCGCTCCGGTTGCGGCTCGCGACGCTGCTCGAGCCGGTCGACACCTACACGTACAACTTCGACGTGTACCTGCCCGAGATCGTGGAGGCGCTGCTCTCCGACGAGCTCACCAGCATCGCTGCCGACCTGGCCAACGGGCTGCGCCACTTCCGGGCGGGCAACATCGACGAGGCCCTGTGGTGGTGGCAGTACTCCTACGTGGCCAGCTGGGGCAACAGCGCGAGTGCTGTGCTGCGCGCCCTGCAGTCGATCGTGGCGCACGACCGCTTGGACGCGGAGTACGAGAGCGAGAGCGACCAGATCGCCGCCGCCGCGGCGGTGCTGGACAGCGGTGAAGCCGCCTCCTGACCCCACGTAGAATCGGCGGCGGCCGACGGCGCCACCGCGAGGCGTCGTCAGGAGCAACCAGACGACCACCAGTGAGGGAGCGCAGCGCCGTGGGCATTGTGGTGCAGAAGTACGGCGGCTCCTCCTTGGCCGACCCCGCGGCGATCAAGCGGGTTGCCCGCCGGATCGTGGAGGCGAAGAAGGGCGGCAACGACGTCGTCGTGGCCGTGTCGGCCATGGGCGACAGCACCGATGAGCTCCTCGAGCTCGCCGAGGGCGTCAGCCCGCTGCCCCCCGCCCGCGAGCTGGACATGCTGCTGACCGCGGGTGAGCGGATCTCGATGGCCCTGGTGGCGATGGCCATCTCCGACCTGGGCTTCACGGCTCGTTCGTTCACCGGCTCACAGGCCGGCGTGATCACCGACTCGGTGCACGGCAAGGCCAAGATCATCGATGTCACGCCCGGTCGCATCTCCACGGCGCTCGCCGACGGCCACATCGTCATCGTGGCCGGATTCCAGGGTGTCAGCCAGGACACCAAGGAGATCACCACACTCGGTCGCGGTGGCACCGACACCACAGCAGTTGCGCTGGCGGCCGCGCTGAACGCCGACGTGTGTGAGATCTACACCGACGTCGACGGGGTCTTCACCGCCGACCCGCGAATCGTGCCGTCCGCACGCAAGCTCGACCACGTCACCTACGAGGAGATGCTCGAGCTGGCAGCAGGCGGCGCCAAGATCCTCCACCTTCGGTGCGTCGAGTACGCCCGCCGGTACAACATCCCGATCCATGTGCGGTCCTCCTTCAGCCAGCTGAACGGGACCATGGTCCGGGGCAGCATCAACGACGAGTCTCACCAGGAGGCCACCATGGAAGCAGCCATCATCGCCGGCGTTGCGCACGACCGCAGCGAGGCCAAGATCACCGTGGTCGGCGTACCCGACAAGGTGGGCGAGGCGGCTCGGATCTTCGACGCGCTCGCCAAGGCGCAGATCAACCTCGACATGATCGTCCAGAACGTGTCCGTGGCTGCCACGAACCTCACCGACATCTCCTTCACGCTCCCGCGCACCGACGGCCAGGCCGCCATGGCTGCCCTCGACGCGCTCAAGGCCGAGATCGGGTTCGACTCCCTGCTCTACGACGACAAGGTCGGCAAGATCTCGCTCGTCGGCGCAGGCATGCGCTCCCACCCCGGCGTCACCGCGAAGTTCTTCACCGCCATCGCCGAGGCCGGGGTCAACATCGGGATGATCTCCACCTCCGAGATCAGGATCTCCGTGGTCGTCGACGAGGCCGGGGTGGACGCGGCCGTGGCGGCGACGCACACCGCGTTCGACCTCGACGCCGACGAGGTCGAGGCAGTCGTCTACGGCGGGACGGGGCGGTAGTCATGGGAGTTCGCATCGGCATCGTCGGCGCAACCGGTCAGGTCGGTGTCGCCATGCGCCAGATCCTGCTGGAGCGCAGCTTTCCGGCGGACGAGATCCGCTTCTTCGCCTCGGCCCGCTCGGCCGGCACCGTGCTGCCCTACGGCGAGCGCCAGATCACCGTTGAGGACGCCGCCACCGCGGACCCCAGCGGGCTCGACATCGCGCTGTTCTCCGCCGGGGCGACCACGTCGCGGGAACAGGCTCCGCGGTTCGCTGCCGCCGGCGTGACGGTCGTGGACAACTCCTCGGCGTTCCGGATGGATCCCGACGTCCCGCTGGTGGTGAGCGAGGTCAACCCCGAGGCGATCGCGGACGCGCGCAGGGGCATCATCGCCAACCCCAACTGCACCACGATGGCTGCGATGCCGGTACTCAAGCCGTTGCACGACGCGGCGGGACTGGTGCGCCTGATCGCCTCGACCTACCAGGCCGTGTCGGGCTCCGGCGTGGCCGGTGTCGAGGAGCTCTCCGGCCAGGTCGAGGCGGCCGGTGACAAGGCCCGCGAGCTTGCCTACGACGGGTCCGCGATCGAGTTTCCCGCGCCGGTGAAGTACGAGCGCACCATCGCCTACAACGTGGTGCCGCTGGCCGGCGCCCTCGTGGAGGACGGACTCCAGGAGACCGACGAGGAGAAGAAGCTGCGCAACGAGTCGCGCAAGATCCTCGGGATCCCCGACCTGCTGGTCTCCGGCCTCTGCGTCCGCGTGCCCGTGTTCACCGGCCACTCCCTGGCCATCAACGCCGAGTTCGCTCGGTCGATGCCGGTCGCCAGAGCCCGAGAGCTTCTCGCCTCGGCCGCAGGCGTCGAGCTCAGCGACATCCCCACCCCGCTCCAGGCAGCCGGCAAGGACCCGTCGTACGTCGGGCGCCTGCGTCAGGACGAGGGTGTCCCTGACGACCGCGGGATCGCGCTGTTCATCAGCAACGACAACCTGCGCAAGGGTGCCGCGCTCAACACGGTTCAGATCGCGGAGCTCATCGCTGCGCGCTGACGCCCCGCGTGGACCCCGCGCCCGTGTGCCGACGGCGCGACGCCCTGACTCAGGTGAGATCGACAGTCTCGTCCTCGTCCACGTCCACCAGGGATGCGGTCACCCGCCACGACAGCACGTAGGACGCAGCGGTCATCAGTGGAATGACGACGAGCATCCAGATCGAGTCGAGCGAGCGGAGCAGGAACAGCAGCACGAAGACGGCGACCAGGCCGATGGCGAGGAAGCTGGTGCTCACCGCGTCCGGGATCTTCCAGGCCGTGAGCAGCATGGCGCCGAGGACGACCTCGACCCCCAGCACGGTCAGCAGGGCGAACAGGCCGATGCCACCACAGCTGCCGACGCCGCGCACCGCTTCGCAACCGCGGGCCGCGACCAGGGTGAGGATGACGCCGACCAGGCCGACCATCGCCCCCGTGAGGACAGCGGCCAGACGGGGGTCGACCGGAGGCAGGTTGAGCTTCATGGTCTCGCGCGTGGTCCGACGCTCGGGGGTCTCGTCATGCTCGTCCGTCACGTCGGGGTCGTGCTGAGCGGCCCTGGGGTCGCCCTGCTCGGCAGCTGCGGGTAGCACCGACGTGTCCTCGGCCGCTGGAACCTGCCGCTCGGCAACCGTTGCCGGCTCCGCCACTCGGGGCACTCGGGCGTGGGTGGACTCGGGAGCCGGATTCGGCCGGCTGTGGTTCGGTCGCTGTGGTCGGAGCTCACTGCTGAGACGGGCACCGGTTCGGTGGGCCCGGCGCGTTCGGGCGCGGGTTCGGTGGCCGATGGTGGGCCGACGACCGGCTGGGTGGCCTCCGGCGCCGAGCTAGACGGCGGCGGTACGGGTGGGACGCGCTTGGCACTCCCGGCGACTGGGGCGATCTCGGTGGGCGCCTCCGCTACCGGGTCGGCGGCCAGCGGTTCGCCAGCGGGGTCGGTGGAGGTCTCGACCGACGGCTCCGCGGTCGCTTCGGAGGCTCTCTGGTCCTGGCGACCCTTCTTCTTCCGGCCGAAGCCGAACAATGAGGGGAGCTCGAGGTCGGGCTCCTGGTCGCGCTTCTCGGATTCGTCCGCCATGGCTCGAATAGTGCCACGAAAGCGCGCGGTTTTCGGGCGGTGACCGCTGTTCGCCCGAGCAACAAGCGGTGCCGGAACCTTTTCGGAGATCCCCCCGGGAGTGGGCTGCGGGATCGCCGGAAGCACGGAACTCCCGGACCCACGGTGTGGATCCGGGAGTCCGCGATGTCCTGAGACATCACATGGTCGGGCTGACAGGATTTGAACCTGCGGCCTCCTCGTCCCGAACGAGGCGCGCTACCAAGCTGCGCCACAGCCCGAAGGCGTGGGAAGTCTACCGGAGGGTTTGTGGTGCTCCGCACCACCCCCATCGGGGTCAATCGCCCTGTGGCAGCAGGGTGAGCAGGGTCGCCTCCGGACGGCAGAACAGCCGGATCGGGGCGTACGGCGAGGTGCCCGCACCGGCCGAGACGTGCAGCCAGGAGCTGCCCGGGTCACCGGGGCGGGAGTCGGCCGGATGCCGGTGGAGACCCTTGGCGCGGGCGGGTTCGAGGTCGCAGTTGGTCACGAGTGCGCCCTTGCCCGGGAGACAGACCTGGCCGCCGTGGGTATGGCCGGCGAAGGTGATGTCGTAGCCGTCGCGGGCGAACTGGTCCAGCACCCGCAGGTAGGGAGCGTGGGTGACGGCGACACGCAGGTCGGCGTCCTCGGGTGCGCGCCCCGCGACGCCTGTCAGGTCGTCGTAGTCCAGGTGGGGGTCGTCGACGCCTACGAATGCCAGGGACGAGTCGCCGACGTCCAGACGCCCGGAGGTATTGGTCAGGTCTGTCCAGCCATGCTTCTCGAAAGCTGCGCGCAGGTCGCGCCACGGCAGCTTCGACGTAGCGGTGTTGCGCACACCTTCGTCAGGGAAGAGGTACCCGAGCGGGTTGCGCAGCGATGGAGCGAAGTAGTCGTTGGAGCCGAACACGAACACACCCGGCAGGCCCAGCAGCGGGCCGAAGCCCTCGAGGAGGGGACCCACCGAGTCGTGGTGGGCGAGGTTGTCCCCGGTGTTGACGACCAGGTCGGGCTCCAGCTCGGCCAACGAGGCCAACCACCGTCGCTTCATCCCCTGGGACGGCGTCAGGTGCAGGTCGCTCACGTGCAGGACCCGGAGCGGACGGTGGGCGCGCGGGAGTGCGGTCACCTCGACCCGGCGTACGGCGAAGTTGCGGACCTCGACCCCAGCGGCGTACGCGAACGTGCCGAGCCCGGCAGCGGCACCGAGACCTGCGCCGTACCCCAGAGTCCGCAGCGTGCGGCGGGAAAGCGGCGTCAGGTCCATGCCGCAAGGCTGCCACAATGGTCGTCATGAGCGACCTGAAGGACCGGCTGCGCAGCGACCTGACCACCGCCATCAAGGCTCGAGACGAGGTGCGTTCCTCCACCCTGCGGATGGTGCTGACCTCGATCACCAACGCCGAGGTCGCGGGGAAGCAGGCACGGGAGCTCAGCGACGCCGACGTCCTGGGCGTGCTGAGCAGCGAGTCCAAGAAGCGTCGCGAGGCCGCCGAGGCCTTCGCGGACGCAGGGCGGACCGAGCAGGCTGCCAAGGAGCGCGCCGAGGCGGCGGTGATCGCCGACTACCTTCCCGAGCAGCTCTCCGGTGAGGAGATCGCTGCCCTGGTGTCGTCCACGATCGATGAGCTCGGTGTGCGCGATGACGGCATGCGGGGCCTCGGGCGCGTCATGGGTGCGCTCCAGCCGAAGACCAAGGACCGTGCGGACGGCGGCGTGGTCGCCGCCGAGGTCCGGGCCCAGCTCGGCGCCTGAGCCGGATCAGCCCGCCGGGTAGATGTAGACCGTCGAGCCGCGCGGCGCGGTCTCACCGGACTTCGGGGAGGTCCCAGCGACCCTGCCCTTGCGTTCCTCGGAGGACCGGGCCTCGCCGATGCTCACGTAGAACCCGGCTCCTGCGAGCCGCTGGGCGGCCTTGCGGGTGGACATGCCGGACACGTCCGGGACGGCAACCTCGATCTGCTTCTCATCAGCTGACCGCGAGGGCGGGGTGAAGTCCTCGTAGGGCAGGTCGTCCTGCACGGCTCGCATCGCCTGGGCCCACATGGGGCCGGCGAGCGTGGAGCCTGCCGCGGAGGCCACGAAGCGACCGCCGACGCTCTGTCCGTTCAGGGTGACCCAGCTGCCCTGCTGGTTGGCGCCCGCGATCATGGAAGCGGTCGAGAGCGTCGGGGTGTAGCCGTTGAACCAGACCGCCATGTTGCTGTTGATCGTCCCGGTCTTGCCGGCCGAGGGCTTGCTCAGCGCCAGGTTCTGGCCGAACCCACCTGGGGCGAGCACGCCGCGGAGGATGTCGTTGACGGTGTCGGCGGTCGACTCCTGCATCACCTGCTGGCACTTCTTCGGGTAGTTCTTGAAGACCTCGCCGTCGCTGTTCAGGATCTGGGTGACCGGCCGGTTGTCGCAGTGCTTGCCCCGGGCAGCGAAGGTCGCGTAGGCGCTCGCCATCTCCAGCGGGCTCACGTCGGCGATGCCCAGGGTGAAGGAGGGGACACGCTCGCGGTCTGGGTCGCTCAGGTCAACGCCCATGGCCTTGGCCAGCGCGTAGGGCTCGCAGAGCCCGGTCTTGCGCTCGAGCTGGGCGAAGTAGGTGTTCACCGAGAGCCTGGTGCCCTTGTACATGTCGAAGGTGCCGTTGCTCGTGGAGTTCTTCGGCTCCCAGAGGGAGGAGACGGGGTAGGGGCCGTCACAGTCCTGGAACTCGTTCTGCGGGATCCGGACCTGTTCGGGACTGTTGAACTTCGTCGACGGCGGCAGGCCCTGCTCCAGTGCGGCGGCCAGAACGAACACCTTGAACGTCGAACCCGCCTGGAAGCCGTTGGCGTCGCCGTACTTGCTGTCGACCGCGTAGTTGAGGTACGTCTGGCCCTTCTTCCGCTCCCGGCCCATGGGTCGTGACTGAGAGACGCCCAGGACGTCCCCGGTGCCGGGCTGGACCATGGCCAGGGCCCCGATCGCCTGGTCGGTGGGGTCGACGGCCTCGCTGGTGGCGCGGTCTGCCGCCCGCTGGTAGGGCAGGTCGATGGTGGTCTTGATGGTCAGGCCGCCCGCGTTGATCAGCTCCGCGCGGTCGGCCTTGGTCTCGCCCAGCGAGGGGTCCTCGAGCAGGAAGCGGCGGACGTAGTCGCAGAAGAAAGGTGCCTTCGAGCCCAGACAGCCGTTGCGGCTCTTGCTGAGCTTGAGGTTGAGCCGCTGTTGGGTCAGTGCCGTGGCTTGCTCGGGCTTGATCACGTCGAGCTCGGCCATCCGGTTGAGGACCACGTTGCGGCGGGCCAGGGCGCGGTCGGGGAAGACCGTCGGGTCGAAGCCCACGGGGTTCTTCACCAGCCCGGCCAGCGTGGCCGCCTGCTGGGTGTTCAGCTGGTTGGCGTTGACCCGGAAGTAGTGCCGCGCGGCCGACTGGATGCCGTAGGCGCCGTCGCCGAAGTAGGCGAGGTTCAGGTAGCGCTCCAGGATCCAGTCCTTGGAGTAGTTCTGCTCGAACGCGATCGCGTGCCGCAGCTCCTGGATCTTGCGCTGGTAGGTGTTCTCCGTCGCGGCCTTGCGCTCCTCCTCGCTGCGCGCCTGGGTCACCAGGGTCAGCTTGGCCATCTGCTGGGTGATCGAGGAGCCACCCTGGGTGCTGCCACCCGAGGTCTGGTTGTTCACGAACGCACGCAGGGTGCCCTTCACGTCGAGGGCGCCGTGTTGGTAGAAGCGGTAGTCCTCGATCGCGATGATCGCCTGCTTCATGATCGGCGAGACTCGGGAAAGTGGGACGTTGACCCTGTTCTCGTCGTAGAAGATCGCGATCAGCTCGCCGTTGCGCCCCAGGACCCGGGTGCGTTGGGCAAGCGGCGCCGCCTTGAGCTCGGCCGGCAGGTCCTGCATCGAGCGGGCCGTGGCGCTGGTCCCGTAACCGATCGCGCCGACCAGGGGTACGGCGAGCGCGGCGACCAGGACCCCGAGGACGGCCGAGACCGCCACGATGACGCCCAGGTGCGAGACGACGGTGCCGAACGTGAGGCGGGGACGGCGTCGGGACATACCACAATCCTAAGGGCGAGAGCGGGAGGACCCGACCAGTCGGTCGAGTCGGCGTAGTCATTTCGGGCTATTCGAGATTGACGCACATGTGTCTGTTTCGAGTCTCTACTTCTCTTTAGTCTCTAGATGGGTTGAAAACGGACGTATCGGTACGGACCGTAGAAAAGCCCGGGACTTGAAACTTGGAGGGGACATGTCCTGGAACGAGATGTGGGCCAATGTAGCCCTGTGCCAGAAGTCGTCACCGGATGAACTCTTCGTCCGTGGCGCCGAGCAGCACAAGGCCAAGACAGTGTGCGGAGCGTGCCCGGTGCGCGCCGAGTGCCTGGCTGAGGCGCTGGACAACCAGATCGAGTGGGGTGTCTGGGGAGGCCTCACCGAGCGGGAGCGCCGGGCACTGCTGCGTCAGCGTCCGAACGTGACGTCCTGGCGTGAGCTGCTCGAGACCGCCAAGGCGGAGCACGAGCAGACCGCCAGCGTCACCGCGTAGGCAAACGGACGGCCGGTCACCCGACCGGTCGGTCCGTGGGTCCTGCCGCTTCGGCGTCCTGGTCCACCTGGGCGCCGAGCAGGTCACCGATGCGCCGCAGACCCTCGAGGTCGTGCACATCGGTCGACAGGGCAGGCAGCACGGCAGTCGGTACGTCGGGATGACTGGTCGCGAACCGGCCGGTCAGCCTCGTCTCTCGCTGCACGAGGACCATCCGGTCCGCGTGCAACCGGAGCAGGCCGGCGGCCAGGCCGTGGTCCGCGCTGAGCGAGCGCAGCTTCTCCACCCCCGCCATGGCGAGGTTGGCGGACAGCTCGCCGGCCGGTGCGGTGCTGGCCCGGTTGACGACCAGGCCGGCCAGTGGCATGTGCTCCTGACGCAACCGCTCGACGAAGTAGGCCGCCTCGCGGAGTGCGTCCGGCTCGGGTGCTGCCACCACCAGGAACGCGGTCCTGCGGTCCTGGAGCAGCTCGAACGTGCGCTGGGCACGCTGGCGGAACCCGCCGAAGAGCGTGTCGAAGGCGGCCACGAAGGCCTTCATGTCCTGCAGCACCTGTGCCCCGATGATCTTCGTGATCGCGTTGGTCACCATCCCGAAGCCGGCGGTCATCAGGCGCGCAGGTCCGCGCGCCGGCGCCAGCAGCAGCTTCATGAAGCGTCCGTCGAGGAAGCTGGAGAGCCGTTCCGGGGCGTCCAGGAAGTCCAGCGCGCTGCGCGACGGAGGCGTGTCCACGACGATGAGATCCCAGCGGCCGCTTCGGCGGGCGTCGAGGTCGAGCTGTCCGAGCTTCTCCATCGCCATGTACTCCTGGGTCCCGGCGAAGGAGCTCGAGACGGCGATGTAGAACGGGTTGTTCAGGATCTGCTGAGCCTTCTCGGGGCTCGCCTGGCTCTGCACCACCTCGTCGAAGGTCCGCTTCATGTCGAGCATCATGGCGTCGAGCGATCCACCCTTGGACCCGTCGACCCCGGGCACCGGGCGGGGGGTGTTGTCGAGAGCCTCGATCCCCATGGACTGCGCCAGGCGCCGGGCCGGGTCGATCGTGAGGACCACGACCTTGCGTCCGCGTTCCGCGGCGCGCAGTGCCAGCGAGGCCGACGTGGTCGTCTTGCCCACGCCGCCGGCCCCGCAGCACACGATGATGCCCCTGCGCCGGTCGTCGAGGAGCGCATCGACGTCGAGCATCTCGGCTGGGTCGTGCGTTGCGATGAGCGGGCCGATACGCACCCGGGCGTGGGTGTTGCGGTGGGTCACCGGTTGGTGCTGAGCCGGACTCATGCCAGGCCTCCTTCGCAGATGGCCTCGGCCAGCTCGTAGAGGCCGGCCATGTCGATGCCGCCCGGCAGGAGCGGAAGCTCGTAGGAGGGCGCGTCGAGGGACTCGACCTCGCTGCGCTGGGCGTCCTCGAGGCGCCGGCGCTCTGCGTGGTGCCTGCCCTCCTCGACCAGCGCCTGCACCAGCTCCTTGTCGGCGGGAATGCCGACCGTCTCCAGGCTGGCCCCTAGCTCCGCTCGGTCCACCCCGTCGGCCAGGAGCTGCTGTCGCTGGTCGATGCCCAGTTCCTGGGGGCGGACCATGTTGACCACGACCCCACCGACCGGCAGGCGCCCAGCACGCAGCTCGGCGATGCCGTCGCCGGTCTCCTCGACCGGCATCTCCTCGAGCACCGTGACCAGGTGGATGGCCGTGCGCGGTGAGCGCAGCAGGGTCGTGACCGTGTCGGCCTGCGACTTGATCGGACCGACCTTCGCCAGCCCGGCGAGCTCGTTGTTGACGTTCAGGAACTGGCTGATCCGTCCGGTCGGCGGAGCGTCCAGCACGACGGCGTCGTACTGCCGGGCGTTCTTGTGGCGTCGGTTGCGGTGGGCGGCTTCGTAGACCTTGCCGGTCAGCAGCACATCGCGGACGCCCGGCGCGATCGTGGTCGCGAACTCGATCACCCCGAACCTGTCGAGCGCCTTCCCGGCGCGCCCCAGCCGGTAGTACATGTCGAGATACTCCAGAAGCGCCGACTCGGCGTCGATCGCGAGGGCGTAGACGTCACCGGACCCGGTCGTGCCGCGGGCGAGGAGCCGCTCCTCGTAGGGCAGCGGAGCGACGTCGAAGAGCTGGGCGATGCCTTGGCGTCCCTCGACCTCGCACAGCAGCACGGTCTTGCCGCCGGCGGCAAGCGCGAGCGCCAGCGCGGCAGCGACGGTGGTCTTCCCGGTCCCACCCTTGCCGGTGACGATGTGCAGCTTCACTCCGGGGAAGTCCGGCCCCTGGGTGGCTGCCGATCCGCCCGTGGTCTCAGGATCGTGGACTGGCATGGCGCGAAGCCTAGCCGCGGAAAGAACCAGGACTCGGGTGACTTCGGGCACAGGTTCCGTGGCAGGATCGCCGCCGGAGGTGTCGTAGTGGACAAGGTTGTGGCAAGTGCGGCCGAGGCGGTCGCGGACGTTCCCGACGGGGCGACCCTGGCGGTCGGTGGTTTCGGGTTGTGCGGTGTGCCCGAGGTGCTCATCGAGGCACTGCTGGAGGCGGGCACCACGGACCTCGAGGCGGTCTCGAACAACTGCGGCGTGGACACCTGGGGGCTCGGCAAGCTGCTGGCGGAGAAGCGGCTGCGGCGGATGGTCTCGTCCTACGTGGGGGAGAACAAGGAGTTCGCACGCCAGTACCTCTCCGGCGAGCTCGAGGTGGAACTCACACCCCAGGGCACGCTGGCCGAACGCATGCGCGCGGGCGGCTCGGGCATCGCGGCGTTCTTCACCGCGACCGGTGGCGGCACCCAGGTGGCCGAGGGTGGCCTCCCGTGGCGCTACGACAGCGAGGGCAACGTGGTCGTGTCGTCCCCGCCCAAGGAGACGCGCGACTTCGGTGGGCGTGAGTACGTCCTCGAGGAGGCCATCGTCGCCGACTTCGGCCTGGTCCGCGCCTGGAAGGGCGACCGGCACGGCAACCTCGTCTACCGGCAGTCGGCGCAGAACTTCAACCCGCTGGCGGCGATGTGCGGTCGCCTGACGATCGCCGAGGTCGAGCACCTCGTCGAGCCGGGGGAGATCGACCCCGCCGAGGTGCACACCCCGGGCGTGTTCGTGCAACGCGTCGTGGCGCTCACCCCGGAGCAGGCGGACGACAAGCGCATCGAGAAGCGGACGGTGCGACCACGCACCGAGCCGCCGGCCGACGAGGTTCCGGCCGGCGGGGCCGCAGCCGGCATCGCCGAGGGAGGGGACAGCTGATGGCCTGGTCACGAGAAGAGATGGCAGCCCGGGCGGCCTCCGAGCTCTCCGACGGCTCGTACGTGAACCTCGGCATCGGCCTGCCGACGTTGGTGCCGAACTACGTCGATGACGACGTCGAGCTGGTGCTGCAGAGCGAGAACGGCATCCTGGGAGTCGGTGCCTACCCCTACGACGGCGACGAGGACCCGGACCTGATCAATGCCGGCAAGGAGACCGTGACGCTGCGCAAGGGAGCGTCGTTCTTCGACTCCGCCACCAGCTTCGGGATGATCCGCGGCGGCAAGATCGACGCAGCGATCCTCGGAGCCATGCAGGTCTCTGCCACCGGCGACATCGCCAACTGGATGATCCCCGGCAAGATGGTCAAGGGCATGGGCGGCGCGATGGACCTGGTCCACGGCGCCAAGCGGGTGATCGTGCTGATGGAGCACACCGCCAAGGACGGCTCCTACAAGATCGTCGAGGAGTGCTCGCTGCCCTACACCGGCCGGGCCGTCGTCCAGCGGATCATCACCGACCTGTGCGTTCTCGACGTCACCGACGACGGCTTGGTCCTGGTGGAGCTGGCGCCGGGTGTCACCGAGGACGAGGTCCGGGAGAAGACCGAGCCGCGGGTCGTCACCCAGTCCTGAGCGGCGCTCCTGCTTCAGGAGCGCTTCAGCGACGGCGGAACACACTCGGAGCCACACCTATCTGGGAGGCTCCGATGAGGAAGACGACAGCAGGCACGTTGACGGCGGCGACGCTCGCAGCCGCGATCGCCGTGGGGGCGGGAGTCACCGACGCCACCAGCGCCGGCAAGGGCGGTGCCGCAGAGCGCCCGGTCGCGCTGAAGGCGACGGGTGTGGATCCCGCGGACTTCGACAACCCCCGACCCAACCCGTACTTCCCGCTGACCCCCGGTCTCGTCACCCGGCTGCGGGGCACCGACGAGGGCGTGCGCCTGCGTGAGCGCGTCGAGATCACCCGGCGCACCAAGATGATCCAGGGCGTGCGCACGACCGTGGTCAAAGACATCATCCGGCGCACCGACGGCACCCTCGTGGAGAAGACGTTCGACTGGTACGCCGCGGACAACCGGGGCAACGTCTGGTACTTCGGCGAGTGGACGGCCAGCTATGACGAGCAGGGCCGGATCGAGTCCCGCGACGGCACCTGGAAGGCCGGTCGTGACGGCGCGGTGGCGGGGCTCATCATGCCGGCCGACCCGAAGCCGACCGACGCCTACCGCCAGGAGTTTCGTCGTGGGCACGCGGAGGACCAGGGCTGGATCGTGGCCAACCGAGGCCGGGTCAAGGTGCCGGCGGGCACGTTCCGCCGCGTCGTGCGCAGCTACGAGTGGACGCGGCTCGAGCCGGACACGATCTCGATGAAGTTCTACGCACCCGGGGTCGGCATCGTCTCGGAGGAGAACGTGGTCGGCGGCAGCGAGAAGCTGGTGCTGGTCTCGGTGCGCGGGCGCCGCTGAGTGACGTGCCCGCTGAGTGACGGCAGAGGTGGCCGGCTCGCGGAGCCGGCCACCTCTGGCGTGTGAGCGGTCAGCCGCGCCGCTTGTCGACCTTCCAGATGTTGCGCTCGGCCTTGGCGGGTGCGTGCTTGACACGCTGCCAGCGCTTCCAGGACTTCTGGTAGTCGCAGACCTTCGGGGCTCCGTTGAAGCGCTTCTTCATCACCGAGAAGTTCGCCGAGTAGTGGTAGGCGTGCAGGCGGTACTTGAACTTCTTGCTCGGCGGGACGTTGGCCGAGTAGGTCCAGGTCTCGCTGTTGGAGTGCGAGCCGCCGATCGTGAGGCCGAGGCTGGCCGAGGCCTTGGCGAAGATGACGCCTGCCTCTGCCTCCACCGTGCTGGTGACGGAGGCGTTCATCTCCATCGTCGAGGTCTTCGAGTAGCTGATGGTGCCGCCCTTGCGGAACTTGGCCCAGTCACTGCGGATGTTGGTGGGGTAGTAGGTGAACGACTTGTTCTTGAACAGGTAGATGACCTCGTCGCCCGGTGCGACGCAGCGCGCCGCGGCCGGTGCGGCAGACATCACCGGCAGGACGAGGGTGCTGGCCAGCAAGGCGAGCGCAGCGAGGATCTTCTTCATGCGTGAGTGCTCCCGTGAGTCGACCCGAGCGACGGCACCGGGTGTGCGCCGCGAGATGTGGGTGACATGATGGACCGAGACTCCGGTTTCGGTCAAACCGGACATTCCGGTTGTAGGTCAGGGTGCTGTCAACAGCTCCAGGACGAGGTCGAAGATCGGGCCCTGGTCGCCGATCAGCTCCATGTGGCCTACCCCGGGCAGGTCGTGCAGATCGATCCACGGGTGCCGCGCCACGAGACCGCGGCTGAGGGTGACGGGGACGTCCTCGTCCTGGTCACCGTGCACGACGTGGACGGTGGCGACCGGGCGCCGGGTGAGCAGCACCATGGGGTCGGCCTCGGCCGGGTCGCTCTCGGCGAGCAACGCCCGGGCGGCATCGCTGCCCAGGCGCTGCCGGATCGCCTCCTGCAGGTCACAGACCGGCGCCAGGGCGACCACCCGGGAGACCGGTAGGTCCGTGGTGGCGAGCCACAGGGCGAGCTGGCCGCCGGCGGAGTGCCCGGCCACAGTCAGCGGCGCGACGGCCATCCCCAGGCCGCCGAGCAGCTCGGGGAGCCGGCGCAGGGCGAGGAGCAGGTCGTCTCCGGTGACCGGCCACCCGCCGCCCCCTCCCGGGCCCGGCCCGACGCGGCGGTACTCCGGGGTGACCACGACCTGGCCCCGGTCAGCGAGCGCCCGGGCCAGGGGCCGTGTGTGCCGACGGTCCCAGACCGACTTCCAGAACCCTCCGTGCACCAGCACCACGATGCGGTCGACGTGCTCGGTCGGCAACGCTCCGTCGGGCAGGTGCACGTCGATGACTGCGTCTTCGTGCCCGGCGTACCGCAGCACCACATCGGGCAGCATGAAACGCAGGCTAGTGCCGGACTAGGGTGGCCGGCATGACCAAGTGGGAATACCTGACCGCGCCTGTGTTGGTGCACTCGACCAAGATGATCCTCGACAACTTCGGCTCCGAAGGCTGGGAGCTGGTCCAGATCGTCCCCGGGATGAACCCGGAGAACCTGGTGGCCTACTTCAAGCGGCCCGTCCAGTGAGCACCCCGGAGGAGCGCCTGGCCGAGCTCGGTCTCAGCGTCCCGGACGTGGCGGCGCCGGTGGCGGCGTACATCCCGGCGGTCCGCAGCGGCAACCACGTCTACACCTCGGGCCAGCTGCCGATGCGTGAGGGCCAGCTGATCCTCACGGGCAAGGTCGGCGGGGAGGTGAGCCAGGAGGAGGCCATCGAGTGCGCCCGCCAGTGCGCGCTCAACGCCATCGCGGCGGTCCGCGCCGAGGTCGGTGAGCTTTCCGCGGTGAAGCGCGTCGTCAAGGTCGTCGTGTTCATCGCCTCCACCCCCGACTTCACCGCGCAGCCGATGGTCGCCAACGGTGTCTCAGAGCTGCTCGGCGAGGTCTTCGGCGAGGCCGGGAGGCACGCGCGCTCGGCTGTCGGGGTCTCCGTGCTCCCGCTCGACGCCCCTGTCGAGGTCGAGCTGTTGGTCGAGGTCTGATGGTTCGGGTGCAGCTGCCACCTCAGCTGGTCGAGGACGCCCGCGCCTACACCGACGGCAGCCGCGAGCCGGCCGAGCCCCGCAACGCGGCCACCGTGGTGCTGCTGCGGCCCGGTGCCGGACAGAGCGAGGTCTACCTCCTGCGCCGACAGACGTCGATGGCGTTCGCCGGCGGGATGTGTGTCTTCCCCGGTGGAGGAGTGGACCCCCGCGACTTCGACCACGCCGTCGCCTGGGCCGGCCCCGGACCCGAGACGTGGGCCTCCCAGCTGGGTACCGACGAGGCGACCGCACGCGCGCTGGTGTGTGCCGCGGTGCGCGAGACCTTCGAGGAGTCCGGGGTGCTGCTGGCCGGCGAGTCGGCCGACACCGTGGTGGCCGACACCACCGGCGAGGACTGGGAGCGCGACCGGGCAGCTCTGGAGGCGCGCGAGCTCGCGTTCACCGACTTCCTCGACCGACGTGGCCTGGTGCTGCGCACGGACCTCCTCGGCACCTGGGCCGGCTGGCTCACGCCGGTCTTCGAACCCCGCCGCTACCGGACCTGGTTCTTCGTGGCCGACCTGCCCGAGGGTCAGCGCACGCGAGACGTCTCGACGGAGTCGGACCAGGTCACCTGGCTGCCGGCGATGGAAGCCGTGCGTCAGGTGGAGCAGCGGGAGATGTTCATGCTGCCGCCGACCTATCTGACCTGCCTCGAGATCGGGCAGTACGCGCATCCGGACCGCGTCTTCGACGAGGCACGTGCGCGCAGCGTGGAGATGTTCACGCCCGAGGTGGAGCACAACGACGAGGGTGGGACTCTCTCCGTCCCGCCACGCTTCAACGCGCTGCTGGACTCCCGGCCGTGAGCCCTTCGGTGATCCGCGACGTGGGTGCCGTGCTCCCCAGCCGCGATCGGACCCGTGGCTGAGCCCGGCGCCTGGCAGGGCGGGACGTTCGGAGAGCGCGCCCGGTGCGTACTCGCGCCGAACGCCAACATGATGACCCTGGACGGCACCAACTCCTGGATCCTGCGCGAGCCCGGGGCCCGCCGGTCGGTGGTGGTCGACCCGGGTCCACCCGACGCCGGGCACCTGGATGCGCTCGCCGAGCAGGCCGGCGACGTGGCAGTCGTCCTGCTCACCCACCACCACCTCGACCACTCCGAGGCGGCCCGCGAGTTCGCCGAGCGGATGGGGTGCGGCGTACGCGCCCTCGACCCGACGTACCGACTGGGCTCGGAGGGCCTCGGTGACGGAGACGTCGTGGAGGTCGACGGCCTCGAGCTGCGTGTGGTGGGCACGCCCGGCCACACCTCCGACTCCCTGTCCTTCCTGCTCCCCGCGGAGCGAGCCGTCCTGACCGGGGACACCGTGCTCGGCCGAGGCACCACAGTGGTGGCGCACCCCGACGGGCAGCTGGGTGCCTACCTGGACTCGCTGGACCGGTTGCACGCCCTGGCCGAGGCCCGGGAGATCGGTGTCATCTGGCCCGGTCACGGACCGGTGATCCAGGACGCGCTGGGGGCCATCAGCTTCTACATCGCCCATCGCGCCGAGCGGCTGGCCCAGGTGGAGTCGGCGGTGGCCGACCTCCGGGACCGGCCGCATCCGGAGGGCCTGGCCACCGACGAGCTCCCGAGACGGGTCGTCGAGATGGTCTACGCCGACGTCGATCCCGTCCTCTGGGGAGCCGCCGAGCTCTCGGTGCGGGCCCAGCTCGCCCATCTCGCCGCGCGCGGTTGAGCCGGCCGGCGACAGCGGTTCCGGGATAGCGGCACCGCCCTGACCAGTACCGGGATATCTTTTGCCGGTGCGGGACAAGGTCGGTATGGCAGCGTTCGTGCTGCTGCTCGTCGCAGTCTGGGGAGTCGGCTTTCTCTGGTTCCGGGGCGACCTCAAGCCGAGCGCCGGCGCGGGCCGGGAGCCGACGCCCGCCGTGAGCGCCAGCACCAATCCGCGGCCGGCGGCCACCTCGGGAGCCTCCCCCTCCGCGTCGCCGAGCGCCGCGCCCGAGGGGAAGCGCTACTCAGGCACGATCAAGCCGGGCCAGGAGCGCAAGTCCGTCGACCTCAACCCGGTCCCACCCCGTCCCAAGCCGCTCGCGCTGCCGCCCGTAGCCACCTTCAAGATGGCTTCGTTCAACATCCTCGGGAGCACCCACACCGGCAAGGGCGGCCACTCCCCTGGGAAGGCGTCGGGTCCCCAGCGCATGAGCGGGGTGCTGCAGCTGCTGGACGCGCACGACCTCAGCGTCGTAGGCCTCCAGGAGTTCCAGCCCAACCAGCGCGCCACCTTCCGCAGCCGGGCCCGCGGGTGGGACATGTATCCCGGCCTGTCGATGGGGCGTCGCGCCGGCGAGAACTCCGTGGCCTGGCGCACCGACACCTGGGAGATGCTCGACCCTGGCCTGATCGACATCCCGTACTTCAACGGGCGGATCCGGCCGATGCCCTACGTGCTTCTGCGCCACAAGCCCACCGGTGTGAAGGCCTACTTCTCCACCTTCCACAACCCCGCCAACGTGGGCGGCAACATGCAGCGTTACCGCAACGAGGCCACCCGCCGTCAGATCGGGTTGTTCAACCGGTTGGAAGGCACGGGCATCCCGCAGTTCGTCACCGGTGACATGAACGAGCGGGCCGAGTACTTCTGCAAGGTCACCGGGGCCACGCCGCTGATCGCCGCCGCGGGGGGTAGCAACAACGGCGGCTGCCGCCCACCCCCACGCGCGCAGATCGACTGGATCTTCGGCAGCCCGAAGGCGCAGTTCAGCGGCTACCTCGCCGACCGCAGCCCGCTGGTGCGGCGTACGTCGGACCACCCGTTGATCGTCAGCGGCGTGACCATCGACGCGCTCGACTTCGAGAACGCCTACGACCCGGCGGCCGCGACAACGCCCTGACCGACTGGTCGTGCTGTCGATTCAGCGAGCCCGGCGCCGCATCCGCTCGACGTCGTGGATCACGACCGAGCGCGGCTCGAGCCGCAGCCAGCCGCGCGAGGCGAAGTCCGCCAGGGCCTTGTTGACCGTCTCCCGGGAAGCCCCGACCAGCTGGGCGAGCTCCTCCTGGGTGAGGTCGTGGTGCACGTGCACCCCGTCGTCGGCGGTGCGCCCGAAACGGTCAGCGAGGTCCAGCAGCGCCTTGGCCACCCGGCCCGGAACGTCGGAGAACACCAGGTCGGC
This sequence comes from uncultured Actinomycetota bacterium, assembly GCA_963834245.1. GTDB lineage: Bacteria > Actinomycetota > Actinomycetes > Propionibacteriales > Nocardioidaceae > Marmoricola. Next base: position 440,583 of record CAWIAV010000002.1, read on the forward strand.
GACCACCTCGTTGGTCTTGCGCAGCCGCCCCGCGAGCTGGGACAGCAGCCCGAGGGCGACGCTGGGCCTGCCCTCCAGCCAACGGAGGAGGTCGTCGTGGGAGAGCGAGAGGAAGCTGGTCTCGGTGACGGCCGTGACGGTCGCCGAACGTGGACCGGGGTCGAAGAGCGAGAGCTCACCGAACATCTGCCCGGGACCGAGGATGGCCAGCAGGTTCTCGCGGCCGTCGGATGAGGTGCGGCCGAGCTTCACCTTGCCGTCGGCGACGATGTACAGCCGGTCGCCCGGGTCGCCCTCGTGGAAGAGCACCTCGCCGCGGCGCAGGCGGTTCTCACCCATGGACGCGCGCAGCGCGCTCGCGGCCTCGTCATCGAGGGCGCTGAACAGCGGCGCCTGCCGGAGTACGTCGTTGTCCACGTGATGTCCCTTCACCGTGTGCTGCGCGGCTTCGCGCGTGTTGCAGGTCACAGTCTGGCCCATGGCACCCCCGGTCCGCCACGCGACCCACGTCTGCGGGCGGGCCCACGTGCGACGATCTGCTCGCCAACCCGGAGCGCTCAGGCCTTTCGGAGGCGCCGTACCCTGTCGGCGTGCCCGACACCGCCACAATCCCTGGGCCGGACACTGCTCTGGTCCGCCGCGCACGCAAGGTCAACCGCGTGCTGGGTGAAACCTACCCTGAGGCGAAGTGCGAGCTCGACTTCGACGATCCTTTCCAGCTCCTGGTCGTCACGGTGCTCAGCGCCCAGACCACCGACCGTCGGGTCAACGCGGTCCGGCCGACCCTGTTCGCCGCCTACCCGGACGCCGAGGCGATGGCCGCGGCCCCTCGGGAGGTCCTCGAGCGCATCGTCGGTCCACTGGGCTTCTTCCGGGCCAAGACCGAGGCTCTGCTCAAGCTCTCCGCGGCGCTGGTGGCCGACCACGGCGGACAGGTGCCTCCGCGGCTCGAGGACCTGGTCAAGCTCCCAGGGGTGGGCCGCAAGACCGCCAACGTCGTGCTGGGCAATGCCTTCGGCGTCCCCGGCATCACCGTCGACACCCACTTCGGTCGGCTGATCCGGCGGCTGGGGTGGACCGAGGAGACCGACCCGGTCAAGGCCGAGCACGCGATCGGTCGGCTCTTCCCCGCGCGGGACTGGACGATGCTGAGCCACCACCTGATCTGGCACGGCCGCCGGGTCTGTCACGCGAAGAGGCCGGCCTGCGGTGCCTGCCCGGTGGCCCGCTGGTGCCCGTCGTACGGCACCGGGCCGACCGACCCCGAGACCGCCGCCTCGCTGGTCAAGACGCAGGGGCCGGCGTGAGCCTCGGTGGACGCGGTCGCCGTAGTGGCGTCGCTGTCGCCCTCATGGTCCTGCTCCTGACCGCTTGTGGGTCCGCGTCGCAACCCGCACCAGAGCCCGATCGGCTGCCCGCTGTCTCGCTCGCTCCGCTCGACGGAGGCGACGAGGTCGACCTGACCACGCTGCGCGGCCCGATGGTGATCAACCTCTGGGCGAGCTGGTGTGCTCCGTGCCGGGAGGAGCTGCCGAAGTACCAGGCCTTCGCCGAGAAGTACGCCGGCCGGGTGGACGTGCTCGGCATCGACTTCCAGGAGACCCGCCCGGACGCGGCCCGCGAGCTGGCCCGCGAGACCGGTGTCGACTACCCGTTGCTCTCGGACCCGGACGGCAAGCTCCGCGCCATCGGGCTGCCCAAGCTGATCCTGCTCGACGCGGAGGGGGCGGTGACGCACGAGGAGTATGTCGAGATCACCACCGTCGAGCAGCTCGAGGAGCTCGTCGACACCCATCTCGGGGTGAGGCGATGAGCCTGCCCGAGTGGCTGGAGCCGATCCGTGCGGGTGCCGCGAGCATCACCGCCGAGGACATCAGCCGGTTCGTCCCGCCCGACGGCGTCACCACCCGCAAGGGCGCCGTACTGATGCTCTTCGGTGAGGGCGCCTGGGGCCCGGACCTGCTGCTCACCGAGCGCGCCCACGACATGAGGTCGCACCCCGGGCAGGTGTCCTTCCCGGGTGGCTCCATCGACACCACGGACCCCACCCCGGTCGCCGCTGCGCTGCGAGAGGCACAGGAGGAGACCGGGCTCGACCCGGCAGGTGTCGATGTCATCGGAGAGCTGCCGGAGCTGTGGCTGCCGCCGAGCAACTTCGCGGTCACCACCGTCCTCGGGTGGTGGCGCGAGCCCACACCCGTCGACGTCGTCGACCCCAGTGAGGTGCACGCCGTGCTGCGCGTGCCGCTGGAAGAGCTGCTCGACCCGCAGCACCGCGTGACGGTGGTGCACCCGATCGGCTACAGCGGCCCCGGTTTCCTGATCGGTGACAGCAAGGACCTGATCCTGTGGGGTTTCACGGCCGGACTGATCAACAAGCTCTTCGACCACGTGGGCCTGACCCGGCCTTGGGACGTGTCCGTGCGCAAGGAATTACCCGACTACATGTTCGGGCTGAGTCAAGATTGACCTGTTCCCCCGTTCTCTCGGACAGACCTGCTGAAGGGCCTGCATGAACTTCCTCGACTGGTGCCTCGTGGTGCTGACCCTTGCCTACGCACTCTCCGGTTACTGGCAGGGCTTCATCACCGGCGCCTTCGCGACCGCCGGGCTGCTCATCGGTGGTCTGGGTGGCATCTTCCTGGCGCCGGTGCTGCTGGGGGACGCCGCGCCGTCGCTGTGGGTCTCGCTGGGCGCGCTGTTCGTGGTGCTGGTGATGGCCTCCGCCGGGCAGGCGCTGCTGCAGTACGTCGGTTCGCGGCTCCGTGCCGGGGTCACCTGGCAACCGGCCCGCGCGCTCGACGCCGTGGGTGGGGCCGTCCTGAGTGTGGTGGCGGTGCTGCTCGTGGCGTGGATGCTGGGTGTCGCGATCAGCGGCTCCCGGATCCCGGGAATCAGCCCGCAGGTGCGCGAGTCGAAGGTCTTGTTCGCGGTCAACGAGGTCATGCCCGGTCAGGCGCAGCAGGTGCTGCGCTCCTTCGACCAGGTCGTGGGCTCCAGCATCTTCCCGCGCTACCTCGAACCGTTCGCGCCCGAGCGGATCCGCAAGGTGCCGCCGGCAGAGCGTCGTGTGCTGCGCGACCCCGACATCCGCGACGCGGGGAAGAGTGTCTTCAAGGTCCGCAGCAACAACCGGTGCGGCAGTGGCGTGGAGGGCACCGGTTTCCTCTACGCCCCCAACAAGCTGATGACGAACGCCCACGTGGTCGCCGGTGTCACCGAGCCGATGGTCCGGATCGGCGGCAAGTCGGTCCCTGGGACGGTCGTCTACTACAACCCTGACGTGGACGTCGCCGTCCTCGACGTACCGTCGCTGGACGGGCCGACGCTGCAGTTCGACCTCGAGGGCGAGGAGGGCGAGCAGGGCGCTGTGCTCGGCTATCCGCAGGACGGGCCGTACGACGCCCAGCCGGTGCGCGTGCGTGGCGACCAGCGTCTGCGATCGCCCGACATCTACGGCAACGGCACCGTCACCCGGCACGTCTACTCGCTGCGCGGCCTGATCCGGCCCGGCAACTCAGGCGGTCCGGTGGTCTCGACCGAGGGCCGGGTGCTCGGAGTGGTCTTCGCCGCGTCGGTGAGCGACCCCGACACCGGCTACGCGTTGACCGCGGACCAGGTGCGCCGGGCAGCAGCCGTCGGGCTGGAGTCGAGTCGCACGGTGTCCAGCGGCAACTGCACCTGAGGGCAGCCGTCCGGAGGACGGCATCCCTGCGCGATCAGCCGCGCTTGAACAGGGCCGCGTTCTCCTTGGCCTGCTCGATGGCGCGCTCGGGTGGACGCACCTGCTTGATCTTGCGGATGCCGACCATGGCGAGCAGACCGGCGACGAGCACGTAGGCGCCGAAGACGATCAGGAAGCACCACGCCAGGTCGAGGCCGGTCATGTGCAGGAAGTAGGCGAACGCCACCGAGAGCATGATGATCGCCAGCAGGCCCAGGAAGCCGGCGGTGGCGAACATCGCGATGGACAGCCCGCCGGCCTTCATCGAGACCCGGAGCTCGGACTTGGCCAGCGCGATCTCACTCTGGATCAGGCTGGAGACATCCCGGCTCGCGTCGACGACCAACTTGCCGATCGTGGGTTCCTCAGAGTCGAGTGACTCGCGGTGTGCCATGGCAGGTGCTTCCCTTCGAGGACATCTGACGTCTGGACGACCCTATCGTCACGACGTGCGGTGTCGACGGTTGCTACGTCCGAGAATCAGCGCCGCCGCGCCGCCGGCCAGCAGCGACGCCAGCAGGACCGCGGTCTTGGCCTGCTCGCGCTCCACACCGGTGAAGGCCAGGTCGCTGACGAGGAGCGAGACGGTGAACCCGACTCCGGCCACGATCCCGACGCCGGCCAGGTCGCGCCAGTCGAGGTCCTTGTTGAGTCGTGCCCGGGTGAACCGGGTGATCAGCCACGCTCCACCCAGCACGCCGATCGGCTTGCCCAGGACCAGACCGAGGACCACGCCGATGACGATGGGCTCGCCGAGCAGAGCGGTGCCACCGCTCAGCTGCACGCCGGTGCTCATCAGCGCGAAGAAGGGGACGGCAAGGCCCGCGCTGACTGGCGCGACGCGGTGCTCGAGCCGTTCGGCCGGCGAGTGGATCTCCTCCTGGTCGGGGACGACACGGGTGAGCAGCCCGAGGGCCACCCCGGCGATGGTCGCGTGGATGCCGCTCTCGTGGACGGCGGCCCATGCCATGAGGGACAGCGGCACGTAGAGCGCCGCGCTGCGCACACGGAGGTGCTGCAGCAGTGCGTAGGCGACCAGACACGTGGCCGCCACCAGGAGCGGCCCGGGATGCAGCACGGAGGTGTAGAAGACGGCGATCACGACGATGACGATGAGGTCGTCGGCCACCGCAAGCGTCAGCAGGAAGACCCGCAGTGGCGGGGGCAGGGCAGAACCGACGACCGCCAGGACGGCGAGGGCGAAGGCGATGTCGGTGGCCGCGGGGACCGCCCAGCCGGCCAGGTTGTCCGTGCCTCGGTTGGCGACCAGGAAGATCGAGGCCGGGACTGCCACGCCGCAGAAGGCGGCGAACACCGGCACCGCGGCGTCGGCGGGGCGTCGCAGAGATCCCACGAGAAGCTCGCGCTTGAGCTCGAGGCCCGCGACGAAGAAGAAGATCGTCAGTGCGCCGTCGGAGGCCCAGTGCTCGACGTCGAGCGGACCGAGGCGCAGCTCGCGCAGGTGCTGGTAGGACTCGTTGTCCAGGTTTGCCCAGGTGACGGCGACCACTGCCATGAGCAGGGCGATAGAGCCACCCATGGTCTCGGAGCGGAGCAGGTCGCCGACGAACGTGGTCTCCCGCTGCTGCGTCCTCGGGAGGAGCCGGCGAAGGCGGGAGACGATCATGGGCGCTCCGGTGGCTCATGACCGCAACGGCAGCAGCCACCGCGGTCTCGGATCGTTCAGCACGTGCCGACCAGACTTCCCGGCTCACCTGGGCCTGAGACTACCGTTTTGGTGCCCTTGCCGCCGTCTGGGAGACTCTGCGGGTTGGAGGGGAGTATTCCTTCGCGACGATCTCGTCATCACGGTCGGACCCGGTTGCACCGGTCCCGGCCCGGGGCCGTCGGTCGCACTGCTGCGGCGGAAGAGACCTCCGGACAGGCACTGCTCAGCATCGGTGTCCCCAGCGTGCGGACGCCCGAGTCCGGAGGAAAGAAAAAGACGATGGATGTATCCCCCCTGGTCTGGTGGGTCACGATCGGCGTGACCACGGCCGTCCTGCTCTTCGACGTCGTGGTCATCGGGCGCCGCCCGCACGAACCCTCGCGCAGGGAGGTGAGCCTGGCGCTGGGTGCCTACATCGGCGCTGCCGTGCTCTTCGGCATCGGGGTGTGGTTCTTCTCGGGCGCTCAGTACGGCACGGAGTTCTTCGCCGGCTGGCTCACGGAGTACTCGCTCTCGGTGGACAACCTGTTCATCTTCTTGATCATCATGAGCAAGTTCGGCGTACCTCGTGAGCTGCAGCAGAACGCGCTGCTGGTCGGCATCGTCCTCGCGCTGATCATGCGCGGCATCTTCATCGCGGTCGGCGCGGCGGCGATCAACAACTTCAGCTGGGTCTTCTACATCTTCGGCTTCTTCCTCGTCTACACGGCCGTGAAGCTGGCCAAGCAGGGCTCCGAGGACGAGGACGACTTCGAGGAGAACCGGCTGATCAAGTTCGTGGAGCGCCGGTTCCCGGCCACCTCGGAATGGCACGGCACCAAGATCATCAGCGTGGAGAACGGCAAGCGCGTCCTCACGCCGATGTTCGTCGTGATCCTGGCGCTGGGAACCACCGACCTGCTCTTCGCGCTCGACTCGATCCCGGCCATCTACGGCCTGACGCGAGAGCCGTTCCTGGTCCTGACCGCCAACATCTTCGCGCTGATGGGTCTGCGCCAGCTCTACTTCCTCATCGGCGGCCTGCTCGAGCGGCTCGTCTATCTGTCCTACGGGCTGGCGTTCCTGCTGGGCTTCATCGGCGTCAAGCTGGTCCTGCACGCGATGCACGAGAACGAGCTGCCCTTCATCAACGGTGGCGAGCACATCTCGTGGGCCCCGGAGATTCCGATCTGGCTCTCGCTCGTGGTCATCGTCGGCACGCTCGCGCTCACCACCGTGCTCAGCCTGCTGAAGTCGCGCAGCATGCGCCCATCCCGCCGCGACGAGCTCACCGGCCCGCGCCGCGACTGGGACGAGGACTGACCTGGAATACCAGGCTCGTCGCGTTCGTTGAAGGTTCAACTAACACTTGATCTTCGACGATGACGGGAACTGAGATGAACGTGCTGATGCTGGTGGGTAGCCTGCGAGCCGACTCATGGAGCGCACGGGTGGCCCGGACGATCGGCGACCTGATCCCCGATGCCGGATCAACCGCGTACGCCGACCTCGGCGCGCTGCCGCACTACGACGCGGATCTCGACACCGCCGAGCCGCCCCCGGCTGTGGCAGAGCTGCGCCGGGCCATCAAGGAGGCGGACGCCCTCGTCGTCGCCACGCCGGAGTACAACGGCTCTCTGCCGGGTGTCCTGAAGAACGCCATCGACTGGGCCTCCCGCCCTCGTGGTGATGCTGCCCTCGCCGGCAAACCGGTCGCAGTCGTCACGGCGAGCCCCTCCCCGCGGGGCGCACAGTGGGCCCGCGAGGACACCGTGCGGATCCTCAGGGTCGCAGGAGCCCTGCCGCTGGAGGACAGTGTGCAGGTGCCCGCGGTGCACGAGGCCCTGGCCGAGGCCGACGTGGACCCCGACCTGCTGCGGCAGCTGACCGTCTTGGTCGCCGACCTGGTCCTCGCTGGCGCTGGCGCTGTCGATCCCCCCGTCGCCGCCGCCTGACCTCACCCCAGGCCCGCGAGACGGCGCATCTGTCCCACCCCAGGCCGCCGAGACGGCGCATCTGTCCCACCCCGGGCCGCCGAGACGGCGCATCTGTCCCACCCCGGGCCGCCGAGACGGCGCATCTGTCCCACCTGGAATCGCCGAGACGGCGCGTGTGTCCGGCCTCGGGGCCGCCGAGACGGCGCATCTGTCGCGCCCGGGTCCCGCTAGGCGTCGCGGGGACGCCGTACGCCGTACGCCGATGGGCTGCTCGGACTCGACGACTTCAGCCGGGACGGATGCGCCGTCTCGGCGGGGTTTGCCGGGACAGATGCGCCGTCTCGGCGATTCCAGGTGGGACAGATGCGCCGTCTCGCGGGATCTGGCGGGCGAGGGGAGGGGAGGGGAGGGGAGGGGGAGCGGGGTGGGTCAGGACTCGTCGTCGCCCTTGCCCGAGGACATGCCCTTGCCGATCAGGTCCATCACGGTGGAGTCGGCAAGCGTGGTCACGTCGCCGACCTCACGGTGCTCGGCGACGTCCTTGAGCAGGCGGCGCATGATCTTGCCCGAGCGGGTCTTCGGCAGCTCCGGGACGACCATGACCTGACGCGGCTTGGCGATCGCACCGATCTCCTTCTGCACGTGGCTGCGCAGCTCCTGGATCAGCGACTCGGGTGCCTCCTCGCCCTCCTCGAGGGCCGACTCCTTGAGGATCACGAAGGCACAGACCGCCTGACCGGTCATCTCGTCGGCCGCACCGACCACGGCTGCCTCGGCCACCTTCGGGTGCGAGACCAGCGCGGACTCGATCTCGGTGGTGGACAGCCGGTGGCCGGAGACGTTCATGACGTCGTCGACGCGGCCCAGCACCCAGACGTCACCGTCCTCGTCCTTCTTCGCACCGTCTCCGGCGAAGTAGTAGCCCTGCTTGGCGAAGCGTGACCAGTAGGTGTCCTTGAACCGCTCGTCGTCGCCCCACAGCGTGCGCAGCATCGAGGGCCAAGGCTCCTTGACCACCAGGAAGCCGCCCGAGCCGTCGGGCACCGACTCCCCGTCGTCGTCGACCACGTCGGTGACGATCCCCGGGATCGCCTTCATCGCCGAGCCGGGCTTGCTGGCGGTCACACCGGGGAGCGGGCTGATCATGATCGAGCCGGTCTCGGTCTGCCACCAGGTGTCGACGACCGGTGTGCGGTCACCGCCGATGGTCCTGCGGTACCAGACGTAGGCCTCGGGGTTGATCGGCTCGCCGACCGAGCCGAGCACGCGCAGCTTGGACAGGTCGGACTTGGCGGGGATCTCGTCTCCCCACTTCATGAACGTGCGGATCGCCGTGGGGGCGGTGTAGAAGATCGTGACGCCGTACTGCTCGCAGATCTCCCACCAGCGGCCCTTGCTCGGGGTGTCCGGTGTGCCTTCGTACATCACCGACGTGGTCTGGTTGGCGAGCGGGCCGTAGACCCCGTAGGAGTGACCGGTCACCCAGCCCACGTCGGCGGTGCACCAGTAGACGTCCGTGTCCGGCTTGAGGTCGAAGATCGCCCAGTGCGTGTAGGCGCATCCGACCATGTAGCCGCCCGTGGTGTGCAGGATGCCCTTGGGCTTGCCCGTGGTGCCGGAGGTGTACATGACGTAGAGCGGGTGCTCGGCGTCGAAGAACTCGCACTCGTGCTCGCTCGAGGCTGAGTCCACTGCCTCGTGCCACCAGACGTCTCGCTCGTCGTTCCACTCCACGTCCTCGCCGGTACGACGGACCACGAGCACGTTGCGGACCTCGTGGCCGTCCTTGGCGGACTTCTCGCACGCCTCGTCGACGGCCGGCTTCAGCGCAGAGGGCGCTCCACGCCGGTAACCACCGTCCGCGGTGATGACGACCTCGGCCTGGCAGTCGGAGATCCGGTTCGCCAGCGCGTCGGAGGAGAACCCGCCGAACACGACCGTGTGCGGGGCGCCGATCCGGGCGCACGCCAGCATCGCAACGGCAGTCTCCGGGATCATCGGCATGTAGATGGCCACCCGGTCACCGGTCTTGACGCCGAGCTCGACCAAGGCGTTGGCGGCCTTGCAGACCTCGTCCTTGAGCTCGGCGTAGGTCAGGTCACGGGTGTCGTCCTCAGGCTCGCCGATCCAGTGGAACGCGACCTTGTCGCCCGCGCCGTTCTCGACATGGCGGTCGACGCAGTTGTAGGCGGCGTTGATCTTGCCGCCCACGAACCACTTGGCGAAGGGAGGGTTGTCCCAGTCCAGCACCTGGTCCCAGGTCTTGTCCCAGTCGAGCCGCTCGGCCTGCTTGGCCCAGAAGCCGAGACGGTCCTTCTCGGCCTCGTCGTAGGCGTCTGCCGTCAGGTTCGCGTTCTCGGCGAACTCCGCCGAGGGTTCGAACCGCCGCTCCTCGTGGGACAGGTTGGCCAGGGTGCCGCTGGACTGGTCGCTCATCGATAGCTCCTCGTGCCTCTACGTCTGGTGATCTCGAACCTACTTGCTGGCACAGCGTCCGGACGACCCTGAAGACGGGTCGTCCGGACGCCATGGGTCTGGCTCAGTGGTGCAACAGCCCCCTCGGCCCCGGCGCCGGTGAACGCGCGAACCTCGAGCTCGGTGAAGCGCTCAGCGGTGTCCGGCTCGTTCGAGGTGACGGTGCCCAGCCAACCGAACAGGAAGCCGGCCGGGATCGAGATGATCCCGGGGTTGCTCAGCGGGAACCAGGCCCAGTCAGCACCGGTCACCAGGGCGGTGGGAGCCCCAGAGACCACTGGTGAGAAGAACACCAGCACGAGGCAGGTGGTCAGGCCGCCGTAGATGGCCCAGACGGCCCCACGGGTGTTGAACCGCCGCCAGAACAAGTTGTAGAGCAGCGAGGGGAGGTTGGCCGAAGCGGCGACCGCGAAGGCGAGTGCCACCAGGAAGGCGATGTTGAGCTTCTGTGCCGGGATGGCCAGAACCACAGCGATGCCGCCGATGGTGAAGGCGGCGATCCGGGCCACCCGCACCTCGTCCTTCTCGGAGGCCTGCCCCTTCTTGAACACGGTGGCGTACAGGTCGTGCGCGACCGAGGACGCCGAGGTCAGGGTGAGCCCGGCGACGACCGCGAGGATCGTCGCGAAGGCGACCGCCGAGATCAGTGCCAGCAGTACGGCGCCTCCGGTGGTCCCGTCGCCGCCACCGACGGCTTCGGCGAGCAGTGGCGAGGCCAGGTTTCCACCCGAGGCCGCCACCTTGCTGTCCGCGCCGGTGTCGAGCATCGCCGCGGCACCGAAGCCCAGGACCAGCGTCATCAGGTAGAAGCTGCCGATCAGCCCGATCGCCCAGAGCACCGACTTGCGAGCGGCGTTGGCCGTCGGCACCGTGTAGAAGCGGATCAGGATGTGCGGCAGACCCGCGGTGCCGAGCACCAGGGCCAGACCGAGCGAGACGAAGTCGATCCGCGAGGTGGTGCTCACGCCGTACTTCAGCCCGGGCTGGAGGAACTCCTGGCCCTTGCCGGTGTTGTCGGCCGCAGCCTGGAGCAGCTCGGAGAGGTTGAAGCCGAACTTGGCGAGCACGAGGACCGTGATCAGCACGGTGCCGGTCATCAGCAGCACGGCCTTCACGATCTGCACCCAGGTGGTGCCCCTCATGCCGCCGACGGTGACGTAGAAGACCATCAGCATGCCGACGGCGACGATGGTCAGCGCCTTGAGCGCCTCCGACTCGACGTCGAGCAGCAGGGCCACGAGCGCACCCGCGCCCACCATCTGCGCCAGCAGGTAGAAGATCGACACCACCACGGTCGAGGTGGCGGCCGCCGTGCGCACGGGGCGCTGCTTCATCCGGTAGGCGAGCTGGTCCGCCATCGTGTAGCGCCCCGAGTTCCGGAGCAGCTCGGCCACCAACAGCAGCGCGACGAGCCAGGCGACGAGGAAGCCGATCGAGTACAGGAAGCCGTCGTACCCGTTGAGCGCGATCAGCCCGGAGATACCGAGGAACGAGGCCGCGGACATGTAGTCACCTGAGACGGCCATCCCGTTCTGGAAGCCGGTGAAGGAGCGTCCGCCGGCGTAGAAGTCGGTCGTCCCTGACTGCTGACGGCTCGCCCAGAAGGTGATGCCGACGGTGAGCAGCACGACGGCGAGGAAGAGCGTGGCGGTGAGGACCTGTGAGCTCATCGGCGGGCCTCCTCGCGGTAGCGGGCCTCGAGCTGGCGGGCGATCGGGTCGACCTCGCGGTTCATGTAGCGCGCGTAGAAGTAGGCCAGCCCGAAGGTCGTCACGAACTGCAGCAGCCCGAAGACCAGGGCGACGTTGATGTTGCCGACGACCTTCTGGCTCATGAAGTCGGTGGCCCAGTTCGACATGAACACGTACAGCAGGTACCAGACGAGGAACCCAGCCGTGGCCGGGAAGACGAACTTGCGGAAGCGTCGCCGGAGCTCGTCGAACTCGGCTGTCTCGTGGAGCCGGTCGTAGACCGGGTCGTGCCGGGACGCGTGGTCGTGCGCGGAGGCACCTGCGTCGGGGGTGGGGTCGGTCATGGGTCATCCTTCGTCGGACGGCTGTGATCGCAGTCACCGTCGCAGCAGCCCCGCCGCCGACGCCACGGGTACCGTCCCGGCGGTCGCTGAGCGGGCGACCGTTGTCGTTGAGCGGTCGGTGCTGCGCGACGAGCGGTCAGCCCCGGTCGAGCTTCACCGTCTCCGGAGTGTGCAACCGCACCATGAACCGTGAGGTGTGCGCGGGCACCCGGTGGCGGGTACGCCGGGAGACGAGCACCATCGTGGCGAAGGCGAGCGGCACCGTCCAGGCAGCAGGCTGTTCCACGAGTACGGCGAACCAGCCGCCGCTGCGGTCGGTCAGCAGGTTGTCGACGACGGCGCCACCGGTGAGGAACCCGCCCACCAGCAGCCCGGCGATCGCCCCGGTGTCGGTGAGCCCCCGCCACCAGATGCCGAGCACGAGGAGCGGGCAGAACGTCGCCGCCGCCATCGCGAAGGCCAGCCCGACCACCGTCGCCACCGCGACGTCGCGTGCGGCCAGGGCGAGCCCGAAGGGCACGATGACCGCGACCACGGCGGCGAGCCGGAACGCGGTCACGCCGTCCAGCCGCTTGCTCATGGCGTCTTGGGAGATGACCCCGGCAACGGCGATGGTCAGGCCCGAGGAGGTGGCCAGGAAGGCGGCGAACGCGCCTCCGGTGAGCAACGCGGTGAGCAGTTCACCTCCGGTCCCACCGATCATCCGCGACGGGAGCTCGAGGACCATGCTGTCGGCTCCCTCGGTGCCGGCGAGGTCGGGGGTGTAGAGCCGTCCCAGCGCGGCGTACACGGGCGGGAGCACGTAGAACAGGCCCAGGAGGGCAAGCACCGCCACGGTCGTCTGCCGGGCGGCCCGCCCGTCGGGGTTGGTGTAGAAGCGCACCACGACGTGCGGCAGGCCCATGGTGCCGAGGAAGGTCGCGATCATCAGGGAGTACGTCGAGTAGAGGGGATGCCCTCCGGCGAAGTCCACCGGGTCCGCCCACGCGGCCCCGCTCTCGCCGCCGACCAGGAGGCCCGCGTCCGCCGCGGACTGCCCGCCCTCGCCGAGCCACACGATCACCAGGAACGCCAGCGGGACCAGGAGAGCCGTGAGCTTGAGCCAGTACTGGAAGGCCTGGACGAAGGTGATCGAGCGCATCCCGCCCGCCAGCACGTTGAGCAGCACCACCACCGCGACCACCAGGCCCCCGGCCCACCCCGGAATGCCCGCGGTGGCCCGCAACGCCACTCCGGCGCCCTGGAACTGCGGCATCAGGTAGAGCCACCCGATCGCCACGACGAGCACCGAGGCGAGCGTGCGCACCCGGCGTGAGCCCAGCCTGGCCTCGGCGAAGTCCGGCAGCGTGTAGGCGCCGGAGCGGCGCAGCGGCGCCGCGACGAGGACCAACAGCACCAGGTACCCGGCCGTCCAGCCGACGGGGTACCAGAGCATCTCGGCACCGAAGGTGAGCACGAGGCCGGCGATCCCGAGGAAGGAGGCGGCGGAGAGGTACTCACCACTGATTGCAGAGGCGTTGAGGCCTGGCCGCACCGAACGGGAGGCCACGAAGAAGTCCGACGTGGTCCGGCTGAAACGCAGTCCCCAGGTGCCGATGGCCAGGGTGGCCACGCTGACGACGAGCACGGCTGCCAGGCCGAGCGTGGGGCTCATGACCGGTCGACCAGCCGTGCGAACGCGCGTTCGTTGCGCTCCGCCAGGCGCACGTAGCGCCAGGCCAGGACCACCAGCACGGGGTAGCAGCCGAAGGCCAGCAGCCCCCAGGAGATGGGCATGTCCAGGACGTGGTGGGTGGTCAGCCACGGGATGGCCGTGAACAGCAGCGGCAGCATGCCCACGGTCATCCCCAGGGCGAGCAGGGTGCTGAGCGCCAGGCGGAGCTGCGCGCGCAGCAGCGTGCCGACGTAGATCTCGCCGAGCTCGCTCTGGTCGTCGATCTCCGACATCGCCGTGCGCCGTGGACGCAGCCGTGGACGGTCGGTCCACGGGCTGCTGACCCTGACCCGCTCGACCTGCCCTGGCTGCTCGTCGGGGCCACGTCCGGGGGGCTGCTGGCTCACGGCGCGGGCCGCGCGTTCCGGACGAGTACGTCGCGCAGCTCCCTGGTGTGCCGGCGGCTGACCGTGAGCTCGTGGCCGTCGACCAGCACCGAGCAGCGGCCCGAGTCGATGCGGACCTCGTCCACGAACGCCGTGGACACCAGCAGCGACCGATGGATGCGCAGGAAGCCGGCCTCGGACCACTCCTGCTCCAGCTGGGTCAACGGCACCCGCAAGAGGTAGCTGTCCCCGGCGACGTGCAGGCGCGCGTAGTCGCCCTCGGCCTCGACGTAGCGGATCTCCGACAGCGGCAGGAAACGGGTGACCCCGCCGCGCTCGACGGGCACCTGCTCGGGCTCCGGCTCGGGGCCGGTCGTGGCGAGCACGCGTCTGACCGCCTCGGCCAGCCGTTCCGCCCGCACCGGCTTCAGGACGTAGTCGGCGGCGTTGAGGTCGAACGCGTCGACGGCGTGCTGGTCGTGCGCCGTCACGAACACGACTGCGGGTGGGGTCCGGAAGCGTGAGAGCACCTGTCCGAGCTCGATCCCGGTGAGGCCGGGCATCTGGACGTCGAGGAAGACGGCGTCGACCTCGAGGCGCTGCAGCAGTCGCAGGGCGTCGGTCGGAGAGTCGGTGGCGTGCACCGAGGCGACGCGCTCGTCGTGCTCGAGCAGGAAGGTCAGCTCGTCGAGGGCCGGACGCTCGTCGTCGATGACGAGGACGCGCAGGCCACTCACGCCGGCACCCCGGGAGCGAACTTCGGCACCCGGAGGATCACCTTCGTGCCGGCTCCGGGTGCGGTCTCCACGACGAGACCGTATTGGTCACCGAAGGTGGTGCGCAGCCTCTCGTCCACGTTCGCGAGCCCGACCGACTCGGAGACCGCTTCGCCGGAGAGGATCTGTCGGATGCGTTCGGGGTCCTGCCCCGCGCCGTCGTCGTCGATCGCGATCACGCACTCGCGGTCGGCATCCCGGGCCTCGATCGTGATGCGGCCTCCACCCGCGACCGGCTGCAGGCCGTGCTGGACCGCGTTCTCGACCAGTGGCTGAAGGCACAGGAACGGGATGCGTACGCCGAGCACCTCCGGTGCCACCTGCAGGGTCACCGTGAGCCGGTCGCCGAACCGGGCCTGCTCGAGGAGCAGGTAGCGCTCCACCGAGCGCAGCTCCTCGGCCAGCGTGGTGAACTCACCGTGCTCGCGGAAGGAGTAGCGGGTGAAGTCGGCGAACTCCAGCAGGAGGTCACGCGCACGGTCAGGGTCGGTGCGCACGAACGATGCGATCGCGCCCAGGGAGTTGTAGATGAAGTGCGGGCTGATCTGCGCCCGCAGCGCCCGCACCTCGGCCTGGACGAGCCGGTGCCTGGACTCCGCGAGCTCGGCGAGCTCGAGCTGGCCGGAGACCCAGCTGGCCACCTCCTCGGTGGCGCGCAGCAGGCTGGCCGAGGAGCGGTCGGTCAGTGCCACCAAGGCGCCCGCCACGAGGTCGTCGATCACCAGCGGGGTGGCGATCGCGTGCGCGACCAGGCAGCCCTCCGTGTCGCACGGCAGGTCGGCCGTCGCGGCCACCACGGTGCCGGTCACGTCGACCGCCCGGAGTCCCAGCGCCTGCGCCTGCCCGGCGTGGTGGTTGGAAAGGCCCTCGTAACCGAGGAGCTGTTGGGTGTCCACGATCGCCACGGCCGTGGCGCCGAGGAGGGCCCGCAGGTGACGCAGGCTCGGTTCGACTGCCTCACGTCGCAGGCCCTGCCGTAGGGCCCTGGAGGCGAGCGACGCCGTGTGCAGGGTGCGGAAGGTGGCCTGGTCGGCATCGCTGCCCAGCTGCCGGGAGTACCAGCGACTGCGCAGGCCCTCGAACGCCATCAGTGCACCCCCTCGCTCAGCGGAAGTTGATCAGCTGCGTGCCGGGGTCCTCGGGTGGGCCGGTGCGTGCGGTGGCATCGGGCTCATCGGCTGGAGCTGTTGTCCGTTCCAGACCGGGAGGCGGCGTCTCGGGCGGCAGCTCCTGGTGGCGTACGACGGCCCGGTAGCACCTGGTGACGTAGGGGACCTGCATCCCGTCGTGGCCGCGTCCGAACTCGGCGTAGAGGTCCGCGACCTTGCCCAGCACCCGGGAGCGCTCGTGCTCGCTCATCGTGGCGACGTGGGAGATCGAGCGGGTCAGGTCGGCCAGTGAGGCCGCCGTGTGCGGCTGCCAGAACCGGAACTGCTTCTGCTCGACGAAGCCGAAGTAGGGGGTCGCCATCAGCGGCATGGCCTGGTCGGTGTCGCCCCCGGGAGGGGAGAGCAGCGCCTTGAGGCGGCGCACCCACGGGATGCTGGTGTCGTAGGTGTTCCACGCGAGCGCCACGATCCCGCCGGGCCGCAGGACCCGGGCCATCTCGGCCAGGGCGAGGTCGTGCTGGAACCACTGGAAGGAACCACCGCAGACGACGACGTCGGCGCTGCGCGAGCGCAACGGGATCTGCTCCGCCCGCGCGGCGACGTGCCTGGCCGACACCCGGCGGGCGAGCAGCGCCAGCATCTCGGGCAACGGATCCGTCGCGAGCAGGTCGTGCCCGAACTCGTGCAGGACCTCGGTGAGCTTGCCGGTGCCGGCGCCCAGCTCCAGGACCATCGAGCGGCCGGAGCCGGTCATCCAGGCGACGGCTTCGTCGGGGTACGACGGGCGCGCTCGGTCATAGGCGTCGGCCACCGGGCCGAACGACCGTTCAGGTGGTGGGTTCTGCTCGCTCATCGTGCGCTTGAAGTTACCCGATAGCCTTCCGCCCGTGTCGCGCCCGTCCACCCCTTCCTCCACGACCTCGTCTGCGTCGTCCCCCCGCGACCCCCTCGCCTGGCTCACCGAGCTCGAGGGGGTGCCCTCGGGGTTCGCCGCGACGCGGGACGGGATCGACGTCATGCTGCGCGACCGGGGGCTGCGTCGGACCTCGCCCGAGCAGACCGCGGAGTCGCTGCTTCGCGGCGCGCACGCCAGCGCCGTTCTCGAGGGCTCGACCTGCTCGGTGGAGGACGTTCGCGCCGGATCAGGGGACGAGACCGCCCAGGCCGCGCTCCGGGTCAGCACCGAGGTGCTCTCGCTCGTCCCGGTGCTGGGCCGTTCCCCGTTGCAGGCCTTCGCCCGGTTGCACGCCCTCACGGGTGGGGCTTCGGCCGGCCAGCCGACCGATGCCGAGGGCGCCGCGCGACTCCAGTCGCTCTCCCAGACCTTGCTGCAGACCTCGGCCCCGGGGCTGTTGGTGGCCGCTCTGGTGCATGCCGACCTCGTGGCTGCGGCACCGTTCGCCGATCACAACGGGATCGTCGCCCGCGCCGCGGAGAGGCTGGTGCTGGTGGCCCGGGGCGTCGACCCGGCTTCGCTCGTCGTACCCGAGGCCGGGCACCTGGCACTGCGTGCGGAGTACGAGTCGAACCTGCGCGGCTACCGCGACGGGGGCAGCGCGGGCGTGCACGCCTGGTTGCTCTACGCCGCCGAGGCGCAGGCGAAGGGAGCCGAGGCCAGCCCGCTGCGGGACTCGGCCTGACCCGGCGAGACTCGGCGGCGTTCCGTGGCCGCACCCACACAGATGAGCGGCACCGGGATGCCCCAGGAATCCTGGAGAGTCTCGATGCCGCTCGACACACGGGTATCGGCTACCAAGCGTGCACTGTCTAACTGCCGCCCCCGGAAGATCCGGGTGGACGACGCCCTGTAGGAAGGGTAGATCGCCGCGTGGGTACCTGCACCGTGTGAGCCTGTGGAGTTGTGACTCCTTTGTACGCCGGGCCCCATGGCTTAACAAGGGTTGACTTTCAGGCCTCGGTCCTTTTGCGTCGCGCCCCCAGCCAGACCGCGGTGGCCACGGCCACGAGTGCGCCGATGCCCAGCGCGGCGATGGTCGGCTTGGCCGGCGGGAACCGCACGCGGCTGCGCAGCGCCACCGGCTTGTCGAAGACGAGGATGGGCCAGCCGCGATCCCGTGCCACCTTGCGCAGGTCCTTGTCGGGGTTGACCGCGTGCGGGTGGCCGACCGCCTCGAGCATGTGCACGTCGGTGATCGAGTCGCTGTAGGCGTAGCAGCGGTCGAGGTCGTAGCCGCGCTTGCGGGAGAGGTCGCGGATCGCCTTGGCCTTGTTCTCGGCGTAGGCGTAGAACCGGATGTCGCCGGTGTACTTGCCGTCGGCCACGTCCATCCGGGTGGCGATGACCTTGTCGGCGCCGAGCATCTCCCCGATCGGCTCGACCACCTCGGACCCGCTGGTGGAGACGATGATGACGTCGCGGCCGGCGAGGTGGTGGTTCTCGATCAGCGTGACCGCCTCGTCGTACACCAGGGGATCGACGATGTTGTGCAGCGTGTCCGCGACGATCTCCTTGACCGTCTCCACGTCCCACCCCGAGCACAGCTGCGACATGAACTGCCGCATCTTCTCCATCTGGTCGTGGTCGGCGCCACCGACGAGGTAGACGAACTGGGCGTAGGCCGACCGCAGCACCGCACCCCGGGAGATCAGGCCTCCGGCCTGGAACTCGCGGCTGAAGGCGAGCGTGCTCGACTTGGCGATGATCGTCTTGTCGAGGTCGAAGAAGGCTGCCGTCGGTCGGGCCACCGGGCTCATGGAGGCAGTGTAGGCAGAGCCGCCGATTCCCCCACCAGTGCGCCCATTTCGCGTCCACAGCCGCCTTTCCGCAGCAGCCGTACACAGGTCCGGTGCCGCCGGAGCGCGCCGTCACTGCTTCGGTCCACCATCGACTCCATGGATGCGACCGCCCCACTCCTCGTCTCCGGCGACCCCCTGCTCGTTGCCGACGTCCAGCGCCTGTGCGCGGCTGCTGGAGTTGTGCCCGAGATCGTGAGCGACCTCGGGCCAGCCCTGCGGTTGTGGAGTGCCGCGCCGGTCGTGCTCGTCGGGGCCGACCGTGCGCCCCGGCTGGCGGCGGCCGCGCCGCAACGTCGCCCGCGGGTGCACGTGCTGGGCACGGTCCCAGTCGACGACCGGTTGTTCCGAGAGGCGTTGGCCCTGGGGGCGGAGACGGTCGCGGGTTTGCCGGCCTCGGAGACCTGGCTGGTCGAGCTGCTCACCGACGTGGGCGACGGCGCCGCAGTCCCGGGGGTCACGATCGGCGTCATCGGTGGCGCGGGCGGCGCCGGCGCAACTGTCTTCGCGGCAGCTCTCGCTCTGGCCACCGGGGATCTGGGACCCACCTTGCTAGTCGACGCGGATCCGCTCGGAGCAGGCATCGACCGCGTTCTCGGGATCGAGTCGAGCGACGGCATCCGGTGGGACGCGATGATGCAGACGACCGGGCGGCTGAGCTCTCGCGCTCTGCGCGAGGCGTTGCCACGATCGGGTCAGCTGTCCGTGCTCAGCTGGCCCCAGGACCGGCCTGCCTCCCTGCAGGCTTTCGCGATGCGCGAGGTGCTCTCGGCCGGACGTCGCGGTTTCGACACGGTGGTGGTCGACCTGCCTCGACACCCCGACCCGGTGGTCGAGGAGACCATCAGCAGGTGTGACCACGTGGTGATGGTCGCGACCCTGACGGTTCCCGGCGTCAGTGCGGCCGTGCGGGTTGCCCAGCGTCTGCCCGACACGTTGTTCGGTCGTCATCTCGTCACCCGAGGTGGCCGCGCCGGGGTCACCCCCGAGTCGGTCAGCCGGCTGCTGCGGATCCCGCTTCGAGCAACGATGGCAGACCAGCGGGGCCTCGACGAGTCGATCAACCTCGGCGCCGGACCGGCCCGAGGACGCCGTGGTGCGCTGGCCCGCGCGGCCAGGCAGGTCGCCCGGTCGGTCGTCGAGCCGCGGCCGGCGACGGCTGCCTGAGGGCGACGTGGTGACCGAGGCCGTCCCCGCCGATCTGCTGGACCGCGTGCGGGAGCGTCTGGCTCGAGACGCTTCTCCGCTCACGCCGCAGGTGGTGGCAGCAGCGCTGCGCGAGCACGGTCGGCCGGTCGGGGACGCCACGGTCCTGGCCGTGCACGACGCGCTGCACCGCGACGTCGTGGGGGCTGGGCCGCTCGAGCCGTTGCTGCGCGCCGAGGGAGTCACGGACGTGCTGGTCAACGGGCCCGAGCAGGTCTGGATGGATCGCGGAGCCGGCCTCGAGCTCACCGGGGTCTGCTTCGAGGGCGACCAGGCGGTACGCCGACTGGCCCAGCGACTGGCGGCCTCCGGAGGCAGACGGCTCGACGACGCTTCGCCGTACGTCGACCTGCGCCTGCCCGACGGGTCGCGCTTCCATGCGGTGCTGGCACCGGTCTCGAGGCCGGGGACGCTCATCTCCCTGCGTGTGCCTCGCCAACGCGTCTTCTCGCTGGCCGAGCTCGTCGAGGCGGGGACGGTGCCCGCTGCCGGGAGCGACCTGCTCGAACAGGTGGTCGGCTCGCGGCTCGCGTTCCTGGTCAGCGGGGGCACCGGGTCGGGCAAGACCACCCTCCTCAACGCGTTGTTGTCCCTGGTCGGCGAGGGCGAACGGGTCGTGCTGGTCGAGGATGCCTCCGAGCTACGGCCCGCCCACGGTCACGTGGTCGCGCTGGAGGCACGACCACCGAACATCGAGGGAGCCGGCGAGGTCACGCTGCGCACGCTCGTGCGACAGGCGCTCCGGATGCGCCCTGACCGGCTCGTCGTGGGCGAGGTCCGGGGCGCCGAGATCGTCGACATGCTCTCCGCGATGAACACCGGTCACGAGGGCGGTTGCGCGACGATCCACGCCAACTCGGCCGGCGACGTGCCCAGCCGTGTCGAGGGGCTGGCACTGGCGGCGGGTCTCGGTCGGGAAGCGGCCCACAGCCAGCTCCTCTCGGCCGTCGACGTCGTCGTCCACCTGCAGCGCGACGCCACGGGGCGGCGCCGCATCCGGGAGATCGGCGTGCTCACCCGCGGTCAGGGTGGAGTCGCTGAGGTGGTGGCCGGGGTGACCTTCGCCATCGACGGCACCCTCGTGGCCGGTCCGGCGATCCAGGGGCTCACGGCCCTGATCGACCCGTGAGTGACCACCTGGGCCAGGTTGCGGCGGTGCTGGCGGCCACTGCGGCGTGGCTGCTGCTGCCGCCCAGGCTGGACCCGACCCCGGTGGGCCGGCCGCGGGCCTGGGCGGCGTCGGGTGCGCTCGCCGGCGCTGCGTCGCTGGCGATGCTGTGGTCCTGGCTCAGCCCCCACCGGTTCACGCTGCTCCTGCTGTGCGCGGGGGTGTGCCTCGCGGTGGTCCGACTTGTGCGCCGCCGCCGGGCCGCGCGCGCCGCCGATGCCCGCTCCGCGCAGGTGCTCGCTGCCTGCGACGCCATGGCCGGTGACCTCGTGGCCGGCCAACCGCCGTTGCACTGCCTCTCGCGGGTGGCCGCCGAGTGGCCGGACTTCGCACCCGTCGCTGTGGCAGGACAACTGGGGGCGGACGTGCCCACAGCCCTGCGCGAGCTGTCCCGGGAGCCGGGTGCCCGTCAGCTGCGGACGGTGGCCGCGACCTGGCAGGTGGCACACGACACCGGTGCCGGGCTGGCGGCTGCCCTGGCCCAGGCCGCCGAGACCATCCGCGCCGAGCACGGCACGGCCCGGCTCGTCGGCGCCGAGCTCGCCTCCGCCCGGGCCACCGCCCGGATGTTGGCGGTGCTGCCCGTCGGTGTGCTGCTGCTGGGTGCGGGGGTGGGTGGCGACCCGGTCGGATTCCTCACCGGTACGACGGCCGGCCTGGTCTGCCTCGCGGCCGGGCTGGCCCTGGCGCTGGGCGGCCTGCTGTGGCTGGAGCGCATCGCCGACCGGGTGCTGCGCCGATGACTGGTGCACTGCTCGCCGGCCTGCTGGCCGCAGCGACTCTGCTTCTCCTGCTGCCGAGGCCCGCTCCGGCTCCGCGAGGGGTGGTCGAGGCGGTCGGCGTGCCGTCATCTCGTGAGGATCGGGCGGCGCTGGTGCGGGGGCGCCCGATGCTCACCGTCGTGGCGGTCGCGGGCGGCTGGGCGCTGCTCGGGGGAGCGCCGGGGCTCCTCGCGGGAGCGGTCGCGGGCGTGGCGACCTGGATCGTGCTCGGGCGAGCCGAGGCCCCTTCCGTCGTACGCCGCCGTGAGCAGCTTGCCGAGGACCTGCCGACGGGCGTCGACCTGTTGGCGTGCTGCCTGTCGGCCGGTGCCGCCCCTGCGAGTGCACTCGTGTCCGTGAGTGGGGCGCTGGGCGGACCGATGGCCGAGGAGCTCATGTCGGTGCATCACCGGCTGGCTCTCGGGGTCGATCCGGTCGAGGTCTGGCGCTCGCTGGCAGCACATCCGCAGCTGGGCCCCCTGGGGCGGGCCGTCGGACGGGCGCACCACACCGGTGCACCCATCGGACCGGCGGTGCACCGGCTCGCGGCCGAGCTACGCGACCGGGCGCGCGCCGATGTCGAGAACCGGGCCCGCGGCATCGAGGTCCGGGCCACCGCACCCCTGGGGCTCTGCCTGCTGCCCGCGTTCGTGCTGCTCGGTGTGGTGCCCATGGTCGCCGGGGTCTTCGGCTCCATGCGTCTGCTCCAGTGACAGGCCCGGCCAGCGTCCACAGCGCCTCCCGGGGGCCGCTTCTCCACCGTGCGGAAAGTGCCGCTCGCGACGCCGACCCCGTGGGAGAAGGCTCCTGCCACCAGCGAAATCCTCCCGAGCCCGGCGGCTCGGGCCAGCAGTCAGGAGATGTCATGCAGAACAAGTCACTCGCCGTCGTCGACGACGAAGTCGGAGCGACCACCGCGGAGTACGCGACGGTCACCGGGTGCGGGGTCGGCTTCGCAGCGGTGCTGTTCAAGTTCCTCACCAGCGACACCGGCGCGGAGCTGATCAAGGTGGTCTTCCGGGCGATCAGGGCGCTGCTGCCCTTCTGAGCAGCCGACGGACCGACCGGTGGGGCGGAGACGGGGCTGCCCGCCCTACCGGTCACCACACGGAAAGGGCGAACATGAGACGTCGGGAACAGTCGGGCGCGGTCACCGCCGAGACGGCTGCGGTCCTGCCCCTGATCGCGGTCTTCGCCGTGACCATGGCCTGGTGCGTGAGTGTCGGGATCGCCCAGGTGCGGGCGTTGGACGCCGCTCGCGAGACGGCCCGCGCGGCAGCGCGGTCTGAGGGCACGGGGGCCGCGGTGGCGCTGGGCAGACGGGTGGCTCCGGCGGGGTCGCGAATAGCAGTGGGCACCGGTGACGGGCTCGTGGTCGTCACCGTGAACAGCCCCGTCAGCGGTCCCGCGGGCCTGCTCGGACGGTGGGTCGACTACTGGGTGCGGGCAGAGGCGGTGGCTGCCCTGGAGCCTGGTGCGGGGGGTCGGCCTTGATCGGGACGCGCGACGAGGCGGGTGCCGGGACGGTCCTCGCCATGGCCATGTTGGGCATCCTGGTCTTTGTGACCGTGGCGACGGCAGGTGTCGTGGGAGTCGTGGCGGCTCATCGTCGCGCGCAGACGGCGGCCGACCTCGCCGCTCTCGCGGGTGCGGTGGCGACACAGGAGGGGCGTCACCCGTGCGGCCGCGCGGGAAGGGTGGCCGCACGCAACGGAGCCGCGCTGCGGCGCTGTCAGTTGGCCGGTCCGGACGTGGTCGTCGTGGTGGCGACCGAGGTCAACCTGCCGGGTGGAGCACTCGAGCTCCGGGCCCGGAGCCGGGCAGGGCCGGCCAGATGATGCCGGTCAGGTGAAGCCGGTCAGCTCTGGTCCTCGGAGCGGTCCTCCCGCTCCTCACGCTTGTAGGCGTCGAGCTTGTTGCTGAGCTCGCTGACCTTGCGCTTGTCGGCGCGGCGGGCGGCGGCACGCTTGGCGGCGCTGCGGAACATCCCCACGCTGAGGACGAACAGCAGCAGGGTGCCCATGCCGAGGAAGAAGACGACTGTGGCGTTCGCCTCGAGGTTGAAGGCACCCAGGTCCACGGTGGTCGGGTCGCTGCCACCGAAGAGGGCAGCCACCACCAGCAGGACGGCGATGAGCAGGACGAGGAGGGCTGCGACGAACACGGGCGACTTCCTTTACGAGTGGCAGTGCTCAAGACCCTAGTCCGCCGGGGCAGCGGCGAGCAGCAGGTCGAGCAGGGCAATCGCACCTGTCTTGTCGAGCGGATTGTTCTGGTTGCCGCATTTGGGCGACTGCACACAGGACGGGCAGCCGTCGGGGCAGCCACAGGCTGCGATCGCCTCACGGGTGGCACGCAACCAGGCAGCGGCAGCCCGGTAGCCGCGCTCGGCGAACCCGGCCCCACCAGGGTGACCGTCGTAGACGAACACCGTCAGCCGGCCCGTGTCCGCGTGCAGGGCGGTCGAGACACCGCCGATGTCCCAGCGGTCACAGGTGGCGAAGAGCGGCAACAACCCGATCGACGCGTGCTCGGCCGCGTGAGCGGCTCCGGGCAGGTCGGCGGCCGCGATCCCGGACTCGGCCAGCACGTGCGCCGGCAGCGTCCACCACACCGCAGTGGTCCGGAGCTGGCGCTCGGGGAGGTCGAGAGGCTCCTCGCCGAGAACCTCGCCGCTGGGCACGGCGCGTTTGAGGAAGGACACCACCTGATGCGACACCCGGACGTCGCCGAGGCAGAGCCGCGCCTCTCCCCACTGCACCACGGCGCGCTCACCGAGGATCTCGATGTCGGTGATCTCGCGGGCCGAGGTCGAGTAGTCCGGGTCGGCGGCCACCACCATCGCCACGGACTCACCCAGGTCGAGGTCGGTGACCAGCCAGGTCTCACCCTGGTGCAGGTAGACCGCCCCTGCGTGGGCGGTGCCGTGGGCGGCCGAGTGGTCGACCGTGCCCAGGACACGTCCGGTCACCGACTCGACCAGCCGCACCGGTGTCCCGCCCGAGGAACGGATGTCGGCCAGCTCACTGGCCCGGCGCCGGTCGGTCCAGAACCAGCCGTGCGGGCGACGGCGCAGCAACCCGCCTGCGGTGAGGGCGTTCACCGCCTCCAGGGCCCCGGGACCGAAGAGAGGCAGGTCCGCATGGGTCAGGGGAGACTCAGCCGCCGCGGCACACAGGTGCGGACCGAGCACGTAGGGGTTGTCCGGGTCGAAGACGTTGGCCTCGACGGGCTGGCCCAGCAGCATCTCGGGGTGGTTGACCAGATAGGTGTCCAGCGGGTCGTCGCGGGCCACCATCACCCCGAGCGCGTCCCGCGCCCCCCGCCCGGCCCGGCCGACCTGCTGCCACAGCGCGGCCCTCGTCCCCGGGAAGCCCGCGACCAGTACGGCGTCGAGACCGCTGATGTCGATGCCCAGCTCGAGGGCGTTGGTGGCCGCGAGTCCGACCAGACGACCAGACCTCAGCGCTGACTCCAGCTCCCGACGCTCCTCGGGCAGGTAGCCACCCCGATAGGCGGCGACCCGCTCGACCAGGCTGACGTCAACCTCGCCGAGCAGTCGCTTCGCTGCCAGGGCGACGGTCTCGGCGCCGCGGCGGGACCGGACGAAGGCCAGGGTGCGCACACCCTCCACCACGAGGTCGGTGAGCAGGTCCGCGACCTCGCTGGTGGCGGAGCGGCGCACCGGCGCTCCGTTCTCCCCGACGCCGGGGACGAACGGGGGTTCCCACAGCGCGAGTGCGGTCCGCCCGCGCGGAGACCCGTCGTCAGTGACCGCGACCACCGGCAACCCGGTGAGCCGGGTCGCGGAGACCTCCGGCTCGGCCACGGTCGCCGAGGCGAGCACGAAGGTGGGTTCGGCGCCGTACAGCGCGGCCACCCGGCGGAGCCGCCGGAGGATCTGGGCGACGTGGGCGCCGAAGACGCCCCTGTAGTGGTGGCACTCATCGATCACGACGTACTGCAGCGACGCGAAGAACCTCGACCAGCGCGCGTGGCCCGGCAGCAGCGAGTGGTGCAACATGTCCGGGTTCGTGAGCACGTACTCGGCATGGTCACGTGCCCACTCCCGCATCTCGGGGGTGGAGTCCCCGTCATGGGTGGAGCACCTCAGCCCGGGCAGGTCGAGCCGCCGGAGGGCGGCGAGCTGGTCCTGGGCCAGCGCCTTGGTCGGTGCCAGGTAGAGCACCGAAGCGCCGCGTTGTCCCTTCGGGCCCCGGCCGGCTTCGATCGCCTGCAGTGCGGGGAGCAGGTAGCACAGGGACTTGCCCGACGAGGTGCCGGTGGAGACGACGCAGTGTCGCCCGGCGTGCGCGAGGTCACCGGCCGCGCGCTGGTGCGTCCAGGGCGCGGACACGCCAGCACCCTCGAGGGCCTGGCGCACCTCGGCGCCGAGCCACTCCGGCCAGGTCGCGGTCCGCGCGGGCCGCGGCTCCAGGAGTTCCAGGTGCAGCAGGCTCTCGGACCTGCCGGGGGCGCCGGCCAGCCGCTCCGTCAGCGTTTCGAGGTCGACTACCTGCACCCGCACAGTCTCCCAGTGCCCCCGGACACTCTTCCGCCGGTCTTCGGGCGCTGTACCCCGCTCCTGCCCCCGTGGTCAGCGCGGTCGTGGTTCAATACCTTCGTTGATGTGCAAGCGTTGCACCGGGCAACCGAGTAGGGCCCTGGCTCGGAGGAGTGACCGTGGATCTTTCGCTGCAGACCCGTGAGGTCGACAGCCGCACGATCGTCGCCGTGGGCGGCGAGATCGACGTCTATACCGCTCCCAAGCTGCGGGACAAGATCACCGAGCTGGTCAGCGCCGGTCACCACAACCTCGTCATCGACATGGAGAGTGTCGACTTCCTGGACTCCACCGGTCTCGGCGTACTCGTCGGCGGGCTGAAGAAGGTTCGGGCTCATGACGGCTCCATGGAGCTGATCTGCTCCCAGGACCGTCTGCTCAAGATCTTCCGGATCACCGGTCTGGCCAAGGTATTCACGATCCACGAGTCGGAGTCAGCGGCGCTCGGCGCCTGATTTCCCGACCTTTGCGACACGAGCGCGTCCGGCGTGAGCCCGGTCACTGCGCCGTGACCTGTGACACGTAGACTCCGCGGCGGTCAACTACTGACAAACCTCGAGGAGAAACATGACCGGGTCGATTCCCGCTGTCGTGGACCTCGCCGGCTCCAACCTGGTGCTCGTCGTCATCGTTGCCCTGATCGCGGTCTTCGCGCTCGGGCTGGCGTGGATGTTCCGCACTGAGGTTCTGGCTGCCGACGAAGGCACCGACAACATGAAGAACATCGCGCACGCCGTGCAGGAGGGGGCCAACGCCTACCTCACCCGCCAGTTCCGGACGCTGGGCATCTTCGCCGCAGTCGCGTTCGTGGCTCTGCTGGCGCTGCCGGCTGACGACATGATGGTCCGCATCGGCCGCTCGGTCTTCTTCCTCGTCGGCGCGGGCTTCTCCGCGGCCGTCGGCTACCTGGGCATGGGCCTCGCTGTGAAGGCCAACCTCCGGGTGGCGGCCGCGGCCAACGATGTCGGTCGTGACCCCGCGATGAAGATCGGCTTCCGCACCGGCGCCATGGTCGGCATGCTGACTGTGGGCCTGGGCCTGCTGGGGGCCAGCGTCGTTGTCCTGCTGTTCAAGGACGAGGCACCGCACGTCCTCGAAGGCTTCGGCTTCGGCGCGGCCCTGCTCGCCATGTTCATGCGAGTCGGCGGCGGGATCTTCACCAAGGCGGCCGACGTCGGCGCCGACCTCGTCGGCAAGGTGGAGAACAACATCCCCGAGGACGACCCGCGCAACGCGGCCACGATCGCCGACAACGTGGGCGACAACGTGGGCGACTGTGCCGGCATGGCGGCCGACCTGTTCGAGTCGTACGCCGTGACCCTGGTCGCCGCGCTCATCCTGGGTTCGCAGGCCTTCGGCGACGCCGGTCTGGTCTACCCGCTGATGATCCCGGCGATCGGCGCGCTCACCGCGGTCCTCGGTGTCTACATCACCACCCCGCGAGCGGGAGAGAACGGCCTGACCACGATCAACCGGGCCTTCTACATCTCAGCCGGCGTGGGTGCCGTGGCCTCGGTGATCGCCTCCTACATCTACCTGCCGGGCACCTTCGCGGAGTTCAGCAACGTGATGGGCTCCGACATGACGGACGCTTCCGGCGACCCCCGTCTGATCGCCTCGGTCGCCGTCGTCATCGGCATCGTGATGGCTGCCGGCATCCTCGCCCTCACCGGCTACTACACCGGCACCGAGCAGAAGCCCGTCAAGGGCGTGGCCGAGAGCTCCCTGACCGGCGCCGCCACCGTGATCCTCAGTGGTCTCTCGGTCGGCTTCGAGTCGGCCGTCTACACCACTCTGGTGATCGGCACCGCGGTCTTCGGGGCCTTCCTCCTCGGAGGCGCGACCCTGACGATCTCGCTGTTCGCTGTGGCGCTGGCCGGTTGTGGTCTGCTCACCACCGTCGGCGTGATCGTGGCCATGGACACCTTCGGTCCGGTCTCCGACAACGCTCAGGGCATCGCCGAGATGTCGGGCGACGTCAGCCCCGAGGGCGCACAGATCCTCACCGAGCTTGACGCCGTCGGGAACACGACCAAGGCGATCACCAAGGGCATCGCCATCGCGACGGCGGTCCTCGCGGCCACGGCGCTGTTCGGGTCCTACTCCACCTCGGTCTTCGAGGCGGTCAAGGAGGCCGGTGTCGACGAGGGCACCCTGGTCTTCGACGTCTACAACCCGGGCGTGCTCGTCGGCATCCTCCTGGGTGCGGCAGTGGTCTTCATGTTCTCCGGTCTCGCGATCAACGCGGTCGCCCGTGCGGCCGGCGCCGTGGTCTACGAGGTGCGTCGTCAGTTCCGCGACATCCCCGGGATCATGGAAGGCACCGGTCGTCCTGAGTACGGCAAGGTCGTCGACATCGTCACCAAGGACTCGCTTCGCGAGCTGGTCGCTCCGGGCCTGCTGGCCGTGCTGGCCCCCGTGGCGGTCGGCTTCGGCCTCGGGGTCGAGGCACTGGCCGGGTTCCTGGCAGGCGCCATCGGCAGCGGCACCCTGATGGCTGTCTTCCTGGCCAACTCGGGCGGCGCCTGGGACAACGCCAAGAAGCTGGTCGAGGACGGCAACCACGGTGGCAAGGGATCGGGTGCCCACGAGGCGACGATCATCGGTGACACCGTGGGTGACCCGTTCAAGGACACCGCCGGTCCGGCGATCAACCCGCTGATCAAGGTGATGAACCTGGTCTCGCTGCTGATCGCGGGCGCAGTCGTGTCCCTGAGCGTGGGCGACAACCAGAACGACGCCGTACGCATCCTGATCGCGCTGGTCGCCGCGGCCATCATCGTGGTCGCGGTCGTCATCTCCAAGCGTCGCGCCAACGTGATGAGCGACGACGCGCCGGTCGTGGAGAGGGCTCGCGCCTAGCTCGCTGACGGCTCGCTGACCGGGCACTTCTGCCCCGCTGTACACCGCCGACCGGGCACTTCTGGCACACACCTCGTGTGCACGGAGTGCCCGGTCGGTGCTTTCTGGTGGGCCAGGAGTGCCCGGTCGGTGCTTCTGGTGGGCCAGGAGTGCCCGGTCGGGGGGCCGGCGCGGCCAGGAGTGCCCGGTCGGGGGCCGGGGCGGCCAGGAGTGCCCGGTCGGCGGGTAGCGTGCCGGGGTGAGTGAGCAGGGAGAGCAGGCGGTGGCAGGGCGGTTGCGCGCTGCGTTGAGCCGGGCGGGATTCACCTACGAGGGCGTCGCGGCAGCGCTGGGGCCCACGGCCCAAGCCGCCCTCTCGCGCAACGAGACGTTGCCCGGCCTCCGCGCCACTCGCGGCGGCTCCCCGCTGGAGACGCTCAGCCGGCTCTACCTGCTGCAGGCGAGCGTGCCGGTAGGTGAGGTGGAGGCGGCACTCCCGGACCTGCTGGACCCGCTCTGTGCGGCCGGACTCCTGGAGCGTTCGGTGGGGGAGGTGCGAGCACGCGTGGACGTGCGCCCGTACGCCGCGGACGACCGTGACCTCTGGGTGGCCAGCGACCTCACCCCGGGGCTGGACGGCGGACCGGCCAGGGTGGCCTCCGACCACGTGCTCGGCATCAGCTCCGCCTCGACCTCGCTGGCCCAGCTGGCCGTCCGCGAACCCGTCGGACGCGCCCTCGACCTCGGCACGGGCTGCGGCGTGCAGTCGCTGCACCTGTCTGCTCATGCGCGCCACGTGGTGGCGACCGACGTCAACCAGCGCGCGTTGTGGCTGACCAGGCTGAACGCGGAGCTGAACCGCCTGCCTGGCGACGGCACGATCGACGTACGCGAGGGCAGCTTCTTCGAGCCGGTTGCCACCGAGCAGTTCGACCTGGTCGTCACCAACCCTCCGTTCGTGATCTCCCCGGCGACCGGCGAGCGTCTGGTCTACCGCGACTCCGGCATCCCCGGCGACCGCGTGGTCGAGGACATCGTGCGCGGCGTCCCAGCCCGGCTGCGTGAGGGCGGGATCGCCCAGGTGCTGGCCAACTGGATGGTGCTCGGCGACCAGCCGTGGGAGGAGCGGCTCGGCTCCTGGATCCAGGACTGCGACGCCTGGGTGGTGCAGCGGGAGGTCGTCGACCTGCCCACCTACGTCGAGCTGTGGCTCAAGGACGCAGGACTGCACGGGTCTGCGCAGTACCACGACCGCTACGACACCTGGCTCACCTGGCTGGAGGAGCAGGGCGCCTCCGGGGTCGGGTTCGGCTGGATCAACCTGCGCAAGCTGTCCGCGGCCGGGGCAGGGGCTGGACCAGGGGCCGGCAAGCGCGAGCCGGTGCTGCGGCTCGAGGACTGGCCCTATGACGTCGAACAGCCGATCGGCCCCGAGGTCACCGGGTTCTTCGCGCGGGCAGCACACCTGGCCGGCCTCGCCGACGAGGACCTGGCGGCGAGTCGGCTGGTGACCCGGAGCGACGTACGTCAGGAGACCTACGGGGCACCCGGTGCGGCCGACCCAGAGGAGGTCGTGCTGCGGCAACAGCGCTGGGTCCGGCGGGCACGCCAAGCCGACACCGTCGAGGCCGCACTGGTCGGTGCCTGCGACGGCGAGCTCACCGTCCTCCAGATCCTGGACGCGCTGGCCGACCTCCTCGACCAGCAAGCGCAGGAGGTGCGCACGGCCTATTTGCCGGTGGTGCGCGACCTGGTCGCCCAGGGCTTCCTCGAACCGCTCGGGACCTGAGGACCTTCCCGCGACCATCAGGTCACGTGCTCAGGTCGCGGCGGACCTGAACTGCGTGGCTCCCTGCGAGGGGCATGTCCTCGCCCTGTCGAAAATGATGGTCGCAATGTCGTGGACCAGCCTCTCCACACCGTCCGCGACAGGGCCGTTTTGCATTCCGTTGGCGTGGACGCGCTACCTTGACGGCCAACCGACCCCGGCTCCATGCACCAGCAGCGCAAAGGATGAGGCCCGAGAAGTGGCACACAAGCTCGTCATCGTCGAGTCACCGGCCAAGGCCCGCACCATCGCGGGCTACTTGGGGCGTGGCTATGTCGTGGAGTCCTCCATCGGGCACATCCGCGACCTCCCGCAGAGCGCGGCGGACATCCCCACCAAGCTCAAGGGTGAGTCCTGGGCGCGCCTCGGCGTCGACGTGGACAACGGCTTCGAGCCCGTCTACGTGGTCTCCCGCGACAAGAAGTCGCACATGACGAAGCTCAAGGGCCTGCTCAAGGACGCCGACGAGCTCTACCTCGCCACGGACGAGGACCGTGAGGGCGAGGCGATCGCCTGGCACCTGCTCGACGAGCTCAAGCCCAAGGTGCCGGTCCACCGGATGGTCTTCCACGAGATCACTCCGGCCGCCATCAACGCCGCCGTCGAGTCCCCCCGCCAGATCGACATGGACCTGGTCGAGGCGCAGGAGGCGCGCCGGATCCTCGACCGGCTCTACGGCTACGAGGTCAGCCCCGTGCTGTGGCGCAAGGTGATGTCCGGCCTCTCCGCCGGCCGGGTGCAGTCCGTGGCGACACGGCTGGTGGTCGACAAGGAACGCGAGCGGATGAAGTTCCGGGTCGCGTCGTACTGGGACCTCGAGGGCACCTTCGACGCCGGAGAGTTGCACGAGCAGCGGATGTTCCCCGCCAAGCTGCACTCGATCGACGACGTGCGCGTGGCCCGCGGCAGCGACTTCGGCCAGGACGGCGAGCTGAAGTCCGGTGCCAAGGTCGTCCACCTGTCCAAGTCACGCGCCGAGGCGCTCGCCGGGTCCCTGCACGACACCGACTTCGCGGTGCGGTCGATGGAGTCCAAGCCGTACACCCGCAAGCCCTACGCGCCGTTCCGCACGACCACGCTGCAGCAGGAGGCCAGCCGCAAGCTCGGCTACGGCGCCTCCCGGACGATGTCCGTGGCGCAGCGGCTGTACGAGAACGGCTACATCACCTACATGCGTACCGA
Source organism: uncultured Actinomycetota bacterium (assembly GCA_963834245.1). Taxonomy (GTDB): domain Bacteria; phylum Actinomycetota; class Actinomycetes; order Propionibacteriales; family Nocardioidaceae; genus Marmoricola. The sequence goes on from CAWIAV010000002.1 coordinate 472,631, forward strand.
CTCCACCACGCTGTCGGAGACCGCGATCGCAGCGGCGCGAAACCAGGCACGCGAGCTCTTCGGCGCGGAGTACGTCCCGGACGCACCACGCACCTACGCCTCCAAGGTGAAGAACGCCCAGGAGGCGCACGAGGCGATCCGTCCCGCCGGTGACTCGTTCCGTACGCCGGCGCAGACGGGTCTGACCGGTGACGAGTTCCGTCTCTACGAGCTCATCTGGATGCGCACGATCGCCTCGCAGATGAAGGACGCTGCCGGCCAGTCGGTCACCCTGCGGCTCGGCGGCACGTCCAGCTCGGGCGAGGATGTGGTGTTCTCCTCCAGCGGCCGGGTGATCACCTTCCACGGCTTCCTCAAGGCCTACGTCGAAGGCAGCGACGACGCGGACGCCACCGCGGACGACCAGGAGTCGCGACTGCCCAACGTCTCGGAGGGGGACCCGGTCAGCGCGGCCGCCATCCGCGCCGAGGGGCACCAGACCAAGCCGCCTGCGCGTTACACCGAGGCCACCTTGATCAAGGAGCTCGAGGAGCGCGAGATCGGCCGGCCCTCGACGTACGCCTCGATCATCGGCACGATCCTGAACCGCGGCTACGTCTACAAGAAGGGGACCGCGCTGGTCCCCGCCTGGCTGGCGTTCTCGGTCATCCGGCTGCTGGAGGAGCACTTCGCCCGGCTGGTCTCCTACGAGTTCACCGCGGGGATGGAGGACATCCTCGACGACATCGCCGGCGGTCGCCGCGAGCGCAACACCGAGCTGGCCGAGTTCTATTTCGGGTCCGGTGAGGTCGAGGGCCTCAAGGCGCTGGTCTCCGAGCTCGGTGACATCGACGCCAAGGAGCTGGCGACCTTCCCGATCGGGGACCCCGAGAGCGGGATCGCCCTGCGCGTGGGCAAGTACGGCCCCTATCTCGAGGGTCCCGGTGACGACGGCACCCCCGCGGGCAAGAAGGCGAACGTCCCCGACGACCTGCCGCCCGACGAGCTCACGATGGACATGGCCAAGGAGCTGCTCGCCAACCCGGCCGGCGAGGAGACCCCTCTCGGTACGCACCCGGAAACGGGGCTCGAGGTGGTGGCCAAGAACGGCCGCTACGGCCCCTATGTCACCGAGCTGCTGCCCGAGGACGCACCCAAGAACGCCAGGCCGCGCACGGGCTCGCTGTTCAAGGACATGTCGCTGGAGACCGTCGACCTCGCCCAGGCCGTCAAGCTGCTCTCGCTGCCCCGGGTCGTGGGCACCGACGACGAGGGCGTCGAGATCACGGCGCAGAACGGTCGCTACGGTCCCTATCTGAAGAAGGGCACCGACTCCCGCTCGCTCGAGACCGAGCAGCAGCTCTTCGAGATCACCCTCGAGCAGGCGCTGGCGATCTACGCCCAGCCCAAGCAGCGCGGGCGTGCTGCCGCCGCGCCGCCGCTGAAGGAGCTCGGCAACGACCCCGTCTCGGGGGCTCCGGTCGTGGTGAAGGAGGGCCGGTTCGGTGAGTACGTGACCGACGGCGAGTACAACGCCACGCTCCGCAAGGAGGACTCGGTCGAGGCCATCACCCTCGAACGTGCCGCGGAGCTGCTCGCCGAGCGCCGCGCCAAGGGCCCGGCCAAGAAGGCCGCCAAGCGGGGCGCCAAGAAGACCGCGAAGAAGACGACCAAGAAGAGCACCGCCAAGAAGACCGCCAAGAAGGTTGCGGCGAAGAAGTCTTGAGGGGCGGGGGATGCCGGCGGTCCGGTTTCCCAGGTTATGAACCCGGATCGCCTCTTCTCACGGCGTACGACGTGTGTGAAGAGCTGGTTTCCCTTCCTCACCTGGGAAACCGGATCGACCAGCCGGACGACCAGCCGGACGACCAGCCGGACGACCAGCCGGACGACCAGGCTGCCGCGTCACCCAGCCGGAGGTGCCGAGCGCACGCCCATCCCCGGCCTGTCCCCTCGGCCCCATAGGGTGAGCGGGTGACGGAGCGGTTCCCGGGTGTCTATGCCTCGACAGGCCTGTTCGTCTGCTTCGAAGGGGGCGAGGGGGCGGGCAAGTCGACGCAGTCGCGGTTGCTGGGCGAGCGGCTGGAGGCCGAGGGGCATGCGGTGCTGCTGACCCGGGAGCCCGGGGCCACCCCTGTCGGCGTGGAGGTACGCCGCATCGTGCTGGACCCAGCCACCGGCGAGCTGGCCGACCGCACCGAGGCCCTGCTGTACGCCGCGGACAAGGCCGAGCACCTGCACGCGGTCGTGTGCCCCGCACTGGAGCGGGGCGAGGTGGTCATCACCGACCGTTACGTCGACTCGACGCTCGCCTACCAGGGCGCCGGCCGCTCGCTGGACGGGGCAGAGCTGGAGTGGGTCGCTCGGTGGGCCACCGGGGACCTCCGTCCGCACCTGACCGTCCTGCTCGACCTGGCTCCGGCCCAGGGGCTGGACCGGTTCGCCGAGCGCGACCGCATCGAGGGGGAGTCGATCGAGTTCCACGAGCGGGTGCGCGCCGAGTTCCTGCGCCTGGCCGCCGCCGATCCGGAGCACTACCTGGTGCTGGACGCCAGGTCTCCCGTCGAGGCGATCGCGGAGGCCGTCCACCGACGGATCGAGCCGCTGCTGGGCGGGACGGCCCCATGACTGTCTGGGACGACCTCGTCGGACAGGTCAAGGTGATCGGGCGGCTCGAGCGCGCCGTTGCCGGGGACATGTCGCACGCCTGGCTGTTCACCGGGCCGCCGGGGTCTGGCCGCTCCAACGCCGCGATCGCGTTCGCGGCGGCTCTCCAGTGCAACTCCGGTGGGTGCGGCAGCTGCCACTCCTGCCACGAGGTCGAGGTGGGCTCCCACCCCGACGTCCGGGTCACCCGCACCGAGAAGCTGTCGATCGGTGTCGACGAGGTGCGTGAGCTCGTGCGCAGCTCGGCTCTCGCACCGGTCGGCAACCGTTGGCAGGTGATGGTGGTCGAGGACGCCGACCGGCTCACCGACCAGGCCGCGAACGCCCTGCTCAAGGCCATCGAGGAGCCCACCGAGCGCACCGTGTGGCTGCTGTGCGCGCCCACGGTCGAGGACGTCCTCCCGACGATCCGTTCACGCACCCGCCTGGTGGTGCTGGCGACACCCTCGGTCGAGGACGTGACCGACTTCCTGGTCAGGTCCTGCGGCGTCAACGTGGAGACCGCGTCGTACGCCGCCCGGGCCAGCCAGGGCCACATCGGCCGGGCCCGCGCCCTGGCGAGCGACGAGGACACCCGTCGTCGGCGCAAGGAGGTGGTCGCCATCCCCTCCCGCCTGCGCTCGCTCGGCGCCTGCATCTCGGCCGCAGCCGACCTGCACGACCTCGCCAAGGAGGAGGCCGACGCGCTCACCAGCGACCACGACCAGCGCGAGAAGGCAGACCTGGACCGTGCCTACGGCGTCGTCGAGCGCGGTCGACGTCCGCGGGAGTACGCGCCGGCCCTGCGTGACATGGAGAAGGCCCAGAAGACGCGGGCCAAGCGACGCCACCTCGACGTGGTCGACCGTGGGTTGATGGATCTGATCTCGGTCTACCGCGACGTGCTCACCCTTCAGCTCGGCGCCAGGTCGGGACTGGTCAACGACGAGCTCCGCGGCGACGTGGTGGCCCTCGCCGAGCTGTCCACGGCCGAGCAGAGCCTGGCCCGCATCGAAGCGGTGCTCGAGGCCCGCGAGCAGATGCTGGAGTTCAACGTGCCGCCGCTGCTGGCCCTGGAGTCGATGATGATGGCGCTGCGAGTGAGCGGGAACTGACACCGCCACCTGGCTCGCCCACCTAGGGTTGCGCCATGTCCTTCCCTTCGGTGCCGCCTTCGGGTTCCGGCACGCGGACGACCACGATCGTCGTCGCCGTCCTGCTCGTCATGGTCCTCGTCATCGCCGGCGTCGGGGTCGGGGGCTTCGCGGTCTGGGCACTTCTCAGCGACCGGGGCGGCAGCGGCACCTCGGCCACCACGCCGGTGCCCAGCGAGGACGCGGGCCAGGCGACCGCCTACCCGCCCGAGCTGGAGCAGTACTACGAGCAGGACCTGAACTGGCAAGGCTGCGGTGGCGACGAGTGCGCTCGGCTCACCGTCCCGCTCGACTACGACGCCGCGGACGGCGAGACCATCGAGCTCGCCGTGCTGCGGGCGCGGGCCACCAGCCGGGACCAGCGAGTCGGCCAGCTCGTCGTCAACCCGGGCGGCCCCGGTGGATCCGGCGTGCAGTACGCCAAATCGGGGGCTTCCAGCTTCGGCGAGGAGGTCACCCGCTACTTCGACATCGTCGGCTTCGACCCCCGCGGGGTGGGCGACAGCACCCCCTTGGAGTGCTTCGGGACCCGGCAGACCGATGAGCTGTTGAGCGCAGACCCCGATCCGGACACGCCTGCCGAGGTGGCCGAGCTCGACCGGCTCACCCGTGAGCTGGGCGAGGCGTGCCTGGCCAACAGCGGAGAGCTCGCCCGCCACGTCTCCACCGATGACGTGGCTCGCGACATGGACGTGCTGCGGGCTGCGCTGGGAGAGCGACTCCTGGACTACTTCGGCGCCTCCTACGGCACCCTGGTGGGCGCCACCTACGCCGACCTGTTCCCCACGAACGTCCGTCGGATGGTGCTGGACGGGGCCGTGGATCCCTCGCTCTCGAACGAGGAGCTCACGCTCGGGCAGGCCCGCGGGTTCGAGACCGCGCTGCGGGCCTACCTGCGCGACTGCGTGCGCAAGTCGTGCGTGCTGGGCAGCACGGTCGAAGAGGGGTCGAAGCGCATCGTCCGGCTGCTCGAGGACCTCGACGCCCGGCCGCTGCCCACGTCGACCGACCGCGAGCTCACCGAGGGGTTGGCGCTCTACGGCATCATCTTGCCGCTCTACGTCGAGGACTACTGGCCCCTGCTCAGTGCGGCACTTCGCCAGGCCCTGAACGGTCAGGGGGACGCGCTGCTCTCGCTGGCCGACGCCTACAGCTCTCGAGGACCCGACGGATACACGGACAACTCGATCGAGGCGTTGTACGCCGTCAACTGCCTCGACCACCCCGACTCGGTGCCGAGCAGCGAGGTGCCGTCTCGGATCGAGGAGTTCGAGAAGGCCTCACCCACGTTCGGGCGCATCTTTGCCTACAGCATCTCCTCGTGCGCCTCCTGGCCGGTGGAGTCCGACGGTGGCACCTCGGCGATGGATGCCGCCGGTGCACCGCCCATCCTGGTGGTCGGCACCACCCGGGACCCGGCCACGCCGTACGAGCAGGCGGTCGCCCTCGCCGAGCAGCTCGAGTCGGGGGTCCTGGTCAGCCGTGACGGCGACGGGCACACCGGATTCCAGCAGGGCAACGAGTGTGTCGACGGGGCCATCGAGGACTACCTGATCGGGGGCAAGGTGCCGACCGATGGGCTCTCCTGCTGACTTGCGCGCCGCATCGGCGCGCACCGGCCGGGGCGCGGCACCCGGTTTGGAGCAGTCCCCACACCCGGCCCTATACTCGTCCGGCGTGCCCGGCTGACCGGCCGGGCACTGCGCCGCCTTAGCTCAGTCGGTAGAGCGTCTCACTCGTAATGAGAAGGTCGTCGGTTCGATTCCGACAGGCGGCTCCAACGCGAATTTCCGAGCGGCGCCGATGCTGAGGTCGAGTGACCCGGCTCGCAGGACCGTCGGGTGGGACCACTCCTCGTGCCAGTGCGACTCAAGAACGATCAGTTCGAGGTCCCGTGTGCTCAGGTGACGCTCGGGCCGCGCAGCTCGGATCCGAACTGATCGTCCTTGGGGCAGGGAGGCGGCCACGAGCGGTCGCGTCGTCGGGCGCGCCTCACTTGTCGGCGTGGTGCGCCAGCCGCTCATGGGGGTCCCGGCCGTCGTTGACGTGGGGGTTCACGTGCACCGTCGCGGCGTCCAGTCTGGCGATGGCGTGCAGCAGCTGGTGCTCGGCCTCCACTGCTATCGCGTGACCGTCCCACAACGAGAGCTGGCCGTCGACCACGAGACTGGCCTCGGCGCGCAGGCGGTGTCCGAGCCAGCGCAGCCGGACCGCGTCGACCGAGAGGACGCCCGGCACGGACGCCAGCGCCTGTTCGGCGTCATCGACCAGCTCGGGCTCGACCGCGTCCATCAGCCGTCGGTAGATGTCGCGGGCAGCGCCGCGCAGGACGACGAGGATGGCCACGGTGATGAGGAGGCCGACGACTGGGTCCGCGAGGGGGAACCCGGCCATGACTCCGACGGCTCCGGCCGCGACCGCGAGCGAGGTGAACCCGTCGGTCCGGGCGTGCAGCCCGTCGGCGACCAGGGCGGCCGACCCGATGCGGCGCCCGACCCGGATCCGGTAGATGGCCACAGCCTCGTTGCCGGCGAAGCCGAGTACGCCCGCCGCGAGCACGGCCCCGGCGTGGTTGAGCGGTTGAGGCTCCAGGAGGCGGCCCACAGACTCCCACCCGGCGACCACCGCGGAGAGCGCGATCATGGCCACGATGAAGACTCCGGCGAGGTCCTCGGCGCGGCCGTAGCCATAGGTGTAGCGCCTCGTCGGGGCTCGGCGAGCGATCACGAAGGCGACCCACAGCGGGACCGCGGTGAGCGCGTCGGAGAAGTTGTGGATGGTGTCGGCCAGCAGCGCTACCGAACCGGTGAACATGAACACGACGAGCTGGCCCAAGGCCGTCGCGGCCAGGGCCAGCAGGCTGATCTTGAGCGCGCGGATGCCCTCACGGCTGGACTCCAGCGCTGAGTCGACCGAGTCGGCCGCGTCGTGGCTGTGGGGCTTGAGGACGGACCGCACGAAGGTCCTCAGTCCGCCCGGGTGGTCGTGCCCGCGAGCGGGCCCGTGGTGGTGGTGACCGCTGTCGGTGTGGGTGTGCTCGTGGCTCATCGGTGCGGCTTGCTCGAGGCGGTGCGACCCCGTGCGCTCGGGACGGCCAGGTGGTGCTCGGGGACTCCGGTGCCGGCGTGCTCCGCGTGGTGGATCGCGTCGAGGACCAGCTGGCGCACGTGGTCGGACTCGATCCGGTAGAAGATCTGGTTGCCCTGCCGTCGTGTCTGCACGAGACGGGCGAGCCGGAGCTTGGCGAGGTGGTGGCTGACGGAGGTCTGGGCCTTGCCGGCGGCGACCGCGAGGTCGTTGACCGCGAGCTCTTCGTCGATCAGCAGGTAGAGCAACGTGACTCGGGTCGGGTCGGCGAGCATCCGGAAGACCTCGACGGCCAGGCCCACGTGGTCCTCGGGTGGCACCGGCCTGGTCGCCGGGGAGCTATGTGACTGCATGCACACATAGTCTCACGGTCAACGGGGAGACCAGAGGGCCTCCGCGAGGGCGTACTGTCTGGACACGGAGCCGTTCAGGCTTCCTCTCAGAGAGACCCCCCATGAGCGACAAGTCGCCGCGCCAGGCAATGTCCAAGAAGCCCGTCAAGTCCATCAAGGAGAAGCGGGCCGAGAAGCGCAACAAGGGCTCCGAGGAGACCCTCTCCGACAAGGTCCACCCGAACAAGAAGAAGTGACGCTCCTGGGACTCGGCGTCATCGGGTCGTCGGCCAAGGAGAACGAGCACCGGCTGCCGCTCCATCCAGAGCACCTCCCGCACCTCGATGCCGACCTTCGGGCGCGCATCACCCTCGAGCACGGGTACGGCGAGCGGTTCGGTGCCAGCGACGCGTCCCTGGCCGGACACGTGGCCGGGTTCGCCTCGCGGGCCCAGATCCTGGCCGACTCCGACGTCGTGCTGCTGCCCAAGCCGCAGCACGAGGACGTCGCCGCGCTGGGTCCGGGCCAGGTGCTGTGGGGCTGGCCGCACTGCGTCCAGGACCCCGAGCTCACCCAGCTCGCCATCGACCGACAGCTCACGCTGATCGCCTTCGAGTCGATGAACCACTGGACCCGGGACGGTGCGGTCGGCCTGCACGTGTTCCACAAGAACAACGAGCTCGCCGGGTACTGCTCGGTGATCCACGCGCTGGAGCTCGCCGGGCTCACAGGCGACTACGGTCGTCGGCTGACCGCTGTGGTGATCGGGTTCGGCGCGACCGCGCGCGGCGCCGTGACCGCCCTCAACGCCCACGGCGTGCACCAGGTCGCGGTGCTCACCAACCGGAACGTGGCCGCGGTGGGCGCACCGATCCACTCGGTGCGGATCCGGCAGTTCGACCACGAGCCCGACGGCATGCACCTGAGCCACGTGATCACCGAGCGGGGTCGCGAGCCGCTGGCCGCCTACCTCGCGGAGAACGACATCGTGGTCAACTGCACGCTCCAGGACACCGCCAACCCGCTCGTCTACCTCCAGAGCGACGACCTGGCGGCGTTCCGGTCGGGCAGCGTGATCGTCGATGTGTCCTGCGACCTCGGCATGGGCTTCGGCTGGGCGCGTCCGACGACCTTCGAGCAGCCGGCGTTCGTCGTGGGCGAGAACGTCCTCTACTACGCGGTGGACCACAGCCCGTCGTACCTGTGGAGCTCGGCGACCTGGGAGAACAGCACCGCGTTGATCCCCTTCCTGCGGCCGGTGCTCGAGGGTGGCGCTGCCTGGGACGCCGACGAGACCTTGCGCCGCGCCATCGAGATCCGTGCGGGTCACGTGGTCAACCCCAGCATCCTGGAGTTCCAGGGCCGGGCGAGCGAGCCGCCGTACGCCCTGGTGTGATCCCGAGCCGCTGCTGGCGTCGTCGTGGACGGGCACAACCATTCCTTGACACGGTCACCTGCTCGGAGAAGCCTCGGCTCAAGCCCGCCGGACACCGGCGCTCGGGTCGGTTGCTGGCGCCGACCTTCCAGGGGGAGTCATGGAGATCCACCGTCTGCGCCCAGACGTCACCGTGCTCAACGACCAGGCCGAGGTGCCTGGGCTCGGCTTTCTGGCGGTGAACGCCTTCGTCATCCATGCCAGGGAGCCCGTGGTCGTCGACACCGGGCTGGGGACGCCGGACACCGGTTTCATGGATGCCTTGGGGTCGGTGCTCGACCCGGAGGACGTCAGGTGGATCTGGCTGACCCATCCGGACAGGGACCACACGGGGTCGCTCTTCGAGCTGTTGGAAGCGGCACCGCAGGCTCGCGTGATCACCACGTTCATCGGCGTCGGGATCATGTCGACTGAGAGGCCGCTGCCGATGGACCGCGTGTTCCTGCTCAACCCGGGCCAGAAGATCGACGTCGGCGACCGAACGCTCACCGCGTTCCGGCCGCCACTGTTCGACAGCCCGGCGACCGTGGGCTTCTTCGACAGCGCGTCGCGGACCTGCGTCAGCTCCGACTGCTTCGGCGCTCCGCTGCCCAGCTCGGAGCTCGCGTCCGCCAGCGAGGCCGGTGACGTGCCGGCAGACCAGCTCCGTGCGGGGCAGCTGCTGTGGGCAACGGTCGACAGTCCGTGGGTGCACGGCGTCGACCCCGCTCATCTGCGCGCTGCCGTGGAGCCGTTGCGTGAGATGGACGCGGAGCTGATCTTGAGCTCACACCTGCCCCCCTCGGAGGGCCACCGCACCGCGGACTACCTGGACATGGTGATGGCCGCGCCCGTGGCGGAGCCGTTCGTCGGGCCGGACCAGCAGGCACTCGAGCAGCTGCTCGCCGGGTTCGAGCCGGGACAGTCGGCCCCGGAACCCGGCTGAGCAGGACCTGCGGGCCGTTCGGAGGGGAGCCGGCGTCCAGCCCCGCAAACTGGAACCTGCTGCATTTCGGGGTGATCCTGGACCGTTTCAAGGTGGAGGGGCAGGTCGCGGTTGTCGCCGGGGCCGGTCGGGGGGAGCCGATGCTCCGCCTCGATCTGAGGCACCGCGGTGAGCACGGGGACCACAACGTCTCGGGGATGATCGTCACCTCCAGGCGGCTGGTCAACGCCGTTCGTGCAGTGTGCGCCGCGCCCGCGGGGCTGGTCTTCGCCAAGGACCTGCCCATGGTCTTCGGACGTGGGTTGGTAGCGTCGCAACACTGAGGGGGGAGTCGCATGCGTGGGGTCGACAGCGGGAGACCTGTGGGCGGTGAGGTCGACCGCGCCGGGCGCGGGGAGTGGACCGAGCCCGGCGTCTTCGAGGTCTCCCCCGGCGTCCACCGGATGCCGCTCCCACTGCCGATGGACGGGCTTCGCGCGGTGAACGTGTACGTCCTCGAGACCGACGACGGGCTCGTGCTGATCGACGGGGGTTGGGCGATCCCTGAGTCCCGCAAGCTGTTCGAGGCGGGGCTCGCGCAGCTGGGGTACTCCGTGCGGGACATCCGCCGCTTCCTGGTCACCCACATGCACCGGGACCACTACACCCAGGCCTACGTCGTCGGCGCGGAGGTCGGGGCGCCTGTGTCGCTGGGGCTGGGTGACAAGGCGACGATGGACCTGATGCACGGTGACGTGCTGGACGGTGATCCCAACCTGACCCGGCTGCGGTCCGCGGGCGCCGAGCAGCTCGCCGAAGGCTGGCGCAGCATGATGCCCACCGACCGCCCGCCGCTGGACGACTACGGCATGCCGGACGAGTGGCTCGACCGGGACCTCGTCATCGACCTCGGTGCCCGCCGCCTGGACGCGCTGTCGACCCCCGGGCACACCCAGGGGCACTACGTGTTCGCGGACCCCGAGGCGTCGCTGCTGTTCGCGGGGGACCACGTGCTGTCCACGATCACGCCCTCGATCGGCTTCGAGCCGGCGTACGTCCAGCAACCGCTGCGCGACTACCTCGACTCGTTGGCCAAGGTCCGGGCGCTGCCCGACATGACGCTGCTCCCGGCACACGGACCGGTCATGGACAGCGCACACGCCCGGATCGACGAGCTCGTCGCGCACCACGACGTGCGGCTGGACCAGTCACTGCGCGCGGTGGAGTCCGGCGCCGGCACCGCGTGGGAAGTGGCCGGCGAGCTGCCGTGGACGCGGCACGAGCGGCACCGCGACGACCTGGGTCCGTTCGACGGGGTGCTCGCTGCCTTCGAGACGCTGGCGCACCTCGAGCTGCTGGCCCTGCAGGGCCGGGTCGACCGCGTGGACGGGCCCACAGTCACCTTCCTCGTCGCCGGCCCGCAGGAGTAGGGCTGGGCTCCCCGCGGGTGTCGGCTAGGCTGCTCGTGTCCGACAGGGGAGCGCCGCGACGGCGCTGAGAGTGCGATTTCCGCAGACCCTTGAACCTGCTCCGGTTAGCACCGGCGAAGGAAGTCGAAGGAGACCTCCATGCACCATGTTCTGTGTTCACGGCGCCCCCGAACAGGCGTCCTCCGACTCGTGGTGGCGGCGGTGACACTGGCCGTGCTGACTGCGTGCGGCAGCAGTGGCTCCACCGAGGAGGGTGCGGCCGAGGCCAAGACCCTGGTGGTCGCCACGCACGACTCGTGGGCGATGCCCGAGGACGTGCTGGCCGCCTTCGAGAAGGAGACCGGCATCGAGGTCACCGTGCAGCCGCAGGGTGACGCGGGCCAGCTGACCAACCGGCTGGTGCTGACCAAGGGGTCGCCGCTGGCCGACGGGGTCTACGGCATCGACAACACCTTCGCCTCCCGTGCCGTGGACGAGGGCGTGCTGGCGGCGTACGACGCCACCGCGCTGCCGGACTCGGCCGAGGAGTTCAGGCTCGAGGGGGACGCGGCCGAGCGGCTCACGCCCATCGACTACAGCGACGTGTGCGTGAACGTGGACGACACCTGGTTCGCCGACAAGGGCATGGAGCCGCCCCGCACCCTGGAGGACCTGACCGACGCGAAGTACAAGGGGCTCTTCGTCACCCCGGGCGCCACGACCTCCTCTCCCGGGCTGGCGTTCCTGCTCGCCACGATCAGTGCCGAGGGCGAGGACTGGCCCGACTTCTGGCGCAGGCTGATGGACAACGACGTGCGGGTCACCTCCGGGTGGTCCGACGCCTACGAGGTCGACTTCACCGCCGGTGGCGGCCAGGGGGACCGGCCGATCGTGACGTCGTACTCGTCCTCGCCACCGTTCACGATCCCGGAGGGTGGCACCGAGCCCACCACCAGCGCGCTGCTCGACACCTGCTTCCGCCAGGTGGAGTACGCCGGTGTCCTGGAGGGGGCGAAGAACCCCGAAGGGATGGAGCGTTTCATCGACTTCATGCTGGGTGAGCGGTTCCAGTCGGCGCTGCCCGACAACATGTACGTCTACCCGGTGGACAGGTCGGTGGGCCTGCCGCCGTCCTGGGCCGAGTTCGCCGAGGTCGCGCCCGAGCCGTACTCGGTCGACCCCGACGAGATCTCCCGGAACCGGAGCGACTGGTTGCGCGAGTGGCGGGACCTCACCAGCCGGTGACCGGATCGCGACGCCGGCTGGGGACCGTGGCTCTCGCCGCGGTCCCCGTCGCCGCGCTCGCGGTGTTCTTCCTCTACCCGGTCGGGGGGATGCTCGCTCGGGGCTTCTGGCCCGAGGGGAGCTTCGAGCCGTTGGCGGTGCTGGAGGTCCTCGGCCGACCTCGCGTTCACCGCGTGCTGTGGTTCACGGTGTGGTCGGCCACCGCCGCGACGGCCCTGGCCGTGGTTTCGGGAGTGCCGGTCGCCTTCGCCCTGCACAGGTTGCGATTCCCCGGCCGGGACCTGCTTCGCGCGCTCGTGGTGGTGCCCTTCGTGCTGCCGACGGTCGTCGTCGGGGTCGCGTTCCGACAGCTGATCTCCTCGGCCGGGCCACTCGGCTGGTTGGGGCTCGACGGGAGCGCGGCCGCGATCGTCGCCGCGCTCGTGTTCTTCAACATCAGCGTCGTGGTGCGCACTGTCGGCGCCTTCTGGGAGGCCGTCGACCCACGCCGGGAGGAAGCGGCCGCCGCGCTCGGTGCCGGTCCGATGCAGGTCTTCCGCACGGTGACGCTGCCCGCGCTGATGCCGGGGATCGTCTCGGCAGCCAGCGTGGTCTTCCTGTTCTGCGCCACGGCGTTCGGCGTCGTCCTGACCATGGGCGGACTGCGCTACGCCAACGTCGAGACCGAGATCTACCTGCTCACCACCCAGGAGCTCGACCTGACCGGGGCCGCTGCCCTGTCGGTGCTGCAGCTGCTGGTCATCGTGGGGCTGCTCGCCCTCTCGGCCCGGGCGCGGCGCGGCGTCGCCCCGGTCGACCGCACCACTCGGGTGGCTTCACGTCCGCGCCGCAGGCACCTCCCGGTGCTGACCTGGACCGCGTGCGTGCTCATCTTCCTGATGGCGCCGCTGGTCTCGCTGGTCACGGCCTCGCTGCGTCGTGGGGAGAGCTGGGGGCTGCAGAACTACGCAGCGCTGCGGACCACCGGTGCTCGCAACGCGCTGCTCGTCCCGGCCACGGACGCGCTCTGGAACTCCCTCAGCGTGGCGGCGATCGCCAGTGGGCTCGCCCTGGGGCTCGGCTCCCTGGTGGCGTTCCTCGTGTCGCGTCCCGGTGGAGGACGCCTCACCGGTGTGCTGGACGGGTTGTTCATGTTGCCGTTGGGCGTGTCTGCAGTGACCGTTGGCTTCGGCTTCCTGATCACCCTGGACCGCCCGCCGCTGGACCTGCGCAGCTCCTCCATGCTGATCCCGATCGCCCAGGCCATGGTCGCGCTGCCGCTCGTCGTCAGGACGGTCGGGCCGGTGCTCCGCTCGATCGACGACCGGCAGCGTCAGGCAGCGGCCTCGCTCGGCGCCGGCCCGCTCCGGGTGCTGCTGACCGTCGACCTGCCGGTCGCCTGGCGCGCGCTGCTCGCGGCCGCCGGGTTCGCGTTCGCCGTGTCCCTCGGGGAGTTCGGTGCGACCAGCTTCCTGGCGCGCGACGACCGACCCACGCTGCCGGTGGTGATCTACCGGCTCATCGGCCAGCCCGGAGCCGAGAACTTCGGGATGGCGATGGCCGCATCGGTCGTGCTCGCGTCCACCACCGCCGCGGTGATGTTCGGCGTCCAGCGGCTGCGCGTGGGTTCGATGGGAGCCTTCTGAGGTGGCGATGACACGTGGGGTCCTCCTGGTCGACGACCTGAGCGTCCGGTTCGGAGCGCAGCTCGCGGTCGACCACGTCGACCTCGAGGTCCCCCCGGGCTCGGTGGTCGCGGTGCTCGGCCCCTCGGGTTGCGGCAAGACCACGCTGCTGCGCGCCGTGGCCGGGCTCGAGGTCCCGGCCTCCGGCTCGGTGCGGTACGACGGGCAGGACCTGGCCGCCGTACCCACGCACAGGCGTGGCTTCGCGCTGATGTTCCAGGACGGCCAGCTCTTCGACCATCTCGACGTCCGGGCCAACGTCGCCTACCCGTTGCGGCTTCGCCACCGCAGCCGCACGGACCAGCGGACTCGCGCTGAGGAGCTGCTCGAGCTCGTGGGTCTCGCGGCGTACGCCGACCGGATGCCGGCCACTCTCTCCGGGGGCGAGCGTCAGCGGGTGGCGCTGGCGCGCGCGCTGGCCGTGGACCCGCGGGTGCTGCTGCTCGACGAGCCGCTCAGCGCGCTCGACCGTTCCCTGCGCGAGCGGCTGGCCTCCGACCTGCACGACATCCTGCGCACCGCTGGTGCCACGGCGATGCTGGTCACCCACGACCAGGAGGAAGCGTTCGCCGTGGCCGACCGGATCGCGGTCATGCGCAACGGACGGATCGTCCAGAGCGGCACGTTGGACGAGGTCTGGGGTGCCCCCGTCGACGGGTGGACGGCACAGTTCCTGGGCTACGCCTCGGTGCTGACCGGCCGGCGGGCCCAGCGGCTGCTGGCGCTGGTCGGGCTCGACGGCGCCTGGGAGGCCGTGGCGCTGCGGCGCTCGGCGCTCCGCGTCGACAGCGCGGGTCCGATGACCGCACGGGTCGAGGGCGCCAGGATCACACCGGACCAGATCCGGGTGCAGCTCGACGTCGACGGCATCGGGTCGCTACCCGCGGTGGCCGATCCTGGCAGCGATGTGCGGGTCGGCGCGTCGGTGCGTGTGTCGATTGACACGTCGAGGATCGCGCCGGTGCCCGACCACCGGTAGGGGGGCGAGCCTAGACTCACGCATTGTGAAGCGGCGGGCGTATGCAGCGATGGTGACGATCGCGGTCGTCATGGGCGCCCTGGCCGTGATCACGGGCCAGTCCCTCGGCTATCCGCTCCGTGACCCCGACGGCTTCCTCGGTCCCGCATGGGTGCGGTTGCCGATGCTCTGCCTCGGCGCCTTCATCGCCGACATCGTGCCGCGCACACTGTGGCGCACGCGGGGTCGGCTCGCCGATTTCCGCACGGAGGCGCGGCTGCTGATCCGTGAGCACTGGACCGGCGAGCGCATCACCTTGGTGGTGCTCGGACTGATCTGCTTCTACGTGACCTACGTCAGCTACCGCAACCTGAAGAACTTCCTGCCGTTCGTCCGCGGTGGCCAGACCCGCGAGGGCGACTACGAGCTGCACAAGTTCGACCAGTGGCTGCTCTTCGGCAACGACCCCGCAATCCTGCTGCACAACCTGCTGGGCACCTCGGTGTCGGCCCACGCGCTCTCCTGGGTCTACCTGATCTTCCTGCCGATGGTGCCCATCTCGGTGACGATCTGGCTGGTGTGGTCGCGCAACGTCAGCTTCGGCTACTGGTACGTCACCGCCCAGTGCATCTGCTGGACCCTGGGCACCGCGAGCTACTACATGATCCCCACGCTCGGACCGAACTTCGCGTTCCCGTGGCTCTACAGCGAGCTGGACACCACGGGGGTATCGGCGCTCCAGGACGCCTTGTACTACGGACGGCAGAACATCCGGTTCGATCCGTTCGCGAACGGCGTCCAGTCGGTCGCCGGGTTCGCCTCGCTCCATGTGGCCGTGACCCTGCTGATGGCGCTCGTGGCGCAGTACACCGTGCGGCACCGGATCATCAAGATCGTGCTCTGGTCCTACATGGCCATCACGGTGCTCTCGACCACCTACTTCGGCTGGCACTACATCGCCGACGACATCGCCGGCGCCGTGATCGCGGTCATCTCCTTCTACCTCGGTGGGATCGCCACCGGTCAGAAGTTCGACGAGCACGGACGCCATTCACACCCGACGACCACCACGAGCGACATCCCGCTCGATTCCGTGGAGCCGGACCGAAGCTGAGCCCCGGCCCCGGCCCCGGCGCCGTCGCGGAGAGGGTCCCGCACCCGTCTAGTCCAGTACCGGATGATTTCGGGGAAAATTGGGCGGTCCGCACCTTTCGACCTTACTGTCGGAATTGTCTCGTGCTGCGGGGAAGCAGCACGAGGCGTCCGACGAAAGGGACCCCCCGTGCACTCCGCGTACCGCCTCGCTCTGGCAGCAGCCATGACCGTGGCCCTGACCCTCCCGCTCGCCGGGGTGGCCCACGCCGCCCCGAAGCCGGACCCCGAGGGCGCACACGTCCCGAGCAAGGCTCAGGTCGACCGTGCTCGCGCCGAGGTGGAGACCAAGCGCCGCAACGTGGCCGGCATCCAGGGCGCCCTGGCCGCAGCGCAGACCCGCGCCATGCAGGTCGGGGAAGCTGCCAGCGATGCGGCCGAGGCCTACAACGGCGCCATGTGGCGTGTCGAGCAGGCCCGCAAGCAGTACCGCCTGGCCCAGGAGCGGGAGAAGCAGGCCAAGGTCGACGTCGCCGTCCAGCGTGCGGGGATCGTCAGTCTGGTGACCGACAGCTACCAGAACGGCACCGAGCTGAACAGTGCGACCGCGATGATGAGCGACGAAGGCCCCAAGGGCATGATGAATCGCTACGCCGTCGTACAGAGCGCGGGTGACTCCATGGAGGCGCGCTACGAGAGCTTCCGCGCCGCTGTGGTCGTGGCCGAGGGCCTGACCAAGAAGGCAGCACTGGCCGAGAAGCGTCAGGAGGCGTTGGCGGACAAGGCTCGGGAGCTGCGCGAGTCCGCGCAGGCCGCGGCCAACTCTGCGGCTTCTGCGGTGGCCCAGATCGCGATGCAGCGCCAGGCGCTCGTCGCGGCCCTGGCGCAGGCCCAGAACGTCTCGGTCGAGATCGCCGGCAAGCGCCAGCAGGCGCTGGAGGGGCTCGCCCGTCGCAAGGCCGCGGCCGCTGCCCGGGCCCGTGCCGAGGAGCACGCCAAGGTCTTGCGCAAGGAGGCCATCGAAGCTGCGAAGAAGGCCAAGGTCGCCAAGCAGGACCAGAAGGACGCCAAGGACGCCGCCGGCTTCGGGCCCACGGGGTTCGTCGGCGGCTACGCGCCCCCCATCGACTACGGCGCGCCGGGCAACGGCTCCGGTGCGAAGCGGGCGGTGGCGTACGCGCTCGCCCAGCTCGGCAAGCCGTACCTCTGGGCTGCCGAGGGCCCCGATTCCTTCGACTGCTCCGGCCTCACGATGATGGCGTGGCGTCAGGGCGGCAAGTCACTGCCGCACTGGTCTGTCGCTCAGTTCGCGCAGGGCACCCGGATCAGCGCCGCCCAGCTCAAGCCCGGCGACCTCGTGTACTGGGGTGCGACTCCGGCCAAGATCCACCACGTCGCGATGTACATCGGCAACGGCCAGATCATCCACGCGCCGCGCACCGGTCAGCCCGTGCAGATCAACAGCATGTACTACTGGGTTCCCCCGGACTTCTTCGCCCGGCCCTGACCCGTCGAACGGCGCCGAAGGTCCCCTGGACCCGAGGCTGGTGACGGGCAGCAGCAGATACGGCACAGTGGCACCATGCCCGAAATGCTCAAGCCCACCGTAGATGTCCCTGCCCTGACCGCCCTCCTCGACGGCAAGTACGCCGACATCCGGTCGCTGACCCGCAAGAACCTGGCCGAGCACGCGTCCGTGCTCGACGAGGCGATCGCGATGCCCACGCCGGAGTTCCGCGAGCGCGTCCTCGAGCTGGTGCGCGCCATGGCAGCCACCGGCGCGACCGGTCTCGGGTTCCCGGCCGAGTACGGCGGCGGCGGTGACATCGGCGCTTCGGTCGCCGCGTTCGAGACGTTGGCCTTCGGTGACCTCTCGATCCTGGTGAAGGTCGGCGTACAGTTCGGGCTTTTCGGCGGCGCGATCCTCCAGCTCGGGTCGCGTCACCACCACGACGACTACCTGGCCGACCTCGTCTCGGGCGAGCTGCTCGGTTGCTTCGCGATGACCGAGACCGGGCACGGCTCCAACGTCCAGGCG
Source organism: uncultured Actinomycetota bacterium (assembly GCA_963834245.1). Lineage (GTDB taxonomy): Bacteria > Actinomycetota > Actinomycetes > Propionibacteriales > Nocardioidaceae > Marmoricola. The sequence goes on from CAWIAV010000002.1 coordinate 490,574, forward strand.
CTCGGCACTGTTGCGACCTACGACGCGGCGACCCAGGAGTTCGTGATCACGACTCCGGACGACCGGGCCCGCAAGGACTACATCGGCAACGCCGCGGCCCACGCCAGCATGGCGGTCGTCTTCGCCCAGCTCCTGATCAACGGCAGCTCCGAGGGCGTGCACGCCTTCGTGGTCCCCATCCGTGACCGCAAGGGCAAGCCGCTGGCCGGCATCCGGATCGAGGACGACGGCGAGAAGATCGGGCTGAACGGGGTCGACAACGGACGGATCTGGTTCGACGGCGTCCGCGTCCCGAGGACCAACCTGCTCAACCGGTACGCCGACGTCTCCGAGGACGGCCGGTACACCTCGAGCATCGAGAACATCGACCGACGCTTCTTCACCATGCTGGGCACCCTCATCCAGGGACGCGTGAGCGTCGGCGGCGCCGCGATCAGTGCCAGCAAGGTGGCGCTCGCCGTAGCGGTCAAGTACGGCAACCAGCGCCGTCAGTTCGGGGCCCCGGACGCCGAGGAGGAGGAGCTGCTGCTCGACTACGGCATGCACCAGCGTCGGCTGCTGCCCCTGCTCGCGAAGAGCTACGCGCTCCACTTCGTCCAGGAGATCCTGCTCGCGGAGCTGCACAACGTGCTCTCCACCACCGAGGCGCCGGACCGCCAGCGTCGAGCGCTGGAGTCGCTCGCCGCCGGCACCAAGGCAGTCGGCACGTGGCACGCCAGCCAGACCATCCAGGAGTGTCGCGAGGCCTGCGGCGGCGCCGGCTACCTGATGGCCAACCGGCTCGGCTCGTTGCGCGCCGACACCGACGTGTTCACCACCTTCGAGGGCGACAACCACATCCTGCTCCAGCTGGTCGCGAAGGGACTGCTCACCGACTACTCCTCCTCCTTCGGTGACCTCGACCAGCTCGGGCTGGTGCGCTTCGTGGCCAACCTCGCCGTGGAGACCGTGGTCGAGCGCACCAGCGCCCACAAGCTGCTCGAGCGGATCAAGGACGTGCTCCCCGGCGGGGACGACAGGTGGGACCAGGAGGCTGGTCTCCTGGACCCGGAGTACCAGCTGGCGATGTTCCGCTGGCGCGAGGAGCACATCCTCTCCGGGGTGGCCCGGCGGCTCAAGCGGGGGATCGACAGCGGGATGGACTCGGTCGAGGTGTTCAGCCGGGTCCAGGACCACGTGATCGCCGCCGGGCGCGCGCACGTCGAACGATTGGTGCTCGAGGCGTTCGTGGCCAAGACCGCCGCGATGGCTGACGGTGACAACAAGATCGCCCTGAACCTGTTGTGCGACCTCTACGCCCTCTCCACGATCGAGGCCGACCGCGCCTTCTGGATGGAGCACGGGCGGCTGTCCAGCGCCCGGTCGAAGGCGATCAGCAGGGAGGTCTCGTCGCTGTGCCGGCAGGTGCGACCCATCGCCGAGGACCTGGTGGACGCTTTCGGCATCCCGGCGGAGATGCTGCGCGCCGAGATGCTGCACTCCGGGCAGAGCTGATGCTCGGGCGGCTCCGGATCCCCGGCCTGAGGGGCTGGGGCGAAGATCCGTTGTGGGCATCGGTCTACGACTGGAGCGTCGAGCACCCCGACGCCGGCGGCCTGCTCTGGAAAGCGGGGATCGGCAGCGACCTTCGGCTGCTGTACGCCGCCGCCGCGGAGATCGGTCGCCAGTCCGCGGGGTCGTCGGTTCTCGACGTCCCCTGTGGAGGCGGCGTCGCCCTCCGCGGGCTCCGTCCCGGCCAGGGGGTCCGGTACGTCGCCGCAGACATCTCCCAGGCGATGCTCGACCGCACCATGCGCTCGGCGCGCCGGCGTCACGTGGCGACGCAGGTCGAGCCGGTGCTGGCCGACGTCGGGGCGCTGCCGTTCCCGGATGCGGAGTTCGACCTGGTGCTCTCCTTCACCGGCCTGCACTGCTTCCCCGACCCCCACGGGGCGGTGCGCGAGATGGCGCGGGTGCTGCACCCGGGCGGTGTGCTCACGGGCAGCGCGCTGCTCAACGACACCGGGATCAGATACCTGCCGGTGCGTCAGGCAGGCCGGCTCACCGGCCTCCTCGGCCCGGGGGCGACCACCACCCAGGTGCGCGACTGGCTGGCCGAGACCGGCTTCGAGGATGTGGAGATCACCGTCTCCGGTGCCATCGCCTACTTCCGGGCGCGTCGAGCCTGAGACTGCCGGGCGATCGGCTCGTCAGTGGGTGGAGCCGGCGTTCTTCGCGCGCTCGAACGAGGCGCGGACCTCTGCCTCTGCCTCGTCGCGACCGACCCAGTTCGCACCCTCGACGGACTTCCCGGGCTCGAGGTCCTTGTAGACCTCGAAGAAGTGCTGGATCTCCAGGCGGTCGTACTTGGAGACGTGGTTGATGTCGCGCAGGTGCTCCAGGCGCGGGTCGTGGGTGGGCACGCACAGGACCTTGTCGTCGCCGCCGGCCTCGTCGGTCATCCGGAACATGCCGATGGCGCGGCACGCGATCAGGCACCCCGGGAAGGTGGGCTGCTGCAGGATCACGAGCGCGTCGAGCGGGTCGCCGTCCTGGCCGAGGGTGTTCTCGATGTAGCCGTAGTCCGCCGGGTAGGCGGTCGAGGTGAACAGCATCCGGTCGAGGCGGATCCGACCGCTCTCGTGGTCGACCTCGTACTTGTTGCGCTCACCCTTGGGGATTTCCACGAGGACGTCGAACTCCACGGCTATTCCTTCCGACAGACTCACCTGATCGCCCGGAACGGGCGGGCGGGGCTAGTGTCGCGCACAATCGCCGGAACGGCACCTTCGAAGGGACACCGAGACGCCTTGCGTGACCAACGCCACTGGCTGGTCGGATATCTGGCCGAGATCGTGGTCCTCGTCCTGCTCGCGACGGCATTCGTCAGCTATCGCTACGACCTGGGCGAGCGTTGGCTGGGCTGGGGCGCCGCCGATCCGACCAGCGATCCTGCCTCCGTCGAACCCCCTGAGGGGTTGCGGCTGCCGCCGACGCCGGAGGTGGCCCTCGTCGCGACGGGTGGCGACGACGTCGCGGTCGACCCCGCCCTGGTGGCGTCCGTGGTGCGTCCGCTGGTCCGCCGCAAGGTGCTGGGTCCGCACTTCACGATCCTGGTCACCGACCTCGCCACCGGCCGCGTCGTGCACCGCCAGGGGGCCGCCTCGGTGACCCCCGCCTCCACGACGAAGATCCTGACCTCGGCGGCGGCCCTGGAGTCGATCGGCAAGATGGCCAGGTTCCGCACGTCCGTGCGCTGGGTCCCCGGAACGCGACGTGTGGTGCTGGTCGGCGGCGGCGACCCGTTCCTGGCCAGCACTCGCAAGCTGGGCCGGGCGGCGTACCCGCTCCGAGCCGACGTGGAGACCCTGGCCCGCGCGACCGTCCGCAGTCTCAGGCGAGAAGGGATCGATCGGGTCCAGCTCGCCTACGACGACTCCTACTTCACCGGTCCGGCGGTGAATCCCGCCTGGCCAGAGACCTACCTGCCGGAGGGGGTGGTCCCCCCGATCACGGCGCTGTGGGTCGATCAGGGCGCTGCGCCGAACGGGTCCGGCTATCTCGACGACCCCTCCGCCGGTGCCGCTCAGGTGTTCGGCGACGCGCTGCGCAGCGCGGGCCTGAAAGTGGCTCGTCGGGTGACTCGCACGACCGCGCCGCCCGAGGCCACCGACCTCGCCTCGGTCTCGAGCGCACCCGTGGGGGAGCTGGTAGAGCGCACTCTTGCCGTCAGCGACAACCAGGCGGCCGAGGTGCTGCTGCGCCACGTGGGTCTGGCAGAGCGGCAGGAGGGGTCGTTTCTGGCCGGTTCGGCTGCCGTGCTCGACGTGCTCGCGCGCCTCGGCGTCCCGGTCGCGGGCAACCGGCTCTTCGACGGCAGCGGGCTCTCCCGGGCCAACGTGCTCAGCGCAGCCTCCCTCGCTGCGGTTCTGCGCCTGGGGACGAGCCCTGAGCACCCCGACCTGCGCCAGGTCTTCACCGGCCTGCCCGTGGCGGGTTTCACCGGCTCCCTGCAGTACCGCTTCGACCGTGGACCGGACGAGGCACGCGGCCGGGTGCGCGCCAAGACGGGGACGCTCACCGGCGTGCACGGGCTGGCCGGCGTGGCTGAGGATCTGACCGGCGGGCAGATGGCGTTCGTGGTCGTCGCCGACCGCGTGCCGGTGCCGAAGACGCTGGAGGCCCGCCAGCTGATCGATCGGATAGCGGCTGCGCTGGGCGCGTGCACCTGCGGCGTAGGGTCGCAACCATGAACATGCCACCACGCCGCTCGGAGCGCCGTCGTCGTTCGCGGGGGCGCGCATGAGCCTGCAGGGTCCCGTCGGCCGGCCCGGCATGATCGACTGGGACCTCGCCGTCCGGGTGGGATCGCGGCTCGTCGGTGAGGGCCCACGCGTCTCCCGTGCCGAGGCCGACGAGGCGGTCGCCGAGCTCCGGGCGGGAGCCGCCCGATCCACGCCGCTGGTGCGCGAGTTCACCGGTCTCGTGGCCAGCGACCGGACCGCCCCCGTGCTGGTCGTCGACCGGCCGGGCTGGATCCAGGCGAACGCCGACGGTTTCGCTCACGTGATCTCACCGCTGATCGAGAAGCTGCAGGAGAAGAAGGGCCCGCCTTCGGCGCTGGCCGAGGCGGTCGGCTCACGCATCACCGGCGTCGAGCTCGGGGCGATGCTCGGTTTCCTCGGCTCCAAGGTCTTGGGCCAGTTCGACCCCTTCCACGACGCCCCCGGTGAGCAGGGCCGCCTGCTCCTGGTGGCACCGAACATCGTCCACACCGAGCGTGAGCTGGGCGCCGACCCCCACGACTTCCGGCTGTGGGTCTGCCTGCACGAGGAGACCCACCGGGTCCAGTTCACCGCCGTCCCGTGGATGACCGACCACCTGCGCTCCGAGATGTCCGAGATCGTCGGTGCCGTGCGCACGGACACCTCCGAGCTGATGGGCGAAGCGGTGCGCAAGGTGACCGACCTCGTCACCGGCAAGTCCGACGGCAGCCTGCTCGACCTCTTCGCCGGCCCCGAGCAGAAGGCCGTGATCGAGCGGGTCACCGGGGTGATGAGCCTCCTCGAGGGCCACGCGGACGTGGTCATGGACGGCGTCGGCCCCGAGGTGATCCCCTCCGTGGCCGATATCCGGCGCAAGTTCACGCAGCGTCGCAAGGGCGTCGGGGGGCTCGACCGGGTCCTGCGCCGGCTGCTGGGTCTGGACCAGAAGATGGCGCAGTACCGCGACGGTGCGGTGTTCGTGCGTGCCGCCGTGGACAAGGTCGGCATGGAGGGCTTCAACGCGGTCTGGGCCGAGCCCGGCAACCTGCCCACCAAGACTGAGATCCTGGACCCGTCGCTGTGGATCGCCCGGGTGCACGGCTGAGCGGCAAGCGATGACGCTCCATCCCTCCGTCGCCGCGGTCCGGCTCGCTGTGCGCCGGTCGCTCGCGGATCTCGAGCCCGGGGACACCGTGGTCGTGGCCTGCTCCGGAGGTGCCGACTCGCTCGCCCTCCTGGCCGGCACCGTGTTCGAGGCGGTGCCGCTCTCGCTCCAGGTCATCGGTGCCACAGTCGACCACGGTCTGCAGGAGGGCTCGCGCGAGCACGCCGACCGGGTCGCCGAGCAGATGAGGAGCCTCGGCGTCGCGGAGTCGGTCACCGCCCGGGTCAACGTCGAGGCGCCCGGCCTGGGGCCGGAGGCCGCCGCGCGCGAGGCCCGGTACGCCGTACTGCTGCAGCTCGCCGAACGGTTCTCGGCGAGAGTCGTGCTGCTGGGACACACGCTGGACGACCAGGCCGAGACGGTGCTGCTCGGCCTGGCCCGAGGCTCGGGGGCGCGTGCCCTGGCCGGGATGCGGCGCGACTTCGAGGTCTACCGTCGTCCGCTGCTCGACGTCACCCGCGCCGACACCGAGACGGCGTGCCTCGTTGAGGGTGTGGACTTCTGGACGGACCCGCACAACAGCGACGAGCGGTTCACCCGCGTGCGGGTGCGCACCAAGGTGCTGCCCCTGCTGGAGGCCGAGCTCGGGCCCGGGGTCGCGGCCACCCTGGCGCGCACGGCGGACATGCTGCGAGCCGACACCGCCTACCTCGACCGGAGTGCCGCGGAGGCTCTGGTGACCGCGAGGGAGGACGAGGCGCTCGCCGTGGCCACCCTGAAGGGTCTCGACCCGGCCATTCGCCGGAGGGTTCTCCATCTCGCCGCAGTGGAGGCCGGCGCCCCGCACGCCGAGCTGTTCCACAGCCACGTCCTCGAGGTCGAGCGGCTGGTCACCGACTGGCACGGCCAGAAGTGGATCGAGCTCCCGGGTCACGTGCGGGTGCAGCGCAGGGACGGCCAGCTGCAGTTCCACGTCGTCAGCTGAGCCGACATCGTCCGTGCCCGCCCGGACGATGTCGACGCACTGCGCGCGAGGCGGCCCGCCGGAGTCAGACGGCGGCGGCGAGCAGACGCAGGGTCTCCTCGCGGGCTGGCGAGCTGTTCGCGGGGGTTCCCAGGAACGCGCCCGCCACGGGGTGGACCATCACCTCGTCCACGTCGTACGTCGAGGCGAGGTCATGGATCCGCTGGGCGGCGGAGGCAGGTGTGCCGATCACCCAGCGCTTGCGCATGGCCTCCAGCAGTCCGCGATGCCCCTCCTCGACCGGGTCCTTCTCCGCGTCCTCGACGAGGCGCTGGGGCCTCATCGGACCTCCGGTCCGCAGGGCGACCATCGCCTCGAGCTGGGGCAGTGCCAACCGGTCGGCCTCCTCCTGGGTCTCGGCCACGGCGAGGTTGACGGTGAGGAAGGTGCGGGGCCGGGCCAGCGCGGGGGAGGGGGAGAAGCCGCTGCGGTAGAGGTCGAGCGCCGCGGCCGTGCCCTCCCCGGAGAAGTGGTGGGCGAAGACGTAGGGCAGACCGCGCTCGGCCGCGAGGCGCGCGGAGTAGTCCGAGGAGCCCAGCAGCCAGACCGGCGGCACCGACGCGGCGCGCGGGGTCGCGTGGAGCGGGTGCACCCGCCCGCCGACCTCCAGCCCGACACCGTCGGGGCTCATCATCGCCACCACGTTGTCGACGTAGGAGGGGAACCGCGCCACGGCGTCCTCGGCAACACCACCGGCACCGTGTCGCAACGCGAAGCTGGTCACCTGGTCGGAACCGGGAGCGCGGCCGATGCCGAGGTCGATCCGACCCGGGAAGGCCGCCTCGAGCAGGGCGAACTGCTCGGCCACGACGAGCGGGGCGTGGTTGGGCAGCATCACCCCGCCCGAGCCGACCCGGATCCGCTCGGTGGCGGCGGCCACGAGGGCGATCAGCAACGGCGGGTTGGTCGCCGCCACGGCCGGCATGTTGTGGTGCTCGGCCAGCCAGTAGCGGTGGTAGCCGGAGCGGTCCGCGACCTGCGCCAGCGCTCGGGTGGCCTCGAGGGCGTCGCCGGTGGTCTGGTCGCTACGGACGGGGACGAGGTCGAGGACGGAGAGCTGCATGTCGGCCCCAACACCACCCGGGGTCGGAGCCTTCCCGGGCTGTGGCAGTCTTTCGACCATGGACGAATCCGACGTCGACGGCGACCTCGTCAACATCCTGTTCACCGAGAAGGACATCCAGGACCGGCTCGGTGAGATGGCCCGGCAGATCGAGCGGGACTACGCGGGCCAGGACCTCCTGATCGTCGGGGTCCTCCGGGGGGCCGTGATGGTGATGGCCGACCTCGCCCGTGCGTTCAACCGGCACGTGGAGATGGACTGGATGGCCGTGTCGTCGTACGGCTCGGGGACCAAGAGCTCCGGTGTCGTCCGCATCCTCAAGGACCTCGACACCGACATCAGCGGCAGGCACGTGCTGATCGTCGACGAGATCATCGACACCGGGCTGACGCTGAGCTGGCTGACCTCCAACCTGGCCTCGCGCAACCCGGAGTCGGTCGAGATCTGCACGCTGCTGCGCAAGCCCGACGCCCTGCAGATGAACGTGGACGTGAAGTACGTGGGCTGGGACATCCCCAACGAGTTCGTGGTCGGCTACGGCCTCGACTACAACGAGCTCTACCGAAATCTGCGTGACATCGGCACGCTGGCCCCACACGTCTACTCCTGACGCGGAGGCCCCGGAGAGCGCCGTCGGTCACCTTTGTGGGGAGACTCCTCTCGGACGCTGGGTCGACCTGAGAGGATTGCGCGCGTGAAGCGAATCGTGCGTAGTCCATGGCTCTGGATCCCGGTTGCCGTGGTCAGTGTCCTCCTGGCCCTGCAGTACCTCGTCCCCAACGGGGGGCTGACCGAGATCGAGACCTCGAAGATGGTCGACGAGATCAAGTCGGGGCAGGTCAAGGAGATCACCTTCGTCGACGGTGGCAACCAGCAGATCAGGGCCACGCTCGACGACGGCGAGGAGGTCACGTCGACCTGGGTCGCCGGCCAGCAGGTGCGCCTCATCCGCCTGGTGGAGAACCAGGTCGAGGCCGGCGAGATCGAGAAGTTCAACGTCACCAACCCCAAGCCGAGCCTGCTGGGGCAGATCCTGGCGACGTTGCTCCCCTTCGCGCTGATCGTGCTGCTCTTCCTGTTCCTGATGAACCAGGTGCAGGGCGGCGGCGGCCGGGTGATGCAGTTCGCCAAGTCCAAGGCCAAGCTGATCAGCAAGGACATGCCGAAGAGCACCTTCGCCGACGTGGCGGGCTGCGAGGAGGCGATCGAGGAGCTCGGCGAGATCAAGGAGTTCCTCCAGGAGCCGGCCAAGTTCCAGGCCGTCGGGGCCAAGATCCCCAAGGGGGTGCTGCTCTACGGCCAGCCCGGTACCGGCAAGACCCTGCTGGCCCGTGCGGTCGCAGGTGAGGCAGGGGTGCCGTTCTACTCCATCTCCGGCTCGGACTTCGTCGAGATGTTCGTCGGTGTCGGCGCCTCCCGCGTGCGTGACCTGTTCGAGCAGGCGAAGGAGAACGCTCCCGCGATCGTGTTCATCGACGAGATCGACGCCGTGGGTCGCCACCGCGGCGCAGGCATGGGCGGTGGCCACGACGAGCGTGAGCAGACGCTCAACCAGCTCCTGGTCGAGATGGACGGCTTCGACGTCCGCGGCGGCGTGATCCTGATCGCCGCGACCAACCGCCCCGACATCTTGGACCCGGCGCTGCTGCGACCCGGCCGGTTCGACCGCCAGATCAGCGTCGACGCCCCCGACCTCAACGGGCGCGAGCAGATCCTCAAGGTGCACTCGCGCGGCAAGCCGATGGGGTCGGACGTCGACCTGCGCTCGGTGGCACGTCGTACGCCGGGCTTCACCGGTGCCGACCTGGCCAACGTGTTGAACGAGGCGGCCCTGCTCACCGCCCGCCAGAACGCCAAGGTGATCGACAACGAGTCCCTCGAGGAGGCGATCGACCGGGTCATCGCGGGGCCGCAGAAGCGGACCCGCCTGATGAAGGAGAAGGAGAAGCTGATCACGGCCTACCACGAGGGCGGGCACGCCCTGGTGGCCGCGGCACTTCCCGGCACCGACCCGGTGCACAAGGTGACGATCCTCCCGCGCGGGCGGGCGCTGGGCTACACGATGGTGCTGCCCGACGAGGACAAGTACTCCCAGACCCGCTCGGAGATGCTCGACAAGCTCGCCTACATGCTGGGCGGCCGGGCGGCGGAGGAGATGGTCTTCCACGACCCCACCACCGGTGCCGGCAACGACATCGACAAGGCCACCGCGCTGGCCCGGGCGATGGTCACGCAGTACGGCATGACCGAGCGCCTGGGCGCCATCAAGCTCGGTGAGGCCCAGGGCGAGCCCTTCCTCGGACGCGACATGGGACACAGCCGCAACTACTCCGAGGACGTCGCCGCGATCGTCGACCAGGAGACCAAGAAGCTGCTGGCCGACGCACACCAGGAGGCCTTCGACATCCTCGAGGAGAACCGGGACGTGCTCGACTCCCTGGTGCTCGCGCTCATGGAGAAGGAGACTCTGGACAAGCAGCAGGTCGCCGAGGTGTTCGAGCCGCTGCGTCGCCGCCCGGAGCGCCCGGCCTGGACCGGCTCGCCGGACCGCAACCCCTCGGCCATCCCGCCGGTCGTCATCCCGGAGAAGGTCCGGGCCGCTGCCGCGCAGGGGACGGTCGACGACGAGCCCGAGCCCGCTGTCGTGATCACCCCTCCGGGTGAGGACGGCGACGTGCACGGCGACCCCGGACTGGGCCAGCCACCGCCGACGGTGCCGGGGCACCGATGAGCATCGAGCCCGTCGGTGTCAACCGGGTGAGCCGGGAGTCGCACGAGATCGGCGACTTCGACCAGGACCGCGCGGCCGCGGCGGTGCGCGAGCTGCTCTTCGCCATCGGCGAGGACCCCGACCGTGAGGGCCTGCGTGACACCCCGGTCCGCGTCGCCAGGGCGTACGCCGAGCTCACCGCGGGTCTGCGCCAACAGCCCGAGGAGGTGCTCACCACCACCTTCGACATCGGCCACGACGAGATGGTGCTGGTGCGCGACATCGAGCTGTGGTCGATGTGCGAGCACCACCTGGTGCCGTTCACCGGGGTCGCACATCTGGGGTACATCCCCAACGAGAACGGCAAGATCACCGGGTTGTCGAAGCTGGCGCGGCTGGTGGACGTCTACGCCAAGCGGCCCCAGGTGCAGGAGCGCCTGACCACCCAGATCGCCGAGGCCATGGTCGAGATCCTCGAGGCCCGTGGCGTGATCGTGGTGATCGAGGCCGAGCACCTGTGCATGACGATGCGCGGGGTGCGCAAGGCCGGTGCTCGCACGATCACCTCCGCCGTGCGCGGCATCATGCACCGACCGGCCACCCGCGCCGAGGCGATGGCGCTGATCAACGCCTCTCGGTGACGTGCCGGTGAGCGAGCTGGAGTCCTGGCGGTCCGGGCTGCCGAGCCCGCCCCGTCCGCTCGTCATGGGGGTGGTGAACGTGACCCCCGACTCCTTCTCCGACGGTGGGCTGCTCGCCACCACGGACGCTGCCGTCGCGCACGCCCTGCTGCTGCGCGAGCAGGGCGCCGACCTGCTCGACGTCGGTGGGGAGTCGACCCGACCCGGGGCGACGCGCCCGCTGGTGGCCGACGAGCTGGACCGGGTGGTCCCGGTGATCCGCGCCCTGGTGGCCGAGGGTGTCCCGGTCTCCGTGGACACCATGCGTCACGAGGTGGCGGCGGCAGCCCTCGCCGCCGGCGCGGTCCTGGTCAACGACGTCTCCGGCGGGCTGGCCGACCCGCGGGTGCTGGACGTGGTCGCCGAGCACGGTGCGGCGTACGTCGTGATGCACTGGCGGGCCCACTCCGAGGTGATGCAGCAGCACGCTGCCTACGACGACGTGGTCGCTGAGGTCCGCGACGAGCTGGGCCGCCGCCTCGAGGCGGCCGTGGCAGCCGGTGTCGCCTCCGATCGCCTGGTGGTGGACCCGGGGCTCGGTTTCGCGAAGACCGCCGAGCACAACTGGGCGCTGCTGCAACGCCTCCAGGAGCTGGAGTCGCTCGGGGTGCCGATCCTGGTCGGGTCCAGCCGCAAGTCCTTCCTGGGCTCGCTGCTGGCGGGCCCCGACGGCTCGCCGCGTCCCGTCCACGACCGCGAGGACGCCAATGTGGCGTTGACCACGATCGCGGCCATCCAGGGCGTCTGGGCGGTGCGGGTGCACGACGTGCGGGCGAGCGTTGACGCCGTCAAGGTGGTGGCCCGTTGGCGTCTGGACAGCTGAGACCGGCGTACGTGCAGGTCAGAGCCGTGTGATGCGACTAACGGGGATGCGGCGTCGGGTCGACGGCCGAACCGCCGGTAGTGTCGAGACACCATGACCGAGCAGATTTCTGACCGTTTGTCCGTTCGCGGCCTCGCCGTGCACGGCCATCACGGCGTGTTCGACTTCGAACGCCGCGACGGGCAGGAGTTCCTGATCGACCTGGTCCTCGGGTTGGACACCCGCGCCGCGGCGCGGAGCGACGATTTGCAGGACACGGTCGACTACGGAACCCTCGTGGAGGAAGTGAGGTCCGCGGTCGAGAACGACCCGGTGGACCTGATCGAGACCCTTGCGCAACGCATCGCCGACGTCTGTCTGCGACACACGGGGGTCGATTCCGCAGAAGTCACCGTGCACAAGCCGCACGCCCCGATCCAGTCGACGTTCGATGACGTCGCCCTGACCATCAACCGGAGCCGACAGTGACCGAGTCCCCCAACCCCAACATCGTCGACACCGACACCCTCACCGGCGAGATGCACCCCATCCGCCGGGCCGTGATCTCCATCGGGTCGAACCTCGGTGAGCGGCGCAACAACCTCCAGGGCGCCCTCGACGCCCTCTCCGACACCCCCGAGGTGTGGGTGACCGCGGTGTCCGGCGTCTACGAGACCGATCCGGTCGACGCGCCTGAGGGCTCCAAGCACTTCCTCAACGCCGTGGTCCTGCTCGACACCACCCTGGCCGCCCGGACGCTGCTGGAGCGGGCGCTGGCCATCGAGTCGGCGTTCGGCCGCGAGCGCAGTGAGCGCAACGCCCCGAGGACGCTGGACGTCGACCTGATCGTGGTCGGTGACCGCAAGGTCGCCGAGGACGACCTCACCCTGCCGCACCCTCGCGCAGCCGACCGTGCGTTCGTGCTCGTCCCGTGGCTGGACCTCGAGCCCGACGCCGAGATCCCCGGGTTCGGAGCCGTAGCCGCCCTGGTCGAGAAGACCGGGCGAAGCGGGGTCACGCAGCGCAAGGACATCGAGCTGGACCTCGGCTAGGGCAGGCGGAGCGCCGGAGGGGAAGGGCGTGGACGAGCCCGATTCGGACGATGGGCGGGAGCCACCGCGGGGCAGCGTCACCGCCACCGGACCGGGGCCGCTGGTCATGCTGGGCGTGCTCGGCCTGGTCGCTGGGTGGGCGCTCCGACCGGTGAGTCTCCGGCTCGGCAGGATCGAGCCGAACGTCTCGGTGCTCTCGATCTTCCTCGCGTTCTTCGTAGCAGCCATCATCGGCGGCTCGGCGTACCTCACGCGCCGGACGGTACGCCGCAACCGCGCGTCGCTGGCGCACCATCAGGCCGTCAACCGGCTCGTGCTGGGCAAGGCCTGCGCCCTGGTCGGGGCCCTGGTGACGGGCTGCTACCTCGGCTATGCGTTGGCGCAGCTGGGAGTGGGGGAGCCGGCCTCGGTCACGCGGCTCTGGCGCTCGCTGATCGCCGCGCTGGGCACGGGTCTGGCGACCGCGGCGGCCCTGCTGTTGGAGCAGGCGTGTCGCGTTCCGCGCGACCGGGACTAGCGACCTAGGCTGCCCAACATGGCAGCCACACGTGCCCCCAGGCGACGGCGTCGTCAGCGCAGCGTCCGCGTCACCGTCTCGGTGGGGCTGTTGCTGACCGCCACCGCGGTCGTCCTCGGATCCCTGCCGACCCGGTCCCCGCTCTGGCTCAGCCTGGCCTCGGTGACGGCTCTGTGCCTGTCCTGGGCCGCCCTGAGGATCATGTGGACCGAGGTGCTGCAGTCGCGACGCGAGAATGCCGCTGACCGCGCCGCCGCGGCGGCTGCCTACCGCGACCTGTTCAGCGTCCGGGCGGCGGAGCATGCGGAGTTCACCACTGCCATGACCGAACGCCTTGCGGAGGCGCACCTGTCCAAGCGTGAGCTGGAGGGCCTGGCCGGGCAGCAGGAGGCACGGGCGAAGGTCGCCGAGTCCAGCCTCGTCGAGGCTCGGGCCCGCCTCGAGAAGCTCGAGGCGGCCCTGGCAGTGCGTCGCGCAGAGGAGGCCGTCGCCGACCTGGTCTCGTGGGAGACGCATTCCCTCCCGTCCGCGCTCCCGCTGCGCAAGCAGGCCTAGGCGCCCGAGCCGCGAGGTCAATGACCCTGGCTGTGCCGGGGCCCGGATCGCGTCGCCGCTGCGGCTACTCGTTCAGGAGACCGAGCAGGTAGGAGCCGTAGCCGCTCTTGACCAGGGGTTCGGCTCGGGCTCGCAGCTCGTCGTCGCTGAGGAAGCCCATGCGCCAGGCCACCTCCTCGGGAGCGCCGATCTTGAGGCCCTCGCGATGCTCGATCGTGTTCACGTAGTTGCCGGCGGCGAGGAGCGAATCGAAGGTGCCGGTGTCCAGCCAGGCCGTGCCGCGAGGCAGCACCTGCACCTGCAGTCGCTGCTGCTCCAGGTAGAGCCGGTTGATGTCGGTGATCTCGAGCTCGCCACGTGGGGACGGCTTGAGAGCCTTCGCCATCTCCACCACGTCGTTGCTGTAGAAGTAGAGCCCCGGGACGGCGTATTTGCTGCGGGGGCGCTCGGGCTTCTCCTCGAGGCTGATCGCGCGTCCTTCGGCGTCGAACTCGACCACGCCGTAGGCGGTCGGATCAGCCACCCGATAACCGAAGATGGCACCCCCGTCGACGTCCACGAATCTGCGCAGCTGCGTGCCGAGCCCACTGCCGTGGAAGATGTTGTCACCGAGGACCAGCGCGACGGAGGAGTCCGCGATGTGCTTGTCACCCAGGATGAACGCCTGGGCGAGCCCGTCCGGGCTGGGTTGCTCGACGTGGGAGATGTTCACGCCGAACTGCGAACCGTCACCGAGGAGCCGCCGGAAACCCGGCGCGTCGTGCGGGGTGGTGATGACCAGGATGTCGCGGATCCCGGCGAGCATCAGCGTGGACAGCGGGTAGTAGATCATCGGCTTGTCGTAGACAGGCAACAGCTGCTTGCTCGGTCCCAGGGTGATCGGATGCAGTCGAGAGCCGGCGCCACCGGCGAGGATGATTCCGCGCATGGCCGATAACCTAGCGCCATGTCTTCGTCCTTCATGGTGACCGGCGGGGCCGGTTTCATCGGGTCCAACTTCGTGCGGCACGTGCTCGAGCACACCGACGCACGAGTCGTCGTGCTCGACAAGCTGACCTACGCCGGGGACCGCCGCACGCTCGAGGGACTGCCCAGCGAGCGCCTCGAGCTCGTCGAGGGAGACATCGCCGACGCGGACCTGGTCGGGAGGCTCACCGCCCGACTGGCAGCAGACAACGGCGTCGTCGTGCACTTCGCCGCCGAGTCGCACAACGACAACTCGCTCAGCGACCCGTCACCGTTCGTGAACACGAACCTGCTCGGCACGTTCACGCTCCTGGAGGCGGCGCGCGCGCACGACCTCAGGTTCCACCACATCTCGACCGACGAGGTGTACGGCGACCTGGAGCTCGATGATCCGGCGAGGTTCACCGAGTCCACGCCGTACAACCCTTCGAGCCCCTACTCCGCAACCAAGGCAGGGTCTGACCTGCTCGTCCGAGCCTGGGTCCGCTCATTCGGCGTACGCGCGACGATCAGCAACTGCTCGAACAACTACGGCCCGTACCAGCACGTCGAGAAGTTCATCCCGCGCCAGATCACGAACCTGATCGACGGCGTCCGGCCTCGGCTCTACGGTGCCGGGCTGAACGTCCGGGACTGGATCCATGTGGAGGACCACAGCTCGGCGGTCATGCGCATCATCGAACGCGGAGAGATGGGCCAGACCTACCTGATCGGTGCCGACGGAGAACGCAACAACCTCGAGGTGGTGCAGACGCTGCTCCGGCTGATGGGACGGGCCGAGGACGACTTCGACCACGTCAACGACCGCGCGGGTCACGACATGCGCTACGCCATCGACTCCTCGAGGCTGCGCCAGGAACTGGCATGGACGCCGATCTTCACGGACTTCGAGAGTGGGCTCGCAGGCACTATCGACTGGTACCGGGAGAATGAGGACTGGTGGCGCCCGCGCAAGTCCGCGACCGAGGCCAAGTACGCCTCGACGGGCCAGTGACGATGTCGGCGTTGCGGATCGAGACGACCGCGATTCCCGGCCTCCTGGTCATTCACACTCCGATCCACGCCGACAACCGGGGCTGGTTCCAGGAGAACTGGCAGCGCGAGAAGATGGTGGATCTCGGACTGCCCGACTTCAACCCGGTCCAGCACAACGTCTCCTTCAACGATCACCGCGGTGCCACCCGAGGCATCCACGCAGAACCGTGGGACAAGCTGGTCTCCGTGCTCACCGGGCGGATCTTCGGTGCCTGGGTCGACCTGCGCCCCGGCGACTCGTTCGGTCAGGTCTTCAGCGCGGAGATCGGGCCCGAAGCCTCAGTCTTCGTGCCTCGGGGGGTTGGGAACTCCTACCAGACCCTCGTGGACGCGACGACGTACTCCTACCTGGTCAACGCGCACTGGTCCCAGGCTGCGCGTGACTCCTACACCTTCGTCAACCTCGGCGACCGGTCGTTGGGCCTGCGCTGGCCGATCCCACTCGAGCGCGCGGAGCTCTCGGAGGCTGACCGCGCGCACCCGCCACTGCACGAGGTGAATCCGATCGCGCCCCCTCGTTCGCTCATCATCGGCGCCGGAGGACAGGTCGGACTGGAGCTGCGGTCGCTGCTCCCCGAAGCCGAAGCGCTCGGCCGTGACGACCTGGACCTCGCGGATCCCGGCCTGGAGGATGCCCTCGACTGGAGCAGCTACGACGTCGTCTACAACGCCGCCGCCTACACAGCCGTCGACGACGCTGAGACCGCCGAGGGGCGCCGCCAGGCGTGGCGGACCAACTCGTCCGGGGTCTCCCGACTCGTGGAGGTCGCCAGGAAGCACCGGCTGACGATGGTGCACTTCTCCACCGACTACGTCTTCGACGGGGTAGCGGGAACACACGACGAGAACGAGGAGGTGTCACCCCTGGGCGTCTACGGACAGACGAAGGCGGCAGGTGACGCCTTGGTCGCGACCCTGCCGCGCCACTACATCCTCCGCACGAGCTGGGTGATCGGTGCCGGCAACAACTTCGTCTCGACCATGGCATCCCTGGCAGCCAAGGGCGTCAGCCCGTCGGTGGTCGATGACCAGATCGGTCGCCTCAGCTTCGCAAGTGATCTCGCGCTGGCGGCGCAGCACCTCGTCGAGAGCGGCGCCGCGGCCGGGACCTACAACGTGACCTGTTCGGGGGAGCCGGGTTCGTGGGCCGACATCGCAGCTACGGTCTTCCAGGAGCTGGGGCGAGACCCGGAGGACGTCACCCGGGTGAGTACCGAGGAGTACTCCCGCGGCAAGCAGATGGCGCCCCGCCCAGCGAACAGCACCCTGGACCTGACCAAGATCGAACGGGCGGGTTTCGTCCCCCTGGAGATGGGCGAGGCGTTGAAGGCCTACCTGTCCTCTGATGCCGGAGGCGGCCGAGCCTCCACCGGCTGAGGCCATTTCCTCGGCCCGGCCTGCCGCGACCGGCCGGGAGCGGATCACTCGGTTAGCCTGAGGCTCCTGCCTCCCAGGAGGACCCATTAGGCCCAGGAGACACCGTCCCATGCGTGTTCACATTCTCGTTCTGTGCGACCAGGTCAACGAGCTCGCTCGCACCTCTGGTGCACTCGACTCTCAGCACCTCGCCTACAGCGACTTCTCGGTCGCGTACGCCGATCCGGGGATCGGCTCGGCAGGGTCGGACCGGCTCGCAGACCTGGCCGCCAAGCGGCCGAACCTCAGTGTCCTGCCCACAGACGGGGCCTGGTCCACCGCAGTGGAGCGGCTGATCGAGCAGACCGATGCCGATTTCCTGCTCGCCCTCAGGGTCGGGGAGACGGTCTTCCCCGAAGCTCTCGAGCGGCTGCTGCAGGTGGCGGACAAGGGCAACGACGTGGTGGTCGGTCGCCGAGTCGGACAGCCGACCTGGGGCGCCGCGGACATGCGCGGCCCGGTCGCGGTCGCGCTCGTGACGACCACCGTGGCACGCGCTGTGCCGCTGCCTGCGCAGGATCTCGATCAGCCGGTGGAGAAGTGGCTGGATGAGTGGCACGCGAGGGTGCTCGAGACCGCAGAATCGTTGGCCGTGATGGAGGACTACCCCGTGCTGGCCTCGGGGGGCGTCACGGATGAGCCTCTCGTCGTACGCCAGCCGACCGCGACCTGGAACGGTCCAGCACTCGCCCTCGGCGCGACGGTGGTCCCGTCGCCGCTGGATGCGGAGCTGGCCTTCGCCGTACGTGGACCAGGCGGGATCGAGTTCCAGGTGGAGACGACGGTCGAAAGATCGCCGGGAGATGTCCAGCTCACGGGATGGTTGGACCCGGCGAGCGCTGCGCTCGGCCGCCCCCTGGACGACGGCGACTGGACGGTGGGCGTGGTGTCGTCGGCACCGGGGCACGCCGCCTGGGCACCGCTGCCGCAGGTCGGGCTCCCCCCTGCGCTGCTAGGTGGACGTCCGGTCGCACGGCGGCTGCGCCAGCAGCACCTGCAGCTGCAGGTCGGCCGGGTGCGGCGTCCGTACTTCCGCACCGACCCCGGAGCGGCGTCGATCACGGAGTCCGTGGACGGTATCGAGCTCGTCCTCCCCCTGCACGGTCTGCATGTCGCTGACACACACACGGTGCCAGGTTCGGTCTACCTGGGGGGACTGAAGGTCCCGGCGACCATCCTGGTCGACGGGGGGAGCGTCTGCCTTCGCGTCTGGCTCTCCGGACTCGCCGGGCGGTACCCCATGTCGGTGGCTTTCGGCCACGTCAAGCGGGTCCCGCTCGGGTTGGTCCTTGAGGTCGATGGAGTGGGATCGATGAAGCTGGTCCCGGAGCCTGCACCGGTCGCGGCGCCCGCTGCCACGACCGTCGACACCTCGCGCGGCGGCTTGCTCGCCCGGGCGCGTCGGGCCCTGCCCGAGCCCGTGGCTCAGGGGCTCAGGAAGGTCCCGTTGCTCCGCAAGTGGTACGCGGGGCGGGCCGGCTGAGCCGGCGCAGCGAGGATCCGCCGCCCGGATCGGGAAGCTCGGCCGGGGACCGGTGGCCGGACCTCGTGTCAGGCCCTCGTGTCAGGCCCTACTGTCAGGCGAGGGCACGCCCGGCGAAGGCCGAGCCGAGATCGGCCACCAGGGCCTCGTTGAGGTCCGACCGGAAGTTCGGGTTGCCCCCGCGGGACTCGCGCAGCACGTCCCAGAAACGCGAGTCCAGGACCCTTTGGGGTGTGGTGACGCTGGTGCGGTCCATCAGCCCCGCAGGTACGACCTGAGGATCAGATCGACGGTGTCGTGCCAGGATCTCGTCGAAGTGGTCGGAGAGCACGGTGCTCGTCGGGTCCAGGCCGGCGACTAGCAGCAGACCCGTCGGACTCGTGTTGACCGGAATCACGGAAAGCTCCGGTCGGTACTCCGCGAGCACGTCGAGGATCGGGAAGACGTCCCCGGTCCAGGCCTTGGTGTGCCGCTCTCGTGCCGCCTCGTCCACCGTGCGCGGGAGGACGTCGTCGAAGACGATGACGGACTGCGCCGTGCAGTGGCGCTCGGTGTGGATGAAGTCCCGCAGCGCGAACTCGAAGAGGTGGAGCCCGTCGATGAACGCCATGTCGAAGGGTCGACCCGAGGTCGGCTCGAGGGGGTCGGGCCGCGAGAAGTACTCGTCGCTGGTCGTTCGGATCAGCGCGAGGTCACCGTCGAGCGGGACGATGATCGCGTAGCCCGGGTCGATGCCGACCGAACGGCACGATGACAGCCGGATGCTCTTGCCCTCGGCCACGCCGATCTCGAGGTAGGTCTCGGGCTGCAGCCGCTCGTGCATCTGGGTGAAGAAGTCGAGGTAGTACATGCGCTCACCCTAGAGGTGGGCGGCGAAGACGCGGTCCACGACCCGCGCGGCCGCGCCACCGTCGTCCAGCGGCGCGAAACGGGCACGGAAGGCCTTCCGGGCGGCCGCGTACTCAGCGTCGTCCTGATCGGGCTCGCGGAGGTAGTCGACGAGTGCCTCCTCGCCCTCCAGCATCGGACCGGGGGCAGACTCGGCGAAGTCGAAGTAGAAGCCGCGCACGGAGTCCCGGTAGCTGGCCAGGTCGGGCACCAGGAAGGCCATCGCGCGGTCGAGCACGGCGAAGTCGAACATCACCGAGGAGTAGTCGGTGACAAGCACGTCGCTGGCGAGGAACAGGTCGCTGATCTCCGGATAGAGAGTCACGTCGACGACCCGACGGTCTGCCGCTGTCACGGAGTGCGCCAATGCGGTGTTTGCGTGTCCGCGCACCAGAACCACGGTGCCCGGCGCAGCGTCGGCGACGCGGGTCGGGTCCAGATGCATCACCTTGGCGTGGCCCCGGGTCGACTTGGCGCTCTCACGCCAGGTGGGGGCGTAGAGCAGGACCCGCTCCTCAGGACGGATCCCGAGGCGCTGCCGGACGACGTCCCGCGTGAGGCCCGCCTGCTGCCCGACCAACGCGTCGTTGCGGGGATAGCCGGTCTCGAGGACCGTCCCCTCGAACCCGAAGGCGTTCGGCAGGATCTGGGAACAGTAGGGGCTCGGCGAAACGAGGTAGTCCCACTCCCGTGCCTCGCGGACCATCGTGCGCTGGTACGTCACGCTCAAGAACTGCTTGTAGATCATGTCGTTGGCAATGCGCTTCAAGGGGGTGCCGTGCCAGGTCTGGAGATAGGTCTGGTGAGGTGACTTGCGGAAGAAGAACGGGAAGTTGTTGTTGTTCACCAGGTACGTCGCCCGGCCGACCAGCTCGTACCACTCGGCGCTGAACCGATGCACGCCGCGCATCCCCTCGGGTGGGGTGACCGAACCGTCGGCGACGCTCCAGACGAGGTCGAGCCCGGTCCCACGTGTGCGCAGCTCCTTGGCTATGGCCGCTGGCGAGTCCCCGGTGCCGCGACCACCGAAGGTCTCGAACAACACCGCCGGGAGCGGTGGCTCTGAGCGGCTGCTCGGGTACACGACCTTCCGCAGAAGGCCCTGTTGGCGTGCTGACGCATCGGGCCCGGCCAAGGCGCGCGAGTCGATGGTCAGTTCAGCTGTGTGCGTGACACCAACGACGAGGTGCTGGCCGATCGTGTCTTCCTCCAGCGGGAGCTGACCGCGCAACGAGGTCTCGGTCACGACGTACCCCGCGTCGCCGCCATCGACGAGCTCGGCGGTGTAGCTGCCTTCGGCGAGTGCGGTTCTGCCCAGGCCCCAGGGGTCTTGTTGGACCGGGAGGTCGACCTCGAAGGAGCCCGTCGGCAACGGGGCGGACGGAAGACCGGTGCTGCGCGGACTGCGCAGAACGAGCCGGTGGCCCGCGCCGGCCAGGGTGGTGCCGCGCAGCTTCACCACGTCGCCCGAGATCCGGAGGTCGTTGATCAGCACGGCCGGGCGTCGTTCGTCCACGATCACGCGTTGGGACTGTCCACGGTGGATGAAGCCGCCCGCTCCCTCGTGTCCTGCGACGTTCTCCTCAGCACCCCACAGCACCTCGGCCTCCGCACCCGAGCGGTGACGCACCACCAGTGGGCGCCCGGTGCTCGGCTCTACACGGATGCGGGCCGTGCCGTCGTCGTCGGTGGCCAGCAGCAGCGGCGCACCATCCTCCGAGTCCTTCAACCAAGCCGAGACGATCGGATCGTCCGAGGGGGCGTGCGTCGTGATCTCGACCGTGTCGGGACCGACCTCGCGATGGCCCGTGGACCACGCGTAGGCGTCGTGGACCAGGACCCGGTGACCGGTGCTCACGACGCCGCTGAGGCGCACCATCCTGCCGGCGCACTCACGGGGCTGACGCGATCCACCGCTACCGATGTTGAACACGTGCGTGATGTCGTTGACCCGCTCGAACCCCCCTTGGCGCTGTCGGAACTGGAGTTCGAAGGCGCTACGGCCGGCGGGGGCCAGGGCGGCGAGGCGGTTGCCGTCGATGCGTGCCTCGAAGCCGGATGCAGCCATGTCGAGATGTGTCAGCCGGGCGAGGGTGTCCAGCCGTGGGTCGCTGAAGCGCGTGACCTCCACGCTCACCCTGTTCTCGTCGTCGCCCACCAGCCAGAGCTCCAGCTCGTGTGATGCGTGGGTCGCAGGCACCGGTGCCAGGTAGGCAGACCCACGAAGGACCAGGGTGTCGTCGTCCCACCACGTCTCGACCAGCCTGACCACGGGATGGACGTCAACGTCGTAGACCTTGCACAGCCAATCCGGCATGGTGTCATTGCCGACCTCGAATGGCGGGACGTATGCCAGGTGCCCATCACGTTCTTCCACGGGAAGCCCGAGGTTCTCCTGCTCGAACCAGGAATGGAGGTCGGCCGCGAGATCCAGGTGGCCGTGGCTGAGCAGCCAGGCCTTGGACCGACTTCGGAAGGCCACCTTGCACCAGACACCCTCGGGCACCTCACGACGAAGCGCCTCGAGACGAGTTCGCAGGAGCGAGGTGTACTCGCTGTCAGCGTTCAGCGCAGCGATCAGGTAGTTCGGCAGGTCGTAGTTGAGCAGCTTGAGGTACCAGGCGTCGCGGATCCCTGCGGGTGCCGCGCGCATGAGCTCAGCGCACTCCTGCTGGCTGCGCAGGCGGTCAGCCAAGTCGAGGATCGAGGCCTTCTGCTGGGTGATGGAGCTGCCGTCGAGCCGGGTCCGCCAGGTGTAGACGCGCTGCCTGAGGACGTCGACGGACTGTGCTGCCAGGTAGGCCCGTGTGATCGGCACCTGGTCCTCGTAGCGAACTCCCTCGACGAAACGGAGGTCCTGCTTCATCCAGAACGAGCGCCTGAAGACCTTGTTCCACGCCGTGATGTCCAGGAGCAGGTCCGGCTCGTCCACGAGGGTCAACCCGGAACGGTTGCGCGACATAGTGCGCGAGACCCAGCGCGGCTTCTTCGCCCCGGACTCGTCGCCGCGAGCGAAGGCGCCGGTGACGAAGTCCGAGCCGCTGGCGCGCAGCTGGTCGACCATGGCCTGGTAGGCGCCGGGGGCGACCAGGTCATCGGAGTCGAAGAAGGCCAGGAACTCACCGGTTGCGTGCTCTGCTCCCGTGTTCCGTGCCGCGCCCAGGCCGGCGTTCTCCTTGCTGATGATCATGATCCGCGGGTCGTGTGCTGCGAACTCGCGCACGACGTCGACCGAACCATCGGTCGACCCGTCGTCGACGACGATGATCTCGAGGTCGGTGAGGGACTGCGAAACCACACTCTCGAGGGCGGGCCGGATCCAGCTGCCCACGTTGTACACAGGCACCACGACACTCAATGTGGGGCCTCGGTGGGCGGCTACCTGTCCGAGCTTGCGACGCACGCGACGGGCAACGATGGGCGCCCGCCGGAGTCGACTCGCTACGGCCCGTGCCCGTTGAAGGCGGCGTGTGGTCGCCGACAATCCGACCTCCTCGGGCGGGCATATGGATTGAGATGGGATGATAGCCGTCGCGGGTGCCCACGGCTCAGGCCACTAGGATGCCCGCATGCTTTCACGCCGCCGAGTTCCCGCGCGGCCCAGTCCCAAACTCTCCGTCATCGTGCCGGTGTACGACGTTGAGGGGTATGTCGAGGCGTGTCTCGCGAGCATCGCGCGCCAGCCTGAGGACGACCACGAGGTCATCGTGGTCGACGACGGGTCGCCCGACGACTCGGTGCGGGTCGTCCAACGCATGATGCGCCGCGACGGTCGGATCAGGTTGCTCAGACAGGCGAACGCGGGGCTCGGCGCCGCGCGCAACGCGGGGGTCCGGGACGCCACCGGCACGTTCCTCACCTTCGTCGACAGCGACGACGTCCTTCCAGCGGATGCCTGGAGCGCCATGCTCACCTCACTGGAGCGGACCGGCTCGGACCTGGCGGTTGGCACCGCCGAGCGCGACGACGGGACGCGACGCTGGACCACGCCCCTGATGCAGCGCAACCATGCGCGCCCCCGGTCCGCCGTCGACGTGACACAGGTCCCGCTGATCCTCGCCGACGTCTTCGCCTGGAACAAGATCTACCGGCGGGCGTTCTGGTCCGAATCCGCCCTCTCGTTCCCCGAGGGAACGCGCTACGAAGACCAACCCGCGCTCACGCGCGCCTTCCTTGCGGCCAAGTCCTTCGACGTGCTGACCGAGACCGTCTACCACTGGCGGGTTCGCGACGACAGGTCCTCGATCACGCAGAAGCGGCACGAGCTCGACGACCTGCTCGACCGGCTCCGAACGAAGCAGGACAGCGCGCGCGTGGTGCAGGAGTGCGCAGGCGGTGAGGTCGAACGCGTGTTCTTCACCGAGGTCCTGCCCATCGACATGTGGGAGTACTTTCGAGCCGCCCCCGGCTGTGACGAGCGTTACTGGTCCCAACTGGTCGAGGGGGTTCGCCAGCTGTGGAACTCCGACACGGTGCCGTTCGAGGAGACCGCAGTCCCCCCGCAGCAACGACTGATGGGCTGGTTCGTGTCGCAGGATCGACGGGCCGACCTGGAAAAGCTGCTCGCGTGGATCGACGCGAATCGTCCTGTGCCCGTCGAGGATGGTGTACTCGCACATCCTTGGCGGGGTGAGCCCGACATCCCGGTGTTCGCTGTCAGATGATGGTGGCGGCAGGCCGACGGCTCACCGCCTGGGATCGGCCGCGACAACTCGGTCCGCAGATCCCCGACGGTGAGCCGTGGGATCGAGCAGGCGCGGGTCCGCTGGGTGTTTCGAGGAAGTTGGGAGCAATCGACGTGCAAGGAGCTGGCGTCCGGTGACGAGTCACGACGGCGGGCTGCCCGTGGGTACGCCGGCGACGAGCGCGGACGGTGCCGAGCCGGGGGCGGCGAAGACCGTCGTCCGTCCCGAGATCCAGGGACTGCGTGCTCTCGCGGTCCTCCTCGTGGTGCTCTACCACCTGTGGCCGGGCCGCCTCCCCGGCGGCTACGTGGGCGTTGACGTCTTCTTCGTGATCTCGGGCTTCCTGATCAGTGGCAACCTGCTCCGCGAGGTGGAACGCACGGGGCGCGTCTCCTTCGCGCGGTTCTGGGCGCGACGCGTGCGCAGGTTGCTCCCCGCAGCGTTCCTGGTGCTCGTCGTGACGGGACTGGGCATCTTCCTCACCGTGCCCCGGCTGCTCTGGCAACAGTTCTTCAAGGAGATCGCCGCAGCAGGCCTGTACATCGAGAACTGGTCGCTCGCCCACGACGCGGTCGACTACCTGGCGGCGTCGAACTCGCCCTCGCCCGTGCAGCACTACTGGACCCTGTCGGTCGAGGAGCAGTTCTACATCGGTTGGCCGTTCCTGGTCATGGCCGGCGTGCTGCTGGCCGGCCTCTGGGGTGGGCATCGTCTGCGGGCGATCACCATGGTCCTGGGAGTTGCCACCCTGGGTTCGCTGGCGTTCTCGCTCTGGCAGACCTCTCATAACCCGTCGGTCGCGTACTTCTCCACCTTCACCCGGGCCTGGGAGTTCGGCGCAGGCGCCCTCCTGGCGTGCGTGGCAGGCAACCGGACCCTGCGGCTCCCGCGCGTGGCCGCCGCCCTGTCCTGGGCCGGGATCCTGGTGATCTCGGGGTGTGCGGTGGCTTTCGACCACGCCACTCCGATGCCCGGGACCGCCGCCATTCTCGTGGTTGCCGCCACGGTGGTCGTGATCGCTGCTGGTGAGCAGAACCTGACGTGGTCGCCGAGCCGGCTACTCACCTGGCGACCGGCCACGTTCGTCGGTGACATCTCCTACTCGATGTACCTGTGGCACTGGCCGATCCTGGTGCTGCTTCCCTACGTGATCGAGCGCCCACCAGGGCTACTCGCACGGGTGCTGATCCTCGTGGCCACGGTCGTGGCAGCGTGGCTGACGAAGGTCTTGGTCGAGGACCCGGTTCGTACGACCGGCCGTCTGCGCCTGCGCCAACCGCCCGTGGCTCTGGGGGCCGCAGCAGTGGCGGCGATGCTCCTGGTGGGTGCCTGTGGCACGGCGTGGTGGGACGTGGAGAAGGAGATCCGTCAGTCCGCGTCGTTGGCGCAGTCCATGACGGAGAACAACCCGCCGTGCTTTGGAGCGGCTGCCCTGGACCCGAAGGCCCGGGGCTGTCCGAACCCTGACCTCGAGGGGAGCATCGTCCCGGCGGTCACCGCAGCCGCCGGCGACTACCCGTTCTACCCCGAGTGCGAGGAGCAGATGAGCCGCAGGCCGCTGCGGCCGTGCGAGTTCGGGCCCGTCGATGACAAGTCAGTCCCGCACATCGCAGTGATCGGCGACTCGCACGCGCGGGCTCTGATGCCCGCCTTGATCGAGCTGGCGAAGAAGCGCTTGCTCTCAGTCGACTTGTTCACCGGAGGTGGCTGCATGTGGGGCAAGGGGCGCCCCAACATCCATGACAAGTCGTTGCGGGACGCGTGCACGAGCCTCAAGAAGAGCATGCAGCCGCTCCTGCTCAAGACAGCGAAGCAGTACGACTTCATCCTCACCACGGCCTGGACCAACAAGTACCTCCCGCCGATCGACTCCCCGGTCCAGGCCCTGCGCGCCTCTTGGAAACCGATCGCCGCCACCGGGGTCCCCATCGTCGCGGTCCGGGACAACCCGAGTGCGGGTGGGTCGCCGGAGGCCAACCCCAACAACTGCTTGGCGGAGGTCACGCCCGACGAGGCGAACGCGGAGTGCGGTCTTCGTCGCGAAGCGGCGCTGGACCAGTACGAGGATCCGTTCCGCGAGGCGGTCCGGCGGACGCCAGGTGCGCGCTTGATCGACATGACCCGCTACTACTGCGGGGAGACCGAGTGCCCCGTGGTCATCGGCGGGGTCGATGTCTATCGAGACAACAGCCACACCACCGTGACCTACGCCCGCACCATGGCCCCGTACTTCTATGACGCGTTCGTGAAGGCCGGAGTCCTGGTCGGTCGCTGATCATCGGTCGGACCGGGACTCAGTCGAGGTTCTCGATGACCTCGTTGAGCGTTTTGGAGTTGCGCTCGAAGTCGAAGACCCACGACGAGTAGTAGGCCGCTTCGCTCCACCCGCCGGGTGGGTGCGCCACATCCGGGGTGCTCCAGAAGTAGTGGACTTCGCCACCCAGCACCGCGGTGAACAGATGCTCGTTGCGGGCGGTGTAGGCCTCGTGGTTGAGCAGGATCAGGGTGCGGTAGCTCCGTGAGAACACGATGTTGAACATCGCTGACCCGCCGAACCCGGCGATGACCTCGGCGCGGTCGAAGATGGCCGCCTGAGCCGCGAGGTCATGGTTCTCGGGATAGACCACGTCGAATCCGCGCTCGCGGAAGAACTGCTCGACGTCACGGGTGTTACGACAAGCACGGTTGGTGCTGATGTCTTGCCGTGAGACGAAGATCCGACGCCCGCCACTGGCGTCGAAGCCCTCCACCGGTGCCGTCCCCTCGCTCAACAGCGAGTCGCGAATCCGGTCCCACACGCTCTTGATCTGCGGATGGACGTAGTGCGGCGTCTGGTTGTGCCACATCGGGGTTGCGCCGACGACGGACTCCAGCCAGACGGGCTCGTGCGCCCAGACGATGTCATCGAGGGCGATGCCGTAGGCGCCGAAGATCCGTTGTTCGAGGACGGGCACTCGCTCATCGGGGTAGCGGATCCGGAAGATGGGCTTGAGATCGGGGATCTGTCGCTTTGCCTCGTCCCAGCCCCAGAGGCGGCTCATCACCTCGGTCAACAGGTGGCCGTAGTGGCCGGAGTTCTCGGAGTCGAGATGGTAGTAGTTGCCCGGCAGCCGGGTCCGTGGTCGATCTCGCGGCTTGGGTCGCGCGAACTCCGTGCCCATGCTCACGAGCCGGGGATTGCTGGGGTTGGCGGACAGGTGGTGTCGGAAGGAGTCCGGCAACGCCGTGAACTGCGTGTGCAGCAGCGCGTTGGCGACCATCGCGATCTCGCCCTGGTAGTGCCTCAGATGGTGCTCGGGGTACTCCATCGTGTCGTCCAGGGCCGTGATCGGCACGGACGCGTCGTGGGAGTGCACCTTCGCGGCACTCGTGAGCGTGCCTCCAGCGATCGTGAGGAGCTCGGTCGTCTGGAGGTCAGGCTCCCGCAGTGGCAGGATGCGGCTGGCGTCCCCGTCCCGAGCCTTCAGCAGGTGTCGACCGCGCTTGGTGACGAGCACGTGCTTGCCGTCCACCGTCACCGAGAGCACCGACCGCCGGTGTGGCCGGTCGGTCGCCGCGGCCCCAGCCAGTTCGGCGCCCTGCAGGCCGACCGTGGAAGCCATGTCGAGAATGGCGGGAGGTGCAGCGGCCTCGGTCGAGCGACGCCGGTCGATGGCGTAGAGACCCCGCGGCCTGAGGTGGAAGAAGGTCCGCCGCCACACTGCGTCGTACTCCTCCGGGCTGCGCTGCGCCAAGTCGAGGATCACGTCGACGGGACCGATGCCGTCCAACAGACAGCTGACCTCGTCGAGAGTGCGCGCCTGCATGTGTTCCGCCCCGTGACGCACCAGGTCCCACTCGAGAACGTCCTCGGGTGAGATCACGACGACGCGTTCAGCGCGCGGCGCGGGGAGGAACTCGCCCACTGGTGCGGAGGCACCGGCGTCCGCGAGAATCACCACGGTCTGCTTCTCGCGACGGGGAAGCAGCGAGGAGTAGCGCTCGTAGAACCCACGCGAGGCCGAGGGCGGCGAAGCTTGTGCGCCCCGCCCGGCACCGGATCCTCTCAGCGCCGCGTCCTTGCTTCCACGCCTGCGCCACAAGGGGAGCTTGGTCACGCGATGTCCTTCTGGGCCGGGGGTTGCTCGTTTGCGACGGAGTCTAGTCACCGGCCCGGGCGTGACGCGGTCGCCACTGTGACGCAACGCACCGGCCCAGGCATTTCGTGGCGGTCCCGGACGACGTAGCCTCGAAGCGCACGAAGTCATGAGTAGTCCGGTACCCAGACGGGACTGGAACGAAAGGGATGACGTCTGATGGCCCGAATCGGGGTTGTCGGCGCCGGACGAGTCGGCGCCGTACTGTCCGCCGCACTGCGCACGGCCGGTCACGAGATCGTGGCCGCGGCCGGTGACTCGGCTGCGTCCTTGCACCGGATCGAGACGCTGCTGCCCGGGGTTCGGACCAGCAAGCCGACCGACGTCGCGCGTTCCTGCGACCTGCTCCTGCTCACCGTCCCCGACGACATGCTCCGCAACGTGGTCACCACCCTGGTGGGCGCAGGAGCGATCCGTCCGGGCCAGGTCGTGTGCCACACCTCCGGGCGGCACGGTCTTGCGGTGCTCGAGCCGGCGACCCAGATCGGGGCGCGCGGCATCGCGATGCACCCGGCCATGACGTTCACCGGCACCGAGGTCGACCTCGACCGGCTGCCCGGCTGCGTCTTCGGCATGACGGCCGGCGACGCCGAGAGGACGTACGCCGAAGGCCTGGTCGCCGACCTCGGCGGCATCCCCATGTGGGTGCCGGAGGACAAGCGCACGCTCTACCACGCCGGTCTCGCGCACGGGGCCAACCACCTGGTCACCCTGGTCAGCCAGGCCATGGAGCTGCTTGCCGCTTCGGGTGCGGAGGATCCGGCCGCGACGCTACGCCCGCTGCTCAGCGCCGCCCTGGACAACGCCCTCGCCTCAGGCGACGCGGCCCTGACCGGACCGATCGTGCGCGGTGACGTGCTGACCGTGCAGGCACACCTCGACGACATCGCCCGCAGCGCGCCCGGCACCATCGCGTCGTACGTCGCCATGGCGCGCGCGACCGCCGACCGTGCCGTGCTCGACGGGCGGCTGCTGCCGATCCGTGCCAACCGGATCATCTCCATGCTCGACGCTGCGCTGGCGGACCTCGACCAGCCCGCGGCCCACCGCCGGGCGGCCCCGGCGCAACCGACCCGCGACCGGAGCGAGTCGAGATGAGCCCCACTCCCCAGGTCGTCGGCAATCGCAGCGAGCTCCGCGAGGCCCTCGGCTCCGCGGGGGAGGGTCGCGTCGGCCTCGTGCCCACCATGGGCGCCCTGCACGAGGGGCACGCAGCGCTGATGGACCGGGCGCGGGAGGAGATCGGTCCCCGCGCGCCACTGGTGGCCTCGGTCTTCGTCAACCCCCTGCAGTTTGCGCCCGGTGAGGACTTCGACCGCTATCCGCGGACCTTCGACGCCGACCTGCAGGTCTGCGCCGACCACGGCGTCGACGTCGTCTTCGCTCCCGGTGTGGACGACGTCTACCCGGCCGGCGACCCCCAGGTGAGCGTGGACCCGGGGCCGCTGGCCGGCCTGCTGGAGGGGCGTTCGCGGCCCACGCACTTCCACGGCGTACTCACGGTGGTCGCCAAGCTGTTCGGGCTGGTGCGACCCGACGTCGCCGTCTTCGGGGAGAAGGACTACCAGCAGCTGGCGCTGATCAGACGCATGGTGGAGGACCTGTGCATGGGTGTACAGGTCGTCGGCGCCGAGACCGTGCGTGAGGCCGACGGTCTGGCCCTGTCCAGCCGCAACCGCTACCTCGACCCCCAGCGACGCGCCGCCGCCACCGTCCTGTCCCGGGCTCTGTTCGCGGCGCGCGAGCGGGCCGAGGACGGGGCTGCCGCGGCTCTGGCCGCAGCGCACGACCAGCTCGGCGGGGTTGCCGGGGTGGATGTGGAGTACCTCGAGCTGACCGCACCCGACCTCGGCCCGGCCCCGCAGGCAGGACCTGCGCGGCTGTTGGTCGCTGCCCGGCTGGGCGACACCCGACTCATCGACAACGTGGCCCTCGACCTGAAGGAGACCAGCTGATGTTGCGAACCATGATGAAGAGCAAGATCCACCGAGCGACCGTGACGCAGGCCGACCTGCACTATGTCGGATCGGTGACCGTGGACGAGGACCTGCTCGAGGCGGCCGACCTGCTGCCCGGCGAGCTGGTGCACATCGTCGACGTCTCCAACGGGGCTCGCATCGAGACCTACACGATCGCCGGAGAGCGCGGTTCGGGCGTGCTCGGGATCAACGGTGCCGCCGCACGTCTGGTGCACCCCGGCGACGTGGTCATCCTGATCGCCTACGGCCAGATGGACACGGCCGAGGCCAGGGAGTACCAGCCCAGTGTGGTCTTCGTCGACGCCGACAACTCGATCGTCGGCACCGGCAGCGACCCGGCGGAGGCGCTGCCGGGCTCCGGGCTGGTGCGCGGGGACCTGCACAGCTTCGCTCCCTCGGATCTCGTCGCGGGTCGATAGCCTGCGCGGATGACTTTCACCCAGGGCGCGCTGCCGCACCGTCTCACGGCAGCCGACCCCGGTTGGACGACGGACGCCGACGTGGTGGTCGTCGGCTCCGGCATTGCCGGTCTGACGGCCGCCCTGCGGCTCCGCGACCGCGTCGGCAAGGTGCTGGTGGTCACCAAGGACGTGCTGTCGGCGGGCTCGACCCAGTGGGCGCAGGGCGGGATCGCGGCCGCCCTCGGTCCCGGTGACACCCCCGAGCAGCACGAGCGCGACACCCTGGTGGCCGGAGCGGGCGCCTGCGATCCGGCGGCCGTGCGCGCGCTGGTGACCGAGGGCCCCGAGGCGGTGCGCGAGCTGATCGAGCTCGGGGCGAGGTTCGACCACTCGCCGGACGGGGTGCTGTCGCTGACCCGCGAGGGTGGGCACCACCGGGACCGGATCGCCCACGCCGGTGGGGACGCGACCGGTGCCGAGATCCAGCGAGCCCTGGTGGCAGCCGTGCAGGCGGCCCCGGACATCGAGGTGGTCGAGCACGCATTGGCGGTCGACCTGCTGCTGGCGGCCGACGGCGGGGTTGCCGGGATCACCCTGCACGTGATCGGCGAGGGTCAGCGCGACGGCATCGGTGCGGTGCGCTGTCGTGCGGTGGTGCTCGCTGCGGGTGGCCTCGGGCAGGTCTTCTCCCAGACCACCAACCCCCCGGTCTCGACCGGGGACGGGATGGCGCTGGCCCTGAGGGCGGGAGCAGTGCTGCGCGACCTGGAGTTCGTGCAGTTCCACCCGACCGTGATGTACCTCGGGCCCGACTCGCGTGGGCAGCAGCCGTTGATCAGCGAGGCTGTGCGCGGCGAGGGCGCGTTCCTGGTCGACTTCGAGGGCGAGCGGTTCATGCAGGGCGAGCACCCCCTCTCGGATCTTGCGCCACGCGATGTCGTGGCCAAGGCCATCACCCGGCGGATGCACCGGGCCGGCCGACCGCACATGTGGCTCGACGCCCGGCACGTCGCCGACTGGGCAGGTCGGTTCCCGACGATCCTGGCGACGTGCCGCAGCCTTGGGGTGGACCCGGTGCGGGAGCTGATCCCGGTGGCACCGGCCTGCCACTACGCCTCCGGGGGGGTCGCCACCGACCTGTGGGGACGCTCCTCGGTGCCCGGGCTCTACGCCACCGGCGAGGTCGCCTGCTCGGGGGTTCACGGCGCCAACCGGCTCGCCTCCAACTCGCTACTGGAAGGGCTGGTGTTCTCGCGCCGGATCGCGGAGGTGCTGCCCGACGAGCTCAGGGCTGGCGCCCAGCCCGGGCCCGATCTCCGCCCGCACGGCGTGGTGGCTGCGGAGGTGCGCGCCGACCTCCAGGCCGTGATGACCGAGCAGGCCGGGGTGCTGCGCTCGGCCGAGGGGCTCAGCGCGGCCCTCGAAGATCTTGCGGCCCTGGCCGACAAGGGTGGCGAGATCGGCACGTCCGCCTGGGAGACCACGAACCTGCTGACCCTGAGCACGGCGTTGGCAGGTGCGGCGTACCTCCGCCAGGAGACGCGGGGCTCGCACTGGCGCGAGGACTTCGCGGCCCGCGACGACGCGCACTGGTCGGGCCACGTCGAGGTCCGGCTCACCGACTCGGGTCTGGACCTCTCCTTCCAGACCGCCGAACCCAGCGATGGAGGACCCCGGTGAAGGCGCTGACGCCGTACGAGCGGCTGCCCGAACCGCTGCTCGAGGAGCTGCGGACTGCTGGTCTGGACCCTCGAGCCATCTACGCCGCCGTCGCGACCGCCGTCGCGGAGGACCTTCCCGACGGGGGTGAGGACGTGACCAGCGTGGCGACGATCCCGACGGACGCGCGCGGCGTCGCCGACTTCGCCGCCCGGGAGGAGGGTGTCGTCGCCGGGCTCGGGGTGGCCGCGCTCGTCTTCCACCACGTCCTCGGGGACGCCGTGGAGATCGCCGACCGGGTCAGCGACGGCACCCGCGTCGCTGCCGGGGACGTGGTGATGCGCGTCGACGGACCGACCCGGGGGCTGCTCACCGCCGAACGCACCGCGCTGAACTACGCCTCGCACCTCTCCGGGGTTGCCACGGCGACCGCTCAGTGGGTGGCGGCGCTGGAGGGCACCAAGGCGCGGGTGCTCGACACCAGGAAGACGCTGCCCAACCTCCGGGCACTGCAGAAGTACGCCGTGCGCTGCGGCGGTGGGGTCAACCACCGGTTCAGCCTGCGCGACCTCGCCATGGTCAAGGACAACCACGTGATTGCCGCGGGCGGTGCCGTCGCGGCGTTCGAGGCCGTGCACGCCGCCCACCCCGATGTGCCGGTGGAGGTGGAGGTGACCGACCTCGACCAGCTGCGCGAGCTGCTCGATGCCGGGTGTGAACGGATCCTCCTCGACAACATGACCGATGCCGAGATGGCGGAAGCCGTGGCGATCACCGACGGCTACGCGACGCTGGAGGCCTCCGGCGGACTCACACTGGAACGCGCTCGAGAGGTCGCCGAGACCGGGGTGGACTTCATCTCGGTCGGTGCGCTCACCCACTCGGTCCGCGTCTTCGACCTCGGAATGGACCTGCGATGACCCTGTTGTGTGCCGACATCGGCAACTCCCACACGGTGGTCGGTCTCGTCGAGGACGGGTCGGTCCTCGACCACTGGCGGGTGGCGACCGACGAGCGCCGCACCGCTGACGAGTGGGCCGTGCTGCTCAAGGGACTCCTGCGCGAGAGCACGGTGGCCGACCTCGTGCAGGGGATCGCGGTCTGCTCGACGGTGCCCGCGGTCCTGCACGAGTGGCGGGACATGTTGGTGCGCCACTACGGGACGATCCCGAACGTGGTCGTCGAGCCGGGTGTGCGCACCGGCGTGCCCGTGCTGATGGACAACCCGCGCGAGGTCGGTGCGGACCGCGTGGTGAACGCCCTGGCCGCGGCGAGCCTCTATGACGGGCCGGCCATCGTCGTCGACTTCGGCACCGCCACCACCTTCGACGTCATCAGCCAGCGGGGCGAGTACGTCGGTGGCGCGATCGCCCCGGGCATCGAGATCTCGCTGGAGGCCCTCGGTCGCCGCGGTGCCCAGCTGCGCAAGGTCGAGCTGCTCCGTCCGCGCACGGTCATCGCCAAGAACACCGTAGAGGCGCTGCAGTCCGGGATGGTCTACGGCTTCGCCAGCCAGGTCGACGGGATCGTCTCCCGGATGATCGAGGAGCTCGACGTGCCGACCGACTCGGTCGAGGTCATCGCAACCGGCGGCCTGGCCCCGATCGTGGTGAGCGAGTGCCGCAGCTTCACCGCCCACCAGCCCTGGCTGACCCTGCTCGGCCTGGAGCTCGTCTACCGCCGCAACTCCTGACCCGCCGAGACGGCGCGTGTGTCCCACCCCAGCCCGCCGAGACGGCGCATGTGTCCCGCACGGGCCCGCCGAGACGGCGCATGTGTCCCGCACGGGCCGCGAGACGGCGCGTGTGTCCGCATCGGACACGCCTCACGTGCCGCGCGGCAGCGAGAGGTTCGTGCGCGCCCGGCGCACCCCGGCGTTCAGGAGCTGGATCACATCTTGGCGTGGCCCGAAGAGGTTGCCCCGCTTCAGCACGAGCACCTCGTAGCCCGCGTCCCGCATCGCCCGGCGACGAGCCGAGTCGTGCGCTGCCTGCTCTTCGCCGTGCCAGCGTTCGCCGTCGTACTCGGCGATCAGGCGCAGCTCCTCAAGCAGCAGGTCGGCCCGACCCAGGAAGCGTCCTCCCGCATCGAAGATGTCGCGCTGCGGTTCGGGGATCGGCAGCCCCGCGTCCGAGAAACGCAACCTGAGGATCGACTCACCTGGGGACTCGCTTCGGCCGTCGGCGAACGGCACCAGCGCTCGTAGCTGCCTGACGCCACGCATTCCTCTGAACCGCGGCAGCTCGGCACGCAGGTCCTCGAGGTCGAACGCCCCCAGGCCGATCAACTCGTCCAGGGCCGCGATGGCGCGGTCGCGGTGGCGAAGCCGGCCGAGGTCGAGGGCGGTCCGCAGCGGCGTAGTGGTGAGTACGCCGTGGACACGCGTCATGTCCCTGGTTCGAAGGGCGCGAGTGCCACTGTGGACGAGCTCGTTGCGCAGCCGGTCGTGGTCTCCGGTGCCGAAGGCGGTCAACGGTGGCGCCGCGAGGTGGGCCCCCGGTCGAAGGATCATCCCGGCGCCGGCGAGCCAGCCAGCACTTTCGTCCGTGACCACCCAGCCCTCAGGTACGACCAGCTGTAGGGCATGTGCCCGCAGCAGCTGGGTGTCGGGGGTCTGCGCGGCGACGTACACGCCCTTGAGCAGGCGTCGCAGCAAGGCCTGGTCAAGGAGGCGACGCAGCCCGCGACGGGACAAGCCCGCTGCGCACGCCTGCCCGAAGGTGAACGGGCGATCGAGGGGGAGTGGGAAGTCGGTCCCGAGAAGCAGCTTCTGCATCGCCACAGGGTGCAGTGGTTCGGCCTCCCGGCGTTTGCTGT
Organism: uncultured Actinomycetota bacterium; assembly: GCA_963834245.1. Lineage (GTDB taxonomy): Bacteria > Actinomycetota > Actinomycetes > Propionibacteriales > Nocardioidaceae > Marmoricola. The sequence goes on from CAWIAV010000002.1 coordinate 525,791, forward strand.
TTCCACAGGGCGCGTGGGCACTCGTACATGTGCGCCGTGTCCGCGGGCTGGGGTGGGACATGTGCGCCGTGTCGGCGGGCTGGGGTGGGACATGTGCGCCGTCTCGGCGGGCTGGGGTGGTCGATAGCCTGTGCGCCATGACCGACTCGCCCGAATCAAGACCTGAGGCCCCAGGCGATGACCTGCCCGAGCAGATCCGGGTACGCCGGGACAAGCGGGAGCGGTTGCTGGACTCGGGTCGTCAGCCGTACCCGGTCACGGTCGAGCGCACGCACACGATCCGGGAGATCCGCGAAGCCCACGACCCGCGCATCGAGTCGGGCGAGCTCGAGCTCGACACCCGCACCGGCGAGCAGGTCGCGATCACCGGCAGGGTCATCTTCCAGCGCAACACCGGCAAGCTCTGCTTCGCCCGACTGCGTGAGGGGGACGGCTCGGAGATCCAGGTGATGCTGAGCCTGGCCGAGGTGGGCGAGGAGCCCCTGGCCGACTTCAAGGCGCTGGTGGACATCGGGGACCTGCTCGCGGTCAGGGGCGAGGTGATCACCAGTCGTCGCGGCGAGCTCTCGGTCGCGGCCACCTCCTGGCAGGTCGCGGCGAAGACGTTGCGCCCGCTGCCCAACGAGCACAAGCCGCTCTCCGACGAGGCGCGGATCCGGCTGCGGTACGTCGACATGATGATCCGCCCCGAGGCGCGCGAGATGGTGCGCACCAAGGCGACGGTGCTGCGCAGCCTGCGCGAGACCCTCGATCGGCGCGGCTACACCGAGGTCGAGACGCCGATCCTGCAGCTGACCAACGGCGGCGCCGCGGCCCGGCCGTTCCGCACGCACCTCAACGCGCTCGACCAGGACATGCTGCTCCGGATCGCCCTCGAGCTCGACCTGAAGCGGGCGATGATCGGAGGGGTCGAGAAGGTCTACGAGATCGGCCGCACCTTCCGCAACGAGGGTCTGGACTCGACCCACGCGGCCGAGTTCTCGATGCTCGAGGCCTACGAGGCCTACGGCGATCAGTTCACGATGATGGAGCTGACCAAGGCGTTGGTGCTCGACGCCGCCCGCGCGGTCGGTCGCACCGTCGTGCCCGCACGCGACGGCTCCGAGATCGACCTGGAGGCCGAGTGGCGGCAGGCCTCGATCATGGACCTCGTCTCCGAGGCCGTCGGCGAGCAGGTGACCGTGGACACCCCTGAGGAGACGCTGCGCGGTCACGCCGCGGCACGCGACGTGGAGCTGCAACCGAAATGGGGCGCCCCGGAAATCGTGGTCGAGCTTTTCGAGCAGCTCGTCGAAGACCACTTGATCAACCCGACGTTTGTCATGGATTACCCCTCGTCGGTCAAACCGCTCGCCAAGGCACATCGCAGCCAGCCCGGACTCAACGAGGCCTGGGACCTGATCATCAACGGTGTCGAGCTCGCGCCCGCCTATTCCGAGCTGAATGACCCGGTCGTGCAGCGCGAGCGGCTGCTCGCCCAGTCGATGCTGGCCGCACAGGGCGATCCCGAGGCCATGGAGCTCGACGAGGTGTTCCTGAAGGCCATGGAGTACGGAATGCCGCCGGCCGGAGGCATGGGCATGGGCGTGGACCGGCTCATCATGCTGCTCACCGGTGCCGGTATTCGTGAGACTATTCTTTTCCCGCTGCTGCGCCCCGAGTAACCGCTCGATATCTGGTCCGATATGCCGTGCTATTCTCGCTCCGGCGAAATACCCAATAAACTGAGGACGGCAATCAATGGCTCAGAAAGTCAACATCGTGCTGGTCGATGACATCGACGAGAGTGATGCAGAGGAAACGATCTCGTTCGGGCTCGACGGCAAGGAATATGCCATCGACCTCAATGTCAAGAATGCACGCGCCCTGCGTGACGCCATGGCTGTCTACGTGGCCCACGCACGCCCGGTGAGCAACCGCTCCGGTCGGCGCACGGCTGCCAAGAGCTCGGGTGGCGCCTCCCCCGCGGAGATCCGCGCCTGGGCCCGCGACAACGGGTTCGACGTACCGGCGCGGGGTCGGGTCTCGGCCGAGGTGCGAGAGGCGTACGCCGCAGCGCACTGATCCAGCACCGGTCCGGGACCACCCCCCCGAGAGCACGAGGCTCTCGTCCGGGGGTGGTGGTGCGTCCGGACCCGGACGCATCACTCCGGACTGCATGGCTACATGGCGACAGGGCGCACCGAGGTGACTTCGTGGTTCTCGTGCCCACACCTGCCACCACGCGCCTCCCGGCCGCGCGGAGGTGTCAACGAGTCATGCCGAGAGGGCACTTCTGGTCGCGGCTGCGCGGCCACGAGTGCCCTCTCGCGTCGGTGGGGAGGGGGCCGGACCATAGCCTGAACCCCATGCCGACCGACCGAACCGTCTTCGACCCGGCCTCACCCGACGTCAACGCCTACCGGCTGCTGACGGCGCTGGTCGTTCCGCGACCGATCGCCTGGGTCTCGACCCTGGACGCGGCCGGTCGCGGCAACCTGGCCCCGCACTCGTTCTTCACCGTCGCCAGCGGACGCCCTCCCGTCGTGCTGTTCAGCTCGTTGGGCCGCAAGGACACCGTGCGCAACATCGAGGCCACCGGGGAGTTCGTGATCAGCTTCACCTCCGAGTCGCTGCTGGAGGAGGTCAACGCCAGCAGCGCGCCGTTCGAGCACGGTGACGACGAGGCCGTGGAGCTGAACATCGCGACCGAGGCGTCCGAGGTGGTCGGCCCCGAGCGGGTGGCTGCCTCGCCGGCATCCATCGAGTGCCGGTTGGAACGCATCGTCGAGGTCGGCAACGCCTTCGTCGTCTTCGGGCTCGTGGTGGCGGTCACGGTGCGCGACGAGGCGCTCGAGAACGGCCATCCGGCCATCGAACGCCTGCGGCCGGTCTCCCGCCTGGGTCGCGACGAGTGGGGCCGGCCGCCGGAGGTCTTCCGCCAGACCCGGCCCGACAGCCCCGATGACGTGCGCTGAGCCACGACGTCCACCCGGCAGAGGGACCCCGATCCCCCCAGGAGAGGGTTCTGCGCGTGCGCTTCGTCCGATGGGATCCATGAACCCCGACCTCTTCACAGAACGCCTGCGCGACCGACTGCGCAGGCTCGCCGACGTACCCCTGCGCTCCTGGGTGGTGGCCGCCGCTGCCGGCACCCCTGCTCTACCTCGGGGGTGCCAGCACCGGTTTGGCCCGCAGCAGTCTGGGTGAGGAGGTCTACCGGTCCCTGGAGCGGCATGGCACTGGATGCGCCTCCCCGCCCGGCGTGCGGCCGACGACGAGTCACTGGTGCTGCGCCCGACGTCAGACCATTCCCAGGCGGCCGCGCTGAGCGAGCGCTCGCGCCTGGCCCACGATCTGCACGACGGCGAGGTACTGCGCAAGCTCGGGCTGCGCGACCGCATCCAAGCAGTGGTCTGGGCCTGTGAGCAGGGACTGGCGCGGCCCGGGGCCTGAGGCGTGAGGAACGCGTGGGGCACCGGCCTACGCTGACCAGGTGGCGGCCGAGACATCGGACGACCTCCCACAGCCGTTTCGTGGGCCGGTCGTGATGGACCAGTACTGGGACGACCTCGCCTTCCTGCACTGGCGCGTCGCTCCGGAGGCGGTCACGCCGTACCTGCCGCCCGGCTGCCGCCCCGACGTGTACGACGGCAGCAGCTGGATCGGGCTGATCGGGTTCCTCATGCGCGACGCGGGGTTCGGCTACGGCCACCCCGTCCCGTTCTTCGGCGACTTCGCCGAGATCAACGTGCGGCTCTACTCCACCGACGACGAGGGTCGCCGTGGCGTGGTGTTCCGGTCGCTGGAGACCGAGCGGCTGGCCGTGGCTGTCGCCGCGGGGGCGGTCGGCGTGCGCTACCGGTGGTCCAGGATCCGGGCGGACCGTGCCGCCTCCCGCACCACCGGGCCGCTCGGCTACCGCAGCCGTCGGCTGGTGGGACCCGGTCGTGGGGCGGAGACCTCGTTCGCAGTCCGTCCCGGGCGCGACGAGGTCAGCGACCCGCTCAGCGTCTTCCTGACCGCGCGCTGGGGGATGCACCACAGCGTGGCGCGCCGTCCGTTGTGGGTGCCGAACACACACGCGCCGTGGCCCCTGCGCTCGGCCGAGCTGCTGCACTGCACCGACGGACTCGTCGCGGCGGCGGGCTTCCCGGGCGTGGCGGACGCCCCGCCGGACTCGGTGCTCTGGTCACCGGGAGTACGCACCCAGTTCGGCCCGCCCACCCGGATCTGACCCGCCCAGCCGCCGGTGGTCCGGTTTCCCAGGTTAAGAACCCAAACCGGCACTGCACACACCGCCCGACATGTGTGAAGAGGCGATTCGACTTCCTAACCTGGGAAACCGGACCGGCCACGCGCACGCGTATGTTCGCTGACAGCGATCACGGGCGCTGTTCGGGTGGACTGTTCGCTGACAGCGATAACCCTCTTGGCAAGGAACACGTAGGCTGGGTGAAGGGTTGAACAGACCGTGCGGGTCGCACGTGTCGACCCCGCAGACGCCTGAGGAGTTTCCACATGTTCGAGCGGTTCACCGACCGAGCCCGACGAGTTGTCGTGCTGGCCCAGGAAGAGGCCCGCATGCTCTCGCACAACTACATCGGGACCGAGCACATCCTGCTCGGCCTGATCCATGAGGGCGACGGCATCGCTGCCAAGGCGCTGGAGAGCCTCGGCGTCTCGCTGGAGGCGGTGCGCGCCCAGGTCGAGGAGATCATCGGCCAGGGCCAGCAGGCTCCCAGCGGACACATCCCCTTCACCCCCCGGGCCAAGAAGGTCCTCGAGCTGTCCCTGCGCGAGGCGCTGCAGCTCGGCCACAACTACATCGGCACCGAGCACATCCTGCTCGGCCTGATCCGTGAGGGTGAAGGCGTCGCCGCCCAGGTGCTGCACAAGCTGGGCGCCGACCTCAACCGGGTCCGCCAGCAGGTCATCCAGCTGCTCTCGGGCTACCAGGGCAAGGAGCAGCAGACGGCCGGTACGGCGCCCGAGGCCGCTCCCTCCAGCTCGCTGGTGCTCGACCAGTTCGGCCGCAACCTGACCCAGGCGGCCAAGGAGGGCAAGCTCGACCCGGTCATCGGTCGCGAGCAGGAGATCGAGCGGGTCATGCAGATCCTGTCCCGCCGTACGAAGAACAACCCGGTGCTGATCGGCGAGCCCGGCGTCGGCAAGACCACGATCGTGGAGGGTCTGGCGCAGGACATCGTGCGCGGCGACGTGCCCGAGACGCTCAAGGACAAGCAGATCTACACCCTCGACCTCGGGGCCCTGGTCGCCGGCTCGCGCTACCGCGGTGACTTCGAGGAGCGCCTGAAGAAGGTCCTCAAGGAGATCCGCACCCGCGGCGACATCGTGCTGTTCATCGACGAGATCCACACCCTCGTCGGCGCCGGCGCGGCGGAGGGCGCGATCGACGCCGCCAGCATCCTCAAGCCGATGCTGGCCCGCGGTGAGCTGCAGACCATCGGCGCCACCACGCTCGACGAGTACCGCAAGCACCTCGAGAAGGACGCCGCGCTCGAGCGTCGCTTCCAGCCGATCCAGGTCAACGAGCCCTCGATCGCGCACACCATCGAGATGCTCAAGGGCCTGCGTGACCGCTACGAGGCACACCACCGTGTGACCATCACCGACGAGGCGCTGGTCTCGGCCGCGACCCTGGCCGACCGCTACATCTCCGACCGGTTCCTGCCCGACAAGGCGATCGACCTCATCGACGAGGCCGGCTCGCGGCTGCGCATCCGCCGGATGACCGCACCGCCGGACCTGCGCGAGTTCGACGAGAAGATCGCCGACGTACGCCGCCGCAAGGAAGGCGCCATCGACGGGCAGGACTTCGAGGCCGCCGCGCGCCTGCGCGACGAGGAGAAGCAGCTGATCCTCGCCAAGGGCGAGCGCGAGAAGCAGTGGCGCGCCGGTGACATGGACGTCGTCGCGGAGGTCGACGAGGAGCTGATCGCCGAGGTGCTCGCCGTGGCGACCGGCATCCCGATCGTGAAGCTGTCGGAGGAGGAGTCCACCCGGCTGCTCAAGATGGAGGACGAGCTGCACAAGCGCGTCATCGGCCAGGAAGAGGCCGTCAAGGCGCTCAGCCGGGCCATCCGTCGAACCCGCGCCGGTCTGAAGGACCCCAAGCGTCCCGGCGGCTCGTTCATCTTCGCCGGCCCCTCGGGCGTCGGTAAGACCTGGCTGTCCAAGACGCTCGCCGAGTTCCTCTTCGGTGACGAGGACGCCCTGATCCAGCTCGACATGTCGGAGTTCTCCGAGAAGCACACCGTCTCGCGGCTCTTCGGCTCGCCTCCCGGCTACGTCGGCTACGAAGAGGGCGGCCAGCTCACCGAGAAGGTGCGGCGCAAGCCGTTCTCCGTGGTGCTGTTCGACGAGGTCGAGAAGGCGCACCCGGACATCTTCAACAGCCTGCTGCAGATCCTGGAGGAAGGTCGCCTGACCGACAGCCAGGGTCGGGTCGTGGACTTCAAGAACACCGTGATCATCATGACCACGAACCTCGGCACCAGGGACATCTCCAAGGGCGTCAGCCTGGGCTTCAACCAGGCCGGCGACGACGGGACCTACGACCGGATGAAGAACAAGGTCACCGAGGAGCTCAAGCAGCACTTCCGGCCCGAGTTCCTCAACCGCGTCGACGAGATCATCGTGTTCCCGCCGCTCACCAAGGACCAGATCATCTCGATGGTCGACAACATGATCGCCTCGGTCGAGCTCCGGATGAAGGACCGCGACATGTCCCTGGAGCTCACCCAGCCGGCCAAGGACCTGCTCGCCACGCGTGGCTTCGACCCGGTGCTCGGTGCGCGGCCGCTGCGTCGCACCATCCAGCGCGAGATCGAGGACGTGCTCGCCGAGAAGATGCTCTACGGCGAGGTGGGCCCGGGTCAGATCGTGCTCGTCGGCGTGGAGGGCGAGGGCACCGAGGCGCAGTTCACGTTCAAGGGCAACCCCAAGGGAGTGCTCCCCGACGCCCCTCCGCTGGAGCCCGTCGGTGGTCCCGACGACTCCGACGGCCCGGTCGACGTCCCCAAGGAGGACTGACCCTCAGCCTGGCAGTGAGTAGCGGCCGGCGGTCTCCACGGCGAGACCGTCGGCCAGCAGGCTTGCCAGGGCACGTTCACGCTGGGCAGCCTCGGGCCAGACCAGGTCCAGGCGCGTCTTCGAGACACTGCCTTCGGCCTCGCGAAGGACCGCCATCAAGCGTCCCCTGACCTGACGGTCGGTCCCCGCCCAGGCCTGCCCGCGCCGCGGCGGTCCGTCGTACGCCGGGCGACCCGCGATGTTCCACGCGCACCGTTCCCGGATCGGGCACACCTCGCACCGCGGAGCAGCGGCCGTGCACACCAGGGCGCCGAGCTCCATCACCGCGACCGCCCACGTGGCGGGCTCGGTCTCGGGGACCAGGCTCTCGGCGAGGTCGCGCTCCGCGCGGGTCACCGAGGCTGCGGGGAACTCCGTGCCGCTCAGCGCGCGTGCGAGGACGCGACGCACGTTGGTGTCCAGCACGGCATGGCTGGCGCCGAAGGCGAACGAGGCGATCGCGCTGGCGGTGTAGTCGCCGACGCCGGGCAGGTTGATCAGGGCAGCGTAGTCCGGGGGAACCTCGCCGCCATGGCGCTCGACGATGGCAGTGGCCGCCGCGTGCAGCCGCAACGCCCGCCGCGGGTAGCCGAGCCGTCCCCACGCCCGGACTGCTTCACCGCTCGGCGCTGCCGCGAGGTCGGCCGGGGTCGGCCAGGTCTCCAGCCAGGTCTCGAAGACGGGAAGCACCCGCGCCACCGGGGTCTGCTGGAGCATGAACTCCGAGACCATGACCGCCCACGGGGTTGCGCCGGGGCCCCGCCAGGGGAGCTCGCGGGCGTGGTCGGCGTACCAGTCGAGGACCGGCGGGTGCAGAGTCGTCATCGCGGCACCCATCGTGCCTGCCCGCCGAGTTTGCGCAACCCCCGCCCTTCCCGGGGGGCATTTGGGGCAACCGGCCGGGCGCCCCCCGGCGTTGCACGCACGATCCGGGGCCGGTGCTCACTAACGTGGCGCGCATGACCCCGGTGACGCATCCCCGCGGACGCCTGCCCAGAAGGGTGTTCTGGGTGCGGCGGGGGATGGTCCTCGCCCTCGCACTGCTGCTGGTCTTCGGCATCGGCAAGCTCCTCGGCGGGACCGGCGTGGACGCCAGCCCGGCCATCGAGGCCAACACCAGCTCGGTCCAGCAACCCGAAGCGGTCTCCTCGCCCACGCTCGGACCCGTCGCCCCTACCGGGAAGCTGCGCAACAAGGCCAAGGTTGCGCCCGCGCCACCCAGTGGCGAGTGCCGCCCCTCCGAGGTCAGTGCGCTGCCGTCGATACCTCAGGCGTGGGCCGCCATGCCCATCGTGATCCTGGTGCAGCTCCAGGGGACCCAGCCCGCCTGCACGTTCGAGGTGAGCGCCAAGAGCCTCGTCGTCAAGATCGCCAACGGCAAGCGCCGCCTGTGGTCGAGCCAGGACTGCACCCGCTCGATCAAGCCCACCCAGGTCGTCGTACGCAGTTCGCAGCCTGTGGCTGTGCCCGTCGTCTGGAGCGCGCGCCGTTCCGACGAGGAGTGCACCAACCAGTCGGGCTGGGTGATGCCGGGCTTCTACGACGTCTACGCGGCGGCGGTCGGCTCGACGGCCAGCAACGTCCGGTTCGAGGTGACGGTCGCTCCCAAGCAGGTCGTCACGCGGACGCCCAAGCCTCGCAAGAGCGCGAGCACCAGCCCCTCGCCGGCCCCACGAGCCGAGCAGCAGGAAGCCGCGAAGCCGAGCCGGGGCCCGAGCAAGAAACCCTGAGTCCGGGTCCCGGGTCAGACGTAGCGTTCCAGGATGCTCGACTCGGCGAGCCGGCTGAGTCCTTCGCGCACGCTGCGCGCCCGGAGCTCGCCGACCCCCTCGACCAGCTGCAGGTCCTCGACGCTCGCCGAGAGCAGCTTCTGCAGGGTCTCGAAGTGCTCGACCAGTCGGTCGACCACGCTCGGTGGGAGTCGGGGGACCTTGGCCAGCAGGCGGTGCCCGCGAGGCGTGACGGCGCCGTCGAGGTGCTCGCCCTGCCCCAGACCGAGGGAACGGGCCACTGCCGCGATGTCGACCAGCTCGGCAGGGGAGAGGCTCTCGAGCTCCGCCAGCACCTCGGACGCGGGCTTGGTCCGCCGCGGTCCTGCCTGGTAGTCGCGGACCACGAGCTCGCGCTCGGCCTCGACGCCGGTGACGAGCTCCTCGAGCTGCAGGGAGAGCAGCCGGCCGTCGCTGCCGAGCTCGTTGACGTAGTCGTCGATCTCGCGGGCGATCCGGCTGACCATCTCCAGGCGCTGAGCCACCACGGCCACGTCTCGGACCGTGACCAGGTCTTCGATCTCGAGCGCGGACAGAGTGCTGGAGACCTCGTCCAGACGCACCTTGTAGCGCTCCAGCGTGGCCAGGGCCTGGTTGGCACGGGCGAGGATCGAGCCGGAGTCCTCGAGCACGTAGCGGATGCCGCCGACGTAGACCGCGATGATCTGCATGGACTGCGACACCGAGATCACGGGGGCACCAGTCTGCTTGGCCACCCGCTCCGCGGTGCGGTGTCGGGTGCCGGTCTCCTCCGAAGGAATGGTGTGGTCCGGCATCAGGTGCACGTTCGCGCGGTAGATCCGGGCGATGTCGCGGTCGAGGACGATGGCGCCGTCCATCTTGGCCAGCTCGCGCAGCGCTGTGGCGGTGAACGGAACATCCAGGCTGAACCCGCCCGTGAGGATCCCCTCGACCTGGGCGTCGTGACCCACGACGATCAGGGCGCCGGTGCGGCCTCGCAGGATCCGCTCGAGTCCGTCGCGCAGTGAGGTGCCCGGGGCGATCCGGGCGAGGGTCTCGCGAAGTCGGACCGCGTCGTCGTGGCGTTCGGGGGAAGGCACGTCGATGAGTCTATGGCAGGTGGAGTCCGCGCGCGTGCTCGTTCCTCGCGCCGCCGGACTCCATGCCGAGCAGGGTCAGCGCGCGCCCGATGTTGTCGACATCGACGACGCGCAGACCGTCGAGGACCCGACTGTTCCCGGCGTCCTGGGCCCGCTGGGCGGGGATGACCGCCGAGCGAAATCCCATCCGGCCGGCTTCGGCCAGGCGCACGCCGACGTCGCGGACGCGGCGCAGCTCGCCGGACAGGCCGAGCTCCCCGATCGCGACCACCTTGCGGCCCAGCGGCTTGCCCATCCACGCCGAGGCGATGGCGAGCGCGATCGCCAGGTCGTTGCTCGGCTCGGTGAGCCGGGCCCCGCCGACGCTGGAGACGAAGACGTCGTAGCTGTGCAGCCGGATGCCGGCGTGCTGCTGGAGCACGGCAAGGATCATCGCCACCCGCGAGGAGTCCACCCCGGACGTCGTACGTCGCGGCCGCTCCGACGGGGTGTGGGTGACGAGCGCCTGCACCTCGCTCAGCAGGGGACGGCGACCCTCGAGGGCCACGGCCACACAGGTGCCGGGCACCGGGCCGTGCTGGGCGTCGAGGAAGAGCCCTGTCGGGTCGGTGATCGCGACGATGCCTTCGGCGGACAGGTCGAAGCAGCCGACCTCGTCGACCGGCCCGAACCTGTTCTTGACCGCGCGGACCATCCGCAGCCGGGAGGTGCGCTCGCCCTCGAAGTGCAGGACCACGTCGACGAGGTGCTCGAGCACGCGGGGTCCGGCGATGGTGCCGTCCTTGGTGACGTGCCCGATGATCACCAGGGTGATGTTGCGCAGCTTGGCCATCCGGATCAGGGCCGCCGACACCTCCTTGACCTGGGAGACGCCGCCCGGGACCCCGTCGACGTCGCTGGCGCTGATCGTCTGCACGGAGTCGACCACCAGCAGGGTCGGCTTGACCGCCTCGACGTGACCCAGGACCGCGCCGAGGTCGGTCTCCGCCGCGAGGTAGAGCTCGTCCTGGATGGCACCGGTGCGGTCCCCGCGCATCCGCACCTGCGCCGCCGACTCCTCGCCGGTGACGTAGAGGACCCGGTGCCGCTGCCGCGCCATCTGCGAGGCGACCTCGAGCAGCAGCGTGGACTTGCCGACACCCGGCTCGCCGGCGAGCAGGATCGCGGCGCCCGGGACCATGCCGCCGCCGAGCACCCGGTCGAGCTCGGGTACGCCGCTCGTGCGCGCGTGGGAGTCCTCGATGGGGATCTCGCCGATCGGCAGGGCAGGTGCGGTGACCGGCCCCGCCTGCACCCGGCTCTTCGGCGCAGCCTTCTCGACCACGGTGCCCCAGGCCTGGCACTCGCCGCAGCGGCCCACCCACTTGGCGACCTCCCAGCCGCACTCGTTGCAGTGGTAGGACTCCCGGGGAGCCTTGGTCGCGGTCTTCGAAGCCATGAGCCGAACGCTAGGGGAGCGCACCGACAGATCGCGGCAGCGTCGCGAGGAGGGCCCGTGTCGCCGCGCCTTGCGGGCTCAGGGTGTCGCAGCCCCCGCTTCGGCGCGGGTGTCGGGTCGAAGCATCAGGGCCAACCCGGCGGTGATGACCGCGACCAGGGCGGGCACCCCTGCGGCGAACACCGCGTCCGCGGTGAAGTTCTGGGTCGGGTAGACCAGGGCCGCCCCGACGAACCAGAGGCCGCTGACCGCTAGGGAGAGCGCGCGAGCGCGCGGGTTCGCCGGCCCGGACCAGAGCCGCACTCCCGCCCAGACTGCGGCGACGACGAGGCCGAGGATGACCAGTCCCGGGTAACGGTCCTCGGGATGGTCCGACACGACCGTCAGCATCATCACCGGTAGCAGCATCGCTGCTGCGCCGAGCCACCAGACCGCGACGAGGACCACCTGGGTCCCGGTGCGTGCCCGCCGTTCGTTCGGGTGGGTGATCGCGAGATTCATGGCAAACCCCCTCGATGAGGGCCACGCAAGCCGTTGCCGCCGTCGTGGCCGGTGCCGACCTGACTTCCGGTCGTACCGGCACAACGTCGGCATGCGCCCGGGTGTTCCCGGGCACTGGGCGGGCCAGCCGGGCTAGCATTGGAACGATCCAGAGACCTTCGGGGGAACAGCGATGAGCCAGCCGACCAGCCGGACCGACCTGCATCGAGGGCGGGTCCCGGTGCCGCCGACTCTTGCCACGGTCGCCGACGAGGCCGGAGTGTCGCGACAGACGGTCTCCAACGCGCTGAACAACCCCGATCTGCTGCGACCCGAGACCCTGGAGCGGGTGCAGTCGGTGATCGAGCGGCTGGGCTACTCGCCCAACCGCGCCGCGCGCCAGCTGCGCACCAAGGCCTCCCACCTGATCGGGCTGCGGTTCGAGGCGGCCCAGGAAGGCACCACCAATGCGCTGATGGACCGGTTCCTGCACAGCCTGGTGGACGCGGCTTCGCGGACCGGGCACCACGTGCTGCTGTTCTCCGGCGACGAGGACGACCCGCTGGACGGCTACGACGACCTGCTGCGCTCGACCGCAGTCGACGCGTTCGTGGTGACCGACACCTACGCGGGCACCCCACAGTCAGGTTTCCTGCAGCAGCGAGGCGCCCCGTTCGTGGCGTTCGGTCGCCCCTGGGACGATCCGACTGCCGACCATGCCTGGATCGACGTCGACGGCGCCTACGGGGCGTGCGTGGCCACCGAACACCTGCTGGAGCAGAGCCACCGACGGATCGCCTGGCTCGGCTGGGAGAAGTCCTCGCGCATCGGTGAGGACCGACGCAGCGGCTGGGAGCGCGCGATGCAGTCTGCCGGGCAGGACGTGCGCGGTCTCGGCGTACGCGTGACCGACAACGTCGACGCAGCCCGGATGGCAGCGCACAAGGTGCTCGAGGACTCCTCGGTGACCGGGTTCGTCTGCGCCAGCGACACCCTCGCCATCGGGGTCCTGCACGCGTGCGCCGAACGCGGCCTGCGACCGGGGGCGGACATCGGCGTCGTCGGTTTCGACGACTCCCTCGCTGCCCAGGTCACCTGGCCGGGACTCACCTCGGTGCGACAGCCCCTGGAGCAGGTGGCCGTCGAGCTGGTGCGGATCCTGCACACCGTGCTGGCCCACAAGCCCCTCGACGAGACCGGCCGGATGCTCCGCCCCAGCCTCGTCGTACGCCGTTCCAGCCAGCGCGACCGCTGACCGCCACCGCCCCGGCCGTCACCGTCGCCAGACCCCCACCCCGGGACGTCATCCGAATTGATGCTTGTAGCGCACGGTTCGTATGACGTCCCGGGCGGTTCGGCGGTTCGGCGACGGCAGGGTTGGCGTTCACCAGGTCCTGGTCCACACGTTCACCGCGTAGTCCACCTCGGTGCCCTCGTGCCCGGTGAGGATCCGCTCGGCGACCTCGGCCGCGAACTCGATCCGGACGACCGCCTCCAGCTCTGCCCGCGAGTCGAAGGTCCAGGCGATGTCGAGCGGGTGCTGCTGCCAGCCCTGTGCCCGCCAGAACCGGGCGACCTCAGCGGCGTCGACGGTGGGGTAGCCGAGGCGGAACCAGGCACCGAACGTCGACCTGGTGGGGTCGTTGTCGATGACGAAGGCGCGGCCACCGGGCCGCATCACCCGGTCGAGCTCGGCGAGCCCGGGCTCGCAGCCGGGACCGAAGAAGTAGGCCCAGCGCGCGTGCATCACGTCGATGGACGCTTCCGGCACGGGCAGGGCGGCGGCCGTGGCCTCCAGCACCGCGACGTTCTGCAGCCTTCGGGTACGCCGGCGCGCGACCGCGACGAGGTCGGCGTGCGGCTCGATCCCGGTGACCGACCGTGCCTGCTCGGCGAATAACGGGAGGTGGAAGCCGGTGCCACACCCGACGTCCAGGACATCGGCGCCGGTCCAGCCTCCGAGCGTCTGCATCAGCGAGGCCAGAGCACCGGCGCGGTCGACCGCGTGGTTCTCGATCTCGTAGACCTGCGGGTGGTGCCAGATGTTCGGGCTCGGGATCGCCCCCTCGGCGATCCGCGGATCAGCCACCGCGACTAGAGGCGGACGAGACCGTCGCGCGTCTGGAACTGTGCCGCGACGATGCCGGGGGTGCCGTTGGGGGCGACCCACTCGACCTTCACGTCCTCAAGCGCCTGGTCCACAGACTGTCCCAGCCACTCCGAGACGCGGGCGGGGTCACCGGCGATCTCGAGGCAGGCCAGGGAGACCTGGCCGCTGGCACCCACGCTGGGGTGGTCACCGGGTGCGGTGTCCCACTCGACGAAGAAGGGCAGCTGCGGGTCGGCCTGCAGCCCGCGCACGCCGAGCTGCCGCCAGAGCAGCTCCTTGCCGTCGGGGCGGTGCCGGTTGCCCTTGACCGACTCGCGCCCGAGCCGCTGCTCGAGCGGGGCGATGTCGTCGACCGCCACGACCCAGCCGAGCCAGCCGCCGCCGAGCTCGGAGCGAGCCCGCACGGCCTGGCCGAACGGCGCCTTGTCCGAGGCCGGATGGTCGAGGACCTCGACGATCTCCAGGTAGGTGTCGTCGGTGAGGGGCAGGATCGCGTTGCGGGTGCCGAACCGGGGATGGATGCCGCCGTCGACGAACTCCTCACCGAGTTGGTCCGAGAGGCGCTTCGTCGTGCCCGCGAGGCCACCGGGGCCGGCGGCGAAAACGATGTGATCGAGACGCATAGTTGATTCTCACCCGACCGCTTCGGGGGTCGGACACCGGGGTCGGGGTAGCCCCCGAGCAGGTCAGGCGTGGTCAGGTGGCGAGGCGGGGTGCAACGCCAGGGCCGACCGGGAACGTAGATGGGCCTCGCACTGTCCCGCGAGCACGTCGTAAGCCGCCTGTCCCATCAGGGCGATCAGCTCGGTCGCGTTGGACAGGTACACCGGCTCGACGCCGACGTGGGCCTCGGTGTTGCCCGAGCAGTACCAGTCGAGGTCGTGCCCGCCCGGGCCCCAGCCACGGCGGTCGTACTCACCGATGCTGATCTCGAGGTAGGAGGTCTCGTCGTGCCGCTCCACGTTGCGGAAGGTACGCCGGATGGGGAGCTGCCAGCAGACGTCCGGCTTCGTCTCGACGAAGTGCACTCCCTCCTTCAAGGCCAGGGCGTGCAGGGCGCAGCCGTAGCCGCCCTCGAAGTCGCGGCTGTTGTGGAAGATGCAGGCGCCGCCGCTGACCCGGGTCTTGCGCTCGCCCTCGTCGTCCTTCTCGGTCCACC
Source organism: uncultured Actinomycetota bacterium (assembly GCA_963834245.1). GTDB lineage: Bacteria > Actinomycetota > Actinomycetes > Propionibacteriales > Nocardioidaceae > Marmoricola. The sequence continues at coordinate 540,882 of CAWIAV010000002.1, forward strand.
CCGACCTCTTGACGTTGCCCTTCTTGCCCAGGGCCTCGGGTCGGCGTTGCCAGGTCGCGTCGTCGAGCCGCTCCACCCACTCGGCCACGCGGTCCTCGTCGGCCTGGTCGGAGAAGTGCGCCCCGAGGGTGCAGCAGCCCGCGTCCGGTGCGTCGGCGTAGATGCCGGGGCAGCCGTTGCCGAAGATGCACGTCCAGCTCGAGGTCAGCCAGGTGAGGTCGCAGCGGAAGACCTGCCCGTCGTCGGCGGGGTCCTGGAACTCGACCCACGCGCGGGGGAAGACGAGATCGACCTCGGGCACCCCCGAACCCTATCCCCGTGCACCCGTGAACGGGCTCCCGGTGGGGCGGAGCCGGTAACCTCCCCCTATGCGCCTGGGTGTGCTGGACATCGGCTCCAACACGGGGCACCTGCTGGTCGTCGACGCCTACCGGGGCGCGGCGCCGATGCCGGCGTCCTCCTACAAGGAGCCCTTGCGACTCGCGGAGCACCTAGACGCCGACGGCACCGTCAGCGAGAAGGGTGTCGCGGCGCTCACCGAGTTCGTCGGTCACGCCCTCGAGCTCGCCGAGGACAAGGGGTGCGAGGAGGTCTTCTCCTTCGCGACCTCCGCGGTGCGCGACGCCGGCAACTCCGAGGAGGTGCTCGCCCACGTCGAGAAGAGCACCGGGGTCGAGATCAAGGTCCTGCCCGGGGAGGACGAGGCCCGGTTGACGTTCCTCGCCGTACGCCGCTGGTTCGGTTGGTCCTCGGGCCGGCTGGCGGTCTTCGACATCGGCGGCGGCTCGCTGGAGGTGGCCGGCGGCGACGACGAGTCGCCCGACGTGGCCTGGTCGCTCCCCCTGGGAGCGGGTCGGCTCTCGCGGGAGCACTTCGCGGACGGCCCGCCCGGTGACAAGGCGCTGCGCAAGCTGCGCAAGCAGATCCGCACCTCCATCGCCCGCGACGCCGGCAGCCTGCTGCGCGGCGGCGCTCCCGAGCATGCCGTGGCCACCTCGAAGACCTTCAGGTCACTGGCGCGGATCTGCGGGGCGGCGCCGTCGAGCGAGGGGACGCACGTACGCCGCATCCTGCCGGCCGCGGAGCTGGAGAAGTGGATCCCGAAGATGCTGGCGATGAGTCCCGAGGAGGTCGCGGACCTGCCGGGGGTCTCCTCCAACCGTGCCCACCAGGTGCTGGCCGGGGCGCTCGTCGCTTCCGCCGTGATGGACATCTTCGACCTCGAGCAGCTCGAGGTCTGCCCGTGGGCACTCCGCGAGGGGGTCATCCTCGACCGTCTCGACCAGCTCAGCGCGTCCGGCTGAGGGCGTCGTGGCACCCCTGTTCGCGTTGTCCACCGCCTCGGTCTACCCCGAGACGACCACCCACGCCTTCGAGTACGCCGCCCGGCTGGGCTACGACGCCGTCGAGGTGATGGTCGGCATCGACGTGGTGAGCCAGAGCATCCACAAGGTCCGGGCGCTCCGCGACTACCACCAGATGCCCGTGTGTGCCGTGCACGCGCCGTGCCTGCTGATCACCCAACGCGTCTGGGGCACCGACCCGTGGGGCAAGCTCGAACGCAGTGCCGAGATGGCGGCTGCCCTCGATGCCGACGTGGTGGTCGTGCACCCGCCGTTCCGCTGGCAGCGCGACTACGCGAGTGGGTTCGTGCAGGGGATCGCCGAGCTGGAGACGCGCACCGGCATCGCGTTCGCGGTGGAGAACATGTACCCCTGGCGGGCGACCTCGCGTCGTGAGATGAAGGTCTACCAACCGGGCTGGGACCCCTCGGAGGAGGGCTACTCCAACACCACGATCGACCTCTCCCACGCCGCTACCGCCCACTCCGACCCGATCGAGATGGCTCAGCGTCTCGGCGACCGGCTGCGCCACGTCCACATGACCGACGGCAGCGGCTCGGCCAAGGACGAGCACCTGGTGCCCGGGCGTGGCACCCAGCCGTGCGGGCAGTTCCTGGAGGGCCTCGCGCGCAGCGACTTCCAGGGGCACATCGTGGCCGAGATCAACACCCGCAAGGCCGGCACCCGGGAGGCGCGCGAGGTCGACCTGCTCGAGGCACTCGCGTTCAGCAGGCTGCACTTCGCCGCTCCCGTCGAGTCCTGAGGTCACGCCACCGACGTGCCGGTCAGGACTCCGGGTCCCGCGCGTCCCGGGCATTGCCGGAGGTCGCAGGTACACACTGGGACTGTGACCAGTCGTGCGAGCGCCCGCGGGCGCCGTCCGGGTGCGCCGGACACGAGGGCGGAGATCCTCGCCTCTGCCCGGGCGCTCTTCGCCAGCAGGGGCTTCCGCAGCACGACCATGCGCTCGGTCGCCGCCGCGGCAGGTGTCGACCCCGCGCTGGTGCACCACTACTTCGGCACCAAGGACGACCTGTTCGTCGCGGCCCTGGCACTGCCGGTCGACCCGCGGGTGGCCATGCTGCCCGTGGTGGAGGGCGGGATCGACGGGGCGGGGGAGCGGCTGCTGCGGGTGATGCTCTCGGTGTGGGACGACGAGCCTTCCCGGCTCACCCTGCTGGGGCTGGTGCGGGGCATGTTCGAGCCCGAGGGTCAGCAGCTGCTCCGCGACAGTCTCCTTGCGATGCTGCTCGCGCCGATCGGGCAGGGACTGGGGCTCGAGCAGCCGGAGCGTCGGCTGGTGCTGGTGGCCAGCCAGATGGTCGGCCTGGTCGTGCTGCGCTACGTGCTCGAGGTCGAGCCGCTGGCCTCCATGGATCCCGACGTGCTGGTCGCGACGTACGCGCCCACGATGCAGCGCTACCTGGCCGGGGAGCTGCCGCCCGTCTAGCTGCCGCACGCCGGTGGGGTCTTGACTCCGAGACCCAGGGGAGGATAATTCAACACATGATGAAAAACGTGGTCTCCGTCCGCGACCTCGTGGTCCGGCGAGCCGGCGTGAACGTGCTGCACGGACTCGACTTCGAGGTGGCCCCCGGTGAGGTGACGGGTCTTCTCGGCCCGTCGGGTGCGGGCAAGACGACGCTCATGCGCGCGGTCGTCGGGGTGCAGCGCATCAGTGGCGGTTCGGTCGAGGTGCTGGGCGTTCCCGCCGGGGCGGAGTCGCTGCGGCACCGGATCGGTTACGTGACCCAGCAGGCGAGCGTCTACGACGACCTCACCGTCAGTGAGAACCTGCGCTTCTTCGCCGGGATCCTCGGGGTCGGCGCCGAGCAGGTGGGCGAGAGCATCGAGACCGTGGGGCTGCACGACCACAGTGACCGGGTCGTGGCCCGGCTCTCCGGCGGCGAGCGGTCCAGGGTCTCGCTCGCAGTGGCCCTGCTGGGCAACCCGGCCCTGCTCGTGCTCGACGAGCCCACGGTGGGCCTGGACCCGGTGCTGCGCGCGGAGCTGTGGGGCACCTTCCACCGGCTCGCCGAGCAGGGTGCCGCCGTGCTCGTCTCGAGCCACGTGATGGATGAGGCGTCGAGATGTGACCGACTGCTGCTCATGCGAGAAGGGCTGGTCATCGCCGACGACACCCCGGCCGGGCTGTTGGAGCAGACCGGGACCGAGGACATCGAGCGCGCGTTCCTGAGCCTGATCCAGGGGAGGGGGGCGGCATGAAGGTCCTGACCCCGCGCGCGACGGCGGCTGTGACCAGCCGGGTGCTCACCCAGCTGCGGCGCGACCACCGCACCCTGGCGATGCTGCTGGTGCTGCCCTTCGCGTTGCTCTCGCTGCTGTGGTGGATGTTCGACGGCCTGCCCGGTGACGGGTTCGCGCGTCTCGGGCCGGCGCTGCTCGCCCTCATCCCGTTCATCGTGATGTTCCTGGTCACCTCGGTGACCACGCTGCGCGAGCGCACCTCCGGCACCCTCGAGCGGCTGCTCGCCATGCCGATGGGCAAGGGGGACTTCCTGCTGGGCTACGCCGTCGCGTTCGGCCTGATCGCTGCGGTGCAGTCCGCCCTCGCGGTGGGCGTCTCGGTCTGGCTGCTGGACCTGACCATCGTCGGCGAGGTCTGGATGCTGATGGTGGTCGCGATCGTCGACGCGATCCTCGGTACGGCGCTGGGGCTGTTCGTCTCGGCGTTCGCGCGCACCGAGTTCCAGGCTGTGCAGTTCATGCCGGCGATCGTGATCCCGCAGATCCTGCTCTGCGGGCTGTTCATCCCCCGCGAGGCGATGCCGCGGGTGCTCGAGGCGATCTCGGACGTGCTGCCGCTCTCCTACGCCGTCGACGCGATGCAGACCGTTGCCTCCTCGACGGAGACGGGTGAGGTGTGGCGCGACATCGCCGTGGTGGCGGCCTACGTGGTCGCCGGACTGGCCCTGGGTGCTCTCACCTTGCGCCGCCAGTCCGACTGAACCGCGGGCAGACGGCTCGGCATGCCGACCTTTAGGGCAGTGCCGCTGGGCCCGGTAGCGTGGGTGCACTCGCCCTTCCCGGAAGGAAAATCGTGCTGCGTCAACCACTCCTGCTGCTGGCCCGCAGTCAGCAGCTCAAGGAACTCGTCACCCGGATGCCGGTCAGCAGCGGGGTCGTCAACCGCTACGTGCCCGGTGAAGACACCCAGCACGCGGTGGACGCCGCCAGTGCGCTGATCCAGGACGGGCTGCACGTCACCCTCGACTATCTCGGCGAGGACACACTCGACGAGGACCAGGCCGAAGCCACGGTCGTCGCCTACCTCGACCTGCTCGAGGGGCTCAGCAAGTCCGGACTCGCCCGCAACGCCGAGGTGAGCCTGAAGCTCTCAGCCATCGGCCAGGCGCTTCCCGACGTCGGTCCGAAGCTGGCGACGGAGAACGCCACCCGGATCTGTCGGGCGGCGCGCAATGCCGGGACCACGGTCACGCTGGACATGGAGGACTACACGACCACCGACAGCACCCTGGCCACGCTCCGCGAGCTGCGCAAGGACTTCCCCGAGACCGGCGCGGTGGTGCAGTCATACCTCTACCGCACCGAGCAGGACTGTCGTGCGCTGGCGCACGAAGGCAGTCGGGTGCGGCTGTGCAAGGGCGCCTACAAGCAGCCCGAGGAGGTGGCCTACCAGGACCGCCACGACGTCGACAAGTCCTACGTGCGCTGCCTGAAGATCCTGATGGCCGGCGAGGGCTATCCCATGGTGGCGACCCACGACCCGCGACTGGTCAAGATCGCCTCGGCGCTGGCGACGCGCAACGGCCGGATGCCTGGCACCTATGAGTTCCAGATGCTCTACGGCATCCGCGGCGAGGAGCAGAAGCGCCTGGCCGCGGCCGGGGAGAAGGTGCGCGTCTACGTGCCCTACGGCCAGGAGTGGTACGGCTACCTGATGAGAAGGCTCGCCGAGCGCCCGCAGAACCTGACATTCTTCCTGCGTTCGCTCATCTCGCAGAAGTAGTCGCCAACGCGCCGCTGGGTGCGTCCAGGAAGGGACACGCATGACCGTCGCCATCATCGGAGCCGGCGTGATGGGGGAGACCCTGCTCTCTGGCCTGATCCGCGGTGGGCATGAGATCGCCGACCTCGTGGTCGGGGAGAAGCGGCCCGAGCGCGCCGCCGAGCTGCGCGAGAAGTACGGCGTCGAGGTCCTCGCCAACACCGAGGCGGCCAGCCGCGCAGACACCGTGGCGTTGGTCGTCAAGCCGCAGGACATGGGCGAGGTGCTCACCGAGATCTCGCCGCACCTGCGGGCCGGCCAGGTCCTCGTGAGCCTCGCGGCAGGCATCACCACCAGCTACATCGAGCGGCACATCCCCGACGGCATCGCGGTGGTGCGGGTGATGCCCAACACCCCGGCGCTCGTCGACGAGGGCATGGCCGCGATCTCGGCCGGCACCCACTGCGACGAGGAGCACCTCGTGGTCGCGGAGCGGATGCTCGCGGTCACCGGGCGCGTGGTGCGGGTGCCGGAGAAGCAGCAGGACGCGGTGACGGCGATCTCCGGCTCCGGACCCGCCTACATCTTCTTCGTGGTCGAGTCGATGATCGAGGCCGGCGTACACCTCGGGCTGCCGCGGAGCACGGCCACCGAGCTCGTGGTGCAGACGGTGGTCGGCTCGGCCAAGCTGCTGCGCGAGACCGGCACCCATCCGACGGTGCTCCGGGAGCAGGTCACCTCCCCTGGCGGCACGACCGCCGCGGCGGTCCGCCAGCTCGAGGACCACAAGGTCCGTGCCGCGTTCATCACCGCGATGGAGGCAGCGCGCGACCGGTCGATCGCGCTAGCCGCGAGCGACGACTGACCCCGGTGGGACAAGCTCAACGTCGGGCAAGCGTTCCGGCGTGGCAGGCAGGTCTCGCGTTCCTGCTGCTGGCCACGCTCTATGCGGCCGTGTCGATCCAGCAGTACCAGCGGCTGGACGCCTATCTCTTCGATCTGGGCTTCTTCACCGAGGTCGTCTCCGACTATGCGGCCGGTCGGCTGCCGGCGGTGCCGGTGCGCGACGGGATCGAGGCCGCACTTCACTTCAGCCCGGCGCTCGCCCTGCTGGCGCCGCTGATGCTCCTGGTCCCCTCGCCGCTGACCCTGCTCGTGGCGCAGGCGGTGCTGGTTGCTGCCGGCGTGGTCCCCCTGATGCGCGCGGCAGGCGCCGGTGTCGTCGCCTGGGTCGTGGCGTTCAGCTACGGCCTCGCGCCGGGGGTCGCGGCACTGATCGGCTTCGACTTCCACGAGGTCGCGCTGGCCGTGCCGCTGCTCTCGTTGAGCATGGCGGCGATGCTCCGCGCCGACCACCGCGCTGCCGTGCTGTGGGCGCTGCCGCTGGTGCTGGTCAAGGAGGACCTCGCCCTGACCGTCGGTGCGCTGGGGGCGGTGGTCTTCCTGCGCGGCTCCCGCAAGCTCGGAGCCGCCACGATGGCTTTCGGCATGGTGGTCTTCCTCGTGCTCTTCGTCTGGGTGCTGCCGGCGCTGCAGACCTCGGGCAGCTTCGCGGACAGCTACGCCCCGTCCAGCGCGGGGGACGCGTGGCGGATCCTGACCTCCGGTGTCGAGAGCAAGCTGAGGACGGTCCTGTTCCTGCTCGTCCCGACCGGCCTGGTCGCGCTGCGCTCGCCGACGCTGCTCCTGGTCGCGCTCCCCACCTACGGCTGGCGGTTCGTCTCCGACCGCGCCTCCTACTGGGAGCCGTGGTTCCAGTACGACGTGGTGCTGGTGCCGATCGCGGTGGCGGCCATGATCGAAGGTCTGCGCGCCTTCCGCGGCAACGCCCGGGCTGTCGGCATGGCCGCAGCCGTGCTCGGCACGGTGCTGCTCCTGCCGCAGCAGGCACTGTCCCAGGCCTGGAGCCCGGACTTCTGGCGCACCCCGGCGCGCACCGCCACGGTGGACCGGCTGCTCGAGCGGATCCCCGACGGCAGCAGGGTCGCCGCCTCCGACGACCTGGGCGCGCGCCTTGCCGCTCGCACCGAGCTGTACCTGGTGGGCGACACGGCCGGCGCGGACGGTGCACCGTTGCCGGCGTCGGAGTTCGACGAGGTGGAGTGGCTCGCGGTGGACCTCAGGTTCCCGCTGGCGCCGACGGAGGCGTGGCGTGGCTTCGCCCAGCTGCTGGAGACCGACGACTTCGAGGTGGTCGCCGAGGCCGACGGCGTCATCGTCGCCCGCACGGGTTTCCGAGCGGTAGCGTCGCCCGCATGAGCGAGTCGAGCTGCCGAGCCTGCGTGGTGTACGACGACTCATTGACCGACTACGACTTCGGGCCCACCCACCCGCTGAACCCGATCAGGGTCGACCTGACCATGGCGCTGGCCGACGAGCTCGGCGTACTGCGACGGCTGGAGTGCGTGCCGGCCCCCGACGCCACCGAGGACGACCTGGTCACCGTCCACGACCCGGCCCTGATCGAGGCGGTCATGAGGGCCAGCGCCAACCCCACGGACGCCGACCCGAGGTTCGGCATGGGAAGCGAGGACAACCCGACGTTCCGGCACATGCACGAGGCCGCACGGCACATCGTGGGCGCCAGCCTCGAAGCCGCCCGCCGGGTGTGGTCGGGCGAGGTGGACCACGCTGCGAACATCACCGGTGGTCTGCACCACGCGATGCCCGACCGGGTGAGCGGGTTCTGCATCTACAACGACGCCGCCGTGGCGATCAAGTGGCTGCTGGAGAACGGTGCGCGGAAGGTCGCCTACATCGACGTCGACGTGCACCACGGAGACGGCGTGGAGCACGTCTTCTACGACGACCCACGGGTGCTGACCATCTCCTTGCACGAGACCGGGCAGATGCTCTTCCCCGGCACCGGGTTCCCGGCGGACTCCGGTGGACCGGAGGCCAAGGGCTCCGCGGTCAACGTCGCCCTGCCTCCTGGCACCTCCGACGCGGGGTGGCTGCGCGCCTTCCACGCAGTGGTGCCGCCACTGGTGCGTGAGTTCGACCCCGACATCATGGTGACCCAGCAGGGCTGCGACAGCCACCGCGACGATCCCCTCGCCCACCTCGCCCTGAGCGTCGACGGCCAACGGGCCAGCTATCTCGCGCTGCACGAGCTGGCCCACGAGGTGGCCGGAGGTAGGTGGGTGGCCCTCGGTGGAGGTGGCTACGCACTCGTCGACGTCGTACCCCGTGCCTGGTCGCACCTGCTCGGCGTCGTCTCCGGAGTCCCTCTGGACACCTCGCTGGCAACCCCCGACGCGTGGCGCGAGCATGTGCGCGAGCAGGCGGGAGTCGCGGCGCCGTGGCGGATGACCGACGGCCGCAACCCGATCTACCGCGACTGGTCCCAGGGCTACGACCCGGACACCTGGCTGGACCGCGCGATCCACGCGACCCGAGAGGTGGCCTTCCCCTACAACGGCCTCGATCCGCACATGTGAGAACCTCGAACCAAGCCCGTGGCAAGCAGCCACGCCGCAGTATCACTGGCCACTTTGGGGAATCCCTGGCACATTGGTCACATTGGGCCCTATATTTCTCTCAGCGCGCACGTGTGGTCTGCGGCGGGGAAGCCGTGGGACGTGCGAGAGAAAGTACGGTGCGCCATGCCCGCGAACATGCCAGGAGACATCTCCGAGGTGAAGTTCCTGACCGTTGCCGAGGTGGCATCGGTGATGCGCGTCTCCAAGATGACCGTCTACCGTCTGGTCCACAGTGGCGAGCTGCCCGCGGTGCGGGTCGGCCGCTCCTTCAGGGTCAGCGAGCACGACGTCAACGAGTACCTCAAGAGCAGCTTCTTCGACGCCGGCTGAGGACCACTGGATGAGAGCACCGGTGCCGATTCGGCTGTGCCGCCTGCGCCCGTTACGCTGTGGTCTTCTAACGGGGGACCCCACATGGGGCCTCCTCGCACATACGGAGTAGGTCACACGTGGGTTCTGTCATCAAGAAGCGCCGCAAGCGCATGGCGAAGAAGAAGCACCGCAAGCTGCTGAAGAAGACGCGCGTGCAGCGTCGCAAGCTCGGCAAGTAGGCATCACCCTCCACCGTCATGGGTCAGGTTGTGCTCGTCACCGGTGTCGCCGGTGATCTCGGGCGTCGTCTAGCGGCGCAGCTGTCCGGATCACCGGGGATCGAACGCGTCATCGGTGTGGACGTCGTCCCGCCCCGGGGTGACCTGGGTCGGGCCGACTTCGTGCGCGCGGACATCCGCAACCCGGTGATCGCGAAGGTGATCGTGCGTGAGCGCGTGAACACCGTCGTGCACACGAGCGTGGCCGCCACGCAGGCGGCCATGGGCGGTGGGCGCACCTCCATCAAGGAGCTCAACGTCATCGGGACGATGCAGCTGCTCGCTGCATGCCAGCAGGCGCCCGACCTGAGCAAGCTCGTGGTGAAGTCCAGCGCGGCGGTCTACGGCGCGTCCAACCGCGATCCCGCGATGTTCACCGAGGGCATGAGCGCGAAGCGGCTGCCCGGCAGCGGCTTCGCCAAGGACGTCACCGAGGTGGAGGCGTACACGCGTGGATTCGCGCGGCGCCGCCCCGACGTCTCGGTGACCATGCTGCGGCTGGCCCACATCATCGGTCCGGCGCTGAACACCCCGATGACCGGCTACTTCCGGCTGCCGGTGGTGCCCACCGTGGTGGGGTTCAACCCCCGGCTGCAGTTCGTGCACGAGCAGGACACCCTGGACGTGTTCCAGCATGCGACGCTCAGCGACGTGACCGGGACCTTCAACGTCGCCGGCGACGGGATCATCACCCTGTCCCAGGCCGTACGTCGCATCGGTCGGCCGTCGCTGCCCATGCCCGCCTTCGCACTGCCTGCCTTCGGCTCGGCGATCCGCCAGCGGCGAGTGGCCGACTTCTCGCCCGAGCACGTGGCGTTCCTGACCTATGGCCGCGGCCTGGACACCACCCGGATGCGGCAGATGCTCGGCTTCGAGCCCTCGTTCACGACCGCGCAGGCCTTTGCGGACTTCGCGACGACGCTGCGGCCGGGGCTGCTTGCCGCAGACCGGGTGCGCGCGACCGAGTCCGCCCTGGTGAGCGCCCTGACCTCTGGAGGCGATCGTCGTGGGTGACGCCGACATCATTCCGATCGGGACCCGGGGCAGACCTGGACGAGGCACCGGTGAGTCCAAGCCCTCGTCGAACAGCCGCAGCCTGGCGGGCCGCTCACCCGCACGTCCCACCGGCAGCTCGTCGGCTCACGAAGAGCCCGGCGTCGACCCGTCATCGGCAGCAGCGGCGCCCCGTGCGGCGACTCCCCGTGCGACTCCTCGTGCGGCCGCACCCCGTGCGGCGACACCCCGGCAGACCCCGCCGGCTGCGACACCGGCTGCGACGACAGGCGACCAGCACGACCCGACAGGTGAGGGTCCCGAACAGACCCGAGCGGCTGCGCCCCCCGCGGACCCCGACCAGCCGCGCCGCCTCCCGGTGCGACCGCCCGTGGTGGCCGGACACCGCCAGCCGGGCCCTGCGATCCCTCCGCTGGAGTGGCTCTCGGCCTTCACCTCGGCCTCGAAGGAGATCTTCGGAGCCGAGTGGGAACCCCGCCTCGCGGAGTTCCTTGCCTTCCTGCGCCGCCGGATCACCGGCGAGTTCAGCGTGGACGACTACGGCTTCGACCGCGAGATCACCGAGCAGTTCCTGCTGGCCGCGCTGCGCCCGATCGCCCAGAAGTGGTTCCGGATCGAGGTTCGGGGGGTGGAGAACATCCCCAGTGACGGGGGCGCGCTGCTGGTGTCCAACCACTCGGGCACCGTCCCGGTGGACGGGCTGATGACGATGGTCAGCGTCCACGACCACACGCAGCGGTTCCTCCGGCCGCTCGGTGCGGACCTCGTCTTCCGGCTGCCGGTGGTTGGCGACCTGGCGCGCAAGGGTGGTGCCACCCTCGCCTGCGGCGAGGACGCCGAGCGGATGCTGCGTGACGGCGAGCTCGTCGGCGTGTGGCCCGAGGGCTTCAAGGGCATCGGCAAGCCGTTCGGGGAGCGCTACAAGCTGCAGCGGTTCGGCCGCGGCGGCTTCGTCTCCGCGGCGATCCGCACCGGCGTACCCATCGTCCCGACAGCTGTCGTCGGGGCGGAGGAGATCTACCCGCTCGTGGGCAACATCCCCTCGCTGGCGCGACTCCTGGGCGTGCCCTACATCCCGATCACGCCGCTCTTCCCGCTGCTCGGACCGCTGGGTCTGCTCCCGCTGCCCTCCAAGTGGCTCATCGAGTTCGGCGAGCCGATCCGCACCGACGACTACGACCCCGGCGCGGCCGACGACCCGATGCTGGTCTTCAACGTCACCGACCAGGTGCGTGAGGCGATCCAGCAGACGCTCTACGCGCTGCTGATGAAGCGCAAGTCCGTCTTCTCCTGACGCCTGGCACCGGACCCCCAGACCCGCGTCAGGGCAGCAGCTTGCCCGTGGTGTCGTCGACCTTGTCGGTGAGGTCCTCGACGGCTCCATCGAGCGGGGTCCCCGTCTTGGGTGTGCCCTGCGCGGCGTTCTCGCCGGCGTCCTTGATGGCACCGGTGAGGTTGCCGGTGACGCCCGAGACGAGGTCCTTGACTGCCGGGCCGCCGGTGGTCACCGAGGGGACGAGCTTGCCGGCGCCGGTGATCGTGCTGGTGACGGGCGTGCCCTGCGTAGCCGTGCCCGTGCTGGGCGCCTCGGGGGTCCCCGGCAGGGGCAGCTCGCCGGCCTTCTCCTCGGCCTGCTGTGCCGCAGCCTTCAGGGCGGCCAGCCGCGCGGCCTCAGCAGCGGCTGCGGCGGCGGCGATGTCGATCTGAGCCTGGGCGACCGGGCGCGCCAACAGGTTGTCGACACTGACGGCGCTCGCGGCGAGAATCGATGGCGGCAGGACCGAGGCCTCGGGCCCGCAGCCCCCACACAGCGACCGCGCCTGCTGGTCGATGACTGCCACGGTGTCGGCGGCCTCCCGGAGCAGCTCCAGGGTGCCCGCGTCGGCTCCGGCAGAAAGGGCCTGCAGAACCGCCATCTGCTCGGTGGTGAAGGTGCGGACCGTGGAGACGACCGCGGCGTCGCCGTCGGTGGAGTAAGCCTCGAAGAGATGAGCCGAGCCGGAGTCGGCCGCGTCGCGGAACGACGCCAGCGTCGCGGCGACGAGCTCGGGGTCCGCCGCGGAGCGCGACTGCAGGGTGCCGATCTCGTCGAGGCGAGTGGCGGCCCGGCCGAGCAGGGCCTCACCCTTCTGGGTGTCGGTGAGGCGGACCGCAGTGCCGACCTCCTCCAGGCCACGCTTGACCGGGTAGAGCGCCTCACCGGGCAGCGAGCCCGATGCGGCGGCTGCCATGCCCGCGCCGCCGCCGACGATCACCAGCGAGGCGGCCACCGCACCGAGCCTGCGCTGCTTGACCTGGCGGGCCGGCTCGAGGTGCCGCACGACGCTCGGTGTCCGGGTGAGCTCCGTCTCCGCTGCGGTCATCAGCCGCGAGCGCAGGTCTGTTGCGAACTCCGCCCGGGGGAGCACCTCGGGCTGGGTCTTCAGGACCTCGACGGTGTCGAGGAGCGCGGCGTAGCGCTCGCGCACGGCGGTGTCCGCCGTGCTGCCGAGTGCCTGGTCGAACTCCTCGGCCGCCCGCTGCGCGGGGAAGAGGGGGGTCATCGCTGGGTCCCTGAGAGGTAGGTGTGGGTGCGGCCCTGGGGGGCCGTTGTGGCCACCGAAACGCGCTCTGTCATCCACCTCAACGACGCGCGGGGACACGAGGTTATGGTGGGCGGAATGTTACTAGTGGGAAACATTTCAGCGCATTCCCTCGGGTAGCAGCTTGGCGAGGTTCCGCACCCCGCGCAGCTGGAGCTGCTTGACCGCGCCGGCGCTGCGGCCGAGGACCTCGGCGGTCTCCGCGATGGAGAGTCCCTGGAGGAAACGCATCACCAGGCAGTCGCGCTGCTCGCCGGGCAGCTCGGCCAGCGCCTCGAGCAGAGCCTCGTTGGTCAGCGAGGCCAGTACGGCGCTCTCCGGCCCCTCGGTGGTGGTGTCGAGGGTGCTCATGTCCTCGGTGGTGCTCTCCAGGCGGGTCCGGCCGGCCTTGAAGTGGTCGGTGGTCAGGTTGCGGGCGATGGTCATCAGCCAGGCGCCGAAGTCCTTGCCCTGCCAGCGGAACGAGCTCATCGAACGCAGTGCCCGGAAGAACGTCTCGGCAGTCAGGTCCTCGGCCAGCTGGACCGAGCCGACGCGGTAGTACAGGAAGCGGTAGACGCTGGTGTTGTAGTGGTCGTACAGCTGTCCGAACGCCTCGGCGTCGCCGTTGCGAGCCAGCTCGACCAGGGCGATCAGGCGACTTCCCTCCGCCTCGTCCTGGAGGGAGGAGGTGGCCAGCTCCGCGTCGTCGTGACCACCCTGATGCTGGTCGGCCGCCCCGGCGTGGCCGTTGCGGGGTGTCGGTGGGCTCTGGCTGGACTTCTCACTGGTCTGGGTCAGCAACCACTGGCTCGCCTGGGAGCCCGATGGTGGACGGGCAGCACCGGAGCCGGAGGTGCCGGCGACCGCTGCCAGGTGCGGGGGCCCGAACATCTCCACGAGGGCATGCCGCAACGCGTCCAGACCGCGCTGCACCTCGTATGTGCCCATGAATATCCGCCGGTCCGTACCAGCGGCCCTCCAAGTCCTCGATGCTACGCGGCGGCTGGCCCGTTGTGAACCGATTCGTGACGCAGGACACGGGGGCGCCGAGCGTGCGAACGGGTAAGGGCCCCCGGCCTCAGGACACCCTGCGGCGGATCGCCACGCCCGCCGCAACCGTGCCTGCCGCAGCACCCGCGACCGCCGCCGCGAACACACCGGCGCGTGCCGCCTTGCGGCCGGTGCGGTAGTCCCGGATGCGCCACCGCTGCGCGCGTGCGTGCTCTCGGAGTCGAGCGTCAGGGTTGATCGCACAGGGGTCGCCGACCGCCTCGAGCAGCGGGAGGTCGTTGAAGGAGTCGGAGTACGCCGAGCAACGCGCCAGGTCCAGTCCGAACCGGTCGGCGATCTCGCGGACGGCGACGGCCTTGGCGGGACCGTGCAGCATCTCGCCGACCAGCCGCCCGGTGTAGACGCCGTCGACGTGCTCGGCGACGGTGCCGAGCGCTCCGGTCAGGCCCAGGCGCCGGGCGATGATGGTCGCGATCTCGATGGGCGCCGCCGTGACCAGCCACACCCGCTGACCCTGGTCGAGATGCAGCTGCGCCAGGGCTCGGGTCCCCGGCCAGATGCGGTGCGCCATCCGCTCGTCGAAGATCTCCTCACCCAGCGACTCGAGCTCGGCCACGGTGTGGCCGGCGATGAACCCGAGCGCCGAGGCGCGCGCCTCGGCCACGTGGGCCGGGTCCTCGACCCCGACGACCCGGAAGTAGGCCTGCTTCCATGCCGCCCCGAGGATGTCGCGGGTGGTGAAGAACTCCCGGCGGTGCAGACCCCGGGCGAGGTGGAAGATCGACGCACCTTGCATCACGGTGTTGTCCACGTCGAAGAAGGCGGCGCTGCTCGGGTCCGCCTCGATGCTCAGCGCGCTCTCCACCTCCGCGATGGCCGCGGCTGCCTCTCCGGCCAGCTGCGAGCGGCGTTGCAGGTTGGGCGGGCGCGGAGGCGCTTTGCGCCGCGGCTTGCTGCTCGGCGGGGGGGTCACGTCCACAGACTAGGCCGATGCTGCCTGCACGCCGAGGGGCCGACCCCGATGTGGGAGACTCCACGGATGGACTCCAACGTCGCCGATCTGTTGGTTCGGGCGGCCCAGAAGGAGCCGGACAAGACGATCCTCTCGGAGGCGTCGACGGGCCGCACCGTCACCTGCGGAGGGCTCGACGAGCTGGTGCAGCGCGTGGTCCAGGGGTTCTCAGATGCCGGCATGGTGGCCGGTTACCGGGTGATGATCGCCACGGGCAACAGCATCGAGTTCGTGGCCGCCTACCTCGGGTCGTTGCGAGCCGGCATGGTCGCCGTACCGGTGAATCCTCGCAGCGCGACCGGCGAGTTCATGCGGATGCTGGCCGACTCGGGTGCCCGGATGGTGATCGCCGACTCACGCACGATCGCGTCGGTGCGCGAAGCCGTCAGAGGTCTCGGCGACGCGATGGAGGCGGTGGGTCTCGAGGCGAACCTGCGCCCGCGTGTCGTCGCCGTGGGAACGACCCTCGAGCCCGGCGAGCGTGGCTGGGACCAGCTCGTCGCCAGGGGTGGGGCTCCGGTGCCGGCCAGGTTGGACCCCGAGAGCCTTGCGGTGCTGCTCTACACCAGCGGCACTTCCGGACGGCCCCGTGCGGCGATGCTCTCCCACCGGGCGCTGCTCGCCAACATCGAGCAGGTCGCCCAGGTTGACCCGCCGATGATCAGCGGCCGCGACGTCGTCCTGGGGGTGCTGCCGCTCTTCCACGTCTACGGACTCAACGCGGTGCTGGGGCAGGTGCTGCGCCAGCAGGCCCGTCTCGTGCTCGTCGACGGCTTCGACGCGGAGGGCTCCCTCGACATCATCGAGGACGAGGCGATCTCGGTGGTGCCGGTAGCGCCCGCTGTCTTCGCCTACTGGATGCAGATCACCGGCCTCGAGGAGCGGCTCGGCCCGGTGCGGCTGATGCTCAGCGGTTCCGCACCGCTGGACCCCGAGCTGACGGGGCGCTTCACCGACCGCACCCACGTCGACATCCACCAGGGTTACGGCCTGACGGAGGCTGCCCCCGTGGTGACCTCGACGCTGTGCAGCAAGGCGCCGTCGCCGCGCTCGGTGGGCGCGGCACTGCCCGGCATCGAGATCAAGCTGGTCGACGACCGGGGTCGCGAACCGCACGACCAGGACGGCGGTGAGATCCACGTCCGTGGGGCCAACCTGTTCTCCGGCTACTGGCCGGACGGGGCAGACGGGCCCGACTTCGACGGCTGGTGGCCCACGGGCGACGTGGGCTACCTCGACCCGGATGGCGACCTCTACCTGGTCGACCGGGTCAAGGAGCTGGTGATCGTCTCCGGCTTCAACGTCTACCCGAGTGAGGTCGAGGACGTCATCGGTGAGCTCCCGGAGGTGCTCGAGGCGGCGGTGATCGGTGTCGAGGACGAGCTCACCGGCGAGACTGTGGTCGCCTACGTCAAGCCAACCGTCGCGGGCTCGGGCGACGGGCTGGTCGACGACGTACGCCGGCACTGCGAGCACCGTCTCGCCCGGTTCAAGCAGCCTTCGGTGATCCACGTCGTCGACACCTTGCCGTACACCCCGACCGGCAAGGTGCAGAAGGGTCGGCTGCGTGCCACCGAGCGCCGACGCGCGCTCGGCCTGCTGGAGTGACCGGCCACCGCCGGAGGCGGGCTGCGGATGAGTCCTGAGACGGGCCGCCCGTCCGAGCCGCGGATCAGGCTCTACGCCAAGCAGGGATGTCATCTCTGCGACGAGGCGCGCCTGGTGATCGAGCGGGTCTGCGCCGACGTCGGCACCTCCTACGACGAGGTCGACATCACCACCTCCGCGGAGCTCATGCACGACTTCGGGGAGCAGATCCCGGTCACGTTCGTGGACGGTCGGCAGCACGACTTCTGGCGCGTGGACGAGGCCCGGTTGCGGCGAGCACTGGGTTGAGTCGCGGTCCGGCGGGAGCCGATCGTCGGCCTCGCGGACCCCCGGTCGCCGTGGCACATGTCACATGTGCTAGCCAGCAGCCGGACTCGGTTTGTTCGCACGTTCACAAACTCTTAGAGTGCGTAGATCACCGCAATCTGGAGAGTGTCCGCCCAGTGAGTACTTCCCGCATTCCCGAAGCAACGGTCGCCCGTCTGCCGGTGTATTTGCGGGCTCTCAACGCGATGAGCGACGCCGGCACGACGACCTGTTCCAGCCAGGAGCTGGCCACTGCAGCGGGCGTGAACAGCGCCAAGCTGCGCAAGGACCTCTCGCACCTCGGCTCCTACGGCACCAGGGGTGTCGGCTACGACGTGGAGTACCTGCGCTACCAGATCGCCCGCGAGATCGGCCTGACCCAGGACTGGCCGGTGGTGGTCGTGGGGATCGGCAACCTGGGCCACGCGCTCGCCAACTACTCCGGCTTCTCCTCGCGCGGGTTCCGGACCGTGGCGCTGCTCGACGCCGACGAGAGCCGTCACGGTGAGGTGGTCGCCGGGCTGGAGATCCGCAACTTCGACGACCTCGAGAAGGTCGTCGCCGAGCACGGCGTCGGGATCGGTGTGATCGCCACCCCGGCGATCGCGGCACAGTCGGTGTGCGACCGGATGGTCGAGGTCGGCATCCGCAGCATCCTCAACTTCGCCCCCACCATCATCTCGGTGCCCGAGGGCGTCGACGTACGACGGGTCGACCTCGCCAGCGAGCTGCAGATCCTGGCCTACCACGAGCAGCGCAAGTCCAGCGGTGCCCGCCTCGACGGTGTGGTCGAGCTGAGCGAGGACGCCGGATGAGCGTCCTGGTGGTGGGGATCTCCCACAAGACGGCCCCGGTGCCGATCCTGGAACGAGTGGCACTCGACTCCGAGGGCGTCTCCAAGCTCATCCACGAGGTCTCGGAGTGTGACCACGTCCTGGAGGCGACGGTCCTCTCGACCTGCAACCGCACCGAGGTCTACGCCGACGTGGAGCGGTTCCACGGCAGCGTCGAGGCCATCTCCCGTCTGCTCGGTGAGCGCGCGGGCCAGAGCCCCGACGAGGTGCTGGCACACCTCTACGTGCACTACGACGACGGTGCCGTCTCGCACCTGTTCCACGTGGCGGCGGGTCTGGACTCCATGGTGCTCGGCGAGAGCCAGATCCTGGGTCAGACCAGGGAGGCGCTGCGCGTCGGCCAGGAGTCCGGCACCGTCGGTGCCTCGCTGAACGTGCTGTTCCAGCAGGCGTTGCGCGTGGGCAAGCGGTCACACGCGGAGACCGACATCGACCGGGTCGCTCCCAGCCTCGTGACGGCCGCGCTCACCCGAGCCGAGGAGCACGTCGGTGCCCTTGCGGGCAAACACGTGGTCGTGGTGGGTGCCGGCTCGATGGCGAGCCTGACCGTCGCGACGGTCGCGCGGGCCGGGGCTGCCTCCATCGTGGTGGCCAACCGCACCCCCGACCGGGCGGCGCGCCTCGCCGAGCAGTACGCCGCGCGAGCGATCCCGCTCGCCGAGCTGCACGCCGCCTCCGGCCCCGTGGACGTGCTCGTCTCCTGCACCGGCGCGGTCGGCATCATGGTCGGTGCCGACGACGTCGCCTCCCGACGCACCTCCGAGCGCCCGCTCGCCATCGTCGACCTCGCCATGCCGCGCGACGTCGACCCGGCCGTGGCCCTGCTGCCCGGGGTGCGCCTGATCGCGCTGGACACGCTCGCCGCGGAGCTCGACGAGATGCCCGGCGGCGGCGACGTCGACGGAGTCCGCGCCATCGTGGGGGAGGAGCTCAGCTCGTTCCTCGCCGCACGCAGCAGCCGCAGCGTCACACCGACCGTGGTCGCGCTGCGCACGATGGCCACCGGGGTCGTCGAGGCCGAGCTGCTGCGCCTGGGCGCACGGTTGCCCGATCTCGACGACGTCACCCGCGCCGAGGTGGAGCGCGCGATCCGACGCGTCGCCGAGAAGCTGCTGCACCAGCCCACCGTGCGGGTCAAGGAGCTGGCCAACCACGCCGGGGCCGTCTCCTACGCCGCCGCGCTGGCCGAGCTGTTCGCGCTCGACCAGCAGGCTGTCGACGCCGTGACCCGGGCGGAGGGCGTATGAGCATCCCCACGTCTGCCGGCCCGGTGGTGCGCATCGGCACCCGTGCCTCGACCCTGGCCCGTACCCAGAGCACCCTGGTGGCCGAGGCGCTGACCGCCGCCACGGGCCTGCACACCGAGCTGGTGATGATCCGCACCGAAGGGGACGTCTCCAAGGAGCCGTTGGCCCAGATCGGCGGCACCGGCGTCTTCGTGAGCGCCCTGCGCGACGCGCTGCTGCGCGGCGAGGTCGATCTCGCCGTGCACTCGCTCAAGGATCTGCCCACCTCGCCCGCCGACGGCATCGCGCTCGCCGCGGTGCCCGTCCGCGAGGACCCCCGCGACGTCCTCGTGGCCCGCGACGGGCTCACCCTCGGGGAGCTCCCGCCGGGTTCCCGGGTCGGCACCGGGGCGCCCCGACGCGTCGCCCAGATCGAGGCCCTCGGTCTCGGCGTCGACATCGTCGGCGTGCGCGGCAACGTGGACACCAGGCTCGGCAAGGTGGCCTCCGGCGAGCTCGACGCGGTCGTGCTCGCCAGGGCGGGACTGGCCCGGCTGGGTCGTGCCGACGAGGCCACCGAGGTCATCGACCCGATTCAGGTGCTGCCCGCTCCGGGTCAGGGTGCGCTGGCCGTCGAGTGCCGTGCGGGCTCCGAGCTCCTCTCGATCGTCGGCAACGCGCTGGACCACGCGGCCACCCGCGCGTGCGTCACCGCCGAGCGAGTACTGCTGGCCGAGCTCGAGGCCGGCTGCTCAGCGCCGGTCGGTGCCCTCGCAGAAGTTGCGGAAGGGGACCTCGGTGACGAACTCTGGATCCGTGCGGTCGCGCTGTCCCTGGACGGCGCACTGTCCGTACGACGCTCGGCCTCCGGACCTCTCGAGGACCCGGTAGGGCTGGGGCACAAGCTCGCGGCGGAAATGCTCGCCGAGGGTGCAGCTGAACTGATCAACGCAAACACCGAAGTAGCGAGAAGGCGACTGTGACCAACCAGAACACCTCCAGCACCCCCACCGGCCCCGGGTCGGCGGCAGCTCGCCCCCTGAAGTGGGTCTCGTTCGTAGGCAGCGGGCCAGGGGATCCCGGTCTGCTGACGGTCCGCGCCGTGGAGCTGCTGCGCGACGCCGAGATCGTGGTCACCGAGGTCCCCGGCCACGAGGAGCTCGTGCGCGTCCTGCTCGGGCTGCCGGCGCCGCTCGACACCGAGGACGAGCCCGTCGAGCACACGGGTCCTGTCTTCGTCGACGGTGGTTTCGGTGAGGACGGCCAGCCGCTGACCCACGCTGCCCGAGCGAAGGTGGTGGTGCGTCAGGCCAAGACCGGCAAGCGCGTCGTGCGCCTGATGGCGGGGGACCCGTTCCTCTACGCTTCCGGTCCCGAGGAGGCGCAGGCCTGCGCCAAGGCCGGTGTCGGGTTCGAGATCGTGCCGGGGGTCTCCTCGGTCAGCGCCGTTCCGACGTACGCCGGCATCCCGCTGACCACCAAGAACCACCGCGAGGTCGCGGTCGTGACCTACAGCGACAGCAAGATCGACTGGAACAAGTACGCCGCCCACCAGACGCTGGTGCTGCTGTCGGCCGTCGGCTCGATCGGTGAGATCGCGGCACAGCTCGTCGCGGCGGGCCGCTCCGCCGACACGCCGGTCTCGATGACCGCGACCGGCACGCTGACCACCCAGCACACCGTGGTCTCCACCCTGGCGAACATCGCCGTCGACGCCCGCAACGCCCACATCGAGCCGCCGGCCGTCACGGTGGTCGGCCCCGTCGTCGACCTGCGCGAGACGCTGTCGTGGTTCGAGACCAAGCCGCTGTTCGGCTGGCGCGTGCTGGTGCCCCGCACCAAGGAGCAGGCCGGCGGCCTGTCCTCCCGCCTGCGTGGGTTCGGCGCCGTGCCCGAGGAGGTGCCCACGATCTCCGTGGAGCCGCCGCGCAACCCCCAGCAGATGGACAAGGCCGTGCGCGGCCTCGTCGAGGGGCGCTACGAGTGGATCGCGTTCACCTCGGTCAACGCGGTGCGCGCGGTGCGCGAGAAGTTCGAGGAGTACGGCCTGGACGCCCGCGCGTTCTCCGGCCTGAAGATCGCGGCGGTGGGGGACAAGACCGCCGCGGCGCTCGCGCACTGGGGCCTGAACTCCGACCTGGTGCCCTCCGGTGAGCAGTCCGCCCGCGGCCTGCTCGAGGACTGGCCGCCCTACGACGACGTGCTCGACCCGATCAACCGGGTGTTCCTGCCCCGCGCCGACATCGCCACCGAGACGCTGGTCGCCGGCCTCGTCGACCTCGGCTGGGAGGTCGACGACGTCACCGCCTACCGCACCGTGCGGGCGGCTCCGCCGCCGGCCGCGACCCGCGAGGCGATCAAGACCGGCAAGTTCGACGCGGTCGTGTTCACCTCGTCCTCGACCGTCCGCAACCTGGTCGGCATCGCCGGGAAGCCGCACGCCTCGACGATCATCGCCGTGATCGGTCCGGCCACCGCGAAGACGGCCGAGGAGCACGGGCTTCGTGTCGACGTGCTCGCGCCGAACCCGTCGGTGGAGGAGCTGGTGGACGCGCTCGCCGACTTCGGTGCCTCGCGTCGAGCGGCGATGCTGGAGTCCGGCCAGCCGGTGACCCGGCCCTCGGAGCGCCGCCCCTCGGCCCGCCGCAGGGCGAGCTCGAAGTAGTCGGAGGGCGACCAGGTGGGCTACCCGGAGATCCGGCCGCGCCGCATGCGCCGCACCCCGGCCCTGCGCCGGCTCGTCGCGGAGACCGTGGTGCAGCCCAGCCAGCTGGTGCTGCCGCTGT
Source organism: uncultured Actinomycetota bacterium (assembly GCA_963834245.1). Taxonomy (GTDB): domain Bacteria; phylum Actinomycetota; class Actinomycetes; order Propionibacteriales; family Nocardioidaceae; genus Marmoricola. The sequence continues at coordinate 562,648 of CAWIAV010000002.1, forward strand.
TCGTGCGGGAGGACGCGACCGAGCCGCGGGAGATCTCGAGCATGCCGGGGGTCTACCAGCACACCCGGGACAGCCTGAAGAAGGTCGCGGCCGAGGCCGTCGAGGCGGGACTCGGCGGGGTGATGCTCTTCGGTGTCCCCGAACGCAAGGATGCCGTCGGCTCCGGCGCTGTGGACCCGCACGGCATCTTGAACCTCGCGATCACCGACGTGGTGGGCGAGGTCGGTGACCAGCTGCCGGTGATGTCCGACCTGTGCCTGGACGAGTTCACCGACCACGGGCACTGCGGCGTGCTCGACCCCGACGGTTGGGTCGACAACGACCGCACGCTCGAGATCTACGCCCAGATGGCCCTGGCGCAGGCGGCCGCCGGTGTCGATCTCGTCGGGCCCAGCGGCATGATGGACGGCCAGGTGGGCGTGATCCGCCAGGCCCTCGACGACGGGGAGCACTCCGGTGTGGGCATCCTGGCCTACTCCGCGAAGTACGCCTCCGCCTTCTTCGGGCCCTTCCGAGAGGCCGTCAACTCCTCCCTGCAGGGGGACAGGCGGACCTACCAGCAGGACTCGCCGAACGCCCGCGAGGGTGTCCGCGAGGCGCTCCTCGACGTCGCAGAGGGGGCCGACATGGTGATGGTGAAGCCGGCGCTGAGCTACCTCGACGTCGTCGCGGACGTGCGTGCTGCCGTGGACGTTCCGGTCGCGGCGTACAACGTCTCCGGGGAGTACTCCATGGTCGAGGCAGCCGCGGCCAACGGGTGGATCGACCGTGACGCCGCCGTGCTCGAGGTGCTCACCTCGATCCGGCGCGCCGGGGCGGACGTGATCCTGACCTACTGGGCGCTCGACGCCGCCCGGATGCTGCGCGACTGACCTGCCCCGTCGCTCGGTCCGGGCCGGGGCCCAAGCAAGCGAAGCGGCGGGTGGTCGAGCAGCGGACGCTTGGCGGTCGCGCTGGTGCTCTCGTCGGCCGCGGTGCTCGCGGCGGCCCATTGGTCACGAAAACGGCTCGACCAAAGTTCTCCACATATTCGAACAGACACTCGAAACTGTCGGTAGTCGGATCTAGAATCGGACCATGAGCAGCCAGCTCCTGGACCACCACCCGGTCACCCACTTCGCCGGGCGCCTCGTCGCCCGACTGGACGAGGTCGCCTCGGTGGCAACGTGGTCGATGACCCCCGCGGAGCAGCGTTCAGCGCTGCTGGACCTGGCCCGGGCCAAGGCCCAGCTCGCGGCCCTGGAGTTTCGCGTGTTGGCCGAAGCAGACCGCGCCGGTGCCGGGGACATCACCGCCGCCGCCTCGGCCGCGGACTGGGTCGCCATCGAGACCCGGCAGAACCGCCCCGCGGTCCGCTCGGACCTCAAGCTCGCCCAGGCCGTGGAGCACCTCGACGTGCTCGGGGCCGCTATGGGCACCGGCGCGGTCAACCCACCCCAGGCCCGCGCCATCGTCCGCGCCCTGGACCGGCTCCCGATCACCGGTGAGTTCGCGGTCACCCACGAGCAACGGGTCGCGGCCGAGAAGCACCTGGTCGACCTGGCGGCCGAATACGACGCCAAGGCCCTGACTGTGTTGGGGCAGCGGATCTTCGAGGTGATCGCCCCCGAGATCGCCGAACAGTTCGAAGGCAAAGCACTCGAAGCAGAAGAAGCCGCGGCGCTGCGGCGCACCACCTTCGAGATGCGCCACGACGACGAGGGCACCTGCCACGGCCGCTTCCGCATCCCTGCCCTGCACGGCCAGATGCTGCGCAAGATGCTCCAAGCCCTGACCTCCCCGACCAGTGACCCGGGGCAGCGGCTCCCCGGCCCGGTCGAGCACGGACAGGCGTTCTGCGACCTCATCGAGCGCATCCCCGCCAAGGTCTTGCCGAAGTCCGGGGGTTGCTCGGCCACGATCGTGGTCACGATGACCCTGCAGCAACTCTTGAGCGGGCTCGGTGCGGCCGGGCTGGACACCGGGGGCCGGATCTCCGCGTCCGAGGCCCGCCGCCTGGCCTGCACCGCCGGTATCATCCCCGTCGTCCTCGGCGGACCCAGCCAGGTCCTCGATGTCGGCCGCAAGCGACGCTTCCACACCGAAGCCCAACGCATCGCGATCACGGTCAGGGACAGCACCTGCACCGCCGAAGGCTGTGACCGCCCACCCGGGCTCTGCCACGTCCACCACGACATCCCCTGGTCAGTCGGAGGGCCCACCGACCTGGCCAACGCCCGCCTGCTCTGCGGCCACCACCACCGCCGCATCCACGACGAAACCTACGCAGCCACCCGCGGACCCACCGGCAAAGTCAGCTTTCACCGGCGCACGTAGACCTACCCGAGTTGGCAGTCGTACCAGAGCCAGGTTGACGGCCTGGATGCGCCGAGGCACCGGGGCGCACCCACCTCGGCAAGCCTGCCAGTCGTTGGAGCGCACCCTCGGATGCACCCTCATGCCGTTGTGCGGACGCACATTGCGGGTGGGACGCACGTTCTCGTAGCAGTCCCAATGTGGTGGCCCGATCTTCACGATCGCCGTTGGTCGGACACCGCGAAACGACGATGGCCGTGCACGGGTAAGGCGGCTGTGCTGGCTCTCAGTTCTCGGCGAGTCCCTTGAGCGCCGCGTCGGCGATCTGCGCGGACTGCGGCGGGTCGATGCCGCTCCCCGGGTCATTGATGTAGGCGTCGACCACCACCACAACCACGGCGCGTCGCTCCGGTATCACCATGATCCGCTGTCCTCCAAAGCCGACAGCGCCGAAGCCCGGGTCTCCGTGCAGGTTCCCGGTCCACCACATGTAGCCGTAGCTGGAATCGATCGGGACTTGGTCAGGGAACGGAACCAGTCCTGTGGTCGACTCGCGGATGTAGGTGATGGGCACAATCTGTTTGCCCTGCCACTTGCCACCGTTGAGATACAGGTTGCCGAGCTTGGAGAGATCCTCGGCAGTCAAAGCGAGCTCGGACCAGCCCGTGTGTTGACCCGCGCGGTCAACGAGCCACGTGAATCCCTTGGGGACGAAGGGGTTGTAGCCCTGCCTGGCGAGTGGTTCGGCGGCCGGGGTGGTGACGATGCCGAGCGGCTTGAAGAGCTCGGCCCGCGCGTAGTCCAGGGCGCTCTGGCCGGTGGTGGCACTGATGATGGCGGAGAGCAGGTGTGCCCCGGCGGGGGAGTAGGCGTATGTCCCCGGTGGGTGTCCAGCACCGCTGTCCAGGATTGCCTGCGTCGGGTCCTTGGCATCTAGGAACTCAAACGCGTCGGGGTCGTCCTCCTCAGGGAACCCCGCCCGCATCGTGAGCACCTGCGCCAAGGTCGTGTGCCCGACAGCGGCCGGCATCGACCTGGCGTACTTCGGGAGAAGTTCCGCGAGTGTCGCCGCCGTTCCGGAGATCTTGTTATCCCCGATGGCCACACCGACCAGGGCCGCCATAACGCTCTTGGTCATCGAGTAGATGTTGCGGTGCACGTCCGGGGTCGTGTCCCGGTACTTCTCGAAGACCGTTCTCCCGTCCACGGTGACGATGACCGCGCGGACGCTGTCAAAGCGTGCATCGGACGCGAGGACGGCCGAGACACGATCCGCAGACCCGGTCGCTGCCCGCGGCTTCCCGGGCGGGGCGTCGGAAGCCCCACCGCACCCGCTGACGACAAGCATTGCGAGCACCGCAGCCGCTGCGCCCGCAGGTCGAGGCATCCGCATGCCGACCCCTTCCACACCACCCCCATGCTGCCACCGAAAGCGCTTCGCACGAGGGCTACCCCTGCCGGAACTCGTCCGCTCATGCCGCGATCCGGGCTCCAGTGATACTGGCGTCGCCAAGCCCACTGTGCTGCGCGCAGGGGCTCGCACTGGCGACCAGCCATGTCGGTGAGACGGGCCCCGGGTGCAGTCAGACCTCGGCCGTGACCGGCACCGTCCGGGAACGACAGAACCCCCGGCCGGAGCCGGGGGTTCTGCGGGTGACGACGGTGTCGTCAGCAGCCGAAGCCGTCCTGCAGCTGTTGAAGCCAGGTCTGCCGGCAATCAGGCGCCTTGGCCAGGCACTTAGCGGTGGCAGTCGCCTTCGTGCAGCGCTGGCTGCGGGGTCGCCCGCCGCTACCGCCGCCGCTGGTCGTGCCGCCCGATGTCTTCTTGACGGTGTCCTCCAGCGTGTCTTGTGACGTCTTCGGTCGTCTTCTTGACGTGTCGCCGGCGTCGTCCGCGGGTGTCCCGCCACCGCCGCCTCCACCACCGGTGGTGGGCAGGGTGCCACCGGTGCCGCCGGTGCCGCCGCTGCCGCCCGAGCTGCCGGTGGAGCCGGTGCTGCCGCCGTTGCGGGCTCGCTTGGCGGCCGCCTTCTCCTGGGCCTTGCGCTCCTTGGCGACCTTGTAGGACCGGTCGATCGCGGAGGAGTAGCTCGGGGAGAACGTGGTGCCGGCGTAGGTGCCCGAGGGGACCGCTGTGTAGTCACCCTGGCTGTAGGCCTCCATGATCCGCAGCACCAGGTTCACGTAGTCACGGCTGTGGTTGTAGCGGAAGACGGCCGCTTCCTGGCCCGCACGGGCGGAGAGGTTGTCCTTGCCCGAGCACAGGTAGACGGCGGTGGCCAGGGCGGCGTCGTCGATGTCCTGCGGGTTCCGCTTGCTGTCACCGTCGGCGTCGACCTTCACGACCTGCCAGGTCGAGGGGATGAACTGCATCGGCCCGACAGCGCGGTCGTAGACGGTGTCGTTGTCGAGCTGGCCACCGTCGGTGTCGTTGATCGCCTGGGTGCCGTTGCGGCCGTTCAGCGCGATGCCGTAGATGCCGGGCTTGCTGACGCCGTCCGCGGTCAGGGTGTTGCCGCCGTAGCGGCCGTGGTCGGACTCCACCCGGCCGATGGCCGCGATGAGCTCCCACGGGATGTTGCAGGACTTGTCGGCAGCGTTGATGATCTGCGCGCCGCGCTGGTAGGCGGCGAGTGCCGGGGCAGGGATGCCGTTGCTGGAGGCACCGGAGACGACCGAGTCGGCGGAGCCCTCGGGGACGGCGGGGGCGATCACGCCGGGGATCGGGACACTGGCCGGGGCCTCGATGGCCTCGTCGGGGACCGTGGTGCCGTCGGGCAGGGTCTCGTTGGCGGCGTTCGTGGCGGTGGCGCTGGAGCTCATCAGGCTCGCCGTCCACACTCCGGAGATGAGGGCGAGGGGCACCAGCGTGATGGCCTTGCTCCGACGGGACAGCTGTCTCGTGGTCATGTCTGGTTTCTCTCCCCTGGGTCAAACTGAGTGTCGCGGTCCCCGAACCGCTCCGACACGTCCACAACGAACTTTCCCCGAGCGGGTCACGCGCAAACCAGCCGCGTGTGACGCATCGCACACACCCGTGTTGCCTTGATCGGCCCCGGGCTCCCGACGGGGCTGGGGTCAGGTTACGACCATCCGACGGGTCCGACGAATCGGGTTTATCAACATTTCAGGGTCGGGTGCGCAAACCACCCTCCGGCCGGTTCGCCCGCCCTGTGCCCCGTCGGGGAGAATGCCGGTGTGTCCGCCTCCGAACGTCCACCGTCCCCCGGTGCCACGACCCTCTCCGCCGAGTGGTTCGCGCGTGCCCACCGGGTCACCCCGGGAGGGGTCAACTCGCCTGTACGGGCGTTCAACGCGGTCGGTGGCACCCCCCGGTTCATGGCCTCCGGCGAGGGCGCCTGGCTGCGCGACGTGGACGGGAACGAGTACGTCGACCTGATCTGCTCCTGGGGCCCGCTGCTGCTCGGTCACGCCCACCCCGAGGTGCAGGCAGCGGTGCTGGCAGCGGTCTATACCGGTACGTCGTACGGCACGCCCACCCGACCGGAGGTGGAGCTCGCCGAGGCGATCGTCGCCCGCACCCCGGTGGACAAGGTCCGGTTCGTCTCCTCGGGCACCGAGGCCACCATGTCCGCCATCCGGCTCGCGCGCGGGTTCACCGGCCGCGACCTCGTGGTGAAGTTCGCCGGCTGCTACCACGGGCACGTCGACTCGCTGCTGGCCGAGGCCGGGTCGGGCCTGGCCACGCACCGCACCGAGGGCGCGGTTCCGGGGACGCCGGGGGTACCTGCCGCCTCCACCGCCGCGACCCTGGTGCTCCCGTTCAACGACCGCGCTGCCGTCGAGCAGGTCTTCGCGGAGCGGGGTGCCGAGATCGCCTGCCTGGTCACCGAGGCCTCGCCCGGCAACATGGGCGTGGTGCCTCCCGAGCCCGGTTTCAACGCCTTCCTCGCCGAGACCTGTGCCAGGCACGGCGCGCTGTTCGTCTCCGACGAGGTGATGACCGGCTTCCGCGTCTCCCAGCAGGGTCAGTGGGGACTCGACGGCGCGGTCGAGGGGTGGCGTCCCGACCTGGTCACCTTCGGCAAGGTGATGGGCGGGGGGTTCCCGGCCGCTGCCTTCGGCGGTCGTGCCGACGTGATGTCGATGCTGTCCCCGGACGGGCCGGTCTACCAGGCGGGCACGCTCTCCGGTAACCCCGTCGCGACCACTGCGGGGCTGGCGACGCTCCGGCTCGCCACCGAGGAGGTCTACGCACACATCGACGCCGCCGCCGCCACCCTCTCCGGCGCGGTCGGGGAGGCGTTGACCCACGCCGGGGTCCCGCACGTCATCCAGGCAGGCGGCAACATGTTCAGCGCCTTCCTCGGCCTGACCGACCCGGTGCGCGACTTCGCCGACGCCTCCCGCCAGGACACGGCCGCCTACCGGGCGTTCTTCCACGCGATGCTGGACCAGGGGGTCTACCTCCCGCCCAGCGCCTACGAGGCCTGGTTCCTCTCCAGCGCCCATGACGAGCGGGCACTCCAGCACGTGGTCGACGCGCTCCCGGCGGCAGCGCGGGCCGCCGCACGCGTCACCGATGCCGTCTCGGAACCGACGAGTGTGGGGAGCCAACAGCGGTGAAGACGATCGTCCACCTCCTGCGACACGGGGAGGTCCACAACCCCGACGGCATCCTCTACGGCCGTTCCACCGGCTTCCACCTCTCCGAGCGGGGCCGCAAGATGGCCAACCGGGTCGCCGACCGCATCGGTGAGCGCGACATCACCCACATCGTGTCATCGCCGCTGGAGCGCGCCCAGGAGACCGCGGCGCCACTGGCCGCGGTCCGGGGTCTCACGGTCGAGCTCGACGAGCGGGTGATCGAGTCCGGCAACATCTTCGAGGGCAAGCCCTTCGACCTCAGGGGCTCGATCCTGCGCCAGCCGCAGGTGTGGCGCAGCCTGTGGAACCCTTTCCAACCCTCCTGGGGAGAGCCGTACAAGGACGTCGTCGGCCGGATGTGGCCGGCGGTGATCGATGCCCGGGAGAGGGCGGCCGGCCACGAGGCGGTGGTGGTCTCCCACCAGCTCCCGATCTGGGTGACCAGGCTCCAGGCCGAGGGTCGCTCGTTCCTGCACGACCCGCGCAAGCGCAGGTGCACCCTGTGCAGCCTGACCTCGTTCAACTTCGAGGACGACGACCTGGTCAGCGTCGGCTACTCCGAGCCCGCCGGTGACCTGATCCCCCTCGCCGACCGCAACGCGCCGTTCTCGGCGGGTGGCGCCGACCCCGACCACGAGCCCCCCTCCTGACTTGACCTCCCGACTCCGCCTCCTTCTCGCCGTCCTGCTCCTGGGTGCGGTGACCGCAGCCTGCGGTGGGGCCACCGGCACCGGCGACAAGGGGTACGTCGACGGGGAAGGCATCATCACGCGACTCGCGCCCGCGGAGCGCAAGGTCCCGGGCGAGGTCTCCGGCACGTCCCTGGAGGGCAAGCCGATGTCGCTCGCCGACTACTCCGGTCAGGTGGTCGTGCTCAACGTCTGGGGCTCCTGGTGCCCGCCGTGCCGTGCCGAGGCGCCCCTGCTCGCCTCGGCAGCGCGGACCCTGGCGGCCGACGACGTGGTGTTCGTGGGCGTGAACACCAAGGACTCCAGCCCCGAGCAGGGGCTGGCCTTCGAACGGCGCTACGACGTGCCCTATCCGTCGTTCTTCGACCCCTCGGGGCGCACACTTCTCGCATTCCGGGGCACCTTGAACCCCAGCGCGATCCCGAGCACGGTGGTGCTCGATGCCGAGGGCCGGGTGGCGGCCAGCATCCTGGGGGAGGTGCCCAGCGAGCAGACGCTGGTCGACCTGGTGCGGGACGTGCAGCAGTGACGTTGATGCTCCTCCCGCTCGACCTGGGTGACTGGTTCGCGCGCACCGCGTACGACGGGTCGCTGCTGCTCGCAGTTCCGGTCGCACTCGTGGCCGGGCTGGTCTCGTTCTTCTCACCCTGTGTGGTGCCGCTGCTGCCGGGCTACCTCTCCTACGCCACCGGCCTCTCCGGCGCCGACCTGGCCGACGGCCGGCGCGGGCGGATGCTCACCGGCTCGCTGCTGTTCGTGCTGGGGTTCTCGTTCGTGTTCGTCTCCTTCGGCGCCCTGATCGGCGGCGTGGGGAACTGGCTGTTCACCTACGAGCGGCCGCTCACCATCGTGCTGGGCAGCCTGACCGTCGTCCTCGGGCTGGTCTTCCTGGGTGTGGTGCCCTGGATGCAGCGCGACTGGCGGATCCACAAGGTCCCCTCGGTGGGGCTGGCAGCGGCACCTCTGCTCGGCGTGCTCTTCGGGCTCGGCTGGGCGCCGTGCATCGGCCCGACGCTGACGGCGGTGCTGGCGCTGTCGGTCAACGAGGCCAGCGCCGGGCGGGGTGCGCTGCTGAGCTTCGTCTACTGCCTCGGGCTCGGGCTGCCGTTCATCATCGCCGCGCTCGCCTACCGCCGGATGCTCGGCACGATCGGCTGGGTGCGCAGGCACCAGCGCTGGGTCACCGCCTTCGGTGGACTGATGCTGATCGCCGTGGGACTGCTCCTGGTCACGGGCTGGTGGGACGTCATGGTCGACTGGATCCGCACGTGGTTCTTCCCCGGCTTCGAGGCGGGCGTCTGATGCCCGGCCCGGCCAGCGGCTACGAGTCAGTGCCTGCGATGCGTCCACGGGAGCTGGCCCGATGGGCCTGGCGGCAGCTGACCTCGATGCGCACCGCCCTGATCCTGCTGTTCCTGCTCGCCCTGGGGTCCGTGCCGGGGTCGATCGTGCCGCAGGAGAACGTCGACTCCTTCCGCACCTCCCAGTGGCGCGAGCAGCACCCGAAGCTCACCCCGATCTACGAGAAGCTGGGCCTGTTCTCGGTCTACGACTCGGTGTGGTTCTCGGCGATCTACATCTTGTTGATGATCTCGCTGGTCGGGTGCATCGTCCCGCGGCTGAGGGTGTACTGGCGCGGCGTACGCGCCCGGCCGCCGGCGGCGCCCCGGCGGCTCTCACGGCTGCCGCAGCACCGGACCTTCGAGACCGCCGCGGCACCGGAAGCGGTGCTCGAGCGTGCCCAGACGATGCTGCGCCGGCGGCGGTACCGCACCGAGGCCCCGACCGACCCGAGCGGCGGCGAGGGTGACGTCAGCGCCGAGCGGGGGTATCTCCGAGAGGCGGGCAACCTGCTCTTCCACCTCTCCGTGCTCGTGGTGCTCGTCGGCTTCGGGATCGGTTCGCTGTGGGGTTTCCGGGGCGGCGTGATCGTGGTGGCCGAGGACGGGTTCGCCAACACGCTCAGCCAGTACGACGACTTCCAGGCCGGCACGCTGTTCGACCCGACGAACCTCGAACCGTTCGACTTCACCGTCGACGACTTCGACGTGACCTTCATCCGCGAGGGCCGCGAGGCGGGGATGGCGTTCGAGTTCGCCGCCGACCTGACCTACCGCACCCGGCCGGGTGCCCCGGAACGGCAGCGGGAGGTGGCGGTGAACCACCCGCTGAACATCCGCGGGACCGACGTGTTCCTGATCAGCCACGGCTACGCGCCGCACATCACCGTGCGCAACGTCGACGGCACGGTGGCGTTCGCGGGCCCGGTCGTGTTCCTCCCGGAGGACGCGACCTTCCGTTCCTTCGGTGTGGTCAAGGTGCCCGACGCGACCCAGCCCGGGGCTGCGGCGGGGGAGAGCACCCAGATCGGGCTCGAGGGCGAGTTCTACCCGACGTACGCCTTCACCCAGGCAACCGGTCCGTTCTCCGCCTTTCCCGAGGACCGCAACCCGGCCATCTCGATGCTCGCCTACCGTGGCGACCTCGGGCTGGACTCGGGTGACCCCCAGTCGGTCTACGCGCTGCGCAAGGGTGGTCTCGAACCGATCCAGAACGAGTCGGGCAAGCCGCTGCGCATCGACCTCGCCATGGGCCGCGGGGTGACCCTCCCCGACGGTCTCGGCAGCGTGGCGTTCGACGGCATCAGCCGCTACGTGAAGCTGCAGGTCAGCCACACCCCGGGCCAGAAGGTCGCGCTCGTCGGCGTGGTGCTGGCGCTGATCGGGCTGCTCGGCTCGTTGTTCATCCGTCCGCGGAGGATCTGGGTCCGGGCGCGGGTTGAGGGCGGGCGTACTGTCGTCGAGGTCGCCGGTCTCGACCGCAGCTCGGGAGGGGATCTGACCTCCGAGGTCGAGGCCCTGACCGCCGCGCTCCGCACCGATGTCGAGGCCGCACCCACAGGAGAGTCGACGTGACCAACGAGCAGCTCGAGGTCCTCAGCAACCAGGCTGTCGCGGCCTGCGCCGTCGTGTACTTCCTCGCGGTCCTGGCGCACTTCGCGCAGTGGGCTGCGGGACGCACGGTCGAACAGAGCGTCCGCGAGACGGCCACGGTCGGTGGTGGCGCCGCAACGCTTGGCGAGACCCAGACGCCGGAGGCCGAGTCCGAGCGGGTGGAGCTGTTCGGCCGGATCGGCGTCGCGCTCACGGTGGTCGCGGCTCTGGTCCACCTCGTCGCCATGGTGAGCCGGGCTTTCGCCGCCGACCCCGCGCGGGTGCCCTGGGGCAACATGTACGAGTTCACGCTCTCCGGGACGTGGTTCGTCGTGGTCGGCTACCTGGCGCTCTACCGTCGCTACTCGCTGTCCTGGCTCGCGCCGGTGGTGACCAGCTTCGTGCTGGTCACCTTGATGATCGACGTGCTCGTGCTCTACACCCCCGTGGTGCCGCTGCGGGACGCGCTTCAGTCCCCGTGGCTGGTGATCCACGTGGTGGCCGCCGTCATCGCCACCGCTGCCTTCACCCTCGGCGGGATGGTCTCGGCGCTCTACCTGGTCAAGGAGCGCTGGCTGGAGCGGCGTACGCCGCAGGAGGGGGCCGTGCGCGGCTACCTCGCCAGGCTCCCGGAGCTGGCCGTGCTCGACCGCGTGGCGTACCGCACCCACGCGTTCGCGTTCCCGATCTGGACCTTCGCGGCGCTGATCGCCGGGCCCATCTGGGCGCACTACGCCTGGGGACGCTACTGGGGCTGGGACCCCAAGGAGGTCTGGGCGTTCATCACGTGGGTGGTGTACGCCGCCTACCTGCACGCCCGAGCGACGTCGGGGTGGAAGGGCCGCTCGGCCGCGGTGGTCGCCCTGGTCGGGGTGGCCACACTCTGGTTCAACTTCGTGGGGATCAACTTCTTCTTCGGCAGCGGGAGCCAGCACTCCTACGCTGCGCCCGAGCCGACCGCGGTCGTGCGTCTGCTCGAGTGAGCCTCAGCTCTCCTCGCCCTCGCGCTGAGGGTCAGGCTGAGGGTCCTTCGGGCGTTCCTGCGGGGGCTGCTCGTCGCGCGGCTTGCCGCCGTTGGACTGGCCCTGGCTCTGCCCGCCGTTGGCCGCATCGTTCTTGCGTTTCCGGTCCTGGTGCCGTCGACGGCGCTCGAGCTCGCGCAGGAAGTCCTCGTCGTCGTCGGGCCCGACGGGGCGACGCGGCGCTGGCTTGGCCCCACCACCGCCACCCCCGCGCTTGCCGCGCTTGTCGATGAGCCAGAAGGCCGCGTAGACCACTGCCGCGAGAAGGGCGAGGAACACGACGAGCCTGAGCATGCCTCCAATGTAGTTGGTCGGCGGTAGACCGCCCCCGGAGCGTCCCGATCGCACTTGTAGCCTTGGCGCGTGAAGGCGTTCGCGATCTACTCGTTGTTGAGATTCAGCCTCTTCGTCACGACCTACGCGGTCGTCGCGCTGCTGTGGGTGCTGATCTTCGGTCGCGACGGCATGCTTCTGCTGCCGTTCCTCGTCGCGCTGATCATCTCCTCGGTGCTCTCGATGCGGCTGCTGGCGCCGCAGCGGGAACGGCTCGCGGGCGTGGTCGAGGCTCGCGCCCAGCGGGCGACGCAGCGGTTCGAGGAGCGCCGGGCGCGGGAGGACACCGACTGACGCCGGGGGACCCGCAGGGCTAGCGCGGTTTGCGCTTGAGCTGCCGGTTGACCCGCGTCTCCGACTGGCCGAGGAGCTTGGCCAGCAGCGTCACCCGGTTGGCGTAGGCGAGAGCACAGACGGCGACGATGCCGAGCAGGATGAAGAACCACATGCGCCCAGTGTCGCACCGCGGGGCAACGCTCAGATCGCGGCCAGGGCCACGCTGACTCCGACTCCCGCCAGCATCCCGGCCGCGTAGAGCAGCCCGGCCACCCCGGTCTGCTGCAGCACCGGCACCAGGTCGAGCCCCACTGCCTTGTCCCCGACCACGCGGGTGGTCGCGCGCAGGGCCGCCGGGGCCGCTGCGAGGGCCAGCAGGGTCCACCACGTGGTGGTCAGGGCCACCCCGACGAGGGCCACGACGGTCGCGGCGACCAGCAGGCCGAAGAAGTAGCGGGTGCGCTCCTCACCGAGCGTCACGGCGAGCGTGCGCTTCCCGGCGGCGGTGTCGGTGGGGATGTCACGCAGGTTGTTGGCCACCAGGATCGCGCACGCGAAGGCCCCGACCCCGATGGCGGCGTACAGGGCGGGGAGCTCGAAGCTCTCCGTCTGGACGTAGGTCGTGCCGAGCACCGCGACCAGGCCGAAGAACACGAACACCATCACCTCGCCCAGACCCAGGTAGCCGTAGGGCCGACGACCGCCGGTGTAGAACCAGGCGGCCAGGATGGCGAGCAGGCCGACGCCGACCAGCCACCAGGCGGTCGTGGCCGCCAGCACGAGGCCGACCAGGGCTGCCCCACCCAGCGACGCGAACGCCGCCGCTCGCACCTCGCGTGCCGCCGCCACCCCGCTGCCGACGAGGCGGAGCGGACCGACGCGGGCGTCGTCGGTGCCCCGGATGCCGTCGGAGTAGTCGTTGGCGTAGTTCACGCCGATCTGGAGAAGCAGCGAGACAGCCAGCGCCAGGACCGCCTTCCACCACACCGCCCCGCCCGCCCACCAGGCGATGGCGGTGCCCGCCAGCACGGGTGCGACGGCGGCGGGCAACGTGCGCGGTCGCGCGCCGGAGATCCACTGGGCGGGGGTGGCCATGGCCGGGATTCTCGCAGGGTGGGAGCTGGTGGTTTCCCACGGTCCCCAGTGAAACCGCCACTTCCCGTGCGTTGCAACGCACGGGAAGTGGCAGTTTCGCGCGGGCAGCGCGGTTGGGTAGGTCGCGCCGGGGGAGCAGCATCGGGTACGCCGCCGCCGCCGCCGCCGCCGCCTGCCGCCGCCTGCCGCCGCTGCCGCCGCTGCCGCCGCCGCCTGCCGCCCGCCGCCTGCCGCCTGCCGCCGCCGCCCGCCGCCCGCCGCCCGCCCGACCCCGACCCCGGCCCGGCTAGCGTTGCGCCGGTGAGCAGCCTGCGCCCGGTCCGGGGCACCGCCGAGGAGGTGCTCGGGCTGTTGCGGGAGTGGGAGGCCGCCGACGACCCGGCTCCCTTGGTCATCGAGACCTCGGGTTCCTCGGGCCGCCCCAAGCGGGTGCTGCTCTCGCGGGCGGCCATGCGGGCCTCGGCGATGGCCAGCCAGGAACGGCTGGGCGGGCCGGGGCAGTGGGTGCTCAACCTGCCGCCGACCTACGTGGCCGGGGTGCAGGTGCTTTTTCGCTCCGTGCTCGCCGGCACCGAGCCGGTGGTCACCGACGACCTGGTCGCAGCACGGGACAGGCTCGGTGGGAGGTCCTACGTCAGCCTCGTCCCCACCCAGCTGCACCGGCTGCTGACCAGCACCGAGAACCGCGCCGCGACGGAGGAAGCGCTGGCCGCCTTCGACGCCGTGCTTGTCGGAGGCGCAGCGGTGCCGACCGACCTCCGCGAGCGCGCTGCCGCAGCCGGGGTGAACCTCGTGCCCACCTACGGGATGAGCGAGACCTGCGGTGGCTGCGTGTACGACGGACGACCGCTGGCCGGCGTCGACATCCGCATCGACGAGGGGCAGGTGCTGCTGCGCGGGCCGATGCTGTTCCACGGCTACCAGGACGACCCGGAGCTCACCGCCGCCACGCTCCGGGACGGCTGGCTGCACACCCAGGACCGCGGCGAGCTGGCGGCCGACGGCCGGCTCCGGATCACCGGACGCACCGACGACATGGTGAACACCGGCGGGGTCAAGGTCGCCGCCCCGGTCGTGGCTGCCTGCCTCGCCGAGCACCCGCAGGTGCGCGCCTGCGAGGTGCTCGGGGTGCCCGACGCCGAGTGGGGTGAGCGCGTCGTGGCCTTCGTCGTCGGCGAGGTCGAGCTGGACGGCGTACGGGACTGGGTCGCGGCGCGTCATCCCCGCACCTGGGCGCCCCGGCAGCTGGTCCTCGTGGAGCGGATGCCGTTGCTCCAGAACGGCAAGATCGATCGCCGCCGTCTCCGGGAGCTGGCATGAAGGTCTTCTCGATCCCGCTGCGGACACGGTTCCGCGGCCTGACCGTGCGCGAAGGGGTGCTCGTCCGGGGTGACGCGGGGTGGGGCGAGTTCAGTCCGTTCCTCGAGTACGACGCCCCGACATCCGCGCCCTGGCTGGCCTGCGCGCGCGAGGCCGCCGACCTGGGCTGGCCGGCGCCGCTGCGCGACAGCGTGCCGGTCAACGTCACCGTGCCGGCCTGCGACCCCGAACGCGCCCGACAGATCGTGCTCGACTCGGCCGGGTGCCGCACGGCGAAGGTCAAGGTCGCCGAGACCGGTCAGGACCCCGGCGAGGACGAGGCGCGCCTGGAGGCCGTTCGCGAGGCACTCGGTCACGGGGGGCTGATCCGGATCGACGCCAACGGCGCCTGGTCGGTCGAGGACGCGATCCGGCGGATCGCCGCGCTGGAACGCGCCGCCGGCGGCCTGGAGTACGTCGAGCAGCCGGTGATGTCGGTCGAGGATCTCGCGGTCGTTCGCCGCAGGGTCGACGTACCCATCGCCGCCGACGAGTCGATCCGGCGCGCGGCCGACCCCTACCGGGTGCGCGACCTGGAAGCCGCCGACATCGCCGTGCTCAAGGTGCAGCCGCTGGGCGGGGTCCGGGCCTGCCTGCGGATCGCCGAGGACATCGGCCTGCCAGTGGTGGTCTCCAGTGCGGTCGAGTCGAGCGTCGGCATCGCCGCGGGCGTCGCGCTGGCCGCGGCGCTGCCGGAGCTCGCCCACGCGTGCGGGCTCGCGACGGTGCAGCTGTTGGACGGCGACGTCGTGGCCGACTCGCTCCTGCCGGTCGACGGAGCCCTGCCCGTGCGCCGTGCCGAGGTCGACGAGGAGCGACTCGCCGCTGTGCTGGCCTCGCCGGAGCGCGCGGACCACTGGCGACGCCGCGTGGCCGAGGCCGATGCCGTGCGGCAGGATCGTCGTTCGTGAACCCTTCCACGGCGCTGGCCACCTGGCTGGTCGAGCGGCTCGTCGAGCGCGGCATGACCGACGCCGTCCTGTGCCCCGGCTCACGCAACGCCCCGCTGTCGTTCGCCCTCGCGGCCGACGACCGGGTCACGCTGCACACCAGGATCGACGAACGGACCGCCGCCTTCCTCGCGCTCGGCCTCGCCCGCTCCTCGCACCGCCCGACCGCGGTGGTGACCACGTCGGGCACGGCGACGGCCAACCTGCACCCGGCGGTCCTGGAGGCGGCGCACGCCGGCGTGCCCCTCGTCGCGGTGACCGCCGACCGCCCGGCGCGACTGCGCGGGACCGGCGCCAACCAGACCACGGACCAGGTGCGGCTCTTCGGGGACGCCGCGAGCTTCGTCGACCTCACCGCTCCCGACGAGGACGCTCTCGCCGCCGCCTGGTTCCCCGACGGCCCGATCCACCTGAACTGTCAGCTCGACGACCCGCTGCTTCCGGACGCAGCGGATGGCACCCCGGACCAGCGACCGGACCAGCGACCGGACCAGCGACCGGACCAGCGACCGGACCAGCGACCGGTGCCGCCGGCCCGCCGCCGCGCACGCGACCATCAGGGTGTCGAGCCGCACCGGTTGCCCTCGGGCCCACTGACGGTGGTGGTCGCGGGTGACGACGCCGGGCCGCCCGCGCGGGTCCTGGCCGAGCAGGGCGGCTGGCCGCTGCTCGCCGAGCCCAGCAGCGGCTCGCGCACCGGGTCGACTCCGATCCGCACCTACCGGCTGCTGCTCGGCTCGGCTCTGGGTGACCGGGTGCAGCGTGCGGTCGTCTACGGCCACCCCACGCTCTCCCGGCCGGTGATGCAGCTGCTGTCGCGGGCGGACGTGGAGGTGGTCTCCGCGCGGACCCGGGGCAGGTGGCCCTCCCGCCCGTTCCCGGTCGACGCCGAGCACGACGCGCTCAGCGCCGCGGCCGACGACCCCGCGTGGTTGGAGGAGTGGCGCGCCGCCGACCGGGAGCTCGGCTCACGGGTCGACGCGTTCGTGGCGGCCCAGGACGGGTTGACGCCGTACGACGTGGCGGCCGTGCTGGACGCCACCAACCCGCCGGGCGGGTTGCTGTTCGTCGGAGCGAGCAACCCGATCCGCGACCTCGACCTGATGGCCGGGGCGCACCCGGTGGGTGAGCGTCGGATGGTCCTGGCCAACCGCGGGCTCGCGGGCATCGACGGCACCGTCTCGAGTGCCATCGGTGCCGCGCTCGGCCGCCCGCACAGCACACGCGCGATCGCGTACGTCGGTGACGTCACGTTCCTGCACGACGCCTCGGCGCTGTTCATCGGACCCGACGAGCCGCGACCCGACCTGACCATCGTGGTCGCCAACGACGACGGCGGCTCGATCTTCGCCACGCTCGAGCAGGGTGCGCCGGAGCATGCCGGCTCCTTCGAGAAGCTCTTCGGCACCCCACACGGCGTGGACCTGGCCAGCCTGTGCGCCGCGTCGCGGACCCCGCACTGGCGGGTCACGGACCGGCGCGAGCTCGAGCACGCCCTGGCCAGCCCCAACGGCGGGATCGAGGTCGTCGAGGCGGTGATCCGGCGCGACAACCGGCGTGAGCTGGACGCGCGGATCCGTCGGCTGGTGGGCTGAGCGCGCGTATCCCGGGCGAAGCAACAAAAGCCCTGAAACTATCTGGACTAGTCATATGGCACCAAATGGAGTAAACCGCTTGAAAGTGGTCGTTCTACCCCGCACGATGGCATGGACTGGCGCTGGAGGGTGTCGGCGCATGTGCATTCACCCGAGGGGGCCCGAGTGGCTAGCTTGCCGGCCGTTCGCCGATCAGGATCGCTGCGGCGTCCTCGCGGACAAGGCGGCGCGGTCGCGGTCGAGTTCGCCCTGATCACGCCGATGCTGCTGCTCCTGGTCTTCGGGATCATCGAGTTCGGGTTCATGCTCAACCGCGACACCATCATCGGCAACGCCTCACGTGACGGTGCCCGGGTGGCCAGCCTGAACGGCAGCTACGCCGACATCGACAACGCCATCAAGAGCGAGCTGGGCGCCTCCGGAATCCCCACCACGACCCCGACCACCGTGATCAAGATCGACTGCGTGCAGCCCGACGGCTCGGCGTGCAACGCCAACGCGGGCACCTACGACGGCTTGGTCCAGTCCGGCGCGACGGCCACGGTGCGGGTCACCTACGACTACGTCTGGATCACGCCGGTCATCGGCAGCATGTTCGGCGCCTCCACCACTCTCGAGCAGTACACGCAGATGCGGGTCGAGTGAACCTGGGCCCCACCCGGGCTCGGCGGCATGACGAGTCCGGAGTGGTAGCCATTCTCGTGGCGATGCTCTCCCTGCTGGTCCTGATGTTCGCCGCGTTCGCGGTCGACCTCGGCATGCAGATCAACCGCAAGCACCAGCTCAACGACACCCTCGACGCGGCTGCCCAGGCCGGCGCCTACGCGCTCCCGGGCAACACCAACCAGGCTCGCGCCGAGGCGCTGGCCTTCGCCAAGGCCCATGACGAGACCGAGGTCGGCGCGCTGGAGCCCAACGTCGACTTCTGGTGCGTCATCGCCTCCAAGGAGGTCGGCGGCCTCTACGTGATCGAGCCGAGCCAGCTGCCCTCGACGTGCTGGCCCGGCCCGGCGCCGTACGTCGTCGGCAGTGGTTACGGCGGCACCGGCAAGCTGATCTCCTGCGGCGCGGAGCTGTGCGCGATCCCATGTGTCGCGCCGATCCTCAACGTCGGCGTGCCCGCGATCTCCTGCAACACGATCCGGGTCTACCAGGGTCGCGACGTGCCGTTCGCCTTCGCTCCCGCCGGCGGCATCCCGCTGGGTGGCACCGGGACGCTGGTCTCGGTCGCCTGCAAGGGCTCGTGCGGGACCGTGGCCCCCAACCCGATGGACGTCGCCATCGTGGCCGACCGCACCGGCAGCATGAGCAGCAGCGATGTCGACGCCATGGAGAAGGGCATCCTCGAGCTCCTCGAGCAGATGACGCCCCAGCAGCAGTACGTCGCGCTCGGCACCATCGGCCGGGCGTCAGCGGGCTCGACGCCGAGCGGCGAGCCGGGCGCGTCCTGCCCCTCCTCGCCGGGAGGCTCCACGACCTCGGGTACCTGGGTCCCAGTGCCGTTCTCGGACAACTACCTGAACAAACCCGGTCAGCGCAACGACGGCAGCGCCCTGGTCAAGGGCGTCAAGTGCCTGAGCAACCAGTCGAGCACGGGCACCGCGCTGGCCTCGCCCATGAAGGCTGCCGCGCGCTACCTGCTCGGCCTGGAGTCCAACAACCTCGGCGCCCTGCCGACTCGCAGCGATGCGCCGACCAAGGTGCTCATCCTGGAGACGGACGGGCAGCCCAACGAGTCGCCGGCCACGACGGGCTCCACCAGCCTGGACCAGCCCGGCGACGTCTTCTCCCACAACAAGGACACGCTCCCCCCGGTGATCACCCCGGGTGGCACGACGACCACCACGACCGGGTCCGTGCCCAACGTCAAGACCACGATCACCACCCGGATCAACGAGACCTACACCTACGTCGGCGGCACCAACGCGTGCAACAACCTCTCAGCGGTGGCGGCCGATGCCAAGGCGCGCAACGTCCTGGTGATCACCGTCGCCTACAACCTGGCCGGAGCCGCCTGCGACGACAGCGACCCCGGGAACAGCAACAACAGCCCGGGGACCACGGTCACCGACCTGGTGGTGGGCAACACGACGTACAAGACCCAGACGGTGAAGTACTACAAGCGCCCACCCGTCTCGGCGCCGCTGACCAGCATCCTCGCGGGGGCCGCCTCCGCTGCCGCCGGCGTCCCGAGCCTGGCGGAGAGCGACTGCTCCAGCTCCGCGGAGCGGGCAGCCGAGAACGCCGACGGTGACTACTTCTTCTGTGCCGCCTCTGGCTCGGACATGGGCCCGATCTTCACCACGGCGCTCTCGCAGGTGTCCAAGGGGATCAAGCTGATGAAGCTGCCCTGAGCGCGCCTGCGGGGAGAGTTGAGCCACAGGGTATGGCCGCAAAATGCACGAATCGGGCCAGTGCCACCGATCAGCGAGGCGCACCCGACGCCCCAGGGGCCCGCAGTGACCGCACGACCACGGTGTCGCGCCGACGACGGTCCACTCGCGGTGGCGGCCTGCCACCGTGGTGCTCCGTCCACCCTGACCGCTAGCACAGCCCGACGTTTAACGCAAAACGTGCATATGACCGGACTAGGGCGTCACGCGCATAAAGCGCATAACAGTTGATTCGGACCTTTCCGGCACAGATCATGACTGAGCCGGCTTCGGAGGGAGAAGCCGGCCACCAAACGTTGATCACTGGGGGACCCGATGGCTGCAGGCACGCGAGGCAAGCACCGACGGCCGCAGAGCAGGCTTCGGGTGATCGTCGACGGCATCCGGCGTCCGCGCGACCAGGACGGGGTGGTCGCGATCCTGGTGGCGATCATGTCGCTGCTGATCTTGATGTTCGCCGCGTTCGCGGTCGACCTCGGCATGGTGATCAACCGCAAGCACCAGCTCAACGACACCCTCGACGCCGCGGCCCAGGCGGGTGCGTACGCGCTGCCCGGCAGCACCTCGCTGGCACGCAGCGAGGCTCTCGCGTTCGCGGAGGCCCACGACCCCAGTGAGACCGGCTCGCTCGTGCCCAACGTGGACTTCTGGTGCGTGATCGCCTCGAAGAAGGTCAGCGGCCTCTACGTGATCGAACCCACCCAGCTGCCCTCGACCTGCTGGCCCGGGCCAAGCCCCTACACCGTGGGCAGCAACTACGGCGCCAGCGGGCGCCTGATCTCCTGCGGCCCCACGCTCTGCGCGATCCCGTGCGTCGAGCCGACACCCAACCTCGGCACTCCCCGGGTGGCCTGCAACACGATCCGGGTCTTCCAGGGACGCGACGTCCCGTTCGCCTTCGCCCCGGCCGGAGGCATCCCCATGGGTGGCACCGGCACCCTGCTGTCGGTCGCCTGCAAGGGGTCCTGCGGCACCGTGGCGCCGAACCCGATGGACGTGGCGATCGTGGCCGACCGGACCGGGAGCATGAGCAGCGGTGACGTCAAGGACATGGAGGAGGGCATCGAGGAGATGCTGCAGCAGATGACCCCGAGCCAGCAGTACGTCTCGCTGGGCGCCATCGGTCGCAACTCGGTTGCCTCCGTGCCGGCGAGTGAACCGGGTAGCAGCTGCCCCACCGCTCCGAGCGGATCAACGACGTCCGGGTCCTGGATGGGCGTGCCGTTCTCGGACAACTACCTGAAGTCCGACGGCAAGCTCGAGAAGAACAGCGGGCTGGCAAAGGGTGTGGACTGCCTGTCGAACCAGTCCAGCACCGGCACCGCGCTGGCCTCACCCATGAAGGCCGCGGCCCGTTACCTGCTCGACCTCGAGTCGAACAACCTCTCCTCCTTGCCGGCGCGACCCAGCACCGCGATCAACCCGGCGACCAAGGTGCTGATCCTGGAGACCGACGGCCAGCCGAACGAGCAGCCCGCGACCAGCGGGACGCCGGACCTGAACATGCCCGGCGACGTCTTCTCCAACTACCGGGACACGCTCCCGGCCGTGGTCACGCCAGGTGGAGTCACCACGACGACGACGACGGGACGCGCCCAACATCCAGACCACGATCACCACCCGCGTCTATCACGACTACACCTACGTCGGTGGCACCAACGCCTGCAACAACCTGATCGCCGTGGCCAACGAGGCGAAGGCGCGCGGCATCCTGGTGATCACCGTGGCCTACAACCTGGCCGGCACCCAGTGCGACGACAGCGACCCGGCGAACAACAACCAGACCACCACGACCACGGACACGGTCGTCGGCAACACCACCTTCAAGACCGAGACGGTCAAGCGCTACCGGCGCCCGCTGGTCTCCGCGCCGGTGACGAACGTGCTCGCCCTGAGCGCCTCGCCCGCCAACGGCGTGCCGAGCGCGGCCGAGAGCAACTGCTCGACGTCGGCCCAGCAGGCGGCGGAGAACTCCGACGGTGACTACTTCTTCTGCGCCGCCTCCGGCAGCGACATGGGGCCGATCTTCACCACGGCGCTGTCCCAGGTCTCCAAGGGCATCAAGCTGATGAAGCTGCCCTGACCGGCCGACCCTGAGGGTCACGCCCGAGGAGCGGGCCGCCGGCGCTCGCGTCGGGCACCATCCGGGATGATGGTCCGGTGCACCTCGCCCTCATGCTCGTCGGCATCGTCGGGGTGGTGCTCGTCGTGGCCGGGCTCTGCTCCAGGTTCGACCTTCCGTCGCCGCTGGTGCTGATCCTGGTGGGCGTGGTCGGCTCCTACCTGCCCTTCGTGGCGCAGGTCCAGCTCTCCCCGGAGGTGGTGCTCTACGGGTTGCTGCCGCCGCTGCTCTACTCGGCGGCGCTGCAGACGAGCCTCGTCGACTTCAACGCCAACCGCCGACCGATCCTGCTGCTCTCGGTCGGCCTGATCATCGTCACCACGGGCGGGGTCGCGGTCGTCGTCCACGCCCTGCTCCCCGGAGTGGGGTGGCCCGCCTCGTTCGCCATCGGCGCGGTGGTGGCGCCGCCGGACGCAGTCGCGGCCACCACCATCGGTCGACGCATCGGACTGCCGCGCCGGATCGTCACCATCCTCGAGGGGGAGTCGCTGCTCAACGACGCGACCGCGCTCGTCGCCCTGCGCACGGCGATCGCCGCCACCGTCGCCTGGCAGGCCGTCGTGCTCGACTTCGTCGGCGCCGCCGCCGGCGGTGTCGCGATCGGCCTGCTGTTCTACTTCGTGATCGGAGCCGTGCGCAAGAACGTGCAGGATCCGCTGCTGGACAGCGGCCTGAGCTTCTTCACCCCGTTCGCGGCGTACGTCGCTGCAGAGGAGATCCACGCCTCCGGGGTGCTCAGCGTCGTCGTGGCCGGGCTGCTGCTGGGCCACCGCTCGCACGTCCTGCAGACAGCCCAGTCGCGGATCGCCGAGCGGATGAACTGGCGCAGCATCGCCTTCCTCCTGGAGAGCTCGGTCTTCCTGCTCATCGGGCTCCAGGCGCGGACCATCATCACCGACGCGTTCACCGGGGAGCTCGCGGCCGAGCGCGTGTTCCTGCTCTGCGGGGCGACTCTGGTGGCGGTGATCGTGCTGCGCCTGGTCTACGTGTTCGCGGCGCGCTACCTGCTGGTGCGTCCCCAGCCGGACATGGCGACCGGTGTGGTGCCGCCCTGGACCTACACCTTCCTGCTGGGCTGGGCCGGCATGCGTGGGGTCGTGACCCTGGCGGCCGCCTTCGTGATCCCGCGGGAGACGCCCTTCCGGGACGTCCTGGTCCTGGTCGCGTTCGCCGTCACTGCCGGCACGCTGTTCCTGCAGGGGCTCTCGCTGCCCTGGTTGGCGCGGCGACTCAAGGTCCCGGCGCCCGATCTCGGCGCGGACGCGCTGGCACGTGCCGACCTGCTCCACCAGGCGTCGGAGGCGGGACTCGCCGAGCTCGAGAGTCTTGACGAGAGCGACCCGCACGGGGTCAGTGAGACGATCCGGGACCGGGTCGCGCGGCGTGGGTTCGCTGCCTGGGAGCGGGTGGGAGGAAGCCGGTCCGAGACCCCGAGCCAGACCTACGCGCGGCGGCGCAAGCTGATGATCGACGCCGAACGTCGCCGCGTCCTGGAGATCAGGAAGACCGGCAAGGTCGCCCACGAGGTCCTGGACGAGGTGCTCGGCATGCTCGACGTCGAGGAGTCGATGCTGGACTTCGCCGAGGAGCAGCACGAGCGGACCAGCCCCGTGGCAGGCGTTGCCGTCCATGCAGGAGCCTGCGAGCACCTGCGGGCCGAGACGCCGCCCGTCCAGCCGGACACCCCGGGGGAGTGTGGCGACTGCCGGTCCGAAGGCACCTCCTGGGTCCACCTGCGGCTGTGCCTCACCTGCGGGCACGTCGCCTGCTGCGACTCCTCGCCGCAGCGTCACGCGAGCGTCCACCACGAGCGGACCGGTCACCCGGTGATGCGTTCCGCCGAGCCGGGGGAGCTGTGGCGCTGGTGCTTCGTCGACCGGGCCACGGGCTGAGCGGTCAGGAGAAGACGTAGTCGCCGATCGGGAACCTCTCGACCGCACGACGTGCGCCTCGCGACGAGGTCGGGCGCAGGATCACCGCGTCGCCCTCGTTGGTGAAGTAGTAGCTCCGTGAGGTCGCGCAGGAGCCCAGGTTGAACACGGTGTCGTCCATGCGCTCGAGCATCTGCCCGAGGAACCGTGCGTGCGCGGCGTCGCGGATCTCGAAGGTCGTCGCTCGGCGCGCGGCCAGCTCGGTGAACAGCCGCTCGAGGTGACGCATCTGCACCTCGATCGTCATGAAGTAGCTGAGTCCGGAGTAGCTGTAAGGGGAGTTCAGGGTGAGGAAGTTGGGGAACTCGGGCACGCTCACGCCCTCGTAGGCCGAGTAGCCCTCCTCGCGCCACCACTTGCCCAGGTTGCGCCCGTCGCGGCCGAGCACCTCGATGGCCGGGAAGTTGGCGTCCCACAGGTTGAAGCCGGTCGCGAGCACCAGCACGTCGACCGGGCACTCCTGGCCGCCCGCGGTGACGATGCCGTCGGCGGTGACCCGCTCGATCGGGGAGGTCTCGAGGGTGACGTGGTCGCGGGTGAAGGTGGGGAAGTAGTCGTTGGAGAACGTCGGCCGCTTGCAGCCGAAGCTGTAGTCCGGCGTGAGCTTGCGCCGGAGGTCCGGGTCGGCGACCTGCCTGCGCAGGTGGCGCCGCGAGAGCGCCGCGGCCCCCTGGTTGAGCAGCCGCGCCTGCCGGTAGTGCAGCACCGCGGTGACCATCATCGCCTCGAGCCACGCGCTGTTGACGGCCCGAGCGACGCGCTGGGTCCAGGGCAGCTTCGCGAACAGCCGGCGCACCACCCGCGGGATGGCGAAGTCGGCCTTGGGGGTCACCCAGATCGGTGTGCGCTGGTAGACCCTGAGCTCGGCGGCGACCTCGGCGATCTCGGGGATCAGCTGCACCGCGGTCGCACCGGTCCCGATGACTGCTACCCGCTTCCCGGTGAGGTCGACCGTGTCGTCCCAGCTCGCCGTGTGCAGCACCTGCCCGGTGAAGTCGTGCACCCCGTCGATGTCGGGGAGGCGCGGCTGGGACAGGAAGCCTGTTGCCGTCAGCAGGAACCGAGCGGTGAGAGTGGCCGGTCGCGCACCCCCGGTGGCGATCACCCAGTGGTGCTCGTCGTCGTCCCAGCGCGCGCTCTGCACCCGGACGCCGAAACGCATGTGTCGGCGCAGGTCGTACCGTCGCGCGACGTGGTCGGCGTACTGCTTGAGCTCGGGTCCGCGCGCGAACCAGTGCTCCCAGTGCGGGTTCGGCTCGAAGGAGTAGGAGTAGGTGACGCTGGCGATGTCCACGGCCAGCCCGGGATAGCGGTTCACGTGCCAGGTGCCGCCCAGGTCGTCCTCGCGCTCGAGGATCACCAGGTCCTCCCGCGCCGTGCCGTAGCCCAGTCGCTTGAGCGCGATGGCGGCGCCCATGCCACCGAAGCCTGCGCCCACGATGACCACTTCATGGTCGTACACCGGCCACACCTCTCGTCCGCGCCCTCTTGAACATAGTTCAATAGGGGCACCATACTGTCGAGCATGCGGATCACGAAGTTCGGACATTCCTGCGTGCGGCTCGAGCACGAGGGCGCCGTCATCGTCCTGGACCCGGGTGGTTTCACCCAGCCGGACGCCGTCGACGGCGCGACCGCCGTGCTGATCACCCACGAGCATCCCGACCACTACTCGGCCGAGCACCTGCGGCGCACCGACGCCCCGGTGTTCACCATCGAGGCGGTCGCGGCGAAGATCCGGGAGGACGCACCCGACGTGGCCGAGCGCCTCACGGTCGTCGGGCCGGGTGAGGCCTTCGACCCCGGTCTCCCGACGAGGGTGATCGGGGAGAAGCACGCCGTCATCCACCCAGAGCTGCCGCGCTTCGACAACAGCGGCTACCTGATGCAGGTCGCAGACCTGACCGTGTTCCACCCCGGGGACTCCCTCGAGCTGCCCGGCCACGAGGTGGACCTGCTGCTGCTCCCGGTCAGTGCACCCTGGCTCAAGGTCTCCGAGTGCATCGACTTCGCTCGCGACGTCGGCGCCCAGCGATCGCTGGCCATCCACGACAGGGTCTACAGCGAAGCGGGCCTGGGGATCGTCGACGGCCAGCTGTCCCGGATGCTGGGAGAGCGCGGGCAGAGCTACGTCCGACTGGCCGACGCCCAGGATCTCTAGGCGTACGCCGCCCGGCGGAAAATCGCCTGGCCCCTACCCTGCGGACACGGCAGACTTGCCGCCGGGAGGCGCCTGATGATCGAGCCGCCGGTCGCCGGTGCGGAGGACCTGACCAGGAGCCTGCCCGCGACCCGGCAGCTCCCGCGACTCCTCACGCCGTTCGCGGTCCCGGCGTACCGCCGGATGGCGCTGGCGCTGGTGTGCGGGGCCTTCGCCTACGGCGTCTGGACGGTCGCCCTTGTCTGGGAGGTGATCCGTCTCGGGGGCGGTCCCGGAGAGCTCTCGCTGGTCTCCACGGCAGGTGCGGTAGGCGTCGTACTCCCGGCGCTCGTCGCCGGGGTGGTGGCGGACCGGGTGCCACAGAAGCTGATCGTGATGACGGTGGCGACCCTGGAGTTCGCCAGCTACGGAACTGTTGCCCTGCTGTCCTTGACCGGGTTGATCGAGCTCTGGCACCTGGCCGCGGTCTCGTTCGTGATCGGCGCCGGCATGGCCTTCTACTACGCCGCCTACTCCGCCTGGCTGCCAGCTGTCGTCCCGGAGGAGGACCTGCTGGCCGTCAACGGCTTCGAGGGCATGGTGCGCCCGCTCGTGGCGCAGGCGCTGGGCCCCGCGGTCGCCGGTGCGGTGGTCGGCATGACCTCACCCGGGAGCGCGTGCACTGTCGCTGCAGCCGCCGCGGGTCTCGGCGTCCTCGTCCAGGTCGCCATCCCCACGACCGCGGTGAGGCGCGACCTGTCCACGACCGACCCTCGCGCGGTCCGCGGGGCGTTGCGGGACATCCGCGAGGGCGTCCAGTACATGTTCGAGACGCCGTGGTTGCTGGCGACCTTGCTCTTCGCCTCCGTGATGGTGCTGGTGACGATGGGTCCCCTCGAGGTGCTGATCCCGTTCGTGGTCAAGGACCGGCTCGGCGGGGCCGCGGGAGACCATGCCCTCGTGCTCGCCTTCTTCGGCATCGGCGGTGCCGTGGGTTCGCTGGCGATGGCGTCGGTGAAGCTGCCGCGCCGGTACCTGACGGTGATGAACGGCCTCTGGGGGGTCGCCTGCCTCCCCTTCGTCGTCATCGGCCTGGCCACGGAGCTCTGGGTAGTGGTGGCTGCCGCGTTCGCTCTGGGTGTGCTCTTCTCGGCCCCGATGGTCATCTGGGGGACGCTCCTCCAGCGGCGGGTGCCCCCAGCACTGCTCGGTCGGGTCGCCTCACTGGACTTCTTCGTCTCGATCAGCCTGATGCCCGTGTCGATGGCCCTGGCCGCGCCCGTGGCCGGGTGGATCGGCATCACCAACACCTTCCTGGTCGCGGGGCTGACCCCGATCGTCTTCGCGGTCGTGGCGATCATCTGGGCGCGGCTGCCCGAGGACGAGCTTGCGCACCCATTGACCTAGTTGGGGGTTCCGGCTCGGGCGGGGCGGCGGACCGGGCACGATGGGAGCGTGACCGACTGGTTGGGAGAACGCACCGGACTGGAGCTCGTCCTGCTCGGCTTGGGCATGCTGGTCGTCCTCAGCGTCGGGGCCGGGCTCCTCACCAGGGCGCTCGTGCGGCGGGGCCTGCACGCACCGTGGTTCGTGCGCCGGATCAGCAGGCTGTCCGAGTGGTTCGTGGACCTGGTCAAGCGTCCGATCACGATCGCGGTCCTGGACGAGGTGGCCGACGTCATCCAGACCGGGCACTACACCAAGAACATCTCGGCCGCCCTCATCGAGAACCACGACGAGCTGATCGACCTCGTCGAGGAGAAGGTGCGCAACGACCCGGCCTCCCGGGTCGTCGGGCGGCTCCCGGGTTACGACGTGGTGGTGCACCAGGTGAGTGAGACGACGCTGCGCGTGCTGATCGAGATGCTCGAGGACCCACGGATGGACGAGCTGGTCTCCGACCTGCTGCGCAACAACCTCCAGCAGATCAAGCTCGCGGTCCGGGAGCGCCAGCACGAGGGGGTCGAACCGCACGATCCGCCGGACCCGTCGCCGATGGTGCGCCGGCGCGAATGAGCGGCGCTAGTCGGTGAGGGCGTCGCGCACCGGCAGGAACTTGGCCTGTGCCTCGGCCAGCTCGGCCTCCGGGTCGCTGTCGGCGACGATGCCGCAGCCGGCGAACAGGCGGACCTGGCTGCCGTCGATCTCCGCCGAGCGCAGGGCGATGCCGAACTCCCCGTCGCCGTCGGCGTCCATCCAGCCGACCGGGCCCGCGTAGCGGCCCCGGTCCATCCCTTCGATCTCGGCGATCATCTCCACCGCGACCTTGGTGGGTGTGCCGCCCACCGCCGCCGAGGGGTGCAGCGCCGCAGCCAGCTCGAGCACTGTGGTGCCGCCGGCGTCGTGGACCACCCCGGCCACGTCGGTGGCCAGGTGCATCACGTTGGGAAGGTGCAGCACGAAGGGCACCTCGGGCACGTTCATCGACGAGCAGTACGGCGCCAGCGAGTCGGCGACCGAACGCACGGCGTACTCGTGCTCCTCGAGATCCTTGGAGGAGCGCGCCAGCTGGGCGGCCAGGGCCAGGTCGCGCGAGTCGTGGCCGGTACGCCGGATCGTGCCGGCCAGCACCCGAGAGGTGACCAGTCCGCGTTCGCGGCGCACGAGCATCTCGGGAGTGGCGCCGAACAGGCCGTCGACGTGGAAGGTCCAGCACATCTCGTACTCGTCGGCCAACCGGCGCAGCGGCCAGCGCACGTCGACGGGCGCGTCGGAGGTCGCGATCAGGTCGCGGGCCAGCACCACCTTCTCCAGCTCCCCGGCGCCGATCCGCTCGACGGCCTCGGCGACCACCGACTCCCACGCTGCGCCGCTCATCGCGCCGTCGGCGAACCGCACGTTCCGTGGCGCCGGCACGGCGTCGTGGCAGTGGAGCCGGGGCGCGGACGGGACCTCGTCCTCGCCGATCACGGTGACCCACGAGCGGTCGCCGCGGGTACCGACCACCACCCGCGGGACGATCAGGACGCTGTCGCCGGGGTCGTCGGCGAAGCCGAAGCTGCCCACGCTGACCAGTCCCGTGCCCGGCAGGTCGACCTCGTCACGCGTGACCGCGGTCGCGGTGACAGCTCGCCACCAGTCGACGGCATCGGTGAACCGGTCCGGTCCGGAGGTCTCGTGGCGGGCCGCGACACCCCACGCGACGAGTCCCGCCCCGCGACGCAGCCAGGCGACCGGATCCTCGGGGGGCAGCAGGTCGAGCAGGTTCTCAGGTAGTCCGCCCGACCGCGCCACCTCGGTGGTGCGGGCCACGAGCCTGGGGACGGGCGCGTCGCTCGTCGGGTTCGGGCTGGTCACGTCGAAAAGCGTACGCGGTCGCCGTAGCGGCTCTGTCGACCGGACCCGGCCGCTCAGGACCAGTAGATGACGACCTTGTCGCCGACCGAGACCTGGTCGAACAGCCACGCGATCCCCGCACGATCCCTGACGTTCACGCACCCGTGCGAGGCGCCGGCGTAGCCCTGCGCGGCGAAGTCGGAGGAGTAGTGCACCGCCTGGCCCCCGGAGAAGAACATCGCGTAGGGCATCGGGGTGTCGTAGAGGCTCGAGACGTGGTCCCTGGACTTCCAGCCGAGCCGGAAGAGCCCCTCGCGGGTCGGGGTGTACGCCGAGCCGAAGCGCACTGCCATCGTGCGCTGCACCTTGCCGTCCACCACCCAGCGGACCGTCCGGCTCGTCTTGTCGACGCACAGGGCGCGTCCCGTGGTGCACCTGGGGTCGAGCGCGGCGCTGGTCGAGGTGCTGCCGGGCAGCTTGTTGGCGAGCTCGTCGGCGGTGGGGGTGCGGGTCATGTCGAGCAGCCGGTTCATGGTGCGCTGGTCGACGTACCCCGTCACCGCGATCTCGCGCTTGGCCTGGAAACCCTTGACCGCCGCGGTGGTGGCGGTGCCGTAGTCGTCGGTGACGTTGCCGTAGAACCACGCGATCTGTCGCAGGCGTGCCTGCAGGTCGCGCACCCGGTCACTGCTGTCGCCCGGCCCCAGGAGTCGTGGCCCCGGGGGTGGGGTGGCGCGGGGCCTCTGCTCGGGCAACGGGGCACTGACCTGGCGACGGACCGGCTCGGGTGACGCGGTCGGCGGGGTCGGCCGGGACGAGGGCCTTGCCGTGGCCGATACGGAGGGGGTCGTGGCCGGACCGCTGGTCACCGTCGGGGCGCCGCCCGGCCACCGCAGACCCTCGCCAGAGGCGGCGAGGGCCACGCCGTAGCCGAGCGCCGAGGTGGCGAGCACCACTCCGGCAGCCATGGCCACCGTGGCGATCCGGTTGAGTCGAGCACCCATGTTCACATCCTCACGTCTGTCGGTCTCCTGTGTCAGGTGTGACGCTCCGCAACCGCGTTCGGTTCTCGCCATTAAGGTGGCGGGCGTGAACCGCCCCCCGACTCCGCGCGCACGCCGATGACCCGCGCCCACCTCGACAAGAGGCCCTCCGAGGTCCAGGCGATGTTCGACGACGTCGCCCGGCGCTACGACCTGACCAACGACGTGCTCTCGATGGGTCAGGACCGGCGCTGGCGGCGGGAGGTGCTCGACGCTGTCGACCCGCAACCGGGCGAGCGCGTCCTCGACCTCGCTGCCGGCACCGGAACCTCCTCCCAGCCGTTCCGGGACCGTGGTGCCACCGTCATCCCGTGTGACTTCTCCGTGGGCATGCTGCGGGTGGGCAAGCAGAACCTGCCCCACCTCCCGTTCACGGCCGGCGACGGGACCAGGCTGCCCTTCGCCGACGACACCTTCGACGCGGTCACGATCTCCTTCGGGCTGCGCAACATCGTCGACCCCGACGCCGGACTGCGTGAGCTGCTGCGGGTCACCCGGCCGGGAGGGCGGCTGGTGGTGTGCGAGTTCAGCTCACCCAGCTGGGCGCCGCTGCGCACCCTCTACATCGAGTACCTGATGAAGGCGCTGCCCTCGATCGCGCGCACGGTCTCCTCCAGCCCGGACGCCTACGTCTACCTCGCCGAGTCGATCCGCGCGTGGCCGGACCAGGAGGGGCTCGCCGCCCGGATAGCGGGTGCCGGCTGGGAGCGCCCGGAGTGGCGCAACCTCTCCGGGGGGATCGTCGCACTGCACCGGGCCGGCAAGGGACGAAAGCCGCCGGTCCCCTCAGAACCTCAATAGGCAATGCCCGCATGACCAAAATCCGACCCTCCCGGCACGGGAATCGGGGGTCGGGGTGGGGTTCGCGCACTGTGACGCAGGCCTCTATGCTGGCCCCGTTCGAAGGTTCGTGAAGAAGTTCACATGTTCACGAACCCGGTGCTGATCGAGGAGGACCATGGAGCTCTACACGCCGGTCCTGGCGTTGATGATCCTCGCGGCGGGCTTCGCGATCTTCTCCATCGGGGTCAGCTCCCTGACCGGACCCAAGCGCTACAACCGGGCCAAGCTCGACTCCTACGAGTGCGGCATCGAGCCGACGCCGCAGCCGGTCGGCGGCGGACGGATCCCGATCCGCTACTACATCACCGCGATGATGTTCATCGTCTTCGACATCGAGATCGTCTTCCTCTACCCGATCGCGGTCGCGTTCGACCAGATGGCGCTGTTCGGCCTGATCGAGATGGTGCTGTTCATCGTCCCGGTCTTCGTCGCCTACGTGTACGTCTGGCGCCGCGGGGGCCTCGAGTGGGACTGACTCGAGTGGGACTGGCTGGGCCGGGCGCCCGCACAACGAGCAGGGACGGGACTTAGGGGCTATGGGACTCGAAGAGAAGCTGCCGAGCGGCGTGCTGCTGACCACTGTCGAGGGCGTCGCGGGCTACATGCGCAAGGCGTCGTTCTGGCCGGCCACGTTCGGCCTGGCGTGCTGCGCCATCGAGATGATGACCAGCGGCGGCCCCAAGTACGACCTGGCGCGCTTCGGCATGGAGGTCTTCCGGGCCAGCCCGCGCCAGGCGGACCTGATGATCGTCGCCGGCCGGGTCAGCCAGAAGATGGCCCCGGTGCTGCGTCAGATCTACGACCAGATGGCCGAGCCCAAGTGGGTGCTCGCGATGGGTGTCTGCGCGAGCTCCGGCGGCATGTTCAACAACTACGCCGTCGTCCAGGGCGTGGACCACATTGTTCCCGTCGACATGTACCTGCCTGGCTGCCCCCCGCGACCAGAGATGCTGATCGACGCGATCCTCAAGCTGCACGACCAGGTCAAGGCCACCAAGCTGGGCCCCAACCGACTCGCTGAGATCGAGGCCACCGAGGAGTCCAGCCTCAACGCCCTGCCCACCAGCCAGATGAAGGGCCTGATGAGGTGACCGACCGCAAGGACAGCACCGGCGACGGCACCACCGGCAAGGAGTCGAGGGGCACCGAGGTCGACGCCACGGACCGGATGCCCGAGAACACGGTCTCGACCGAGCCCGGTGGCGAGCAGATCGGCCGCCGTGAGGGCATGTTCGGTGTCAGCGGCACCGGAGACACCTCCGGCTACGGCGGACTGGCGCAGCCCGTGCAGATGCCCGGACCCTCCACCCCGCCGTACGGCGGCTGGATGGACGACGTGGCCACCGCCCTGGCCGAGGCGACCCGCGACGCGGGGATCCAGTCGGCCGTCGAGAAGGTCGTGGTGCACCGCGGTGAGATCACGTTCTTCATCCGCCGCGAGGACCTGGCCGCCCTGGCGCGGCTGCTCCGCGACGAGGAGCGGCTCCGGTTCGAGCTGTGCTCCGGGGTCAGCGGAGTGCACTACCCCGAGGACCAGGGCCGGGAGCTGCACGCCGTCTACCACTTGCTCTCGATGACCCACAACCGTCGGATCCGGCTCGAGGTGACAGCCCCCGACGCAGACCCGCACGTGCCGAGCGTCGTGGCGACCTACCCGACCGCCGACTGGCACGAGCGCGAGACCTACGACTTCTTCGGTCTGATCTTCGACGGCCACCCGGCGCTCGCGCGCATCCAGATGCCCGACGACTGGCCTGGTCACCCCCAGCGCAAGGACTACCCGCTGGGCGGCATCCCGGTGGAGTACAAGGGCGGCACCATCCCGCCGCCGGACCAGCGGAGGTCGTACAACTGATGTCTCAGCCCACGCCCTGCTCTCCCTGTGCGCCACACCCCTGCGCAACGACGCAGGGATCCCGACTTCTCCTGGTTGGTGTTTCGAATGACGACTGATCACGACGCCTACGCGGGCTCCGCCGAGACCAGCCAGGGCCGTGTCTTCACCGTGACCGGCCAGGACTGGGACTCCCTGGTCGCCGGCATCTCCGACGCCGCGGCGCGCAGGAGGAGTGGGACAGCAAGGTCGTCGTCAACATGGGTCCGCAGCACCCCTCGACGCACGGCGTGCTCCGGCTGATCCTCGAGCTCGAGGGCGAGACGGTCACCGAGGCCCGGTGTGGCATCGGCTACCTGCACACCGGCATCGAGAAGAACATGGAGTTCCGCACGTGGGTGCAAGGCGTCACCTTCTGCACCCGGATGGACTACCTCTCCCCGTTCTACAACGAGATGACCTACTGCATGGGGGTCGAGCGGCTGCTCGACATCGAGGACCAGATCCCGGAGAAGGCACAGGTCATGCGCGTGCTCCTGATGGAGCTCAACCGCATCTCCTCGCACCTCGTGGCGATCGCCACGGGCGGCATGGAGATCGGTGCGCTGACGGTGATGACTGTCGGCTTCCGTGAGCGCGAGCTGGTGCTGGACCTGTTCGAGCTGATCACCGGGCTGCGGATGAACCACGCCTTCATCCGTCCCGGCGGCGTCGCGCAGGACATGCCTCCGGGGGCGCTGGACCAGATCCGCGACTTCATCACGCTGATGAACAAGCGCCTGCCCGAGTACGCCGCGCTCTGCAACGCCAACCCGATCTTCCGGGCACGTCTCGACGGTGTCGGCCACCTCGATCTCGCCGGCTGCCTGGCGCTCGGCATCACCGGGCCGGTGCTGCGCTCGACCGGCTACGCCTGGGACCTGCGCAAGAACCAGCCCTACTCCGGCTACGAGGACTACGAGTTCGACGTCCCGACGCGCGACAGCATGGACGCCTACGGCAGGTTCCGGATCCGGCTCGACGAGATGCAGGAGTCGCTGAAGATCGTCAAGCAGGCGGTGGACCGGCTCGCAGACCTCGAGGGTGCCCCGGTGATGATCGGCGACAAGAAGATCGCCTGGCCCAGCCAGCTCGCGATCGGAAGCGACGGCATGGGCAACAGCCTGGACCACATCAAGCACATCATGGGCGAGTCGATGGAGGCCCTGATCCACCACTTCAAGCTGGTCACCGAGGGCTTCCGGGTGCCTGCCGGTCAGGCCTACGTCGCGGTCGAGTCGCCGCGCGGCGAGCTCGGGGCCCACGTGGTCTCCGACGGTGGCACCCGGCCCTTCCGGGCGCACTTCCGGGACCCGTCGTTCGTGAACCTGCAGGCCACCTCGGTGATGAGCGAAGGTGGCATGGTGGCCGACGTGATCGTCGCCATCGCCTCCATCGACCCCGTGATGGGAGGTGTCGACCGATGACCGACGAGCGAATCCCCGGTGCCGACGACGACAACACCGCGGCCGGCGTCTCCACCACCCAGGTCCGCCGCGAGGAGCCTTTCGACGCGACCACCTACGCCGAGCTCCGTGAGATCGCGGCGCGCTACCCGCAGGCCCGGTCGGGCCTGCTCCCGATGCTGCACCTCGTGCAGAGCGTCGAGGGTCGGGTGACCGCCCGTGGCATCGAGGCCTGCGCGGAGATCCTCGGCATCAGCGCCGCCGACGTCAGCGGGGTCGCCACCTTCTACACGATGTACAAGCGCCGCCCGGTCGGTGACTTCCACGTCGGTGTCTGCACCAACACGCTGTGCGCGATCATGGGCGGCGACCTGATCTTCGAGCGGCTCAAGGACCACCTCGACGTCGGCAACGACGAGACCACCGAGGACGGCAAGATCACCCTCGAGCACGTCGAGTGCAACGCGGCCTGCGACTACGCCCCGGTCATGACGGTCAACTGGGAGTTCATGGACAACATGACGCCCGAGTCCGCTGTCCGGCTCGTCGACGACCTCCGCTCCGGGACCGAGGTGCACTCCACCCGCGGCCCGCGGCTGTGCACCTGGCGCGAGGCCGAGCGGGTGCTCGCGGGGTTCCCCGACGACCTCGCCGACGAGGGCCCCTCCGCAGGACCCGCCTCGCTGGTCGGGCGGGAGATCGCTCGCGAGCGCGGCTGGGCCGCGCCGACGGTGCAGCAGGCGCACGAGTCTGCCCGGGGTGACGACCCGAGCGGCGGATCCACAGTCGCGGACAAGAGCAAGGGCAGCCACGAGGCCGAGCACACCGAGGCCGAGGCAGAGGTCGAGGACTCGCCAGCCGACACCAAGCACGAGGACAACCCTGCGAACCCGGGTGGTGACGACAAGTGACCGACATGCTGACCCCGGTCCTGACCGACAACTGGGGCGCCGAGCGCTCCTGGACCCTGGCCGCCTATGAGGAGCAGGGCGGCTACGCCGGGCTGCACAAGGCCCTGGCGATGGCTCCGGCCGACGTGGTGGAGGCCGTGAAGGCCTCGAACCTCCGTGGCCGTGGCGGCGCGGGCTTCCCGACCGGCATGAAGTGGGGCTTCATCCCGCAGGACAACCCGAACCCGAAGTACCTCGTCGTCAACGCCGACGAGTCCGAGCCGGGCACCTGCAAGGACATCCCGCTGATGATGGCCAGCCCGCACACGCTGGTCGAGGGCGTCATCATCAGCTCCTACGCCATCCGTGCCGGCACGGCCTTCATCTACATCCGTGGCGAGGTGCTGCACGTGATCCGCCGGCTGCAGCGGGCCGTGCAGGAGGCCTACCTCGCCGGCCACCTCGGCAAGGACATCCACGGCTCCGGCTACGACCTCGACCTGGTCGTGCACGCCGGTGCTGGCGCCTACATCTGTGGCGAGGAGACCGCGCTCCTCGACTCGCTCGAGGGCCGCCGCGGCCAACCGCGACTGCGCCCGCCGTTCCCCGCCGTCGCCGGTCTCTACGCGAGCCCGACAGTGATCAACAACGTCGAGTCCATCGCCTCGGTGCCGAGCATCATCGACCGCGGCGCGGAGTGGTTCAACGCCATGGGCACCGAGAAGTCCAAGGGCTTCGGGATCTTCTCGCTCTCGGGTCACGTCACCAACCCGGGCCAGTTCGAGGCCCCGCTCGGCATCACCCTGCGCGAGCTGATCGACCTCGCCGGCGGGATGCGCGAGGGGCACGAGCTCAAGTTCTGGACCCCCGGCGGCTCCAGCACCCCGATCCTGACCGACGCGCACCTCGACGTCCCGCTGGACTTCGAGGCGATCGGCGAGGCGGGGTCGATGCTGGGCACCCGGGCGCTGCAGATCTTCGACGAGACCACCTGCGTCGTGCGTGCCGTGCTGCGCTGGACCGAGTTCTACAAGCACGAGTCCTGCGGCAAGTGCACGCCGTGCCGCGAAGGCACCTGGTGGCTCGCGCAGACGCTTGCCCGGCTCGAGCAGGGCCGGGGGAGCGAGGCCGACCTCGACCTGCTGCTCGACCAGTGCGACAACATCCTGGGCCGGTCGTTCTGCGCCCTGGGAGACGGGGCGACCAGCCCGATCAGCTCCTCGATCGAGTACTTCCGCGAGGAGTATCTCGCGCACCTGGCGCACGGCGGCTGCCCGTTCGACCGCGAGGCGTCCACGATCTTCGCGAAGGTGGAGGCAACAGCATGACGACCACCCCACAGAAGACGCCGGAGAAGTCGGCGGAGAAGTCACCGGAGAAGTCCGACGAGGTCACCCTGACCATCGACGGCGTCGAGGTCTCGGTGCCCAAGAACACGCTGGTGATCCGTGCGGCCGAGCACATCGGCGTGCAGATCCCGCGGTTCTGCGACCACCCGCTGCTCGCGCCGGTCGGCGCCTGCCGTCAGTGCCTGGTCGAGGTCCCCGACGGAGGCAACGGCCGCCCGATCCCCAAGCCGCAGGCCTCCTGCACCCTGACCGTCGCCGAGGGCATGGTCGTGAACACCCAAGCCACCTCGCCGGTCGCCGACAAGGCCCAGCAGGGCGTGATGGAGTTCCTGCTGATCAACCACCCGCTGGACTGCCCGGTCTGCGACAAGGGCGGCGAGTGCCCCCTGCAGAACCAGGCGATGAGCAACGGACGGGGTGAGACGCGGTTCACCGAGAGCAAGCGCCTCTACCCCAAGCCCATCAACATCTCCGCGCAGGTGCTGCTCGACCGGGAGCGTTGCGTCCTGTGTGCGCGCTGCACCCGATTCTCCGAGCAGATCGCCGGCGACCCGTTCATCGCGCTGATCGAGCGCGGTGCTCTGCAGCAGGTCGGCATCTACGAGAAGGAGCCCTTCGAGAGCTACTTCTCCGGCAACACGATCCAGATCTGCCCCGTCGGCGCGCTCACCTCCTCGGCGTACCGCTTCCGCTCGCGGCCCTTCGATCTCGTCTCCACGCCCTCGGTGGCAGAGCACGATGCCTGCGGCTCGGCCATCCGCGTCGACCACCGACGTGGCAAGGTCATGCGCCGCCTCTCCGGCGACGACCCGCTCGTCAACGAGGAGTGGATCACCGACAAGGACCGCTTCGCCTTCACCTACGCCACCCAGCCCGACCGGCTGTCCCACCCGATGGTGCGTGACCCGGAGACCGGCGAGCTGCGTGCGGCGAGCTGGCCCGAGGCGTTCGCCGTCGCAGCCCGCGGCCTGGCGGCCGCCCGCGCGGGCGGCGGCGTCGGGGTGCTCACCGGCGGTCGGCTGACCGCCGAGGACTCCTACGCCTACGCCAAGTTCGCCCGGGTCGCCCTCGACACCAACGACATCGACTTCCGGGCCCGCGCCCACTCTGCGGAGGAGGCAGCGTTCCTCGCCGCCGAGGTGGTGCTCGACGGCCGGGGCGGCGAACCGGTCACGTACGCCGACCTGGAGACGACGCGCTCGGTGGTGCTGGTCGGCCTCGAGCCCGAGGACGAGGCCGGCACGATCTTCCTGCGGCTGCGCAAGGCGTCACGAGCACGGCGGCTTCCGATCTACTCGATCGCGCCGTACACCTCGCGCGGCCTGCACAAGATGTCCGGCACCCTGATCCCGACCCGTCCAGGTGACGAGGCCGCGGCCATCGAGGCGCTGGCTCACGACGGCAGCGTCGCCCTCGACAGTGGCGGCCTGATCCTCGTCGGTGAGCGGACCGCAGAGGTCCCGGGTGCGCTCAGCGCCCTGGCCACGCTGGCCGGCACCACCGGGGCCCGGATCGCCTGGGTGCCTCGCCGCGCCGGCGACCGTGGTGCCGTGGAGACCGGTGCACTGCCGAACCTGCTGCCCGGCGGCCGTCCCGTGGGGGACGCCGCGGCGAGGGTGGACCTGGCGACCGCCTGGGGAGTCGAGCACCTCCCCGAGACCCCCGGCCGCGACGGCAACCAGATCATCTCCGCCGCGGCCGCCGGTGAGCTGCGCGGCCTCGTCGTCGCCGGTGTCGACCCCGACGACCTGCCCGACCCCGCCCTGGCCCGTCAGGCGCTGCAGGCTGCCGAGTTCGTCGTCGCCCTGGAGCTGCGCGCCTCGGACGTGACCCGCGCCGCCGACGTCGTGTTCCCGGTCGCGCCGGTCACCGATCGCTCCGGCACCTTCGTCAACTGGGAGGGCCGGATCCGCCGGTTCGGCAAGGTCCTGCACAACCCGGCCTCGCTGCCCGACCTGCGTGTCCTCGCCGGGATCGCCGAGGAGCTCGGCACCCCGCTCGGCTGGCGCACCTCTGAGCAGGTCTGGGCGGAGCTGACGCAGGTAGGACCATGGGACGGCGCACGGGTGCCGATGAGCTCCCACGAGCCGGACCACCTCGGTGGTGCCTCGATCGACCCCTCCCGTCCCGGCGAGCTGGTGCTCGCCTCCTGGAAGCAGCTGATCGACGACGGTCGCATGCAGGACGGCGACGAGGACATGCGCCGAACAGCACGCAAGCCGGTCGTGCTGGTGAGCGCCGCGACCCTCGCCGGCCTCGGCGTGATCGTGGGTGACGTGGTCACCCTGAGCGGACCACTGGGCTCGGTGGACCTGCCGATCGGTGTCGCCGATCTCGCCGACGGCACCGTCTGGGCGCCCGCGAGCGCACCCGGCGCACCGGTCCGCCATCTCGTCGGCCCGGCCGGATCGACAGTCACCCTCGCTGGAGGACCCCGATGACCGCATCCGTCGCCGCACTCGTGCCGGCGAGCCTCGAGGCCTTCGGCAAGGACCCCGTCTGGCTGGTCCTCCTCAAGGCCGTGCTCATCTTCGTCGTGCTGGTGCTGCTCACCCTGTTCAACATCTGGTTCGAGCGCCGCGTGGTGGCCCGGATGCAGCACCGCATCGGACCCAACGTGCACGGCCCGTTCGGGTTGCTGCAGAGCCTCGCGGACGGCGTGAAGCTGGCGCTCAAGGAGGACATCATCCCGAAGGCCGCGGACAAGGCGGTCTTCGTCATCGCCCCGGTCATCGCGGTGATCCCGGCGTTCGTGACGTTCGCGGTTATCCCGTTCGGCCCCGAGGTGAAGGTGCCCTTCACCGACCGAACCACCCCGCTCCAGCTGACCGACATGCCGGTCGCGGTGATCTTCGTGATGGCGATCGCCTCGATCGGCATCTACGGCATCGTGCTCGGCGGCTGGTCGTCGGGGTCGACGTACTCCCTGCTGGGCGGGCTCCGGTCGGGCGCGCAGATGATCTCCTACGAGGTGGCGATGGGGCTCGCCCTCGTGGCGGTGTTCCTGCACGCCGGCTCGATGTCCACCTCCGAGATCGTCGAGTCGCAGCAGGACGTCTGGTTCGTCTTCACGCTGATCCCGTCCTTCGTGATCTACGTGATCTCGATGGTGGGGGAGGTCAACCGTGCTCCCTTCGACCTGCCCGAGGCCGAGGGCGAGCTGGTCGGTGGCTTCCACACCGAGTACTCCTCGCTGAAGTTCGCCCTGTTCTTCCTGGCCGAGTACATCAACATGGCCACGGTCGCCGCGCTGGCCACGACCCTGTTCCTCGGTGGATGGCGGGCACCCTGGCCGATCTCCTTCTGGGAGGGCGCCAACGAGGGCTACTGGCCGTTCCTGTGGTTCATGGGCAAGGTCATGCTCTTCATCTTCATGTTCATCTGGCTGCGCGGCTCGCTGCCGCGTCTGCGCTACGACCAGTTCATGGCGTTCGGCTGGAAGGTGCTGATCCCGATCTCCATCGTGTGGATCGTTGCCGTCTCCGCGATCCGGGTGGTCGACCTGCGCGGCGGCTTCGACCGCACCTGGCTGATCGCGGCAGCTGCCGTGCTCGGTGTCCTGGTCGTGGTCCTGCTCTTCGTCGAGGACCGTTCCACCCCCGCGGCCGAGCCCGCCGAGAGCGACCAGCCGTTCGACGCCTTCGCCGGGGGCTACCCGGTGCCCCCCATGTCCTCGGCCGCCGCCGTGCAGCAGCGCGTCGGGTCCAGCCGGGTCGATACCGACGACCGAGGAGGTCGACGCTGATGGCGTCCCTGAAAGAACAGCTCTGGGACCCGGTCGCCGGGTTCGGGGTGACCTTCCGGACCATGTTCCGCAAGGTGGTCACCGAGCAGTACCCCTTCGAGAAGCTGCCCACCGCCCCGCGCTTCCACGGTCGTCACCAGCTCAACCGCTGGCCCGACGGGCTGGAGAAGTGCATCGGCTGCGAGCTGTGTGCGTGGGCCTGCCCCGCGGATGCCATCTACGTCGAGGGCGCCTCCAACGTCGACCTGGATGACGGCTCGGGGCGGTTCAGCCCGGGCGAGCGCTACGGCCGCGTCTACCAGATCAACTACCTGCGCTGCATCCTGTGCGGGCTGTGCATCGAGGCCTGCCCCACGCGCGCGCTCACGATGACCAACGAGTACGAGCTGGCAGACAACAACCGCGCCGACCTCATCTATGAGAAGTCCGACCTGCTGGCACCGCTCCTGCCTGGGATGGAGGAGCCGCCGCACCCGATGCGTCTCGGCTCCGACGAGGGCGACTACTACCGCGGCACGCTGCGGCGCCAAGACCCGACGGAGGACGACGCATGATCGCCTTCTGGGTCCTGGCACCGATCATGGTCATCTGCGCACTGGGGCTGTTGTTCGCGCGCAAGGCCGTGCACTGCGCCCTGCTGCTGGCAGTGGTGATGATCAGCCTCGCCGTGCTGTACGCCGTGCTGGACGCGCCGTTCCTGTTCGCGGTGCAGATCATCGTCTACACCGGCGCGATCATGATGCTCTTCTTGTTCGTGCTGATGCTCGTGGGTGTCGATGCCTCCGACTCGGTGGTGGAGACGATCCGCGGCCAGCGACTGTTCGCGGTCCTGACCGGTCTGCTGTTCGGCGCCACGCTGATCATCGGGCTCGCCCAGGTCTCGATCGGTGTCGGCGTCGGACTCGACCAGGCCAACGAGGCCGGCAACGTGCCGGCGATCGCGCAGGTGCTCTTCACCCGCTACGTCTTCGCCTTCGAGGTCACCTCGGCCCTGCTGATCACCGCGGCACTGGGCGCGATGGTGCTCGCCCACCGGGAGCGCCTCGTGCCGAGGCTCGGTCAGGCCGAGCTCGCCGACCGTCGGATGCGCGACTACGCCGAGCACGGCAAGCACCTCGGGCCGCTCCCGTCGCCGGGCGTGTTCGCCCGCAGCAACGCTGTCGACACCCCGGCGCTGCTCCCCGACGGCACCCCGGCCGAGGGCTCGATCTCCCGGGTGCTCGCTGCCAGAGGCACGGTGAACACCGCGCCGGGAACCGCCGCCGACGTCGAGAGCATCGGTGGCGACGACCAGAGCGTGCCGCCGCGCGACGACTCCTCGGAGCAGGGAGGTGCCGGCCGATGAGCGCCACCCCCTTCATCGTGCTCTCCGCGATCCTGTTCACGATCGGCGCGGTCGGCGTACTCACCCGACGCAACGCGATCGTGGTGTTCATGTGCGTCGAGCTGATGCTGAACGCCGGCAACCTGGCGCTGATCACCTTCTCCCGGACCAACGGCAATCTCGACGGGCAGATCGCGGCGTTCTTCGTCATGGTCGTGGCTGCTGCCGAGGTCGTGATCGGGCTCGCGATCATCATGACCATCTTCCGCACCCGCCGGTCGGCCTCGGTCGACGACGCCAGCCTGCTGAAGTACTGAGGTAACCCTGTGATCCCATCTGCCATCACCGTCCTCACCGAGGAGGGCAGCGGCGTCGTACCCGTCGTCGACCCGGGCTCGGCCGGGGCGCTGGCACTGCCGCTGGTGCTCGTCATCGCGCTGCCCGCGCTGGGTGCCGCCTTCCTGCTGCTCGGCGGCAGGCGCACCGACCGCTACGGCCACCTGGTCGGTACGGCGACGGTGACCGGCTCGTTCGTTGCCTCCCTCGTGCTGTTCTTCGCGATCCTGGGCCGCGGCGCCGAGGACCGCCAGATCAACCTCGACC
This sequence comes from uncultured Actinomycetota bacterium, assembly GCA_963834245.1. Lineage (GTDB taxonomy): Bacteria > Actinomycetota > Actinomycetes > Propionibacteriales > Nocardioidaceae > Marmoricola. The sequence goes on from CAWIAV010000002.1 coordinate 604,741, forward strand.
TCTGGACGTGGTTCAGCACCGGCAGCTGGGAGGTCGAGCTCGGCCTGCTCTACGACCCGCTCTCGGCCCTGTTCCTGCTGCTGATCACCGGTGTGGGGGCGCTGATCCACGTCTACTCCATCGGCTACATGGAGCACGACGAGCGCCGTCGCCGTTTCTTCGCCTACCTCAACCTGTTCATCGCAGCGATGCTGATGCTGGTGCTGGCCTCCGACTACGTCGGTGTCTTCCTGGGCTGGGAGGGCGTCGGCCTGGCGTCGTACCTGCTGATCGGGTTCTGGCAGCACAAGCCGACCGCTGCCGCGGCGGCCAAGAAGGCCTTCGTGATCAACCGCGTCGGTGACATCGGGTTGTCGCTGGGCATCGGCCTGATCCTGGTCACGTTCGGGACCACCTCGTTCGACAAGGTCTCCGAGCTGACCGCCGGTGCCTCGCACGGAGTGATGACCGCCATCGGCCTGCTCCTGCTGCTCGCGGCCTGCGGCAAGTCGGCGCAGTTCCCGCTGCAGACCTGGCTGCTCGACGCCATGGAGGGTCCGACCCCGGTCTCCGCGCTGATCCACGCGGCCACGATGGTGACGGCGGGTGTCTACCTGATCGTCCGCTCCCAGTTCATCTTCGAGTACACCGCCGACGCGCGCCTGGCAGTGGCGATCGTCGGCACGATCACGTTGCTGATCGGGGCCTGGATCGGATGTGCCAAGGACGACATCAAGAAGGTGCTCGCCGGGTCCACCATGAGCCAGATCGGCTACATGATCCTCGCCGCCGGTCTCGGGGTGGCCGGCTACGCGTTCGCGATCTTCCACCTGCTCACCCACGGCTTCTTCAAGGCCAACATGTTCCTCGGCGCCGGGTCGGTGATGCACGGCACCAACGACGACGTGAACATGCGCCACTACGGTGCGCTGCGCAAGGCGATGCCGGTGACGTTCATGACCTTCGCGATGGGCTACCTCGCGATCATCGGATTCCCGGGCTTCGCCGGCTTCTGGTCCAAGGACAAGATCATCGAGACCGCGCTGGCGCAGAACCTCACCCTCGGCATCTGCGCCCTGCTCGGAGCCGGCGTCACCGGCTTCTACATGACGCGACTGATGCTGATGACGTTCTTCACCAAGGAGCGCTGGGAGCCCGACGTGCACCCGCACGAGTCGCCCAAGGTGATGACGGTCCCGCTGATCGTGCTGGCGGCGCTGTCGGTCCTCGGTGGCCTGCTGCTCCTCAACGACTGGATCGTGACGTTCCTGGCACCCGTGGTCGGGGAGGAGGCGCACGCCGAGCCACCGGTCCCCGCGATCGTGGTCACCCTCCTGGCGGTCGGTGTGGTCGCCGTCGGCGTCGCCGTGGCCTGGATGGTCTTCGGCCGGCGCGATGTCCCCCGGATGGCCCCCACCCGGGTCTCGGTGTTCACCACCGCAGGACGCAACGAGCTCTACGGTGACGCCTTCAACGACGCCGTCATCGTCGAGCCCGGCAAGCGGTTCACCTCCGGGCTGACTGCCTTCGACCGGGGGGTGGTGGACGGCGGCGCCGTCGGGACCGCCTCCGCGTTCGGGGGCCTCTCCGCCCGGCTCCGGCTGGTGCAGAACGGTTTCGTCCGCTCCTACGCGCTGTCGCTGCTCGCCGGCGCCGTCCTCGTCCTGATCGCACTCGTGGTGGTGAACCTCGCATGAACCTTCCGTGGCTGACGATCCTGCTGCTGCTGCCGATCCTCGGGTCGGTGGTGCTGACCTTCCTGCCTGCGCGCGCCAACGCGGCCGCGCCCAAGCAGATCGCACTCGGCTTCTCGCTGGTGACGCTGGCGCTCGCAGGTGCCATCGCCGTGAACTACCAGGCCGACGGTGGCATGCAGTTCACCGAGGACCTGGTGTGGATCCGCCTGTTCGGGGCCCACTACGCCCTGGGGTTGGACGGCATCGGCCTGACGCTGGTGCTGCTGACCGTGATCCTGACCCCTGTCGTGATGTTGGCGTCGTGGAACGACGGTGACGCCGGCCGCTGGGGAGCCAAGGGCTTCTTCGCGTGGATCCTGGCCCTGGAGGGCCTCTCCATCGGGGTCTTCGCCGCCACCGACGTGTTCTTGTTCTACGTCTTCTTCGAGGCGACGCTGATCCCCGTCTACTTCCTGGTGGCGGGGTACGGCGGTGCCAACCGCGTCCGTGCAGCCGTGAAGTTCCTGCTCTACTCGCTGCTCGGCGGGCTCGTCATGCTCGCCTCGGTCATCGCCCTCTACGTCGAGTCGTCGAAGACGGAGGGCGGACCGACGTACCTCATCTCGGACCTGGCGGCCCTGGACTTCGGCACCTCGATCGGGCGCTGGATGTTCCTGGGCTTCTTCATCGCCTTCGCCATCAAGGCGCCGATGTTCCCGGTGCACACCTGGCTCCCCGACACCGCCGAGAGCGCCACGCCCGGCACCTCGGTGCTGCTGGTGAGCGTGCTCGACAAGATCGGCACGTTCGGGATGATCCGCTTCTGCCTCGAGCTGTTCCCCGAGGCCTCGCGGTGGGCCACGCCCGTCGTGGTGGTGCTGGCGATCATCAGCATCCTCTACGGCGCGTTCATGGCGATCGGCTCGAACAACATCCCCCGCCTGATCGCCTACACCAGCATCTCGCACTTCGGCTTCATCGTGCTCGGGATCTTCGTGATGAACAGCCAGGGTCTGGCCGGGGCGAACCTCTACATGTTCAACCACGGACTCTCCACGGCCGCGCTCTTCCTGGTCACCGGCTTCTTGATCTCGCGCCGCGGCTCGGCCCTGATCAGCGACTACGGCGGGGTCGAGAAGGTCGCCCCGGTGATGGCGGGACTGTTCCTCGTCGCCGGGCTGTCGTCACTGTCCCTGCCCGGCCTCTCCCCGTTCGTCTCCGAGCTGATGGTCATGGTGGGTGCCTTCGTGTACACGCCGTGGGCTGCGGCGTTCGCGGTCCCGGGCATCGTGCTCGCGGCGATCTACATCCTGTGGATGTACCAGCGGACCATGACCGGCCCGGTGCGGGAGGGGGTCGGGGGCATGTCCGACCTCAACGTCCGCGAGGTCGGTGCGCTGGCTCCGCTGCTGCTGCTCATCGTGGTGCTCGGGCTGTTCCCGCGGCCCCTGCTCGACATCATCAACCCGTCGGTGGAGAACACCATGTCCGAGGTCAGCAAGAGCGACCCGCAACCGAAGGTGACCGAAGGGGAGGCCGCCAAGTGAACGGGTTCGAAGCACCGAAGATCGAGTACTTCACGCTCTCACCGATCCTGATCGTCCTCGGCGTCGCGGTCCTCGGCGTGCTGCTCGAGGCGTTCCTTCCCCGCAGTCGGCGCTACCTGGTGCAGGTGGTGCTGTCCCTCGTCGGTCTCACCGCTGCGATCGTCACGACGGTCATCGTCTTCGACCGGCTCCAGCCCGGCGGCGACCAGCCCCGGATCGGGGACGTCACCGCCATGGGTGCTCTCGCCGTGGACGGACCGGCACTGTTCGCCTGGCTGCTGATCCTCGTGCTCGCCGTACTCAGCGTGCTGCTCTTCGCCGAGCGAAGCCTCGAGGGTGGAGTGACGGCCTTCGCCGGCCAGGCCGCGGCGCTGCCCGGCACCCAGGCCGAGCGCGAGGCCTCCACCCGGGGGCTGGAGCACACCGAGGTCTTCCCGCTGATGATGTTCGCGGTCGGCGGCATGCTGATGTTCCCGGCGGCCAACGACCTGCTGACGATGTTCGTGGCGCTCGAGGTCCTCTCCCTGCCGCTCTACCTGCTCTGTGGCCTGGCCCGACGCCGGCGTCTGCTCAGCCAGGAAGCGGCCCTGAAGTACTTCCTGCTCGGTGCGTTCAGCTCCGGCTTCTTCGTCTACGGCATCGCCCTGATCTACGGGTACGCCGGCTCGATGGGCTTCGCGGAGATCGCCGAGGCCGTTGCTGCCCAGAGCGGCAACGAGGCGCTGCTGCTCGGCGGCATCGGGCTGCTTGCGGTCGGTCTGCTCTTCAAGGTGGGCGCGGCACCGTTCCACGCCTGGACACCGGACGTCTACCAGGGCGCGCCGACCGCGGTCACGGCCTTCATGGCCGCCAGCACCAAGGTCGCTGCCTTCGGGGCCCTGCTGCGCCTGTTCTACGTCGCCTTCGGCGCCAACCGCACCGACTGGCTGCCGATGATCTGGGTCGTCGCCATCCTGACCATGGTGGTCGGTTCGGTCCTGGCGCTCACCCAGACCGACATCAAGAGGTTGCTGGCGTACTCCTCGATCGCGCACGCCGGCTTCATCCTCACCGGGTTCCTCGGCATCCGCTCCCTCAACGAGGTCGCCGCCGGCAGCCTCACGGGCGTCTCGGCGGTGCTGTTCTACCTCACGACGTACGCCTTCACCACGATGGCCGCCTTCGCCCTGGTCACGGTGGTCCGGGACGCCGGCGGCGAGGCGACGAACCTGTCGCGCTGGCAGGGACTCGGCAAGGAGTCCCCGCTCGTCGCTGGGCTGTTCGCCTTCCTTCTGCTGGCCATGGCGGGGATCCCGCTCACCAGCGGCTTCACCGGCAAGTGGGCCGTCTTCGCGGTCGCGCTGTCAGCGGGCGCATGGCCGGTGGTGATCGTCGCCGTGCTCGCCTCCGCCGTGGCGGCGTTCTTCTACGTGCGCGTGATCGTGCTGATGTTCTTCGCCGAGCCGGTGGGTGAGGGCCCCAGCGTCACCAACCCGAGCGCGATGACCGGTGTGGTGATCGCGGTCGGAGTGTCGGCCACGCTGGTGCTCGGCATCGTCCCGGGCGCCCTGATCGACCTCCTCGGACGCGTGGGAGTATTCATCAGGTGAGTTCCGCACACCCCAGCTCGTTGCCCGCCGCCCTGCCCGGAGCGTCGCCGTGAGCTCCCAGCTCGCCCTGCCGATCCTCGATGTCGACCTCGAGGCCCGGCTGCGCGTCCGCATGGACGAGGTGGAGGAGGCGCTGCTCGGACATGTGCAGAGCGAGGCGGGCTTCGTCACCGAAGCGGCCCGCCACCTGATGGACGCAGGGGGCAAGCGCTTTCGGCCCCTGCTCGTGCTGCTGGCCGCCGAGACGGGCGATCCCAGCGCTCCCGCGGTGACCACCGCTGCGTGCGTCGTCGAGCTGACTCACCTCGCCTCGCTGTACCACGACGACGTCATGGACGAGGCCGACCTGCGCCGGGGTGCCGAGTCGGCCAACGCCCGCTGGGACAACCACGTGGCGATCCTCACCGGCGACTTCTTGTTCTCCAAGTCCTCGGAGCTCACCGCCGACCTGGGTGCCGACGCGGTGCGGGTGCAGGCTCGCACCTTCACGCGCCTGGTGGAGGGCCAGATCCTCGAGACCCTCGGCCCCGCGGAGAACGAGGACCCCCTTGATCACTACCTGCGCGTGGTCGCCGGCAAGACCGGCTCCCTGATCGCGACCTCTGCCCGCTACGGCGCTCACTTCTCCGGTGCCTCGCGCGACGTCGAGGAGGCGCTGACGGAGTACGGCGAGAAGGTGGGCATCGCCTTCCAGCTCTCCGACGACATCCTCGACATCGCCTCGGAGACCGAGGAGTCGGGCAAGACTCCCGGCACGGATCTCCGCGAAGGCGTCCCGACGCTGCCCGTGCTCATCGCCCAGCGCTCCGCCGAGCCAGAGGACGCCAGGCTGCGAGAGCTCCTCGGGTCCGATCTCACCGACGATGCCCAGCACCGAGAGACGCTCGACCTGCTCCGCGCGCACCCGGCGATGGCCGAGGCCCGGGCGTACGTCGTAGGGCTGGCGGCCGAGGCCAAGGGCCTGCTCAAGGTGCTCCCGGAGGGTGCGGTTCGCAGCGCGCTCGAGGGCTTCGCCGACGTCGTGGCGACCCGGTCGAGCTGAGCGCGTCCGGCAGCGAGCGGCGCTGCATCCTTGCCGATGCCTCTCCCCGCGGCCGCGCCGCTGCGCTCCGGCGCCTTCCGCGCCTCCCGGTGTCCATAGCGGCGTCCATAACGGTGTCCATCCGGGCCCGCCCGGCGGCTGTGCAAATGCAGGATCAGGCACCGCTTGAGTCGATAGGGTTCCCTCACTCGTGCTCGAGTCGGATCGGGCGCACAAGGGAAGGAACGATGGCGATGTCTGAAAGCACGCCACCGCCCGGCGGGGGATATGGCGGACCGCCTCAGGGTGGGGGATACGGCGCGCCGCCACCTCCCGGTGGGGGATACGGGGGGCCACCCCCTCCCGGTGGGGGATACGGGGCTCCGCCCCCTCCTCCCGGTTACGGAGGCCCTGGCGGCGCCCCGCCACCGAACTACCTCGTCTGGGCGATCCTGTCGACGTTGTTCTGCTGCCTGCCGCTCGGCGTCGCCTCGATCGTGTTCGCGGCGCAGGTCAACAGCAAGTGGGCCGCTGGTGACGTCGCCGGAGCCCAGGACTCCTCGGACAAGGCCCGCAAGTTCGCGCTCTGGGCCACGATCGTCGGGGTCGTCCTCGTGGTGCTCTACATCCTGGTGATCGTGCTCTTCGGCACCCTCTCCTTCACCGCGGGCACCAGCACCGGCTACTAGGTCTGTGACACTCACGCAACGCCCCGCACCACCGGTCTCAGGCCGGTGGCGCGGGGCGTTGCCTGTACGGCCGGTCCCCGACCGACGACGCGGGGTTGTCTCGGTGGCGGCCGTGGCGGTCGGCGGCCTGGTGGGCGCCGCGGTGCTGTATTCCGTCGACCCCAACGAGCCGGGTCACTACCCCACCTGCCCGTTCCTGACGACCACCGGTCTCTACTGCCCCGGTTGCGGGGCCCTGCGGGCCAGCCACGACCTGCTACACGGCGACATAACCGGGGCCTTGGCGCGCAACCCGCTGGCTGTCCTCGCCGTCCCCTACCTGGCGCTGGCTCTGCTCACCTGGGTCCTCCGAGTCACCGGCCTCCCCGCCCCGCGATCCACCTCTTTGCCTCCCTGGACCATCTGGCTCGTCCTCGGCACCGTCCTCGTCTTCGGCGTACTCCGCAACCTGCCGGGCTGGGACTGGCTCTCCCCGGAATGAGGGTTTGCGGTTTCACTGGGGACCCCGTGAAACCGCCACTTCCCCACCGTTGCAACGCGGGGGGAGTGGCAGTACTTCGGGGGGAGTCTGGTCAGGCGGCGCTCGCGGTCATCAGCCGACGAGTTCGTGCGGCAGTGCGCTCGGCCTTGTACAGGTCGCTCCAGACGTAACGGATCATGGCGAAGCCGGTCAGCTCCCGCAGGAGGTTCTCCCGGTTCTTCTCCCTGATCACCACGTCCTCGGGCCTCTCCCCCTCAGCGAGGAGACGGTGGTACTTGATCCGACCGTCGAACTCGCCGAGCAACCGCAGATCCGGCCATGCGAAGTCCGTGATGCCCACCAGCCGACCCAAGGGGTCGTACACCTTGAACTGCAGCACCGGCTCCGGCAGATGCTGGCTCCACATCAGGTAGCGGGTCAGGCTCTCCGCCACTGACTCAGCCCCCTGACGGGTCAGCCGCAACGTGATCTGCAGCTTGCGCGAGTGCGGCCAGCCTGCGCGTGCGGCGTATGCCGACTTCAGGGACTCCTCGTCCCCCAGACCCAGGTCGAGAACCGAATCGAGGACGACCAGGCCGGCTTGCACGGTGGAGAGGGACGCGGCGCCCAGTGCACACTCGGCCGGAGGCAAGACCAGCTGACCGCCCTCGCTGTGGAGGCGGTCCGGGTGCCCGTCGGCCTCGTGGTAGACCACGTCTGAATTACGCCGGCCAGAGTGCGCGTCCAGCCGGGTGACGTGGATCTTGCTGAGGTCCTGGTCCCAGATGCGCAACCCGTGCTCGACGGCACCAGAGACGTGACTCAGCGCGACCCGGTTGTCGTGTGTGAGGAGCACCGCTTGTGCGCGGAGTCGGTGCTGACCGACGGCATCCACCTCCTGCCACGTGTCGCGGCGTACGTAGGCACCGTGCCGGACGCGCGTGAGCTGACCGTGGCGGCGTGCCTCGACGAGGTCGCGGTCCCGATACCCGCGGTCGATCGCCTCTCGGCGGAGGAAGAGGCCGTTGGGGTGCAATGAGTGCAGTTCGTCCATACCTCGACTGTGCGTCGGCTTGGGTGCGGCGAGAACCCGGCAGGACGCCGCCTGTGGAGAAGTAGCGGGCGAGTGGACCTGTGACTCGAGGACGGGCTCGATCCGCGGACCCACCCCCCGACAAGCTGCCAGTTCCCCACCGTTGCAACGGTGGGGAACTGGCGGTTTCACCGGGGACCCAGTGAAACCGCCGGCGGTACGCCGAACTAGAGGGCGCTGGCCTCCGCGGCCAACCGCAGCTGGCGACCGCGCTGCCGCAGCGCCTCGGTGGTGAAGATGACCAGCGCCACCCAGACCAGCCCGAAGCCGACCCACCTCACCGACGACATGGGCTCGTGGAAGACCAGCAGGCCCAGCGCGAACTGGATGGTCGGCGCGAGGTACTGCAGCAGTCCGATGGTCGTCATCGAGACCCGGATGGCTGCGGCCCCGAAGCAGATCAGGGGTACGGCGGTGACGAGGCCGGTGGTGGTCAGCGCGAAGGCGTGACCCACGCCCTCGGCACCGAAGCTCGCCCGTCCGGCCGCACCGAGCCAGACCAGGTAGCCCAGGGCCAGCGGCGCCAGCACCAGGGTCTCCAGGGTGAGGCTCTCGACGGCTCCTGCTCCGGCCTTCTTCTTCGCCAGGCCGTAGGTGCCGAAGGACCCGGCCAGCAGCAGCGCGATCCAGGGCGGGTGCCCGTAGTCAACGGTGAGGACCACCACCGCGACACCGGCGATGCCCATGGCTACCCATTGCAGCCGGCGCAGCCGTTCCCCGAAGACGAACACACCGAGCAGCACGGTCACGAGCGGGTTGATGAAGTAGCCGAGCGAGACCTCGACCACGCGGCCGTTGTTGACGCCGTAGATGAAACCGCCCCAGTTGACACCGATGACCAGGGCCGCGCCCGTCAGCAGCGCCAGGAGACGGGGATTCCTGATCAGCGAGCGCAGGTGCGGCGTACGACGCAATGCAGCAGTGAGGGCGATCATCGTGACCACGGACCAGCAGATCCGGTGGGCGAGGATCTCCACGGCGCCGGCGGGCTCCAGCAGTGGCCAGTAGAGCGGGAACAGACCCCACATCGCGTACGCCGCCACGCCGAACAGAAAGCCGCGGCGGTTCTCGTTCACTTCGTCAACCTATCGGTCCTACGCTTGGGTCATGGGCACGTACGTCGTCGAACGAAGCATCTCCGTCAACGCGCCGCCGCACCGGCTGCACGACCTCCTGGACGACTTCCATGCGTGGACCGCCTGGTCGCCGTGGGAGGACCTCGACCCGAGCATGCGTCGCAGCTACCAGGGCCCGGAGTCCGGGGTGGGCGCCCGCTACGAGTGGTCGGGCAACCGCAAGGCCGGAGCCGGCACCATGGAGATCGTCCGGGACACCCCCGCAGAGGTCGAGATCGTGCTGGTGTTCACCAAGCCGTTCAAGGACACCAGCGTCACGACCTTCGAGCTGACCGAGAGGGGTGCAGGCACCGAGGTGCTGTGGCGCCTGACCGGCGAGCAGAAGGGCGTGATGAGCCTGTTCGGCAAGGTCTTCAGCATGGACAAGATGATCGGCCGTGACTTCGAGAAGGGCCTGGCCCGGTTGAAGGCCGTCGCGGAGGACAGCGCGGTCGGCGCCTCCTGATCAGACGACCGTCCAGGTGTCGCTGCCGCTGATCAGGCTGGCGAGCGCGGCGCGCTGGTCGTCCTGGTTGCTCGCGGCGGTGGCGATCTGGTCGCGGGCCTGGTCGTCGTACGTCGGACGGTCCACCTGGCGGAAGATGCCGATCGGCGACTGGTGCAGGATGCCGGCGTCGGTGAGCCGCGACAGCGCGAAAGCGGTGGTCGGGTCGTCGGCGTGAGCGTCGTGGACGAGGAGATCGGCTGGATCCACGGTTGCGGTGTCGACCACCTCGACCCCTCCCGTGGCGGAGCGGACGATGCCCTTGCTCCCCTCGACGCCGAAACGGATCGGCTCACCCTGCACGAGCGGGATGATCGCATCGGCCTTGGTGTCGGGGTTCTTGATGGCGTCGAAGGCGCCGTCGTTGAAGATCGGGCAGTTCTGGTAGATCTCCACCAGTGACGTGCCGCGGTGCGCCGCGGCCGAGGCCAGCACCGAGGTCAGGTGCTTGCGGTCGGAGTCGATGGTGCGGGCGACGAACGTCGCCTCGGCGCCGAGCGCCAACGACACCGGGTTGAACGGGTGGTCCACGGAGCCGGCCGGGGTCGACTTCGTGACCTTCCCCGGCTCGGAGGTGGGGGAGTACTGGCCCTTGGTCAGGCCGTAGATCCGGTTGTTGAACAGCAGGATCGTCATGTTCACGTTGCGACGCATGGCGTGGATCAGGTGGTTGCCACCGATCGAGAGGGCGTCACCGTCGCCGGTGACGACCCACACGGACAGGTCCTCCCGTGCAGTGGCGATGCCGGTGGCGATCGCGGGCGCCCGCCCGTGGATCGAGTGCATCCCGTAGGTGTCGAGGTAGTAGGGGAAGCGCGAGGAGCAGCCGATGCCGGAGACGAAGACGATGTTCTCGCGGCGCAGGCCGAGGTCGGGGAGGAAGGACTGCACGGCCTTGAGCACCGCGTAGTCACCGCAGCCGGGGCACCAGCGCACCTCCTGGCTGGAGGTGTACTCCTTGCCCGTCTGCTTCTGATCCGCGGTGGGGACCCCGGCGAGGCCGGGGAAGGGCAGCTCGGCGGTCGTCATCGGACGGTCTCCTTGTCCTGCTTGCCCACGGGTCCCGCGACTCCCGCGGGGTCCACGTCGCCGGTGGTGTTGTCGATCAGGTCGGTGATCGCCTCGGCGAGCTCGGCGGCCTTCAACGGCAGGCCGCGCACGTGGTTGTAGCCGACCACGTCGACGAGGTACTTGGCGCGCAGCAGCATCGAGAGCTGACCGAGGTTCATCTCGGGGACCATCACCGCGTCGTAGCCCTTGAGGATCTCGCCGAGGTCGTTGGGGAACGGGTTGAGGTGACGCAGGTGGACCTGCGCCACGTCGAGACCTGCCTTGCGGACGCGACGGCAGGCAGCGCCGATCGGACCGTACGTCGAGCCCCAGCCGAGCACCAGCACCCGGGCCTTGCCCGAGGGGTCGTCGACCTCGAGCGGAGGAAGCGCGTCGGCGATCCGGTCGACCTTCGCCTGACGGGTCCGCACCATGTAGTCGTGGTTGCCGGGGTCGTAGGAGATGTTCCCGTGACCGTCACCCTTCTCCAGCCCACCGATGCGGTGCTCGAGGCCGGCGGTGCCGGGGATCGCCCACGGGCGCGCGAGCGTGTCCTCGTCGCGCAGGTAGGGCCAGAAGTCGGCGACGGACTGGCCGTCCTTGTCCACGGTCTCGTGGTTGGTGCTGCTGGCGAAGTCGGGGTCGATCTCCGGCAGGTCGTCGATCTGCGGGATCCGCCAGGGCTCGGAACCGTTGGCCAGCATCCCGTCCGAGAGCAGCATCACCGGCGTCCGGTAGGTCACGGCGATCCGGATCGCCTCGACGGCTGCGTCGAAGCAGTCGCCGGGTGACTGCGGCGCCACGATCGGCACCGGTGACTCGCCGTTGCGCCCAAACATCGCCTGCAACAGGTCCGCCTGCTCGGTCTTGGTGGGGAGCCCGGTCGAGGGGCCGCCGCGCTGGACGTCGATGACGACCAGCGGCAGCTCGGTCATCACGGCCAGGCCGATGGTCTCCGACTTCAAGGCGATGCCCGGGCCCGACGTACTGGTCACGCCGAGCGCTCCGGCGAACGACGCACCCAGGGCGGCGCCGATCCCCGCGATCTCGTCCTCGGCCTGGAAGGTGGTGATGCCGAATCGCTTGTGCTTGCTCAGCTCGTGCAGGACGTCGGAGGCGGGGGTGATCGGGTAGGTGCCCAGGAAGAGCGGCAGACCGGACTGGACCCCGCCGGCCACCAGCCCGTAGGCCAGCGCCAGGTTTCCGGTGATGTTGCGGTACACCCCAGCCGCCATCGGGGCGGGCTTGATCTCGTACTGGACCGCGAACGCCTCCGTGGTCTCGCCGAAGAACCAGCCCGTCTTGAACGCCGTGATGTTGGCGTCGCGGATGTCGGGGGCCTTGGCGAAGCGCTTCTCCAGGAAGGCGGTGGTGGTCTCGGTCGGGCGGCCGTACATCCACGACAGCAGGCCGAGTGCGAACATGTTCTTCGCGCGCGACGCGTCCTTGCGGGAGAGCCCGAACTCCTTGACGGCCTCGACAGTCATGCCCGTCAGGTCCACCGGGCTCACGGCGTAGTCGTTGAGGGTCTCGTCCTCGAGCGGGTTGCCGGCGTACCCGGCCTTGGCCAGGTTGCGTGCGGTGAAGTCGTGGCTGTCCACGATGATCGAGGAACCAGGGCGCATGTCCGGCAGGTTGGCCTTGAGTGCCGCGGGGTTCATCGCGACGAGGACGTCGGGTGCGTCGCCGGGCGTCAGGATGTCGTGGTCGGCGAAGTGCACCTGGAAGGAGGAGACGCCCGGAAGGGTGCCTTGGGGGGCTCGGATCTCCGCGGGAAAGTTGGGCAACGTCTGCAGGTCGTTGCCGAAGGCGGCCGACTCCTGGGTGAACCGGTCTCCGGTGAGCTGCATGCCGTCGCCGGAGTCGCCCGCGAACCGGATGATCACCCGATCGAGCTGCTTGACCTGCTTGGCCACCGTTGCCTGTCCTTCTCTACTCGACGTCGGCGCCGGGACTGCACCCATACCGACAGTACGCGGAACTGGTGCCACGCCGAGAACAGACGTGATCTATCACGTCGTCCCCGGCCGCAGTCACGGTTGTCAGGGAGCCCGCCACCAAGGGGCAACGATAGTCCGCCGGCGCAACGCCGGCGATCCGTCTCTGCACCCGGACTGGCTCAACAGTGACCTCCGGCCGTGCATTCCCGAGCCCCTCCGGTGCGTGGCTACCCTCGACGCAGGGGTCGACGCGATCGGTGACGGGGCCGTCAGTCCGCGGGCCCACCTGGTATCGACCGAAGGGGAACACCACATGAGCACCGCCACCAAGGCCAGCGACCTGCTCGCGCTCCACCGTGCGCCGGAGCTGCTGAAGGTCGTCAACGTCTGGGACTCGATCACCGCGAAGGTGGTGGCGGAGACCCCGGGAACGCTTGCCCTGGCCACCGCCAGCCACTCGATCGCCGCGGCATGGGGCTACCCGGACGGCGAGCACATCCCGGTCGCGCAGATGATCGAGGCAGTCGGCCGGATCGTGCAAGCGACCGAGCTGCCCGTAAGTGCGGATCTCGAGGGCGGCTACGACGACCCTGGTGAGAGCGTCCGTCAGGCGATCGGCGTCGGTGTGGTCGGCGCGAACATCGAGGACCAGATGAGGCCGATGGGCGAGGCTGTCGCCACGGTCGAAGCGGTGCTGGCCGCCGCGGAGAGGGAGGGTGTCCCCGACTTCGTGCTGAACGCGCGCACGGACGCCTTCGTGCACGGACGGGACCGCGACCAGCAGGAGGTCCTGGCCGAGGCGATCGAGCGTGGCAAGGCGTTCCTGGCGGCCGGCGCCCAGCTGGTGTTCGTCCCGGGCAAGCTCGACGAGGCCATGGTGGCCGAGCTTGTCGACGCCTTCGGCCCGCACCGGCTCACGCTGATCGGCGCCCCCAACCTCTCCCTCGCCCGGCTCGAGGAGCTCGGCGTCGCTCGCGTCTCCTACGGCCCGATGTCCCAGCGTGTCGCCCTGACCGCGCTGCAGGAGCTCGTCGAGGAGATCCACCGCGGCGGCACCGTTCCCGCGAACATGCGCCCCCTGAACTGACCCCGGACGTCATACGTTCCGTGGCCTAGAGGACACGGAACGTATGACGTCCCACCCGCGGCCGGAGCGTCCACGGCCCGGGCCGGAGAACTCCTCGATGGTGCTCGTAGCGCGTCGGCCCACCTGCGACCTGGGTCAGCCGCTGCCAACGGGTGCCACGCCCAGTCCGAGCTTCGCGGGCAGACCCTCGTAGACGTGAGCGTGGGCGCCATGACCGTGGGCGATCCGGTGTCGAACGCCCCGCATGTCGGGCCCGACGCGGCCAGGGGGCGGCTTTGACATGGCCCACCCTCGGCACCACTTCCGTCTCTCGTCGGACGAAGAAACTCGGCGTCTGAGCCGCGCTGCATCCTCAGCGAAGGGCGAAACTGGTTGTCTCGGCGGCTGAACCCAGATGGCTCAAGAGGGCGTTGAGCAGGTAGGGGTGTTCCTGCGCCGGGCTCGCAAGGAGGCGGAATGCAGCAGAGCGACGAGGATCGGTTCGCTGAGTTCGTGCGCACGAACTCGGCCTCGTTGTTCACTACCGCCTACCTCATGACCGGCGACTACCAGCGCGCCGAGGACGTTCTCCAGGCTGCCTTGGTGCGGGTCTACCAGCACTGGCCGCGCGTGAACACCATGGACAAGCCTGCTGGCTACGCGCGCAGGGTTGTGGTGAACCAGTCGGTGTCGTGGTGGCGGAAGCGTTCCTCCCACGAGTCGCAGCTGAAGCTGAGCGACGAGCCGGCCTGGGATGGTCGGGTCGATGACGTCGTTGAGCACGAGCGTGTGTGGAAGGCGGTGCTCAGTCTGCCGCGGCGTCAGCGCGCGGTGATGGTGCTCAGGTACTACGAGGACATGACCGAGGCACAGATCGCGGAGACGCTCGCTATTGCGCCAGGCACGGTCAAGAGCCACAGCCACGCGGCCGTCCGGCGGCTCGCCGAGCTCCTCGGCGAACCGACGGTCGCGCCGGTCCTACCTGCCGGAGAGGCGGCGTCATGACTTTGGACGAACGACTGACCCGGGCGGCTCATGAGGTCGTCGAGGGGCTGAGCCCACCCGCGGTGGATCTTGACGAGATTCGCGCACGTGGCCGGAGGGACCGGCGTCGCAGAACCCTCCTGTCCGCCGCGGCCGCGGCGACGCTGACGGCCCTCATCGCTGTAGGCCCCGTTGTCGTCAACCGAGACGTGGCCGCGCCGGAGCTGGTGAAGCCGGTCCCGACTCCGGTCGACACGGTCACTTCGGTGCCCGCACCTGAGAAGCCGAACCCGTTCCCCACGTGGATGACCCCCGAGGAGGTGGTCAACGAGCCGGGCGCCCAGCTCCAAACCGTCGCGGTGGCGCCCGGTGATCCGGACATCAGGATGTCGTTTTGGTTCCTCCAGTGCACCAGACCGTGCCCGGATCGCGGACCACGCGCGTTCGAAGGGCTTGCCCTGACCACGGACGGCTACGCGACGACCACGTACCTGCGTCCTCCGTTCCCCTTCGGCGTCGATCTGCATGTGAGCAGCCCGCAGGACGGCGTCTTCCTCGTCATCGACCAGAGCAATGGTGGTGAGTGGCTGGTCGACCTGACCGGCACCGTGCGCAAAGTGACTCATGTCAGCAGAGAGTTCAGACCGTCGGACCCGCGGTTGTGGTTCCAGTGTGTCGGTCGCTGGCGCAGCAACTGGTGCTCCCTGGACCCGGACAACGCGACTGCCTACAAGTGGCCGAAGGCGTGGGACGGCTCCGCGTCGAGCCCAGCCGTGGTTGACCGCCCCTGGGGTGCCAACCCTCAGCCACGAGCAGTTTCCTCAACCGGTCAGCTGGAAGCTTGGTGGGACACCGACAGCGGCCGGCAGCTGCGTACCCTCGCTGAGGTCCACCAAGGCGACTACATCCTCGGCTCCCCGCCAGGCGAAATGGCCTACTGGGCCCGGTCAGACGGCGCCGACACCGTTGATCTCCACACAAGCCGCAATGGCGGCGCGGACTGGGAGGTGGATACCCGCGAGGCGCCGGGGTTCAGTGACGAGCTCAACGACCCGGGCGCATACGCGCAGATCCGACGCTCCCCGGACGGCGCTCTTCTTGCCTCCAGCAGCTACCCGCGGCTCATCGTGTGGCGGGCGGAAGCGTCTGGAGGGCCCTTCCGTGAGGTGTACGAACAATCCGGGGAGTCCCAGGCAGAGACGTCCGGCGCGGGCTTGTGGACGCAGGGCGACCTGGTTTACGCAATCGCGAACGCCACGGTTGCCGTCTCGGATGACGACGGCCTGACCTGGACGACCATCGAGACCTGGCGCTGAGCCCTGCAGCGTGCACTTGGCCAGCCAGTGCTTCAATCACCCTCGGCACCTGCAGCCACCCGTGGCCCACGGCGGGTCGCACCCGAGCGGCCGCGACCGAGTTGCTGCGGCAGGTCGGCGCCTGCGGGACTCCGTGCGGACTGACGAGCGCAACCAGCCCAGATCAGCGGTAGTTGGTGAACTGCACCGCGAAGTCGTAGTCCTGGCTCTTCACCAGCGCCTGGACGGCCTGAAGGTCGTCGCGCTTCTTGCTGCTGACGCGGAGCTCGTCGCCCTGCACCTGGACCTTGACGCCCTTGGGACCCTCGTCGCGGATCAGCTTCCCGACCTTCTTGGCGTCCTCGGAGCTGATCCCCTCCTTGAGCGCGACGGTGATCTTGGACTCGCGGCCGGACTGACGCGGCTCCCCGGCGTCGAGGACCTTCAGCGACTGCTGTCGCTTGATCAGCTTCTCCTTGAACACCTCGAGCACGGCGGTGGCTCGGTCCTCGGCGTTGGCCGAGATCTCGATGACCTCCCCCGACCACTTGATCTCCGCGCCGGTGCCCTTGAAGTCGAAGCGCTGCGTGATCTCACGAGCCGCCTGGGACAGGGCGTTGTCGACCTCCTGACGGTCGAGCTTGCTGACGATGTCGAACGACGAGTCGGCCATGGTGCAAGGACCTCCATCCGATTTAAGTCTTGGGGATCTGCTGCGCTATCCTCGGCTGCGCGCTGGCCCACAGTAGTCGGTCAGAGAGCATGGCAGGTTGTCCGAGTGGCCAATGGAAACGGACTGTAAATCCGTCGGCTTATGCCTACGCAGGTTCGAATCCTGCACCTGCCACCCACCGCGAGGGCCCCGGTTCGCCGGGGCCCTCGCGCGTTCCGCTGGAGATGAGCACACCACCTAGCGACAAAAGGTATATAAACGGACAAAGTTGTCTAGGCTTGTCGCCATGTCCCATGCCAGCCTCGTTCGTGCTGCCGCGGTCGCGGCAGCAGTCAGTGTCCTCGCGGCGGGAGCCGCCCTGCCTGCGGACGCCGCCAAGCATCGGCACCGGGACCATCACAAACACTCGAAGAAGTCGCACTTCAAGCACTCGCACCGCGTGCACCACCAGAAGAAGCCGGCCCCCCGCCCCGCGACGCCCGCCCCCTCGAACGCGGGCACGGCGACCACCAGCCCCACCAACGCCGCCAAGATCTTCCGGTGGGGCAACGCCCAGCTCAAGGACGAGTTCCACGGAGCGCTCGCCTCGGCCTGGTCGGTCAACTCCGCCGGCGTGGGCCTGGTACGCAACCAGAACGGCATGCTGACGCTCAACACCACGGCCACGAGCGGGACCGTCACGGCCGACTGGAACGCAGGCGCCCGTCAGTACGGTCGCTGGGAGGCCAGGGTGCGCACCCGGCAGTACGACACCAGCGCAACGCCGTACCGCGCCGTGTGGGAGCTGGTCCCGACCACCGGTGACCGCTGCTCGAGAAGCATCGTGCTCAGCGACTCGACGATCGGTCGGCCCCAGGCGAAAATGCAGCTCCGCAACGGCGACGCCGCCTTCTCGATGACGAAGGTGCTCGGCCTGCGTCAGGACGCCTTCCACACCTACGCCGTCGAGGTGACGCCGACGCGCATCTCGTGGTTCGTGGACACCAAGGTGGTGATGAGCGAGGAGCGAAGCGGCGCCCGCACCGGAGCGCTCTACACGGTGCGCTTCCGGATGGCTGCACCGTCCGGTCTCCGGATGAACAGGGGCCGGATGCAGATGGACTGGGTGCGCTACTACACCTTGGAACGCAAGAACGCGCAGTCGACCTCGGCGCCGCCGGCGACGATGGGCGACTTCGACGGGACCTGCTGAGGCGACCCTGAGTGAGGCAAACCACCAAAATTTCGGGTCAGTTCGGACAAATACTCCTAGAGTTGGAGTGTTCTCGGATCGAGCGCGAGGAGTCGCGATGCAGGACAGGACGTCGGACCACCGTGGGGTCCCCGTGCGGATGTTCACCTCAGACGTAGGAGCCACCGGCAGCAAGCCGGCACTTCACTCGGTGACCGCGCTGCACGACTCGGGCCTGGCTGCCGTCATCGACCTGCTCGACCGGCTCGCTGCCGGCGACCTGGAGGCCCGCGGTGATCGCTTGCCGACCGACGGCGACCTGGACGCGGTGATGGTGGGCATCAACAGGCTCGCCGAGGAGCTGGCGGCGAACCGTGCCGAGCTCGAGGACCGCGTGGCGAGCCGCACGCGCGAGCTGGAGGCCGCTCGCGCCGAGGCGCAGCAGTCGGCCCAGGTGAAGTCGGAGTTCCTCGCGACGATGAGCCACGAGATCCGCACCCCGATGAACGGTGTGATCGGCCTGACGAGCCTGCTGCTGCAGACCGACCTCGACGAGGGCCAGCGCCAGTACGCCGACGGCGTCCACCGTGCGGGCGCGGCACTGCTGGAGGTCATCGACGACATCCTGGACTTCTCCAAGCTCGACGCCGGCATGGTCGAGCTGGAGGCAGGACCCTTCGAACCGCGGGTGCTGCTTGACGAGGTCGCCTCCCTGGTGTCACTGACCGCCGCCCGCAAGGGGATCGAGCTCGTCGCGCACTGCCTCCCGGAACTGCCGACCACACTCCTCGGTGACGACGTACGCCTGCGACAGATCCTGTTGAACCTCGCCACGAACGCAGTGAAGTTCACCGATGCGGGGGAGGTCGTGATCACTGCGCGCCCCGTGGGCGACGGCGTGAGCCCACAGGTCAGGTTCGAGGTGGCCGACACCGGCGTCGGGATCCCGGCCGGTGCTCTGGGCAAGCTGTTCGACTCCTTCACGCAGGCGGATGCCTCGACCACGAGGCGGTTCGGCGGCACAGGCCTGGGGCTGGCAATCACCCGCCGACTGGCCGAGGCGATGGGGGGAAAGGTCGGCGTGGCCAGCGATGAGGGCGTGGGAAGCACGTTCTGGGTCGAGGTCCCGCTGCCGGGGTTGGTGCCCGAGGGCGTCGATCTGGTGCCCGAGGCGACAGCACTTCGTGGTCGGCGAGCACTCGTCGTCGACGACAACCAAACGTTCCGAGACGTACTCGCCACCCAGCTCTCGAGCTGGGGGATGCGCGCCAAGGGTGCGGCCGACCCACGAGAAGCGGTCGCCCTGCTGCACGCCGCGGCCCGGAACGCCGACCCCTACGAGCTCGTCGTGCTCGACATGTGCATGCCAGGTATGGGCGGACTCGAGCTGGCCGGGGTGATCTCCGGGGACCCCGCGTTGCTCGCTCCCCATCTGGTGATGCTCTCTGTCGGCCCCGTCCAGGACCCGGAGGGCTTGGCGGCGGTCGGCGTGGAGGAATGCCTGACCAAGCCTGTGCGCAGCTCGGATCTGTTCGATCTCGCCATGCGCCTCCTCGCGACGGCTCGCGAGCTTCCGATCGAGGCGGAGGAGGCGCGGGAGGACGACAGTACGACCGCTGCTGCGTCCTCACGCGGACGGGTCCTGGTCGTGGAGGACAACGCGCTCAACCAGCTCGTCGCCGAGGGTGTGGTGAGTTCGCTCGGCTACGTGGTCGACCTCGTCGCGAACGGCGCGGAGGCAATCGAAGCGATCGCCCGTACTGACTACTCGGCTGTGCTGATGGACTGTCACATGCCGGTCATGGACGGCTACACCGCCACTCGCGAGATCCGTGCCCGTGAGGGGTCGGGTGCTCGGCTGCCGATCATCGCCATGACCGCCGGCGCCATGGTCGAGGACCGCGAGCGCTGCCTGGCTGTCGGGATGGACGACTTCGTGGCCAAGCCCGTCGACATCGTCCTCCTCGGGACGACCCTCGACCGCTGGGCCAGGTCGACGGACCCGGTCGCGGAGGTCGGTGGGACACCCGCGGCGGAGGCGACGCCCGACGCCCCCGACGCCCGGGCGGAGGCGGTGATCGACTGGGACAGGGTCTCGGTGCTTCGCGCCATGGGCCCGGACGACGAGTGGGGACTGCTCCCGACGGTGGCAGGGGCCTACATCGAGAGCATTCCGACGATCCTCGAGGAGATGCGGACCGCGCTCGTCACTGGGCAGATGCGCGGAGTCGGCGAGGCAGCCCACCAGATCGTCGGACTCGCCGCGCCCGTAGGCGCGACGCGCGTGGTGAGCCGCTGTCTCGCCATCGAGCAGGACGTGCGGGACTCCCTGGAGATCGACCTGAGGTCGATCGACCTGCTGGAACAGGAGTCGTCCCTGGTGGGACAGGCGCTGAGCCAGACCCTGCCCGGCTGACTCGGCGAGCACATCCGCGTCCCGCTCGGTCGGACGCTGGGTAGCCTGAGCCTGCCCGGCCACTGACTGCCCCACCTCGACGCTGACGGGACGCCCGTGACACAGACCGAACAACAGGTGCTCGGTGGGCCTCCGGCCCACCGGTTGGGAGCCCACCGAGCGGAGACCGGCTCGTGACGCGACGCTGGTCTGCCCAGGGACTCATCGACCTGGTCCTCGACGACGGGTCCTTCGAATCGTGGGACCAGCCAGTCGACATCAGCGGCCACACCGAGAGCTACCAGGTCGAGCTGCGCGCGGCCGCCGAGCGGGCGGGCACCGACGAGTCGGTGATCACCGGTCGCGGGCTCGTGCGGGGGCGCCCTGTCGCTGTCCTCGTGAACGAGTTCGCCTTCCTCGGTGGGTCGATCGGACGTGCGGCCGGTGCCCGGATCGTCTCCGCCGTACGTCGAGCCACGGCTGAGGGCCTGCCCCTGCTCGCGACGACCGCCTCCGGGGGGACCCGGATGCAGGAAGGCACGCCTGCGTTCGTGGAGATGGTCGCGATCTCGCGGGCCGTCATGGACCACCGCGGCGCCGGCTTGCCGTACCTCGTGCACCTGCGGCACCCGACGACGGGCGGCGTCTATGCGTCCTGGGGCTCGCTCGGTCACGTGACCGTGGCCGAGCCCGGGGCCCTGGTGGGCTTCCTGGGCCCCAAGGTCTTCGAGGCGCTGGAGGGACGTCCCTTCCCCGAGGGGGTGCAGCGTGCGGAGAACCTCGCGCAGAAGGGTGTCATCGACGCCGTTGTCGCCACCGAGGACCTCCCGGACCTGATCGACCTGACCCTGGCCGTCCTCGCGGACCGCGCGGAGCCACCGTCGCTGCCGTTGCGCGCCCCGGTGGAAGGCAACCGGCTGCCCGTCTGGGAGGCCGTGGAGCTCACGCGCCGTGACGGCCGCATCGGCGTCCGCGACCTGTTGAGGCACGGCGCCCAGCCGACGCTCGCTCTCAACGGCACCGAGGAGGGGGAGCAGGACGCAGCCGTCCTCGTGACGTTGACGCGTCTCGACGGTCGACCGTGCGTGCTGGTGGGGCAGGACCGGCAGCGGCAGACCAGGTCGAAGCCCTTGGGCGCTGCTGCGCTGCGCGAGGCCCGACGAGGGATGAGGCTGGCCGAGGAGCTCGGCCTCCCGCTGGTCACCGTGATCGACACCCCCGGCGCCGAGCTGTCCCAGAAGGCCGAGGAGGGAGCAATCGCCGGTGAGATCGCCCGGTGCATCGCGACCATGGTCACGATGACCGTGCCGACCGTCTCGGTGCTCCTGGGGCAGGGCTGCGGGGGCGGGGCGCTTGCGCTGCTGCCAGCGCAGGTCGTGGTCGCGACTGAGAACGCGTGGCTCTCGCCGCTGCCCCCCGAGGGAGCCAGCGTGATCAGGTACGGCGATCTCGAGCATGCCGCGGAGATGGCGGAGTCCCAGGGCATCGGCTCCGCCGAGCTCCTGGCTGCCGGCATCGTGCACAAGGTGGTGCCCGAGCTCGCGGACGACGACGTGGTCTCACTCGCTCGGGCGGTCGCCTCGGCGGTCGCCCACGAGCTGGTCCGGCTCGTCGACGGCTGAGGGGCCTGACCGCGCTCGGTGCACGAGCGGAGCGAGGTAGCGCGAGGCGTAGGCCCGGACGGCAACCTCGTCGGTGACGTCGAGCCGCCCGCGCGAGTCGAGCAGGTAGGTCCACGAGAGCCGGAGCATCAGCTCGGCGACCATGTCGAGCTCGGCCTCCGGCATGTCCGCGCCACTGCGTCGCAGGGTCAGCGCGACGCGGTGCGCAGAGCCGAGGATCAGATCACTCTGCGAAGCGGCTCCCGCGGCGTTGACCACCTCGGGCTCGGTCTCGGCGAGACGGGCGAGCAGGGGGATCTCCCGCGTCATCGCCATCCCGCGCACGAAGCACTCGATCACCGCCTCCCGTGACGCGAGGTCGGCGGCGACCCGGTCGAGCTCGATCAGGAACTCGTCGAGCTCGCGGAGCAGCACCGCTTCGAGCAGCGCGTCCTTGTTGGCGTAGGCGCGGTAGCGGGTGCTCCGACTGATGCCGGCTGCGTCGGCCACGTCCTGGATGCTCGCTCGACGGGCGCCGTACCGCTCGAAGACTTGCTGTGCGGCGTCGAGGATCGCGACCGTCATCCCGGACCCACCGCGGGTAGCCGCTCCAACTGCACCGGGACACCGTCCCTGGGGTAGGGGAGCGCGGTGAGGTCGAGGGGCCAGACGTACCCGTCGGGGACCGACCACCGATAGCTGCGCAGCAGCTCGTGCATGAGCGCCTTCCTGACCGTCGGCGGGTTGCCGCCGCGGGCACGTGAGCTCCTGGGGCTGCCCTGGGACGAGCGCCGCGAGCGCCGCTACCAAAGGGTGGCGCGCGTGTCTCGCGCGCTCGACCCGCTGTGGCGGGCACTGCCGGCTCGCTACCGGATGCATCCCGTCGCCGAGCGTGCCTTCCGGACCAAGGGACATCAGGGCAAACGCCGGTCCGGCTGAGCAGGGAGTCCGAGGTCACAGGCGTCGAACCCCGCCAAGATGCGGGCGAAACCCCCCGAGTGCCCTAGAGTGGGAGCACAAGGATCGTCCAGTCTCGCCTCGATCCTGATGCGTGTTGCAGCACTCGTTCCCGAATTTCTCGGGGCAGACGGTGCTCCACGACGCCCGATCTTCGACGAAACCATCGTCACGACTGTTGGTGAGACATCCACACAGTTAGCGAATCCCCTTGCCTACTTTCTCCGAGCTCGGTGTTCCCACCGAGCTTTCTGACCTGCTCGCCTCCACCGGCATCACCGAGCCCACTCCGATCCAGGCGGCCACGCTGCCTGACTCCCTCAAGGGCCGCGACGTCCTGGGCCGGGGCCGCACCGGCTCCGGCAAGACGATCGCCTTCCTGCTTCCGCTCGTGGCCCGACTGGACGCGTCCAGCAGCCGTCGCGCGCCGAAGCGACCCCGCGCGCTGATCCTCGCCCCGACCCGTGAGCTCGCCAACCAGATCGACGCCGTGCTGGAGCCGTTCGCGCGTCAGCACGGCCTCAAGACCCGCACCGTCTTCGGTGGCGTCGGCCAGGGACCTCAGGTCCAGGCACTGCGCTCCGGCGTCGACATCCTCGTCGCGTGCCCCGGCCGCCTCGAGGACCTGATCAACCAGGGCGCCTGCGACCTCGGCGCGATCGAGGTCACCATCCTCGACGAGGCGGACCACATGGCCGACCTCGGCTTCCTGCCCGCCGTACGCCGCCTGCTCGACCAGACCCCCAAGGGCGGACAGCGGATGCTCTTCTCCGCGACCCTCGACGCGGGCGTCAACGTCCTCGTGAAGCGCTTCCTGGTCGACCCGGCCACCCACGAGGCGGACTCGGCGCAGTCGCCGGTCTCCAAGATGGACCACCACGTGCTGCACCTGCACCGCGACCACCGAGTCCCGGTGCTGGTCGACCTGACCAGCGCCCCCGGTCGCACAGTGGTGTTCACCCGGACCAAGCACGGCGCCAAGGCGCTGGCGCGCCAGCTCAACTCGCGCGGCGTACCCACCGTGGAGCTGCACGGCAACCTCGCCCAGAACGCGCGCACCCGCAACATGGAGGCGTTCCACTCCGGCCGCGCGAGCACGCTCGTCGCGACCGACATCGCCGCCCGCGGCATCCACGTCGACGACGTGTCCCTGGTGATCCACGCCGACCCGCCGGCCGAGCACAAGGCGTACCTGCACCGCTCCGGCCGCACGGCGCGTGCCGGCGCCGCCGGAACCGTGATCACGCTGATGACCGACCAGCAGGTCAAGGACGTCCGCACTCTCACGCGAGCGGCCGGGATCACCCCCACGACCACACGCGTCTCCGGACCCGAGCACGCCATGCTGCGCGAGCTCGCCCCCGGTGACCGGGTCCTGGTCGCAGGCGGACTGCCCGACGACCGCCCCGCCCAGCCGACCAACGGCGGTGGTGGCGGTGGCCGTCGACGCAGCGGTGGCCAGGGCGGCCGTGGTGGCCAAGGTGGCGGCCGTGGCGCGCAGGGCCGGTCGGAGGGTCGCTCGCAGGGCCGCTCCGAGGGTCAGTCGCGAACCGGTGGCCAGGGCGGCCGCTCGGAGGGTCAGACGGGTCGATCCGGTGGTCGTCGCGGAGGCTCCACGGCGACGGCAACTGCGTCGAGCGGTAGCCACAGCGCGGCAGACTTCAGCCGCCGCCGCGGCCGCTGACCTCCTCCCTCCCGCGCACCCCCCTGACTCCGCGAGAAGGCGCGTATGTCCCGCGGTTTCCCCGCGAGAAGGCGCGTATGTCCCGCGTGTGCCCTGCGAGACGGCGCGTATGTCCCGCGTGTGCCCTGCGAGACGGCGCGTATGTCCCGCAGATTCCCCGCGAGACGTCGCGTATGTCCCAGCGACATTTGTCCAGCTCTGAACAGATGAGCCGTCTCGACGTCGTACGACGGGACAGATGAGCCGTCTCGACGTCGTACGACGGGACAGATGAGCCGTGTCGCGGGATTCGGGGGGCGTGGCACTCTGGATCCATGGAGGTTCTGACCCCGCGCGAGGTGCCGCTCGGCGGCCTGCGGGCGATGAGTGTGCGTCGAACGCTGCCGCAACGGCAACGCTCGCTCATCGGCGCCTGGTGCTTCGTGGACCACTACGGTCCCAACGACGTGCTGGCCGCAGGGCCGATGGTGGTGCCCCCGCACCCGCACACCGGCCTGCAGACAGCCAGCTGGCTCTTCAGCGGCGAGATCGAGCACCGGGACTCCGCCGGGCACCACGCGCTGGTGCGCCCCGGCGAGCTCAACCTGATGACCGCAGGGCGGGGCATCAGCCACAGCGAGTACTCCACCGCGCAGGCGCACACCCTGCACGGCGTCCAGCTCTGGCTCGCCCTGCCCGATCGGGACCGTCAGGTCGAGCCCGCCTTCGAGCACTACGCCCCACCGCCGGTGACCGGGCCGGGGTGGCAGGCGCGGGTCTTCCTGGGTTCGCTGCTCGGGTCCACCTCGCCGGTGAGCACCTACAGCCCGTTGCTCGGCGCCGAGCTCTCGCTCTCTGCGGGTACGACGCTCGCGGTGGATGTGGACCGCGACCACGAGCTCGGCGTCCTCGTCGACACCGGCGCGGTCAGGGTCGACGGCAAACCGCTGGCCAAGGACGAGCTCGGCTTCCTCGAGCCCGGTGCCGAGTCGGTGGCGCTGGCCGCCGACGTCGACACCCGACTGCTCCTGCTCGGCGGACCACCGTTCGGTGAGCGCATCGTCATGTGGTGGAACTTCATCGGACGTGAGCACGAGGAGGTGGTCGCCTACCGCGCGGAGTGGGAGGCACTTGTCTCGCACGGCCGGGTGGAACGCTTCTCGCTACCGCACGACGATCCCGCGGCGGCCCTGCACGCACCCGCCCTGCCCAACGCACGGATGGTCAGCCGCGGCCCCTGAGCCGCCGAGCGCTACCTGCTGCCGCGGGCCTGTCGGCGGTGCGGCCTAGGCTCGTGACGTGACCGCCCGAGACGACCTCCCGCGACCCCCTTCCGTCCCGTCGGCGCGCAGATGAGCGAGGCGATTCTCGGTGAGGACGGCCTGGCCCGTTGCCCCTGGGCGAGCGCCCCGGGGGCCATGCGCGAGTACCACGACACCGAGTGGGGGGTGGCGGTCAGCGACGAACGCGGCATGTTCGAACGTCTCAGTCTCGAGGGGTTCCAGGCAGGACTGTCCTGGGCGACCATCCTGAACAAGCGGCCGCGCTTCCGTGAGGCGTTTCACGGCTTCGACGTCGACCTGGTTGCTGCGATGACCGATGTCGACCTGGAGCTGCTGATGTCCGACACGGGCATCGTGCGCAACCGCGCCAAGATCGTGGCCACCCGGCGCAACGCCCGGGCCACTCGGGACCTGAGAGACGACGGCGGCCTCGTGGCGCTGATCCAGGCCCATCGGCCGCAGGACGACCCGCAGCCGGCCACGGCTCCCGACGTCCCGACGACCTCACCGGAGTCGGTCGCACTCGCGCGAGCGCTGCGCAAGCAGGGCTTCGGTTTCGTCGGGCCGACCACGATGTTCGCGCTGATGGAGGCCACCGGGCTCGTCGACACGCATCTCCTCGCCTGCCACCGGCGCGGCGTCGCACGCTGAGGAGGCGAGCCCTGGCGAGCGGCCGCGACCCGCTACGGTTCCGCCCATGCCCCAGCAGCCACCCGCCCGCACCCGGGTGCACGCGTTCGCCGACGACGCCCTGGCCGACCACGACGCCGTCGGTCTGGCCGCCGAGCTGCGGGCGGGACGGGTCTCCCGTCGGGAGGCGGTCGACGCGGCCATCGCGCGCACGCGGATCCTCGACGAGCAGCTCTGCGGCCTCGCCTGTGACCGGTTCGCCGGTGCCGCTGCCGACGCGGACCTTCCGGCCCAGGGGTTCTTCGAGGGACAGCCCACCTTCGTCAAGGACAACTCGGACGTGGCGGGCATGCCGACCCAGCACGGAACCCGCGCGTTCGTCGCGGCGCCCGCGACCGAGGACGGCGACTTCGCACGCATGCTGGGGCTGGTCGGGACGACAACGATCGGCAAGACCAGGCTCTCGGAGTACGGCTTCAGCGCAAGCGCCGAGTTCGTCGACGACCACCCGGTGCGCAACCCCTGGAACACCGGCCACTCCTCGGGTGCCTCCTCCGCTGGGTCGGCGGTCTTCGTCGCTGCGGGCGCCGTCCCGATGGCACACGCCAACGACGGCGGCGGGTCCATCCGCATCCCGGCAGCCTGCAACGGGCTGGTCGGGCTGAAGCCGACCCGTGGGCGCACGCCCAGCGACCGGCTGAGCCGTGAGATGCCGGTCAAGATCGTCCACGACGGGGTGGTCACCCGCACGGTCCGCGACACGGCGGCCCTGATCCGGGAGTCCGAGCGGGTCTACCGCAACCTGAAGCTGCCGCCGGTCGGCGACGTCACCGGGCCCGCCCGGCACCGGCTGCGCGTGGCTCTGGTGAGCGAGTCCGTCGGAGGTCGTCAGGCCGACGCGGAGACGCAGGAGACCCTGCACCGCACCGCCGCCCTGCTGGAGGAGCTCGGCCACACCGTGGTGCCGACGGAGGCGCCGGTCCCGGACTCCTTCGAGGGTGACTTCCTCGTCTACTGGAGCACGCTCGCGATGTACCTGCACCACACCGGGAAGCGCACCTTCAACCGCAGCTACGACCGTGGGGCCAACGACAACCTGACCAGGGGCCTGGCGAGGCACGCGGCGAAGAACGCCTGGCGGATCCCGCTTGCGATCAGCCGGCTCCGACGCTCCCAGCGGGTCAGCCGCCAGTTCTTCGGCGAGTACGACGTCCTGCTGACCCCTACCGTGGCGAAGGTGACCCCCGAGCTGGGCTGGCTGCACCCCGAGCAGTCCTTCGAGACCGTGATCTCCAGGCTGATGGACTGGGTGGCCTTCACGCCCCTCCAGAACGCCACCGGCGACCCCGCCATCTCCCTGCCGATGGGCATGTCCGGGGCCGGACTCCCTATCGGCGTGCAGCTGGCGGCGGCCGCGGGGCACGACCGACGTCTGCTCGAGGTCGCCTACGAGCTGGAGGAGGCGCGCCCGTTCGCGCGCATCCAGGGCTGAGCTCAGCCTCGCGGGGTGACCAGCAGCGCCTGCGCGGACCGGGCGACCAGCCCCTCCTCGTCGTACACCTCCGCGGTCGCCATCCCGACCGCCCCCGGCCCCAGCGTGGTCTGAGCCGACAGGCACACCCACTCGCCGACCGGAGGGCGTACGACGTGCACGGTGAGGTCGGTGTTCAAGAAGTTCCACTCGGCCGGGTCCAGCGCGGCAGAGGCCCCGGACGCCGAGTCCACGCAGGTGAGCAGCCGTTGCAGGGGGCTCATGGGTTCGCCGGCGACGAGCTCGACCAGGGGACGCATCCAGACCACCGCGGGGCCCGGCCGGGTCACCGCGCCTTCGACCCACTGCCACTCCACCGAGTCCAAGTAGCCGCGCGACCAGGAGGCGGGAGGGTCCTCGTGCCGCCCGTCGGCGGGCCCGTGCCCCAGCGGTACGCCGAGATCGCCGGGCCCGGCCGTCACGGGGAAGGCCCACCCCTGCGCACGCGCCACCACCCGGCCCCCGGGGTCGCTCAGCTCGGCCTGACGGAGCGAGACCGACCTGCCCGCTCGCAGCACCGACGTGGTGAGTGTGAGTTCTGCCACGGGCACCGGGCCGAGCAGGTCCATCGTGAACCTGCCGATCACGCGCGGTCGGCCCTCGTCGACCGACTCCAACGCGCGACCGAGCAGTGCGGCCGGTGGCCCACCGTGCTGCGCCCGGGCGCTCCAGGGCCCAGCGGTGGCCGCCGTGGAGCGAAAGCGAGCGGCGCCGAGAGGTTCGTAGAAGCTGGCTGCTGGCCCATGCACTCGTAGATCATCGCGGGCCGGCCGAGACCGACCCCGAGTGGGGTCCGGCCGATTTCAGGTATGCCCGGCTGCGTGTGTATTCTGCTCGCTGGCCCACGGCGCTAGCTGCGGGCCGCGCCCCTTTAGCTCAGTCGGCAGAGCGTCTCCATGGTAAGGAGAAGGTCTACGGTTCGATTCCGTAAAGGGGCTCTGGGAAGTCTCCCGCAGCAAATCCGACAGTCCACCAGGAATGGGCGGGTGCTCGAGGGTGTTCCCAGTGGCGGGGTAGCTCAGGTGGTTAGAGCACACGGCTCATAATCGTGGTGTCGCGGGTTCGAGTCCCGCCCCCGCTACGGAAACTTCGCAACGCAGCACCAGCCAGGAAGAAGGCACGAAAGTGGCCAGCAAGAGCTCTGACGTCCGCCCCAAGATCACCTTGGCCTGCGTGGACTGCAAGGAACGCAACTACATCACCAAGAAGAACCGGCGCAACGACCCCGACCGCATGGAGCTGAAGAAGTTCTGCCCCCGTTGTCGCCAGCACACGGCTCACCGCGAGACCCGCTGATCCGGGCTCGACCATCAGCACCAGCGGCTCCGGCACTGCCGGGGCCGCTTCTGCGTTTCCCCCGAGCACGACGGGGAGCCACCGAATTCCGTCGAGTCGCGGAGCGCTAGCGTCATGACCGTGCCACCCACCCGTCCGGCGGACCGCGAGCTCGAGCTCGCCGACCTGACAACTCTGCGCCTCGGCGGGCCGGCGAGCGATCTGGTCGAGGCCAGGGACGAGGCGAGCCTCGTGGAGGCCGTTCGGGATGCTGACGAGGACGGCACCCCCGTCCTGGTCGTCGGTGGCGGCAGCAACCTGGTCGTCGCCGACGAGGGGTACGACGGCCGCGTGGTCGTCGTCCGGAGCCGCGGCGTGAACGTCGAGGGCGATCAGTGCGGTGGCGCGTTCGTCGAGGTCGCTGCCGGAGAAGTCTGGGATGACGTGGTCGAGCTGGCCGTCGAGAGCGGCTGGGCAGGCATCGAGGCGCTCTCGGGAATCCCGGGGACGACCGGAGCCACGCCGATCCAGAACGTCGGTGCCTACGGCCAGGAGGTGGCGCAGACGATCGCGCGCGTGCGCACCTGGGACCGGGAGCGCGGCGAGCTGCGGACCTTCTCCGCCGGTGACTGCGGGTTCGGCTACCGCACCAGCCGGTTCAAGCAGCACCCCGGGCGCTACGTCGTCCTCTCGACCGCCTTCCAGCTCCCGCTCGGCGACCTGGGCGCGCCCGTGCAGTACGCCGAGCTCGCCGATGCACTGGGTGTCGCGATCGGGGAGCGTGCGCCGGCCGCGAACGTGCGCGAAGCGGTGTTGGCCCTGCGTCGGCGCAAGGGAATGGTGCTGGACGCGACCGACCACGACACGTGGAGCACAGGCTCCTTCTTCACCAACCCGATCGTGGCGCTCGAAGCGGTGCCGGAGGGGGCTCCCGCCTGGCCGCAGGGCGACGACCTGGCCAAGACGAGCGCCGCCTGGCTGATCGAGCGGGCCGGTTACGCCAAGGGTTACGGCAACGACCGGGTGCGGCTCTCCTCACGGCACACGCTGGCGCTGACCAACCGGGGAGGCGCCTCCACCTCCGACCTGCTCGCCCTGGCTCGGGAGATCCGTGACGGGGTTGAGCGGACGTTCGGCATCGTCTTGGTGAACGAGCCGGTGCTCGTCGGCTGTCACCTCTGACGGCCCGCGAGCCGCGGTTGTCCTAGATCGAGCTGCCCGTAGAGCTGGTCCCGGCAAACGCCAGCAGGGCCACGAAGGCGATCACGGCGAGCAGCGCGAGGAACAGCAGCACGGTCCCGATGATCCCCATGATCATCCCGGCCCGCGCTGAGCTCTCACCGCCGAGGCGGCCGCTGGAGGCGCGGATCTCCTTGAGGGAGTTGCGTCCCAGCGCCCAGGCGAAGGGGGAGGCGAGTAGGCCCACCCCACACAGCACGAGGCCGCCGATCAGCCCGACGAGGCCCAGGACCAGCGCCGTGGTGGCCTGCGGGTGGTTCGGCAGGGGCGCTGCGTACCCGACGTACGGCGGGACCTGCGGGCCGCCCGGGGGTGGGTAGTAGGGCTGGGGTCCGGCCGGTGGGGGTGAGCCGTACTGCTGCTGTCCTGGGGGCGCGTAGGGCCCGTAGGGGTTCACCCCGGGGATCTGGCCGTACGGCGGCTGCTGCTGGCCCTGCTCCGCCGCGTGTCGTTCCCAGTAGCCGGGACCCTCGTCGGCAGCACCGCTCGCTGCCTCTCCCGGCTGGTCCGTCGCCGGCTGGTCCGTCGCCGGCTGGTCCGTCGCCGGCTGGTCCGTCGCCGGCTGGTCCGTCGCCGGCTGGTCCGTCGTTGACTCGTCGTCTCCCGGATAGGTGCTCACCGGATCATTGTCCCCGACCAGGCGTCGATCTGCTTGATCCACACGGCCTTGTCCTCGTCGGGGGCGCGTGAGGCTCGCACCGAGGATCGGGCGAGCTCCGCGAGCTGCTCGTCGGTGAGGTCGTGCGCGGCGCGCATCGTGGCGTACT
The DNA here is from genome assembly GCA_963834245.1 of uncultured Actinomycetota bacterium. Classification (GTDB taxonomy): domain Bacteria; phylum Actinomycetota; class Actinomycetes; order Propionibacteriales; family Nocardioidaceae; genus Marmoricola. The sequence goes on from CAWIAV010000002.1 coordinate 635,935, forward strand.
GGCCGTTGAGCCGGGAGCCGAACAGGAGCGGGTCGTCGGCGCCGAGGGCGATCGTGGCCCCGGCCGCCATCAGGTCCGGCAGTGGCACCGAGGAGAGATCGGTGTAGACGCCGAGTGCCACATTCGAGACCGGGCACACCTCGAAGGCGACCCCGGCTGCCACTGCCTGCTCGAGCACCCAGGGGTCCTCGGTGGCGCGGATGCCGTGGCCCAACCTGTCGGCGCGCAACGTCTCCACGCAGGTCTGCACCGACCGTGGGCCCTGCAGCTCGCCCCCGTGCGGGACCAGCAACAACCCGGCCCGCTCGGCGATCCGGAACGCCGGAGCGAACTCCTCCGTGCTGCCGCGGCGCTCGTCGTTCGACAGGCCGAAGCCGACCACGCCCCGGCCCGCGTACTGGGCCGCGAGCCTGGCCAGGGTGCGCGCGTCCAGCGGATGCCGGGTGCGGTTGGCAGCGATGACCACGCCGACTCCGATGCCGACCTCCTGGCTGGCGTCACGAACCGCGTCGAGCACCAGGTCGGTGAAGGCGGTGATGCCGCCGAACAGAGCCGCGTAGCCGCTGGGGTCGACCTGGATCTCCAGCCAGCGTGATCCGTCCCGCTTGTCGTCCTCGACCGCCTCGCGCACGAGCCGGCGGACGTCGTCCTCGGTCCGCAGCACCGAGCGCGCGACGTCGTAGAGCCGCTGGAACCGGAACCAGCCCTTCTCGTCGGCGGCAGAGAGCTGCGGCGGCCAGTCCTCCACCAGGGCGTCGGGCAGGTGGTGCCCGTCCCGCTCGGCTAGCTCCAGCAGCGTCTCGTGCCGCATCGAGCCGGTGAAGTGCAGGTGCAGATGTGCCTTGGGGAGCTCCTCGAGCCTGCGCAGCTCTGGCGCTGGTTCTGCGGCGCTGACCGTCCCCTGGCTGCGCTCCCGGGCGCGCGACATGGTCAGCTGTTCAGCTTCTCGGCGGCCGCCAGCAGCACGCACGTCGCCACCGCATCCATGGCGGTGCTCACCTCAGGCAGGCCCGGGAACGTGGGGGCCAGTCGGATGTTGCGGTCACGTGGGTCGTTGCCGCCCGGGAACGAGGCTCCCGCAGGGGTGAGCGAGATCCCGGCCTCCTTGGCGAGCGCTACGACCCGGGCCGCGGTGCCGTCGAGCACGTCGAGGCTGACGAAGTAGCCGCCCGTCGGCTGCGTCCAGGTGGCCACCCCGAGCCCGCCGAGCCGCTCGCTCAGGATGCGCTCGACCTCCGCGAACTTCGGCGCGATGATCTCGCGGTGCCGCAGCATGTGCTCGCGCACGCCCTGCGCGGAGCCGAAGAACTCGGCGTGGCGGAGCTGGTTGAGCTTGTCGGGTCCGATCGCGCCCTTGCTCAGGTGACCGACGTACCACTTCACGGTCTCGGCCGAGCCGGCGAGGAAAGCGACCCCGGCTCCGGCGTAGGTGATCTTGGAGGTGGAGGCGAACAGCACCGGACGGTGCGGGTTCCCGGCCACCGTGGCCAGGCTCAGCAGGTCCGCGGTCTTGGTCTCGGCCTCGGTCAGGTGGTGCAGGGCGTAGGCGTTGTCCCAGAAGATCTTGAAGTCCGGTGCAGCGGTCGGCATCGACGCCAGCCGCTCCGCGACCTCCTGCGAGACGACCGACCCGGTCGGGTTGGCGTACGTCGGGACGATCCAGATGCCCTTGATGCTCGGGTCGTCCGCGGCGAGCCTGGCCACGGCCTCCACGTCCGGTCCGTCGTCGTGCATCGGAACCGTCACGGTCTCGATGCCGAACCACTCCAGCAGCGTGAAGTGCCGGTCGTAGCCGGGAACGGGGCAGATGAAGGTGACCTTCTCCTCGGCACCCCAGGGACGGTCGCTGTCGACGCCGCCCTGGAGCCACAGGTAGGTGAGCACCTCGCGCATCATCACCAGGCTCGAGTTGCCTCCCGCAAGGAGCTGATCGGGTTCGACGCCGAGCAGCTCGGCGAAGATCTCGCGGAGCTGGCCGATGCCCTCCAGCCCGCCGTAGTTGCGGACGTCGACCCCGGAGGCGTCCTTGGTCGCCGAGGGCAGGCCCAGCAGGGCGTCGGAGAGGTCGAGCTGGGCGGTGGACGGCTTGCCGCGGGTGAGGTCGAGGCGCAGGCCTTGCTCGCGGAGCCCGGCATGGGCGGCCTGCTGCTCGCCGAGGAAGTCTCTGATCTCCTCGGGGGTACGGTCGGGGAGTGGACGGGGCTGTGCAGTGTGCTCGGTCACGCGAACCATCGTGGCAGAGGTCCCGTGCGTCGCGGGAGCCGCGTCCGGCACCGGTTCGACTTTGCCAGGACGCGCCCCGTAGACTCCACGTTTGGTGATTCCGGCCAAGGCTTCGGCACGCCCGGAATGCGCCGTAGGGCACTAGCTCAACTGGCAGAGCATCGGTCTCCAAAACCGAAGGTTGGGGGTTCAAGTCCCTCGTGCCCTGCGAAAGCAGTCAGGAACCACTCAGGCAACCGGAAGAGGGAAGAACGTGTCGGATAGCTCCCCGGTCCGCTCGGACAAGGACCGCGAGCGCACCAGCCCGGTCACGTTCTACCGTCAGGTGATCGCCGAGCTGCGCAAGGTGGTGTGGCCGACCCAGCAGATGCTGGTCACCTACTTCGTCGTGGTCCTGGTGTTCGTGATCGTGATGATCGCCTACGTCTCGTTCCTGGACCTTGGCTTCGGCAAGGCCGTGTTCGCGATCTTCGGTGAATCGGACGCAGGCTAGTTCCACCGGCCCGAACGGCCCCAGTTTTTTTCTTCAGCTTCATGAGATGACGGAGTAATCGTGTCTGAGCAGTACGACGAGCAGTCGATCGACGCCCCCGACGAGGTCCTGACGGACCCGGTCACGGGCGAGACGGCGCCTGCCCCGACCGGGACCACCGAGGAGCTCACCGAGCAGGCGGACGACGAGCTCGCCGCGCAGGCCGACCCAGAGACCCACGGGGCCGACGTGGCCGAGACCGACTCCGCGGAGTCCGGGGAGTCTGAGGGCGACACCGCCGAGCTCGACTCCGCCCAGGCCGAGACCGAGACCGAGCCCACCGAGACCGAGCCCACCGAGTCCGGTGAGGACGAGGCTGCTGGCGACGTGGACGCTCCCGCCGCGGACGTCCTCGAGGAGTTCCGCACCGCCTTGCGTGAGAAGGAGGGCGACTGGTTCGTCATCCACACGTACTCGGGCATGGAGAACCGGGTCAAGGCAAACCTCGAGAACCGCATCACCTCGTTGAACATGGAGTTCTACATCCACGAGGTCGTCGTGCCCACCGAGGAGGTCGCGGAGATCAAGAACGGCCAGCGCAAGCTGGTCCGTCGCACCGTCCTGCCCGGCTACGTGCTGGTGCGGATGGACCTGACCGACGAGTCGTGGTCCGCCGTACGCCACACGCCGTCGGTCACCGGCTTCGTCGGGCACAGCCACCAGCCGGTGCCGCTGAGCCTCGAGGAGGTCGAGAACATGCTCGCTCCCGCCGTCCAGGCGGAGGCCGAGGCCGCAGCGGCGTCCGTGGCCGGTGAGCCGGCCCCGGTCAAGACCGCCGGCCGTCAGCAGGCAGCTGTCTCCGACTTCAACGTCTCCGACTCGGTCATGGTCGTGGACGGCCCGTTCGCCACGCTCCACGCGACGATCACCGAGATCAACGCGGAGAGCCAGAGGGTCAAGGCCCTCGTCGAGATCTTCGGCCGGGAGACCCCGGTCGAGCTGAGCTTCACCCAGATCCAGAAGGTCTGAGGAGCTCAACAGCAACAACCAGGTGGCAGAGCCCGACCGGCAGCGCCGGACGAGCTCGTCAAGACCACGAAACGCTCAAGACAAGGACCCGAAGAGAAATGCCTCCCAAGAAGAAGATCGCCGCGCTCGTCAAGGTGCAGCTGCAGGCCGGCGCGGCCACGCCCGCCCCGCCCGTCGGTACGGCGCTCGGCCCCCACGGCGTCAACATCATGGACTTCTGCAAGGCGTACAACGCCCAGACCGAGGCCATGCGCGGCAACGTCATCCCCGTCGAGATCACCATCTACGAGGACCGGTCGTTCACGTTCATCACCAAGACGCCTCCGGCCGCCGAGCTGATCAAGAAGGCCGCCGGCGTGGCCAAGGGCTCCGGGGTCCCGCAGAAGGACAAGGTCGGCAAGCTGACCAAGGACCAGGTGCGCGAGATCGCGACGACCAAGCTCCCCGACCTCAACGCCAACGACATCGACGCAGCGATGAAGATCGTCGAGGGCACCGCCCGCTCGATGGGCATCACCACCGACTGAGCACCCGGTGGCCGGCACGACGCGGCCACCGCCTCGGAACCAACACAGCAAGAGTGGCAGGGCCGCGCTGGCCCACTTAGACCACACCTGGACAGCAAAGGAACCAGACATGCAGCGCAGCAAGACCTACCGCGCCACCGCGGAGACGTTCGACCAGGACGAGCTCCACGCGCCGTTCGCCGCCATCAAGATCGCCAAGGGCGGCGCCAAGAAGAAGTTCGACGAGACCGTCGACGTGGCCATGCGCCTCGGGGTCGACCCCCGCAAGGCCGACCAGATGGTCCGTGGCACCGTCAACCTGCCCCACGGCACGGGCAAGACCGCCCGGGTCCTGGTGTTCGCCAACGGTGACAAGGCCGACGCAGCCCGTGAGGCCGGCGCCGACGTCGTCGGCGGCGACGAGCTGATCGAGAAGGTCAACGGCGGATGGCTCGACTTCGACGCCGTCGTCGCGACGCCCGACATGATGGGCAAGGTCGGTCGCCTCGGCCGGGTCCTGGGCCCCCGTGGTCTGATGCCCAACCCGAAGACCGGCACGGTCACCCCCGACGTGGCCAAGGCCGTCTCCGACATCAAGGGCGGCAAGATCGAGTTCCGCGTCGACCGTCACGCCAACCTGCACTTCATCATCGGCAAGGCGTCCTTCTCCGAGCTGCAGCTCGCGGAGAACTACGCCGCTGCCCTCGAGGAGGTGCTGCGGCTCAAGCCGGCCAGCTCCAAGGGTCGCTACATCCGCAAGATCACGGTCTCCACGACCATGGGCCCCGGTGTCCAGGTCGACCCGAACCGGACGCGCAACGTCGCGGCGGAGGACGAGGCCTGAGCCTCGCTCCAACCCGTCCGCAACCGCGGGCCCGCCCTCTCCCACCGGAGGGGTCGGGCCCGTGGTGCGTTTCCGGGGGACCACAGCGGCAGGGTCCGCTCCAGGATTTGGCGGGCTCCGTCACAGGCCGTATCGTTGCGTCCTGAAGCCGAAGACCGCTGGTCGATCATCCGGTTCCGCGAGGAACAGGTGATCCGAAGGTTCGTGAGACACGGACGGCCCGCGCAGGTGACACGAGTGAGACGACCAGGTCGTCATACGCCCCGTGCACCTGCACGAGGGCGTTTTGTTTTTCCGGTCCCGGACTTCGCAGGCGCCGCGCAACCCGCGCGTCGCCGCGCACACATGAGTGCAGTTGGAAGGAGACCCATGGCGCGGCCAGACAAGGCAGCAGCCGTCGCGGAGATCGTCGACTCGTTCAACGACTCCGCGGGTGCTGTGCTGACCGAGTACCGCGGTCTCACCGTGAAGCAGCTGCAGGACCTGCGGCGAGCTCTCGGCGAGAACGCCAACTACGCCGTGGTCAAGAACACGCTGACCAAGATCGCCGCCAAGGAGGCGGGCGTCGAAGGCTTCGACGACCTCCTCAACGGGCCGACCGCCATCGCCTTCATCAGCGGTGACGTGGTCGAGGCGGCCAAGGGTCTGCGTGACTTTGCCAAGGCGAACCCCGCCCTTGTGATCAAGGGTGGATATGTCGACGGCGCCTCGATGGACGCGAAGCAGATCGCCAAGCTGGCCGATCTCGAGTCCCGCGAGGTTCTCCTGGGCAAGCTGGCGGGCGCGATGCTCGCTTCGCTCAGCCAGGCCGTCTACCTGCTCAACGCCCCCCTCTCGCAGGCTGCTCGGCTCGCCGGCGCCCTGCAGGCCAAGGCGGAGCAGGACCCATCGATCCTCAAGGGTGGTGCCGGCGAGCCGGTGGCCCCCGCAGCCAGTGAGGACGTTGCAGCGGAAGAGACCCCCGAGGGGTCCGCAGCCGCTGCATCCGAGGACGCACCCGCGACCGAGGAGACCACCCCCGAGGCCCCCGAAAGCACCGAGGCCTGACAACCCGTTGCGGCTCCTGGCCGCAACACCACTGAAAGGAACGCCACCATGGCGAAGCTCAGCACCGACGAGCTGCTCGACGCTTTCAAGGAGATGACCCTCCTGGAGCTCAGCGAGTTCGTGAAGCAGTTCGAGGAGACCTTCGGCGTGACCGCCGCCGCCCCCGTGGCCGTTGCCGCCGCCCCCGCCGCCGGCGGTGGCGCTGGCGCCGACGACGAGGCCGCCGAGCAGGACGAGTTCGACGTCGTCCTCGAGTCCGCCGGTGACAAGAAGATCAACGTCATCAAGGAGGTGCGCGCCCTCACGAGCCTCGGCCTGAAGGAGGCCAAGGACCTCGTCGAGGCCGCCCCCAAGGCTGTGCTCGAGAAGGTCGCGAAGGACGCGGCGGAGAAGGCCAAGGAGGCCCTCGAGGGCGCCGGGGCCACCGTCTCCCTGAAGTGACACCCCGCGGTTTCGCCCCAGCAGTGACCCCCGAGGTCACCACGGGAGTCACCGCAAGCTGAACGGCTGAAGGCGGCCGCTCCGGACTCTGTGTCCGGGGCGGCCGCCTTTCTTGCGCTTCGGGAGGTTTTTTCGGTCGTCAGGGGGGTACTTGTGACCCGTTTGGTGGCACTCTGACCTAACGGCGTCCGGGAGTCGGAAAGTCGCGTAACCTCGCGGAGGGTTACTCGTTGGTACGCGTGGGTGGGGAGACCCACATGTGCTGGCAGCCGCTGGGTTGCGCGCGAGTCCGTGTTCGTCGATCGAGAGACATAAGGGAGGCGCCCGATGGGTGTTGAGATCGAGATCAAGGACCTCACCAAGAGCTTCGGTAGCCAGCTCATCTGGGGCGACGTCTCGCTCACGATCCCCGCCGGTGAGATCTGCGTGATGCTCGGGCCGTCCGGTACCGGCAAGTCCGTTCTGCTCAAGACGATCATCGGTCTGCTCAAGCCCGACAGCGGCAGCGTCGTGATCCAGGGCACCGACATCGCCTCCTGCCCGGAGAAGGAGCTCTACGAGATCCGCAAGCTCTTCGGGGTGCTGTTCCAGGACGGCGCGATGTTCGGCTCGATGAACCTCTACGACAACATCGCCTTCCCCCTGCGTGAGCACACCAAGAAGACCGAGTCCCAGGTCCGCGACGTCGTGATGGAGAAGCTGGACCTCGTCGGCCTGCTCGGCACCGAGGACAAGCTCCCCGGCGAGATCTCCGGTGGGATGCGCAAGCGCGCCGGCCTGGCCCGCGCGCTGGTGCTGGATCCCGAGATCGTGCTCTTCGACGAGCCCGACTCGGGCCTCGACCCGGTCCGCACCTCCTTCCTGAACCAGCTGATCGTGGACCTGAACGCCCAGATCGACGCGACGTTCCTGATCGTGACCCACGACATCAACACCGCCCGGATGGTGCCGGACAACATCGGCCTGCTCTACCACAAGCACCTGGCCATGTTCGGGCCCCGCGAGATGCTGCTCTCCTCCGAGGAGCCCGTGGTCCGCCAGTTCCTGAACGCCCAGATGGTTGGTCCGATCGGCATGTCGGAGGAGAAGGACGCCGACGACCTGGCGTCGGAGAAGGACATGGAGCTGCCCCCGCTGCCCCCCATCCCGCTGCAGATCGAGCCCACCAACGGGCAGCCGCGCCGCAGCCAGCGTGAGCCCGGCGCCTGGTGCAAGGAGAACGGTGTCACTCCTCCTCCCGGCTCGTTCGAGGAGAACATGAGCATGGCGGTCGGAGGATGAACGACTGATGGCATCAGCTGTGGCCACCCGGGTCCTCCAACCCATCGGGACCGCGGGGAAGCTCTTCGCATTCGGCCTGGACGTCGGGCGCAACCTGTTCAAGCGACCGTTCCAGACGCGCGAGTTCATCCAGCAGGCGTGGTTCATCGCCTCGGTGACGATCATTCCGACCGCGCTGGTCGCGATCCCGTTCGGTGCGGTCATCGCCCTGCAGGTGGGCAGCCTGATCAAGCAGTTCGGTGCCCAGTCCTTCACCGGCTCGGCCTCGGTCCTGGCGGTGGTGCAGCAGGCGGCACCGATCGCGACCGCACTCCTGATCGCCGGTGCCGGTGGCTCCGCCATCGCCGCTGACCTCGGCGCGCGCAAGATCCGCGAAGAGCTCGACGCGATGATGGTGCTCGGCATCGACCCGATCCAACGACTGGTCGTGCCGCGGGTGCTGGCCTGCATGATGGTCGCGGTCTTCCTCAACGGCCTGGTCACGGTCGTCGGCGTCGCTGGTGGCTACGTCTTCAACGTCGTCCTGCAGGACGGCACCCCGGGCGCTTACATCGCCAGCTTCACCGCTCTGGCCCAGCTGCCCGACCTATGGGTCGGGCTGGTCAAGGCCCTCATCTTCGGGATGATCGCCGCCATCGTTGCCGCCTACAAGGGTGTCAACGCCGGAGGTGGCCCCAAGGGCGTCGGCGACGCGGTCAACGAGTCCGTGGTCATCACGTTCCTGCTCCTGTTCGTCGTCAACCTGGTGGTCAGCGCGATCTACCTGCAGATCATCCCCCCGAAGACAGGCTGACCCGCGATGGCCGACCTCAAGCAGATCTACGAGAAGCCGCTCTCGTCCCTGGACACCATGGGCGAGGAGCTGGCCTTCTACATCCGGGCCATCCGGGTCACACCGCGCTCGATCGTTCGCTACCCGAAGGAGATCCTGCGTCTCCTCGCCGAGGTCACCCTCGGCTCCGGCGCGCTTGCGGTCATCGGCGGCACCGTCGGCGTGATCACGGCGATGACGTTCTTCACCGGCGCCCAGGTCGGGCTCTCCGGGTACGCCGCGCTGAACCAGATCGGCACCGCGGCGTTTGCCGGCTTCGTCTCGGCGTACTTCAACACCCGCGAGATCGCCCCGCTGGTCGCCGGCATCGCCCTGGCCGCGACCGTCGGCTGCGGCTTCACAGCGCAGCTCGGTGCCATGCGGATCTCCGAGGAGGTGGACGCCCTCGAGGTGATGGCGATCCCCTCGATGCCGTTCCTGGTCACCACCCGCATCGTGGCGGGCCTGGTCGCGATCATCCCGCTCTACGTCGTCGGGCTGCTCTCCTCCTACTTCGCCACCAGGCTGACCGTCACCCAGTACTACGGACAGAGCTCGGGCACCTATGACCATTACTTCAACCAATTCCTCCCACCCGGCGACGTGCTGTGGTCCTTCGGAAAGGTGCTGGTGTTCGCCGTCGTGGTGATCCTGATCCACTGCTACCACGGCTACACCGCCAGCGGGGGGCCAGCAGGCGTGGGTGTTGCCGTGGGCCGCGCCGTCCGGACCTCGATCGTGGCGATCAACGTGATCGACCTGTTCCTGAGCATGGCCATCTGGGGCTCCTCCACCACGGTCAGGCTGGCTGGTTGACGTGAACAGAGTCCTCGATCACCACCGCGTCCTCGGCGTCATCTTCATCGGCTTCATGGCGCTGATGGTCTACCTGGTCAACGCCGTCTTCACCCAGAAGTTCACCGACTTCGAGAGAGTCGGGCTCGAGACGAGCACTATCGGTCTGCAGCTGCCGTCGCGTGCCGACGTCAAGATCCGCGGAGTCATCATCGGCCAGGTGATGAAGGCCGAGTCCAAGGGCCAGGGCGCCACCCTGGAGCTGGGCATCCGCCCCGACGAGATCGACCAGGTCCCGGCCAACGTGACCGCCTCGATCCTTCCCAAGACCCTGTTCGGTGAGAAGTACATCGAGCTGAACATCCCCTCCGACCCGTCCTCGGAGTCGCTCGCTGCGGGCGACGAGATCGCCCAGACCGAGCTCCCGATCGAGGTCGAGCGGGTGCTCAACGATCTCTACCCGCTGCTCCGTACGGTGCAGCCCGCCGAGCTGAGCTACACCCTCAACGCCCTCGCGAACGCCCTCGAAGGACGCGGCAACACACTGGGTGAGGGCCTGGTCACGCTGGACAGCTATCTCAAGCGGCTCAACCCCGAGCTCCCGGCGCTGATCGCCGACATCAAGCTCTTCGCGCAGGTCACCGACACCTATGCCGACATCGTCCCGGCTCTGGCCGCCACGCTGCGCAACACCGTGAAGACGGGCAACACGCTGGTGTCCAAGGAGCAGAAGCTGAACGCGTTCCTCAAGGACTTCACCTCGTTCTCCAACACCACCAAGTCGTTCCTCGACGACAACGGGGACAACATCATCCGGCTCGGCCAGGTCAGCGAGCCGATCCTGGCGCTGCTGTCCCGGTACTCCAACATGTTCCCGTGCCTGATCAATGGCCTCGTGCGACAGATCCCGCGCCTGGCCGACACGTTCCGCGGCTTCGTCTTCCACATCGATCTCATCCCCATCGAGCGGCAGCCGCGCGGCTACACGCGGGCTGACAAGCCCGTCTACGGTGCGAACAACGCCCCCAACTGCGCCGGACTGCCCAACCCGCCGGTGCCGTACCCCAACTTCCCGAACCTCAACGACGGCGCCAACGGCTTGGGCAAGGGTGACGGTCAACGAGCCCCCACCGGCTTCGCCAACGACAGCTCCGGGCTCACCACCGGCGTCTCGGGGACCACAAAGGACAAGGCACTGATCAACTCGCTCACCGCACCGCTCCTCGGAGTCCCGGTCGACCAGATGTCCGACCTGGCCGCCCTGCTCTACAGCCCCTCGATGGCCGGCACGGAGGTGAGTGTCCGATGAGCCTCCTGGACAAGAAGACCAGCGTCGACCTGGTCAAGCTGGTCATCTTCATCGTCGTGACCTCACTCTCCACCGGGGTGCTGGTGATCCTGATCGGCAACCTGAGCTTCGGCGCCACGCGGGACTACAAGGCTGTGTTCTCCGACGCCACGGGTGTCGTCCAGGGCGACGACATCCGGATCGCAGGCGTCAAGGTCGGCAGCGTCAAGGAGATTGAGATCGTCGACCGCTCGCGGGCACTGGTCTCCTTCGACGTCGCGGAGAGCTCCATCGTCACGAACAGCTCGACCGCCACGATCCGCTACCGCAACCTGGTGGGGCAGCGCTACATCCAGCTGACCCAGGGCGTCGGTGACCTCGACGCCATGCCCGAGGGCGCGACGATCCCCATGGACCGGACGGCCCCGGCGCTGGACCTGACCGTGCTGTTCAACGGCTTCAAGCCATTGTTCCAGGCGCTCTCGCCCGCCGACATCAACAAGCTCTCCGCCGAGGTGGTGGCCGTCTTCCAGGGTGAGGGCGGCAACCTCAACGGTCTGCTGCGCAGCACCGCCTCGCTCACCAACACCCTGGCCGACCGCGACCAGGTGATCGGGGACATGATCGACAACCTCAACGTGGTGCTGGACACCCTCGCCGGCCGCGACAAGCAGCTCAGCGAGCTGGTGATCGAGTTCAAGAACTTCATGGCCGGCCTGGCCGAGGACCGGGAAGCGATTCTCGGGTCTCTCGACTCGATCTCCACACTCGCCGACGAGACCGCTCAGCTCACCGTCGGCATCCGACCCGCGCTGGTCAAGGACATCAAGGAGCTGCGCGCCGTGGCCACCAACCTGAACAAGGGCCGCAAGGAGATCGACCGCGCCCTCCAGGTGATGCCGATCAAGCTGGAGAAGATCGGTCGCACGGCGATCTACGGCTCGTTCTTCAACTTCTACCTGTGCCAGTTCCAGGGCAACGTCGTCCTGCCCAACGGCAGCAAGGTTCCGATTGACTACGAGGTCGGCGGAGCGAGGTGCAACCTCTCATGAGCATTCCTTTCAGGGAACGAAACCCGGTCCCCATCGGCGCGATCAGCATCGCCGTTCTGATCGCACTGCTTGCAGTGGCCTTCAAGGCACAGGACCTGCCGCTGATCGGCGGTGGCGACACCTACAAGGCGTCCTTCTCCGAGGCCGGCGGCATCAAGGCCAACGACGAGGTGCGCATCGCCGGGGTCAGGGTCGGCAAGGTGACGGGCGTCGACCTGGCTGGAGACCACGTGGACGTGACCTTCAAGGTCGACACCCCGTCGAAGTTCGGCACCGAGACGGGCGCCGCGATCAAGGTCAAGACGCTCCTCGGCGCGATGTTCCTGGCCCTGGAGCCCAAGGGGTCGGGACAGCTGGAAGAGGACTCGACCATCCCGATGTCGCGCACCACCTCGCCGTACGACGTCGTGGAGGCCTTCTCGGGTCTCGCCGACCGTGCCGAGCGCATCGACACCGACCGTCTGGCCGAGTCGATCAACACCTTCGCTGAGCTGACCGAGGACACTCCGGCCGCCTTCCAGAGCACCCTGCGCGGTCTGTCCCGGCTCTCACAGACCGTGGCCAGCCGCAACGAGCAGATCGGGGAGCTCCTGCAGAACCTCGATACGGTCTCGGGTGTGCTCGCCGAGCGGGACGAAGACATCGTGGCGCTGATGAAGGACAGTGACGTGCTGATGCGCGCACTGGTCCAGCGCCGTGAGGCCGTACACAAGCTGCTGGTCTCCACCAGCACGTTCTCCCAGGAGCTGACGCTCCTCGTCCAGCAGTCCCGCGCGGACCTCAAGCCCGCGCTGGAGCAGCTGCAGGGCGTCGTCAACCTCCTGATCAAGAACCAGTCCAACCTCGACGAGAGCCTGAGGCTGATGGCGCCGTTCTACCGAGTCTTCGCCAACACCCTGGGCACAGGGCCGTGGTTCGACACCTGGATCGCGAACATGCCCCCTGTGCCGGCGGCGGGTGGGTGATGACCATGCTGAGCAAGGTCAACCCGATGGTGGCGATCGTCGGCGCCGGGGCGCTGGTGGTGGCGCTGCTCGTCGCCTTCTGGCCCGGGTCCGACATCAAGACCGTGACCGCGGAGTTCCCCCGAAGCGTCTCCCTCTATGAAGGCTCGGAGGTGCGCATCCTCGGCGTCGGTGTCGGCACCGTGGACACCGTCGTTCCGTCCGGCACCAACGTGACGGTCAAGTTCCACTACGACGCCAAGCACAAAGTGCCCGCTGACGCGAAGGCGGTCATCATCTCCCCGTCGGTGGTCGGCGACCGGTTCGTCCAGCTGACCCCCGCCTACACCGGGGGAGAAGTGCTGCCGGACAAGGCCCGCCTCGGAATCGACCGCACGGCCACGCCCTTGGAGCTCGACGAGATCTTCGGCAGCATCAACGACCTGAACATCGCGCTCGGACCCGACGGTGCCAACAAGCCCGACGAGAGCGGCGTCGGTCCACTGACCCGGCTGCTCGACTCGACCGCACGCAACTTCGGTGGCCAGGGCGTGGAGTTCAACAAGACGTTGAAGAACTTCGGAGCCTTCACCAAGACGCTGGCAGACAACAAGGACGAGCTGTTCAAGTCGCTGGACCAGGTGGGGGACTTCACCGCCACCCTGGCCAAGAACGACGGCACGGTCCGGAAGTTCAACGACTCGTTGGCCCAGGGGGCCGACGTGCTGGCCGACGAGCGCCAGGAGCTGGCAGCCGTGCTCAAGAACCTGAGCATCGCCATGCAGCAGGTCCGGGGTTTCGTGAAGGAGAACCGGGACTCCCTCGGCAAGAACATCAAGGGTCTGAATCGGATCACCAAGGTCCTGGTCAAGCGCCGCGACGCGCTCGACAAGACCTTCCAGTACGCCCCGACGGCGCTGAACAACCTGTTCCTCGCGGGCAACAACGCGGAGGGCACGTTGGACACCCGCGACAACATCAGCGAGGTTTTCACACAGTTCGAGACCGACCCCGCCGCAGTGCTGTGCACCTATGTGCGACAGGCCTCTGAGTGTGACCTGATCAAGAAGGCGATCGGCCCGGCCTCGCTGCCGCGGGCCACCCCGTTCGAGGGCGACCCCTCGGCCAAGCCGCGGGTGCCTGAGCCGATCGACAAGACCTTCGGCGGACTGCTGGAGGTGACCCGATGAGGACCCATGGAACGGCGGCCGGCCTGCGCCGGCGTACGGCAGGGCTTGTGGCTGGACTCGTCTCCGGTGCACTGGTGCTCTCGGGCTGCTCGGTCTACGACATCCCGCTGCCCGGCGGAGCCGACAGCGGTGAGAACCCGATGACGATCAAGGTCATGTTCCGTGACGTTCTCGACCTGGTCCCGCAGTCGACCGTCAAGGTCAACGACGTCACCATCGGCAAGGTCAAGTCGATCAAGCTCAAGGGCTACGTCGCCGAGGTCGAGCTCCAGGTGCCCAACGACCTGGATCTCCCCGACAACGCCCGGGCCGAGATCCGGCAGACCAGCCTGCTGGGCGAGAAGTTCGTCTCGCTGAGCGAGCCTCGCGAACCGGGCACCGGCAAGCTGGCGGACAACGACGTGATCGGGCTGGACCGGACCGGGCGCAACGCCGAGGTCGAAGAGGTCTTCGGCGCGCTCTCGCTGCTGCTCAACGGCGGCGGCGTGGGACAGCTCAAGACCATCGCGGCCGAGCTGAACAACGCCTTCGACGGCCGTGAGACCGAGATCCGTTCGGTGCTCACCCAGATCCGCCAGTTCATGGCCCAGCTGGACCAGAACAAGGGGTCCATCGTCGCTGCGATCGAGAACACCAGCCGGCTCGCCGGCGAGCTGCGCAAGCAGGACGGCACCCTCAAGAGCGCGCTGGACGACATCCCGGACGCGCTGCGCTCGGTCAACCGGCAGCGTGACGACCTCGTCAAGCTGCTGGAGGCGCTCCAGCGCCTCAGCGGCGTGGGCGTGCGTGTGATCCAGGCCTCCAAGGAGTCCACGATCAACAGCCTGCGTGATCTCGGACCCGTGCTGGAGGGCTTCGCCAAGGCAGGGCAGGACTTCCCGAAGGCCTTCCAGGTGTTCGCGACCTACCCCTTCGTGGACGCGGCCATCGGGAACGACCCGCAGGTTGCCCGCAACCTGCACATGGGTGACTTCACCAACCTCTCCGTGGACCTGAACGTCAGGCTCAGTGAACTGGGGCTGCCACCTCCGCCCAAGGAGGTGTGCGACACCTTGGCTCAGCTCGAGAAGGCTGCGGACCAGGCCGCCGACGAGGTCGTCACGGACGAGACCTTCCCGACGCCGCCGTTCACCGAGCAGAACCGCAAGGACATCCGCGAGGAGATCGCCAAGAAGCTGGTCGCCCAGTTCCGCAAGCAGTGCCAGAAGCCGGATGCCGATGCGCTGGTGAAGGCGGTGACCGAGGACATGGTGAACGCCGCCCTGCGCGTGCTCGGTCTCGCCAGGCTTCTCAACCAGCTGCCGGGAGGCGCCGGTGGCGTGCTGGACCAGCTCCCCGGCAGCGCGGGCGGGCTCAACAGCCTGCCGCGCGCCCAGCTCGGCAGCGGCTTCCGGGAGCCGGAGCAACTGGACCCGTTCAACCTCGCCGCCTACGGTCTCGAGCCGGGGATCGGCACGATGCTCCTGCAAGGGGTGGCTGATTTCCGATGATCACCTCACGTACCAAGAAGCAGCTGATCGCCTTCGTGATCCTGACCCTGCTCGGTGTCACTTTCGTCGGCGCACGCTACGCCCGGCTCGACCGCCTGTTCTATGACTCGGCCTACGCCGTGAACGCGCACTTCGCCCAGTCCGGTGGCATCTTCACCGGCGCTGAGGTGACCTACCGAGGGGTGACCATCGGCCGGGTCTCGGAGATGAAGCTCACCGACGAGGGCGTCGACGTGATCTTGTCGGTGGACAAGAAGCACGACAAGATCCCGAGCGACAGCATCGCGCTCGTCGGCAACAAGTCGGCCGTGGGTGAGCAGTACGTCGAGCTCCAGCCCCAGTCCTCCGACGGGCCCTACCTCAAGGACGACTCGGAGATCGAGACTCCGCAGACCGAGACCCCGGTCTCGACCACGGAGATCCTCACCAACCTGAGCAACATGGTCCGCTCGGTGCCCCAGGCCGACCTGCGCACGGTGGTCGCCGAGATGGGCGCCGCGTTCAAGGACGCCGGTCCCAGCCTGGGCCAGATCATCGACACGCAGAGCTCGTTCATCGAGACCGCCGACGCCAACTTCGCGACCACTCAGGCGCTCATCCGCGACTCGCGGGTGGTGCTGCAGACCCAGGTCGACAAGGGTTCGGCGCTGCGCAGCTTCAGCAAGGACCTGGCGCTCTTCAGCGGCACGGTGGCCGACAACGACAAGTACCTGCGCTCGCTGATCGACAACGGTTCGGCCACCGCGGTCGAGCTCCGCACCTTCCTGGAGGACAACGAGGTCGACCTCGGTGAGCTGATCAACAACCTCGTCACCACCAACGAGGTCGTGGTCAAGCACCTCAAGGGCATCCGTCAGGTCCTGGTGATCTACCCCTACGTGGTAGCCGGCGGTTTCACGGTGCTGGCGAAGAACGACGAAGGTCGCTACGACAGCAGGTTCGGTCTGATCACGACGAGTGAACCGCACCCCTGTGAGAAGGGCTACGGCAGCACCGACCGCCGGGAACCCCAGGACACCGCCGACCGACCGATGAACACCAAGGCCGGGTGCACCGATCCCACGAAGAACTACCGCGGAGCCGAGAAGGCACCCAGCGGTCGTGCCGGTGCGGCGTACCGGTCACCGATCGCGACGTACGATGCCAAGACCGGCGAGGTGGTCTGGGCCGACCAGGACACCAGCGCCACGATCGCCTATGACGGCGGTGCAGCCAAGCTCTTCGGTGACGAATCCTGGAAGTGGATGCTGCTCCAGCCGACCATGGCAAACACGCGGGAGTAGAACTTGTCTGACCCAACCAGCACCGGGGCCGACGGTCCCGGAGCAACCGAACGCCCTGCCCTGCTCGCGCGGGCTCGCACGGTGCGACTGGTCAGCGTCCTGCTGGCCGTCGTGCTCGTCGTCTCCTCCGCGGGTGCGATCTGGCTCGCGGTGAAGGCGCGTGCCGACAGCGAGCGTCAGCGGGACCGGGCCGCCGCGGCCAACGTCGCGTCACAGTTCGCGCTGAGGATGGACAACGTCGACGGCACCGACTTCGACGCCTACATGGACAACGTCAACAAGCTGCTGACGACCAAGGCCCAGACGAAGAACAAGGAGGTCTTCGACGTCCTCAAGCAGGGCTACGAGACCGCCAAGGTCAAGGGCAGCGGCGAGGTGCTGGTGACCGCCATCGGCGACGCCGACCAGGACTCCGCCACGGTGCTGGTCGTGCACGACGCCAAGGTGACGACCACCCAGGGCAACATCGACCACCACTACCGGTGGACCGTCAACGTGGTGAAGGTCAAGGGCTCCTGGCTCGTCGACGACTTCAACCCCGTGAACTGAGAGGGGCAGGGAATGACTTCGACTCCGAACCCCACCTGGTACGACGTCCTGGGTGTGCCCCAGGACGCCAGCGCCGACCAGATCAAGGCCGCCTGGCGCGAGGCCACTGACAAGTTCGAGCCCGGCACGGGTGCCGGCATGTTCCGGGTCTACAACGAGGCCGCGGACGTGCTGCTGGACCCCGATCGTCGCCGTAAGTACGACGAGACCCTCGGCGCCCACGCGGGCCCCTCTCCGTCCGCCGGCTCGGCGTTCCCCACGCGGCCGGTCCCGGACTCCACAGCCTCGACGCCCTCGACGCCCGCGACACACGTCGACCTGAAAGCCGAGCGTCGCCGCGAGCGTGATGACAAGCGTGCCGTTACCTCGGCGAGACGCAGCGACTCAGCCGCCAACTCGGTGCGCGCCACCCGCCGGGCGGGGCTGGTGGCGCTGGTGCTGACGCTGCTGACCGCACTCGCCCTGGCCACCGTTGGCTACTTCGGGCTCCAGGTGCGCAAGGACGCCCGGATCGCCGATGCCCGCGACCAGGCCCCCGCCGCGGCCGAGCAGGCTGCCGAGGCCGTGCTCGCCTACGACTACCAGCAGCTGGAGAAGGACCGGGAGCGGGCCTCGGAGTACCTGACCGCGAGCTTTGAGAAGAAGTACCTGAAGAACTTCGCGCTGCTGGAGAAGCAGCCCGACGGCACCCCCGGTGCGGCCGTGCAGACCAAGACCGTGGTGAAGGCGAACGTGCTCGGATCCGGTGTCATGGACGCGGGGGAGGACACCGCGCGCGTCCTGGTCTACGTCAACCAGGTCTCCGAGAAGCCGGGTGCCGGCCCGCAGGTCTTCCAGAACCGGGTCGCGGTGACCATGAAGAAGGTCGGAAAACGTTGGCTGGTAGACGACCTGAAGAGCTACTGAGGGGGTAGCGTGTCGCCGCAGAGGCGCAAGGCACCTTGGGGACGTGACGACGTCCGACCCCGGGTTGCCCCTGGCTTGCACAGTGCTGTAATCTGAATCCTTGCGCCTTCCCTCAAATACTTCCTGCCTGCCCGGTGGCTGGTTCGTGGTGGGACGGCGCCGTCACCAGTGAGCCTCGGAAGGACCACTCTTGGCCGCCTCGCGCAGCAAGAACAGCACCACCAACAGTCCCCGCCGCATCTCCTTCGCAAAGATCTCCGAGCCCCTCGAGGTTCCGCAGCTTCTTGCACTCCAGACCGACAGCTTCGACTGGCTGATCGGCAGCGAGAAGTGGGAGCAGAAGGTCGCCGAGCGCCGCAGCGCCGGTGAGGAGCTTTCCCAGAAGTCGGGACTGCACGAGATCTTCGAAGAGATCTCTCCCATCGAGGACTTCTCCGAGACGATGTCGCTCTCGTTCGAGAACCCCGTGTTCCTCGACCCGAAGTACACCGAGGAGGAGTGCAAGGAGAAGGACTTCACCTACTCCCGCCCCCTCTACGTCTCCGCTGAGTTCACCAACGGTGAGACCGGCGAGATCAAGGGCCAGACGGTCTTCATGGGGGACTTCCCGATGATGACCCGCAAGGGCACCTTCATCATCAACGGCACCGAGCGTGTCGTGGTCTCCCAGCTCGTCCGCTCGCCCGGTGTCTACTTCGAGCGTTCGGCTGACAAGACCTCCGACAAGGACATCTTCACCTCCAAGGTGATCCCGTCGCGCGGTGCGTGGCTGGAGTTCGAGATCGACAAGCGCGACATGGTCGGCGTACGCCTCGACCGCAAGCGCAAGCAGAACGTCACGGTGCTGCTCAAGGCCCTCGGCTGGACCAACGAGCAGATCCGCGAGGAGTTCGGCGAGTACGAGTCGATGATGCTGACCCTCGAGAAGGACCACACCGAGGGCCAGGACGACGCGCTGCTCGACATCTACCGCAAGCTTCGCCCGGGCGAACCGCCCACGCGTGAGGCTGCGCAGACGCTGCTGCAGAACTACTACTTCAACCCCAAGCGCTACGACCTCGCGAAGGTCGGTCGCTACAAGATCAACAAGAAGCTCGGCACCCACGAGGCCTTCGACCAGCAGACGCTGACCATCGACGACATCGTGGCGACCATCCGCTACATCGTGCAGCTCCACGCCGAGAAGCAGAACCTGGTCGACGCCCAGGGCAACGACGTCAAGAACGCGCACGACGAGGCCATCGAGGTCCGCGCCGACGACATCGACCACTTCGGCAACCGGCGCATGCGTACGGTCGGCGAGCTGATCCAGAACCAGCTGCGCACCGGTCTGGCTCGCATGGAGCGGGTCGTCCGCGAGCGGATGACCACGCAGGACGTCGAGGCGATCACGCCGCAGTCGCTGATCAACATCCGGCCCGTGGTGGCGGCGCTGAAGGAGTTCTTCGGAACCTCGCAGCTCAGCCAGTTCATGGACCAGACGAACCCGATCGCCGGCCTGACGCACAAGCGTCGTCTGTCCGCGCTCGGTCCGGGCGGTATCTCCCGCGACCGCGCACAGATGGACGTCCGCGACGTGCACCCCTCGCACTACGGCCGCATGTGCCCGATCGAGACCCCGGAAGGCCCGAACATCGGCCTGATCGGTTCGCTCGCCTCCTACGGACGGATCAACCCGTTCGGTTTCGTGGAGACGCCGTACCGCGTGGTCAAGAACGGTCACGTCACCAACGAGATCCACCACCTCACGGCCGACGAGGAGGACTCGCGCGTCATCGCACAGGCCAACGCCGTGCTCGACGACGACGACAACTTCGTGCAGGACCGTGTGCTGGTGCGTACCCGCGGTGGTGAGACCGTCGACATCCCGCGCGACGAGGTCGAGTACATGGACGTCTCGCCGCGCCAGATGGTGTCGGTCGCCACGGCACTGATCCCGTTCCTCGAGCACGACGACGCAAACCGTGCGCTCATGGGCGCCAACATGCAGCGTCAGGCGGTGCCGCTCATCAAGAACGACGCCCCGCTGGTCGGCACCGGCATGGAGTACCGCGCCGCTGTCGACGCAGGCGACGTGGTCACCTCCGACGTGGCCGGTGTGGTCAAGTCGGTCTCCGCCGACGAGGTCGTGATCATGACCGACGAGGGTGGCGACAAGTACTACCGGATGCTGAAGTTCACGCGCTCCAACCAGGGCACGTGCATCAACCAGCGCCCGCTGGTCGCCGAGGGTGACCGGGTCGAGGTCGGCTCGCCGATCGCCGACGGTCCGTGCACCGACGAGGGCGAGATGGCGCTGGGCACCAACCTGCTCGTCGCCTTCATGCCCTGGCAGGGTCACAACTACGAGGACGCGATCATCCTGTCCCAGCGCCTGGTGCAGGAGGACGTCCTCACCTCGATCCACATCGAGGAGCACGAGGTCGACGCCCGCGACACCAAGCTGGGTCCCGAGGAGATCACCCGCGACATCCCGAACGTCAGCGACGACCTGCTCGCCGACCTCGACGAGCGCGGCATCATCCGCGTCGGCGCGGAGGTCACCACCGGTGACATCCTCGTCGGCAAGGTGACCCCCAAGGGTGAGACCGAGCTGACCCCCGAGGAGCGCCTGCTCCGCGCGATCTTCGGTGAGAAGGCGCGCGAGGTGCGCGACACCTCGATGAAGGTCCCGCACGGTGAGTCCGGGACGGTCATCGACGTTCGCGAGTTCAACCGCGAGGACGGCGACGAGCTGCCCCCGGGCGTGAACCAGCTGGTCCGGGTCTACGTGGCGCAGAAGCGCAAGATCTCCGTGGGCGACAAGCTCGCGGGTCGTCACGGCAACAAGGGCGTCATCGCGAAGATCCTGCCGATCGAGGACATGCCGTTCACCGAGGACGGCACCCCGGTCGACGTGATCCTGAACCCGCTGGGTGTCCCGCGACGGATGAACATCGGTCAGATCCTCGAGCTGCACCTGGGGTGGCTGGCCAAGCAGGGCTGGGACCTCAACCTGCACCCGGCTCCCGCGGACGCCGACTGGAAGCAGCGGCTGATCAAGATCCACGCGGACAAGTCCGAGCCCGGCACCAACGTCGCGACCCCGGTCTTCGACGGTGCTCGTGAGGACGAGATCGTCGGGTTGCTCGGCTCCAGCCTCCCCAACCGCGACGGTGCTCGCATGGTGGGGGAGAACGGCAAGGCGAGCCTGTTCGACGGTCGCTCCGGGGAGCCGTTCCCCGAGCCGGTGGCGATGGGCTACATGTACATCCTCAAGCTCCACCACCTCGTCGACGACAAGATCCACGCTCGTTCGACCGGCCCCTACTCGATGATCACCCAGCAGCCGCTCGGCGGTAAGGCCCAGTTCGGTGGCCAGCGCTTCGGTGAGATGGAGGTATGGGCGATGGAGGCGTACGGCGCCGCCTACGCCCTGCAGGAGCTGCTCACGATCAAGTCCGACGACGTGCCTGGTCGCGTCAAGGTCTACGAGGCCATCGTGAAGGGCGAGAACATCCCCGACTCCGGCATTCCTGAGTCGTTCAAGGTGCTCGTCAAGGAGATGCAGTCGCTCTGCCTCAACGTCGAGGTGCTGTCGCAGGACGGCTCCGCGATCGAGATGCGCGACGCGGAGGAAGACGTCTTCCGCGCCGCCGAGGAGCTCGGCATCGACCTGTCCCGCCGCGAGCCCAGCAGCGTCGAGGAAGTCTGAGGTGTGGCCGGGCGGCCAGGCGAGAGCCTGCCCGCCCGGCGCCCCGGTCCCCGCAACACATTCGGTTTAAAGAAGAACGAGGGAAGCAGCCACCGTGCTCGATGTGAATTTCTTCGACCAGCTCAAGATCGGCCTGGCCACCGCGGACGAGATCCGCGCCTGGAGCCACGGCGAGGTCAAGAAGCCCGAAACCATCAACTACCGCACGCTCAAGCCCGAGCGTGACGGTCTCTTCTGCGAGAAGATCTTCGGTCCCACCCGGGACTGGGAGTGCTACTGCGGCAAGTACAAGCGCGTGCGCTTCAAGGGCATCATCTGCGAGCGCTGCGGCGTCGAGGTGACCCGCTCGAAGGTGCGTCGTGAGCGCATGGGGCACATCGAGCTGGCCGCCCCGGTCACGCACATCTGGTACTTCAAGGGTGTCCCGAGCCGGCTCGGCTACCTGCTCGACCTCGCGCCGAAGGACCTCGAGAAGGTCATCTACTTCGCGGCGTACATGATCACGAAGGTCGACGAGGACGCCCGTCACCGCGACCTCAGCGACCTCGAGGGCAAGATCGGCCTGCAGCGCAAGAGCCTGGAGAACCGTCGCGACGTCCAGATCGAGGAGCGCGCCCAGAAGCTGGAGAACGACCTCGCCGCGCTCGAGGCCGAGGGCGCCAAGGCCGACGCCAAGCGCAAGGTCAAGGATGGCGCCGAGCGCGAGATGGCCGCGGTGCGCAAGCGCTCCGACGCGGAGCTCGCCCGCCTCGACGAGGTGTGGAACACCTTCAAGACCCTCAAGGTCCAGGATCTGATGGGTGACGAGCTGCTCTACCGCGAGATGAAGAACTGGTTCGGCAAGTACTTCGAGGGCCACATGGGCGCCACGGCGATCCAGAAGCGCCTCGAGAGCTTCGACATCCCGGCCGAGGTCGAGTCGCTGCGCGACACCATCGCCAACGGCAAGGGCCAGAAGAAGGTCCGCGCCCTCAAGCGGCTCAAGGTCGTCGACGCGTTCCGCAAGACCGGCAACTCACCGATGGGCATGGTGCTCGACGCCGTCCCGGTGATCCCGCCGGACCTGCGTCCCATGGTGCAGCTGGACGGTGGCCGCTTCGCGACCTCCGACCTCAACGACCTGTACCGCCGCGTGATCAACCGGAACAACCGGCTCAAGCGCCTGCTCGACCTCGGCGCCCCCGAGATCATCGTCAACAACGAGAAGCGGATGCTCCAGGAGGCCGTCGACTCGCTGTTCGACAACGGCCGTCGTGGCCGTCCGGTCACCGGCCCGGGCAACCGGCCGCTGAAGTCGCTCTCCGACATGCTCAAGGGCAAGCAGGGTCGCTTCCGGCAGAACCTGCTCGGCAAGCGCGTGGACTACTCGGGTCGTTCGGTCATCGTCTCCGGCCCGCAGCTCAAGCTGCACCAGTGTGGTCTGCCGAAGTACATGGCGATCGAGCTGTTCAAGCCGTTCGTGATGAAGCGTCTCGTCGATCTCTCCCACGCGCAGAACATCAAGTCTGCCAAGCGGATGGTCGAGCGCGCCGTACGCCCCGAGGTCTGGGACGTGCTCGAAGAGGTCATCGCCGAGCACCCGGTGCTGCTCAACCGTGCACCCACCCTGCACCGCCTCGGCATCCAGGCCTTCGAGCCGCAGCTCATCGAGGGCAAGGCCATCCAGATCCACCCGCTCGTCTGCTCGGCCTTCAACGCCGACTTCGACGGTGACCAGATGGCCGTGCACCTGCCGCTCTCGGCAGAGGCGCAGGCCGAGGCCCGCGTGCTGATGCTCTCGACGAACAACATCCTGAAGCCGTCCGACGGTCGTCCCGTGACCATGCCCACCCAGGACATGATCATCGGCATCTTCTTCCTGACGCGGGCGGACGAGGGTGCGGTCGGCGAAGGCCGCGCGTTCTCCTCCGTGGGCGAGGCGATCATGGCGCTGGACAAGGGCGAGATCACGCTGCAGTCCAAGGTGCGCATCCGCCTTGACCAGGTCGTGCCGCCCGCCGACGTGACGCTGCCCGAGGGCTGGGAACAGGGTGACCCGCTCACCCTCGACACCACCCTGGGCCGCGCACTGTTCAACGAGACGCTGCCCGGGAACTACGAGTACGTCGAGTTCGGCGTCAGCAAGCGCGAGCTCGGGCGGATCGTGAACAACCTCGCCGAGCGCTACACCAAGGTCGAGGTGGCCAACAGCCTCGACGCACTCAAGGACATCGGCTTCTCCTGGGCCACGCGCTCGGGCGTGACCGTGTCCATCGAGGACGTCGTGACCCCGGACAACAAGCCGGAGATCCTCGGTCGCTACGACGAGAAGGCGGCGAAGGTCCAGTCGCAGGCCGAGCTCGGTCTGATCACCGACGACGAGCGTCGTCAGGAGCTCATCGAGATCTGGACGCAGTGCTCCAACGAGGTCGCCAAGGCCATGGAGGCCAACTTCGACAAGAACAACCCGATCTACATGATGGTGGACTCGGGTGCGTCCGGAAACATGATGCAGATGCGTCAGGTCGCGGCCATGCGTGGTCTCGTGGCGAACCCGAAGGGCGAGATCATCCCGCGCCCGATCAAGGCGAACTTCCGTGAGGGCCTCTCGGTCCTGGAGTACTTCATCTCCACCCACGGTGCCCGTAAGGGTCTCGCCGACACCGCGCTCCGTACGGCGGACTCGGGCTACCTGACCCGTCGACTGGTCGACGTCTCACAGGACGTGATCATCCGCGAGGACGACTGCGGCACCGAGCGCGGCATGCCCAAGGTCATCGGTGTTCGCGGCGAGGACGGCGTGGTCCGCAAGGACGAGAACGCCGAGACCTCGGCGTACGCCCGCACCGCGGCGGTCGACATCCTGCACCCCACCTCGGGCGAGGTGCTGGCTGGAGCCGGCGCGGACCTCGGCGACGTGCAGATCGAGGGTCTGGTCGAGGCCGGGATCGAGGAGGTCAAGGTCCGCTCCGTGCTGACCTGTGACGCCAAGACCGGCACCTGCGCCAAGTGCTACGGCCGTTCGCTGGCCACCGGCCAGCTGGTCGACATCGGTGAGGCGGTCGGCATCATCGCCGCGCAGTCCATCGGTGAGCCCGGCACGCAGCTGACGATGCGTACCTTCCACACCGGTGGTGTGGCCTCCGCGGACGACATCACGCAGGGTCTGCCCCGTGTGGTCGAGCTGTTCGAGGCCCGTCAGCCCAAGGGCAAGGCTCCGATCGCGGAGTCCGCCGGGCGGATCGAGATCGAGGACACCGACAAGTCCCGCAAGGTCATCGTCACTCCCGACGACGGCTCCGAGGTTCAGGAGTACCCCGTCAGCAAGCGCTCGCGCCTGCTGGTGGCTGACGGCGACCACATCGAGGTCGGACAGCAGCTCACGCAGGGAACTCCCGACCCGCAGGAGGTACTGCGCATCCTCGGTGTCCGCAAGGCCCAGGAGCACCTGGTGGCCGAGGTCCAGCAGGTGTACCGCAGCCAGGGCGTGTCGATCCACGACAAGCACATCGAGATCATCGTGCGGCAGATGCTGCGCCGCGTGACGGTGATCGAGTCCGGTGACACCAAGCTGCTCCCGTCCGACCTGGTCGACCGGGTGCGCTACGAGGAGGAGAACCGCCGCGCGGTCTCCGAGGGCAGCAAGCCCGCCTCGGGTCGTCCGGTCCTGATGGGCATCACCAAGGCCTCGTTGGCGACCGAGTCGTGGCTCTCGGCGGCCTCCTTCCAGGAGACCACCCGGGTGCTCACCGATGCGGCGATCAACGGCAAGTCCGACTCGCTGCTCGGTCTGAAGGAGAACGTGATCATCGGCAAGCTGATCCCGGCTGGTACCGGCCTCGAGCGGTACCGCAACATCCGGGTGGAGCCCACCGAGGAGGCGCGCGCCGCGGCGTACGCCGTCACCGGCTACGACAACTACGGAGACGACTACTTCGGCTCCGGCAGCGGTCAGACCGTGGCTCTGGACGACTTCGACTTCGGGTCCTACCAGAACTGATCGATCGCAACGCAGAACGGCCCCCGGCGCTTGTCGGGGGCCGTTTGCGTCCAGATCGGCCTGGCCGGTTTCCCAGGTTGAGAACCCAATCCGCCTCTTCACACATCGCGCGTGGTGTGTGAAGAGGCGATTCCCCTTCCTAACCTGGGAAACCGCCCCGCCGGTGCCCAGCCACAACCACCCCCTTGCGAGAATGTCCCGGTGACCACAGCCCCCGCCACGTCGTACGCCGACCTGCGCACCGACGTCCTGGTCGTGGGAGCCGGACCTGCTGGTTCGGCGGCGGCGGCGTGGGCTGCCCGGGAGGGGCGCGACGTGGTTCTCGCGGACGCCGCCGTGTTCCCGCGCGACAAGACCTGCGGCGACGGGCTCACCCCGCGGGCCGTCGGGGAGCTGGAGCGGCTCGGGCTCGGTGACTGGATCCGCGCACACACCGTCAATCACGGGTTGCGGGCGCACGGTTTCGGCCAGACCCTGTTGCTGCCGTGGCCCGGAGGATCGCTGCCTGCCTACGGCTCGGCGGTCGCCCGAACCGAGCTCGACGACCACCTGCGCACGACCGCGATCAAGGCGGGGGCCAGGGGGATGGACGGCGTCCGGGCGGTTGACGTGCGCCTGGAGTCCGGTCGCGTGGCCGCGGTGGTCTTCGACCGCGACGGTGAGCGGTTCGAGATCGCCTGCGAACGTCTCGTGGTTGCCGACGGCGTGCGCTCGACATTGGGCAAGAAGCTGGGCCGCCAGTGGCACCGCGACACCGCGTACGGGGTCGCCGCGCGCTCCTACGTCGACTCCGCCAAGCACGACGACCCCTGGATCAGCAGCCACCTCGAGCTGCGCGGGCAGGACGGCGACATCCTCTCCGGCTACGGCTGGATCTTCCCGCTCGGCGACGGTCAGGTGAACATCGGTGTCGGCACCCTGGCCACCGACAAGCGTCCTGCCAACATTGCCCTGCGCCCGCTGATGCAGTTCTACGCCGACGAGCGACGCGAGGAGTTCGGCCTCACGGGGGAGCTGCGCCTGCCGACGAGCGCACTGCTGCCCATGGGGGGAGCGGTGAGCAACGTCGCCGGCCCCAACTGGGCCCTGGTCGGGGACGCCGCCGGGTGCGTGAACCCGCTCAACGGTGAGGGCATCGACTACGGACTGGAGGGCGGTCGCCTGGTCGTCGAGCTGATGGCCGAGCAGGACGACCTCTCCGAGGCCTGGCCCGCGCTGCTCCGCGATCACTACGGCGAGTCCTTCTCCATCGCGCGTCGGTTGGCCGGTCTGGTGACCGTCCCACGCCTGCTGCCGACCCTCGGTCCCGCCGGGATGCGCTCGGACTGGCTGATGACCCTGGCGCTGCGCTGGATGGGCAACCTGGTCACCGACGAGGATCGCGACCGGGCCGCCCGGGTGTGGCGGTGGGCGGGCCGCCGATCGGTTCGTCTGGACGACCGACCGCCCTTCAGCTAGAGCCACTGCAGCGCGAGGCCCAATCCGTCGCGGTCCGCCTGTCGAACCCCTACCGTGGGGCCCGCCCGCGAGCGAGAAGAGGTGTGTGTTGGACCCGGTCTACCGGATCGTCAACGGCCTCGGTCGCGCAGCCCTGTGGGGGCTGGGCCTGGACGTTCGCTGGTCGGGCCTGCAGCACCTGCCGGCGACCGGTCCGGTGGTGCTGGCCGCCACGCACGTCGGCTACCCGGACTTCGTGCTCATCGAGCGCGCCGCCGTGGAACGCAACCGCTACGTGCGCTTCATGACCCGACACGACGTCTGGGAGGTCCCGTTCGTGGGGCGCTTCATGGACGGCATGCGGCACATCCCGGTGAACCGACAGGTGCCCGCGCACGCGTACCTCCGGGCGCGCCGGCTGCTGGAGCAGGGGGAGGCGATCGCCGGGTTCCCCGAGGCGGGCATCTCCTACTCCTTCACGGTGCGTCCGTTGATGAGTGGCCTGGTGGCACTGGCCCGAGCGACCGGAGCCCCACTGGTGCCCGTCGCCGTGTGGGGTACCCAGCGGCTGTTCTCGGTGGGTGACCCGGAACCACCCCTCGACCTGACCCGCAGGCGACGGGTGGACCTCGCCTTCGGCGCCCCGATGTACGTCGCAACGCACGACGACCTCACCGAACGGACCCACGAACTGGGACATGCGCTCACCGACCTGCTCGAAGGACTGCAGCAGCTGCCGCACCACCGGCCCCGGCCCGGCGAGGTCGCGACCTGGTATCCCGCCCACCTGGGCGGGCACGCACCGACGCGCGAGCGCGCCCGGGAGCTGGACGTGGTCCCGTTCAACGCGGTGATGCCTGGCTGGGGACCCGATCTGCACGCCTACGGCGACGACTGAACGACCCCACCGGGTCGACGAGCACGTTGAGCCGACTGGAGACCGGGGTCCAGGCGAGGAGAAGCGCCAGCGGCACCGCGAGCGCGGTGACCAGGAGCAGCGACGCGGGCCACTGCTCGGCCGCCCAGCCCTTGAACCCGGCGAACTCCGCGCTCAGCACGAAGAACCCGTGGAAGAGGTACACGACCAGGGTTGCGCCCCCGAGCGCGGAGAACCACGTCTTGACCCGGGGTACCACGGTGAAGAACGCAAACGCGCCGACCAGCCCGATGAGCAGCAGCACCATCCGCGTCGTGATCGCCCGAAGGTCGTTGGCGTCCACGACGTTGTAGCGGGAGCGCCAGTAGAACCACTCGGTCTCGAGGAGCCCGTCGGCGAACCTGGCCAGCACCAGCAGGACCAGCAGCACCGCGAAGCCGTACCAGCGCGCCCGCCGCGTGCGCAGCAGGCTCCAGTGCCCGTCGTGCATCTTCAGACCAAGCACGAAGAACGGCAGCAGGCCGAAGATGCGCGCGTTGTCGAAGAGGTCCGTGGCGTAGAGCCCGGCGACCAGGCTGATGGCGGTGGCCACGACGACCTTTCCCGGCATCCTCTTGAAGACAGGGGTCATCAGCCGCCAGAAGAACATCGCTGCGAGGTACCACATCGGCCAGTGCGGGTTGGCCCACAGGCGCTCGAAGTCCACGCCACCCACCTCGTGGCGGTAGAGGGCGAAGAGCCCCTCGAAGATCACGTAGGGGACGGCGATGGTGGTGACCAGCGCCCACAGACGGGTGCGGTTCCACTCGAACGACTTCGACAGGTAGCCGGTGACGATCACGAACGCGGGGATGTGCCAGGCATAGAGGAAGTGGTAGAGCCAGCTGTCGTAGAACTTCATGGTCTCGCTGCCGCC
Organism: uncultured Actinomycetota bacterium; assembly: GCA_963834245.1. GTDB lineage: Bacteria > Actinomycetota > Actinomycetes > Propionibacteriales > Nocardioidaceae > Marmoricola. The sequence continues at coordinate 664,989 of CAWIAV010000002.1, forward strand.
GTCGTCGGCGAACAGGGGAAGCAGGGTCCATGAGTGGCCGATCACCACGAGGACGACGAGCGCCATCTTGGCGTTGTCGAACCACGGGTCACGCGGCTTCCGCGGTGCCGAGGCCCTGGGCGGGGCGGTCGAGGCTGGTGCGTCGGTCACCGGGTAAAACTACCCGTGGTGTCTCTTCCCTAGACTCCGCCTCATGTCGGGATCATCACAGCCGTCGAGGCGACAGCGGGTTGCGGCGTACGCCGTGATCGTGCGCGACGGCCAGATCCTGCTCGCACGCATCGCGCCAGAGATCGCGGCGACAGAGATGTGGACCCTGCCGGGTGGTGGTCTCGACTTCGGTGAGCACCCCCGCGACGCGGTGGTGCGTGAGGTCCAGGAGGAGACCGGGCTCGTCTGCGAGCTCGGGGAGCCGTTGTGGATCGGTGCCGCGCACCGGGTGCTCACCGAGAGGGACCGGGCTGCGCCGGTGGGTGCGGAGATGCACTCGGTGCGGATCGTGTTCGAGGCCTGGGTCCCGGCCGACGCGCCGGAGCCCCGCGTCGTCGAGGTCGACGGGTCGACCGTCGACGCCCGGTGGCACCTCGTGGCGGACGTGCTCTCGGGTCGGGTCCCCACGGTTCCGATGGTCCGTGAGGCTCTGGCCGCGCACTCGCCCGCGCCGCTCCAGCGGCTCGCCGCCTACGCCCTGGTCGTGACGGACGACGCGCTCCTGCTGACCCGCAACTCGGCCAGAGGCCCGCACCCGGGCAGCTGGTCGCTTCCGGGTGGGGGTGTGCACCACGGGGAGTCACCTGCCGCGGCCGCTGCCCGGGAGCTCTCGGAGGAGACCGGACTCACCGCGCAGGTGGGCGAGCTCCTCGGGGTGCATGACGAGCACTTCGTGGGAACGGCCCCGCACGGGCGCGAGGAGAGCTTCCACGGCGTCCAGCTGGTGTTCTCCGCAACGGTTGGTGCGGGCGAACCCGTGGTGAGCGACCCAGGTGGCACCACCGATGCGGCGGCCTGGGTACCGCTCGCCGATGTGGAGGCAGGAAGCCTCGCGGTGTCCGGCGTCGTCACCGCCGCCCTGGAGATGTGGCGAGGTCGATAGGTTTGCGCCATGAGTGAGTCGGTCTTCACCTACGGAGCGCCCGGTCTCAAGTTCGGGGAGGGAGCCTCCGACGAGATCGGCTACGACCTGTCGCAGTACGACGTCCGGCGAGTGCTCGTGATCACCGACCCCGGGGTGGCGGCTACGGGCCACCCGCAGCGGGTCGCCGACCAGATGGCGCAGTTCGGCATCGAGGCGAGTGTCTACGACGGGGTTCATGTGGAGCCCACCGACGCCAGCATGGAGGCGGCGATCGAGCACGCGCGTGACACCGGGCCCTGGGACGCCTACGTCGCGGTGGGTGGCGGGTCCGCCATCGACACCGCCAAGGCGGTGAACCTCCTGATGACCAACGACGGCGTGCTGATGGACTACATCAACGCTCCTGTGGGCAGAGCCCGGGCGCCCAAGCACGCGCTGAAGCCGCTGGTCGCGGTCCCGACCACCACGGGCACGGGGGCGGAGTCGACCACGATCTGTGTGCTGGACGTGCTCGCCCAGAAGGTGAAGACCGGCATCAGCCACCCGCGGCTGCGACCGACCCTGGCCGTCGTGGACCCCGCGCTCACGATGAGCCAGCCGGCCGGGGTCACTGCGGCAGCCGGGATGGACATCCTGTGCCACGCCCTCGAGAGCTACACGGCGCGCCCGTTCTCCTCCTACGAGCGCAAGCAGCCCGAGCAGCGCGTCCCGTACTGCGGCGCCAACCCGATCTCGGACATGTGGTCGGAGAAGTCGATGTCCCTGCTGGCCCAGGCGTTCCGCCGGGCCGTGCACCACGGCGACGATGCTGCTGCTCGGCACGAGATGGCGCTGGCCGCGACCTTCGCCGGGCTCGGCTTCGGCAACGCCGGCGTGCACATCCCGCACGCCAACGCCTACCCGATCGCCGGTCGGGTGAGGGACTTCCACCCCGAGGGTTACCCGGCCGAGGAGCCGATGGTCCCGCACGGCATGGCTGTGTCCCTGACCGCGCCCGAGGCGTTCCGCTGGACCTTCGAGGCCTCACCGGAACGACACCTCAAGGCAGCGAGCCTGCTGGCGCCCGACCACGGGTACGACGGCCCCGACGCGCTGCCGTCGGTGCTCGCAGACCTGATGCAGGACATTGCCATCCCCAACGGGCTCGGTGCCGTCGGCTACGAGGAGAGCGACGTCGACGACCTGGTCGAGGGCACGATGAAGCAGGCCCGGCTGCTCGCCACCGCCCCACGTGAGGTGACCCCGGAGGATGCTGCGGGGATCCTCGCCCGATCGCTCGAGCTGTGGTGACCACCCCGGTCGGGGAGTCAGCAGGTCTCGTTGCCCAGCTTCGCAGCCGCGGGCTGACCGACGTCGACGACTCCGCCCTGGCGAAGTCGCTGTACGCCAGCGACGCCGGGCTCTACCGGATCCCGCCTCGGGTCGTCGTGCGTCCGCGCAGCACCGACGAGATCGCCGCGACCCTTGCGGTCGCCCGGGACACCGGGGTGCCGCTGACCATGCGCGGCGCCGGGACCTCGATCGCGGGCAACGCAGTCGGCGCCGGGATCGTGATCGACACCAGCCGGCACCTGAACCGGGTGCTCGAGCTGGACCCGACTGCGCGCACGGCGCTGGTGCAGCCCGGCGCGGTCCACGCGACCCTGCAACGGCAGGCCGTCCCCTTGGGACTGCGCTTCGGCCCCGACCCGTCGACGCACACGCGCTGCACGATCGGCGGGATGATCGGCAACAACGCGTGCGGGTCGCGGGCGCTGGGATACGGCCGCACCGTCGACAACGTCGAGGCGATGACGGTGCTGCTCGCCGACGGCTCGGTGATCTCCACCGGCGCCCAGCAGCCGCCAGCCGACCGGCTGGCCGAGCTCGACGCGCTGGTCGACCGGCACCTCGACGTCGTCCGCACCGAGTTCGGCCGCTTCGGCCGTCAGGTCTCCGGCTACTCCTTCGAGCACCTGCTGCCGGAGAAGGGACGTCGGCTGGACCGCTTCCTGGTCGGCACCGAGGGCACCTTGGCCGTGGTGCTGGATGCGACCGTTCGCCTGGTCGAGGACGCGCCGTTCCGGGCGCTCGCAGTTCTCGGCTACCCCTCGATGGCCGACGCCGCCGACGCCGTACCCGCGCTGCTGGCGCACCCGCTGGTCGCCTGCGAAGGCCTGGACGAGCGCATCGCAAGCATGGTCCCCGGGCACCCCGAGCTCCCGGCCGGGAAGGGGTGGTTGTTCGCCGAGGTCACCGGCGAGACCCAGCAGCAGGCTGCCGCGCTGGCGAGGGAGGTCGCGCGGACCGCGGGGGTGCCGCACCGGATCGTGCTCGAAGTCGTCGAGCAGCTGGCGCTGTGGCGGATCCGGGAGGACGGTGCCGGACTCGCCGCGCGCTCGCTCACCAGGCCCGCCCAGGCCGGGTGGGAGGACGCCGCCGTGCCGCCCGACCGGCTCGGCGACTACCTGCGCGACTTCGACGCCCTGCTGAAGCAGAGCTCGCTCGACGGGGTTCCCTACGGCCACTTCGGTGACGGGTGCGTGCACGTGCGCATCGACTTCGAGCTCGAGGACGTCGCGGGCAGGCGCCGCTACCGCGAGTTCGTCGAGCAAGCAGCCGACCTGGTGGCTTCCTACGGTGGCTCGATGTCAGGAGAGCACGGTGACGGCCGGGCCCGTTCGGAGCTGCTGCCGCGGATGTACTCCCCGCAGGCGGTCGCGCTGATGGAGCAGGCCAAGCGGATCCTGGACCCGCACAACGTGCTGAACCCCGGGGTGCTCGTGGACCCGGCTCCGTTCGACACCGACCTGCGGCTCTCGGCTCAGCCGAAACCGATGCGCACGGTCCTGAAGCTCACGCACGACGCCGGTTCCTTCCACGGCGCGGTGCACCGCTGCACCGGGGTCGGCAAGTGCATCGCGGACAACACGGGCTCGGGCGGGGTGATGTGCCCGTCGTACCTCGCGACCCGCGACGAGAAGGACTCCACCCGTGGGCGCGCGCACGTGCTCCAGGACGTGGCGACCGGAGCGCTCGGGTTCGACGACCCGGCCGTCGCCGACGCGCTGGACCTGTGCCTGTCGTGCAAGGGCTGTGCGCGGGACTGCCCCACCGGGGTGGACATGGCCACCTACAAGTCCGAGGCGCTCTCCCAGAAGTACGCCGGGAAGCTGCGACCGCGCTCGCACTACGCGCTCGGCCAGCTGCCGCGTTGGGCGCGGATGACACCCCCGGGACTGGCCAACGCCATGTTGCGCAGCAAGCTGTTGGGCCGGCTCGCCAAGGCTGCCGCCGGCGTCGACCAACGCCGCGGCCTGCCGCGTTTCTCCGAGCGGCCACTGCGCTCCCGCGCCCGGACGTCATACGAACCGGGGCCTGGAGACCACAGTTCGTATGACGCTGACGACGAGGGAGCGGCGGCGGCGCCGGACGTCTGGATCTGGGCCGACTCCTTCACCGACCGGTTCGCCGCGGACACCGGGCGCGCGGCGATCGAGCTGCTGGAGTCCATGGGGCTGCGCGCGGCGGTGATCCCGGAGCCCGCCTGCTGCGGACTGACCTGGATCACCACCGGCCAGCTCTCCGCGGCACGACGCATCGTCGCGAAGGCGGTCGCAACGCTGAACGGCTACGTGAGCTCGGGCAAGCCGGTGATCGGGCTCGAGCCGAGCTGCCTGGCCGCGATCCGTGAGGACGCCGCCCAGCTGGTCGACGGCGCCGAGGTCGCCGCCGTCAGCGCGGGCGTGCGGTCCCTCGGCGAGTTCCTCTCCGACCGTGTGGCCGCGGGGGAGTGGACCCCGCCGGACCTCAGCGGGCTCGAGGTGGTGGCCCAGCCGCACTGTCACCACCACGCGGTCATCGGGTGGGAGACCGACGCCGCTCTCCTGGCCAGCACGGGCGCCGAGGTCCGGCGGGTCGGCGGCTGCTGCGGCCTGGCAGGCAACTTCGGCGTGGAGATCGGGCACTACGAGACCAGCGTGGCGATCGCCGAGCACGACCTGCTGCCCGCCGTACGAGCGGCCGGGGCCGATGCGGTCGTGCTGGCCGACGGATTCTCCTGCCGGACCCAGCTGGAGGACCTGGCGGGACGGCGCGCGCTCCACCTCGCTGAGCTGCTCCATCCTCGTTTTGACCCATCTGCGGCCACCCGGTAATCTCAATCCTTGTGTCTGGGACAACCAGGCCTGTCTGCGTGCCCTCACGGCAGCGCACACCTCCGCACCAAAGATCCAAGCAACATCACCGTGCCCGGCAAGGTGCCGGGTACTGAGAGCAGAACAGAAAGGGAACCAACCAGGTGCCCACGATTAACCAGCTGGTCCGCAAGGGCCGCCAGGACAAGGTGTCGAAGAACAAGACACCCGCCCTGAAGGGTTCGCCCCAGCGACGCGGCGTTTGCACGCGCGTCTACACCACCACCCCGAAGAAGCCGAACTCCGCACTTCGCAAGGTCGCCCGCGTGCGACTGAGCAGTGGCGTCGAGGTCACGGCCTACATCCCGGGCGTCGGTCACAACCTCCAGGAGCACTCCATCGTGCTCGTCCGCGGCGGCCGGGTGAAGGACCTTCCCGGTGTCCGCTACAAGATCATCCGCGGCTCGCTCGACACCCAGGGTGTCAAGAACCGCAAGCAGGCGCGCAGCCGTTACGGCGCGAAGAAGGAGAAGAGCTAATGCCTCGCAAGGGTCCGGCTCCCAAGCGGCCGATCGACATGGACCCCGTGTTCGGGTCCCAGCTCGTCTCCCAGCTCGTCTCCAAGGTGCTGCAGGACGGCAAGAAGCAGGTTGCCCAGCGCATCGTCTACGGCGCCCTCGAGGGCACCCGCGAGAAGACCGGCACCGACCCGGTCGTGACGCTCAAGCGCGCGCTGGACAACGTCAAGCCGGCCATCGAGGTCAAGTCCCGCCGTGTCGGTGGCGCGACCTACCAGGTGCCGATCGAGGTCAAGCCCAACCGCAGCACCACGCTGGCGCTGCGCTGGCTCGTCGGCTACGCCGCCGCCCGCCGCGAGAAGACGATGTCCGAGCGTCTGATGAACGAGATCCTCGACGCGTCCAACGGCCTCGGTGCCGCTGTGAAGAAGCGTGAGGACACCCACAAGATGGCCGAGTCCAACAAGGCCTTCGCGCACTACCGCTGGTGACCGAGGTACGGCGCCGCGACACCGTGGCGCCGTACTGACACCCACCTGACCAACCAACCCGAGGGGATCGAAGACCTACCGTGGCCGTCGACATCACCACTGACCTCAACAAGGTCCGCAACATCGGCATCATGGCTCACATCGATGCCGGCAAGACCACCACCACCGAGCGGATCCTCTTCTACACGGGGATCACCTACAAGATCGGTGAGGTCCACGAGGGCGCTGCCACCATGGACTGGATGGAGCAGGAGCAGGAGCGTGGCATCACGATCACCTCTGCTGCCACCACCTGCTGGTGGAAGGACCACCAGATCAACATCATCGACACCCCCGGGCACGTCGACTTCACCGCCGAGGTCGAGCGCTCGCTGCGCGTCCTCGACGGCGCCGTCGCCGTCTTCGACGGTGTGGCCGGCGTCGAGCCGCAGACGATGACGGTCTGGCGCCAGGCGAACAAGTACTCCGTCCCCCGGATGTGCTTCGTCAACAAGCTGGACCGCACCGGCGCCGACTTCTGGCGCTGTGTCGACATGATGGTCGAGCGCCTGAACTCCACTCCGCTGGTGATGCAGCTCCCCATCGGCGCCGAGGGTGACTTCATCGGCGTCGTCGACCTGGTCGGCATGCGTGCGCTCACCTGGCGCGGCGAGACCACCATGGGCGAGGACTACGAGATCGAGGAGATTCCCGCCGAGCTGGCCGAGCAGGCCGCCGAGTACCGCGAGAAGCTGCTCGAGACCCTCTCCGACGCCGACGACCAGATCATGGAGAAGTTCCTCGACGAGGGCGAGTTCACCGTCGAGGAGCTGGACGCGGCCATCCGTCGCGCCACCCTGGCCGACAAGATCAACCCGGTGCTGTGCGGCACCGCGTTCAAGAACAAGGGCGTCCAGCCCCTGCTCGACGCCGTCGTGAAGTACCTCCCCTCGCCGCTCGACATCGACGGCATCCAGGGCCACGACGTCAAGGACGAGGAGAAGGTGATCGTGCGTCAGCCCTCTGACGACGAGCCGTTCTCCGGCCTGGCGTACAAGATCGCCACCGACCCGCACCTCGGCAAGCTCATCTACGTCCGGGTCTACTCCGGCAAGCTCGAGGCGGGCTCCTCGGTCCTGAACTCGGTCAACGGCCGCAAGGAGCGGATCGGCAAGGTCTACCAGATGCACGCGAACAAGCGTGAGGAGATCGCGTCGGTCGGCGCCGGCCAGATCGTGGCCGTCATGGGCCTGAAGGACACCAAGACCGGTCACACCCTGTGCGACCAGCAGCACCCGGTGATCCTGGAGTCGATGACGTTCCCGGCTCCGGTGATCGAGGTGGCCATCGAGCCCAAGACCAAGAGCGACCAGGAGAAGCTGGGCACCGCGATCCAGCGCCTCTCCGACGAGGACCCCACGTTCACCGTCAAGGCGGACGAGGAGACCGGGCAGACCATCATCGCCGGCATGGGCGAGCTCCACCTGGAGATCCTCGTCGACCGGATGAAGCGTGAGTTCCGCGTGGAGGCCACCGTCGGCAAGCCGCAGGTCGCCTACCGCGAGACCGTGCGCCGCAAGGTCGAGAAGCACGGCTACACCCACAAGAAGCAGACCGGTGGGTCCGGCCAGTTCGCCAAGGTGCAGATCTCGCTCGAGCCCAACATCGACCCCGAGACCGGGCACGGCGCCGGCTACGAGTTCGTCAACAACGTCTCCGGTGGTCGCGTGCCCAAGGAGTACATCCCCTCGGTCGACCAGGGCGGCCAGGACGCCATGGAGTTCGGCGTGCTCGCCGGCTACCCGATGGTCGACGTGAAGTTCACGCTGGAGGACGGCGCGTACCACGACGTCGACTCCTCCGAGCTGGCCTTCAAGATCGCCGGAAACCAGGCGTTCAAGGAAGCCGCCCGCATGGCCAAGCCGGTCCTGCTGGAGCCCATGTTCGCAGTCGAGGTCGTGACCCCGGAGACCTACATGGGGGACGTCATCGGTGACATCAACTCGCGCCGCGGTCAGGTGCGATCGATGTCTGAGCGCTCGGGGGACCGCGTCGTCGATGCCCTCGTGCCGCTGTCTGAGATGTTCGGGTACGTTGGTGACTTGCGGTCGAAGACCTCAGGTCAGGCGTCGTACTCGATGGAGTTCGACTCGTACGCCGAGGTTCCCCAGAACGTCGCCGACGAGATCATCAAGAAGGTTCGCGGCGAGTAGGGTTCGCCTCGCACCTCGGCAGCACATTTCACATACGAGTCAAGTAACAATCAACAGGAGGAGCCCCAGTGGCTAAGGCGAAGTTCGAGCGGACCAAGCCGCACGTCAACATCGGAACCATTGGTCACATCGACCACGGCAAGACGACGTTGACGGCAGCAATCACCAAGGTGCTGCACGACAAGCTGCCGACGCTGAATGCGGCGTCGGCGTTCGAGGACATCGACAAGGCGCCCGAAGAGCGCCAGCGCGGTATCACGATCTCGATCGCGCACGTCGAGTACCAGACCGAGTCGCGTCACTACGCACACGTCGACTGCCCCGGTCACGCGGACTACATCAAGAACATGATCACCGGTGCCGCCCAGATGGACGGCGCGATCCTGGTCGTGGCCGCCACCGACGGTCCGATGCCGCAGACCCGCGAGCACGTGCTGCTCGCCCGCCAGGTCGGCGTGCCCGCCCTGGTCGTGGCGCTGAACAAGTGCGACATGGTCGACGACGAGGAGCTCATCGAGCTCGTCGAGATGGAGGTGCGCGAGCTCCTCTCCGAGTACGAGTACGACGGCGACGACATCCCGGTCGTCAAGGTCGCTGCCTTCCCGGCGCTCCAGGGCGACGAGAAGTGGAGCGAGTCGATCATGGAGCTCATGAACGCCGTCGACGAGGCGATCCCGCAGCCCGTCCGTGAGACCGAGAAGCCCTTCCTCATGCCCGTCGAGGACGTCTTCACGATCACCGGTCGTGGCACGGTCATCACCGGTCGCATCGAGCGTGGCATCGTCAACGTCAACGAGACCGTCGAGATCATCGGCATCCGCGACACCAAGCAGACCTCGACCGTCACCGGCATCGAGATGTTCCGCAAGCTGCTCGACACCGGCGAGGCCGGCGAGAACGTCGGGCTGCTGCTTCGCGGCACCAAGCGCGAGGACGTCGAGCGCGGCATGGTCGTGATCAAGCCGGGCACGACCACCCCGCACACGAACTTCGAGGCCTCGGTCTACATCCTCTCGAAGGAGGAGGGCGGCCGTCACACGCCGTTCTTCAACAACTACCGCCCGCAGTTCTACTTCCGTACGACGGACGTGACCGGCGTCGTGACCCTCCCCGAGGGTCGCGAGATGGTCATGCCCGGCGACAACACCGACATGTCGGTCGAGCTGATCCAGCCGATCGCCATGGAGGACGGTCTGCGGTTCGCGATCCGTGAGGGTGGCCGTACCGTCGGCGCCGGTCGGGTCACCAAGATCACCAAGTGATCTAGCGCTTCACCTGTTCGGCCCGGTCCCCTCAGGGGACCGGGCCGAACTGCGTTGTGGGGGGCGTTCGGGCGCCGACGGCACGGGTGTCGGGGCCACGCCATCTGCGAAGACCCGGCCGCCGCACGGGTGCCTCGACCAGGTCGGACACAATGTGCGGGTGAGTGACTCGTGGAGACAATGGCCGGTGTGAGTGAGACGCTTCCCCCCGCGCGACCGCACCAGACCTACACCGAGGACGGCCGCCGGATGCGTGAGGTGCTGACCTATGCGCGGCGGGGAGGCAGGTTCACCCCGTCGCAGCGCGAGTCCTGGGACGCGTACGCCGACCGCTGGGTGATCCCCGACGCGGCGGTCGACGAGCTTTCGTTCAGCTGGGGCGAGGCATTCGGACGTGAGGCACCGCTGGTGGTCGAGATCGGGTCCGGGGTCGGTGAGGCGACCGCGGTCCTGGCGGCCGCTCGACCGGACCAGAACATCGTGGCGCTGGAGGTCTGGCGACCGGGTGTGGCGCACACTCTCGGGCTGCTCGCGGAGGCCGGGGCCGAGAACGTCAGGTTGCTGTCGGTCGACGCCGTGTGGTGCCTGCAGAACCTGTTCGCCCCCGAAGGGGTCGAGGAGGTCTGGACGTTCTTCCCGGACCCGTGGCCCAAGACCAAGCACCACAAGCGGCGACTGGTGACCGCCGAGGTCGCGAGGCTGGTGGCCTCCCGACTGCGCCCCGGCGGGATGTGGCGACTGGCGACGGACTGGGCGCACTACGCCGAACAGATGGCCGCCGTGCTCGATGCGGAACCGAAGCTGAGCGGCGGGGCGGTCCAGCGCTGGCCGGACCGCCCGGTGACGAAGTTCGAGCGCAAGGGGCTCGCGGTGGACCGCGAGATCACAGACCTGGCCTACCGACGCCTCTGAGGGCCGCTCGGACCCGCGACCCGGGTGACGAAGACCCACGAACCCGCGCCAACGGGCGCGCCACCCGTCACAATCAGCGACATGAGCCAGTACCCGCCGCCGTACCCGGCCAAGCCGCCGGACCACCCACAGGCTGTGACCGTCCTCGTGCTGGGCATCTGCGGCCTGCTGGTCTGCCAGGTGATCGGCCCGTTCGCGTGGTCCATGGGCTCTCGTGCCCTCAGGGAGATCGACGGGTCCGGGGGGCAGGTGGGCGGACGGGACATGGTCAACATCGGTCGTGTCCTGGGCATGGTCTCGACCGCGCTGCTGGGCCTCGCCCTGTTGTTCCTCCTGCTGCTCGCGGTGATAGCCGGTCTGGGCGTGCTGACCTCCTCGATGTGAGAGGCAGACCGGGTTCGAGCGGCGGCGGGTCCGGGGTTACTGCTTGTGCTGCTCGTGCCAGTCGAGCCCCGCGGCAGCCAGAGCATCCTCGAGCCGCAGCCGCTCGAGCTCCTGGTCGAGCCCGTCCGGCAGGTCGCGGAGGGTCGTCGGGACGCCGAGGGCGACGGCCGCTTCGACCAGGGCGCCGTCGTACGCCGCGAGGATGCCCCGCTGACGCCCGGGGGCGAGCTCGGGGCGCGGGGCACGCACGTCCGGTCGCAATCGCCGCAGGATGGTCGCCAGGTGCTCGATAGGGCGCACCTGTGGGAGCTCGGGAGGCTCCGGGAGCAGTTGCAGTCGGCGCCCCAGCAGGGTCATCCTGGCGAGGACGGGGCGCACGTTGAACGCGACGGTGAGGATCAGCACCGGGGTGACGGCGACCCCGAGGAGCCGCGCCGCTCCCCACAAGGCATTGCCGTCCATGGGTCGACGCTAGGCAGCAAGGCGGCTTCCGGCAAGAGGGAGGGGTCTCGGGCCTCCTCGTGCCCGGACGCGCGACCCCACGTGGGCGCCACGCGGGGGCGTCCGGTGGCTGCCGAACGGTTCGCATCCACCCCGATTTGGTGTCTCGGGGGGGTCTCTGTCAAGATAGTGCGGTTGCTCCGGCGGGGTCGCCGGGGCGCGGACATTGACTATTGAACAGGTTCTCCTGAGCTGTTTTCACACGCAGCTGTCGTGGTCGTGCGTCCGCGCCGCACCAGGAGATCCCGTTCAGCCCGGCCCCCCGGGCGCCACTTCCAGACAACGACCAGCACGAGTTCGTGTGCGTCGCGCGTGCAGAACAAAGCGCGACACGCCCGACCGCGGGGGTCGGAGTCGCAGCAGGAAGTGGGAGCAGGGCGGACCCCCTCACCGAGGGAGTCCGAGACCAGTCGCGAGGACTACGAAGTAAGGACGTTGTTTGATGGCGGGACAGAAGATCCGCATCAGGCTCAAGGCCTATGACCACGAGGTGATCGACACCTCGGCGCGGAAGATCGTGGACACCGTCACCCGTACGGGTGCGAAGGTCGCCGGCCCGGTGCCGTTGCCGACCGAGAAGAACGTCTACTGCGTCATCCGCTCGCCCCACAAGTACAAGGACTCCCGCGAGCACTTCGAGATGCGCACCCACAAGCGCCTCATCGACATCATTGACCCCACGCCCAAGACGGTTGACTCGCTGATGCGTCTCGACCTGCCTGCCGGCGTCGACATCGAGATCAAGCTCTGAGGTTCGACGAATGAGCACTTTCGAACGCAACGTGAAGGGCCTGCTGGGCACCAAGCTCGGCATGACCCAGACCTGGGACGAGAACAACCGCATCGTCCCTGTGACCGTGGTCGCGGCCGGCACCAACGTGGTGACCCAGGTCCGCACCCCCGAGAAGGACGGCTACAACGCCATCCAGGTCGGCTTCGGCGAGATCGACGGCGCCAAGGTGACCAAGCCTGTGGCCGGACACTTCGGCAAGGCCGGCGTGACGCCCCGTCGTCACGTGGTGGAGATCCGGACGAGCGACGCCCCCGCCTACGAGGTCGGCCAGGAGCTCAGCGCGGACCTGTTCGCCGCGGGCCAGGAAGTCGACGTCACCGGCACCAGCAAGGGCAAGGGCTACGCCGGTGTGATGAAGCTGCACGGCTTCCACGGCGTCGGTGCCTCGCACGGTGCCCACAAGAACCACCGCAAGCCGGGCTCGATCGGCGCCTGCGCCACGCCGGGGCGTGTCTTCAAGGGCACGCGCATGGCTGGACGCATGGGTACCGACACCGTCACCACCCAGAACGTCACCGTGCACGCCGTCGACGTCGAGAAGGGTCTGATCCTGCTCAAGGGCGCCGTTCCCGGCCCCAAGGGTGGCCTCATCGTCATCCGCTCGGCTGCGAAGAAGACCGAGGAGGCCGGCGCATGACCGCCAAGACCGTGAAGGTTGATCTCCCCGCGGAGATCTTCGACGTCGAGACCAACATCCCGCTGATCCACCAGGTAGTGGTGGCTCAGCAGGCTGCTGCTCGCCAGGGCACGCACTCCACCAAGACCCGCGGCGAGGTTCGCGGCGGTGGCCGCAAGCCCCACAAGCAGAAGGGCACCGGCCGCGCCCGTCAGGGCTCGACCCGTGCGCCGCAGTTCGCCGGTGGTGGCGTCGTCCACGGCCCGCAGCCGCGTGACTACGACCAGCGCACCCCCAAGAAGATGAAGGCTGCCGCTCTGCGCGGTGCCCTCTCGGACCGGGCCCGTGCCGGTCGCGTGCACGTCGTGGACTCCTTGATCGGTGGCCAGAACGACAAGCCCTCGACCAAGAACGCCGTGGCGGCGCTGACCGGCCTGGCCGGAGACCGCCGTCAGCTCGTCGTGCTCGAGCGCGACGACGTGATGACCTGGCTCTCGCTGCGCAACGTCGCCGTGGTGCACCTGCTCGCCGTGGACCAGCTCAACACCTACGACGTGCTGCTCTCCGACGACGTGATCTTCACCAAGGGTGCCTACGACGCGTTCGTCAACGGCACCGCGGCGTCCAGCTCGCGCAGGGCGACCATCGTCGAGGCCCCGGCCCACGACGCCACCGAGTCCGACGCGGCCCCGGCGGTTGACGCCGAGACCGAGGAGTTCCCGGGATCGGCCGCTCCGCTCGAGAGTGGCGAGGCCCCCGAGGGCTTCGAGATCAAGGGCAACAAGGGCTCGATGAAGTTCCACGCCCCCGGCGGCCAGTGGTACGACGCCACCGTGGCTGAGGTCTGGTTCAAGACCCCCGCCGACGCCGAGGCAGCCGGTTTCTTGGAGGCGGGCTCGCCCGCGTCCGTCGAGGCGACCCACGCCGATGAGGAGGGCGAGAAGTGAGCACCCTGCACAAGGACCACCGCGACGTGCTGATCGCGCCGGTCGTGAGCGAGAAGAGCTACGGCCTGCTCGACGCCAACAAGTACACGTTCCTGGTCCACCCGGACGCCAACAAGACCGAGATCAAGATCGCGGTCGAGAAGGTGTTCGACGTCAAGGTCACCTCGGTGAACACCATGAACCGTCAGGGCAAGACCCGTCGTACCCGCACCGGGACCGGCCGCCGCAAGGACACCAAGCGCGCGATCGTCAGCCTGGCCGAGGGTCACCGCATCGACATCTTCGGAGGCCCGGTCTCCTGACCGGCCGACGACGACTAAGGAACTGACATGGCAATCCGCAAGTACAAGCCGACCACCCCGGGCCGTCGTGGCTCGTCGGTCGCTGACTTCGTCGAGATCACCCGGACGACGCCGGAGAAGTCACTGGTCAAGCCGCTGCCCAAGAAGGGTGGCCGCAACAACCAGGGCCGCATCACCACGCGTCACCAGGGTGGCGGGCACAAGCGCGCCTACCGAGTCATCGACTTCCGTCGCTACGACAAGGACGGGGTGCCCTCGAAGGTCGCTCACATCGAGTACGACCCCAACCGCACCGCACGCATCGCGCTGCTGCACTACGCCGACGGCGAGAAGCGCTACATCATCGCGCCGCTCGGCGTCAGCCAGGGCACTGCGATCGAGGCCGGACCCACGGCCGACATCAAGCCTGGCAACAACCTGCCGCTGCGCAACATCCCGGTCGGTACGACGATCCACTGCATCGAGCTCCGGCCCGGTGGCGGTGCCAAGATCGCCCGCTCCGCCGGCATCAGCGCCCAGCTCGTCGCCAAGGAAGGCTCCCGCGCACAGCTGCGGATGCCCTCCGGCGAGATGCGCTACGTCGACGTGCGCTGCCGCGCGACCGTGGGCGAGGTCGGCAACGCCGAGCAGTCCAACATCAACTGGGGCAAGGCCGGCCGCATGCGCTGGAAGGGCAAGCGCCCAACCGTCCGTGGTGTCGTCATGAACCCGGTCGACCACCCGCACGGTGGTGGTGAGGGTAAGACCTCCGGTGGTCGCCACCCGGTGTCCCCGTGGGGCAAGCCCGAGGGCCGTACGCGCAAGCGCAAGGCCAGCGATGCCCTGATCGTCCGTCGCCGCAAGACCGGCAAGAAGCGCTGAGTAGGGAAGTAACGAGATGCCTCGCAGCCTGAAGAAGGGCCCGTTCATCGACGACCACCTGATCAAGAAGGTGGACGCCCAGAACGAGGCCGGTACGCACAATGTGATCAAGACGTGGTCGCGCCGCTCGATGATCGTGCCGGCCATGATCGGCCACACGCTCGCCGTGCACGACGGACACAAGCACGTCCCGGTGTTCGTGACCGACTCGATGGTCGGCCACAAGCTGGGCGAGTTCGCCCCGACCCGCACTTACCGCGGGCACGTCAAGGACGACCGGAAGAGCCGCCGCCGCTGACCGCGGTTGCGCTAGGAGAGATGACAGCAATGACAGTTGGAGAGCGTAGGCGCACCAGCGCCCGCCGTGACTCGCTGCTCGGCGACCAGCCGGGCGCGTTCGCCAGCGCGCGCTTCGTCCGGATCACCCCGATGAAGGCGCGTCGCGTCGTGGACATGGTCCGCGGCCTGCCGGTTGACGATGCCCTGGCCCTGCTGCAGTTCGCGCCGCAGGCCGCCAGCGAGACGGTCTACAAGGTGCTCGAGAGCGCCGTGGCCAACGCCGAGACCACCGAGGACCTCGACCGAGGCACCCTGGTGATCAGCAAGGCCACGGTCGACGAGGGCCCCACGATGAAGCGGTGGCGTCCGCGTGCGCAGGGCCGGGCCACCCGGATCAACAAGCGCACCAGCCACATCACCCTGGTCGTGCAGCCCGCGGCTGAAGAGACCATGCAGAAGGGACGGAAGGCCTGATGGGTCAGAAGATCAACCCGAACGGGTTCCGCCTCGGCATCTCCACCGACCACAAGAGCCGGTGGTACGCCGACAAGCTGTACAAGTCCTACGTCGGTGAAGACGTGGCGATCCGCCGCCTCCTGTCCAAGGGCATGGAGCGGGCCGGCATCTCCAAGGTCGAGATCGAGCGCACCCGCGACCGGGTCCGCGTCGACATCCACACCGCTCGTCCAGGCATCGTCATCGGTCGCCGCGGCGCCGAGGCCGACCGGCTGCGTGGGGAGCTCGAGAAGCTCACCGGCAAGCAGGTCCAGCTGAACATCCTCGAGGTCAAGAACCCCGAGATCGACGCGCAGCTGGTTGCCCAGGGCGTTGCCGAGCAGCTGTCCGGCCGCGTGCAGTTCCGTCGTGCGATGAAGAAGGCCATGCAGACCTCGATGCGCTCGGGTGCCAAGGGCATCCGGATCCAGTGCTCGGGCCGTCTCAACGGTGCTGAGATGTCGCGCTCGGAGTTCTACCGCGAAGGCCGCGTGCCGCTGCACACGCTGCGCGCCGACATCGACTACGGCTTCTACGAGGCCCGGACGACGTTCGGTCGCATCGGCGTGAAGGTGTGGATCTACAAGGGCGAGGTCGCCGGCACCCGTGCCGAGCGTGAGGCCCAGGCCGCTTCCCGTGCCGGTGCTCCCGGCCGTGGGCGCGGCGGTGCCGGTGCCGGTGCCGGAGCTCGTGGTGCCGACCGTCCGACCCGTGGTTCACGCGGCGACCGTCCGACCCGTTCGGACCGTGCCGACGCTCCCGCCTCGCAGGAGACCGCGGCCGCTCCGGCTGCCGAGGCCGCCACGACCACCGCTACCACCAACGGGGAGGGCTGAACCCCATGTTGATGCCCCGCAGGGTCAAGCACCGCAAGCAGCACCACCCCAAGCGGACTGGTGCGGCCAAGGGTGGCACGAAGCTCTCCTTCGGTGACTTCGGCATCCAGGCGGTCGAGGGCCACTACGTGACCAACCGTCAGATCGAGTCCGCGCGTATCGCGATGACCCGTCACATCAAGCGCGGCGGAAAGGTGTGGATCAACATCTACCCCGACCGTCCGCTGACCAAGAAGCCTGCCGAGACCCGCATGGGTTCCGGTAAGGGCTCGCCCGAGTGGTGGGTGGCGAACGTCAAGCCCGGTCGTGTCATGTTCGAACTCGCCGGTGTTCCTGAGGACATTGCTCGTGAGGCCATGCGCCGCGCGATGCACAAGCTCCCCATGAAGTGCCGGTTCGTCAGCCGTGAAGCAGGTGATTTCTGATGGCGACCGCATTTGAGCTCGACGACCTGAACAACGTCGACCTCGAGGGCAAGCTGCGCGAGGCCAAGGAGGAGCTTTTCAACCTCCGATTCCAGGCCGCAACTGGTCAGCTCGAGAGCCACGGCCGCCTCAGCGCGGTCAAGAAGGACATTGCCCGGATCTACACCGTGGTGCGTGAGCGCGAGCTCGGCATCCGGTCCGCCCCGGGCGCAACCAAGGATGGTGCTGCATGAGTAACGAAGCGGCTGTCACCCCGACCAACGGGGAGCGCTCGGCGCGCAAGGTCCGCGAGGGCCTGGTCGTCAGCGACAAGATGGACAAGACCGTCGTGGTCTCCGTCGAGGACCGCGTCAAGCACGCTCTGTACGGCAAGGTCATGCGCCGTACGAGCAAGCTGAAGGCGCACGACGAGCAGAACGACTGTGGCGTCGGTGACCGCGTCCTGATCATGGAGACCCGCCCGCTGTCAGCGACCAAGCGCTGGCGTGTGGTGGAGATCCTCGAGAAGGCGAAGTAGGAGAGCTAAGACAATGATCCAGCAGGAGTCGCGACTCAAGGTCGCCGACAACACGGGTGCCAAGCAGATCCTGTGCATCCGCGTGCTCGGTGGCTCTGGTCGGCGCTACGCCGGCATCGGCGACGTCATCGTCGCCACCGTCAAGGACGCGATCCCGGGCGGCAACGTCAAGAAGGGCGACGTCGTCAAGGCCGTCATCGTGCGCACCGTCAAGGAGCGCCGTCGTCCGGACGGTTCTTACATCCGCTTCGACGAGAACGCAGCAGTGATCCTCAAGAGCGACGGGGAACCCCGTGGAACCCGCATCTTCGGCCCCGTGGGCCGGGAGCTGCGGGACAAGAAGTTCATGAAGATCATTTCGCTGGCACCGGAGGTGCTCTGAGATGAGCGTCAAGATCAAGAAGGGCGACACCGTCAAGGTGATCGCCGGCAAGGACAAGGGTGCCGAGGGCAAGGTCATCCAGGTGCTCCGCGAGGAGCAGCGGGTGATCGTCGAGGGCGTCAACCGGGTCAAGAAGCACACCAAGGTGATCAACCAGGGTGGGCGCGCCGGCAACACCGGCGGCATCGTGACCGCGGAAGCCCCCATCCATGTCTCCAACGTGATGCTGGTCGAGGGCAAGGGCACCACCCGTGTCGGCACCAAGCGCGTGGAGGCCACGAAGCGTCGCTCCGACGGTTCGACGTACACCGCAACCCGGAGCGTCCGCATCTCGCGCAAGTCCGGAGACGAGATCTGATGAGTGAAGCAGTGACTGAGACCAACACCGAGGCGGCAGAGATGCCGCGCATGAAGGCGCGCTACCGCGAGGAGATCCTCCCCGCGATGCGCGAGGAGTTCGGCTACGCCAACGTCATGCAGGTGCCCGCGCTGACCAAGATCGTGGTCAACATGGGTGTGGGCGAGGCCGCCCGCGACTCCAAGCTGATCGAGGGTGCTGTCAAGGACCTCACCGCGATCACCGGTCAGAAGCCCCAGGTCACCAAGGCCCGCAAGTCGATCGCCCAGTTCAAGCTGCGCGAGGGCATGCCGATCGGCGCCCACGTGACGCTGCGTGGCGACCGGATGTGGGAGTTCCTCGACCGGCTGCTCGCTCTGGCGCTTCCCCGCATCCGCGACTTCCGCGGCCTCTCGGACCGTCAGTTCGACGGTCGTGGCAACTACACCTTCGGGCTCACCGAGCAGGTCATGTTCCACGAGATCAACCAGGACAAGGTCGACCGCTCGCGCGGCATGGACATCACCGTGGTGACCACGGCGACCAACGACGACGAGGGTCGCGCGTTGCTCAAGAAGCTCGGTTTCCCGTTCAAGGAGAACAACTGACATGGCGAAGACTGGACTGAAGGTCAAGGCCGCGCGCAAGCCGAAGTTCGCGGTGCGCGGATACACGCGCTGCCAGCGCTGCGGCCGGCCCAAGGCTGTCTACCGCAAGTTCGGCCTGTGCCGGATCTGCCTCCGGGAGATGGCTCACGCCGGCGAGCTGCCGGGCGTGACCAAGAGCTCCTGGTAGTTCCGCAACCGAGCTCGACCAATACCAACACCAAATGATCGCTACAGGTCGTCCTGAGATGCAGGGCGAAACCGGAGTGGAGAAAGGGCCGACACGGCCATGACAATGACTGACCCGATCGCAGACATGCTCACGCGTCTGCGCAACGCCAACCAGGCGTACCACGACTCGGTGACGATGCCGTACAGCAAGCTGAAGCAGGGCGTCGCCGAGATCCTCAAGCAGGAGGGCTACATCACCTCCTTCGAGGTCACCGACCGCGAGGGCGTCGTCGGCAAGACCCTCGAGATCCAGCTCAAGTACGGCCGCAACCGGGAGCGTTCCATCGCCGGTGTGCGTCGTATCAGCAAGCCGGGTCTGCGCGTGTACGCCAAGAACACGGCGCTGCCCAAGGTGCTCGGCGGCCTCGGTGTCGCGATCATCTCGACCAGCCAGGGTCTGCTCACGGACCGTCAGGCCAACCGCAAGGGCGTGGGTGGGGAAGTCCTCGCCTACGTCTGGTGACCAGGGACCAGGAGGAATAGCACATGTCACGCATTGGCAAGCTGCCGGTCCCGGTTCCCACCGGGGTCGACGTGCAGCTCGAGTCCAACATCGTCACGGTCAAGGGGCCCAAGGGCACGCTGACCCACGCGGTCGCGGCTCCGATCACCGTCGAGAACGGTGAGGGCACCCTCGAGGTGAAGCGCCCCAACGACGAGCGCGCGAGCCGGGCCCTGCACGGTCTGACCCGCACGCTGATCAACAACATGGTTGTCGGTGTCACCACCGGCTACGAGAAGAAGCTCGAGATCGTGGGCGTGGGTTACCGCGTGCTCTCCAAGGGCCCGACGCAGCTGGAGTTCCAGCTCGGCTACTCGCACTCGATCACGTTCAACGCGCCCGACGGCATCACGTTCACCGTCGAGGGCCCCACCAAGCTGGGCGTCCAGGGCATCGACAAGCAGCTCGTCGGCGAGGTGGCAGCGAACATCCGCAAGCTGCGCAAGCCGGAGCCCTACAAGGGCAAGGGCGTGCGTTACGCCGGAGAGCACATTCGCCGCAAGGTCGGAAAGGCTGGTAAGTGACGATGGCTATCGCACTCAGAACTGGCAAGCACACCGCAGCTCGCGTCGCGTCTCGTGCGCGTCGTCAGATCCGCGGTCGCAAGAAGGTCAGTGGCACCGCGGTGCGTCCGCGCCTCGTGGTGACGCGCTCCTCGCGGCACATCCGGGTCCAGGTCGTCGACGACCTCGTCGGGAAGACGCTTGCGTCTGCCTCGACGATGGAGGCCGACGTCCGCTCGACCACGGGCGACAAGACTGCCAAGGCCCGCAAGGTCGGCGAGCTCGTCGCCGAGCGCGCGAAGTCCGCTGGTGTCGAGGGCGTGGTCTTCGACCGCGCCGGCAACAAGTACCACGGTCGCGTAGCGGCCCTTGCGGACGGCGCCCGCGAGGGCGGCCTGACCTTCTGATCGCCCAAGCTTTTTAGAAACGGAAGAGGTAGATCTCATGAGCGGACCCCAGCGCGGACAGCGCGCCGGCGGTGAGCGCCGTGGCGGCCGTGACGGTGGTCGCGGCGGCCAGCAGGAGAAGAGCCAGTACATCGAGCGCGTCGTCGCCATCAACCGCGTCGCCAAGGTCGTGAAGGGTGGTCGTCGCTTCAGCTTCACCGCCCTCGTGGTCGTGGGTGACGGTGACGGGATGGTCGGCGTCGGCTACGGCAAGGCCAAAGAGGTCCCGGCCGCGATCGCCAAGGGAGTGGAGGAGGCGAAGAAGCACTTCTTCCGCGTCCCCCGCATCCAGGGCACCATCCCGCACCCGGTCCAGGGCGAGAAGGCCGCAGGCGTCGTGTTCCTGCGTCCCGCTTCCCCCGGTACCGGTGTGATCGCCGGTGGCCCCGTGCGCGCAGTGCTCGAGTGCGCCGGTATCCACGACGTGCTGAGCAAGTCGCTCGGCTCCTCGAACCAGATCAACATCGTGCACGCCACGATGGAGGCGCTCCGCTCCCTGGAGGAGCCCGCCGCCGTCGCCGCGCGCCGAGGCCTACCGGTCGAGGACGTCGCCCCCCGTGCGCTGCTCAAGGCCCAGGCCGAGGGCATCGAGGCGGCCAAGGCCCAGCCGGCAGGGGTGCAGTGATGGCACGCCTGAAGGTCGAGCAGAAGAAGTCCACGATCGGCCGCAAGCAGAACCAGCGCGACACTGTGCGCACGCTGGGTCTGAAGCGGATCGGTGACGTGGTCGTCAAGGAGGACAGCCCCGAGGTTCGGGGCATGGTCCACACCGTCCGCCACCTCGTGTCGGTCACGGAAGTTGACGGAGAGGTTGACTCCAAATGAGCTTGAAGCTGCACCATCTGCGCCCGGCTCCGGGTGCCAAGACCGCCAAGACCCGTGTGGGTCGTGGTGAGGCCTCCAAGGGCAAGACCGCCGGTCGCGGCACCAAGGGCACCAAGGCCCGCTACCAGGTTCCGGTGGGGTTCGAGGGTGGGCAGATGCCCATCCACATGCGCCTGCCGAAGCTCAAGGGCTTCAAGAACCCGTTCAAGGTCCAGTTCCAGGTCGTGAACCTGGACCGGATCAACACCCTCTTCCCCGAGGGTGGCGAGGTCACCGTTGCCGATCTGGTCGCCAAGGGCGCCGTGCGCAAGGGCCTGCCCGTCAAGGTGCTGGGCGAGGGTGACATCTCGGTGGCCGTCCAGGTGACCGCCGATCGCTTCTCGGCCTCGGCCAAGGAGAAGATCGCGGCTGCCGGTGGCACCGTGAACGAGCTCCAGTAGCACCACACAGCGTGTCTTCGACAGGGCGGGATGATCTCGACGGCCTAGGCCGGTAGATGATCGTCCTGCCCTGTTAGGCTTCCACGGGTTTGGTCTGACTGGGCCAGTCCGAGGGCCCGTCCGGGGGACCCGACCAGTCGTTATCCGAAAGAGGAGCACGTGCTAGGCGCATTCGCCAACGCTTTCCGTACACCGGACCTGCGCAAGAAGCTGCTGTTCGTGCTGTTCATCGTGGCCTTGTTCCGGCTCGGTTCCCAGGTCCCGACGCCAGGTGTGCACGTGCCGAACGTGCAGTCGTGCTTCGAGGCGACCAAGGACAGCGGCATCTACGGGTTGATCAACCTGTTCTCCGGCGGCGCCCTGCTCCAGCTGACCGTGTTCGCGCTGGGCATCATGCCCTACATCACGGCGAGCATCATCCTGCAGCTGCTCGTGGTCGTGATCCCGCGCCTCGAGGCCCTCAAGAAGGAAGGCCAGCAGGGGCAGACCAAGATCACGCAGTACACCCGCTACCTGACCCTGGCGCTCTCGATCCTGCAGGCCACCGGCATCGTGGCTCTCGCCCGGACCGGCAACCTGCTTCAGGGCTGCACCAAGCCGCTGCTCTACGAGGACACCACGCTGATCGCCATGCTGATGGTGCTCACCATGACCGCCGGCACCGCCGTGATCATGTGGCTCGGCGAGCTGATCACTGAGCGCGGCATCGGCAACGGCATGTCGATCCTGATCTTCACCCAGGTGGTCGCCACCTTCCCCGCCGCCCTGTGGGGGGTGCAGAAGGCCAAGGGCCCGTGGATCTTCGGCGGTGTCGTCATCGTCGGCCTCGTCGTGATGGCTGCCGTGGTCTTCATCGAGCAGGCCCAGCGGCGCATCCCGGTGCAGTACGCGCGGCGGATGGTCGGCCGGAAGATGTTCGGCGGCTCCTCGACGTACATCCCGCTCAAGGTCAACCAGGCCGGCATCATCCCGGTCATCTTCGCCTCCAGCCTGCTCTACCTGCCGGCGATGGCGGTCCAGTTCAACCAGAGCTCCGACTCGGCGTGGGTGCGTTTCATCGCGACCTACTTCGTCCGCGGAGACCACCCGCTGTACATGGCGACGTACTTCCTGCTGATCGTGTTCTTCACCTACTTCTACGTCGCGATCACCTTCAACCCCCAAGAGGTCGCCGACAACATGAAGCAGTACGGCGGCTTCATTCCCGGGATCCGGGCGGGCAAGCCGACCGAGGAGTACCTCAACTACGTCCTTTCCCGCATCACGCTGCCCGGTGCCCTCTATCTGGGCCTGCTCTCGCTGATCCCGCTGATCGCCCTCGTCCTGGTCAACGCGAACCAGAACTTCCCGTTCGGCGGCACCTCGCTGCTGATCATGGTGGGCGTCGCGCTGGATACCGTGAAGCAGATCGAGAGCCAGCTCCAGCAGCGCAACTACGAAGGATTCCTGCGCTGATGCGACTCATCCTCATGGGCCCCCCCGGCGCCGGCAAGGGCACCCAGGCCCGGGTGGTCGCCGACCACTTCGGCGTCCCGGCCATCTCGACCGGTGACATCTTCCGTGCCAACGTCTCCAACGGCACCGAGCTCGGCCGCAAGGCCAAGGAGTACATGGACGCGGGGGAGTACGTCCCCGACGAGGTCACCAACCGGATGGTGCGCAACCGCATCGACGAGGAGGACGCCGCACCGGGATTCCTGCTCGACGGTTACCCACGCACGCTCGCGCAGGTCGAGGAGCTCGACGGCATGATCAAGTTCACCGGCCACGCCCTCGACGCCGTGGTGGTGCTCACCGTCGACGAGGAGGAGCTGGTCCAGCGACTGCTCCAGCGGGCCGAGACCGACGGACGTTCCGACGACACCGAGGACGTCATCCGGCGGCGCCAGGAGGTCTACGTCGAGCAGACCGAGCCCCTGATCGGCGTCTACCGGGACCGCAAGCTGCTCGTCGAGGTGGACGGCATGGGTGAGGTCGACGAGGTCACCGAGCGCATCTTCACCGCGCTCGCGGACATCGACGAGAGCTGAGCAGTGGGTTTTCGCGATCGGGGTGTCGAGATCAAGACGCCCGACCAGATCGCACGCATGCGCGTCGCGGGGCGCCTGGTGGGCGAGACGCTCGAGCTGCTCCGCACCTCGGTGCGGGCCGGAGTCAGCACCGCAGACCTGAACGGCATCGCTGAGGAGAACATCCGCGCCGGTGGCGGGGTCCCCTCGTTCCTCGGGTACGGCGAGCCACCGTTCCCCGGGACCATCTGTGCCTCGGTCAACGACGAGGTCGTCCACGGCATCCCGGGCTCGAGGGTGCTCCAGGACGGCGACGTGATCTCCATCGACTGTGGTGCGATCATCGACGGCTGGCACGGTGACGCGGCGATCACGGTCGCCGTGGGCGACGTACGCCCCGACGTGCTGGAGCTGATGCGTGTCACCGAGGCCTCGATGTGGGCCGGCTTCGCCGCAGCCCGGCTGGGTGGCCGGGTCACCGACATCTCGCACGCCGTGGAGAGCTACGTCCGCTCCCAGGCGCACCCCAGCGGTGGCGAGTACGGCATCCTCGAGGACTTCACCGGGCACGGAATCGGCACCGCGATGCACCAGCCCCCCAACGTGCCCAACTACGGCCGACCCGGCCGCGGACCCAAGCTGGAGCGTGGTCTGGCGCTGGCGGTCGAGCCCATGGTCACGCTGGGCAGCAAGTACACCGACATCGCTGCGGACGAGTGGACCATCGTCACCGACGACGGCAGCTGGGCTGCCCACTTCGAGCACACCTTCACGCTGACCCCCGCGGGCGCCTGGATCCTGACCGCCATCGACGGCGGGAAGGCGAAGCTGGCCGAGCTCGGGATCCCCTACGGCGGGGACTGAGCAGTGAAGCCGTTCCTGCTGCTCTCGATCCGGGCTGAGGAGGCAGCAGCGGAGAACGAGCACGACTCGTTCCTGCGCTTCACCCGCTTGGCCGAGAGTGACCTGCGGGTCGTCAACCTCGCCCGCGAGGAGCTGCCGCGGCTGGAGCTCGACGCGTGGTCGGGGATCCTGCTCGGTGGCGGGGCGTGGAACGCTAGCGACCCGGACGAGACGAAGTCGGCGGCACAGCTCCGGGCCGAACGCGCACTCGCGTCGCTGCTCGACGACGTCGTCGCTCGTGACTTCCCGTTCCTCGGGGCCTGCTACGGCATCGGCGCGATCGGGGTGCACCAGGGCGGCGTCGTGGACCGCAGCCGCCCGGAGCCGGTGGGGCCGCTCTCGGTGACGCTCACCGCTGACGGTGAGTCGGACCCGGTGTTCGCGGGCGTGCCTACCGACTTCGCGGCGTACGGCGGGCACAAGGAGGGGATGGTGCGGCTCCCGGCGAGGGCGGTCAGCCTGGCGACGTCCATCGCGTGCCCGGTGCAGGCCTTCCGGGTCCGGAGCAACATCTACGCCACCCAGTTCCACCCCGAGCTGGACCTCGCAGGTGTCTGCACGCGGATCGAGGTCTACAAGAACGCCGGCTACTTCCACCCCGGCGAGGCGGAGACCCTCAAGGAGCAGTCCCGCGCGGTCGACGTACGCCACCCGATGACGATCCTGGCGAACTTCGCGCGGCTGCACGCCAGATGAGCCGCCCCCGACCCGACCCGGACCTCCGGTCGCGGACGTCATCCGAAGCGTGGCCTGGAACCCTCGATTCGTATGACGTCACGGGGTGCATCGGGGAGATCAGGAGGCTGCGGGTGCCACCCCGGTCGATTAACGCTCCACCGAGGATTTCCCCTAGACTGAGCAGTCGGCCCAACGTGGGCCCGTTTTGTGGTGCCTCGCGGCTGCCCGGACAAACGCGATCTCGCTCGTAGAGAGTGTCTCGTGCGCGCCCGGGGATGAGGCGCCTCGGACGGTTCACGAGGTCCACTGTCCGGCCACCAGGTCGGGCAGGCGGTTCCCGGGCCGAGGTAGACAAACCAACCAGCGAGAAGATTGCGGAGGACATGCCGAAGAAGGAAGGCGTGATCGAGATGGAGGGCTCCGTCGTGGAGGCCCTTCCCAATGCCATGTTCCGGGTCGAGCTGACCAACGGACACAAGGTGCTCGCCCACATCAGCGGCAAGATGCGCCAGCACTACATCCGGATCCTCCCCGAGGACCGCGTGGTGGTGGAGCTGTCCCCCTACGACCTGACGCGTGGACGCATCGTCTACCGCTACAAGTAAGAGACAGCCGACAACCGAGAAAGGGCTGACATGAAGGTCAACCCGAGCGTCAAGCCGATCTGTGACAAGTGCAAGGTGATCCGTCGCCACGGACGCGTCATGGTGATCTGCGAGAACCCGCGTCACAAGCAGCGCCAGGGCTGAGTTCCGACTCGGCTCATCACAACTGAACAAACCATCTACGTGTTCGCTTAGCCGGTCCTCGGAGGACCGGCGAACCACCTCTGGAACGGATGGCCGGAGCTCCAGCTGCGAGGCAGGAGACGCGACACGACCAGACCACCGTGCAAATGAAGGGAAACCGCCACCACATGGCACGCCTCGTTGGTGTAGACCTCCCGCGCGACAAGCGCATCGAGATCGCACTCACATACATCTACGGCATCGGCCGTACCCGCTCCCAGCAGATTCTCGCCGCCACCGGGGTCGACCCGAACGCGCGCGTGCACACCCTGGGGGACGAAGAGCTCGTCAAGCTCCGCGACGAGATCGACGCCAACTTCAAGATCGAGGGTGACCTCCGTCGCGAGGTCCAGGCCGACATCCGCCGCAAGATCGAGATCGGTAGCTACCAGGGCCGCCGGCACCGTATGGGCCTGCCCGTTCGCGGACAGCGCACCAAGACCAACGCGCGTACCCGCAAGGGTCCCAAGCGCACCGTCGCCGGCAAGAAGAAGGCCAAGTGACCCCAGGCGCCAGCCTGGTCACCGCCACCCACAGCTACCGAACAGACATCAGGAGTATTTGAATGCCCCCCAAGAGCCGCAGCGCGGCCGGCACCAAGAAGGTGCGCCGCAAGGAGAAGAAGAACATCGCTCAGGGCGAAGCCCACATCAAGAGCACGTTCAACAACACCATCGTCACCATCACGGACCCCACTGGTGCCGTGATCTCGTGGGCCTCTGCCGGCACCGTCGGCTTCAAGGGCTCGCGCAAGTCCACCCCGTTCGCCGCCCAGATGGCAGCCGAGGCTGCCGGTCGTCGTGCGATGGACCACGGGATGAAGAAGATCGACGTCTTCGTGAAGGGCCCGGGCTCGGGTCGCGAGACCGCGATCCGTTCGCTGGGTGCCATCGGCCTCGAGGTCGGCACCATCCAGGACGTCACCCCCACCCCGCACAACGGTTGCCGCCCGCCCAAGCGCCGGCGCGTCTGACCCGAGACAAGAACAGGAGACTTTGACCAATGGCCCGTTACACCGGTCCCATGACCAAGAAGTCGCGCCGTCTCGGTGTCGACCTCGTCGGTGAGGACAAGGCGTTCGAGAAGCGCCCCTATGCCCCCGGCCAGCACGGCCGTACTCGCGTCAAGGAGAGCGAGTACCGCAACCAGCTGCAGGAGAAGCAGAAGGCACGCTTCACCTACGGCGTGATGGAGAAGCAGTTCCACAACTACTACGACGAGGCCAGCCGTCGTCCCGGCAAGACCGGTGACAACCTGCTGCAGCTGCTCGAGTGCCGTCTGGACAACGTCGTCTACCGTGCGGGCTTCGCCCGTACGCGTCGGCACGCACGCCAGCTCGTCGCGCACGGTCACTTCAAGGTCAACGGCAAGAAGGTCGACATCCCGTCGTACCAGGTCGACGCCCACGACATCATCGACGTGCGTGAGAAGAGCCTCGAGATGACGCCGTTCATCGTGGCTCGCGAGACCCACGGCGACCGGATCGTCCCGGCGTGGCTCGAGGCGATCCCGTCTCGGATGCGCGTGCTGGTGCACTCGCGTCCCGTGCGTGCGCAGATCGAGCTTCCTGTCCAGGAGCAGCTCATCGTCGAGTACTACTCGAAGAAGTAACCACCTCCATCCACCCCTGTTGTGAGTTCGAGCCCGTCAAATAGCGGGTGGGCTCGGAAAGGAAACAAAAGTGCTCATTGCTCAGCGTCCGACACTGTCGGAAGAGGTCGTCGACGAGTTCCGTTCGCGGTTCGTCATCGAGCCGCTGGAGCCCGGCTTCGGCTACACCCTCGGCAACTCCCTTCGCCGCACCCTGCTTTCGTCGATCCCCGGTGCCTCGGTCACGAGCATCAAGGTCGACACGGCGCTGCACGAGTTCTCGACCATTGAAGGCGTCAAGGAAGACGTCACCGAGATCATCTTGAACCTCAAGGGTCTCGTCGTCTCCAGCGAGCACGACGAGCCCGTCGCGATGGTGCTTCGCAAGTCGGGTGCCGGTGTGGTCACGGCCGCCGACATCGAGGCATCCGCCGGCGTCGAGGTGCACAACCCCGACCTGAAGATCTGCACCCTGAACGCCAAGGGCAAGATCGAGATGGAGCTCATCGTCGAGCGCGGTCGCGGTTACGTCAGCTCGGTCCAGAACAAGGGCGCGGACAACGAGATCGGTCGGCTTCCGGTCGACTCGATCTACAGCCCCGTGCTCAAGGTGACCTACAAGGTCGAGGCCACCCGTGTGGAGCAGCGCACCGACTTCGACAAGCTGGTGCTCGACGTCGAGACCAAGCCGTCGGTCTCCCCGCGCGACGCCATCGCATCGGCCGGCAAGACCCTGGTCGAGCTGTTCGGTCTGGCCCGCGAGCTCAACGTGGAGGCGGAGGGCATCGACATCGGTCCCTCGCCCGTCGACGAGCAGCTGGCGCAGGACCTCGCCCTTCCGGTCGAGGACCTGAACCTCACGGTGCGGTCGTACAACTGCCTCAAGCGTGAGGGCATCCACACCGTGGGTGAGCTCATCTCGCGTTCGGAGCAGGACCTGCTCGACATCCGCAACTTCGGTGCGAAGTCGATCGACGAGGTCAAGGCCAAGCTGGTCGAGATGGGCCTGTCCCTCAAGGACAGCGCGCCCGGTTTCGACCCGGCGACCGCCCTGGCTGCCTACGAGGACGACGACGACTCCTTCGTCGAGGACGAGCAGTACTGATCGAAGAGCCTTCGGCTCTGCCTGACACCGGGAGCTCCCGCCCCCGGACCCCAAGGCATGGTTGCGATCCGAAACCGTGGTCAAGACCTGCTTTGAACGCATGATCGATCTACCTCGGTACCTAGTACGGCCGGGGAGAATGAGAGAAAACGATGCCTACTCCCAAGAAGGGCGCCCGCCTCGGCGGTAGCCCGGCCCACCAGCGCCTGATCCTGTCGAACCTCGCCACGGCGCTGTTCGAGCACGGTCGGATCACCACGACCGAGGCCAAGGCGCGCGTGCTGCGTCCGGTCGCGGAGAAGCTGATCACCAAGGCCAAGAAGGGCGACCTGCACAACCGTCGCGAGGTCCTCAAGACCATCCGCGACAAGTCGGTCGTGCACGTGCTCTTCACCGAGATCGCGCCGACCTTCGCAGAGCGCCCGGGCGGGTACACCCGGATCACCAAGATCGGTCCGCGCAAGGGTGACAACGCACCCATGGCGGTCATCGAGCTCGTGACCGAGTCCTACACCCCGTCCGCGCCGAAGCAGAAGGCGACCAAGTCGGAGCCGGCCGCTGCCGCGCCCGTCGAGGTCGACCAGGCTGCCGAGGACGCACCGGCCGAGGTGGAGGCGACCGACGTGGCCGGTGAGACCCAGGTCGTCGAGACCGAGGCCACCGACGTGGAGACCGCCGAGGCCCAGTCGGAGGCCCAGTCGGAAGACCAGTCGGAGGCGCCTGCCGAGACCGCTGCGGAGACCCCCGCAGAGGTCGAGAGCAAGGACGACGAGAAGGCCTGAGCCTGATCGCTGCAACGCCGCCAGGGCCCGTCACCGCAAGGTGGCGGGCCCTGACTGCGTCGCTGACTGGGTCGCGCTGACTGGGTCGCGCTGACTGGGTCGCGCTGACTGGGTCCCTGACTGGGTCCCTGACTGGGTCCCCTGCTGGTGCCTAGGGCCGCTGGATCGCGTCCTGGTGTACGTCGAGACGCAGCAGCCGGCTGACGAGGTCGACCGTCGGGCCCAGCAGGAAGATGACGGCGAGCGTGCCCGGCCCGATGGTGGCGCCGAGGAACCAGCCGATCAACGCACCGGCGCCCTGCACGGCGCTGTAGCTCCACTTGAACGGGACGGGTGGGTCCCAGGCCAACGCGGCGGCCTCGGCGGGGCCGGCGCCCAGGCGCGTGCCCAGGTAGGCCGCGATCCCCAGGGCCAGCACCGGGAAGGCGGCGAGGAGCAGCAGGGACTGGCCCAGCAGCGTGCTCGGCGTCTGGAGGACCGGCAGCAGCCAGGAGACGGTGAAACCGACGACGACGATCTGCACCAGCGTCCCGATCCCAGGTCGCACCCGGCGCGCCGCTGACAGGACCAGGAAGGCCAGGCTGATCGCGATGTTGGAGACCAGGAAGGGAATGTCGGCGCCGATCGAGACTCCGTTGACCAGCGTCGAGTAGCCGTCGGACCCGAGGTCGGCGGCCAGCAGCATCGCCACGCCGATCCCCAGCGTCAGGCACCCGAGCAGCAGCAGGATCAGGCGGCGAGGCGTGGGGGCGTGCACGCGGGCAGCATCGCAGACGCTCCTCAGCGCCGGACGGTAGGTTGTCGCGGTGCGACTGCGACTCGATCTCGCCTACGACGGCTCCGACTTTCACGGCTGGGCCAAGCAGCTGAACCTTCGCACGGTGCAGAGCGACCTCGAGCGGGCCATGGACACCGTGCTGAGGGTCGACGGCTCCAGCCTGACGGTCGCGGGACGCACCGACACCGGGGTGCACGCGCGCGGGCAGGTCGCCCATGTCGACCTCGACGAGGCTGCGCTCGCAGCGGTCGGCGAGCGCAGCCGGGAGAGCGACGTGGATGCCCTGCGCCGTCGGCTCAACGGCGTGCTCGCCACCGACGTGCGGCTGCTGCGGATCACCGAGGCACCGGCGGGCTTCGACGCCCGGTTCTCGGCCGTGTGGCGACGCTATGCGTACCGCATCGCGGACCGACCTGAGCTGGTCGACCCGCTGCGCCGTGGTCACGTGCTCACCTGGCCACGAGTGCTCGACCACCACGCCATGAACGCGGCGGCGACGGCGTTGCTCGGCGAGCAGGACTTCGCCGCCTTCTGCCGCAAGCGAGTCGGTGCCACGACGATCCGGTCGCTGCTCGACCTCAGGTGGGAGCGGGAGGAGGACGGCCTGCTGGTGGGCACGGTGCGTGCCGATGCGTTCTGTCACAACATGGTCCGCGCCCTCGTCGGCTGTCTCGTCGCGGTCGGGGAGCACCGGCGCGACATCGACTGGCCCGCGGTCGTCCTGGTCGGACGGCAGCGCCACTCCGCGGTGACCGTGGTGCGGCCTCACGGGCTCACCCTCGAGGAGGTCCGCTACCCGCCGGACTCGGAGCTGGCAGCCCGTGCGCGGGAGTCGCGCTCGATGCGCACGCTCACCTCGCCTCCCGCTTGACCCGGACGAGCCTGCTCGCCTCGACCTCGTAGCGACTCGCGCGGCCACCACCGGTCGCGAAGAAGCGCCGCCGCAGCGCTCCGGCCACCTCGATCGTGTGGCCCTGCTCGAGGCGGAGTGCGGACCGCTGCGTCCGCTTGCTCCAACACGCCACGTCGATCACGTCCACGGCTCTCTTGTCCTGGCCTGGCCGCGCCGGGCGGTCGACCACGACACGGAACGTGACCAGCAGGTCGCCGCTCGGCAGCTCTCGTGACTGTGGTGTGTCGCTGACGCGGCCAAGCAGAGTCACCTCGTTGCGCGTGGTCGGAGGGCTGGTGGTCTCGGTCATGAGGGCAGCACATCCGGCCAGCAGCGACCGGGCCACTGCTCGCGCGCGGACTGTGGATAGGTTGGCGACCGGCAGCCGGGTGGACGCCAAAGGGCCGAGAGGGGACCGCGTGGACGAGCACTACTTCACCGCCGATCCCTCGACCCCGTTCAAGCGGGTGCCGGTGCGCACCAACGTGTGGGGCCACTGGCTGGAGCTCACCTCCGGCTCTGGCGTGTTCGCGCAGGGGCGACTCGATGTGGGCACTGGCGTGCTGCTGCGCGAGGAGGGTCCTCCCGTGGCCTCTCGTCGGGTGCTCGATCTCGGCTGCGGGTACGGCGTGATCGGCTTGGCGATCGCAGTGGCGGTCCCCGAGGTCCAGGTCACCGCCGTGGACGTCAACGAGCGGGCGCTGCTGCTCGCAAGCGAGAACGCCGAACGGCTGGGCGTCGCGGACCGCTTCCGCGCCGTGTTGCCCGAGGGGGTGGGAGAGACCGAGACCTTCGACGAGATCTGGTCGAACCCACCGATCAGGGTGGGCAAGGAGGCCTTGCACGAACTGCTGCTCACCTGGTTGCCCCGGTTGCGACCGGGCGGTCGTGCGGTCATGGTCGTCGGCAAGAACCTGGGCTCGGACTCGCTGGCGAAGTGGCTCGACGAGCAGGGCTACCCCACCGAGAAGCAGGCGAGCGCCAAGGGGTTCCGGGTGCTCGAGACCCGCCGGGGCTGACCCTCGGCCCGGCAGACCCGCTGCCACCAGCCGCGGCGTCGCCGTCGATGATGTGCCGGTGCGCACTTTGCTGCTGATGGCCGTGGCTGTCCTGGCCGTCTCCCTCTCGGGTCCGCTGATGGCCCTGGCCGTGGTGCCCCCGCTGGCGATCGCCTTCTGGCGCAACGCCTTCGCCACGATCGCGCTGGCCCCGCCCGCGCTGGTGGCCCGGCGCGACGAGCTCGCCGCGCTGCGCGGACGCCGCCTGTGGCTGGTCGTCGTCTCGGGGGCGGCCCTTGCGCTGCACTTCGGCACCTGGGTGACCTCGCTGACCTTGACGTCGGTGGCGTCCGCGACGGCCCTGGTGACGCTGCAGCTCGCCTGGATCGTGGCCTGGCAGCTGCTGCGGGGCGAGCGTTTCGACCGGAGGGTGGC
The DNA here is from genome assembly GCA_963834245.1 of uncultured Actinomycetota bacterium. Classification (GTDB taxonomy): domain Bacteria; phylum Actinomycetota; class Actinomycetes; order Propionibacteriales; family Nocardioidaceae; genus Marmoricola. The sequence goes on from CAWIAV010000002.1 coordinate 697,739, forward strand.
CACCGGTCTGGTGCTGGCCTTCGCCGGCGTGCTCGTGGTCTCCGGTGTCGACTTCTCCCTGTCCATGCGAGCGCTCCTCGGTGACGCCCTTGCGCTGGTCGGTGGGATCGCCGCCGCGGCGTACACGATCCTGGGGTCGCGGGCCCGGCAGACTGCGAGCACCACGACGTACACCTTCGTCTGCTACGGCACCTGCGCGACGATCCTGGCGGTGGCGTGCGTGGTCGCCGGGCAGGACCTGGGCGGCTACCCGTTGGAGCAGTGGGGGTTGCTGCTGCTGGTGACGGCCACCGCCCAGCTCCTCGGACACTCGGTGTTCAACCACCTCCTCGCCACGACCACACCGATGCTGGTCTCGTTGGCGCTGCTGCTGGAGGTTCCCGGCGCCGCACTGATCGCGGCCTTCCTGCTCGGGCAGGTCCCACCGGCGCCTGCCGTGCTGGGGCTCGTGGTGATGCTCTTCGGGATGTTTCTGGTGACGGTGGGCAATCGCGGCCGCGTTGCCGAGTCGCTGGTGGAGGCCCCGGTGGACTAGGTGTGGCCGAGCGTCAGGCGCCCATGACGACCTTGCGCAGCTCGTTGGCGGCCAGGACCGCGAAGGTCAGCGCCACCAGGCTCATCGCGACGTTGGAGAAGGCCTTGTTGCGCCACTGTGCGGGGGTGCGGTCGGTGTTGAGGAGCCACAGCAGCGTCACGGCCAGGAAAGGCATGAAGAACGCGCCCAGCACGCCGTAGGCCAGGATCAGCCACACCGGCTTGCCGAGGAACAGCATGATCATCGGCGGGAACGTCAGCCACAAGATGTAGGCGCGGTACCAGACGCCGCCAGAACGCCTGGCGGGGTCGTCGGTGCCGAGCTTGCGGACGTGGCCGACGAAGTCGGCGAACATCAGGCTCACGCCGTTCCAGACGCCGACCAGCGAGGACATCGCGGCGGACCAGAAGCCGACCAGGAACACGGTCCCCGCAGCCGAGCCGTAGCGGTCGTCGAGGACGCCGGCCAGGTCGAGCAGACCCTCGTCACCGGTTGCGACGGCGATCTGCGCCGAGTACAGCAGCTCGGCTCCGACGATGAGCGTGGCCACGACGAACAGCCCGGTCACGGCGTAGGCGACCGAGTTGTCGATGCGCATGACTCGCATGTACGTCGGCGTGCTCCAGCCCTTCTCCCGCAGCCAGTAGCCGTACGCCGCCAAGGTGATCGTCCCGCCGACCCCGCCGGCCAGGCTGAGCACGTAGACCAGCCCCCCGTCGGGGATGGTCGGGACCAGGCCGGCAAGGACCTCGGGCAGGTTGGGCAGCGTGATCGCCGCGGCTCCCACCATGGTCACGAACATCAGCAGCACCATGGCGCTGACGACCTTCTCGAAGACCCCGTAGCGCCCCGTCCAGACCAGGGCCAGGCCGATCAGGCCGGAGAGGATCCCCCAGGCCTTCACCCCGAGCACGGGGAACAGGGAGTGCAGGGGGAGACCGGTCCCGGCCATCGCCGCTGCGCCGTACACGAAGCCCCAGACCACGATGTAGGGCCCGAAGTACCACGTCGTCCAGCGCCCGAGGCTCGACCAGCCCTCGTAGATGGTGCGGCCGGTGGCGAGGCTGAAGCGCCCGGCGCCCTCGACCAGGACGATCTTCATCACGCAGCCGACCACGGCGCACCACAGCAGCGCGTAGCCGTACCCGGCCCCCGCGACCAGGGTCGCAACGAGGTCGGCGGCCCCGACGCCGGTGGCGGCGACCACCAAGCCTGGTCCGATGAGGCGCCACTTGGGCGCGGTTGTCTGGTCAGCCCGAGTCTGCTGCGACATGGCCAGCACCATACGCGCCAAGCAGGTCGCCGTGCAGCCCCGGGCAAACCAGTTGGCGCCGGGCACAGCGGTTGCGGAGAATGCGCGCATGGGACATGTCGAGGTCGCCGGGGTGCGCTACGAGCTGCCCGACGGTCGGGTGCTGCTCGACGAGGTGTCCTTCCGGGTGGGGGACGGAGCGAAGGTGGCTCTCGTCGGGGCCAACGGTGCCGGGAAGACCACGTTGCTGCGCATCATCACCGGGGACGTGGTGCCGCACGCCGGGGCCGTCACGCGCAGCGGGGGACTCGGTGTGATGCGCCAGATGGTGGCCGCCGGAGTCCCCGACGGCACGGCAGCTCCTACGGTCGCAGATCTGCTGCTTGCCGTCTCACCGCAGCGGGTGCGCCTGGCCGCCGCGGAGGTCGACCGGCTCGAGCTGAGGTTGATGGAGCAGGACGACGAACCGACCCAGATGTCCTATGCGACGGCGCTGGCGGAGTTCGCCGACGCGGGCGGCTACGAGATCGAGGTCGTCTGGGACACCTGTTGCACCGCCGCGCTCGGGATGGGGTTCGCGAAGTCGAAGTACCGCGAGCTGCGCACCCTGAGCGGTGGTGAGCAGAAGCGGCTGGTGCTGGAGTACCTCCTCGCCGGACCCGACCAGGTGCTGCTGCTCGACGAGCCCGACAACTTCCTCGACGTACCGGGCAAGACCTGGCTGGAGGGCCGGATCCGAGAGTCGCCCAAGACGATCCTGTTCATCAGTCACGACCGCGAGCTGCTCAGCAACACCGCAACCCGGGTCGTGACCGTCGAGCTCGGTGCTGCCGGAAACACCACCTGGACACATCCGGGCGGTTTCGCGTCGTACCACGAGGCCCGCAGGGACCGGTTCGCGCGCTTCGAGGAGCTGCGTCGTCGGTGGGACGAGGAGCACGCGAAGCTCAAGGCGCTCGTGCTGCGCTACAAGATCAAGGCCGAGTTCAACGACGGGATGGCCTCCCAGTACAAGGCCGCGCAGACCCGGCTGCGCAAGTTCGAGGACGCGGGCCCACCGGTGGCCCAGCCCCTCGAGCAGCAGGTGACCATGCGGCTCAAGGGCGGTCGCACCGGCAAGCGGGCGGTGGTGTGCGAACGGCTCGAGCTCCAGGTCGCCGGCGCCGCCGGCCCTACCGGTCTGATGCGCGCCTTCGACCTCGAGGTCTGGTACGGCGAGCGCGTCGCCGTCCTCGGATCGAACGGCTCGGGCAAGTCGCACTTCCTGCGGCTGCTCGCCGGAGGTGGCAGTGACCCCGACGTCGAGCACCGGCCGGTGAGCGAGGTACCCGTGGCACCGGTGGCGCACACCGGCCGGGCCAAGCTGGGCGCCCGCGTGCGTCCGGGCTGGTTCGTGCAGACACACGAGCACCCTGAGCTCGTGGGTCGGACGCTCCTCGAGATCCTGCACCGCGGCGACGACCATCGCGACGGACTGCCGCGCGAACCGGCCTCCCGGGCCTTGGACCGCTACGAGCTCGCCCACGCTGCCGACCAGCGCTTCGAGTCCCTCTCGGGCGGCCAGCAGGCGCGCTTCCAGATCCTGCTGCTCGAGCTGTCCGGGGCCACGCTGCTTCTGCTCGACGAACCGACCGACAACCTCGACGTCGAGTCGGCCGAGGCGCTGGAGGAGGGACTCGACCGGTTCGAGGGGACCGTCTTGGCGGTGACCCACGACCGGTGGTTCGCGCGGGACTTCGACCGGTTCCTGGTCTTCGGCTCCGATGGCGGCGTCTACGAGTCCGACGGTCCGGTCTGGGACGAGGGCCGGGTCCAGCGAACCCGCTGACCGGCGACAGGTCCCGGGCGAGGGTCAGGGCCTGGGGAGTTCTAGGGTGGCGGCCGTGGTCCCACCATCTGCTCCGCGACCGGTCACGGGCGACCCGGCTGCTCGGGGTCCCGCCGCTGCCGTTGCTCGCGTGCCCGCACCCGCGCTGGTGCTGGGGGGCGTCGTCTCCGTGCAGTTCGGCGGTGCGCTGGCGGCCACGCTGGTGCCGGAGATCGGTGCGGGTGGCTCGGTGCTGCTGCGCATCGGGATCGCCTCGGTCATCCTCTTCGTTCTCGTGCGGCCACGGCTGCGCGGTCACAGCGCGGGTGCCTGGGCGACCGTGACGGCGTTCGGGGTGGCGTTGGGCCTGATGAACTGGACCTTCTACGGCTCGTTGGCCCACCTCCCGCTGGGTGTTGCCGTGACGGTCGAGTTCCTCGGGCCACTGTTGCTGACCACCTTCCTCTCCAGACGGGTGCTCGACTTCGTCGCCGTCCTGGCCGCTGCGGGTGGTGTGCTGCTGATCTCCGAGGTGTTCACGGTGCCGCTGGCGGACCTGAGCTGGGTCGGCCTGGCGCTGGCTGCGACCGCGGGCGTGTGCTGGGCGGCGTACATCTTGCTGAGCACCCGCACCGGTGCGGAGTTCCCCCGGCTGGACGGGCTGGCGATCGCCCTGGTCGTCTCGACTGTGGTGGTGCTGCCTGTAGGACTGCCCAGCATCGACCTGTGGACGCAGGAGCACCTGCTCAAGGGGCTCGGCCTCGCGCTGCTGTCCTCGCTGCTGCCCTACTCCCTCGAGCTGCTCGCCCTGCGCCGGCTCGCGGCATCGGTGTTCGGCATCCTGCTGTCGCTGGAACCGGCAGTGGCCGCGTTGGCCGGGCTGATCGTGCTCGGGCAGCAGCTCGACCTGCTCCAGCTGGTCGGCCTGGGGCTGGTGGTGCTCGCGAGCGCGATCGTCATGGGTGTACGCCGACCGGCACAACCCGGTCTCATCGAAGGTTCGTGACCGCTGCGGGCTCGATGCGGGGCCAGGACCGGCCCGTTCCCGGGCCGGCCCTCAGTGCGCCGTAGTCGCGACGCTCACTTCCAGCGTTCGGCGGCAGGCACGAAGTCCAGGGTCCGGGCGCCGGTGTAGATCTGCTTGGGACGGGCGATCTTCTGCTCCTTGTCCTGCACCAGCTCGAGCCACTGGGCGAGCCAGCCGGGGGTGCGGCCGATCGCGAAGAGCACCGTGAACATCTCGGGCGGGAACTGGAAGGCCTCGTAGATCAGGCCCGAGTAGAAGTCGACGTTCGGGTAGAGCTTGCGCTTGACGAAGTACTCGTCCTCGAGCGCGATCTTCTCGAGCTCCTGGGCGATCTCGAGCAGCGGGTTGACGCCGGTCACCTCGAAGACGTCGTCGCAGGCCTTCTTGATGATCTTCGCGCGCGGGTCGTAGTTCTTGTAGACCCGGTGACCGAAGCCCATCAGCTTCTCGTTGCCGTCCTTCACACCCTTGATGAAGTCGGGGATGTTCTCCTTGCCGCCGATACGGCGCAACATCCGCAGCACGGCCTCGTTGGCGCCGCCGTGCAGCGGACCGTAGAGCGCGCCGATGCCCGAGGCCACCGAGGAGTAGGGGTCGACCTGCGAGGAACCGACGGAACGAACGGCGTTCGTCGAGCAGTTCTGCTCGTGGTCTGCATGCAGGATGAACAGCACGTCGAGGGCCTTGACCAACCGCTCGTCCGCATCGAACTTCTGCTCGCTCATCTTGAACAGCATCGCGAGGAAGTTGGCGGTGTAGCTGAGGTCGTTGTCGGGGTAGACGTAAGGCTTGCCCTGCGCATGCCGGAAGGCCCAGGCGCCGAGGGTCGGCATCTTGGCGATCATCCGCACGATCTGCATGTGACGGTTGTCGCCGTCGGCGATGTTGCCGGACTCGGGGTAGAAGGTCGACAGTGCGCCGACCGACGCCATCAGCATGCCCATGGGGTGTGCGTCGTAGCGGAAACCCTGCATGAACGTCTTCACGTTCTCGTGCAGGAACGTGTGGTGGGTGATCTCGTGCACCCAGCCGTCGTACTGCTCCTTGGTGGGCAGGTCGCCATGGATCAGCAGGTAGGCGACCTCGAGGAAGTTCGACTTCTCCGCGAGCTGCTCGATCGGGTAGCCGCGGTACTCCAGGATCCCCCGCTCGCCGTCGATGAACGTCACCGAGCTCTTGCAGGAGGCGGTGTTGACGAAGCCGGGGTCGTAGGTGGCCAGCCCGGGGGTCTCGTCGTCTGTCTTGATCTGCCCGAGGTCGGCGGCGCGGATGTAACCGTCGCTGATCGGGATCTGGTAGTCCTTGCCGGTCCGGTTGTCGCGGACGGTCAGGCTCTGGTCACCGTTGTCGGTCACGTCGGCTCCTCGGAGTGGGCTGCTCGTGCAATGCTGGCTGGCGGGAGGCGCCACGGGCACCATCCCCGGACGCACCGGCTCCAACCTATGCCGAAGCAGGTCGGAGCCACCAATCGGACCCGTTTTGACGCTGGCCGGTGAGACCCCGTAATCTTGAGGGTCGCGCCTCCTGCCGCGCCCGGATGTCCCATGTGGTCGTCCTGGTGCAGACCCGCGGAGCCGAGTCAATCGGTCTCTTGCGGGCAGTGTTCGTCAGAAGGCGTGGCACCACCACCGGCCCGGGAATCAGCCCGGAACGGTCACGAACGAGTGATAGGCCTACGACCTTGCGTACGTACAGCCCCAAGCCCGGCGACATCCAGCGCGAGTGGCACGTCATCGACGCCACCGACGTCCGGATGGGTCGCCTCGCCGTCCAGGTCGCGAACCTGTTGCGCGGCAAGCACAAGACCATGTTCGCCCCCCACGTCGACACCGGCGACTTCGTCATCGTCGTGAACGCCTCGAAGGTGTCGCTCTCGGGAGACAAGGCCACCAAGAAGATGTCCTACCGGCACTCGGGCTACCCCGGCGGCCTCTCTGCCACCCCCATGGGTGACCTCCTGGTGAAGGACTCGCGGAAGGCGATCGAGAAGGCAGTCTGGGGCATGCTCCCCAAGAACCGTCTCGGCCGCCAGATCCTCAAGAAGCTCAAGGTGTACGCCGGCCCCGAGCACCCGCACACCGCCCAGAAGGCCAAGCCCTTCGAGATCACGCAGATCTCCCAGTGACAACTTCTCCCGAGACGAACACGCAAAGGAACACCGTGGCTGACGTAGACAACGAGACCGGCCCCCAGGACGACGCCGCCGAGACCTTCGAGGTCAACGAGCAGGGTGTCGCCTACTCCTCCGAGAGCGCACCCAGCGCCGACGCCCCGGCCCGTCCGGCGACGATCGCTCCCGCGGCGGCCACCGGCCGACGCAAGGAGGCCGTCGCCCGCGTGCGGATCGTGCCCGGCACCGGCAAGTGGACCGTCAACGGTCGCGAGCTGGACAGCTACTTCCCGAACAAGCTGCACCAGCAGGTCGTGAACGAGCCGTTCGCCACCACCCAGCTGGAGGGCCGCTTCGACGTGGTCGCCCGCATCCACGGTGGCGGCATCACCGGCCAGGCCGGCGCGCTGCGCCTGGGTGTGGCCCGTTGCCTGAACTCCATCGACGAGGAGGCCAACCGTCCGGGTCTGAAGAAGGCCGGTCTGCTGACTCGCGACGCCCGTGTGATCGAGCGCAAGAAGGCCGGACTCAAGAAGGCTCGCAAGGCACCCCAGTTCAGCAAGCGCTGACCTGCCTTTCATGGCACGTCTCTTCGGGACCGACGGGGTCCGGGGTCTGGCGAACGAGTCGCTGACCGCCGAGCTGGCCCTGGACCTGTCGGTCTCAGCAGCGCACGTCCTGGCCGAACGCGGCACTTTCGCCGGACACCGTCCGGTGGCCGTGGTCGGTCGGGACACGCGCATCTCCGGGCAGTTCCTGGAGGCGGCGATCGTGGCCGGACTCGCCTCTGCCGGAGTCGACGTGTTCCTTCTCGGGGAGCTGCCCACCCCGGGCGTCGCGTGGCTGACGGCTGAGCTCGGCGCCGACCTGGGCGTCATGATCTCGGCCTCGCACAACGCGATGCCCGACAACGGCATCAAGTTCCTGGCCCGCGGGGGCGTCAAGCTCGACGACGCCATCGAGGTGGCCATCGAGAACCGGCTGCGTGAGCCCTGGCACCGACCCACCGGCGGTGACGTCGGTCGGGTACGCCTCCACCACGAGGCGGTCGACCTCTATGCGGCCCACCTCGTCTCGACCATCGCTCACCCGCTCGCGGGGATCCGGGTCGTCCTCGACTGCGCCCATGGTGCGGCCTCCGAGGTCGGACCGAAGGCGCTGCGCGACGCCGGCGCCGACGTGGTCGCGATCTGCGCACAGCCCGACGGCCTGAACATCAACGATGGCTGTGGTTCCACGCATCTCGAGGTCCTGCAGGACGCCGTGCGAGAGCACGGCGCCGACGTGGGGTTCGCCCTCGACGGGGATGCCGACCGCTGCCTGGCGGTGGACGCCTCGGGCGAGGTCGTCGACGGCGACCAGATCCTTGCCATCCTGGCGCTGGCGATGCGTGACGAGGGTGCGCTCAAGGACGACACCGTGGTGGCAACGGTGATGAGCAACCTCGGGTTCGTCCAAGCGATGAAGGCCGCCGGGATCGGCGTACGCCAGACCAAGGTGGGTGACCGCTACGTCCTGGAGGCGATGAAGCTCTCCGGGTTCACGCTGGGTGGTGAGCAGTCCGGGCACGTGATCATGAGTCGGCACGCCACCACCGGTGACGGCATCCTCACCGCGCTGCACGTGCTGGACCGGATGGCGGCCACGGGTCGGCCGCTGGACGAGCTGGCCGGGGTCGTCACCCGGTTGCCCCAAGTGCTCGTCAACGTGCCGAACGTGGACAAGTCGCGGGCCGACGAGGACTTCGTCCTGGCGGCTGCGGTCGCCGAGGCCGAAGCTGAGCTCGGTGACTCGGGCCGGGTGCTGCTGCGTCCCTCGGGGACGGAGCCGCTCGTCCGCGTGATGGTCGAGGCGGCGACCGCCGAGCAGGCGCAGCAGATCGCCGACCGGCTCGCCGACGTGGTCGGCCGGCAGCTCGCCCTCGCCTGAGCGGGGCACACCGAGAGCGCGACGGTTGTTGCGTCTGGACGCGCTCGGCGGCGGTGCAGAAGTCGCTCCGCAGGATGAGGCTGGTCACAGCCCCGCCCCCTTTCCCGCCTGACCGCTGCCGCGAGGGCCGTTTCCGATTCGCGCCTCACTGGGCCGGATTGAGACGATCTGTGCTGTCCCTGATCACGGCGAAGGAGCCAGACGGTGCAGATTGCCCCCACCCCACGACGGTCCGTTGACCGCATGGTCTGGGCGGACGCCGCCAAGGGGCTCTGCATCATGCTCGTGGTGCTGCACCACGTCACCGGGAAGCACTACCTGGCCGCCCTGCCCGACGACCTGCACTGGCTGGCCGGCCCGTGGCTGTGGTTCACCACCGCCCTCAAACCCTTGCGGATGCCGCTGTTCTTCGTGCTCTCCGGCCTCTTCGCCGCCTCGGCGCTGGACCGCCCCTGGCGTGCCGTTGGCGGCCCGCGGGTCGTGACGCCGTACTACCTCTACGTGCTGTGGCTCGTCATCCACGCTGTGATCTTCTCCTACGAGACGACGCTGCCGATGAACCGCACCCGCGACCTGGGCGAGCTCGGACTCGACCTGGTGTACGCCTCCACGGGTCTGTGGTACCTCTACGCGCTCGCGGTGTACTTCCTGGTGCTCAAGCTGCTGCGGCCGCTCCCTCCCGCGGTCGTCGTCGCTGTCGCGGTCCTGGTCGCGGTCGTGGGCTGGGCGCTTCCGATCAGCGAGGTGAACCGCGCCGCGGTCCTGCACAGCTTCGTGTTCTTCGCAGTGGGTGCCCTGTTCCCCGCCGCGGTGCGACGCATCGCCGAGCACCGACGTCGCCACCTCACCCTGGGCCTGGCGCTCGCTTTCACGGCACTGGTCACCGGGCTGATGGCGCTGGGGTGGTCCACGGGCCTGCTGAGCGTGCTCGCGGTGCCGCTGGGGATCCGGATGGTCGTGGCTGCGACGACGTGGCCACGCGTCGGCGGGTTCCTGGCGTACGTCGGTAGGAGGACCCTGCCCGTCTACGTGCTGCACGTGCCGTTGCTCGCCGTGGTCCACACGCTGCCGGCTCTGCTCCCCGACGCCGGATCGGACGCGGTGCCCGGGATGCTGACCGACGTGCTGACCGGGTCGCTGGCCGCGGTCTATCCGGCCCTGGTGGCTGCCGCACTCGTCGGCACGAGCCTGGTGGCGGTCCAGGTCCTCGACGCTCTCGGGCTCGGCTGGCTCTTCCGCAGGCCGGGTTCAACCGCGCGCGTGCGTGAGCACCGCGACCACGTAGTCGTCGGTCGGCGCTCGCAGGTCGTAGCTGCCGAACACGCCTTCCACACGCAGGTCGGCGGCGGCGGCGTCTCGCCGGAACTGTTCGAGCGGGTAGTCGCGGCTGTGCGGGGGCCCCTGGCGAGGGTGGAATCCGACCAGCACTCGCCCACTCGGCGCGAGCAGGTCTCGCAGCGCGCGTAGCGCACGGGACTCGGTGTCGTCGGCGAGGTAGACCATCACGTTCCCGACCACGACCACGACGTCGTACTCGGTCGGCCGCCCCTGTGCCGCAAGCAGGTCCGGGGTGAGGCCGAGGATGTCGCTCTGCACGACGGGGACGTCGGGGAACCGGCTGCGGGAGACGTCGACGAGGTCGGCGTCCTTCTCGACCGCCGTGACGTCGTGACCTCGCGCGACCAGGGCGGCAGCGACGCGGCCGATCCCCGACCCGGCATCGAGGACGCGTGCTCCCCTGGGAGCGAGCACGTCCGCCAGCCGAGCCTCCCCGTCGACGTCCTCGCCCTGGTCGAGCAGGTTCTCGAACGTGCGGGCGTAGCCCGAGTGGCGACCGCCGAGGTGCAGCTCCCAACGGTTCGGTGGGATGGGGCCAGTCTTGGGTCCGATCGGGTCGGTCATCCGGCCCAAGCGCCCATCGTGTCGGGTGCACGCAGCTGCAGAGGTAGCACTGCGCCAGTAAACACGTCCGTTCAGAGCTTGCGCAGCCGCACCCAGCGCACCGAGTGGTCGTGGTCCTTGCGGAGCACCAGGGTCGCCCTGGAGCGCGTGGGCTTGACGTTCTGCTCGAGGTTGGGGCCGTTGATCTCGTCCCAGATCCGGCTGGCCTCGGAGATGGCCTCGTCGTGGGACAGTGCGGCGTACTTGGCGAAGTACGAAGCGGGGTCGCGGAACGCCGTCTCCCGCAGCCGTAGGAACCGGTCGGTGTACCAGCGGCGGATGTCGGAGGTCGCTGCGTCGACGTAGACGGAGAAGTCGAAGAAGTCGCTGACAGCGAGACCCACCCGGCCGTCGGGACGCATCCGGGCCGACTGCAGGACGTTGAGGCCCTCGATGACCACGATGTCAGGGCGCGAGATCACGATCTTCTCGTCAGGGAGCACGTCGTAGACGAGGTGGGAGTAGATCGGTGCCTCGACCTCGTCCTTGCCCGACTTGATGTCGATGACGAACTTCATCAGCGCCTTGCGGTCGTAGGACTCGGGGAAGCCCTTGCGGTCCATCAGGCCGCGGCGGCGAAGCTCGGCGTTGGGGAGGAGGAAGCCGTCGGTCGTGACGAGCGAGACCGTGGGGTGCTCGGGCCAGTGGGCAAGCATCTGCTGCAGCACGCGCGCCGTCGTCGACTTGCCGACGGCCACGGAACCGGCGAGCCCGATCACGAACGGGGTCCGTGGTGGGTGCGGCTGCGCGAGAAACTCCTCCTGGCTGCGGTGCAGGCTGCCCGCCGCCTTGACGTAGAGGCTCAGCAGCCGCGAGAGCGGGAGGTAGACCTGCTGCACCTCCTCGAGGTCGAGCTCGTCACCGAGTCCGCGGACACGGTCGATCTCGTCGGCAGTCAACGGCTGCTCGGTCGTGCGTGCCAGCGCCGCCCACGCCGCCCGGTCCAGCTCGACGTACGGCGAGCTCTCACTCGGCTGCGGGCCGTTCCCCATGCGCGTCACCCTAGTGCCGCGCCGCGTCCCGCGAAGCGCACGCGCCTAGACTGACGCGCATGTGTGGAATCGTGGGTTACGTCGGCGGCAAGCAGGCCCGTGACGTGGTGATCGAGGGGCTGCGCCGACTCGAGTACCGCGGCTACGACTCGGCCGGGATCGCCCTCGTCGACGGTGGCCGCATCGTCTCGGACAAGCGCGCGGGCAAGCTCGCCAACCTCGAGAAGGCCATCGAGGAGACCCCGCTGCCCCAGTCATCGACGGGCATCGGGCACACCAGGTGGGCCACCCACGGAGCCCCGAACGATGTGAACGCCCATCCCCACCTCGGCCGGCAGGGCCGGGTGGCGGTGGTGCACAACGGCATCATCGAGAACTTCGCCACGCTGCGCGTCGAGCTCGAACAGGCCGGGCACGGCATGGTCTCGGAGACCGACACAGAGATCGCGGCCCACCTGCTCGAAGCGGCCCTGCTCGAGGGGGGTGACCTCACCGCGGCGATGCAGGCGACGTGCCGGCGGCTCGAGGGGGCTTTCACCCTGGTGGCGGTGGACGGAGAGGACCCCAGCCGGGTGGTTGCTGCGCGCCGCAACTCTCCGCTGGTGGTCGGGCTCGGAGACGGGGAGAACTTCCTGGGCTCGGACGTGGCTGCCTTCATCGAGCACACCCGGGATGCCTTGGAGCTGGGCCAGGACCAGGTCGTGACCATCACTCGGGACGACGTCAGCGTGACCGACTTCGACGGAACGCCGGCGCAGGGCACGCCGTACCACGTGGACTGGGACCTGTCGGCCGCCGAGAAGGACGGCTTCGACTGGTTCATGCGCAAGGAGATCTTCGAACAGCCCCGGGCCCTCGGTGACGCCCTGCTGGGCCGGCACACCGGTGACGGTGAGCTGCAGCTCGACGAGGTGCGGATCTCCGAGGGCGAGCTGCGCGACGTCGACAAGATCGTCATCATCGGCTGCGGCACGGCCAACTACGCAGGCCTGGTCGCCAAGTACGCCATCGAGCACTGGACCCGGATCCCGTGCGAGGTGGAGCTGGCCCACGAGTTCCGCTACCGCGACCCGATCCTCACCCGCAACACCCTCGTGGTCGCGATCAGCCAGTCGGGCGAGACCGCGGACACGCTGATGGCCATCAGGTACGCCCGCCAGCAGAAGGCCCGCGTGCTGGCCATCTGCAACACCAACGGCTCCACGATCCCGCGCGAGTCCGACGCAGTCATCTACACGCACGCCGGACCCGAGATCGGGGTGGCCTCCACCAAGGGCTTCCTGACCCAGCTGGTGGCCTGCTACCTGCTCGGCCTCTACCTCGCACAGGTGCGCGGCACGAAGTTCGGCGACGAGATCGCGGCCGTGGTGCGTGAGCTGGAGCAGATGCCCGCCCGGGTCCAGCACGTGCTCGACGGTGCCGAGTCGGTCTACCGCCTGGCGCGTGAGTACGCCGGCAGCAGGTCGGTGCTGTTCCTCGGGCGGCACGCGGGGTTCCCGGTGGCGCTCGAAGGGGCGCTCAAGCTCAAGGAGCTGGCGTACATCCACGCCGAGGGGTTCGCAGCCGGTGAGCTCAAGCACGGCCCGATCGCGCTGATCGAGGAGGGGCTCCCGGTGTTCTGCGTGGTGCCGCCACGCGGTCGCGACCAGCTCCACGACAAGATGATCAGCGCCATCCAGGAGATCCGCGCCCGCGGAGCCCGCACGATCGTGCTCGCCGAGGAGGGTGACGACGCGGTTGCGCCGTACGCCGACCACCTCATCTCACTCCCGGTCGTGCCGACGCTGCTCCAGCCCATCGTGGCCACGGTGCCGTTGCAGCTGTTCGCCTGCGAGCTAGCCACGGTGATGGGTCACGATGTCGACCAGCCCCGCAACCTTGCCAAGTCCGTCACCGTCGAGTGACCGGGCCGGCGTGACTCGGAGTGTCGAGCTGAGCGGGGCGCGACGGTGATCGTCGGGGTCGGCACCGACCTGGTCGAGGTCGCGCGGCTCGAGGAGGCGCTGGAGCGCACACCGACGATGAGGACGCGCCTCTTCACGGCGGCCGAGGCGGGGCTACCGGTCGAGTCCCTGGCCGCACGTTTCGCCGCCAAGGAGGCTCTCGCGAAGGCTCTCGGGGCGCCCGAGGGTCTGTCCTGGCAGGACGCGGAGGTGGTCGTGGAGGCAACCGGACGGCCCGTCCTCGAGCTTCGCGGCACCGTCGCCGCGGCTGCGGAGAAGCTGGGCGTCGAACGGGTGCACCTGTCGTTGGCCCACGACGCCGGCCTCGCCTCGGCGTTCGTGGTCCTCGAGACAGGCGACGCGCGGTGAGCTACGGCCGCTAACTTGAGGTCATGCGCAGCGCACACACCGTGGAGCAGGTCCGGGCGGCCGAGCAGGACCTGATGGCGCGCCTGCCCGAGGGCACCTTGATGCAGCGTGCGGCAGCGGGTCTCGCGGTGGCGGTGGCGGACCTCCTCGGCGAGGTGTACGCCGCACGCGTGCTGCTGGTGGTCGGTGCTGGTGACAACGGTGGGGACGCACTGTGGGCCGGAGCAATGCTGGCGCGACGAGGGGCGGCGGTCGAGGCGGTGCTGCTCTCGGAGCAGTCGCACGCGGGCGGGCTCGCAGCGTTCCGCGCAGCGGGTGGCCGCACCGTGGCGGTCGAGGACGCCCACGACCCGGACGTGGTCGTGGACGGGATCGTCGGGATCGGGGGGCGGCCGCCCCTTCGCCCCGAGGCCGCAGCAGCGTTGGCGCGGTTCCCGCACACCCACGTGGTCGCGGTCGACGTGCCGTCGGGGGTCGAGGTGGACACCGGGCGCCTGGACGGTGCACACGTGCGGGCCACCGTGACCGTCACCTTCGGCACGCACAAGATCGCGCACCTCGTCGACCCGGCCGCCGAGGCCTGCGGGGTGGTGCACCTGGTCGACCTCGGGCTGGACCTGCCCGAACCCGGGGTGCAGGCGCTGCAGCAGGCCGACGTGGCGAAGCTGCTGCCGCGGCCGCAGGCGTTCGACCACAAGTACACCCGGGGCGTCGTGGGCGTGCGTGCCGGCTCCGAGGCCTATCCGGGAGCAGCCGTTCTGTGCACGGCCGGTGCGCTGAGCGGCTTGGCAGGCATGGTGCGCTACGTGGGACCGGCGGCCGACGCGGTGCGCGCCCGTCACCCGGAGGTCGTCAGCGGTCCGGGACGGGTCCAGGCGTGGGTGGTGGGCTCCGGCGGGGACTCGGACGCCGAGAAGGCCCTGCGAGCCGCCCTCGCCGACGAGGTGCCGACCGTGGTCGACGCCGACGCGCTGGCCCACCTGGAGCGGGGGGCGCGCTCCATCGTCCTGACCCCCCATGCAGGTGAGCTGGCTCGGATGCTCGCCGTCGACCGGGCGCAGGTCGAGGCCGACCAGCTCGCCTGGGCCCGCCGCGCCGCGCACGAGTACGACGCCGTGGTGCTCCTCAAAGGGCGGCACACCCTCGTGGCGCGTCCTGACGGCCGGGTGCGGGTCACCACGAGTGGGGTGCCCTGGTTGGCGGTCGCAGGGTCGGGCGACGTGCTCGCCGGAGTCATCGGATCGCTGCTGGCCACCGGCCTGGATCCGTGGGACGCGGCCTCCGTGGGTTCGTGGCTGCACGGCGCGGCGGCTGCGGTGGCCAGTGCGGGAGGACCCCTCTCCGCCAGTCGGGTGGCCGACGCGCTCCCGGAGGTCGTGCGGAACCTGCTGTCCTGAATGGGAGGATGAGCAGGTCATGCCCACCGCACCGAGTCCGCACGCCGAGATCGTCATCGACCTCGGCGCCATCCGCCACAACGTCCGCCGGCTCCGTGAGCTGGTCTCGGACGCACCCGGGGGCTCCTCTCCGCTGCTGATGGTGGTGGTCAAGGCCGACGGCTACGGGCACGGGATGGCGCAGGTCGCGCGGTCCGCGCGCGCTGCAGGTGCGGACTGGCTCGGCGTCGCCACGGCGGACGAGGCGATCGCCCTGCGCGACGCCGGTGACACCGGCCGGTTGCTGAGCTGGCTGGCTGCTCCAGGAGCCGACCACGCGCCACTGCTCGAGGCGGACGTCGACGTGGCGGCGTACTCGGTCGCGCAGCTCGGCGAGATCACGACCGCGGCCCGAGCGACTGGCCGTACGGCGCGGGTGCACCTCAAGGTCGACACGGGTCTCTCCCGCGGTGGCGCCACGCTCGCGGAGTGGCCGGCCCTGGTGGGGGCGGCGCGTGCCGCGGAGGAGCAGGGCGAGATCCGGGTCGTCGGGGTCTGGTCGCACCTGGCCTGCGCGGACGAACCGAGCCACCCGGCGAACCAGGCTCAGGTGGCAGCCTTCGACCGAGCCTGTCTCGAGGCAACGGCGGGCGGGCTGGACCCGGAGATCAGACATCTGGCCAACTCAGCCGGTGCGGTCCTGCTGCCCGACACCAGGTACGACATGGTCAGGGTCGGCATCGCCGCCTACGGCCTGAGCCCCTCTCCGGACGTCAGGTCGTCCGAAGACCTGGGACTGGTGCCCGCCATGACCGTCCGCGCACGGGTCGTGCTTGCCAAGGAGATCGCGGCCGGCGACGGAGTCTCCTACGGCCACGCGTTCGTCGCAGAGCAACCGATGCGGGTCGCGCTGGTGCCGATGGGCTACGGCGACGGGATCCCGCGGCACGCCTCGTCAGCTGCCCAGGTGGCCATCGGGAGTGTGCGGCGGTCGGTGCTGGGACGCGTGTGCATGGATCAGTTCGTCGTCGACGCCGACGGAGTCCAGGCGGGCGACGAGGTGGTGCTCCTCGGGAACGGCTCGCGGGGCGAGCCGACTGCCACGGACTGGGCCCGCTGGTGCGGCACGATCAACTACGAGGTCGTCACCCGGATGGGTGGTCGACAGACCCGCGTGTGGGTCGGGGACGAGGTCTGAGTGGGTACACGAAGGTCTCTGGGGTACGCCGCTGCCGGGCTGGGTGCCGCTGCCGCGGCAGCGATCGCCACGGGCGTGGTGGTCGAGCGCCGCGTCGTCGCCGCGCGCCGCGCTGGTTCCGCGGAGGCCGACCGGCTCGGTGCGTTGCGCTCGGAGCGGGTCGAGGTCAAGTGCGACGACGGGCTGGTGCTGCACGCCGAGGTCGACGAGGTCGCTCCCTACGCCTCAGGCAGCCCGCGTGACCCGGAGTCGCTGACCCTCGTGTTCGTGCACGGCTACGCCCTCAACCTGGACTGCTGGCACTTCCAGCGCGAGGCATTTCGGGGCAAGCACCGGATGGTGTTCTTCGACCAGCGCTCACACGGCCGGTCCGAGCGCTCCGAACGCTCGCACGCCACGATCGACCAGCTCGGCGACGACCTGGCCCGGGTGATCGAGGCCCTGGGTGACGGCGGCGACGTCGTGCTCGTGGGCCACTCCATGGGCGGCATGTCGATCATCGCGCTGGCCGAACATCACCCCGAGCTGTTCGCGGACCGGGTTGCCGGGGTCGCACTGATCTCGACGACGGCCGGCGGGCTGATGCCGCACCGGACGGTGGTCGGCCGCCTGATCCCCGACCGGATCGGGCAGGTGCTGACGCCACGGCTGATCGCCGCACTGGCGAAGGCTCCCGAGCTGGTCGACTCCGCCCGCAGGTCGGGGTCCAACATCGGGTTCATCGTGGCCGACATGTTCGCGTTCGGTCGACGCGACGTCCCGGCGGCCCAGGTCGAGTTCCTCGACGAGATGCTCGCCGGCACCTCCTTCGAGGTGCTTGCGGAGTTCTTCCCGACCTTCACCGACCTCGACAAGTTCGAGCACCTCGGCGTCTTCGCCGCAGTGCCGACGAGGATCATCTGCGGGACGAAGGACAAGCTGACGGCGATCGGGCACAGCCGCAGGATGGCCGAGCTGATCCCGGGCGCCGAGCTCGTCGAGTGTGAAGGCGCCGGGCACATGGTGGTGTTCGAGTCACGCGACGAGGTGAACTCGGCCCTCGATGACCTCGTCGAAGCTGCCGCACGATGAGTGACGAGGCGTCCATCGAGGTGGTCGACGGCTCCCGGGCCGCCGACGTCCTGGCTGTGGTCCAGCAGGCCTTCGCCAACCGTCCCGAGCTCGACCCGCCGGCCACGGCGCTGGAGGAGACGGTCGAGACGATCCGCGCGGAGCTCGACGCCCACGGGGGACTGCTGGTGGAGCACGACGGGCGGCCGGTCGGCGCCCTCCTGTTCGAGCCGCGGGGGCGGCTGCTCGGTCTGCGCCGGGTGGGGGTGCTCGCCCCGGTACGCGGGCTCGGCGTCGCGGCACAGATGGCCACGAGGGCCAGGGAGATCGCCCAGCAGCGCGGCTTCACCGGCCTCGAGCTCGAGGCGCGCGTCGAGCTGCCCGGGACGATCAGCTTCTGGCGCAACCTCGGCTACGTCGAGTCGGAGCGCAACGGCAACCGTCTCACCATGCTCCGGATGCTGCCCCTGACCCAGACGCTCACCACCGCCGAGGACACCTACGCCTTCGGCGAGCACCTGGCCGATCGCCTCGGCCCCGGCGACCTGGTGATCCTCACCGGCGACCTCGGCGCCGGCAAGACGACCCTGACCCAGGGGATCGGCGCCGGCCTCGGCGTACGCGGTGGGGTCACGTCGCCGACGTTCGTGATCGCCCGGGTGCACCCCTCGCTCGCCGACGGACCCCCGCTGGTGCACGTCGACGCCTACCGCCTGGGCGGTGCCGCCGAGCTCGACGACCTCGATCTCGACACCGACTTCGACGACGCCGTGACGGTGGTGGAGTGGGGCGAGGGCCTGGCCGAGGCGCTCTCGGTGGACCGACTCGAGCTCAGCCTGCGGCGCGGCGACGCCGATCATGACGCCGACATCCGCACGATCACCATCACTCCCGTGGGTCCACGCTGGCGCGAGCTCGACCTAGGTCCGGTGGGCTCCCTCACCAGCGGTTGAACCCTCGGTAGACGGTCGGGAGGGTGGTCGAGCAGCGATCGGAGCGAGCGGCCAGTCGTGACCACGCCGGGTGAGCGGATCCGAGCGGATCCGCGGGGGGCAGAAACTTTCGAGACTTCTCTTTCCCAGTGGGGGTTCTGGGCCCAGAAACTGTCGGTGGTCGCTGCTTGACTTGTCTCTATGACGACGACCCGGGACACCACGACGGCGGTGCTGGACAGCGCCGCGGACGTCCTCGGTTTCGCAAGGTCGCGACGTGCTGTGGCGGACAGAGCCGAGGCCGACGTCGTGATGGCGGCGGTGGTGTGGGCCGAGCAGCACCCGGCCGAGTCGATCCACGACGCCGCGACCTGGAGCCCTGGTGGTGAGGTCGGGGTGGGGTTGGCCGGTCCGGGGGCGCCGCTGGTCGCGGAGTTCTGCGTGGCCGAGCTCGCGGTAGCGTTGGGGATGTCCACCGACTCCGGTCGGGCGTTGATCGCCCACGCGGTCGAGCTGAAGTACCGCCTGCCCCGGGTCTGGGCGCGGGTCCAGGCACACGGGCTGGTGGCGTGGAAGGCCCGCCGGATCGCCGCAGCCACCCTGGGGCTGAGCCTGGAGGCGGCCGGGTTCCTCGATGCCCAGGTCGCGGGGTTCGCCCACCGGATCGGGCCCGCGCAGCTGGACCGGCTGGTCGCCGAGGCCGTGGCCCGGTTCATGCCCGCCCAGGCGGCCGAGGCCGCGCAGGCTGCCGCGGACGGGCGGCATTTCACCATCCACCACGACCAGGTCTCCTTCACCGGCACCAGCTTCATCGAGGGCGAGCTCGACCTGGCCGACGCGATCGACCTCGACGCCGCCCTGACCCGAGGAGCCGCGGGCCTCAAGGCCGCGGGCAGCGCAGGAGTCCCTCGAGGTGCGCCGGGCCATCGCCGCCGGCGACCTCGCCCGCCACCAGCTCGCCCTCGAACTCGCCGCCACCGACGCAGACACAGCAGCAGACGCAGAGGACCCGAGCCTGAGGTGGTCGAGCAGCGAGCGGTCAGTCGAGACCACACCCCGCACCCGTGGCACCCGAGCCACCCGAGCCACCCGAGCCACCCGGGGCACCCGAGCCACCAAGCCTCGCCAGGTGGTCCTCTACGTGCACCTCTCCGAAGCCGCGATCACCGGCACCGGCACCGGTTCTGAGACCGGGACCGCGCCGCACCTGGCCCGTGTGGAGCACCACCACCGCGGCGTCACCGCCGAGCAGGTCCGCACCTGGTGCCACAACCCCGACACCGAGGTCACCGTGACACCGGTGATCGACCTGGCCGAGCAGCTGCACACCGACGCCTACGAGGTCCCCGACCGGCTCCGCGAACAGGCCGCCCTACGCGACCACACCTGCGTGTTCCCCTGGTGCACCCGACCGGGCAGATCCTGCGACACCGACCACGTCATCCCCTGGCCCCGCGGCTCGACCGCGACCGACAACCTGGCCCCGCTGTGTCGGCGCCACCACCGGCTCAAGACCCACACCACCTGGACCTACACCACACTCGAACCAGGCTCCTACGTGTGGTCCAGCCCGCACGGCTACCAGTTCCTGCGCGACCACACCGGCACCCGCGACCTCAGCCGCGACCTCAGCGACAGCCAGCCCCGGCCGCTCCGAACCAACCGAACCACCACGGCCGACCCACCCGAGCACTGACCACCCCGCCCCACACCCCGCCGCACCAACCCCGGCGGGGACAGTGGCTTGTCGCGAGTGCCCCGAAGGCGACTCCCAGAAGGGGTCGTCGTCAGCCGGGGACAGCGATGCGGTCACCGGCGCGAGATCGGCGCATGGCACGGCGCTCGTCCTCGTCGCGGCCTCCCCAGATGCCTTCGCCCTGACCGGTCTCCAACGCCCACGCCAGGCAGGTCTCTCGCACGTCGCAGCGGGCACAGACCTGTTTCGCCTCTTGCGCCTGCAGCAGGGCCGGACCGCCGCGTCCGACGGGAAAGAAGAGCTCCGGGTCCTCGGTGAGACATTCACCGTGCGCACGCCAGTCCATGCAGTCTCCTCGGGTCGCGGAAGGCGCCCCGAGAGCGCCGGGATGAGTGTCTCCCAGAGCTTGGTCTTCCCGCTACCCACAGAACCAAAACCGCCGCGAGGTCATCGAAATCCCGGCATCTTCTCGGTGCGCAGGTGGCCGGCGTCGAGCTCCACGGAAGCCGGCACGTCGGCGCCGCCCGGATCTGAGCCGGGGATTAGGCTCGCCACGTGCTCCTGGCCTTTGACACCGCGACTCCTCACGTGACCGTGGCGCTGCACGATGGTGGGCGCGTGCTCGCGAGGTTCGGGTCGGAGGAGTCGATGCGCCACGGCGAGATGCTGGCGCCGGGCATCCAGCAGGTGCTCGAGGAGGCCGGGGTCGCGGCGGCGGACCTCACCGGTGTCGCAGTCGGCGTCGGGCCCGGTCCGTTCACCGGGCTCCGGGTCGGTCTGGTCACGGCGCGCACCCTGGGCTTCGTGCGCGGCATCCCCGTGCACGGGGTCTGCTCGCTCGACGTGCTCGCCGCGGAGGCGATGGACGCCGGCCTGGAGGAGTTCCTGGTCGCCACCGACGCGCGACGCAAGGAGGTCTACTCGGCGTCCTACGCGGGGGGAGTCCGAGTCACCGGGCCCGAGGTGCTGCGACCGCCGGAGGCGCAAACCGAGCTTCCGGTGGTCGGCAGGGGGGCGGTCCTCTACCCCGAGGCGTTTCCCAACGCGGCGACGCCCGAGCACCCGGACGCGGCCGTGCTGTGCGACATCGTGCTGAACCGGCGGTTCGAGATCTTCGACCCCGAGCCGATGTACCTGCGCCGCCCGGACGCCGTCGAGCCGGGGAAGCCGAAGCGGGTCAGCTGAGCGGTCGGCGAGCCATCGGGCCGACGTACATCAGCAGCAGGTTGAGGGCGACCAGCAGCCCCACGAGGACGTCCCAGGGAGATGGCAGCACCAGGAAGCCGGCCACGACGCCCGAGCCGAGCACGAGCACCTTGGTGGCGAGGCGGAGGACACCGGATCGCACCCGGGCACGCGGAGCAGCGAACGCACCCCACAGCAACGCCGCCACCACGGGAAGACCGACGGCGAGTGCCACCCGCAGCGCGAGAGCGGCCTCGACCCGCCAGCCGGCGACGCGCGAGCAGCACGAGCGCCCCGATCTCGACGAAGAAGGCGAGGATGTCGTTGGTGTTCACTTCGAGTTCCGGCTCGCCGACGGGTGACATCCGCAAAGTGTGCAACGAAACCGGCTCCGGCGCCGCTCAGCGCCGCTTCGGAGGGAGCGGGAAGAAGAACGACGTTCGCTCCGCGTACTCCGGGTAGCCGTCTCGCTGCATCATGTTCTTCTCCAGCAGCCGGGCACCGGTGGCGAAGACCAGGAAGTAGGTCATCGCGATCGGCGAGACCACCGTCAGGGCGGGGAGCAGGCCGCCCGCGAGGCCACCGACCAACCAGATGCCCCACCACACCGCGGAGTCACCGAAGTAGTTCGGGTGCCGGGTCCAGCCCCAGAGCCCTCGGTCCATCACCTGCGGGCGATGCTGCTTGGGCTGAGCCTTGTAGGCCTTCATCTGGGCGTCCCCGACGGACTCGAAGGCAAGTCCGACCGCCCACACGGCCACGCCGACCCACACCAGCCAGGTCCAGCGCGTCGCGGAGACGGCCGCGACCTGCACCGGCAACGAGACGAACCACATGGCCAGGCCCTGTACGACGAACACCCGCTTGACCGCTTCGCCGAAGCCACCGTCGCCGAGCATCTCGGCGTAGCGGGGGTCCTCCTCTGCCTCGGGTCCGATCTGACGGGGAGCGAGGTGCCAGGTCAGACGAAGACCCCACACGCCGACCATGGCGAGCAGGAGCCAGCGCACGGGCTCGTCCCCGAGGAGCGCGCTCACCAGGGCGACGACGACGAAACCGAGACCCCAGATGACGTCCACCACCGCGACGCGGTCGACCCGGCGCGCGACCAGGGCGGTCACCGTCATGAGCGTCGCGACGGCCACCAGAGACGTGCCGAGAACTGCCAACAGCGTCACCCGAGGGTCACCTGGTCCTCACACCGGGCAGCTCGTGCGGGGCGCCCGGGCGCACCATCAGGATCTGGTCGACCCCCATGCGGCCGTCGCGGAACGCCATGGACCCGCCAACGAGGTAGAGGCGCCAGACACGGACCACCTCCTCGCCGACGAGCTCGGTGAGACGCTCGACGTTGGCCTCGAAGTTCTGGCGCCAGCCGTCGACCGTCGCCACGTAGTGCTCCCGCAGCGCATGCACGTCCCGGACCTCCAGACCGCCTCGTTCGAGCAGTGCCACAGTCTCACCGACGGGACGCATGTGCATGTCAGGTGCGATGAAGGACTCGATGAACGGGCCGCCTCCGGGATGACCGTCGCGGCCGCCGGAGCGAGACATCTGCTGGATCAGCACCCGGCCGCCCGGCCGCACCGCGTCGTGAAGCACCTGTGCGTAGGCGACGTAGTTCCGTTCGCCCACGTGCTCGCCCATCTCGAGCGAGGCGACCGCGTCGAAAGGTCCCGACCGGACGCCCGCTGCTCGGACACCGATGACCTCGGGGATCTCGCGGTAGTCCTGCAGGCGGATCTCCACCTGGCCCTCGAGCCCGCGCTCGCGGATGCGCTGGTCGATGAACCGCTTCTGCTCCGCAGCGATCGTCACACCGGTGACGTGGGCACCGAAGTGCTCGGCCGCGTGCAACGACAAGGAGCCCCAGCCACATCCGACGTCCAGGAAGCGCATGCCGGGCTCGAGGCCGATCTTCGTGCAGACGAGGTCGAGCTTGTCGTGCTGCGCCTCGGCCAGGGTGTACGTCGGTTCGTGCGAGCGCCAGTAGCCCGAGGAGTAGGCCATCGCGGGGTCGAGGATCAGTGCATAGAACTCGTTGGAGAGGTCGTAGTGGTGGCTGATCGCCCGACGGTCACGCAGCTTGCTGTGCAGACGGCCGCGAACCCGAGCCTGCGAGACGGGCACCTGGGGAGCCTTGCCGAACGCGCCGACGTCGAGCGCCGTGCGCAGCGCCCGCGCGAACGCGCCGGGTGTGGGCCTGACCCCACTGAGCCCGCGCTCGGCCGCTGCCTTCCAGAGGTGAGTGAGGGTGGCGTCGAGGTCGTGGTGGACCTCGATGTCGCCGGTCACGTACGCCTGGGCGGCACCGAGCTCGCCGGGGGACCACAGCAGGCGCCGCACCGCGTCCCGCGAGCGGAGCTCGACCAACGGGGCGCCGAGCGGACCGGCTTCCGAACCGTCCCAAGCGCGCAGCCGCACGGGCAGCTCGCCGCCGGCGAGGGGACGCAGCGCCGACTCGAGACGTCCAGCCACACCTCGCTTGGTGGGACCCGTGAACCGCTTCGACTGGGTCGTGCTCATGTTCAGTCCTTGCGGGCGAAGGTGAGCTGCTGCACGTCGATGTAGCCCGACGCGAAGCCCGCCCGCGAGTACTCGAGGTAGAAGTGCCACATCCGCTCGAAGGTGTCGTCGAACCCGAGCTCACGCACCCGGGGGCCGGCCGCGAGGAAGGCGCGGTCCCAGAGCTCCAGGGTCTCGGCGTAGTGCTGG
This sequence comes from uncultured Actinomycetota bacterium, assembly GCA_963834245.1. GTDB lineage: Bacteria > Actinomycetota > Actinomycetes > Propionibacteriales > Nocardioidaceae > Marmoricola. The sequence goes on from CAWIAV010000002.1 coordinate 721,796, forward strand.
CCGAAGGAGAGCCGGTCGCTGATCCGTAGCGTGGTGTCCGCCCGAGTGATCTCGTCGATCGCGGTCACCGACGGCAGGAACCCACCCGGGAAGATGTACTTGTTGATCCAGGTCCACGTGCTGCGTGTGGCCAGCATCCGGTCGTGGGGCATCGTGATGGCCTGGATGCCCACGCGTCCGCCCGGAGCGAGCAGGCGGTCGATCGTGCGGAAGTACGTCGACCAGTACTCGTGGCCGACGGCTTCGATCATCTCGACCGACACGATGGCGTCGTAGGTCTGGCCGGCCGTGGCACCGGTGGAGACCGACCGGTAGTCACTGAGCTCGATGGTGACCTGGTCGGTGTATCCAGCCTCGGCGACGCGCTGCTGGGCGAGCTCGAGCTGCTCGCTGGAGAGGGTCACGGAGTGGACGGTGGCCCCCCGACGGGCTGCGCGGACGGCGAGCTCGCCCCAGCCCGTCCCGATCTCGAGGACGCGGGTGCCCTCGCCGACGGCGCACTGGTCGAGCAACCGCTCGATCTTCCGCGCCTGCGCTTCCTCGAGCGGCTCGCCGTGGTTTCCCTCGGGCGGTGCGGCGACGAAGTGGTTGCCGCGCTTGACCAGCGAGGTGTCGAACAGTGCGGAGGAGTAGCTCAGCGTCTCGTCCAGGAACAGCCGGAACATGTCGTTGGACAAGTCGTAGTGGTGCGCGATGTTGTCCCGGGTGTTGTCCTGGGTGTTCCGCTGCTTGCGCGGTGGGCGTCGCACGTAGGCGGCGCGCAGCTTCTGCAGCGGTGCCGGAATCAGTCTCGGCAGGTCCGCGGCGAGAACGGTGAGGAAGCCGCCGAGGTCCTCTGCGTCCCAGGCGCCGGTGAGGTAGGACTCGCCGAACCCGATCAGCCCGTCGCTGCCGAGCCTCGTGAAGAACTCGGCAGGTCGCTGGATGACCATCTCGGGACCGCCGGAGCCCCAGGTGCGGGTGGAGTCAGTGCCCTCTCGCACGGTCACCGGCAGCTGGTTGACCGCGGCGCGGAACAGGCGACGCGCGATGCGGGCGGAGACCACCGCTCTGGGCCCGGCGGGGGAGCGGTCGAGACCCGGCCAGCTGGTGGTCGGCTGGGTGGGTGTGGTCGTCATCAGACGCCTTCCTGTCGCGGATGTGCGGGTCGTGGGCGGATCCCGAGACGTCGCGCCCACAGCCAGATGCCGTGGGCCCGGATGAGCAATGAGCCGCGGAGGGCAGCGGGCGCGCTGCGGAGCGGGGAGGTAGTCGTCGGCGTACCGTCGAGGGAGGCGCTGAAGACCGCACCGTCGTCGCCGTGCAGGGTCACGGCCACGTGCAGCCGGTCGCCGGGGCGGGGGACCGCGATCTCGTAGTACCCGTCGGTGCCGTGGAAGGGGGAGACGTACATCTGCTTGTCGGTGCGGGCGCGCCCCTGCTCGTCGGGGTGCACGAGGTAGGCGTGGCGGTCTCCGTAGGTGTTGTGCACCTCGACCACCACCCCGGCGAGCTCGCCCGTACGCCGGTGGCACCAGAAGACGCTGATCGGGTTGAAGCAGTGGCCGAGCGCACGCGCGTTGGCGGCCATCACGATGCGTCCGCCGTCGGTCTCGACACCGTTGAGGGCGAGAAAGCGCTCGACGTTCGACTTGATGCTCGCGTGGGCGTCGCCGAGGTGGTCCCTGGCCTCGAACCGTCCCAGCACCCCGTGGTCGGGGAGGTTGTCGAGATCGACGAGCCAGGTGCGTGAGGCATTCGTGAACGTGCGGTTGAACGGCTTGCGGCGGGTGTGCCGGATCGTCGTGTCGTACGTAGTGGCCTCGACGGGCAGCGGAGAGGTCGTGCCCCACTCGACGCCGAGAAGGGCAGCGGCCTCCACGCCGGAGCGGGCGCCGTCCTCGTGGAAGCCCCAGCCGCTCCAGGCGCCGGCGAAGACGATCCGGTCGGTGTGGCACTCCGGGAGCCGCCGCTGGGCGGCCACGGAGGTGGGGGTGTAGATCGGGTGCTCGTACTCCATGGTCTTGATGACCTTGGACTGGTCCACGATGTCGCGACCACCGAGCGTGACGATGAAGCGTCGCCCCTGCGCGTCCTCCGGCAGCCGCATCAGTCGGGACATGTCATAGCTGACGGTGACCGTGCGGTCGACGTCCGACGGCCTGCGCAGGTAGTTCCACGAGGCACGTGCCCGGTGGTGGCGGGGCAGGACGCTGGTGTCGGTGTGCAGCTGCGCCGTGTTCGGCGAGTACGGCATCGCCTGCAGCACCTCGCGCTGCGCACGGGTCGGCTCCGCGAGCATCGCCAGGGCCTGGCCCGGGTGGGTGGCCACGACGACGGCGTCGAAGCGGTGGACCTCGCCGTTTCCGTCGGTCAGCTCGACTCCGTCGCCGGTCTCGAGCAATGAGGTGACCTTGGTGTCGGTGCGTACGTCGGGGAGGAGGGCCGCGACCCGTTCGACGTACTCGCGCGACCCACCGGTGACCGTCCGCCACTGCGGCGAGCCGAAGATCTGCAGCATCCCGTGATGCTGGAGGAAGCTGAACAGGTAGCGGGCGGGGTAGTCCAGGGCCACGGCCGGGTCGCACGACCAGACGCATGCCACGACGGACTCCATGAAGTGGGTCCGGAAGAGCGGGGAGAAGCCGCCGCGCTCCAGGAAGGTCGCCAGTGTCTCGTCCGCGTCCCCATCCTCGTCGGTGGTCGTCGCGGCGGCGGACAGCACTCGTCGGGCCATCCGGTGGAACCGGGGGATCTCGGTGAGCATCCGCAGGTATGACGGACGAAGCGCGTTTCGCCAGGTGGGGAACAGCCCTGCGAACCCGAGCGCCCCGGCCCACTCCAGGCCGTGGTCGTCGGATCGGACGGACATCGACATGTCGGAGGCCTGGGTCTGGACGCCGAGCTCGTCGAAGAGCCGCAGCAGGTTGGGGTAGGTGCGCTCGTTGTGCACGATGAAGCCGGTGTCGATCGCGGTGCCGTCCACCACGTGGGTGTCGGCGTGGCCGCCGAGACGGCTGTCGGCCTCGAACAGCGTGACGTGGGTCCGCCTGCTCAAGACGTGAGCAGCAGTGAGTCCGGCGACGCCGCTGCCGATGACCGCGACCCGGCGTTGCGTGGTGTCCGGGCTCACGTCTCGGCCTGGTTCATCTCGAACAGGGCGATCGGCTCGGTCGTGGGCTCCGGTGACCCGCTCTCGGGCTCGACGGTGATGCCGACGCCGGTGGCTTTGGTCGCGTCACCTTGGAGCAGGATCTTCTGGTCGCCGGGGCGCTTCATCAGGCCGGCCGGGATCATCGCTCCGGCATCGTCCTGGAGCCAGAGCTGGAACGCCTTGCCGGGAGGAGGCGCAGCCATGTTGCGAGTGACCAGCACGGCTTGGCCCTCCTTCAACGAGCGGACCACGGTGGCGGTCGCCCCGTCGTCGAACTTGATGGAGTACTGCTCGGCGTCGGACGCCGCGAGCACCTGGTCGGCCGCGCTGAGCGTCGAGCTGGAGGTGTCGTCCTGCCACGGCTGCCACACGGCGCCGGCGCCGATGGCCACCACGGCGGCAGCGGCGGCCACCAGCGAGGTCATCCGACGACGGGGTCGCATCGGGACCACGTTGGTCACGGGTGCGGGCAGCACTGGTTCGGCCGGGGAGGCAACGGGATCCTGCAACGGGGGCAATGGCCGTACCGTCTTGATCCCGGCGAGCACGGACTCACGCAGGCTGCTCGGCGGGGTGAGGGCGGCGTCGTCGGCCATCAGGGCAGTGGCCTCGCGCAGGCTCGCGACCTCGGCCTGGCAGTCGAGGCAGCCGGCCAGGTGGTGCTCGAAGGCTGCGCGGTCGAAGTCATCGAGGGCGTCGACGACGTATGCGCCGGACAACGAGTGCAGAGACTCGGTCATTGTCCTACCCCCATCGTGTCGCGGAGACGGATGAGTCCGTCTCGGATTCGTGTCTTGGCAGTACCCACCGGAAGGTCGAGCATCGATGCCACCTCCGTGTGCGTGTAGCCCTTGAAGTAAGCGAGCTCCAGCGCCTGGCGCTGAACCTCGGTCAGGGAGTCCAACGCTTGTCGGACCCTTCGTGCTTCCATCGAGGCGTACGCCGCCTCGGCGGTCGAGTCGTGCTCCACAGCCTGGTTGGACTGGTGGTAGGTGGTGTCGCGCCGGGTGCTCGCCGACGCTGACCTGACTCGGTCCACCGCCTTGCGGTGCACCAGCGTCAGGATCCAGGAGACTGCGCTGCCCTTCTGGGGATCGAACCGGCTGGCGGTCCGCCATATCTCCAGGAAGGCCTCCTGGGCCACCTCCTCGGCCTGGCTCGGGTCGCGGACGACCCTGACCGCCAGGCCGTAGGCCCGGGCCGAGGTGGCGTCGTAGAGCTGGGCGAAGGCTGCCTCGTCACCAAGGCCGGAGAGCCTCAGCAACTCGGCAAGCTCACGGGCGACGGCGGCCTGCTCGGTGGTCCGTGAGGAGCCACCCGTGGCCTCCGGCCCCCCGAACGGGGGACCGGAGGCCTCAGGGCTGGAATGGTTCACCAGGCAACCTTCGCAGATCAGGGTGGATCAGGCAGCAGGCTGCAGGACGCCGTCGATGATGTAGACGGTGGCGTTGGCGGTCTGCACGTTGCCGCAGATGATGCTGGCCTCACCGATGGTGAAGTTCTCGTCGGAGCCCTCGACGGTGATGGTGTCCCCGTTGAGCGTCTCGTGGTCGCCGGCCAGGTCCTCCGGAGCGATGCGCTCGCCGACCACGTGGTGGGTGAGCACCTTGGTCAGGGCGGGCTTGTCGGCCAGCAGGGCGTTCAGGTCGGCCTCGGGGATGGCGCCGAAGGCGTCGTTCGCCGGGGCGAACACCGTGAGCTCGGGGGCCGAGTTCAGCGTGTCGCCGAGGTCGGCTGCGGTGACCGCGGCAACCAGGGTCTCGAGGACCGGGTTGTTGCTGGCGGCGGTGGCGACGGGGGCGGTGGTCATGCCCTGGAAGGAGCCGGCACCGTCGGCGGGAACGGCCGAGCAGGCCGGGCCGAAAGGCTCGTCGGAGACCGGGGTGGCCTCTTCGGTGGTCTCCTCCTGCTGCGGGGTCGAGCTCGAGGAGGACTCGCTGCTGTCGTCGCTGCCGCAGGCGGCGAGGCCCATCGACATGGCAATGGCGGCGGCGGCGAGGCCGGTGCGCTTGATCGTGGTGTTCATGGTGATGCCTTTCGGTTGGGCTGACGTTTGTTGTGTCAGGGATTCGGTGCGGCCGCCGGGGCGGATTGGTGCATCTGCGAAGAAACTTCAGGAGACGTTGACGAGCACCTGCTGGATGCCGCTGGAGCCGCTGGGGAACGGCGTCGCCCGCTCGGTCGTCTGGGTCTCGCCCAGCTTGTTGGTGGCACGCACGGCGATCTGGTGGCTGCCCGAGGTGGCCTCCCACGGCAGGTACCACTGACGCCAGTACTCCTCGCCGGCGCTGGGACCGAGCTCGGCCGGCTTCCAGTCGCCGTCGTCGATGCGGACCTCGACCTTCTCGACGCCGTCGGGCTGGGCCCAGGCCACGCCGCCGATGACGGTCTGCCCGGCGTCGATCCGGGAGAGCGGGGCAGGGGTGTCCACCCGGCTGGAGAGCTTGATCGGCCCGTCGATGGCCCACTTGCGCTTGGTCCAGTAGGCCTCCTGCGCGGAGTACGTCGTCAAGGTGAGCTTCTGCAGCCACTTGGTGGCTCCGACGTAGCCGTACAGGCCAGGCGTGACGAGCCGGACGGGGAAGCCGTGCTCACGCGGCAGCGGCTCACCGTTCATGGCGAAGGCGAGCAGGGTGTTGCGGCCGTCGAGGGCGACCTTCAACGGTGTGCTGATCGTGAAGCCGTCGACGGCGGTGCTCAGGATCTGGTCGGCCTTGTCACCGACTCCGGCACGGTCGAGGACGTCCTGGAGCGGGACCCCCAGCCAGCGGGCCGAGCCGACGAGCTTGCCGCCGACCTCGTTGCTCACGCAGGTCAGGGTGATGTCGCGCTCCACGACGTTCATCGCCGTGAGCTCCTCGAAGCTGAGGCTGAGCTTGTTCTCGACGTCGCCGTCGACCTCGAGCTTCCAGGAGGCGATGTCGACGACGGGCACGGTCAGGTTGGTGTCGACGCGGTAGAACTTCGACGTCGGGGTGCGGAACGAGCTGATCCCGTCGTACTTCTGCTCCAGGCCGGTCGGCAGCGGGGAAAGCGGGTCGGCGGCCTTGGGCAGGACGATGTCGGAGATCTTGTTGCGCGCGCGGATGATCCACTGGCCGGTGCCGGCGAAGAGCACGGCCGCTCCGGTGACGGCGCCGGCGCCGATCAGGAACCCCCGGCGTGAAGCCACGTCCTCCGTGGCCTCGGTGTCGGTGCCCCGGACCCGCTCGAGCGCAGCGCGAGGAGATCCGGCCCCGCCGAGGAGGTAGGTCAGCACACCCAGGCCGACGACCGCGGTCACCAGCGCGGGCAGGGCGTCGAGCACCCCGGCGGCGGGCTGGATCACGGCGGCCACGCCTGCGGCAGCGACCAGGGCGACCAGGAGCGTGGCGCCGACGGCGAAGCGCCGCCGAGCGAGGATCCCGGCCACGCCGGCGAGGATCAGCGTCCCGGCCAGCACGCTGCCGATCAGCACCGGCTTGTCCGCGCTGCCCATCGTGCGGATCGCCCACACCTTCACCGGCGTCGGAGTCAGGTTGATGACGGTGGTCCCCACGGCGAGCACGGGTGATGAGGCCGGGACGGTCAGGGCGGCCACGAGGTGACCGACCGCCGTGCCGGCGAGGGCAGCCAGGATCCCGGCTGCGAAGGGGACGAGTTTGCGCTGATGAGCCATGCATACGGTTCGTCACCGACGGCGATCCGGATTGTCCGGGTGCGGAATCACCCCGGAGCCCCCCGGTGCCGGTCCGCCGCGACGTCGAGGGAGAGGATGGGCCGGTGAGCGTCGTACGCCCAGCGGTCCCGCAGGATCTGGGTGCTGTCGCGCGTCTTGAGCAGGACTGTCTGGGCGCGGACGCGTGGAGCGAGGGCCTGATCCGGGAAGGAATCAGCGGTTCGCTGCCGACGGTCAGCTACCTCGTCGCCGTCGCGGAGGACGTGGTCCTGGGGCACGCCGTGACGTCGTCGGCCGGAGACATCGCCGAGCTCCAGCGGATCGCGGTCGCGCCGGGTTCTCGACGACTCGGACTGGCGACCGCGCTGCTGTCGGGGGTGGTCGAGACGGCTTCGAGATCGGCGGCCGACCGGCTGCTGCTGGAGGTCCGGGAGGACAACCTGGGCGCGTTGGCGTTCTACGCCCGCCAGGGTTTCGTCGAGATCGACCGGCGGCCCCGCTACTACGCCGATGGCGCAACAGCTGTCGTGCTGCGGCTGGACCTGCGGTGAGGTCTGCGGTGAGGCGGTCTGCGGTGAGGTCTGCTGGGTCAGGAAGCCTGAGTGGCGAGTGACTCCAGGCGGCGTACGGCGAGCTCGGCGTAGATCGTGGCCGCGTCGGGCAGCACGTTCGGGTCGAAGTCGGCGCGGGGGCTGTGGTTGGTCGGCGCCGTGGCAGCGTCGCGGCCCGGCATCAGGGCGCCGATGCCGATGAACGCACCCGGCACCGCCTGGATCACCCGCGAGAAGTCCTCGGACCCGGAGATGGGGGCAGCCAGCTCCTCGTAGCGGCCCTCGCCCAGCACCTCGTTGATGACCGCGGCACCGAACTCCACCTCGGCGGCGTCGTTGACAGTCAGCGGGTACTCACCCTCATAGGTGATGTCCACCTCGACGTCGTGGGCCCGCGCCACCCCGGTGAGCACCTGATGGATCGACTCCTGGAGCCGCTCCGCACTGGCCTCGGAGAAGCGACGCACCGTGGCCTCGAAAAAGGCCTCGTCCGGGATGATGTTGCGGCGGGTGCCACCGCCGATGACCCCCACCGTCAGGACCACCGGGTCGAAGATGTCGAACCGCCTGGTGACCATCGACTGCAGCGAGGTGATCATCTCGGCCGTGGCCACGATCGGGTCCTTGGCCCGGTGCGGCATGGAGCCGTGGCCTCCCTCGCCGCGCACGGTGACGTGCAGCGCGTGGGACGCGGACATGACCGTGCCGGGCCGGCTCGCGAACCTGCCCTGCGGCAGCATCGAGGAGAACACGTGCATGCCGTAGGCGGCGTCGGCCCGACGTCCGGCCGCGTCCAGCACGCCCTCGTCGATCATCACCCCGGCGCCGTCCCAGCCCTCCTCGCCGGGCTGGAACATGAACACGACGTCGCCGCGCAGATGGTCCCTGTGCTGGGCGAGGAGGCGAGCCCCGCCCACCAAGGACGCGGTGTGCAGGTCGTGCCCGCAGGCGTGCATCGCCCCGTTGGTGGCCGCGAACTCGAGACCGGACTCCTCCTCGATCGGCAGGGCGTCCATGTCGGCGCGCAGCAGCACCGTCTTCGGGTCCTGCTCGTCGCGCCGCCCGCCACGCAGCACCGCGGTGACCGACGTGGTCCGGTTGCCTGTGGAGATCTCCAGCCCGAGACCCTCCAGCTCGCGCAGGACTCGCTCCTGGGTGCGCGGCAGGTCCAGGCCGATCTCGGGCTCCTGGTGCAGCTCGCGGCGCAGCTGGGTGAGGTCGTCGGCCAGGCTGGTGGCGTCGTCGCGCAGGTTCACGGGTTCCTCCGGTCTGGACGTACGGGGGTCCGCCGTGACGACGCGCCCCCGAGAAGGTTGGTCGGGACAACTTCTGCACCGTACCCCGCTGGGCTGCGACCGAGAAGGTGCACCGGCCCGGCACAATGGCCGACGTGACCACTCCGGACCGCTCCGCGCCCCTCGTCCTGGGCATCGAGACCTCGTGCGACGAGACCGGTGTCGGCATCGTCCGCGGGCACACCCTGCTCGCGGACGCGATCGCCTCCTCGGTGGAGGAGCACGCGCGCTTCGGCGGGGTCGTGCCGGAGGTCGCCTCGCGCGCCCACCTGGAGGCGATGGTGCCGATGGTCGAGCGTGCCTGCGAGACCGCTGGCATCTCCGTGGGCGACGTCGATGCGATCGCGGTCACGGCCGGTCCGGGTCTGGCCGGTGCGCTGCTCGTGGGGGTCGCCGCCGCCAAGGCGCTGGCACTGGGTCTGGACAAGCCGCTCTACGGCGTCAACCACCTCGCAGCGCACGTCGCCGTCGACCAGCTCGAGCACGGCGCCCTACCGGACACGTGTCTGGCACTGCTCGTCTCCGGCGGCCACTCCTCGTTGCTCCGGGTGGACGACGTGACCTCGTCGGTGGTGCCGTTGGGGGCGACGATCGACGACGCCGCCGGTGAGGCGTTCGACAAGGTTGCCCGCCTGCTCGGCCTGCCGTTCCCCGGCGGTCCGCACATCGACCACGCAGCAGCCTCGGGGTCCTCGGTCGCCATCGACTTCCCCCGCGGACTCTCCTCGCGACGCGACCTGGAGCGGCATCGCTTCGACTTCTCCTTCTCCGGGCTCAAGACCGCTGTCGCCCGTTGGGTGCAGGCGCGCGAGGCCTCGGGCGACCCGGTGCCGGTCGCCGACGTCGCGGCCTCCTTCCAGGAGGCGGTCTGCGACGTGCTCACCCGCAAGGCCGTCGACGCGGCCCTCTCCGAGGGCATCGAGGACATCCTGATCGGCGGCGGGGTGGCGGCGAACTCGCGCCTGCGAGTGCTCGCGGAGGAACGCGCCACCGCGCACGGCATCCGCGTCCGCGTCCCCCGCCCTGGCCTGTGCACCGACAACGGCGCCATGGTCGCCGCCCTCGGCGCCGAGATGGTTGCCCGCGGTCGCACCCCCTCCTCCCTCGCCCTCCCCGCCGACTCCTCGATGCCGGTGGAGTCCGTGCTGGTCTGAGCTGGGTGGCGGGCGTCCGCCATGTAAATCGGGGTTATGGACGCTCATCAAGGGCTATGCCGGGGTCGGAACGACCACAACCCCCGCGAAGTCGGTCGCCGGCCTCCGGGTGCAGGTGTCGTCCACACCGGCCCGTTGCCGCGAGCTGTGCACAGGTCGACCGACGAGACACCCGCCATCTCGTCGTACACCCCCAAGGTGGCGCGGTGACTCCTCTGCTGCGCACCGTCGCCAACAGCCAATTCGGTCTCGTCACCCGGCGCTCCGCGCTCGAGGTCGGTTACACCGAACGACAGCTCAAGACCATGACCCAGCCCGGCGGTCAGTGGGTCGTCGTACGCCGCGGGGTGTACGCCGAACGATGGGAGTGGGACGGTGCCGACGAGACGGGCCGGCACCTGATGCGTGTCGTGGCAGCGACGTTGACCATGCCTGCACCGCACGTTCTGAGCCACACCTCCGCAGCGGTCGCGCACGGGCTGGACTGCCGGCCGGTCTGGCGTGAGCTGGTGCATGTCAGTCATCCCGGCGTACGAGGCGGCCGGACCGAGGGCGGTGTCAAGCACCACCCGGCGACCGTGCCGGAAACGCAGGTGGTGGCGCGCGACGGTCTGGTGATGACCTCGCTGGCTCGCACCGGAGTCGACATCGCCCGGGAGCACGGGCTCGAGGACGGGGTCGTTGCCTGTGACCAGATCCTGCGCCTCGGCACACCCCGCTCGGAGCTGGTCTCCGTGCTCGGGCAGATGCGGTCCTGGCCCAACGTGACGCGGGCGCGCGCTGCCGTCGCGCTGGCCGACGGCGGCGCCGCGAACATCGGCGAGAGCCTGGGACGGATGCTGGTCGTCGAGCTCGGGTACGGCGCCCCGCTGACGCAGGTCTGGATCGAGGACGGTGGTCGGCGCGCTTGCGTCGACATGCTGCTCGGCCAGCACGTCTTCGAGTTCGACGGGCGACGCAAGTACGTCGGGGCCGACCACGGTGGGTTCGCCGGCCCGGACGTCGAGAAGGTGCTGTGGGAGGAGAAGCTGCGGGAGGACTGGTTGCGCTCTCTCGGCTTCGGGATCTCGCGGATCGTCTGGCACGACCTGTTCGGCGTGGCACGACGCCAGGCACGGACGCGTTTGCTTGGGGAGTACCTTGCGACGTGCGAGCGGGTGAACCGTCGGTCGGCCTCCTGAGGCCGGCGGACATCTTGGCGAGGTTTGTGGACGGTCTTCGGGCGGCACAAGCCTTGATAAGCGTCCATAACCCCGATTTACATGCCAGATCCAGGCCCCCCGAGGAGTGTGCACATGCAGCAGGTCAAGGCAGTCGTCGCCCGAGCGAAGGGCGAGCCGGTCTCCGTCGAGACCATCAATGTCCCCGATCCCGGGCCGGGGGAGGCCGTGGTGCAGATCCAGGCGTGCGGGGTGTGCCACACCGACCTGCACTACCGGGAGGGTGGCATCAACGACGAGTTCCCGTTCCTGCTCGGGCACGAGGCCGCCGGGGTCGTGGAGTCGGTCGGGGAGGGGGTCACCGAGGTGGCGCCCGGTGACTTCGTGGTCCTCAACTGGCGAGCGGTCTGCGGTGACTGCCGGGCCTGCGACCGCGGCGAACCGTGGTACTGCTTCGCGACCCACAACGCCACCCAGAAGATGACCCTCGAGGACGGCACCGAGCTCTCGCCGGCGCTGGGTATCGGGGCCTTCGCGGAGAAGACGCTGGTGGCCGCCGGGCAGTGCACCAAGGTCGACGAGACCGCGCGACCTGCCGCAGTCGGGCTGCTCGGCTGCGGGGTGATGGCCGGCCTCGGCGCGGCCATCAACACCGGCAACGTCGGTCGCGGCCAGACCGTCGCGGTCATCGGCTGCGGTGGCGTCGGCACCGCGGCGATCGCCGGTTCGGTGCTCGCGGGCGCGGCCACGGTGATCGCGGTCGACATCGATGACCGCAAGCTCGACGTGGCCAAGAAGATGGGTGCCACGCACACGGTGAACAGCAAGGAAGCCGATCCGGTCGAGGCCATCCGTGGCCTCACCGGCGGTTTCGGCGCCGACGTGGTGATCGACGCCGTCGGCCGTCCGGAGACCTGGAAGCAGGCGTTCTACGCTCGGGACCTGGCCGGGACCGTGGTCCTGGTCGGCGTACCCACGCCGGAGATGAAGATCCCCGAGCTCCCGTTGATCGACGTCTTCGGTCGCGGAGGTGCCCTGAAGTCCAGCTGGTACGGCGACTGCCTTCCCAGCCGCGACTTCCCGATGCTCGTGGACCTCTACCAGCAGGGCCGCCTGGACCTCGACGCCTTCGTCACCGAGGAGATCGGCATCGGGGACGTGGAGTCCGCTTTCGAGAAGATGCACCACGGCGACGTGCTGCGTTCGGTGGTGATCCTGTGAGCGTCCGCATCGACCACGCCGTCTCCAGTGGCACCTTCTCCCTCGACGGTGAGACCTTCGAGGTCGACAACAACATCTGGGTCATCGGCGACGACGACGAGTGCATCGTCATCGACGCTCCTCACGACGTCGACGACATCCTGGCCCTGGTCGCCGGGCGCAAGGTCAAGGCGATCGTGTGCACCCATGCCCATGACGACCACGTGCGGGTCGCGCCTGAGCTGAGGGAGCGCGTGTCGGCGCCGATCCTGATGCATCCGGCCGACAAGCCCGTCTGGGAGCTCACCCACTCCGAGCACCTCTGGGACGTCGACCTCGAGGACGGTCAGACGATCAAGGTCGGTGGTGCCGCGCTGAAGGTCCTGCACACGCCGGGCCACGCTCCGGGTGCGGTGTGCCTCTACGTGCACGACCTCGGCTGCGTGTTCACCGGCGACACCTTGTTCCAGGGCGGCCCCGGAGCGACCGGTCGGTCGTTCAGCGACGCCGACCAGATCAAGGACTCGATCCGGGCCAAGCTGTTCGCGCTGCCAGAGGAGACCGTGGTGCACACCGGGCACGGGGACGACACCACCATCGGTGCGGAGAAGCAAGCGCTCGGGTGAGCCTGCAACTCTCTCGGGTCCTGTTCGTGGTGGCGCTCGCAGCGGTCACCCTCCTGCTCCTGCTCCCGGCCGAGGCGATGGTCGGTCCGACCACCGAGGACAAGACCGGCCACCTGCTCACCTTCGCCGTGCTTGCCGTCCTGGGTCGCTCGGCGGGGATTCGCGCAGTGCCCCTGGCAGTGGGACTGCTCGCCTACGGTGCCCTCACCGAGCTGCTGCAGGCCGCACTCCCCATCGGTCGGTTCGGCGACGTGCGGGACCTGGTCGCCGATGGCGCAGGGATCCTGCTCGGGCTGGTCGTGACGGTCCTGCTGGACCGGTGGCGCCGATCACGCGTCCGGGCGGACTGACCTCACAGAGGCTCCACGAGCAGGGCCGTGCCCTTGCCGGCCACGCGTGTGAGCACCAACGTCGCCTCCTCCTCGCCGCGAAGACTCAGGCGCTTGCGCAGCTCCTCGGGTACGACGGCCACGCCGCGCTTCTTGATGGTGAGCCGGCCGATGTTGCGCTCGCGCAACAACGCCCGCAGCGGTTTCTCCCGGTAGGGCACCTCTTCGAGGACGCGGTAGCCACGAGCGAACGGCGTCCGGTACGCCGCGTCGGCACTCACGTAGGCGATGTGCTCGTCGACGAGGTGGCCGCCGACCCCGGCAGCGACCGCGGTGACCAGCCCCGCTCGGATCACGGCGCCGTCGGGCTCGTAGAGGAACTCCCCGACCGGTCCGGTGGGGGCGCCGGGGTCGTCCTCGTCGGTCAAGGTCGCGAGGCCTCCGTCGCCGATGACGGTCGCGCGGCGGCGAGTGGTGGCCAGCCTGGCGGACCAGAGGACGGCCTCCTTCACCTCGCGGTGGTCGCTGACCCACTCCGCCTCCACCCCCGCTGGAACCAGGGAGTGCGGGATCCCGGGTGCGACCTTCACGCAGGCGTCGCGGGCGAACAGGGTCTCCACGAAGCTCCAGGGAGGCGTCCAGCCGTCGGCGTCGAACGTGCGCCCCTTGGCGGACCGACGCGCCGGGTCGGCGTACACGATGTCGAACGGAGTGGTGTCGACGACGGTCCCGTCAGCGACGGTCACGGCACCGCCGAGCCCGAGCGCGGCGAGGTTGGCTTCGGCCACGGCGACCCGAACGGGGTCGAGGTCCACCCCGGCGCAGGTGAGGCCGGCGTCGGCGAAGGCCACCAGGTCACCGCCGATCCCGCAGCCCAGGTCGATGACGGTGGAGGCGCCGGACGCCTGGATCCGGGCGGCACGGTGTCTGGCGACCGGGAGCCGGGTGGCCTGCTCGAGCCCCTCGGTGGTGAAGTACATCCGCTCGGCCTGCTCGCCGAACTTGGCCGCGGCGTGGCGACGCAGCCGCACCTGGGTGATCGCGGCCGCGACGTGCTCGGCGCTCGCCGTCCGACGCAACGTCGACTGCGCAAGCAGCGGGTCGTCGGCCGCGTCCTCCGCCGCGAGGAGCAGGCGCTGCCCCTCGTCGGTGAGCAACCAGCGGAAGGCGTCGAGGTCCACCCCGCCATCCTTGCAGTGCCCACGTTGCGGGCCCGCGCTGGCACTCGTGAGACCCGAGTGCTAGTTTTGCGATTGGCACTCTCCCGGTGAGTGTGCCAGCGCTTGTGCCGAGGTGCGATCCCCGCGACGGCGTACCTCACACGAGCAGCAAACTTCCGAAGAATCAACGACTGTGTGGAAAGTGGAGGTCGACAACGTGTCGGTCAACATCAAGCCCCTCGAGGACCGGATCGTAGTCAAGGCCCTCGAGGCCGAGCAGACCACGGCTTCCGGCCTGGTCATCCCCGACACCGCCAAGGAGAAGCCCCAGGAGGGCGAAGTCCTGGCGATCGGTCCGGGTCGCATCGACGACAACGGCAACCGCGTCCCGCTCGACGTCAACGTCGGGGACAAGGTCATCTACAGCAAGTACGGCGGCACCGAGGTGAAGTTCGCCGGCGAGGAGTACCTCATCCTCTCCGCGCGCGACGTTCTCGCTGTCGTCTCCTGATCCAACCCGCATAGTCCGAGGCCGCAGGCACCACTTCCGGGCGACCGGGCGTGCTGCCGGCCTCGGACTATCGCTTTTTCCACCAAACGAAAGGAGCATCCCCGGATGCCCAAGATCCTGGAGTTCGACGAGAACGCCCGACGCTCCCTCGAGCGCGGTGTCGACAAGCTCGCCAACGCCGTCAAGGTGACGCTCGGCCCCCGCGGCCGCTACGTCGTGCTGGACAAGAAGTGGGGCGCGCCCACGATCACCAACGACGGTGTCACCGTCGCGCGTGAGATCGAGCTGGACGACCCGTTCGAGAACCTCGGTGCCCAGCTCACCAAGGAGGTCGCGACCAAGACCAACGACGTCGCCGGTGACGGTACGACGACCGCGACAGTGCTCGCCCAGGCGATGGTCCACGAGGGCCTGCGCGCCGTCGCGGCCGGCATCAACCCGATGGGCATCAAGCGCGGCATGGACCAGGCCGCCGAGGCCGTCTCCAAGGCGCTCAGCGACGCCGCCCGCGACGTCGACGACCGCAAGGACATGGCGGCCGTGGCCACCGTGTCCAGCCGCGACGAGGTCATCGGTGAGCTGCTCGCCGAGGCGTTCGACAAGGTCGGCAAGGACGGCGTGATCACCGTCGAGGAGTCCAACACCATGGGCACCGAGCTGGAGTTCACCGAGGGCATGCAGTTCGACAAGGGCTACCTCTCGCCGTACTTCGTGACCGACGCCGAGTCGATGGAGGCCGTCCTCGACGACCCCTACATCCTCCTGCACCAGGGCAAGATCTCCGCGATCGCGGACCTGCTTCCCCTGCTGGAGAAGGTCATCTCGGCCGGCAAGCCGCTGTTCATCCTCGCTGAGGACGTCGAGGGCGAGGCGCTCTCGACCCTGGTGGTCAACAAGATCCGCGGCACCTTCAACGCCGTGGCCGTGAAGGCCCCCGCCTTCGGTGACCGCCGCAAGGCGATGATGCAGGACATCGCCACCCTCACCGGTGGCCAGGTCATCGCTCCCGAGGTCGGGCTCAAGCTCGACCAGGTCGGTCTCGACGTGCTGGGCACCGCCCGCCGTGTCGTGGTCACCAAGGAGAACACCACGATCGTCGAGGGTGGCGGCGAGCACGCCGAGGTCACCGGGCGGGTCAACCAGATCAAGGCCGAGATCGACGCCACCGACTCCGACTGGGACCGCGAGAAGCTCCAGGAGCGTCTCGCGAAGCTCGCCGGCGGCGTGTGCGTCGTCAAGGTCGGTGCGGCCACCGAGGTGGAGCTCAAGGAGAAGAAGCACCGCATCGAGGACGCCGTCTCCGCGACCCGCGCCGCGATCGAGGAGGGCATCGTCGCAGGCGGTGGCTCCGCCCTGATCCACGCCGCGTCCGTGCTCGAGGGCGACCTCGGCCTGAGCGGTGACGAGGCAGTCGGTGTCCGCATCGTCGGCAAGAGCGTCTCGGAGCCGCTGCGCTGGATCGCCGAGAACGGTGGCGAGCAGGGCTACGTCGTGGTCTCCAAGGTCCGCGAGCTCGGTGTCGGCAACGGCTACAACGCCGCGACCGGCGAGTACGGCGACCTGGTCGCCCAGGGCGTGCTCGACCCGGTCAAGGTGACCAAGTCCGCGCTGACCAACGCCACCTCGATCGCGGGCATGCTGCTCACGACCGAGACCCTGATCGTGGACAAGCCGGAAGAGGACCAGTCCGACTCCGGCGCTGGCCACGGGCACGGGCACGGCCACTGAGCTGCGGATCCGGTTTCCCAGGTTAAGAACCCGTTCTGCCTCTTCACACACCACGCGCGGTGTGTGAAGAGGCAGTTTCGGTTCAACACCTGGGAAACCGGTCACCAGCACCGCCACGAATCACAGCAGCGGGACGAACCGGTAGCTCCCGTGCGTGCTCACCTCCAGCTGCTCGCCGTGCCGGACACCGAGGGTCATCGTCCCTCGCACCGGCACCACGACCCGGCCGCCGTCGGCGAGCTGGTCGACCAGCTCCTGCGGCAGCTCACGCGCGTCGGCGGAGACGAGGATCCGGTCGTACGGCGCGGCCTCCGGCCAGCCCAGGACACCGGGCAGCGCTGCCCGGATCGAGGCCCATTCGTACGGTGTGCGCGCGAGGTTCTTCACGCCCCACTGAACCAGGTCGTCCACCCGCTCCACGCCGACGACCACGCCTTCTGGCCCGGTCAACCACGCGAGCAGCGCGGTGGTCCAAGCCGATCCCGAGCCGACGTCGAGCACGCGGGCGCCGGGACCAACCTCGAGCAGCCGCAGCATCGCCTCGACCGTGCGGGGCTGGGAGTTCGTCTGGCCGTGTCCGATGGTGATCGGGCCGTCGTGCCCGGCCCGGACTCGATCCCGCGGAGGCAGGAACTCCGCTCGGGGAACCGCCTCGAAGGCGGCTCGTACCGCGTCCATGCACTCCACTGAACCACGCGGATCAGTCGTCGAAGCGGCGGCGGGTCCACGGAACTGTTGACCTCCTCGCAACACGACCGCAGCGGGGGCGCAACACGTCGTGGTCACAGTGGCCCCATGTTCTTCCGAGTCCGAGCCACCCTGACCGAGCGGCCGGGAGCCCTGGCTGCGCTGGCCACGCGCTGCGGTGAGCACGGACTCAACATCCTCGGCCTCCAGATCTTTCCCGGCCTCGGCCGCGTGACCGACGAGCTGGTACTCGGTGTTCCCGAGGACTGGACCGCGGGGGCGGTCGCCGAGCTCGTGAGTGGTGCAGGCGGGGACGAGGTGAGCGTCGGACCCTGCACCACTCACGACCTGATCGACCAGCCGACGCGGTGGCTCACCGCCGCCCAGGGGGTTGTGGCCGACCCAGACAGCTTGCCCGCAGAGCTCGACCGGTTGCTCGGGCCCTCCCCGGAGAAGTGGACGCCCACCGAGCATTCCCGAGCCGCCGCGCTCAGCGCCCTGGCCGGTCCGCCCGAGGACTCGGTGGCTCCGACCGGCTCGGGTCCGGTGGAGTACGCCGAGACGCTCAGCGGGGTGGTCGCCCACATCGGCGGTCACGCGGTGGGCGCCGCGACGCTGTCCCACACGGCGGAGCGGGAGGTCACCATCGAGGTCGCACCTGCCTGGAGGCGACAAGGTATCGGCACCGCCCTGCTGCAGCGTGCGGCGATGCAGGCTGTGGATGCGGGCGTGGAGGAGATCCTGCTGCTCGCGGACGCCGACGACGAAGGCTTCGTCACGCTGGTGTGCAACGCCGGGCTGGGGGCCCGGATCAAGGTGACCGATGGTCTGCTGCAAGCCCGGATCGGTGTGGGCGGCGTACGCCGGACCGCGAGGTCGCGGGCGGAGACCGACCGCTGATCCCGTGACTGACCCCCGTTAGACTGGGGGCCCGCAGCACCGCACCGGAAGGCCCCGGACCAGATGACCTCAGGTGTCCCCCCAGAAGTTCCCGACAAGTTCGCGCCTCTGGGCCTGACCTACGACGACGTCCTGCTGCTGCCGGGCGAGACCGACGTGATCCCGAGCGAGGTCGACACCAGCACGAGGCTGACCCGTGGCATCTCGCTGCGCACCCCCCTGATCTCGAGCGCCATGGACACGGTGACCGAGTCACGGATGGCGATCGCGATGGCTCGCCAGGGTGGCATCGGCATCCTGCACCGCAATCTCTCCACCGAGGACCAGGCCTACCAGGTCGACCTGGTGAAGCGGACCCAGACCGGGATCATCTCCAACCCGGTCACGATCGGTCCGGACGCGACGTTGGAGGAGCTGGACGAGATCTGCGGCCAGTACCGCATCTCGGGCCTCCCGGTCGTGGACGCAGACCTGCGCCTGCTGGGCATCATCACCAACCGTGACCTGCGGTTCGTCCCTGTCGCGGAGTGGGCGACGACCAAGGTCGACGAGGTGATGACCCCGATGCCGCTGATCACGGCACCGCCGGGGATCAGCCGCGAGGACGCGACGATGATCCTGCGTCAGCACAAGCGCGAGCGGCTGCCGCTTGTCGACGAGCAGGGTCGGTTGGCGGGGCTGATCACCGTCAAGGACTTCGTGAAGTCCGAACAGTTCCCCAACGCCTCGCAGGACAACGACGGGCGGCTGCTGGTGGGCGCGGCGGTCGGGTACTTCGGCGAGGCGTGGCAGCGCGCCACCACCCTGATCGAGGCGGGCGTCGACGTGCTCGTGGTCGACACCGCCCATGGGCATGCCCGGCTGCTGCTCGACATGATCCGCAGGCTCAAGGGGGACCCGGCCACCCGGCACGTCCAGGTCGTCGGCGGCAACATCGCCACCCGGGCCGGCGCGCAGGCCCTCATCGACGCAGGTGTCGACGCCGTCAAGGTCGGTGTCGGGCCGGGCTCGATCTGCACCACCCGGGTGGTCGCCGGAGTCGGCGTACCGCAGGTCACAGCGATCTACGAGGCGGCCCTGGCGTGCGGCCCGGCCGACGTGCCACTCATCGCCGACGGTGGACTGCAGTACTCCGGTGACATCGCCAAGGCTCTCGTTGCCGGGGCGGAGTCGGTGATGTTCGGCTCGCTGCTCGCCGGTTGCGAGGAGAGTCCCGGTGACCTGGTCTTCGTCAACGGCAAGCAGTACAAGTCCTACCGCGGGATGGGCTCTCTCGCAGCGATGTCCAGTCGCGGGAAGAAGTCCTACTCCAAGGACCGCTACTTCCAGGCGGACGTGCAGAGCGACGACAAGATCGTGCCCGAGGGGATCGAGGGACAGGTCGCCTACCGTGGGCCGCTCTCCGCGGTCTCGCACCAGCTGATCGGCGGGCTGCACCAGTCGATGTTCTACGTCGGCGCCCGCAGCATCCCGGAGCTGCGCGAGAAGGGCCGCTTCGTGCGGATCACCTCCGCAGGCCTCAAGGAGAGCCACCCGCACGACGTACAGATCACCGCCGAGGCACCGAACTACTCCTGGCGCTAGGGGGCTTGTCGGCGCGCCGTACCCGCGGATCATCGCGCGCACGGCCGAGCTCCCCCGAAGAACTGCCGCTTCCCACGTGTTGCAACGGTGGGGAAGTGGCCGTTTCCCACGGGACCCCGTGAAACCACCACCAGATAGAGTCCCCCAGTGACTGAGATCGAGATCGGGCGCGCGAAGCGCGGCCGCCGGGCCTACGCCTTCGACGACATCGCGATCGTGCCGAGCCGTCGGACCCGGGACCCCGAAGAGGTTTCCACCGCGTGGCAGATCGACGCCTACCGCTTCGAGCTGCCGATCCTGGCCGCGCCGATGGACTCGGTGATGTCGCCCGCCACGGCGATCGCGTTCGGGCAGTACGGCGGACTGGGGGTGCTGAACCTCGAGGGCCTCTGGACCCGGTACGACGACCCGACCGACCTGCTCGAGGAGGTGGCCGGGCTCACCGGCCCGGACGCCGTTCGGCGGATGCAGGAGATCTACAGCCAACCGATCCGGGCCGAGCTGATCTCCGAGCGCATCCGCCAGGTCCGGGACGCAGGCGTCACCGTGGCCGGCAGCCTGAGCCCGCAGCGGACCAAGGAGTTCGCCAAGACGGTCGTCGACGCGGGCGTCGACATGTTCGTGATCCGGGGGACCACGGTGAGCGCGGAGCACGTGAGCGCGCAGGCCGAGCCGTTGAACCTCAAGGAGTTCATCTACGAGCTCGACGTGCCCGTCATCGTGGGCGGCTGCGCCACCTACCAGGCTGCGCTGCACCTGATGCGCACCGGCGCCGCCGGCGTCCTCGTCGGTTTCGGCGGGGGAGCGGCGCACACGACGCGCACGGTCCTGGGTGTCGCCGTGCCGATGGCCAGCGCCGTCGCCGACGTCGCGGCCGCCCGCCGCGACTACCTCGACGAGTCCGGTGGGCGCTACGTGCACGTCATCGCCGACGGGTCGATCGGTCGCAGCGGCGACATCGCCAAGGCTGTCGCCTGTGGCGCGGACGCAGTGATGATCGGGTCCCCGCTGGCGCGGGCCACCGACGCACCCGGGCGCGGCTTCCACTGGGGCGCGGAGGCTCACCACGCCGACCTCCCGCGAGGTGAGCGCGTCGAGTTCGGCACCGTCGGCACGCTGCACGACATCCTCTTCGGCCCGTCCTCGGTCGCCGACGGCACCATGAACCTGATCGGTGCCCTCCGCCGGGCGATGGCGACCACGGGGTACACCGAGCTCAAGGAGTTCCAGCGCATCGAGGTCGTCGTCTCCTGACCGGCCGGTAGGTCGTCTCGGAAGTGGCCGGCAGGGCCGAGGTTTGTCCGGCGCCGCCCTGGGGAACTCCGCAGTGACAACTGCATCCTCAGTGAAGCGAGGCGGACATGTCTGGGGCGACAGCCGATCGGGTCGAGGCGCCTGTTCCGGAGACGGACAGCGAGCTGAAACGGTCCATCACCGGCAAGCTGCTCTACTTCTACGTCCTCGGTGACGTGCTGGGGTCGGGAATCTACGTCCTGATCGGTCTGGTGGCCGGGGCGGTCGGCGGTGCCTTCTGGATCGCCTTTGGTGTGGGAGTCTCCCTGGCCACCATCACCGGTCTGGCGTACGCCGAGCTGGTCACCAAGTACCCCCAGGCCGCGGGCGCTGCCCTCTACGTCAACAAGGCCTTCGGCAACAGGGCGCTCACCTTCTTGGTGACCGTCACCTTCCTGTCCGCCAGCTTCGCGGCCGCCGGGTCGCTCGCAACGGGGTTCTCCGCCTACTTCGCCGAGCTCTGGTCACTGCCCCCGGGCCTGCTGATCAGCCTGGTCTTCATCTTCGCCCTGGCGGTCGTGAACTACATCGGGATCACCGAGTCGGTCGTGGTGAACATGCTGATGACGTTCGTCGAGGTGGCGGGCCTGATCATCGTGATGATCATCGGTGTCGTCTACGTCGCGCAGGGCAAGGCGGACTTCAGCACGCTCGGTGACTTCACGGCCGACGGCAACCCGATCTTCGCCATCGTGGCCGGTGTCGCGCTCGCGTTCTTCGCGATGACGGGGTTCGAGAACGCCGCCAACGTCGCCGAGGAGACCGTGAACCCCTCGCGCAGCTTTCCGCGGGCGTTGGTCGGAGGCATGATCACGGCCGGCGTTGTCTATGTGCTCGTCGCGATGACGGCCGCGCTCACCGTGCCGATCAAGACGCTTGCCGGCTCCGACGCCGCGCTGCTCGAGGTGGTCAAGGCCGGAATCCTGCCGGTGCCCGTGACCGTGATGGCCACGCTGTTCGCCGTGATCGCGATGATCGCGATCACCAACACCACATTGGTGGCCGTGGTGACCCAGTCGCGGATCCTCTACGGCATGGCCCGCGAGGACGTCGTGCCCGGCGTCTTCGGAAAGGTGCATGCGTCCCGCCGCAGCCCCTGGGTGGCGCTGATCTTCGCCGCGGTCGTCGTGGTCGGTCTGCTCGTCCTGGGTGCGGTGCTCAACGAGGCCGGCTTCGGCATCGACGTCGTCGCCCGACTGGCGCTCGTCACCGTGGTGCTGACCCTGGTGATCTACGTCCTGGTGATCCTCTCGGCGCTCAAGCTGGATGGTCAGGACGAGCACGACGAGTCATTCCGTGCGTCCAGGCCCCTGCTGTGGACCGGCATCGCGGGCAACCTCTTGCTGTTGGTGTACGTCGTGGTCGACGACCCGTTCGCGCTGGTCTGGTGCGCCGGCCTGCTCGCCATCGGTGGAGCCCTGTACCTGCTGGAGCATCTCCTCGGCGGGCGATCGGCGGCCCGGGCCCCCTCCGCGGGGTCCTGAGCCCGGCTGACCGGATGACAGACTGGCGCGGTGACAGTCACCGCTGACCTCGGACCGGGCTCCCGCGCAACCGCTCTGGAAGCCATGGCCACAGAAGTGCTCGACGTCCTCGTCGTGGGAGCGGGCGTGGTCGGTGCCGGGACGGCGCTGGATGCGGTCTCGCGTGGCCTCAGCACAGCTGTCGTCGAGCAGCGCGACTTCGCCAGCGGGACGTCGTCCCGGTCGTCCAAGCTCGTCCACGGCGGCCTGCGCTACCTGGAGATGTTCGACTTCGCGCTGGTCAAGGAGGCCCTGGAGGAGCGCGGTCTCCTGCTGACCCGGATCGCCCCGCACCTCGTGCGGCCCGTGCCGTTCCTCTACCCGCTGCACCACACCTGGGAGCGCCCGTACGTCGGTGCCGGCCTGATGCTCTACGACGGCATGGCGATGGCGGGCAAGTACGACATGGGGGTGCCCAAGCACAAGCACCTGTTCCGCCGCCAGCTCGCCCGGATGGCACCCGACCTGCGCACCGACGAGATGACCGGCGCGATCCGCTACTACGACTGCCAGGTCGACGACGCGCGGCTGGTGATGAACATCGCGCGTACCGCAGCGGCGTACGGCGCCCACGTGGCCGCACGCACCAAGGTGACGTCCTTCCTGCGGGAGGGCGACCGGGTCGTGGGTGCGCGGATCACCGACCTGGAGAACGACCGCGAGATCGAGGTCCGGGCCCGGGTGGTGGTCAACGCTGGCGGGGTGTGGACCAACGAGGTCCAGGAGATGCTGGGGGGCAAGGGTGCCCTGGACGTGGAGGCGAGCAAAGGTATCCATCTCGTGGTGCCCAAGGACCGGATCCGCAGCGAGTGCGGCTTCATCACCAAGACCGAGAAGTCGGTGCTGTTCGTCATCCCCTGGGGTCAGCACTGGATCATCGGCACCACCGACACGCCGTGGGACCTCGATCTCGCCCACCCGGCAGCCTCCAGGGCCGACATCGACTACGTGCTCAGCCACGTGAACACCATCCTGCGCACGCCGCTGGACCACAGCGACGTGGTCGGCGTCTACGCAGGGCTGCGACCACTGCTGCGCGGCGCGACGGAGCCGACCTCGAAGATCTCGCGCGAGCACACGGTGGCCGCTCCGGTCCCGGGGCTGGTGATGATCGCCGGCGGCAAGCTCACTACGTACCGGGTGATGGCGCGCGACGCCGTCGACGCTGCGGCCGAGTCGCTCGAAGGTGGGGCGCGGGAGAGCATCACCGACCGGGTGCCGTTGCTCGGGGCCAGCGGCTTCGAGGCCCGCACCCACCAGCGCGTGGCCCTGGCCCGAGCCAGCGGCCTGGAGATCAGCCGGATCGACCACCTTCTCGGACGCTACGGCGGCCTGGTCGACGAGGTGCTCTCCCTGATCCAGAGCCGGCCCGAGCTCGGCCTCCCGATGGAGGGGGCGGAGGCCTACCTCGGCGTCGAGGTGGTCTACGCAGTCACCCACGAGGGCGCCCGCCACCTCGATGACGTGCTCACGCGGCGGACACGAGTCTCGATCGAGACACCGGACCGTGGCGTCTCGGCGGCGCGGCCCGCGGCAGAGCTGATGGCCGGTGAGCTCGGCTGGGACCGCGCCAGGCTCGAGGAGGAGGTCGACCACTACCTGCGTCGGGTCGAGGCGGAGCGGCAGAGCCAGCAGATGGCGACCGACCAAGAGGCTGACGAGGCCCGCGTGAGCGCCCCCGAGGGCCCCTGGGCGACCTGAGACCTACCAGCCGGCGAGGTCGGCCGGTGGCTCGCCGGCGGCCTCGGCGAATGTGTGCAGCGCCGCGACCAGCCAGGCCTGATGGGCGTCGGGCATCCGGTCCACGATCTCGCGGATCTCGTCGCGGCGCCGGGAGGTCACCAGGTCCACGATGCGGCGGCCCTCGTCGGTCAGGTCGAGTAGTGCCTCGCGCCGGTCCTGGGGGTTCCCGGAGCGGGAGACCAGACCCGTCTCGACGAGTACGTCGACCGTGCGCACTGCGGAGCTCGAGGTCACACCCAGCTCTTTGGCCAGCGCCCGCAACGGACTGCGCTTGTGCGTCCGGAGCACCACCAGTGTCCGGAACTGGGTCAGCGTGAGGCGGTCCTCGACGTCGGCCAGGGATCGTGCCGAGACGCCGACGAGAGCACGGGAGGCGGTCAGCACCGCTGTGGCCAGGGTGTCGGCTCCACCGTCGCTGCTTGCGTCCTGGGCTCGTGACATCTCCTCATGGTCCCATGCCCCACCAGGGACCGGTCGGCTCGTGCCGCGAGGATCGGGGGGCGGGCATAGACTTTGCCGCGATCCGCCGCCCCCTCCCACACCCGGGACGGGGCCCGTTGCGCGTGCCCGCACCAGCAAGGAGTGACCGACGTTGCGTCTAGCCGCCCTGGCCGACCTCGTCCTGCGCGAGCCTGCACTCGCCGCGGCGATGGAGGACGCCAAGCAGGGTGTGTCGTCCGTCGACCTCACCGGCCCAGCAGCCCTGCGCCCGTTCGTGGTCAAGGGCCTGGTGGACGCCGGTCGCACCGTGCTCGTCGTCGCAGCGACGGTCCGCGAGGCCGAGGACCTCACCGAGGAGCTCGCGGACCTGATCGAGCCGTCCTCGGTCGCGCTCTACCCGGCCTGGGAGACGCTGCCGCACGAGCGGCTGAGCCCGCGCAGCGACACCGTCGGCCGGCGACTGGCGGTGCTGCGGCGACTGCGGCACCCCGGCACCGACGAGAGCAACGGCCCGCTCAAGGTCGTCGTGGCCCCGGTCAGGTCCGTGCTGCAGCCCCAGGTCAAGGGCCTGGCGGACCTCGAGCCGGTCGAGCTTGCGCCCGGCCAGGAGGTCGAGCTGGAGGAGGTCGTGCGCCGACTCGCCGGTGCGGCGTACTCCCGTGTCGACCTCGTGGAGAAGCGCGGCGAGTTCGCGGTCCGCGGGGGCATCGTCGACGTCTTCCCGCCCACGGAGGAACACCCCCTGCGCGTGGAGTTCTTCGGCGACGAGATCGAGGAGATCCGCGCCTTCGCGGTGGCCGACCAGCGGACCCTCGAGGCCGTGGAGCGGCTCTGGGCGCCGCCGTGCCGCGAGCTGCTGCTCACCGAGGAGGTGCGGCGACGCGCAGCCGAGCTCGGCGCGCGACACCCGCAGCTGGCCGAGCTCACCGACAAGCTCGCCCAGGGGATCGCCGCCGAAGGCATGGAGTCGCTCGCGCCCGTCCTCGTCGACGAGATGGAGATGCTCGTCGAGCTCCTTCCGGCCGAGACCCACGTGCTGGTGCTCGACCCCGAACGGGTGCGCACCCGTGCCCACGACCTGGTGGCGACCAGTGAGGAGTTCCTCGGCGCGAGCTGGGCCGCCGCCGCCTCCGGGGGAACGGCGCCGATCGACCTCGGCGCTGCCTCGCTGCAGTCCCTCGCCGACGTGCGCGCCCTCGTCCTGGAGCGCGAACAGGTCTGGTGGGGGATCAGCCCGTTCGGGCTCGACCTCGACGACGAGGCGACACGTGCCGTGGCGGCGCAGCCGGCCGAGGCCTACCGCGGAGACGTCGAGGCAGTCGTCACCGACGTGCGTGCGCACCTCACCGCCGGACGACGGGTCGTGACCGTCCACCAGGGCCACGGCCCCGCACAACGGATGGTGGAGGTGCTCGGCGAGCACGACCTGCCGGCCCGCCTGGTCGACGAGGGCGGCTCCGCTGGGCTCGCCGACGCCCTGTCCTCGAGCGCGGACGCGAGCCTGGTGCTGGTCGCGCAGGGTTGCATCGACCACGGTCTCGTGCTCGACGAACCTGCGTTGGTGATCCTCACGGGCGAGGACATCGCCGGCCAGAAGGCCACCACGCGCGACATGCGCAAGATGCCCGCCCGGCGGAAGAAGCAGATCGACCCGCTCGAGCTCAAGGCCGGCGACTACGTGGTGCACGAGCAGCACGGCGTCGGCCGGTTCGTGGAGATGAAGCAGCGCGAGGTGCAGGGCGCCGTTCGCGAGTACCTCGTCCTCGAGTACGGCTCCTCCAAGCGCGGCCACCCGCCGGACCGGCTCTACGTGCCGGCGGACTCGTTGGACCAGGTGACCCGCTACGTGGGTGGTGAGCAGCCCAGCCTGGACCGGCTCGGAGGCGCCGACTGGGCCAAGCGCAAGGGCCGTGCCCGGAAGGCGGTGCGGCAGATCGCCGCCGAGCTGATCAAGCTGTACGCCGCCCGGCAGGCCACCAAGGGGCACGCCTTCGGACCCGACACACCGTGGCAGGGCGAGCTCGAGGACGCCTTCCCGTTCCACGAGACCCCCGACCAGCTGAGCACGGTCGAGGAGGTCAAGGCCGACATGCGCCGAGTCGTCCCCATGGACCGGCTGGTCTGCGGCGACGTCGGCTACGGCAAGACCGAGATCGCGGTGCGGGCGGCGTTCAAGGCCGTGCAGGACGGCAAGCAGGTCGCGGTGCTGGTGCCCACGACGCTGCTGGTCACCCAGCACTACGCCACGTTCGCGGAGCGGATGAGCGGGTTCCCGGTGACCCTGCGGGCTCTGAGCAGGTTCCAGAGCGACAAGGAGGCGCGCGAGGTCATCGAGGGCCTCAAGGACGGCAGCGTCGACATCGTGATCGGCACCCACCGGTTGCTGAACCCGGACATCCGGATCAAGGACCTCGGTCTGATCGTCGTCGACGAGGAACAGCGCTTCGGGGTGGAGCACAAGGAGCAGATGAAGCGGCTGCGCACCAGCGTGGACGTGCTCTCGATGTCGGCGACACCGATCCCGCGAACGCTGGAGATGGCCATCACGGGCATCCGTGAGATGTCCACGATCGCCACCCCGCCGGAGGAGCGGCACCCCGTGCTCACCTACGTCGGGGCCTACGAGGACCGCCAGGTGACGGCGGCCGTACGACGCGAGCTGCTGCGCGACGGGCAGGTCTTCTTCATCCACAACCGGGTGCAGTCGATCGAGAAGGCCGCGGCGAAGATCAAGGAGCTCGTGCCCGAGGCACGGGTCGCCACGGCCCACGGCCAGATGGGCGAGCACCAGCTCGAGCGGGTGATGCTCGACTTCTGGGAGAAGCGGTTCGACGTGCTGGTGTGCACCACGATCGTGGAGTCCGGTCTGGACGTCTCCAACGCGAACACGATGATCATCGAGCGCTCGGACAGCCTCGGGCTCTCCCAGCTGCACCAGCTGCGCGGCCGGGTGGGCCGGAGTCGCGAGCGTGCCTACGCCTACTTCCTCTACCCGCCGGACAAGCCGCTCACGGAGACCGCTCACGAGCGGCTCGCGACGTTGGCACAGCACTCCGACCTCGGCGGCGGCATGGCCATCGCGATGAAGGACCTCGAGATCCGGGGGGCCGGCAACCTCCTGGGCGGCGAGCAGTCCGGTCACATCGCCGATGTCGGGTTCGACCTCTACGTGCGGCTGGTCGGCGAGGCCGTCTCGGAGTTCCGCCAGGACGGCTCCGCGGCTGAGCAGCCCGTCGAGGTCAAGATCGAGCTGCCCATCGACGCACACCTTCCCCACGACTACATCACCAGTGAGCGGCTGCGGCTGGAGATGTACAAGCGCATGGCCGAGGTGCGCAGCGACGACGACGTGCGGCTGCTGCATGAGGAGCTGCTCGACCGGTACGGCAACCCGCCGCCTCCCGTGGCGCGGCTCCTGTCGGTCGCGAGCTTCCGGGCACACGCGCGTGAGGCGGGGATCTCCGAGGTCACCGCGCAGGGCAAGTACATCCGGTTCCACCCGGTCGACCTGCCTGACTCGCGCGTCGTACGCCTGAACCGGCTGCACCCGAAGAGCCTCTACAAGGCCCCCGTGCGTACGATGCTGGTGCCGCGACCGCAGCCGGCCGGCTTCGGTGCACCACCACCTCGGGACGAGGAGGTGCTCGACTGGGCGCGGCAGGTCATCGACAGCGTGATCCAGCCAGGAGAGTCGTCCCAGGCAACGCAGAACGGTGCCGGCGCAAAGCCCGGCAGTGAGGAGACCCGATCGTGAAGCTCCCAGGGCGCACCCGAGCCCGTGCCGGGACGGCCGTGGTGGCGCTGCTGCTGCTCACCGGCTGCGGACAGCTGACCCCCGGCACAGCGGCCGTGGTCAACGGCAGCCGGATCACCCACGACGAGGTCACCGCGCTTGCGGACGCGCAGTGCCTCGCGGCTGACCAGGTTGCCGAGGCCGGTGAGTCGCAGTCGATCGCCATCTCATCGATCAAGCGGCAGTCCCTCGGGCTGCTGATGGACACCGAGCTCAGTCTGCAGTTCGCGCGGGAGGAGAACATCGACGTTCCACGCGGCCTGGCCACGGCGTTCTACAACCAGCTCGAGCCGAGCATCAAGCCGTTGCCCGCCGAGGCTCGCGTCGTGCTCGAGGACGTGTTCCGCACCTACGCCCAGGGACGGGCCGCGCTGGTCCAGGCAGGCGGCCAGGCGACCGGCCAGCAGCCGAGCCTGGAGAACGTGCAGCAGCTCCTGGAGGCCGGCGTCGGGGCCCGCGACGCGTGGCTCGAGGAGGCGGAGATCGAGACCGACCCGCGCTACGCACCGAGCCCAGAGGGCTACCCCGGCGGTGGTGATGCCTCGGTCTCCCGGGCGGACTCCGAGTTCGCCAAGGGCGCTGCCTCGGTCGAGCCCGACCCGAAGTGGGTCAGCGGGCTCCCGGCCGGACAGAAGTGCGGCTGACCCACATGACGGACTCACCGGCGACCGGATCCACGCCGTCGGCTGAGTCGGCCCTGCTGGAGATGGTCGCGATCATGCGTCGTCTTCGGGCCGAGTGTGGCTGGAAGGCGGCCCAGACCCATCAGTCCCTGACCAGGTACCTCCTCGAGGAGACCTACGAGGCCATCGAGGTCATCGAGCGTCTCGACCCCGCGGCAGACGCCGCCGCTCCGGGGGCCCTCGCCGACCTGTGCGAGGAGCTCGGGGACGTGCTGCTGCAGGTCTACCTGCACGCGGCCATCGCCGCGGAGGCCGGCCACTTCGACATCGAGGACGTCGCCCGCGGTCTGCGGGAGAAGATGCTGCGCCGCAACCCGCACGTCTTCGGGGAGGTCCAGGAGAGCGACCCTGCGCGGATCAACGCGAACTGGGAAGCCGTCAAGGCGGCGGAGAAGCAGCGTCACGGCCTGCTGGACGGAATCCCCCTGGCGCTGCCGGCACTCAGCCGTGCGCTCAAGGCGCTCGACCGGCTGGAGAGCGCTGGCGCGGGACCGCCACCCGGGGACCCCGACGACTTCGGCGACCGCCTTCTCGGTCTCGTCGCCGAGGCCCGTGCTGCCGGTGTCGACCCCGAGCAGGCCCTCCGCGCGGCGGTACGCCGGGCCGCCGGCTGAGACTCCGGGAACCCGCTCCCCGCAGCGCGGGTGCTGCCGTGGATCGCCACCGCGCCGGGCTAGGGTGAACGTGCCATCAGGCGTGTAGCCGACCCACCGACGCAGGAGCATTGTCTTGGCCTCCATCGACACCGTCCTCGCCCGGGAGATCCTCGATTCCCGCGGCAACCCCACCATCGAGGTCGAGGTCCTGCTCGACGACGACTCGCTCGGTCGTGCCGCGGTCCCGTCCGGCGCCTCGACGGGTGCCTTCGAGGCCGTCGAGCTGCGCGACGGCGGCAAGCGATACGGCGGCAAGGGGACCCAGAAGGCCGTCAGTGCCGTCCAGGACCAGATCGAGCCCGAGATCATCGGGCTCGACGCCAGTGACCAGCGTCTGGTCGACCAGGCCATGCTCGACCTCGACGGGACTCCCAACAAGGCCAACCTGGGTGCCAACGCCATCCTCGGTGTCTCGCTCGCAGTCGCCCGTGCCGCCTCGGTGAGCGCCGGGCTGCCGCTCTTCCGCTACGTCGGCGGACCCAACGCGCACCTGCTGCCCGTGCCGATGATGAACATCCTCAACGGCGGCGCGCACGCGGACACCAACGTGGACATCCAGGAGTTCATGGTCGCGCCGATCGGTGCCGCGTCGTTCTCCGAGGCGCTGCAGCAGGGCGCCGAGGTCTACCAGGCCCTCAAGTCCGTGCTGAAGAAGAAGGGCCTCGCGACCGGCGTCGGCGACGAGGGCGGCTTCGCCCCCGAGCTGCCGAGCAACCGCGATGCACTCGACCTGATCGCCGAGGCCATCGGCCAGACCGGTCTCAAGCTCGGCGACGACGTCGTCCTGGCCCTGGACGTCGCAGCGAGCGAGTTCTGCGAGAAGGGCAGCTACACCTTCGAAGGCCAGCAGCGCAGCTCGGCCCAGATGACCGACTACTACGCCGACCTGGTCGCGGCGTACCCCATCGTCTCCATCGAGGACCCGCTCGACGAGGACGACTGGGAGGGCTGGAAGACGATGACGGACCAGCTGGGCGAGAAGATCCAGATCGTCGGCGACGACCTGTTCGTCACCAACGTCGAGCGGCTGGCGCGCGGTATCGCCGGCGGCCAGGCCAACTCCCTGCTCGTCAAGGTCAACCAGATCGGCTCGCTGACCGAGACCCTCGACTCCGTGGACCTGGCACACCGCAACGGGTTCCGCTGCATGATGAGCCACCGGTCCGGCGAGACCGAGGACACCACGATCGCCGACCTCGCGGTCGCCACCAACTGCGGCCAGATCAAGACCGGGGCCCCGGCCCGGTCCGAGCGCGTCGCCAAGTACAACCAGCTGCTGCGAATCGAGGAGGAGCTCGACGACGCCGCCCGCTACGCCGGTCGCGGCGCCTTCCCGAGGTTCCAGGGCTGAGTCGGGCCAACGCAGGCATGGCCACCCGACGCACGCAGAGCGGACCCCGACGGGCATCGCGTCCCGGCAACATCCGCCCGGGCGCGCGCGCCACCGACCGCGCACGCAGCAACGCCGCCGCACCGCCCCCACGCCCCCGGTTCACCAACCGGATGGCCGTCCTGGTCGTGGTGCTGGCCGTGCTCGTGGTCTCCTACGCCTCCTCGATGCGGGCCTACCTCCAGCAGCGGGCCCACATCAGCGACCTGCGTTCGCGGATCGTGAGCTCCGAGCGCGACATCGAGACGCTGGAGCGCGAGAAGCGGCGCTGGCAGGACGACGCCTACGTGGAGACCCAGGCACGGGAACGGTTCGGCTGGGTCATGCCCGGCGAGACCAGCTACCAGGTGATCGACCGTGACGGACGCCCCCTCGAGCGCGGCGACGAGCTGACCGACCCGCTGTCCGTGGTCCGACAGCCGCCCGATCCGTGGTGGGGCAAGGTCTACGGCACGCTCCAGGAGGCGGACCACCCCGACCGCACCTCTCCGGCCACGAGCATCACCCCACCCCCGGTGCCGAAGAAGGACACCGACGAATGAG
This sequence comes from uncultured Actinomycetota bacterium, assembly GCA_963834245.1. Classification (GTDB taxonomy): domain Bacteria; phylum Actinomycetota; class Actinomycetes; order Propionibacteriales; family Nocardioidaceae; genus Marmoricola. The sequence goes on from CAWIAV010000002.1 coordinate 753,537, forward strand.
CGCGGACCAGCACGACCTCGACGTGGTGGCTGCCCAGCTCGGCCGCCCCCCGCGTTCGATCCACGCCGTCGGTCACCGTTGCCCGTGCGGCAACCCCGACGTGGTCACGACCGAGCCTCGGCTCGACGACGGGACGCCCTTCCCGACCACGTTCTACCTGACCTGTCCCCGGGCGTCGTCCCTGATCGGCACGCTCGAGGCGTCCGGACTGATGCGCCAGATGGCGGAGCGGCTCGGAGAGGACGCCGAGCTGGCGGCGACGTACCGCGAGGCCCACCGGTCCTATCTGGCTGCTCGAGCCGAGATCGGCGAGGTGCCCGAGATCGCCGGCGTGTCCGCCGGCGGCATGCCCGACCGCGTCAAGTGCCTGCACGTCCTCGCCGGTCAGTCGCTGGCACAGGGCCCCGGGGTCAACCCGCTCGGAGACGAGGTGCTGGACGCTCTGGGGCCGTGGTGGCAGAGCGGCCCGTGCGTGACCCTGGACGCCACGTGACCCGGGTCGCCGCCTTCGACTGCGGCACCAACTCGCTGCGCCTGCTGGTGGCCGACCTCGATGCCCAGAGCGGCACCAGCGAGGAGCTGGTCCGCGAGATGCGCATCGTTCGGCTCGGCCAAGGCGTGGACCGCACCGGCAGGATCGCCGACGCCTCGTTGCAGCGCGTCTTCGCCGCGGTCGAGGAGCTGATGGAGCTGGTGGGCGAGCACGACGTCCGTGACCTGCGGTTCTGTGCGACGTCGGCAGCTCGGGACGCGGACAACGCCGCCGAGTTCCTCGACGGGATCCGTGAGCGCACCGGGGTCGACCCGGAGGTGCTCGACGGGGACGAGGAGGCCAGGGTGAGCTTCGCCGGTGCAATGCGCTCGCTTCCGCCGCTGCCGGAGCCGATGCTCGTCTGCGACATCGGCGGGGGGTCCACCGAGCTGATCCTGGGTCGGGCCGACGGGTCGATCGTGGCGGCCGAGTCGCTCGACATCGGGTCGGTCCGACTCAACGAGCGCCACCTCCACGACGACCCGCCCAGCCAGGACGAGATCGCCGCCGCGATCGCAGACATCGACCGCGCCCTGGACGCGTGCTCGGTCGACCCCGCCGATGCCGGCTCGGTGATCGGGGTCGCTGGCACCGTGACGACGATGGCGGCCGCGGTGCTGGACCTGGGCAGCTACGACCGGCACCTGATCCACCACAGCGTGCTGCGGCCCGACGCGGTCCAGGGGGCTGTCTCCAGGCTGTTGGCCATGATGATCGAGCAGCGCAAGGCGCTGCCCTACATGCATCCCGGCCGGGCCGACGTCATCGGTGCCGGTGGGCTGATCCTGGACCGTGTGCTGCGACGTACGACGGTGAACTCGATGGTGGTCTCCGAGCACGACATCCTCGACGGAATCGCCTGGTCCCTGGTCATGCCAGAGCCCGGCGCAGATGGGAAGAAGTCATGACCAGCTCCATGCAGGACCACGACCGCGACCATGACCCGGACCACGACCGGGACCGGGACCGGCGGGCCGGACCAGCAGCACACGGAGCCGCCCAAACGCTCGGTGATGTTCCTGCTGCGCCGCACGGTTCGGGAGTTCGCGGCCGACCGGGGCACCGACCTCGCTGCGGCGCTCACCTACTACTCGGTGCTGGCCGTGTTCCCGGCGATGATCGCGCTGCTGTCCCTGGTCGGGGTGCTGGGCCAGGCGCAGAAGTCGGTCGACCTGATCCTGGAGATCCTCGCGCCCCTCGTCTCCGGTGACACCCTCGACCGCATCCGCCCGACCCTCACCGAGCTGGCCGGCACCGAAGCCGCCGGCATCGGTCTGGCCATCGGTGTGGCGGGCGCGGTGTGGGTGGCGTCTGGCTACGTCGGCGCCTTCAGCCGCGCGATGAACAGCATCTACGAGGTCGAGGAGGGGCGCCCGTTCTGGCGGATGCGCCCGATGCAGCTGTGGGTGACCGTGGCGACCGTGCTGCTCTGCGGCAGCGCCCTGCTCATCCTCACCGTCACCGGTCCGGTCGCCGACGCCGTCGGCAACGCTCTCGGACTCGGCAGCAACCTCGTGGTCGTCTGGGACTACGCCAAGTGGCCGGTGCTCGCGCTGATCGTCATGGTGGTGGTGGCGCTGCTCTACCACGCGACCCCGAACGTGGAGTTCGAGCGCTTCCGGGTGATCACCCCCGGTGCCTTCGTCGCGATCCTGGTGTGGCTCGTCGCCTCTGTCGGCTTCGCGTTCTACGTCGCCAACTTCGCCTCCTACAACAAGACCTACGGCTCGGTGGCCGGCGCCGTGGTCGTCCTGCTGTGGCTGTGGATCACCAACCTCGCCCTCGTCTTCGGCGCAGAGCTCGACTCCGAGCTCGAGCGGGGCCGTCAGCTCGACCGCGGCATCGCCGCCGAGGAGTCCCTGCAGCTGCCCGCACGCGACACCCGTGGGTGTGAGAAGGCGGCCGCCAAACGAGAGAAGGACGTGGCGAAGATGCGGGAGATCCGGCTGGCCGCGGCCGGTCACGGTGATCCGGCGGACCGCCCGTTCGGCCGTCGCTGAGCACGCTGTGGACGGTTTCCCCAGCCCGGTTCCCCCGGGGTCGGGCTGGCCAGGGGACCCGGTGGTCCCCGGCGAACCCGCCCCGCGCTCGGCCCGCTCGGCCCCAGGGGTCCGTCGCTCCGCAGCCGGCGCCACGCTGCCGGTGCTCGACGCACGGGTCTCGGTCTGTGCGGCGTGCCCGCGCCTCGTCCGCTGGCGCGAGCAGGTGGCCCGTGAGAAGCGCGCGGCGTACGCCGGCGAGAGCTACTGGGGCCGACCGATCGCCGGCTGGGGTGACCGCGAGCCACGCGTCCTGATCGTCGGCCTCGCCCCAGCCGCCCACGGCGCCAACCGCACCGGACGGATCTTCACCGGCGACCGGTCCGGGGACTGGCTGTTCGCCTCGCTGCACCGGGTCGGGCTCGCCAACCAGCCCACCTCGATCCACGCCGACGACGGCTTGCGCCTGATGGGCGCCCGGCTGGTCGCGGCCGTGCGCTGCGCCCCACCGCAGAACCAGCCGACGCCCGAGGAGCGGGACACCTGCGCTCCCTGGATCGAGCGGGAGGTGAGCCTGCTCCTGCCCGGGGTCCGGGCCGTCGTGAGCCTGGGCGGTTTCGGCTGGGACGCCTCTCTGCGCGCACTTGCCGCGGCCGGAGTGAGCATCCCGCGGCCCCGGCCGAGGTTCGGTCACGCGGTGGAGGTGGAGCTGTCTCGACCGGGTGGTGCTCCGCTGAGCCTGATCGGCTGCTTCCACCCCTCCCAGCAGAACACCTTCACCGGCCGGCTCACCGAACCGATGCTCGACGCGGTGCTCGGACGCGCGGCCTCCCTATGATCGGCCCACGGCGGTCGAGCGCAGTCGAGACCCCCGCCCCGGTATCCCAATGGCAGAGGAAGCGGTCTTAAACACCGCACAGTGTGGGTTCGACCCCCACCCGGGGCACCTCGGTCGCAGCGCGATCAAGCGAAGCACGATGCCGGAACGCCCTGGTGACACCGCTCACAGCGCGCGGATCGGGAACACCACGCCCCTGGTGGTCGTTTTGCATGATGACGTCCGGATAGGATTCGGACGTCTCGCGAACACCAGAGTGGTTGTTTCGCAGGGCTTCCAAGGAGGACGCCATGCAGAGCAAGAACCCCATCTTCACGCGCGCCGAGGGCTTCAACGGCCGCGGCAGCGCCGGAACGACCACCTACCCGGGCTCCACCGCCGGCGGCCAGTACGGCAGCAACGACCCCTCGCAGTGGGGGACCGGAACTCCCGGCCAGGTGACCCAGGTCGACCAGGGCCGGATGTCGATCGACTCCGTCGTGCAGAAGACCGGCATCAGCCTCGGCATCGTGGTGGTCCTCGCTGCGGCAACCTGGGTGCTGACCGGTGACGTCACCGACCCGGCGGCCCTGAGCGGCCTCTACACCCTTGCCCTCGTCGGCGCCCTCGGTGGCTTCGTCCTGGCCATGGTCAACTCGTTCAAGAAGGTCGTCAGCCCGGCGCTGGTGATCGGCTACGCCGCGCTCGAGGGTGTCTTCGTCGGGGCGTTCAGCAAGGTCCTCGAGGCGCAGTTCGGGGACGGCTTGGTCATGGGTGCGGTGGTCGGCACCATGGCCGCGGTCGGCGGCACCTTGGCGGCCTACAAGTTCTTCAACATCAAGGTCGGCGCGAAGTTCCGGATGTGGGTGATCGGAGCGATGTTCGGCTTCGTGGCCCTGAGCATGCTCGACTTCGTGCTGCAGTTCTTCAAGGCCGACTTCGGGTTCAACGGCTTCGGCACGATGGGCCTGATCAGCAGCGTGGTCGGTCTGGGCATCGGCGTGCTGATGCTGATCCTCGACTTCGACTTCGTGGAGCGAGGCATCGCAGCCGGTCTGCCCGAGCGCGAGTCGTGGCGGGCGGCCTTCGGCCTGACCGTCACCATCGTGTGGATCTACATCGAGATCATCCGCATCCTCGCGATCCTGCGCGGCCAGGACTGACCCGCACGATCTGCAGCTACACAGACGCCCCGGTCGACTCGTCGGTCGGGGCGTCCGTGCTGTCCGGGGACTCCGCCGCACCCGTCGGCAGCACTCGGCGGCGCATGAGGGTGACCCAGCGACCGCCGACGCCGCGCTTGGCCCCGCCGACCTCGGTGCCGTCGATCTCGGTGCCGGGGTTCTGCGTCGCCTTGGCGGCCGCGTAGCCGATCGGGAGGACCGCCTCGCCGCGGCCCAGCCGCGGGGTCTCCTCGCCCTCCTCGCCCATGCCCAGTGCGGAGAGGATCGAGGGGACCATCAGCCGGGCGAGGCGCTCGTAGCCCGCGGCGGAGGGGTGGAACTGGTCGGGTCCGAAGAGGAGGGCGGGTGCCGCAGCGAACTCCGGCCCGAGGATCGAGCCGAGCGAGACCGTGCGACCACCGGCCTCGACGACGGCGACGGTCTGGGCGGTGGCCAGGCGCCGCGACCACGTGCGGGCCACCAGGCGCAACGGTTGCGGGAGCGGTGAGATCGTGCCGAGGTCGGGACAGGTGCCGACCACCACGGCCACGCCGGCCTCGCGGAGCTGGCGGACAGCCTCGGAGAGGAACCGCACCGAGGCGGAGGGGAGCACGGTGTGGGTGACGTCGTTGGCGCCGATGAGGATCACGGCGACGTCCGGCTCGGTCGGGATCGCCTTGGCGACCTGATGGCGAAGGGCGCTGGACTGTGCTCCGACAACGGCGAACTCGCGCAGGTGCACGCGGCGGTCGGCGCGTTCTGCGACACCGGAGCCGAGCCAGGCGCCGGGAGTCTCCTCCACGGTGCTCACGCCGTACCCCGCGGCGCTGGAGTCGCCGAGCAGGGCGATCTTGACGGCGGGCCCGGGTCGGCCGCGGCCGTACCAGCCGGAGGCGTCCGGGACCCGACGCCCGGTGGTCCCGATCGCCTTCCGTGCGACCTTGGCCTCGGCGCGCAGGACGCCGTACAGGGTGGCGCCGAACACCGAGAGCCCCCCGCCCCCGTAGGCAGCCGCAGCGGCCGCTCTGCGTGTCGCCGCTGCTCTGCCCACAGGGGGAATCCTACGAGGCGTCAGTCCTGGAGATGAGCCCGGGCGATCACGATCGGGTGGTCGCTGATCTTGGCCGTCTGCGGGGTCTTGTCGCGCAGGTAGTAGGAGAAGCGGGTCTGACCGGCAGCGAAGATCCAGTCGATCGTGAACTCCTTGGGGAAGGCGCACGTCATGCTGGGAACGCTGTTCGGCGAGATGGACAGCTTGTCCGCGGTGAGCGGGCAGAAGGCCGCCTGCTTGTCGTTGAAGTCCCCGGTGAGGAAGACCGGTCGCCCGTGGCACGCAGCTCGATCATCTTCTCCTGCTCGATGCGGATGGCCTCCGCTCGGTACTTCGCGGCGTTGCCACGCACGTTGGAGGCGTTGTGCACGTTGAGGAAGTACGCCGTGCGACCCGACGCCTTGTGCCGCAGCAGCACAGCCGGCACGTGCCTGATGTTGCCGTTGAAGTACGGGATGTCGAAGGTCTCGGCCGAGACGAACTCCATCGTCGACTTGCGCCAGATGATGGCGTTCTCGGTGTCGCGACGCTTGCCCTCGGGGTCCCAGTAGTAGGCGTCCCAGGTCTCGCCGTATCCCTTGGCAACGAAGTAGTCGTACTGAACCTCTTGGAACTCCTGGGTGCCGATGACGTCGAGGTTGCGCAGGTCGAACATCGCAGACTGCCTCGGTCCAGCCGCGAGTGGTAGGTCGCGTACCGACTGCCTTCGCGCCGTGTGGCTGGCGCCGAGGATGTTGAAGGAGGCAAGGTTGAAACCGGTGGTGTCGAAGAGGTTCGAGACCGGGGCCGGCTTGCCGACGTAGGTGTCCAGCCAGGCGGTCGGGTCGACCGCGCGCCACCGCTCGTGACGCCGAAGGCCAGCGCGCACGCCTTGCTGGCGGGGTGGGCGCCGAGCATGCCGAGGAGCTGCCCGGACTGGATGATCTGGCCGTCCTGCGACGAGCGCCGTCGACAGGAACGCGTACTGCGTCACGAGACCGTCGGTGCTGCTGACCACGCGGATCGACGTACCTGTCGTTCCAGGCGTCCTTGCTGGCTCACCTGCGCGACGCCGGGGTGGCTGGCCCAGACCGTGCTGTTGCACGGGGCCGTGATGTCGGTGGTCTGCTCTCTTGCGGGTGTAGCTGCCCCTGTCTTGGACCGACCGCGTGCCGGTGAGGGGGTAGAACGTGTTCGGGGCGCTGACCTTGCGGTACTGCGGCCCCTGAGTCTTGCCCTTGCTGCTGGCCTGCTTGCGCTTCGCCGCTGCCCTGGCCTTCGCCGCTGCCCGGGCCTTCCTGGCCTTGGCCCTGGCCTTCGCCTTCGCTTTCGCCTTGGCCTTCTTGGCCTTGTGCATCTTGGTGTGCTGGGAGTTCTTGCCCTTGGAATGCGCACTGGCGTCGATCGAGACGAGCGCGGGCGTGAGCATCACGCCGAACATCAGGACGCCAACCAAGGCCCGAACGAATGGGTTTCGGTGCTGCGTGGACTTCATCTCGGCGAGTCTCCCTCGAAAACCGGTCCCTCTGGTGTAGTGAACTTGGGAAGTATGCACCATTTTTTGGGTCCAGTGGGACCGAAGTGAATATTTGGTGCTGTCGAGGCGAGGCCGACGCCGGTGCCAGTGACCCTAGTTGGCCGGTAGGTTGACGCGCATGAAGTACGCCAACTCGCTGCTCGATCTGATCGGCAACACCCCGCTCGTCAAGCTCGACCGCACCGTCGGCGAGACCCGCTCGCTGGTGCTCGCGAAGGTCGAGTACCTCAACCCCGGCGGTTCGGTGAAGGACCGCATCGCGGTCCGGATGATCGACGCCGCGGAGGCCAGCGGTGAGCTCCAACCCGGTGGCACGATCGTCGAGCCGACCTCGGGCAACACCGGGGTCGGGCTGGCACTCGTCGCCCAGCAGCGCGGGTACCACTGTGTCTTCGTGTGCCCCGACAAGGTCAGCGAGGACAAGCGCAACGTGCTCAAGGCCTATGGCGCCGAGGTCGTCGTCTGCCCGACCGCGGTGGCCCCGGACCATCCGGACAGCTACTACAGCACCTCGGACCGGTTGATGCGCGAGACGGCGGGTGCCTGGAAGCCCAACCAGTACGCCAACATCAACAACCCGCTCTCGCACTACGAGCAGACCGGTCCGGAGATCTGGGAGCAGACCGAGGGGCGGATCACCCACTTCGTCACCGGCATGGGCACCGGGGGAACGATCAGTGGGGTGGGTCGCTACCTCAAGGAGCAGAACCCAGACGTGGTGGTCGTCGGCGCCGACCCGGCCGGCTCGGTGTACTCCGGTGGCAGCGGTCGTCCCTACCTCGTAGAAGGGGTCGGTGAGGACTTCTGGCCCGAGACCTACGACGCCACCATCGCCGACCGGATCATCGAGGTCTCCGACGCCGACTCCTTCCGGATGACCCGGCGACTCGCCCGCGAGGAAGGGATGCTCGTCGGTGGGTCGTCAGGGATGGCGGCCTACGCGGCCGTCCAGCTGGCCCAGGAGCTCGACGACCCCGACGCGGTGATCGTGGTCCTCCTGCCCGACAGCGGGCGCGGGTACCTGACCAAGATCTTCGACGACGAGTGGCTGGCGCGGTTCGGCTTCGGCGGGGACTCCGCGAGCGGTCTGACGATCGGGGAGGTGCTGCACGCCAAGAAGGGCGACATCCCCGCCCTGGTGCACACGCACCCCCACGAGACCATCGCCGACGCGGTCCAGATCCTCCAGGAGTACGGCGTCTCGCAGATGCCGGTGGTGCTCGCGGAGCCACCGATCATGGCGGCCGAGGTGGCCGGGTCGGTCTCCGAACGGCGGTTGCTCGACGCGCTGTTCGCCGGCGCGGCCAAGCTCGCCGACCAGGTGGAGGGTCACATGGACGCGCCGCTCCCGACCGTGGGGTCGGGGGTCGGGGTGGCCGAGGCCGTCGCCGCTCTCAAGGACGCCGACGCGCTGCTCGTCCAGGACGATGGCCGCCCGGTCGGGGTGCTCACCAGGCAGGATCTGCTCAGCTTCGTAGCCCAAGACTGAAAAGTCCGAAATATACCGATATTGAATTCTCGCGAATTGGCTCGCGAAGCGCACCTGGGCTGCATACTCTGGTCACTGCAACGTCAACCTGTGGTGCCCACACTGCACGGTTGAGGCTGTGGTTCCGAGGCACATGGAATGCCCGCGTCAGCGGGTCCCTCCACTTCCATCACCCACGGATCCTGAGTGGTGGGGTGCCGGTTTCCGAGTTGCCCCATCACTCGCCCCGCGAGGGGCCTCAGCGCAGCCGCCGGGCCGTCTCCACGTCGGGCCCGACCCCGGCAGGTGCCAGGATCCGCGCGAGACTCTCGATGCCGTCGACCAGCCGCGGGCCAGGGCGGGCGAAGGACGCGTTCGCATCCACGGCCCAGACCGGGACCGACGGGGGGAGGGCCCCCGAGGCCAGCAGGTCCTCGGCCAGCTCGGTGCTGCCGGCCAGGTCATAGCCGCACGGGGCGCACACGACCACGTCGGGATCCACCGCCAACGCCTGCTCCCAGGTGACCCGCACGGACTTGGCCCCTGCGGTGCCGACGGTCGGCACGCCACCGGCAGCCCTGACCATCTCGGGCACCCAGTGGCCCGGTGCGTACGGCGGATCGGTCCACTCCAGCAGGAGCACCCGTGGAGCCCGGGTGTCGGCGCGGGCAGCCACCTCCCGGCGCACGGCCTCCAGGCGCGCGCGCAGGCGCGCCACCAGCCGGTCCGCCTCGTCGAGGCGACCAGTTGCCTCGCCGAGGCGGGTCACCGAGCCGAGCACCTCCTCCAAGGTGTGCGGGTCGATGGTGAGGACGTCTGCCTGGCAGCCGAGGTGGGCCAGCGCGTCGTCGACCACCGAGACGTCTACCGCGCACACGGCGCACAGGTCCTGGGTGACCACGAGATCGGCGTCGAGTCCGGCCAGGGCGCCGGCGTCCAGGTGGTACAGGTCCTCGCCCGCCGACATCGCCGAGGCCACGAACCGGTCGATGCCCGCAGCGTCGAGCCCCTCCGGCAGCGCCGAGGTGGAGACGATCCGACGGTCACGTGCCTGCGCCGGGTGGTCGCACTCGAAGGTCACCCCGACGACGTCGTCCCCGGCGCCGATGGCGAACAGGATCTCGGTGGTCGAGGGCAGCAGGGAGACGATGCGCATCCCCCGATCGTGCCAAACGGCGGGGCACGGGTAGCGTCAACACGTGCCAGTGACGTCGTACCTCACCATCGCTCGGGACGGCGTCGCCGAGATCGAGGAGAGCCGCTCCCGCTTCAGCTGCACCCTCGCAAGGGTCAGCAGCGAGGAGGGGGCCCGTGCCGTCGTGGACCAGGTGCGGCGTCAGCACTGGGACGCCCGCCACCACTGCATGGCGTTCATCCTCGGCCCGGACCGTGCCCTCGAGCAGTCCAACGACGACGGGGAGCCGCCCGGGACCGCGGGGGCCCCCATGCTCGGAGTCCTGCGCGGGCGTGAGCTCACCGACGTCGTGGCCGTCGTGTCCCGCTGGTTCGGTGGCGTGCTCCTCGGCACGGGCGGCCTGGCCAGGGCGTACGCCGCAGCCACACGGGCCGCTCTGGACGAGGTCGGGGTAGTCGAACGCGTGCTGCAGGATCTCTGTGAGGTCGAGGTCGACATCGCCGAGGCCGGCCGCCTCGAGCACGACCTTCGTTCCCGTGGAGCCCGGGTCCTCGGAGTGGACTACACGGGGGAGGCGTTGTTGCGTTTCGCCATTCCGCCGCAGACCCGCGGCGTGGCCGAGGAGATCGTCGCCGAGCTGACCTCGGGGGAGGCCGAGCTGCGGGTCATCGGTGAGCGCTGGGTGGACTCAACGGCGGGCTGAGCGCGCGCGTGGCCCGGCGGACCACCTCGGCATCGATCTTGAGCACCTCGCGGTCCCAGGTGAACAGCCCGTTCAGCTCGTCCTCCACGTCGCTGAGCTGGGTGTAGACGGTCGCACCGAGCCCGGCTCGCACGGCTTCCGCCAGCTGTCGGTGCAGCGCGTCGAAGGCGATCGCGAGCTCCTCGGCGGTCTCCGCGTGGTGGTAGCCGAACTCCCGGGGGCTCCAGTCGTGACCTTCCACGCGCAGGCTGTGACCGCCGTACTCGGTGAGCGCGACCACGCGCGGGTCCGGTCGGCCCCACCGGCGCAACGACCTCCGCGCGGGCATCCGGAACCGGCTCAGGTAGCTGTGGAAGCTGCGTACGTCGCCGCCGCCCTGGTCCACCCAGCCGCTGACGTGGTTCACCGGCCGCGTGGGGTCGAGGCGGGCCACCTCACCCGCGATCTCGTTGGCGTCGAACTGCCCCCAGCCCTCGTTGAATGGAGTCCACACCGCCAGCGAGACCACGTTGCGCAGCAGGTCGACAGTCTCGCCGACCTCGCGACGGAACTCCGCGCGCCCGTCGGGCTCCTGGCGGTGGAAAAGGGTGTGTCGTCGGTCGCTCAGCCACACCGGGCGCCGCGCCGGCAAGGAGGTGACCAGGTGCCGGTAGCGACCGCCACCGTTGACCATGTCCTGCCAGACCAGCATCCCGAGGCGGTCGCAGTGGGCGTACCAGCGCAGCGGCTCGACCTTCACGTGCTTGCGCAGCATCGTGAATCCGAGCGCCTTCATCGCCTCGATGTCGTGCACCATCGCGGCGTCGCTCGGTGGGGTGAGCAGGCCGTCGGGCCAGTAGCCCTGGTCCAGCACGCCGACGTGCACGACCGGACGGCCGTTGAGCCAGAAGCGCTGGTGTCCCTCGGCGTCCGGACCGAGACCGAAAGAGCGCAGACCGGCGTAGGAGGTGACCCGGTCGTCGCCGAGCGACACCTCGACGTCGTAGAGGTGCGGGTCCTCCGGCGACCACGGTCTGACCTCCGCGAGCTCGACGAGCACCGGCAACCCGGGGGTGGCCACTGCCCGCCCGACCACGACTGCCGTCTGGCCCGCCGCGCTCGACGAGACCTCGACCAACGCCTGCTGGTCGTCGACGGCCCCGCCCGCCACAACGGTGATCTCCAGCGTGCCGTCGTCCAGGTTCGGCACGATCACCAGCCGGTCGACGTACGCCGCTGGAACCGGCTCGAGCCACACCGTCTGCCAGATGCCCGACTGTGCGGTGTACCAGATCGTGCCGCTGTCCAGTCGCTGCTTGCCGCGCGCGTGCACGCCGGTCTCGGACAGGTCGCGGACGCGGACCTCGAGGAGGTTGGCGTCGTCGCCGGCAAGCAGGGCGCCGGTGATGTCGCAGCTGAACGGCAGGTAGCCGCCGGTGTGCGTCCCGACCTCGTGCCCGTTGACCCAGACCGTGCAGGACTGGTCCACCGCGCCGAAGTGCAGCAGCACCTGACCGCCGTGAGGGCGATCGGGTGCGGTGAAGCTGCGGCGGTACCAGAGCCATTCGTGCGGCTGGAGCTGGCGTCCGACCCCGGAGAGAGGTGCCTCCGGTGAGAACGGCACCACGATCGGACCGTCGTACCTGTTCGGACGCTCGGGGGACGCGGTGAACGCGTGCTCCCAGGCCCCGTTGAGGCTGGCCCACCCGTGCCGGACCAGCTGTGGCCGTGGGTGCTCCGGCAACGGCGACGCCGGGTCGAGCTCGCGGCCCCAGCGGGTCAGCACGGCAGCGGGTTAGTCGGTCTTCTCGACGTCCGAGCGCATGTCGAGCAGGATCGCGGAGAGCATCTTGGAGTCGTAACCCGGCGTGGTCGGGACGAGCTCGCCCATCGAGTCCTTGGTAGCCCAGGCGCAGATGGCGATCTTCTGGCCGGCGTCCTGGGAGGCGCAGACGGCCTTGCCGCCGAGGTCCCCGGCCGAGATCTTGCTGACCTCGAAGCCGTTGTCGGTGGCCTGCTTGCTGAACGCCTCGACGAACGCGGTGGGGCTCTGCTCCTTCTTGAGCTTGGCACCGAGGAAGACCAGGGAACCCACGGGACCGCGCTTCTCGTCGTCCTGCTGGTAGATGCCGGACTTCACGTAGCTGACGTTCTTGGCCTGGGTCTTGAACTGGGCCTCGGCTGCCTTGAGCTGCTCACCGAGCTGCTTCTCGCTCTCGGCGTCGCGCTTCATCCCACCAGCGGTGGCCGGGATGGTGATCGAGTGGGTGTCCTCACGGGTCAGCAGGACCGTGGCCAGCGTGCCGACCAGTGCCAGGACGACGAGCCCGGCGACCGCAGCGATGATCAGCCCCGTGCGGGACTTCTTCTCCGGTGCCGGAGGAGGCGGCGGGTAGGCGCCTTCGAGCGGCTCGCTCGGCGGAGGCGGCGGCGGTGCGTCCGACCCGCCCACGGAGCTCGCGTCGGCCCCTTCGGTGGGGGGCGGCGTGGGATGGTCCGAGGGTGGGGTCTGGTCACTCATGCGCCCCAGTGTGCCTAGTGAACGGGCCTTCTCAAACTCGGGGGGTTCGGCCGCAGGCAGGCCAGGCGGGCAATGTGTCGAGGGACACTCGCGATCCCCCTCGCGAATCCGCCACCCCCGGACGTCATACGAACCGTGCGCTGGAGGCCACGATTCGGATGACGTCCCGGGCGGGAAGTGGGGTCAGCGGGGGACGGGGATGCCCGTGGCGGAGTGGCAGCGGTAGCCGAAGGGGTTCTTCAGCAGGTACTGCTGATGGTGGTCCTCGGCGTAGTAGTACGTCGCCTGGGAGGCCGGCCGGATCTCCGTGGTGATCTCGTCATAGCCGCGCTTGGTCAGCTCGGGCTGGTAGCGCTCGGTGACGAGTCGGGCCACCTGCTCCTGCTCCGGGGTGCTGACGTAGATCGCCGAGCGGTACTGAGTGCCGCGGTCGTTGCCCTGGCGCATGCCCTGGGTCGGGTCGTGCACCTCGTAGAACGTCGCGACCAGGTCGGCGTAGGACACCTTCGCCGGGTCGAACACCACGCGGACGGCCTCGGTGTGGCCGGTGCGGCCACTGCACACCTCCTCGTACGACGGGTTCGGCGTGCTGCCCCCGGCGTACCCGACCGAAGTCGACCAGACACCCGGCACCTGCCAGAAGATCTCCTCGGCACCCCAGAAGCAGCCGAGCCCGAACACGGCGACCTCGAAGCCCTCGGGGACCTCGTCGGTCACCAGGGGGGCGTCGAGAGCCTTGTGGCGATCGGCGAGCTCGAAGGGACGCTCGGGTCGTCCGGCCAGGGCCTGGTCGGGAGTGGGAAGCGTGGTCTTGCTGCGCGTGAACATGATCCGCCTTTCGTGGGGTGCACCTTCGAGAACAACGGCGGGGTCGAGGACCTTCCCTGCCGTGCTCGAGGAGGTGGCTTGCGTCCAGTGTCGCTCAGCCGTGGTCGGCGCACCGGGAGCCACCGGGTGTCCAGCCGTTCTGCACGCCTTCCTCACCCTTCCCCACCGCACTCGACGTGTGTGATCCTCGGCGTGGGTCCACGATCTGAGTGCAGGAGGCGGACATGTCTCGGGTGTCGGCACAGCGAATCGCCCTGGGGGGCTCGGTTGCAGCAACCGTCCTGTGGGCGGCCAAAGCAGTGGCCATCGGCCTGGCCGGAGGACTCGACAAGAGCCCGGCCGAGGGACCCTTGTTCCTGCTCGGACTCGTCTCGGCCCTCGTCGGCTCCGGCGCGTTGGGGGTGCACCTCACCAGCCGGCACGCACGTGCGCCCCAGGTGCTCGGCGCGATCGCGGCCGCGGTCGCGTTGATACTGGTTGCCCTCGTGGCCGGTTCGATCGTCACCCTCGTGCAGCCCGAGGACCCGGGCTGGGTCTGGGGCGAGATCAACCTGTGGGCGTCGGCGCTGCTGCTCCTGGTCGTCGTTGTCGCCATCGCCTCCCGCAGCACCAGGTCCGACACCGCGGCGGCCCGCAACACCGTCTCTCGCAACTCCGGGTCCGCGGGTGCCTCGCGCTGAGCGACCAGATGCGCGTCGGGGCCCCGGACAGTGTGACGCCGGGCGACGCCGGGCGACGCCGGGCGACGGTGCCGGGTAACGTCGCCTGCGTGACCCAGGAACACCGACAGAAATCCGGTTTCGAGACCCGCGCCATCCACGCCGGCTACGAGCCGGACCCGATGACCGGAGCGGTGATCCCGCCGATCTACGCGACGTCGACCTACAAGCAGGACGGCGTCGGCGGGATGCGGGGCGGCTACGAGTACAGCCGGTCCGGCAACCCCACGCGCACCGCCCTCGAGGGGAACATCGCGGCCCTGGAGGAGGGGGAGCGCGGGTTCGCGTTCGCCTCCGGGTTGGCCGCCGAGGACACCCTGCTGCGGGCGATCTGCAATCCCGGCGACCACGTGGTGATCCCCGACGACGCCTACGGCGGCACCTTCCGGCTGATCGACAAGGTCGCCAAGCGCTGGGGCCTGGACCACAGTCCGGCACCGGTCAGCGACGTCGACGCGGTGCGCGCCGCGATCATCCCGGGCCGCACCAAGGCGGTCTGGGTGGAGACACCGACCAACCCGCTGCTGAACATCGGCGACATCGAGGCCCTCGCCGCGGTGGCGCACGAGGCCGGCGCGCTGATGGTCGTGGACAACACCTTCGCCTCGCCGTACCTCCAGCAGCCGCTGACGCTCGGGGCCGACGTGGTGGTGCACTCGACCACGAAGTACTGCGGCGGCCATTCCGACGTCGTCGGCGGCGCGCTGGTCGCGCGGGACCTCGAGCTCGCCGAGCTGTTGGCCTTCCACCAGAACTCGATGGGCGCGGTCGCGGGACCGTTCGACGCCTGGCTGGTGCTGCGCGGCCTGAAGACCCTCGGGGTGCGGATGGACCGGCACTGCGACAACGCCGAGCAGGTCGTGGAGTTCCTCGGTGCCCATCCGGCCGTGGACCAGGTGATCTACCCCGGGCTCGAGGAGCACCCCGGGCACGCCGTGGCCGGTCGGCAGATGAAGCGGTACGGCGGCATCGTGTCCTTCCGGGTCTCCGGCGGTGAACAGCACGCGCTCGACGTGTGCGCCAAGACCGAGGTGTTCACCCTGGGGGAGTCACTCGGTGGCGTCGAGTCGTTGATCGAGCACCCCGGCCGCATGACGCATGCGAGCGTGGCCGGCACCGACCTCGAGGTTCCCGGCGACCTGATCCGGCTCAGCGTCGGCATCGAGACCGCCGACGACCTCCTGGCCGACCTGGACCGCGCGCTTGGCTGAGCCCGACCTGGTCCTGTGCGTCGACTTCGGGTCGACCTTCACCAAAGCGGCACTGGTGGACCGGCGCACGGGCGCACTGCTGGCCACCTCCGCCCACCGCACCACGATCGACACCGACGTGCTCGACGGCCTGGACGCCTGCCGCGCCCTGATAGCGCACGAGCACCCGGACGCCGACGCAGCCGAGGTGCTGGCGTGCTCCTCGGCGGGGGGCGGGCTGCGGATCGCGGTGATCGGCAACGAGGCCCTGGTGACCGCCGAGGCGGGGCGTCGCGTGGCTCTGTCCAGCGGCGGCAGGGTGGTGGCGGTGCTCAGCCGCGCCTCGGAGGAGGTCGCCTACCGGCATCTCGTGCCCGCCGCGCGACCCGACGTCGTGCTGCTGACCGGGGGCACCGACGGCGGCGACGAGGAGGGCATCCTCACTGGCGCTGCGCGTCTGCTCGGCAGTGGCTGGCGGGGACCGGTCGTCGTGGCCGGCAACGAGGCGGCCCGCACCGAGGTCGCAGCCACGCTCGAGGGGTTGCCGCTGGTCGTGACCGACAACGTGGTCCCACGCATCGGCGTGCTGGAGCCGAACCCCGCCCGGCGTGCGATCCGCGAGATGTTCCTGGCCCACGTGATCGGCGGCAAGCACCTGAGTGCGCGTGCCGACTTCACCGCGATGGTCCGCGGCGCGACGCCGGACCTGGTGCTGACCGGGGTCGAGGTGCTCGCTTCGGTCTCCGAAGGCGACGGTGTGGTCGTCGTGGACATCGGCGGCGCGACCACCGACGTCCACTCCGTGGTGCGCCTCGACCCCGAGGACGCCGGCTTGTCCCGGGAGGTGGTGGCAAGCACCCCGGTGACGCGCACGGTGGAGGGCGACCTCGGCATGCGGTGGAGCGCGCTGAGCACCTGGGAAGCGGGTGTCGAGGCTGGTCTCGTCGACCATGCCCACCGTGACGCCGCCGTACGTCGCACCGGCGACCCGGCCTTCCTTCCGAGCACGGACGGCGACCGCGAGGACGAGGTGTGGCTGGCGACCACCGCCGCGACCCTCGCGGTGCGCCGCCACGCAGGACGGGCACGGGTGGTCCTCGGGCCGGACGGACGCGTGGTCGAGCGCTCCGGCAAGGATCTTCGGGAGGTGGACCTGCTCGTGGGGTCGGGCGGCGTGCTCAGGCACGCGCCGGGAGACGGTGCCCTCCGGGTCCTCGGTGCACTGACCGGCGTCTCGCCCGAGGGCTGGCAGCAACCCGAGCATCCTGCGGTGGTGGTCGACCGTGACTACGTCCTCGCAGCGGTGGGGCTGCTCGCGGAGCGTTTCCCCGTCGCGGCGGCCGCCCTGGCGCGTAGCCTGACGCAGTGCGACGCGACCCTCGGGAGAAGCTCAGCGGCCGACTGAGTCGACGCCGTTCCGGCGCCACTGCCACGAGCGACGACGAGCAGGGACGGGTCGAGCGCGAGAGCGTGGAGCTGCGTGAGCGCATCGCCCAGCAGTGGGCCGAGCTGCGGGCGGTCCGGCGCAGCATGGAGGTCCAGCCTCAGATCACCGGCGGTCGGTCGAACTTCAAGCCGGGACAGGTGCCCTACGGCGTCGACCTGGCAGCGGCCTGGGCGTGGCGCTTCGTGGCCATCGCGCTGGCGGGCGCGATCGTGCTCTGGCTGCTCAACTTCTTCCTCGTCGTCGTGCTCCCCTTGGCGATCGCGCTGCTCATCGCCGCACTGGTCAGCCCGGTGGTCGCGTGGCTGCACCGCCTGGGTCTGCCGAGACAGGCAGCCGCAGCGTTGGTGGTGCTGTCCGGGATCGGAGTGCTCGTGCTCCTGGTGACCTTTGTGGGCAACCAGGTCTCGCAGGGGTTCGGTGACCTCTCCAAGCAGGTCACCGACGGCATCGCCCAGATCCGGGACTGGCTGCGGACGGGGCCGCTGAACGTGACCGACTCGCAGATCAACGACGTGCTGCAGAACGCCCAGGACCGGATAGCCCAGCTCGGCGAGGACGCCGTGGGCCGGGTGACCGAAGTGACCGCTGCCGTGGGCCACCTGGTGGCCGGCCTGTTCATCGTGCTGTTCGCGACCTACTTCTTCCTCGCCGACGGTCCGGTGATCTGGGCCTGGCTCGTGCGCCTGTTCCCGCGGGCCGGCCGGCTGCACGCCGACTCCTCCGGCCGGGTGGCATGGGAGTCACTCACCCAGTTCGTCCGGGCCACAGTTCTCGTCGCTGCGGTGGACGCGATCGGCATCATGATCTGGGCGGCCGTACTGGGGGTGCCGCTGGTCAGCGCGATCGGCGTGCTGGTGTTCCTCGGCGCCTTCGTCCCGCTGATCGGGGCGACCATCTCGGGGCTCGTCGCGATCCTGGTGGCACTCGTCGCCCAGGGGCCGTTCACCGCACTGCTGATGCTGGTCGGGGTGGTGGTCGTGCAGCAGGTCGAGGCGCACGTGCTGCAGCCCTTCCTGATGGGCCGGTTCGTGTCGATGCACCCGCTCGGCGTGATCGTCGCGATCGCCATGGGCGTGATCGTGGCCGGCATCCCCGGCGCCCTGATCGCGGTGCCGCTCGCGGCCTCGCTGAACGCTGTGGGTCAGCACCTCGCCACCAGGACCGCGGTCGGTCAGGACGCGGAGGACGCCTCCGAGCGCGACCCGGACACGCTTCCCGCCGACGCCACCGGCGACGAGGTGGCCGACGCCAGCGATGCAGGGGCCTCGGGAACGTCCGGAGCCTCGGGCTCCGAGGGGACCTGACGCGCCGCGAGCGGCAGCTCCTTGATGAACAGCGCGAGCAGTCCCGCGACCACGACGATCGGTACGGCGGTCAGGAACATCTCGTCGAGCGAACGGCTGAACGCCTCGCGCACGAGGCCGCGGAGCGCCTCGGGGAGCTCGCTGATGGCGTCGGTGTCGTTGGTGTCGATGGTGCGTGCCGTCGTGGCGCCGCCGGGCAGCACGTCGGAGAGGTGGGTGCTCAGACGGCTGGTGAGGATGGCGCCGAACAGTGCCGTGCCGAAGGACCCGCCCATCTGGCGGAAGAACGCGACCGAGCTGGTGGCGACGCCGATGTCGGAGCGGTCCACGCTGTTCTGCACGACGACGACCATCACCTGGAGGCTCAGGCCGAGGCCCGCGCCGAAGACGTACATCGCCACGGCGGCGAACCAGTAGGGGCTCTCGACACCTAGTCGCGACAGCAGCACCAGCGCCACGGTCAGCAGCAGCGCGCCGGCGGGTGGGAACACCCGGTAGCGGCCGGTGCGGGACATGACCTGGCCGGCGCTGAGCGAGGTGGTGAAGATCCCGAGGATCATCGGCACCATCGCCAGACCGGACCTCGTCGGGGACATCCCGCTGACCACCTGCAGGTAGACCGGCAGGTAGATCATCGATCCGAACATCGCGATCCCGACCAGGAACCCGAAGCCGTTGGACAGGCTGAAGACCGAGTTGCGGAACAGCCGCATCGGGATGATGGGCTCGGTCGCCCGCAGCTCGACGAGCACGAACAGCACGGCGAGCACGAGCCCGCCGACGAGCAGGGTCAGCCCCGTCGGGTCGCCCCAGCCTCGCTCAGGTCCCGCCCACGCGGTGTAGAGCAGCAACGAGCTCACCGACGCGACGATCACGGCTGCGCCCAGGTAGTCGATGCTGTGGTCCCGGCGTACGTGTGGCATCTTCAGGGCCGCGCTCGTCACCACCAGGGCGATGATGCCGAGCGGCACGTTGATGAAGAAGATCCAGCGCCAGCCGGGCCCGTCGGCGAAGAACCCGCCGAGGATCGGTCCGAGCACGGAGGACACCCCGAAGGTCAGGGCGAAGTAGGCCTGGTAGCGCCCGCGCTCGCGTGGCGGGATGACGTCACCGACAGTGGCCAGCGCCAGAGCCATCAGGCCGCCGGCGCCCAGGCCCTGGACGGCCCGGAACGCGATCAGCTGGTCCATGTCGGCGGAGAAGCCCGAGGCCAGCGAGCCCGCGACGAACACGACGATGGCGATCTGGAACAGCAGCCGCCTGCCGTAGAGGTCGGAGATCTTGCCCCACAGCGGCGTGGAGGCGGTGGAGGCCAGCAGGTAGGCCGTCACCACCCACGAGAGCTTGCTGAAACCACCGAGGTCGCTGGTGATCCGGGGGAGTGCGGTGCCGACGATGCTCTGGTCGAGCGCCGCCAGGAACATCCCGACCATCAGCCCCGCCATCACCACCATGATCTGGCGGTGGGAGAGGTAGCCCTCGGAGTCGGCGGTCACTCGGACGATCTTCGTGCATTTGGTTGCAAAAAGCAACTGGATGTGGTGTGAGTGCCCTCACCCCTAGGGTGTTCCCCATGACCGTCTCCCTGGCCGACATCGAGGCAGTTGCCGACCTCGTCGCGGACGTCGCGATCACCACTCCGATGGAGGAGTCGCGCTGGCTCCAGGCGATCGTCGACGGACCGGTGCTGCTCAAGTGCGAGAACCTCCAGCGGACCGGGTCCTTCAAGATCCGGGGCGCCTACGTGCGGCTCTCCCGGCTCAGCCAGGAGGAGCGTGCGCGGGGTGTCGTCGCCGCCTCGGCAGGCAATCACGCGCAGGGGGTGGCACTGGCAGCGCAGCTGCTGGGCGTCAAGGCGACGGTGTTCATGCCCGAGGGGGCGCCGATCCCCAAGGCCAATGCCACCCGCGGGTACGGCGCCGACGTGCGGTTCTTCGGCGAGTACCTCACCCAGGCGCTGGTCGCGGCGCAGGAGTTCGCCGACGAGACCGGCGCGGTGTTCATCCACCCGTTCGACCACACCGACATCGTGGCGGGCCAGGGCACCGCTGGGCTCGAGATCCTCCAGCAGGCGCCGCAGGCCGCGACCGTGATGGTGCCCACCGGGGGAGGCGGACTGATCGCCGGGATCGCGATCGCCATCAAGTCGCTGCGCCCCGACATCCGCGTCGTGGGGGTGCAGGCGGAGGAGGCGGCCGCCTTCCCGGCCTCGCTGCGCAAGGGCGAGCCGGTCGCGCTCGAGCTGATGACGACCATGGCCGACGGCATTGCGGTCGCGCGGCCGGGTGACGTGCCGTTCGCCGCCATCCAGCAGTACGTCGACGACGTCGTGACCGTCTCCGAGGACTCCATCTCGCGCGCCCTCGTGATGCTCCTCGAGCGGGCGAAGATGGTCGTCGAACCGGCGGGTGCAGCGGCTGTGGCGGCGCTGATGGATCAGCCGAACGAGTTCGGGACCCCGGTCGTCGCGGTGCTCTCCGGCGGCAACGTCGACCCGCTGCTGCTCGGGAAGCTGATCCGGCACGGACTCGCCTCAGGGGGCCGGTACATGAACCTGCGTGTCCGGATCCCCGACCGTCCGGGCGGGCTGGCCCGTCTGCTCGGGGAGCTCGCCGAGGCCGGCGCCAACGTGCTCGAGGTCGCCCACGACCGCACCTCCACCAGCCTGCACATCGGCGAGGTGGACGTGCGCCTCCAGCTCGAGACGAGGGGTCTCCCACATGCAGAAACCGTGCTCACCAGGCTGCGTGAGCACGGTCTGCACGTGATCGAGTAGCC
Organism: uncultured Actinomycetota bacterium; assembly: GCA_963834245.1. Lineage (GTDB taxonomy): Bacteria > Actinomycetota > Actinomycetes > Propionibacteriales > Nocardioidaceae > Marmoricola. Next base: position 774,667 of record CAWIAV010000002.1, read on the forward strand.
GGCCCAGGGACCGACACGGGCCGGTGTTGGGGGCGGCCTCAGCCGGCGTAGGGCACTGCCTCCACGATCTCGGCCTTGACGACCTTGCCCGGTGTGGCTTCGTACTCCACCGTGTCGCCACGGCGGCAGCCGTTGATCGCCTGTCCGAGAGGTGACTGGGGGGAGAAGACGGTCATGCCCTCTCCAGCCATCTCGCGGGATCCGAACAGGAACTCCTGCTCGAGGTCGTGGTCGACCAGGTTGATGGTCACCCACATGCCGGGCTCCACGACGCCGTCGTCGGCCGGAGCCTCGCCGACCTGGACGCGCTCGAGCATCTCCTTGAGCTGCTGGATCCGGCCGTCGATCTTGCCGAGCTCCTCGCGGGCGGCGTGGTAGCCGGTGTTCTCCTTCAGGTCACCCTCGTCGCGGGCGTCGCTGACCTTCTTGACCATCTCGGCGCGCCCGGGGCCGCGCAGCGTCTCGAGTTCGGCCTGCAGGTCGTCGTACTTCGCCTGGGTCAGCCAGACGACATCGCCTCGGGTCGGCTCGGTCATGGGGTCTCCTACACGTTTGGTTTGTCCATACGGGCAAGTTGGCGATGTTACCAACGACACCTGCTCGGGACGAATCACCGGACCGGAGTGCGGAAGACCGAAGATTCAGCGGGGGCGCGACTGGTTGGCGGTGGTACAGCCGACCAGCTCGACCGAGGTCGCCTCGCGCTCCGTGCGGACCTCCACCGCGCGAGTGGTGGCGCCGTCCACGCCGTTGACCCGGAAGTTCAGCTCGCCGACGACCGAGTGGTCCTCACCGAAGGCCCGCACCAGGCAGGTCGCGGAGACCTCGCTGCTGCGTGGCTGCACGATCACCGAGGTGCGGACCGTGTGGGTGTCGACGACGTCGAACGAACGCAACGACGACTGGACGTCCGGGGTGCCCTGGAACCAGGCGGCCCAGGCCAGCCAGGCCAGCGCGAGGACCGCAACCAGTGCGGAGACGCCGACGAGGGCACGTCGCCTGCTGGGGCTGGGCGACCCGTATCGCCCGTCCAGCCCGTCGGTCCGCACATCGCTCACAGGTCCTAGTCTCCCATCCCTAGGATGGTCGCCATGCTCCGCCTGATGCACGTGCACGCCCATCCCGACGACGAGTCGAGCAAGGGCGCTGCCTCGACGGCCAAGTACGTCGCAGAAGGGGTCGACGTGCACGTGGCCACGTGCACCGGGGGTGAGCGCGGCTCGATCCTCAACCCCCGGATGGAACGTCCCGAGGTGCTGGCCAACATCACCGAGATCCGTCGTCAGGAGATGGAGGCGGCGCGCGAGATCCTGGGCATCCGCCAGGACTGGCTCGGGTTCGTCGACTCGGGCTGGCCCGAAGGTGACCCCAAGCCGCCGCTGCCGGGGGGTTGCTTCGCGCAGCTCGACCCGCAGGTGGCCGCGGAGCCACTGGTCCGGCTGATCCGCAGCTTCCGCCCGCACGTGCTGACCACCTACGACGAGAACGGCGGCTACCCGCACCCGGACCACATCCAGTGCCACAACGTCTCGGTGGTCGCCTTCGAGGCAGCCGGGGACCCGAGCCGGTTCCCCGAGGCCGGCGAGCCCTGGCAGCCGTTGAAGCTCTACTACCACCACGGCTTCAACCGCCCCCGGACCCAGGCGCTGCACGACGAGATGGAACGGCGTGGGCTCGAGTCGCCGTACGTCGAGCGGCTCGCGGAGTGGAAGGTAGACCCGGCCCACGACGCGCGGATCACCACGCGGGTGCCGTGTGGGGAGTACTTCCCGCTCCGCGACCAGGCACTGCTGGCGCACGCCACCCAGATCGACCCGGAGGGGCCCTGGTTCCACGTCCCGCTCGAGGTGCACCAGGCGGCGTGGCCCACCGAGGACTACGAGCTGGCGCGGTCGTTCGTCGAGACGGAGCTGCCCGAGGACGACCTGTTCGCAGGGATCCGCGGCCGCAGCGAACTGGACGCCTGAGACACTGGGAGCATGAACCTGCTCACCGTGCTCCTGCCGCTGGTCGAAGACGGACCCGACAAGGTTCCGGCTCCCGAGGACGTCAAGGCCGGTTGGCTCGCGTTCTCGGTCTTCATCGCCCTCGGCATCGCCGTGGTCCTGCTCGGCATCAGCCTCACCCGACACCTGCGCAAGGCCCGCGCCAACGCCGAGCTCGGCAGGTTCGACCCCAGCGACTCGAAGGACCGGCCGACCTCCACCTGAGGATCGGTTCCGCCGACGCGCTCGTCGTGCGGGGCGCGCAGTCTCAGCCGGTGCGGCGCAGGTGCACCAGGGCGTCCCACGCCGTGCCCGCCGGTCCGTGCTCGTCGGGAGCCGTGACGACCCTGGCCACGCGCTCTGCCCGCACCACCTCGACCCCGCTCCCGGCGAGGTCGTCGAGGACGTCCTCGGCCGTGTAGAGGACGGCCGCGTCCTGGGGGCCGCCGGTCCCCTCGGTGAGGTTGGTGGAGTCGTGCGCCACGAGGAAGAAGGTCCCCCCACCCCTCAGTGCGGCGAACGCCCTGCGCAGCACTTGACGGCGTTGCGCGGCCGGGATCTGCAGGTAGGCGAGCACGGCCAGGTCGAGCCCGTCGGGCAGCGGGTCGTTCAGGGCGTCACCCACCAGCCAGTCGATGCCGTCGACACCGCGCTGCTCTGCGAGGCGTCGGCCCTTGTCCAGCGCCACCGAGGAGAAGTCCATGGCGGTCATCTGCCAACCGCGCCCGGCCAGCCAGAGCGCGTTGCGGCCCTCGCCGCAGGCCAGGTCGAGTCCGCGGCCCGGTGGCAGGTCGTGCAGGGCCTCCTCGACGAACTGGTTCGGTCCCGCCGACCAGATCAGCTCGGTCGCGGCGTACCGGTCGTCCCAGGCTGCGGCATCCATGGGACCAACCTAGGCCGCGCCGTACTCCAGGTCCACGGCCTCCCTGGGGCCTCCCTGGGGCCTCCCTGGGGCCTGCCTCAGCTCGCCTCCCCGGACGTCATCCGCACGGTGGCCTGGAAGCCACGATTCGTATGACGCTACGGGCGGGCGGCGGGCGGCGGGCCTTACGACTGCTGGTCGGCGACCTGGCGGCGTACGTCCTCCATGTCGAGGCCGCGCACCGCGGTGATCAGCTGGTTCAGCGACGCGGGGGGCAGCGCGCCCGCCTGGGAGAAGACCAGGATCCCCTCACGGAAGACCATCAACGTCGGGATGGAGCTGACCTGGGCGGCGCTCGCGAGGCCCTGCTGCTCCTCGGTGTTGACCGAGCCGAAGGTCAGGTCGGGGTTCGCCTCCGACGCGGCTTCGTAGGTGGGAGCGAACTGACGGCACGGGCCGCACCAGCTCGCCCAGAAGTCGACGAAGAGGACATCGTTCTCGGCGACACTCGACTCGAAGTTCTCGGCAGTCAGTTCGATCGTGGCCATGCCCCAACGGTACGCAGCACCCAAACAGAGCTCCCACGGCGGCCGCTCCACCCGAACCGACGTGCACGAGGCGGCGTACGTCGGGTCTGAGTGCTCCGACGGCCATCTTCGCTCAGTTAGGCCTCGACCGCACCGCGATCGAGCTCGAACCGCCGGCCGGTGAGGACCTCGGGCAGGATCCGCACCACGTGCTGCTTCGGGGTCGCGGGTTGGACCCACGGCGTGAGTGGCAGCTCGTCGATGACGTGCGCCGCTTCCTCGGACAACAGCTCTGCGGAGCCGCGGAGGACGACGCTCTGCGCGGTCCGCTCCCCGCGCCGGTCGATCTCGAAGGCCACCTGAGACCCCAGCGCGACGCTGAGGAGCTTTGATCCCTGTGCGGTCCTGAAGAGCAGGGACTCGCCGTCGACGACGTAGTTCACGGGCAGGATGTGGACCTCGTCGACGAGCCGGAACGCCAGCCGGCCGAACTTCTCGGTGCGCAGCATGTCCCAGCAGTCCTGCGTGGTCAGCTCGGTGGTCTGAGGGTCGGTGTACATGGCTCCTCCTCATGGGCGGGCGGCGACTGTGCCCGTCTCATCAGAGTTTCCCGACCGCGGAACGAGCAGCAGGGTCGAAGGTCATGACCCGCCGAGGACCTCGGTACCCGACCCGTGTCCGACAGGTGCCGCCTTCGACCGCAACCGATGACCGTGGGGGCGGGTACTGGAGACTGCGCGGAGTTGCGCATGGACCTGGTCTGGCGCAGCGTGTGCTTGAAGCACCTGTGTCCGGGATGCCTGTCAGCAACGAAAGCCCGACAGGCATCGCCACTTGTCGAAGTGACGGAAGAGAGCCTTGATGGCGAACCGACTGGCGGGCGCGACGTCGCCGTACCTCCTGCAGCACAAGGACAACCCGGTGGACTGGTGGGAGTGGAGCGAGGAGGCGTTCGCCGAGGCCCGGCGCCGCAACGTGCCGGTCCTGCTCAGCGTCGGGTACGCCGCGTGCCACTGGTGCCACGTGATGGCACATGAGTCCTTCGAGGACGAAGCGACCGCCGACTACCTCAACGAGCACTACGTGAGCATCAAGGTGGACCGGGAGGAGCGGCCCGACGTCGATGCCGTCTACATGCAGGCGACGGTCGCGTTGACGGGACAGGGCGGCTGGCCGATGACCTGCGTGCTGGACCACGAGGCCAGCCCGTTCTTCGCCGGCACCTACTTCCCCGACTCGCCCCGGCACGGGCAGCCGAGCTTCCGGCAGGTGCTCGAGGCCATCGCCGACGCCTGGGTGAACCGCGCCGACGACGTCAGGCAGGCCTCGGACCGGATCCGCGAGGCACTCGCCCGCTCGACCCAGCTCACCGGCGGCACCGCCTTCGACCGCGAGGTGCTCGGCACGGCGGTCGAGCGACTACGACGTGACTTCGACTCCGAGCACGGCGGGTTCGGGACCTCGCCGAAGTTCCCGCCGTCGATGGTGCTGGAGTTCCTGATCCGGCACGGGCAGTCCGGGGCAGAGACTGGGTCGGACGCGGTGGAGATGGCCGGCCGCACTCTCGCCGCGATGGCGGCGGGCGGCATCCACGACCAGCTGGCCGGGGGGTTCGCCCGTTACGGCGTCGACCGGGCCTGGGTGGTGCCGCACTTCGAGAAGATGCTCTACGACAACGCCCAGCTGCTCTCCGTCTACGCGCGCTGGGCGCTGCTCAACGACGACCAGGACGCGGCAGCGGTGGCGCGCGGAGTCGCCGACTTCATGGTCGGCGAGCTCGGCACCGCCGAGGCCGCCTTCGCCTCTGCGCTCGACGCCGACTCCGAGGGCGAGGAGGGCACCTTCTACGTCTGGACGCCGGTGCAGCTCGCCGAGGTGCTCGGGCCGGAGGACGGCCCCTGGGCCGCGCAGCTGTTGCACGTGACCGAGCGCGGCACGTTCGAGAACGGCGCCTCCACCCTCCAGATGCGCGCCCGGCCCGACGACCCCGATCGCTGGGAGTCGTGCCGGCAGCGGCTGCTGGCAGCCAGGGCGACCCGGGTGCGGCCGGACCGCGACGACAAGGTGGTCGCGGCGTGGAACGGCCTCGCGATCAGCGGCCTGGTCGAGGTCGGCACGTTGCTCGACGACCCTGCGTACGTCGCCGCCGCGGTGCGGTGCGGCGAGTTCCTCTCCTCGGTCCACCTGTCCCAAGGACGGCTGCTGCGGGTCTCCCGGGACGGGGTCGCCGGCTCGCACGCGGGCGTGCTCGAGGACTACGGGTGCGTCGCCACCGGCTTCCTCGCGCTCGCCTGCGCGACCGGGGACGGCGTCTGGCTGGACCGGTCCGGCGCGTTGCTCGAGACGGTGCTGACCCGCTTCGCGGCCGACGACGGCGGCTTCCACGACACCGCCGACGACGCCGAGGCGCTGCTCGTTCGTCCACGCGACCCCTCCGACAATGCCAGTCCGAGCGGGCACTCCTCGGTCGTGCACGCCCTGTTGACCTACGCCGCCCTGACCGGCTCCGGAGCGCACCGTGACGCAGCCGAGCAGGCACTCCTGGTCTCGCGGCGGATCGCCGACGCCTCACCGCGCTTCGCCGGCTGGTCCCTCGCCGCGGCCGAGGCGGCCCTGAGCGGCCCGGTCGAGGTGGCCGTCGTCGGCCCCCCCGGTGAGGAGCGGGACCGGCTGGCGCACGCCGCTCGTCGGCACACCGCCGGTGGCGCGGTCGTCGTGGTCGCTGCACCGGGCGCGAGCACGATCCCGTTGCTGGCCGACCGCGACCTCCTCGACGGATCCCCTGCGGCGTACGTGTGCCGCAACCTGGTGTGCCGGCGACCGGTCAGCTCGGTCGAGGAGCTCGTGGCGACGCTGGCCGACCGACCCTCCGACTAGCGCGTTGCGTCATACCTTTCGTGGCCTGAAGGCCACGATTCGGATGACGTCCGCGCGTGGGGGGACGGGTGCTGGTCGCCCTCGACACCCAGCGCCCCTACCTGAGCTGGTACGTCGCGATGCTGGCTGCCACGTAGTGGCACACGAACGCCACGATCGTGAAGCTGTGGAAGACCTCGTGGAAGCCGAACCAGGTGGGGTTGGGGTTGGGCCACTTGAATCCGTAGACGAGTCCACCGACGGTGTAGAGCCCGCCGCCCACGGCGATCAGCGCGATCACTGCCGTCCCACCCGCGGAGAACTCCTGGGCGTAGAAGATCGCCACCCAGCCCAGCGCCACGTAGATGGGGGTGTAGACCCAGCGGGGCGCGTCGGTCCAGAAGATCCGGAAGAGCACCCCCAGGATCGCTCCTGTCCACACGATCGATAGGAGCACGACTCGGGGCCGACCCTCGAGCAGGATCAGCGTGAACGGCGTGTAGGAACCGGCGATCAGCAAGAAGATGTTGGAGTGGTCGAAGCGGCGCAGGAAGGCCCACACGCGGGGTGACCAGGTGCCGCGGTGGTAGATCGCGCTGACGGTGAAGAGCAGCAGCGCGGTGAACGCGAAGATCGCTGAACCCACCCGGGTCGTCAGGGTCGGGGAGAGGACGATCAGCACGATCCCGGCGGCCAGTGCGAGCGGCACGGTGCTGGCGTGCAGCCAGCCACGCAGGTGTGGCTTGACCTCGTCCTTGGCGTGGCGCACCTTCTCGCGGACTTGCTCGGCCGCCTCGTGGGCGTTCTCGCTGACGCGGTGCGAGAGGTCGTGGGGGCGGTGTCGGGCCATGGGCCAAAAGTACCCGTGGTTGACACACCCGAACCTCCAGGGAGTGCGAGATCACAGCCCTGCTCCGCGAGTACAGTCACACGCGTGGCGGATTGGAAGCGTGGGCTGCGGCGGGTGCTCTACCCGGCGTACGAGGCACGCGTCGTCCGTCGCCTCCCGGCTGAACGGATCCCCAAGCACGTCGGGGTGATGCTCGACGGCAACCGGCGCTGGGCCAGGGCGGTGGGTGCCGACTCGGCGCACGGCCACCGTGCCGGGGCCGCCAACATCGAGCCACTCCTCGGCTGGTGCGAGGACATCGGGGTCGAGGTGGTGACCCTGTGGCTGCTCTCCACCGACAACCTCAACCGGCCACCCAACGAGCTCGAGCCGTTGCTCGGGATCATCGGTGACGCGGTCGATCTCCTCGCCGAGCAGCGACGCTGGCGGCTGCACCCGGTGGGCTCGCTGGACCTGCTGCCGGCCAAGGTCGCCGCGCGGCTCAAGGAGGCGGCCGAGTCGACCCGTGACGTCGACGGGCTGCTGGTCAACATCGCCGTCGGGTACGGCGGGCGGCGCGAGATCGCCGACGCGGTCCGGGCCCTGCTGCAGGAGCACGCCGGGCGGGGGACCACCCTGGAGGAGCTGGCGGAGGTGATCGACGTCGAGCACATCGCCGAGCATCTCTACACCAAGGGGCAGCCGGATCCGGACCTGGTGATCCGCACGAGCGGCGAGCAACGGCTCGGCGGCTTCCTGCTCTGGCAGAGCGCCCAGAGCGAGTTCTACTTCTGCGAGGCCTACTGGCCGGACTTCAGGCGCGTGGACTTCTTGCGCGCCGTACGCGCCTTCGCCGAGCGTGAGCGTCGGTTCGGTTCCTGAGCCGAGTCGAAGGGCGGTTCCTGAGCCCAGCGCACGATCGGCTCGTCGAGCCTCCGACCCTCGGGTTCGGGCGTGTTGCCGCGAACCTCACCGCGACAGACGTACCTTTTGGGTGTCGGCCTGCGGGGAAGCAGGCTGGTACCAGGAGGGCGAAGTTCGTGAGAGATCACGGCCACAGCACCACCGGAGGTCAGCACTCAGGCCCCCGGCGCCGGTCCCGGTCCGAGCACACCTGCTAGCGGACCGGGGCGCAGGAGTGCGCGCACCGGTCACAAGGGGAACCCGTGGCAACGAAGAGCGCATCCGCCCAGGCACGCCGCACCTACGTCCTCGACACCTCGGTGCTCCTGGCCGACCCGGGGGCCCTGAAGCGGTTCGAGGAGCACGAGGTCGTGCTTCCCGTCGTGGTGATCACCGAGCTCGAGGGGAAGCGGCACCACCCCGAGCTGGGCTACTTCGCGCGCTCCGCGCTGCGCGGGCTCGACGAGCTGCGTGTGCAGCACGGCCGCCTGGACGAGCCGGTGCCCGTGGGCGACCTGGGCGGCACCGTGCGGGTCGAGCTGAACCACACCGACCCCGAGTCGCTGCCCTCGGGCTTCCGCCTGGGTGACAACGACACCCGGATCCTGGCCGTGGCCCGCAACCTGGCCAACGAGGGCAACAACGTCATCCTCATCTCCAAGGACCTGCCGCTGCGGATCAAGGCCTCGGCGGTGGGTCTGGACGCGGCCGAGTACCGCGGTGAGCAGATCCACGAGTCCGACGCAGGCTGGACCGGCATGACCGAGGTCGACGTCACCGGCGCCGACCTCGACGAGCTGTACGACGACCAGGTCATCGACCTCGATGACGCCCGCGAGCTCCCCTGCCACACGGGGCTGGTGCTGGTCTCCGAGCGGGGCAGCGCGCTGGGCCGGGTGAAGGCGGACAAGCGGGTCCACCTGGTGCGGGGAGACCGCGAGGCGTTCGGCATCCACGGCCGCTCGGCCGAGCAGCGGATCGCGCTCGACCTGCTGCTGGACCCGGAGGTCGGCATCGTCTCCCTGGGCGGTCGGGCCGGGACCGGCAAGTCGGCGCTGGCGCTGTGCGCGGGGCTGGAGACCGTGCTGGAGCGGCGTACCCACAAGAAGGTAGTGGTCTTCCGGCCGCTGTTCGCGGTCGGCGGCCAGGAGCTCGGGTACCTGCCCGGCAGCGAGTCGGAGAAGATGTCCCCCTGGGGTCAGGCCGTCTTCGACACCCTGGGTGCGATCACCACCTCCGACGTGGTCGACGAGGTGCTCGACCGCGGCATGCTCGAGGTGATGCCGCTGACCCACATCAGGGGCAGGTCGCTCCACGACGCGTTCGTGATCGTCGACGAGGCTCAGTCACTGGAGCGCAACGTGCTGCTGACCGTGCTCTCGCGCATGGGGGCCAACTCCAAGGTGGTGCTCACCCACGACGTCGCCCAGCGCGACAACCTGCGCGTCGGCCGGCACGACGGTGTTGTCGCGGTCGTCGACCGGCTCAAGGGGCACCCGTTGTTCGCACACGTCACACTGACGCGTTCCGAGCGCTCCCCGATCGCCGCTCTGGTCACCGAGATGCTCGAGCACGTGACGATGTAGTCCCTCTCGGGGTGGATCCCCGGGCAGCAGCGTGTGACGGGTGGGCCCTGGGTGACGGCTGGGACAGGTGGGACGAGCTCTCAGTCGGTCGTGGTCGAGGTCACGTGCGCCACGCCGTGGTTCAACTTGCAACCTTCGGCTCGGTTGGGGGATGGTGGGCGTTCTTCCCCCGCCATGCTCCGCGCTTCCCCCCAGCACGTCGAGCGTGAATGACGTCCATGTCGTCCACCGTAGGGTTCACCTTGTCTGAGCAGCACGCCGCCAAGCACCGCAGCGCGCCCCCAGCGCCGATCCACTCCCGCATCGCCCGACGAGTGCGCCACGCCGCCCTGTTCGCCGGGGTGTCGGTCGTGGCCACGGGTCTCGCCGTCTCCACCGGCGTCCTTGCCGGCACGGGTCCCGTCGACGGTGCCGCAGCCGCGATGAGCAGCAGCACCCCCGCCTCCGGATTGAGCGAGGCAGAGCTCGCCGAGCGCGAGGACCGCGCCTCCCGGTCGGTGGGCGACCGCCGCACCGAGGTCGACCGCAGCAAGGCCCGCACCCTCTCGAACGGGTCCGGAACGGCGGTCACCGGCTCCGCCGACCTGACCACGGCCGACCCCAAGACCCTTGCCCGCGCGCTGATGCCCGAGTTCGGCATGGCCACCTCCGAGTTCGGCTGCCTGGACAGCCTGTGGACCAAGGAGTCGGGCTGGAGCGTGACCGCGGACAACCCCACCTCCTCGGCGTACGGCATCCCGCAGGCCCTCCCCGGCTCGAAGATGGCGTCGGCCGGTCCCAACTGGCAGAACAACGCCGAGACCCAGATCCGCTGGGGTCTGGGCTACATCAACGACCGTTACGGCTCACCCTGCAGCGCGTGGTCCCACTCCCAGAGCAACAACTGGTACTGAGCAGGCCGCACCACGTGGGCTTCGCGCCCCCAACTAGGCTGAGGCGATGCAAGGCCCCCGCCGCCATCGTTCCGGGCAGTTCGCCCTGTGGGCGGTCGCGTGGGTGCTCGGCGGCCTGCTGGCCATGCACGGTCTCAGCAGCCACGGCACCGGTGTCCCCGGCCACGACGCGCACCGGCCCGTAGCGGAGACCTCGATGGCGGTGGGTCCGTCCGCGGCCCACATGACCACCCCGCTGACCGCCCCGATGAGCGTGACTGCCCCCGGTGTCCCGGATCAGGGCCACCTGCTCGCCGCCTGCCTGGTCGTTCTCGGCCTGGCCCTCCTGGTGAGCCTCGGCGTGTTGCCGCTGACCAGTGTCCGGGGCCGGGCCGGTCCGCTGCCGGGCCCAGACCTGATCCTCGCCCGGGCGCGGGACCCGGCCCCACCCGATCTCGTGAGGCTGTCGATCTGCCGCTGCTGACGGGCAGGGCGCCGACGCGCGCCCGCTCCACTCGCATGCACGCAGACCCCCACTCACGAGCTCACCAGGAGAACGACCATGAAGAATCTCGCACGCTCTGTCGCCGCGGCCGCAGCCATCGTCCTGCTCGCCGCCTGTGGCGCCGACAACGACAGCGGAGGAGGGGCGGACAGCTCCGCGGACCACAACCAGGCGGACGTCACGTTCGCCCAGCAGATGATCCCGCACCACCGCCAGGCGTTGATGATGTCGAAGCTCGCCCGCACCAACGACGCGGGACCCGAGGTGGCCGCGCTGGCCGAGCGGATCGAGCAGGCCCAGGAGCCGGAGATCGAGAAGATGACCGGCTGGCTCGAGGACTGGGACGAGGATGGCGCCGGCATGGGCGGCATGGGCGGCATGGATCACGGCGACGACGAGGCCGACGACGGGGACATGGCGGGCATGATGAGCCCCGGCGACATGCGCGAGCTGGCGACCGCGCGCGGCGCCGAGTTCGACCGCGTGTTCCTCACCCAGATGATCGAGCACCACGAGGGCGCGGTCGAGATGGCCCAGAAGGAGCAGACGGAGGGCAAGCACGCCGGCACCCTGGAGCTCGCCGAGCAGATCGAGCGCTCACAGACCTCGGAGATCGCGGAGATGCAGAAGCTGCTCGCCGGCTAGGCGCGGCCTGGCCGGAGCGCGGTCACCCCTGCAGGGTCAGCGGGTCCGGGTCATCGGTCCGCGCGCGTCATCGTGCGTACGTCGAGGGCCTCGTCGAGCTGTGCCTCGGTGAGGTCCCCACGCTCGACGTACCCCATCTCGAGCACCTGCTCGCGGATGGTGCGCCCCTCCTTCAGGGCCGTCTTGGCGACCTTGGACGCTTCCTCGTAGCCGATGTACTTGTTCAGCGGTGTCACGACCGAGGGGGAGGACTCCGCGTAGGTGAGCATGCGCTCCTCGTCGGCCTCGATGCCGTCGATGCAACGACGTGCCAGCAGCGGAGCGACATTGGCGAGCAGCCTGATCGACTCGAGCAGGTTGCGCGCCATCACCGGCATCATCACGTTGAGCTCGAAGCTGCCGCTGGCGCCGCCGACGGCGACCGTCGCGTCGTTGCCGATGACCTGGGCGCACACCATCAGGGTCGCCTCAGGCAGCACCGGGTTCACCTTGCCCGGCATGATGCTCGAACCGGGCTGGAGGTCGGGCAGGTGGATCTCGGCCAGGCCGGTCGTCGGCCCCGAGGACATCCAGCGCAGGTCGTTGCAGATCTTGGTCAGGCCGACCGCGATGGTGCGCAGCTGGCCGGAGAGCTCCACCAGGGCGTCCTGCCCGCCCTGGGCCTCGAAGTGGTTGCGCGCCTCGGTGAACGGCAGGCCGGTCTCGTTCGCGAGGTCGGCGATCACCCGCTCGGCGAACCCGTCGGGGGTGTTGATGCCCGTGCCGACCGCGGTGCCGCCGAGGGGTAGCTCGGCCACCCTCGGCAGCGTGGACTCCAAGCGCTCGATGCCGATCCGGATGATCGCGGCGTACCCACCGAACTCCTGGCCGAGCATCACCGGGGTCGCGTCCATCAGGTGGGTGCGGCCGGACTTGACCACGCCGGCGAACTCCTCGGCCTTGGCCTCGAGCGACCCGGCGAGGACCCCCAGGGCGGGGATCAGGTCCGCGGTGGTGGCCTCCAGCGCCGCCACGTGGATCGAGGTGGGGAAGGTGTCGTTGCTCGACTGACTGGCGTTGACGTGGTCGTTGGGGTGACAGTCGGTGCCCGCGCGCGCGGCCAGTGAGGCCAGCACCTCGTTGATGTTCATGTTGGAGCTGGTCCCCGACCCGGTCTGGAACACGTCGATGGGGAAGTCCTCGTGATGAGCGCCGCCGATGATCTCGTCGGCCGCCGCTCCGATCGCCCGGGCCTGCTCGTCGGTGATGATGCCGAGCTCGGCGTTGACCTTCGCCGCGGCCTTCTTGACCCGTGCCATCGCCACGATGTGCGCCGGTTCGAGGGTGCTGCCGCTGATCGGGAAGTTCTCGACCGCGCGTTGGGTCTGGGCCCGCCACAGGGCGTCCCGGGGCACCTCGATGTCGCCCATGCTGTCGTGTTCGGTCCGGGTCTGCTCGCTCATGCGGGCGACGTTACCGCCGGTGTCTCACCGCGTGTTGCGTCATACGTCTCGTGGCCTCGAGGCCACGGTTCGTATGACGTCCGACGAGGGGTACGACGGCGTGGGTGACGTGACTGCCCGTCAGCGACTGGAGAGGTAGAGCAGGTACTGCTCGGGGCGCTCCTGCAGCTCCACGTCGTACCGGTGCTCGCTGCAGTTGCCGAAGACCTTCTCCATCGTCTCGGCGAGCTCTGGTGCCGGGTTCGCCGACCACACCACGAGGGCACCGCCCGGGTTGAGCACTCGCTTGGCGCTCGCCAGGAAATCGTGCTCGTAGATCCCCGCGTTGTGGTCGTGGACCAGGTACCCCGGACCGTTGTCCACGTCGAGGAGGACGAGGTCGTAGGTGGAGGACGCCTCGTCGATGGCCATCACGATGTCGGCGTTGACGATCTGTACTCGCTTGTCCGCGAGCAGCGCCGGGCCGTGGGGAATGGTGCCGTCACGCATCCACGCGATCAGAGATTCCTCGATCTCGACGACACGGACCTCCTCCACCCGCGGGTCGGCGAGCACCCGCTGGGCGGTGAAGCCGAGCCCGAGCCCACCGACCACGACGCGACGTGGGTCCTCGACGAGCTCCAGCGCTGCCTCGGCCAGCCCGATCTCGGAGCTGGTCTCCCGGGTGTCCATCACGAAGACCCCGTTGACGCGCAGCTCCAACGTGTCGGCCGCGCGGTCCTCGCTCCGGCGACGCAACAGCACTTCGCCCCGCTCGGTCTCGGCGCGGGCCACCTCGGCGTACTCAGTCACGGCAGTGCTCTCCCGAGTTCTCTAACGTCATACGTTGCGTGGCCTTGTGGCCCCCGTGCGTATGACGTTAAGGCACGGGGTTTCCACAGATCCAGATCGGGTGGTTGTCCGGATCGGCGCGGGGGGCCACCGTCCGACCATGAACAGCCATCGGCTGCACGACCAGCGGCATCGCCGACTCGCGCGACTCGGGGCGGACCAGGGCGGCGTGGTGTCGCGCCGACAGGCCTACGCGTCGGGTGTCACACGGTGGGAGGTGCGCGCGCACGTGCGCGCCAGACGCTGGCAGCTGATCGGGGACCAGTCGCTCGTGCTGCACACCGGAGAGGTCCCCGAGGTGGGGCTGCGCTGGGCGGCGGTGTTCCAGGGAGGTCCGCGAGCCCACCTCGACGGTGCCACAGCTCTCGCGGCGGCCGGGTTGCGACGCTACGAGGACCCGCGGATCCGCGTCTCTGTCCCACGAGGCGCCCGGGTGCGGCGTACCAAGCGGTTCGACATCCGGCAGACACGGCGATGGCGCCTCGAGGATCTCGACGAGGGCGGCATCCCACGCACGAAGCCGGCGGTGGCAGCCGTTCGGGGCGCGCTGTGGGCCAGGTCGAACCGACAGGCGACGCTGTTGCTCACGATGACCGTGCAGCAGGGGCTGGCCTCCGCACGCCAGCTCTCCGAGGCCGCGCTCGGCGTACGCCGGGACCCACGGCGGGGCCTGGTCCACGGGGTGGTCCTGGAATTGCTCGGGGGAGCCGAGAGCCTCGGCGAGATCGACGTCGCACGCGAGTGCCGCCGACGGGGCCTTCCCGAGCCGAGTCGGCAGGTGCTGCGTCGCGACGGGGCGAACCGCTACTTCCTCGACGTGTTCTGGGAGCAGTGGTCGCTCGTCGTGGAGATCGACGGCATCCAGCACAACTGGGCGGAGAACGTCGTCGGTGACGCCCTGCGTCAGAATGCCATCTCGATGAAGGGCCTGACGGTCCTTCGGCTGCCACTGCTGGGCCTGCGCGTTGCGTGCGACCAGTTCTTCGACCAGATCGAGGCCGCTCTCCGAGCGGCCGGCTGCCCGCTGGCTGCCTGAAGCGGCTGCCCAGTCGCGGGTGGTCGGAGCTCGCCGCTCGCCGCACTGCCCGCCAATCTGCCCAACTCAGCCCCCGGACGTCATCCGGATCGTGGCCTCGAAGGCACCATTCGCATGACGTCCGCAGGCGAGGCGTTCGGTGAGGGTGGGTACCTTCGTCGAAAGGCCGCCCGGTGCGCGGCGACGATCGTCCGAACAGGAGGGGCGCCGTGCCCGCAGGGAACGACGAAGGCCAGGTCTCTGAGGTCTCCGGCCTCGAGGGTGCCGGCGACCCGATCCAGCCGGACCAGGCCGTGGCGGGCGCTCCGGACGCAGAGAGCGGCGACGTGCAGGAGGGCAAGGCCGGCCCCAACGCCCGCACCGGCACCGAGGAGTCGGACGACTCCGCGGACCCGACCGCGGACCAGGCGACCGACCGCTGCTGATCGAGCCGGGGTCCGCCGGCCGCGCATCCCCCGGGACGTCATACGAATCGTGGCCTCGAGGGCACCGTTCGTATGACGCAAGGGGGAAGGGGCGGGTCACTCTTCCCGCGAGCGCACCCGGATGCCGCTGATCGGCACGGTGACCGCCCCCGAGGGGTCGGTGAAGAAGTCGTTGCCCTTGTCGTCAACGACGATGAACGCGGGGAAGTCCTCGACCTCGATCTTCCAGACCGCCTCCATCCCGAGCTCGGGGTACTCGAGCACCTCGACCGACTTGATGCAGTCCTGGGCGAGCCGCGCGGCGGGGCCGCCGATCGAGCCGAGGTAGAACCCGCCGTGGCGGTGGCAGGCCTCCGCCACCACCTTGGACCGGTTGCCCTTGGCCAGCATCACCTTGGAGCCACCGGCGGCCTGGAACTGCTCCACGTAGGAGTCCATCCGCCCGGCCGTGGTCGGGCCGAACGACCCGCTGGCGTATCCCTCCGGCGTCTTGGCCGGCCCGGCGTAGTAGACCGCGTGGTCACGCAGGTACGCCGGCATCTCCTCCCCGGCGTCGAGCCGCTCCTTGATCTTCGCGTGCGCGATGTCGCGCGCCACCACCAGGGGACCGCTGAGGGAGAGCCGCGTCTTCACCGGGTGCCGGGTCAGCTCGGCGAGGATGTCGTCCATCGGCCGGTTCAGGTCGATCCGCACGACGTCGGTGTCCTCGAGGTGCGAGTCCGCGGGCTCGGGCATGTACTTCGCCGGGTCGGTCTCGAGCTGTTCGAGGAAGACCCCGTCGGCGGTGATCTTCCCCAGCGCCTGGCGGTCGGCCGAGCACGAGACCGCGATCGCGACCGGGCAGCTGGCGCCGTGCCGGGGGAGCCGCACTACCCGGACGTCGTGGCAGAAGTACTTGCCCCCGAACTGGGCGCCGATCCCGAACGACTGGGTGAGCTTGAAGACCTCCTCCTCGAGCTCGCGGTCCCGGAAGCCGTGGGCGCTCATCGACCCCTCCGTGGGCAGCGCGTCCAGGTAGTGCGCGCTCGCGTACTTCGCGGTCTTGAGCGCGAACTCGGCGCTGGTGCCGCCGATCACGATCGCGAGGTGGTACGGCGGGCACGCGGCCGTCCCGAGCGAGCGGATCTTCTCGTCGAGGAACTGCAGCATCCGGTCCGGGTTCAGGACCGCCTTGGTCTCCTGGAACAGGAACGACTTGTTCGCCGAGCCGCCGCCCTTGGCCATGAACAGGAACTTGTACTCCGGCTTCCCGTCCGTGCCCGGCGTCGAGTACAGCTCGATCTGCGCAGGCAGGTTGGTGCCGGTGTTCTTCTCCTCCCACGTGGTCAGGGGAGCGAGCTGGGAGTAGCGCAGGTTCAGCATCGTGTAGGCGTCGTAAACCCCGCGGCTGATCGCCTCGCCGTCGTCGGCGCCGGTCAGCACGCCCTCGGACTTCTTGCCCATCACGATCGCGGTGCCGGTGTCCTGGCACATGGGCAGCACGCCACCGGCGGAGATGTTGACGTTCTTGAGCAGGTCCATCGCCACGAAGCGGTCGTTGCCCGAGGACTCGGGGTCATCGATGATCCGGCGCAGCTGGGCGAGGTGCGCCGGTCGCAGGTAGTGGGAGATGTCGTGCATCGCCTCGGCGGTCAGCTGCCGGATCGCCTCGGGGGCGACCCGCAGGAACGTCCGCCCGTCGGCCTCGAAGGTCGAGACGCCCTCGGTCGTGAGCAGCCGGTACGGCGTCTCGTCGGTGCCCAGGGGCAGCAGGTCGGAGTATCTGAAATCTGGTTCGGTGGCCACGAGCGTCGATTATCGCCCACCGACTAGCCTGTTGCGCATGGCGGGCGAGCTCGACGGGTACGACGACCGGTCCAGGCTGCGGATCTCCGATGCCGACCGGCACCGGGTTGCCGAGCAGCTCAGGCAGTCCGCGGGCGAGGGTCGGCTCGACATCGACGAGCTGGAGGAGCGTCTCGAGGCGGCGTACGCCGCGAAGACGTACGCCGACCTGGTGCCTCTGACCGCCGACCTGCCGCTGGGAGCCCAGCCCGGTGCCTCGGTCGTCGGGTCGCAGCCCCCGCGGCTGCACCTGCCGGTCCCGCGTTACGACACCTCGATCGCGATCATGGGGGGCTCCAGCCGCGCGGGGGTGTGGGAGGTGGGCCCGTCACACACGGCGTTCTCGTTGATGGGAGGCGTGACGCTGGACCTGCGGCTGGCCCGCTTCACCGGCCGGCAGACCACCATCAACGCCTACGCGATCTGGGGTGGGGTCGACATCGTCGTCAACGCGGGGACCCGAGTCCTCGTCGACGGCGTCGGCATCATGGGTGGCTTCGACCAGGCCCGCGACCGGGTGCCTGCCGACCTCGGCGTCGACTCGCCCGTCGTGCGCGTGACCGGATTCGCTCTGATGGGTGGCGTCACCGTCAAGCGGCGGCCGATGCCCGGCGAGACCAGGCGCCGGCTGCTCGGTCGCTGAGCCTCACCGCGATGGTGGCCCGGTCGAGCTGCGGATCACCAGCTCGGTCGGGAGGACGACGTGCTCGACCGGTTCGCTCGACGCTCGGGAGCGAGCCTGCGACAGCACGTCCAGCACTTGCTGGGCAGCGCGTCGCCCCTGGTCCAGCACCGGCTGGGCGACGGTGGTGAGGTCTAGGAACTGAGCCATCTCGTGATCGTCGACCCCGACCACGGAGAGATCCTCGGGGACCCGAAGACCGGCCAGCCGAGCGCTGCGGAGGACACCGAAGGCCATCTCGTCGGAGGCACAGAACACCGCCGTCGGCGGCTCCGCCAGCGCGAGCAGTCGCGCGCCTGCCTCGACGCCTCCAGCGACGGTGAAGAAGCCCACCTGGTCCAGCTCGGGGTCGGGCGCGATCCCCGCGCGCCCCAGGGTGGCGAGATACCCGTGCCGTCGCACCCGCGGAGTCGCGAAGTCAAGGCTCTCCTCGAGGTCTCCGCCGACATAGGCGATGCGGCGGTGCCCCAGTGCCAGGAGATGCTCGACCGCGGTCGTGGCGGCCGCAGCATCGTCGATCTGCACGCTGGGCCATTCCGGGACGGTGGTGCCGACGAGTGCGATCGGCGGCGCGTGGTCGCGCAACCAGCCCATCTCGGCCTCGGTGGGTTGCAGCCCCAGGACCATCATGGCGTCCACCCGCTTGGTCAGCTGGTGGGTCTGCAGCACCCGGTGCCTCGCCTCGCGGTTTCCCGCGAGGTTGAACAGCAACAGGTCGTAGCCCTGGCGCCGGAGCACCTCCTCCGCACCCTGCACGACCGTGGCGAAGAACCAGCGGGTCACGTAGGGGACCACCACGGCCACGTTCCGGGTCTCTCCGCTGGCGAGCCCGGCAGCAGCGCGCGAGGGCACGTAGTTCAAGGTGACGGCCGTGTCGGTCACTCGTTGTCGCGTTGCTGCCGAGACTCCCGGGAGTCCACGCAGGGCGCGCGACACCGTGGCCGTCGACAGTCCGGTGGCGGCGGCGACGTCGTGGATGCTCGTCATCGGTCCGGGCGAGTAGTTTGGGCGCCATGACACGCGCGCTTCCAGATCCCGGCACCTTGGCCCTCGGCGTCGCCACGGCGTCCTACCAGATCGAGGGGGCGACCCGGGAGGACGGTCGAGGACCTTCGATCTGGGACACCTTCACCGCGCGGAAGGGAACGATCCGCGATGCCAGCGACGGCTCCACGGCCTGCGACTCCTACCACCGGCTCGAGGAGGACCTGGACCTCGTCAAGGGTCTCGGCGTGGACTACTACCGGTTCTCCGTGGCCTGGTCGCGGGTGATCCCCGACGGTCGGGGGCGGGTGGAGTCGCGCGGTCTGGACTACTACGAGCGTCTTGTCGACGGCCTTCTGGCACGCGGGGTGGCTCCGGCACTGACGCTCTACCACTGGGACCTGCCCCAGCCGCTTGAGGACGCCGGTGGGTGGCTGGAGCGTGGCACCGCCGAGGCGTTCGCCGCCTACGCGGAGGTCGTGTACGAGCGGCTCGGTGACCGAGTGGGCCTGTGGACCACGCACAACGAGCCCTGGTGCTCGGCCTACCTCGGCTACGCCGCCGGCGTGCATGCACCGGGTCATCAGCTGGGTGGGCAGGCCCATGTCGCCGCCCACCACCTCATGCTGGGCCACGGCCTCGCCGCCGCGGCGCTGCGGTCCGCAGGAGCGGCGTCCGTGGGGATCGTGCTGAACCTCGAGCCGGTGTGGCCCGAGAGGGAGGAGGCCGCCGCGGTCGCCGACGGAGTCGACGCGGTGCACAACCGGGTCTGGCTCGACCCGTTGATCGACGGGGAGTACGACGCCGGTCTGCTCAGCATCGCACCCGAGCTCTCCGACCCGGCGGTGGTGCGCCCCGGAGACCTGGAGCTCATCCAGGGCTCGGCGGACTGGCTCGGCGTGAACTACTACACCCCGGTGCGCCCTGATCTCCCCGGAGACGGCCCGCATCCCGCGAACGCGCCCTACCCCGGGGTCGCACCCTTCAGCTTCGCGCCCCGCGAACCCCGCACAGACATCGGGTGGGAGGTGGAGGCGCGTGGCCTCGAGGAGCTCATGGTGGAGACCTACCGCCGCACCGGTCTGCCCCTGCTGATCACCGAGAACGGCGCCGCCTACGCCGATCCTGCGGTGGAGGGGTACGTCGACGACCAGGACCGCATCGCCTACCTGGCCGACCACCTCGCGGCGACCGAGCGAGCACGCAGCGCCGGTGCCGACATCCGTGCCTACTTCGTCTGGACGCTGCTCGACAACTTCGAGTGGGCGGAGGGCTACACCAAGACCTTCGGCATCGTCCACGTCGACCCAGCCGACCAGCGACGGACGCCCAAGGCCTCCTTTCGCTGGTTCACCGACTACGTGGCAAAGCACCACGAGGGCGTGGAACCGCCTACCCCTTGACACTTCCGGCCAGCAGACCGCGCACGAAGTAGCGCTGCAGCGAGAGGAAGACGACCAACGGAACGATCAGCGACACGAAGGCGCCGGCAGAGAGCAGGTGCCAGTCCTCGCCGCGTTGACCCGCAAGCTCGGCCAGCCGCACGGTGAGGGGGGACACCTCGAGGCTGCCGCCACCGAAGACCAAGGCCACCAGCAGGTCGTTCCAGACCCAGAGGAACTGGAAGATGCCGAAGGCGGCGATGGCAGGCGCCATCAGCGGCAGCATGATCCGCCCGAAGATCTGCGGGTGTCCGGCGCCGTCGACGCGAGCAGATTCGATGAGCTCGCGCGGGATCTCCCGCATGAAGTTGTGCAGCAGATAGATCGCCAGTGGCAGCGCGAAGATCGAGTGCGAGAGCCAGATCGTGTAGAAGCCACCACCGGGGGCGTCGGATCCCGCAAGCTGAGGTAGCCCGAAGGGCGGAGACACGTACAGCGAGAGGAGCGGAATCATCGTCACCTGGATCGGCACGATCTGGAGCGCGAAGACACCCACGAAGAGCGCGTGCCGCCCGCGGAAGTCCATCCACGCGAAGGCGTAGGCCGCCATCGTCGCCAGGCTGATCGGGATGAGCACCGACGGGATCGAGACCACCACGGAGTTGATCAGGTAGGTGGCCAGGTTCGTGTCGGAGCCGGTGATCACCGACCGGTAGTTCTCCAGCGTGAACTCTGGGTTGGCGAGGGTGTTCCACCAGCCGTCGGTCTTGACCTGCGTCTCCGGGCGGAACGAGGAGATGAACAGCCCCAGGGTCGGCATCGTCCACAGCAGCGCGATGAGCAGCGCGGCGCCGGAGGCGAACCGGTTGGTGAGCGCGGAGTGTGCCGCGGCCGAGGCGCTCTTGGGTCGAGGGGGCGTCTCGGGGGTCTCGGGGGTCTCGGGGGCGATGTTCGGGGTCGAGGTGCTCATCGGGCCTCCAGCTTCAGCATCAGGCGGACGTTGTAGACCACGATCGGGATTACCAGGACGAAGATCAGCGTTGCCAGCGCGGCTCCGAGACCCTGGTTGAAGGACCGGAAGCTTTGTACGTAGAACTCATAGGCGATAACGCTGGTCCCGAAGTTGCCGCCAGTCGCGGTCCGCACGATGTCGAAGACTTTGAGGGTGGCGATGCTGATGGTGGTGAGCACCACGATCAGCGAAGGTTGGATGCTGGGGACGGTGATGTAGCGGAACATCTTGATGCCGCTGACCCCGTCGAGCCGGGCCGCATCGATGACGTCGTCGGGGATCGCCTTGATGGCGGCCGACAGGATCGTCATGGCGAAACCGGCCTGGATCCAGACCATGATCACCACGAGGAACAGGGTGTTCCACGGCTCGGTGAGCAGGAATCGGTAACTGTCGAGCCCCACCCCCGTCAGCACCGCGTTCAGGATGCCGATCTGGTCCTGGTCGGTTCCCTTGTAGGCGTAGACGAACTTCCAGATGATCGAGGCGCCGACCAAGGAGATGGCCATCGGCAGGAAGATCAGCGCTTTGGCGAACTTCTCGAACTTGGCACGGTCGACCAGCACTGCGTAGACGAGGCCCACGAAGGTCGACAGCAGCGGGACGAGGACGACCCAGATCGCCGTGTTGCGCAGCACCTTCAGCTGTGCGCCGTCGGTGAAGATCGTCTGATAGTTCTCGAGGCCGACGAACTCCGTACCACCAGCGTTCTTGAACGACTGGATGATCGTGGTCACCGCCGGATATAGCAGCCCCACGGCGATCATCAGCAGCGCCGGGACCACGAAGGCTGCGATCTGGATGCGCTCACCGTTGCGCGAGCGGAGCCGCGCGGTCACCAGCAGGATCACGCCCACGACCCCGAAGAACAGCGCCACGGCGATGACGAGTTGCAGGAACTTCTCCGCTGTAGACATCTCTCATCACTTCCGGTCCGGACGAAGGGCCGTGCAAGGGCCCGAGGGGATGGAGCCCTGTCGGGTCATGGCCGCGGCCATGACCCGACAGGGTCGCTCTCACAACGTCACGAGGACGGCCAGGACTTCTCGATGGCGTCCAGGACTTCCTTGGTGCTGTCGCCGGTGATCCAGCGGGTCATCTCCTTCCAGAAGGAGCCGGAGCCGACGGCGCCGGGCATCTGGTCGGAGGCGTCGAACCGGAAGACGGCCTCGGGGTCCTGCAGGATCTCGGCCGACAGCTTGTCGATCGGGCTGGACAGGTTGGCGATGTCGAGGCCGGTGTTGGCGCTCACCCAGCCGCTGCCCGCCTTGGCCTTCTCGTTGGCCCAGACGTCGCTGGAGAGGTAGGTCTGGAACGCCTGGACCTCGGGCTCGTCGGAGAACGCGGCGACGAACTCGCCACCACCCAGAACGGGGGTGCCGAACTCCTCACTGGTGGTCGGCAGGTAGAAGGCGAACACGTCGCCGTCCTCGGCCACGTTCGTCCCCTCGGGCCACTGGGCGGCGTAGAAGCTGGCCTGGCGGTGCAGGGCGCACTTGTCGTCGAGGATCGGCAGCCCGGACTCCTGGAAGGCCGTGGTGGCGATCGACTTGACGTCACCGATGCCCGCGTTGACGTACTTCTCGTCCTTGAGGATCGCGCCCACCCGGTCGAGCGACTCGACGATCTTCGGGTCGTTGAACGGGATCTCGTGGTTGACCCACTGGTCGTAGGCCTCGGGACCGGCGTCGCGGAGAACCGCGTCCTCGAGCCAGTCGGTGGTCACCCACCCGGTGGCGTCACCGGACTCGATTCCGGCGCACCAGGGCTTGAGGCCGCTCGCAGCGATCTTGTCGGAGAGGGCCATCATGTCGTCCCAGGTCTCGGGCACCTCCCAGTTGTTCTTCTCGAACATCGACGGGGAGTACCAGACGAACGACTTGACGTTGGCTCCCAGAGGAGCGGCGTAGAACTTGTCGTCGACCGTGCCGTAGGCGCGCCAGTCCTCGCCGAAGAACTCATCGACGTTGTCGGAGACAGTGCTCGGCGCCTCCACCACCTTGCCGGTGTCCTTGACCAGCGTGCTGAGCAGGCCGGGCTGGGGGATGTAGGCGATGTCAGGGGCGTTGCCACTGCGGACTCGCACGACCAACTGCGCCTCGAACTCCGAGGAGCCTTCGTACTTCACCGTGGCACCCGTGCACTCCTCGAAGACCTTGTAGGAGTTCTCGTGCACCTCTTGCTCGGGGGGCAGGATGGAGGTGTAAACCCCGACGTCGCGTCCGGTGAGGTCGCCGAAGCTGGTCAGCTGCTCGCACTCGGCCTTGCCTTCGCCAGGCGAGGTGCCGTCGGCCGCCTTGGTCTCACCGTCGCCGCCGCCGCAGGCAGTGAGGACGAGTCCGGCCGCTGTGATGGCGGCAGCCGCGGCGAGTCGCCGATTAGAAATGATAGGTCGCATTTGACGCTCTCCTCGTCGTTCGGTGTGGACTTTCGCCACACGCAGACCTGCTGATGTAAGCGTTTGCGCAGCACCGCGGTCAAGGGCTTCGGGCAACGGATTCGTAACGGCGTCAGGTCGTCTAGGCAAGTTTTGCCGAGCCTCCGATCGGCACGTAGTGTGATGCAGACCACTCACAACTCACAACGGATCGTCCGGCACGTTCCTGCCGGTGAGGAGATGGAATAATGGCAACAGTTACGTTCAAGCAAGGCACAGCGCTGGTATCCCGGGATGGACAAGCCCGCGGTCCCCGGCATCGACCTGGAGATCAAGGACGGGGAGTTCATGGTCCTGGTCGGGCCCTCCGGCTGCGGCAAGTCGACCACCCTGCGGATGCTCGCCGGCCTCGAAGAGGTCAACGACGGGCAGATCTTCATCGGTGACCGCGACGTCACCAAGCTCCCCCCCAAGGACCGGGACATCGCGATGGTGTTCCAGAACTACGCGCTCTACCCGCACATGACCGTCGCGGAGAACATGGCCTTCTCGCTGAAGATGGCCAAGATGCCGGCGACGAGCGGCAGAAGCGGGTCGAGGAGGCGGCGCGGATCCTCAACCTGACCGAGTACCTCGACCGCAAGCCCAAGGCGCTGTCCGGTGGTCAGCGTCAGCGCGTGGCCATGGGTCGCGCCATCGTCCGCAAGCCGCAGGTTTTCTGCATGGACGAGCCGCTCTCCAACCTCGACGCGAAGATGCGGGTGCAGACCCGCACGGACATCGCGAAGCTGCAGGCCGACCTCGGCGTCACCACGGTCTACGTCACCCACGACCAGGTCGAGGCCATGACGATGGGCGACCGGGTCGCGGTGATGAAGGACGGCTACCTGCAGCAGGTGGACACCCCGCTGAACCTCTACGACCGGCCCGTGAACCTGTTCGTGGCCGGGTTCATCGGTTCGCCCCAGATGAACCTGATGTCGGCCACCGCGGTGGAGGGCAAGGCCAAGATCGGCGACTACCTCGTGCCGGTCGACGAGGCCGCCTCGAAGCGGATGAAGGGCGAGATCGTGGTCGGGGTCCGGCCCGAGACGTGGCGCCAGGTCACCAAGGAGGAGGGTGGCCTGCCCGTCAAGGTCACAGTGGTCGAGGAGCTCGGCTCCGACGCCTTCATCTACGGCACCACCGGGGTCCACGGTGAGCCCGAGACCATCATCGTGCGCATCTCGGCGCGCGACACGGTCCACAAGGGAGACATGCTCTACGTGACCACCGACCCGCACCACGTGCACGTGTTCGACGCGGCCAGCGGAGATCGTCTCAGCGACTGACGAGTCGCCGGCTCAGGCGGGCTGGTCGGACCCCCGAGGGGTGTTCCGGCCAGCCCGGCCCGCTGTCCGGGTGATGATCTCGGTGAACGTCGCGAACAGCTCGGTCGGCATGTCGTGGCCCATCCCGTCGATGATCAGCAGCTCGGCGTCGGGGATCGCGCGCGCGGTGGCCCGGCCACCGGAGACGTGCACCATCTTGTCGGCAGCACCGTGCACCACCGCCGTGGGCACGCGCAGGGACGCCAGATGGCGTGACCTGTCGCGCTGGTTGAGAACGGCCAGCATCTGGCGCATCACGCCGCTGGCAGAGACCCCCCGGTCGTAGGTCTCCTCGGCCCGCGCCCGGGCCTCCTGCTCGTCCATCGGGTAGCCCGGGGAACCGATCAGCTGCCAGGTCCGCGCCGAGGTCTCGGCGTACGCCTCCCGGCCGGGGGTGCGCTTGGCGATCAGCATCGGCAGCAGCGACGGGTGCTGCCAGCCGACGCTGCGCTTGCCGACCGTGGACATGATCGAGGTGAGCGAGCGCACCCGGGCCGGGGCCTCGAGGGCCATCGTCTGCGCGATCATGCCGCCCATCGAGACCCCCACCACGTGGGCGGAGCTCCACCCGAGGTGGTCCATCAGGCCGAGGGCGTCACCGGCCATGTCGTGAAGCGTGTACGGCGGGCGACTGCCCCGCCCGACGAAGGCTCGCGCCAGCTGCGCCCGCGAGACGCGCCCGGGGATGCGGCTGGAGCGGCCGGTGTCGCGGTTGTCGTAGCGGACCACGTGGAAACCCGCATCGGCCAACATCGCGCACAGCTTCGGGTCCCACCAGTTCATCGGCCCACCGAGACCCATGACCAGCAGCAGTGGTTCGCCGTCGGGGTCGCCGAAGGTCTGGTAGCACAGCTCGACGCCGGGCGACACGGGGGCGAACAGCTCCTGGGAGACGGACATGGCGCTTGGATACCTCATTTCCACAGTTGTTAAACAATCAATGAACATATGGTGCCCGAGGCTCTGATAACGCTACCGTCGAAGGGTGAACTCACCGATCGGGTCGTTCCTGCTGCCCCCGGGTTTCGAGGGGCCAGCGGGAGTTCGCGCCCTGGCCGGGGAGACCAGCACGGTCCTCGAGGCGGCTCGCCTGCTCAGGCGGGTTCGCAGCGATCGACGCGCCCGCGCCCTGCGCTCCTACGCCGGCAGCCATCGGGTGCCTGCGCACGACCCGGTCCTGCTGGTGCCCGGGTTCATGGCCGGCGACGGCACGCTGCGGGCGATGTCGACGTTCCTGCGGCACGAGGGTTTCCGCACCTACCGTGCCCAGATCCGGGTCAACATGGGTTGCACGAGAGAGGCGGCCGAGCGCCTCGAACGCCGACTGGAGTCGATCGCGATCCGCCGCGACCGCAAGGTCACCGTCGTGGGCCACAGCCTCGGCGGCATGCTGGCTCGCGGACTCGCCGCGAGGCGGCCCGACCTGGTCGAAGGGATCGTGAGCCTGGGCAGCCCCGTCCTCGCCCCCGGTGCCGTCCACCGGGTGCTCGCCTGGGACGCGCAGATGCTGGCCCGGCTGAGCCGCGTCGGATTCGGCGGAATGATGGGCGCGGAGTGCTTCGGCGGCGACTGCGCCCGGCTCAGCTGGGAGGAGAGTCAGCTCCCCATCGCCGAGGAGCTCGGATTCACCTCGATCTACAGCAAGCGCGATGGCGTGGTCGACTGGCGGGCCTGTCTGGACCCGGCCGCCACGCACGTGGAGGTACGCACCAGTCACTGCGGCATGGCAGTGGACCCGGTGGTCATGGACCATGTGCTCGCCGCGCTGCGCGCGCAGCAGGTCAGGCGGGCCAGCCTTCCGGCAGCTCCTGCCGCCGAGGCGGGTTAGCCCCGCGCCGCTCGCAGGTGATCGCGGCCACTTCCATCGACCCACGCATCAAGCGGACGAGGGCGTCCTCGTCGCTCGGCAGGCCCACATCGGGGGAGGTGAACACCCCGGAGTCGTGCAGCTGGGCGAGGGTGGCGGCCATGAACGCGTCACCGGCACCGACGGTGTCGATCACCTCGACGGGCCGGGGACTCGCGCTGGTCTCCACCCCCGCGCGGAAGGCGGTCGCGCCACCCGCGCCCCGGGTGAGCAGCACCAGCTCGGTGCGTTCGCCGGTGAGCAGGCTGCGTGCGGTCTCAGCGGGATCGAGGTCTGGGTGAAGCAGCTCGGCGTCCTCGTCGCTGAGCTTGACCAGGGTGCAGCTGGCGGCCAGCTCGTGGACCTCCCGGCGTACCCGGTCACGGTCGTCGATGAACGACTCGCGCAGGTTGACGTCGTAGCTGACGAACAGGTCGCGGGCGCGGGCCTGCTCGACCAGGTCGACGACGCTGGCCCGGCCCGGCTCGAGCAGGGTCCCCAGTGACCCGACGTGCAGGGCGTGGCCCGGCGGGAGCTCTTGGGGAGGCAGGCTCCAGTCGATGTCGAACTCATAGCTGGCGGCGCCACTGGGGTCGAGTCGAGCGACACCCACCGAGGTGAGGCCGGTGGACGTGGGGGGGCCCACCAGCTCGGCGCCGCTGGCGTGCACGTGCTGCACGACGAGCCCCCCGCGCTCGTCGTGGCCGACCTGGCTGATCAGGGTGACCGGCACCTCCAGCCGGCCCAGCCCGACGGCCACGTTCAACGGGGAGCCGCCGGGTGACTCGCTGGAGTCCCCCTCGGAGTCGGTGACGACGTCGACCAGGGCTTCACCTGCAACGATGATCATGGGCACCCAGCTCAGTGGTCGAAGTCGACGTCGGCGTACGCACGAAGCTTGCTCAGCTTGTGCTCGGAGCGGATCGACCTGATCGTCCCGCTGCGCGAGCGCATCACCAGCGAGTGGGTCGAGGCGCCGCCGGCCCGGTAGCGCACGCCCTCCATGAGCTCGCCGTCGGTGATGCCGGTGGCGACGAAGAAGCAGTCGTCCGCCGAGACGAGGTCGTTGGTGTAGAGCACCCGGTCGAGGTCGTGACCGGCGTCGATCGCACGCTGCCGTTCCTCCTCGTCCGTCGGCCAGAGCCGGCCCTGGATGACACCGTCGAGACACTTCATCGCGCACGCGGCGATGATCCCCTCCGGCGTGCCGCCGATCCCGAGCAGCAGGTCGATGCCGGTGCCCTCGCGGGCGGCCATGATCGCCCCGGCCACGTCCCCGTCGGTGATGAACTTGATCCGTGCGCCCGTGGCACGGATCTCCTCGGCGAGCTGCTCGTGGCGCGGCCGGTCCAGCAGGACGACCGTGACGTCCTCGGGCTTGCTCCCCTTGGCCTTGGCGACCTGGTGGATGTTCTCGGCGACCGGGTAGCGGATGTCCACGACGTCGGCCGCGGCCGGGCCGGTGACCAGCTTCTCCATGTAGAAGACGGCAGAGGGGTCGTACATCGTGCCGCGCGGGGCGACCGCCAGCACCGCGATGGCGTTGGCCATGCCCTTCGCGGTCAGGGTGGTTCCGTCGATCGGGTCCACGGCGACGTCGCACTCCGGTCCGCTGCCGTCCCCGACCTCCTCGCCGTTGTAGAGCATCGGCGCGTTGTCCTTCTCGCCCTCGCCGATCACCACGGTGCCGCGCATGCCGACGGTGGAGATCAGGACTCGCATCGCGTTGACCGCCACGCCGTCGGCGCCGTTCTTGTCCCCCTTGCCGACCCACCTGCCCGCGGCCATGGCGGCTGCTTCGGTCACCCGGACGAGCTCGAGTGCCAGGTTGCGGTCAGGGGAGGAGGGGGCTACGGACAACGAGTCGGGCACGTGGCTCTCAGACATGGCAGTGATCGTAACCTTCATCGCGGTTGGCAGGATGGGTCCATGAGCGAGTCGCGAGACGCCGGCGGGGACAGCACCCCCGAGGGAACCCCGACGGGTACGCCGGGGCCGCGTCGTCCCGCGACGGCTCCGAAGTACCAGCGCAGCCCCGGGGGACTGACGGGTGCCCTGATCGTCACAGTGCTCGCCGTGCTGGCCTTCGTCGCCTTCCGCGGGCTGGTGCGGGACAACGACCCCACCCCCGTGCGCACGATCGAGTACGCGAAGGTGGTCGAACGGGCCCGGGCCGACGGCCAGCTGCTCGTGATGGCGCCGCCAGAGCTGCCTGCCGGCTGGACGGCCACCAGTGCGACGTACTCACCGGGGGCCGCGGCGACCTGGCACCTCGGGCTGCTCACCGAGGAGGGCAGGTACGTCGGCGTCGAGGAGGCGCGCACCAGCGCTGCCGACCTGGTCCGCGAGCACGTGGACCTCGACGCAGAACGAGGCGAGGACGTCGCCATCGGGGGGCAGACCTGGCAGTCGTGGAGTGATGCCGGAGGGGACTACGCATTGACTCGCTCGCTGGTGCTCGACGGACGGTCGGTGTCCACCTGGCTGGTGGTCGGCACCGCTCCGGAGAGCGTGATCCGCGACTTCGCGGAGTCCCTGGATGGCCGGCCGGTCAAGGTCGTCGACTGACCTGAGCCCGGCCCTCGGGGTGACCTCTCGGCGTCTCGCACGTTGAACCTCGTGCAAGCACGCCTATCCGGGAGGATCCTCCGTGAACAAGCCCGCCCTTGGTCTCGTCACCGCAACGATGCTGGCTGTGGGTGGCTTCGCAGCCGCCGCGCCGCAGGCGGACGCCAGGTCCTCGCTCCCACAGCAGTCGGTGACGGCCGCGGGCTACCAGGAGTACGTCGCCCTCGGTGACTCCTGGTCCGCAGACGTCGTGGTCGCGGACACCGACGGTCCTCCGGACACGACCCACGCGCCCGCCGGCTGTGCCCAGTCGCACCGCAACTACCCCAAGCTCCTGGCGGCCGAGCTGAAGGTGCCGGTCTTCCGGGACGCGACCTGCGGCTCCGCCACCACCGACGACTTCTACGAGCCCCAGACCGGCCTGCCGACCGGCGAGAGCAACCCGGCGCAGTTCGACCGGCTCACGGCCACGACCGATCTCGTCACGGTGGGCATCGGCGGCAACGACGCCGGGTTCGCCGGCGCAGCGATGGACTGCATCAGCCCGCTGCCCCAGGGTGCGCAGTGCAAGGAGAAGTACACCGCCGGCGGTGAGGACCAGCTCGCGAGGCGGATCGAGGAGTCCGAGCCGAAGCTCGTCCGCGCCATCCAGGACATCCGCGAGCGTTCGCCGCAGGCGCGCATCCTGATGCTCGACTACCTCGCCGGTATCCCGAAGACGGGCTGCTACCCGACGGTGCCGATCAGCGACTCCGACATGGCTTACCTCTACGCGACCTTCCAGAAGCTCAACGCCATGGTCGAGCGGGCCGCCGCCGCGGGGGGCGCCGAGTTCGTCGACACCTACACACCCTCGATCGGTCACCATGTGTGCACGGCAGCCACGCACCGCTACGTCGAGGGGCTCGGCGTCGTCTCGGTCAACGGTGTCGCGGTCGCGGTCCCTGCGCACCCCAACTCGGCCGGCGCCGCCTCGCAGTACCGCACCACCCTCGGGGTGGTGCAGAACCCGCCTGTTGCCCTGACCGGCAAGCAGCGACGCATCCGGTAGCCGCAGGTCCCTCCTGGCGGGCGGCGTCTCAGGACCGCCCGTCGCCACCCTCGCCGAGCGCCTCGTCGAGGCGGGCGCGTGCACCCTCGAGGTGACGCTGACACACCTTGGCCAGCTCCTCGCCGCGTTCCCACAGGGCCAGCGACTCCGCGAGGCTGGTGCCACCCTGCTCCAGGGTGCGCACCACCTCGATCAGCTGCTCGCGGGCCTCTTCGTAGGTGGGTTCCTCAGCCATCGTCGTCCTCGTCGTCGTGGGCGGGCATCAGGTCGATCTGGTCCACCGTGGTCGTGGTGGCTCCGATGCGGCCGTCGGCCACCCGGATGTGGATCTCGTGGCCAGGTGACAGGCCGGCCACGCTGGAGAGTGCCCGGCCATCGGAGTCGGACAGCACGGCATAGCCGCGGCGCAGCGTCGCGAGCGGTGACAGCGCCCGGACCCGCGCGATCTGGTGCTCGAGGTCGTCGGTGCCCCGGTCGAGCCGGTGGCCGAAGGTACGACGTACGCGGTCGCGATACGCCAGGATCTCGACATGCCGCTCCGTGAGCCCCGAGCGGGGATCGGCGAGCGCGGGCCTCGACCGGAGCGCGGCCAGCTGGTGCAGCTCCTTCTCGATGGCACCCCGCAGCACGCTTCGGCCTCGCTCACGCAGCTGCAGCAGCCGCTGCGCCTCCTCTGCGACGTCGGGCACCACCCGCTTGGCGGCATCGGTGGGCGTGGAGGCGCGGACGTCGCTGACGAGGTCGAGGATGGGGGAGTCCGGCTCGTGGCCGATCGCGGAGACGACCGGCGTGGTGGCCGCGAAGACGGCCCGGACCAGCGCCTCGTCTGAGAACGGCAGCAGGTCCTCGACCGACCCGCCACCGCGGGCCACGATGATGACGTCCACCTCGGGGTCGCGGTCGAGCGCGGCGACGGCCTCGATGACCTCCCGGGCGGCGTGGATCCCCTGCATCGCGGCGTACTTGACGTTGAAGCGGACCCCGGGCCAGCGCCGCCGAGCGTGCTCGAGAACGTCTCGCTCCGCGGCGGAGCTGCTCGCCGTGACCAGCCCGACCGTGCGCGGCAGGAACGGCAGTGGTCGCTTGCGCTCCTCGGCGAAGAGGCCTTCGGCGGCCAGCAGCTGTCGGCGGCGTTCGAGCCGGGCCAGCAGCTCGCCCTCCCCGACCAGCCGGATCTCGCGCACGGCGAGGGAGAGCGTGCCGCGGGTGGCGTAGAACGTCGGTTTGGCGTGGCACACGATCTGGGCGCCCTCGACCAGCGGGGTGGGCAGCGAGTCGATCACCCCGCGGTTGCAGGTGACCGGGACGGAGATGTCGGCCAGCTTGTCGCGCAGGGTGAGGAAGACGGTGTTCATCCCGCCTCGTCGGCTGATCTGGGTGACCTGGCCCTCCACCCACACGGCCCCCAGGCGGTCGACCCACTGACCGATCGCCAGGTTGATCTGGCGCACGGGCGCCGGATGCTCGGGCGAGGTCTCCATGGCCATGCGGTGACCCTAAGGTGCGGCCCCTACGATTGGACGCATGACTGACCTGGGCACTCCGAGCGTCCTCTCGCCCGACGCCGCCGAACGCGCTGTACGGCTGGCCGCACCGCGGGGGTACTGCGCCGGCGTCGACCGCGCGGTGATCACCGTGGAGAAGGCGTTGGACCTCTACGGCACTCCCGTCTACGTGCGCAAGCAGATCGTGCACAACAAGCACGTGGTGGCCGACCTCGAGTCCCGGGGCGCCGTCTTCGTCGAGGAGCTCGACGAGGTCCCCGAGGGGGAGACCGTGGTGTTCTCCGCCCATGGCGTGTCGCCGGTGGTGCACGAGCAGGCCGCGGCGCGCGGCCTGAAGACCATCGACGCGACCTGCCCGCTGGTGACCAAGGTGCACCACGAGGCGCGCCGGTTCGCCTCCGACGACTACGACATCCTGCTGATCGGCCACGAGGGCCACGAGGAGGTCGAGGGCACCGCGGGCGAGGCGCCCGACCACATCCAGCTCGTGCAGAGCCCGGACGACGTGGACTCGATCGTCGTCCGGGACCCCGAGAAGGTGGCCTGGCTCTCCCAGACGACGCTCTCCGTCGACGAGACGATGGCCACCGTCGACGCGATCCGCCGCCGGTTCCCCAAGCTGCTCGACCCGCCCAGCGACGACATCTGCTACGCGACCCAGAACCGTCAGCTGGCGATCAAGGAGATCAGCCTCGGGGCGGACCTGGTCATCGTGGTGGGCTCGGCCAACTCCTCCAACTCGGTGCGGCTGGCGGAGGTCGCCCTGGAGGCCGGTGCGAAGGCCGCCTACCGCGTCGACGACGCCAGCGAGGTCGACGAGGCGTGGCTCGCCGGAGTGGACAGCGTCAGCGTCACCTCCGGGGCCTCGGTGCCCGAGGACCTGGTCGACGGTGTCCTGGCCTTCCTCACCGAGCGTGGGTACCCCGACGCGCAGGCGGTGCACACCGCCGAGGAGTCCCTGATCTTCGCGCTGCCTCCCGAGCTGCGTCGCGACATGCGTCGCGCGGCTGCGGAGCAGAGCGGCGGCTAGCCCATGGCGCGGTACTACGACGTGCACCCGGTCGACCCGCAACCGCGGGCGATCAGCCAGGCCGTGTCAGTGCTTCGGGAGGACGGGTTGCTCGCCTATCCCACGGACTCCGGCTACGCGCTGGGCATCCAGCTGGGGAACCGGGACGGTCTGCAGCGCATCAAACGGCTACGCGAGCTCGACGACAAGCACCACTTCACGTTGGTGTGTCGCGACTTCGCGCAGCTGGGCCAGCTGGTGCACCTGAACAACGCAGCCTTCCGAGCGGTGAAGTCGGCCACGCCCGGTGCCTACACGTTCATCCTGCCGGCCACCGGTGAGGTCCCCAAGCAGCTGATGCACCCCAAGAAGCGGACGGTCGGGGTGCGGATCCCCGATCACGCGGTGGTGCGCGCGCTCCTGGAGGAGCTCGGCGAGCCGATCCTGTCCAGCACGCTCCTGATGCCAGGTGCGGATGCTCCGATGACCGACGGCTGGGCGGTCAAGGAGGAGCTGGATCACTGGCTGGATGCGGTGATCGACTCCGGGGAGTGCGGCTCTGAGCCCACCACCGTGGTCGACCTCTCCGACGGGCCGGCGGTGGTCGCCAGGGTCGGCGCCGGGGACGTTGCCCGGTTCGCGTAGGCGCTCCGGCGCCTGGTGGCCACCCGCGCCCGCGTCGCCAGCACCGCCAGCACGAGCAGGTACGCCGTGAGCAGGCCGCCCGGCCGGTGAGCGAGACCGGACACCACGGCCTGGACGATGCCGTCGCCGGGGTCAGCG
The DNA here is from genome assembly GCA_963834245.1 of uncultured Actinomycetota bacterium. Lineage (GTDB taxonomy): Bacteria > Actinomycetota > Actinomycetes > Propionibacteriales > Nocardioidaceae > Marmoricola. The sequence goes on from CAWIAV010000002.1 coordinate 808,364, forward strand.
ACCCAGGGCACGTGCACCACGGCGACCAACGTGACCAGGCCGAGCAGCAGCAACGGCGGCAGCACGCCGACGTGGAAGAAGTCGCGGGGACGCACGGCCAGTGCCGCACCGACGCACACGACCACGAACCCCACGTCGAACAAGACCGTGATGCGCTCGTCGATGAGGAGGTCGGTCGCGAGCACCGCGAGGCCGGCCAGGATCGCCAGTCGCGTCACGCGACTGCCTGACATCCGGCCCTCTTCCCACAGGGTGGGTGCGCTCACAGGGTCAAGGTAGGCCGCCTCAGGCGCTGGAACGGCGCGACTCGCCGGACGACACGCCGGGGTGGGTCGGGTGGACCGGGTCGGTCGGTGCCGGGAGCTGGGGGCGTTCCTCGGCCACCGCCTCCAGCAGCTCGGCCGCGGTGAGTGGTCGGGGCGCCGAGCTCACGGGCGTGACCGGGCTCAGCCGCTCCCTGGTCACCCCGATGTCCTCGAACTGCCGGGCCGTGACGAGCACCCGGCTCTCGATGGACCCGACGGCGCTGTTGAACGCTTCGACGGCTCCCTTGAGCGAGCGGCCCACCTTGTCGAGGTGGCCACCCATGACACCGATCCGGGTGTGCAGCTCGCGGCCGAGCTCGTGGATCTCCCGGGTGCGCTCCGCCAGCGCCTCGGTCGTCCAGCCGTGCGCCACCGTGCGGAGCAGCGCGATCAGCGTGGTCGGCGTGGCGATGACCACGTCCTTGGTGGCGGCGTACGTCAGCAGGGTGGCGTCGGTCTCGAGTGCGGCCGCGAGGAAGGACTCCGCGGGCACGAACATCACCACGAACTCCGGTGCCCCAGGAAGGGAGCGCCAGTAGGCCTTGCCGGCCAGCGCGTCCACGTGCGTGCGGACCTGCCGCACGTGCCGACGGAGGTGCCCTTGCGCCTCCTCGGGGTCATCGCAGGCCAGCGCGTCGAGATGAGCGTCGAGGGGGACCTTGGCGTCCACCACCACCGACCGGCCGCCTGCGAGCCGCACCACGAGGTCGGGACGTTGGCTGCCGTTGTCGTGGGACATGGTCACCTGCTCGGAGAAGTCACAGTGCTCGACCATGCCGGCCAGCTCGACCGTGCGGCGCAGGTGCAGCTCGCCCCACTGTCCGCGGACGTGTGGCTTGCGCAATGCGGTGGAGAGGGCTCCGGTCTCGCGGCGCAGCAGGTCGGTGCTGTGCCGCATGTCGTCGACCTGCTGGCGCAGCTGACCCTGCCACGAGGCGCGCTGCTGCTCGACGTCCATCAGCCGCTCGTGCAGCCGGTCGAGGCCGTCGCGCAGCACTGCCTGGTCATCCCCGCGGGCCGACAGGGCCCGCAGGACGTCGGGGTCACCGTCGCGTCGGGACCACAACAGCACGCTCAGGGCGCCTAGCAGTGCGCCGATCAGCATGGTCAGGGTGGAAGCAGGATGTCCATGACGAAGAGCGTGACAGCCAGTACCGACAAGTCGGGGACGACGTCTCCGCCAGCGCGTGATTTGCGGAACGGGGAAACCTTGCTTATGGTTCCGCGGGCGGGGGGGCTCGATGCAAACCGACGCAACCCCGCAGGAGTAAGATGAAATACCGTGTAGTCAACACATCTCAGACAGGTCGGCAAAGCTGTCGTAGCCGCAACTGCGGTTCTCGCAGTGGCGGCAACCTCTCAGACACAGCTGCCCGGCTCGAGCGCCAAGGCCTCGCCGGGCCAGGACAAGATCGTCACCAGCGCCGCCAAGACGTGCGGAGCGGCAGGAAGTACGCGCCCGACTGTGGCGCACTGTGGGGCGCCTACACCCTGCAGGGCCGAAACCCCGAGCAGGCGGTCACCGGCCTGGAGTCGCAGATCGGGCGCAAGTTCGACCTCACCAAGAGGTACCACGATTTCTCTGACTCACGGCACCAGGGACGGTTCCCCGACGCCTTTGAGCGCAAGCTCGGCCAGTCGCGCACACCGTTCATCGCCTGGCAGGCACGGGTCTCCAAGACCAAGCGCAACATCTCGTGGCGCGCGATCGCCAACGGCAGCTACGACCGCTACGTGAAGAGCGCGGCCACTCGCGTGAAGGCGTACAAGCGGCCGATGTTCATCGCCTTCGACCCCGCCTTCGATGCCCACCGCACCAAGGGCAGCATGGCCGACTACGTGGCGGCCTACCGGCACATCGTCCAGGTCTTCAAGGCCAACAAGGTGACCAACGTCGCCTGGGCCTGGGTCTCGACGGGCTACGTCGGGGGAGGCAACGGCTCCCGGATCCAGCAGGGCTACCCCGGTGACGCGTACGTCGACTGGATCGGCTGGGACACCTACAACTTCTACAAGTGCAACGGGAGCAGCTGGAAGACCTTCGCGCAGAAGGTGACGCCCACCTACAACTGGATGCAGGCGAACGGGCACGGTGACAAGCCGTTCCTGCTCAGCGGCTACGGCACGCAGTACGACCGCGCCAACGCTGCGCGCTCGACCAGAGGTGGCACTCCGACGATTCCGGGTGCGCTCAAGAACCTGCCGAACCTCAAGGCAATGATCCGGTCCGACTCCAACGGTGCCTCCCGCACGCGGAAGTGCAACTTCTACATCAAGAACGGCGGCGCGGCGAGCCTCAAGGACTTCGCGAATGCCGGTCGCGCGGTGCAGGCCGGGCTCCAGCCCGGTTCGAGCAAGACAGGGACCCCGGCGCAGGGCGGCAGCGCTCCCAGCGCACCGGCTCCGAGCACACCCGCTCCGAGCGCACCCAAGACCTCCACCGCTCCCAAGACCCCCACCGCTCCTAGCACTCCGGTCGCACCCCGGACCACCGGCGCGTCCGGGTCTGCCACGTGCGGAGCGGTAGGCAAGTACGCGCCCAAGTGCGGCGCGCTGTGGGGTGCCTACACGCTCCAAGGCGGCAACCCAGAGACGGCGGTCACGAATCTGGAGTCGCAGGTCGGCCGGAAGTTCGACCTGACCCTGAGGTACCACGACTTCTCCGACCACCAGCATCAGGGGCAGTTCCCGGATGCCTATGAGCGCAGGCTCGGCCAGTCGCGCTACCTCTTCTTCTCCTGGCAGGCGCGGGTCTCCGACACCAACCGCAACATCTCGTGGCGTGCCATCGCCAACGGGAGCTACGACAGGTACATCAAGAGCGCAGCCACGCGAGTGAAGGCCTACAACCGGCCGGTGTTCATCGCCTTCGACCCGGAGTTCGACACGCACAAGACCAAGGGCAGCATGGCTGACTACGTGGCTGCGTACCGGCATGTGTTCAACGTCTTCAAGTCCTACCAGGTGACCAACGTCGCCTGGGCGTGGGTCTCCTCGGGTTACCTCGGCGCGGGCAACTCGGACCGGATCCAGCAGGCTTACCCCGGTGACGCCTACGTCGACTGGGTCGGTTGGGATCCCTACAACTTCTACCGCTGCAACGGCACGGCCTGGAAGACGTTCGGCGAGAAGGTGACGCCCACCTACAACTGGATGAAGGCCAACGGGCACGGGGACAAGCCGTTCCTGCTCAGCGAGTACGGCACCCAGTTCGACTCGAGCAACCCGTCCCGCTCCGCGCAGTGGCACGCCGGCATCCCCGGTGCGCTGAAGAACCTGCCGAACCTCAAGGCGATGGTGCGCTTCGACGCCGACGGGTTCTTCGGTTCGAAGAAGTGCAACCTCTACATCAAGAACGGTGGCAACGCGAGCCTTCAGGACTTCGCGAAGGCCGGGCGCGAGGTCCAGGCCGGGCTCCGACGCTGACCTGACCGGAGCAGTCAGTCCAGGTCGACGATGACCGGGGCGTGGTCGCTGGCACCCTTGCCGGCGCGCTCGTCGGGTCGATGAAGGCACCGGTGACCCGGGCTGCGAGCGTCGGGTTGGCAAGGACGAAGTCGATTCGCATGCCACGGTTGCGCTCGAAGCGCTGCCGGTAGTAGTCCCAGTAGGTGTAGACCTCCGGGCCGGGTGCGTGCGGGCGTACGACATCGACGTACCCGTCCTCGAGGAAGCCGGAGAAGGCGGCGCGCTCCCGCGGAGTGACGTGCGTGCTCCTCGCGAAGGCGGCGATGTCGAAGACGTCGTCGTCCTGGGGTGCGATGTTCCAGTCGCCGACGAGGGCCACGTCGCCGCTCATGCCGCGGGCGGCCTCGCGCAGCCGGGCGAGCCACTCGAGCTTGTAGACGTAGTGCGGGTCGTCGACCTTGCGCCCGTTGGGCACGTAGAGCGACCAGATCCGTACGCCGCCACAGGTGGCGCCGATCGCGCGCGCCTCGGTCGCAGCCGGATCACCCCAGGTGGGCATCCCGGGGAAGCCGACCTCGACGTCCTCGATGCCGACCCGGCTGATGACAGCGACGCCGTTCCACTGGTCGTGACCGACGGCGGCGACGTCGTAGCCGAGCACGGCCAAGCCCATCAAGGGCAGCTGGTCCTCGCGCGCCTTGGTCTCCTGCAGCGCCAGGACGTCCACGTCGTGGCGCTGCAGGAACGCCTCGACGCGGTCGATCCGGCTCCGCAGGGAGTTGACGTTCCAGGTGGCGATGCGCACGCGGGACACCCTAGGCGGGGCCGGCTCGGCTCACCCCTGGGAGGGTCCTGGCTCGCCTGCGGAGTTCAGATAGGTGAAGGTCAGGTCCACCCGGGTGCCCGGCAGCCCGGCCCAGTTGTGCACCTCGAGGCGGTAGCGGCCAGGAGCGGGTGTGGCGTATGTCAGCGACTCCTCGGTGAGGCTGCCGCTGCCTCCCGACGTCAGGTCGCTGCTCCAGGTGCCGTCGGCGTTCTGCCGTTGCAGGTAGAGGTCGATGTCCGACGCCATGCTGGGCACGGCGCTGGCGAGCAGCTTGGCGTTGTCGAACCCCTCCTTGACGTCGAACTCGTGGTGGGCCACCGTCACCGGCGTCCGTTCGGGGCCGCCCGCCGGGGGAGTCACTGATGCCTTCTCCTCGGCCTGGGCAGGCCCGGTGACCGGCGGCTGCCCGCCCTCGTCGAGCGAGAAGGGCACCGTGTCGGAGACCAGGGTCGGGCTCCCGACCACGGGGACCTCGAGCGAGGTGCCGTCGGGCCCGGTCAGGATCGAGATGTTCGGGTCCTGGGCGAAGGTCGGCACCTTGTCCGGGTCAGACGTGGTGAACCGCAGCACCAGCTTGTGGCCCGCGCGCAGGTTGTGCGCCATCGCGAAGCCCGGGGGCTTCATCTCGTAGCGCATGCCCGGGACCACCGGTGACGGCGTCGAGACGCCCGAGCGCAGCTCGGGGTTGATGGCGAACTGGCTGATCCGTCGGCGGTCGCCGTCGGTGCCCTCGTCGTACAGGGTCCCGATGAGGTGCACGCGTGGCGTGGAGAAGGATGCCACCAGGTCGAGCAGCGGCTGGCCCGCCAGCACGGTGTCCGTGGCCATCGGCTCGGTGGCGAAGTCGACCCCACCGGTGCCCTGGGGGTCGACATGGCCGCGGGCGTCACCGGCGAAGCTCTTCGAGCCCGGTGTCGTCGGACGGCTCTTCGCGAGGGTGTTGTCGGCGGTCGGGAAGAGCGACAGCATCTGCTGGCTGCTCGTGGGCCACTGCTTGTCGATCAGGATCTGCGAGCGGTCGCCGGTGCGGGCGCCGCTGAAGGTGCCGTCGGAGAGGAACATCTCCGCCTCGGGACCGGTGTCCACGTCGCGTTGTGCGAGCTGCTTGTCGAACCACGCGTGCAGCGCGTAGGTCCACTGGATGCCACGCCGTGTCGGGCAGCACCCGGAGCCGTGGTCCCACTGTCCGAGCCACAGCTTGTCTCCGGGGCGTGCGTTGCGCTTGGTGAACCACTCGATGCCGGCCACCCGGGCGGCGTTGTCGTTGACGCCGTGGACCATGAACACCGAGACGTCGGAGGCGGTGGCCGCCGAGCGCCAGTCGCGCTGCGCGTGCCACGCGGTGTACTGCCCGGAGAGCTGCGCCTCGCCGGCGGTCAAAGAGCTGTTCGGAAGACCACAACCGGTCTCGGCCGGCTTCTGCCCGGCGTGCTCGCCACCGGGGAGGTCCCGCTCGGCGGCGAGCTGCTCGTAGGCGAACATGGGTCCGGCCCACTGCAGGAAGTACGGCACTCCCGCCTGGAACTGGTGGTCGTACATCGTGGCCATGCCGGCGCTCGGGACGATCGTGACCAGTCCCTCCGGGTCGGTGGCCGCTGCCAGGGAGGGCGTCGAGCCGACGTAGGAGTGACCGGTCATGCCGACCCTGCCGTTGGACCATGGCTGCGAGGCCGCCCACTCCACGACCCGCTTGAGGTCCTTGGCGTCGTTGCTGCCGAGGTGGTCGAGGCACCCGTCACTGAGCCCGGTGCCGCGCAGGTCCATCATCACCACGGCGTAGCCCTTGGGCGCGAAGTAGTCCGTCAGCCCGAGGGAGGTGCCCTCGGCGTCACGCGGCTCGGGGAGGATCCGTCGGCCCTCCCTGTCGGCCAGCGTGCCGTGGTAGGGGCTGGACTCCAGGATCACCGGCCAGGGGCCCTCCCCCGTGGGACGGGTGACCTCGATGTGGACCTCGGTGCCGTCCCACATGGGCAGCTCGAGCTTGTCCTTGCGCGTGGTGTGGCTGTCCTGGCTCAGTCCCGCGACCTTGGTGTAGTCGAACGGCGCGGCCGGCTGCGTCGGGGGCGGGTTCTTCGGACCCTTGCCGGGCTTGTCGGGTTTCGCGGCCTGCGCCGGTTGCATGACCGCAACGGTCAGGACGACGGAGACAGCGGCGGCGAGCGCGGCGCCGAGGCGGCGGCGAGGGGGTAGTGAGGACATCGGAGTGCCTTTCCGAGCGGTGGCCAATGCTGTGTCCAACGCCCCACCGACGCCCGGGTCACGGCCCCGCCGCACGAAAGAGGATGCTGGGGGGATGGAACAGCCACGCGCAGTGCTCACGGCCAAGCTGGCAGAGATCGACGACGAGATGGCCGAGATGGAGAAGAAGCCGACCGACCAGGGCTCGATCTCCTTCGGCAAGCGAATCGGCGAGGGGACGTCGATGGCCGTCGACCGGCTGGCGCAGGTGGCGGTTCACGACCAGCTCCAGCTCACCCGGGCCGACGTGGTGCGGGCACTGGAGAAGCTGGACGACGGGTCCTACGGCACCTGTGACGTCTGCGCGAAGCCCATCCCGCAGGGGCGACTCGAGGCGTTGCCCTGGGCGGTTCTCTGCGTGGAGGACTCGGCCAGGCGCTGAGCTACGCCTGAATCCGTGCGGTGGCGGGGCCGACCTTCAGCCGGGCGACGCGGTGGCCCGCCGGACCGTCGCGAGCACTCCGTCGGACCCGAGCGCCTGCACGTCGCCGACCCACTGACCGTCCACGAGCACCGAGCCGGCCGTGGTCGCCCGGTTGGCCTCGCGCAGGGCGGCCAGCGTGCCCCGTCGACGCTGGACCGCCATGAAGACGCTGGGCAGCAGGTACGCCGTGTTGTTCGCCCCGACTATCTGCACGTCGAGCTCGGGGAGCTCCTCGCGCAGGCGCAGGTAGGTGGCGGCCACCAGTTCGACCTCCGGGTCGTGCTCGCGCGCACCGTCGACGCGGCCCTCGAAGCAGATGCCGTCTCGCGCGTCACCGCTGCAGCAGCCCGTACCGCCGTGGGCGTCGGTCCACGGGCGCACGAGCACCACCCTGGGGGTCATCGTCTGCTCGGAGCGTCCGAGTCGCTGTCCACGGGGGCGTCGGTCTTGCCGGCCGCGGGAGAGCCTGCCGATCCCCGAAGGGCCATGGCGGCCTCGACGATCAGCCACGCAGCCAGCACGAAGATGATGGCGTCGAGGGGCGCAAGCACCCACTGGTCGGTCTCGATGAACTTCTTCAGGTTCACGATCAGCGCCCACGTCGTCATCCCGAGGAGGAAGACCAGCGGGATCACGATCGGCACGATGTTGCGCTTGAGCTGAGCCACCCAGACCGCCACGACCGCGAGCGCCAGACCGGCGGTGAGCTGGTTGGTGGTGCCGAACAGCTGCCACAGCACGCCGAACGTGTAGCCCTGGTCACCGCCGCCGGGCAGCAGTGCCATGGCCAACGGCACGACGACAGCGACGATGCCGGCCAGGGTCAGGTTGCGGGCGAGCTTGTGCCAGCCCGCGATCTCGGCGATCTCCTGCACGACGTACCGCTGGAGGCGGACGCCGGTGTCCATGGTGGTTGCGGCGAAGGAGATGACCACGACCGCCGCGAAGATCACCGCGAGGTCGAGCGGGATGCCGAGGTTGTTGGCGAAGACCCCGACCCCGTTGACGAAGTTGCCCACGGCGCCGCCAGATGCGGTGGCGAAGTCCGGGTAGAGCTTGTCCCAGTCGGACTGGGTGGCCACGACGCCGGCCGTGGTGGCCAGCACCGCGCCGGTCGCCAGGCTGCCCTCGCCGACGGCCCCCATGTAGCCCACGTAGCGGGCGTCGGTCTCCTTGTCGATCTGCTTGGCCGTCGTACCCGAGGAGACCAGCGAGTGGAAACCGGAGATCGCGCCACAGGCGATCGTGATGAACAGGAACGGGAAGATCGACGGCGAGCCCTCCGGGACGTCGTTGACGAGGGGGGCCGAGATCGTGTTCCAGCCGACCAGCATGCCGAGCCCGATCACTCCGAGCGCGATGAACAGCTGGTGGGAGTTGATGTAGTCGCGAGGCTGCAGCAGCATCCAGATCGGCAGCCGGGAGGCGATGAAGGTGTAGGCGAAGAGGATGACCACCCACAGGTTGCGCGGGTTGTCGAAGCCGATCGCCTCGGCGAGCGAGGTGATGTCCACCGGCACCTTCTGGCCCACCCAGATCAGCAGGTAGAGGCCGATCACACCGATGATCGAGGGGACCAGCGCCGCGCTCCGGGTGCGGTAGATGTACTGGCCGATGAACATCGCCAGCGGGATCTCCACGAAGATCGGGATGACCGCGCCGGGGTTGGCCACGAACAGGTTGCCGATGACGACGGCGAACACGGCGTTCACCAGGGTCAGCAGGAAGAAGATGATCAGCAGGAAGAGCGTGCGCGCTCGCTTGCTGATGACGTCGTGCGCGATCGTGCCGATGTTGCGGGCTCCGTGACGCAGCGAGACGGCCAGGGACCCGAAGTCATGCACGCCGGCAGCGAAGATCGTGCCGAGGACGATCCACGCGAGTGCCGGGCCCCAGCCCCAGAAGACCGCGATGGCCGGACCGACGATGGGGGCGGCGCCGGCGACCGAGGTGAAGTGGTGGCCGAAGACGACGTGCTTGTTGGTCGGGACGAAGTCGATCCCGTCGCTGAACTGGTGGGCCGGGGTCACGAACTCCCGGTCCAGGCAGTAGATCCGGTCGGCGAGGTAGGTCGAGTAGTAGCGGTAGCCCAGGAAGAACAGGACCCCGACGACTGCGGCGACGGCGATGGCGGGCACGAGACGCTCCTTCCGACAACCCCGGGCCCGAGCGGCCAGTGCGGGGAAGACACGCAGGGGCATTGTCACCCACTGCCACGCGCCTCACAACCACCAAGTCCGCGAGCCCTACGCTGACCGGGTCGACCTGACCGGGGAGTCGGACCGGCCGGGCACGCGCAGGAAGCGGGATCCCATGGACGTCGACGAGCTGACGGCGGTGCTGGCCGCATCGTCCTTGAGCGAGCTGTGCTGGGTCGACGCGGCTGGACGACCCCAGGTGACCGGCGTCGTGACGCTGGTCCGGGGCGGGCGCCCGGCGATCGCCTTCACCTACGCCGAAGAGGCACTGGCCCGGGATCTCGCCGCGTCGCCCCAGGTCGCTCTGGCGCTGAGTGAGGACCGCTCCACCGGTCGCTCCTTCATGCCCACGCTGCTCACCGGACGACCCCGGCTGGTCGAGGACCCGGAGGGCGAGGTGTTCGTCCAGGACCTGCTGACCCAGGAGCTGCGTCGCTACCCACCCACGCGCCTGCTGGCCGACTCGCCGCTGCTGATGCGCGAGCACTGGTGGTACCTGCCGCGCCTCGTCGTCGAGCTCGAGGTCGACAGCACCGAACCCCTGCCGCCCCGTCGCAGTGGCGGTCGCGACCACCTGCTGGTGGTGGCGATCGACTCGCGTCCGGTGGTGCGGTCGGCCGGGGTCGGGCAGCAGAGCTCGGGCCGGCTGGAGCTCGACCTCGACGGGACCGCCCCGCCGACGGGCCCCGGTGTGGTCTTCGGACAGGACGCGTCGTTCCCCGACCTCGAGCAGTGGTCCCAGTGGCACTACCGCGGGCTCTGGGACGGGGCCGGCTTCGAGGTCGACGAGGCGCCCGAGCGGGTCGGTCTCGGCCAGCAGGCGGGGCTGCTGGCGCGGTGGTGGCGCCAGCGAACGCTCGAACGACTGTGTGTCCGCGCGATCCCGCAGCGCTGAGGCGGGGCCGGGGCGCCCAGCAGCGCGCCGGTGGACGGGGGATGATGGACCCCTATGGAACTCACCGACCTGCTGCCGTCCCAGCAACCCGGCGGCGACGCTTCAGGCGGGGTCGACCCGGATCTGCTCTTCGATGCCTTCGAGTCCTGGGTCTCCGACCAGGGCCTGACCTTGTACCCGGCTCAGGAAGAAGCGCTGATCGAGGTGGTCAGCGGCAACAACGTGATCCTCTCCACGCCCACCGGGACCGGGAAGAGCCTCGTGGCCACCGGTGCCCACTTCGCCGCGCTCGCGGACGGGCGACGCACCTACTACACGGCCCCGATCAAGGCCCTGGTCTCGGAGAAGTTCTTCGCGCTGATCGAGGTCTTCGGGGCCGAGAACGTCGGCATGCTCACCGGCGACGCAGCCGTCAACGCCAAGGCGCCCATCGTGTGCTGCACCGCGGAGGTGCTCGCCAACATCGCCCTGCGCGAGGGTGCCCAGGCCGACATCGGCCAGGTGGTCATGGACGAGTTCCACTTCTACTCCGAGCCCGACCGTGGCTGGGCGTGGCAGGTGCCGCTGCTGGAGCTGCCGCAGGCCCAGTTCCTGCTGATGTCGGCGACGCTGGGTGACGTCACCGCGTTCGTCGACGACCTGACCCGGCGTACCGGACGGCAGACGTCGGCCGTCACCAGCGTCACGCGGCCGGTGCCGCTGAGCTATGAGTGGGCGGTGACGCCGATGCACGAGACGCTCGAGGAGCTGCTCACCACGCACCAGTCGCCGGTCTACGTCGTGCACTTCACCCAGGTCGCGGCCCTCGAACGCGCCCAGGCGCTGACCAGCATCAACGTGTGCACCCGCGAGGAGAAGGACCGGATCGCCGAGCTGATCGGGGGTTTCCGGTTCAGTCCCGGTTTCGGCAAGACCCTGAACCGGCTCGTCAAGCACGGCATCGGGGTGCACCACGCCGGCATGCTGCCGAAGTACCGCCGCCTGGTGGAGCAGCTCGCGCAGGCCGGTCTGCTCAAGGTCATCTGCGGGACCGACACCCTCGGCGTCGGCATCAACGTGCCCATTCGCACGGTGGTCTTCACCGGCCTGTCGAAGTACGACGGTCGACGCCAACGCATGCTCAAGGCACGTGAGTTCCACCAGATCGCCGGCCGCGCCGGTCGGGCCGGGTTCGACACGGCAGGCACGGTGGTGGTGCAGGCGCCCGACCACGTCGTGGAGAACCACCGGCTCGTGCAGAAGGCCGGTGACGACCCCAAGAAGCTCAAGCGGGTCCAGCGCAAGAAGGCTCCCGAAGGTCAGGTCACCTGGACCGAGGACTCCTTCGAGCGCATCGTCGCCGCCGCCCCGGAGGCACTGGTCTCCCGGATGCGGGTGAGCCACGCGATGCTGCTCAACGTGATCGCACGACCGGGGGACCCCGCCGCCGCGATGCGCCGGCTGCTCAGGGACAACCACGAGGACGAACGGTCCCAGCGCCAGTTGATGCGCCGTGCGGCTGCCATGCACCGTGCCCTGCTCGGGTCCGGGGTGGTGCAGCTCCTCGACAAGCCTGAGGTGGACGGCCGCCGGGTCCGGCTCGTCGAGGGCCTCCAGCTCAACTTCGCGCTCAACCAGCCGCTGTCGGCGTACGCCCTCGAGGTCTTCGACACCCTCGACCCGGAGGCGCCGACCTACCCTCTCGACGTGCTCTCGGTGGTGGAGGCGACGCTCGAGGACCCGCGGGCGGTGCTCGGCGCGCAGGAGCACCTGGCGCGGGGGGTCGCCATCGGCGAGATGAAGGCCGACGGCATCGAGTACGACGAGCGCATGGAGCTGCTCGAGGACATCACCTGGCCCAAGCCGCTGCAGGAGCTGCTGGAGCACACCTACGAGCTGTACCGCCGCCGGCACCCGTGGGTGGGGGACGACGCGCTGTCGCCGAAGTCGGTGGTCCGCGACATGTACGAGCGTGCGATGACCTTCGCCGAGTACGTCGCGTTCTACGGCCTCACCAGGTCCGAGGGGCTGGTGCTGCGCTATCTCGGCGACGCCTACCGGGCGCTGCGCCAGACGGTGCCCGAGCGAGTGCGCACCGACGAGCTCGAGGACATCATCGCTTGGCTCGGCGCCGTCGTCCGGCAGACCGACTCGAGCCTGCTCGACGAGTGGGAGCAGCTCAACGACCCCGCCCGGCTGGCCGGCGACGCAGCGCCGGACATCCTGCCGCCGACGCCGGAGCGGATCACCGCCAACGAGCGGGCCTTCACCGTGCTGGTGCGCAACGCCATGTTCCGTCGCGTGGAGCTGGCCGCCCTGCGCCGCGCCGAGGAGCTCGCCGAGCTGGAGAGCGCCGCGGGCTCGACCATGACGGGTGCGGACTGGCGCGAGGCGCTGGACGACTACTTCGCCGAGCACGACAGCATCGACACCGGTCCCGATGCCCGCGGCCCCCGGATGCTGCTGATCGAGAAGACCCAGCTGACCTGGGAGGTCCAGCAGATCCTCGGCGACCCGGAAGGCTTCCACGACTGGCGGATCACCGCCACCGTCGACCTCGCGGCGTCCGACGCCGAAGGCGAGCTGGTCCTCGACGTGACCGGGTTGGTGCAGGTGTAGCCCCACAGAACCCCATGTAAATCGGGGTTATGGACGCTCATCAAGACCCGTGCCGGCGCCGAACCGTCCACAGCCCTCGCCAAGTCAGGTCTACGTCGACCGGCTCAGGCGAACGCGCTCTCCCCGGTGATCGCCCGTCCCACGATCAGGGTGTTCATCTCGCGAGTGCCCTCGTAGGAGTAGATCGCCTCGGCATCGGCGACGAACCTGCCGACGTGGTGCTCGAGCAGTACGCCGTTGCCGCCGAGCACCTCGCGCGCCCAGCCGACGCCCTCGCGCATCCGCACGGTCGCATGGGCCTTGCAGAGCGAGGCGTGCTCGTCCTTGAGCAAGCCCGCGTCCTGGAGCTGCGAGGCACGCACGTTCATGGCCGTCGACGCCGTGACGTTGCTGAGCATCTTGACCAGCAGGTCCTGGACCATCTGGAACGACGCGATCGAGCGACCGAACTGCTGTCGCGCCTTGGTGTAGCGCAGGGCATGCTCGAACGCACCGCGCGCACACCCGGTCGCCATCCAGGCGACGTTCATCCGGGTCACCCGGAGCACGTCGGCCGTCGCGCGGAAGGTGTCGGCACGCTGGAGGCGGTTGGCCTCGGGGACCCGTACGTCGACCAGGTGGATCTCGGCGTTCTGCACGACGCGCAGGGCGATCTTGTCCTCCTGCTTGTCGAACGTCATCCCCTCGGTGCCCTTCTCGACCACGAAACCCTTGACCTGGTCGTCGGCCTCGTCCCGGGCCCAGACGACGACGAGGTCGGCGAAGGCCGCGTTGCCGATCCACTTCTTCTCACCGTTGAGGACCCAGTCGTCGCCGTCACGGCGCGCTGTGGTCGCCATCCCCTGGGAGATGTCGGAGCCGTGCTCGGGCTCGGTCAGCCCGAACGCTCCGATGAGGTCCATCCGCGCCATGTCCGGCAGCCAGCGCTCGCGCTGCTCGTCGGAGCCGCAGAGCTGGATCGAGCCCATGGCCAGGCCGCCGTGCACCCCCATGAAGGTGGCCATCGACGGGTCGACCCGGGCCAGCTCCATCGCGACCAGGCCGTCCACGAGCGCCCCGCGAGCCGGGCAGCCCGGCGCGTCGTACGCCAGGCCGGCGATGCCGAGCTTCGCCAGCCCCGGCACCAGCTCGTGGGGGAACTCCGCCCGCGTCCAGTAGTCGTTGATCACGGGCTCGACCTCACGGGTCATGAACGCCCGGACGCTGCTCAGGAGCTCGCGGTCCGGCTCCTCCAGCAGCAGCTCGAAGCCGAGGAAGTCGGAGAACGGCGAGTCGTCGAGGCCGAGATCGGTCAGGTCAGTCATGGGCGCCTCCCGGCTGCAGGAACTCTTCGATGACCGGTGCCAGCTCGCCGGCCTCGGTCAGGATGGCCAGGTGGCCGCCCTGGTAGATGTGCAGCCGGGCTCGCGGGATCAGCCGGGCCTGCAGCCGCGGGTTCGCGACCGGGATGATCGGGTCGTCGTCGCCGCCCATCACCAGCGTGGGTTGGCGAATCAGCCCGAGGAACGGCAGGCTGGTCCAACCCGTCATGGCGGCGAGCTGGTAGTAGTAGCCGCGCTTCGGGCCGGCTCGAGTGGCATCGTGCAGGAGCCGGGCCCCGCGCGCGGGGTCGGTGCGCATCGTGCCGCCGTAGATCTCCGAGGCGATGCTCGCGGCGTACGCCGGGTCGCGGTGCCGCCGGGGGGTCAGCATCTTGGCCAGCACCCGCGGGTGCGCGGGCACCATCAGCGATCCGGTGCCGGTGGCGACCAGCACCACCCGGCGTACCCGCCGCCGAGACTGCACGGCCAGCTGCTGCGCGAGGCCGCCGCCCCAGGACAGCCCGAGCACGTCGAAGCTCTCGTGCCCCAGCTTCGCCATCAGCGCCGTGACCCAGGAGGACAGCGCGGCGATCGGGTAGGGGAGCGGCGGGGCCTGGCTGCCCCCCACGCCGGGGACGTCGAAGCGCACGATGCCCCGGTCCGGGTCGAGCGCCTGGACGAGGGGGTCGAGGGCCTCGAGGCTGGCGCCGATTCCGTTGCAGAGCAGCAGCGGCGGTTCGTCGGCCAGCGGCCCGCGCGCAGGACGGACGGAGACCCGGGCCTGGAGCCCGCGCACGGAGACGGTGCGCACCCGGTCACGACCTCGTCGCGTGTCCGCCGTGCCGTCAGCGGTCATGGACGTACGTGCCCGGGGCATCGCACACGGGCTCGTACGCCGCCGATCCGAGCCGGCGCGGTTTGTTGCGTTCCGGGCCGGTGCGCTCGGCCAGCCATTCGACGTAGTCCTCCCACCAGCTGCCCTTGACCTTGCTCGCCCCCGCCAGCCACTCCTGCGCGTCCGCGGGGTTCTCCGCAGCGGTCTGGAAGCTGGCCTTGGGGTTGCCGGGCGGATTGACCATGGCGGCGATGTGACCGCTGGTGGAGAGCACGAACTTGCTGTTGCCGCCGAACAGCTGGGTGCTCTGGTAGCAGGACTGCCACTTGCAGAGATGGTCCGCGATCCCGGCCACGACGTAGGAGTCCACGTCGATCTTCCCGAGGTCGACCTCGGAGCCGAGCATCCGCGAAGCGCCGGGCTCGGTGAGGGCGTTGCGGATCGCGAGGTCCATGAAGTCGCGGTGCATCGCGGCGCTCATCCGCACCGGATCGGCGTTCCAGTAGAGGATGTCGAACGCCTTGGGGGGATAGCCGAGCAGGTAGTTGTTGACCCAGTAGTTCCAGATCAGGTCGTTGGGACGCAGCCAGGCGAACACCTCTGCGAGCACGCGGCCGTCGAGGTAGCCCTTCTCAGCCGAGGCCCGGGTCGACGCTGCGGCAGCCTTGTGCGAGAGCAGAGCGTTGGGGAGCCCTGCTTGTTCCTGGTCGAGCACCGTGACGGCCAGGCTGTACGCCGCGACCCGGTCCAGCTCGCCGATCGCGGCGAGGTGCGCCATCACCATCGAGGCCAGCATCCCCCCGGAGCAGATGCCCAGGATGGCGACCTTGTCCTGGCGCGAGATCTTCTCGGCGGCGGTCATGGCCTCGAGGATCGCCTCGCCGTAGGTGTCCAGCCCCCACGCGGCGTGCCGGGCGTCGGGGTTGCGCCACGAGATGCAGTAGACCTGCTGGCCGTGGGCGACGAGGTGCTCGACCAGGCTGCGCTGCTCGGCGAGGTCGATCACGTAGTACTTGTTGATCGTCGGCGGGACGATCAACAGCGGGACGGTGCGGACCTTCGGTGTCTGCGGCGCGTACTGGATCAGCTCGAAGACGTCGGTGCGCAGCACCACCTGGCCGGGCGTGATCGCGAGATCGGTGCCCACCTCGAAGGCGTCGGGCTCGACCATGGACGGCACGCGCGGCGCCGTGGCGAAGTCGCGCACGAAGCGTCGCCCGCCGGCGAACAGGTTGCCGCCGCCGGTGTCGATGACCCGCTTGAGCACCTTGGGGTTGAGCGCCGGGTTGTTGCTCGGCGCCGACGCCTCCACGAGGTTGTCGACGATGAACCGCATCCGCTGCTCGTCGCCCCAACCGAGCTCGGCGTCGTCGACGAGGCCGCGCGCGGCGTCACCCACCGCCAGATAGCCCTGCAGCGTGCGCTTGAGCAACGGGTTCTTGGCCCAGCCCTCCTCGGCGAAGCGGCGGTCCTTCTCGTGCGGCGCCACGCTGGAGCGACCCAGACCCACCTTGGCGAGCTCGGCGGCCAGCCCGGCTCCACGGCGTACGACGCGGCCGGGACGGCGCGCCAGACCGGCGGTGAAGCGGACACCCGACATGCCCGGCAGGAACCTGCGGACCGGGCTGGTGGTGGCGTCGGCCAGCAGCAGGTCGAGCGGCGTGGACACCTCCACGCGACCGTCGTCGACCTCGTCCACGCGGGTCTGTTGCTCGGAAGCGGTGCTCACGCCTCGGCACCCTTGGGCGCCTCGACCTCGCGGCGCAGGATCTTGCCAGTGGGTCCCTTCGGCAGCTCATCGACGAGCCACACGGCCCGGGGGTACTTGTAGGCCGCGAGGCGCTCCTTGGCGAAGGCCTGGAGCTCGTCCTCGGTGGCCGAGGCGCCCTGCTTGAGGGCCACGGCTGCTCCGATCTCCTCGCCCATGTCGTCGTCGGGGATGCCGATGACGGCGACCTCGGCGACGGCCTCGTGCTCGTAGAGCGCCTCCTCGACCTCGCGTGGGTAGACGTTGTAGCCCCCTCGGATGATCAGGTCCTTCTTGCGGTCGACGATGAAGAAGTAGCCGTCCTCGTCCACCTTGGCCAGGTCGCCGGAGTGGAACCACCCGTCCACGATGGCCTCGGCGGTGGCGTCCTCGCGGCCCCAGTAGCCCTTCATGATGTTCTCGCCCTTGATGGCGATCTCCCCGACCTCGCCCTGAGCGACATCCTTGCGGTCGTCGTCGACGACCTTCATCTCCACGCCGCGGACCGGGGTGCCGATCGACCCGGGCTTGCGCTCCTGGCCGGGCTGGTTGAAGGAGGCGACCGGTGAGGTCTCGGAGAGTCCGTAGCCCTCGAGCACGACGCAGTCGAACGCCTCCTCGAACTTCTTCATCACCTCGACCGGCATCGCCGAGCCGCCGGAGATGCAGGTGCGCAGGCTGGACATGTCCGCGTCCTCGGCGCCCTCGGCGTGCAGCATCGCGGCGTACATGGTCGGGACGCCCTCGAACACGGTCACCCGGTCTCGGGCGATCACCTCGAGTGCCTTGTCGGGGTCGAAACGCGGGATCAGGGTGAGGCAGGCGCCCTTGAGCACGGAGGCGTTGAGGCCGCAGGTGAGGCCGAAGACGTGGAAGAGCGGCAGGCAGCCCATGATCACGTCGTCCTCGGTGATCTCGATCAGGGTCTCGGCGCTCGTCGCGGCGTTGGAGACCATGTTGTGGTGGGTCAGCTCGGCGCCCTTGGGCTGCCCGGTGGTCCCGGAGGTGTAGAGGAGCACGACGTTGTCGTCGTCGGCGCGGTCGACGACCTCCTCGTCCGGCTCGTGCTGGGCGAGCAGCTCGAGGAACCCGGTCGGCTCCACGCTGATGCACTCGATGCCGACGGCATCAGCGCCCTTGCCGGCCTCCTCGGCCATGTCCTGCCAGGCGAAGACGAGAGAGGCACCCGAGTCCTCGAGGTAGTACTTCACCTCGCGTCCCTTGAGCAGCGGGTTCATCGGTACGACGACCGCACCCATCGAGATCGCGCCGTAGAAGATCGCCGGGTAGTGCGGGACGTTGGGCAGGACCATGCCGACCCGGTCCCCGGGCTTCACCCCCTTGCTCTTCAACAGCGCCGCGACGCGACGGGCGCCGTCCTGGAGCTGCTGGTAGGTGAGCACGGTGTCGTCGAGCTTGATCGCCGGACGGTCGGGGTGCTGCTCGGCGCTCTTGGTCAGGTTGTCGGCCAGGTTGGTCACGGGTTGCCTCCAGGCGTCGTGTGTCGGTCGTGCCGGGCTCGAGCGGGCTGTTCGAGCCGCGCGAGGTGCGTGGTCTGGGATCGTTACCGTTTCCACTACCCACTGTGGCCGGCGTCACACTCGAACGTACACAGCGCTCAGTGACTTCTTGGATTCGTGGGTGCGGGCTCACCGCCCGTAGACTCGCCGCCCGTGGCACTCACCATCGGAATCGTCGGTCTCCCCAACGCGGGCAAGTCGACCCTCTTCAACGCCCTGACCAAGAACAACGTGCTCGCGGCGAACTACCCGTTCGCGACGATCGAGCCGAACGTGGGCGTGGTCGGAGTGCCGGACGAGCGCCTCGGCAAGCTCGCGGAGATCTTCGGCTCGGCCAAGGTCCTTCCCGCGACCGTCGAGTTCGTCGACATCGCCGGCATCGTCGCCGGCGCCTCCCAGGGGGAGGGCCTCGGCAACAAGTTCCTCTCCCACATCCGGGAGTCCTCGGCGATCTGCCAGGTGACCCGGGTCTTCCGCGACGAGGACGTCACCCACGTGGACGGCGAGGTGAACCCCGAGTCCGACATCTCCACGATCCAGACCGAGATGATCCTGGCGGACCTCCAGACCGTGGAGAAGGCGATCCCGCGGCTGGAGAAGGAGGCGCGCGGCAACAAGGCGCTGAACGCCAACCTCGACGCGGCGCGCGAGGTCAAGGAGCACCTCGAGGCCGGTACGCCGGTCATCTCCACCAAGGTCGACCGTGAGCTGGTCCGCGAGCTGTCGCTGCTGACTGCGAAGCCCTACATCTACGTCTTCAACTGCGACGCCGACGAGCTCGGCGACGAGGGCCTGAAGCAGAAGATGCGCGACATCGTCGCCCCGGCCGAGGCGATCTTCCTCGACGCGAAGTTCGAGGCCGAGCTGGTCGAGCTCGGCGACGACGACGAGGCCCGCGAGATGCTCGCCGAGATGGGCGTGCAGGAGCCCGGGCTCGACGTACTCGCCCGCGTCGGCTTCGACACCCTCGGTCTGCAGACCTACCTGACCGCCGGGCCCAAGGAAGCGCGCGCCTGGACGATCAAGAAGGGCGCCACCGCACCCGAGGCCGCCGGTGTGATCCACACGGACTTCCAGAAGGGCTTCATCAAGGCCGAGATCGTCTCCTACGACGACCTCGTCGCCGCGGGCTCGATGGCCACCGCCAAGTCGGCCGGCAAGGTCCGCATGGAGGGCAAGGACTACGTCATGGCCGACGGTGACGTGGTGGAGTTCCGCTTCAACGTGTGAATCGGCGCGTTTGCGCAGGTCAGAGGGGGTATGACGCCCGACCATCGGGTCGGAGTCCGTTGAGATCTCAGAACTGAAGAAGGCCGTGGTGCGGTCGCGCGCGGCCGAGCTGGAGGCGGACCCGTCGATCGGTCTGACCTGGACGAACTGGACGCACGGCTGGCTTCGCGCTCGGGCCAGACGCGTCTGACTGAGACGACATTCAAATGTTTCTCATTATTGACTTTCAGAGTTGAATGACTAAAATGAGAAACATGCCAGCCCCTAGCCCGTACACGAGTGCCCGAGCAACAGGCGGACCTCGAACGCCTGGGCGCCCGGCTGCGCGAACGCCGAAAGGCCCTCGGTGTCACGGTAGTCGCCTGTGCCGAAGCTGCTGGCGTTTCGCGCGTCACCCTGCACAGGATCGAGACAGGCAACCCCTCGGTCACGATCGGCGCCTACATCAACGTTGCCGCCGCACTCGGACTCCACCTCGTCGTCCCGATCCTCGACGCTCCAGCAGCAGAACCGGCGACGATCACGGTCGGCGACTACCCCGGCCTCCGCACGCTGGCCTGGCAGACCGACGCCGGCACCACCATCACCGAGACGGAGGCACTCAACCTCTACGAACGCGGCTGGCGACACCTCAACCAGGAAGGCCTCACCGATCACGAGAAGGCGTTCATCCAGCACCTCGCGGACACCTACAGCAACGGGAGGCTCCTTGTTTAGGCGGCTGCACCACCAACAGGTGGCCGAGGTGCTGTCGATCCTCGACGCACCGCTCCTGGCCGAGCACAACTGCTGGTTCGGAGGCGGGACCGCGATCGTCCTCGCCAACGGTGAGTTCCGCGAATCGGTCGACATCGACTTCCTGGTCTCCGACCCGCAGTCCTACCGCGCGCTGCGCCAGATGGTCAGGGACCACGGGCTCGACGCTCTGGCCACACGCGAACTGGACCTGGGTCGAACACCCTCTGTTGACGGTTACGGGATCAGGACCTCGGTGCTCGTAGCAGGGGTTGCGATCAAGTTCGAGATCATCCATGAAGGCCGCATCGACCTCGACACTCCCTCCCCGGACGATGAGATCTGCGGGTTACGGATCCTGACGCGAACAGACCAGGTCGCAACCAAGCTGCTCGCCAATGACGACCGCTGGGCAGACACGTCGACGTTCAGCCGCGACCTCATCGACCTGGCCATGATGAAACCCGACACCGCCGCCCTGAAGGCCGGCGCGCGCAAGGCGGTCGATGCGTACGGCAAGACGGTTGGCGAGAGCCTCAACAAAGCAGTCACCTACCTCCGAGATCGCCCGCAACGTCTCGACGAATACATCCGAGCACTCAAGATCGACGCGCCCCGAGCAGTTGTCTGGCAGAGCATCCGCGACTTGTCCGCAAGATCCGCGAAGATCGAAGGTCTGGGTCGGGGCTCGGACTAGCCTGACGGCATGTCGGTGAGTCCGACGCCGGCGACAGTGAGTCCGCGACGAATGACCTCATGGTCTCCGACCGTCCAGCGGTCCGCAAACAGTCCGCAAGAAGTCACGCGGAGCCGTTTCTGACCAACGGCTGCCAACGACTCATGGACGGCGTTCGCCCAGGTCAGAGACCCTTTTCCGGCTGTTTTCAGCGATGATCGAAGGGGGCCGAAACACCCGGTTTTCGTTCCGCTTCAACGTGTGAATCGACCCGCTTCGCTGGCCAGAAGGCCGGTGCGTCCAGTCGGCGCGGAGCCCGCGAGGGACTCACGGGACCGGGGTCGCTCCCGTCGGCTTCGGCCAGCCGGGGAGTCCGAACGGCTCCCTCGCAGCAGCCCTCGCGATCTACGATCGCCTCATGCTGCTCGACCGGAGCGCGGACCTCGCGTCGTTCGCTGCTTGGTCGGCGGACGCCTGCGACGGCAGGAGTTCTGTCGTCCTCGTGGAAGGTGAGGCTGGATCGGGTAAGACGAGTCTCGTCCGCAGTGGCACGAGCGCCTTCGAGTCCTGGTGGGGCTGGTGCGACCCCCTCGACACTCCTCGGCCCCTCGGCCCTTTGTTCGATCTGGCGCCGGTCGCAGGCTTGACGGTCGGCAAGGACCCCTTCGAGGCGTACGACGCGTTACTGGGGGTGCTGCGTGACCGGGCCACACCGGTCGCGGTGGTCCTGGAGGACCTCCACTGGGCAGACGACGCGACGCTCGCCATGCTGCAGTTCCTCGGTCGCCGGCTCGATGGGTGCCGAGCGTTGGTGGTCGCGACCTATCGAGGTGACGAGGTGGGACCCGCTCTTCGGCGGGTGCTGGGCGACCTCGCGCGACTCGGAGATCGCGTCCACCGGATCGGGGTCGGACCGCTGTCGCCGGCGGCCGTGGCCGTGCTGACGGAGGGCACGGGGCTCGACCCTGTCGAGGTCCTGGAGGTCACCAAGGGCAACGCCTTCTTCGTCACCGAGGTCGTCGCTGGCGGGGGTGGGATCACCGAGACCGTGGCAGACGCGGTGCTCGCCCGCGTGCAGGCCCTCCCGGAAGGCACGCGCGAGCTCCTGGAGCTGGTCTCGGCGGAGCCGGGCGGGCTGGACGTGGGTTCGGTCCCGCACTCCGACCGGGCCAACGGCCTGCTGGTGGACATCGGTGAACGGATCGCCTTCCGTCACGAGCTGGCCCGGCGCGCCGTCTACGACCATCTGCCGCTCGTTCGCCGCCGTCAGCTGCACCGACGCCTGCTCGAGAGCCTGGCCGGCTCGGTCGACCTGGCACGCATGGCTCACCACGCGGTGGGGACCGGGGATCCGGACACCATCGTGACGCACTGCCGACCGGCCGCCGAGGAGGCCGTCGTGCGCGGCGCCAACCGCCAGGCGGCCGGCTTCCTCAGCGCTCTGGTCGACCAGGAAGAGAGCTTGTCACCGCGGGACCACATCGAGGTGCGCGATCGGCTCGGTGTCGTGCTGGGTGCGCTCGACCGCCATGCCGATGCGGTCAGCCATCTGCAGAGCGCTCTGGAACAGGCCGAACGGATCGGCGACGACAGGGCGCGCGGTCGAGTCCTGTCTCACCTCGCCGCGGCACAGTGGCGCGCCGGCGACGTCGCCGCGTCCGCCCTGCTTCGCGAGCGGGCCGTGGAGGTCCTCCAACCTCTCGGGCCCACGGCGGAGCTGGCGGCCGCCCTGACCTACTCCGCGCGCGGCCGGATGCTGGCGCGCCATCACGAGCCGGCCCTGGAGCGCGTTGCCGCGGCTGAAACCGTCGCTGCCGAGGTCGGGGACGAGTCCGCCGCCACGGCGGCAAGACTGTTGCTCGGCACGATCGAGCTGGTGACCGGAGACCCTGACCGCGGCATCGCGCACCTCACCGGCGTCCTCGCCGAGGCGCGAGCACGAAGAGATCCGGTCCTGGAGGTGGATGCGCTGCGCATGCTGGGCAGTGGAGCCGGCGAGGCCCGGCGGTACGAGGACGCCTTCCCCTGGGCGCAGCAGCTCGTCGACAGCTCCCTCAGCCGGGACAACGACTTCGACGTCGCCTACGCGCGGGCGTGGCAGGCCCGCATCCGCTTCGAGCAGGGGCGGTGGGAGGAGGCGGCGACGCTGGCGGCTGCGGTGAGCGCTGACCACGGTGCGCCGGTCAACCGCTCCACGGTCCTGGGCGTCGTCGGCCGCCTGCGAGTGCGACGTGGCGATCCTCGGCCCCTCGAACCGCTGGCAGAGGTGCTTCGGCTCGGGGGACTGGAGCTCCAGCACCGGTGGCCAGGGCTGTGTGGTGCCGCGGAACAGCACTGGCTCGCGGGCGACCACTGCGTCGGCGTCGAGGTCCTCCAGCAGCCATACCTGCAGGCACTCGAGACCGACAGCAGATGGGCACAGGGCGAGATCGGCTACTGGCTGTGGCGCAACGGCGGCATCGACGAGGCGCCCCCGCTGGCGGCGGAGCCGTTCGCGGCGCACATGTGCGGAGACTGGGCGGCGGCTGCGGAGGCCTGGGAGAGGATCGGGTGCCCCTACGAACGGGCGCTCGCACTGGTGGACGGCGACGCCGACGCGGTCGCCGAAGGGGTCGCCATCCTCGACCGGTTGGGCGCCCGCCCCGCCGCAGCCTGGACGAGGCGTCGACTTGCCAGCCGGGGGCTGCCGGTGCCACGTCCGGCCCGTACGCAGACGCTGGAGAACCCCTGGGGGATGACGGAGCGCGAAGCCGAGATCCACCAACTCGTCCTCGACGGCCTGGACAACCCGACCATCGCCTCCCGGCTGTTCATCTCCCGGCGCACCGTCGAGCACCATGTCTCCGCCGTGCTCCGCAAGCGCGGCGTCACCCGACGTGACGAGCTCCTGGGTGAGGCCGGGCCCTCACCTGGGTGAGGCTCACGGATGTGAGGGCGGCGCGCCGGTCCATAGCGTGAGGCGCACTGGACCACACCCAACAAGAAGGAGACGGCCATGCCTCGCTACCTCATCGAACGGACCTTCCCGGACGGTCTCGCGATCCCTCAGGACGACAGCGGCGCGAAGGCGTGCCTGGACGTCGTCGACGGAAACGCCGGCCACAGCGTCACCTGGGTCCACTCCTACGTGTCGCCGGACAAGACGAGGACCTTCTGCATCTATGACGGTCCCTCGCCGGAGGCGATCCGGTCCGCTGCGGCAGACACCGGGCTGCCCATCGACACGATCACCGAGGTCTCCGTCCTCGACCCCTACTTCTACCGGGTCTGACCCCGCCCCTCCGACGTACATCCTCGATCCGGGCACGGCTCGCTCACGCCGACTCCCTACCCATCTCGGCCAGAGGTGGACGGGGGTGGTGAGAGCCGGCGTCGCACAGCGTCCTTGCGCCACCAGTAACCGACTGCGAGGGACGCGACTCCTCAGGGACTGTGCGTGCAATGAAAACTTCAGCCGAGCCAGTCATAGCACTCTGTCCACAGCGCCTCAATGCGAGTGTTCGCCCTCCTGTTGGTGCCGAGGGCCAGTCCTCAGTGCCTTCCGCTGGGTAACCCCGGTGGGGCACCGCTAGCCGATCACAGGCGATTGAACGGTTCGGCGTAGGTGAACGTGCCGCGCAGCCCGCGGTAGCAGGCAAGCCGGCGAACCTGGAAGTAGTCGCCCCACTGGGGATCGGGCGGCGCGATGCCGTCCCGAGACGACGGACGGAAACCGAAGCGGCCGTAGTACTCCGGCTCCCCTAGGAGCGCGACCAACGGCTCACCGAGGGCGTCGGCGGCGCCGAGCACAGTGTGCATCAGCGCGGAACCCACCCCCCGGCCCTGGTGGTCTGGCGTCACGGCCAAGGGACCCAGACCCAGTGCGGGTACGCCGTCCACCGCGCCGCGGGTGCACACCACGTGTCCGACGATCGTGTCGTCGTGGTGCCCACCGTCGCTGGGCTCGACTGCCACGAGCGACAGCGTCGGCAGCCAGCCCGCGTCGGACCGCAACTGTTCGAGCAGGCCCACCTCGATCGGGAGCTTCTCGGGGGCCTCAGGGGAGGCAAAGGCCGCCGCCACGACGGCCCGGACCGCCTCCACGTCGCCGGATTCCTCTCGTCGGATCAGCATGTAGCCAAGTGTCGCGACGCCTTTGCCACTCCGTCCATCCGGATTGCGTGCCACGTCGGCCCCCGTCGCTCGCGGGCTCGCCCCACTTCGACACACGCAGGTGCATCTTCGGGTCGGCTCGTGGGTGCCCGTCCGGCTGCCTACTTGACCGCGGTGGCATCCATCTCGACCAGCAGCTCGGGCCACGCCAAGGTGGCGACGCCCAGCAGCGTGCTGGCGGGTCGGCATCCCGCACGGTCGAACCGGCCGACCACGTCGACGGCCTCGTCGGCCTCCCAGTAGGCCTCGATGTCGGTCGTGTAGTAGTTCAGCCGGACCACGTCCGAGAGCTCGTAGCCGGCGGCCTGGAGCACGGTCTCGAGGTTGTCGAGTGTCTGACTGATCTGCGCCTTCATGTCACCGGCGTGCACCGGGTTGCCGTCGGCGTCCATCGAGGCGATGCCCGAGACGTGGAGGACGCGCTCGCCTCCGACGACCTCGATGGCCTGCGCGTACCCGAGCTCGTCCTGCCAGGTCCAGGGGTTGATGGTGTTGCGTTGCATGGTGCTCGTCCTCTCTCGTGGTTGGTGGCCCGTGACGTCCAGGCCGTGGTTGAACAGGTTGTGCGGGTCGACCTGCGCCTTGAGCGCAGCCAGCCGCTGGAGGGCGCCGGGAGTCGTGCCCCGTGCGACGCCGTGGCGGCGGTCATCGCCCTCGACGTAGTTGAGGTAGTGCCCGCCCGTCAGGTCGGCCGCGATGCGTCCCTCGACGTCCTTGATGCGGGCGCGGACGGCGGCGACGTCGGAGTCGGACTCGGTCACGCCGACGAGCTCGAGCAGCATCGTTGCGTCCCGGTTGCCGAAGGCCGCCGGGTGGTCCGTGCCCCGTGCGATCGCGCCGCCGGCGTGGCGCAGCTCCGTCTGCACGAGCAGCGGGGGACCGTCCTCCGGGAACGTCGCCCGGACGAGCTCGGTGATCGCGTCGTCCCCGAGCGAGCCCAGCCACACTCCCGTGCCCTCGTAGCCAACCGGCTCGAGCGGGTCCTGGCTGATCTCGGCGATGTGCGCGAAGGGGAGGGGCCCGAACTCGTCGCGAGCGGGCTCGCGCCAGTCGCGCCAGTACGCCAGCAGCCGGTCGCCCTCCGCCGCCGGTCCGTCGTAGGCGCCGCGGACCAGCACCAAGGAGCGGCCGCGCAGGTCCTCCGGCACGTCCTCGAGGTCGGGGAAGTTGGCGAGAGTCACGGCCGAGGTCAGGTCGTCGGGCACGCTCGGGAGCCAGTCCCGCCAGCGGCGCATGACCTCCGAGGCCATCGCGGCCGGGTAGTAGAGCGTGCCGCCGTAGACCTCCTCGATCGGGTACAACCGGGTCTCCATCGCGGTGACGACGCCGAGGTGGCCGGCCCCCGCGCCACGCAGCGCCCAGAACAGCTCCGGGGTCTCCTCCGGAGTGACTCGCACGAGCTCACCGGCAGCCGTCACGAGCTCGAAGGCGAGGACGCTGTCGGCGCTGGTGCCGTACTTGCGTGCCAGCCAGCCGAGCCCGCCGCCGAGCGTGTAGCCGACCGCCGAGACGTCAGGTGTGGAGCCCAGCAGGGGTGCCAGCCCGTGCGGCGTGACGACATCCAGCACTGCCTGCCACTTGGCACCACCAGCGATCAGGGCCGTACGCCGCTCCACGTCGACCTGCACGTCGTCGAGGCGGGCCAGGTTGATCAGGATCGCGTCCCGTGCGGGCAGCGTCGGGCCGTGCCCGCTCGACTGGATCGCCAGCGGGAGGTGGTGGCGTCGGGCGAAGTCGACCACGGCGATCACGCCGGCGGTCGTCGTCGGGAGGGCGACGGCGAGCGGGAGGTGCTCGACCGCCATGTTCCAGGCGGTCCGCCAGGTGTCGTAGCCGGGGTCGCCCGGCTCGAAGACGTCGAGTCCCTGGTGGTCCGCGAGCTCGGTGAGGCGGACCTCCGTGGGGAGGGGTGCTGTGGTGGCGGTCATGGCGGTGCCTCCTTGGTAACAGACCGACTAGTTGGTTTGTATCTTAGACCAACTAGTCGGTTTGTCAATGGGTACCATCGGTTCATGGCTACTCCCTCAGCGCGCGAGAAGATCCTCGAGGCCGCCCACGACCTGGTCTTCGAGATGGGCTTCACCGGCACCACCGTCGACGCGATCCTCGAGGCGAGCGGCACCTCCAAGGGGGCGTTCTTCCACCACTTCCCGACCAAGGGGGCGCTCGGCAAGGCCCTGATCGAGCGGTACGCCGAGACCGACGCCGAGGTCCTCGAGCGTCAGATGACCCGGGCGGAGTCGCTGACCGCCGATCCCGCAGAGCAGCTGGTCGAGTTCCTCCGCGGCTTCGAGCACGACATCGAGGCGGGCCTGATCACCCAGCCCGGGTGCCTGTTCGCGTCGTACCTCTACGAACGGATCCCGGCGGAGGTGGACTTCGACGCTGTGGTCCTGCGGGCCATCGCGCTGTGGCGGGGGAGGATCCTCGAGAAGCTCCAGCAGGCCGTGGACGCTTCGGCCGCCGGCGGTCGACGTGGACCTGGAGTCGTTGGCCGACCACGTGTGGGCGGTGTTCGAGGGCGGGTTCGTGCTCGGTCGCGCCGTGGGCGACCAGATCAAGCTGCGCGACCAGCTCCGGCACCTACGCGCCTACTTGACACTGCTTCTCGGACTCGACGCCTCGGCTCCCCGTCCGGAGGCGACACACGGGAGCTGAGCTGCTCCGGCTGACCCGGTGGGGTCGGGACCCGGCGACGACCTTGTCGAATGTGCGCTCGGCCCGTGCTCGTGAGATCCTCGGACCACGAGCCGATCAGGCTCGCCGGACGATGGAGCCGTACCCGGAACGCGACAAGACGGCCATCAGGAGTCCGTCATGGCGTGGTTGGTTCTCGTTCTCTCCGGTGTCCTCGAAGGCGTGTGGGCGGTGGCGCTCGGCAAGTCGGAAGGGTTCACCCGGCTCACGCCGTCGCTGGTCTTCACCGCCGCGCTGGCGCTCAGCATGGGCGGCCTTGCCTACGCGATGCGGACCCTGCCGGTCGGGACCGCCTACGCCGTGTGGGTCGGGATCGGCGCGGCCCTGACGGTCGGCTTCGGCATGGTCACCGGGTCGGAGTCGGTGAGCGTCGTGAAGGTGGCGCTGATCGTCGGCCTGATCGGCTGCGTGGTCGGCCTCAAGCTCGCCCACTGAGCCAGCCGCTCGACGCCGGCTCCGGACGCGTGACGCCGGTGACGGGACCCAGGGTCCGGGCTGGACGGACCCACTGCCGCGTCCTGCTGCGCCGGCGGGTCTGACGGTCGTCCGTCGGAATGTTCTACGTTCGTGACCATGTCGTGCGCGGGTGCCGTCGTCGACGACTCCCGTCGACGGCCCTCACGGCGGCGGGTCCTGGTGACCGCCGCCGTTCTGGTCGGCATGCTGGTCGTCGTGGTGGGCGGACTCGTAGCGATGCAGCGCAGGCTCATCTACTTTCCCGACACCGCACCCGTCCCCGCCGCCGCGCAGGTCCTGCCGGGTGCGCGCGACGTCACGCTCCGCACGTCCGACGGCCTGGAGCTCGGGGCGTGGTTCGCCCCGCCCAGCACGAGCCCCGAGCGCGACCTCGCGGTCCTGGTGGCCCCCGGCAACGGCGGCAACCGGTCCGGCCGCGCCGAGCTGGCGCAGCTCCTGCGCGGGCGTGGCCTGGCAGTGCTTCTCATGGACTATCGCGGGTACGGCGGCAACCCCGGCAGACCGTCCGAGGAGGGGCTGGCCCGCGATGCCGACGCCGCGGTGGCCGCGCTGGAGGAGCTGGGCTACCCGCCCGACCGGGTCATCTACCTGGGTGAGTCCCTCGGCACCGGCGTGGTCGCCGCGCTGGCGACTCGCACGCCGCCGGCCGGGGTGGTTCTGCGCTCCCCGTTCACCGAGCTCGCGGACGTCGGTGCGCACCACTACCCCTGGCTGCCGGTCCGATTGCTGTTGCGCGATCGCTTCCCGGTCGTGGAGCACGTACGCCGCAGCGACGTACCCCTCGTCGTGGTCTACGGGACTGCCGACACTGTGGTCCCGGCCGACCTCAGCGTTCGGGTGGCAGACGACGCGCGCACGCTCGTCGACGTCGTTGTGCTCGACGGTGTCGACCACAACGACCCGGAGATGTTCGGCGAGCCCGTGGTGGACGCCGTGGTGCGCGTGACCGGGAGCAGTCGCGGCACCACCGATGGCGGGTCGTAGCGATCCTGACGCTGAGGTGCGGGTCACCCGTCCGGTGGTGGCCGGGAGTCGCCTTCAGGGATGCACCGGCGCTTCGGAGGATCGAAGGCGAACGTTGCGGGTGCGGTGGTGCGGATGGTCCAGGGTGCGGCGTGGATGAGTCGGTGGTGGTGGCCGCAGAGCAGGATCAGGTTGGGTAGCGACGTCGGGCCGCCGTCTGCCCAGTGTTGGATGTGGTGGGCGTGGCAGAGCAGTGGTGGGCGGGTGCAGTGGGGGAAGCGGCAGTGGTGGTCGCGGGCGACGAGGGCTTTCCAGATCGCGGGGGTGGTCAGTCTTCGGGTGCGGCCGACGTCGAGGACCTCTGATGCTCCGCCGAGGACGGCGGGGATGAGGTCGGCGTCGCAGCACAGGCGTCGCAGGGTGGCGGGGGAGAGCTGTTCCCCGGTCTCGGTGGTCGCGAACCCGGAGTGCTGCTGCAGGTCGGTGAGGGTCATGGTCAGGGTGAGTCGGGGGGTGGCGCCGTGGGTCTGGGGGAGCAGGTCGGCGCTTTGGAGTCGGTGGCAGGCCTCGACGAGGGCGTCGAGCATCCGGGTGCCGTGGTCGCGGGGGTCGCGGCCGTCGTGACCGCAGCCCGGGGTCTCGCAGCTGGCCGGGTCGCAGACCGGACCAGCGGTGGGTTGGGGTGCGGCCAGGGGGATCAGGGTGGCTTTGAGGTGGGCGGCGTCCTCGGTGCTGCAGCGTCCTTTGATCCAGGCGCCGCCGCACTGGTCGTCGGTGATGGTGAGGTGGCGGCCGAGGTGGGCGGCGCGTTCGAGGCGGTCGAGCTCGCGTTCGGCGCGGCGGTCATCGCCCTCGGGGTCGATCAGGCACAGCAGCCGGCGGGTGAGCTTGCGCAGCTCGGTGGCATCGAGGGCTTTGGCCTCCTCCAGCAGCACCTGGACTCCGCGGCGGCGTAGGTCGGGGTCACCGGGCAGGGTGTCGATGGCGCGTTCGATGACCTGGGCCTTGGCGAGCGAGAGCCACCCGTCGGCCAGGGCCTCACCGACCGGGGCGAGCAGGGGTGTCTCGACGGCCTTGGCGAGCCGGACCGTCGCGGGGCCGGTGCCCTTGTGGCCACCGGCGACCGCGGTCACGTAGTCCTGGGTGGAGGCCCAGCCGGCGGTCTTGACCGCGTGGGTGGCGTCGAGCTCGGCGAGGATGGCCAGCTCGAGGGCGTCCAGGGTCGACTTCAGCGCCTCGACCTCGGTGACCGCGTCCATCAGCTCGGCCCGGGGACGGGCCGCCCACAACGTCGAGCCCAGCTCACGCACCTGCCCGCGCACCACGGCCAGCGCACCCGCGACACCACCGGCACCGGTGCCGTCACGGGGGTCGATCAGCTGGCTGGTCATGGGTGAATTCAAGCAGCGACCACCGACAGTTTCTGCCGAGAATCCGCTGCTGTGAAAGGGGATTCTCGAGTGGTCTTGCGGGATCGAACTGTCCTGACGAGGCGCACCACTGGTGGCGCTGCTCGCACCCGTGCCTAGTGCCTCCCGAGGAGGTGGGCCGCGATGACTGGTGCGATCGCCTTGGGCTTCACGTCGTGGGTCTGGCCCGCGAGGGTCTCGAACCGGCCGTGGGGAAGGGCCGCGGCGATCAGTGGCTGCGCATTGCGCATGTAGGCGTAGCTCCTGTCCCCGGAGATCATCAGGGTCTCGGCCGTGATCGAGTCGAAGTAGCCGGGAGGCAGGGGGCTCTGCTGACGGAAGGGGCCGACCAGCGCGAACTCGTAGGGGAGCGTGTGCGCCACGGCGGCGAGCTGCTTCCACAACGGCAGAACGCGCATCAGCAGCCGGACGGGTGCAGGCACCTCCATGAAACGGAAGAACTCGGTCACGGCCTCGCCGCGGCGTCCTTGGTCGACGAGCTCTTGGAGGTGCCGGGAGAAGTCGGGGTCGTCGGGTGGGTGGCTCGAGTCGAGGATGAACGGCGCCTCGTAGCAGACCATCCGCAGCACGGGAGCGCCGCGGCGAGCGGCCTCGAGCGCCAGGGCCGCCCCAGCGGAGTGCGCGAACACGTTCGCCGGGCTACCCGAGGCCTCGATGACCGCGACCAGGTCCTCGACCTCACGCTCGACGGTGTGAGCTGTTGCTCCCGGGTCGCTCTCACCCCGACCGCGTCGGTCGTAGGAGCAGACGGAGAAGCGGTCCATCAGGATCTTGCGCAGTCCTGGGCTGAGTCCCTGGGTGCGGTGGGCGAGCGCGCCGTCGACCAATACGAGCGGAGGCCCTGCCCCGTCGACCTGGTAGGCGATCCTCGTCCCGTCGGCACTGCTCACGAAACGGGCCGACTGTCCCGGAGATGGCGCAGTCATGGCTGGTACACGCTGCCGCTCAGGCCGCCGCGGCATTGTCTGCCGGTCGCTCGAAGCCCATGACCGTCCACGACAGGCCGCGGTGTCGGTACCGGACGGCCATCCCCTGCGACTCCACCACCGCCACCATCGCCCGGGGCGGGTGGACGAATGCGCGGAAGTCGTTGCGCCGAAGTCGACGTACGAGGTTCTCCAGGCCGAAGCTCAACCGGGTGACGAGCGTGCGCGGTGGGTGTGAGAACACCAGGAGCTGCCGGGCATGGCTCGCCGCCGCGGACAACAAACGCTCGTAGTCCGGATAGCAGCACACGACCCGGTGCAGGACGACGACGTCGGCCGGCTCGACTCCGCCCGGTTCCGTGGCGATGTCGAGGAACCGCCGCGTCACTCGGTCACCGAGACCGGATCCTGCGAGCAGGCGGGCAGCCTCTTCCTCGTAGCTGGTGGAGATCTCCAGGTTGGTGGCCTGCTGGGCCCCGCGTCGGAGCAGCTCGAGGTGCACCTCACCGATGCCGCCACCGATCTCCAGCACGGTCGCACCGTCGAGGCCGCGGGCGCTCAGAAAGTCCACGACCCGCCTGCGAGTCGGATCAAGGCCACGCCTGCGGCACCGCCGTGCCACCCGGCGCGCGAAGCGATCACCGAAGGTCTCGTCGTATGCGGCGCGGTTGCAGCAGTCGTTCATCTGTTCAGTATCGGTCCGCGCGGCTGGGGATGGCCATGGTCAGCGGCCGTCACTGTCACACGCACGTGAACCATGTGCGCACCCGAGTGCGTCGTCTTGGTTTCGCCCCGCGACGGCATGTCCCGGGTCGGCGTCAGCGCCCCGGCGTTACGCCCTCGCGGTGACCAGCCAGGCGGAGGACCCGAACAGGACTCCCTCCGGGGTTTCGTGTTCGGCGACCAGGCGGTGGAGGTTGTCCAGGGCGCTCTTCGCGGGCTTGTCGTCGAGGTCGTGGATGAGGCCCTTGGTCAGTCCCATCGCGCCCATGAACGTGTACGCGTCGTCAGCATCACGGCCGAACTCCAGCAGCGCTTCGTGTTCGGTCACCGCGACCTCGCCGAAACCGGCGGCTTCGAGCGCCAACCCGACTGGGAGGCTCTCGAGGCGATGGCAACACCGGCCTACTCCCTGAGCCGGGGATGTGTCGCCCGAGCGCGATCCTGCGAAGGGTTCCTAGGCAACCTTGCGGCGTAGTCGAACTTCGAAGGCTGCAGCGGGCCCCCGGGGGGCCCGGACGGCGCTGTCTCGCCGGCTGTTGGCGAGACGGGCCACCTCGACCAGACTGTTGCGAAAGTTCCGGGGGTGTTGTCGATCTCGACGCGGACCGTGCGACAAGAGGGTGAGTGGCACGGCGCCACCCGACGAAGGAGAGGAACAGCGATGAAGTACATGGTCTTGCTCATCGGTGACGGCCCCCAGAAGCCGTGGCCGACGATGACCCCGGAGGAACAGGGTGCGGTGATGACCCGGTTCGAGCAGTTCGACAGCGCGTGCACGCAGCGTGACGGAGTGTCGATCGTTGCGGGGGAGGCGCTGGACGGACCGAGCTCCGCAACGGTCATGCGCACCGGGTCGGACGGCGCTACGACGCTGACCGAGGGCCCGTACGCCGAGGTGCTCGAGGGCCTCGGTGGGTTCTACGTCGTCGAAGCACCAGATCTGGACACTCTCACCGAGCTGCTCCGGGTCCTGCCTCCCTACGACATGGAGATCAGGCCGGTCATCGAGTACGGGTGACGCAGGTGAACGACGCAGCGGCCACGCTCCAGCAGACGATGCTCGACGGCTGGGGGCACTTGCTGGCGGGGCTGCTGCGTCGACACCGGCGTCCCGACCTCGTCGAGGACGCGCTGGCCGAAGCATTCGCACAGGCTGCGCATGCGTGGCCGACCGGAGGCGTGCCGGAGAACCCGATGGGGTGGTTGCGGACGGCCGCCGACCGACGCGTCCTCGACGTGCTGCGTCGTGAGGCGTTGGCGCGGAACCGAGTGCATCTGATCTCACTGGGTGTCCCGCCAGAGGCAACAGAACACGCTCGACCCGGCGATGACGTCGACGACCGCTTGGCCTTGATCTTCATGTGTACGCACCCGGCGCTGTCCGAGGAGGTCCGCCCCGCTCTGGCGCTGCGCTTCGTGATCGGCGTTCCGACCGAGACCATCGCCAGGCTGTTCCTCGTCCCGGTGCCCACGATGCAGGCACGGCTGACCCGGGCGAAGAAGCGCCTGGCGGGATCCGGTATCCCGTTCTGCCTTCCCAGCCCCGAGGTCTGGCCGCAGCGGGTCGAGGGAGTGGCCCGCGCGATCTACCTCGCGTTCACGGCCGGATACGCACCCGGGGGTGATGAGGTCGTCCGGGTCCGAGAGGCCGGCGAGGCTGTGCGGCTCGCGCTCCTGGCGGAGCGGATCGTGTCCGACGACTCGGGTGTTCTGCGTTCGCTGGCTGCGTTGTTGTTGCTCCAGCACTCACGACGCGATGCGCGGACCGATGACGAGGGTCGGATCGTCGTGCTGGCCGAACAGGACAGGTCGCGGTGGCGCGCCGACGAGATCGCTGCTGCGACCGAACTCCTGGGACGGACCCGGCCCACGGTCGGCTACGGCGAGGAGCTCAGGCTCCAGGTCGTCATCGCCGCTTGCCATGCACTTGCCTCCGACTTCGCCGACACCGACTGGCACACGATCACCGCCGCCTACCTGCGGTTGGAGCAGCTGACGGGCTCACCGCTCGTCCGACTCAACCGAGCCGTCGCGCTGGCCGAGCTCTCCGGGCCGATGGCGGGCTTGGCCTTGTTGAAGGGTCTCGACGAGCGGCTGCCCGGACATCACCGGGTGGCTGTGGCGCGGGCCGAGCTGCTCCGGCGTGAGGGCCTGATACCCGAGGCGCGCGCCGCCTATCGCGAAGCCCTCACGTGGTGCCCCCCAGGGGCAGAGGCCAGGCACCTGTACAGGCGGCTCGCCTCGCTCGACACGACTGCGCCGGTCTGAGGCGTCGGGGCCGGAAGGGCTGGGTGATCAGGCGAAGACGCGGATCGGGCACCTTGCGGCCGTGGACCATGCAGAACGGGTGACCCGCCGGGTCCTCGAAGACGCGGTACCCCGTCTCGGGAGCACCGAGGCGCCGTACCGCTCCGAGCCTCAGCACGGCATCGACTGCCGGACCGAAGTCCTCGACAGCGATGTCCAGGTGGAGCTGCTGGGGGTGTCGGGCGTCGGGCCAGCGCGGAGCGACGTAGGGCTCGACCCTCTGGAACGCCAGCTCCCGCATGTGTTCCTGGCTGCCGATCACGACCCAGTCCGGCTCGTTCTCGAGCACCCGCATCCCCAGGATCTCGGCATAGAACCCAGCCAGGGCCTGCGGGTCAGGGCAGTCGAACACGGTCTTCTCGAGGCGGCCGATCATGGCTCCATCATGCGCATCCCGCGGTGGCTGTTCCGGTGCCTCTGCCACTTCGCCCGCGGTGTCGACCCTCGACGTACGGCGAACAGTCAGCGCCGTGACTCAGCTGCAGGACCGCTTGGCGATCCTCGAGTGGGTGGCGATCACGTCAGACTGGGGCGATGAGCGCACAGGTGCGGCTGGACCATGTCGTGATCGCCGTCAGCGACTGGGAGCACTCGACGGCCTTCTACCGTGACGTGCTCGGCGCGGAGGTCATCGACCACCCTGACGGGCGGATCGCGTTCCGCTTCGGAAACCAGCAGCTCAACGTCCACGGTCCTGGCCTGGACGTCGGCGCCCTTGTCGCAGCTCGGCCGGTGACACCGGGAGGCAGTGACCTGTGCCTGGTCTGGCCCGGCAGCGGTGAGGAACTCGCGCGTCACTTGTCCGCCCACGGGGTCGTCGTCGAGGCCGGCCCGGTGGAGCGTCACGGCGGCAGTGGCGCTGGCTTCAGCACCTACTTCCGAGACCCTGATGGCTCGCTGCTCGAGTTCATCGTCTACCCCGCCACGTGAGGTCCGGGGACGCCTGTGTCCCCGGACTCGAGGTGTGTCGAGCGTTGCGCGAGGAGTATGTCGTGCCGTGACGTCGGGCAACGCTGACGACCGAGCCGCGAGCCTTCGTATGGGCCGAGGTTGACGATCCGGTCAGGCAACCTGCTCGAGGTGTACGGACAGTCTCCTCAGCGAGTCTGTCCAGCCGCCCTCGTGCAGCGCCAGTCGTGCCGCGGTCGCGAAGCCCCCATGCCGCACCGACAATCGGGTCGCGTCGCCCCTCGCGTCGAGGGAGATCTCGACGA
Source organism: uncultured Actinomycetota bacterium (assembly GCA_963834245.1). Lineage (GTDB taxonomy): Bacteria > Actinomycetota > Actinomycetes > Propionibacteriales > Nocardioidaceae > Marmoricola. The sequence continues at coordinate 844,189 of CAWIAV010000002.1, forward strand.
CTGTTTCTCGGTCGTCGGGATCGGGCTCCTCCCAACGGAAGCTGTAGGAGAGCCGCCTCGGCGGCTCGATGGCGAGGAACTCGCCTGCCAGGTGGAACAGGGCACCGTCGGGGGGCTGCATGCCCAGGCGGTAGCCGCCGCCGACTCTCAGGTCGAGCTCTATCTCGGGCGTGGTGAATCCGGTCGGGCCCCACCAGCTGCCCAGCTCGGACGGATCGGTCAGTGCTCGGAAGACCCGTTCGCGCGGGGTGCCCAGCGTGCAACTCAGCTCAAGAAGCAATGGGTCAAGCGCACTCGCCATGGCTCCCATGCTCTCACCAACGGCAGCTGCTCGCGCGGGCGCTCGAGGTCTCAGCGGGCCGATCGCGCCTTGGATCCCGGGGCCACGAGAGGTCGAGCGGAGTTCTTTGTCCCGGTCTCGCGGAGTGGACATAACCGCAGGTCAGAGGGGCTTTCTTGTCGGTGGTCGGTGCTTGGATTCGAGTCATGAGCAGTAGTCGCGACGTGGACGATCACCGGCACCCGGTGGCCGAGTTCGCGTGTCGGCTGACCGGTCGTCTGGACGGCCTGGCCCAGGTGCCGTTGCTCTCGATGACCCCGGCCCAGAAGCGGGCCGCGTTGGTCGAGCTGGCCCGCGGCGAGGCACAGCTGGCGGCGTTGCGGTTGCGGCTGCTCGCCGATGCCGAGCAGTCCGAGGCCACCGTCGAGTCCGGTGCGGCCACCGCAGCGGACTGGGTGGCCGTGGAGACCCGCCAAGTACGCCGTGAGGCCCGCTCGGAGCTGCGTCTGGCCCAGCGCCTGGACCACCACGAGACCCTGTCCGCGGCGATGGCTTGCGGGCGGGTCAACCTGGCCCAGTCCCGGGCGATCGTGGCTGCGCTGGACCGGCTGCCCCGCACCGGCGCCTGGGCGCTCACCACCGAGCAGCGGGCCGCGGCCGAGCAGCACCTGGTCGACCTCGCCGCCCACCACGACGCCAAGGACCTCCGCGTCCTGGGCCGCCGGGTCTTCGAGGTGATCGCCCCCGAGGTCGCCGAACAGTTCGAGGGCCGCGCCCTGGAACGCGAAGAGGCCCACGCGCTGCGCCGGACCACGCTCACCCTGTGGGAGGACGACGAAGGCACCTGCCACGGCCGGTTCCGCATCCCCACCCTGCACGGCCAGATGCTGACCAAGATGATCCTCGCCCTGGCCTCACCCACCCGCCCCACCACCACCGGACCGGCTGCTGGCGGCACCGCGGCGGCCGTCGATGCTGTGGACCGCGAGTCCGCGATCGCCTCTGGGATCGACCCGGACCTGCCCACCCCGGTCCGGCACGGGATCGCACTCACCCAGCTCCTCGAAGCCATCCCCGCCACCGCCCTGCCCAAGACCGGCGGCTGCTCGGCCACCATCGTGGTCACCATGACCCTGACCCAGCTCCTGGCCGACCTCGAGACCGCCGGGGTCTGCACCCTGGACACCGGCGGATCGATCTCCGCCGCCGAGGCCCGGAGGCTCGCGTGCCGGGCCGGGATCATCCCGATGGTCCTCGGCGGACCCACCCAGGTCCTCGACGTCGGCCGCCGACGCCGCCTGCACACCGAAGCCATGCGCCTGGCGATGAGCATCCGCGACCGCGGCTGCACCACCCAGGACTGCCAGACCCCACCAGGGATGTGCCACGCCCACCACGACACCCCCTGGTCCCGGGGCGGCCACACCAACACTGCACACCGGCCGACTCCTGTGCCCCCACCACCACCGCCGCGTCCACGACCCCACCTATGTGACCCGACACCACCCCGACGGCCAGATCACCTTCCACCGACGCGAGTGACAGTTGAGTCCAAGGCGTGGTGTACGACGCGCCAACCCCTGCCATGCCGGACCCGCGACTTCGAACAAGTGCTGCCGGCACCATGTCCGCCGCGATCCAGGCTGCACGATTGAGTTCTACTTCTCGGACCGGCTGCGCAAGCTTCGCCGGCGGAACCTGTGGGTTGTGCTCAGCGCGCGTCTGCCCCAAGCGGAACCTAGGTGAGATCGTCGAAAAGGTCGGTCAGGATCGGGGCATCGCGTCCGTGCTCGGGCCAGGCGATCGCGTACCACTCCCGCCCCACCCGACGCTCCCACTGAGCTGTGTTCGTCGGGTCGTCAGACATGACGTGTACTTGACTCTTGTGCTCCCGCAGGCCGGCCACGATGCGACCGGCGGCAACCCGACAGTCGACGGTGATCCGGATCTGCTCATCCGGGACACCGCGCATGTGGTACGTCTGGGTCGGGTCGAAGGTGAACAGCCCGAGCTCGGCGCGCTGGCGATTCCACCGCTCGAACACCGACTGCGGGATGGCCCCGTGCGCGAGCCGCTGGAAGCCGGACCTGCTTTCGGAGCGAAGGCGCGCGAAGGCTTCGTCGGTGGCTGCCCCGATCGCGATGTGGTCTGGATGTCCGAAGATGCCATCGGGGCCGAACGTGACCACAACGGCCGGATCCTCCGCCTCGAGGATCGCTGCGACCGCCGAGACAACGTTGTCGAACGGAACGTCCGCGACGCCACCATCCGGGAGACCGAGCCACTCGTGACGATCAGGAACGCGGCCCAATGCTCGCCACGCGGCTTCATCTTCACCCCGGCGAACGGATCCAAGCGTTTCGCGCGTGGCCGGGAACCCCTCGCGGATGTCCCCCTGCTCGCCGTACGTGGCGTGGATCAGAACGAACCTGAAGTCGGGGTCGTCGGCGTGCAACGCGACGCTGCCCGCAACCCCGTAGGCGTCGTCGTCTGGATGCGCGAAGACGCATGCGAGGGTCCGGTTGCCAGACACGGCTTCAATCTATCTGCCGCGCGGAGCGCAAGCGGTGCCGTGCGTGCGGCCCGGGCGTCAGTTCTGCAGGGGAACTCGCAGTCGCCAGCCGGTCTTGATCAGGTCGGGGTCCTTGATCCTCGGGTTGGCTCTGACGATCTGGCCGACGGTGATCTTCGTGAACGGCTCGAGCTTGCGCACGATCCCGGTGAGCGTGTCGCCGGACTCCACCCGGTAGATCAAGAAGCCGTGCGAGTCGGGGAAGCAGATCACCTCGACCTCCCGGGTGTTGAACCCGGGGCTGGGGCCCTCGTCGGGCAGGCCGGGGTTGTCACCGAAGACCTGGACGGTCAGCCGAGTTCCGGCCCGCGGCGGGTCGGGGATGCGTACGCGGGCAGTGAAGTCGCCGACGCCGATGCCACCGCCGGCGGACTGCGCCGAGTCGGTGGCCAGCACCTTTCCCTTCGGGCCGAGCACCCGGACACCGATGGTTCCCTCGAATCCTGCCCCGATGCCGGCGACCACGAAGCGATCACCGACGACGTCGTTCTTGCGTGGCTGCCGCACGCGCACATCGGTCACCAGTGCCATGACCACACCTCATCAGATTCGAATTGGGTCACTCCCTTGCCCACCACTGCATACTGCTCGCGGGTGGTGCGTCCGGCAAGCCACCGGAGCGGCCAGTTCGGTCGCGGCGCTCAGGCTCATGGTGGCTCTGCGTGTGGCACTTGCGCCGACGGCGCCTTGCTCTGATGGTCGACGACCTGATCGCCCCACACGTCGTCCGGAGCGAGCAGGACGAGAACGGATCAGAGGCTGAGCCGTAGAGCGGGTGCATCGGCCGGTCCGGGCCGCGCGGGACCTTGGACTCTGTGATTCTCAGCCGTGGTCGTGATGCGGTTGGACCCTGTCCACCGAGCCGACGGAAGGCGCCCACATGGAGGTCCAGATCAACTCCGACAACAACGTCGTGGTCAGCGCGGGACTCAGCGAACACATCGAGACCGGCCTGGGGAGTGCGCTGTCGCAGTTCGGGGACCGCCTGACCAGGGTGGAGGTCCACCTGCGCGACGACAGCGCCGGCCGTCAGACCGAGGACGACATCCGCTGTCTCATCGAGGCGCGACCCGCGGGTCAGCAACCGGTCGCGGTGACCGACCGGGCCGAGGCTGCGGCAACCGCCTTCGACGGCGCGATCGACAAGCTCGTCGTGCTGCTCGAGGCCAAGTTCGGCCGCATCCAGGACAAGGACTTCCGCGACACCATCCGCGGCAGCTGACGGGGGGCGGTCGGGACCACTGACGTGAGCCGACAGGTGGGTGGTCAGTCGAGACCACTCACGTGCGACGACATGGTGGTCGAGCGGCGTGTTGCTCGAGCAGCGACTCGCGAGGTCAGGTTGCCTGCTGCTCGCGCCGCTCGTGCAGGCGCTGCTGGGCTGCCGGCAGGAACGCTAGGCAGGGCGCGTCTGCGCCCGGGTGCTTCTCGTGCAGGTGGAACGTCCAACGGTCCATCGCCGCCATGAAGCCGTTGTCGCCGCCGGGCCGGTACGCCGACCAGCTGCGCTCGCCACGGGCGACGCACTCGGAGCAGCTGATCTTGTAGACGAACTGCTGCTTGTCATCCAGGTCGATCTTGACGCGTGCCAGAGAGCCGGCCTCGACGGCGGCCTTCTTCTCACGAGCGGATCGGCTCGCCGTCATGTCACACCCCTGGTTGGTCGGCCACTGGAGCCTACGTTGCCGCAGGCCGAACCCAGGGGTCATCCCGTCGTGACGGATCTCGCTTCGGAAGCAGTGACATCCGCCGCCTGGCGCCGCCTGGCGCCGCCTGGCTCCGCCCGGCTCGGCCTGGCTCACGACATGCACCTGCCCGGTCCCGGTCCCGGTCAGCATGCCGCCTTCCGCGTCCTGGCAGGTGCCTGGCGGGTCGTCACCGCTGGGCGCGCGGGGTGATGTGCTGGTTCAGCCGGAACACGTCTTCGGGGTCCCACTCCGACTTCAGCGCGACCAGTCGCTCGTACGCCGCACCATAGGCCTCGCGGACCCGGTGCTCGCCCTCGTCGCCGAGGTGGTTGACGTAGGTGCCGGTTGCCCACGGTCGCATCGCCGACCACAGTCCGCGTGCCCAGGCCCGGTGCGGCTCCGGCGACTCGGTGGGGTCGACCCAGATGGCGGCCACCGTCAGCATCCACTCGGCGTCGCGGTTGACGAAGGCGGTCGCGTCGGCGGGCACGCGAGCGATCGCCCCACCCAGCTGGTGCAGCAGGATCTGGTTGTACGGCGAGGTGGCACGGAGGTGGTGCTCGGCGAGCAGCTCGAGTGCGTGATCGTCGAGCGGACCGAGGAGGTCGGACTTCACGTAGGAGCGCCGCTCATCCGGGATCAGCGGGTCGACGGCCTGCTGGAGCTCGACGTAGCTCTGCGCCCGCATGGTGTCGACGGCCGCGGGGCCGATGCTCCGCAGCGGGGCCAGCACGGCTTCACCGACCTCGACGGGGCCGCAGTGCGACCCGGCCAGCACGCACACCGGTTGGCCCTGGGCCTCGGGTGGCACGAACGGTGCCTCCGGGGCGGTGACCATGGCGGCCATCAACCGGACCTCGTCGGGCATCGTCGGTGCCAGGTCCACCAGGTGACGCAGCACCTCGAGGTCCCGGAAGCCCGGGTGGATCAGCTCGCCGGCGTACATCGGCCCGACGGGGTGCAGGTCGTACTCGAAGGAGGTGACGATCCCGAAGTTCGCGCCCGCGCCGCGGATCCCCCAGAAGAGCTCCGGGTTCTCCTCGTGGCTGGCCCTGACGACCTCACCCGAAGCGGTGACCAGGGTGACGGCCCGGAGGTTGTCGCAGGTCAGGCCGAACCGTCGGCTCAGGGTGCCGATGCCGCCACCGAGAGTGAGACCCGCGATCCCGGTGTCGGAGACCTCGCCGCCGGGAACCGCCAGTCCGTGCTCCTGGGTCGCGTGGTCGAGCTCGCGCCACAGCACGCCCGGTTGGGCGATCGCGGTGCGTCGCTGGGGGTCGACCGCGATGGTCTTCATCGGGGACAGGTCGATGACCAGCCCGTCGTCGCAGGTGGCGAGCCCGGCCATGCTGTGGCCGCCGCCGCGCACGGCGAGCACGAGCCCGGCCGCGCGAGCCAGGCCGACGGCGATGCGGACGTCCTCGGTGCTCGTGCACCGCATGATCGCCGCCGGGTAGCGGTCGATCGCGCGGTTCCAGACGCGGCGGGCCTCGTCGTAGTCAGGGGAGCCGGGGAGGACCAGCTCGCCCAGGAAGTCGGCGGGAGGGTTGATGGTCGCAGTGGTAGTCATGCAGCGAAGCTACGAGCCCGCTGCGGCCGCGCGGTATCCCAGAACAATGGGGTTCCAGACGCCGCCGCCCGGGGCTACTTTCGTCTCATGAGCACGGGTCCAGCCCTGTCGCGCACACGCGAGCGGCTGGTGCGTGCGGCGGACTCGGCGAGCAGCGTCAACGAGCTGTTCGCCTCGATGGCCCGGGTGCTGCGGGAGGTGACGCCGCTCGACGGCTGGTGCGGCCACACCCTCGATCCCGCGACGTCGATGCCCACCGGTGGCGACGCCCGTGAGGGGTATGCCCCCGAGCTGCTCTCGCGGCTCCTGGAGATCGAGTACGGCGTGGGGGACGTGAACCCGTTCAACGACCTGCTCCAGAGACCTGAACCGGTCGGCGTGCTGCGCGACGCGACCAACGGTGACCCCGCCCGGAGTGCCAGGTACCGCGAGGTGATCACCCCGTCGGGCTTCGAGCACGAGCTGCGAGCGGTCTTCCGGCACCAGGGTCGGCCCTGGGGAGCCTTCGTGGCGATCCGCGCCGACGACGCGCCACCGTTCACAACGGTCGAGACCGAGCTGCTGGCGTCGGTCTCCACCGCAATGGCGACAGCGGTGAAGCGGCTCCTCCTCCAGGCGCACGTGGACTCCGGTGGCGTTCCCGACAGCGCCGGGCTGCTGCTGCTCGATGCCGAGCTGCACATCTCCACGTGCACCCCGGAGGCCGGGCGCTGGCTGTCGCGGCTGGCCGAGAGGGAGATCTGCGAGCTGCCGCTGTCGGTGGTGGCGTTGGCGCGCAGCGCCGTCGGCCAGGGGACCACGGTGCGCAGCCGGGTCCGCACGAGCGAGGGCGCCTGGATCACGATGACCGCATGGTCCCTGGACGGGGGCAGGGTCGCGATATCGCTTGAACCGGCCGCGCCGCACGACCTGACCGCGATCGCCCTCGAGGCCTACTCGCTGTCGCCCCGAGAGCGCGAGGTCGTGCAGCTCGTCCTGCTGGGGCTCTCGACCGCGGAGATCGGCAGGCGGCTGTTCCTGTCGCCGTACACCGTGCAGGACCACCTCAAGGCTGTGTTCGAGAAGACCGGTGTGCGCTCGCGCCGCGAGCTGGCCGCCGACCTCTTCTTCCGGCACTACCTGCCGCGCATCGAGCGCGGCACCCCCCTCAACGCGGAGGGCTGGTTCGCCGAAGGCTGAACCGAGTCCGGCCTGCATCGCGGCGTACGACGAACTGCCGGGCCAAGCCGATTGCGCGTCCGCGTCGAATCCCTTGCTGCGAGCGACGAGTTCGCACCGCGACGAGGAGGCACCTGATGGCCGGCACGACGACTGCGGCGACACCCAGCGTCACCATCTCGGTGCGCGAGCTCGCGGGCAGGTTGCTGGGTCTGCCCGGCGCAGCCCGCGGCGCCGAGTGCACGGGCGACTCGACGTGCGCGTGCGGGCAGGCGCTCGACTGCTGCCACAGCGGGCACTGCCCTCGCTGCGGGGTCGCGCTGCGCTCGACCACGTGATCGGCCGCGGCGACTGATTCGAAGCCTGGGCCACGCGCTCGTAGACTGACCCGAGCGCCCGGACCCCCGCGGCACCCTCCCCGACGATGCAGGACCCTGTGACTTCCACGCCCTCCGACCGCCCAGCCGCCTCCAGCCACCCCAGCGCCGCACGCCTTCGCGAAGTGACCCGCGAGGCCTCGCGTCGCCGCACGTTCGCGGTGATCAGCCACCCCGACGCCGGCAAGTCGACCCTGACCGAGGCCCTGGCGCTGCACGCCCAGGTGATCACGGAGGCAGGCGCGGTGCACGGCAAGGCCGGGCGTCGCTCGACGGTCTCGGACTGGATGGAGATGGAGAAGGCCCGAGGCATCTCGATCACCTCGGCCGCCCTGCAGTTCGCCTACGGCGACCACGTGGTCAACCTGGTCGACACCCCCGGCCACTCCGACTTCTCCGAGGACACCTACCGGGTGCTGTCCGCGGTCGACGCCGCGGTGATGCTCGTCGACGCGGCCAAGGGGCTCGAGCCCCAGACGTTGAAGCTGTTCCGGGTCTGCAAGGCCAGGGGCCTGCCGGTGATCACGGTCATCAACAAGTGGGACCGGCCGGGACTCGACGCACTGACCCTGATGGAGGAGATCCAGAACCGGATCGGCCTCGTCCCGACGCCGCTGACCTGGCCGGTCGGCATCGCCGGTGACTTCAAGGGCGTGCTGGAGCGGCGTACCGGTGACTACGTCGCCTACACGCGCACCGCCGGTGGCGCCACGCGAGCGCCGGAGGAGCGGATGGGTCCGGAAGCCGCCTCGGCCCGGGCAGGTGTCGACTGGGACGCCGCGGTCGAGGAGCACGAGCTGCTCTCCGCCGACGGGGCCGATCACGACCAGCACCTCTTCCTCACCGGCTTCACCACCCCGGTGCTGTTCGCCTCGGCCATCTCGAACTTCGGCGTCGCCGCACTGCTCGACACACTCGTCGAGCTGGCGCCGCCGGCCGCACCCTTCCGCCACGGCGAGGACGGCCCAGAGGGCCGTCCGGCGCAGGTTCGCGAGGTGTCTGCCCCGTTCAGTGCCTTCGTGTTCAAGGTGCAGGCCGGGATGGACACCAACCACCGTGACCGGGTCGCGTTCGCGCGGGTCTGCTCCGGGGTCTTCGAGCGCGGCATGGTGGCCACCCACGCACAGTCGGGGCGTCCGTTCGTGACCAAGTACGCCCAGGCGATCTTCGGGCGAGACCGCGAGGTCATCGACACCGCCTACCCGGGCGACATCATCGGGCTGGTCAATGCCAATGCCCTGACGATCGGGGACACGATCTACCTCGACGAGGCGGTGACCTTCCCGCCGATCGCGACCTTCGCGCCCGAACACTTCGCGGTCGCCTCGGCGAAGGACAGCGGCCGACACAAGCAGTTCCGGCGCGGCATCGACCAGCTCGACAGCGAGGGCGTGGTCCAGGTGCTGCGCTCGGAGCTGCGCGGACAGCAGTCGCCGGTGCTCGCGGCGGTGGGGCCGATGCAGTTCGAGGTCGCCGCCGCGCGGATGGAGAGCGAGTTCGGGGCACCGATCCGGCTGGAGCACCTCGGCTACACCCAGGCTCGGCTCACCGATGCCGCATCGGCTCCGGCGCTGGCCGCGATCCGGGGCATCGAGATCCTCCAGCGCACCGACGGTGCGCTGCTCGCGCTCGCTCCCGACAAGTGGCGGGTCAGCGTGATCGAGCGCGACCACCCGGATCTCACGTTCGAACCGCTCATCGCCGGCGAGAGCTGAATCCTGGGGCTACTGCTCCAGCGACCGCGGGTCCGAAGGTACGTCGACGGCGTAGCGCTGGAGCACGTCGAGCGGCACGATCGGTAGGACCGCCTCGTTGGTCGCGGCCAGCACGACCGGAGCGGCCGCTCCGTCGTCGTAGGCGCGCGCCCAGTTCACCGCCGTCACGCACCAGCGGTCGCCCGGCACGAGGCCGGGGAAGCGGAACTGGGGGTGCGGGGTCGACAGGTCGTTGCCGATGCTGCGCTGGTGCTCGAGGAACTCGGCCGTGACGACCGCACAGATCGTGTGGCTGCCGAGGTCCTCCGGCCCGGTGTTGCAGCAGCCGTCCCGGTAGAACCCGGTCATCGGGTCGAGGCCACACGGTTCGAGGTCCTCACCGAGGACGTTGAGCTCTGCCATGGGACCCAGCATTGCCTACCGGGCCCAGCAGGACGCGGCGGGCTACTTGTAGGCGATCCCAGCGCTCGCGGGCCCGGCCAGCGGGACGATCTCGACCTCGCGGAAGCCCACTTCGCGACACCAGCCCTCGAAGTCGCTGCCCGTGAAGTCGAACGCGTCGCCGAACTCGATCAGCATGTTCAGCGACATCATCAGCCCGAACGCGTTCTCCCGACGAGCGTCGTCGATGATGTTCTCGATCACGATGAAGGCGCCACCCTCCGGGATGGCGTCGTACGCCGCCCGGATCAGATGCATCTTCTTCTCCAGGTTCCAGTCGTGCAGGATCATGCCCATCGTGACCACGTCAGCCTTCGGCAGCGGGTCGGTGAGGAAGTCGCCGGTGGCCGTGGACACACGCTCGGAGAGCCCCGCCCCGGCAATGGCTCGCTCGGCTATCGGCGCCACCGGCGGCAGGTCGAAGGACGTGCAACGCAGGTGCGGGTGGTGTCCGGCCAGGATCATGCTGAGCTGCCCGGTGGCCCCGCCGACGTCGCACAGCGTGGAGTAGCGGGAGAAGTCGAACTTCTGCGCCAGGGCGTGGAAGTTGCCCAGCGAGATGCCGGACATCGCCTCCATGAACTGTTCGAGCCGGGCCGGGTCGGCGTACAGCTCCTCGAACATGGGCTTCCCACTGTGCTTGATCTCGTTCTGCGGCTTGCCGGTCTGCAGCGCCTCGGTCAGGCCGCCCCAGAACTCGAAGAGTCGTGCGTTGAGCATCTCCAGGATGCCGCCGATGTAGGTCGGACTGTTCTTGTCCAGGAAGACGCCGGTGTCGGGGGTGTTCGCATACCGGGCCGCAGGGCCGTCACCCTCGCGGGCCAGGAGGCCCAGCGCGACCAGGGTGTCGAGGAAGTCGAAGGTCGCGCGCGGATGGAGCCCGAGCCTCTCCTCGACCTCGGCGCCGGTCAACGCGTCCCGACCGAGCGCGGTGAACAGCTCCAGCTCCACAGCTGAGAGCAGTGTCTTGGAGGCCCAGAAGCCGGCCCCCACCTGCATGATGTGGGCGGGGTCGACCTCCGCCTCGGACTGCACGGACGTAGCCATGACTGTCTCCTTCGCGAGCGCGTTCCGGACCGACGCGCCCCTGTGGCCGAGACGCGCCACTTCCTCGACCCTACGACCGACTCTGGCTCCTGCCTAGGGTCCGATCCCGAGGTGGTCGGCGCTGGACGGTGACCGGCCACGTGCGGGACATTGGATCGCAGCAGGGCATCGCCAAGGTGTGGGGAGCAGCCGGATGACACGTCGGGTCAGAGTTGGTTCAACAGCGGACTTCGTCCCGGGCGAGCTACGCACCGTCGACGCCGACGGCGTCTCGCTCGTGGTGGCGCGCGACGGCGACTCCTACTGCGCCGCCCGAAACCGCTGTCCGCACATGGGCTTCCCCCTGGGTAGGGGACCCGGTGGGGTGCGGTACGCCGACGGGGTGGTCCAGTGCCCGTGGCACAACTCGAAGTTCGAGCTGTGCTCGGGCCGGAACCTCGACTGGGCCACCGGCTTCGCGGGGCGCGAGATGCCGCGGTGGACCCGGAGCCTGGTCGCCCTCGGGCGGACGCCGACCGCGCTGACGACCTACCCGGTCGTCGTCGAGGGCGAGGACGTCTACGTCGAGCTCTGAGGCGCGTCGTCCTCATCGGACACCGGCTGCGTCGGACTCAGGACGATGGTGCGCGTCGGAGGTCCCGGCCAACCGGGGTGAGCAGACAACGTGACGCCAGGCCCACGGTGTGCCCCAGCATCGCGACGTAGCGGGCCGAGAGGAACGAGAAGTGCCGGGTGGCCCAGATCGTCTCCGCGGTCACCCAGGCGAGGTCGCGGGCCTTGTCGATGTTCCAGGCGCTGACGAGGTGCACCAGCGGGCCGACGGCGTCGTCGACGTACAGCTCGACCTCGTTGAGGAACGAGCGTCGGATCTCGGACTCCACCGAGGCCAGCACCGCGTTGATGCGCTCGTAGTCGCGGCGGACGAAAGCACGGCTCAGCGGTACCTCCCGGGCGCGGCAGGTCGCCACGAGCGCCAGGGGGAGGTCGTTCTCGATGTGCGCGTTCATGCCGGCCAGCGCGAACTGCAGCGGGAACAGGCCTCTGGTGCTGCGTTCCTCGAAGAGGGGGCCCCAGGCCGAGGGGATCTTGCGACCCGCCGTCGCCGCGTCGTACGCCGCGAGCCAGAGAGCGGCGAACCGCACGTCGAGCTCCGCCATGAAGGCCGGGTCGTCGAAGGTCGTGCCCTCTGCCAGCGCGGCCGCGACGCGTTCGGTCACCTCGAGGTACATCGAGTTGAAGATCGCGGCTCCGTCGTCGGGGCGCAGCGCACCGGAGACCGCGTGCAGCCGGTCGATCACCTCGGCGACCGTCTTCGGTGCGGCGGTGGTCACCGCCGAACCTCGCGGGTTTCCGTGCGCCGCCTGTCGTCGTTCATTCCTGAGCCCAACCGTCGCGCGCCAGGGCGGCGATGACGTCACTCTCGGGCAGTGCGTCGGTGCGGCGCCGCTCGGGGGCATCGGCGTCCCCGGGGCTCGGCCGCGAGACTCCGCGCGCGGCCGAGCTGGTCGTGGCCACCGGCTCCTCGCCGGTGCCTCCACCAGTGGCGTCGTGGACCTCGGCGACCACGATGTCGGGCGGCTGGTCCTCAAGTGCGGTGGGTTGTGACTCGATCAACGCACCGGCGACAGGCGCCGGCAGGTTCGGGACGAACTCGTTCCCGGGCTGCACCGAGTCCTGGTCGAGGATTCGGAGGAGGACCGAGGTCATCGTCGCGTTGTCGTCGTCGAAGCCGCCGTGCGTCGAGCAGTCAGAGCGCGCCCGTGAAGGGGACGAGGATGGCGACCAGACGAGGTCGCCGCCGACCTCGGCCACCGCGTCGACCAGCGTGGTGCGGCCGACCGGCGTCTCGGCGAAGTGCGCCATGCCGACCAGCGGCACCTCCTCGTCGCGTCCAGCCTGCGTGTGCTCGAGTGCCTTGGAAACCAGGTACAGCAGGGACTTGTGGTAGATCGCGATGCCGCGCCCACCGCAGACGTCGTCGAGCTCACGGGCCGGGTTCATCCCGAAGGCGGTGAACCCGCCGAGGTCCCCGCTGCGCAGATGTGGCAGCACCTTCTCCAGCCAGGTGTCGGTGCGGATGGCGGCGGCGAGATAGGTCAGCGACGCCACGGGGACCTTGGCCTTGACCATCGGTTCCAGCAGTCCGGCCAGGAGTATGGTTCCCGCGCTGTGGCCCACCAGGTGCACCTCGGTGGGCACGCGTGGCCGCTCGGAGAGATAGCTCTTGAGCCGGGAGACCAGGAGCGAACCACCCGGCAGCTTCTCCGGGGGCAGCCGGCGGTGGTTGCGGGGGAGTGGGTCTGAGGCACCGGACGCGTTCTGCTTCATCTCCTCCCAGGCCCAGCGCAGCTTCGAACGCGCCGCCTTCTCGATCATGCGGTCCACCTGCTCGTAGAGGTTGAAGGGCCACCCGCGGGTGGGCACCTGTCCGCTGAACAGGTCGGTGAGCTGGCTGGCCAGAGTTTCGTTCAGCCCGCTCTGCCAGGCGAACGTGATCGGGTAGACGTGGTTGCCCAACCACCAGTTCAGCTGCCGCTGGGCCACCTCGAGGCCGTTCTTCTCGCTGTTCAGACCGCCATGGGCGTACAGCACGATGCGACGCGGTGAGTCCCACTGCTCGTGGCACTCGCGCATCCGGTCGAAGACCAGGTCCAGCTGTGCCGGCGAGGACGTGAACCGGCCCGTCGTCGAGAGCCGACCGTTGTTGCCCAGGTTGACCACGTGCGGGGTCAGCATGTCGAGATCCGGGCCCGGTGCGTCGACCAGACCGCCACCGGCGATGGCGAAGATCTTGCGCCGGGTCCGCTCCGAGACGATGGACGGCACCCCGGGTCGCGCCACCCAGGCGTCGTAGCCGGACTCCAGCCAGTCGTCGTAGGGCAACGTCGCGAAGCCGTTGTGCGCCCACTCCTTACCCCAGGAGTTCTGCACCAGGAAGCCGACGTCGTTGTAGCCCACCAGGCAGAACGCGTGCCCACCCATGGCCTTCGAGGCGCCCGTACGTCGGATGACCTGCATCCGTTGCTTCTTGCGGCGCACCGTGCGCGTGACCACGACCGGCTCGCGCCACCCGTCGTGGATCGAGGCCGCGACCACGATGGCGGAGAGCTCGTTGATCGCGGACTGCAGGTCGTCGAGGCGGATGGTGTTGACCCGGTAGAAGGCTCCGAGCGGACGTTGGCGCGCGAGGTTGGCGAGCTCTGCATCGTGGTCCACGTCGGGCACCGGTGTGGGCTCCAGGTCCGACCAGTCCGTGTCCGGGAGCAACCCGTGGTAGTACCACCCCTTCAGGGCGCCGCGGAGCGAGGAGCCCACATCCCCCTCGCCGGGGAAGTCGTCGTAGCGGCGAGCCAGGGCGTAGAGCATGTAGGGGCTCACGTGCGTCTGGTCACCCTGGCTCGCGAGTACGGCGTTGGCCATGGCTGCCACCGCGTGGCCCGTGCACGAGTTGCCCGACTGGGTCGTGACGTACCTGTCCTCGGGCCGGCACTCGAGCTCGTTGGGCAGTGCTTGCAGACGAGGGCGGTACTCGAGGTCCCGCGCGTCGAACACGTCGGGGACGGCGTTCGCCTGGAAGGAACCGTGATCGAGCTCCACGGTCCCCGGGGTCGCGGTCCTGGCCATGGTCCCCACCTCCACTCACCGAGGGGCGCCGCGCCACGTGCAGGGCTGTGTGGTTCCGACTCCCCGCGAGCGGCACCGACGAGTTCCACCAGTAGACCAGTCCGAGCAGCCCCTGAACAGAGACTCGTCCCGTATGTCCGGTCTCGTATTGATGGTTCCGGCGGACTATTGACGGGTCGCACCAAGAGGGTGACTGTGGAAGACAGAAGTGAAGGATGAGTGCAGGAGTGACACGACCGCACGCGGCAGCCTGACGCGGGCTCGCGGCCTGCACCGGTGTCCGTCGGCCAGAGTCTCGTGGGCCTGAGGGGAGCGTCCGATGCGAAGGATCGTGCCTCCCCTGCTCTGTGCCCTGCTGCTCCTGGTCCCGGCGTGCGGGTCCGGGGAGGGTTCATCGACCGAGGACGGCCCCGTCGACGAGGCGACCGACAGCCTGTCGACGGAGGCTCCGGAGGCCGAGGTCACCGACGAGACCCGAACCCGCCGACGAGGGTGGCGACGCCGTGGCCGTGGAGCTGCCTGGCCTGCCGGTCGGTGGCAGTCCGGACGTCGTCTCGGACACGCTTGCAGTGCGTCGACGTGGGCTGGTCCGGACCTCCGGACATCCCGCCAGGCGTGGCGGTGGCGCTCAGCGACCCCCGATTCACCCCGGCCGAGGACTTCGCGCTCGCCTCCGAGCCGTGCCCGAGCGACGCCCCCGCCTGCCTCGGGGGCGAGTTCTGGATCACCGCTGCTCGGGAAAGGTGTGCGCTCGCGGTGAGGTGGACGGGTCCCGCGCTCAACGAGGGCAGGGTCGAGTTCGCCGCCGGCACCCTCGTCTGTGCTCCGGGGTTCGACGATCTCTGCGCCGCGTTCCGCGACGGCGTGGCGGCGCAAGGTCCGGAGTCCCTCCCCCTGAGCCCGCGACCGGAGCCGGACGAGTTCGAGGACGCCGACCCCGGCGGCACGGGTGCCGAGGACTCGGGTAGTCCGAGCACACGGCAGCGGGGACAACGGCAGATGGGGACGGCAGCGGGGACGGGGACGGTCCCACGGGAGGTGACCCGGGCAACGGGTCTTCCGGCGACACCGGCGACGGCGGCTGAGCTCGGTGGCAGGACGACTCCTCGCGGGGCGCCACCTTCGAGAAGTGGTGGAGCTTCGGCAGCACGATCGTCGCGCCGGCCACCTTGCTCAGCACGTTGCTGTTCTACTTCGGCTACGTCTCGTCCCGGGCTCAGTACCGCTACTTCGGGGTCGACGTGGACACCGTTGGTCTGAGCACCCAGGACTACGTGATGCGCAGTCCCCAGGCCTTGCTGGTGCCGTTGTTGGTGATCTCTCTCGGGGGTGCGGCGCTGCTCCTGCTCCACCTGACCCTGCGTCGCCACGTGCCGCCGGTCGCGGCGGTGCGGGGCCTGCTCGTTCTCTCCGCTCTGGTGCTGGTGGGCGGTTTCGTCTTGGTCGTGGCGTACGCCGCCGTCGGTGACTGGGCGGCGTACCCGTTGGTGACGCCGTTGTTCCTGGCCGGAGGGAGTGCCGGCGTCGTCTACGCCCTCCGGATGCCGGGTGCACCACCGCTGCTGGGTGCCCGGGGCGACGAGGGCGCGGGCCTGCGTCGCGGGGTGCTGGCGTTCGCGGTGGTGGCCATCGTGACCTGCGTCTTCTGGGCGACCGCCACGCTGGCCGAGTGGTCCGGGCTCGGCAACGGCATGCGCACGGCACGACATCTCGACCAGCTCGCGCCGGTCATCCTCGACACGCGGGAGCGCCTGTTCCTGACCGACGGCATCGTGCAGGAGACGGCCCTGCCGGCAGGGGAGGAGGACCGGTTCCAGTTCCGTTACCGCGGTCTTCGCCTGCTCATCCATGGCGACGACAAGCTCTTCCTGGTGCCCAACAGGTGGTCGCCGAGCAACTCCACCCTGGTGGTGCCCCTGGACGGGTCGGTGCGGGTGCAGTTCCGTTTCGTCAACCGGGAACCGTGACCGCCTCGAGGCAGCCGCTCACAGATCAGCGAGCCTGAGGTGCAGGGCGACCTCCTCGCCGGCTTCGAGCCCCTCGGCCACACGCACTGCCCTCTTCACCGGAAGCAGCAAGGTGCCCCGGGCAGTGTCGGGGAACAACGAGGTGCTCCATTCGCTGCCACCGACACGGACCACGACCTTGACCGAACCGAAGCCGCGGCGCCGGCCGGCGGTGAGGTCGGTGATCTCGTCCCCGACGTCGTGCGGCAGCGCGACGAAGTGCCACCCCTGGTCACCTGGGTAGCGCCAGAGCTCGGCAACGACGTCGAACACGCCAGCCTCGGCCACGACCACAGGCTAGTCCCGGTCACCGACACCTGGGCCGGACCCATGTCGGAGGGCCTCAGCCAGCGGACTCCGAGAGGGGGGTGAAGCCGCGCAGGCGCAGGCTGTTGCCGACGACGAACACCGAGGAGAACGCCATCGCCGCGCCGGCGAGCATCGGGTTGAGCAGGCCCGCGGCCGCCAACGGCAGTGCCGCCACGTTGTAGCCGAAGGCCCAGAACAGGTTGCCCTTGATCGTGCCGAGCGTGCGGCGGGACAGCCGGATCGCGTCCGCGGCCACGCGCAGGTCGCCGCGGACGAGGGTCAGGTCGCTGGCCTCGATCGCCACGTCGGTGCCGGTCCCCATGGCCAGGCCGAGGTCGGCCTGCGCCAGCGCGGCGGCATCGTTGACGCCGTCGCCGACCATGGCGACCACGTGCCCCTCGGCCTGGAGTCGCCGCACCGCGGCCACCTTGTCGGCCGGCATCACCTCGGCGATCACGTCCTCGGGCGCGATCCCCACCTCATCGGCAACCGAACGGGCCACGGCCTCGTGGTCGCCGGTCAGCAGGATCGGTCGCAGGCCGAGCGAGCGCAGCCGGGCGATCGCCTCGCTGGAGGTCTCCTTGACGGCGTCTGCCACGACGATCAGGCCACGAGCCCGTCCGTCCCACGCGACCGCCACCGCGGTGCCGCCCCGCGACTGTGCCTCGCCGAGCGCAGCTGCGAGCTCGGGGGGCAGCGGTGCCCCTTCCTGCTCCAGCAGCCGCGGGCGGCCGACGAGGACGGCGCGCGCGTCGACCGTGCCGCGGACCCCGAGGCCCTCGAGGTTGGCGAACTCCGTGACGTCGGCAAGTGTCGTGGACCGTTCCTCGGCCGCGACGGCGATGGCGCGCGCGATCGGGTGCTCGGAGGCGTGCTCGAGGGCGCCGGCCAGGCGCAGCACGTCGTCCTCGTCCTCGCCCGGTGCAGCCACGACCGAGAGCAGCGTCATCCGTCCGGTGGTGACCGTGCCGGTCTTGTCGAGCACGATGGTGTCGATCGTCCGGGTGCGCTCGAGCACCTCGGGACCCTTGATCAGGATGCCCAGCTGGGCGCCTCGTCCGGTGCCGACCATGAGCGCCGTGGGCGTGGCCAGGCCCAGGGCGCAGGGGCAGGCGATGATGAGTACGGCGACCGCGGCGGTGAACGCCGCGCTCAGTCCGGAGCCGGTCCCGATCCAGAAGCCGAGAGTGGCCGCGGCGAGGACGATGACCACGGGCACGAAGACCCCGGAGATCCGGTCCGCGAGCCGCTGGGCCTCCGCCTTGCCGTTCTGGGCCTCCTCGACCAGGCGCGCCATCTGGGCCAGCTGGGTGTCCGAGCCGATCCGGCTCGCCCGGACCACCAGGCGTCCACCGGCGTTGACGGTGGCGCCGACGACCGCGTCGCCGACGCCTACCTCAACAGGGACCGCCTCGCCGGTCAGCATCGAGGCGTCGACTGCCGAAGATCCCTCCTCGACGACGCCGTCGGTCGCCACCTTCTCCCCGGGGCGGACCACGAACAGGTCGCCGACGGCGAGCTCGTCGATGGGCACCTGCGTCTCGACACCCCCGCGGAGCAGGGCCACGTCGCGTGACCCCAGCTCCAGGAGCGCGCGCAGCGCCGCACCCGCCTGGCGCTTCGACCTGGCCTCGAAATAGCGTCCGGCGAGCAGGAACGTGGCCACCCCGGCGGCGGCCTCGAGGTAGATGTTGCCCGCGCCGTCGGTGCGCTGGATGGTGAGCTCGAAGGGGTGCTTCATCCCGGGGGTGCCGGCCGTGCCCAGGAAGAGCGCGTAGAGCGACCACCCGAAGGCCGCGAGGGTGCCCATGGAGATGAGGGTGTCCATGGTGGAGCTGCCGTGCCGCAGGTTGGTCCAGGCAGCACGGTGGAAGGGCGCTGCTCCCCACACGACCACCGGCGAGGCCAGGGTCAGCGAGAGCCACTGCCAGTAGGTGAACTGCAGCGCCGGCACCATCGCCATGGCGATCACCGGGACGGTGAGGGCGGTCGAGATCAGCAGGCGGCGGCGCAGGGATGCGACCGGGTCCAGCTCGGACGCGACCGCCGTTTCGTCGCCAGGCGCCGCACGAGCGGGCACCTTGGCGCCGTAGCCGGCAGACTCGACGACCGCGACCAGCTCGTCGGTGCCGATGTCCTCGGGGTAGCTGACCTTGGCCTTCTCCGTGGCGTAGTTCACCGTCGCCGTCACGCCCGGGACCTTGTTCAGCTTGCGCTCGATCCGGTTGGCGCAGGAGGCACAGGTCATCCCGCTGATCTCGAGCTCGACGCTCGGACCAGCCAGCGTCCCCGGTGTGGTGACCGGCACGTGCTTCTCCTGGGTCATCTCGGTTCAGTTCCTCTCCGCGTCGAGCCGCAGCTGCGCAGTACGGACGACGTCGTCGTGACGGAAGTCGAAGTAGAGGTGGTAGCTGCCGGTGCTGGGTACCTCGGCGACGAACCCGACCTCTGAACCCGACGACTCGGAGTGCCCGTGCCCATCCTCCGGCTCACGGTCCGCGTCGCTCTCGGGGTGCACGTGCAGGTAGGCGAGGTCGCCGGATCGCAGCGCCACCAGGTGCCCGAGGGCGCCGAGGTACGGCTGCAGGTCGGTGACCAACTGACCGTCCCGGCTGACCTCGAGTCCCAACGTCGACTCCTCGCCGGCGATCAGGTCGCCGGTCAGCGTGACGGTGTAGCCATCGACCTCCGCGACCCGGGTCGTGGGTCGCTGCTGCGCAGGTTCGGTGGTGCCCGGCACGGCCAGGTCGGCTCCCAGCGTGAGGGCGTCGTCGCCCATCGGCTTGAAGTCGGCGAACAGGCGCCACTGACCCGGCGCCAGGTCGAGCGCCGTTCGCCAGGTGCCGTCGGTGCCCAAGGTCGGGTGCACGTGCTGATAGCCCGTCTGGTCGCGACGTACGGCGACCAGGTGGAGCTGCTTCTCGTGCTGCACGTCGAAGGCACGCACCGGCCCGTCGGGGCCCTGAACGGTGAACGTCACCGGGCGCGACCTACCGGGCGCCTGCACGACCTGGTCGAGGGCGAGGGTGTAGCCGCGCTGCGAGACCATCAGCCCCCCGGGCAGCTCCTGCTCGCCTCCCGTGTCGCCCATCGCCTCGTCCTTGTCGCCGGGGGACCCGTCTTCGTGGGCTCCGGAGCCAGTCGAGGCGTGCTCGCTCGCGGGCGCGCCGACGGCACCGACCTGACTGCCCACGAGGAGGGCGAGCCCGAAGGCGGAAGCGATGACGAGGAGGAAGCCCCCGACCCTGGTGGCGGCTTTCATGCCAGCTGGTAGCCGGCTTCCTCGACCGCAGCCTTGATGTCGGCGTCGTCGAGGGGCTGGTCGCTGGTGACGCGCAGGCCGCCCGTGGGCAGGTCGACCGCGACCTCCTTGACGCCGGAGACCTCTCGCACCTCCTCGGTGACCGACGCGACGCAGTGTCCGCAGGTCATCCCGGTGACGGTGTACTCGGCGACGTTCTGGCTCATGATTTCTCCTTCGGTGGTGGTGTGCGGTGGAAACGTTCAGGAACGAACGAGTCGAGCGATGGCTTCGGAAGCTTCCTTCAGCTTGGCCTCGGCCTCCGGGCCCTCGGTCCGGGCCGCGTCGAGCACGCAGTGCGACATGTGCTCCTCGAGCAGTCCGAGGGCCACGGCCTGGAGCGCCTTGGTGGCAGCGGAGACCTGCGTCAAGATGTCGATGCAGTAGACCTCCTCGTCGACCATCCGGCCGATGCCGCGCACCTGGCCCTCGATCCGCCGCATCCGCCTGCGGTAGTCGTCCTTGCGGTCGAGGTAGCCGGGAACCACGTGATCGGTGGTGAGATCGTCCATGGCGGCGTACCTCCGGAAGCGGTCAGCGGGTTCGGTCATGTCGGCGCACCGGCAAGGATACCCCCCTAGGGTATGAGACTCAAACACGCTCGAACGACGGTCCCGGTTTCACTGCCTCCGACGGTTAGCGTGGCGTGATGGTGACGCGCTCTCTCTCGGTCCTGTTGTTGGCGCTGCTCCTCGTGCTGGGCGCAGGGACGTCCACCGACGTCGTCGAACCGGTCGCCGCCACGAAGCGGGCGAAGGCGGAGTGCCGTGGCATCGGTCATGCCGACGTCCGGGGCGCCAAGCCCAAGTACACCCGCAAGCGGCTGGCCGACTTCCGCAACGACAACCGGCTGTGTCGCGGGCTCTGGCTGCCCAAGCCTCGCCGCGACCTGGTGCCCCAGGGGCTCGCGATCTCAGGGCGCACGGCCTGGCTCAGCGGGTTCCACTACCGCAAGGGATACGGGTCGCGGCCCTGCCTGCTGACCCGGTTCGACCTGCGTCACCGGAGCCACCCTCGCCTATCACGCGGCGATCTACGGACAGGTCGGCAAGCGCCCGCGGACGTACTGCCGACACGGCGGAGGACTCGCCCAGCAGGGCAAGTGGCTCTGGATGGTGGAGAAGAACAAGCTCTGGCTCGTCGATCCGACGCAGAAGCCTCGCCAGGGCACCACGAACCTGGAGGCTCGGCGGGTGTGGCGACTGGCGTCGCCGGTGCGAGGTTCCTCACTCGTGCTGCACCACGGGCGGGTCGGGATCGTGCCGTACCAGAAGCGCGGGAAGGCCAGCATCCATTGGTTCACGCAGCGCGACCTGGTCAAGCGCGGAGTCCTCGACCTCGCGGTCCGCAACGCCGGCAAGCGGCAGCTCGGGGCGGTGGCGACCACCCGCGTCCCCCGCTTCGTCCAAGGCGCCGGAATCGCACCCAATGGCAGGCTCTACCTCGCCCGTTCCAACCTGGCTTGCGGTGAGCTGGTCACCCCACGTGGGCGACGGGTGGCGTTCGTTCCCGGGGCGGAGGGGATCCAGTTCGCCCACGAGGGCAGACGGTTGTGGGCTGTGAGCGAGTCGGGTGCTCGCCCGTATGCCAAGTCGCGCAAGCCCCTCACTCCGGGGATCGCCAGCTTCGAGTGGCCACGGCTGGGGGGCGGGAAGCGCGCCAGCTGCGGCTTCCCCGCCTACTGACCTCCCCTCGGCGGCGCCTCCGTCCGCAGCACCTCGGCCTCGGTGGAGTCGTCGACCCGTGTGCTGCGGTCGGGCAGCTCGAACCAGATCTCGGTCCCGCCGCCCGCAGCTTCCTCGACACCCACCCGCCCGCCGTGCTCGACGACGATGCGGTGCACGGTCGCCAGTCCGATCCCGTGACCGGCCACGCCCCGGTCAACCCGGCTGAACAGGGAGAAGACTTCCCCTCGCCGATCGGGGGGGATGCCCAGGCCGTTGTCCTGCACCGAGATCCGCCAGCCGCCCGCTGTGCGGCGCGAGGTGATGTGCACTCGTGGAGGAACCTCGCGGCGTGAGTACTTCAGCGAGTTGGTGAGGATGTTCTGCAGCACCGAGTACATCGCGTCGGGATCGGCGTACACGACAGGGAGATCGCCGGCCACGATGTCTGCGAGGAGCGGTTCGGCGAGCGGTGCGGCGTCGAGGACGAGCTGGTCGACGACCCGACCGAGGTCGACCTCGGCGTACACCGGGCCGGTGGTGTGGGCCGCGACGAGCATGTTCTGGTCGAGCATCCGGCCGACTCGATGAGCAGCGCGGATGGCGCGCGTGAGCAGCGCGCCCACGATCGGCTCGGGGTGCTCGGCCAGCTCGTCCTCGAGCATCTCCAGACTGGCCAGGACGGCGCTGAGCGGCACTCTCATGTCATGGCTGAGCTCGGCCGCCAGCTGGCTGACCAGGGTGGCCGTGGTCTCGCGTGCCTCGGGTGAGGTCCTGACCACCCGCGCCGCCTGCAACAGGCGCAGCTCGACGAGCTTGGTGACGCTGTGCGCCATGGTCTCCAGCGAGCGTTCCTGCAGGCGCGTCAGCGAGCGCGGCTCGGGGTCGAGGACACACAGTCGCCCCAGCACGGTCCCGACGGGGGAGTGGATCGGCGCTGAGGCGTAGAAGCGCGCGCAAGCCACCTCGCCGTTCGCCCAGCCGAGGTCGGCGAACGCCGGATCCTGCCTCGCGTCCTCGACCGTGAAGACACCGTCGGCCTCCATCGCGTGCGCGCAGAACGTCTCGGCCCACGCGCTGATCGGTGGGTCCAAGCCGTACGCGGCCGGGACGTGGCACTCGAGGCCGCGACGGAGGGTGATCGCTGCCATCGAGGTTCCGCAGCTCGTCGCGGCGAGCTCGACGAGCTCGCCGAGGTCACCGTCATCGGGCACGGCCAGCAGGACGAGGACGTCGTCCACGGGCACGCCGCGCACTTCCTGCGACGCCATCACCCTCCCCAGAGCCTGACCACGCAAGTGGAATCAACCCCTCAATTTACTCCACCCGGTGGGCTCAGCAGAAGTGTCTGATCCGAGCCGCTGACCAGGCGCCGCGCCTCGCAAGCCACACTGCGGGAGCCGCACGGCGCTGCGTTCACCGGCGTGGATACACTTCAGAAATAGAACACGTTCTAGGTGGCCCGACGTCTTCTCGCCGGGCCGGATCGGCCCGCTCACGCTGCGGAACCGGGTGGTCAAGGCGGCCACCTGTGAGGGCCTCAGCCACCGGTCACGAGTGACCGAGGACCTGGTCGACTTCCATCGCGCCTGCGCAGCAGGAGGTGTCGGCACTGCCCCGTGGCCACCCCCTACTCGCCACGCGGGGAAACCTGGGGTACGCCCACCGGCTACGCCGGGAACCCCCGGACCTAGGGTGCGTCCATGGACTACGAGCTCGACCGGGGCATCGCCGTCGCGCGGCGTCCCCGCGGTGGGTACTCCGCCGAGCTGGACCCCGGTTGGGTGGTCGGCGGCGGCCTCAACGGCGGCTATCTGCTGGCCGTGATCGGCAACGCGATCAGTGCCGAGCTCGCGGACTCTGGTCAGCCCGACCCGGTGAGCGTGAGCGCCTACTACCTCACACCCACCGTCCCGGGTCCGGCCGTGGTGCGCGTGCGGCTGGTGCGTACCGGCGGCCGGCGCTCCACCGTGGCCGCCAGCCTGGTGCAGGTGGAGGAGGGTCGTGAGGTCGAGCGGATCACGGTCCTGGCCGTGTTCGGTGACCTCGACGCGATGCCCGGGGAGGTCCAGCGGGAGATCAGCCCACCCGACCTGCCCCCGTTGGAGGAGTGCCTGTCCACCGACCTCGCCCCTGAGGACTTCCGCAAGGTCGCTCCGCTGCTGGAACGGTTCGGCACCCGTCTGGACCCGTCGTGCGTGGGCTGGGCGGTCGGGAAGCCGAGCGGGAACGGTGTCATCCAGGGCTGGTTCAAGCTGGCCGACGACCGCCCACTGGACCCGGTGTCCCTGCTGCTGGTCGTCGACGCGCTGCCGCCGGTGACCTTCGACCTTGGCCTTCCCGGTTGGGCACCCACCCTCGAGCTGACGGTGCACGTGCGCGCGCGCCCGGCGCCGGGCTGGGCGATCGTGCGGCACGCCACGCGCAACGTCTCGGCGGGGCAGTTCGAGGAGGACTGCGAGGTGTGGGACTCCACAGGGCGTCTCGTTGCGCAGTCCCGCCAGCTGGCCCTGCTGCCGCGGCGCCCCGCGGTCCCGCCTCAGGTCTAGACGGCTGGGCGGGTGGTGGGGCGTCCGGTTGTTCCCCCGGGCCGTGCGACGCAGACTCTGCACACGACGTGCTTTCGGCACGTCCGGGCAAACGGGGGAAACGGAAGTCATGAGGCCCATGATGATGAGAGCGGCACTGTCGGCTGGTGCCCTCCTTGTTGCGCTGAGCCTGGCGCAGGCACCCCAGGTCCCGGTCTCGGCGGCCAGCGGATCGACCGACGACCCGGTCGGCCGACCCGTAGCGGAACCCGCGCCCACGCGGGCCGACCCGGTGGTCGTGGAGGCCGCGAGCAGCGTCAACACCCGCGGGTGGTCAGCGGCTCCGTCGGGGCTGAGCCCTGCGGCGGGACAGGACGTCCCCCTCGAGGTCCTCGCTGCCTACTCGATCGCGGTGTCGCTCGCCCCGGAGGGCTGTCACCTGCCGCTGTCACTGCTCGCCGCCATCGGGCAGGTGGAGTCGGGCAACCTGGTGGGCCAACGGATCGACGACCGGTCCCGGGTTCAGCCCGAGATCGTGGGACCGGCTCTGGACGGATCCGGGCTGCGGGCGGTGCCCGACACCGACGGTGGCCAGTGGGACGGCGACCAGGTGTGGGACCGTGCCGTCGGTCCGCTCCAGCTCCTACCGGCCACCTGGCGCCAGGCGGCCGTCGATCTCGACGGTGACGGGGCTCGTGATCCTCAGAACATCTATGACGCCGCTGGTGCAGCGATGGTGCACCTGTGTGGTGGCGGGAGGGACCTGGCCCAGGTCTCCGGCCTGACCGAGGCGATCCTCGCCTACAACGACTCGCGGGCCTACCTGCGGCTCGTGATGTCCTGGAAGGCAGCCTTCGACCAGGCCGACCTCGCCGGTTCCGAGGAGACGTTGTGGCCGCAGGCATGGCCGGGGCCGGTGCCCGACTCCGCACCGGAGCTCGCCGTGCAGCTGGACCCGGCACCCGCCGGGTCCGAGACGGTGCTCGCCGCTCCGTCGCCCTCGCCCCTGCCCGTCCCGGTGACCCGCACACCGACCGTGCTCACTCCGGCGGCTCCCTCGTCGGCCCCGACGCCAGATGTGGAGACCCCATCGGGGTCAGCGTCTGGATCACCGACCGCGTCACCGACCGCGTCACCGACCGCGTCACCGACCGGGACGCCGTCCCCGACGACGCAGGTTCCAGGGACGCGCGGCACGTCACCGGCCCCCGGCACACCTGCCCCGTCCGCACCCGCAGCACCGACCTCCCCGGCTTCGGCCGACGTCATCGAGGCGCCGGGGACCCAGGGGCCTGGCGGGGGCGAGCCCAGCGCCAATGCCAAGCCGACGCAGAAGCCAGCCGAGAAGCCGGCCCAGAAGCCGGCCCAGAAGCCGTCGGGGCAGCCCGGTGACGAGCCGAGCTGCCCGACCCCGACCGATGCCGGGGAAGACCTCGAGGCGGGAGAGGCCCAGGAAGCCGACGGGGGCGAGCGTGAGAAGAGCACGGGTGAGACCGGTGTGCAGGCCGAGACTGATCTCGACGAGATCTGCGGCCCTGCCGAGACCGACCCCGGGACCGAGCCGTGCACGGACCCCGACGACGGCTGCGCCGCCGGCCAGGAGTGAGCCTGACTGACCGGTCTGGCAGTGGCGCGGATCAGCTGCCGTCGCCGTCGAACTGAGCTCGCGGGATCTCGAACACGAAGCGTCGTCCCGGGTACTCCGAGAGCGACCAGAGCGTGTCGGTCGAGGGCCAGTACGTGATGTCCTCGGGGCCGACCGGCAAGCTCCGCGGGAACCTCCGGAACGCGCCCGGTTGTCCGACGTACATCTGGCCCAGCAGGTAGCGCCCACGGCTCGAGGTGACGTAGTAGACGCCACGCACCACGACCACGCCCTGCATGTGGCCGAGTCCACGCTCGTCGAAGAGGGCCGGCCGGGACGACCCGTCGTCGTCGGTGGCGAGGTGGCCCGTGTCCGGGTCGAGGGGGAAGCGGACCAGTCGACGGGTCATCTCCCCCCGGCCGTACTCGCCTGCAACCAGGTGCGGCGGCTCGGAGCTCTTGTCGAGTGAGAGGAACGAGTAGCGCATCCGCTCCACGCCCTCGGTCGCCGCGGCGTCGTAGGCGAACCGCACCGGCAGCACGTAGCGGTAGCCGAAGGTCTCCTCGGTCGAGTCCACGCGCATCAGGTCGTCGAACGTGGCAGGTGAACAGCCCTCGGCGGGTCCCGGCCACGTGCAGGTAGGGGCCGCACCAGACGAGCCCTCCGGCGTGCACGGTGAGCGGCTGCAGCCGGACCTGTCCGTCGGCCTGGCGCTCGGGTACGACGAGGAGCACGTGGCGGTACTCCAGAGAGTCGAGGTCGACCACGGTGATGCGACTCCCACGACGCTCACCCAGCAGCTCCTTGGCGTACCAGCTGGTCACCACGAGGCGACGACCGGCGAACTCCTCGTTGTCCGTGGCGTCCGCGGAGGTGGTGATGCCCTGGGGCCACCAACGGGTGGAGGCCATGTCGTCGGCGTCCCACCGGAAGCCCCGCTCCACCGCCAGTCCGGGGACGGTCGCCCGTTCGGCCTGCCGGTTCAGGTGGTCGAGGAGCCCATCGAGTCCGACACGGTGGCCCAGGCGCTCGGTGATCAGCTCGATGTCGGCCCGGTTCTCGTCGGTGCGGCGCAGTCGGATGCTCGGCTGGCTGTTCCCGGTCACGGGGTCAACGTAGACGAGCCCGTGGGGGCTCGGCAGCGCGCTCGCCCTAGATTGGGCAGATGCAGGAGGTGGTGGGGGTGGCACTCGTGGCAGCGGGCCGTGTCCTCGCAGCGCGCAGGTCCACTCCTCCCTGGCTCGCCGGCTCCTGGGAGTTCCCCGGCGGGAAGGTGGAGGCCGGTGAGGCGCCCGCCGTCGCCGCGGTCCGTGAGGTGGCCGAGGAGCTCGGCTGCGCGGTCGAGGTGACCGGGTGGCTCGAGGGCCGCTCGAGGATCAGCTCCACGCTCGAGCTGCGGGTGGCTCTGGCACGGCTGACCGGAGGAGACCCCGTGCCCGCCGAGCACGACGCCGTCCGGTGGCTCGCAGCTGATCAGCTCGACGAGGTGGTCTGGGTCGAGGCGGACGTCCCGTTCCTCGCTGAGCTGCGTCGGCTGCTTGCGGATCGGGACGGTGCGTCGTGAGAGGCGTCTTCTTCGAGGAAGAAAGTGCTCGGTCGACAGTGGCGCGGCTGGTGCGCGAAGGCTTCGCGGCGCACTGTGAGCGGGAGCGTTTCGCCGGGGAGGACGACGACGAGGACCACCCCTGGGTGGTCGTCACCGAGGCGCCGGAGGTGATGCTGGAGCTGCTCGTCGAGGAGCACGACGGGTGGCTGGAACAGGATGCGCCGCCCCCACCGGTGGCACCGCTGGTGCTGCCGGACGCTCCACGTCGGGTCAAGCGGGAACGCTGAGGACCTCCGCCTAGGATCATGACCATGAACAAGCACCTGCTGCTCGTCCACGCCCATCCCGACGACGAGAGCATCGGTCAGGGCGCGATGATGGCGCGCTACGTCGCCGAAGGGATCGGCGTGACGCTCGTGACCTGCACCGGTGGTGAGATGGGCGAGATCCTCGTGCCCGAGATGGAGCACATGGCCGCCGACCGGGACGACACCCTGGCCGACCAGCGCAAGACCGAGCTCGACAACGCGATGAAGGCCCTCGGGGTGACCGACTACCGCTACCTCGGCGGGTTCAAGCGCTACCGAGACTCCGGGATGAAGTGGCACGAGAGCGGCCACGCCGTCGCGTCCGACGACGTCCACGAGAACGCCTTCTGGCACGCGGACCTGACCGAGGCGGCCAGCCATCTCGTCGAGGTCATCCGGGAGGTCCGGCCCCAGGTCATGGTCACCTACGACGAGTTCGGCGGGTACGGCCACCCGGACCACATCCAGGCCCACCGCGTGGCGACGTACGCCGTGGCGCTGGCAGCGGTGCCGTCGTACCGCCGTGACCTCGGCGAGCCGCACGACGTCGCGAAGATCTACTGGGGGGCCATGTCGGCCCAGCGCATGCGCGACGGCCTGCGCGCGCTGCGCGACGCCGGGGACAGCACCTCCTTCGAGGGCATGGATCCTGACGGTGACCTGCCGCCGTTCATGGTGGAGGACGCTCTCCTCTCCGCGAGGGTTGAGGCCGACGAGTACGTCGACGCGAAGATGGAGGCGCTCAAGGCGCACGCCACGCAGATCGCCGTGGACGGTCCGTTCTTCGCACTCTCGAACAACAAGGGCAACGAGGTCTGGGGCACGGAGTTCTTCCGCATCGCCAAGGGCACGCTCGGCCCGACCGGACCGGACGGTCTCGAGACCGACCTGTTCGCCGGGCTCGGGTGACCCGGGTGGCAGACAACCTCGGCTCGAAGGTCGCCGGCTACACCGTCCTGGGCCTGCTCCTGCTCTTCTTCGGTGGGTGGGTCGGTCTCTACCTCTACGCCGGTGATCGGGCTCCACGCAACGCCAGCGTCGAGGGCATCAGCATCGCCGGTCTGACGGCTGATGAGGCGGAGGAGCGGCTCCGCGACGGGCTGGTGGACCAGCTCGACGTGCCCATCGACCTGACCTACGGCGACGGTCGCTCGCAGACGATCAAGCCCGCCGACGCGGGTCTCGACGTGGACTACCCCGCCTCCGTGGCGGAGGCGGGGGGAGGCTCCGGCTTCGGCCTCGCACGGATGTGGGAGGTCATCGTCGGGGGTGGCGACCACCATGCCGAGGTGGTGGTCGACCAGTCGAAGATGCAGTCGACCCTGGAGTCGCTCAGCGACGGAGTCCCGTCGCCGCCAGTCGAGGGCAACCTGGTCTTCGAGGACGGTCGTGCCGTGCCCGTGCTGAGCCAGCCGGGGGAGGTGATCGACCGCAGCGCCGCCCAGGCGATCCTGGAGAGGCGCTTCCTGCACGGCGGGTCGCAGAAGCTCCCGATGGAGACCGTCGAGCCGGAGATCCCGGACGAGGAGGTGCGTCGGGCACTCGAGGAGTTCGGCAAGCCGGCGATGTCCGGCCCGGTGACGCTGATCCTCGCCCAGAAGGAGGTCGTCGCACCGCCGCGCCTGTTCGGCAAGGGTCTCTCGATGGAGGCCGAGGACGGGCAGCTCGTGCCGCGTGTGGACGGTGAGATGGTGCTCGAAGCGCTGCAGCCGGTGATGCGCACGATGGGCCGGGAGCCGCAGGACGCACGGTTCGAGATCCGCAAGGGCAAGCCGCGGATCGTCCCCGCCAAGGTGGGGGTCGAGCTCGACCCCGCCGAGATCGAGGACGAGCTGGCCGAGGTGCTCGTACTGGAGGGCGACCAGCGCAGGCTGGAGGTCGAAGGGCAGACCACCGAGCCCGAGTTCACCACTGCGATGGCACGCGACCTCAAGATCAAGGAGCGTGTGAGCACCTTCACGACGTTCTTCCCCTACGCCGAGTACCGCAACGTGAACCTGAGCCGGGCAGCCGAGAAGATCGACGGGACCGTCCTCCAGCCGGGGGAGACCTTCAGCCTCAACGGCATCGTCGGGGAGCGCACCAAGGCAAACGGCTTCACCGAGGGCTACATCGTCTCCGACGGCATCTTCAAGAAGGACCTCGGCGGCGGCGTGTCACAGATCGCGACCACCACCTTCAACGCGATGTTCTTCGCCGGTCTGAAGGACGTCGAGCACAAACCCCACTCGGTCTACATCGACCGCTACCCGGAGGGCCGCGAGGCGACGGTCGCCTGGCCCTCGCTCGACCTGAAGTTCACCAACGACTCGCCGTACGGCGTCCTGGTGAAGGCGAGCGTGGCCAAGTCCACCCCGAGCCAACCGGGCTCGGCCACCGTGTCCATGTACTCCACCAAGCGCTGGAAGATCACCGCCACCAAGGGCCCGCGGACCGACTACCGGGACCCCGAGGTCAGGTACATCCAGGACGACGACTGCGAGGAGTTCAGCGGGACTCGCGGGTTCACCGTCAACGTCACGAGACAGTTCCGGGACCTCGACTCTGGCAAGGTTGAGAGCACCGAGAAGTTCCGCACCGTCTACATCCCCGGTGACACCGTGCGCTGCGGACCTCCTCCGAAGCCGAAGCCGGAGCCGAAGAAGAAGCCCAAGCAGGACTGAGACGCAGGGAGACCGTGATGGGCGCTCGGACCATCCTCACGAAGCTGGTCGTCGCGGCCGCCCTGGCTCTCGGTGGGGTCGTCGCGGTGCCGCAGCCGGCCACCGCCGCCCCGGTGCGGAGCCTGAGCGTGACCGGGAGCAACGACTGGGGGTGCCGACCGAGCGGCGCACGTCCGGTGCCCGTCGTGCTGGTCCACGGGACCTTCGGTGACGGACGCAGCCTGCTCGACCGGCTCTCCTGGCGGGTACGCCGGGCCGGGTACTGCGTCTTCTCCATCGACTACGGCAAGCGGGCCACCGGGCCGATCGAGCAGTCGGCGGCGCAGCTCGGGACGTTCGTGGACCGGGTCCTCGAAACCACGGGGGCGCAGAAGGTCTCGCTGGTGGGGCACTCCCAGGGCGGGATGATGCCGCGCTACTACATCAAGTTCCTCGGCGGAGCGGCCAAGGTCGACGACCTCGTCGGCCTCGCCCCGTCCAACCACGGGACGGCGAACCCGTTGCTGCTCTTCCCCGGGTTGAGCTGGTGGTGCCCCGCGTGCCTGCAGCAGAAGGCCGGCTCGGCGTTCCTTCGGCGGCTCAACGCCGGGGACGAGACCCCCGGCCCGGTGAGCTACACCAACATCGTGACCCGGTACGACGAGGTGGTGCTGCCCTACACCTCCGGCTACCTCCGCGGCGCCAACACCACCAACGTGCGGCTCCAGGACAAGTGCCGCTTCGACCTCTCCGGGCACCTGCTGATCCCGCTCGACGGCCCGGCCATCCGCATCGTCCTGAACGCCCTCGGCCGATCCGGTCCGGCACGCGCCGGCTACCGACCGTCCTGCCGGCCCTGACCCTCCGAACCCAGGCTCAGGTACTCGTAGCGGTGGTGCACCTCGTAGCCGCACGTCTCGTAGAGCCTCCGCGCGTCCGGGTTGGACTCCACCACCTGCACGTAGGTCGTGGTCGCGCCACGCTCGGCCCCCCAGTCCAGCAGTGCGCGCAGCACAGCGCTGCCCAGCCCGTCGCCACGCCGGTCCGCCTCCGTCCACAGCGCAGAGACGCCGAGCCAGTCGTCGTGGAAGGCACCCCGTCCGCGGGCGACCACGGCTCCGTCCTCGTCCCTGATCGACACGAAGGTGACCTCGCCCGCCTCGAGTACCCGCCGGGCGTCATCGCCGTACGCCGCCGCGCGCTGGTCGGTGGCCAGCCAGCCGGGGTCGAGCGACTCGGCGTGGACGGGCTCGACGAGGGTCGACCGGCCAAGTCGCCGGAGCACCTTCGCGACCGAGCCCAGCAACACCGACGTCGACTCGTAGCTCGTCCACCCGGCCTCGACGAAGGCCAGCGCCGGGGCGCTGCCGGGATGGACGTGAGCCCGTGGGGCCAGGGACCGCTCGCGGTACCAGTCGACCGTGCGTGCCACCGCGTCGGCCAGGTGGACTGCGGGGTCGCCGAGGGCGAGCACCGAGTTGCCCCGCGAGGAGAACCCGCCCGAGGCGCGCAGCAGCCACTCGCCGAGCGGCTCGGTCTCGGTCGCCGGCCATCCGGGCAGGGCCAGCCGGTCGACGCGCGTGTCGTCGAGACGGCGGAACAGTGACGGACGTGGCGGCACCGGTTTGCCCGACACGATGTCCGCGGTCGGGATCTCCACCCGGTCACCGTTCTCCCGAAGCACGGTGACCAGCCCCTCGGCGAAGGACTCGCAGATGCCGAGCACGTCGGTCATCGCCGGTCCGCCGCTCGGTCCGGTCTCGCCGCGCACCAGGCGGCGTACGACGACACGGCGACCCACGACGTGGGGCCCCAGGGCCGGTTCGTCAGGTGTCGTTCCGTGTCGCCCCGCGGGCAGGTCATCGGCGGCCACGAAGGGATACTAGGCTGAGCCTTGTCCGCCACCGGACCGAACCTGTAGGAGGATCCAGGTGACCTACGTCATCGCCCAGCCTTGTGTCGACCTGAAGGACCGCGCTTGCGTCGACGAGTGCCCGGTCGACTGCATCTATGAGGGCAAGCGGATGCTCTACATCCACCCCGACGAGTGCGTGGACTGCGGCGCCTGCGAGCCGGTGTGCCCGGTGGAGGCCATCTACTACGAGGACGACACCCCCGAGCAGTGGAAGGAGTACTACGACGCCAACGTGCACTTCTTCGACGATCTCGGTTCTCCCGGTGGTGCCGCCAAGATGGGTGAGATCGACAAGGACCACCCCATCATCGAGGTCCTTCCGCCCCAGAACCAGGAGTGAGCCCGACGGTGGGCGGGGAAGCTCGAGGCCCCGTCTCCGCACGGCTCCCCGACTTCCCGTGGGACCAGCTGACCCCGTACGGCGACCGGGCGCGCGCACACGCCGGCGGCATCGTCGACCTCTCGATCGGCACCCCGGTCGACCCCACCCCCGGCGTGGTCCAAGCGGCGCTCCGCGAGGCAGCGGACTCCCCGGGCTATCCGGTCACCATCGGCCTGCCCGAGACCCGGCAGGCGTGCCTGGACTGGCTCGAGCGCTACCACGGTGTCACCGGTCTCGGCCTGGACGCGGTGATCCCCGTGGTCGGTTCCAAGGAGCTGATCGCCTCGATGCCGCTGCACCTCGGCATCGGTCCAGGCGACCTGGTCGTCTACCCCGAGCTTGCCTACCCGACCTACGAGGTGGGGGCCAGGCTGGTCGGTGCCGACACCATGGCGACCGACTCGCTCACCGCCGTGGGGCCGCGCACGCCGCGGTTGCTGTGGCTCAACTCGCCCTCGAACCCGACAGGGCGGGTGCTGCCCCCCGACCACCTGCGCAAGGTAGTCGACTGGTGCCGTGAGCGCGGGGTCCTGCTCGTCAGCGACGAGTGCTACATCGAGTGCAACTGGGAAGGCCCGTCGTACTCGGTGCTGCATCCGCGGATCTCCGGCGGCTCGACCGAGGGCATCCTCGCGGTGCACTCGCTGTCCAAGCGGTCCAACCTCGCCGGCTACCGCTGCGCCTTCGTGGCCGGGGACCCGCAGGTCGTGGGGGAGCTGCTGGCCGTGCGGAAGAACCTGGGCCTGATGATGCCCGGCCCCCAGCAGCGGGCGATGATCGCGGCCCTGGACGACAGCGCGCACGCAGAGGAGCAGCACGGCCGTTATGCCGCGAGACGAGCCACGCTGCGATCGGCGCTCGAGTCGGCGGGTCTGCGGATCGACCACTCCGAGGCCTCGCTCTACCTCTGGGCCACCCGGGACGAACCCTGCTGGGAGACGGTCGCGTGGTTCGCCGAGCGCGGCATCCTGGTGGCGCCGGGATCGTTCTACGGCGCCGCGGGCCGCCAGCACGTCCGCGTGGCCTTCACCGCCACCGACGAGCGCATCGCCGCCGCCGCGGTCCGCCTCGCCACCCCCTGACCCGACCCGCCCTGCCCCATCCCGCGAGACGGCGCATCTGTCCCGCCGTACGCCGCCGAGACGGCGCATCTGTCCCGCCGTACGCCGCCGAGACGGCGCTTGTGTCCCGCCGTACGCCGCCGAGACGGCGCTACAACTGAGATCGGACAGTTGCGCGGGTGAGCTAGATCGACGTGGTAGGTGACGACAAGTACTTGACAAAGCATAGTATTAGACATCATGCTCCTCCCATGTCCGTGGACGCGCAGATGCTCAAGGGTGTCCTTCAGCTGCTGCTGCTCCGGCTGCTCGACGAGGAGGAGGGGTACGGCTACGCGATCGTCACCCGGTTGCGCCATGCGGGCTTCGAGGACTTGGCCGAGGGCACGGTCTACCCAGCGCTGACCAGATTGGAGTCGAACGGGCTGCTCGAGTCCTTCCTCGTGCGGTCCACCTCCGGTCCGGCCCGAAAGTACTACCGCGCCACCAGGGCCGGGCACGACGAACTGCTGCTTCGCGAAGCGTCGTGGCGGGAGCTGGTCGTCGCTGTCGAGCACGTGCGTCGCAGTCCCACCATCGACCAGGAGGTTCAGTCATGAGGTTCGTAGACCGAGTTCGCATCGAGGGTGCCGTACAGCGCTTCGACTTCTGGCTGGACTTCCGCGGGGTATCACGCACGCGACGTCGCGAGCTGCGTGCCGAGCTGCGTGGCAACCTGACCGACGCAGCGGCCGAGCACGGCACCACGGTCGCGCTGCTCGGAATCGGGTCGCCGCGAACCCTGGCTCACGACGTGGCCGAGGCCTCACCCGCCCGCCCGCGCTGGGCTGTCGGTGCGTACGCCGCCTTGGCGTTCTTCGTGGTGCTGATGACCGCCTGGCTGTTCTCCGTGATCGGTTTCGTTGAGGGCGTCGAAGCCGGAGGGGCGACCGGGCGCGCCGTGACGGGCGAACTCTTCCCTTGGGGCGGAAAGGTGACGGCAGAGGTGGGCCGGGACGGGTCCGGGCTCAGTGTCTCGGCCACGGTGCCGTGGGCGATCTGGATCGGCTCCCTGGTCGTGCTCCTCGTCGCGGCACAGCCGTGGCGGCCGCTCCACCGACGGCTGCGTCCCTCGAATCCTGCTGTCGCACGCGGCTGAACGACGCAGGTGTCCTACCCGCCACGAAGTCCGGTGGGACAAATGCGCCGTGTCGGCGGGATCCGGTGGGACAGATGCGCCGTGTCGGCGGGATCCGGTGGGACAGATGCGCCGTGTCGGCGGGTCAGCCCAGTGAGATCCGGACCGAGGTCGGGTCGGTTCCGGAGGCGGGTTGCCAGCCGGCCTCGGACTCACGGCCGGTGGTCCACTGCTTGCCGGCGTAGGTGACCGACTCGGGACGGAGGTCGACCCCGTGGGCGACCACGAACTGGGCGACCGACCAACCGAGGCGGCGACCACTCTGGTCCGAGGAGACCGACACCACCACGTCCTGCCGGGAGCCGGTGCGCGTCACGTCGAGATCGCCGTACGCACGCTCCAGCCTACGGATCAGGGTCTGCGCACTGCCCCGTTCGCCGGACTCGCGCACCACGCAGCTGAACAGGCCACCGGGACTGTAACCGGTGAGCACCGACGCGAGCGCGCGTGCGTCGGCGGCGTGGTCCTCGTAGGCCTCCGGGAAGCCAGAGCGCTGCACCAGCTGGGCTGCCTCGGTGATCCGCATCGTCTTGTAGTCGGGGACCTTCTCCAGCGCCTCGTAGAACTTGTTGGTGGCGTAGTAGCGGTCGCGCACCTGCTGCTTCGTGCCCCAACCCTGGGACGGGCGCTGCTGGAACAGCCCCAGGGAGTCACGGTCGCCGAAGTCGACATTGCGGATCTTGCTCTCCTGGTACGCCGTGGCCAGGGCGATCGACACCGCCCGCGCCGGCAACCCGCGACGAACCCCGATCGCTGCGATCAGCGAGGCGTTCTCGGCCTGCTCGGTGCTGAGCAGGACCTCCTGGTCCGCGAGGCGCGCGGTGCACCCCTCGGGATCCGGCAGCGGGCCGGATCCACGCCACATCGCGACCCCGACAGCCGCAACGACAGCGAGCACGACGAGGAAGAGCAGACCCCTGAACCGCATGAGTGCCGGCTAGTTGGCGTGGAGCGCCGCGTTGAGGCTGATCCCCTCACCCGACCAGGGGTGCGCCTCGACGGTGCCGCTGACCGAGTTCCGGCGGAACAGCACGTTGCTCCTGCCGGACAGCTCGGCGGCCTTGATCACCTTGGGCTTGGAGTCGATGTCCTTGATGGTCACCTTGGTGCCGGCCGTGACGTAGCAGCCGGCCTCCACGACGCAGTCGTCGCCCAGCGAGATGCCGATCCCGGCGTTGGCGCCGAGCAGGCAGCGCTCACCGATCGAGATGGTCTCCTTGCCACCTCCGGACAGCGTCCCCATGATCGAGGCGCCGCCACCGATGTCGGAGCCGTCGCCGACCACGACCCCTGCGCTGATCCGGCCCTCCACCATGGAGGTGCCCAGGGTGCCGGCGTTGAAGTTCACGAACCCCTCGTGCATCACGGTGGTGCCCTCCGCGAGGTGGGCACCGAGGCGGACCCGGTCGGCGTCGGCGATGCGTACGCCGGCCGGCAGCACGTAGTCGGTCATCCGGGGGAACTTGTCCACCCCGAAGACCTGCACGGGACCGCTGGCGCGCAGCGCGAGCCGGACCTCCTCGAAGTCCGTGACCGCACACGGGCCCGCGCTCGTCCACACCACGTTGGCGAGCTTGCCGAAGATGCCGTCCACGTTGACCTGGTGGGGGCGGACGAGCCGGTGGCTGAGCAGGTGCAGACGCAGGTAGGCGTCGCTGGCGTCGCGGGGCGGATGTGCGAGCTCGATCGAGACGGTCACGCACTCGGTCCGCACCCGGCGCAGGTCGTCCTTGCCGACCAGCGCGAGCAGGGCCTCGGGGGCCCCGCCGGTCTCGTCGGACCCGGGAGTCGTGCCCAGCGCAGGTGCTGGGAACCAGGTGTCGAGCACGGTGCCGTCCTCGGCGATCGTGGCCAGGCCGTGGCCCCACGCGCTCGTGGCGGCGCTTTCGGGCAGGGTCGAGTCAGAGGTCTGCTGGGACATGCGCCTCAGGCTACCGGGGAGGACCCGGTGACCGACCGAGGGGAGAGACGCTCGGCCGCAGGCCAACCTTTCGCCAACCGGGTTGACCTAACGTGAGCCGGGTCACACCCACGGCGTTATCAAGGAGTGTCTCCATGGCAAGGATCGAACTCAGGGTCGACGGGGCCACAGTCTCGGACGATGTCGAACCGAGGATGCTGCTGGTGCAGTACCTCCGCGAGAAGCTCGGCAAGACCGGCACGGTGATCGGGTGCGACACCAGCAACTGCGGGGCCTGCACGGTCCATCTCGACGGCCGGAGCGTGAAGTCGTGCAACGTCCTCGCGGTCCAGGCCAACGGACACGAGGTGACCACGATCGAGGGACTCGCCGAGGGCGGGGAGCTGCACAAGGTGCAGGCCGCGTTCCACGAGTGCCACGCCCTCCAGTGCGGCTTCTGTACGCCGGGGATGATCATGCAGTCCGTCGACCTCCTCAACGACAACCCGAACCCCTCGGAGCAGGAGATCCGCGTCGGGCTGGAAGGCAACCTGTGCCGGTGCACCGGCTACCACAACATCGTCAAGGCCGTGCAGACAGCAGCGGGCGGCGACGTCGCGAGCACTCACGGTGACGGCGCTCCGGCGGAGACCGCCGAGACCGAGACCGTGGAGGTGTGAGATGACTGCCACCCAGGACGCCCCCGCAGCCGAGATCGGACGCGACCGCCGGCGCAAGGAGGACCAGCGGCTGATCACCGGCCGCACCCGCTGGACCGACAACATCACCCTGCCCGGCATGCTGCACATGGCGATGGTGCGCAGCCCGTTCGCGCACGCCAAGATCACCGCGATCAACGTGGACGAGGCCAAGGCCGCCCCGAATGTCGTCACCGTGATCACCGGCAAGGACGTGGCGGAGGAGCAGGGCTCGCTGCCCAACGTCTGGCCCATCTCGCCTGACCAGGTGGCCCCGGCACACCCACCGGTGGCCGTCGACCGGGTGAGCTTCGCGGGCGAGATCGTCGCCGTCGTGGTCGCCCGCAGCGCCGCCGAGGCGCGCGACGCCGCCGAGCTGGTCGACGTGGACTACGAGGAGCTGCCCGCCGCACTCGACCTCAAGCAGGCGTTCGAGGCGACCAAGGAGAACGGCGGCGCGCTCGCGCACCCGGACCTCGGCACCAACAGGTCCGGCCTGTGGGTCCTCGACTCCGCGCAGGCCGGCACCGGAGGCGACGTCGACGAGGCCATCGAGAAGGCACGCGGTGACGGCATCGTCCTCGAGCGCGAGTACCGGCAGCAGCGACTCATCCCGGCCTTCATGGAGCCACGCTCGGTCGTGGTCGACCCCACCGGTGAGCAGATCACCATGTGGTCGGCCACCCAGATCCCGCACATCCTGCGGTTCCTGCTCGCAGCGGTGCTCGGGATCCCGGAGTCGAAGCTCCGGGTGATCGCACCCGACGTCGGCGGTGGTTTCGGCGGCAAGCTGCAGGCCACACCCGAGGAGTTCATCACCATGGTGCTGGCCCGTCGCCTGGGCAAGCCGCTGAAGTACACCGAGACCCGCTCGGAGTCACTCATGGCCGGCCACCACGGCCGGGACCAGTGGCAGAAGCTCACCCTCGCGGCGGAGAAGGACGGCACGGTCACCGGTCTGAAGGTGGAGCTGCTCGCCGACCTCGGCTCCCACGCCGCCCTGCTGGGCGGAGGAGTGCCGGTGCTGGGCGCGTTCATGTTCAACGCGATCTACAAGTTCGCCTCCTACCAGTTCAACTGTCAGACGGTGCTGACCAACAAGACCTGGACCGACGCCTACCGGGGCGCCGGGCGTCCCGAGGCGACGTTCGCGATCGAGCGGTTGATGGACGATCTGGCCGACGAGCTCGGCGTGGACCCGCTCGAGCTGCGCGAGAAGAACTGGATCACCCACGAGGAGTTCCCGTTCACCACGGTCGCCGGGCTGGAGTACGACACCGGCAACTACGAGGTGGCCACCCAGATGGCCAAGGACAGCTTCGGGTACGACGAGCTCCGCGCGGAGCAGAAGCGTCGCCGGGAGAGCAACGACCCCGTCCAGCTCGGCATCGGCGTCTCCACCTTCACCGAGATGTGCGGTCTGGCGCCGAGCCGCGTGCTGGGCAGCCTGGACTACGGCGCCGGCGGCTGGGAGCACGCCAGCGTCCGGATGCTGCCGACCGGCAAGGTCGAGGTGCTCACCGGAGCCAGCGCCCACGGGCAGGGGCACGAGACCGCGTTCAGCCAGATCGTGGCCGACCGTCTCGGGGTGCCGTACGAGGACGTCGAGGTGCTCCACGGGGACACCGCGATCGCGCACAAGGGCATGGACACCTACGGCTCTCGCTCGCTGGTGGTCGGTGGTGAGGCCCTGGTACGCGCGGCCGACAAGGTGATCGAGCGGGCGAAGCCGATCGCGGCGCACATGCTCGAGGCCGACGTCGACGACATCGAGTTCAAGGCAGGGCGGCTGAGCGTCCGGGGGACCGACCAGAGCGTCGGGATCGGCGACGTGGCGCTGGCGTCCTTCGCCGCGCACAACCTGCCCGACGGTGTGGAGCCGGGGATCGACGCCGACGCCACCTATGACCCCGCGAACTTCAACTACCCGCACGGCACGCACCTGTGTGCGATGGAGGTGGACACCGAGACCGGCCAGGTCAAGATGCGCAAGTACACCTGCGTCGACGACATCGGCACGATCATCAACCCGATGATCGTCGAGGGTCAGGTGCACGGCGGGGTGATCCAGGGGATCGCCCAGGCGCTGTGGGAGGAGGCGGTCTACGACGACGCGGGCACCCTTGTCTCGGCATCGTTCGTGGACTACCTGGTACCGACGGCGGCCGACACGATCAGCCTCGACGTGGGTCACAACACCACCCCGTCGACGATCACCATGCTCGGCACCAAGGGGGTCGGTGAGGCGGGGACGATCGCCTCCACACCGGCGGTCGTGAACGCCGTGCTCGACGCGATCCGGCAGTTCGGCGTCAAGGACATCCAGATGCCGTGCACCCCCGAGCGCGTGTGGAAGGCCATCCATGCCCAGGACGGCGGGGGAGACGACCCGACGACCGGTGCCGCCGCACCCCACTTCGACGAGTCCACCGGCATGGAAGGTCAGACCGACCGCACCGAAGGAGCAGGCCAGTGATTCCCGCCAAGTTCGACTACCTCGCGCCCACCTCCGTCGAGGAAGCCCTGTCCGCGCTCGCCGAGCACGGTGACGAAGCCAAGATCCTGGCCGGCGGGCAATCGTTGCTGCCGGTGCTGCGGATGCGGCTGAACGCACCCGAGATGATCATCGACATCGGCGGGATCGACTCCCTGAGGGAGATCCGCGACGACGGCGACGCGATCGTGATCGGTGCCATGGCGCCGTACTACGAGATCCTGGCCAACGCCTCGGTCCAGCAGAGCCTCGGCCTGCTGCACCAGGCGATCACCGAGGTGGCGGACCCGCAGATCCGTCATCGGGGGACGCTCGGCGGGGCCCTGGTGCACGCCGACCCGGCAGGCGACTGCGGAGCGCCGATCCTCGCGCTGGACGCCGAGCTGGTCATCACCGGGTCTGGGGGCGAGCGCACGGTCGCGGCTGCGGACTTCTTCGAGGACCTGTTCACCACCGCGGTCGGGGAGGACGAGCTGCTGACCAGCATCCGGATCCCCAAGTACGACGGGTGGGGGTCGCACTACGAGAAGTTCGTCCGGGTGGCGCACCAGTGGCCGATCGTCGCCGTCGCGGCGGCGGTCCGGATGGAGGGCGACACCATCGGTGAGGCCCGGATCGGCCTGGTCAACATGGGCTCGACGGCGTTGCGTGCCTCGGCCACCGAGCAGGCCCTGGTCGGCCAGCCGGCCACAGAGGACGGCGTACGAGCCGCCTGCGACCGGGCCGCGGAGGGCACCACCCCGCCCTCGGACCTCAACGGCGACGCGGACTACCGCAGGCACCTCGCCACGGTGCTGACCCGACGCGCGGTACTGGCCGCAGCGGGGGGCTGAGCATTGGCGATGGAGCTGCGCCACGAGTTCACCGTGCCGGCCACGCTGGCGCAGACGTGGGAGGCGTTCAACGACATCGAGTCGGTCGCGGCCTGCTTCCCCGGCGCGAGCGTCAGCTCGGTGGAGGGTGACACGTTCAGCGGGAGCTGCAAGGTCAAGCTCGGCCCGATCGCCCTGGTCTACAACGGCACCGGCACCTTCGTGGAGAAGGACGAGTCCGCAGGCAGGATGGTGATCGACGCCAAGGGCAAGGACAAGCGTGGCAACGGCACCGCCGGTGCCCACGTCGTCGCCACGATGACGGACGTGGGGGGCGCCACCCGGGTGCAGGTGGAGACCGACCTCGCCATCACCGGGAAGCCTGCTCAGTTCGGACGCGGGGTGATGCAGGACGTGAGCGACAAGCTCCTCGGCCAGTTCACCGCCTGTCTGGAGCAGAAGGTGGGCGGAGGCGGGTCGGCAGAGCACCCGCCCGAGGCAGCCCTCGCCGCTGCGGTCCCGGTCGCTGTACCCGGAGGAGAGGCCGCACCGCCGGCCAGCCTGCCGCCCCAACCCGGGACGCACAGTCCGGGGCCGGCATCGGGTGGGAGCAGTGGCGAAGCGCTGGACCTCGGCGCCACGGTGCTGCCGGTGCTCGCCAAGGCGTACTGGAAGCAGGCGGCAGCGGTCCTGGTGGGCCTGCTGGTGCTGCGACGGCTGCTCAGGCGCCGCTAGGACCGCTGCCGTACCTCGACTACCCCTCGAAGCAGGGGCCTTCGAAGCTGTGCTCGGAGACCGTCGGGCCGGCCGCGAAGTCCTCGACCAGGGTGAGACCGGCCGGGGCCGCCTTGTCCACCTTGCTCATCACGGTCTCGCGGAAGATCTCCTCGTCCGGGTCACCGGAGCGGTCGCCGGCATCTTCGGGCAGCATGCCCTCGTAGTCGACGGTCTCGAGGGACTCCACCGCCTCCAGCAGCCCGGCACGATCCTTCTCGTAGTCACCCTCGAGCCACTCCTCCAGCGCCGCCTTCATCGGGTAGGACCACACCCAGCCGACGGTGTAGCCGTCGTTGGGCTGCTTGACCTCACCGACTGCCTGACGCATGGCCTCGTGGCCGGGGGTGTCGGTGCCGAAGCTGCCCCAGGCACCCGAGTGCACGAAGAGCTTCTCCAACGCCGGGGCTGCCGGTGATGCCAGCAGAGCCGGGTTCCAGGTGGGCGTGACGCCGAAGGACT
Source organism: uncultured Actinomycetota bacterium (assembly GCA_963834245.1). GTDB lineage: Bacteria > Actinomycetota > Actinomycetes > Propionibacteriales > Nocardioidaceae > Marmoricola. The sequence goes on from CAWIAV010000002.1 coordinate 886,225, forward strand.
GGCCCTGGTAGCCCCTGGCTGCCGCCTGACCGACGATGACCGCGGTCTCCGTCGGTCCGGTGCCGAGAACCACGAGGTCGGGCTTGTTCTTGATGATCGCGCTGATCGCGCCGGCCTGCTCCTCCTGGCTGGGCGCGGTCTCGATGTTGGTGAACTCGACCTGGTTCGCCTCCGCCGCGATCTTCACCCCGGCTGCGGCGTCACCGCCGTAGTCGCCGGGGAACCCGATCGACATCACCGACTTCACCGACTTCCCCAAGGCCGACACGGTCACGGTGTCGCAACTCCTCGACCGGGCACTCGTGGTCGCCTTGGACCCGCCGACCGGGCACTCCTGGCCGCATGGAGTACGCCGACCGGGCACTTCTGGCCGCAGGGAGTGCGCCGACCGGTACCTCTGGCGACCACAACTGCCCGCTCGGCGGTGTTGGCGCGACCACGAGTGCCCGGTCGGCGGTGTTGGCGCGACCATGAGTGCCCGGTCGGCGGTGTTGGCGCGACCATGAGTGCCCGCTCGGCGGTGTTGGCGCGACCACGAGTGCCCGCTCGGCGGTGTTGGCGCGACCAGGAGTGCCCGGTCGGCGGTGTTGACGCGACCATGAGTGCCCGCTCGGCGGTGCGGGGTGCCCGTCCGTCGAGGTGGCCGCTGATGCGGGTTCACCACGGGACTGGCACCGTTGAGCCATGACGACGGTGGCGGAAGGCGTCCAGGGGGCGCAGGGGCCGGCGGCCCGAGTGGTCGACCTGACCAAGGTCTACGGCACGGGCGACGCGGAGGTGCGCGCGCTCGACGGGGTGACTCTGGACATCGCCGCAGGAGAGTTCACCGCCGTGATGGGCCCTTCCGGGTCCGGCAAGTCCACGTTGATGCACTGTTGTGCCGCGCTCGATGCGCCGACGTCGGGGCAGGTGTTCATCGGTGACACCGAGATCGGTGACCTGCCGGACAAGAAGCTGACCCTGCTGCGTCGTGACCGGATCGGCTTCGTGTTCCAGTCCTTCAACCTGATCCCGACTCTCACGGCGCAGGAGAACATCTTGCTGCCGCTCTCGATCGCGCACCGCAAGCCTGACCCGGAGTGGTACGACACGGTGATCGACAGCATGCGGCTGCGCGATCGGCTGGACCACCGGCCCAACCAGCTCTCCGGTGGCCAGCAGCAGCGCGTGGCGATGGCTCGCGCGCTCGCGAGCCGCCCCACGATCGTCTTCGCCGACGAACCAACCGGCAACCTGGACTCCCGGTCGGGTGCCGAGGTGCTCTCCTTGCTCCGGTCCAGCGTGGACGACCACGACCAGACCATCGTGATGGTCACCCACGATCCCGTGGCCGCTGCCTACACGGACCGGGTCGTCTTCCTGGCTGACGGCAAGATCGTCGACGAGCTCCGCTCGCCCGACCGCGAGCAGGTGCTGGGCAAGATGCAGGACCTGGCAGCGCTCGAGCCGGCGCCCCCTGCGGGGGTGTGAGGTGCTCCTGGTCACCTGGCGCAACCTGATCGCCCGCAAGGTCCGCCTGTTGCTGTCCGGGTTCGCGATCATCCTGGGCGTGGCGTTCGTGGCCGGTTCGATGATCTTCACCGACGCGATGGGTGGCGCCTTCGACGACATCATCGAGGGCGGGACCGCCGACGTGGAGGTCGCGTTCCAGGGAGCTGGTGACTTCGACTCGGGCGAGGACAACCGCACCTTCCCCGCCAGCGTGGTCACGGACCTGGAGCAGCTGCCCGAGGTCGCCTCGGCCCATCCGCAGAACGCCTTGCTGACGGTCTTCGTCATCGGCAAGAACGGCAAGGTCGTCGGCGGCAACGGTCCGCCAGGACTGGCCAACAACCCGACCGAGGCCGTGTCCCTCACCGGCACCCCTGTCCTGCGGGTCCTGAGCGGGAGCTACCCGGACGGACCCGACGAGGTGGCCCTCGACGTGGACACGGCCGAGAAGGGTGGCTTCGCGGTAGGCGACGAGGTCGAGCTGGCCACGCCGGGCGACCCGCCCCTGATGAGGGTCACGCTGACCGGCATCGTGGAGTTCGGCTCGGGTGGGCTCAATGGGGCGACGCTGACCATCTTCGACACCGCGTTCATGCAGGACCGCTTCTTCGAGGGCCGCGACGTCTTCTCCGTCGTCTCGCTCAACGCCGCCCCCGGTGTCTCCCAACGCGAGCTCGCCGACGCCGCGCAGAAGGTGCTGCCCCCCGGCATGGTGGCGCGCACGGGTGATGAGTACGTCGCACAGAACAAGGCGAGCCTCGATGAGGTACTCGGCTTCCTGCAGACGTTCCTCCTCGTCTTCGCCGGGGTGGCACTCGTCGTCGGCATCTTCTTGATCATCAACACCTTCTCGATCCTGGTCGCCCAGCGCAGCCGCGAGTTCGCGCTGCTGCGGGCCCTGGGTGCCTCTCGCGGCCAGATCAACCGTTCGGTGCTCTACGAGTCACTCCTCGTGGGACTGGTCGGGTCCAGCGCCGGGCTCGGCGTGGGTTATCTGCTGGCGCTCGGGCTGCGCGCCATCTTCGGGCTGATCGGGCTGGACCTGAGTCGAGCGGACTTCCCGGTGACCTGGCAGACCGTGGCGTGGGCCTACGGAGTCGGCATCGTGGTGACCGGCATCGCCTCGATCCTGCCGGCCCTGCGCGCGGCCCGCATCCCGCCCATGGCGGCCCTGCGCGACGACGTCGCGCTCCCCGAGGCCACCCTTCGCCGACGCGTGCTGATCGGTACCGCGATGGTGGTCCTCGGCGCCGGCGCGATGGCTGCCGGGCTGGCCGGGTCGGGCAACTGGGGCCTGACCGGTCTGGGCGGAGGAATCCTGCTGGTGCTGATCGGCGTCTCGTTGATGAGTGCCGTCCTCGGTGCGCCGGTGCTGCGGTTCTTCGACGTGGCGTACCGCCGCATCTTCGGTGCGGTGGGTCGTCTGGCGGCGCAGAACGCGCTCCGCAACCCGCGTCGGACCGGTGCCACGGCCAGCGCGCTGATGATCGGCCTGGCCTTGATGACCATGATGTCGATCTTCGGCACGTCGGCCTCGGCGAGCACGGATGCCGCGATCGGCAAGGCGCTGACCTCGCAGTTCGTGATCTCCAACGTCGTGGGTCAGTCGTTCTCCCCGGCTGTGGCCGCAGAGGTCGCCGAGCTCGAGGGGGTGGCGGGTGTCACCGAGATCCGCAGCGCCTACCCGGAGCTCAAGGACGGCGGCACGGCCTGGACGGTGGGTGTGGACCCGGCGGCGCTCGGTGCAGCCATCGCGCTGCCCCTGAGCGCAGGTTCGCTGGCCGACCTGGGACCCGGACGGGTGGCCGTGGCCGAGCCCGAGGCCGAGCGGCGCGGCTTCGACGTCGGTGACAAGGTCACGATGAAGTTCCAGGCACGCGACATCTCCCTCGAGGTGGTCGCACTGTTCCCGCGCACTCCCGCCCTCCCGGGGGAGTACGTCGTCACCCCGGACACCCTCGAGAAGGGCGGCCTCAAGCCGCTCGACGCGCTGGTGTTCGTCACCAAGACCCCGGGCGCGAGCACCGACGAGGTGCGCGCGGAGATCGAGCAGGTCATCTCCGGGCTGCCCACCGTCACGGTGAAGGACCCCGAGGGCTTCGCCGCGGAGCAGAAGGAACAGGTCAACCAGTTCCTCTACCTCATCTACGGTCTGCTGGGTCTCTCGGTGATCATCGCCGTGCTCGGTGTCATCAACACGCTGAGCCTGTCGGTGATCGAGAGGACCAGGGAGGTCGGACTGCTGCGAGCCGTGGGGGTCAGCCGTCGTCAGCTGCGGACGATGATCCGGTTGGAGTCGGTGGTGGTGGCGGTACTCGGGGCGGTGCTGGGTCTCGTGATGGGGGTCGTGTTCGGGTCCACGATGGTGATCGCCCTGCGGGACCAGGGTCTGACCGACCTGGCGGTCCCCTGGACATGGCTGGCCGGGTTCCTGCTGCTCGCAGTCGTCGCGGGAGTCCTCGCCGCGGTGCTCCCGGCCCGCCGTGCGGCGAGGCTGGACGTGCTTCGCGCGATCGCCACCGAGTGAGGGCGGGGGCCCAGGGCGGGGTTGCGGCGGTGCCTGACTGGCAGCGTGGGCGCCGTCGCTGGTGAAATCCTGCACGCTTCTGTCCCCATCCACCCCCGTTGGCCTATAGGTTTCTGCTGACAACCCCTAAGGAGCTCACTGGTGGTGGACGACCACTCGCCTCGCGGCGGAGGCAAGCGCGGGCGCAAGCATGTGTTGGTGCGTGAGTACGTCCGCTCGGTGATCGTCAGCGCCGAGCCGGGCACTCCCGCCCCCTCCGAGCGCGACCTGGCCGAGCAGTTCGGCGTCGCGCGGATGACGGTCCGGCACGCCATCGACGCACTGGTGGCGCAGGGGTTGCTGGAGCGGGTTGCGGGCCGGGGCACCTTCGTGACCAAGCCGCTCATCGACATGCAGATGCGTCTCTCGGCCTACACCGAGGAGATGGAGCGTCGCGGCAAGAAGCCGGAGTCGAAGACGCTGCTGGCGCGTCGCGAGAGCGCCGGGCCCGGTGTGGCACGGGCGCTGGAGGTGGAGGAGGGCACTCCGATCGCCCACTGGCAGCGCCTCCGGCTCGCCGACGGCGTCCCGATGGCGATCCAGCACGTCTACCTCTCCCTGGACCTGTTCCCGAACTTTCTCGACGAGGCGCTGCCGGCCAGCCTCTACTTCTGGTTCGCCATGCGCGACCTGATGCCGACGTGGGGCGAGGACTCGGTGCTCGCAGGCATCGCGACCGAGGAGGAAGCAGAGCTGCTCGAGCTCGAGCCGGGCTCACCGGTCCTGCACATCTCCCGTCGCGCCTTCTGTCGGGAGAACGTCGTCGAGGTGACCCGCAGCGTCTATCGCGCCGACCGCTACACGTTGTGGGTGCCCGTGCTGCGCCCCGAGCACCTGAGGTAGCTCACAGCTCGCCGACCGGCGCCACGGCGATCCCGGCCTGCTCACACACCCACGTCGGGTCCGGGCCCCCGAGGTCGGGGTGGACGTAGAGGGCGTGTGGCTCGAGGAGATCGCAGGCCCGGCACAGGGGCCAGCGACCGTTGCTCGTGAGGAGTGCGTCCTGCACGTCCTGGGCCACCAGGCCGACGACGAACTCGCGCCCCTCGGCCCACTGGTCCAGCCACCAGCCACGGTCCGCAAGGGCAGCCTCCAGGGCCGAGACCGTGGCCGAGTCGGCGACACCGGTGCTCGTCAGGTCGTGCAACACCGCGGCGCGTGCCCGCATGACGACGTCCTGTGATGTCACGATGTCCATTGTGACCCCTGGCCCAACAGATGACTCGCTCGAGAGCGCTCAGCTCGACGTGGTCGTGCTGCACGCGCGCGACGCGGAGACGGCCACTGCGGGCGGGGCCGACCGGCTGCTGCTCACCTCGGACCCGGAGGACGGTCACTACTCACCCGAGCCCTCGGTGGTCTCAGCCGTCGTACGCGAGACCGACCTGCCGGTCTACGTGGTGCTGCGGACGCGTGAGGACCACTTCGGCCGGCTGGCTTCGCTGGGGGAGAGCTTCATCGAGCTCGGCGCCCGGGGCGTGGCCTACGGCTTCCTCGACCGCGACCTGGAGATCGACCGTCCCGGGTGCGCGGAGATGTGTGCCGAGCTCGGTGGCGTTCCCTGGCTGTTCCACGGTTTCGACGTGGCGCTCGACGCAGACCGTGCCTGGCGCGACGTGATCGGGCTGCCCGGACTGGAGTCGGTGATCTCCGCCGGCTCGACCCGAGGGCTCCCCCACGGGGGTGACGAGCTGATCAGCCGGGCGCAGCGTGACCCCCGCGTGGCCGAGCTCCTCACGGCCGGCGGCGGCCTGACCCCGGACCTCGTGCCGTGGCTCGTCCGCGCCGGAGTACGTCGCTTCGCCATCGGTTCCTCGGCCCGAGCTGGCAGCTCGTGGACCAGGGGAACGGTGGACGTCGACCGCGTCCGGTCGTGGCGGATGTTGGCCGATGACGCGCTCTCGCGTGCGCTCGGCATCCCGATTGACTGATTCGCCGGTGGGCGCACCCCCCGAGAGGGGAGGATGGCGCCGAGCGGCGAAGGATCAACCTTGCGCCGATGGAAGGATGACTCGTGCGCAGGTTGTCGGTCCTCGCCATCGCTGCGCTGGTCAGCGTCGGCCTGCTGCAGCCGCCCGCGTCGCAGGCCCAGGCGGCACCCCCAGCCCTGGCGTGGGTCGACTGCCGGAGCGGGGAGCTGTCTTCCTACCGTCTGCAGTGCGCCACCCTGGTCGTCCCCCTCGACCGCGCACAGCCCGACGGTGCCGAGGTCCGCCTGGCCCTCACCCGCAAACGGCACACGGGGTCGACGTACCGGGGAGTCCTGCTGACCAACCCCGGAGGTCCCGGAGCCTCGGGTCTCAGCCTGCCCGCGATCGGCGACTACGTCCCCGGCGGGGTCGGCGACTCCTACGACTGGATCGGATTCGATCCGCGAGGGGTCGGCGCCAGCACACCCACCCTGCGCTGCTCCCGGAGCTACTTCGGTTACGACCGACCCAGCTACGTGCCCACCTCGGCAGCGATCTCTCGGTACTGGTTGGCCAAGAACAGCAGCTATTCCGCCGCCTGTGCCGACACGGCTTCCAAGCGCGCCCTGCTGGGGCACATGACCAGCCTCGACACCGTCCAGGACATGGAGGCGATCCGGGCCGCGCTCGGAGTCGAGAAGCTGAACTACTACGGGTTCTCCTACGGCACCTACCTGGGGCAGGCGTACGCCACGACGTACCCGGACCGGGTCGGTCGCTTCGTCCTCGACGGCGTCGTGGACCCCGGCCGTGTCTGGTACGCCGCCAACCTCGACCAGGACCGCGCCTTCGACCAGAACATGGACGTCTTCTGGCGCTACCTCGCAGCCCATCCGCGCACGTTCCGGCTCGGAGGTCGCTGGCGAGCCATCGAGCGTGGCTACTACCGGACGCTCAAACGGCTCGATCGTCGGGCGGCGGCCGGCGGCCGGCTCGGACCGGCGGAGCTCTCCGACGCGATGCTCGAGGCCGGCTACTACGTCTACGACTGGGCGGCCCTGGGCCGGGAGTACTCCCAGCTGGTACGGCGGAACAAGGGTGCCGGGCTGCTGCTGCGCTACCGCAACGCCGAGATGGGTGACGACAACTCCTTCGCCGTCTACAACGCCGTGCAGTGCACGGACGCGGCGTGGCCGGACTGGGAGCGCACCCGTGCGGACGCGACCGCGACCCACCGCAAGGCGCCGTTCCTGACCTGGGGAAACACCTGGTACAACGCGCCGTGCCTGACCTGGCGGGTGCCGAGCCGCACCCGACCCGCGGTCTCCGGAGCCGCCGTCGCCACCAAGATGCTTCTGATCAGCGAGACCGGCGACGCGGCCACGCCGTACTCCGGCGCGCTCGCCGTGCGGCGGATGTTCCCCTCGGCCTCGCTGGTCGCGGGCGTCGGCGGCACCACTCACTCCAGCTCGATGTCCGGCGTCGCCTGCGTCGACAACACGGTGGCGAGCTACCTGCGCACCGGCGCGGTGCCGGCGCGGCTGACCGGCACGCGGGCAGATCGCGCCTGCCCGCCGGTGCCCAAGCCGTCGGTGTCGAGCGTCTTCGGTCGCCTCTCGGGTTCGCCGAGTGACCGGATGCCTGCGCTGCTGCGGCGCGACCTGGTCAGGGCTCAGCTGAACGGACGGTAGGTCCGCAGCCAGATCGAGTGCTCGGCCCGGCGGAGTCCCTCCAACGCGCTGTCGTCCAAGGGGTCGGCCAGGTCCGTGATCACGTACCCCTGCTCACCCCGGGTGGAGAGGTACTGCGCGCACACGTTGGCCTTCTGGTCGGCGAGCACCTGGTTGAGCGAGGCGAGGACACCGGGGACGTTGTGGTGGAGCAGCGCGAGGCGCTCGCCCGTCGCGAGCGCGGGTGCGGGCACCTCGGGGACGTTGACGGTCAGGGCGGTGCTGCCACCTTGGTAGTAGGAGGAGAGCTTGCCGGCGACGAAGTAGCCGATCTCCTCCTGGGCCTCCTGGGTCGATCCGCCGACGTGGGGGGTGAGGATCACGTTGGGCAGGCCACGCAGCGCGGACTCGAACGGCTCTCCCTGTGCCTTGGGCTCCACCGGGAAGACGTCGATCGCAGCACCGGCGATGTGCCCGGACAGGATGTGCTCGCGCAGCGCCACGTCGTCGACGACCATGCCGCGTGATGCGTTGATGAACAGGGAGCGGGGTTTCATCTTGGCCAGCTGTGCTGCGCCGAAGAGCCCCGCGTTGCCCGGACGCCCGTCGACGTGCAGCGAGACGACGTCGGCCTGGGCGAGCAGCTCGTCCAAGGTGCCGACACGGCGCGCGTTGCCGTGCGCGGGCCGGTCGGCGGTGTCGAAGAAGATCACCCGCAGACCGAGCGACTCGGCCAGGTTGGACAGCTGCGTCCCGATGTTGCCGTAGCCGACGATCCCCAGGGTGCGTCCACGGACCTCGTGGCTTCCCTGGGCCGACTTGTCCCAGATGCCGTCGTGCATCCGATCGGTCTTCTCGGTGAGCCGGCGTGCCAGCGCGATGATCTCGGCGATGACCAGCTCGACGACGCTGCGCGTGTTGGAGTACGGCGCGTTGAACGCGGCCACCCCTCGCTGCGCGGCCGCCTCGAGGTCGATCTGGTTCGTGCCGATGCAGAAGGCGCCGATCGCCTGCAGCTCCGGGGCGTTGTCGAGCACCTTCTCGGTCACCTTGGTGTTGGACCGGATGCCCAGCATCGACTTGCCTTGGAGGGCCTCGATCAGCTCGGCCTCGCCCAGCGACCCCGATCGAGTGTGTACGACGAACCCGTTGCGCTCGAAGACTTCGGAGGCGACAGGGTGGATGTTCTCGAGGAGCAGCACTTCACGGGAGGTCACCGGAGGAAGCCTACGAGGTGGTCTGCTCAGAGATCCCCCGCATCCACGATCCGATAGGCGTATCCCTGCTCGGCCAGGAAACGCTGCCGGTTCTGGGCGAAGTCGGCGTCGACGGTGTCGCGGCTGACGATCGTGTAGAAGCGAGCGGTCTTGCCGTCCATCTTGGGGCGCAGCAACCGCCCGAGTCGCTGGGCCTCCTCCTGGCGCGAGCCGAACGATCCGCTGACCTGGATGGCGACGGCCGCCTCGGGCAGGTCCACGGAGAAGTTGGCCACCTTGGAGACGACGAGCAGCTCGATCTCACCGGCGCGGAAACCCTCGAAGAGGCGCTCGCGCTCCTTGACGCTGGTCTCCCCCTTGATCACCGGCGCGCCGAGGTGCTCGGCGAGCTCGTCGAGCTGGTCGAGGTACTGACCGATCACCAGCGTCGGCTCGCCCTGGTGCCGCTTGACCAGCTGCTCGGCGATCAGGACCTTGGCGTGCGTGCAGCTCGCGAGGCGGTAGCGCTCCTCGGGCTCGGCCGTGGCGTAGGCGAGCCGCTCGCCCTGCGGCAGCGTGACCCGGACCTCGACACAGTCTGCGGGTGCGATCCACCCCTGGCTCTCGATGTCCTTCCAAGGCGCGTCATAGCGCTTGGGCCCGATCAGGCTGAACACATCACCCTCGCGGCCGTCCTCCCGGACCAGCGTGGCCGTCAGCCCGATCCGGCGGCGCGCCTGCAGGTCGGCGGTCATCCGGAAGATGGGGGCGGGCAGCAGGTGGACCTCGTCGTAGACGATCAGCCCCCAGTCCTTGGCATCGAGAAGCTCCAGGTGGGGGTAGACGCCCTTGCGGCGCATCGTCAGCACCTGGTAGGTCGCGATCGTGACCGGGCGGATCTCCTTGCGGGCACCGCTGTACTCGCCGATCTCCTCCTCGGTCAGGCTGGTGCGCTTGATCAGCTCGGACTTCCACTGCCGGGCGCTGACCGTGTTGGTCACCAGGATCAGCGTGGTGGCCTGCGCCTGGGCCATCGCCGCCGCACCCACCAGGGTCTTGCCCGCGCCACAGGGGAGCACCACCACCCCGGAACCTCCGTGCCAGAAGGACTCGGCGGCCTCCTTCTGGTAGCCGCGCAGCGACCAACCGGTCTCGTCGAGGGCGATCGGGTGCGCCTCGCCGTCGACGTAGCCGGCGAAGTCCTCGGCCGGCCAGCCGAGCTTGAGCAGGGCCTGCTTGACGTTGCCGCGCTGGCTGGGGTGGACCACGACGGTCTCGCCCTCGAGACGCTCGCCGAGCATGCCGGCGACCTTCTTGGACCTGATCACCTCCTCGAACACGGCCCGGTCGATGCTGCTCAGCACCAGCCCGTGCGCGGGGTGCTTGTCCAGCCGCAGCCGACCGTAGCGGGCCATCGTCTCGGCCACGTCGACCAGAAGTGCGTGGGGTACGGCGTACCGGCTGAAGGTGAGCAGCACGTTGACCACCTGCTCGGCGTCGTGGCCCGCGGCCCGTGCGTTCCACAGCCCGAGCGGGGTGAGCCGGTAGGTGTGGATGTGCTCGGGGCTGCGCTCGAGCTCGGCGAAGGGTGCGATCGCCTTGCGGCACGCGTCGGCCTGCTCGTGGTCGACCTCGAGCAGCAGCGTCTTGTCCGACTGGACGATGAGGGGGCCTTCATTCATAAGGGGTCGATCCTACGGACCAGCCCCGCCGAGCCCCGCACCACCGGTTGTGACCCGACGCCGTCACGCCCCGGACCGTCGAGCTTTGTCGCGACCCGCCCCTGCGCCGTGGGTACTGCGTCGCGCCCGGGTTGGCCGCCGCGCGAGACCCCGTCCCGCTCCCACGTGTGGCGCCAAGCCTGGGTTGGTGGCGCGAGACCTGGACCTGCGCTGTCCATGTCACGCCGCTACGCACGAGTGCTGAATCGCAGGCTGCCGTCCGCTTGCTCGTGGTGGTGGTAGGCGTGGTCGTGGATGCGTTGGTGGTGGTAGTGGCATAGCGGGACGGCGTTGTTGAGGTCGGTGGGTCCGCCGCGACTCCAGGGTTCCGGCGTGAGCCGGAAGCGGAGCCGACACGGCACCAACGGACAGGGGGAGCGAAGCGGAGGATGTTCGGCTTGTGCCGTGTCGGCGACCCCACGTGGAGACGCTCGGCAACGGGGCGAACGGCCACTCGGACTCAGCTGAGGGTCGATCCCGGGTGGCTGAGGACCTCGGGTTGGGTCACGTCGGTTTGTGGCGGTCGGCCTGTGGTGGTCGCCGAGACGGCGCAAGCCGAACATCCCCCGCTGCGCTCCTCCTGTTCGTTTCCGCCGTCTCGGCTCTGCCTCGAGCTGTGCTCGAGTGCAGGTGGTCGGTGGGGAGGTGTTCGAGGAGCTCGACGAAGGCCAGGCCGCGGCGGTGCCGCCAGTCGACGGATCGATCCGGGTGCTGGCGGTCCAGCACGTTGGTGGTCCGCATGCGTCTGGGTGCGGTCATCGATTCGATGATCTTGCGCAGGATGGCGGCGGCCAGGGTGGGGATGGTGAAGTGCCCGGTGGTGGTGCCGTCGGCGTGGTCGTGGAAGGTCAGTGAGCACTTGTCGAGGGCGGCTTGTTCCTCGGTGCGGACCAGTTCGTTCTCGTGGGCGTCGACGATCTGTTGGTCGGGTTCGATGGTTTCGAGGGCTCGTTTGGCCAGGCGGCGCAGCTGGTCGGGGTTGAACCGTTGGGCTTTCTCGACCAGCGCTGCTTCCACGGCCGCGCGCTGGTCCTGGCTCACGGTTGGGGGCAGCTGAGTACCGGCGTGCAGGATGACTGCGGCGTGGGCGGGGGAGACCAGGCCGGCGTCGAGGGCCTCGGCAGTGGCCTCGTGGCCGTGGCCGGCCTCCAGCTCGGTGGCCAGGTGGACCTCCCGCGCGGCGGTGGTGCGTGAGGTGTTGGTGTGTTTCGCGGTCCAGGCGTCGGTGCCGGTGAACCCGGCGGACTTCGCGGTCCCGGCCCGGTCGGCTGCGGCGAGGACCTTGAGCTTGACGGCCTCGAGGCGTCGGGCGATCCGTTCCAGGGCGTGCACCGCGGCGGCGTACTCACCGCTGGGCAGGGGGGATCCGGCGCCGCCGAGCATCCGGTCGAGTGCGTGGTCGATCTCGGCCAGGCCCGTGGTCACCGGGTGTCCGGTGTCGGGGTGCAGGTCGAGTGCTGCGGTCATGGGTCCATTCTCGTGCGAACAGGTGTTCGAGTCAAGAGGTAGACTCGGAGATGTGGACGGGATGGCGAGGCCATCGGGCGGGTCCGTGGTCTCGACTGTCCGCTCGCTTCACTCGCTGCTCGACCACCCGTGTGGCGCTCGCTGCGTCGCCTCGACTGCCTGGACAGTGCGCCGGAACGCAACCCCTGCCCATCAGCCCTGGGCGGCTCGGGTGCTGGGGGAGGTCACGAGGCAGAGGTCGCCGGGTTGCACGTGGAGGAGCTGAAGGCTGACCACCAGCACGTCCACCAGCGCGACCTGGTCCTCGAGGTCGACGAAGAGATCGAAGTTGGGCGTGGGGTGGTCCCACTCGGCCAGGCTCTCCTCGGGAGTCCGCCAGCCGAGGGCGCGGAGCGTCTCGATGGTCTCGGCGGTCATCGCCCAGGCGCCACCGAGCGCCGCGGCGCCGACGCACTCGGCCGAGAGCACCTCATCGACCCGGAGCACCTGGACGTAGCGGGTAGGCGCCGGCTTGGCCCTGCGGGCGAACAGGCTGCGTCTGACCAGGACTTGGCTGACCGGCTCACCGAGGATCAGGAAGTCTCCGTCGCGCAGCTGTTCCAAGGACTCGGCGAGTTCCCGGGTCACCTCGTGCCAGCTCGCGAAGGGCATGCATCGAGGCTACGTGCGTAGCCGGCTCCCGGCTCCTGCCCGTCCACCGGTCGGATCCCGCCTCGTGGTGGCAACGCAGGAGGCACGGCGGGTCGGGAGCAAGCCAGTCACGAAAGGGCCAGCTCCACCGCGGCCTCGACGTGGATCCGGGTGGTCGCGAAGCCCGGCACCTTCAGGTCGAGTGGGTCGATGAGCATCTCGATCTCGGTGCAGCCGAGGACGAGACCCTCGGCTCCGCGGACCACGAGCCGGTCGGCGACCTCGTTGAAGGCGCGCCGAGACTCCTCGAGGACCACGCCGACGCACAGCTCTTCGTAGATGACCCGATGCACCAGCTCGCGGTCGGCCCGCTCGGGCACCAGCACCCGCAGCCCGTGCGACTCCAACCGCTCGGTGTAGAAGCCGGGGGACATCGTGAACGCCGTCCCCAGCAACCCGACCGAATCGACGCCTGCACCGAGTGCGGCCGCGGCTGTCACATCGGCAAGGTGCACCAGGGGGATCGCCACCGAGTCCTCGATGGCGTCGGACACCTTGTGCATCGTGTTCGTGCACAGCACGAGCAGGTCCGCACCGGCGGTCTCCAGACGCCTCGCCTCGGCCGCCAGGAGCTCGCCTGCCCGGATCCAGTCGCCGCTGACCTGGAGCTGCTCCACCTCGGCGAAGTCCAGCGAGGACATCACGATCCTGGCCGAGTGGAGACCGCCCAGGCGGCTGCGCACCAGCTCGTTGGCGAGCCGGTAGTAGATGGCCGTGGACTCCCAGCTCATCCCGCCGATCAGGCCGATGGTCTTCATCACGCACACATCGAACCGTGTTCGTCGGGACAGGTCCACCTCGACCGGAGGCGCTCCGGCTCAGGCGGGCCGGGACACCGCGGTGATGCGGTGGATGGCAAAGGTGCGAGATGAGTCGCTGCGCTCGTCGTACGCCGTGAGGCGGCCACCCTCGACGCGCTCCGGGCTCACGAGTCGCTCTGCCACGGTGCCGTCGTTGCCGACGTAGCCGATCAGGAGCTCCTCGTGGGACTCGGCCGCCTGGCGCAGCATCGCCATGACGTCCGCCGGTGTGGAGGCGGCGCTCCCACGGGTCGGGCGAGAGGCCGAGGAGCGGTCTCCGGCACGGACTGCCGAGACGACTGCCGCAGTGCGGGCGACGGTCCGCACCCCCGACCCCGCGGATGTACGCCGCCGCGGTGAACGCGCCCGGAACACGTCGGGGCGCGCCACCCGAACCGTTCCGTCGACGGCCTCGACCACGGGGGCGAGGCCGAGCTCGCGGATGCGGGGCAGCAGCGTGCCGAGCGGAAGGTCCGAGATCACGACACTCGGCGCGATCCGGCGCAGCCGCAGGGCCTCGGCGCCGACGGCGTGCATCAGCTCGGTCAGCGCGGTCTCGTCGTCGCTGCGCAGGAACGACTCGGCGTGCCCCGCGCGCAGCGTGCCGAAGCGCCGCGAGACGTCGTCGATGAGGTACTCCAGCGACTGCGGCACCGGGGTCCGGGACGTCGAGGAGACGAACTCGTGCACCTCGACGGCCGACCAACCGGCATCGAAGGCTCGGCGGACCGAGGAGGCAGCGAACCGGTAGACCGTGGCACCCCCGCGCGACTCCACGTCGGCCACGAGCGCCAGCTTGCGAGCCAGGTCCTGCTCCAACGGCCCCGGCGCGATCGCGGTGAGGTCGGCCTGCAGCAGCACGTGGTCCACGGGGCTCGGCAGCAGGGCGTCCAGGGTGGCGGCGGGCTCACCCCCGGTGACCAGCAGCCCGCCGAACGAGGAAAGCGCGTCCAGGCCGGTGATCCCGAGCAGCGCGGCCTCCGCGAGGGTCGGGGCGACCTGGTCGAGGCGGCCGGTCGGTCGTCGGGGCCGTCTCCACCGAAGCCGTTCCACGAGTGAGCTCGTGCCGGTCCCTGCGGCGAGCGAACGTCCGCCAGGCAGCTCGCCGAGCTCGGCGAGCACATCCCTGCGCAGCGCCACCTGCCAGCTGCGTGCGAGGTCGGGAGAGAGCGCGTTCACCGGCTTGTCAGCGACCCGGCCCCCGATCGTGGACACCAGTCGCGGGTTGGTCAGCCAGGCGCGCGCGAGGGTGCTCCAGCGCTGCGCGGTCGAGCCGGTCTGCCAGATGTCGAAGGCCTCGGTCGGCAGCCAGGCCGCATCCGCGTCGTCGCTCATGCCTTGGTCGATGAGTCCTGCCTCGAAGGCCGTCTCGATCACCAGCGCCGCCACACCGAGCTCGACGTGCAGGAGCGCCGCTGCCGCTCGCAGGTCGCGTACGCCGAGCCCGCCGGCCTTCAGGGCGGGTGGGGGGTGGGTGCCCCACCGGTCGAGCAGCAGCTCGGTGCGGCGTACGAACTCGAAGGCGGCGCCGGCCGCTGCCCGATCCACCAGCGACTGCTCCCGCTCCGCGGTGGCGAGCGCAGGCAGCTCGTCCAGGGGATGCCCCGACGAGACGCGCAGCGCCAACCGAACCGTCCAGGGCACTCTCACGTGACGCTCGTCGGTGCGTGCCAGCAGGCCTGCCTCGACCAGCTCGGCCGTCGGGCCGGCGCCTCCGCTCCAGCGTCCGTCGGACCCGGTCGAGGCGAGGTGGTCGAGGATGGCCCGGGATGGCGCACCCAGCCCGCCCAGCAGCTCGGCGACCTGGTCGACAGGGGGACCGTGTGGGATGCGAAGCAGGTCACCGACCACGAGCACCGGTCGTTGGGGGGCGCCCCACACCAGCGCCAGTGAGTGCAGCCGCTCGAGGGCCCGGGCGACCGACTGCTGCCTCGCCGGGAGGTCGCGGGGGTCGGTGCCCTGCACCAGGGCCTGGAGAGTGGTCAGCTCGAGGGTGTCGAGCTGGTCCAGGGCGCGGAGGACCGAGGCCTTGACGACCACTCGAGCGGCCAGCTGTGCGGAGTCGTGGGGCGGCGGCGTCGCGAGGTCAGGGCGGGCGTCGAGCAGGACCGTCAGCTGCTCGTCGGACCACGTGCGGAGCTGGTCGGCGAGGGTGCGCGGGGCGGAGTCGGGCATCCGGCGAATTCTACGCGGTACGGGTTCGTCGGCCCTCGGTGTTTCGAGCGCGTTGGCCATCGACCCCGGACGCTGCACCGGCCCGACCAGCGTTGCGTCATACGTTTCGTGGCCTCGAGGTCACGGAACGTATGACGCAACGGCGGGTCGGATCGGGCAGGATCCCCTCCATGGAGGTCACCGCGAAGTTTCTCGAGATGCTGCTCGCGGGCGCCTCGCGGGAGGATCTCGACCTGGTCGTCGCCGAGGCCGAGGTCGCCGGGAGTCCACCCGAGGTCCTCGCGGACCTGCGCGAGCAGCATGCGCTGGCGATGCGCGTGCGCGAGCAGATGGAGCGCCAGCGCAGCCGCGAGGCCGAGCTGTCCGCGCTGAACGAGACCGCGCGAGACCTGACCGCGATCCGGGACCTGGACACGATCCTCGCCGCGATCGTCCGGCGCGCGCGGCAGCTGCTGCGGGCCGACATGACCTACCTCTCCCTCAACGACGAGGAGGAGGGGGCCTCCTACATGAAGGTCACCGACGGGGCACTGACCCCTGAGTTCCGGCGGCTCCGGCTCCCGCTCGGCACCGGCCTCCTGGGGCTGGTGGCCCAGACGGGAGCGCCGTACTTCACCGAGGACTATCAGTCCGACGAACGCTTCGTGCACCGTGAGTACATCGACACCGCCGTCGAGGGCGAGCAGATCCGCGCGATCCTCGGCGTCCCTCTGCAGGTCGAGGGCAAGGTCATCGGTGCCCTGCTCGCCGTGCACCGGACCGTGCGGCCCTTCCCAGCCGGTGAGGTGGCGTTGCTGACCTCGTTCGCCGCCCACGCCGCCGTGGCGCTGGAGAACGCGCGCCTCTTCGAGCAGGCGCGCGCAGCTGTCGCCGCCGCGGACGAGGCGACCGCCCAGCTGCGGGCGCGATCCGAGGCCACCGAGCGGGCGGCCCACGCCCACGACCTGCTCACCGACGTGCTGCTGCACGGCGGTGGGGTGGTGGAGGTGGCCGAGGTGCTGGCCCGGGTGCTGCGCGGCACCCTCTCGGTGTACGACGACGAGGGGCGCGTGCTCGCCGGTGGTGAGACGCCCGGTGTCACGGGGCTGGACGCGGCCGTCGAGCGGGCGCGCAGCTCGGGCCGCTGCGTGCAGACCGCCGACGGATCCTGGGTGGCGGTCGCCGCAGCCGGTGACGAGCACCTGGGCACTTTGGTCCTGGGTGAGGCCGAGCCGATGGACCTGCCGGAGCGACGCACGCTGGAGCGTGGCGCGCTGGTGACCGCACTGGTGCTGCTGTTCCGACGTACCGAGGCCGAGGCGGAGAGCCGCGTGCGCGGTGAGCTGCTCTCCGACCTGATCGTTGCGCGGGAGCGCGACGTGTCCAGGTTGCGGGAGCGAGCCCGCCAGCAGGGGGCGGACCTGGGGGGCGACCTGGTGCTGGCCGTGGCCGAGCCGGTGTCCGAGCCGGCCGCCGGCCAACCGGCGACCCGCACCGCAGCCGCGCTGGCCCGGGAGCTGAAGGGCCTCGGCGGCGTGCACGAGGGTCTGGTGGTGGTGCTCGCGCCGGGGGAGGCCGTCGAACTGGGGCGCACCCTGCAGGAGCGGCTGGGCGGAGCCACGGTCGGTGTGACCGCCAGCACGGGTGGAGCCTCCGGTGTGGCCGCGGCCTGGCGCGAGGCTCGGCAGACCCTGGAGGCGCTGCTCAAGCTGGGGCGACGAGGTGAGGTCTGCGAGCCCGCAGGGCTCGGTCTGGCGCGGCTGCTGCTCGGCGGCAACGGGGTGCAGGAGCTCGCCGAGTTCATCGACGGCACGGTGGGTCCGCTGCTCGCCTACGACGCGAGCCACCACAGCGCGTTGGTGGCGACCGTCGAGGCGTGGCTGTCGTCTGGTGGCAGCCTGCGGGAGACCGCTGCCCAGCTGCACATCCACCCCAACACGGTCACCCAGCGGCTGGATCGTGTCGCCCAGCTGCTGGGTCAGCAGTGGCGGGAACCCGCCGGGCGCCTGGACGTGCAGCTGGCGCTGCAGCTCGCCCGGCTCCGCGTGGATGTGTGAGCCGAACACACAAGATGGGTTGCATCATGGTGCGAGACACATGGTTGGCACCGCACTGCTCGCCGTAGCGTCGCCCCCATGACTCCGCCTCTGCACGGCCGTACGGCCCTGGTCACCGGCGCCGCGAGCGGCATCGGCCGCGCCGTCGCCGCCCGCCTGGTCGAGGACGGGGCGGCAGTGCTCCTGCTCGACCGCGACGAGGCCGGCGCCAAGGAAGCGGCGACCGAGACCGGCGGGGAGTACCTGGTCGCGGACCTGGGCGACCCGGCCTCCATCGACGCTCTCGACCTGGGCAGCCGCGGCATCGACATCCTGGTCAACAACGCGGGCATCCAGCACGTGGCCCCGATCGAGGAGTTCGACCCGGAACGGTTCGCCCAGATCCACCGGGTGATGCTGCACGCGCCGTTCCTGCTCGCACGGGCCCTGCTTCCCGGCATGTACGCCGCCGGCTGGGGTCGGCTCGTGCACGTGTCCTCGGTCCACGGTCACCGGGCGTCGGCATACAAGTCGGCCTACGTGAGCGCCAAGCACGGCCTCGAGGGCCTGTCCAAGGTGATCGCGCTCGAGGGCGCCGACAAGGGCGTCACCAGCAACACCGTGTGCCCGGGCTATGTCCGCACGCCCCTCGTCGAGGGGCAGATCTCCGACCAGGCCGCCAGCCACGGCATCGCCGAGGACGAGGTGCTCGACCAGGTCCTGCTGGCGCGCACCCCGGTCAAACGTCTGGTCGAGCCCGACGAGGTCGCGCACATGGTGTCATTCCTGTGCGGACCGGGCACCAGTTCTGTCAACGGCACCTCCTACCTGATGGATGGCGGCTGGACCGCCGCATGAAAGGAAGCACGCGACATGTCCGCAACACCTTCGTCGCCCGCCACCACGGGGTCACCGACCTCCGAGGCCGGCGACAAGAACATCGTGAAGGTGGTCTTCGCCAGCCTCGTCGGAACCGCCGTCGAGTGGTACGACTTCTTCCTCTACGGCTCCGCCGCGGCGCTCGTCTTCGGCACCTTGTTCTTCCCCAACGCCAACCCGGTCAACGCGACCCTGCTCGCCTTCGGGACCTACGCGGTCGGGTTCGTCGCCCGCCCGCTGGGCGGCGTCGTCTTCGGTCACTTCGGTGACCGCGTGGGACGCAAGAAGATGCTCGTCGTCTCGCTGATGATGATGGGCGTCGCGACCTTCGCGATCGGCCTGTTGCCGACGTACGCGTCCATCGGGGTGCTCGCGCCGATCCTGCTCCTGGTCTGCCGTCTGGCCCAGGGCTTCGCCGTGGGTGGCGAGTGGGGTGGCGCGGTGCTGATGGCCGCAGAGCACGGCGACGACGCCCGACGCGGCTTCTGGTCCTCGTGGCCGCAGGCCGGCGTCCCGCTGGGCAACCTGCTCGCGACCGGCGTGCTGTTCCTGCTCGCCGCCTTCCAGAGCGACGCCGCGTTCGAGGCCTGGGGCTGGCGGATCCCCTTCCTGCTCTCCGCCGTGCTCGTGCTGATCGGCCTCTACGTGCGCCTGCAGCTCGAGGAGTCGCCGGTCTACCAGGAGGCGAAGGCCGAGATCGCTGCGAACAACACCGGCGCCTCGCACATGCCGATCATCGAGGTGATCAAGACCTACCCCAAGGAGGTCTTCATCGCCATGGGCATGCGGATGGCTGAGAACATCAGCTACTACATCTTCACGATCGTCTCGATCACCTACGTCACCACCTACCTCGGCCAGGACAAGGGCACGATCCTGCAGATGCTGCTGATCGCCGCCGCGTTCCAGTTCTTCCTGATCCCGGCGTTGGGTGCGTTCTCCGACAAGGTCGGCCGCCGACCGCTCTACTTCGTCGGCGCCGTCGGCGTGGCCGCCTGGAGCTTCGTGTTCTTCGGCCTGCTGGAGACCAACAACTCGGGCATGATCCTGCTGGCCGTGATCGTCGGACTCTTCTTCCACTCGCTGATGTACGCCCCGCAGGCGGCGTTCTTCTCCGAGCTGTTCGGCACCTCGGTCCGCTACACCGGCGCCTCGGTGGGCTACCAGCTCGCCTCCATCTTCGCCGGAGCCCTGGCGCCGATCATCGCGGTCAAGCTGCTCGGCCCCGAGGACGTGGCCAACACGTTCCTGGTGGCTCTCTACGTCACCGCAGCCTCGGTGCTCACCGTCATCGCCGTGCTGTTCGCCAAGGAGACCAAGGCGAGCTCGATGCGCCACGACCGTGTGGTCCGGGGAGCCCACGTCTGAGGGGTCGAACCACCTGCACCACCGAGCCCGCTCGCTGCGACCCGCCTTCTCGGGGGTCGCGGGGAGCGGGCTCGGGGCGTCTGTGGAGTACTTCGCTCCAGTATCCTGAAGGGGCGATGTCCACAGAACCGATTGCGCAACCGTTGCCCGACCACGGCGACGTCTGGTACGTCGGCTACGGGTCGAACATGTCCGCCGCGCGGCTGGCGGTCTACCTCGAGGGCGGGGTGCCCCCGGGCGGCAGCCGCCACAACCCCGGCGCCCGTGACGCCTCCCCGCCGCGCCACGACGTGCCGGTGGACCTGCCGGGAGCCCTCTACTTCGCCGGCCACTCGCCGCAGTGGGGCGGTGGTGTGGCCTTCTACGACCACGAGGCCCAAGGACCGACGGCCGCGCGGGCGTACCTCGTCACCGCCGAGCAGTTCGCCGACGTCGCCGCCCAGGAGATGCGCCGCCTGCCGATGGACGGTGACCCTCTGGAGGAGATCGTGATCGGTGGCATCGACGGTGGGGTCCACCACGCCGGGCCCGGCCACTACGAGACGCTGATCGAGGTCGGGCGCCTCGACGGCGCCCCGATGCTGCTCTTCACGGCCCCGCACGGCATCGACCACGTCGAGCACACGCAGCCGACCGCCGACTACCTCGAGATGCTCGCGATGGGCCTGCGCGAGTCACGCGCCTGGGGCGACGAAGAGCTCGCGGAGTACTTCGCCCGGCGAGGTGTCGAGACGGCGCACGCGGTCCACGCTCGGCCCTCTCGCTGAGTGCCGCGGCGTCGGGCGTGCTGACCCCGACTGCCTCTTTGCGAGGTCTCGGGACGGGGGCATAGGTTCGCCGCCATGGAGTCCTATGCCTCGGGCGAGACCAGCCCACCCCTGATCGAGCAGACGATCGGCGCCAACTTCGAGAGCACGGTGGCCGCGCACGGTGACCGTGAGGCTCTCGTCGAGTACGCCACCGGCCGCCGCTGGAGCTACTCCGAGCTCGACCGCGACGTCGACGCCCTGGCGCGCGGTCTGATCGGTGCCGGGATCGCCAAGGGCGACCGGGTCGGCGTGTGGTCGCCCAACTGCGCGGAGTGGACGATCGCCCAGCTCGCGACGGCGAAGATCGGCGCGATCCTGGTCAACGTCAACCCCTCCTACCGCACCCACGAGTTCTCCTACGCGGTCACTCAGTCCGGCATGCGGCTGCTGGTCAGCGCCGAGTCGTTTCGGTCCAGCGACTACCGCGCGATGGTCGACGAGGTGATCTCGAAAGGCTCGGAGGCCGGCGACCAGCTCCTCGAACGCGTCGTGTACATCGGCACCGAGGACTGGGATGCGCTGCTCGCCGAGGGGACGGACCTGCCAGCGGAGGCGGTGGCCGAGCGGATGGCGACGCTGGAACCCGGCGACGCGATCAACATCCAGTACACGAGCGGCACGACCGGCTACCCCAAGGGCGCCACGCTGAGCCACCGCAACATCCTCAACAACGGGTTCTTCACCACCGAGCTGCTCGACCTCACCGAGGAGGACCGGCTCTGCATCCCGGTGCCCTTCTACCACTGCTTCGGCATGGTGATGGGCAACCTCGGGTGCACGAGCCGCGGCGCCACGATGGTGATCCCGGCCCCGGCGTTCGACGCGGCGACGACGCTGGAGTGCGTGGTCGAGGAACAGTGCACCGCCTTGTACGGCGTCCCGACGATGTTCATCGCGATGCAGGGACTCCTCGGCTCCGCCGAGTTCCCCCTGTCAGGCCTGAGCAAGCTGCGGACGGGTGTGATGGCAGGGTCCATCTGTCCGGTCGAGGTGATGAAGCGCTGCGTCGAGGACATGAACATGTCCGGGGTCTCCATCGCCTACGGCATGACCGAGACCTCGCCGGTCTCCTGCCAGACCCGCGCCGAGGACGACCTCGACCGACGTACTGCCACCATCGGGCGGGTGCACCCGCACGTCGAGATCAAGATCGTCGACCCGGCCACGGGCGAGACCGTCGAGCGCGGCCGGCCCGGGGAGTTCTGCACCCGCGGGTACTCGGTGATGCTCGGCTACTGGGACGACCCGGAGAAGACCGCCGAGGCGATCGACGCAGAGGGGTGGATGCACACCGGTGACCTGGCCGAGATGCGCGAGGACGGCTACTGCAACATCGTCGGGCGGATCAAGGACATGGTCATCCGGGGTGGCGAGAACATCTATCCCCGTGAGATCGAGGAGTTCCTCTACACCCACCCGGACGTCGAGGACGTCCAGGTGGTCGGGGTGCCCGACGAGCGCTACGGCGAGGAGCTGGCGGCCTGGATCAAGCTGCGCGCAGACGCCGAACCGCTGGATGCCGCGAAGGTGCGCGAGTTCGCCACCGGCAAGCTGGCGCACTACAAGATCCCCAGATACGTCCTTGTGGTCGAGGAGTTCCCGATGACCGTGACCGGCAAGATCCGCAAGGTGCAGATGCGCGAGGAGACCACGGAGCGCCTCGGACTACAGACGAAGGAAGACGCATGAACGACAGCACCACGATCGACGACCTGGCGGCGGACTACTGGCGCCATTACCTGGAGGTGCAGCCGACCTACGCGCACCTGCTCGGTGAGTACGCCGGAGCGGGGCGCTTCGAGCAGGTCAGCCGGGAGTCGGAGGATCGACAGATCGCGGCGATGCGCGACTTCGTGCGCGGGGCCGAGGCCATCGACGAGTCAACCCTCGGTGAGCAGGAGCGGATCACCCGCGCGGTCCTCGTCTCCGACGCCACCAACCGCGCCGACGTGCTCGAGGCACGGCTCTCCGAGCTCGCCGCCGATCCGATCTTCGGCGTCCAGGTCTCGATGCCGATCCTGATGGGCATGCTCGCGCTGCCGGATGCCGACGTCGCAGAGGCGCTGGTCGAGAAGCTCCGCGGTCTCGGCCGCTACTACGGTGAGCTCGCCGAGCGCCAACGTGAGGGGGTGGCCGCCCGCCGGGTGCCCGCTGCCTTCGCCGTCACCGACACGGTGGCGCAGCTCGAGGCGACGCTGGCCGGGCCGATCGCCGACGACGCGCTGCTGCGGACGACCAACCCTCCCGCCGGGCTCGACGTCGACGGCTGGAAGGCACGGTTGCGCGCGGTCCTCGAGTCCGACGTGCGACCTGGGATGCGCGCCTACCGCGACGTGCTGCGCGACGAGGTGCTGCCGCTGGCGCGGTCGGACGAGAAGTGCGGACTGGGATGGCTCCCCGGTGGCGAGGCGGCGTACGCCGCGACGCTCCGCAAGTACACGACGACCGACAAGACCGCGCAGGAGATCCACGAGATCGGTCTCGCCCAGGTGGAGAAGCTTGCCGACGAGTACCGCGGCCTCGGTCCCGAGGTGGTCGGCACCGACGACCTCCAGCAGATCTTCGAGGCCATGCGCACCGACCCCAAGCTCCACTTCGCCTCGGGCGAGGAGCTGGTCGAGGCGAGCGAGGTCGCGATGCAGCGGGCCTGGGACGCGATGCCGGAGTGGTTCGAGGTGCTTCCGCAGGCGCGCTGCGCGGTGCAGTCCACGATGAGCGGGGCCAAGGCCTTCTACTTCCCGCCTGCCTCGGACGGCAGCAGAGGTGGGACCTTCTTCATCAACGTCGACGACCCCTCCTCGTGGGGCACCTTCGAGCTGGAGTCGATGGCCTTCCACGAGGGCATCCCCGGGCACCACCTGCAGCTCGCCATCGCGAGCGAGCTCGACGAGGTGCCGGACTTCCGCAAGCACGTGAACAACTCGGCCTACTCCGAGGGCTGGGGCCTGTACACGGAGCGGCTCGCCGACGAGATGGGCCTCTACAGCTCCGCCGTCGACCGCATGGGCATGTTCTCCGCGGACTCGATGCGCGCCTGCCGGCTCGTGGTCGACACCGGGCTGCACGCGCTGGGCTGGAGCCGGCAGCAGGCTGTCGACTACATGGTCGCGAACTCTCCGCTCGCCGAAGGTGTGGTCCGGCCCGAGGTCGACCGATACATCGTCTCCCCGGGTCAGGCAACCTCCTACATGGTCGGCCGGCTGGAGATCCAACGGATGCGGGCCGAGGCCGAAGCGCGGCAGGGCGCAGCGTTCGAGATCAAGAAGTTCCACTCCGCCGTGCTCGACTCCGGTTCGCTGCCGCTCGGCGTACTCGACGAGGTGGTGCGGGCCCGGCTGCCGTGACCCACACGTGACCGTGGCGCGCTGAGGGGCCCCGGGTCGACAGTGGTTTGGTCCGGCAGGGCGGCGGGTACCTCCGATCCAGGGCAAATGGAGCCCACCTCGGGAGGACCTCATGGCGGAAGCAGTCGAGACGGGTCGGATCACCACCGACATCCCCGCGCGCATGGACCGGCTGCCGTGGGCCAGGTGGCACTGGCTCGTGGTGATCGGCCTCGGCACTGTGTGGATCCTGGACGGCCTCGAGGTCACGATCGTCGGGTCGATGTCCGCGGCCCTCAAGCCGGAGGGCACCGGGCTCGGTCTGAGCAGCTTCGACGTCGGCGTCGCCGGTGCGGTCTACGTCGCGGGCGCCTGCCTGGGTGCACTCTTCTTCGGCCAGCTCACCGACCGCTTCGGGCGCAAGAAGCTCTTCCTGCTGACGCTGGGGGTCTACACGGTCGCCACCGTGCTGACCGCCTTCTCGATGAACCCCCTGTGGTACTTCGGCGCCCGCTTCCTCACCGGGGCCGGCATCGGCGGTGAGTACGCCGCGATCAACTCCGCCATCGACGAGCTGATCCCGGCCAAGTACCGGGGCCGGGTGGACGTCGCCATCAACGGCTCGTTCTGGGTCGGAGCCGCCGGTGGCTCGCTGCTGACGATCCCGCTGCTCGACCCGAGCCTGGTCGACCCTGCCTGGGGATGGCGTGCGGCCTTCGCGCTCGGCAGCGTGCTCGCCGTCGGGATCCTCCTGGTCCGGCGCAACGTGCCGGAGAGCCCCCGTTGGCTCTTCATCCACGGACGCGAGGACGAGGCCGAGCAGATCGTCCGCGACATCGAGCGGACCGTCGAGCAGGAGACGGGGCCGCTCGCCGCCACGGAGGAGACCATCACCATCCGGCAGCGTCGCACGATCACGATTCCGGAGATCGCACGCACCGTGTTCACGCTCTACCCGCGCCGCACCGTGCTGTGCCTGGCGCTGTTCATCGGTCAGGCCTTCCTCTACAACGCGTTCTTCTTCACCTACGGCGACAGCCTGACCACGTTCTTCGACATCAAGCAGGTAGGCGGCTACCTGGCGGTCTTCGCCCTGAGCAACTTCGTCGGGGCGTTGAGCCTGAGCCCCCTGTTCGACCGGGTGGGGCGGGTGAAGATGATCGCCGGCACCTACATCGTCTCGGGGGTGCTGCTGGCGACCACGGGCCTGATGCTCGGGGGGCTCAGCGCGGTGACCCTGACCGTGATGGGCTGCATCGTGTTCTTCTTCGCATCGGCCGGCGCGAGTGCGGCGTACCTGACGGCGAGCGAGGTCTTCCCGATGGAGACCAGGGCCCTGTGCATCGCGTTCTTCTACGCCGTCGGCACGGCTGCCGGCGGCATCAGCGGGCCGCTGCTGTTCGGCAAGCTGATCGGCAACGCCTCGGAGAGTGGCGACATCACCGGCATCGCGGTCGGCTACTTCATCGGCGCCGCGCTGATGGTGCTCGGCGGGGTCGCCGAGATCTTCCTGGGGGTCCGGGCCGAGGGACGGTCCTTGGAGAGCATCGCCCAGCCGCTGACCGCGGAGTCGGAGCCCTCGGACGGCTCGCGGCCGTCCCCGCAGCACGCCTGAACCCCTGGGCTCCGGACGTCCGCCCTTTGGAACGAGTCCTTGACGACGGTCAACTAAACCGGTTTAGTCGAGGTCATGAGCCGGCCGACGATCAACGACGTGGCGACCGCCGCGGGGGTCTCCAAGGGTGCCGTCTCCTTCGCGCTGAACGGCCGTCCCGGCATCTCCGAGGAGACCCGGCGCCGCATCCTGGAGGCCGCAGAGAGCCTCGGGTGGTCCCCGAGCTCGCGTGCCCGAGCCCTGTCTGTCTCCCGCGCTCTGGCCGTCGGGCTGGTCATCGCCCGTCCGCCCGAGGTCCTGCGCGCGGACGCGTTCTTCCCCTCGTTCATCGCCGGGCTCGAGACGGTGCTCTCCACCAGTGGGCACGCCCTGCTGCTCCAGGTCGCCGAGCGCGACGACCTCGCCGCGTACCGTCGCCTGGTCCAGGAGGGTCGTGTGGACGGCGTCTTCGTGACCGACCTCCAGGACGGTGACCAGCGCCCTGCCCTGCTCGAGGAGCTCGGCCTGCCCGCCGTACTCATCGGCCCGCACCTGGGAGAGCAGGCCAGTGCCGTCCAGTCGGCGCTCGGTGTCGACGACGCCCCCGGCATCCGGGCGGCCGTCGAGCACCTGGTCGAGCTGGGGCACACGCGGATCGCCCACGTCTCGGGCCCCATGCAGATGGTGCACGGACGCTCCCGCCATGCCGCGTGGCGCGAGGCACTGGCCGAGGCGGGTCTTGCCGAAGGGCCGTGCGTGGAGGCCGACTTCTCGGCGGAGTCGGGCGCCAGCGCCATGGCGGACCTCCTCGCCCTCGCGGACCGGCCGACCGCCGTCGTCTTCGCCAACGACCTGATGGCGATGGCCGGACTCTCGCTGGCCATCTCCCGAGGCGTTGCCGTGCCGGGCGACCTGTCGATCACCGGCTTCGACGACATCGAGATCTCCGCCCACCTGCAGCCCGCACTGACCTCGGTGCACACCGACGTCGTCGCCTGGGGCCGCGCCGCAGCCACCCGGCTGCTCCAGCTCATCGACACCGCCGAACTGACGCCGGCCGAGCTTCCGGAGGCGCGACTCGTCGTGCGTTCGTCGACCGGCACCGCACCACCACGCACCCATCGAATGGAGAAATGATGAAACACACCTTCCTGAAAGCATCCGTCGCCGCGCTCGCCCTCGGGCTCACAGCGGCCTGCGGGAGTGACGCCGGCTCGGGCGAAGCGCAGTCCGCGACGGGGCCGATCAAGGTGTGGCTCTCCAACAACCCCGAGGAGATCGCCTGGGGCAAGGCGATGGTGGAGGACTGGAACAAGGCCAACCCCGAGGAGAAGGTGACCGCCCAGGAGATCCCGGCGGGCAAGACCTCCGAGGAGGTCATCGGTGCGGCGATCACCGCCGGCAACGCGCCCTGCCTGGTGTTCAACACCAGCCCGGCCGCGGTGCCGCAGTTCCAGAAGCAGGGCGGGCTCGTGGCGCTGGACTCGTTCGAGGGTGCCGCGGACTACGTGGAGTCGCGCTCGGGTGAGTCGGCGGAGCAGTACAAGTCGCCGGACGGGAAGTTCTACCAGATCCCCTGGAAGCAGAACCCGGTGATGATCTTCTACAACAAGGACCTGTTCAAGAAGGCCGGCCTGGACGCGGAGAACCCGCCGTTGCGGACCCACGCCGAGTTCCTCGCGACGAGCAAGAAGCTGGTCAGCAGCGGTGTCTCGCAGGCTGCCATCTGGCCGGCTCCCAGCAGCGAGTTCTTCCAGTCCTGGTTCGACTTCTACCCGCTCTACGCCGCTGAGTCCGGTGGCAAGCAGACCATCGAGGACGGCAAGGCCACCTTCGACGACCAGGCCGGCAAGGACGTCTGGAACTTCTGGGCACAGATGTACGCCGACGGCAGCGCCCTGAAGGAGAAGTACAACGGTGACTCGTTCGCCGACGGCAAGGCCGCGATGTCGGTCGTGGGCCCCTGGGCCGTGGCCGTGTACGGCGACAAGGTGAACTGGGGTGCCGTGCCCGTGCCGACCAAGGAGGGCAAGCCCGCCGACGAGGTGTACACCTTCTCCGATGCGAAGAACGTCTCCCTCTACTCGGCGTGTGAGAACCAGGAGACGGCGTGGAACGTGCTCAAGCACGCGACGAGCGAGGAGCAGGACGGTCAGCTGCTCGAGATGACCGGGCAGATGCCGATCCGCGAGGACCTGCCGACCACCTACGCCGACTACTTCGCCGAGAACCCGGACTACACGAAGTTCGCCGACCAGGCGGCGCGGACCGTCGAGGTCCCGAACGTGTCCAACTCGGTCGAGATCTGGCAGGAGATCCGCGACGCCTACGCCGCCGCCGTGATCTTCGCCAAGACCTCGGTCGACGAGGGTCTGGCCAAGGCCGCAGCCGAGGCCGACGAGCTCGCCGGTCAGAACTGACCGGGACGACGATGTCCACGCCCGACACGGCGGTACGCCGGGGAGCAGGAAGGCGCCAGTGGGTCGACGACCGTGCTCGGTCGGCAGCCGCTGGGCCTCCTGTTCGCCGCGCCGTACGCGGTGTTCCTTGCCGCAGTGTTCGCCTACCCCCTCGGGCTGGCGGTGTGGATCAGCTTCCACGACTACTTCTTCGCCGCGCCCGGTGCACAGGTCGACCGTCCGTTCGTCGGGTTCGACAACTACCGCGAGGTGTTGTCGGACCCGGCGGTACGGCGGTCGTTCCTCAACGTCGCCGAGTTCCTGGTGATCAACGTGCCGCTGACGGTCGTGATGTCCCTCGTCCTGGCCACGCTGCTCAACGGCGCTATCCGTGGCCGGGCCTTCCTGCGGGTGGCGTACTTCGTGCCCTACATCACCGCCAGCGTCTCGCTGGTGGCGATCTGGCTGTTCCTGTTCAGCCGGGGCGGCATGGTCAACCAGATCCTGGGTTCGTGGGCGCCGGACCCCTCGTGGCTGGTGAACAGCACGCTCGCCATGCCGGTGATCGCCCTGTTCGTCACCTGGAAGCAGATGGGGTTCTTCATCCTGCTCTACCTCGCTGCGCTGCAGAACGTGCCCAAGGAACTCTATGAGTCGGCGTCCGTGGACGGAGCCAACCGCTTTCGCTCCTTCATGAACATCACCGTCCCAGGGGTGCGGTCGGCCACCGTGCTGGTCGTCATCCTGGCGACGATCACCGGGGCCAACCTGTTCACCGAGCCCTACCTGCTGACCAACGGTGGTGGCCCGGACGGGGCCTCGAGCTCCCCGGTGTTCGTGATGTACCAGAAGGGCATCGAGCAGGGGAACCCCGATGCTGCTTCGGCCATCGGCGTCCTGCTCGTGATCGGCGTGCTGCTGATCTCCCTGGTCAACCGACGACTGCTGGAGAGGGACCGATGACGGCGCCTGCAACCGAATCCGACTCCGTGAAGCACTCGCCCGCCCGCGGCGGGGGTCCAGGGCGGCGCTCTCTGCGCCACGCCTTGGGCCGATGGACCAGCCCGACAGTCCTCGTGCTCGGCGCCCTGATCTTCCTGTTCCCGTTCTACTACATGGTGGTCGGGTCGCTGCAGACCGACCCGGACACGTCGCTGCGGGGTGCCTTTCCCACGGGTGGCCTGACCTTCGCGAACTACGAGCAGATCAACGAACGCGTCAATCTCTTCCGGTCACTGGTCAACTCCGGGATCTTCACCGGTGGCGTCATCCTGGGAACAGTCGTCTTCGGTGTCCTGGCCGGCTACGCGCTCGCGCGGCTGCACTTCCGCGGGCAGGGCACCCTGTTCGCGGTGATGCTGCTGGTGCAGATCATCCCGTTCCAGCTGCTGATCATCCCGATCTACGTGATGGTCGTGCGGACCTACGGGCTCGCGGACAGCTACGCCGGGATGATCCTGCCGTTCGCGATCAACTCGACCGCGGTGTTCATCTTCCGGCAGTTCTTCCTGCAGCTTCCCGAGGACCTGTTCGCCGCCGCCAAGCTCGACGGCGCGAGCGAGCTACGCATCCTCTGGTCGATCGCCCTTCCGCTGGTGCGGCCCGCCTTGGTCACGGCCGGGTTGCTCACGTTCATCGGGCCGTGGAACGAGTTCCTCTGGCCCTTCCTGGTCACCAAGGAGGCCGACCTGCAACCGCTGGCCGTGTCCCTGGCCAACTACATCAGCAACGTCGCCGGCCGGGCGGCCAATCCCTACGGCGCGATCCTCGCCGGAGCGGTCGTGCTCGCCGCCCCAGCGGTCGCCCTTTTCGCCATGTTCCAGAAGCACTTCACCTCCTCCGACCTCGGTTCCGGGGTCAAGGGATGACATCACCAACCACCACACCCACCTCTCGGGAGACCTCCAGATGAAACGACTCCATCTCGTCGTCGCTGCCGCCGCCACCGCGGCAGCAGTGCTCGTGGCCACACCTCAGCTGTCGGTCGCGCCGGCGGCCGGCGCCCCCGCAAGCCGAACCACCCCAGTCCTGACCAATCTCGACCACCTCGACTACCTCGGTGACCGGGTGTGGCCACCGGAGCAGCCGCGGCACACGACGTACCGCCTCGAGGAGCGCCCCGAGATCGGAGTGCTGTGGACCTACGCGGAGCACGAGGCGGACGGGAGCTTCCGTCGCGTCGGCGGTGGCGC
Source organism: uncultured Actinomycetota bacterium (assembly GCA_963834245.1). Lineage (GTDB taxonomy): Bacteria > Actinomycetota > Actinomycetes > Propionibacteriales > Nocardioidaceae > Marmoricola. Next base: position 916,490 of record CAWIAV010000002.1, read on the forward strand.
GTACGACCCCGCCACCGACACCTACGCCCAGGGCGCCTTCAACGCAGACGACATCGCGCGCGCAGCGGTCGTCTACCTGCGCCACTGGAAGCAGACGGGTGCCGCCTCGAGCCGCCGGTCGGCCTACGACATGCTGCGCGGCCTCACCTACCTGCAGACCGACTCCGGACCCAACGCCGGCAATGTGGTGCTGTGGATGCAGCCCGACGGCACCCTGACCCCGAGCGCCGAGCCACGCGAGGAACCCGACCCCTCCGACAGTGACGCCTCCTACTGGCTGGCCCGGACCGTCTGGGCGCTCGGCGAGGCCTACCCGCTGTTCCAGCGCACCGACCCCGGGTTCGCGCGCTTCCTGAAGGCCCGGCTCGACCTCGCCGTGCGCGCCCTCGACCGCCAGGTCCTGGACACCTACGGGGAGTATCTCGACATCGACGGCCGCCGAGCACCCGCCTGGCTGGTCGTGAACGGCGCGGACGCGACAGCGGAGGCGGTCCTCGGGCTCGCGGCGTACGTCGAGGCCGGGGGAACGCCGCGTGCGCGCAAGGTCCTCGCCCGGTTCGGCGAGGGCATCGCGAAGATGTCGGAGGGCAACGCACGTCGGTGGCCGTTCGGAGCCGTCCGGCCGTGGGCCCTGTCCCGTTCGCTGTGGCACGCCTGGGCCTCGCAGATGCCGGCTGCTCTCACCCGGGCCTCCGAGGCGCTGGGGGACCGGCGGCTGGCCGCGGTGGCGGACCGTGACTCGTTCACCTTCGACCCGTGGTTGCTGACCTCGGGCGGCCCCGACAACGGCAGACTGCCGACCCCGACCGACACCACGCAGATCGCCTACGGCGTCGACTCGCGAGTGCAGTCGCTGCTGGCCGGCGGCAGTGCGGCCGGCCGACAGCTGGCCGGGATCACTGCGGCCTGGTACTTCGGCGCCAACGCGGCCCAGCGCCCGACGTACGACCCCGAGACCGGGGTGACGATCGATGGCGTCGCGGGAGACGGCACGATCAACGAGAACTCCGGCGCGGAGTCCACCATCCACGGACTGCTCTCCATGCTGGCCCTCGACGAGCACCCGTCGGTCGCCCGCATCGCCCGCTCCGCCGAGGTGCACGACAAGCTGGCCCCGGAGGTGCTCGAGGCCGAGGACGCCACGCTGAGCGGCGCCGCGACCACCACGCGACCCGCCGACACCTGGACGGGCGAGTCGAAGTACTCCGGCAGCGGCTACGTCAACCTGCGCGACGGCAGCACCGCCACCTTCGAGGTCGGCAAGCAGCCGGAAAGCCTGGTGCTGCCGGTGATCGAGCTCCAGCCGGACAACAGCGCGGTGACCACGTTCGCAACCGCCGGGAAGCGGCTCGGAACGGCGCGCGCGGGGGCCGTCGGCGCCCAGGGCGACTCGCCGGCACCGGGAGCGCTGCTCCCGATCACCCTGCCCGGGGTCCTGGCAACCGGCGGCGGGCAGGTCACCGCGACGACGTCGGCCGACGGCGCTGACGGGACCCGGCTGGACGCCCTGATGCTGCAGCCCCTCGTCACCAGGCTCGTGCTCGGTGGCGACGGCCACGGAACGGCACTGTTGCGCAGCGCAGCGACGAACACCAAGCGCCAGCGCGTCGCCGTGCCCGGTCGGGGAACCGCCCACGTGTGGTCCTACGACGGGAGCGGTGACCTGCTGAGTCACCGCACCTCCACACAGCCGAGGGTTCCGGTCACCGTCGCCCCCGGCGGTTTCACGGTGGTCCGACGGTGAGCACCGCACCGACCACGTACACGCACCTGATCGAGCAACCCAACCCAGAACGAGGAGACATGACAGTCACACCGGGCACCCCCCACGCCGAGTTCCCCCTCGGCCCGTTCACGCCCTACGAGGCCAACCCGATCCTGCGTCCCCAGGGCGACGGGTGGGAGTCGGGCAACGTCTACAACCCGGCCGCCGTCGTCAAGGACGACCAGGTGGTGCTGCTCTACCGCGCCCACGCCGACGACATCATCTCCCACGTCGGACTGGCGACCAGCGACGACGGCATCAACTTCGAGCGGCACCCGGAGCCGGTGATCTCGCCGACCGAGCCCTACGAGGAGTTCGGCTGCGAGGACCCTCGCGTCACCGAGATCGACGGCACCTACTACCTGACCTACACCGCCTGGGACCGCAAGAACGCCCGGCTGTGCCTGGCCACGTCCACGGACCTGTTCACCTGGGAGAAGCACGGGCCGATGTTCCCGGACTTCAACACCTTCCTGCCGCAGGGCAACGGAGTTCCCGGCCCGTGGAGCAAGGCGGGCGGCATCCTGGCGACCCCGATCGACGGTCGCTACCTGATGTACTTCGGCGAGGGCTCGATCTACCACGCGTGGTCCGATGACCTGATCCACTGGACCCCGGGACCGCAGGACGAGCCGCTGATGGTGCCCACGCCCCCAGGGACCTTCGGCGAGTTCCTCGTCGAGGTCGGCCCCCAGCCGATCGTCACCAGCAACGGGCTGATCCTGCTGCTGCACAACGCGGCGGTGAAGTACGACGACGGCACCGTCCGCTACTCCTGTGGCCAGCTGCTCTTCGACCCGTCGCGACCGACCGAGATCATGGCGCAGATGAACTACCCGTGGCTCGAGCCGACCACGCACGAGGACCAGCACGGCCTGGTCTCCAACGTGACGTTCGTCGAGGGCCTGGTGCACTTCAAGGGCACCTGGTTCGCCTACTACGGGCAGAGCGACTCCACGCTCGGGGTCGCGACCTACAAGGTCGGCGAGACCTACGGCGGCCTGTGATGACCGTGCTGGGCAGCTCAGCCCACGCTGACTGGCTCGAGGCAGAGGGCGACCGCCTGCTGGACTTCGGTCGCGCTGCCCGGCACCCCGACGGCGGGTTCGCCTGGCTCGATGAGCTGGGCGAACCCGAGCTCGACCGGCCGGTCGAGCTGTGGATCACCTGCCGGATGACCCACGTCTACGCGCTCGGTCACCTGCTGGGTCGCGCGAGCTGCGCGGCCCTCGCCGACCACGGGGTCGCCGCCCTGAGGTCGCGGTTCCACGACGCAGAGCACGGCGGCTGGTTCGCCAAGTCCGGCCCGACTGGCCCGGTCACCACGGACAAGACGGCCTACGAGCACGCCTTCGTGGTCCTGGCCGCGGCGAGTGCGACCGCGGCCGGCCGACCCGGCGGTCGCGAGCTCCTCGACGAGGCCCTGGACGTGCTGCTCGGGCGCTTCTGGGACGACGAGCACGGCATGGTGGTGGAGCAGTGGGACCGCGGGTGGTCGACCCTGGACGCCTACCGTGGCGTGAACGCCAACATGCACACGGTTGAGGCACTGCTCTCCGCGGCCGACGTGCTCGACGACCCCTCGCTGCGCGACAAGGCCCTGCGGATCGTCACTCGCGTCGTGCACGAGCTGGCCGCCAGCAACGACTGGCGCATCCCGGAGCACTTCGACACTGCCTGGACGCCGATGCTGGACTACAACATCGAGGAGAAGGCGCACCCGTTCCGTCCCTACGGCGCGACGATCGGCCACTCGCTGGAGTGGGCGAGGCTGGCGCTCCACCTGCGGGCGGGCCTGGGGGCGACGGCGCCTGCCTGGCTGCTCGAGGACGCGCGGTCGCTGTTCGAGGCATCCGTGCGTGACGGCTGGGCCGTGGACGGTGCCGACGGGTTCCTCTACACCGTCGACTGGACCGGGGCGCCCGTCGTAGCTGCTCGGATGCACTGGGTGGTCGCCGAGGCGACCGCGACGGCGGCGGCGCTGCACGCGGCGACCGACGACCCGGCGTACGCCGACTGGTACGCCAGGTGGTGGCAGCACATCAACGAGTTCTTCCGCGACCCCGAGGCCGGCTCCTGGCACCACGAGCTCGACGCGCAGAACCGGCCGAGCAGCCAGACGTGGCAGGGAAAGCCCGACACCTACCACGCGTTCCAGGCGACGCTGATCCCGCGGCTGCCGCTCAGCCCCACCCTCGCGTCAGCCCTGGCCACTGGGCGCCTCGACCGGCCAGTCTGAGCAGGGCGCGGAACCCGACCAGCTGGGTCACTGCCACCAGGAACTCCTGCGGCATCCTGCGGGGTGACTCCCGCTGGATGTCCTGGTGCATCCGGTCCAGCGCGGCGGGGAACGGTGAGCGGCCGAAGAACAGCTCGCTCGGCTTGTCCGCGTCGGGAAGGCAGGCGCCCAGCATCCCGGCCACCACCGCCGGCCGGCGGTCGGCCGGGGTCCAGCGGGTCACGAGCGCCATCGTCGCCAGACCCACGAGACCGTCCACGACGGCGACGCGCAGGAACACTCCCTGGTCGGGGTCGCCCCAGTGCGGGGTCACGTCCATGGCGACGTGCGAGGCCACCCCGAGGACGAAGGCGCTCCGGACGCGGGGCACGGCCATCCCGATGAGAGCCCCGGCGAGCACGTGGTTGGTGATCAGCACCCCCTGAGACTAGGGCGCGGCGCGAGCCTCAGGGCTGGACTTCCGCCGCGAGCAGCGTGGCCTGTCGTCGACCGCCCGGTAGAGCCAGCACCAGCAGGCCCGCCAGGATCAGCAGGGCGCCGATCACCGCGACGAGGCTGAACCGCTCACCGAGCAGGCCCGCGCCCAGGACCATCGCGGTCACCGGCTCGGCCAGGGTCAGGGTCGCGGTCTCTCCGGCACCGAGGCGGCGCAGGCCTCGGGCGAAGAGCACGTAGGCCAGCGCGGTCGGCACGGCCGCCAGGTAGATCACCAGCGCCAGGCCCCGGGTGTCCGCGAGCCAGCCCACCCCGGTGAGGAGCAGAAGCGGGGCCAGCAGGAGACCTCCGACCCCGAAGGTCGCCGCCATCACCTGGTCAGGCTCGTGCCCGCGGTCCAGCAGCCGCTTGGCGAGCACTGTGTACGACGCGTACCCGCCACCCGCGAGCACAGCCAGGACGACGCCGACCGGGTCGACTGTGGCGTCGTCGGAGGCGCCCCAGGCGAGCACTCCGACCCCGGCGACCGCCAGGGCCGTCGCCGCCGCCCAACGCCCGGTCAGCCGCTCGTGGTTGACCACGCGGCTCAGGAGTCCGGCGATGGCCGGGCCGGACCCGATCGCGACCACGGTGCCGACCGCGACCCCGGTGCGGTCGACCGCGGCGAAGAAGGAGGCCTGATAGACGGCCACGCCGATACCCCCCAGAAGCAGCCACCGCCACGCGGACCTGACCAGCGACAGCGTGGAGCCTCTGGCCAGGGCGATCAGGATCGCCGCCCCCAAGATGATCCGGGCGGCGCCGACGGCCAGCGTGCTGGCGCCCTCGGGCCGGAGCAGCTGCTGGGCCGTGCCGGTGGTGCCGAAACACATCGCGGCGACCAGGACCTGCAACCGGGCACGGCCCGTCGGAAGAGTGCCCGGAGTCGCCACGAGGACAGATCGTCGCACAGCTCCAACCCGGGAGCGGGCGGGCGAAGGTGCGCGGCTGGTGTGCGCCTAGGCTGGCCGGGTGCGCGAGGAGCTGGTGGTCGGGTTCGACCTCGACATGACGCTGATCGACACCGTCGTGGGCTTCGCGGCCACGCTGGAGGCACTCGGCGACGAGCTGGGCGTGGAGTTCCCCACCGTGGACCTGACCGCTCAGCTGGGTCCACCGCTCGACCACCTCCTGGCCGGTCACGTCGACGCAGAGCAGATCCCGGCCGCGGTCGCCCGGTTCCGCGCGATCTATCCCGACCACGCGATCGTGCCCACACCGGTCTTCGGCGGCGTGGTCGAGGCGCTGGCCGCGGTACGCCGGCACGGCGGCCGGATCGTGCTGGTCACCGGCAAGCACACGCCCAACGCCCAGCTCCACGTCGACCACCTCGGCCTGGATGTCGACGTGGTCGAGGGCGAGGTCTGGGGGGCCGGCAAGGGCGAGGTGCTGCGGCGCCACGGCGCCGGCATCTACGTGGGCGACCACGTACACGACGTGGAGGGAGCACGGGCCGCAGGCGTGGCCAGCGTCTCGGTGCTCACCGGCGGATGCACGCGCGAGCAGCTCGAGGAGGCGGGCACCGACGTGGTCCTCGCCGACCTCCATGGCTTCCCGGACTGGCTGGACACGTTCGTGCTCGAGAGGCGACTGGTCGCCCTCGAGGAGGGCCTGCGCCGCCATGGGCGGCTGCTGGTCGCTTTCAGCGGCGGAGCCGACAGCGCCTTCCTGCTCGCCGCCGCGGTACGTGCGCTCGGGGCGGAGAACGTGGCTGCGGCCACGGCCTACTCGGCCTCGCTGCCGGCCTCAGAGCGCGGGCCGGCACTGGAGTTCGCCCGTTCGCTGGGAGTCAGGGTGCTCACCCCGGAGACCGCGGAGATGGCACGGGAGGGCTACCGGGCCAACGCAGGGGACCGCTGCGCCTTCTGCAAGGCCGAGCTGCTCGACGTGCTCGCACCGCTGGCCGAGCAGCACGGGTTGGCCGTCGTGGCGACGGGCACGAACGCCGACGACGCCCGGGCGGGGTTCCGTCCCGGCATCGTCGCTGCGGCCGACCGTGGCGCCGTGACCCCGTTGCTGGATGCCGGCCTGACCAAGGAACAGGTCCGGCAGGCCTCGCGCGACTGGGACCTGCCCACCTGGGACAAGCCGGCCGCTGCCTGCCTGAGCTCGCGCGTGGCGTTCGGCATCGAGATCACTCCCGCCCGGCTCGCCAGGGTCGAGCGGGCCGAGGCCGGCCTGCGGGCCGCCCTCGTTGATGCCGGGCTGCGGGTGCAGAACCTGCGGGTCCGCGATCTCGGTGACCGGGCCCGGGTCGAGGTCGACCGCGACCTGATCACCGCCGCCTCGGCCCACCTGCACGCCGTCCGCGAGGCGGGTTTCGAGGAGGTCGAGCTCGACCCCTCGGGTTTCCGGTCCGGGGCGATGAACGAGCTGCTCACCGAACCCGAGAAGTACCGCTGAGCTCCCCTCGGGAACTCGTTCGCGGGTGTGCGGACGCACCGCGTACGCTTTGCAGTCGCTGTGGGCGACACCCGGTCGCCGCCGCAGCCACGAACAGAAAGGCAGTGCCGTGCCCACCGGAAAGGTCAAGTGGTACGACGCGGAGAAGGGCTTCGGCTTCCTCTCGCGCGAGGACGGCGACGACGTCTACGTCCGGTCCTCCTCCCTGCCCGAAGGGGTCACCACGCTCAAGGCCGGCGCCAAGGTCGAGTTCGGCATCCTCTCGGGGCGCAAGGGCGAGCAGGCCCACCAGGTCCGCGTCCTCGACGCGCCCGCATCGGTCTCGCAGAACCGCCGCGCAGCGCAGCGCAAGAAGCCGGAGGACATGGTCGGCATCGTCGAGGACCTGATCCGGCTGCTCGAGGACGTGGAGCAGACCTACCGCGCCGGGAGGCACCCCGACTCCAAGACCGCGAAGCCCACCGCCAAGCTGCTCCGCGGTCTGGCCGACGAGCTCGAGCTGTAGCTGTAGCCCTAGCGCGCCAGCGCCACCCCGCCGACCGGGCACTCCTGGCCTGTGGGAGCACGCCGAGCGGGCACTCCTGGCCTGTGGGAGCACACTGAGCGGGCACTCCTGGCCTGTGGGAGCACACTGAGCGGGCACTCCTGGCCTGTGGGAGCACGCCGAGCGGGCACTCGTGGCCGGCCGGGACGCGGTCACGAGGTCGACGCGAGGACACCGGGACGGCGGAGCAGCACCACGGTGGTCCAGGCGACCATCATCCCGGCCAGCACGCCCAGCCCCAGCTGGGGGATGAGTGGCAGCGCGATGCCGATGAACCCCCCGATCACCCAGGACAGCTGCAGCAGCGTCTCGGAGCGACCGAACGCCGAGGTGCGGTGGTGCTCGGGCACGTCGAGCTGCACCGTCGAGTCCAGCGCGATCTTGCCCATCGCCTGGGCGACACCGGCGGTCAGGCCGAGGGCGATGGCCGCGGCGAGGCCGTAGAACACAGCGGCCACCACCGCCATCGTGGCGTCGGCCAGCAGCGCGACCACGACGACGATCGCGGGGGTGACCTTGCGCAGCACTGACCCCAGTCCGATGCCGATGGTGTTGCCGAGGCCGGCCGCACCGATCACGAGCCCGAGCAGCAGGATGCCGCGGTCCTCCCACCCGGGCAGCGGGTTCTGCCGGAGCAGGAATGCCATGTACATCGTCAGGAACCCAGACAGCACCCGCAGCCCGGCGTTGCACCGCAGGGCGAACACGACGTCGGCCGGCACCCGGAACCGCTTCCGGTCCCCGCCGAGGCTCACCGGCAGCTCGCCGACGTGGGCGTCGGCGCGGGCGGGCAGCAGGATCGAGAGGATCGTCGCACCGGCGAACACGATGAACGCGTAGCGCAGGGACCACTGCGAGCCCAGTGTCGAGGCCAGCCCGGCGATGGGGGCGGAGATCGCCGCCCCGATCACCCCGGCGAGCGAGATGCGGCTGTTGGCCTTCACCAGGGTCAGGTCCCGAGGCTGCAGCCGGGGGACGGTGGCGGCTCGCGCGACGCCGTAGGCCTTGGAGGAGACCAGCACGCCGAGGGCCGTGGGGAACATCGCGATCGACTGTGAGGCGACCGCGTCCGCCATCAGCCAGCACAGGAAGGCCCGAATCGCCATCGTGCCCCCGATCGCCCAGCGCCGACCGTGGCTGAACCGGTCCAGGAACGGCCCGATGAGCGGGGCGAGCAGCGCGAAGGGGAGCATCGTGATGGCCAGGAACAGCGCCACCTGACCGCGGGCCTCGCCGGGCTGGGCGAAGAACAGGGTCCCGGCCAGCGAGATGGCCACGGCGGCGTCGCCCGCGGCGTTGAACGCGTGCAGCTCGATGAGCCGGTAGAGCCCCGAGTCCCCGGCGCCCTCGGCCTGCGAAGCCCGTCGAGCCCGCCGGTACGTGTACGCCGCAGCAGACGTGGTCGCGTGGCCCGTGGCCCGGATGCCCCGACCGGTGGCCCCGGCCAGGCGGCGTACTCGGTGCGGCGGCTCCGCGGGGCGACCGGACGCATCCGGTGTCTCCGCCCCGTTCTGCTCGCCCTCCATGACCACATCCTGCCAACCGGGTGGGCCGAGCAGACACAGCCCATGCCGATGAGGAACAATCGGGAGCGTGATGACCGCAGCTGACCCCGCCGCCCTGGAGGCGGTCGACCCCGCCCGTGCCGCGCTGGTCGAGCAGGTGGGTGCCGATGTCGTGGGCGAGCACCTCGGTGCCACACCGGAGACCGACGGGGTCGTCACGCACAGCTTCGCGTGCCAGGAGACCGGCTACCCGGGCTGGGCCTGGGCCGTCACGGTCGCTCACGCCGCGGGCGAGGACCACGTGACCATCGACGAGATCGTGCTGCTCCCGGGGGCCGACGCGATCATCGCGCCGCCGTGGGTGCCGTGGCGTGACCGGATCCAGCCGGGGGACCTCTCACCCGGGGACCTGCTGCCCACCGACGAGGACGACTCGCGTCTGGTCCCGACGTACCTCGCGGGTGACCTACCCGACGAGGGTGACCGGGCCGTGGCCGATGAGCTGGGTCTCGGGCGTGCTCGCGTGCTGTCCCTCGAGGGACGCGCCGCCGCCGCCGAGCGCTGGTACGCCGGAGACCAGGGCCCGGACGCCCCGCTGGCGCAGTCGGCACCCGGACGTTGCGAGGGATGCGGCTTCCTGGTGCGTCTGGCCGGTCCGCTCGCGCTGACGTTCGGCGTCTGCGCGAACGAGTTCGCCAACGACGACGGCCGCGTCGTCTCCCTCAACCACGGCTGCGGCGCCCATTCCGAGGCCCAGCTGCGCAAGAAGCAGCTACCGCCCCCGTTGCCCGACCACGTCTTCGACACGCTCAGCGTCGACGACTACGAGAACTTCTGAGGATCGCTCAGTCCGTGCGCGGACCGACGACGTCGTAGGTCGCGACCACGAAGTCGCCGTTACGGTCGACCTCCACCAGGGACAGGTCGTGGCGTCGCGGGAACAGTGGCCGGCCGGCTCCGAGCGTGACGGGCGCGATCGAGAGCACGATCCGGCCGAGCAGTCCCAGGTCGGCGAACTGGCCCGCGAGGTCACCGCCTCCGACCACCCAGACATCGCGTTCTCCCGCCGACGCAGTGATCGCCGCATGGTGCTCGCCCACCGACCCGGAGACGAACCGGATGCCCGCACCGAGCGGCTCTTGCTCGCGGTGGCTGAAGACCCAGCACGGGATGTCGTAGCCCCACTCTTCGCCACTGGTGCGCTGGTGGTCGCCGAGCCATCGGTACGTCGTCGCGCCCATCACCATGGCGCCGATCCCGGCGATGAACTCCGCGTAGCCGGCGGGGCCGTGCTCGTCGTTGTGCTGTTCGAAGAGCCAGGCCAGGGAGTCGTGCTCGTCGGCGATGTAGCCGTCGAGGGTGGTGGCGGTGTAGTAGACCGCTCGGGTCACTGCTGCTCCTGACGCGCACGGCGACGTCTGGTGCAGTGGTCCCATCCGACGAGGCCGAGCCCGAAGCCGGCGACGCACGTCCACAGCCACCACAACCGGCCGTCATCCTGGAGCCGTCCGTAGAACGGCAGCAGCAAGATCAGTGCCACGCCCCAGAGGACTGTCCCGACCTGCATCGTGCGCACGCCGTCGAGGTCGAGCGGGTCCACGTCGGCCACGATGTAGGTGCGGTTGCCGATCTCGTGCACCTTCGGCTGGTCGTCCTCCGGAAGCATGCCGACAATCTAGCCTCCCGACGCCCCCCGGCCGCCGCCTCGGGCTGCCCGACGGCATGGTTGTATTCCGCGCGTGGACAAGTTCTTCAAGATCAGCGAGCGTGGCTCGACCATCGGCCGTGAGGTGCGCGGAGGCGTGGTCACGTTCTTCACGATGGCCTACATCATCGTGCTCAACCCGCTGATCCTCGGGTTCGTCGAGGATGCCGACGGCCAGCTGCTGGGGGGTGCGGGCCCGGGCAACCTCGCCGCGATCGCTGCGGGTACGGCGCTGGTGGCCGGGCTGCTCACCATCCTCATGGGCGTGGTGGCCAACTACCCGCTCGCGCTGGCCACCGGTCTCGGCCTCAACGCCTTCGTCGCGGTGGCGATCGCCAGCCAGATGAGCTGGGCCGATGCCATGGGACTGGTCGTGATGGAGGGCGTCCTCATCCTGATCCTGGTGCTCACCGGCTTCCGGGAGGCGGTCTTCCACGCCGTCCCCGCACAGCTCAAGATCGCCATCTCGGTCGGGATCGGCCTGTTCATCGCGCTCATCGGTTTCGTGGACGCCGGTTTCGTACGCCGGATCCCCGACGTCGCGCAGACCACGGTGCCGGTGCAGCTCGGGTCCGGTGGCAGCCTCCAGGGCTGGCCGGTCGTCATCTTCATCGTCGGTCTGGTGCTCGTCATCGGCCTGTGGGTCCGCCAGGTCAAGGGCGCCATCTTGATCTCGATCGTCGCGACGACCGTGCTCGCGATCGTCGTCGAGACCGTCGGCAAGTTCGGACAAGGCAGCGCCGACAACCCCACCGGCTGGGGGCTGACGGTGCCGTCCCTGCCGAACAGCGTCTTCGAGGCGCCGTCGTTCGGAACGCTGGGCGAGTTCAACCTGCTGGGCTCCTTCGAGTCCGTCGGTCTCGTCGCGGTGGTGCTGCTCGTCTTCACGCTCATGCTCGCTGACTTCTTCGACACGATGGGCACTATGACCGCGATCGGCGCCGAGGCGGGCCTGCTCGACGACGAGGGTGTCCCGCCCAACACCCAGCGCATCCTGGTCGTCGACTCGTTGGCCGCGGTGGCGGGCGGCGCCGGTGGCGTGTCGTCGAACACCTCCTACATCGAGTCCGCGGCCGGTGTCGGCGAGGGTGCGCGCACCGGACTCGCCTCGGTCGTGACCGGTGTGCTCTTCCTGTTCGCGATCTTCCTCTCGCCGCTGGTCAAGGTGATCCCGAGCGAGGCCGCCGTACCTGCGCTCGTGCTGGTCGGGTTTCTGATGATGCAGCAGGTCAAGGGCATCGCCTGGGACGACGTGGAGATCGCCATCCCCGCCTTCCTGACGATCGTGCTGATGCCGTTCACCTACTCGATCACCGTCGGGATCGGCGCCGGCTTCCTCGCATTCGTGCTGATCAAGGTGGTGCGCGGCAAGATCGCGGCCGTCCACCCGCTGATGTGGCTGATCAGCGTGCTGTTCGTGCTCTACTTCGCGATCAACCCGCTGACACGTCTGCTCACCTGAGACATCAGGTCCCCTGGTTGCGGGCGGGTCGTGCCGGGGGAGCGTGCACCCCTCAGCTCTGAAGAGCGGACGGTGACGTCGGCGGTGACCGTCCGGCGTGCCGAGCCGGAATAGTTAGCACGGGTAAAGAGTTATGCTAACTACCATGACTCCCACGCTGAACGCGGCCACGCAGACCGACGCCGGGCTCGCCAGCGAGCTGCGCCTCTCGGTCGCGCGGCTGGCCCGGCGGCTGCGCAGTGAACGTCATCCGGACAACCCGCTCAGCGTGGGGGCGCTCAGCGCGCTCGGCATCTTGTTCCTCGAGGGGGAGTGCACGATCGGCGCCCTGGCGGCCCACGAGCGAGTGCAGCCGCCGTCGATGACCCGCACGGTGAACTGCCTGGTCGAGGACGGGTACGCCGTACGGCGCGCTGACGAGACGGACGGCCGTCAGGTGCTCGTCGACCTGACCGAGAAGGGCCGCAAGATCCTGCTGGCCGACCGGGCCCGCCGTGACGCCTGGCTGGCCCAGCGCCTTCGGGAGCTCACGCCGGACGAGCGTGCACTGCTCCGCGAGGCGGCGCCCCTGATCCAGCGGCTGGCCACCAGTTGAGTCCCACCTTCCGTGCCCTGCACAACCACAACTACCGCCTCTACGCCTCGGGTGGCCTGGTGTCCAACACCGGCACGTGGATGCAGCGGGTGGCCCAGGACTGGCTCGTGGTGCTGCTCGCTGTCAATGACGGCATCGCCCTGGGCATCGCGACCGGGCTCCAGTTCCTGCCCGCGCTGCTGCTCTCGCCCTACGCCGGACTGATCGCCGACCGCTTCCCCAAGCAACGGCTGCTCCAGGTGACCCAGACCGTGATGGCCACCACCGCTGTGCTGCTGGGCCTGCTGGCCGTCACCGGCGTCGTGGAGGTCTGGCACGTCTACGTGCTCGCCTTCGCCTTCGGGGTCGGGTCGGCCTTCGACGCCCCGGCCCGACAGAGCTTCGTCAGTGAGATGGTCAGCCCCGACGACCTCAGCAATGCCGTGGGTCTGAACTCGGCCTCGTTCAACGCCGCCCGCGTCGTCGGTCCGGCCCTGGCCGGTCTGCTCATCGGAGCCTTCGGCGGCGGTGTGGCCGCCACAGGGTGGGTGATCCTGCTCAACGGCCTGAGCTACGTCGCCGTCGTGGTGGCCCTGCGCGCCATGGTGGTGGCCGACCTCGACGTCTCCCCCCGCGCCGAGCGGCGCAAGGGCATGATCGGTGACGCCGTGCGGTACCTGCGTGGGCGCCCGGACCTGATGATGATCCTGACGGTGGTGTTCTTCGCCGGGACGTTCGGGCTGAACTTCCAGATGACCTCTGCGCTGATGGCTACCCAGGTGTTCCACAAGGGCGCCACCGAGTACGGCCTGCTCGGGTCGGCGATGGCGATCGGATCCCTGACCGGGGCCCTGCTCGCCGCCCGCCGGGTTCGGATCCGGCTCCGTCTGGTCGCGGGAGCCGCGATCCTGTTCGGACTCGTGGAGATCCTGGCCGGTCTGATGCCGACGTACCTCACCTTCGCGCTCGTCGTGCCGCTGCTCGGGCTCACCGCGCTGACGATGATCACCGCGGCCAACACCACCATGCAGCTGGCAACCGCGCCCGGGCTCCGTGGTCGGGTGATGGCGCTCTACATGATGGTGTTCATGGGTGGCACCCCGCTCGGGTCGCCGCTCATCGGTTGGATCGGGGAGGAGTTCGGGGCCCGCTGGACGCTGATCGCCGGTGGCGGCCTGACCATCCTCGGCGTGCTCGGTGCCGTCGCCGTCTTCACACGCGGACGGAGCCTGCTCGAACGGCAGGTGCACACCGGGTCGCCCGCTTCGCAGGTGCCCATAGACTCGCCGACATGAACCCCCGCTACCGACGACTGGTCATCCCCGTCGCGTTGGGTGGGTTGATCCTCATCGTCGTGATCACTGCCTTGGCCAAGTAGGGTCCCGCTCCAGTGACTCAGGACCTCTCGGAAGTGATCGATCAGATGCGCGACGCCTTGCTCGATGACGAGCACCTCGTCCGCGCCCTCGCGTCGGGGCGTCGGCGGGGGCAGCCGGAGCCGCAGTGGCGCCGGGTCGAGCTGCGCTACGTCGACCTGAGGTCGGGGCGGCGGCTGCAGGTGACGGCGTACGACGACACCCAGGCGCACGTCAGCAACCACGAAGAACCAGCGGCGGTCTTGGACGAGCTGCTCGCGGAACCTTTCGGGAACTGGCACGTGGAGACCACGACCCACACCCATCAGCTGCGGGTGACCAAGAAGGGGCAGCCGCTGCTGCACTCGACCGGCAACGAGCGGCCGCTGACGCCCGACCGTGCCCACGACCAGGCCAAGCAGCGACTGCTGCCCGAGGACCACGCGGTCCTCCGCGCGCTCGGGATCGCCGACGCCCAGGGGCGGATCAAACCGACGCGGCAGGCGAAGTACCGCCAGGTCGAGGAGTTTCTCCGCGCACTGGACGCCGCCATCACTGCGGCTCAGGCCGCAGGCACCCTGCGCGCGCCGACGTCGGAGGAGCCCCTTCGGGTGGTCGACCTCGGCTGCGGCAACGCCTACCTGACGTTCGCCGCGCACGCATGGCTGCGGGAGCGGCTGCCCGTGCGGCTGATCGGTGTCGATGTGAAGGAGCAGTCGCGTCGGCACAACACCGGGGTCGCCGAGCAGCTCGGCGTGAGTGAGGAGGTCACATTCGTGGCCTCCGGCATCCGCGACGTGGAGCTGGCAGAGCACCCCGACGTCGTACTCGCCCTGCACGCCTGCGACACCGCCACCGACGACGCGCTGCTGCGTGCTGCGCAGTGGGAGGCAGACCTCGTGCTCGCGGCACCCTGCTGCCACCACGACATCTCCGCACAGCTGCGCACGGCGGCGGCGCCGCCGGGTTACGGCTCCCTCACCCGCGACGGGATCTTGCGTGAGCGTCTCGCCGACACGCTCACCGACGCGTTGCGCGCCTCGATCCTGCGCCAGGTGGGGTACCGCGTCGAAGTCGTGGAGTTCGTCGAGAGCGTGCACACGCCTCGCAACACGCTGCTGAGAGCCGTCCGCACCGGAGCGGCCGCATCGGCCCAGGTCCGAGGGGAGTACGCCGAGCTGGTGTCGGCGTGGCACCTGCACCCCCGCCTCGCGGAGTTGATCGAGGGCGGGACGACCCGATGAGGCGCAGGGTGGTGGCCGGCGTCCTGCTGGCCCTCGTTCTGTCGTGGCCGACCGCGGCCGCCGCAGAGGAGGGCAGCGGTGGCTTCACCTTCCAGGACCGCCGGATCACCGAGTCCAGCGGCCTGGTCGACCTCGGCGGGTTGGTCGTGACCACCAACGACTCCGGCGACGCCTCGAGGCTCTTCACGGTGAACCCGAACACCGGCCGCACCGTCGGGGTGACGCACTTCCACGCCGACACCGTCGACGTCGAGGCGCTGGCGCCCGCCGGCGGCAACAAGGTCTGGGTCGGTGACATCGGCGACAACAAGCGGACGCGAAAGACGCTGCGCCTGTACCGAGTGAAGGTGGGTCGCGGCAGGATCGACGTACGCCCCGTCGGCTACCGGTTGCGCTACCCGCGTGGGGCCCACGACGCAGAAGCGATGTTCGTGGATGCACGCGGCCGGCTGCACGTGATCACCAAGTCGTTCGCCGGCAGCACGATCTACCGCGCGCCCGCCCGGCTGCGCCCGAAGAAGGTCAACCGGCTGCGCCCGGTGGGCCGCATGCACGAGTACATCACCGACGCGGCGATGCTCAAGGACAGGAAGCATCTGCTGGTGCGCGGGCTGGGCATCGCCGCCGTCTACACCTTCCCGGGGCTTGACCGGCTCGGCAGCTTCGACCTGCCGGCCCAGCGCCAGGGGGAAGGTGTCTCGGTCGGCCCGCGGGGCCGCATCAGGCTGAGCAGCGAAGGGGTGGGGTCCAAGGTGAAGACCATCCGGATGCCGGCCGAGCTCGTGCAGCGGATGCGCGGGCCGGTGCCGGCACCCTCGGCGTCCGCGTCCGCGTCCGCGTCCGCGTCCGCGTCACCGTCGGCGTCCGCGTCACCGTCGGCGTCGCCCTCGGGAGATGCCCGCTCGCAGGGCGGCCCGCGACAGGAGTCGCCCCTGCCCGACGCCGACTCCGCGGCCTGGCTGCTGTGGGTGATCCCCGGCCTGCTCGCGCTGGGCGCTCTCGGCATCGGCCTCGGCCTGAGGCGGCGGTCGGAGTGAGGCTGACCGTCGTACGCGGGGACATCACCGCCCAGGAGGTCGACGCCGTCGTCAACGCCGCGAACAGGCGCATGCGCGGCGGCGGCGGAGTGGACGGGGCCATCCACCGAGCCGGCGGACCAGCCGTGCTGGAGGACTGTCGTCGTCGGTTCCCCGACGGTCTGGCCACCGGGCGGGCCGGTTGGACGACCGCGGGCGACCTGGCGGCGCGGTGGGTGATCCACGTCGTCGGACCCAATTACACCGCCGGCGAGCGCGACCGCGCCCTGCTCACGTCCTGCTACGCCGGTGCCCTGGCGGTCGCCGACGAGCTAGGCGTCTCCTCGATCGCCTTCCCGCTGATCTCCGCAGGGATCTACGGCTGGCCCAAGCCCGACGCCGCCCTCGCCGCCGTGGAGACCCTCACCGCCACCCCGAGCCGGGTCGAGGAGACCCGGCTGGTGGCGTTCGACGCCGCGACGTACGACCTGATTGCGCGCGCGGTTTCACTGGGGACCCCGTGAAACAGCCACTTCCCCCGCGTTGCAACGGTGGGGAAGTGGCCGCTTTTCTGGGGACCCAGTGAAACCTCGCGGAACTACAGCCGCCCGACCACGAAGTCGATGCACTCGGTGAGCGCCTCGACGTCGGAGCTGTCGATGGCGGGGTACATCGCCACCCGGAGCTGGTTGCGGCCCAGCTTGCGGTAGGGCTCGGTGTCCACGATGCCGTTGGCTCGCAGGGTCGCGGCCACCGCGTCGGCTGAGATCGAGTCGTCGAAGTCGATGGTTCCGATCACCAGCG
Organism: uncultured Actinomycetota bacterium; assembly: GCA_963834245.1. Classification (GTDB taxonomy): domain Bacteria; phylum Actinomycetota; class Actinomycetes; order Propionibacteriales; family Nocardioidaceae; genus Marmoricola. The sequence continues at coordinate 933,580 of CAWIAV010000002.1, forward strand.
AGCGGTGCTCGGCCTCGGCGACGTACGGCGTGGTGTACGACGTCCTCTCCGCCCAGCCGTAGAGCGCCTCGGAGGAGGCGGTCGTGCGCTTCACCATGGCCTCGAGCCCGCCCTGGCCGTTCATCCAGTCCAGCTGCTCGGCCATCAAGAAGAGTGTTGCCACCGACGGTGTGTTGTAGGTCTGGTTCTTGCGGGAGTTCTCGATGGCTGTGGGCAGGTCGAAGAACGCGGGGATCCACCGGCCGTGTGCAGCGATCGAGGCCGCGCGCTCGAGGGCGGCGGGTGACATCAACGCGATCCACAGTCCGCCGTCGGAGGCGAAGGACTTCTGGGGCGCGAAGTAGTAGGCGTCGGTCTGGTCCACGTCGACCGGAAGGCCCCCGGCGCCCGAGGTGGCGTCGACCAGCACGAGCGAGTCGTCGTCGGCGACGCGTCGGACGGGCGCCATCACCGCGGTCGAGGTCTCGTTGTGGGCCCAGGCGTAGACGTCCACGTCGGCTTCGGGTACCGGCGTGGGCAGCGAGCCGGGGTCGCTGGCGATGACGCTCGGGTCGGCCAGGAAGGGAGCGGCAGCGGCGGCCTTGGCGAACTTCGAGGAGAACTCGCCGAAGCTCAGGTGCTGGCTCTTGTGCCGGATCAGCCCGAAGGTGGCGATGTCCCAGAACGCGGTCGCCCCGCCGTTGCCGAGCACGACCTCGTAGCCGTCGGGCAGCGAGAACAGGTCGGCCAGGCCGTTCCTGACGCGGCCGACCACGTCGCGCACCGGGGCCTGGCGGTGCGAGGTGCCCATCAAGGAGGTGCCGGTGGCGGCGAGCGCGTCGAGGGCGCCAGCGGGGATCTTGGAGGGCCCGGCCCCGAAACGACCGTCGGCGGGCAAGAGGTCGGCGGGGATCTCGATGTGCGTCACGGTCCCTATTGTGTCAGCCATGGAACAGCTGTCCGGATGGCGGATCGTGCGGGTGCCCATCACCCACCCGGACGCAGCACTGCTGGTCGAGGAGGTCCAGGAGGAGTACGTCAGACGCTACGGCGGCCGGGACGAGACCCCCCTCGACGCGACGTACTTCGACGCCCCCGCCGGCGCGTTCTTCGTGGGGTACCTCGATGAGGACCCGGTCGCCACGGGGGCCTGGCGACGGCGCAGCGACGTGGAGTACGACGGCACCCGGCTCACCGCCGAGATCAAGCGGATGTACGTCGTGACGCGGGCTCGACGTCGGGGACTGGCACGCCTGATGCTCCAGCACCTCGAGCAGACCGCGCACGCAGCCGGGGCCAGGGCGATGGTGCTCGAGACCGGCCTCCGCCAGCCCGAGGCGATCACGCTCTACGAGTCGGCCGGCTACCGGTCGGTGCCGGGCTTCGGCTTCTACCGCGACGCCCACCTGTCCCGCTGCCTCGCCCGCAGCCTGAGCCCGGAGGAGGCAGGCGCCGACGCCCACCCGAAGGCTCAGGGGCCGGCCAGCTCCTGAGGTGTGGGTGCCTGCCACAGCAGCGTGTGCTCCGGATCCTCCCTCGAGCGGGCCACGCAGTTGTTGTGCCGGGGTCTGGCGCGCCGGCCCCAGGCGTCGTCCCCGACCCAAGGGGGGAGCCCGAAGGGCAGGTCCTCGCGGGGGATCGGTCGATAGTCCGACTCGTCGAACGTGGTGCCGTAGTTGGGGCCTGCCGCCGACCCGTCCGGGTCGGGCGTCACCACGCCACGCAGGTCCGGGATGGCGGTACGCCACTGCTCCAGCAGCGAGTCCACGCTGTGGTTGGAGGGGTGGGAGATCTTGAAGGTCGGCACGTCTGGCTTGTTCGCCCAGAGGTCCAGCGCGATGTGGGCGTTGCCGCCGAACGCCACCACGGCCTCGAGCTCCGGTCCGGTCACGAGGTCGTAGAAGCGGTTGCGCCATCGCAGCTGGTCGGGGTCGGAGAGCAGCGGTCTGGCCCGGCTCACCGATCCCGGGTGCAGTGCCACCGGGAACGCGTTGACCAGGACGTAGCTGCGAGTCAGCCCGAGCCGTTCGAGGAAGCCCTGCACGCGCTGGCCCGCGTCACCGACAAGGGTGCGTCCGGCGATGCGCTCGGTCGGACCCGGATCGCTCGCGATGCCCAGCAACCGGGCACGACCGGTGAGGCGGCCACGGTAGAAGATCGGGCCCCAGTCGTTCCAGAACAGCTGTGCGAAGTCCGCCGGCACGTCGGGAAGCTCGGCGAAGTGCCGCCGCAGAGCAGCCGGGGGGCCCTTGTCGAAAACGGTCATCCGGAGCCTCCTGCCGAGTCCCGGACCACGATCCTCCAGAGCCATCCCCTTGTCGAGGGCCGCGAGCAGGAGGTAGGACAGGAAAGGGAAGGTGACCGCCATGGCCAGCACGAGACCCGAGGATCCGTTCACCCAGGCCTATCTCGAGGGCATGCCTGACTCCCTCGAAGGCACCGTCGTGGGCCGGGGGCAGCGTCGCACGCGTGCGCTGCCGCAGGAGACGGTCGCGCTCGGGGGCCACCTGATCACTCCCGACGGTGCGCATCGCGGGTGGGTCACCGTGGAGGGTGGCGAGATCACCGCGGTAGCCACCCGCAAGCCCCGTGGTGCGGTCACCATCGCCACCGAGGGCGTCATCCTCCCCGGCCTGCTCGACCTGCACGGCCATCCCGAGTTCAACGTGTTCGCTCCGTGGGAGCCGCCGAAGACCTACGTCAACCGGTACGCCTGGCGTGGCAGCTCGGCGTACAAGGAGCTGGTGCGCGGGCCGCAGAACGACCTGCTCAGCCAGCTTCCCTCGGGCATCCAGCTGAGGTACGCCGAGATCCGGGCGCTCGTGGGGGGTGCGACCGCGATCCAGGGGGCGAGTCGGCGGACCCAGGGCTCGCGCGAGTCGATGGTGCGCAACGTCGACGGGATGGTCTTCGGTGAGCATCGGGCCCGTGCGGCCATCGACCTGCCCTCGAGCCTGACCTCACGGGGCGGGCCGGAGATGAAGAAGGTCCTGGACGCGATCTCTGCCGGGGAGGTCGATGCCTACTACCTCCACCTCGCCGAGGGGATGCGGGACAACGAGCGCTCGCAGAACGAGTTCGACCTGCTGGTGGAGCTCGGGGCCCTGACCGCCGCGACGGTGATCATCCACGGAACCGCGTTGAGTCGAGACCAGCTCGGCCAGGCGAAGGACGCCGGCGCCAGCCTGGTCTGGTCACCGCAGTCGAACCTGCGGTTGTACGGCGAGACCACCCGCGTCGCCGATGCCCTCGACGTCGGCCTGCCGGTGGCGCTCGGCGCCGACTGGCTGCCCTCGGGCTCGATGAGCCTGCTCGCAGAGATGACCGTGGCCCGGCAGGCGCTCCTCGACCAGGGTCACCCCGTCACGGCTCGCGAGCTGGTCGAGATGGTCACCGCCAGGGCGGCGGAGGTCGCCGGGCTCGACCGGGTGCTCGGCAGCCTCCAGGTGGGTCGTGCGGCCGACCTCGTGGTGCTGGCGAGGCGGGACGCGGACGCCTACGAGTCCGTGTGCGACTCCTCGCCCGCGGACGTGGAGCTGGTGATGATCGGTGGGGACGTCGCCTACGGCCGTCAGGACTGGGTGCGCACGCTGGCAGCCGCCCCCGAGGACCCGAAGCTGGAGCCGGTGCTGGCCTGGGGGCGCAGGATGCTGCTGGACACCAGCTTCGAGGTGAACCCAGGCGCCGACCCGACCCCGCGGCTGGCGGAGCTCCGGGAGGCGCTCACCGAGGTCTACCCGCCGGTGGGTCCGATCTGGGCGTGATCGGTTCGTTAAAACGGACATATCACCCAGATTCCCAACTAGGCTCGGAGGACCGACGAAGGGACTCCGATGCACCACCGCGTCTTCACCAGGCTTGCGCACTCCAGCCAGCCCGACCGGTCCGCCCGGCGGGTCGGCACGTTGGCGGTCGCACTGCTCGCATGCCTCGGCATCGCGGTCGGTGCCCAGGCGGTACTGCTGCCGGTCGAGCCGTACGCCGGCTACGAGCCGCAGTCGGTGTGCTCGCCGGCCGCCAAGCCGGGCACCAGGGTGCTGAGTCGCCACGTCGTGGCCACCTACGGCGGCAGGTTCGGCTCGATCTCGCGCAGCTGCGCGGGCAGGTCGACCTCGGAGCACAAGGAGGGCCGCGCCTTCGACTGGACGTTGAACGCGCGGTCGGCCAAGGACCGGGCGCGCGCGGCCCGGTTCCTGCAGCACCTGACGGCGGTCGGCGCCAGCGGCGAGCCGGCCGAGCTGGCCCGGCGGATGGGCCTGATGTACGTGATCTGGAACGACCGCATCTACGCCTCCTACGACCAGTTCCGCCCGCGGCCCTACCGCAGCTCGAGCTGCCGCAACAAGCCGCTGCGCAAGTGCTCGCGGACCCTGCGACACCGCGACCACATGCACGTCTCGCTCACCCGGTCAGGCGGCGCGGGGATGACCAGCTGGTACGTCGGGCGGGTGCCCGGTGCGGGCGTCCCGACCGCCGAGCCCACCCCGGTCGACCCCGCCGGGGGCTGAGCCGGCCCTGCGGGTCAGGCGACCGGCTCCTCCGAGGCGTCGGTGTCGCCCCAGGTGTCGTTCCAGCCCTCGATCGAGTCGGCCCGACGCTCGCCGGGTCCGGTGTAGATCGCGGACGGCCGGATCAACCGGCCGGTGCGCTTCTGCTCCAGGATGTGCGCCGACCAGCCACCGGTGCGGGCACAGGTGAACATCGAGGTGAACATCGGCGCCGGGACCTCGGCGAAGTCGAGCACGATCGCTGCCCAGAACTCCACGTTCGTCTCCAGGACGCGGTCGGGACGGCGCTCCCTGAGCTCGGCCAGTGCGGCCTGCTCCAGCTCCTCGGCGACCTGGTAGCGCGGGGCGTCGAGCTCCTTCGCCGTACGCCGCAGGACACGTGCGCGCGGGTCCTCGGCGCGGTAGACGCGGTGGCCGAAGCCCATCAGGCGCTCACCGTCGTCGAGCAGCTTCTTGACGTAGGCGCGCGCGTCGCCGCTCTTCTCCACCTCCTCGATCATGTGCAGCACGCGGGAGGGTGCGCCGCCGTGCAGCGGACCGCTCATCGCGCCGATGGCACCGGAGAAGGCAGCTGCCACGTCGGCGCCGGTGGAGGTGATCACCCGAGCCGTGAAAGTCGAGGCGTTCATGCCGTGCTCGGCAGCGGAGCTCCAGTAGGCGTCGATCGCCTTGACGTGTGCCGGGTCGGCCTCACCCTTCCAGCGGGTGAGGAACTTCTCGGCCAGGGTGTCGCCCTTGTCGACCTCACGCTGGGGGATGATCGGCAGCCCGAGCCCCCGGGCCGCCTGAGCGGCGAAGGACAGCACCATCACTGCCACTCTGCTGAGGTCGGTGCGGGCCTGCTCGTCGGAGATGTCGTAGGTCTGGCGCATGCCGAGCATCGGCGCGAGCATCGCCACACCGGCCTGCACGTCGGCGCGGACGTCTCCGGTGTGGATCGGGATGTTGTACGGCTCAGCGGGCGGGAGGCCCGGGTCGTAGGAGCCGTCGATGAGCAGGCCCCAGACCTTCTCGAAGGGGATCCGACCGACGATCTCCTCGATGTCGACCCCGCGGTAGCGCAGTGCGGAGCCCTCTTTGTCGGGTTCGGCGATCTGGGTCTCGAACGCGACCACGCCCTCGAGTCCGTGGTGGACCTCGGTCATTGACGACTCCTTCTGGTTGCCTCGCCCGACGTTGCGGACCTGCACATCATGCCCACTCGGCCTGCTGACGTCATCTCCGGCGCCACGGGCTGCCGGCGCTCGCACCCAGGGGCTAGGTTCCCTGCATGGACGAGAAGGCCACGGGTGAGCGGCTGGCTGCACTGCGCCGGGAGTACGGCGACCGAGGACTCGACACGCCGGACCTCGCCCCCGATCCGGTCACGATGTTCGGCCGCTGGCTCGACGACACCGTCGCCTCCGGACTGCACGAACCCAACGCGATGGTGGTCTCGACGGTCTCCGCCCAGGGACGGCCCTCGGCCCGGTTGGTGCTGCTCAAGGGTCTCGACCAGCGCGGGTTCGTCTTCTACACCAACTACGAGTCCCGCAAGGGCGCCGAGATCGAGGCGAACCCCGCGGTCTCGCTGCTGTTCCCCTGGCACGACCTGCAACGCCAGGTGCGGGTGGAGGGCACCGCCACCCGGGTCAGTCGTGAGGAGAGCGAGGCCTACTTCGCCGCTCGGCCCCGCGACTCACAGCTCGGGGCCTGGGCGTCGCCGCAGTCGCGTGAGGTGGCCTCACGCGCCGAGCTCGATGCGGCGTACGACGGTCTGAGCACGCCGCTTCGCCGAGGACCCGGTGCCGTTGCCGGCGCAGTGGGGTGGCTACCGGGTGCGGCCGGAGACCGTGGAGTTCTGGCAGGGGCGCAAGGGGCGGCTGCACGACCGGATCGTCTACCGCCGCGAGAGCGAGGCGCACTGGAGCACCGCGCGTCTCGCCCCGTAGGGGTGGTCGCTCAGCCCGCGCCGCCGCCGCCGTGCTCGAGTGAGGCGGAGCCGTCGTCCTCCTCGGCCTTGACCGCGTCGGTGTCCTCGTCGTCGTCCGGCTCTCCCCGGAAGCCGTCGTCGGGACCGCTGCCGTAGGTGAGGTTGGTCGAGGGGTTCTCGGCGCCCCCGCCCTCGGTATCGGCACCGATCTTGTCGTCCTCGTCGCCGGTCTGTCCGGGGTGCCGGCCCAGCGGGTTGTCCTCGGTGGGCTGCAGGTCCTCGGGCAGCTGCTCGTCGGTGATCCCGCCCGGCTCGGTGGCCCCGTCGCTGCCCTGGCGGTCACCCTTGGTGGTGTCGTCCTGGTCCTGCTGCTGTTCGCTCATGCGCTCGTCGTACCCCGCGCTGCGTCGGCCTACACCCGGGGTCCGGGTCACGAGAAATCCGTTGATCGACCAGCGATGGCGACCTAACGTGAAGGGCACATGGGAAAGGAGGTGGTCCGAGGAATGAGTTCTTCGAGGACGCGTGAGGTGGCTGTCCGCTAGCAGCCCCACCGGCAATCGCCCGAGCGGCCGCCATGCGGCCACAGGGGCAGGCTGGTGAATCCAAGCAGTCACCCGACCCGCAGGTGATCCGGGAACGTCCCCCGGAGTGGCTCACGAGCCACACCTGCGGGTCGCTGCTTTGTATGGTGAGCCCGTGACGGACGACGAGACCCTGCGGGACCTGGAGCACGAGATGGGTGTGCTCGTCCGACGCATCAGACGGGTGATCGCCGAACGGGCGCGGATGCTGCACCCGGATCTCTCACCTGTCGCGTACTCGATGCTGATGGCCCTCAACGACACCGGCACGAGCCGGGCCAGTGATCTGGTGGAGATGTTCTCCATCGACAAGGGCGCGGTGAGTCGTCAGGTGCAGACCCTGCTGGAGCTCGGCCTGATCGAGCGCAGCCCCGATCCCGACGACCGTCGCGCGCTGATCCTCGCCATCACCGACGAGGGGCGCCGACGGCTGGCGAAGATATCCGCTGCGCGCCGCGAGCAGGTCGGTGCGCGCCTGCACGACTGGAGCGAGCAGGAGCTGCGTTCGTTCGTCTCGTCGCTGGCCCGCTACAACGCTGCGCTCGAGGAGACCAGCTAGCCGTTGAAGTTCGCCGGGTCCACGGCGAGCCAGATGTGCGAGGCGCGGCCGACGATCCGGCCGTCGGCGTCGTGCAGCGTGGAGGCGGTGAACGTCTTGCGTCCCTCCGAGCCGCGGTGCTCACCCACCACCACGTGCTGCTCGCCCTGCACGGGCAGGTCGTCGACGATCGCGGTCATCTGTCCCAGGACCATGAGCCGTTCGGTCATGTCGCCCGCCCAGCCGCTGATGCAGTCCAGGGCTGACCAGGTCGCGGCCAAGGACGCCCGCGGTGCCGGATCGGCGTACTCGTGGAAGTCGGCGGCGACGGAGGCGTCCGGGACCCACGGAGCCGCAAGCCTGGCGCGCCCTTCCCGGGCCGCGGGCACCTGTCCGGGGAAGATCCGCAGCCCGTCGGGGTGCTCGGGGCCGCAGACGAAGCAGGTCGGGAACGGGTGGGACACCAGTCCGGGATAGGCGTCGCTGGCCACGACGGCGGCCGACCAGCTGACACCTTCGACGGGATCGACGCCGTCCTCGCTCAGCTCGGCCCGGGCCACCAGCGCCCCTCCGAACGTGAGCTGGAGGGAGCCGTCGACCTCGGCGAGGCGCATGGTCGCATCCAGCGGGGGTGGCTGGCGCAGCGTGACGGTGACGGCCCGGCCGCGGGTGTCCCCGAGCTCGTGGGCCAGCGCACCGGCCAGGTAGCCACCGTTGGCCGACCTGGCAGGACCGCGGTAGCGCGCGGGGACGATCAGGGTGTCGATCACGCTGCACACCCTGCATCGCATCGGGGGTCATGGGCAACAATGGGCGGGTGAGCGACCTGATCGACACCACCGAGATGTACCTGCGCACCATCTACGAGCTGGTGGAGGAGGGCATCGTGCCGCTGCGGGCCCGCATCGCCGAGCGGTTGCACCAGAGCGGCCCGACGGTGAGCCAGACGGTGGCTCGGATGGAGCGCGACGGCCTGCTCACCGTCGAGGGTGACCGCCACCTCCAGCTGACCGACGAGGGCCTCAGCCTGGCCACCCGGGTGATGCGCAAGCACCGCCTCGCCGAGCGGCTTCTCACCGACGTCATCGGACTGGACTGGGAGCTGGTGCACGAGGAGGCGTGCCGCTGGGAGCACGTGATGAGCGAGACGGTCGAACGACGCCTGCTGGAGCTGCTCGACCACCCCACCGAGTCGCCGTACGGGAACCCGATCCCGGGGCTGGCCGAGCTCGGCCAGGTAGACAGCGGCGAGGAGTTCCGAGACGGCGTCGAGGCGCTGACGAGCGCGGTGGGGACGGACTCGCGACGGGTTCGGGTACGTCGCATCAGCGAGGAGATGCAGAAGGACGAGGCCCTGATGGGGGCGCTGCGTCGGGCCGGGGCGACGCCGGGACAGGTGATCGCGGCCGTGGCCACCCCGGAGGGCGTGCTGCTCGGCAGCTCAGGCGAGACGGCCGAGATCGTGCTCGAGGCCGCCGAGCACATCTTCGTCACGCGCGCCTGACTGCGACCCGCCTGACTGCGACCCGCCTGCCGGCAAGGAGGGGGTGGCCGTCCACCGGGTCAGCCACTCGCTGCACCCGGTGTCGACCTTGACCGTGGCGAGGTCGTCTCCACGCGTGCGGCCGCGGTTCACGATCACCACCGGGATCCCGGCCTTGGCCGCGCGTCTGACGAACCGCAGCCCGGACATCACGGTGAGCGACGACCCCGCCACCAGGAGGGCGTCGGCGGCGTCCACCGCGGCGTAGCACTGCTCGACCCGCTCCCGTGGCACGTTCTCCCCGAAGAACACCACGTGGGGCTTGAGTCGCCCGCCGCACACCCCACACGTCGGTACGACGAAATGGTCGGTCTCCTCCAGTGCCACGTCCCCGTCCGGCCGGGCGGTGGCCAGCGCGTGCTCCTCCAGCCACCCGGGATTGGTCTCGCTCAGTCGACGTTGCATGGCGTGGCGGTCGGTGGCCGCGTCACAGTCCAGGCAGACGACGTCGCTGATCCGCCCGTGCAGGGCGACCATCTGGCGTTGACCGGCGCGCTCGTGCAGGCCGTCGACGTTCTGGGTGATCAGGAAGCCAACGCGACCCGCGGCCTCCAGCTGGGCCAGGGAGCGGTGCCCGGCGTTGGGTTCGGCGCTTCCCATCCGCGACCAACCGACGTGGGCGCGCGCCCAGTAGCGCCGTTGGGCCCCGTCGCTGCTCACGAACTCCTGGTAGGTCATCGGCATCCGCACCGGGGCACCCGGACCTCGGTAGTCAGGGATGCCGGAGTCCGTGCTCAGCCCGGCGCCGGTCAACGCCACGACGCGGCCGGTGAGGAGGTCGAGAGGATCAGCCACGGGCGTAGCGGACCTCGGCGCGGGCCCGGGCCTTCGCGGCCTCCTCCTCCCGGTTCTTCGGCGGTGCGTTCGTGCTCAGTCCCTCCAGCAGGCGCCGGGTGGCGGACTCGACCTCGGCGACGGCCCGGTCGAACGCCTCCTCGTTGGCCGCGGAGGGGCGCGTGGTGCCACTGATCTTGCGGACGTACTGCACGGCGGCGGAGTGCACCTCCTCGGTCGTGGCGGGAGGAGCGAAGTTGTGGAGGGTGCGGATGTTGCGGCACATGTCACGAGAATACGTCGGCCGCGAAGGTGCCGGCGGCTGCCGAAGGACACTGCGGTGCCGAACTCGGACTCGCCCGTGCTCCTCCCCGCGGGTCTTTCTGCCCTAGTAATACCTGACGGGTTCCATAAATACTCACGTGGTGAACGAGCAAACACGCGGGGTCGGCCGGCGGATCGTGGTCGGCGTGGACGGGACCGAGGGCGGTGATCGCGCCCTGCGCTACGCCTTGGAGTACACCCGGGGTGACGGCTCCGCGCTGACGCTCGTGCACGTGGTGCAGGAACCACCGACGACTGCGCCGCTCCTGCCGATGTTCGACACCGTCCGCCTCGAGGTCGTGGGCAACGCGGTCCTGGACGACGCCGAGGAGCTGGTGCGCCAGCTGTCCGGCGGCGGCCTGCGCCCCGAGAAGATCCTCGCGCGCGGTCCGCGCGCCGAGGCGCTCATCGGCGCCGCCGGCACCTCACCGATCGTCCTCGGGTCGCGCGGCCCCGACGCGCGCCCGCCCAGCGCCGGGTTCACCACGACGGCCGTGGCAGCCCACGCGCTCGGAACGGTGTTCTGCGTCCCGGCTCGCTGGCAGCCCCAGGTCGTGCACGGCACCGTCCTGGTGGGGGTGGACGGCAGGGCAGGCTCTCGCGACGTGCTGGCGGCTGCGTTCGACGCAGCCGCGGAGCGGGGGGCAAGGCTCACGGTGCTGCACGCCTGGCGGCCCACCGGGAGGTACGCCGCGACGCTCGGCGCCCCCGCCGCCGAGTCCTGGGAGCTCCAGACCGAGCCGGTCATCTGGGAGCTGGTCGCGGCCCTGCGGGGGGACCACCCACAGGTCGACGTCCAGGTGGTGCTCCGGTTCGAGCGTCCGGACATCGCGCTGCAGCAGGAGTCCCGCGAGGCCGACCTCGTGGTGGTCGGTCGGCGCAGCGACGAGCCGAAGCTCGCACTGGCACTTGGACCGACCGCGCGGGCGATGCTGCTCGGTGCCTGTCCGGTCGAGGTGGCACCGTTCCCTGGGGAGCGGCCGCTTCCTGCCCAGCGCGGCGTCGCCGACTCGCGCCGGCGGACCGATCCGCTCAGCGCCCGGCGTCGATGACCAGTACGGACTCACCCACCAGCGCCACCCGGTCCCCGTCGAGGGGCAGGGCCCGCTGCTGCCAGCCCCCGGGCGAGGGCAGGTCGCTGACGCTGATCTCGCCTGCTCCGGACACGCGCAGCAGCACGGGTGCGGTGACCACCGTCCCGGCCCGGTTGCGCTGCACGCTGAGCACCGCGGCCCCGGCGCCCGGCAGCCAGGTGAAGGCACGCGGGTCATCCGCGGCGGGGAGCCAGCTGTCCTGGCCGAAACCCGCCTTGTCGACCTGACGCGCCCGGCTGCGGTCGTAGATGTCGAACACCGCCGCCTGGGCACCCCGCACCTGGCCGTCGAGCGTCGCGTCGACGCCGAGACCGAGCAGCAGGTCCCCACCGATGGGGTGCAGGTAGGAGGAGAACCCGGGGATCTTCAGCTCACCCAGGGTGCGTGGCGCGGCGGGGTCGCCGAGGTCGACGGTGTAGAGCGGGTCGATCTGGCGGAAGGTGACCACGACGGCGAGATCGGCGAACCAGCGCACCGACTTGATCTCCTCGTCCACCCCGAGGCCGCGCAGCTGCCCGACCTGCTCGAGGCGCGATCCCTGCTCGCGCAGCACCACGATGCCGCTCTCCTGCGGCCCCCCGCTCCGGTTCGGCCAGGTCACCGCCAGCCGCAGGTGACCCTCGTGCTCGTCGAGGGACCAGCGGTCCTTGATCCTTCCCGACACCGCACCCGAGGCCACATAGCGCGCGTCGGTCTCGCCGAGCGCGAACGCGTGCACGTGAGTCCTGGTGGAGGCGATCGGACGGATCGGCCTCGAGTCGGGCTCGATGAGCGAGTCCGGGTCCACCGACGAGTCAGGGTCCACCGACGAGTCCGGGTCGGTGGGCCCGTCGGGGGCCGGGGCGCCGACGAGCGGGCCCTCCAGCGGGAGCGGTCCGCCCCAGTCGGTCGAGGTCACGTAGAGCCGGTCGGTGGAGGAGTAGACGTCGCTGCCCGCACCGGTGACCGCCACCGAGGAGTCCGTGGTGACCGCGCCGGGCCTGAAGGTGGAGACCGTGACCGTGTCGGTGCCCGACCAGGTCCTCGGGTGGTAGACGTCGGTGCAGCCCAGCAACGGGCGCGGACCTGCGTCGCTCGCCCGGGACGGCAACCAGTCCTCCACCGCGGCCTGCTGCACGATCCGGCGGTTGCGGGCAGTGGCCTGCTCCTCGCTGAGCCTCCCGGGTTGCGCCTGGACGAAGGGCAGGGCGGGCAGTCCCGTGGCGGTGACCAGGCGGACCGTCTCGCCGTACTGCCGCAGCGAGAGCTGGCGGCCGGTCCACCTGGTGCGGCTGTCCAGCCGGGGTGCGGTGGGCTCGGAGATGTCGATGTCGAACAGCTCGGTCCCCGGGACCATGGCACCCGGCATACCGGGGCCGGGCATCACCTGGCCGGGCATCACCTGGTCGGGAACGGCACGCTCCGCGTACGCCACCACACCGCGGTCGGCCACGACGAGCACGTGATCACCGACGAGCAGCAGGTCCTGGGCGTAGGCGTCGTCCGGCAGGCGCCACCGGGCGAGCTCGCGTGGCTCCTCCCCGCTCACGTCGGTGATCACGAGCCGTCGGTCCTCAAAGATGCGCACCACCAGGCGGCCGTCGGTCTTGGCCACGTCGGGCTCATCGACTCCGGCCTCCTGGGTGTTGGTGCCGGTCGCACCGTTGCCGACGCCCCGGCTGCCGTCCTGGCTGCCGTTCTGGCTGCCGTTCTGGGCGACCTCGCCCGAGCCCGCGTCCGGAGCGAGCTGGCGCATCGGCCAGGCCATGCCGCCCCATCCGTAGGGGCCGACCTGGTCGATCGTGTGCTCGACGTACCAGGAGCGCAGCTGCTCGCAGTCCTCGAAGACGCTCAGCCCCGCCGCGCGGGCGGGTGGCGCGGTGGGGTCGGCCAGCACGCCGGCAGTGACGACGCCGCCGACGGCCACGGTCGCAGCCAGTCCACCCAGGGTCCACGACGCTCGAGCTCTCATGAGGGTGGGACGCACGACGAGACCGGTCGGTTCCCGCACCCAGCGATGCGCGAGGATGGGGGTCCCCACCCAGAGGAGAAACCCTTGCAGGCTGACAGCGCACCCCGGGCACACGACATCGTCGTCCTCGGAGCCACCGGGTTCACCGGCGAGCTCACCGCCGAGTACCTGGCCGAGCACGCGCCGAAGGGCCTCCGCTGGGCGTTGGCCGGACGCAACCGGGGCAAGCTGGAGACGGTGCGGGGACGGCTGGCCGGTAAGCACCCCGAGCTGGCCGACCTGCCGCTGGTGGTCGCCGACAGCGCCGACGACGCGGCGCTCCGGGCGCTGGCCGAGTCGACCCGGGTGCTGATCACGACCGTGGGGCCCTACCTCCAGCACGGGGAGCCGCTGGTGGCAGCCTGCGCAGCCGCCGGCACCGACTACCTCGACCTGACCGGGGAGCCCGAGTTCGTGGACCGGATGTACCTCGCGCACCACGACAGCGCGGTCGCCTCGGGTGCTCGCCTCGTGCACGCCTGTGGTTTCGACTCGATCCCGCACGACCTCGGAGCCTGGTTCACGGTCCAGCAGCTCGGCGCCGACAGCCCGATCAAGCTGCGCGGCGTGGTCCGCTCCGCAGGCACCTTCTCCGGGGGCACCTTCCACTCGGCGCTGGGGGCCATGAGCCGGGCGCGGCAGATGCGTGAGGCCATGAAGGCGCGGAGGGCCAAGGAGGAGCGCCCGGTGGGCCGTAGGTCGCGAGCCGTCGGCGGCAAGCCGCACCGCGACCAGGACCTCGGGCTGTGGCTGCTCCCCCTGCCCACGATCGACCCGTTCGTGGTCGCCCGCTCGGGGGCGGCGCTGGACTCCTACGGGCCGGACTTCCGCTACAGCCACTACGCCGGGCTGAAGACACTGCGCTACACCGTCGGTGGGGTCGCCGCCGTGTCCGGGCTGGCCCTGGCCGCGCAGGTGCCGCCGGTGCGCAACTTCCTCAAGGGCAAGGTCAAGCAGGGCGATGGCCCGTCGCCGCAGCGCCGCGAGAAGTCCTGGTTCACCGTCGACTTCGTCGGTGAGAGCGACGGGCGCACGGTTCGCACCCGCGTCTCCGGCGGAGACCCCGGCTACACCGAGACCGCGAAGATGCTCGCCGAGGCCGCCTTGTGCCTCGCGCTCGACGACAACCCGAAGACCTCGGGCCAGGTGACGCCGGCGGCCGCCATGGCCGAGAACCTGGTGCCGCGCCTGCAGGCTGCCGGGCTGAGGTTCGAGACGCTCACCTAGCAGTGGTGGTGCCCCAGGCCAGAGTCGAACTGGCGACCTTTCGCTTAGGAGGCGGCTGCTCTATCCACTGAGCTACTGGGGCCTGACCCGATGGTCGGCGTACATCTTGGCATGAGCTGAAGCCGGGCGCGGACCACCAGGGACCTGCGATGATTTGGGCGGCCCGTCGAACATGCTCACAATGGGGGGTCGACGCCGGGAGGGTCACATTGTCCGAGGAAGCCTCTGGCGCTGCCGAGCCGCGCCACAAGGGGCGCGTTCCTCGACGGCGTCTGATCACGCAACGCATCGTCATCGCGCTCAGCGTGCTGGCGGTCCTGCTGACCTCCGTCTTCGTGATCGCCTACAAGAAGCTCGAGGGCAACATCAACGCGGTCGCCATCGGTGACCAGCTCGGCGACCGCCCCGACGAGGTCGAGGTCGAGGGACCGAAGCGGCCGCTGAACGTGCTGGTGATGGGGTCGGACAACCGTGACGGCACCAACATCGGTGGCGACACCCCCGGCCTCTCCGACACCACGATCCTGCTGCACCTCTCTGCCGACCGCAGCCGGGCCTACGGCGTGAGCCTGCCGCGCGACGCGATGGTCGAGCGCCCCGAGTGCCTGACCAAGAACGGCAAGAAGACGGTTCCGGGAGGGCTGACGCAGTTCAACGCGGCGTACGCCGTGGGTGGCCCGGGCTGCACGATCAAGACCGTCGAGCAGATCACCGACATCCGCATCGACCACTTCGTCGTGATCAACTTCGCCGGCTTCAAGGAGATGGTGAACGCGATCAACGGCGTCACGGTCTGCGTGCCGGAGGAGGTCAACGACGACGTCGGGAAGATCTACCTGCCCGAGGGCACCTACAAGGTCAACGGCGCCCAGGCGTTGGACTACGTGCGGGTGCGTAACGCCATCGGCGCCCCCACCGGAGACATCGGGCGGATGAAGCGCCAGCAGGCGTTCATCGCGGCCATGGTGGAGAAGGTGGTCTCCAAGGGCACCTTGGCCAACCCGGTGCGTCTCTACCGCTTCCTCGACGCGGCGACGGAGTCGCTGACCACCGACACCGGCTTCGCCCGGCTCAAGGAGCTGGCCTCCCTGGGCGCCTCGCTCAAGGACATCGGGCTGGACAACATCCAGTTCATCACGGTGCCCAACGAGCCCTTCCCGGCCGACACCAACAGGTTGCAGCTCGCGCCCGAGGCCGCCGAGCTCTGGCGCAGGATCCGCTTCGACCGGTCGCTCGGCAAGTTCGCGGCCGACGCCCTGACACCTGGGCGCAAGCCGGGCGAGGAGCCCGGCGACAAGCCTTCGCCGACCCCCGCACCGAGCGAGGAACCCACAGCGGATCCGACGCCGGACGAGGAGGCGCGCAAGCGTGCAGCCGCCGAGGCCGGTCTCTGCGCCTGAGTGCCCACCGGGCGCGCCTGACTTGCCGTTACCGGTTCGTTACCGGAGTATGGCGCGCGTGAGGACAGTCCTGGCCGGCGGCACCGGCCTCATCGGCCGGGCCGCTGTCACCGCTCTCCTCGGGGCCGGTCACGAGGTCGTGGTGGTGACCCGGTCCGTGACCAGCCACGCGCTGGTGCACCGCATGGGTGCGGTGCCGGTGCGTGGTGACGTCCTCCAACTGCAGAGCCTGGTCTCGGCGTTCAGCGGGGCCGACGCGGTCGTCAACCTGGCCAGCCGGGTCCCCGTCGGTCACAACGCCCTGCTGCCCGGGGCCTGGCGACGGCACGACGAGCTGCGCACCACCGGGGTGGCCAACGTCGTCGAGGCCGCCCGCCGTGCCGGTGTGCGCCGGGTGGTCCAGGAGAGCGCCAGTGCCCTGTACGCCGACCAGGGTGATCGCTGGGTGACCGAGCAGAGCCCCGTGGAGATCACGGCGATGACCGAGCCGGCCGCCGTGGGCGAGTCCCTGGTCCAGGGGTACTCATGTGACTCACGCGCGGGAGTGCTGCTCCGCTTCGGGCTGATCATCGGCGGCGACCGGCGTACCCGCTACTTCCTGCGTGCCGCGGGGAGCGGACGCTGCGGCGGCCTGGGCCGACCGGAGGACTGGGCCCACGTGATCCATGCCGACGACCTCGGCGGTGCGGTGCTGGCTTCGCTGCACGCGCCGAGCGGTGTCTACAACGTCGGCGCGGAGCCGGTACGCCGCGCCGAGCTGGCGCTCGGGCTCGCGGCGGATTCCAGGCGCGACTCCGCACCCGTGATGGACGCGCTCGGTCGGCTGCTGATCCGGCAGCGGCTCGAGCCACTGTGCCGCTCGCTGCGGGTGTGCGGCGACCACTTCGCGGCCCAGACCGGTTGGCGTCCGACCCGGCCGACGTTCGACCTCGCCTGGCTCGACGTCCCGCGCGAACTGCGCCTCGGCGTATGAGCCCCGAGACCGACCGGCCGCGCGAGACCGAGAAGAACACGCAGATGAACGAACAGAAGAACGAACAGGCGAACGGGCCGGAGGGCCGGCCTCAGAGCGGGCTTGAGAGCGGGCCGGAGCGGGGCGCGGCACTGACACCGGCGCAGCGTGCGGCACGGCGGCGCCGGCTGGCCGAGGTGTTCGGTGACGCGGTGCCCGAGCAGACCAGCGACGACACCGACGAGCCGACGGTGCGTGCTGACGACGGCGACGAGTGGCTGCGTCGCCAGGTGCCGCCGCACCACGGGTGACCTCGTCGTCTCAGACGCGACCCTGGCGTGTCGCGAGCAGGTCGCGGATCTCCTCGAGCAGGGCGACGTCGGCGGGAGTGCCGGGGGCCTCGGCCGGGAAGTACTTCTCCTTGGCGCGCGTGTAGGGCAGCACGACCAGGAAGTAGACGACGGCAGCGAGGATGACGAAGGCGATCACTGCGTTCAGGAACGCGCCGAAGGAGTTCTCGGTGTTGCTGAACACGTCGTCGAGGGAAGCCGGCAACAGGCTGGTGAGCCAGTTGGTGAAGGTGGTCACCACGGTGCCGAATGCAACCGCCATGATCACCGCGACCGCGAGATCGACGAGGTTGCCGCGCAGGACGAAGTTCTTGAAGCCACTCATGTCGTGCTCCTCTGTGGGGGAAGTGAGGGGTGCATGTGCTCGCCGGGGACGCTACCGGCCCCAGACGACGCTGAGGTACCCCGTCATAGACCAGCGCGCCACGTCCAGGGAAATGGGTGTAGGGACGGCTGCCACGACCAGCCGCCCAGGGGTCGCGTCCGAGAGGCCTGCGGTGTCGGCTCCCGGGATCGCGACCAGTGCGACGTCGCTGACGAGCACTCGTGGTGGCTCCTGACCCTCCGGGTCTGCGACGACGACGCTGACGCGGTCACCGACGCGGAGCAGTCCGACCACGTCTGCGTCGGTGATCCGCAACGGCACCGCCACGGTTCCCGGGTAGCCGCGCAGCAGGCCGCGGGAGAGCGTGCGCAGCCCGGTGAGCACCTCTCCCCGCGCCATCGGTGCCGCGAGCGCCCGGCCGACGACCTCCTCAGGGTCGTCGACCGCCGTTGCCGGCACTGTCGAGGGGGCCAGGCTGGTGCTGACGAGGTCACCGCGTTGCAGCACGGTCCCGCTGGGCAGCGAGGTGCGCACGGTCCAGACCTCCACGGTCTCCGCCGGGCCAGGAGCGGCCGTGTGCACGCCAGCGAGCACGGCGCCACCCGCGGTGAGGGCGGCGAGGGGGCGACGGTGCAGCAGCACGCGTCGGCGAAGGTGGTGCAGGGTGCGCATCGGGTTCATGGGCAGTGAACCTAGGTCGATCGGGTCCGATCTGCCGTCGCCGTCCACAGGCCCCCGGATCGCTGCGGCCCGCGGCGGCCCGGGGCGGGCTGCTCAGGCCGAGGCAGCCGCGGTGCTGGTGCTCGACCCCGCGCCGGCCGCTGCCGGCTTCGGGGCATCGGCCTTGGGGGCGCTCTCGGTCTTCGAGGCGGTCTCCTTGCCGGTCGCTGCGACCTCGGCTCCGGAACCCTGCTTGCGGCTGTCGGTGCGGTAGAAGCCCGAGCCCTTGAACACCACGCCGACCGCGTTGAAGATCTTGCGCAGCCGTCCCTCGCACTCGGGACACACGGTGAGGGAGTCCTCGGAGAAGCTCTGCACGATCTCGAGGTCGTGGCCGCATTCGGTGCAGGAGTACTGGTAGGTGGGCACTGCTGGTCCTCCGTGGTCACGCCGGACGAGGGATTGGCACTCGTGGTCTTCGACTGCCAATCCTACGGCACAATGCATGGCGTGACCTCCCGACCCATCAGCGACTGGCCCGCGTGGGTCCGCGGATCGACGTACCTCGCGGTGGGCACGGTGCTCGCCCTGGTGGCCACCGTGGTCGTGGTCGCGGTGGTGGCGCGGCGTCCGCTTCCGAGCGTCGAGGGGACCGTCGCGCTGCAGGGGTTGTCCGGAGAGGTCGAGGTGCTGCGCGACGAGCACGGCATCCCGCAGGTGTACGCCGACGACGCCGAGGACCTGTTCCTGGCCCAGGGGTTCGTGCAGGCGCAGGACCGGTTCTTCGAGATGGACTTCCGCCGGCACGTCACCGCCGGCCGCCTCAGCGAGCTGCTCGGGGAGAGCACGCTGGAGGCGGACATGTACATCCGCACGATGGGCTGGCGGAGGGTCGCGGCGCGCGAGTTCGACCTGCTGGCGCCCTCGACCAAGGCATATCTCGAGGCCTACAGCGACGGGGTCAACCAGTACCTCGCGGGTCGCTCGACCACCGAGCTCTCGCTGGAGTACACGGTGCTGGCCCTCGGTGGCCTCGACTACGAGCCGGAGGAGTGGACGCCCGTCGACTCGTTGGCGTGGCTCAAGGCCATGGCCTGGGATCTGCGCGGCAACATGGAGGAGGAGATCGAACGCACCCGCCTGGCGGTCGATCGGACGCCGGAGCAGGTGGACGAGCTCTACCCGCGCTACCCCTACGACCGCAACGCGCCGATCATCGACCGGCCCTCCGACACCCGCGGACCCGCCCGTGCCCGGCCTGCCTTCGGGCCCGGTGCCCGACAGGCACTCGACGCCGTGCAGCGGGGTGTCGATGCCATCCCCGACCTGATGGGTCGCGGCGACGGCATCGGCTCCAACAGCTGGGTGGTCTCCGGCGAGCACACGGTGTCGGGGGAGCCGTTGCTGGCCAACGACCCGCACCTGGACGTCTCCATCCCCGGCATCTGGTACCAGATGGGGCTGCACTGCCGCACGGTGTCCGAGGCCTGCCCCTTCGACGTCAGCGGATTCACCTTCGCCGGGGTGCCCGGGGTCATCATCGGCCACAACCGGGACATCGCTTGGGGGATGACGAACCTCGACCCCGACGTCACGGACCTCTTCTTGGAACAGGTCTCCGACAAGACCTACCTCTACGACGGCCGACGGGTTCCGCTCACCGAGCGGGACGAGGTGATCCGGATCGCCGGCAGGTCCTCGAAGCTGATCACGGTCCGCTCCACGCGCCACGGGCCGTTGCTCTCCGACGTCTCGGCCCAGCTCTCCAGCGTCGGGGCCAACGCGGAGGTGGGCGCCGAGGCCCCCTCCCGAGGCAACGGGTACGCCGTCGCGCTGGCCTGGACGGCACTGACCCCACGGCCGACCGCGGACGCGATCTTCCTGCTCGACCGGGCTTCCAGCTGGACGGAGTTCCGCCAGGCTGCCGCGAAGTTCGCCGTGCCGAGCCAGAACCTCGTCTACGCCGACACCGCGGGCAACATCGGCTACCAGGCACCCGGGGCGATCCCGGTCCGCAGGAACGGCCGGACCGGCGACTACCCGGCCGCGGGCTGGTTGCCGGAGAACGACTGGAGTGACACCTACGTCCCGTTCGAGCAGCTGCCCAACGTCCTGAACCCGGCCGAGGGGTTCATCGTGGCGGCCAACCAGGCCGTGACCGGGCCCGGCTACCGCTGGTACCTCACCGACTCACCCGACCACGGCTATCGCAGCCAGCGGATCCGCAACCAGCTGGTGCGGTGGACCGAGGCCGGGGCGAAGGTCGACGTGGGCAACATGTCGAAGCTGCAGCTGGACAGCCGCAACCCGATGGCGCCGGTGCTGGTGCCCTACCTGATGCGACAGCTGATGACGTCTCGCTACTACGCGGACGGGCAGCGTCTCCTGCTCGACTGGGACTTCGAGCAGCCGAGCGGCTCCGCCGCGGCGGCGTACTTCAACGTGGTGTGGCGCAACCTGCTGGAGATGACCTTCCACGACCAGCTCCCGGAGAGCCTGTGGCCCGATGGCGGCCAGCGCTGGATGGCCGTGGTCAGCAACCTCCTCAGGGAGCCCGACAGCCAGTGGTGGGACGACGCCACCACCGAGGGTGTGGTGGAGGACCGGGAGATGATCCTGTCCGCCGCCATGCGCGAGGCGCGGGACGAGCTCACCCGCAGGATCTCGGTGAGCCCGCGTCAGTGGAGCTGGGGCAGGCTGCACCGGCTGGACCTGGCGAACGAGCCGCTCCAGCGCCGAGGAGTGGGGGTCGCGGGCTCGCTCTTCGACCGTGGTCCGTTCGAGCTCGGCGGGGGGACGGCAGCCGTCGACGCGTCCAGCTGGGAGGCGACCGAGCCCTACGTCGTCACCTCGGCTCCCTCGATGCGGATGGTCGTCGACCTCGGCGACCTCGAACGTTCGAGGTGGGTGAACCTCACCGGCGCCTCGGGTCACCCGACCTCGGGCAACTACCGGGACCAGACCCAGCTGTGGACCGACGGGCGGACGCTCCCGTGGGTGTTCGGGCAGGAGGCGGTCCGCTCGGCCACAAAGGACCGACTCGTGCTCGAGCCGCGCTAGCGGAACACTCAGGCACGCAGGCGGGTCACGCCCAGCTCGGTGGCGACCGCCCCGACCGCCCTGTCGTGGGTGTCACTGGGCACGACGTCGAGCACTTCCTCTGAGTTGAGCAGCACGCACACGAAGGTCCCCACGGGTATCCGCGCGAGCACCCGGTCGTAGGACCCGCCACCGCGGCCGAGGCGGGTGCCGTCGGTCGCCACGGCCAGTCCCGGGACCAGCACGACGTCGGCGGTGGCCAGGGCGTCGGCGCCCAGTGGTCGCCCATCCGGCTCGAGGAGGCCGCGCCCGGCCGGGTGTAGACCGGCGGGGCCGTCGTACGCCGCCCAGTCGAGGTCGTTGTCGGGCTGCAGCAACGGCAGGATCACCCGCTTGCCGGCACCGGTCAGCGCATCCAGCAGCGGGCCCGTGCCGGGCTCGCTGGAGACCGAGACGTATGCCGCCACGGTGGCGGCTGCGCGCACCTCCGGCTGCTCCATCAGATGGGCCGCGATCATCCGCGCGCGCTCGCCCAGCACAGACAGCGGCAGGTGCCGGCGAGCGGCGAGCAGCTGGTCGCGCAGAGCTAGCTTGGTGACCCCGATGAACTCCGACACACGGCAAGCCTACGATCGGATCATGACATCGAAGGGACTCACGCAGGCGCGGGAGAAGATGCAGGCCGCGGGTGTGAACGAGCTGGCCATCGACGTGTTCGCCCACTACTACCGGCAGCTCGAGCACGGCGAGACCGGCATGATCGCCGAGAGCACGATCGAGCCGCTGGACATGGAGTCCCTGGCCGACGTCGAGGTGAGCGACGAGGTGGCCGCCGACGCGATCGGCGCGACGGTCGTGATCAAGCTCAACGGCGGGCTGGGCACCTCGATGGGCATGGCCCGCGCCAAGTCGCTGCTGTGTGTCCGCCGAGGGCTGAGCTTCCTCGACGTGATCGCGCGCCAGGTGCTCCACCTGCGTCGGGAGTACGGCGCGACCCTGCCCCTGATCTTCATGAACAGCTTCCGGACCTCCGCGGACACCTTGGCGGCGCTGGCCCGCTACGACGGGCTGGCGGTGGAGGGTCTGCCCCTGGAGTTCCTGCAGAGCAAGGAGCCCAAGCTGCTCGCCGACAAGCTGACGCCGGTCGGCTGGCCGCGGGACCCGTCGCTGGAGTGGTGCCCGCCCGGTCACGGTGACCTCTACCCCTCGCTGGTGGCGACCGGGCTCATCGACCAGCTGATCGAGGCTGGCTACCGCTACGCCTTCGTGTCGAACTCCGACAACCTCGGCGCCGTCCCTGACGCCCGGGTCGCCGGTTGGTTCGCGAGCTCGGGGGCGCCGTTCGCGATCGAGGCGGTACGCCGTACCGCCTCGGACCGCAAGGGTGGCCACTTCGCACGTCGCAAGGAGGACGGCCGCATCGTCCTGCGCGAGACCGCCCAGACGGCGAAGGCCGACCTCGAGGCACTCGGCGACCTCGAACGACACCGGTTCACCTCGACCAACAACCTCTGGTTCGACCTCGAACGCATGCGTGAGGAGATCAAGCGCCGCGAGGGCGTGCTGGGGCTGCCGCTGATCCGCAACGTCAAGCACGTCGACCCGGCCGACCCCAAGAGCCCCGAGGTCGTGCAGATCGAGACCGCCATGGGTGCGGCCATCGAGGTGTTCGCCGACTCCCGCACGATCGAGGTCGGCCGGGACCGGTTCGTGCCCGTGAAGACGACCAACGACCTGCTGGTGCTGCGCTCGGACGCCTACGAGCTCGGGGGCGACTTCGTCCTCGACCAGATCGCGGAGAAGCTCCCGTTCGTGGAGCTCGACGGCCACTACAAGTTCGTGGAGGAGTTCGACAAGCGGTTCCCCTCGGGCGTGCCGTCGCTGAAGGACGCCGAGTCGCTCGTGGTCTCGGGGGACTGGACCTTCGGCGAGCGGGTGCGCGTCATCGGAGCGGCCCGTCTCGAGGGTGAGAGAGGCCGTGTCGAGGCCGGTGCGGTCCTCGGTGAGGACGTCGATTCGGAATAGGGTCGGATCATGCCCGTCGAGTCGTCACCGCCAGCCCAGCCGGGACTCCTGCCGGTCGAGGACTACCTCGCCAAGGTCTTGAGCCGCATCGAACCGATGCAGCCCTTCGAGCACCCGCTCATGGACGCCATCGGGCTTCCCCTCGCCGAGGACGTCGCCGCCCCCGTCTCGCTCCCGGTCTTCGACAACTCCGGGATGGACGGCTACGCCGTGTCGTTCCGCGACGTCGCCGACGCCACGGAGGAGCGCCCGGTCCACCTGCCCGTCGTCGGCGAGATCGCCGCCGGGCAGACCACCATCTTCACGCTCACCCCGGGGACCGCGGTGCGCATCATGACCGGGGCTCCCGTGCCGGCCGGGTGCAGCGCGGTGGTGCCCTTCGAGTGGACCGAGGAGAGCAGCAACCAGGTGCTCGTGCGCAAGGCACCCGAGGAGCGGCAGCACATCCGCTTCGCGGGTGAGGAGGTGCAGAAGGGGGAGACCCTGATGCGCCGCGGGGAGGTGATCGGCACCCGTCAGGTGGGGTTGCTCGCAGCACTCGGCCTCGGCCGGGTGCCTACTGCCCCGCGTCCGCGGGTCGTCGTCATCTCGACGGGGGCCGAGCTCGTCGAGCCGGGCCGTCCACTGGGTCGCGACAGCATCTACGACGCCAACAGCTACCTCCTGGCCGCGGCGGTGCGGGCCCACGGCGGCATCGCCTACCGGGTCGTGTCCAGCTCCGACGACCCCGAGGTCTTCAGCGACGTACTCAGTGACCAGCTGGTGCGCGCCGACCTGGTGGTCACGAGCGGCGGGGTCAGCAAGGGCACCCACGACGTCGTCAAGGAGGTGCTCAGGGAGCTCGGCACCGTGGACTTCCTCGAGGTCGCGATGCAGCCCGGCAAGCCGCAGGGCTTCGGACTGGTGGGGGAGGACGCGACTCCGATCTTCACCCTGCCCGGCAACCCGGTCTCGGCGTACGTGTCCTTCGAGATGTTCGTCGTGCCCGCCCTGCACAAGCTGACCGGGCGCGAGCCCGGCGGACGGACGCTGACGACCGCGACCGTCACCGAGCCGCTCCGCTCGATGCGCGGCAAGCAGCAGCTCCTCCGCGCCCGGGTCGAGCTCGACGCCGACGGCGTCCGTGCCACCCCGGTGGGTGGCGCGGGTTCTCACCTCGTGGCCGGGCTCGCGCAGGCAGATGCACTCATCGTCCTTGCCGACGACGTCACCAGGGTGGAGCGTGGCGAGAAGGTGCCGGTGCTGCTGCTCGACCGGCCGAACGGCTGAGGGGGAGACCGTGGATCACTTCACCCACCTCGACGAGTCCGGCGCCGCTCGGATGGTCGACGTCTCGGGCAAGGACGTCACGAAGCGCTCGGCCACGGCGACCGGGCGGGTGCTGGTCTCACCGAACGTGGTGGAGCTCCTGCGCGGCGAGGGCGTGCCCAAGGGTGACGCGCTCGGGGTGGCCCGGGTGGCCGGCATCATGGCGGCCAAGCGCACTCCGGACCTCGTGCCGCTCTGCCACCCGCTCGCGATCTCCGGAGTGACCGTCGACCTCGAGGTGCACGACGACGCGGTCGTCATCTCGGCGACGGTCAGGACCACCGACCGCACCGGCGTCGAGATGGAGGCACTGACCGCCGTCTCGGTCGCGGCGCTGACGGTCGTGGACATGGTCAAGGCGGTGGACAAGGGCGCGGTGATCACCGACGTGCGGGTGCAGGAGAAGACCGGCGGCAAGAGCGGCACCTACCGGCGGGAGCCGTCGTGACCGGCCTGCGTGCCGGCGTCGTGGTCGCGTCCAACCGCGCCGCGGCGGGGGTCTATGAGGACACCACGGGTCCCTTGATCGTCGAGGCGCTCCGCGCCGAGGGGTGGCAGGTGGACGACGCGGTCGTGGTGCCCGACGGGCAGGCCGTGGGGGAGGCCATCTCCGCGGCCGTGGCCTCGGGTGCACGCGCGGTCCTCACCACCGGTGGCACCGGCCTGACCCCGACAGACCTGACCCCGGAGGTGACCAGGCCGCTGCTGGACCGCGAGGTCCCGGGCATCGCCGAGGCAATCCGCGCGCACGGCGTCGCCAAGGGCGTGGCGACCGCCGCGCTGTCTCGAGGAGTGGCCGGCACCGTAGGGCGGGCCTTGGTGGTGAACCTCCCCGGGTCTCGGGGCGGGGTCAAGGACGGGCTCGAGGTGGTGGTGCCGTTGCTGCGTCACGCCGTGGAGCAGATCGTGGGGAGCGACCACTGAGCGCCGGCTGGCCGGCGGTCCTCGAGCACGGCAAGGTGCGGCTGCGCCCGATCAGCCAGCTCGACCGGCAGGACTGGGTCCGCGTGCGAAGAGCGAACGCAGGCTGGCTGCTCCGATGGGACGCCACGGCTCCGAGCGCCTCGCAGACCCGCCCACGCAGCTTCACTGCGATGGCCAGACACCTGCGTGGTGAGGCCCGGGCGGGTCGGCAGCTGCCGTTCGTCGTCGAGTACGACGGACGTCTCGTGGGTCAGGTGACGATCAGCAACATCGTCCGCGGCTCCGCCCAGTTCGCCTCGATCGGCTACTGGGTCGCCGAGGAGTACGCCGGCCGCGGCATCATCCCGCTCGCCGTGGCGATGGCGGTGGACCACGCCTTCGGACCCGTCGGCCTGCACCGCATCGAGGTGGCGATCAGACCCGAGAACGCCTCCTCGCTGCGGGTCGTGGCCAAGCTCGGCATCGAGGAGATCGGCTTCGCCCCGCGCTACCTGCACATCGACGGCGAGTGGCGAGACCACCGGATCTTCGCGATCACCCGCGAGGACGTGCCGGAGGGTCTGGTGCAGCGACTCGAGTCACGCGGTCCGGACGCCAATTCACACCAGTCACACGAGTGATCTCCCGACACACCGCCATGCCTGCGGCCCGTGGTCTCGTCGCGCTCGTATCGTCATCCTCGTGGACCTGTCAGCAATCATCTTCGTCGTGCTCGCACTCGCGTGGGCCGTCTACCTGATCCCCAAGGCACTCAAGCACCACGACGACCTGGCGAGCGATCGGCTGGTCGAGGGCCACTCCGACAAGGTGCGCATCCTCTCCCGCACGACCCGGTCGTCGGTCGTCACCGAGACCACCGAGACCCTGGAGACCGCCGAGGCACCCACCTCCGAAGCGGCCGCGCCCGGCACGACCGAGCGCGTGCTGCCGACCCGCGCGGCGGCCCGCAGCGCTGCCAAGCGTCGTCGTCGCGTGCTCGCCCTGCTCCTCCTGGCCGCCGCGGTCGTCTCCGGTCTGGCCTGGTTCGCGATCGTCCCCTGGTGGTCCACCGCGATCCCCGGCGGCCTGGTGCTGCTGTTCCTCGTCGTCGCGCGGCTCTCGGTCCGCGCCGCCCGTCGGGGCCGTGGCGCCACTACGCCACGCGAGATCACGACGACTCCGGCCTCCGCGCTTCCGGGGGAGGCGTCGGTCCCCGCGCCAGCCGTCCACGCGCCGGCCGAGACCCCCGCCGGGAACCCGGCCGACCTCGTCGAGCGGCTCGGCGAGGAGGACACCGTCGGTCTGCAGCGTCAGGAGCTCGAGGCAGCCCTCGCCGACGACGGCTCCCTGTGGGACCCGCTGCCGATGACGCTGCCGACGTACGTCAACAAGGCGCGTGCGCGTCGGACGGTCCGCACCATCGAGCTCACCGGGATCAACAGCTCCGGCCACGACCAGGCCGACACCGCCCTCGCCCGTGAGGCCCAGGAGTCGGCCCAGGAGTCGGCCCAGGTCGAGTCCGAGCAGCGCCGGGTCGTCGGCGGCTGAGTCCGCTCGCGATCCGCTGTAACGCGGGGTTATCGACCGTGCACCCACCGTGTACGACGTACTAACGGCCCGCACCCCCGCACCAGACGACCCGAGTGGTTCTGCGGTACCGGATTCGGAAGCCCGCCCGCTCGGTGGTAACTTTTCCCTCGCGCTCACCGGCGCACTGGGGCTGTGGCGCAGTTGGTAGCGCGTCTCGTTCGCATCGAGAAGGTCAGGGGTTCGAATCCCCTCAGCTCCACCAAACCAGTCAGTGGCGTTGCCCGGTTCTCCTCGACCTTCCGCTGTAACGCGGGGTTATGGACCGTGCACCCGCGGTGTACGACGCACTCACGGTCCGCACCACCGCACCAGATGACCTTGCGAAGGTGCGGATCCGCCCAAGAGGCCGCGTCACCCATGGGTGGTCGAGCAGCGAGCGAGGCGAGCAATCGTGGCGCACCCCGTTGCAGAGCGTCGTCAGATTTACCCCCGCCACCCCCGACCCGGGACAAACGCGCGGTCCGGGCAGGAGTCGACTACAGTTGTCCCAGCACCGACCCGTGCGTTGACGTCTGTCTGGGCGTCACCTCGCTCTCCGGGCGGTGGCGCGGCCACGACCAGCAGGTCGCGAGTACATCCCGTGAGCGTTCGACACCGAGCAGGGTGTCGGACGAACACGATGTCGAGTGGGCGTCAATGACCACCCGGCTCGCGTGCTCCGCAGCCCTTCCCGGGCAGCGGATCTCGGGGTGAGTTGCCTATTTCTTCGGTGAGTATGCCGAGGGCACTGACGAGGAGGAGTTCTTGGCACGACGAGGCCAGCGCCAGTCCGGCGCTACCCGTTCCGCCCCCCGCAACCAGCGGCGCGTGCGTGCTGTCGACAACGAGGGCATCATCCCGGTGCTCGCCAAGGCGGTGCGTGAGGTCGAGACCGTGGCCCAGCGCGGCCCGGTGCAATCCTCGGCGCGCACCAAGTTCCAGGTGGTTGCGCTGCTCGTGCGCGAGGAGCGCACCAGGATGCGAGCCGACACAGACTCCAGCGAGGCGCGGCGAGCCGAGCAGCTCAAGCGGCTCGACGGGGTCGCGACGATCTTGGCGAAGACGGCCGCGCGCGACACCTCCCTGCTCCAGCTGCTGGCCGAGGACGCCGTGGTGACCGACGCAGCCCGGTCGCTCAAGCGCGAGATGGTGCGCGCCGCCGGCCTGGAGCCGACGCCGGAGGAACCCACCCGCGCCGAGCCGACGACCTCGACGACCTCGAGCGCGCGTCAGGTCGTTCCGCAGTCGGTCAAGGCGCGGCAGCTGGCCAACCCCTTCCTCACGCCCGACTTCAGCACGGCCAAGGCCAAGGAACCGCAGGCGCGCCTCCTGGCCAGCTGGGAGCTGCTGGGCCCGCTCTTCCGTTCCTTCGAGTACGGCGCCAACGGGGCCTCTTCGTGCATGAACCTTCCCGACCCGACCTCCACGAAGGCGCCCGGGGCTCACGAGCTGATGCTGCACCAGGCTCAGGTCGTGGCCGCGGCAGCCGCCGGACATCGTTCGTTCCTGCTCGCCGACGAGCCGGGGTTGGGCAAGACCGCTCAGGCACTCCTGGCGGCCCAGGCGGCGAACGCCTACCCGCTGCTGGTCGTGGTGCCCAACGTGGTGAAGACCAACTGGGCGCACGAGGTGGGCATGTGGACCCCCAAGCGCAAGGCGACTGTGATCCACGGCGACGGTCACACCATCGACGGCTTCGCCGACATCGTGATCGTCAACTACGAGGTGCTCGACCGGCACGTGGGCTGGCTCGGGGACTTCGGGTTCCGCGGGATGGTCGTCGACGAGGCCCACTTCATCAAGAACAAGTCGTCGCAGCGATCCAAGCATGCGCTGGAGCTGAGCGAACGCATCCGCTCCCGGACCTCGAGACCACTGCTGATGGCACTGACCGGGACGCCGTTGATCAACGACATCGAGGATTTCCGGACCATCTGGCAGTTCCTCGGCTGGATCGACGACAAGAAGCCGCTCGCCGAGCTGATGGACGCGCTCGAGGACCGCAGGCTGACCCCCGCCGACCCGGGCTTCTACCGCAACGCCCGGGCGGCCGTGGTCGACATGGGCATCGTGCGCCGCCGCAAGGTCGATGTCGCAGCAGACATCCCGGCCCGGCGGATCGCGGACCTGCCGGTCGAGCTGGACGACGAGGTCGGCCGCTCGATCCGCGAGGCGGAGCGAGAGCTCGCCCGCCGGCTGGTCTCCCGTTACGAGAGCGCGCTGGCGACCCGCACCTCCGGTGTGGTGGTCGACGGGATCGACCACGAGCTGGTGCGACGCGTCGCGACGTGGGAACGCGAGGACACCAGCACCCCGGACTCGGGCGAGAACGTGTTCAGCATGATGCGCCGCATCGGTCAGGCGAAGGCCGGGCTTGCCGCCGACTACGCCGCCCAGCTGGCTCACCACGTCGGCAAGGTGGTCTTCTTCGCCAAGCACATCGACGTGATGGACGTGGCCGAGGAGACGTTCGCCAAGCGCGGCATCCGGTACTCCTCGATCCGCGGCGACCAGTCCAAGAAGGCTCGCGAGCAGAGCATCGAGTCGTTCGTGAACGATCCCGACGTGGCGGTGATCGTCTGCTCGCTCTCGGCCGCCGGGGTTGGGCTCAACCTCCAGGTCGCGTCCAACGTCGTGCTGGCCGAGCTGTCCTGGACCGATGCCGAGCAGACCCAGGCCATCGACCGGGTCCACCGCATCGGGCAGGAAGAGCCGGTCACTGCGTGGCGCATCATCGCCGCCCAGACGATCGACACCAAGATCGCCGAGCTGATCGACAGCAAGGCCGGGATCGCGGCCCGCGCTCTCGACGGCTCCGACGAGGAGGTCTCCTCCTCGGCCGACATCCAGCTCGAGGCGTTGGTCGCCCTGCTCACCGAGGCCCTGGAGGCTCAAGCCGCATAGTCGGGGGGCGACCGGGCTGGGGGGCCGACGGCCGATAGCCTTCGGGAGAGCTCCTGGGAGGTGGGCGTGGGCGACGTTGCGGCGATCCTGCTGACTGCCCTCGGTGGCGGTGTGCTGGCGACCTTGGTGCGGCTGCCGCCGCTGGTGGGGTTCCTGGCTGCCGGTTTCGTCCTGAGTGCTCTCGGCATCGAGCGTCCGGAGGCGATCGACATCGTCGCCGACCTCGGGGTCGCCCTGCTGCTCTTCGGGATCGGGCTCAAGCTCGACGTGCGCACTCTCCTGCGGCGAGAGGTGTGGCTGACCGCTTCTGTCCACGTGGGCTTGTCCATCGCGGTGGGCACCGCGTTCCTGGCCGGTCTCGGTGCCCTGGGCGTCGGGCTGCTGGCGGGCGAGGGCATCGACACGTTCGTCGTACTGGCCTTTGCGCTGTCCTTCTCCAGCACGGTGTTCGTGGTCAAGCTGCTGGAGGAACGCGGCTCCGCGCAGTCGCTGGGCGGGCGTACCGCGATCGGCATCCTGATCTTCCAGGACCTCGCGGCGGTTGTCTTCCTCAGCGCCACCCACGGTGAGCCGCCCAGCCCGTGGGCCGGGGTGCTGCTTCTGCTGCTCCCGGGCGCCTACGTGCTGCGCTTCGCCATGGGGGCGCTGGGCCATGACGAGCTCCGCCCGCTCTTCGGACTGACCGTGGCACTGGTCCCCGGGTACGCCCTGTTCGAGGCGGTCGGCTTCAAGGGCGAGCTCGGGGCCTTGGTCGTCGGAGCGCTGCTGGCGTTCCATCCGGGGGCCGGGGACCTCTCCAAGAGCCTGTTCGTGGTCAAGGAGCTGCTGCTGGTCGGGTTCTTCCTCTCGATCGGCTTCATCGGGCTTCCGTCGTTGAGCGACCTCCTGGTCGCGCTCCTGCTGCTCCTGCTGCTCCCGCTGAAGGCTGTGGGCTTCACGGCGCTGCTCTGGCTGCTGGGAATGAGGCGGCGCACGGCGGCAACGACGGGGACGACGCTGACGAACTTCTCCGAGTTCGGACTGATCGTGGCGGTGGCGATGTCCGCCGACCTGCTGGGTGAGGAATGGCTGGTGGTGCTCGCCACCGCCATCGCGGTGAGCTTCACGCTCTCGGCTGCGCTGGGTCGTCGGTCCGAGCGCCTGGTCGCCGTCGCGAAGCGCCTCCTGCCCGAACGTGGTCCGCACCGGATCCACCCCGATGATCGTCCGATCGACGTGACGCACGCCCAGGCCGTGGTGCTCGGGATGGGTCGAGTGGGAACAGCGGCGTACGACCGCCTCACCGGCGAGTACGAGTTGAACGTCGTGGGGGTGGAGTCGCTGTCCACCCGGGTGCAGCACCTCAAGGCGCTGGGGTACGACGTCATCGAGGCCGACGCGACCGACCCGGAGTTCTGGACCAGGCTCGGCACCGACGAGGTCGACATCGCGGTGCTGGCGATGCCCTTCCACGGCAACAACCTGAGTGCACTGCGCAAGCTCTCCGACAGCGGCTTCACCGGCACCGTGGCCGTGGTGGCGCAGTACGACCAGGACCTCCAGCAGTACCTGAGCGGCGGCGCGGACACCGGCATCCAGCTCTACGAGGGTGCCGGGTCGGAGCTCGCCGACCGGGCCGCCGCGGCTGCGCAGTCGAAAGCGGACCCCGAATGACGCAAGCCCCCCTGTTGTCACGGCATCCCGGTGGCGACACTGCCGTCGCTGGGTACGGTCGACGCGTGCCTGCCGACGTGCACCTGCGTCACAGCCGGAGCTTTCCGGCCGGGGTGGCGCGCGCGTTCGACGAGGTGCTCCCCGGCGACCTGACCCGGCTCTTCGACCGCCGGTACGGCGCGATCCCCCGCATCGTGGGCATCAGAGACCAGAGCGGCACCTGGGGGACCCCCGGGCAGACCCGGACGATCCTCCTCGCCGGCGGCGGCTCGATGAGGGAGACCATGCTCGAGGTGCACCGACCGGAGCACTTCAGGTACCGGATCGGCGAGATCACCGGCCCGATGCGGGTGCTGGCCACCTCGCTCGAGGGGCGTTGGCACTTCGAGCGGGCAGGCACGGGGGTACGGATCACGTGGTCCTGGGTCCTCCAGCCCGCCGGCCCGGTTGGGGGCGCGGCGATGCCGGCGTTCCGCCGGATGTGGCACGGATACGTACGGCAGGGTTTCGACAACATCGAACGACTGCTCGTCCCCTGAGCACGCCGGCTGCCCGCCGGTCCCTTCCGGCAGGGGCCGGTGAAAGACTCGGCTCCATGAGTGCAGCACCGAGGCGAACGCCCTTGTCGTGTGGTTCGTGGGCCACGCCCTTCACCGCCGACCTCGTGGTGCAGTCGGCCCGCACCATCGGCGCGGTGGCCACGGACGGCGACGTCGTCTACTGGTCGGAGCTACGACCGGAGGAAGGGGGTCGCACCCAGGTCGTGCGGCTCGTGCCTGGTGGTGAACCCACCGACGTGCTGCCCGCTGGCGCCAATGCGCGCACCCGGGTCCACGAGTACGGCGGCGGCGCGTGGTGGGTCTCCGCCGGCACGGTCTGGTACGTCGACTGGTCCGACCAGAGACTGCGTCGGATCGACCCCGGCGGTGAGCCGGTCGTCCTGACCGAGCTCGCACCCGAGGGTGGGTCGGTCCGTTGGGCCGATGGTGACGTGCACCCCCACGACGGTCGGGTCGTGCTTGTCCGGGAGACCCATCCGGTCGCCGGCCGGGGTGCCGTCGACGTGGTGAACGAGATCGTCACCCTCACGGCGGACGGCGAGGTCGAAGTCCTCGTGAGCGGCCCGGACTTCGTCTCCTCGCCCCGATGGTCCCCCGACGGGCGCTCGGTGGCGTGGCATGAGTGGGACCACCCGTCCATGCCGTGGGACGCGGCTCGGATCAAGGTCTCAGTGGACGGCGAGGTCACCACCGTCGCTGGTGGCCCGGAGGAAGGGGTGTGCCAGCCTCGCTGGGCACCGGACGGGTCGCTGTGGTTCTGCTCCGACCGTGAGGACTGGTGGGCGCTGTACCGCTGGAGCGCTGACGTGGGCGTGCGGCCGATGGTCGACCGCCCCGGCGACGTCGGCACGCCACCCTGGATCTTCGGACTCTCGCGCTTCGGATTCCTCGAGGGCGGCGAGGTGGTGTTCGCGATCTCCCACGACGGGGCCGACACGTTGGCCCTGCTCGACAAGGAAGGTGTCGTGACCGGGCTCGGTGTCGACTGCACCTCGGTGCCGACGGTGGCCGTCGCGGGCCGGACCGCCGTGGTCGTGGGTGCGTCGCCGACGCAGGAGAGCGCCGTACGCCGCTTCCGGGTCTCGCACGGGGTTGCCGACCAGGTCGAGACCCTGAGTCCGGTCCGCGACCTGGGTGTCTCGCCGGCGTGGTTCGCCCGGCCAGAACACGTTGTGTTCCCCGGCGGAGACGGCCGACCCACGCACGCGAACTTCTACCCGCCGACGAACCCCGGGGCATGTCCCCTCGATGGTGAGCTGCCTCCGCTGATCGTCACGATCCACGGTGGACCGACCTCCCAGGCCGTCACGACCATGTCTCCCGGTCTGCAGTTCTGGACCAGCCGTGGGTTCGCGGTCGTGGACGTCGACTACAGCGGCTCGACCGGCTACGGGCGCGACTACCGCAACCGTCTCCACGGGACCTGGGGTGTCCTCGACGTGGGCGACTGCGTGGCCGCGGTGCGTTGGCTGGCCGAACAGGGCCGGATCGACGCGTCCAGGGCGGTGATCCGTGGTGGCTCGGCGGGAGGGTTCACGACCCTGATGGCGCTGGCCACTTCAACGGTGTTCGCCGCCGGTGCCAACTACTTCGGTGTCGCCGACGTCGAGCGCCTCGCGCTCGACACCCACAAGTTCGAGTCCCGTTACCTCGACAACCTGCTCGCGCCGTATCCCGAGGGACGCGAGGTGTACCGCGCGCGTTCCCCCTTGACGCACGTCGACTCGCTGCGCGCACCTCTCGTGGTCTTCCAGGGGTCCGAGGACGCCGTGGTCCCGCCCGCCCAGTCCGAGCTGATCGTCGACGCCCTTCGACACAAGGGGGTGCCGGTCGCCTACCGGCTCTACGAGGGCGAGCAGCACGGCTTCCGTCAAGCAGCGAACATCAAGGACTCGCTGGAGTGCGAGCTGTCCTTCTACTCCCAGGTGCTGGGCTTCGACCTCCCACCGGAGGAAGGCATTGCCAGGCTCGAGGTGGAGAACCTCGAGCCCGGTCGCTGAGCTGCGCTCGGTGACTCAACCGGAGCGAGTTCGACCTCCTCACCCACAGGGAACCGAACGTGCCGGGTAGCCGCAGAGGGCACCGCCACCGCCACCGTTGTCGAACGTCGGTCCCGGCCGCGCCGGTTCAGGCGCCGGCCCCGGTGACGCCTCGGTGCCGCAGCCGCTGATCCCGGCGCTCAGGAGGGTGGCCGCGACGAACGTGGCTAGTCCCGTCATGACGTTCACCCGTGGTGGGCGCGAGCCCCGTCACCAGGCGCACGGGTTGTGGTCGGGGTGCGGTGTGCACGGTGGGTTCGGGTAGTACTTCTGCTCGTCCAGCGTTGCTCCGGGTCGCGGTAGCTCGCGTCCCCTGTCCTCGGAGGTGTCGGTTCCACAACCGCTGATTCCCACGCCGAGGATCACAGCGGTGCACAGTGCGGCGATCTTCTTCATCACGTTGCTCCCTCGTTCGGGCTCCTGATCGGTGCCCTGTGCCGTTCGTTGTGCACCACTTCGGTATCACTCGGGACCCCAAGCGGTAACGCGCTGGTATCGGCGGCATTGACGGGGCCCACGGGGCAGGCACACAGTCAGAGGGTGGGCATCCACGTCCTGGGCCCGCTTGCCCTCGACGGGACGAACGGGCTGGGGTTTCGGGACCGCGTTGTGCTCGAGGCACTCGTGGTGTGCTCCGACGCGCCCGTGGTCAAGGACGTGCTGGCCGAGGCACTGTACGGCGACACGCCACCGCCCTCGTGGCCCAAGGTGGTGCAGGGGTCCGTTGCCCGGCTGCGCAAGATCTTGGGCGCCTCAGCCATCGAGACCACGCCCTACGGTTACCAGCTCCGCATCCATGAGGAGGAGCTCGACACCCTCCTCTTCCAGCGGTTGCTGCACCGAGCTCGCGAGCAACTGCTCGACCATGAGCCGGACCGCGCCTCCTTCCTGCTCGCCGAGGCGCTCGCACTGTGGCGCGGCAGGGCGCTGCCTGACCTCGACGAGTGGGAGCCCGGCAGGACCGAGGCAGCGCGGCTGGAGGCCCTCCGTCTGGACGCGCAGGAGCTGCGGGTCGAGGCGGAAGTCGCGGCCGGACGGGCGCGCCAGTGTCTCGACGAGGCACGGACGCTCGTGTCCGACGCGCCGTATCGAGAGCACCGTTGGGGCCTGTTCGCACGGGCGCTCTACCAGGTCGGCCGGCAGACCGAGTCGCTGGACGTCCTGGCCTCGGCGCGCAGGATGCTCCGCCAAGAGCTAGGTCTCGACCCGGGGGAGGAGCTGAGCTCGCTTGAAGCGGGGATCCTCCGACAGGACCCCGGGCTGGTGGGCAGTGACCCGGTCCAGGTCAACGCATCGTGCCCGTACCGCGGCCTGCTTGCCTACCGACCCGAGGACGAGGATGCCTTCTTCGGGCGTGAGACCGACGTGGCCGCCTGCCTGAGGCTGTTGCGGGAGGCGGGCGTGCTGTTCCTCGTGGGGCCATCTGGGGTGGGGAAGTCGTCGGTGATCCGGGCAGGGGTCGTTCCCGCCCTGCGTCGCGACGGCGCCGAGGTGGTCCTGACGACGCCGGGGGAGCGGCCACTGGACTCGCTTCCGAGACCACCTCACGGGTCGGCCAGGGTGCTCGTGGTCGACCAGGCCGAGGAGGCGGTCATCTGGTGCCACGACGCGGAAGAGCGTTCGGAGTACTTCCGTCAGCTTGCGCAGTACCCCGGCCCCCTGGTGGTGGCGCTCAGGTCGGACCACCTCGGTGACCTGGCGAGCCACCCCGAGTTCGTGCGTCTCAGCGACCGTGGATTCCACCTGCTCGCCACCCTGAGCGAGGCGAGTCTCCGATCCGTGGTCGAGGGTCCCGCCCGCCAGGCAGGGCTGCGGCTCGAGCCCGGACTCGTGGACCTCCTGGTGCGTGAGGTCCAGGACGAGCCCGGTGCGTTGCCGCTGCTGTCCCACGTGCTCCGGGCGACCTGGCAGCACCGCGAAGGGCGCACCCTCACGGTCAACGGCTACCGGATGACCGGTGGGGTGCGCGACGCCGTCGCGCAGACTGCAGAACGGCTGCACGCCCGACTCGAGGACCAAGGGCGGCGCGACATGCGGACGATGTTCCTGCGCCTGCTCGTGCCCGGCGTAGGAGGAGTCGCTACGCGGGTGCGCGTCTCGCGCGAGCAGCTCGCCGTGGATCCCAGCCACGAGGACCTGATCGAGGCACTGGTCGCGTCGCGGCTGTTGAGCAGCGACGACAACGTCGTACAGGTCGCGCACGAAGCCCTGGCGCGGGCGTGGCCGCGCCTGCGCCGGTGGTTGGACGAGGACGTGGAGGGGCAGCGCACGCTGCACCACCTGACGGCCTCGGCCCAGGCCTGGGAGCAGCTGGGTCGCCCCGCCAGTGAGCTCTACCGCGGCGTGCGACTGGCGGGAGTGCTCGAGTGGGCCGGTCGACAGGCGGGCGACCTGACCCCTCGGGAGCAGGAGTTCCTCCGAGCCTCCCGCGAGCAGTCCCTTGCCGAGCAGAAGGCCGAGCGGGAACAGCTGATGCTGCAGCGGCGCGCCAACCGACGGCTGCGGCTGTCCCTCGCCGGTGTCGGCCTGCTCCTTGTCGTGGCGACGGTTTCCGGGACGATCGCCACTCAGGCCGAACGGCGGGCACGCGACGAGGCTGCCGCTGCCGATGCTGCGGCACGGATGGCTGACTCGCGTCGCCTCGCGGCGCAGGCACTGGTCCTTCGAGAACCCGACCTGTCCCTCCTGGTCGGAGTGGAGTCGACCCGTCGCGACGACTCGATCCTGGCCAGCACCACGCTCTACTCCCTCCTCGGCAAGACCTCACGAGTCATCGGGGTGGCCCGTGGGCGGGCCGGGTTCGAGACGGTCGACGTCAGCCCGGACGGGCGCACGGTGCTCGCCGGAAGCCCGACCGAGGACGGCCTCTCCCGCTACCAGGGCGTGAGCCTGAGGCAGCGGAGCACTCGGACCGGCATCGGCGCGACCGCAGTCGCTTTCAGTCCCGACGGACGGACTGTCGCGGTCGCTGGGGGTTGGTTCGGTTCCGAGGGGGCGCGCACCCCGCTCCCCGGACCGCTCCAGCTGCTCGACGCGGACACGTTGACCACGAAGGTGCGGTTCGGCGGCACTCGAGGCGGGACCCACGTCGCCGACAGCGTGGACTTCGGCGCGGACGGCACCCGGGTGGCCGGAGTGGTGCACTACGGCTCTCAGGTCGTCGAGGCCGTCGTGTGGGACGTACACCGCCCCCGCAGCCCACTGGTCCGCTTTGCGATGAACGGCGGTGAAGGCAGCGTCCAGCTGGGACCGCGCGGCGAGCGCCTGTACCTCGCCCAGCGTGGGGAGCCCCTGCGGCTCGTCGACACGAGGACCGGTGCTGTGCTCTCGACTCGGACGTCGCGCTTCAGTGGTGACGGGGTGCCGGCACTGGCGCTGAGCCCTGACGGCTCGTTGCTCGCGACGTCGCACGCGGACGGGATAGCCGTGCGGGACGCCAGGACCCTCACTGTTCGCTTCGTCCTGTCGGGTGTGGTCGAGGGAGTCTCAGCGCTGGCCTTCAGCCGGGACGGGACACGGGTGGCGGCGGGGCACCCCGACGGGACTGCCGTGGTGTGGGACCTGAGCCGCCGCAAGCCGGTGGAGACGCTCAAGGGACACAGCCAGGAGGTGGGTGCGCTCGCGTTCAGCCCTGACGGGGACACGCTCTACTCGGTGGCGTTCGACCGGCAGCTGCTGGCGTGGGATCTCACCGGGGGCCGGGGCTTCCCACCGTGGCGTCGCTTCTCCGAGCAACCCCGGGCCCAGAACGTCTTCGCGGCGCTGCCCTCACCTGACGGGCGGAGCGTCGCCTACCTGGCCCACGGTCCGGCAGGCGGTACCAGCCAGCTTCAGTTCCGAGACCTGGCTTCGGGACGGCTGACCCCGCTGAAGCAGCTGGCCCAGGTCTCGCCTCCGCAGCCGTTCGGCGTCTGGAGCCCCGACTCCCAGCTGTTCGTCACCGGGGGTGACGAGTCCGAGCTCCCGGGGCAGGGAGCGACCCGCGCCGGAACTCTGCAGTCCTGGGAACCTTCCTCCGGCAGGCTCGTGCGGGAGAACCGGGACTCCGGGGTGTACGGCGCTGAGTTCGCCCCCGACGGCGAGCACCTGGTCGCCGTCACGAACGACTCGACCGTGCAACGGATCGAGGCGCGCAGCCTGCAACCTCTCGGTGACCCGATCCGCATCGGGACGGGCGCTACCAAGTACTACCCGATGCTGCTGACCCCGGACGGAGGTCACGCGATCCTGCTCGAGCAGTTCGGGACGAGCAGCGTCGTGGTGGGTCTGGCGTCGGAACGGACCGTGCCGGTGACCCTCCCGAACACCCCGTTCTCCCTGGCGTTGTCACCCGACGGGAGTCGCCTGGCCCTCTACGACACCAGAGGCGAGTGGGGGGTCCTGGACGTGGTGAAGCTGCTGCGTGGCCAGCTGTCGTGGCGAATGGCCCCGCGTGAGTTCAGGTCGAACATCGCCTGGCACCTGGTGTGGAGCTCCGACGGTGAGCACATCGTCACCACGGGCAGCGGTGTCGTCGACGTGTGGGACGCGGCCACGCTGTCACATCTGGGCAGCCTCAGCGCAGGGAGCGCCGACGACGTGGCCGTGGCTGAGCCGATGGACGACGGCCACACGTTCGTCATCGCTCGGCCCAGGGGAGAGGTGCTGACCTGGGACCTTCGCCCTCAGCACCTCGTCGACGTGGCGTGCTCGCTCGCCGGGCGCAACCTCACCGAGCCGGAGTGGGAGCAGGCCGTCGGTGGCGGCCCCTACCGGAAGACATGCACGAACGCGTCCATCGCGTCGGGGCTCGGAGGGGGCTAGGCGCCGACCTGCTGGCGTCGATCGCGCAGCCGGGCTCCGGGACCGCGCAACGTCAGGTAGACGCTGATCGCCGTGTAGTAGGCGATGTAGGCCAGCGAGGCCCCTACGAGCACCGTGCTCGGCTCGGGGAAGCCGGCCAGGATCGCGGCGTACAGCACCAGCCAGAGACCGGCGAGGGC
Source organism: uncultured Actinomycetota bacterium (assembly GCA_963834245.1). Classification (GTDB taxonomy): domain Bacteria; phylum Actinomycetota; class Actinomycetes; order Propionibacteriales; family Nocardioidaceae; genus Marmoricola. The sequence continues at coordinate 972,722 of CAWIAV010000002.1, forward strand.
GAGGTTGAGCGCCCTGAGCGTGTTGGTGCGCGAGGGGTAGACGTACTTCACCGGGACGAACACCAATGCGGCGCACAGCAGCAGGATGGTGCTGGTCACGGCGGCGCCGAGTCCGAGCACCACCACGTAGAACGCCACCACGTTCCAGTAGCTGGGGAAGCCGCGGAAGAAGTGATCGTCGGTCTTGGCGTCGGTGCGGCAGAACCCGTAGCTCGAGGCGAGCAGCGGAATGCCAGCGACGACACCGCCCCATGGTCCCGACGGCAGGTAGCCGCCCTGCCAGAGGAGGACCATCGGGACGAAGGCGTAGGTGATGTAGTCGACGATGTCGTCGAGTCGGGCGCCGTCGAACTCCGGGATGGTCTCGTGCACCCGGAGCCAGCGTGCGGTCATGCCGTCGGTGGAGTCGACCACCAGCGCCGCCAGCAGGATCCACAGCGCGCGCACCTCGTCACCCTCGAGCACCGCAGCCACGGCGAGCAGCGCCAGGACAGTGCCGCTGGCGGTGTAGAGGTGCAGCAGCCAACCGGCTGCGCGGAGACCGATGGACGACCGGGGCCGGTCGGTGGTCGTCAAGGGGCCCCCAGGGCGTGTGGCGGAACGCTAGGACGCAGGCAGTCTCCCATGCCCCGGGTTCTGCGTGGACGGCGGCGACACGTCGGGGTGCGTTCATGCCCACGTTGCTGGGTATTGCCCGGCTCGAGGCCTAATGTCGGGAACATCGTCTCGGTGGTCCCTTGGAAGGGTCCGCCACACACCCGGTCGGCGAACGCTCGCCGGTCACGCTCGACAGGTGGGCCAACAGTATTTAGACCACCTGGCAATACTATGTCCGTTTTGATCCATAAGGGATATGTTGTCGATCTAGCGAAGACAAGAGCTCTGGGGGTCCGCCATGACAGTACTGCCGGCATCGGTGATGCTGATCGGTTTGTTCGGCCTGCTGGTCGTCGCCTTCGCGACGACCCGGATGGCGGTGCTCGAGCGAAAGGTGCGTCGCAGCCTGTCGCTCCCGCCGGTCCCGCAGCGCTTCGTCAGATCCACCGTCTGAACCACATCCGCTGTGCCCACTCGCGGTAGGTGAGCAGCTGGTCGGTCCAGATCGGCCAGAACCACGCGAAGACGAGCACCACGAGGATGACGACACTGCCGGCAGCTGCTGCCCCCACGCTCCTGCGTAGTGCCGAGGAGTCCCGCCGCCCGAGAAGCTCCCCCAGAGCCAGGGTGACCCCGAGGACGAGGAACGGCAGCGTCGCGATGGCGTAGTAGCTGAAGATCGGGCGGTCGTCGTAGCGCAGCCACGGCAGCCAGGTCGCCGCGATGCCGACCGTGACCAGGCCGTACCGCCAGTCGCGTCGGCCGACCCAGGCGAGCACCGCCCACAGCGCGGCCAGACAGCCGGCCCACCACAGCACAGGGTTGCCCAGGAGCAGCACCTGGCGCAGGCAGGTCGAGCCCGTGGCTGCGGCGCAGCCCTGGTCACCGGGCTGGATCTCCAGCTGTGCGTCGACGCCCACCGGCCGGTTCAGCACCAACCAGCCCCAGGGGTTGGACTGGTAGATGTGCGTGCTCTCGTTGAGGAAGCCGGTGTGGAAGGAGTACACATCGTGGTGGTAGTGCCACAGGGAGCGCAGCGACTGCCACAGCTCGGGGAAGAAGCCCTCGGCGTCCTGCCGCAGGTAGTTGCCCCAGTACGGGCCGTACTGAGTGTCGGACAGGGCCCGCTCGTAGGCCCCGGCGTTGAGCAGCCACCCGGTCCAGGAAGCGACGTAGACCAGCAGAGGGAGCACGACGACGTACCCCACGGCTGGGAGGGCGTCGACGACGGCTGACTTCCACACCGCCCGGCGTACGCCGAAAGAGCGGCGTGCCCCTGCGTCCCACAGCCACAGCAGGATGCCGAACGCGGCGAGCGGGAACAGCGCCGACCACTTCGTGCCGACCGCGAGGCCCCAGCACAGCCCGCTGGCCAGCCGCCAAGGACGCCACCACAGCATCGGGCCCCACGACGTGGGAGCCAGCCGGGTCCCGGCCGGGACGGCATCCGCGAGCCGTGCCCGCATCCAGTCGCGGTCCGCGACCATGCAGCTCACGGCGCAGAGCACGAAGAACGCAAGGAAGAGGTCCAGCAGGGCCAGCCGGGACAGCACCAGGTGCAGACCGTCGAAGCACATCAGCAGGCCCGCCACCAGGCCGAGCAGCGTCGAGCGGGTGACCCGACGGGCGAGCCGGATCATCACGAGGACCATCAACGCACCAACGACGGCAGCGGACACTCGCCAGCCGAAGGGGGTCATCCCGAAGGCGCCCTCGCCGAGAGCGATGAGCCACTTGCCGACCTCGGGGTGGACCACCATGTTCGGGGTGTCGGTCCACAGCCCGAGGGTCCGTCCGGCCAGGATCTTCTCGTTGGCCTCGGCGACGTAGTCCAACGAGTAGCCGTGCTCGAGCAGCGACCACGCGTCCTTGGCGTAGTAGGTCTCGTCGAAGAGGAACGCGCGCGGCTTCCCGAGGTCCCACAGCCGCAGGAAGGCGGCCAGCAGGGTGACGGCCAGCGTCCCCACCCAGGCGATCACGGGGTCACTGTCGACGGCGCGCAACCTGGCGCGCACCGCCGCCGCGGGCACGGCGTCCCCTCGCGCGGTGCCGGCGAGCCCGGCGGTGCGCTCGAGAGGGGCGGGGAGGCTCACGTCGAGGAATGCTACGGCTGCCATGATCGGACGCATGACGAACCCGGCGGCCCACGACGTGGGCGTGCTCGTCCTCGCGGCCACTCCGATCGGCCGTTCGGACGACGCGTCACCGCGGCTCGCCAGCGAGCTGGCTTCGGCCGACGTGGTGGCGGCCGAGGACACCCGACGCCTGCGCCGACTCACGGGGGAGCTCGGCATCGAGCTGCGCGGCCGCGTGGTGTCGTACTTCGAGGGCAACGAGCACGTCCGCACCGAGTCGCTCCTGGACGCCCTGAGCGCCGGTGACCGGGTTGTCCTGGTGACCGATGCGGGCATGCCCAGCGTCTCGGACCCGGGCTACCGGCTCGTCGCCGCAGCGGTGGAGCGTGGCATTCCCGTGACCAGCATCCCCGGGCCCTCGGCCGTCCTCACCGCGCTGGCGGTGTCCGGGCTGCCCGTGGACCGGTTCTGCTTCGAGGGCTTCTTGCCCCGCAAGTCGGGTGAGCGCGCCCGGCGCCTGGCCGCGCTCTCCGACGAGCAGCGCACGATGGTGTTCTTCGAGGCGCCGCACCGCACCGAGGCGACGCTGCACGCGATGACACAGGCCTGCGGCGAGACCCGTCGCGCCGCTGTGTGCCGGGAGCTGACCAAGACCCACGAGGAGGTACGCCGCGGCACCCTGGGCGAGCTGGCGACGTGGGCGGCGCAGGGCGTGCGCGGTGAGGTGACGATCGTCCTGGACGGTGCGACAGCCCCCGAGGCCGTGACCGACCCGCTGGTCCTCGCTGCGCTCGTCGCGGACGAGGAGGAGGCAGGGGCCACCCGCAAGGAGGCGATCCTCGACGTGGCGCGGCGCTCGGGAGTCCCGAAGCGGTTGGTCTACGACGCGGTGCACCGCTCATGAGCTCAACCGCCCGTCCGGAGGCGCCGCAGCCGCTGCCGCACCCGGTGGTGGACAACCACTGCCACCTCGACATCACCCGCGCAGGCGACGAGGTGCTCCCGGTCGCCGAGGCGCTGGCCGCCGCGGCCGCCGCCGGGGTGCCGCGCATCGTCCAGATCGGCTGCGACCTGCCCGGCGCGCGGTGGGCGGTGGAGACGGCTCTCGCGCACGACGGCGTGGTGGCGGGCGTGGCGCTGCACCCCAACGAGGCCCCACGACTGGCAGCCGAAGGACGCCTGGAGGAGTCGCTCGCGGAGATCGAGCAGCTCGCCAGGTCAACTGACCGCGTGCGGGCGATCGGCGAGACCGGCCTGGACTACTACCGCACCGGTGAGGCCGGCCGGGAGGCGCAGCACGAGTCGTTCCGCCGGCACATCCAGCTCGCCAGGACGCTGGACCGGACCCTGGTTGTCCACGACCGGGACGCCCATCAGGACGTCCTGCGGGTGGTGGAGGAGGTGGGGGTCCCCGATCGATGGGTGATGCACTGCTTCTCCGGTGACGCTGCCTTCGCTCGTCAGTGCCTCGACCTGGGTGCCTACCTGTCCTTCGCCGGCACCGTCACCTTCAAGAACGCGGAACCGCTGCGCGAGGCGCTGCGGGTGGCCCCGCTCGACCGCATCCTCGTCGAGACAGACGCGCCGTACCTCACCCCGATGCCGCACCGTGGGCGTCCCAACGCCTCCTACCTGGTCCCGCTCACGGTGCGCTCCATGGCGACCACCCGAGGTACCGAGCTCGGCGAGCTGTGCCGGGCGATCGAGGCGAACACCTACCGGGCGTTCGGGGGCCCCTGGGGCGCGCAGAGCACCACGGGCGGCGGGTGACGTCGGCCACGCCCACGCCTGGCTCGGTTTGCACTTGAGTGCACCACTACCTATGGTCGGTGGCTGTTGGCCGGGAGCGGGACTCCTCTAGTTCATCCCGGTGTGCGCCCACGGGGGGTCGCGCGAAACCACCTGTTTCGCTGGCGGCCGGCGCCATCACCCGCGGCCCGGAATCTGCAAACATCGGAGACTCGTGCGCGCTTCACTCACGCACCTCAGCGGCAACAAGACCCTGCTCGGCGGGCTCGTGACCGCGATCGTCCTCGCCCTGGTCGGCACCGCTGCCGCCTACACCACTCTCAGCCGGACCGTGACCGTCTCAGTCGACGGCAAGGCGTCCGAGGTCCAGACCTTCGGCGACAACGTCGGTGAGGTGCTGGCCAGCAAGGGCATCGAGCCCACGGAGCACGACTCCGTGGTGCCGGCCGTCGACACCCCCGTGCGCGACGGCTCCCGCATCGCCGTGCGCATCGGCCGCCCGCTCGAGCTGAGCGTCGACGGTCACGAGCAGACCTTCTGGACCACCGCCACCAGCGTCTCCGGAGCGCTCGACGAGCTCGGGGTCCGGTTCGGTCAGTCGGAGCTCTCCGCGAGCCGGAGCGCCAACATCGACCGCTCGGGCATGGCCCTGGAGATCGTCACGCCCAAGCAGGTCACGGTGAAGGTCGCCGAGGGCAAGGTCAAGAAGCGCAACATCCCGGCGACGACGGTCGGCGAGCTGCTGAAGAAGATGGACGCCCCCGTCGACCGCAACGACGTCGTCCGTCCCTCGCGCAGCGCGTCGCTGACCGACGGGACGCGGGTCGTGGTGACCAAGATCGGCATGAAGACCAAGCGCGTGGCGCGTGAGCCCATCCCGGCCCCGGTGGAGCGTCGCAACGACGGCTCCATGATGGCGGGCGAGACCGAGACGGTCCGCGAGGGCACCGACGGTGTCCGTGACGTGACCTACCAGCTCCGGTTCCGCAACGGCAAGGTGGTCAAGCGCAGCGTGGTCAAGCAGCGCGTGCTGAGCCAGCCCACCGCCACCGTCGTCAAGGTCGGTACGAAGACCGCCCCCGCCGTCGCCACCGGCGTCTGGGACCAGATCGCCCAGTGCGAGTCCGGTGGCAACTGGGCCGCCAACACCGGCAACGGCTACTACGGCGGCCTCCAGTTCAACCCCAACACCTGGCGTGCGTACGGCGGAACGGGGATGCCGCACCAGAACAGCCGCGAGGCGCAGATCGCTGTGGCCGAGCGGGTCCGTGACGCCGAGGGCGGCTACGGCGCGTGGCCGCACTGCGGTGCACGGTTCGGCTGAGCGGCTGACTACGCTCCTCCGTGTGACTGACATCGCCTCCGCCGGCCCGGCACTGCTCGGGCCGGCGGAAGTGCGTTCGCTGGCAGCCGCGCTCGACCTGCGGCCGACGAAGCAACGCGGCCAGAACTTCGTGATCGACCCCAACACCGTTCGCCGGATCGTGCGCGACTCCGGCATCACGAAGACCGACGTGGTGCTCGAGGTCGGCCCCGGTCTGGGGTCCCTCACCCTGGCGCTGCTGGGTGTGGCGCAACGGGTGGTGGCCATCGAGATCGACACGGTGCTCGCAGCGGCGCTGCCCGCGACGATCGCCGAGCGCGCTCCGGCACAGGCCGACCGTTTCCAGGTCGTCCTGGCTGACGCGCTCCGTGTCGACTCGGTCCCGGGGCCGGCACCGACTGCCTTGGTGGCCAACCTGCCCTACAACGTCTCGGTACCGGTGCTGCTGCACCTGCTGGAGCTGTTGCCCTCCTTGGAACGAGGCCTGGTGATGGTGCAGTCCGAGGTGGCGGACCGGCTCGCGGCCAGCCCCGGCTCCAAGGCCTACGGCATCCCCTCGGTCAAGGCCGCCTGGTTCGCCGACCTGCGCCGCGCCGGCGCCATCGGGCGCAACGTCTTCTGGCCCGCTCCGAACGTCGACTCCGGTCTCGTCGGCTGGACCCGCCGTGAACCGCCGAGCACGTCGGTCACGCGTGCGCAGGTCTTCGCCGTGGTCGATGCCGCTTTCGCCCACCGTCGCAAGGCCCTGCGGCCGGCCTTGCGCGGCCTGGCCGGGTCGGCAGACCTCTCGACTGCTGCGCTGGAAGCGGCCGGGATCGACCCCATGACGCGTGGCGAGCAGCTGCGCCTGCCCGACTTCGTGCGGATCGCCGAGGCGCTCGCGGCCGGGGCCAGCCACCCCGACCCGCGGAACCTCGACCAGCCCAACCTCGACCAGGGGAGCGACAGCCGGAGCGGGGGCTCGGCATGACGCGGTCGGTGACCGTGCGAGCAGCCGCGAAGGTCAACCTGTTCCTGGGAGTCGGCCGGCCCCGCTCCGACGGCTACCACCCGCTGGCCACCGTCTACCAGACCCTGAGCCTGCACGACGACGTCACCGCCAGCACGGACGCGCAGTGGAGCGTCGGCCTGGTCGGCGACGACGACATCGACGAGAGCGCTTTCCCCACCGGCGAGGACAACATCGTCATCCGCGCTGGCCGGATGCTCGCCGAGCACCACGGCATCTCGCGCGCTGCGCAGCTGACGGTCCGCAAGTCCATCCCTATCGCCGGGGGGCTGGCGGGCGGGAGCGCGGACGCCGCCGCGACGCTGGTGGCCCTGGACCGGCTGTGGGACCTGCAGACCAGTGACGAGGACCTGCTCGACCTGGCCGCAAAGCTGGGCAGCGACGTGCCGTTCGCCCTGCTCGGCGGGACGGTGCTCGGCGGCGGACGAGGCGAGCAGGTCGCTGCCCTCGCCGACGAGGCGACGCGGTGGTGGGTGGTGGTGCCGGCGGACGTGGGGTTGTCGACGCCGGCGGTGTACATCCACTTCGACGTGCTCCACCCCGACGCACCCGAGCAGGTCCATGTCCCCGACGACCTCATCGCCGCGTTGGGCCAGGTCGACAGCCGCGTGCTCGCTCAGGCGTTGCACAACGACCTGCAGGCGGTCGCCGTGGACCTCCGGCCCGAGCTGGGAGAGCTCATCGAGGCAGGGGAGAACGCCGGTGCGCTGCGCGGCCTCGTCTCCGGCTCCGGCCCCACCTGCGTGTTCCTGTGCGCCGACCGCGGGTCCGCGGACCGGGTGCGCACCACCCTGCTCGACGCCGGTCATCCGCGGGTGCTCGTCGCCCTCGGCCCGGTCTCGGGCACCCACGTCGTGGAGTACTCCTGATGGCAAATCTGCTCAACCTCGAGAAGGTCACCAAGTCCTACGGCGTCCGCATCCTGCTCGACGAGGTCAGCCTCGGCATCGGCGAGGGTGAGCGGATCGGCATCGTGGGGCGCAACGGTGACGGCAAGACGACCCTGCTCAACCTGATGGCGGGCCGGGAGACGCCCGACGCGGGGCGGGTCTCACTCACGCGTGGTCTGCATGTCGGCTACCTCGACCAGCGGGACCTGCTCGATGATCTGCACACCGTGCGCGAGGTCGTCCTGGCGGGCAAGGAGGACCACGAGTGGGCCGCCGACCCGAGGACCCGAGAGGTCGTCGAGGTGCTGCTGGCCGACGTGGCCCTGGACCGGGTGGTGCATGGCCTCTCCGGTGGTGAGCGGCGCCGCTGCTCGCTGGCGCGGATCCTGCTGGACGACGACGACCTGCTGATCCTCGACGAACCCACGAACCACCTCGACGTGGAAGCCGTCGCCTGGCTTGCCGAGCACCTGTCGCGGCGTACCTCGGCCCTGGTGGTGGTCACCCACGACCGCTGGTTCCTCGACGCGGTGTGCGAGTGGACGTGGGAGGTGCATCCGGGAGCGAACGGGGCCGGCACCGTCGACGCGTATGAGGGTGGGTACGCCGCCTTCGTGCTGGCCCGCGCGGAGCGGCACCGGCAGGCGTCCGCGTCGGAGTCGCGGCGGCAGAACCTGATCCGCAAGGAGCTCGCCTGGCTGCGCCGAGGCGCCCCCGCCCGGACGACCAAGCCGAAGTTCCGGATGGACGCCGCCAACGACCTGATCGCCGACGTGCCGCCGCCTCGGGACCGGATCGCACTCCAGCGCTTCGCGACCCAGCGGCTCGGCAAGGACGTCGTCGACCTCGAGGGCGTCGACCTGACCAGGGGGGACAAGCAGCTGCTCCAGGACGCCACCTGGCGTCTCGGCCCGGGCGACCGGGTCGGGATCGTCGGCGTCAACGGTGCCGGCAAGAGCTCGGTCCTCGGCCTGGTCGGTGGCACCCTGCAACCCGACCGCGGCAAGGTGAAGCGGGGGCGCACCGTCTCGATGGCCCACCTGACCCAGCAGGTGCCACCAGAGGACCCCGACGCGCGCGTGCTGCCCACGATCGAGGACATCCGGCGGGTGACCCGGACCGCGACCGGCCAGGAGATCTCCGCGAGCTCCATGCTGGAGCGGTTCGGCTTCACCGGCGACAAGCTGACTGCCCGTCTGGGCGATCTCTCCGGTGGTGAGCGTCGGCGTTTCCAGCTCCTCAAGCTGCTGCTGTCCGAGCCGAACGTGCTGCTGCTCGACGAACCGACCAACGACCTCGACATCGACACCCTCAACGTCGTCGAGGACTTCCTCGACGGGTGGCCGGGCACCCTGGTGGTCGTATCCCACGACCGCTACTTCCTCGAACGCGTCACGGACTCGGTGTGGTCGCTGATGGGCGACGGCAAGATCGGCATGCTGCCCGGCGGGGTCGACCAGTACCTCGAGTCCCGCAGGCAGCAGCACCAGACAGCCCAGCGGGACGCCCGGCCGGCGCCAGCGGCACCGGTGGCGCGCGCCGACGGGCAGGGCGCGAAGGCCAAGGTCGGCGGTGCCGAGGAGCGTGCGGCACGCAAGGCCGTAGCGCGCCTCGACAAGCAGCTGCAGCGCATCTCCGCGCGCCAGGCGGCGCTCACCCAGGAGATGGGCGCGCACTCCGACGACCATCAGAAGCTGGCCGCGCTGGCCGCCGAGGCGAACGCCCTGGCTGCGGAGCACGAGCAGCTCGAGGCCGAGTGGCTCGCAGCCGTCTCCCAGCTGGAGTGATCCAGCGACGTCAGGCGGAGGCGTGCGGTGGCCCTGCGCGGCCGACATAGCGTCATACGAATCGTGGCTTCGAGGCCACCGTTCGTATGACGTCAGCGCAGCGGCGCCATCAGGTCCCGCAACAGCCCGGCAAGGCGCTTGCGGTCGCCGGCGCTCAGGTGGCTGAGCAGCTCGCGCTCGCTGGCGAGCAACGTCTCGAAAGCTCCGTCGACGGCCCGCTTGCCTGCGGTGGTGAGCCGCACCAGGACGCCCCGCCGGTCGCTGGGGTCGGGCAGCCGCTCGACCAGACCGCGCTCGGCGAGTCGGTCCACCCGGTTGGTCATCGTGCCGCTGGTGACCATGGTCTGCCTCAGCAGCGCCCCGGGGGAGAGCTGGTAGGGGCGCCCAGCCCGGCGCAGCGCCGCGAGCACGTCGAACTCCCAGGTCTCGATGCGGTGCGCGGAGAACGCCTCGCGCCGTGCCTTGTCCAGCAGGCGGGCCAGTCGACCGATGCGGCTGAAGACCTCGACGGGTGCGAGGTCGAGGTCGGCACGCTCACGCCCCCAGGCCTCGACCAGCTCGTCCACCTCGTCGCGCTCCACGCGGCGACTCTAGCGCGACGAGATTCTTGATATCGAGATAATGTGCACGCATGTCGCCAGAGTCAGCGCCAGCATGGGACCCGGAGCGGTATCGCGAGTTCAGTGGGGAGCGCGGCCGGCCCTTTCTCGACCTTCTCGCGCAGGTCGGGGCCTCCTCGCCGCGGACGGTCATCGACCTCGGCTGCGGCACGGGTCACCTCACCCAGCTCCTGCACGACCGGTGGCCGGAGGCGAGGATCATCGGGCTGGACGCAAGTGCCGAGATGCTCGCCGAGGCCCCCGAGGGGACCGGCATCGAGTTCACGGTGGCCGACATCCGCGACTGGGCCGCGCAAGCGTCCGTGGTCGAGAGCGCAGGCGTCGATGTGGTGGTTGCCAACGCCTCGCTCCAGTGGGTGCCGGGCCACCTCGAGCTGCTCCCGAGCCTGGTCGGGCGCGTCGCTCCGGGAGGGTGGTTGGCTTTCCAGGTGCCCGGCAACTCCGAGGCACCCAGCCACACGATCCGTCGCGAGCTGGCGGCGGAGTCGCCGTACGCCGGGCACACGGTCGGGGTCGCGACGCCCGAGGCCCACGACCCGGCGACGTACCTCAGGGAGCTGCGGCGCCTGGGATGTGAGGTCGATTCGTGGGAGACGACCTACCTGCACGTGCTCGACGGCCCCGACGCCGTCTACACCTGGGTCACCGGCACCGGGGCCCGGCCGACCCTGCGGGCGCTGCCCGGCGAACTACGAGCCTCCTTCGAGGACGAGTTCCGACAGCGCCTGCGCCGGGCCTACCCGGAGCGCGACGGTGTGGTCGTGTTCCCGTTCCGTCGGGTCTTCGTCGTCGCCCGCGTGCACTCCTGACCCGCAACCGACGTGGCAGTCCGGGCGGCTCCGCCCTCGGCCAGTAGCCTTTGCCCCATCAATCCCCGGTTGGTCTGTCGGCAGGGCCCGCCTGACTTTGAATCAGGACAAGCGACGTAGGTTCGACTCCTACCCGGGGAGCGTGAGCACCTCGAGCAGCGCCGCGCCCGCCAACGCCGTGACCGTCATCGTCCTGGCTGCCGGCGGCGGCACCCGGATGAAGTCGAAGACGATGAAGGTGCTGCACCCGATCGCGGGGCGCAGCATGATCGGCCACGTCCTGTCCGCCGTGGCGGCGCTGGAGCCCCGTCGCGTCGTGGCCGTGGTCGGCAACCAGCGTGAACAGGTCGGACCGCACATCCAGGAGCTGCTGCCCGAAGCCGTCCTTGCGGTCCAGGAGACCCAGGACGGCACCGGGCACGCGGTGCGGGTCGCCTGGGAGGCACTAGACCTCGCGGACCGCTCGGGCACGGTGCTGGTGGCCTACGGCGACACGCCCTTGCTCGAGGGTGAGAGCCTGCGCGCCTTCGCCGAGGACCACCGGGCCGCCGCACGCGGCGTCAGCATCCTTTCCGGGGTGGTGCAGGACCCCCATGGCTACGGCCGCGTGCTGCGCGACGCCTCGGGCCAGGTCACCGGCATCGTGGAGCAGAAGGACGCGACCGAGGAGCAAGCCGCGGTCACCGAGATCAACAGCGGGATCCTCGCCTTCGACGCGAGCTTCCTCGACAGCGCGCTGCCCAGACTGACCAACCAGAACGCGAACGGCGAGTACTACCTCACCGACACCGTCCAGCTGGCCCGCGAGGACGGCCTGAGTGTCGGCGCGTTCGCCATCGACGACGTGCTCCAGACAGAGGGCGCCAACGACCGCGCCCAGCTGGCCGCGCTGGCCAAGGAGAAGAACCGCAGGGTGCTGACCCGCTGGATGAAGGACGGCGTGACGATCATCGACCCGGAGACCACGTGGATCGACGTCGACGTGCGCCTCGACCAGGACGTGACGATCCTCCCCGGCGTACAGCTGCTGGGGGCGACCGTCGTGGCCGAGGACGCCGTGGTCGGCCCCGACTGCACGCTCAAGGACGTCGAGGTGGGACGTGGGGCCCGGGTCGTGCGGACTCACGCGGAGCTAGCGGTCATCGGGGCGGACGCCAACGTCGGACCCTTCTCCTACCTCCGCCCCGGCACCGTGCTGGGCGACGGCGGGAAGATCGGCGGCTTCGTGGAGACCAAGAACGCCCAGATCGGCGACGGCGCCAAGGTCCCGCACCTGTCCTACGTCGGCGACGCGGAGATCGGGGAGGGCACGAACATCGGTGCCGGCACGATCTTCGCCAACTACGACGGGATCGCCAAGCACCGCACCCGTATCGGGCGGCACGCCCGAACTGCGAGCAACAACACCTTCGTCGCCCCGGTGTCGATCGGTGACGGCGCCGGCACCGGCGCCGGCAGCGTGATCCGGGAGGACGTGCCCCCTGGGGCGCTCGCCGTGAGCGCCGGTCCGCAGCGCAACATCGAGGGCTGGGTGGCCCGTCGGCGTGCCGGAACCCCCCAGGCCGACGCCGCGGCGGCCGCCTCCACGGACGCCGGGGCGGGCGAGGACGGACCCGGGGTTCGACCCGAGGCCGATGGTGGGTGACAATCGACTCGACCGGGCCCGTCCGCTCGACCGAGGAGCACCACAGACGTGAGTGGAATGAAGCGCACCACCGAGAAGAACCTCATGGTCTTCAGCGGCCGAGCCCACCCGGAGCTGGCTGCCGAGGTCGCCGAGGGTCTCGGCTCGGACCTGGTGCCCACCTCGGCCTACGACTTCGCCAACTCCGAGATCTACATCCGCTTCGAGGAGTCGGTCCGCGGGTGCGACGCGTTCGTCATCCAGAGCCACACCGCGCCGGTCAACGAGTGGATCATGGAGCACCTGATCATGGTCGACGCGCTCAAGCGCGCCTCGGCCAAGCGCATCACCGTGGTGCTGCCGTTCTACGGCTACGCCCGCCAGGACAAGAAGCACCGCGGGCGCGAGCCGATCTCCGCTCGGCTGATGGCGGACCTGTTCAAGACCGCCGGCGCCGACCGGCTGATCGCGGTCGACCTGCACGCCGACCAGATCCAGGGCTTCTTCGACGGGCCGGTCGACCACCTGATGGCGCTGCCGATCCTGGCCGACTACGTCAGGCAGAAGTACGCCGGGCACGACATGGCGGTCGTCTCGCCCGACGCAGGCCGGATCAAGGTCGCCGAGCGCTGGTCGGCCCGCCTCGGCGGCGTACCCCTGGCGTTCATCCACAAGAGCCGCCGCACCGACCGGCCCAACGAGACCGTTGCCAACCGTGTCGTCGGCGATGTCAAGGGCCGCATGTGCGTCCTGGTCGACGACATGATCGACACCGGGGGCACCATCGTGAACGCCGCCGAGGCGCTGATGAACGACGGCGCAGCGGGCGTGATCATCGCGGCCACGCACGCGATCCTCTCCGAGCCGGCCGTGGACCGGCTCAAGAACTCCCCGGCCACCGAGGTCATCGTGACCAACACCCTGCCGATCGCAGCCGACCGGCACTTCGACAAGCTCACTTCGCTCTCGATCGCCCCGCTGCTCTCGCGCGCGATCCGCGAGGTCTTCGAGGACGGCTCGGTCACGAGCATGTTCGACGGCCACGCCTAGCTCGACCTCCGAGCGCGGCCGCGCTCTGCGTAGGCAACACACGCCGAGCGAGGGCCGATGCGGGTATGCAAAGGACCCTTTTGGCTCGAATTTGGCGCCCAACTGCCGAGACGGTTCATTGGCGTGGACTAGACGTCGCGGCCGCGATCCCCTTTGCGCCCCTCTGCACCATTTGATGGTTTTCTCGCCGCGGAAACAGCGCCTGCGCCTAGTTCGTCCGCAAACGCGGGATGGCCCAACCGGCGCCCGCGTGCACCCGAAGGTACCGAAACGGACTGCCCTGGATGGGCTAGCGGGACAGTAGTCACATCGGATGCATCAGTTGACCGTTCGCCTTGGCGACTCTGCGGTGATCTCATAACGCCGCGTCACCTCAACGGGGGGTGAGCCAGGATTGGAAAGGGGGGACCTGCGATGCGCAAGTCCCGTAAAACTATCGTCATCGGCGGCACCGTCGCAGCCCTCGTGGTCGGAGGCGCGGCCTTCGCGTACTGGAGCTCCACCGGCACCGGAACGGGCTCGGCCACCTCGTCTGCGGGAGCCGCAAACCTCGCGATCGCCCAGACCAGCATCATCGCCAACATGTACCCCGGTGACAGTGCCCAGACCATCTCGGGCACCGTCACGAACAATGGGGCCGAGAGCGCTTATGTCAACACTGTCACAGCCAGCATCGCCAGCGTCACGGGCGGTGCCGGGGCCTGTTCTGCTGCTGACTACACCCTCGCCAGCCCCGTGATGACGATCGCTTCGGACGTGGCAGCCGCAGGAGTGGCGAACTTCAGCGGCGCCACGATCAAGTTCAACAACACCGGATCGAACCAGGACGGTTGCAAGGGCGCCACCGTCAACCTGGCCTACGCGTCCAACTGACGCACACCGGCTGGGCGGGGGCACGTTTCCCCGCCCGGCCGGGCGTCTGATCGTTCCGCTCCACATCAGATCCGGGGGAAGCACGCCATGAAGCACCAGGGCCCGATCGCCGTGATCGTCGCTGGCGTCGGCGCGCTCGCGGTCGTCGGCGTGGTCGCCGGGCTGGGTGCCGAGGCGGCGTCCTCGCAGGCAAAGCTTTCGTCCCCCACCCTCACCAGCACGCCAGCAGCCGCGACGACGAGCCGGGCGGCGACCTTCAGCTTCACCGGTCCGGCAGGTGCCACGTTCAAGTGCGGCCTCGACGGGCCGGCCACGCAGGTCTGCACCAGCCCGCGTGCGTACGCCGCGCTACCTGACGGTGGCCATGTCTTCAACGTGGTCGCGACCAAGTCGGGTCAGCAGAGCAAACCCACCACATACTCCTGGTCGGTGGACAACTTGGCGCCGACCAAGCCCACCTCCTCGGCGGGGCCGGCGGCTTTGGCCTCGTCCACCTCGGCCAGCTTCACCTTCGCCGGCTCCGAGGCAGGGCTCCGCTTCAGCTGCTCCCTGGACGGCTCGGCCTTCACGACCTGCACGAGCCCCCGGTCCTACTCGGGCCTGGCCCAGGGCTCGCACACCTTCGCGGTGCGCGCGATCGACGCCGCCGGCAACACCAGTGCCCCGACCTCCCGCAGCTGGAGCATCGACACGGTGGCGCCACCCTCACCCGTGCTGACGACGAAGCCTGCTGACCCGACGTCGACAGCCACCAATGACTTCGCCTGGACGATCGGTGAGTCCGGGGTGACGTCTGAGTGCTCGCTGGAGAACGGCGCGTTCTTCTCATGCAGCAGCCCCTACAGCTGGGTGATCAACACCAGCAACAACGGCCAGCACCAGTTCGCCGTACGCTCCCGTGACGCCGCGGGCAACACCTCGGCCGCGACCTCCTACAAGTTCAAGTACGAGAAGGGCCTGCCCACCTCAGGGTTGCCGTTCCAGATCTCCGGATCGGTCTCGTCGCTGCAGATCGGCATCTGGCAGAGCATCGGGGTCAGGGTCACCAACCCGAACTCGGTGGCTATCTTCGTCTCGGCGCTGCAGGTCTCCGCGGCCCCCGACAGCAGCCCCGCGGGTTGCCGGACTGCCGAGAACCTCCAGTTCGAGCAGTCGAACATCTCCACCTCCACGAGGCTTGTCGTCCCGGCCAACGGCAGCCTCCTGCTGCCTGCCCAGGGAGTCACTGCGCCACGGATGCGCTTGCGCAACCTGCCGACTGTCAACCAGGACGTCTGCAAGGGCAAGAGCTTCGCGCTCTCGTACTCCGGAACGGCGTCGAACTGACATGGCCGCGATCAAACAGTTCGCTCATCGGAGTCGAGCGATCCGATCCGCACTGTCACGGCCTCGTCGCGCGCTCACCACGACCTTGATCACCCTGTGTGTTCTGCTGCTTGGCGCCGCAGCCTGGGCCTACTGGACAGCCACAGCCTTTGGCAGCGGAGCAGCCTCGACCGGCACACTCAATGCGCCTACTTCGACGCTCGTTTCGAGCAGCGCGGGCTCAGGAAGCGTGAGTGTCTCGTGGACAGCCCCGGCCAATGGGGTGGCTCCGACGGGCTACACGGTCTCGCGAGTGCCGAGCAGCGGCCCGGCCGCAAGTGCCTGTGGCACCGGCTCGATGCCGGTCTCCTCGGTCCTCTGCACCGATACCGGAGTGCCCGACGGGACCTACACCTACGTCGTCACCGCGGTACGCGGCTCGTGGACGGCGGTCGGTAACGCGAGCGCCCCCGTCACGGTGAGCAGCACCGTTGCCACGACCACCTCGGTCGCCTCATCGAGCTCACCTTCATCCGTGGTTGGGCAGACGGTTACGTACACGGCCACTGTGACTCAGGCGACAGGCACAACGAAGCCTTCTGGCACGGTGTCCTTCAAGGATGGAGCAGCCGCGATCACGTGCACGGGCGGGAACCAGACGCTGAGCGACGGCTCGGCCACGTGCTCGCTCGCATACTCCTCGGTGGGATCTCATCCCTCGATCACTGCGGTATACCCAGGCTCCGGCAACTTCACGGGATCAAGTTCCCCCGCCCTCTCCCAGACCGTCCTTGCAGCCAGCACGACAACCGGCCTCACATCGTCAGCGAACCCCTTGAAGACTGGTCAGACGGTGACGTACACGGCGACGGTTACCGCTGTCAGCCCGGGGTCGGGTGCCCCCGCCGGCACAGTCGCGTTTAAGAACGGCGGGACCGCGATCACGTGCACCGGGGGCTCGCAGACCCTCAACGGTTCGGGGACAGCCACCTGTGAAACATCGTTCACCACTGCCGGGCCCAGGACGATCGTCGCGACGTACGACGGCACGCCAAACTACCTGAACTCCTCGTCGGCCGACCTGGGCCAGGGCGTCGATGCGGCGGGCACGACGACGTTGGTGTCTTCGTCGGCGAACCCGTCGAAGACTGGTCAAACGGTGACTTACACGGCGAGTGTGCTTGCACAGTCGCCGGGGTCGGGTACCCCCTCCGGCGCAGTCACGTTTAAGAACGGGGGGACTGTGATCACGTGCACGGGGGGCTCGCAGACCCTCAACGGTTCGGGGACAGCCACCTGTCAAACATCGTTCAACACGGCCGGGACCAAGACGATCGTCGCGACCTACGGTGGCACGGCCAACTACCTGACCTCCTCGTCGGCCGACCTGAGCCAGGTCGTCAACGCGGCGGATACGACGACGTCGGTATCTTCGCCGGCGAACCCGTCGAAGACTGGTCAAACGGTGACGTACACGGCCACGGTTGCAGCTGTCAGCCCGGGGTCGGGTACGCCGACGGGCTCGGTGGCGTTCAAGAACAACGGCACAACCATTACGGGTTGCGGAGCTCAGGCGTTGAGTGGTGGGTCCGCGACGTGTGCGGTAGCTCACGCGTCGACTGGTTCGCAACCGATCACTGCGGTGTACGCGGGGACGAGTGACTTCGCCACCTCGACTTCGGCTTCGCTGACCCAACGTGTGGTGAACAGCGCGGTAACGGGTCTGGGACTCGCCAACGTCAAGGTCAACGGCACAACTGTGACGCCCACATGTGTGCAATTAGGCACCGCAAATGCAACATGCTCCTACAGCGGCGCGGGTAACAACGCGACGGTGACACTCAATGCCAGGTTCGTGAACGGGGCGGGCACGTCGACGGTCTACGCCTCGGACGCATCGACGAGCCTGCACTGGAGTGCGACGGGTAAGAACTCTACCGGTCCGGGGACGCTGACGATCGCTGCTGGTGGCAACACGAGCGACTATACGGGCGGAAGCATGGTCGGCAAGAATGGCTCCAACGCCGCCACCGTCACGGTGACTTTCAGTGACGGACTCAACTCTTTCGATGTCGTGTTCACCTTGAACTGATGTGCAGCTGGTCGGCCGCGTGCGAAGTCGCTCTTGTGTTCCGGCCACTACATGATTGACCCGGCGGACGGTCGTTAACGCCGTCGAGGCGCTTTCAGAACGCCGCGGACGGCGTGGTCGTCGCTGCGACGCACGCGCTCCTCTCCGACCCCGAGGTCGACCGCCTCAAGAACTCCCAGGTCACCGAGGTGATCGTCACCAACAGCCCTCCCATCTCGGAGTAGAACAGGTTCGACAAACTCACCTGACTCTCGATCGCGCCGCCGATCTCGCGCGCGATCAAGCATCTCTTCTGGGGACGGCTGTGGCACCTCGATGCTCGACGGGCACGCCAGGAGCTGGCTGATTCGCATCCCCGGTCGCGGGTCGCGTAGGATAATGCAGTTGCCTCGGCGAGGGACTGACCTCCGTGATCGACGTGGCCGGAACGTGGGAAACCCATGCACCGTGCCCGTCCTGAGCGCGGTGCTTGTCGTGTCACCCGGCCCCGAGGCAGCCACCGATTCCACGAGCAGCCACACGAGGAGCCCACGCGCATGTCTGAAGACCTGAAGATCACCGCCGAGTCCCGCACCGAGTTCGGCAAGGGCGCGGCCCGCCGCATCCGTCGCGCGGACAAGGTCCCCGCCGTCATCTACGGTCACGGCAACGCCCCGATGCACGTCACCCTCCCGGGTCACGACACCATGATGGCGCTGAAGCACGGTGGCACCAACGCCCTGCTCTACATCGCCCTCGACGGCAAGACCGTGCTGGCGCTGACCAAGCAGGTCCAGGCCGACCCCATCAAGGGCTTCCTCGAGCACATCGACTTCGTAGAGGTCAAGAAGGGTGAGCGGGTGACCGTCGAGGTCGGCATCCACGTCACCGGCGAGTCGAAGTCCGACGCCATGACCGTGACCGAGCTCAACACCGTCTCCGTCGAGGCCGAGGCCACCAACATCCCCGAGTGGATCGAGGTCTCGGTCGAGGACGCCGAGGTCGGCTTCCACGTGCTCGCCAAGGACCTCGAGCTTCCCGAGGGCTCGCTGCTGCTCACCGACGACGAGGCACTCGTGGTCAACGTCGTGCACGCGCCGACCGCCGAGGAGGTCGAGGCCGAGCTGGAGGAGGCCGAGGCCGAGGCCGGTATCGAGCACGAGGCGTCCGACGAGGAGAAGGCCGCCGAGGGCGACGATGAGTCCGAGACCGAGGGCGACGCCTCGTCCGAGGCCGAGGGCGACGAGGGCTGACTCACTCTCCTGTGACAGACGCGGACCTGTGGCTGGTCGTCGGGCTGGGCAACCCCGGCCCGACGTACGCCGCCACCCGGCACAACATCGGCTACCTCGTCGCAGACGAGCTGGCTCGTCGGCTGGGCAGTGGGTGGCGCGCCCACAAGACGGGGCGCGCCGACGTCGTGGAGGGCCGACTCGGCGCACCCGGTGCCGATGGGCCGCGGCTGGTGCTGGCCCGGCCGCGGTGCTACATGAACGAGTCCGGTGGGCCGGTGAAGGCGCTGGCCACGTTCTACAAGGTGCCGGTGGACAGGGTCATCGCCATCCACGACGAGCTCGACATCGACTTCGGCACGTTGCGGATCAAGCTCGGCGGCGGGGACAACGGCCACAACGGGCTGAAGTCGATGCGGTCCTCGCTCGGCTCCGGTGACTTCTACCGGGTCCGCGCGGGGATCGGTCGGCCGCCGGGTCGGCAGAGCCCGGCCGACTTCGTGCTGTCCGGTTACAGCTCGGCCGAGCGCAAGGAGCTCCCGTTCCAGGTGGACAGCGCCGCGGACGCCGTGGAGTCCCTCGTGGCCGACGGCCTCGACCTCACTCAGCAGCGTTTCAACCGCTGACCCGGCACGTGCGCCACGACGATCCTCGCTAGGGTCGCTCCCGTGAGCAACAACGTCGAGCCAGAGTCCTGGATCACCGCAGACCTGTCGGCGAGTGCTGACGACCACGCAGTGGCGGCCTGGGCCGCCACCGAGGCCGGCCGCCTGCTCGAGCGAGGTCCGCGCAGCAGGGTCTCGAAGGCCGGGAGCTCAAGGACGCGGGCGACCGGGCTGCGCACGAGCTGTTGATGCGGCTGCTCGCCGAGCACCGCCCCGACGACGCGGTGCTCAGCGAGGAGGGCAAGGACGACAAGGCCCGGCTCGCCTCCGACCGAGTCTGGATCGTCGACCCGCTCGACGGCACCCGCGAGTTCTCCGAGCCGCCGCGTGACGACTGGGCCGTGCACGTCGCCCTGTGGGAACGCGGCGACCTGGTGGCCGGTGCGGTGGCCCAGCCCGGCATCGGCACCACCTTCCACACCGGTCGCCCGCCCGTCGTACCTCCGTCGACGTCGCGGCGCCCTCGGATCGTGGTCTCGCGGACCCGGCCGCCGGCGTTCGTGCAGGCGATGGCAGCGGCGATGGATGCAGAGCTGGTCCCGATGGGTTCGGCGGGAGCGAAGGTGATGTCGGTGATCCGTGACCTCAGTGATGCCTACGTGCACGCGGGTGGGCAGTACGAGTGGGACTCCGCGGCGCCCGTGGCCGTGGCGCGCGCTGCCGGGCTGTTCACCAGTCGCGTCGACGGCAGCCCCCTGGTCTACAACCAGGACGACGTCCTGCTGCCCGACCTGGTGGTCTGCCGTCCCGAGCTGGCAGAGCCGATCCTCGAGTTCATCCGCGAGCACGGCACCGACTAGAGGGGCTGGGGCATGGCCGCGAAGTCACCGGCGACCGAGATCGAGGTCGACGACAAGGTCGTGCGGGTCAGCAACCCCGACCGGGTCTACTTCCCGGCGCGCGGTGAGACCAAGCTGGATCTCGTCGAGTACTACCTGGCGGTCGGGGACGGGATCGTGAACGCGCTGCGGGAGCGCCCGTGCATGCTGCATCGGTTCCCGACCGGGGTGACGGGGGAGAAGGTCCACCAGAAGCGGCTGCCCAAGGGGGCTCCACCATGGATGGAGACCGTGCGGGTGCATTTTCCTCGCTGGAACCGCACCGCCGACGAGCTCTGCGTCACCGAGCTCGCGCAGGTCATCTGGGCGGTACAGATGAGCACGGTGGAGTTCCACCCCTGGAACAGCCGCCGCGCCGACACCGAGAAGCCGGACGAGTGGCGCATCGACCTCGACCCCGGCCCCGAGTGCTCGTGGGCGACAGTGCAGCGGGTGGCGCACGTGGCCCACGAGGTCCTCGACGAGCTCGGCGCCACCGGGTTCCCCAAGACGAGTGGGGGCTCGGGGATGCACGTGTACGTGCGGATCGCCCCGCAGCACGGGTTCACCGACGTCCGGCGGGCGGCCCTGGCCTTCGCGCGGGAGGTGGAGCGTCGTACCGACGAGGTGACCACGACCTGGTGGCGCAAGGACCGCGACCCCGCGCAGCTGTTCGTCGACTACAACCAGAACGCCCGGGACCACACGATCGCCGCGGCCTACTCGGTGCGCGGCAACACCGAGGCCACTGTGAGCACGCCGATCTCGTGGGACGAGGTGGACCGCTGCGAGCCGGGCGACTTCACCATCGCCACCGTGCCGGCCAGGTACGCCGAGCTGGGCGACCTGCACGCCGGGATCGACGATGCCGTCTTCGATGTCGCCGAGCTTCTGGAGTGGGCTGAGCGGGACGAGGCAGCGGGTGCCGAGCCGCCGGTGGAGCCCGAGGGCGGCGAGTGATCAGAACGCGTTCCATTTTACATGTAGCGCCGTTGTGTCAAGTTACCCCCGAGTCTAGGCTGGCCGGATGAACGCCCAGCCCGAGCGGCCGCACCCCGGCACCCAGGTCGGCCCCGCCGATCCCGAGCACGACCCCACCGCCTCCTACGCGTTGGACCCGGCCTACGCACGGGCGCTGACCGGGCGGGTGGTCTCCAGCACCGGTCAGGCCGTGCCGACGTACTCGCCGATCAACGGCCAGCCGCTCGCGATGATCCCGCAGTCCAGTGCTGCCGATGTGCAGGAGGCCTTCGTCCGGGCTCGGCGCGCGCAGCAGGCCTGGGCGAGGACAACGCTCGAGCAGCGCTCGGAGATCCTGATGCGGCTGCACGACCTGGTGCTGGACCGGCAGGACGAGATCATCGACCTCACCTGCTGGGAGTCCGGCAAGGCGCGCAAGCATGCCTTCGACGAGCCGCTGCACATTGCGCTGACCGCGCGGTACTACGCGCGCACCGCGCACGAGCACCTCGACACCGAGCGCAAGCGCGGCGTCGTTCCGGGGCTGACCAGGGTCGAGGTCAACCACCTCCCCAAGGGTGTCGTGGGGATCATCTCCCCGTGGAACTACCCGTTCACGATGGCGTTGTGCGACGGCCTTCCCGCGCTGATGGCCGGCAATGCGGTGGTCGCCAAGCCCGACGCGCAGACCATGCTCACAGCCCTGCTCGGCGCTCAGCTGCTCGAGGAGGCAGGGTTCCCGCCCGGGCTGTGGAACGTCGTGGCAGGTCCCGGCAAGGACATCGGTACGCCGATGATCGAGCGCGCCGACTACATCTGCTTCACCGGCTCCACCGCGACCGGACGCCTGATCGCGCAGCAGTGCGCCGACCGGTTGATCGGGTGCTCGCTGGAGCTCGGTGGGAAGAACCCCTTCCTGGTGCTGCGTGATGCCGACCTCGACCGCGCCGCCGAGGGAGCGGTTCGGGCGTCCTTCTCAAACGCGGGCCAGCTCTGCGTCTCCATGGAGCGGATGTTCGTCGCGGACCAGGTCTACGACCGGTTCAAGGAGAAGTTCGTCGCGCGCACCCAGGCGATGGCCCTGCGCCCAGGCATCGAGTGGGGCTCGGACATGGGCTCGCTGATCAGCCAGGACCAGCTCGACACGGTCACCGCCCACGTCGAGGACGCCGTCGCCAAGGGGGCGACCGTGCTCACCGGCGGTCGTCCACGCCCCGACCTGGGACCGTTCTTCTACGA
This sequence comes from uncultured Actinomycetota bacterium, assembly GCA_963834245.1. GTDB lineage: Bacteria > Actinomycetota > Actinomycetes > Propionibacteriales > Nocardioidaceae > Marmoricola. The sequence goes on from CAWIAV010000002.1 coordinate 995,419, forward strand.
GCCGACGATCCTCGAGGGGGTCACCCCGGAGATGACCTGCTTCGGCGACGAGACCTTCGGCCCGGTGATCAGCCTCTACCGGTTCCATGATGAGGCAGACGCGGTGGCCCGCGCGAACGCGGGGGACTACGGGTTGAACGCCTCGATCTACACGCGCGACACCAAGCGCGGTCGGCTGGTCGCGCGCCAGATCAAGTGCGGGACCGTCAACGTCAACGAGGCTTTCGGTGCGACCTTTGCGAGCATCGACTCGCCGATGGGGGGCATGCGCGAGTCGGGCATGGGCCGCCGCCAGGGCACGGAGGGCATCCGGCGATACACCGAGTCGCAGTCGGTGGCAGTGCAGAAGCTGATCCGGTTCGCGCCGATGCTCGGCATGAAGGACGAGCACTACGCCAAGGTGATGACGCTCAACATGCGCCTCATGAAGAAGCTGGGCCGCGCATGAGCGCGGAGGGGCAGAACGGCTTCGACTACGACGTCCTGGTCATCGGGTCGGGCTTCGGTGGCTCGGTCACCGCCTTGCGACTGGTCGAGAAGGGCTACCGGGTGGCCGTGGTCGAGGCCGGGGCGAGGTTCCGCGACGAGGACTTCGCCAAGACCTCGTTCGAGCTCAAGCGGTTCCTGTTCCGGCCCGAGATCGGCTGCTACGGCATCCAGCGCATCGACGCCGTGCGCGACTCGCTGATCCTCGCCGGCGCCGGTGTCGGTGGCGGATCCCTCGTCTACGCCAACACGCTCTACGAACCGTTGGACCCGTTCTACCAGGACGCGCAGTGGCGACACATCACCGACTGGAAGACCGAGCTGGCGCCGTACTACGACCAGGCGAAGCGGATGCTCGGCGTCGTGGAGAACCCGCTGCGCACGCCGTCGGACGACGTGATGGAGAAGGTGGCGAACGACCTCGGGGTGGGCGACACCTTCCACCCGACTCCCGTGGGGGTGTTCTTCGGGCAGCCAGGCGCCCACCAGGGCGAGCGGGTGGCCGACCCCTACTTCGGTGGCGTGGGTCCCGACCGCAACACCTGCATCGCCTGCGGTGACTGCATGACCGGGTGCAGGCACAACGCCAAGAACACCCTGGTGAAGAACTACCTCTACCTGGCCGAGCAGCAGGGGGCCAAGGTGATGCCGTTGAGCACGGTGACGCGGGTGCGTCCCCGGAGCGCGGGGAGCGGGTACGACGTCACCATCAAGTTCACCAAGGCCAAGCGTGCGACCGCAGGGTCCACGCGCACGATCTCGGCCGAGCAGGTCGTCTTCGCGGCGGCGGCGATCGGCACCCAGAAGCTGCTGCACCGGATGAAGGCCGAGGGGCACCTGCCCGGACTCTCCGACCGGCTCGGGTACCTGTCGCGGACCAACTCCGAGTCGATCCTCGGGGCGATCGCGCCGGACCGGAAGGTGGACTACAGCTACGGGATCGCGATCACCTCGTCCTTCCACCCCGACGCTGACACCCACGTCGAGCCGGTGCGCTACGGCAAGGGCAGCAACGCGATGGCGATGTTGCAGACCGTGCTGACCGACGGTGACGGGCCGCGACCGCGGTGGCAGACCTGGCTCCAGGAGATGTGGCGGGAACGGCGCAGCGTCGCGAACCTCTACGACCTGCGGCACTGGTCGGAGCGCACGATCGTGGCGTTGGTCATGCAGACGCTGGACAACTCGATCACGACGTACCCCAAGCGGATCCCGGGTACCGACAAGTGGCGACTGACCTCGCGCCAGGGGCACGGCCAGCCCAACCCCACCTGGATCCCTGTCGCCAACCAGGTCGTCCGCAGGATGGCAGCGATCATGGGCGGTACGGCAGGCGGGTCCATCGGCGAGCCTTTCAACATGCCGATGACTGCCCATTTCATCGGTGGCTGCGCGATCGGGGACTCCCCCGAGACCGGGGTGGTCGACGGCTACCAGCGCGTCTACGGCCATCCCGGGCTGCACGTGGCCGACGGCTCGGCGATCTCGGCGAACCTCGGTGTGAACCCGTCGTTGACGATCACCGCGCAGGCCGAGCGCGCCATGTCCTTCTGGCCCAACAAGGGGGAGCTGGACCCGCGCCCGGTGCTGGGTCGGGCCTACGAACGAGTCCCGCCCGTCGCGCCTCAGCACCCGGTGGTTCCCGACTCTGCTCCGGGCGCCCTCAGGCTGCCCATCGTCGGCGTCAGCTGACCGCCCGCCCCAAGGCGCGGCACTGGAGTTGCGACCGGGTGCCCGGCGCAGGCCCCAGCCCGCCCGCCGATGCCGGTCCCTGGAAACGACCCAGGGCCCGACCGGGGAGGGAGGGAGGTCGGGCCCTGGGAGTTCGCAGCGCGAACCAATTCGAGATCCGGCCTGGGAGGGAGCACGACGCCGGATCTGAGCTGACCAACGAAGGCCCCCGACCAGGGTTACGTGCACCCGCCCGAAATCTCATTCTTTTCTCTGGCAGACTCAGGGCACCGTCGATGCCGCGCCGAAAGGGCCCATCTTGACCGACCACGACCTCGTTCTCGTTGTCGACTTCGGAGCCCAGTACGCCCAGCTGATCGCCCGCCGGGTGCGCGAGGCCAAGGTCTACTCCGAGATCGTCCCGCACACCACGCCGGTGAGTGACCTGCTCGCGCGTAGGCCGGCCGCGATCATCCTCTCCGGGGGGCCTTCCTCGGTGTACGCGCCGGGTGCCCCGCACGTCGACCCCGACCTCTTCGAGGCCGGAGTCCCCGTGTTCGGCATGTGCTACGGCTTCCAGGCGATGGCCCAGGTCCTGGGCGGCGAGGTGGCACGCAACGGCATCTCCGAGTACGGGCGTACGCCGCTCCAGGTCACCAGCCCGGGCACGCTCCTGGCTGACCTTCCGGCCCAGCACCGGGTCTGGATGTCCCACGGTGACTCGGTGCGCAAGGCCCCGGAGGGCTTCGAGGTTCTCGCCGAGACGGCAGCCACGCCGGTGGCGGCCTTCGAGAACGTCTCGCGCCGGCTCGCCGGTGTGCAGTGGCACCCGGAGGTGCTGCACACCGAGCACGGGCAGCAGGTGCTCGAGCACTTCTTGCTCAAGATCGCAGGTTGCCGCCCGACGTGGACGATGGTGAACATCGTCGAGGAACAGATCGAGCGGATCCGGGAGCAGATCGGTGACTCCGGAAGGGCGATCTGTGGACTCTCCGGCGGTGTGGACTCGGCTGTCGCAGCTGCCGTGGTCCAGCGCGCGATCGGGGACCGGCTCACGTGTGTGTTCGTCGACCACGGTCTCCTGCGCAAGGGCGAGGCCGAGCAGGTCGAGCGTGACTTCGTGGCCGCCACCGGAGTCGACCTGCACGTGGTCGACGCAGAGAAGCGCTTCCTGGATGCTCTCGAGGGAGTCAGTGATCCGGAGGAGAAGCGCAAGATCATCGGCCGGGAGTTCATCCGTGTCTTCGAGGCCGCGGAGGCCGATGTCCTGGCGAAGTCGGTGGCCGACGAAGGGGCCAAGGTCGCCTACCTCGTGCAGGGCACGCTCTACCCCGACGTGGTCGAGTCCGGCGGGGGAGCGGGCACCTCGAACATCAAGTCCCACCACAACGTCGGGGGGCTGCCCGACGATCTCGAGTTCGAGCTCGTCGAGCCCCTGCGAACGCTGTTCAAGGACGAGGTTCGCCTCGTCGGTGAACAGCTCGGGCTGCCTTCGGAGATCGTCTGGCGGCATCCGTTCCCCGGCCCAGGCCTGGCCATCCGCATCATCGGCGCGGTCAACCGCGAGCGCCTCGACATCCTGCGCGAGGCAGACGCCATCGCACGGGAGGAGCTGACCCACGCAGGGCTGGACCGCGACATCTGGCAGTTCCCCGTCGTGCTGCTTGCCGACGTCCGCTCCGTGGGGGTCCAGGGTGACGGCCGCACCTACGGACACCCCGTCGTGCTGCGTCCGGTCACCTCGGAGGACGCGATGACCGCGGACTGGGCCCGGGTGCCCTACGACGTGCTGGAGGCCATCTCGACCCGGATCACCAACGAGGTTCCCGAGGTCAACCGGGTCACCGTCGACATCACCAGCAAGCCCCCTGGCACGATCGAGTGGGAATGAGTCCGCTGCCGCGGGTCCGAGACGGCGGGCCACTTAGGGCAAAACAGATTTAAACGGACAAATCTATCCCTATTCTGGTTCGCGGTGACGTGCGACCGCCGACCAGGTCGTGAATCGGGACAGAGGTCTGACCATGTCGAACTCGAGTGCGGCGCTCCAACGCGCCGTACCCCCGGGGCTGCGCGCCGCCGTGGAGGCTGCGGTGCTGGACAGCGCCGCGATCTACGTCGCCCGTCCCGGCCGGGCGCGTGAGTTCCTCTACGCCAGTCCTGCCGTCGCCGCGGTTCTCGGCTGCTGCCCCGAACAGCTCCTCGCAGATCCAGACCTGTGGGCCGGCATGGTCGACCCGCGCGATCTCGACGAGGTGCTGCGCCGGGAGCGGTCGCGGGGTGCGAGTGGCCGCGCAGCGGTGGAGTACCGCGTGCACCGACCCGACGGGCGGGTCGTGTGGGTGCTGGAGGAGTCCGTGCTCTCCGAGGATGCCGACCACGGCCTCCTGGTACGCGGCAGTCTCACCGACGTGACCGAGCGCAACCACGAGCGCGCCCTCCTGGACGCACATGACGCCGTCGTCGCCCGCCTCTCGCAAGGGGGCGGCATCGAGGGCGTCCTGGTGACCGTGGCCGGTCTGATCGAGGACGTGACCGGTGCTACGGAGTGCCGGATCGAGGCCGAGACCCCGCAGGCCGACGGTCTGCGAACTCAGCCGGACGTCGCGGTCGTGCGCGAACCGGGCCTGACCGGCGTCGACCTGGTCGCGCCGGACGGAGAGCGGCTGGGCCGACTTGTGCTGCGACTGGCAGAAGGCGATCGGCACGCCATGGATTCGGTGGTGGACCGCGCTGCTCGGCTCGCGACGATGGCGCTGGGGCGTGCCGCCGAGCAGCGCCGGTTGGGGGAGTCTGTCGCTCTGCTCGCCGCCGCGTTGGAGTCGACCGAGGACGGGATCCTCGTCGTGGACTCAACGGGCCGCACAGCCGGGTACAACCAGAAGTTCACCGACATGTGGCACATCGACGCAGAGCTGGCCGCCTCGAAGGACGACGCCCGGATGATCGGCTACGTGCTGTCCCAGCTGGTCGATCCCGACAGCTTCGTCGCCGAGGTGATGGCGCTCTACGGCAGCACCACCCAGACCAGCTTCGACGAGCTGCAGTTCCACGACGGCCGCGTCTTCGAACGGTACTCACAACCTCAGGTGGTCGACGGACGAGCCGTCGGACGGGTATGGAGCTTCCGTGACGTGACCGCCAAGCGTCGGCTCCAGCAGGATCTCGAGCTGTTCGGGGCGGTCGCCACGGCTGCCAACTCCGCGAGCACCGTGGACGGAGCGCTCGAGGACACCCTCGCCGCCGTCTGTCGGTACACCGGCTGGGTGGTCGGGTGTGCCCTCCTGGTCCCGGCCGACGACTCCGGCGCCCTCGTGCACGCCGCGTGGCACGGGGAGGTGGACGGCTCCGGGGGGCTGCAGGAGGTGTTCGCGGAGACTTCCGTCGACGCGCAGGACCTGCCCGCGCTCGTCCTTGCATCTGGACAGCCCCAGATGCGTGTGCTCGCGGGGCAGGCTCCTGAGACGACCCGTGCCCAACGGGCCGCGCAGCACGGGCTGAGCTGGATGTGCGCCTTCCCGATCCTTGCCCGCAACGAGGTGGTCGGTGTCCTCGAGTTCGCGGCCTCGACCCCGCAGGGGTGTGACGAGCGCCTGCTGAGCGCGATGCGCCAGGTGGGCAGCCAGGTGGGTCGGGTCGTCGAGCGCGATCGTTCCGAGCGTGGCCTTGCCAGGCACGCGCTCGAGCTGGAGCGGCTGACCCGCGAGCTCGACTCCGTGCTCAACTCGGCCGGCGAGGGCATCTACGGAGTCGACCTGACGGGAACGATCACGTTCGTCAACGAGGCTGCAGCGCGGCTGCTGCACCGACCGCGCGAGTCGATGGTGGGTCGTCCCGAGAGCGAGGTGATGCTGATGGACCCGGTGGGTGAGCACGTCGGTGCCGTCGAGGCCCCCGTCGGGGAAGCCGGCGGGCGGCTGGTCACGGGGAGGCACCGGCGAACAGACGGATCTTCGTTCGACTCCGAGCTGAGCACCGCGCCCGTCCTCGAGGATGGTCGCGTGGTGGGCTCGGTGGCCGTGCTTCGGGACATCAGCGAGCGCCGCGCCGTTGACCGTCTCAAGGACGAGTTCATCTCCATGATCAGCCACGAGCTGCGTACGCCGCTCACCTCGATCCGCGGCGCCTTGGGACTGCTGGCCATCGGCGCGGAGGGGGACCTGGACCCCCGCGCGGCGCGAATGGTCCAGGTGGCCACGACCAGCACCGAGCGCTTGATCAGGTTGATCAACGACATCCTGGACGTGGAGCGGATGGCAGCAGGCAAGCTCGCGATCCGTCTCCAGCCCACCAGCCTGCGTGCCCTGCTGTGCTCGGCGACCGAGGAGATGGCCGGTCTGGCCGAGTCCTCTGGCGTGCTCATCGAGGTGACGCCCGGCGATGACGCCGCCGTGGAGGCCGACCCGGACCGGGTCCTGCAGACCCTGGGCAACCTGCTTGCGAACGCGGTCAAGTTCTCTCCCCCTGGCGCGACCGTCGAGCTGAGCGCCACGGTTCTCGACCGGCACGTGCGCTTCGACATCAGCGACGTGGGAGTGGGGATCCCCCAGGACCAGCTGGAGCTGGTCTTCCAGCCGTTCCTCCAGGTTGACGGAAGTGACTCCCGTCGTCAGGGGGGCACCGGGCTCGGACTGGCCATCTGTCGAGGTCTGGTCGAGCGCCACGGCGGTCGGATCTGGGCGTCGCGCAACCCCGACCATGGGACGACGCTGTCGTTCACCCTGCTGCGAGCTTTCGAGGAAGTGACTACGTGAGGCATCTGCTCGTCGTCGACGACGACCCGCTGACCCTGGAGATCGCTCAGCTGTCGCTGGAGCTCGCCGGGTGGCAGGTGACCACGGCTGACAACGGGGTCGAAGCGATCAAGCGTGCGGTGGAGGTCCAGCCCGACGCCATCTTGATGGACGTGATGATGCCCGAGATGGACGGCCCGACTGCATGCGTCACGATGGCTGAGATGCCTGAGGCGGCCGGGATCCCGATCATCCTGTTCACGGCCAAGGTGCGCCAGTCGGACCAGTCGCTCTGGGCGGCGCTGCCCGTGGCGGGGGTGCTGGCCAAACCCTTCGACCCGATCCGGCTCGCTCCCGACGTGAGCTCGATGCTGGGCTGGGACTGACGGGCGGTCCCGGGTCGCCGGTTTGCGGGTCCGCAGTACTTCGCACTTGCCACCGGTTGGACGTCGCGGTCCCTACAATCTGAGCACGCGGAGTTCGGGGTGCAGGGGGAGCGATGGGGTTGGTCACCACGGTGCGGAAGGCCGTTCAGGGACACCTCGTGGCGCGCTCCGGTGGCGTCGATCTCAGTCGCCTCGACCGAGTGCCGCGCGCGCTGTCCTGGCCGCTGGCGCGCGAGGGTGCAGCGCCCAGTCCGCGCGTGGCACAGCTGCGTGAGCGAGCCCCCGTGACGCGGCTGGTCTCGGTGTGGGGGATCGAGGTCTGGCTGGTCACCGGCGCGGCCGAGACACGGCAGGTTCTCAGCGACCCGGCGTCGTACTCCACCGACATCCGGCCGTACCTGGGCAGCCGCGGGTCGACCACGGACGGCGACATCGGAGGTCTGGGCTTCACCGACCCACCGGAGCACACCCGGCTGCGGCGGTTGTTGACGCCCGAGTTCACCCAGCGTCGGCTCGAGCGCCTGCGTCCGGTCATCCAGGACATCACTGATCGGCAGCTGCTGGCGGTCGCGGCTGCCGGGGAAGCCCACGGCGCGGTGGACCTGGTACGGACCTACGCCTTTCCGATCCCCTTCCTGGTGATCTGCGAGCTGCTGGGCCTGCCCGCCGAACAGCGGGAGACCTTCCGGCGACTGGCCAGCGCACGGTTCGACATCAGTCACGGAGCGACGGGCTCCCTCGGAGCGATCGGTGGGTCACGGGACTTCCTGCTGGGTGAGGCGGCTCGTCAGCGCCGTGACCCGGGCCCGGGTCTGATCGGACAGCTGATCCGCGAGCACGGGGACGAGATCAGCGACTTCGACCTCGGTGGCCTCGCCGACGGTGTGTTCACGGGGGGCCTCGAGACCAGCGCCTCGATGCTCGCCCTGGGGTCGGCCGTGCTTCTGGAGGATCGCGACCTGTGGGAGCGGCTCCAGGCCGACCCTGCTGAGGTGAGCCCGATCGTGGAGGAGCTGTTGCGGCTGCTGTCGGTGGTGCAGGTGGCGTTCCCGCGGTTCGTCCGCGCTGGGGTCGTGGTCGGGGGCAAGCACATCCCGGCCGGCTCGGTGGTCCTGTGCCACCTTCCCGCCGCCAACCGTGATCCGCGGGCCACGGCCGGCGACGACGTGGCCCTCGATGGCGGGTGGGGCTCGCACCTCGCGTTCGGCCACGGCTTCCACCGATGCGTCGGGGCCGAGCTGGCGCGGATGGAGCTCCGGATCGCCTTCCCGGCGCTGGCGAGGCGTTTCCCCGAGATGGCGCTGGCGGTGCCTGCGGCGGAGCTGGGTCACCGACCCTTGAGCCTCGTGTACGGCGTGGAGCAGGTGCCCGTCACGCTCGGCTGAGACGGCACCGGGACTTCTGTGGCTTCCCGTGGTCGCCTCGACCGGCCCATCTCATCGCATTTGGCCGGCTCGGAATCGCCGCTGCCCCCGACGTACTGCCGCTTCCCACGCGTTGCAACGGTGGGGAAGTGGCGGTTTCACTGGGTCCCCAGTGAAACCGCGGCCGCCCCCGCTCAGCCAGCCTCCGGCACGAGATCAGTGGCCTCGACGGCTCGGATCAGCGCACCGACGGCGGAGGCGCGGTCGCCCAGGGATGCCACCATCACAGGTGTGGCTGCGGCGCCGGCCAGGACGTGGCGACGTAGCCCCAGGCGGGCGGAGTCGAGCAACAGGTCACCGGCGTGCGACATGTCGCCGCCGACCACGATCATTCCCGGGTTGAAGAGGTTCGTCACGGCGGCTAGTCCCCAGCCGAGATGGAGGCCGGCGTCCTCGAAGACACGCAACGCGGCGACGTTGCCATTGCGAGCCGCTGCGATCACGTCGTCGATACCTGCTTCGGGCAGCTGGGTCCGCATCATCGCCAGGGCGGTGCCGGAGGCGGCGTACGCCTCGAGGCACCCGCGACTGCCGCATCGGCACAGCGGACCCTGCTCGTCCAGCGTGAGGTGCCCGATCTCCCCGGCCGTGCCGCTGGACCCGCGGAAGATCTCACCGTTGATGATGAGCCCGGCCCCCACGCCCGAGGACACCTTCACGAAGATCACGTTGTCGTGGCCCCGGCCCAGACCGACCCGGTGCTCGGCGAGCGCGCCGAGGTTGGCGTCGTTCTCGATGTGCACCTCACAGCCCAGTGCGGCGGTGGCGGCCTCGCGCAGGTTGACGCCCTCCCACGACGGCAGGATCGCCGAGGCCAGCACCACGTCGTCGGTGATCGGTGCGGGCAGGCCCATGCCGATCGAGCGCACGGAGGACCGGGGTGATCCGTGGTCGGCCAGCAGGCCGTCGAGGAGCTCGTCGGCACGGCTGAGGCCGGCCTCGGGGGTCAGGGTCGCGTCGATGCGTTCCCGGGTCTCTCCGAGCACGGTGCCGGTCATGTCGCCCAGCACGACCGCGAGGTGACGGTGGCCGAAGTCGATGCCCACGGCCAGTCCGGCGCCAGGGCCCAGCTTCACCGTGGTGCTGCGGCGGCCGGCTCCGGGAACGGTGCTGACGATCTCGAGTGCGGCGAGCTCGCGCACGATGCTGGACACAGTCCCCGACGCCAGCCCGGTCACGCGGATGAGGTCGGTCTGCGTGAGCACCTGGGCGCCATGACCGAGCAGGGCGGCGAGCACGCGGCGTTGGTTGGCCAGACGCAACGAGGTCGCCGAGCCGGGTGACTCAGCGACCGGAGATGCTCCGTCCAGGTGCATGGGCACACTGTGCGTCAGATTGCAGTTGTCGTCAAGCGTGTGTACAAAAAAGACAGATCGCACTGGTCTATAAGTTTAGTGTTCAACTCTTGACGACAAGGCTGTGACCGACGACACTTCTGGAAGTCGAGCCATGGGCCGGTGGCCCACAACACCAGGAGGAAAAGTGTTCAGTCACATGCGAAAGAGCCTCGTCGGCAGTGCCGCCGTGGTCATCGGCCTCAGCGGGCTCGCAGCCTGCGGAAGCCCCAACTCCGCCGAGGGTGGTGGCGACGGCGACTCCAAGACCATCGCGCTGATGCTGCCCGAGACCAAGACCACCCGCTACGAGTCCTTCGACAAGCCGCTCTTCGAGGCCAAGGTCAAGGAGCTGTGCAGCGACTGCACGGTCAAGTACTACAACGCCGACCAGGACGAGCAGAAGCAGTCCCAGCAGCTCGAGGCCGCGATCTCCGCCGGCGCCAAGACCATCGTGCTCGACCCCGTCAACGGTGACGGCGCCGGCGGCATGGTCACCACGGCGCACGACTCGGATGCCAAGGTCATCGCCTACGACCGGTTCATCCCGGGCGCGGACTACTACATGTCCTTCGACAACGAGACCGTCGGCAAGCTCCAGGCCCAGGCGCTCGTCGACGCCATGGGCGACAAGGGCGGCATCCTGATGCTCAACGGCGCCCCCAGCGACCCCAACGCGGCCCAGTTCAAGGCGGGCGCGCACAGCGTCATCGACACCTCTGGCGTCAAGCTCCTCACCACCGAGTACGACAACCCCGACTGGAGCCCGGACAACGCCCAGAAGTACGTCACCGACCAGATCGGCAAGTTCAAGGTCGACGAGATCAACGGCGTCTACGCCGCCAACGACGGCCAGGCGGGCGGCGTCATCGCGGCGCTGAAGAGCGCGGGAGTCAAGGAGCTGCCCCCGGTCACCGGCCAGGACGCCGAGCTCGCAGCCATCCAGCGGATCCTCGCCGGTGAGCAGGCGATGACGATCTACAAGCCGATCCCGATCGAGGCCGAGAAGGCCGCCGAGGTCGCCGTCGCGCTCGCCGGCGGGGAAGACGTCGGTGAGACCACCGACTACAAGGGCGTCAAGTCGTTCATCTTCGACCCGATCGTCGTGACCAAGGACAACGTGGGTGACACCGTGGTGGCCGACAAGTTCTACGACGTGGCTGACATCTGCACCGCCGAGTACGCCGCAGCGTGCAAGGACGCTGGCCTCTCCTGATGTCCGCAGCTGTGAACGAGGCGCCGGCCGGGGACGTGGTTCTGTCCCTGGCCGGCGTGAACAAGCGATTCGGCGCCGTACAGGCCCTCACCGACGTGCACATGGAAGTGCGCGCCGGGGAGGTGGTCGCCCTGGTCGGGGACAACGGCGCCGGCAAGTCCACCCTGGTCAAGGTGATCGCGGGGGTCTACACGCCGGACAGCGGCACGATCGTGTTCAACGGCAAGGAGGTCACGCCGCGGGGTCCCTCGCACGCGCAGGACCTCGGCATCGCCACGGTGTTCCAGGACCTCGCGCTCTGCGACAACCTCGACGTGGTGGCGAACCTCTACCTCGGCCAGGAGCACCTGATCAGAGGGCTGATCGACGAGGTCTCCATGGAGAAGGAGTCGTGGCGGCTGCTGCGCTCGCTCTCCGCGAAGATCCCCTCGGTCCGCATCCCGATCGCGGCACTGTCGGGCGGCCAGCGACAGACGGTCGCGATCGCACGCAGTCTCGTGGGCGCCCCCAAGGTGGTCATGCTCGACGAGCCGACCGCCGCGCTGGGTGTGGCCCAGACGGCGGAGGTGCTCAACCTGGTCGAGCGGCTGCGCGAGCAGGGGCTGGGCGTGATCCTGATCAGCCACAACATGGCTGACGTGCAGGCCGTGGCAGACCGGATCGTGGTGATGCGGCTCGGTCGCAACTCCGCGGAGTTCGACGTCGAGGAGGCCTCGACCGAACAGCTGGTCGCCGCCATCACCGGCGCCTCCGACAACGTGGTGGCCGAGCGCAGCAAGCGACGGGGAGAGAGCTCATGAGCGACCAGACCACTCCGGCAGCGGTGGACGAGTCCGGCCCCGCCATACCCATCCCGGCGGACATGACCGACGAACGCCTGATCCGGCACGAGGGCCTGCGTGGCTGGTGGACCGCCACGGTCAACCGGCTCAAGGGCGGCGACCTGGGCAACTTCCCGGTCATCCTCGGCCTGGTCGTGATCTCGACGTTCTTCTACATCCAGGAGCCGGCGTTCCTGTCGTCGTTCAGCCTGGTCAGCATCACCAGGTTCGCGGCTCCGCTGGGCATCATCGCCCTCGGCATCGTGCTGGTGCTGCTGCTCGGCGAGATCGACCTCTCGGTCGGATCGGTCAGCGGACTGGCGTCGGTGATCACCACGGTGCAGCTGGTGCGGCATGAGCAGTCGCTGCTGCTGGCGTTGCTCGCTGGCATCGCGGCCGGTAGCGCGATCGGTGCGTTGTACGCCGTGCTCTACGTCCGGCTCGGGGTGCCGAGCTTCGTGATCACCCTCGCGGGTCTGCTCGGCTTCCAGGGCCTGCTGCTCTACGTGCTCGGCTCGCAGGGCACGATCAACCTGCCCAACGACTCGGCGTTGGTGGAGTTCGCGCGCGGCTACGTCAGCGGCGTGTTGTCCTACGTCCTGGTGATCGCGATCGCGGCGGCGTACTTCGTCTCGCACTTCCTGGGGATCCAGCGTCGCCGCAAGGCGGAGCTGAGCCCCCCGTCGATGACGTTGCTCGTCGTCAAGACGGCGGCGATGACGCTCGGCCTGGTGTTCATCACCTGGTACATGCAGCAGGGCACCGGTCGCGGCTGGAGCTACCTGTGGGTGCTGTTCGTGGCCATGGTCGTGGTGATGGACATCGCGCTGCGCAAGACGACCTGGGGGCGGCACCTGTTCGCGGTCGGTGGCAACGAGGAGGCGGCTCGCCGCTCGGGCATCAAGGTGGGTCGGATCTACACCTCGGTGTTCGTGCTGTGCTCCACCTTCGCGGCGATCGGCGGTCTGCTCGCTGCTGCTCGACTCACCTCGGTCTCGCAGAGCAGCGGCACCGGTGACACCAACCTGACGGCGATCGCGGCCGCGGTGATCGGTGGCACCTCGCTGTTCGGTGGTCGTGGCTCGGCGTACTCAGCAATGCTGGGGATCATCGTGCTCCAGGCCATCATCACCGGTCTGAACCTGCTGGGGGTCGACTCCTCGGTCCGCTTCATGGTCACCGGTGCGGTCCTCCTGCTCGCAGTGGCGATCGACTCGGTCTCGCGCCGGGCTCGCTCCAGCAGCGGTCGCGGCTGACAAACCCCCGACCGGGCACTCCTGGTCGCCCATCCCCGCGACCGGGCACTCCTGGTCGCCCAACCCCGCTGACCGGGCACTCGTGGTCGCCGCCCAGCGGCCACTAGTGCCCGGTCGGCATGTCTGGGGCGACCTTGAGTGCCCTCTCGGCGGTCAGGGGCGACCTTGGGTGCCCTCTCGGCGGTCAGGGGATGCGGGCGTAGGTGGTGTCGCGCTGCACCACGGGCCGGCCGATCCCGGCGCCGATCTCGACGAGCTCGGCCACGGTCTTGGCCGAGCCGTGCTCGGAGCCGGCCATCCGCGAGATGGTCTCCTCCATCAGGGTGCCGCCGACATCGTTGGCTCCCGCGTCGAGCATGGCGCGCGTGCCCTCGACGCCGAGCTTGACCCAGCTGGTCTGGATGTTCTCGATCCGCCCGTGCAGCATGATCCGCGCCATCGCGTGCACGGCGAGGTTGTCGCGCAGCGTGGGCCCCGGTCGGGCCACGCCGGCGAGGTAGATCGGCGAGGAGGTGTGCACGAACGGCAGCGGCACGAACTCGGTGAAGCCGCCGGTCTCGTCCTGGATCCGACCGAGCACACGTAGGTGCTGCACCCAGTGGCGCGGGTTGTCCACGTGTCCGTACATCATCGTCGAGGTCGACCGGACGCCCACGCGGTGCGCCGTACTCACTATCTCCACCCAGGTGCTCGTCGGCAGCTTGCCCTTGGTGAGCACCCATCGGATCTCGTCATCGAGGATCTCCGCGGCAGTGCCCGGGATCGTGTCGAGGCCGGACTCACGTGCCTTGATCAGGAAGTCCTCGAATGACAGGCCCGTGCGGCTGGCTCCATTGACGATCTCCATCGGCGAGAACGCGTGCACGTGCATCTGCGGCACGCGCTGCTTGACCGCCGTGGCGAGGTCGAAGTAGGCCGTGCCGGGGAGCTCGGGGTCGATGCCACCCTGCATGCACACCTCGGTCGCGCCGAGGTCCCACGCTTCCTGGGCCCGGTCCGCGACCTGGTCGAGCGAGAGCGAGTAGGCGTCGGCGTCGGTACGCCGCTGCGCGAAGGCGCAGAACCGGCAGCCGACGTAGCAGACGTTGGTGAAGTTGATGTTGCGGTTGACCACGTAGGTGACGTCGTCACCGACCGTCTCGCGACGCAGGTCGTCAGCCAGCCGACACACCTGCTCCAGCAGCTCGCCCTCCGCGGTCATCAAGGTCAGCGCGTGCTCGTCGGAGAGGCTTCCCGGGTCCCGCTCGGCGGCAGCCAGAGCGTCCCGACCGGCCAGCCCGAGGGCGAAGGCTCCGGTCGGCGCCTCCACCTGGGGCGCTTCTGCCCGCACAGACGCCTTGAGCTCCTCCCAGTCGCCGTAGATCTCGTCGAAGTCGCTGCGACGGTCGGCGGTGCGGCCCTCGGAGTCAACAGTTGTGTGGAGGTCGGTGCGCCCGGTGCCGGCACCGACCCTGGCGAAGCCGCCGTCCGGCTCCTGCCACGCCTGTCCCGAGGGGTGTACGCCGGGGCGCGCGAGGCCGTCGGGGGAGGCGAGTGCCGCCACGTGGCCCGAGACCCGCGGGTCGATCCACGGCTCGCCGGCCCGCACGTACTCGGGATGGACGGTCAGCCGGGCACGCAGCTCGAGGCCGGCAGCCGCGGTCAGGCTGCGGAGCCGCTCCAGCGAGGGCCACGGGCGCTCGGGGTTCACGTGGTCGGGCGTGAGTGGTGACACCCCGCCCCAGTCGTCGACCCCGGCGCCGAGCAGGGCCCGACACTCTGCGAGGTCCACGAGGTTGGGCGGCGCCTGGATCCGCGCCCGCGGACCCAGCAGCAGCCGGGTGACGGCGATCGCGGCGAGGTACTCCTCGAGGTCGAGGTCGTCGACGTGCCGCATCGCCGTGTCAGGCTTGGCGCGGAAGTTCTGGACGATGACTTCCTGGACGTGCCCGAACTGCCGGGACACCCGGCGCAGCTCGAAGATCGACTCGGCGCGCTCCGTGGTGGTCTCGCCGATGCCGATGAGCAACCCCGTGGTGAACGGGATCGAGAGCCGCCCGGCATCCTCGAGCACCCGGAGCCGCACAGCCGGATCCTTGTCCGGTGACCCGTGGTGGGCCCTGCCCTTCTCCTCGAACAACCGGCGCGAGGTCGTCTCGAGCATCATCCCCATCGACGGGGAGACGGCCTTGAGCCGGTTCATCTCCTCCCACGACATGACGCCCGGGTTGAGGTGCGGCAGCAGCCCGGTCTCCTCGAGCACGCGGATCGCCATGGCGCGGACGTAGGCCAGCGTCGAGTCGTAGCCCTGAGCGTCCAGCCAGGCCCGAGCCTCGGGCCAGCGATCCTCGGGCCGGTCGCCGAGCGTGAAGAGCGCCTCGGTGCACCCGAGCTCCGCCCCCTGTCGAGCCAACTCGACGATCTCGTCGGGGGAGAGGTACGCCGCCTCGCCGGCCCGCTCGAGGTGGCCGGGGGTGGTGACGAAGGTGCAGTAGTGGCACCGGTCCCGGCACAACCGGGTCACCGGGATGAACACCTTGGGCGAGTAGGTCACCACACCCGGGCGTCCGGCGGCGACCAGCCCGGCGTCACGTACCCGTGCCGCCGCATCGCACAGGCGCTCGAGGTCGGTGCCGCGCGCGTCCAGCAGAACCTCGGCCTCGGCAAGGTCGAGCACGGCGCCACGCTCGGCGCGTGCCAAGGCGCGGCGCACCTGCTGCGGGGTCACGGTCATCACACTCAGGCTATCCGTGCCCCTGGCCAGCCGCGCCCGCTGGTTGCCGCGTGGACCCGGTGCGGTGCGGCGTACATCTGGGATTCCCGGTTTCCCAGGTGATGAACCCAATCCGCCTCTTCACACACCGTGCATGGTGTGAGAAGAGGCGGATCGACTTCTTAACCTGGGAAACCGGCGAGCCAGCGCGAACCCGCGACCCTCAGCTCACCCACTCCTTGAGCTGGCGCACCAGCCCCGCCGGATCGTCGCTGGCGGGGGTCACCTGCAGGTTGGTCACACCGGACTCACGGAAGGCGGCGATCCGCTCCTTGACGTAGCCCTCCGGCCCGACGAGGTTTGCCTGCTCCAGCAGCTCGAGGGGTACGGCGGCCTCGGCTTCCTTCTTCTTGCCGTCGAGAAAGAGGTCCTGGATCTCCTTGGCCTCCTTCTCGTAGCCGTACTGGCACACGAGGTCGTTGTAGAAGTTCTTGCCGCGCGCGCCCATGCCGCCGATGTAGAGCGCGGTCATCGGGCGGGCGAAGTCGAGCATGCCCTTCACGTCGTCACCGACGGCCACCATCCCGCCGGCCGCGATCTCGAGGGGGCCGAGGTCGTCGCTGCGCTTGGCCCGGCCGGCGGCCAACGCGTCGCCCCACACCTTGGCCGAGCCCTCGGGGCTGTAGAGGAACGGCAGCCAGCCGTCGGCGTACTCCGCGGCACCCTCGACCGACTTCGGTCCCAGCGCGGCGATGTAGATCGGCACGGTGCTGCGCTCGGGCCGGGTCAGCATCTTCAGCGGCTTGCCGAGACCGGTGCCCTGGCCCTCGGGGAGCGGGAGCTCGAAGCTCTTGCCGTGGTACTCGACCACCTCGCGGCGCAGCGCCGCACGGATGATCTCGATCGCCTCCCGGGTCCGGCCCAGCGGCTTGCTGTACGGCACGCCGTGCCACCCCTCGACGACCTGCGGGCCCGAGGCACCCAGCCCCAGGATGGCCCGGCCACCCGAGACGTTGTCGAGCCCGGCCGCCGTCTGGGCGAGCAGCGTGGGCGTGCGCGAGTAGACGTTGAGGATCGCCGCACCGATCTCGATGGTCTCGGTCCGGGCGGCCAGATAGCCCATCAGCGTGGGGGAGTCGAAGCCGTAGACCTCGGCCACCCAGACGGTGTCCAGCCCCGCCTGCTCGAGCGCGACCACCTGGTCGGCGGCGTCGCGCGGGTTGCCGGCGTACATCAGCATCGTGGAGAGCTTCATGTCGCTGACAGTACTGGCCCCGCCCGCAGTGTCCCCGTCCGGTGGCGGACGTCTCAGGCGTCGACGGGTACGTCGGCGCGGTGCCTCGCCTCGAAGTTCTCCGGGACCGCGGCATCACCACGGTCGAGCTTGCTCGGCCACCAGATCGGGCTGCCCAGGTCGAGGTTGATCGCGGTGACGAGCACCGAGCGCACGATCATCGTGTCCAGGATGACGCCGAGGGCCACCGCGAACCCGAGCTCGACCAGGAAGACCAGCGGGAGCGTGGCGAGCACCCCGAACGTGGCGGCGAGCACCAGTCCGGCGGAGGTGATCACGCCGCCGGTGGCAGACAGGGCCACCAGCGAGCCCCGGCGGGTGCCGTGGACGGCGGTCTCCTCACGCACCCGGGTCATCAGGAAGATGTTGTAGTCGATGCCCAGCGCGACCAGGAAGACGAACACGAACAGCGGGAAGCTGGAGTCGGCTCCCGGGTAGCCGAAGACGTAGGTGAACACCAGGCTGCTCAGGCCGAGCGCGGCGCCGAAGGAGAGCACCACGGTGGCGATCAGGATCAGCGGTGCGGTCAGCGCGCGCAGCAGCAGCATCAGGATCAGCAGCACCACGACCAGCGTCACGGGGATGATCACCCGGGAGTCACGCGCGTTGGCCTTCAGCATGTCGTCCAGCAGTGCCGAGGTACCGCCGACCAGCGCGTCCGCACCGTCCACGGCACGCACTGCGGTGCGCACCTCCTCGACGGTGTCGAACGCCTCGTTGGTGGTGGCGTCCACGGTCAGGTTGGCGGTGATGAACGAGACGCCGTCCTTGGAGATGGGCTCGGCTGGCGCCTCGAGGTTGGCGATTCCGGCCATCGCGGCGCTGACCTCGCCCGCCTCGTCGCTGTCGCTGACCACGATCACCGGCGTCGAGGCATCGGCGAGGCCGTGCTCGGTGAGCACTTTCTGCCCGGTCACCGAATCGAACTCCTTGGTGTAGGAGTCCTCCGTCGAGAGGCCGTTCGTGTTCAAGGTGAGTACGCCGAGACAGGCGACGGCGAGGGCTGCGGAGGTGACCACCCACACCTTGCGCGGGCGCGGCGCGATGAACGCACCCACCCGGGCCCAAGCCCCGGTGGAGGTCGGCTCGGAGGAGCCGAAGCCGGGGCGCTTCGGCCAGAAGATCCAGCGGCCGAAGATCACCAGGAGCGCCGGTAGCAGGGTGATCATGGCCAGCAGCGCCACGGCGACGCTGATCGCCCCGACGGGGCCCAGGCCCGCGGTGGAGTTCATCTCGGCCAGCGTCAGGCAGAGCATCCCGACGATCACCGTGCTGGCGCTGGCCACGATGGCCGGCGCCGCCCGGTGCAGCGCGAACGCCATCGCCTCGTGCCGGTCGTCGTGCCGCCGGAGCTCCTCGCGGTAGCGGGCCACCAGGAGCAGCGCGTAGTCGGTGCCCGCGCCGATGACCAGGATCGAGGCGATGGCCTGGCTCTGGCCGTTGACTGTCAGGCCGGCGTACTTGGCCAGGAAGTAGATCAGGCCGAGCGAGGAGGCGAGCGCCACCACGACCGAGAAGATGGGCAGCACCCAGAGCACCGGGCTGCGGTAGGTCAGCAGCAGCAGCAGGATCACCACGCCGAGCGCAGCGAGCAGCAACGTGCTGTCGAGACCCTCGAAGGCCTCTGCGGAGTCGACGGCCTGTCCGCCGGCGCCGGTGATGTAGACATCGGCCCCGTCGACCTCGGCGATCTCGTGGATGTCCTCGGCGATCTGGGGCATCAGCGCCCACCCGTTGGCGCCGAGGTTGTAGGTGACCAGTACCTGCGCCACCTCACCGTCCGCGGAGGGGATCGGGCCGACGACCTCGCCGGCGACGTCCTCCATCTCCTGCAGCTGCGCCACCTGGGACGTGATCGAGGCGAGGTCCTCCTCGCTGAGCCCGGAGGTCTTCTCGTAGACGACCGTGGTCGGGATCGCGTTCGGGTCCTGGAACGGTGCCATCTTCTCCAGGGCGCGCGTGGACTCGGCGTTGCTGGGCAACCACGAGGCAGCCTCGTTGTTCTGCACCTCGGTCAGCTTCCCCGCGAAGCCGCCGAGGACGACCACGGTGCCGAGCCAGAAGGCCAGCACGACCCACTTGGTCACCCTGCCGGTGAGCTTGCCGGCGATCTGTCGGTGCATGTGCTCCACCCCACCAGAAGGACGGGGGTGCTGCACGGCGCGAGCACCTCGCAACGACACCGGTACAGACCAGGCGCCGGTTCCGCTCCGGTGGTCGAGAGCCGGGGGCACCGGGGACGCCGTGGGGTCAGCGCGCCAGGTCCTCGACGACCTCCGCGCCGGGCAGGAAGGCAAGCAGCCGCCCGGGCAGGAAGAGCTTGGAACCGCGAATGCCGCTGCCGAGGATGGCCGTGTCGATCGACGTGACGGCGGCATCGACCAGCAGCCGCCAGCCGTCGGGGAGGCCGAACGGGGTGATCCCGCCGTACTCCATCCCGGTCTCCGCTACGGCGCGGTCGTGGTCGAGGAAGGATGCCTTTCGCACGTCGAGGGTGCGCTTGACGACGTTGTTGACGTCCGCGCGGGTGTCGGCACGGACGACGCAGGCCGCCGTGCGCTCCTCGCCCGCGCGCCGGCCCATCACCACCACGCAGTTCGCGCTCGACTCCAGCGGTACGGCGTAGGCCTGGGTCATCGCTGCGGTGTCTGCCAGCGCGGGGTCGATCTCGGCAACACCCACCTCGTGGGCGTGCTCCCAACCGGCGAGCATCCGGCGCACCGGCTCGGCCACCAGGTGGGGGTGCTCCGCGGCGGGGAGGATCGTCAGGGTCCCGAAGGTCTGCATGGCGCAACCCTAGGTCGACCTCGGTGCGGCCATCGGGGTGACCCGCTAGGTGAGGGACACTTCGCCGACGCCGCTGCGGAGCTGTCCCAGGATGCGGGTGAGCAGCCGCGAGACCTGCATCTGGGTCACACCGATCCTGGCGGCGATCTCTCGCTGGGTCAGCCCCTCCTCGAAGCGCATCTGCAGGATGAGGCGGTCTCGCGCCGGCAGCGTGTCGAGCACGGGCTGGAGCATCAGTCGCGCCTCTGCCGCCTGCTGCTCGGTGTCCTCGTGGGGCAGCAGGTCGCCCAGAGTGGTGGAGCCGTCGGCGCCCGCCGGGTGGTCGAGGGAGGCCGGCACGAAGCAGCCGTCGCTGGCGAGGGCCTCGATCACCGATTCCGGGCACTCCTCCAGGTGTGCGGCGATCTCGGTCGGGGACGGGGAGCGACCCAAGGTGTAGGAGAGCTCCGACTCGGCGCTGTTGATGCGTGCCTGGAGCTCCTGGATCCGCCGGGGCGGACGGATCATCCACCCGTGGTCACGGAAGTGCTTGCGCAGCTCGCCCCGGATCGTGGGCACGGCGTAGGAGAGGAACTCGTTGCCGGTGGTGACGTCGTACCCGCGGCTGGCCTTGGTCAGTGCCAGCGCCGCCACCTGCCTGAGGTCGTCGAGCGGAATGCCGCGGGAGCGGTAGCGGGCGGCCTCGGCGCGGGCGAGATCGAGGTACATCAGCACCACGTCGTCGAGGAGCTGACGACGCTCCTGCTCGGAGTCCGTGGACTGGGCCAGGGAGAAGAGCTCCTTGGTGCGCGCAGAGCGGTCCTGCGTCGAACGGCGGCCCGGCGTTCCGGGATGGGCTGTAGTGGTCATGGCTCACCGACCTGTGACGACTCCACGAAGGAGATCCGAAGGCGTGAGTGCCACTGCCCCTACAGCACTCAGGCATCAGGTCGCTGGCTTCAACCGAGATACCCACCGCCGGAAGCGGTGCGTTCGACCCACCATAGCCCAGGGTGCCCCAATTCGGCACCCCGCACGAGGCGGCAGGGCGACCCGCACGGGGCCGGGCCGGACGGCGCTCCGGCCCGGGCACCGGCATGGATCACAGGCCCAGCGAGCGGCCGATGATCTCCTTCTGGATCTCGGTGGTGCCGCCGTAGATCGTGGAGACGCGGCTGTCCAGGTAGGCCTTGGCGATCGGGAACTCCATCATGTAGCCGTAGCCCCCGTGCAGCTGCACCCCTTGGTTGACCAGGCGGTTCTGGAGCTCGGTGCACCACCACTTCGCCATGGCAGCGTCGACAGCAGTCAGGTTGCCCTCGAGGTGCTTGCCGAGGCACTCGTTGAGGAACGCCCTGGCCACGCGTGCCTCGGTGGCCATCTCGGCGACCAGGAAGCGGGTGTGCTGGAACTTCCCGATGGGCTTGCCGAACGCCTCCCGCGTCTTGGCGTAGTCCAGGCACATCTCCACCACCGCCTCCGCGGCGGCGACGGCCTGCGCTGCGATGATCAGGCGCTCCTGGGGGAGGTTCATCATCAGGTAGATGAACCCCTCGCCCTGCTCGCCGAGGAGGTTCTCCTTGGGTACGACGACATCGGTGAACGAGAGCTCGGCAGTGTCTTGTGCGTGCAGCCCGATCTTCTCCAGGTTGCGGCCCCGCTCGAAGCCCTCCATCCCGCGCTCGACCACGAGCAGGCTGATGCCCTTGTGTCCCGCCTCGGGGTCGGTGCGCGCCACGACGATGACCAGGTCGGCGTTGATGCCGTTGCTGATGAACGTCTTGGATCCGTTGAGCAGGAAGTGGTCGCCCCTGTCGACCGCCGTGGTGCGCACCCCCTGGAGGTCGCTTCCGGCGCCGGGCTCGGTCATCGCGATGGCCGTGATGATCTCGCCGGACACACATCCGGGCAGCCAGCGCCGCTTCTGCTCGTCGGTGCCGATGCTGGTGATGTAGGGGACGATGATGTCGGAGTGCACGGAGAACCCTGGTCCGCTCGCGCCGGCACGGGTCTGCTCCTCGGAGAGGATCACGTTGTAGCGGAAGTCGGCGACGCCCGGCCCGTCGTACTCCTCAGGGACGTCGAAGCAGAGCAGGCCCGCGGCGCCGGCCCTGCGCCACAGTTCGCGGGGCACGATGCCGTCCTTCTCCCACTGGTCGTGGAAGGGGATGACCTCCCGCTCGTAGAAGGTCCGGGCGGTCTTCCGGAAGTCCTCGTGCTCGGGTGCGTAGACCGCAGACATGGGTTCCTCTCGACCGGCAACCTGACATCGCAACTGTTACAGCAATACTGTCATCGTTCAAGGGTCTGCGCCGCTCGGCGATGGCAGCATGGGTGTGCCAGTGCGACTGTTACGGTCGCGACGTCCGTCAAAGAGGTGGGAACGGGTGAGTGCGCTGGATGACGTGGACCCCGAGGGGGACCTGTACACGGTCGACGAGCTGGCCGCGGTGACCGGCATGACCGTGCGCACCACGCGCTACTACGCCGGTCTCGGCCTGCTGCCGCCCCCGACGCGGCGCGGCCGGATGGCGTTCTACACCGCCGTGCACCGCGCTCGCCTGGAGCTGATCCGCGCCCTGCAGGACCACGGGTTCACCCTGGCAGCCATCGAGCGGTACCTCGCCCGGGTCCCGGCCGACGCGAGCGTCGTTGACCTGGCGCTCCAGCGCGCGCTGCTCACCTCGTGGGGGGCCGGCCCGCGTGAGTCGGTGACCCGACGCCAGCTCGAGCGGCGTCTGGACCGGTCTCTGGGAGAGGACGACGTCGAGCGCCTGGTGAGGATCTACGCGGTACGGCGCGACGGGGACCGCTTCGAGCTGCTGCCCTCCTTCGACGCCGCCCGCCAGCTGATGGATCTCGACCTGCCGGTCGACTCCGTGGAGGAGGCGGCCGAAGCCATCACCCGGCACATGGACGCACTGGCCGACGAGCTCACCGGCATCCTGCGCACCCGCGTGCTGGCGCCCTTCCGGGGTCAGGAGCACAGCGAGGCTGACAAGGCGGCGTTCGAGCAGACCATGTCGCGCCTGCGTCAGCTGACGCTCGAGGCAGTGGTCGCCGGCTTCCAGCGAGCGGCCAACCAGGTGATCACCCGGTCGCTGACGGACTCGGCTCGACAGTGAGCCTCACTCCTTGGGGATCACGGCCCACAGCACGGCGTACACGATCGGCCCCACGGGGAAGGTGAACACCATCGCGACGACGGCGAGCACCCGGACCAGGGTCGGGTCGACGCCGAAGTAGCGCGCGACGCCACCGCACACACCGCTCACGGGTGCATCCCACGAGGTGCGGGTCAGCCGGCGGTACGGCGGGGGCGCAGAGTGCGGGGGCTGTGGCGAGTACCCAGGCTGGTTCGGGGGCTGGTTCTGGGGCTGCTCGGGGTTCAGGGGCTGGTTCGGCTGCTCGGTCATCGGATCTCCTCGGTGAGGTCTTCGCGCAGGTCTCCCTGCTCGTAGGGCTGGTGGGGCGGACGGGAGCTGCGGTTGCGGCTGCTGGCCAGCGTGGCCACGAGTCCCATGACGCCGGCCGCGATCAGGACCGATGGCGCCAGGATGGTCACGCCGTCGGAGGTGACGGCCCCGCCGGCGATCAGTGCCCAGAGCCCGGCGACGCCGAGGAAGAGCAGTCCGAAGACGAGGTGGGCGACCTTGATGCTGCGGTCGTTGAGTGGCTGGTCGTGCTGTGACATGGCCTTCTCCTTGCTTGGTGTCGGGGTCACGAGCCGTGCCGGACGGTGATCTCACCGAGGTTGACCTCGATGTTGAGATCCATCGTGGGTGCGTCGGCGTCGTCGGCCTCGAGGGTGCTGTTCAGGGACTGGTTGAACCCGTCGCGGGTGAGGTCACCGATGTTGATCTCTCCGGCGTAGTTGACGTCGACCGTGACGTCGACCTCGAGGTCGCGCGGCACGATCACGGTGATCTCGCCTGCGCCGACACCGAGTGCGACCACCCTGCCGTCCAGCTCGGCGACGTCCTCGACGCCGGTGAGGTCGACTGTGAGCGAGCCCGTCGTGAGGCGGTACTCGGGCGCCAGTGCGGACGCGGTCGGGGGATAGACCCGCATGTCCGAGGCGGAGGGGCCCTGGCCACCGGTCACGCCGGCCACCAGCGTGACCACCAGTGTGACCACCCCGACGAACCCGAGCGCGATCAGCCCACCGGGCCGACCCACGAAGGCTCCGACGAGCAGCATCGCTCCGGTGATCGCGATCGCCAGGGCGGCGTAGGCCGTGGGCACGACGTCGCTGGAGGTGTCGAAGATCCCGAGGGTGCCGAGACCGATGGCGATCAGTGCCAGAGTCGGCCAGAACAGCACCAGACCGGTCCGCCGGGGCCGCGGGGGTGGGACGTACGGCGGCGGCTGCGGCGGCATCCAGGCCGGCGGCTGCTGGCCGGGCATCGTCTCGGTGGCGGCGGGCTGGTCGGTGACGGACATGGCGATGGTTCCCTCCGGGTCGGTAGCGGGGTAGGCGGTGGTGCCGGGTGGTGGAGCCGTGGCGCCGTTCCACGGGGGTGGTGGCGAGTCGAGCTGCCCTCGTCGGCCGCGGGTGGCGTAGACGGCCACCGCGATGAGTCCGATGACGAGCAGGGGGAAGGGGAAGCCGAAGCCCCAGCCGTCACCGAAGAAGGGTGTGCCGAAGACGATGGAGAGGGCGAGCACCGCCGCGACGATCAGGATCACCTTGCGGACGTCGGTGCTGACGTCGACCGGGGCCCGCTGCTGCCCGTCGTCGGGGACGAAGAGCCAGACCGCGCCGTAGACGAGGGCCCCGGCACCGCCGAAGAGGGTGAGCACGACGAAGGCCACCCGGATCACCGTCGGGTCGATGTCGAAGTGACGGCCGAGACCTCCGGCGACGCCGGCGACGTAGCGGTCCGTGGTGCTGCGTCGCAGGCGGTCGACGTCGCGCATCTGTTCCGCGCTCACCCGCGGGCCCTGGGGCCTGGGGGCTTCGCTCGTGCCCGGTCCGGCTGTCGCGCCGGGTGCGGAGCCTGTCGGGGGAGGGGTCTGCTCGGTCATGGGTCAATCGTGGTCTCCCATCGCGTCTCGGGGTATCGGGGATGGTCCTGATTCAGGATGACCAAGGTCAGGGTTCTCACCTGATGTGTGCTCGGGGTCGCGGGTGACACGATGAGTGCGTCATGAACCCGATGCCTTCCCCGGCCACCTCCGCTGCCGGCCAGACCGTGCCCCCCGGCGAACCGCGGCGTGCCCGTCGTTCGGCCGAGGACCGCTGGCTCGGGGGAGTGGCCGCAGGTCTCGCCGATCACCTCGGGCTGCCTGTGTTGTGGGTGCGCGTCGGGTTCCTGGTCATGGTGGCGTTCGGTGGGTTCGGCGCCGTGCTGTACGCCGGCCTCTGGCTGTTCCTGCCCGCGCAGCGCCACACCGAGGCGCTGCCACCGGGTTTGGAGGCTGCCACTCGTCAGGGCAAGCGCGGCCCGCGCAGGGAGCGGAGCTGGGCGGAGTTCGGACCGCTCGTGGCCGTGGGCGCCATCGCCATCGGTCTCCTGCTGCTGGTCACGATGGTCACCGGCCAGACGCTCTCCTTCGGGCCCCTGATGCTGGCGGGCGCCGGCGTCGCCCTGCTGTGGTGGCAGGCGGACGAGGCCCAGCGCAACCGGTGGAGCGACCCGTCGAGACGGATGGGGCCGCTGAGGGCGATCGTCGGCGGCGGTGGTTGGAGCGCCTACCTGCGCATAGGTGTCGGTCTGCTGCTCCTGGTCGGTGCCATCTCGCTGTTCTCGCTCCGCTCGGGCAGCCTGCGGGTTGCTCTCGACGTGGGGCTCGCCTCCGCGTTCGGCATGGTCGGCCTCGGTTTCATGGTCGGTCCCTGGTTGTTGCGGCTCTCCTCCGACCTCAGCGAGGAGCGCGAGGCACGGGTGCGCTCGGAGGAGCGGGCCGACGTAGCCGCCCACGTGCACGACTCGGTGCTGCAGACCCTGGCCCTGATCCAGCGCTCCGCCGGTGACGCGGCCACGGTCTCCCGGCTGGCCCGCGCCCAGGAACGCGACCTGCGGGCCTGGCTCTTCGACTCGGCCGCCGAGGCTCCTGCGACGCTGGCGGCGGCCCTGCGCGCTGTCGCGGCGGAGGTCGAGGACTCCCACGGCGTCCCTGTGGAGGTGGTCTGCGTCGGTGACATGCCGGTGACCGATGACGACAGGCCACTCGTGCTCGCGACCCGCGAGGCGATCACCAACGCGGCGAAGCACTCGGGTGCGGCCACGGTCGACGTCTACGCCGAGGCCACCGCTGCCGGGGTCGAGGTGTTCGTGCGCGACCGCGGGGTCGGCTTCGATGCTCGGACAGGTCGCCGCCGACCGCCACGGCGTGCGCAGCAGCATCGTGGGTCGGATGGAGCGCCACGGCGGCACCGCGAGCGTGCGCAGCGTGCCCGGTGAGGGCACCGAGGTGCGGCTGTCCCTCCCTGCCGCCTCCCGTCGATCCAAGGAGTCCTGATGAGCCTGCGCCGCGTCGTGATCGTCGATGACCACGCGATGTTCCGCACCGGAGTTCGTGCCGAGCTGGCCGGGGCGGTGGAGGTCGTCGCGGAGGCTGCCGACGTCGACCAGGCGGTGGCGGCGGTGCTCGAGCACCACCCCGACGTCGTGCTGCTCGACGTGCACCTCCCAGGCGGGGGAGGTGCCGAGGTGATGCGGCGGTGCGCCCTCTCGCCCGGCGCGCAGACCGGGCCGCCGACGCGATTCCTGGCACTTTCGGTGTCCGATGCGGCCGAGGACGTGATCGGCACGATCCGGGCCGGTGCACGCGGCTACGTCACCAAGACCATCACCGGCCCCGAGCTCGTCGCCGCGATCGAGCGGGTGGCCGCCGACGACGCGGTGTTCTCCCCGCGGCTTGCCGGCTTCGTGCTGGATGCCTTCGCCGGCACGATCGAGGTAGCGGCGGTCGATGAGGACCTCGACCGGCTCACCGAGCGTGAGCGCGAGGTGATGCGCCTGATCGCCCGGGGCTACTCCTACAAGGAGGTCGGCTCGGAGCTGTTCATCTCGATCAAGACGGTGGAGACCCACATGTCCTCGGTGCTGCGCAAGCTCCAGCTGTCCTCGCGGCATGAGCTCTCCCGCTGGGCCTCGGACCGCCGCCTGCTCTGAGCCGTCTGTTGACGCCCGGCCGCTCAGGCCCTGGGGGAGCAGGCTGGCCCAGGCCGGGCGCCAGGCCTCGGAGCGCTGCCGCATCTCCCAGGTGAGGTCCACCAGTGCAGGCCCCTGGCCGGCGTGGTTCACCCGGAACCACGTCGGCCAGCTGTCGAAGGCACGGTCGAACCGGACCACCACGCCGTCGGAGGTGACCCGGGCGAACAGCCACCCACCGGACTCCTCGGCCGCCTCCTCCATGTGCAGCGCGCGCAGCACGTTGGTCAGGGTGCGCACGGCGGCGGCCGGCAGGTGGGTGTTGGTCGGGGACGGGGTGATCCGGCCGTGCACCACCATCACGGCGTACTCGAAGGGGAAGCCGGGTCCGCTCGCGCGTGACCACTGCACCAGGGTGGGCGGTCGCTGCATCAGCATCCGGTCGACCTCGACGCAGTCGCGCATCTGTTGGTGGATCTGGTTGCGCAGCCGGGTGTGCACCCCGCCCGGATACGTGGTGCCGGCCTCGACCATGGTCAGGTCGATCAGCTCGGACGCCGCCTCGAGGTCGTCGCCGTCGGTCCAGCTGGACAACGTCTCGGGGTCGACAGCGCCCTCGCGGGCCGCTTCGACCGCACGCGGGTCCACGGTCAGCAGCGGCCGGATGAGGTGGATCGCACCCTCGTCGGTCTCGGCCGAGGTGGCGTCCCACTCGCCGTGGGCGTGCCAGGCGACGAAGGACGGGCGCCGCTCCATGGTCGCCTCGGTCACGGCCCAGTCGGGGGCCGACCGGCGCGGGTCGGGCACGGAGGCCGGGGCCCGGCTGGACCGGCCCCACAGCGTGGCGCGCGAGCCGAGGGTGCGCTGCATGCACAGCCAGGACCCGTCGTCTGAGTCCAGTCGCAGCGTCCGGGTGCGTACGTCGAAGCGGCAGTGAGCGTCGCCGGTGGCTCGGTGGAGGGCCGCGAGCACCACCCACGACCACCACAGGTCATCCGGATCCGGGAGTTCGTCTGGCTCCACGGCCACATTGTGGGTGCCCGGGCGCCGCAACGCCACGTCAGCCTCTCCGGGTCCGCATGCTGGCGACGCGTGGGGCTTCGACTACTCGGCCACCGACGCCAGCGAGGCGTCGATGAGCCACTCCACGGGCGCCCGGTCGTCGGTGTAGACGGTGCCACCCCGCAGACCTGGCTCGATGCGGTCCGCGGACCTGTCGGCCGCCACGCGGACGTCCGCGGGCAGGTCGGCCTGTCGAATCTGCTCCGCCGGGTCGAAGTCGCCGGTGGTCGCGATCAGGATCGTGTTGGTCTCATCGACGGGGTCGCGCCAGACCCGGTCGTCGCCGAAGGAGGCGCGCAGCGTGGCGGTCAGGACCTTCTCGAGGTCGTCGTTGCCCGGCACGTGCCCGACGTTGACCGAGACGGTGCCGCCGGGGTTGAGCCGCTCGCGCACGACGTCGAAGAACTCGCGGGTGGTCAGGTAGAAGGGGATGTAGGGCTGCCGGTAGGCGTCGACCAGGATCGAGTCGAAGCTGCCGGTCTGCGCCTGCAGCCAGGGCCGGGCGTCAGCGTTGTGCGTGGTGATGTTCTCGCTGCCGAGCTCGAAGAGCTCCCTCCCGACCTCGGTGACGTCGGGGTCGATCTCGACCGCGTCGATCTCGATCCCGGGGAAGTAGTGGTCGAGTCCGCGCGCCACGGTGCCGGCCGCGCTGCCGAGGTTGACCACGCTCCTGGGTGCCTGCTCCCCGGTGAACGAGGCCACGAGCATCGCGTCCCAGTAGCCGCCCATGAGGTAGTCGCCCTCGCGGTAGATCGAGTGCACGGCCTGACCCTCGTTGAGCTCCAGCACCCGCTCCCCGTCGGCGTCCTCGATCACCCGGGCGTACTGGTACTCGGTCTCACGCTCCCAGATCACCTCGCCTCCGGCGGTGACGGACTTGGTGGCACCGACCGGGATGAACATCAGCAGCGCGATGCCGGTGGCCACCAGGGCGCCCAGGCTCCATCGCCGGCCCAGAGCCGGCAGCGAGACGAGGGCGAGCGTCAGGGAGAAGATCAGGAAGGTCCGCTGGGTCCCGACGAGCGGGATCAGCAGCAGTGCCGAGAGGAAGGTGCCGGTCAGGGACCCGAGCGTGCCGATGGCGTAGAGGCGACCCGCCACCCGGCCGGCGTCCTCGACGGCGTCGATCTTCAGGCGGACGGCGTACGGGGAGACCATCCCGAGGAGCAGCACCGGCACGGCGATCAGCACCCCGACTCCGACTAGCGAGCCCACGAAGAGCCCACCGGAGAGCTGGTCGAAGGCCTTCACCGACAGACCGAGGAACGGGCCGCTCACGAACGGCACCGCGGAGAGCAGCACGGCTGCCAGGAGCACCCATCGCGACAGACCGCGCAGCGTCGGGTTGCGGTCGGCGAGACGCCCACCGATCGCGTACCCGATCGAGAGCGCCACCAGGACCGTGGCGATGGTGTTGGCCCACACGATCGTGCTCGCGCCGAACCACGGCGCGAGCAGCCGTGCGGCCGCGATCTCGGCACCCAGGCTGGCCATGCCCACGCAGAAGACGACGATCTCGAGCAGGAACCTTGGTCGTTGGGTCACGGGTGGAACCTATCCGGGCGACCCTCGGCCTGCGCGGAGCAGGGGGTGTGGCTGCTTCGGACTGGGCGGTGAGTGAGTGGAAGGGCGCACATTTGTCTGTTTAGACCCTCCGGGTGCGGTGTCAGACCTAACCTCGCTGCATGGGTGGTCTCGGTGTCCATCGGCACGCGCCTGCGCCTTCTGCGCCGGCGCCAGAGGAGGACGGTTCCTCGGCCAGCGTTTTGGCTGCTCGCTGCGCCTGACCGTCGTCGCGATGCCCACCTGGGCGCCCCCCTGATGCGACCAGGTGCGCCCAGACTCGCGGTGGGTGGTCGAGCCGTGCTGGTGGTCGAGCAGCGAGCGGTCGGTCGAGACCACGTGGGTGCGTTGAGTCGGGGGTCTGGACAGGCCACGGTCCCCGCCGGGCTGGTGTGGCGGGGTGTGGGGCGGGGTGGTCAGTGCTCGGGTGGGTCGGCCGTGGGGGTTGGGGTGGTTCGGGTCGGCCGGGGGTGGCTGCCGCTGAGGTCGCGGGTGCCGGTGTGGTCGCGCAGGAACTGGTAGCCGTGCGGGCTCGACCACAGGTAGGAGCCTGGTTCGAGTGTGGTGTAGGTCCAGGTGGTGTGGGTCTTGAGCCGGTGGTGGCGCCGACACAGCGGGGCCAGGTTGTCGGTGGCGGTGGAGCCGCGGGGCCAGGGGATGACGTGGTCGGTGTCGCAGGATCTGCCCGGTCGGGTGCACCAGGGGAACACGCAGGTGTGGTCGCGTAGGGCGGCTTGTTCGCGGAGCCGGTCGGGGACCTCGTAGGCGTCGGTGTGCAGCTGCTCGGCCAGGTCGATCACCGGTGTCACGGTGACCTCGGTGTCGGGGTTGTGGCACCAGGTGCGGACCTGCTCGGCGGTGACGCCGCGGTGGTGGTGCTCCACACGGGCCAGGTGCGGCGCGGTCCCGGTCTCAGAACCGGTGCCGGTGCCGGTGCCGGTGATGGCGGCTTCGGAGAGGTGCACGTAGAGGACCACCTGGCGGGGTTTGGTGGCTCGGGTGCCACGGGTGCCCCGGTTGCCGTGGGTGCCCTGGGTGCGGGGTGTGGTCTCGACTGACCGCTCGCTGCTCGACCACCCCGTGGTCGATCCTCTGCGTCTGCTGCTGTGTCTGCCTCTGCGTCGGTTGCGGCGAGTTCGAGGGCGAGCTGGTGGCGGGCGAGGTCGCCGGCGGCGATGGCCCGGCGTACGTCGAGGGACTCCTCGCTGCCCGCGGCCTTGAGGCCCGCGGCTCCTCGGGTCAGAGCAGCGTCGAGGTCGATCGCGTCGGCCAGGTCGAGCTCGCCCTCGATGAAGCTGGTGCCGGTGAAGGAGACCTGGTCGTGGTGGATGGTGAAATGCCGCCCGTCCGCGGCAGCCTGCGCGGCCTCGGCTGCCTGGGCGGGCATGAACCGGGCCACGGCCTCGGCGACCAGCCGGTCCAGCTGCGCGGGCCCGATCCGGTGGGCGAACCCCGCGACCTGGGCATCGACGAATCCGGCCGCCTCCAGGCTCAGCCCCAGGGTGGCTGCGGCGATCCGGCGGGCCTTCCACGCCACCAGCCCATGTGCCTGGACCCGCGCCCAGACCCGGGGCAGGCGGTACTTCAGCTCGACCCCGTGGGCGATCAACGCCCGACCGGAGTCGGTGGACATCCCCAACGCGACCGCGAGCTCGGCCACGCAGAACTCCGCGACCAGCGGCGCCCCCGGACCGGCCAACCCCACCCCGACCTCACCACCAGGGGTCCAGGTCGCCGCGTCGTGGATCGACTCGGCCGGGTGCTGCTCGGCCCACACCACCGCACCGACCAGCACCGAGGCCTCCGCGACATCGGCCACCGCCCGCTGCGAACGGACGAAACCGAGCACGTCCGCGGCGCTGTCCAGCACCGCCGTCGTGGTGTCCCGGGTCGTCGTCATAGAGACAAGTCAAGCAGCGACCACCGACAGTTTCTGGGCCCAGAACCCCCACTGGGAAAGAGAAATCTCGAAAGTTTCCGTCCCCCGCGGATCCGCTCGGATCCGCTCACCCGGCGTGGTCGCGACTGACCGCCCGCTCCGCTCGCTGCTCGACCACCTTCGCGGCTCACCGGGAGTCGGTCTCGACTGGCCGCTCGCTTCGCTCGCTGCTCGATCACCTTCGCTGCTGACCCCCTGGTCGTCGGACGCATCCGAGACCCGTGGCCGATCGGGACCAAGGCCCACGGGTGCAGGGGCCTTCGACTCCGGCGATCCCCTTCGCGATCGCGCAGATTGGAGACGACACCTGGAGGTAGTGATGAGGGCTTTGCGTTTGCTGGACTGGAAGAGCGAGGGGGTGCTGACGGAGGTCGAGGCGCCCTCGCCGGGACCGGGGCAGGTCGTGATCAAGGTCGGGGGTGCCGGTGCCTGCCACTCAGACCTGCACCTGATGTGGGAGTTCGAGGCCGGGGCGTTGCCCTGGGCCCCGCCGTTCACGCTGGGCCACGAGAATGCGGGCTGGGTGCACGAGACCGGGAAGGGCGTGCGCGGGCTCGAGCCTGGCCAACCGGTGGCAGTCGTCGGCGCCTGGGGCTGTGGCAGGTGTGCCAGGTGCCGGATCGGCACCGAGACGCTCTGCGAGGACCCGGCCGGTGCACCCGTGCCCGGCGGCGGTGGTGGCCTGGGCCTCGACGGCGGCATGGCCGACTACATGCTGGTACCGGACGCGCGCTTCCTGGTGCCGCTGCCTGACGGGCTCGACCCGGTCGCGGCGGCTCCATTGACCGACGCCGGGCTCACGCCGTACCACGCGATCCGCCGCTCCCAGCAGAAGCTGACCCCGGATGCCACCGCGGTCGTGATCGGCGCGGGCGGGCTCGGCCACATGGCAGTGCAGATCCTCAAGGCCACCTCGCCCGCCGCGGTGATCGTCATCGACCCGAGCGAGCGCGCGCAGGCGCTGGCCAAGCAGGTCGGCGCGGACCTCGTCCTCGCTCCCGGTGACGACCTCGTGGAGACCGTCCGCGAAGCCGCGCACGGGCGTGGCGCCGACCTGGTGCTCGACTTCGTGGGCTCGGACCAGACCCTGGCGACCGCGGCAGCGGTGATGCGCCCACTCGGCGATCTCACGCTGGTCGGGCTCGGTGGAGGCACGTTGCCGGTCTCCTTCTTCAGCGTGCCCTACGAGGTCAGCATCCAGTCGACGTACTGGGGCAACCGCACCGAGCTGGTCGAGGTGATGGAGCTCGCGGCGCGCGGACTGATCAAGGCCGACGTGCACACCGTCACGCTGGAGGCGGCCGCGGAGGCCTACCGGACGCTGCGATCGGGAGAGATCGAGGGCCGCGTCGTGGTCGTACCGGCCGAGGACTACGAGGCCTGAGCAGCCGGTCAGCCCTCCGGGAGGGGCTGACAGCTGGGGCACCAGTACGTCGGTCGCTCCTGGCCGGGTGGACCCTGGTCGGCCTTGCGGATGCGGGTGTTGCAGCGCAGGCAACCGCCGCGACGGCCGTAGACCCACAGGCGGTAGCCCGGACGTCGGTCACCGGTCGTGATCCGGGTCGGGCGGTCCTTGTTGACCTCCAGCAGCTGCTTGGCCCGCGCGACCACCGCGGGAAGATCGGGCACGGCGCCCACCGGTGTCAGCGGGTCGACGCGAGCCAGGAAGCAGAGCTCGGACTTGAACACGTTGCCCACCCCGGCCAGGTTGCGCTGCTCCAGCAGGGCGTCGCCGAGGGGAGTGTCCGGTGAGGCGCGCAGCCGGGCGAGCGCCTCCTCGGCGTCCCAGTCTGGGCCGAGCAGGTCGGGCCCGAGATGGCCGACGAGGTCCGCCTCCTTCTCGGTCCGCACCAGGTCGAGCGTGACCTGAAACCCGACCGCCTCGGTGGTCGCGGTGCGGAGCACCACGCGGGCGGTGTGGCCTGGGCGTCGCCAGCGCGACCCGAGCGGGTGGACCTGCCAGGTGCCCTCCATCTTCAGGTGGGTGCGCAGCGTGAGCCCGTTGTCGAAGCGCATCAGCAGGTGCTTGCCGCGCGAGGTCGTGCCGGTCACGGTGGCCCCGGAGATGTCGCTGGTGGCCAGTGACGGGATCCGGAAGTCGCTCGCGGTCAGCACCTGACCGGTGAGCGCCCGGTCGAGCTGGCGGGCAGCGCGGTAGACGGTGTCGCCCTCGGGCACGTCAGGCCCTCAGCCTCAGGCCGCGCGGGGTGGCGATGAAGCCGGCAGACTCCATCGCCCGTCGGACGACCTCGGAGTCCTGGCCCAGGATGCTGGCGCCGTCGGCCTTCTCCACCGTCAGACGCCCCAGGGCACCATCGCGTACGACGCGTCCGAGGGCCTCGATGCCGTGGGCCAGCACCTCCTCGTCGTCGGTGAAGGTGAGCAGGGTCTTGCCGCCCCGCTCGACGTACAGCGCGAGCACCCCGTCCACCAGGGCGACGATCGCTCCGGCCTTGCGTCCGGGACGGTGGCCGGACTCCTGCTGCGGCCAGGGCAGCGCCGCGCCGAAGGGGTTGGCCGGGTCGGTGGCGGCCAGCGCCAGGGCGACCGGCTTCTCCTGCCGGTCGGGCTCGCGCAGGTGCGAGCGCAACCGGTCGATGGCGCCCGCGGTGCCGAACTGCGCCGCTCCGAGTCCCTCGATGAAGTAGCCCCGACGGCATCGGCCGCTCTCCTCGAAGGCAGCCAGCACCCGGTAGGTCGCCGCGAAGCCACCCGGAGTGCGTTCGCTGGTCACCGCGCCGCGGGTCACCACCCCGTGCCGCTCGAGCAGGCTCTCGGCCGCTGCGTGCGCCCGTTTGGTCGGGTCGGTCTCGCGGTCGGGCAGCATGAACCAGCGGCCTGCGACCTCGGCGGGCGCCGAGCGCAGGGCCGCGCCGGACAGCCGCGGGCGAGCACCCCGGACGCGGGCCGGTCCGCGCCGTGCCCGGTGGGCGGAGCGGCCACCGCGGGTCAGTGCCCGCAACGGCGCGAGGGTGTCGTTGCCGATGCGGCCGGACCAGGCGAGGTCCCACAGCGCGGAGGAGAGGGCCTTGTCGTCGGTGGTGCCGACGGCGCTCGCGAGCTGGCGGAAGAAGTAGGCGCCACCTCCGGCCAGCGCCTCCAGGGCACCCTCGTGCAGCTCCGAGAGCTCCAGCTCGCCGTGGTCGGGCAGGGTGAGAGGGGCGGTGTCGGCAAGGTGCAGCGAGACCCAGCCATCCGATCCGGGGAGTCCACCGTGCCCCGCCCACAACACCTCGCCCGTCGCGGTGAGCTCGTCGAGCATCGCGGGCTGGTAGTCCCCGACCCGGGCTGGCAGGACCAGGGACTCCAGCGCCGAGGCCGGTACGGCGCACCCGGCGAGCTGCTCGATCACCGTGACGACGCCGTCGACACCGCCCAGCCGGCTGCCGCGCGAAGAGGAGCCCGGGGCGACGACGTGCTGCCAGGCGGGCAGGAACCGGGCCAGGGCGACCGGTTCGACGGGCTCGACCTCGTGGCGCAGCCGGGCCAGCGAGCGTCGCCGCAGGGAGCGCAGCACCTCGGCGTCGCACCACTCCGCTCCGGCTCCTGCCGGTCGGAACTCACCTTCGAGCACACGCCCCTGTCCGGCCAGCCGGGCCAGCGTCTGGTGGCAGACCGCGACCCCCAGCCCGAGCCGCTCGGCCACCTCTGCAGCCAGGAACGGGCCGTGGGTGCGCGCGTAGCGGCCGACCAGGTCGGCCAGCGGGTCCTCGACCGGCTCGGTGAACACGTCGGGGACACCGGGCGGCACGGGGACTCCGAGGCCGTCGCGGAGACGCGCGACGTCCTCGACCACCGCCCACCGCTCCTGGCCGGACATCAGCACCGGGAACACCCGCCGCGAGTCGACGAGCAGCGCCAGCCAGTCGGTGACCTGGTCGGGCTGGACGCAGCGGGCCTGCACCTCCTCGGTCGAGAGCGGGCCGAGCAGTCGGAGCAGGTCGGCGATGCCCTCGTGGCCCCGGGCGCGACGGTCCTCGGCGAGGCGTTGCAGCTCGGACTCGACCTCGGCGAGCACCTCGGGGTCGAGCAGCTCGCGCAGCTCGGCGCGACCGAGCAGCTCGGCGAGCAGCCCCTGGTCGAGGGTGAGGGCGGCGGCGCGACGCTCGGCGATCGGTGAGTCGCCCTCGTACATGAACGCAGCGACGTAGCCGAACAGCAGCGACTGCGCGAAGGGCGACGGTCTCTGGGTGTTCACGTCGACCAGCCGCAGCCTGCGCTCGGAGATGCGCTGGTGCAGGGCGACCAGGGACGGCAGGTCGTAGACGTCCTGGAGCACCTCGCGGACCGTCTCGAGGATGATCGGGAACGAGGGGTAGCGCGCAGCCACCTCGAGGAGCTGCGCCGAGCGCTGCCGCTGCTGCCACAGCGGTGCCCGACGTCCCGGGTCTCGGCGGGGGAGCAGCAGCGCCCGCGCCGCGCACTCGCGGAAGCGCGAGGCGAACAGTGCCGAACCGCCGACCTCGGTGGTGACGATCTGCTCGAGCTCGTCGGGCTCGAAGGCGATCAGCTCGGCCCCGGGCGGGTCCTGGTCGGTCTCGGGGATGCGCAGCACGATCCCGTCGTCGGTGGCCATCGCCTGCGCGTCGACGCCGTAGCGCTCCCGCAGCCGGGCGTTGATGGCCAGCGCCCAGGGGGAGTGAACCGGGGTGCCGAAGGGTGAGTGCACCACAACGCGCCAGTCGCCGAGCTCGTCGCGGAACCGCTCGACCACGAGCTGCTGGTCGTGGGGGACGGTCTGCGTGGCCTCGCGCTGCTCCTCGATCAGGGAGACCAGGTTGGCCGCTGCCCACTCGTCCAGCCCGGCCGCGGTGGCCCGGGCGATGGCGTCCTCGCGGGACATCGCGGCGACCTCACGGGTGAACTGGCCGATGGCCGCACCGAGCTCCGCCGGACGCCCCAGGGTGTCGCCGGTCCAGAACGGCAGTCGGCCGGGCTGTCCGGGTGCGGGGGAGACCAGCACCCGGTCGTGGGTGATGTCCTCGATGCGCCAGCTGGTGGTGCCGAGCGTGAACACGTCTCCGACCCGGGACTCATAGACCATCTCCTCGTCGAGCTCGCCGACCCGGGAGGCCTTCTCGCCGCCGACCAGGAAGACCCCGAACAGCCCCCGGTCGGGGATGGTGCCGCCGCTGGTCACCGCCAGCCGCTGCGCGCCGGGGCGCCCGGTGAGCTCGCCGGAGACGCGGTCCCACACCAGCCTCGGTCGCAGCTCGGCGAACTCGTCGCTGGGGTAGCGCCCGGCGAGCAGGTCCAACGTCGCGTCGTAGGCGCTGCGGGGCAGGGTCCCGAACGGTGCGGAGCGGCGTACGACGTCGAAGAGCTCGTCGGCCTTCCAGGTGTCCATCGAGGTCGCCGCCACCACCTGCTGGGCGAGTACGTCGAGAGGGCTGGTCGGCACGTGCAGGGACTCGATCCCACCGGTGCGCATCCGTTCGACGGTCACCGCCGAGGGCACCAGGTCGCCCCTGTGCTTGGGGAACAGCACGCCCCGTGAGGTCTCGCCGACCTGGTGACCCGCACGGCCCACCCGCTGCAGGGCGCTGGCGACCGACGGCGGCGACTCGATCTGGACCACCAGGTCGACAGCGCCCATGTCGATGCCGAGCTCGAGGCTGCTGGTGGCGACCACGCAGGGCAGCCGGCCCCGCTTGAGGTCGTCCTCGATGACCGACCGCTGCTCCTTGGAGACCGAGCCGTGGTGTGCCCGCGCAACGAGCGGGAACGCGCCGTCGGACTGGCCCGACTGGGCCATCACCTCGGCCGGAGGCGCGGTGGCCTCGGGCCCCTCGAGGCCGGCCCGCTCGGCCGCCAGCTCGTTGAGTCGGGCGGTGAGCCGCTCGGCCAGCCGCCGGGAGTTGGCGAACACGATCGTGGAGCTGTGCTGCTCGATCAGGTCGAGCACCCGGGCCTCCACGTGCGGCCACAGCGAGCCCGCGCGCGGGCCGTCGTCACCCTCCTCGCCGAGCTCGGTCATGTCCTCGACGGGCACGACCACCTTGAGGTCCCACTGCTTCTCCGAGGCGGGCGCCACCACCTCGACCGGGGCGGCTCCACCGAGGAAGCGGGCCACTTCGTCGACGGGACGCACGGTCGCCGAGAGGCCGATCCGCTGGGCCGGACGGTCCAGCAGCTCGTCGAGACGCTCCAGCGACACGGCGAGATGGGCGCCGCGCTTGGTGCCGGCGACGGCGTGCACCTCGTCGACGATCACCGTCTGCACACCGCGCAGCGCCTCCCGTGCCTGGGAGGTGAGCATCAGGAACAGCGACTCGGGTGTGGTGATCAGGATGTCCGGCGGGCTGGTCTGGATCCGGCGGCGGTCCTGGGGTGAGGTGTCGCCGGAGCGCACGCCCACCCGGATCTCGGGAACTTCCAGCCCGAGCCGGTCGGCGGTGTGCCGGATGCCCACCAGCGGAGCACGCAGGTTGCGCTCGACGTCCACCGCGAGGGCCTTGAGCGGCGAGACGTAGAGGACCCGGCAGCGCTGCTTCTTCTCCGGCACCGGCTCGGTGGCCAAGCGGTCGATCGACCACAGGAAGGCCGACAGCGTCTTGCCGGACCCGGTCGGGGCCACGACCAGCGCGTGCCGGCCGGCGGCGATCGCGTCCCACGCACCGAGCTGCGCCGGCGTGGGCGCGGCGAAGGCAGCCCCGAACCACGTCCGGGTCGCCTCGCTGAACTGGTGCACCGGTTCATCCTGCCTGACGGCACCGACAGACGCCGGGGTCGGCCGTATCCGCGTGCTGGCTGTCGGTGGCCGGGTCTAGGCTCGTTCCTCGTGACCACTGGCACCCATGACTCGATGATCCGTGCCCGCGACCTGCGCAAGTCCTTCGGGGACTTCGAGGCCGTGCGCGGCATCGATGTGGACGTGCAGCGCGGCGAGTCCTTCGGTTTCCTCGGGCCCAACGGTGCGGGCAAGTCCAGCACGATGCGGATGATCGCCGCGGTCTCGCCGGTCAGTGGCGGAGAGCTCTCCATCCTCGGCATGGACCCGGCGGTGGACGGGCCGTCGATCCGCGGTCGGATCGGGGTGTGTCCCCAGGAGGACACGCTCGACACCGAGCTCAACGTGCGCGACAACCTCTACATCTACGGCCGCTACTTCGGGATCCCGCGCGCGGAGGTGCGGCAGCGCTGCGACGAGCTGCTGGAGTTCGTGCAGCTCACCGAGCGCGCCAAGGCGAAGGTCGAGTCGCTCTCGGGCGGCATGAAGCGCCGGCTGACCATCGCGCGGTCGCTGATCAACCGTCCCGACGTACTCCTCCTCGACGAGCCCACCACCGGGCTCGACCCGCAGGCCCGGCACGTGGTGTGGGACCGGTTGTTCCGGCTCAAGCAGCAGGGTGTGACGCTGGTGATCACCACCCACTACATGGACGAGGCCGAGCAGCTGTGCGACCGGCTCGTGGTGATGGACAAGGGCCTGATCGTCGCCGAGGGCTCGCCGCTCCAGCTGATCCGGGAGCACTCCACCCGTGAGGTGGCCGAGCTCCGCTTCGGTGTCGGCGAGCACGAGCAGGTCGCGCCCAAGATCGAGGACCTCGCCGAGCGGGTGGAGGTGCTGCCCGACCGGATCCTGCTCTATGCCCAGGACGGGGAGGAGGCGATCGCCAAGGTGCACGAACGTGGTCTCGAACCCGTGATGACGCTGGTACGGCGCTCATCGCTGGAGGACGTCTTCCTGCGGCTGACCGGCCGGACGCTGGTGGACTGATGGAGTCTCGACTGCCGTCGACCGGCGTGTCGACCACCGACGTGACGAGCGGGGTGCGGCCACGGACGGGCACCCTCGACGGAGCCAGCCGTCTGGCCGACTACTGGGCCACGGTCTACAAGCGCACCTGGCGCGGCTCGGTGACCAGCTCGTTCGTGGTGCCGCTGCTCTACATCCTCGCGATGGGGGTGCTGCTGGGCGGGTTCATCGAGGGCGACCCGGACAAGCTGGAGGGAGCGACCTCCTACCTCGCGTTCGTGGCCCCGGGCATGCTCGCGGCCTCGGTGATGACCACGGCCATCGGCGAGATGACCTATCCCGTCATGGGCATGATCAAGTGGCACAAGATCTACTACTCGATGATCGCCACCCCGCTGACCGTCGCAGACATCGTCCTCGCCCAGCTCGGCTTCTCGCTGTTCCGCGTCGGCACGGTCAGTGCGGTGTTCCTCGCGGTGATGGCGCCCTTCGGGGTCTTCACCTCCTTCCCCGGGGTGATCGCCGCGTTCTTCGTGATGCTGCTGACCGGCCTCGCCTTCGCCACCCCGGTCTTCGCGCTGTCGGCCGCGATCAAGGACGAGACCGCCTACGCCCTGGTGTTCCGGCTCGGGATGATCCCGCTGTTCCTGTTCTCGGGCGCGTTCTTCCCGATCACCAACCTCAGTGCGCCGATGGAGTGGTTCGCGCGGCTCACCCCGCTGTGGCACAGCGTCGACCTCACCCGGATGCTCGTGCTCGGCCGGCTCGACGGCTCGATGGCGCTGCTTCACCTGGGCTATCTCGGG
Organism: uncultured Actinomycetota bacterium; assembly: GCA_963834245.1. Lineage (GTDB taxonomy): Bacteria > Actinomycetota > Actinomycetes > Propionibacteriales > Nocardioidaceae > Marmoricola. The sequence continues at coordinate 1,035,667 of CAWIAV010000002.1, forward strand.
GTGCTGGCGGGGGCGAGCTGGTGGCTGACAGTGCGGCTGCTGCAGCGGAGGCTGATCACGTGAGCGTCCTCAACCGGGCCGTGGGACAGCAGCTCGGGGCGCAGCTCGGTGTCGGGGAGGCGACCAAGCTGCTCCTGCTGCGCAACTACATCGCCTACCGCGGCGCCTGGTGGATCTTCGTCACCGGGTTCCTCGAGCCGTTGTTCTACCTGTTCTCCATCGGCGTCGGCGTCGGCAAGCTGATCGACGGCTTCGAGTTCAACGGGGTGCTGATCCCGTACGCCGAGTTCGTGGCGCCCGGGATGCTCGCTGCGTCGGCGATGAACGGCTCGGTGCTCGACTCGACGTTCAACTTCTTCTTCAAGCTCAAGTACAACAAGCTCTTCGACCAGATGCTCGCGACCCCGCTGACCACCTCCGACGTCGCTCGGGGAGAGCTGACGTGGTCGCTGCTGCGTGGCGGCATCTACTCCCTGGCGTTCCTGCTGGTGATGGTGGCGATGCAGCTGGTGCACTCGTGGTGGGCGGTCCTCGCCGTCCCGGCGGCGCTGCTGATCGGCTTCGCGTTCGGTGGTGCGGCGATGGCGCTGACGACGTACATGCGCTCGTGGCAGGACTTCGACTACGTCACCCTCGGGACGATCCCGCTGTTCCTGTTCTCGGCCACGTTCTTCCCGATCACGGCCTTCCCCGGCTGGCTGCAGTGGGTGGTCGAGTTCACCCCGCTCTACCGGGGCGTGGTGCTGGTCCGTGAGCTCACCACCGGAGCGGTCACCATCGACTCGGCGTTCTCGGTGGTCTACCTCGTTGCGATGGGCACGGCCGGTCTGATGATCGTCGGCAAGCGGCTTCAACGGCTCCTGCTCACCTGAGCATGGACGGGCTTGGCACGATGTGGTCATGACCTCGACATCTGGCCGGCACCCCCGGGTGGCCGTCATCGGCGGCAGCGGCTTCTATGAGTTCCTCGACCAGCCCGAGGAGGTCTCGGTGGAGACGCCGTACGGCGACCCGTCGGCACCGATCTCGGTCGGCGAGGTGGAAGGGAAGCCGGTGGCGTTCCTGCCGCGCCACGGCCGGGACCACGAGTTCCCACCGCACCGGATCAACTACCGGGCGAACCTGTGGGCCCTGCGCAGCCTGGGGGTCGAGCAGGTGCTCGCCCCGTGCGCGGTGGGCGGGCTGCAGCCGGAGACCGAGCCGGGCACCCTCGTGGTGCCGGACCAGCTGGTCGACCGGACCACCGGACGCATCCAGACCTACGTCGAGAAGGGGGCGGCGCACGCACCGTTCGCGGACCCGTACTGCCCGGCGCTGCGGGAGGCCCTCGTGGCTGCCGCCGGCGACCGGGCGCTCGACGGGGCGATCGACGGCGGCACGATGGTCGTCATCGAGGGCCCGCGGTTCTCCACGCGGGCCGAGTCGCAGAGCTATGCCGGTGCCGGTTGGACCGTGGTCAACATGACGGGGCACCCCGAGGCGGTTCTCGCCCGCGAGCTCGGGGTCTGCTACGCCACCATCGCCCTGGTCACCGACCTCGACGCCGGCGTCAGCGCGGAGGAGTCCGTCGACCAGGCCCAGGTCTTCGCCCTGTTCGAGCAGCACATCGGCCGGCTCAAGGACCTGCTCGCGCGCGCGGTCGGTGGTCTGAGCGAGGTAGCCGAGCGCGACTGTGGCTGCGCGGACTGGCTCGAGGACGTCACGCTGCCCTTCGAGCTCCCCGGCCCGCCCGAGTGAAGGTCCTGCTGACCGGTGCCGGAGGGTTCATCGGAGCCGCGATCCATCGTCAGCTCACCCAGCGCGGGGACGAGGTCGTCTCCGTGGACGCCTACATCCCGGAGGCACACGGTGCGGGTGCACCCGTCCGCGACGGGGTGCACCTGCTCGACGTGCGCGCCGCCGCCGAGTGGGCCGACCTGCTGGACGGGGTCGAGGTCGTCTGCCACCAGGCCGCGATGGTCGGGGCGGGCGTCACTCCGGCCGACCTGCCGCTGTACGCCGCGCACAACGACCTCGGCACCGCCAGCCTGCTGGCGGCGATGCACGAGCGTGGAGTCGGTTCCCTGGTGCTGGCCAGCTCCATGGTGGTCTACGGCGAAGGGCGCTACACCTGCGCCGAGCACGGCGAGCAGCAGCCCACCGCCCGGAGTCGGGCCGCCCTCGAGACAGGCGACTTCGAGAACCACTGCGCCCGGTGCGCCCAGGCACTGACCTGGGAGCTGGTGCCCGAGTCGGCGCGGATCGACCCGCGCAGCAGCTACGCCGCCAGCAAGGTCGCCCAGGAGCACTACACCCTGGCCTGGGCCCGGCAGGCACGCGCTCGGGCCATCGGCCTGCGCTACCACAACGTCTACGGCCCCGGGATGCCCCGCGACACGCCCTACTCCGGCGTGGCCGCGATCTTCCGGTCCTCCCTCGAGGCCGGCCGGGCGCCGCAGGTGTTCGAGGACGGCGGTCAGATGCGCGACTTCGTGCACGTGGACGACGTCGCGCGGGCCAACGTGCTCGCCATCGATGCGGTCCCGGGTCGAGACGCCGAGTCGTTCGCGGCGTACAACGTGTGCTCGGGGACCCCGGTTCCGATCCGCCGCGTCGCCGAGCTGCTCGCCGAGGCTGCCTCGGGTCCTGCTCCGGTCGTGACCGGCGACTACCGGGCCGGCGACGTGCGGCACGTGGTCGCGTCCCCGGCACTGGCCGCCGACGAGCTCGGCTTCACCGCCGCGATCCCGCCCGACCAGGGCATCCCCGAGCTCGCCACCGCGCCGCTTCGCCCCTCGACCCGCTGAGCGGAAGCCAGCGCTCGGGGCCGGGGCGTCACCAGCCGGTGAACAGCAGGTGCTGGACGACCAGGGCGAGGACCACCTGGACGACGACGCCGGCGCGGCGCCAACGCTCCGGGAGCAGGGCGCAGCAGATCAGCAGCCACGGCACGAACGGCAGCCAGATGCGCTCGACCTCCGCCCTGCTCAGCTGCGAGGCGTCGGCCACCACCACGATCAGCACTGCGGCGCCCACCAACCACCGTGCCACCCGGACGGCGTGCGGACCCAGCGACTCCTCGACCGCGGGTCGGCGCAGGGCAGTGAGGCCGGCGCCCAGCAGCGGTCCGGCTGAGAACGCGAGCGCGGCGAAGTTGCCCCACATCCAGTACGACGGTGGCCTGTTGCTCGCGACGCCCTGCCAGTACCGGTCCTGCACCGCGTCGAGCCCCTCCCACCACCAGAAGCCGAGTGCTCCGAAGGTCAGCGCCACCGTCAGCGCTGCCAGGACCGACCACGGCAGTGGCCTCCAGCTCCGGGCGGCCACCAGCACGGCCACCGCCAGCAGCCCGAGCAGCGGCAGGCCGTAGGAGAGCATCACCGAGTAACCGAGCAGCAGCCCGGAGACCAGCGCCCACGCCACGCCGTGCAGTCGGGGCCGGTCCCTGGTTGCCACCGCCGCGGCCGCGAGGGCGGCCAGGCCCCACGCCGCGACGGCCGCGAACATGCCGTCGGCGCTGACCGACTGCCAGATCGCGGCCGGACCGAAGACCAGGAACGGCGCGGCCCGACGCGCGAGCGACTCGGCACCGAGCACGCGCAGGGTCACCAGCACCGCGACCGCGGTCGACGCGGCGATCAGCGTGACCACCAGCCCCGCGGCGAAGCCGCCGCCGAGACCGACCCGCACCAGCAGCACGAAGAAGGCGAGCGCTCCCGGTGGGTGCCCGGCGACGTGCACCGGCCAGTTGCGGCTCCCGGGCAGGTCGTCGTCGATGCCGTCGTACCGGATCCGTGAGGCGTACTCGCGCAGCACCGCCGGCAGGTCGGTGGTCTCCCTGGCCGTGGGCAGGTACTCGTAGTCGTCGCCCAGGATCTCCCCGACCCCGTCGGTGCCGTCGACGAAGGCGAGGGCGAGCATCCACGCCAGCCCCGCGACGTATGTCCACACCAGCAGCCACCGCCAGGCAAGGCTGCCGGCCAGCTCCACCGCGCGCCATCCGGCGAACGCGGCGAGCAGCAGCGCCGGAAGCGTGCCGACCCCCAGGCGCGGGTCCCACTCGGCGTGGAGCGGTGGGAAGTAGCGCACGTGCACGTCCCACCCGGTCACGGCAGGCAGCACCATGGCGAGACCGGCAAGCCCGACGGCCGCGAGCAACCCGACCATGGGCGCACTGGGTCTCCGGCCGGGATGCGTCATGGGACCTCAAGCCTAGGAGGTCACCGATACTCCACCGGGCCGAACCGGCACCGGGTTCAGGATGTCTCTCCTACGGTGGGGTGGTGCACGACCACCAGTGGCTCTGCGACGTCGTGATCCCTTGTCGCGACGAGGCGCCGGCACTCCCGGACCTGCTGGCCCGCATCCCTGAAGGTTTCCACCCGATCGTGGTGGACAACGGCTCCCGGGACGGCACCGGCACGGTCGCAGCCGAGCTGGGGGCGACCGTGGTGCGAGAGGACCGTGCCGGTTACGGGGCCGCCGTGCACGCGGGGCTCGAGGCCGCCACCGCGGAGTACGTCGCCGTGCTGGACGGGGACGGGTCGATGGACCCGGCGGAGCTCGTCCGCCTGCTCGATGAGGTCGCCTCGGGTCGCGCCGACCTCGCCGTGGGACGCCGCCGGCCGAGCACCCGCGGCGTGTGGCCCTGGCACGCGCGGGCGGGCAACGCCGTGGTCCTGTGGTGGCTGAGGCGGCGCATCGGTCTGCCGCTGCACGACATCGCCCCCATGCGGGTCGCCCGTCGCGAGGCCCTGCTGGGCCTGGGGGTCGAGGACCGGCGCTTCGGCTACCCGGTCGAGCTGTTGCAGCGTGCGGCAGCTGCTCGCTGGCGGTTCGTCGAGCAGGACATCGGCTACCACCCACGCGCGGTCGGCACCCGATCCAAGGTGTCCGGCTCCGTCCTGGGGACGCTGCGCACCGCGCGCGACTTCGCCCGGGTGCTCTCGTGACGATCGCCGGGGGAGTCGCACTGCTGCTCGTGGCGAAGGCGCCGGTGACGGGCCGGGTCAAGACCCGGCTGGGCCGCACGCTGGGCATGGAACGTGCCGCGGACCTCGCGGCCGCAGCGCTGCTGGACACCGTGGCTACGTGCACCGAGACCTTCGGTGCCGCGCGCTGCCACCTCGCCATCGACGGTGACCTCGCCCTGGGACAGCGGGCGGAGGAACTCAGTGCCTGCACAGCAGGCTGGACCGTCTTCCCGCAGGTCGGGGACTCCTTCGGCCAGCGGCTGGTGCGGGCCCACCAGGACGCACATGCCGCGTCGAGTGCTGCCGTCGTCCAGATCGGGATGGACACACCACAGGTGAGCAGTGCTCAGCTTCGTCACGGAGAGGCGATGATCCACGATCGTCACGACGCGGTGCTCGGGCCGGCACTCGACGGTGGCTGGTGGCTCCTCGGGGTGGGCGGGCCGCACCTGCTGACCCATCTGGCGGACGTGCCGATGTCCACGCCCCGGACCGGCGAGCTGACGCGGTCGGCGTTGGGCCGCGCGGGCGCCCGGGTCAGCGAGATCGAGACCCTCCAGGACGTCGACGAGGTCGAGGACGCCGCTGCCGTGGCTGCCCAGGTCCCCGGCTCGCGCTTCGCGACTGCGTGGGCTGAGCTCAGACCAGGACGCTGAGCAACAGCTGGAAGGCGCCGAGAGCGATGCCCAGGGTCGAGACGATCAGCGCGGTCCGGGGCGCTGGCGTGGTGGGTTTCGTGGGCCACAGGGCGATGGTGGCTCCCACGACGCTGAGCAGCCCGGCGACAGAGCCGGCCCCGATGAGCCCTCTGGTCTCCGCGCCACCACCGGCGGCCACGCCGGCCACGGTGAAGCAGATCGCCGAGGTGAGGGAGGCGACCACGATCGCCGGCCACGGGTGTGCGTTGGGGGAGCGCAGGACCAGGACGGCGCCGACGAGCAGGCCGACCCCCAGGACCAGCACCACAACAGAGCCTGCAGTCACTCGGGTGGTTCCCTTCCCTCGCTCGGGCCGGACACCGGCCCTCGTGCGTACGGTCTACACGACGACCGGGCCCCGCGTCTCGTCGGCCCCGCGCGGACGCGGGTTTCGGTGCCCCGGGTGAGCCGTGCACACTTGCTCGGGTGAGCGGCGAGTCGGAGACCACACACCGCTCCCGCGCGGAGGAGCGATGATGCGGCACACGGAGTTCTGGGCCCGGATGGAGGCCGCCCTCGGGCCGGCGTACGCCCGTTCCTGGGCCGAGCAGCACGTCCTGGGGACGCTGGGCGAGCGCACCGTGGTGGAGTCACTCGAGGCCGGTGAGGCACCCAAGTCGGTGTGGCGCGCGGTCTGGGCCGAGCTCGGCCTGCCCGGACACGACCGCTGAGCTCTGCTCGCTGAGCACCCAGCGCTCCGCCGCCGTTGATGTGGGCCGCCGTGATGTGGGCCGCCGTTGATGTGGGCCACCGTTGATGTGACGTGGGTGCATGGTGGAGGCTGGTGGTACTAGTCTTGTTTGTCCGACTCGGAGGACGTGGAGCTCTCATGCAGATCAGTAGGCGACGGTTGGTGGGCGCTGTGGCCGCCGGGGCCTGTGCCCTGGTCTCCCTCAGCGCCACCGACGCCAGCGGCGCACCGACGGCACCGCAGCGCCGCGAGGGTCCCCTGATGCCGATCCAGCTGCTCTCCTTCAACGACTTCCACGGTCACCTCGAGCCGCCGACCGGCTCCTCGGGCAGGAACGTCGTGGACCACGAGGTCGTCGCAGGCCTGGCCAAGGACGTCACGGTCCCGGCCGGAGGCGTCGCCTACCTGGCCACCCACCTGGCGAAGGCGCGCGAAGGACACCGCAACAGCCTGACGGTCGCAGCAGGAGACATGATCGGGGCGTCCCCCCTGCTGTCGGCCGCCTTCCACGACGAGCCCACGATCGAGGCGATGAACGCGCTCGGGCTCGATGCCAGTGCCGTCGGCAACCACGAGTTCGACGAGGGCTACAAGGAGCTTCAGCGGATCGCCGACGGAGGCTGCATCCCCGACGGTGACGGTCAGGACAACCAGAACTCCTGCGCGGCGCACACCTTCGAGGGCGCAGACTTCGACTACCTGGCGGCCAACGTGAGGTACGCCGGGACCACCGAGACGATCCTGCCGGCCTACTCCGTGGAGAAGGTCAACGGCGCCGAGATCGCGTTCATCGGCATGACGCTGAAGGACACCCCCGACATCGTGACCGCCAGCGGCGTCGCCGGGCTGGAGTTCGCAGACGAGGTGCAGACGGCCAACGCGCTCGTCCCGGAGCTGCGGCGCCAGGGCGTCAACGCGATCGTGGTGCTGGTCCACCAGGGCGGCAGCCCGGCCAAGCAGCAGTGGACCGATCCCGGGACCGGCAGGTCCTACGCGGTGAACCCGAGCTACGACTACACCTGTGACGGCGAGGTCGACGGGGACGGCGGCATGGTCCCGGCCGGCTCGCCGATCCTGCCGATCGCGGCCAACCTCGACCCGGCCATCGACATGGTCGTCTCGGGACACACCCACCAGCCCTACGTCTGCGAGGTCGAGGATCCCGCCGGGAACCCGCGGCTGCTGACCTCGGCCTCGTCCTACGGTCGGCTGTTCACCGAGACCAACCTCACCTACGACCGACAGACCAAGGACATCGTGCGGAGCTCGGTCGCGGGCAGCAACCTCCAGGTGACGCGCGACGTGACCCCCGACCCGGCCCAGGTCTCGCTGATCGACCGGTACAGCAAGCTCGTCGAGCCGATTGCCAAGGAGGTGGTCGGCCGGACCACCGAGGACGTCACCCGCCGGCAGAACGACGCTGGGGAGAGCCAGCTCGGCGACCTGATCGCGGACGCCCAGCTCGCCGACCCCTCGGTCGTCACCGGCGGCACGAGACCGGTGGTCGCGTTCATGAACCCCGGCGGCATCCGCTCCGACCTGACCTTCACCAACTCGCCGTACGCCGAGGCGCCGGGGGAGATCACCTACCGCGAGGCCTTCGACGTCCAGCCGTTCAACAACTACCTGGTGTCGATGACCATGACGGGACAGCAGATCTACGACCTGCTGACCGAGCAGGTCACGGGATCGAACGCGAGCTCGCCGAAGATCCTCCAGGTCTCCGAGGGCTTCAGCTACCGGCTCGGGGCCGACGGCCCGGTCGACGGGTCGGTGCGAATCGACGGCACGCCGATCGCCAGGACCGAGAGCTACCGCATCGTGACCAACAACTTCCTGGCAGACGGCGGCGACGGGTTCCCGACGTTCGCGGACGGTGCCTCGCGGTACTTCGGCGGCCTAGACATCGACGCGCTCTCCGACTATCTCGCGGCGCGTTCGCCGTACACGCCGGGCCCGCTGGACCGCATCACCCGCTGATCGAGGGTCCCTGGCAGACCCCGGCAGCGCCCCGGGGCGACATCGGCGTGTTGCGTTTCCGTCGAACACACGTTCGTACTACCGTTGTCCACACAGGCCGGGGTCGACACCATTTCTCCACAGCACGGCTGAGGCGACGCGAAGTTGTCGGTGCCGGCTCCTAGCGTCTGGCACGACACTGCGTCACACGAGATGCCAGGTCAGACAAGGCGCCGCGAGGTGCACGAGAACGTGAGGGACGAGGATCATGGCTGCTGGAACCGCGAACAACCGGGACAAGGCGCTCGACGTAGCGCTCGCCAACATCGACAAGCAGTTCGGCAAGGGCTCGGTGATGCGGCTCGGTGACGAGGTCCGGGTGCCGCTCGAGGTGATCCCGACCGGGGCCATCTCCCTCGACATCGCGCTGGGTCTGGGTGGTCTGCCGCGTGGACGGGTGGTGGAGATCTACGGCCCGGAGTCCTCCGGCAAGACCACGGTGGCGCTGCACGCGGTCGCGAACGCGCAGGCCGCCGGCGGCATCGTGGCGTTCATCGACGCCGAGCACGCGCTCGACCCCGACTACGCCCAGCGGCTCGGGGTGGACACCGACGCCCTGCTGGTCTCCCAGCCCGACTCCGGTGAGCAAGCACTCGAGATCGCGGACATGCTGATCCGCTCCGGCGCGCTCGACCTGATCGTGATCGACTCGGTCGCCGCCCTGGTGCCCCGCGCCGAGATCGAGGGCGAGATGGGCGACAGCCACGTCGGCCTCCAGGCCCGGCTGATGAGCCAGGCGCTGCGCAAGATGACCGGTGCGCTGAGCAACTCCAAGACCACCGCCATCTTCATCAACCAGCTCCGCGAGAAGATCGGCGTCATGTTCGGCTCGCCCGAGACCACCACCGGTGGCAAGGCGCTGAAGTTCTACTCCTCGGTCCGGCTCGACGTGCGCCGCATCGAGACCCTCAAGGACGGCACCGAGATGGTGGGCAACCGCACCCGGGTCAAGGTCGTGAAGAACAAGGTCGCGCCGCCGTTCAAGCAGGCCGAGTTCGACATCATGTACGGACTCGGCATCAGCCGCGAGGGCGGGCTCATCGACGTCGGCGTGGAGGCGGGACTCGTCCGCAAGGCCGGTGCCTGGTACACCTACGAGGGCGACCAGCTCGGCCAGGGCAAGGAGAACGCGCGGACCTTCCTGCGTGACAACCCCGACCTCGCCAACGAGCTGGAGAAGCGGATCCTCGAGAAGCTCGGCATCGGCGCCACCGTGGACGCACCGGCCGACACGGCCGACGCTCCCGGCGGGTTCGCCGCGGACGCACCGGGGATCGACCCGGATGGCATCGACTTCTGAGGTCCCGCAGGGTCTCGACGCGGGCCCCGACGCCGACCCGGAGTCGGTGGCCCGCAAGATCCTGCTCGACCAGCTGACCGGTCGCGCCCGCACCCGCTCCGAGCTGGCGAAGAAGCTCAGTGCCAAGGGCGTGCCCGACGATGTCGGTTCCCGGCTCCTCGACCGCTTCGAGGAGGTCGGGCTCGTCGATGACGCAGGCTTCGCTCGCGAGTGGGTGGAGCAGCGCCAGAGCGGGCGGGGCCTGGCCCGGCGAGCGCTGGCCCAGGAGCTGCGGCGCAAGGGCATCGACGACGAGGTGGCCCGCGAGGCGCTCGACGACATCGACCCCGAGGACGAGGTGGAGGCCGCCCGGATGCTGGTGCGTGCCAAGCTCCGCTCGGTCCGGTCGCTCGAGCGCGACAAGGCGGTGCGCCGGTTGGTCGGCATGCTCGCGCGCAAGGGCCACTCCAGCCCGGTCGCGTTTCGCGTGGTGCGCGAGGAGCTGGCGGTCGACCTCGAGGACCTCGACACCGCAGACTGAGCACATGCAGATCGAGCTCGCCCGGGCCCAGGTCCTCCCGGGGGAGTCGTGGGCCGCAACGGCGGACCGTCACGCCCGGGGACGCGGGCCCGTGCTGGCGGTCGATCTGAGCGGGGACCCGCTTCGGTTCTGCGTCGATGACGTCCATCGGCTGGCCATGCGTCCGATGACCGAGGGCGACTTCGGCGACGTCTCGCGCTGGGTCCAGGCGTCCCACGTGTCCCGCTGGTGGGACGAGCACCGATCGCCCGACGAGGTCGCTGCCCACTACGGTCCCGGCATCCGCGGGCATGAACCGGTGCGGCACTGGATCTGGGAGGTCAACGGTCGTTCGGTGGGCTTCAGTCAGGACTACCGGATCAGCGACCATCCCGAGTACGCGCTGCTGAGCGGACACCCCGACGCGGTCGGGTTCGACTACGCGATCGGCGAGCCGGCCTTCGTGGACCGTGGGCTGGGCACGAAGCTGCTCTGGGTGTTCCTGCGTGACGTGGTCGTCCCGGCGTACGCCGGTGTGCGCGAGGTGTTCGCGGCACCGGACCACCGCAACTCCCGCTCGCTGCGCGTCCTGGAGAAGCTGGGTGCCACGCGGGGGCTGTGGTTCGACGAGCCGCAGAGCGACGGCCGGGTCGACACGGTGGTGGGCTGCAGCATCGACGTGCCAAAGGTGCTGCGGTGGGGATGATCCGCGTCGGGATCTCCGGTTGGACCTACCCGGGCTGGCGCGGCGACTTCTACCCCGAAGGGCTGCCGCGGCGCCGGGAGCTGGAGTACGCCGCCCGTGCGCTCACCTCGATCGAGATCAACGGATCGTTCTACTCCCTGCAGCGGCCCTCCAGCTATGCCGGCTGGCGTGAGCAGGTCCCCGAGGGCTTCGTGTTCGCGGTGAAGGGTGGTCGGTACATCACGCACCTGAAGCTGCTGCGTGACGTGGAGGTCCCTGTGGCCAACTTCTTCGCCTCGGGCGTGCTCAACCTCGACCGGGCCCTGGGCCCGCTGCTGTGGCAGCTGCCCGCTACCGCAGCGTTCGATGCCGCGCTCCTGGCCGACTTCCTCGACCTGCTGCCGCGCACCACGACGGAGGCCGCTCGTCTGGCGCTGCGCCACGACGACAAGGTCACCGGCGACCGGGTGTGGTCGGGCGAGGTCGCCGAACGGCCGCTGCACCACGCCCTGGAGCCACGCCATCCCAGCTTCGGCACGGACGCGGCGCTGGCGCTGCTCCAGGAACGCGACGTCGCCCTCGTGGTCGCGGACTCGGCGGGGAAGTGGCCGTGCTTCGAGCAGGCCGTCGGGCCGGTCGTCTACGTCCGGCTCCACGGCGACACCGAGCTCTACACCAGCGGCTACAGCGACGCAGCGCTGGACCGGTGGGCACAACGGGTCACCGACTGGACCGCGGACGGTCGCGAGGGGTTCGTGTACTTCGACAACGACGCGAAGGGGTTCGCCCCGCACGACGCCCGCAGGCTGCTCGACCGGTTGGGCGGTCGCTCCTGACTGATCGCCGGGGTGAGGCTGCACACAAGTCGCCTTCACCGCGCCCGACGCACCGTAGGGTCACGAGCCATGAGCCGAGTCATGGACCTGTACGAGAAGACCCACGCCATCCCGTTGGTCGGTGACCGTCTGTTCTCCTTCGCGTTCGCCCAGGTGGCGCCGTACTTCTGGTCCATCCGGCCGCGGTTCACCGTCGTCGAGCCGAATCATGCCGAGCTGGTGATCCGCAAGCGCCGTGGCGTGCAGAACCACATCGGCACGGTGCACGCGATCGCGCTGTGCAACGGGCTCGAGGCAGCCATGGGCGCGCTGGCCGAAGCGACGATCCCCGAGGACAAGCGCTGGATCCCCAAGGGGATGGAGGTTTCCTACACCGCCAAGGCCACCAGCGACATCACCTGCATCGCCGAGACCGACGCTGCGCAGTGGACCGGGGACGACCCGGACCTGCACGTGCGCGTCAAGGGCGTGCGGACCGACGGCACGGTGGTGATCGAGGGCGTGATCAAGCTCTGGGTGACCCCGAAGGGCTCCCGGAGCTGATCAGTCCTCAAAGAGCGTTGCCGACGCCGCTCTCGACGGCGTTGGGCGTGGTGCCAGGAGTCGACTTCCCGGCCTGGCCCAGACGGCGCTCGACGTAGATGGCCAACCGCGAGAGCGAGTAGTTGATCAGGATGAAGATCAGCCCGATCACGAAGAGCGACTGGATCGGGTTGTCCAGGTTGGCCGCGATCAGGTTCCCACGGCGCAACAGCTCGATGTAGAGCCCCAGGATGGCGGCCAGCGAGGTGTCCTTGAGCACCACCACGAGCTGGCTGATCAGGGCCGGCAGCATGGTGCGGAAGGCCTGCGGCAGCTGCACGCTCGTCATCGCCTGGACGCGGGTCATCCCGACGGCCAGGGCAGCTTCGGCCTGGCCGCTCGGCAGTGAGTTCACGCCGGCGCGCAGGATCTCGGCGATGATCACGGAGTTGTAGAGCGTCAACCCGATCACGAGGTACCAGAGGCCGTCGTCGCCAGGAAGTGGCGAGACGTTGACCCCGAGCTCCGGCAGCACGCGCCAGACGAAGAAGATCGTGATCACCACCGGCAGGCCACGGAACAGCTCGATGAAGCCGATCAGCGGCACCCGCAGGGCCGGCCTGACCAGCAGGCGCAGGCTTCCGAGGAAGGTGCCCACGAGCAGGGCGAGGACGATCGCCATCCCCGCAGCGATCAGCGTGGCCATCAGACCCTTGCCGATCAGCTCCCAGACCGGACCGAAGGTCTCGTTGCTCGGGTCGATGAAGGGACCCCACAGCTCCATGGAGAACTGACCGCGGTCGGCCAGGCGCTTGATGACGACCGCGACCAGCGCCAGGATCACCACCGAGGCCACGACGGTCCCGATCACGTGCCGGCGGTGGGCCTTCGGGCCCGGGACGTCGTACAGGACGGTGTCGCTCATCGGACGATCGCCACCTTCCGCTCGATGGCGAGCAACAGCAGACCCGCGGGGATGGTGATCATCAGGTAGCCGACAGCCACTCCGGTGAGCACCGGCAGCGCCTCGTAGCCCTGGGCGCTGGAGAGGTTGCGACCGACGCTGTAGAGGTCCCTGCCGACACCGAAGGCGCCGACCACGGCGGAGTTCTTGAACATCGCGATGATCACGCTGCCCAGGGGCGGGACCGACGTGCGGAAGGCCTGCGGCAGGATGACCTGGCTCAGCGACTGGCCGAAGTTCAGCCCGATCGCTCGTGAGGCCTCGGCCTGACCGGCCGGCACTGCGTTGATGCCGGACCGCAGCGCCTCGCAGACGAATGCGGAGGTGTAGATCACCAGGCCGGAGACACCGAAGAAGTAGAAGGACTGGTTGATGCCGATCTCGGGCAGTCCGAAGGCGAAGAAGAACAGCACCACGGTCAGCGGACAGTTGCGGATCACCGTGACCCATGCGGTGCCGAACCAGCGCAGCGACGGGATGGGGCTGACGCGGAAGGAGGCGATCACCGTGCCGACGACCAGCGAGCCGACCATGCCCCACATGCAGATCCCGAGGGACCTCAGGTAGCCCGACCAGAACAGGTCGAGGTTCTCGGTGACTCCCTCCACGGGACGTCCTCCTCGGTTCGGTGTCCGGAGATCCTGCCGGGCCGCCACTCAGGGCGGCCCGGCAGGACCGTGACGCGGGTCAGGAGCAGGGAGCGGCTTCTGGCAGCGTCGGCGCCTCGGTGCCGTCGACCTCACCTGCCGTGGACTCCCAGGCCGCGTCGTACGCGTCCTCGTTCTCCTTCAGCGTCTCGTTGATGAACTCGCAGAAGGCGACGTCGCCCTTGGTGATGCCGATGCCGTAGGGCTCCTCGGTGAACTGCTCACCGACCAGCTTGTAGGCGCCGTCGGACTCCGCGGCGAAGCCCAGGAGGATGACGTTGTCGGTGGTGACCACGTCGACCTGGTTGTTCTTCATCGCGTCGACGCACTTGTCGTAGACGTCGAAGAGCACGAGCTGCTTCTCGTCGGCCAGGTAGGGCTTGATCTGCTCCGACGGGGTCGAGCCCGTGACCGAGCAGACCTTGGCGTCCGGGTTGGCCTTGATGTCGTCGGGACCGTTGATGGTGTCGTTGTCCGACTTCACCATCAGCTGCTGCCCGGCCTGGTAGTACGGGCCGGCGAAGGTGATCCGCTCCTTGCGCTCGTCGTTGATCGTGTACGTCGCGACCACGTAGTCCACGTCACCGTCGATGATCAGCTGCTCACGAACGTCGGAGGTGGACTCCTTCCACTCGATGTCGTCCTCGGCGATGCCCAGCTCGCCCGCGATGATCTTGGCAACCTCTACGTCGAAGCCCACGGGGGCGTCCTCGAGGCCGAGCAGACCGAAGCCGGGCTGGTCGAACTTGGTGCCGACCGTGACCTTGCCCGCATCTGCGAGCTTGGCCATCGTGGTGCCGGACTCGAACTTGGGGTTGTCTGCGACCTCGGGCTCGCTGCCCTCGTCGCTGCCGCACGCCGCCGTGGCGAGCAGCAGTGCGCCGCCCGCGATGAGCGCCCTGGTCTTCGTGAATCGCATTGCAGTTCTCCTCTGTTGATGATGGGAATGAACGGTCAGTGCTTGAGGATCTTGCCGAGGAAGTCCTTTGCGCGATCGCTCTGTGGATTCGTGAAGAACTCTTCAGGAGTGTTCTCCTCGACGATGGCTCCATCGGCCATGAAGACCACCCTGTCGGCGGCCGTCCGTGCGAAACCCATCTCGTGGGTGACCACGATCATCGTCATCCCCCGCTCCGCGAGGTCGACCATGACGTCCAGGACCTCTTTGATCATCTCGGGGTCCAGCGCCGAGGTCGGCTCGTCGAAGAGCATCGCCTTGGGCTCCATCGCCAGGGCGCGGGCGATGGCGACCCGCTGCTGCTGTCCGCCGGAGAGCTGGGCGGGGTACTTGTCGGCCTGGTGGTCGACGCCGACGCGCTCGAGCAGCTCGTGCCCGCGCTTGTCGGCCTCGTCCTTCTTCTTGCCGCGCACCTTGATGGGCCCCAGCGTGACGTTCTCCAGGATCGTCTTGTGCGCGAAGAGGTTGAAGCTCTGGAAGACCATGCCGACCTCGGCGCGGAGGCCGGCCAGCTCCTTGCCCTCCTTGGGCAGCTCCTGGCCGTCGAGCTGGATCGATCCCTTGTCGATGGTCTCGAGCCGGTTGATGGCTCGACACAGCGTCGACTTCCCGGACCCGGACGGGCCGATGACGACGACGACCTCACCCTTGCCCACAGTCATGTTGATGTCCTGCAGGACGTGCAGGTCACCGAACCACTTCTGTACGTCCTCGAGAACGATCAGTGGCTCGCGGGTCGCCGCGCCAGCGCGCGACCCGCCCTCCTGCTCAGGCTCACTCATGCTTGGACTCTATGGATCGCGGACCTGCGAAGTCGAGCGCCACGCGGCTTCGTGACCCAGAGGTGACCGATCCCCACGCATTTGCGAGGTGATCAGCGCCACGCTGTCCGTGGGGCGCCGTAGGTGCTCACTCCCCGTTTGTCATGGTGGTTGTGGGGCATTGGGTCCCACGAGCTCGACGACGTCCACGGAGAGGAACCACGATGACCTTCAAGAACCTGGTGGCGACACTGGCCCACGACGCGGTCTACACCGCCGTCTCGGTGGCACGTCACCCGATCGGCAGCGCCGCCAGGGCTGCCGGCTTCGTGAAGGGGAGCGCGGGATCCGGCTTCGACCTCGTTCGCGGCATGCTGCGCGGATCCGGGGCACGCCAGTCCGATCTCGTCGTGGTCCCAGCCCAGCGCACTCCGGAGCAGGCCACCGAGAAGCAGGCGACCCAGGCCGCTCCGGCGCGCGAGGCTCAGGTGGTGCCCAAGCCGGTCCCGGACTTCGACGACCTGCCCGAGCCGATCGTGATCACGGCCGACGACGAGCCCGGCGAGGCGTTCCACCACGAGCCGAAGCCCGCCACGCGCGACTCGGACCACGGCGACACCGGCGGTGACGTCGAGGATGCGACCGGCTACGTCGAGGAGATCGTGGACGAGGCCGCCGAGGACGAGCTGGTGTGGACCTCCGAGTCCGATGCCCCTGCCGCCGTCGACGAGCCGCTGCTGGAGGCCGGTGTGGCCAGCGCGATCCGTAGCGAGTCCGAGATGCTCCGCAAGGCGGCCGACCCGCGGGTCGAGTGAGCGGCGCGTACCCTTGCTCGGTCATGAGTAACGCGGCACGCACGTACCAGGTCCGCACCTACGGGTGCCAGATGAACGTCCACGACTCCGAGCGTCTCACCGGGCTGCTCGAGGACGCCGGTTACGTCGCCGCGGCCGACGGTGACGGTGCCGACGTGGTGGTGTTCAACACCTGCGCGGTGCGCGAGAACGCCGACAACAAGCTCTACGGCAACCTCGGCCACCTGGCCTCGGTGAAGAAGAAGCGGCCCGGGATGCAGATCGCGGTCGGTGGGTGCCTGGCCCAGAAGGACCGCTCCACGATCACCGAGAAGGCTCCCTGGGTCGACGTCGTCTTCGGGACCCACAACATCGGCTCGCTGCCGGTCCTGCTCGAACGGGCTCGGGTGGCCGAGGAGGCCCAGGTCGAGATCCTCGAGTCGCTCGAGGTCTTCCCCTCCACGCTTCCCACCAAGCGCGAGTCGGCGTACGCCGCGTGGGTGTCGATCTCGGTGGGCTGCAACAACACCTGCACGTTCTGCATCGTGCCCGCCTTGCGTGGCAAGGAGAAGGACAGACGGCCCGGCGAGATCCTCGCCGAGATCGAGGCGCTGGTCGCCGATGGAGTCACCGAGGTGACGCTGCTGGGCCAGAATGTGAACGCCTACGGCGTGGAGTTCGGGGACCGGCAGGCGTTCTCCAAGCTGCTGCGCGCCTGTGGGGGGATCGACGGGCTGGAGCGGGTCCGGTTCACCTCCCCGCACCCGGCGGAGTTCACCGACGACGTCATCGAGGCCATGGCGGAGACCGCCAACGTGATGCCGTCGCTGCACATGCCGCTGCAGTCCGGCTCCGACAAGGTGCTCAGGGACATGCGTCGCTCCTACCGGCAGTCGAAGTTCCTCGGCATCATCGAGCGGGTGCGGGCCGCGATGCCCGAGGCCGCGATCACCACCGACATCATCGTCGGCTTCCCCGGTGAGACGGAGGCGGACTTCGAGGCCACCCTGGACGTGGTCCGGCAGGCGCGCTTCTCGGGTGCCTTCACCTTCCAGTACTCCAAGAGGCCGGGCACTCCGGCAGCCACGCTGGAGGAGCAGGTCCCCAAGGCGGTCGTCCAGGACCGCTACGAACGACTCGTCGCCGTGGCCGACGAGGTGGCCTGGGGCGAGAACCGTGGGCTCGAGGGCCGCCTCGTCGAGCTGATGGTCGCTGAGGGGGAGGGGCGCAAGGACGCAGCCACGCACCGCCTCTCCGGCCGCGCGCGCGACAACCGGCTGGTGCACTTCACCCCGGTCGACGAGAGCGGTGAGCCCGTGCTCGTGCGCCCCGGTGACATGGTCGAGGTCGTGGTGACCTACGGCGCCCCGCACCACCTGGTCGCAGACGGGCCGGTGCGCTCGCTTCGTCGGACGCGGGCGGGTGACGCGTGGGAGCGGCGTACCGCCGTGTCACCTGCGGGAGTCGCGCTCGGCCTGCCCACCGTCGGCGTACCCGCCCCGCTGCCCGCGCAGGACGGCTGCTCGCTCTGACCGGGCTCGGCTCAGCGCTGGCCCGGAGCCCGCACCGTCGGTGATCGCTCAGGCGGGGTCGTCGTCGCTCGGGTCGACGTGCCGCTCCTCCTCGTCGATCTCCTCGGGCTGCTCGATCTCGTCGGGGACGTGCTGCGACTCCACCTGCGCCGAACGCGGCTGGTCGGGGGTCGCCGGGGGGACCTCCTCGTGTGCCTCCACCACGTCGGCGGGGCCACCGGGGCCGCTGTCGGGGGCGGGGTCCACTGTGGGCTCGGGGCGGTCGGCCGGTTCGGAGCTGCTCACTGCGGACCTCCCGACGGGCGGACGTCGCTGCCGGGGCCGGCGTCCTCGTTGGGGTCGGCGCCAGGCTCGGGCGGTACCGGCGCCGGGTCGGTCGGGACCGGGTCGGAGTCCGGGCCGGCGTGAGTCGGTGGGCGGTTCGGGGTGCTCGACGAGGGCATGTCGTCGCGCTCGCCGTCGAGGTCGTCCAGCGCGCCCTTGGCCTTGTCCAGGCCGGAGTCGATCTTGCCGCGGTGCTTGCCGCCGGTCTTCTTGTCGATCGCGTCCCCGGCCTTGTCGAGACCGTCGCTGATCTTGTCGCCGTGCTTGTCGACCGCATCGCCGAGCTTCTTCTTCGCGTTGTCCAAGAACCCCATGGTCACTCCTCAGGTGTCGACTCAGGTGCAGGACTCGTGTGCCAACCGGGTTACCCGGAGGCATCTTTGCCAAACTAGCCGTCGTGTCCAGCCAACCGAGCACCCCCCCGTCGGCGAGCTCCGTGAGGGCACCTGTAGTCGCGGTGGTGGGGGCGACGGCCTCCGGCAAGAGTTCGCTGGCCCTGGACCTGGCCGAGCGGCTGCACGGTGAGATCGTCAACACCGACTCGATGCAGGTCTACCGCGGGATGGACGTGGGCACCGCCAAGCTGGCGCACGCCGAGCGCCGGGGGATCACGCACCACCTGATGGACATCCTCGACGTGACCCAGCCGGCCACTGTCGCGGAGTTCCAGGGGTGGGCGCGCGCGCTGATCGAAGACTGCCATCGCCGGCAGGTCGTCCCCGTCCTGGTGGGCGGCTCCGCCCTGTACACGCGGGCGATCCTGGACGAGTTCGAGTTCCCAGGCACAGATCCTGACGTGCGCGCCCGCCTGGAGGGTGAGCTCGCTGCGACCGGCGCCGAGGCGCTGCACGTGCGCTTGGCCGAGGTGGATCCCGTGGCTGCCGCCCAGGTGCTGCCGAGCAACGGACGGCGAGTCGTCCGCGCCCTCGAGGTCATCGAGATCACCGGCCGGCCGTTCGTCGCCACGCTGCCCCAGCAGCGCTACCACTACGCGGGAGCGGTGCAGATCGGCGTGGACATCGACCGCGAGACGCTGGACCGGCGCATCGAGGAGCGAGTGGACCGGATGTGGGCCGACGGCTTCGTCGAGGAGGTGCGCGGCCTGGTGGCGCACGGCCTGCGCGAAGGGCGTACGGCGCCTCGGGCACTCGGCTACCAGCAGGTGCTCGCGTCGCTGGACGGTGAGCTCACCGAGGCCGAGGCACGGGAGCGCACGGTGACCGGCACCAGGAGGTTCGCCCGGCGGCAGGACAGCTGGTTCCGCAAGGATCCCCGCATCACCTGGGTGCGGTACGACGACCCGGCGCGCGTCGAGACGGCGCTGACCGCGATCGGCCCGGTCAGCTGAGCAGCTGCTGCTCGCGGGGGAGATCGCGCATGAACAGCAGCGGCGAGAGCAGCACCGGCAGCGCCGCGACGGCGGAACCGGCCACCCCGACCCAGAACACCTCGCGGACGCCGATCGAGGAGCCGAGCACTCCGCCGAGGAAGCTGCCGACCGGCATGGAGCCCCACACGATGAACCTGATCGAGGCGTTCATCCTCCCCAGCAGCGGCCTGGGGCACAGGCGCTGGCGGAAGCTGACCTGGGTGACGTTGTAGAGCACGGCAGCGAACGACATCAGGAAGCTCGACCCCATGACGGCGATCAGCGCCGGGACCACCGTGCCGGCAAGCGGCATCAGCAGCCCGGCCGGGATCCAGAGCAGCACCGAAAGGGGGATCGCGCGTCCCTCGCCCACGAGGTCGGTCACCCGGGTGGCGCTGAGCGCGCCCAGGAGCCCGCCGACCGACCCGATCCCCATCGCCAGGCCGAGCTGCCCTGCGTCCAGTCCGAGCTCCTCGAGGGCGAACAGGACGAGCAGCGCTCCCGTCATCGCCGTGAAGAAGTTGCCCAGGGAGGTGCTCGCGGTGATCCGCCACAGCAGCGGGTGCCGCAGCACGAACGAGAGGCCCTCGCGAATCTCCACGTGCAGCGCGCGCCTGGTCTCACGCGGCGGAGGGGTGTCGACGTGGCGGATGCGGCTGATGAACCAGGCGGAGCACACGAAGCTGACGGCATCGAGGGCGATCGTCAGCGGGGCACCGACCAGCTTGATCAGGAGACCCGCCAGGCCAGGACCGCCCACCATGGCGACCGACTGGCTCGCCTGCAGCTTGGCGTTGCCCTCGCTGATCCGGTCCGGCTCCACGAGCTCGGGCAGGTAGCTCTGGTAGGCCACGTCGAAGAACACCGTGCTCGCCCCGACCACCAGCGCGACGACGAGCATCTGGGGCAGGCTCAGGGCGTCCAGCAGCCAGGCGATCGGCAACGTGGCGAGCGCGGCGGCACGCACCAGGTCGTTGAGCACGAGCACCCGCTGCTTGCGCCACCGGTCGACCCACGCCCCCGCCGGCAGACCGATCAGCAGGAAGGCCGCGAACTCGAAGGTGCCGAGCAGACCCATCTCGAACGCGTTGGCGTCGAGGACGCGCACGGCGAGCACCGGGAGTGCCAGGAAGGTCATCTGCGTGCCGAACTGGCTGATCGTGTCGCCGAGGAACAGCTGGCGGAAGTCGTGGTGCCGGAAGAGCCCACCCCGGAGCCTGGTGGGTGGCGGTGGTGCCGGGTCGGCGACGCGGGGCCCGGTCGCGCTCGATGGGCGCGGGGGCTCGGAGGTCATGGCGGACATCATCCGCCACTGATTGGGATTAATCAATCACTTCGTCGAGGATCGCTAGGGTGGCCTCATGGAACCCGCCGGCAGTGCAGAGAGCGAAGCGCTCGAACCTCCGCCGTACGGTCCGCTGCCCGTCGGGTCGGGCCGGCAGCAGTGGGCCCGGAGGCCTGCCGACGAGGCCGAGGCCAGGGCGATGGCCTCACCGCTACGACTCCGGATCCTGCGGGTCGCGCTGCACGAGCCGCACACGAACAAGGAGATCGCGGACGCCCTGGGTCGCAACCCTGCCTCGGTCCTGCACCACGTCCGCACCCTCGTGGACACCGGGTTCCTGATCGAGCAGCAGCCGCGACGAGGGCAACGCGGGTCGCGGGAGGTGCCCTACCTGACATCGGGGAAGACCTGGTTCCTCGAGCTCGGCGATCCGCTCGTCGGTGGCGTGGACCTGCTCCTCGAGACGTTCCTCAGCGAAGTCCGGGAGCTGCCTCCGGGCGCGCTGAACAGCACGCGGCTCGGGTTCAGGCTCGGCGCGGCGGACCGTGAGCGGGTCGTCGGTCGCATCGACGAGCTGCTGCGCGAGATCGCGGAGCTCCCGAGCGACCCCGACGGAGTGCCGTGGAGCCTCTACCTGGGGGTGCACCCGGAAGCGCGGGGCCCGGCACCGGTGCACCCGGAAAGCACTGACTGAGCGCGTGCGAGGATCTCGCGTGTGAGCGAGTACACCTTCGTCAAGGGCCACGGCACGCAGAACGACTTCGTGCTGGTCCCCGACGCCAACGGCAAGCTGGAACTGACCTCCGAGCAGGTGGCCCGGTTGTGCGACCGCCGCGCCGGCATCGGTGGCGACGGGGTCATCCGCGTCGTGCGCACCGACGCCACGGAGGACCCCGCTGCCGTGGCCGCCCGCGACGAGGCCACCTGGTTCATGGACTACCGCAACAGCGACGGTTCGCTCTCGGAGATGTGTGGCAACGGCATCCGCGTCCTCGGCACGTTCCTGCGCACGCACGCCGACGTGGATCCCCGCGGTCCGCTGCCGATCGCCACCCGCGCAGGCGTGAAGACCCTGACCTTCGACGGGGAGCGGATCACCGTGGACATGGGGAGCCCGCAGCAGCTTGGCGCGACCAGCGTCACCGTCGGCGAGCGCCGGTTCGAGGCCACGCACATCAGCATGGGCAACCCGCACGCGGTCGTGCTCGTCGACGACCTGGCCGAGGCCGGGTCGCTGACCGACGCCCCCGGCCACGACGCCCACCTCTACCCCGACGGGGTCAACGTCGAGTTCGTGAGCCGCCGGGGGGAGCACCACATCGCGATGCGCGTGCACGAGCGCGGCTCCGGTGAGACCAGGTCGTGCGGCACCGGTGCGTGCGCCGCGATGGTGGCCGTCGCCGCTGCCGACGAAGCCGGACGCGGTACGCCGTACACCGTCGACCTGCCGGGTGGGACGCTGGAGATCGTCTGGACCGAGGACGACCGGATCCTGATGACCGGCCCGGCGGTGCTGACCGCCGAAGGCGTCACCAACCTCTGACGTCCCCTCGCCCCCGGACGTCATCCGAATCGTGGCCTCGAGGCCCCCGAACGTATGACGTCCGCGGGGCACCTAGGATCTCGCGCATGGACATCAACGGAGCCAGTGCAATCGTCACCGGCGGCGCCTCCGGCATCGGCGCCGCTGTCGCTCGTCAGCTCGCCGCCCAGGGCGCGAAGGTCGTCGTCGCGGACCTGAACAGCGAGAAGGGCGAGGCGCTCGCGAACGAGATCGGCGGCGCCTTCGCGCCGGTCGACGTGACGAAGAGCGAGCAGATCGAGGCCGCGATCGCGCTGGCCGAGGGCCTCGGTCCTGTGCGCGTGCTGGTCAACTCCGCCGGCATCGGCTGGGCGCAGCGCACCGTGGGCCGCGACGGGGAGTTCAGCTCGGCGGCCGACCTGGCCGCCTTCTCCAAGGTGATCGCGATCAACCTGATCGGCACCTTCGACTGCATCCGCCTGGTGGGTACGGCGATCTCCCGCAACGAGCCGACCGAGACCGGCGAGCGAGGAGTGATCGTCAACATGGCGAGCGTCGCTGCGTTCGACGGGCAGATCGGCCAGGCGGCGTACTCCGCATCGAAGGGCGGAGTCGTCGGCATGACGCTTCCCGTCGCGCGCGACCTCGCTGCCGTCGGCATCCGGGTGAACACCATTGCTCCGGGCCTGATCGACACCCCCATCTACGGCGAGGGTGAGGACGCCGAGGCGTTCAAGGCCAAGCTGGGCGAGAGCGTGCTGTTCCCCAAGCGGCTCGGGGTGCCCGACGAGCTGGCCAGCATGGTGGTCGAGTGCGTGCGCAACTCCTACATGAACGCTGAGACGATCCGCGTCGACGGCGGCATCCGGATGCCGCCGAAGTAGGACGACGCCAGCGCTCAGACGCCGTGTCGCGGGTTGGCGGCCGGGTCGGAGTGGTGCGGGCCGGGGGAGTCCGGCTGCACCTCGGGCCGACCGTCGCTCGCCGACTGCTCCGGTGGCGCCTGCGAGTCGGCCTCGTCCGATGAGTCCTGCTCGAGGAAGGTCGGCGCGGTCGCGTAGGTCACGGCCTCGTCGTGCCCACGCACCGGGCCCCGGCGCTCACTGCTGACCCCCAGATCGCCGGCCAGGCCGACGTCGCTGTCGGCGTTGGGGTCGGACTCCTCGATGCCGGTCTCGGGTGTCTCGTCCGGTGTGCTGGTCATCGGGCTCATCCTTCCGAGGGCTGGTCGAGGGACGTCTCGGCGTTCTCCTGCTGGACCGGGTGCTCCTCCTCGGTCCGTGGGTCGGGCTGCTCGTCCTCGAGCGGGATGGTGCCGCCACCGGACTCCTCGGCGTGCCGGTTGGCCGTCTCGCCGCCAGAGACCTCGTCGTCGTGGCCACCGGGCAGATCGCGGGCGGGGCCGTCCTGGCGCAGGGGCCCGCCCGGTGGCGTGGCCGCCTCGGTGCCGTCGGCCTGCGGGTTGGCGGGGCCGGGCTTGGTCTCCGGGGTCTGCGCTTCGCTCATGGTCTGGGCCTACCCGACCGTGTGACCGGCAAACCCGCGGCCCTTGTCACGGCGCGGTTCTCGTGGCTTGAATGGGGCGCAGCGTCGAGGTCTCGGGAGGACACATGTCGTACGCGTTCAGGACCATCGCTGCCGCTGCAGCCATGACCACGGGGTTGGCCGGGCTGGGGCTGGGCCCCGCTGAGGCGGTCCCAGGCAAGGACTCACGCGCGCATGAACGCGGCCGCTACAACGTCAAGACGCCGACGAGCGAAGGGCGCGGCGGCGCGGTGAGCTCGGTGGACCCCGAGGCCTCCAGGATCGGGATCGAGGTGCTCCGTCGCGGTGGCAACGCGGTCGATGCTGCGGTCGCCACTGCGGCAGCCCTGGGCGTGACCGAGCCGTACAGCGCCGGGATCGGGGGCGGCGGCTACTTCGTGTACTACGACGCGCGCACCGGCAAGGTCAGCACGCTCGACGGTCGCGAGACAGCACCTCGGGCAATGCCGCGGGACGCGTTCATCGATCCCGAGGACGGCAAGACCTACGACTTCCCCGAGCTGGTGAGCAGCGGTGTCTCTGTGGGGACCCCCGGCACCCTGGCCACCTGGGACCGGGCGCTCCGCACCTGGGGGACGAGGAGTCTGCGCCGATCGCTGAAGCCGTCCATCCGGCTGGCCCGTCGCGGCTTCGTCGTGGATGCGACCTTCCGGCAGCAGACGGCCGACAACGCCGAGCGCTTCGCCGACTTCCCGGCCACGAGCCGACTGTTCCTTCCCGGAGGCCGGCCGCCTGCGGTCGGATCGGTTTTTCGCAACCGCGATCTCGCGCAGACCTACCGACTGATCGCCAAGCGTGGGCCGCGCGCCTTCTACCGGGGGCCGTTGGCCGCACAGATCGCCCAGACGGTGCAGCACCCGCCCAAGCGCCGCGACGCGCGACTGCCGGCGCCGGCCGGCTATCTCCGGGCCGATGACCTGGCTGCCTACCGAGTGCTCCGTCAGGCCCCCACGCGGGTCGGCTACCGGGGGTACGACGTCTACGGGATGGCGCCCTCCTCCAGCGGGGGATCGACCGTCGGCGAGGCGCTCAACATCCTCGAGCGCTTCCGGATCCGGGGGATGAGCGATGCGGACGCGCTGCACCACTATCTCGAGGCGAGCGCGCTGGCCTTCGCGGACCGCGGCAAGTACCTCGGCGACCCGGCGTACGTCGACGTGCCGCTGCGCGGACTGCTCTCGGACCGGTTCGCGGCCGAGCGCGCCTGTCAGATCGATCCCGACAAGGCCGCGAACAAGCCGCTCGCCGCCGGGGACGCGCGCGACTTCGACGGCCGGTGTGCCGCCCCCGAGGCTGGACGCGTGGAGCAGGACACCGAGAACCTCTCCACCACCCATCTCACCGTCGCCGACCGGTGGGGGAACGTGGTGAGCTACACGCTGACCATCGAGCAGACCGGAGGGTCGGGGATCACCGTGCCCGGTCGAGGGTTCCTGCTCAACAACGAGCTCACGGACTTCTCCACCGAGTGGAAGGCGGACGACCCGAACCGGCTGCAGGGTGGCAAGCGACCGCGGTCGTCGATGTCGCCGACGATCGTGCTGCGCCACGGGCGCCCGTTCCTGGCGCTCGGCTCACCCGGTGGTTCGACGATCATCACCACGGTGCTGCAGCTGCTGTTCAACCGGATCGACCGGACGATGAGCCTCGAGGAGGCGATCGCCGCTCCGCGCGCCGCGCAGCGCAACAGCGAGAAGGTCACCGCGGAGCCGGCGTTCATCCGTGCCTACGGTCGCCTGCTGGAGCCCTTCGGCCACGTGTTGACGACACCGACGGGGTCCTCGCCCACTTCCTCGGAGATCGGCGCGGCGACCGCGGTCGAGTTCGGTCCGCGGGGTCGGTTGACGGCGGTGTCGGAGCCCTCACGACGCGGGGGCGGTTCGGCGCTGGTGGTACGGCCTGCGCGCTGACGGGTCGGCTCGACCGGCAGCGTGAAGATGATCGTGGTGCCGCGACCATCAGGGCCGCCGCGGGCGGAGATCCGGCCACCGTGCCGCTCCACGGCACGGGCGCTGATCGCCAACCCGAGGCCCGTGCCCGGGTAGGCCGAAGTCTGCTGGGACCGGTAGAAGCTGTCGAAGACCCGATCGCGCTCGGCCGGCGGGATGCCGATGCCGTTGTCGGTCACGTGCACCTCCAGCATGTCTCCGCGCTGCCGGCTCGTGAGCCGTACCCGAGGCTGCGACCCGGGCTCGACGTACTTGACCGCGTTGCCCAGGACGTTGGCCAACAGCTGGCGCACGAGAGTGACGTCGGCGTGCACGCAGCCGAGGTCGTGGAACTCCAGTGCGGGCCGGAGCCCGTCGCCGGGCCCGTCGAGACCGTCGGCGACCTCGGCCACGAGCACGTCGAGTGACACCTCCTCGGGCTCGAGCTCGGCGCTCTCGGACAGCGAGTAGGCGAGCAGGTCGTCGATCAGCTGGGACATCCGGTCTGCGGAACCGAGCACGTGGTCCAGGCTGGCGCGGATCTCGGTGGTCTCCGTGTGACCCTCCGCAAGCTGTTCGCCGAGCAGCTCGGCCCAGCTGCGGGTGGCGGCCAACGGGTTCTTCAGATCGTGCGCCACGACCCCGGCGTACGCCTCGAGCTCCCGCCGCCGCGCGCGCTCGGTGGTGACATCGCGCAGCACGAGCACGGCCATCGGTCTGCTGTCGCCTGCGGAGCGGTGCAACGGGACCGCGCTGATCGACAAGATGCGCTGCCGGCCGCTGACCGGGTCGATCCGCAGGTAGTCGGAAGGGGCAACCACCTCGCCGCGCAAGGCCAGCTTGAAGGGCTGCTCGGCCCGAGCGAGCTGTGACCCGTCGACCTGGTAGATGCCGTGCGCCTCGGCCGCACGGAGCTCGCCGTCATCGAAGCCCGTCCCGGCGAGCGCCTGCGCCATCGGATTGCGCAGGACCACCCGTTCGGCGTCGTCGATCACGAGCAGCCCTTCGTTCATCACGCTGGTGACCGCGTCGAGCAGGTCGGCGCGCTCGGTGGCGCGCTGCTCGGAGCTGCGGACCCGCGCGTGCAGCTCCTGTCGCTCGCTGACCCCCAGCGCGAGGAGGAGCACCACGAGCGTCGTGATCGTGATGAACAGCTGGATCACGATCGCCCGCAGCGCCAGGTCGTCGATGGAGACGAACGGGCCCATCCCGGCGTAGGTGCTGAGCACCGCGACGGTGCCGAAGGTCAAGGTGTGCACCGCACCGACCACAGGGGAGAAGCGGAAGCCGATCCACACCGACATCGCGACCACCAGATAGCTGAGCGGCAGGTTGTGGGCGTCACCGAACACGAGATAGGCCGAGGCCGCCGAGACGAATATCGCCGCCACCAGCTCGGAGGCGGCGTTGCGTCGCGGCTCCGGCGCGAGCACGGCGGTCAGCGGACGGCCGGTGCGCCGGCTCTCGGAGTACGCCGTGGTGACGCACAGCACCACGGCAGCGATCACGAAGGTGCTGCAGGCGTTGCGGACCACCCACGCGAGGACCAGCCCACCCGAAGTGCTCCCAGAGCTGATCCACGCTGCCGCGGAACCGACGGGAGAGCTCAGGACAGCGGCCAGCAAGGAGGCGCCGACCAGCTCGAGAAGCTCACGGGAGGTGCCCACGGTGGGGTGCAGAGGCTCTGCGAACCCCGTGGACGTGCGGCGCGCGTACACCAGCCGCACGACCAGTCCCTGGCAGAGGTTGGCCAGGCCGAAGAGAGCCGCCGCGACCGGGGGCACCCCCATCAACGTGTTCACAGCGGTCGCCGAGACAACCAGCAGGATCCCGTCGAGGACGAGCTCGTCACGGGAACGGCTCCGCAGCAACCACAGCGCCGCGACACCGGCTGCGGGCCAGAACAGCGCCAGACCGGTGTTCTCCAGGGTGGTCATCCGCCCCAGGGCGACCATGGCCGCATAAGCCGACAAATACCCCCCGGCATGACTCATCCGGACCCACTGCATGAAAACAGTCTCGTAGGTCGTGACGGCGATGGCCACCGCTTTGCGTAATCGAGTTGCGGTAGCGCCTAACCTTGGGGCTGTATGACGAACGCACCGAAAGACTTCGACCTCGCCCGGGAACTGGCTGAAACCGCCGACTGGGACGAGGAGACCAGCGCCGCCCAACCCGTGGCCCAGCCCGCCGCCGACACCACGGCCCCGGACCGGACCGACGAGTGGGGCGCCGACCCCTCGACGGCTGACACCGCCGGCTCGATGGACCTGGCCGAACGCTACGCACTCCGCAGGGTGGCTGGGCTCTCCACCGAGCTCGAGGACATCTCCGAGGTCGAGTACCGCCAGCTCCGGCTCGAGCGGGTCATCCTCGTCGGAGTGTGGACCGACGGATCGGTCGAGGACGCGGAGAACTCGATGGCAGAGCTCGCCCTGCTCGCCGAGACCGCCGGCTCGGAGGTCCTGGACGCGCTCTACCAGCGTCGAGACAGTCCGGACCCCGCCACCTACATCGGGCGGGGCAAGGTCGAGGGCCTCGCCGAGATCGTCCGGGTCACCGGAGCCGACACCGTGATCTGCGACGGGGAGCTCGCGCCCAGCCAGCTGAGGAACCTCGAGGACAAGGTCAAGGTCAAGGTCGTCGACCGGACGGCGCTGATCCTGGACATCTTCGCCCAGCACGCGAAGAGCAAGGAGGGCCAGGCGCAGGTGGAGCTGGCCCAGCTGAGCTACATGAAGCAGCGTCTGCGCGGCTGGGGTGGCAACCTCTCCCGCCAGGCCGGTGGGCGCGTGGCCGGCGGCGCCGGCATCGGTGGCCGCGGTCCCGGTGAGACCAAGATCGAGACCGACCGGCGGCGCATCAACACCAAGATCGCCAAGCTCCGTCGCGAGCTCGCGCACATGAAGACCACCCGTGACACGAAGCGGTCCGGCCGTCGCCGACACGAGATCCCGAGCGTGGCGATCGCCGGCTACACCAACGCCGGCAAGTCCTCGCTGCTCAACCGGCTCACCGATGCCGGGGTGCTGGTCGAGGACGCGCTGTTCGCGACACTCGACCCCACGACCCGGCGTACGACGACCAGCGACGGGCGCATCTACACGATGAGCGACACCGTCGGGTTCGTCCGGCACCTGCCGCACCAGCTCGTCGAGGCGTTCCGATCGACGCTGGAGGAGGTCGCGGACTCCGACCTGATCGTGCACGTCGTCGACGGCGCGCACCCGGACCCCGAGGGGCAGCTCGCGGCCGTCCGCGAGGTGCTCGCCGAGATCGGTGCGGACAAGGTGCCCGAGCTCGTGGTCATCAACAAGGCCGACATCGCCGACCCCAACGTGCTGGCCAGGCTGCGCCAACGGGAGCCGCACTCGGTCGTGGTCTCCGCACAGACCGGCGAGGGCATCCCGGCCGCCCTGGAGGCGATCGAGGCCGACCTGCCCAGGCCGCGGATCGAGGTCGCCGTGCTGCTCCCCTACGACCGGGGTGACCTGATGAGCCGCGTGCACGAGGGCGGTGAGGTGATCACGCTCGAGCACACCGGCGACGGCACCCTGCTCACGGCACGCGTCAGCGAGGCCCTGGCGGGCGAGCTGGCGGCGTACGCACGGCCTGCGAAGCGCACGCCGACGGCGTAACGCCAGGCGAGCCTCGGCGCCGCGCCGGGAGTCCAGGCAGAGCCGGGCGGGGTAGCGGCCTGGGCTATTCGATCGAGCAAATGCTTCGAATCTCCCGGTCCCGGGCCCGATCATTACCTACGCTGCCAGGATGGCGCGGACCTTCCGGGTACTCACGGTCCTCGTCGTGGCCTGTCTCGTCGCGTTGAGCCTCGCCCGTTTCACCAGCAGCGGTTACTCGTGGTTGGTGATGATGGCGGCCTTCTCCTCCTATGCGTTGCTGGGTTACGGCGTGGTGTTGCTGACCTGCGCGTTTGCGCTGGGTCGCTCGGAGGGACCCGAGCTCGTCTGGCTGGGCATCGCCGTCTCGGCGATCGGCGTCGTGGTGCACATCTGGTGGTTGGCGCCGCTGTACGCGGGGGGCTCCAAGGCCGAGGCGGATCTGACCGTGATGACGTCCAACCTGCAGGGCGGACGCGGTGACGCACCCACGATCGTGCGCTCGGTGAAGTCCGAGGAGGTCGACCTGCTCGTGCTCGAGGAGGTGACCCCCGAGTCGCTGCAACAGCTCGACACCGCCGGTTTGGACAAGCTGCTGCCCAACCGCGCCGGCGCCCCCGCACTGTCGGCGGTCGGGACCATGGTGTTCTCCCGCTACCCGCTGGTCCGCCCACGCAGCATGAAGCTCACCAACGGGGCCGTCGACGTACGGGTGCAGGCCCCGAAACCGTTCCGGCTGCTGGCAGCGCACACCGCACAGCCCGTGGTGGACCCCGTGCCCTGGCTGGTCGACCTCGAGGCGGTGCGCGACTGGTCCGCCACCTCGGTCCAACGTGGCGCCACCCTGGTCGTCGGCGACCTGAACGCCAACCAGGACCACGCGCCGCTGCGCAAGGTGCTCGCGACCGGGCTGCGGGACGCGGCGGAACAGGCCGGGTCCGGCTACCAGCCGACCTGGCCCACCCGGTTCCGGCACAGCTGGATGCGGGCAGTGGTCCCGCTCGACCACGTGCTGAACAGCCGCGAGTTCGTCGCCCTACGCACCCGGACCGTGAGCGTGCCGAGGACCGACCATCTCGCCCTGGTCGCCGACCTGGAGATGCGGGACGCGGACTGAGCCGGGCTGCCCGGGGAGCGGGTGGCCGGTTTCTCGGGTTGGTGGGCCGGTTTCCCAGGTTAAGAACCCAGATCGCCTCTTCACACACGGTGCACGGTGTGTGAAGAGCCGGAAACCCTTCCTAACCTGGGAAACCGGCCCCCGCCCCAGCGCCCCATCACTAGGCTGCGCCCATGATGCGCTGGGGCGGGCGGGTGCTTGCCCTGGTGGTGCTGATCGCGATGGTGCTGATCGGCGCGGTGCAGTGGGGGAGCGGCGGCGACAGCCAGTCGGACTCGGCGAGGATCGTCGACTACGACGCCGAGTTCGTCGCAGAGCGCGACGGGCGGCTTGCGGTCACCGAGACGCTGCGGGTCGCGTTCCCGGTCGCCAGACACGGCATCTTCCGCTTCTTCGACCTGCGTGACCCTTCGGACTCACGGGTGCGGCTGCGCCCCGAGCAGATCAGTGTCACGCGCGACGGCCGGCCAGAACCGTTCGAGGTGCTCACCGAGGGGCGGGGGCGCTACCGGAACGTCAAGATCGGCTCTGCCGCGGTCACCATGACCGGTGAGCACGAGTACGTCATCCGGTACGCCGTCGACGGAGCCTTCTCCTCGACCGGGACCGCCGCCGGGGACGAGACCGGGGCCGGTGACCGGGCCGAGTTCTACTGGGACCTGGTCCCCGCCGGCTGGCGGATGCCGATCGAGCAGGCACGCCTGACCGTGCGACTCCCCGTGCCCGTGGCTGAGGTCGAGTGTGCCGTCGGCGTCGGCGCGACGGACGGTTGCAGCGCCGAGCCGACCACGGACGGGTTCGTGGTCACCCCGGGGGCGCTCGCCCCGAACACCCCGGTCACCGTGCGGACCACGTTGGACCTGCCTGCCCCCACGCGAGCCAGAGAGGCCTGGCCGTTGCGCTGGGACCCGGTGCTCGGCAGCAGCGTCGTGGCGCTCGTAGTCGTGCTGGGGCTGGCCCTGCTCGCGGGATGGGCCGGTGCGCTGGCGGGTCGGCGTACCCGAGAGCCGAAGCCGCAGTACCCGCTGATGTACGCCCCGCCCGAAGGCCTCGGCCCGGCGCAGGCGAAATACCTGTTCACCGAGCAGGTCGGCGAGGATGCCTTCGTCGCGTCCATCATGCAGACGGCGGAGAAGGGCGCCACCCGCCTCGACCACGACGCGGGGTGGCGGATCACCGATACCGGTGACGCCGCGGCCTGGCGGGAGCTGGACCCGGTCTCGGCGTACGCCGCACACGTGCTGGGGGTCCAGGGCGGGTCGTTCACGGCCGACACCAGCGTCGGTGCCGGCAAGCTGCTGAAGAGCGCCCTGTCCGGTTTCGAGGGCGCCACCCGGGACTGGGCCCGCGCCAGCGGCCTGATCACCCGGTCCGGGATCGGGAGCCTCGCAGGTGTGCTCGTGATCGGTTCGTTCCTGCTGGCGGGCTTCCTGGCCCTGTTCAACCCGCTCGACATGTCCGTGCTGGGGCTCGTTCCGGGGCTGTTCGCCGTCATGGCCATGGAGGTGCTGCTGCCCGGTTCGAGCACCAAGCGCACCACCGCCGGTCGCGCGCTGTGGTCACGGATCGGCGGCTTCCGGCGCATCCTCGCGACGCCGTCCAGCGAGTCCCGCTTCGATTTCTCAGGACGCCGCGAGCTCTACACCGCCTACGTCCCGTGGGCCGTTGCCTTCGGGGTGGCCGACGCGTGGGCCGAGAAGTATCGGCTCGAGACCGGCGCGGAGCCCCCGGCACCGCACTACCTGGCGGCCACGCACGGGTACGCCGCGGGGAGCCTGGCGTCGTCCATGGCGGCTGACTTCTCCGCCACGGTGAGCTCGGCGATCTCGGCCTACGAGGCCACGCAGAGCTCGTCGTCGAGTGGTGGCGGCGGGTTCTCGGGCGGCGGCGGCGGTGGCGGCGGGGGCGGTGGCTCGTGGTGACCGCGCCACACGCGTCCGAGGAGTCCGCGATGCCGGTCCAACACCTCAAGAACCCATCGAGAGAAGGAACCACATGCTGATCGCACTCATCGTCATCGCCCTGGTCGTGGGACTGGTCGGTTTCGTGATCGTGGGCTTCAACAAGCTGCGCACGACCGACATCGGCGCCCAGGAGGCGTTGGGCGGGATCGACGTACAGCTCACCCGGCGCGCCGACCTGATCCCCAACCTCGTCGAGACCGTGAAGGGGTACGCCGCCCACGAGAAGGGCGTCTTCGAGGAGGTGACCCGGGCGCGAGCGCACGTCCAGGAGGCCGCGGCCGGCGACAACGTCCCGGCCAAGGCTCAGGCCGACGCCGAGCTGGCGGGCGCGCTGGTCCGGTTGAACGCGGTCGCCGAGAACTACCCCGATCTCAAGGCCAGCACCAACTTCCTGGAGCTGCAGACCCAGCTGGCCGAGACCGAGAACCAGATCTCGTTCGCGCGGCAGTACTACAACGACGCGGTCGCGACGCTCAACAAGCTCACCCAGACGATCCCGTGGATGTTCCTCACCGGCATCGCCAACGTCCGGCAGCGCGAGTTCTACGACGCCCCGGACGGCCAGGACCAGGCGCCGGCGGTCAGCTTCTGAGTACGCCCACCTGTATGTAACTCGGAGTTATGGTCGCTCAAGAAGCTCCCTGAGGGTTCTTCGGTGACCATAACCCCGAGTTACATCGGGTCGTCGCCGCCAGCCACCCGGGCCAGCAGGGTCAGCCGGGAGGCGGGGGGCCGGACGGCTCCTCGACCCGCTCCTCCACCGAGATGGAGAAGTCGTCACCGTGACGGGTGACACCCTCGACGACGGCCTGCTCCACGGCTGCCGCGGCGTACCGGCGCCGGACCATCAGCGGGTCCGAACCGAGGTCCTTCACCAGGGCGAAGCACAGCGCGATCATCACCAGCACGAACGGCAGCGCCGCGACGATGGTGATGTTCTGCAGGCCGGTGAGAGCGGAGTCGCCCCCGATGAGCAGCATCACCGCAGCGACGCCTCCGGTGGCGACACCCCAGAAGATGATCGTCCAGCGGCTGGCCTCGAGCGTGCCGCGCTCGGAGAGGGTGCCCATCACGATCGAGGCGGCATCCGCACCCGAGACGAAGAAGATCGCCACCAGCAGCATCACCACGATGGCCGTGAGCGTGGACAGCGGCAGCTGGTCGAGCATGCCGAAGAGCTGGCTCTCCGCGCTGGACCTTCCCCCGAGGTCGGTGCCGTCCTGCTGCATGGAGATCGCGGCGCCGCCGAAGATCGCGAACCAGACCAGGCTGACCAGGCTCGGCACGAGCAGCACACCGGTGACGAACTGACGGATGGTGCGCCCACGCGAGATCCGCGCGATGAACATGCCCACGAACGGCGTCCAGGACAGCCACCAGGCCCAGTAGAAGACGGTCCACCCGGAGAGCCAGGCGGCCATGCCGTCGCCGCCGGCTGCGTCGGTGCGGGCGGACATCATCGCCAGGTCCTGGAAGTAGGAGCCGACGGCGGTCGGGATGAGGTCGAGGATGAACACGGTCGGCCCGACCGCGAACACGAAGGCGGCTAGCGAGACGGCCAGCACCATGTTGATGTTGGAGAGCCACTGGATGCCCCGGGAGACACCGGAGATGGCCGAGGCGATGAACGCGGCCGTGAGCACCGCGATGACAGCCACCAGGACGCCGTTGCCGACCGTACCGATGCCCGCGACGAGCTCCAGCCCACTGCCGATCTGGAGTGCGCCGAGCCCCAGGGAGGCGGCGGAGCCGAACAGGGTCGCGAAGATCGCGAGGATGTCGATCACCCGACCGGCCGTGCCGTCCGCGCGACGCTCACCGATCAGGGAGGAGAACGCCGAGCTGATCAGCTGCGGGCGCCCCTTGCGGTAGACACCGTAGGCGATCGCGATGCCCACCACGGCGTAGATCGCCCACGGGTGCAGCGTCCAGTGGAACAGTGTCGTGGCCATCGCGGTCTGTACGGCGTCGGAGTTGCCGGCCCCGCCCGTGCCCGGAGGTGGGGTCACGAAGTGCGACAGCGGCTCGCTGACCCCGTAGAACATCAGCCCGATTCCCATGCCCGCGCTGAACATCATCGCGATCCACGAGACCGTGGAGAACTCGGGATCCTCGTAGTCGTTGCCCAACGGGATGTCGCCGAAGCGACCCATGGCCAGCCAGATCACGAAGACCACGAACGACGAGGCGGTGAGCACGAACAGCCAACCCATCGACGTGACCGTCCAGCCGAGGGCCGAGGAGGAGACGCTGCCCAGGGATCCGGTGTCCAGGAACCCCCAGGCGAGGAAGCCGAGAGCCAGCGCGGCGGTCACGCCGAAGACGACCCGGTCCAGGCCGCCGCGCACGGCGTGCTCCTCCACCGGGTTCTCCAGGGCGGGATGGTCGGCTGCGGGGCTTCCGGGGGCGTCGAGGGCGGAGCCGGGTCGCGGCTGCTCGATCGGGTCGGGGACTTCTGGGCCCCCGCGGGGGGTCTGCACGGTTGTGGCCATAGGGGCCCGACTGCCCGAACTCGTTGACAACGAAACCAGTTCCGGGCTGTGTGCTGGCTCACGACGTGGCGGGAGAGCGAGGGTTCGGGACGACATAGGGTGCTCGGGTGGTCGAGACATCCGGGGGCGAGCAGCCCACCGTGCAGGCGGTGCTCGAAGCCGCCGTACTCGCGCTCGGCGGACAGGAGCGCCCCGGCCAGGTCGCGATGGCGGAGTCGGTCGCCGACGCGATCCGGGCACGCAGGCACCTGCTCGTCCAGGCCGGGACCGGGACCGGGAAGTCACTGGCCTACCTGGTGCCTGCGCTGCTGCACCGTGACCGGGTCGTGGTGGCCACCGCCACGCTCGCGCTCCAGCATCAGCTGGTCGAGCGTGACATCCCGGCACTGCTGGACGCTGCCGGTGACCAGCTCGGGGAGAGCGCCAGCTACGCCGTGCTGAAGGGTCGCTCCAACTACGCCTGCTTGCACCGGGTCCGCGAGGGGGTCCCGGACGATCAGGGCGCCCTGGTCGACCTCCCCGAGGGCTCGCTGGGCGCCGAGGTGGTGGCGCTGCGCGAGTGGGTCGAGGAGCAGGCCGATGAAGGGGCCAGCGGTGAGCGCGACCACGCACCGAGGCACACCGAGCGGGTCTGGCGTCAGGTCAGCGTGAGCCACCGGGAGTGTCTCGGGGCCGCCAAGTGCCCCTACGCCCTGGAGTGCTTCGCCGAGAAGGCCAAGGAACGCGCTGCCCGGGCGCAGCTGATCGTCACCAACCACTCGCTGCTGGCCATCGACGCGATCGAGGGCATCCCGATGATCCCGGAGTACGACGTCGCGGTGATCGACGAGGCGCACGAGCTGGTCTCGCGGGTGACCCAGGCGGCGACCGACGAGCTGTCGTTCCTCGACGTGGAGCGGACCGCCCGCCGGGCGCAGCGGCACGTCGAGGGTTCGGAGGCCGACGACCTCGCCGATGCCGCGGAGACACTGCGGGACGCGGTGGACCTGCGCGAGCCCGGGCGGATCGACGCGGTCCCGCTGGAGATCGCGGATGCGCTGGCGCTGGTCCGGGACGCCGCACGAGCGCTGGTCTCGGCCTTCCCGCGGGACCCGGGCGACGACGCCGGAAGCACCCAGGCCAAGGGCTGGGCGCAGGAGGTGTTCGCCACCGCGGAGCGGATGGCAGCCGGCTCGGACAAGGACGTGCTCTGGGTCGCCCAACGCGGTTCCGGTCCGGGAGAGCGGGGCGGCAGCCGATTCCTGTGCGTGGCGCCGCTCGAGGTCGCGGGGCCGATGCGCGAGCGGCTGCTGGCGGAGAAGACAGTCGTGTTCACCTCGGCGACCCTCAAGCTCGGCGGCGACTTCGACGTCGTCGCCGGCTCGTTCGGCCTGCGGGCCGCAGACCGCCTCCCGGCCCCCGGTGCTCACGACCCGGCCGGTGCCGGCGACCCGCCCGATCCGCAGCAGGCGGCGGCGCAGACTGCGCACAACCGCGGCTGGCGCGGGCTGGATGTCGGGTCACCCTTCGACTACACGCAGCAGGCGATCCTCTACGTGGCGACCCACCTGCCGCAGCCCGGTCGCGACGGGCTCACCCAGGCACACCTCGACGAGATCACCGAGCTCGTCGACGCCGCCGACGGCCGCACGCTGGGTCTCTTCTCCAGTCGGAGAGCCGCCGAGACGGCGGCCGAGCACGTCCGCACCGCACTGCCCCACCTGACGACGCTCGCCCAGGGCGATGCCCAGCTGCCGGAGCTGTCGCGGCAGTTCCTCGAGGACCCCCACACCAACCTGTTCGGGACCCTGAGCCTGTGGCAGGGGCTCGACGTCCCGGGCGAGACCTGCCAGCTGGTGATCATCGACCGGATCCCGTTCCCGCGCCCCGACGACCCGCTGATGTCGGCACGTCAGCGCGCGGCGGACAAGGCGGGAGCCAACGGGTTCATGTCCGTGGCCGCCACGCATGCGGCCCTGCTGCTGGCCCAGGGATCGGGGCGGTTGATCCGCACGACCACAGACCGGGGTGTGGTGGCCTGCCTGGACCCCCGGCTGGTGACGGCGCGGTACGGCGGGTTCCTGCGGGCGAGCCTGCCACCGATGTGGCAGACCCATGACCCTGCCGTCGTACGCAAGGCACTGGCACGGCTCGCTTCCGGTTGAGCCTCAGCGGGCCCGCACGATCCCGGAGGATCGTGACCAGGGGGAGGAACCCACACGGTTCACGGCCATCACAGCGAAGCTGTAGCGTCCGCGTGGCAGTCGCAGCACGACGGCGCGGGTGTCCGGTCGCAGATACGGCGAGGTGTACACCTGCAGCAGCCTGCCGCGGCTGTCGCGGCGCTCGGCACGCACTCGGTACTTCGTGATCGGCGCGCCACCGGTGCTGCTGGGAGCCGACCACCGCGCCACCGCGGTCACCGGCCCTCGACGGGCACCCGAGGACGCCGTTCGGATCAGCGGTGCGGAGGATCGACGCGCGGCCGCGGGTGCGGGGGCTGCATCGGGTGCGGGATCCCAGGCTGGCGGGGTGCTGCCGGCGGGGGTGCTGCCGGGGTCGTCGCTGCCCGGCGGGGTCGCCTCGCCGCTGGCCTCGGCACACCCGGTGGCCGTCAGTCGGTACTGGCCCAGGCTCCCGTAGTCCGACCAGCCGGTCCCGGCGGGGTCTCCGTTGCCGACCCCGTCCACGCGCAGATAGCGCACGCCGGTGGTGGCCGGCAACGTCACGCTGGCATCCATCCCCGAGGAGACGGGCGGCGAGCCGCTGTACGAGGAGGTCGGACTGGACATGGCGAGACGCTGTCCGGCGGCGTCGAGCACCTCCAGGGAGAGGTCGAGTGCCGCCTGGTGGCCGATTCCGGTGGCGTTCACCACGAGGTCCGTGGTGCACGGGAGGTCGATCTCGAAGACGTCGGTGTCGGTCCGGGTGCTGATCACCCCACTGACCTCGAAGCTCTGCTGCTGGCCGAGGCGACGCGCGGCGGCCACGGACCCGCCGTGGTCGTCGGGACGCCCGAGCAGCCCGTTCGCGGCCATCACGGCGAAGTCGTCAGTTGTGTTGTTGGCGCCGGCGTACTCACCCTTGCTGAACTGGCTGACCGCGCGGGTGCGGGAGGACCCCATGATCGGGCCCCACGCCGCCGTGCCGGCGTAGTAGGAGGAGGACGTGGTGCCGTCGTGGTGCAGCCCCAGGGTGTGTCCGGCCTCGTGGGAAGCGGCCTGAGCGATGATCATCGGTGCGAAGTTGGGGTTGTCGGCGAAGACCCAGGCAGGTTGGTAGTAGCGGGTTGGGTCGACGACGTCGAAGGTGCTCACGTAGGCGATCCCGAGGCAACTTCCGCACGCTTCGGCCTTGGCCTGCTTCGAGCTGGTGATCAGCACCTGGGTGCCGTACGTCGTGTCGCTGTTGGAGGACCTGGTCCAGGCGGCCGGCCCCATGTCCTGGGTGGTCACGTTGACGTCGAAGGCGGCGTAGGTCTCGGCCACCTCGCGCCACACCTCCTGGATCCAGCCGTGCTCGGCGGTGCTGAACGTCTCCGGCGAGCCATCGCTGTCCCAGCCGATGTGCGACCCGTTCGTGATCACTGCTCCGGGGCCGGTGTTCCAGCCCGTGTTCTCGACTGTCGCGCCGTCGAAGTCGAGGAAGATGGTGCGGGCCGCCCCGGCCCGGCTGTGCAGCGCGAAGGTCTGGGTGGTCGGATACACCGGTGGCGGGCTCGACGAGGTCGCTCCGCCGAGGATCTCCTCGGGCGCCTCCTCGGTGTAGTACATCTCGCCCTCGGGGGCGATCCACGCGTTCTCGTCCTCGTTGAGGATCTCTCGCAACCGGCCCGGGCTGAGGTTGTTGCGTGCTGCGACGCGGTCCAGCTTCGCCCCGAGAGCCTTCACAGCGCCCTGCCCGTGCTGGGCCCGTGACAGGACCCGCTCCCCGCGCGGCCGGTCCGGCTTGTCCGGCGCCGCGGAGACGGCCGTCGGTGCGCCCGCGAGCAGGCAGGTGCTCACCACGAAGATCGCAAGGTTCAGCCCGGGGTGGCGGTGCACGTTCGTAGGATCGCCGAGATTGCTGGGTTTTAGGGTGGATTGAACCTAATTGGTGCCAACGAGACAAATGAGACAGATGGGGCACCGACCTGGGTGCATCGGGTCGTCTCCCGGTAGGGCCGGGAAGAACTTCTGAGTGGTTCAGCGCGGCTCGCGGCTCGAGCCGACCAGCCCGGACTCGTAGGCGACCACGACCGCCTGCACGCGGTCGCGGAGGCCGAGCTTCATCAGCACCCGGGCCACGTGGGTCTTCACCGTGTTCTCACTGACGAACAGCGCGGCTGCGATCTCGGCGTTGGACAGTCCACGCGCCAGCTCACGGAGCACCTCCACCTCCCGTTCGGTGAGGACATCCAGGTTCGCCGACCGGGTCGGCGTACGACGGGCGAACTCCTCCATCAGTCGGCGAGTCACCGAGGGGGCGAACAGCGAGCTGCCGTCGGCCACCACCCTGATCGCCGTGGTCAGTCGCTCCTCGGGCGCGTCCTTGAGCAGGAACCCGCTCGCCCCCGCCCGGAGCGCGTCGTAGACGACGTCGTCGAGGTCGAAGGTGGTGAGCACCAGCACCCGGGGAGGGTCCGCACCGGAGGTGACCGCCCGGGTGGCGGCGATCCCGTCCACGTCGGGCATGCGGACGTCCATCAGGACCACGTCGGGGTGCTCGAGGTCGCAGACCACGATCGCCTCGGCACCGTTCGCGGCCTCGCCGACGACCTCGATGTCGGGCTCGGCGGCGAGGATCATCCGCAGGCCGGTCCTGACGAGGTGCTGGTCGTCGGCCACGACCACCCGGATCGTCACCGCGCCACCTCGTCGGTCTCGAGGTGCTCCAGCGCGTAGGGGAGGTGCGCCGAGAGCGTGAAACCGCCACCGGGGGTGGGACTGACCTCGATGCTCCCCCCGATCACCCCCACGCGCTCGCGAATGCCGATCAGCCCGCGTCCCGTCCCGGCGCCGACGGCACCCGCGAACGGGTGGCTGGTGGTCGCCTGGCCGTTGTCGGTGACGGACACGGTGAGTGAGGTCGTCGAGTGACGAACGAGCACCTTCGCGTGGGCGTCCGGACCGGCGTGCTTGATCACGTTGGTGAGCGCCTCCTGCACGATGCGGTACGCGGAGAGGTCCACTCCGGGCGGGACCTCGGCCTCGACGCCCTCGACGACCAGCTCCACCGGCAGGCCGGCGTCGCGCACCTGCTGGACCAGGTGGTCGAGGTTGGCCAGGCTCGGCTGCGGCGCCACCCGTGCGTCAGCGGGCTCGTCGGTGTCGCGGAGTACGGCGAGCAGGCGGCGCATGTCCCCGAGCGCCTGGGTGTTGGTGAGCTCGATGGCGTCCAGGGCACCGCGCACGGCCTCGTCGTCCACCCCGACCATCTTGCGACCGCCCCTGGCCTGCAGGACCGTCACCGCGATCGCGTGCGAGACCACGTCGTGCAGCTCGCGGGCGATCCGGGCTCGCTCGGCGGTGACGGCGGCCCGGGCGCGGGCCTCCTGGTCGCGTCGCAGGGCCTCGTTGTGGGCCCGCAGCGAGCGCTCGCGCTCGAGCCGCAGCCGGATCGCCAGCCCGGCTGCCCAGGGCCCGCCGACGAAGAACAGCAGGAAGCCGATGTCACCGCTGTCGGGCACCGTCGTGCCACTTTCGTCGAGACCGAACAGGACCATCACGGCGAAGACCCCGCCGGCGCCGAGCCATCGCTCCAGTCCCTCGGCGTGGCGTCCCACCGAGTACAGCGACACGAAGAAGGTCACCACCAGGGCTGCCGAGTCGTTGTCGAACCTGGGCTCGAGCCGGGTGATCAGCTGAACGGATCCGGCGGCGAGCAGGAACCCGACCAGCGGCGAGCGGCGTCGCAGCATCAGCCCCACGCAGCCCACCCAGCAGGTCGCGAGCAGGATGACCGGGTCGTCGGGGTCCCAGCGCACCGCCTCGGCGGCGTACAGCGCGGCGACGACCAGCCCGAGCAACGGGTCCCCGAAACGACGCACCTGATCCCAGCGCATGACCCCACGGTAGGCCCGCGAGGGGTGACCCGGAGTCACTCTCCAGGATGACGTCGATGACCACTCCTGCGGGCGACGACCTGGGGTGACGCGACGGCGCAGAGTCGGCGGTGTCAGCCACTCATCGAAAGGTCTCGTCATGAGCTACACACCCAGTCTCCAGTCCACCACCGATCCGGCCGGCATCGACCGCGAGGGCGCGCGTGCGGCCGTCATCCCGAGCGCCGTCGGTGTCCTCGCCGCCGGCAGCACGCTCACCATCTACGGCGCCCACGACTTCGGCGAGATCCTCACCGTCGTGTCGGTGCTGGTGCTCGTCGTCGGGATCGCCTTCGGCGTCGTGATCCCCAGGGCGCTGCGTCAGGAGTCCGGGACGACCGCCGCGTTCACGATGTCGGTGATCGCCGCGTTGTTGCTGCTGCCCGCCTTCTGGTCCGCGCTCCCGCTGGCGCTGGGCGTGGCCGGCGCTCTCCTGGGACACGCGCGGCGCAACGCCCCCGAAGGAGCCGGTAAGGCGACGGCGGCCGTCGTGATCGGGTCGCTGGCCGCCCTCGGCTACTTCGTGATCTACGCGCTCGACTCGCTCGCCGCCGCCGGGGTCACCTGGGCCTGAGTGGTCAGCCCCCGAGCCCTCCTCGGCGAGGTCACATGCGGCGCAGGACCGCGGTGACCTTGCCGAGGATGGTGGCGTAGGTGCCGTCGATCGGGTCGTAGGCGTCGTTGTGCGGGAGCAGCCAGACCTTGCCGTCCTTGCGCTGGAAGGTCTTCACAGTCGCTTCGCCGTCGAGCATGGCCGCGACGACCTCGCCGTTCTGCGCGTCGGGCTGCTGGCGTACGACGACGTAGTCGCCGTTGCAGATCGCGGCGTCGACCATGGAGTCGCCGGAGACCTCCAGCAGGAACAAGGTGCCGTCCCCGACCAAGGTCTTGGGCAGCGGGAAGATCTCCTCGATGCGCTCCTCGGCGAGGATCGGGCCGCCGGCGGCGATCCGACCCACCATCGGCACCATCGTCGCCGTCGGCATCGCGTCCCCGACACCTGTCGCGTCGTAGCCGGCCTCGTCGGCCGAGGCGATCGCGCGGCGTGCGGCCATCAGCTCGGGGATGAAGACCTCCAGGGCACGCGGCCGGTTCGGGTCACGCTTGATCAGGCCCTTCTGCTCCAGGACGCGCAGCTGGTGGGCCACGCTCGAGGAGCTGGTCAGGCCGACCAGCTCGCCGATCTCGCGGATGCTCGGCGGGTAGCCGCGCTTCTCGATCGACTCGCGCAACACGTTGAGGATGCGCTGCTGGCGGGGCGTGAGGCCGGAGCTGTCCGGCGGGGCGTCGGGCAGCTCGGAGACGGTGTTGCGTCCCCGGCCAGGGCCTGCGTCGGTGACGGGGAGCGCAGCCGCGGCCGCCTTGGACTTCTTCGTGACCTGCTGGTCGTCATCGCGAGTCGCCATATCCGAAAGGTAGTCCAGTCACAGGGGTCACTTCAAACACATGTTCGAACCGCGTGTCGTGTCGTTCGCGGAGCTCTGACTCGAATTCGACCGGGAGGCCACCCACCTCGCCGATCTGTTTGGATCTGCGCATGACACCAACCGCTCCCACGCACACCTCGGCCGTCGTCACCGGAGGGGCCCGCGGCATCGGGCGTGCGGTCGCAGTCGAGCTCGTGCGTCGAGGACACGGCGTCGTGCTCACCGACGTCGACGGCGACGCGGTCCGTCGTACGGCCTCGGAGATCGGCGCCGCCGCCGGTCTGCAGCAGGACGTCCGGGATCCGCAGGGCCACCGTGACGTGGCGGCGGAGGCGCTGCGCCACGGCCCGCTGGCGGTGTGGGTGAACAACGCCGGCGTGGGGCACGACGGCGGGATCGAGGAGCTCACCGAGGACCAGATCCGTGCGCTCACCGAGATCAACCTGCTCGGGGTGATCTGGGGGGCCCGCGCCGCGCTGGACGCTTTCGGTGAGCGGGGTGGTGACCTGGTCAACGTCGCCTCGCTGTCCGCGCACGGCCCGGTCCCCGGCCTCTCGGTGTACGCCGCGACCAAGGCGGCAGTGGTGTCCCTCTCGCTCAGCCTCAGCTGGGAGACCCCGAAGCCGGTCCGGGTGCACGCGGTCTGTCCCGACGGTGTCGCCACCGACATGGTGGCGGCGATGCGGCCCGACGGCCGGGCCAAGGAGCTGGTGGCCTCGGGCGGACGGATGCTCACGGCCGAGGAGGTGGCTGCCGCGGCGGTCGCACTGATCGGCACCACCCGGGTCGTCCGCACTCTGCCCGGCCACCGGGGTGGGCTGATGCGGCTGAGCAGCCTGCTGCCGGGGCTCACCGGGCGTCTGGAGCCGCTGGTGCGCCGCCAGGGTCGGCGGGCGCTCTCGGCGCGCTGAGCCGACCGACTACCCGCCGGGCTGCACGAGCCCACGCTCGTAGGCCAGCACGACCGCCTGCACCCGGGAGGCCACGCCCAGCTTGGCCAGCACCCGGTTGACGTGCGACTTCACGGTCGCCTGGCTGATCACCAGCTCGCCGGCGATGTCGTCGTTGGACCGTCCGCGGGCCATCAGCACCAGCACCTGACGCTCGCGCTCGGTGAGCCCGGACAGGACCTGCTGGTCGTCCTCGGCCGGCGGCGGGTGCGTCAGGAACTGCTCGATCAGCCGGCGCGTCAGCGACGGAGCCAGCAGCGACTCCCCGGCGCACACGGTGCGGATGCCCTCGACCAGCCGGTCCGGTGGGGTCGTCTTCAGCAGGAAGCCGGCCGCTCCGGCGCTCAGCGCGTCGTAGACGTAGCGGTCGAGGTCGTAGGTGGTCAGCACGAGCACCTTGCTCGGACAATCGGCGGCAGTGAGCTGCCGGGTCGCCTGGATGCCGTCGAGCACGGGCATCCGGATGTCCATCAGGGCCACGTCGGGCTCGGTCCGGCGTACCACCTCGACCGCGGCGCGGCCGTCCGCAGCCGTGCCGACGACCTCGATGCCGCGTGCCTCCAGGACGAGCTGCAGCCCCGACCGCACCACCTCCTGGTCGTCGACGACCACGACGCGGGTCACCGGGTCGACCCGTCGAGCGGGATGGCCACCTCGAGCAGGAAGTCGCCACGGTCGTCATGCCCGCTGCTCATGCTGCCTCCCAGCAGGTCCACGCGCTCTGCCATCCCCCGCAGGCCGAGTCCGGAGCCGTCCGCGGACGGTGTGCCGCGGGCGTTGGAACAGTTCAGCCGCAGGCAGTCGCGGGTGGCCACGAGGCTGAGCGAGATGGGTCCCCGGCCGTGCTTGAGGGCGTTGGTCAGCGCCTCCTGGACCATCCGGTACGTCGAGACGTCGACCGCGCTCGGCAAGGCGGCGGGGGAGAGGTCCAGCTCGGCCCGGACGTCGAGCCCGCGCTGCCGGAAGGAGTCGACGAGCTCGGGCAGGTCGGCCGTGCTGGGGGCAGGGGCCAGACCCAGGTCGGCGGCATCGTCACGGACCAGGTGGAGCAGCCGCCCGACCTCGCCGAGGGCGGCCCGGCCGGTCTCGGCGACCGAGTCGAGCAGCTCGGCGGCCCGGTCGGGTCGGGTGCGCAGCAGGTCCTGCGCGGCCGCCGTCTGCACGACCATGGCGCTGATGGT
Source organism: uncultured Actinomycetota bacterium (assembly GCA_963834245.1). Lineage (GTDB taxonomy): Bacteria > Actinomycetota > Actinomycetes > Propionibacteriales > Nocardioidaceae > Marmoricola. Next base: position 1,080,307 of record CAWIAV010000002.1, read on the forward strand.
GTGGGCGATGACGTCGTGCAGCTCGCGGGCGATGCGGTCCCGCTCGGCCTGCACCGCCTGGTCCGCGATGACCGACTGCTGCTCGGCCAGCTGCACGCTCTGCTCGTCGAGCCGGCGCACGATGCGGCCGAAGACGAAGGGCGGCATTGCCAGCGAGAGCACGAACACGACGTCGGTCCAGTCCTGGGGCCGCGGGTCGAGGACGAGGACCTGCCAGAACACGATGGCCAGGGCGAACGCGAGCAGAACCAGCCCACGCGGGAGGGTCAGCCAGCGCCCGAGACTGAACATGCCCAGGATGTAGAAGAGGATCGGGGCGGCCGCCTGGTCCATGCCGGTGCCGGTCAGCGGGATCAGGGTCAGCGCCGCCGCGGACAACGGCACCACGACCATCGGGAGTCGACGTCGCAGGACCAGGAGCAGACCGGCCACGGACTCGATGCCGATCGATGCCAGCCAGCCCGGCGTGCCGAGAGAAGCGAGCTCCGCGGCGCCGAGCGCGACCAGCAGACCCGGCAACCAGGCCTCGCGCACGACGGCGCCGAACCGACCCCTCACACCGGGAGCGTACGGCCGAACTGGCGCGTCCGCGTCCACCCGAGGGTGGACGCGAAGTCCGGCTCGTGGGTTGACGACTCCGCGTTCCGACGCGACGAGGCTCGAGGTCCGAGGACCCGAGGAGGAGTCATGTTGGCAGCGCTCGATGCACAGGCGGCAAGGATCGGCCGGGTGGCCTGGGTGATGGCCTGGGTGGGACTGGTGGTGGGGCAGCTGCATGCGCTGTCCCGTTTCGCGACCGTCGACGGCAAGGAAGACCTGGAGCTTCCGCTCACCTCCGCCTGGGCCGTTCCCACCGCAGACGCGCTCGCACCCTTGCTGGACTGGGCCGACCCCGATCTGGTCTACGTCACCTACGGGAAGATCTGGTTGCCGGTGTTCCTCGCGTTCACCCTGTGCGCGCTCGTGGTCTACCGCCGACGCCGGCCGGCCGGCTTCGAGAGGTGGGCGTGGCGGTTCGCCCTGGCGTCGTACGGCCTTGCCTGCGTTGCGGTGTTCCTCGACTACTGGACGCAGTGGACGGGGAACTACACCGATGGCGGGATCGAGTCGCGGATCTTCGAGATCGCCTTCGTGGTGACCGTGCCGGGCCTGCTGCTCACCTTGCTGTCGTCGACGGTGCTGGGGGTCACGTTGCTGGTGCAGCGCTTCCGGCCGTGGCCGGTGGCGGTCTTGCTGACGCTGACGATCCCGTTGGCGCTCGGGGCCCTGCAGGTCACCTCGATGGGCAGTGCAGCGCTCCCGATGATGTTCGCCTTCGGGCTGCTCGGACGTCGGCTGGCTCGCGCCGAGACGGCGTCGAGCACCTCCTCGGAGCCGCTCCGCGTGTGACGGGTGGGGCGAGTGTGACTTCGAGCGCCGTACGAACATTTGTTCGACCAGGTCCTTGCGCACCGGTCTGACCTGCTCTAACGTCGCACATGTGTTCGATCGAACGTCTATTCGAACGGCTCATCGCAGAACTTGTCGGTGGGCGCCGATAGACATCGATCAACACAGAGCAGGGGTCGCAACCCGCGCTCGGCCACACGGGCCGGGCACTTCCCCGAAAGAGGTTGACCGATGAGCACACTGAGCATCTCGCCCGCATTCGACGTGAGCCGCCCGACCGCAGCACGCCGCCTCTCGGCCGTGCCGTCCGCTCGGCCCATGACCGCCGCTGCCGGCCGGGTCCGCCTGACCCGCCGCGGCCGTCTGGTCGCCGTACTGGCCTTCCTTGCCCTCGCCCTCGCCGTGATGACCGCGATGAGCGGCTGGGCCACCGCCTCCCTCGACGGGGGCACCCCCGAGCCGGTGCGTGTCGTCCAGGTCAAGACCGGTGACACGCTCTACGGCATCGCCGGGGAGGTCGCCGCTCCGGGAGAGGTCCGGCAGATGGTGCACCGCATCCAGGAGCTCAACTCGCTGCCGGGCGCGCAGATCAGCGTGGGCCAGAAGCTCGCCGTCCCGCGCGGCTAGGACGTCCGGCCCGCACCCCTCCCTCCGCGGGCCGACGAAACGTGCTGTCACCTCCCCTTCGACCCGGGTGGCCAGCACGGGGGAAGAAGTGGGGTGGGACCGATGCGCTCGGTCCCACCCCACTCGTCTGTCCGGGCGCCGGCGTCGCGGTTGATCCGCCGGAGTCCCCGGGACGCGGTGGGGTCCCGGGACGCGGCGGTGTCCCGGGACGCGGCGGGTCCCGGGACGTGGCGGGGTCCCGGGACGTCATACGAACTGTTGCCTCCAGGCCACGATTTGGATGACGTCCTGAGCGCCGAGGAGTCGGCCAGGTGCCCGGGCCGGGCGGATCCCGGGACGCGGCGGGGTCCCGGGACGTCACGGGTCCCGGGACGTCATACGAACTGTTGCCTCCAGGCCACGATTTGAATGACGTCCCGAGCGCCGAGGGCCGGCGGAGTCTCCGGTCAGGCGCGGGCAGCGCCCTCGCTCAGCAGGAACTGGGCGGCGGTGTACGTCGCCATCACGCCGGTCTCCAGCGCGGCCGGGGGGTTCTTCAACACGAACTTGCGGATGCCGAGCATGGAGTCCGAGAGCATGAACAGCCCGGCGCCGGCGGCGGTGAGCCGGCGCGAGGTGGGGGAGATCGTGGGGTCGAGGTGGCCGGCGGCGGCCGTCATGGTGGCGAGCATGGTGGCGTAGCCGAACACCGGTCCGCCCAGCTCGCGGTGCCGCCGTGCGGCCATCAGGGCCACCACCGGTGCCGACGTCGCCCAGGCGCCGACGACAGCACGGGCCCCGGTGGACTCGGCGATCGGCGAGAGGCCGCGTTGGCGGACGAACCCGGTCAGGTAGGCGACGTGGCCGACGGCGAACGACCCTGCGCCGGTGAGGAAGGGGCGCGTCCCCTCGCCGAGGAGGGCGACGTCGCCACCCCAGCCTCCGAGCTGGGCCACCAGGGTGCTGGTGCGCAGCGGCGAGTGCTCCGCACGCGGGTTGGTCGCCAGCGATGCGGCCAGGGTGGGCATCAGCAACGGCTTGGTGAGGAAGCGGGCGCGGTGGGCGGCTCGGGAGGGCTGCCCCGAGAGCCAGGTGTCGGCCGCGGCGAGGCCGACGTAGGCGAGCTTCAGCTTGGTGGAGGTCCGGAGGGAGCGCACGAGCGCAACCTAACCCAGCGCACGTGTCGGTGGGCGGTCAGTGACCCTCGCCGGACAGCGCCGGACTTGCCTCGGCGACACGTAGTGGCGTGCTGGGGCCGGTGGTGGTGACGGTGCCGTTCACCGGGCGCAGGGGGCCGCCGTTCAGCGAGTACTCCGCGCTCCACGTCACCACCACGCGGTGGGCGACGGTGCGGTGGGCGTCGGCGTAGCGGTGCACCACCTCCTTCGACGGGTACGGCGCTCCGGGAGTCCGCGTGGTGGCGGCGGTCCCGTCCCCGTGGATCCATTCGAACCGGCTCGGTCGGATCTCCAGCCGCACCCGCTGGCCCAGCAGCGTCACGGTCCGGGTCAGGGGCTGAGCATCGGTGTAGAAGATCGTCTCGAAGTTGACCAGCGTCTTGTCCTCCGGCTGGCTGTGCGAGCGCAACGACGGCAGCGGGATCCGCCGGAAGGCCTGCAGGATCATCGCGTCGGTGACCTGGGGCTGGACTGCGGCGATCGCAGGGGGGCCAGTGCCGGAGCAGACAAGTCCCATCGGGACCGGCGGGGCTGGTGCGACCTGCCAAAGCCGGTACTAGCTCTCGCCCGGCGGGCAGGTGTTCGCCGGGCAGACCGGCGCCCCGGTGATCGGGTTGCCGATGCCCCGGTCGCAGGCGCTGCGCCAGGCGAAGCGGAGCTGTCGGCACTTGTCGATGTCGAAGTGCGGATGCTGCTTCGGGTCGCGGCGTTCGACTGATGGACTGCTGCTGGCTACGACTTGCACCCACGTCGAACCCGTTGCTGGTCGGAGTGACCTCGGGTCGCTTGGGCGACTCGGCGCCGATGACTGCGGACCGAGCACCGAGCAGCAGAAACGCCTAGGATCGCATCATCGCTGGGGATCCAAGGCGCCGACACATCCAGCCTCGGCTCGGTTGCCACTGGAGTTGGAACGCGTGTACGTGGCCGCCGACTCGCCGCGGAGACACTCAGGCTCGGCGCCTTCGCGGTTTGACCCACTCTTGTCTCGTCGTAGTCGACTACTGGCGTCGAGTAGCGCGACGTCGCTATCGATCGCGTAGAACGTAACGCGTCGTCGGGTGTCCAATCGCCCCCCGGAGTAGCCGCCCGCCGCGTACGTAGCTATCGATGCCGTCCGCCAGCGCTTCGCATCGTGTGCACGATCGGCATGTAAGCGCTGCGCAGATCCGTCGTGTCGCCGACTTCGCCCGGCATAGTTCAGCGCAATGAAGAAGTGCCTGACCGCAGCCTTCGCCCCAGCCTTGGTCTTCTGCTTCGCCGCCGCGGGCAGCACCGGGGGAGCCGGCGTGGCAGAGGCGGACGGGCTGGGCTCGGTGGCCTGCTGGGGCAGGGGCTCGGGCTCCGGAGAGCTGCCGCAGCCGCTCACCAGACCTGCGGTGATCAGACCGGTGAGCAGACCGGCGGCGAGCCGGGGCGCAGTGCTGCGCATCAGCACACTCCAAACCTTCGATGAGACATCGAGCCCGAGACGTTGGGAGTTAACTACCCCAGGAGGCCGTGCGCTACACCGCGCGACGGTGGCTGTGGACCGAGGGGAGGGGAGCCGGCATGGCTGGGTACTCCGGCACACCGCTGGAACGCAAGCTCGGGGTCAAGGCCGGGGTCGTGGTCTTCCTCGACGGTGCGCCGGCGTCCTTCGACCTCGAGGCGCCCACCACGCGCCGGCTGCCGCGGCGACTCGACCTCAGCATCACCTTCCACACCAGCGCGGTGCGATTGGAGCGTCGGCTGCCCCAGCTGATCGCCCGCACGGAACCCACCGGCATGGTCTGGGTCTGCTGGCCGAAGAAGGCCGCGAAGGTGAGGACGGACCTCGACGGGAACGTCGTCCGGGAGATCGGCCTGGCGGCGGGCGTGGTCGATGTGAAGGTGTGCGCCATCGACGAGGTGTGGTCCGGCCTGAAGTTCGTACGCCGCCTCACCGACCGCTGAGCAGACCGCTGAGCAGGCGCTGAGCGACCGCTGAGCAGGCGCCGACAGCAGGGTTTCCCGCCGGGCGCCGCAACCGCGGCGTCAGCTGTAGCGGTGGGACTTCTCGCTGTGCCCTGCCTCGCGGGTGCACGCACGCCCGTTCATCGACTTGTGACCGCACGACGTGCTGGCTGCCTCGGTCTCGACTGCGTCCGCGCGCTTCGGGGTGGGCGCGGCGGGCCGGCGCGGCTTCTTGCCCGTCGTCGCGGGCGCAGGGCCCTCCCCGCTGTCCGGGGTCGCGCGAGACGTCGGCTTGGCCCCTTGGCGTGCCGCGTAGTTGGCTTCTCGCATCGCCCTCTGGGCGTCCAGCTTGCTCATGCTCGACTCACGAGTGGCACCTTACGGGCTGGGCGTTCGAGCCGGGCTAGCGCGCCGCCCGGCGACCGCCGGGAAGCCTGGGCGGAGGTTTCGTAGCCTGTGCTCCAGCCATCGTCTGTCGTTGGCGCAGGACCGCGCTGACCTTGGCCCCCAGGATCAGGGTGACGAACAGGCAGGCCGCGGCACCAGTGGTGGCCAGCGCCAGGAAACCCCACGCGGTCGGCTCCCCACTGCGGGCCTCACGCCCGAAGTCGATCGCCGCCAGGACGAGGAACCCCCAGGCGACCAGGGTCACCGTGATCCCGGCTGCGAGCACCAGCAGCCGCCCCCGCGACGCCCCTTCGCGCGGCCGGGCGGGTCTCGCCTGGCGCGGTGCGGAGTGCGAGCCCGAGTGCTTGGTCACGCCGACATTGTGGACCAAGTGCGCAGGTGCCGCGTCACCCCCCTCGCGGGACCGGTCGCGGACGGTCGGAGCGGCTCGGGACACGCCCTGGTCGGCCCAGTCGGCAACCAGTTTTCGGGGGTCCGATGTGTCCTGACCTGCGGGTTTGCCGGCATACCGGAAGTACGGCGAATTTCTTCCGCGTTCCGGTTGCACGTCCCCGGATCCCGGGCGTACTGTCACCACTACATCTAGTAGTTACACCGATGTAGTTATCCACATCTAGTCCCACAGGTCTGGTGGGGTTCCCCACAGGAATCCGAGGTTATCCACCCGGAATCCACAGCCCAAGCCACAGGTTCTACCAGTGGAGCCACTCAAGGAGAGGAGCCCCGAGATGCACTGTCCGTTCTGCCGCAGCACCGACACCCGGGTGCTCGACTCCCGGGTCTCCGACGACGGATCCTCGATCCGGCGCCGGCGCACCTGCTCGGACTGCCAGAAGCGGTTCACCACCGTCGAGCAGATGCAGCTGACCGTGATCAAGCGCAGCGGCACCGCCGAGCCGTTCACCCGCGAGAAGGCCGTCTCCGGCGTCCGCAAGGCGTGCAAGGGGCGGCCCGTCTCCGAGGACGACCTGGCGCGCCTGGGCCAGAGCGTCGAGGACACCCTGCGCGGCGTCGGGTTCGCCGAGGTCCCGGCCAACGAGATCGGGCTGGCCATCCTCGGTCCGCTCCGCGAGCTCGACGAGGTGGCCTACCTGCGGTTCGCGAGCGTCTACCGCGCCTTCGAGTGCGCCGAGGACTTCGAGACCGAGATCGCGATGCTCCGGGCCGAGCGGCCGTCCGCCGCCGCCGCGGAGCCGTCGACCCTCGAGCGGAGTCGAGACCCTCAGCCCACGGGCTGACCCAGACCGCCCCGGCGCGCAGTGGGGAAGCTGCGCGCCGGGGCCACCAAACACCAAGAGCAGCACCAGCACGAGCACCACTGTGAGAAGTACGACGAAGCGAAAACGATCTAGGGAGCAGGGGAAACATGACCGAAACGGTGAGCGGGACCGGCGCAGCACGAACCCGTAGGAAGGGTCTGAAGATCGAGCGGGTCTTCTCGACCGAGGGCGTGCACCCCTACGACGAGCTCACCTGGGAGCGTCGCGACGTCGTCCAGACCAACTGGAAGACCGGAGCCACCGTCTTCGAGCAGCGCGGAGTCGAGTACCCCGACTTCTGGAGCGTCAACGCCTCCACGATCGTGACCACGAAGTACTTCCGCGGCGCCGTCGGCACCGAGGCTCGCGAGTGGAGCCTCAAGCAGCTCGTCGACCGGATCGTGAAGACCTACCGCAAGGGGGGCGAGGACAACGGCTACTTCGCCGGCCCCGCCGACGCCGAGCTCTTCGAGCACGAGCTCACCTGGCTGCTGGTCCACCAGTACTTCTCGTTCAACTCCCCGGTCTGGTTCAACGTCGGCACCCCCTCCCCGCAGCAGGTCTCGGCCTGCTTCATCCTCTCGGTCGACGACTCGATGGACTCCATCCTGAACTGGTACAAGGAGGAGGGCTTCATCTTCAAGGGCGGCTCCGGCGCCGGCCTCAACCTCTCCCGCATCCGCTCCTCCAAGGAGCTGCTCTCCTCGGGCGGCACCGCGTCCGGCCCGGTCTCCTTCATGCGTGGCGCCGACGCCTCCGCGGGCACCATCAAGTCCGGTGGCGCGACCCGCCGCGCGGCCAAGATGGTCGTGCTCGACGTCGACCACCCCGACATCGAGGAGTTCGTCGAGACCAAGGCGAAGGAAGAGGACAAGATCCGCGCCCTGCGCGACGCCGGGTTCGACATGGACCTCGGTGGCGCCGACATCACCTCGGTGCAGTACCAGAACGCCAACAACTCGGTCCGCGTCAGCGACGAGTTCATGCGCGCCGTCGAGGACGGCACCGGGTTCGGACTCCGTTCGCGCACGAACGGCGAGGTCATCGAGACCGTCGACGCCCGCGAGCTGTTCACCAAGATCAGCCAGGCCGCCTGGGCCTGCGCCGACCCGGGCCTGCAGTACGACGACACGATCAACGACTGGCACACCAACCCCGAGACCGGCCGGATCACCGCGTCCAACCCGTGCTCGGAGTACATGTCGCTGGACAACTCCTCGTGCAACCTGGCGTCGCTGAACCTGCTGAAGTTCCTGCGAGACGACGACACCTTCGACGCACCGCTGTTCGCCAAGGCCGTGGAGTTCATCATCACCGCGATGGACATCTCCATCTGCTTCGCGGACTTCCCGACCAAGCCGATCGCAGAGACCACCCGCGACTACCGTCAGCTCGGCATCGGCTACGCCAACCTCGGTGCCCTGCTGATGGCGATGGGTCTGGGCTACGACTCCGACGGTGGCCGTGCGATGGCCGCCACCCTCACCTCGCTGATGACCGGTACGTCGTACAAGCGCTCGGCCGAGCTCGCGGCGGTCGTCGGCCCCTACGCCGGCTACGCCCGCAACGCTGACGCGCACAAGCGGGTCATGCGCAAGCACCAGGCCGCCAACGACGTGGTGCGCACGCTGCACACCAACGACGAGGCCGTGCACAGGCTGGCCACCAAGGCGTGGGCGGAGGTGCAGAAGCTCGGCGAGAAGAACGGCTTCCGCAACGCCCAGGCCTCGGTGCTCGCGCCCACCGGCACCATCGGCTTCATGATGGACTGCGACACCACCGGCATCGAGCCGGACTTCTCGCTGGTCAAGTTCAAGAAGCTCGTCGGCGGCGGCTCCATGCAGATCGTCAACCAGACGATCCCGCGGGCGCTGAAGAAGATGGGCTACGCACAGGAGACCATCGAGGCGATCGTCGAGTTCATCGCGGAGAACGGTCACGTCATCGACGCACCGGGCCTGCGTACCGAGCACTACGAGATCTTCGACTGCGCGATGGGCGCGCGGGCGCTCAAGCCCATGGGCCACGTGCGGATGATGGCGGCCTGCCAGCCGTTCCTCTCCGGTGCGATCTCCAAGACGGTGAACCTGCCGGAGAGCGCGACGGTCGAGGAGATCGAGGACATCTACCTGCAGTCCTGGAAGCTCGGACTCAAGGCGACGGCGGTCTACCGCGACAACTGCAAGGTCGGTCAGCCGCTCTCCGACGGCAAGTCCGACTCGGCGAAGAAGGATCAGGGCCTGTCGGTCGACTCCAAGGTCGAGCCCGAGGTCATCGAGAAGATCGTGCACAAGCCGTTCCGCAAGCGCCTGCCCAAGAGCCGGGCGTCGCGGACCACGTCGTTCACCGTGGGTGGTGCCGAGGGTTACATGACCTCCGGTGCCCACGACGACGGGGAGCTCGGCGAGGTCTTCCTCAAGCTGGGCAAGCAGGGCTCGACCCTGGCCGGCGTGATGGACGCCTTCTCGATCGCGGTCTCCATCGGCCTGCAGTACGGCGTCCCGCTCGAGACCTACGTCTCGAAGTTCACCAACCTGCGCTTCGAGCCCTCCGGCATGACCGACGACCCGGACGTGCGGATGGCGCAGTCGCTGATGGACTACGTCTTCCGCCGGTTGGCGCTGGACTACCTGTCCTTCGAGGACCGCGCGATGCTCGGCATCTACTCCGCCGAGGAGCGTCAGCGTCACCTCGAGACCGGGTCCTACGAGCCCCTCGAGGAGACCGGCGGCGCCGAGGAGCTCCGCGCGATCGAGACCGCACCGGTCGAGATCGTGGAGGACGTCGAGGTGGAGGCCACCGAGGTTGCCGCCAAGCCCGCCCCGGGTGACGCGCACACCTCCGCCGAGCTCCTGGAGAAGATCACCGGCACCGCGATCGACTCCCCGCTGTGCATGACGTGCGGCACCAAGATGCGCCCGGCAGGCAGCTGCTACGTCTGCGAGGGCTGCGGCAGCACCAGCGGCTGCAGCTGACAAGCAACAACCCCCCTCCACGCGAGGCCGGTCACTCCCCTCCGGGTGACCGGCCTCGCGGCCGTTCCAGGGGCGTCGCGGTGGGCGCCGGCTAGTCGATCCGGATGCCGACCCCGGGACCGACGTCGGCACCGGCGAAGTAGAACACCGAGAGCACCGCCCGCCCGGGCGGCCAGGACCACGCGACCCCGCCTCAGGCGGGGTTCGGGTGGCACCAAGCAAAGCTCGTCTGGGGGGCTCGTCAACTCACTTCGTCGATCAGGGTGAGACAGAATGGGTGGCCGGCGGGGTCGGCGAAGACGAGGCAGTGGTCAGCGTTGGGCTGGGTGACGAAGCGGGTTGCTCCTGCTTCCTCCGCACGCGCGCTCGCCATCGCAAGGTCGTCGACATGGAAGTCGATGTGGATCAGCGACGTGTCCTCCGGCCAGCGGGGAGGTTCGTAGTCGGGGACTCCCATGAACTCGATCCGCCCGTCAGAGCATCGCAGGCTGGCCCACTCGTTCTGGTGCGTGAATGTCACCTCGCCGTCCGTGATGTCCGCATAGAACGTCGCTAGTTCCACAGGGTCGGGGCATGCGATGGTCACTGAGCTGAAGCGGATCGACGCGGTCACGTGCGGAGCCTATGGGGTTCACCTCCGGGTGACCGGCCTCGCGGCCGTTCCAGGGCCGTCGCGGTGAGCGTCGGTCACCCGATCCTGATGCCGACCCCGGGACCGACGTCGGCACCGGCGAAGTAGAACACCGAGAGCACCAGCACCCAGGACAGCCAGAACGGGATCACGAACGGCAGCATGCGGGCGATCACCGTGCCGAGACCCGCATCGGGCTCGTAGCGCTTGAGCATCACCAGGAAGATGAAGATGTAGGGGTTCATCGGGGTGATGACCTGGGTGGCGGAGTCACCCACGCGGAAGGCGGCCTGGACGAAGCCGGGCTCGAAACCCAGCAGGGCGAACATCGGCACGAAGACCGAGCCGACCAGGGTCCACATCGAGGATCCGCTGACGATGAACAGGTTGAGCAGCGAGCAGAGCAGGATGAAGCCGAGGATCGCCGGGAAGCCGGTCAGCCCGATCGACCTCAACCCGTCGGCACCCGCGACAGCCAGCGCCGCGCCGAGGTTCGACCAGGTGAACAGCGCGATGAACTGGCCGAGCATGAAGGCCAGCACGATGAATGACGACATGTCCTTGATGCCGTGCCCCATCACCTTGGGGACGTCGGCGGCCTCCCGCAGCGTGCGGGCCACGAAGCCGTAGACCAGCGCCGGGCCGATGAAGAGCACGAAGACGATGAACACCGTCGAGTCCAGCAGTGGCGACTCCGGCAGGAACCGCCCCTCGTCGTTGCGCCACGGCGATCCGCCTGGCAGCACCGCGACCAAGATCATGACCGTCAGGGCGAGGAACACCGCTCCCGCCCACCGCAGCGCCCGGCGCTCGGAGGGGTCGAGCTCGGGAGAGAGATCGGTGGGGTTGTCCCGCAGCGCCGCCGCCACTTCCTCATCGTCCGTGGCCCCGGACAACGATGAGTCCAAGGACTCCGCGCCCGTCTCGGCCATCTCGGTCGGTGCCCCCTCGCGCATCAGGCGGGGCTCGACGATGCGGTCGATGATCCAGCCGGCGACCGCAGCCAGCACGAACGAGGAGGCCAGGTTGAACCAGTAGTTCGAGACCGGGGTGACCGCGGCGCCGGCGTCGGGCAGGCCTTCGGTGACGGCCGTGGTGATGCCGGCGAACAGGGCGTCGAGGCTGGTGACCACCGGCGAGGTCGAGTAGCCGGCCCCGACGGAGGCGAAGCCGCCGACCAGCCCCGCGATGGGGTGCCGACCGGCTGCCTTGAACACCATGGCGGCCAGGGGCGGCACCACGATGAAGGCCGCGTCGGCCATCACCGACGCGGTCACGCCGACCAGGCCGACGGCGTACGGCAGCAGCCAGCGGGGCGCCGAGCCGAGCGTCATCCGGATCAGCGCTCCCAGCATCCCCGTGCGCTCGGCCACCGTCACCGCCAGGAGGATCGTCACCACCGTCACCAGGGGAGGGAACCCGATGAAGTTGGGGCCGAGGTTCACGCTCAGCCAGGTCATCCCCTCGCCGGTGAACAGCCCCCGCACCGCTGTGCGCTCGCTCGTGCCGGGGATGGTGACAGCGACGTCGGCCAGCTGCAGGGCCGTCGATATCACTCCGACGAGCAGGAACAACCCGAGGAACAGCAGGAACGGGTCGGGCAGCTTGTTGCCGACGCGCTCGATGCTGGTGAGCAGGCGGTCGGTGCGGGTCGCTGAAGCCGTGCTGGTCATGGGACGACCTCCCGAGTCGGATTCGCTATGACACAGATCGCCAGGAAGGTACCAACTTCCCGAGGCATGGTGAACGGTCGAGCCGCCCGATCCCGAGTGCTGGCCAGCGCGCGCTGGGGGCACCGCCCGCAGGTCGTAGCACGGACGGGCTCCGCACCTGCACGGTTGGCGACTAACATTTCCTCGTGGAGCATGAAGTCAGCACGCTCGTCTACTTCGGTGACGACGCCACGCGCATCTACCAGCTGAGCCAGTGGCTCCCGGTGCTGGCGACGCTGGACGAGCGCCATCGGGTCGGTGTCGTCGTCCGTGACCCTGCGGCAGCAGTCGCGCTCGCCGGTCGCACGTCGTTGCCGGTCTTCACGGCGCCGTCGTTCCCCGAGCTGACTGAGCTCTACGACCAGCTCGACGCCAAGGTGGTCCTGTACTGCAACAACTCGATGCTGAACTTCCAGTCCCTGGTCAGCGGCCGGATGTTGCACGTGCACATCAACCACGGGGAGAGCGACAAGCAGAGCATGGCGAGCAACAACGCGAAGGCCTACGACCGGGTCTTCGTGGCCGGCACGGCTGCGGTGCACCGGTACGCCACCGGGCTGCTGGAGTTCGACACCGACCAGCTGGTGCGCATCGGGCGTCCGCAGCTCGACCTGCGTCCGGCACCGATGCTCGCCCCCAGCCCCCGCAGGACCGTTCTGTACGCGCCGACGTGGGAGGGCGACGCGGAGTACAACGACTACACCTCCCTCGACACGGTCGGCCGCGACATCGCCCGCGCCTTGCTGGCCGTGCCCGACGTGCGAGTCGTCTACAAGCCGCACCCGCAGGTGGTGACCAGCCAGACGTGGGACATCCGGGAGGCCCACCACGACATCCTCGCGATGATCTGCGAGGCCGAGGAGCGCGATCCGGGTGCCGGTCACGTGTCGATCACGCGCGGTGACATCCTCGCGGTCATGCCCGACTGCGACGCCATCGTGACCGACGTCTCCTCAGTCGGACTGGACTGGCTCTACCTGCGCACCGACCGGCCCATCTTCCTGACCGACCGCCAGCACGACGCCGAGCTGCTGCGTCGGGAGGTCCCCGTCAGCAGGTGCGCCGACGTGATCGGAGAGGTGGTTGTCGAGGAGCTGACCGCCTTGGTCACGGCCCGTCTCGAGCTCGACGAGCACCACCTCGCTCGGGTGGCCATGCGGCACCACTACTTCGACGACGTACAGGTCGGGGACAGCACCGCGCGCTTCATGGAGGCCGTGTCTGCGCTCGTCGAGCTCCGCGACCGGCTGCTGGGTGAGAAGCCGGCCGCGGACGCGATCACGGCCTGACCGCACCCGTCGAGGCCGGGCTCAGGTGCGCACCGGCCCGGTGGAGGCCACGTCGTCGACCATGTCGACCAGGTTGCGCAGGTCGGAGATCAGGGCGCCGTACACCGGCCAGTGCAGGCTGGGCAGGTCCCCGCTGGAGAGGTCGCGGGCGAGGTCGTCGAGCCGGCCCCGGGCGGACTTGACGTCCGCGTCGGGGTTAGCGACCCGGCGGCCGACCTCGGCAAGGAGCCGGATCCAGGGTGCGCGGAAGCGCTCGTCCCACTGCTGTGCCGTGCGCGTCGACTCGTCGAGGGTGCGGGCCATCGCTCGGAGCTGGGCGATCCCGTCCTCGAGGCGAAGCAGCACCTGCTCGTAGGAAGTCGCGTCGCCCACCTCGTGAGTGACCAGGCGTCGCGGATTCCACCAGCTGCTCTCCCTGGCGTGCCGGACCAGCTGCCAGGCATCCTCGAGCTCGTGGTCCATCGCGCGGGTGCGTTCGATCCAGGCGTCGGCGTGCTCCTGGTCCCACGAGTCGGCGAGCTCCCGCGCCATCTCCTGCATGAGCGCGCCCATCTCGCGGTTGATCCGGTCGACCCGCTGCTGGGCGCTGCGGTCGGCCAGAGGTGGGAAGACCACGAGGTTGACGAGTACGCCGATGGCGACTCCGAGCGCGACGTCGAGCAATCGGTCGAGCAGCAAGAGCTCGTCGCCCGGCACCCCGGCCGTGATCACGAACAGGGCAGTCGTCGCGACGGTGACCCCCTCGTCGCGGAGCAGCCCCGCCCTGGCCAGCAGCAGACCGGCCAGCAACGCCACCGCCAGGGCCACGGTTCCCGGCCCCAGGGTGACAACCACCAGGTAGGACACCACGATGCCGAGCGCCGTCGCCGCCACCGACTGACCGCCCCGGGTGAGGCTCCGGTGCACCGTCGCGTGCACGGTGAGCAGCGCGGTCCAGGCGGCCAGGAACGGTTGGGCCAGGTCGAGCACCCCATCGGCTACCACCCAGGCGGCCACCGACGCGACCACGGCCTTGACCAGCTGGATCAGGTCGGTCTGGGTGGCAGGTTGCCGCAGCGACTGCAGGCCGCTGCGCACCTTCGCGGTCGGGGAGGCGAGTGACGGGGTCATGCGCAGACCCTCATCGAGTCGACCGACGATGTCCACCTGGTGCGTAGGGTGAGGAGGTGACCGAGCTGCTGCTGGTCGGCGCCGGCCACGCCCACCTACACGTCGTACGACAGGCGGCCGACCTCGTGGCCGCCGGCTACCGGGTGCACCTGCTGGCGCCGCGGTACTTCTACTACAGCGGGGTCGCGTCCGCTGTCGCTGCGGGCGTCGTGGCGGTCGAGGACGGGCGGATCGATGTCGCCGCGCTGGCGCACCGTTCGGGTGTCACCTTCCACGAGGGTGTGCTCGCCGCCCTGGACCTCGACCAGCACCTCGCCAGCACCGCGGATGGTGCCGAGCTGACCTACGACGTGCTCTCCCTGAACATCGGCAGCGTGGTGTCCCCACCTGGGATGACGGTCGAGTCCGGCGTGCTGCGTGTGAAGCCGTTGAGCAGCCTCAGTGGCCTCGGTGACCTGCTTGACGCGGGTGGGCGCTCGGTCACCGTGGTGGGCGCGGGCGCGACGGGGCTGGAGCTCGCGGCTCACCTGGCGCTGAGGCCTGGGGTCTCCCGGCTGCAGCTGCTGGAGGCCGGGCCGCGCCTGGGGGCAGACCTTCCGGCCGGCGCCCGCCGTGGCCTCGTGCGACTGCTTGCCAGGAGGGACGTCGAGATCCGTACCGGGTGTGCCGTGGCGAACCTCGGCGTCGCCTCGGTGACCTGTGCCAGCGGTGTCGAGCTGTCCCACGACGTCGCCGTCCTTGCCACCGGGCTGGCCGCCCCGCCGCTCGTGGCCGAGCTGGGGCTGGGCGACGGCTCGGGCATCCCCGTGCGGGCGAGCTTGCAGCACGTTGAGCACGACGACATCTACGCGGCGGGGGACTGCGCACACTTCCTGCCACAGCCGCTGCCGCGGATCGGTGTGCACGGCGTTCGTCAGGGACCGGTGCTGCACCGCAGCCTGCTGGCGAGAGCCGTTGGAGACCCACTGCCCAGCTATGTGCCGCAGCGCCGGGTGCTGGCCATCCTCGACCTCGGTGGCGGCACCGCGTTGGCGACCTGGGGTGTCCTGTGGTGGAGGGGCCGGGCCGCGTTGTGGCTCAAGCGCCGGATCGACCGGCGGTGGCTGCGGCGGTTCCAGGTCGCCTGAGCCGTGGCCTCACGCGTGACTCGCCCAGACGCCTGGGCGACCAGGTGTCGCCCGGAGACTCCAGGTCGCGGACCCGGCACCAGGGACTTGTCAGTGCTCGGACGTAGAACGGTGGTGACCACAGGGAGGCCCACATGGACGATGTCGCGATCGACGACCTGGCCGAGGGGATCGTGCGCTCGCTCGCCGTACGCCTCACTCACCCGCGCGCGGGTGAGTGCCTGCTCTGCTTCGTGGCCCGGATGCTCGAGGACTTCGGGTGTGACGACACGCTGCGCTTCGCACGTGGCTACCGCGATCTACGAGCCCCTCGAGCCAGCGCACTTGAAGACCGGCTGGGCCGGATGGGTGGCTTCTGCGACTGCGAGATCTTCCTCAACGCGATGACCCTGGCACCACAGCTGAGGAGGTACGACGCCTACGGTGACGAGCTCGAGGCAGCCCCGCGCTCATGCCGCGGGGTGCGTCGCGGGTCCACGCAAGGGTGCGCGAACTGGGTTCGGCGGCCCCGAGGGCTCTACGGCTGAGCAGTCGGACCGAAGAAGTTCGATCCAACCCTTGCCCGCGGATTCGAACAGGTGTACGATGAATCCAAGCTCGAGGTGATAGTGATGCTGGGGCCTCGGCTGGATCCGTACGACGCTGCGGATCGCCTCTCACGGGCACGCTGCATCGACATGTGAACCCATTCGGTCGTGTCGAGGTGGAGGTGTCGTGATGGAGACGTCGGTGGAGCTGCCCCGGCACCCGCTGATGGCCGGGGTCGAGGCGATGGAGTCCGCGCTCGACGAGATGGCGACGTGCGACCCCATGTTCCTGTCGCCGGCAGACAAGCGCGCCCTGCTGCTGCGGCTGGCCCGGCTGGAGACCCGCCTGACCGCGGTGCGTCTGCGCACGATGGCTGCGGCTGACGACCTCGCGGCCGCGGAAGGGGCCCGCGACGTTGCGGCACTGCTGACGCACCACACCCGTGGCGATCGGATCGGACATCGCCGCGACCTCGCGCTGGCCGAGTCGTTGGACCGGCGGTGGTCAGTCGTGGCGAGCGCGCTTGCGGCCGGCGACCTCAACGTGGCGCAGGCGGTGGTCATCACCAGGGCGCTGGAGGAGCTGCCGAGCGGGGAGGTCACCCCCGAGGTCCTGACCCAGGCAGAGCAGCACCTGGTCGCCGAGGCCGCGCACTACGGACCACACGAGCTGCGGATGCTGGGCCGTCGGATCCTGGAGGTCGTGGCGCCCGAGGTCCACGAGGAGCAGGAGGCCAGGCAGCTCGACGCGGAGGAGCGGCGCGCCTGGCAGCGGACGAGTCTCTCCCTGACCCGTCTCGGCGACGGGTCCACGCGCATCCAGGGACAGGTCCCGGACGCGGTCGCAACCCGGCTGCGCACCTATCTGGAGGCGTTCACCTCCCCGCGGCACCACGGCCTGGGTGAGGCCGACCGCCTGCCGCCGCAGCGAAAGCTAGGGCAGGCGTTCGGCGCCTTCCTCGAAGCTGTGGACCCCCGCCGGCTGCCGGTCCACGGTGGCGACGCGACCACGGTGATCGTCACGATTCCCCTCGAGGCCCTGACCCAGGAGCTCTCCGCCGCCGGCCTGGTCGGCGAGGAGGCGATCACCGCAGCCGAGGCGCGGCGCCTGGCCTGCACCGCCGACCTCATCCCGGCCGTTCTGGGAGGGCGCTCCGAGGTGCTCGACCTGGGGCGCAGCTCGCGGCTGTTCAAGCCCGCACAGCGCAAGGCGATGGTGGTGCGCGATCGTCGCTGCCGTGCCGAGGGTTGCACGGTGCCGGCCGCCTGGTGCGAGGCGCACCACTGGGAGCGGCCCTGGTCCCGAGGCGGCCGCACCGACCTGGCAGACGGCCTGCTGCTGTGTTCGTGGCACCACCATCGCGCACACGACGAGGCGTACGACGCCAGCCGGCTGCCCAACGGTGACGTGCGGTTCAACAGGCGGACGTGAGCAGACCGCCCCCCACCCGACCGCCGCCCACCCACCCCGACCGCCGCCGACCCGCCCAGGCACCGGGCGACGCGCCCGAGCGAGGCCGGCGCCGGATCAGCGGCGCCCGATGCGCCACGAGCAGGAGGGCCAGGCGCGCCAACCCTGCCCGCGCAGGTCTCGACCCGTCTCCGAGTGCCGGCCCAGCAAGGCGTGCCTTTGCCCATTTATCGGACATATTTCGCTGCGACTTCTAGAGTCATAGGTGGGGACCACAGGGGCGTATGTGAGGGAGTGGCATGGCGGGGGAGTCGACGGGCGACGTCGCGCGTAGTCGACGTGACCGCGCGGCGCAGCGGCTACGCGCCGCCGCATCGTCTGGCCTCGGAGCCGCGGGCGAGGCCAGCGCGGCAGCACTGCTCGACCTGCCCTCCGACGGGTGGCGGGTCTTCCACGCCGTGCGGTGGCCGAACCGTCCAGCGATCCAGATCGACCAGGTCGCTGTCGGTCCAGCAGGGGTCTTCGTGATCCACACCGAGGACTGGTCCGGTGAGATCGAGGTGCGGGACCAGGTGCTGATGCGCGACGGCGAGCGGCAGGAGTCCGCCGTCGCCGGGGTCGCCGACGCCGCCATCGCCGTCGCCGAACTGGTGCCCGGCCTGGATCCCAACCTGGTCACTCCCGTGCTGTGCCTGGTCCGCGGCGAAGCGGTCGAAGGCTGTTCCCGCGATGTCCTGATCTGTTCGACGTCGAACCTGGTCGAGATGCTCACAGCCCTCGACGAGGTGCTCGACACCACTGGGACGATCACGGTCTTCGCCACGCTGGCCTCGTCCCTGCCGGCTGCGGGCGGGTCCGCTGCCGGAGCCCGCACCTCCTCACCACTCAAGGTGACCCGCCCCCGTGAGCCGACGGACGACCTGCAGCTGCCCGCCGTGGAGCACGAGGCAGACCAGGCGCCTGAGCCCCCAGCCGGGCGTCGTTCGAAGGACACCCCCACCTCCCGCTCGGCCGAGGCGATCCGAAGAGCTGCTCAGCAACCGGTCGAGCCCAAGCGGTTGATCCGGAGGTCACCAGCGAGCCCCGCGAACGCCGGTCAGGCCGACGCCAAGCGGGCTGCGGCCAAGAAGGCCGCAGCGGACCGTGCGGCCGCCCGGCGAAGTGCGGCCAAGAAGGCCGAGGCCGAGAAGGCCGAGGCCGAGAAGGCCGAGGCCGAGAAGGGCGCCGCAGCCAGACGGACGACCCCGCGCCGGAAGGCGACCAACCAGCAGGCCGCCAAGAAGGCGGCGCTCAAGAGGGCCGCACGGCGACCCGACGCCTCCGCGGCTGCCGTGCGGAAGACTGCCGCCAAGCGACCCGTCGCCGCGGCGCGCTCCGAGTCCGGCGGGGCGCCGAAGGTGATCGTGCAGCACGCCCCGGTCGAGACCGGACGGGCTGGGCTGGGTCGCTGGTTGGCGGTGCTCGCGGCGATCGTCGTGAGCCTGGTCGCGTTCGCGGCGCTGTCCGGCGTACTGCGCACCGGTGAGCTGGAGCGAGTCACCCGAGACTTCCTGGACTCACGCCTCTACCCGACCGCGGCCGCTGGTGAGCCGATCAGCGTCGATGCCTCCGGCACCAGGCCGGCACTGGAGATCGTCGAGACCGCTCTGACGCTGGTGCGACCGCCGGACCCGAGCCAGCGGGCGCCACGCGGAGAGCGGCTCTGGGGTGTGCGGTTCACGCTCACCAACCAGGGCGAGACCCCGCTGCGGACGCCGTGGCCGACACGGGCCACGGTCAAGGACGACCAGGGCGCCTTCCACACCGTGGAACCGCGTGTCACCGAGATCGCCCAGGGGGACCTGCTGGCTACCCGACGGCCGGTGCCCCCCGGCGAGTCCGTCACCGGCTACCTGGTCTTCCAGGTCCCGTCCTCGGCCCAGGTGGCCGAGGCCTGGCTGCGGTTCGGGTCCGAGACCGCTCGCTGGAAGCTCGGCGAGAGGTGACCCGCTAGGGACCCTCCGGCGCCGGGAGCAAGGTGGCGCTGTGGTCGGGCACCCACGTGGTCTGCTCGCGAGGCGGGCGTTCGTAGCCGCGCGGGGCGGGACGCTCGGGGAGCTCCATGACTGGTGGCGACACGTCGACGTACTGGATGGTCGAGAGCAGGTGGGCGATCATGTTCAGCCGGGCACGCTTCTTGGAGTCGCTCTCCACCACGTACCAGGGTGCTTCGGGGATGTCGGTGTGCACCATCATCTCGTCCTTGGCCCGCGAGTAGTCCTCCCAGCGCGTGATGGACTCGATGTCCATCGGGGAGAGCTTCCACTGCCTCATCGGGTCCTCGAGGCGTGAGCGGAACCGGCGCTGCTGCTCCTGGTTGCTGACCGAGAACCAGTACTTGCGCAAGATGATCCCGTCCTCCACCAGCAGCCGTTCGAAGATCGGGCACTGGTGCAGGAAGCGGCGGTACTCATCCGGGGTGCAGAAGCCGAGCACCTTCTCGACACCGGCCCGGTTGTACCAGGAGCGGTCGAACAGCACGATCTCCCCGGCGCTGGGCAGGTGCTCGACGTACCGCTGGAAGTACCACTGCGTGCGCTCGCGCTCCGTCGGGGCGGGCAACGCGGCGATGCGGGCGACGCGGGGGCTGAGGTACTGGGTGATCCGCTTGATGGTGCCGCCCTTACCGGCGGCGTCGCGACCCTCGAAGACGACGACGATGCGTCGGCCCTCGGACTTGACCCACTCCTGCACCTTGACCATCTCGGCCTGGAGCCGGACCAGCTCGGCCTCGTATACCTGCCGGGGCAGTCGCCCAGAGTGCTGCTGCCGCGCCGCTGCTTCACGATCCGTCCTGCTCCGGGACATGAACCGCAGCCTAGCCCGGTGGTCGGGCGAGCCCAGTGCGTCAGCTCCTCAGAAGGGGACCTGCTGGGCGAGCAGCCCGGATGCCGGTGCGCGGCCCGAGATCGCCCGGCAGAACTCGAAGGCGTCCATGGTGATGTGCTCGCCGGAGGCGTCACCACCGAAGTGCCAGGCGCCCCCGGCCGGGCCGGTCAGCTCCAGGGTCACTGGGGCACCGTGCCGAGCGGCCCACTCATCGACCACGTCGTCGACGATGAGGCCTTCGTGGTCGGGCGACGCGGGGAGCTGGACGCCGGTGGCCCGGGCGATGTCGATGCGGTGCATGAACGGGTCGCGCGTCAGGATCGTGAACAGCAGGAACTCGAGCCGCCACCACTCCCGCGGGTCGTCCCCCACCTGGGGGTCGATCGTGCGCCCGAGCACGAACTTGGGCAGGTTGAACCGGCTCGTGGCTGCCTTGGGCCCCAGCTGACGCATCTGCTCGAGCAGCTCCGCGGTTGTGAGTGAGGCTGACTCGTCGACCTGCAGGCCCGTGAGGGCGTCGATCCCGAGGCCGCCTTCGCGCTTCTGGCGGCGTTTCGCGGCGAACTGCTGCCGCAGGGTCTCCTTCAGAGACGACGCCATCCGGGTCATCCCCAGCATGTGGCCGGCCATGGCGCGCACGTCCCACCCGGTGCAGTCCGTGGGTGCGGACCACTGCTCGGGACCCAGCAGCTCGAAGGTGGCCACGACGCGTTCGTACTCGGTGGCAGCGAGCCGGGCGCCCGTGCTCGGGTCGAAGTTGGAGGCGTACGGCGCCGCCTTGGTGCCTCGTTCCACGGTGCTGGTGCTCATGGCTGTCCTCTCTCGTTTCAACGCGGCAGACCCACGTTGTCGGCGTACATGTCGGCTGCGCGTTCCACCAGGCGGCCCCAGCGCCGCCCCCCGGGATCATTGGCCAGCTGGGCGTCGACGAGCCCTCCGACCAGAGCGGTGCAGAGGTCGATGTCCTCGTCGCTCGTCACCCCCAGCGCTGCCAGGCGTGCGCGGAACTCCTCGAGGACCTCCACGGCCGGGGCATAGCTCTCCGGCGACGGCTCGAAGCCCGGGATGGTCCGCTGGTTCATCAGCTGGTGGCGCGCCAGGTCGGCGACGGCGAAGTCGAAGAACGAACTCAGGAGCACCCGGATCTGCCCCCGCGCGGGCAACGAGGAGACATCCGGAAGTGCGCGGAAGCTCTCCTGGCACTCCGACCAGGCCTGGGCGAACATCGCATCGTAGATCGAGTGCTTGGAGGCGAAGTGGGAGTAGAGCGAGGGGGGCTGCATCCCGACAACCGCGGCCACGTCCTTCAAGGTGATCTGGGAGAGTCCCTGCTCGCGGGCGACCTGCCAGGCCGCGTCGAGGATCTCGCGACGCGTGGCCGCACGTCGTTCGGCAGTCCTATTGCGATTCGGAGTGCCTAACATGATTAGGACACTGCACCTCGGGCTGACCGGGGTCAAGAGGCTTCCAGGTCTTCGGTGGTTCAGGTCTAGGCCAGTGGGGGCGAATGCGGGCGTTTGCTTGCTGCGATAAGTCCGAATCCTCTTGGATTGTCCTAACAGCAGAGCCTGCAACTGCTGAGTCAGATCAGCACCACCAGCACCATCACTGCCCAGCACCACCGTTGAAGAAGGCACTCACCGCCTCGACGCGGACCCTGACGGGATCACCGGCGACTAGCTGCCCTGCCCTGCACCGCACACAGCGAACACCGTCTCCTGACTCCGTCGCCCGCCCCGCTCCGCCAGCGGGTGCGGGCGGTCCGTGTCGTGGTGTGCACACCCCTGGCCGCACACGCGGAACGCCTCCTCGAGCGATCACCCGGACCTGACCTCGTGAGCCCCCACTAGGCTCCGGGCAGGACCGAGGGCTGGAGGGCACATGACGGTGGGGGCGTCGCTGGAACGGCCGCTGGAGGGGCGCAGGGCAGGGGTGCTGCTGCACCTCACCTCGCTCCCGGGCGCAGGCGACCTCGGCCAGGCGGCGTACGACTTCGTGGACTTCCTCGCGCACGCCGGGTGCACGGTCTGGCAGGTGCTGCCCCTGGTGCCGACGCACGAGAACGACGGGTCGCCGTACAACGCGCTCTCGGCGATGGCCGGCAATCCGGATCTGATCAGCCATGAGCGTGCGGCAGCTCAGGGGCTGGTGGGCGCAGACGCGCTCGAAGCTCCGCATCAGGCTGAGTTCGACTCCTGGTGCGCCGAGCAGGCCGGTTGGCTGGAGGCGTACGCAGAGTTCATGGCGCTGCGTGAGGTGCTGGGCGGAGCGCCATGGCCCAACTGGGAGCCCGGACTGCGGACGCGCGACCCGGAGCGGGTCGCCAAGGCGTTGGCCCCGCACGCCGACCGGGTGCGCGCGCTGCGGTTCACCCAGTGGGTGTTCGCGCGGCAGTGGCGCGAGCTGCGGGAGTACGCCGCCGACAAGGGTGTGCTGCTCTTCGGCGACCTACCGATCTTCGTCTCCCACGACAGCGCCGACGTCTGGGGCGCCCCGGAGCTCTACCTCCTCGACGAGGCCGGGCAACCGATCACGGTGACCGGCTGTCCGCCGGACTACTTCGCGGTCGACGGTCAACGGTGGAACAACCCGCACTACGCCTGGGACCGGATGCGAGCCGACGGCTTCGGCTGGTGGCGGGCGCGGATCGCTCGGCAACGCGAGCTCTTCGACCTGATCCGGATCGACCACTTCCGCGGGTTCGAGGCCGCCTGGCACGTGCCCGTCCAGGCCCCCACGGCCCGAGACGGCCATTGGGTCAGCGGTCCCGCTCGGGAGGTTCTCGCGGCCCTGGTCGACACCGCCGGTCCGGGCACGCTGGTCGCGGAGGACCTCGGGGTGATCACCGAGGAGGTGACCCGGCTGCGGCTCGACTTCGGGCTGCCTGGGATGAAGATCCTCCAGTTCGCCTTCGACGGCAGTCCGGAGAACCCCTACCTGCCGGAACGGCACGGCGAGCTCAGTGTGGTCTACACGGGCACCCACGACAACGACACCACCGCCGGTTGGTGGGCGGGGCTGGGCGAGGACACCCGGGACAGGGTCCGTGGGCGGCTGGCCGACCCCGACGAGGCGATGCCGTGGGCGCTGGTCAGGCTGGCGATGGACTCCACGGCTCGTCTGGCGGTGATCCCGGCTCAGGACCTGCTCGGTCTCGGCAGCGAGAGCCGGATGAACACTCCCGGCACCGACCAGGGCAACTGGGCCTGGCAGGCGCAACCGGGAGTGTTCGACGACGCGCTGGCCGTTCGGCTCCGACAGCTGGTCATCGGGAGCGACCGGCTGCCGGATTGAGACGTGAAGTCACATCCCCGGCACGGGCTGCAGCTCGTGGACCTCGATCTCACAGCCACCTGGCATGTTCAGGTGCGGGTGGTCCTTGGCGAGGACCAGGGCGGAGTCCATGCTGTCGGCCTCGAGGATCGTGTAGCCGGTCACCTCGCGGCTGCTGTCCGAGGTGCCCTCGGTGGTCACCTTGGTGCCACCGGCGAGCGGGGCGCCGAAGTCGACCATGCCGTCGCCGACCTTGCCGGCCCAGCCCATCCACTCGCCCATGACGGCCTGCATGTCCTCCGAGGACATCTCGGGCGCGTCGGCCGGGGCGGGGGGAGCGTGGTAGACGAAGAGGAACTTGCTCATGATGTTTTCTCCTTGTGTGTGTTGGGTTGAGGTGGTGCCGTGAACTTCCGAGACGGAATCAGGCGTCGACCGGCGTGCGGCCGGTGAAGGCGGCGAGCCGATCGATCGGGCTGGCGCCTTCGGGTGCTTCGACCTCGGGACCGAAGGACCCGCCGGCGCGTCCACCCGGGACCAGCATGGCCGCGAACTCCTGCAGGTAGGCCACGAGCTCATCAGAGATGTGCAGGCTCTGCCCACTGGTCTGGGCCAGGTCCCAGCCGTGCAGTGCGAGCTCGAAGGCGAGGATGTTCGCCGCGAACCCGGCTGGCAGCTCGTTCTCTCCGGCCTGCACGGTGCCGGAGAGGTCCACCTGGCGCCAGGCGTCGAGCGCCTGCTGGGTCATCACCGATACGCGGTTCTCGAGCGAGCCGGCCTCGGGGTTCACCACGGTGCCGCCCGCCATCGCCCCGACGGTGACCAGCGACCCCATCAGGTGCTCGGCCAGCTCGTGCCCGGTGAAGTCCGTGCACGGCGACTGCTTGGGCTGGTCGGCCGGGGTCAGGTTGCGCAGCATCGGCTGGATCACGGCGAGGCTGGCCTCGGCCGCGGTGACGGGGGTGAGCTCCGGGGGCGTGAAGGCCCACTCGTCAGGCCCCGCGTCGCCGGTTGCGGCCAGCTTCTCCAGGCGCTCGAAGTAGTGGTTCCACCCCTCGGCGTGCATCGCAGCCTGCTCCTCACTGAGGCCCTCGTGGGTCAGGGTGATCCGCGAGCCGCCCTCGGTCGGCTCGACGGTCAGGGTGACAGTGGAGGCGTCGGGGGGCAGGTCGTCGCTGCCGTCCCATCCCCAGCCGAACACGACCCGCTTGCCGGGCTCGACCTCGCGGAAGGTGCCCGCCGCGACATGACCGGGCGTGACGGTCCACCGGAAGTCGCCGCCGGCGCGCAGGTCGACGTACGCCGTGACGGCCTGCCATCGGCGCAACCGTTCCGGTTCGGTGATCAGCGCGAAGGCCTCCTCCGGTGAGACCGGGAGGTCGGCTGTCTTGGTGTAGCTCATTTCTGTCTCCTCATTGCGTGGGCGTCGGCGACCAGTAGGTCGAGTTCCTCGGTCCAGAACCTGTCGATCTCCGCCTGCAGGCGCTGCAGGCCGGACGGTAGGACGCGGTAGATGCGCTGACGGCCGACCTTCTCGGCCTCAACGAGACCGGCCGCGGCCAGCACCAGGAGGTGCTGGGAGATGGCCGACCTGGTCACCGTGAACTGGGCAGCGATGTCGCTGACGGTTCGCGGCTGCGACCCCAACAGCTGCAGGATGCGGCGCCGGTTCGGCTCCGCAGCGGCAGCGAGAGGATCGGTCACACGAATACGTTAGTCGTCACTAACGCATCTGGCAAATCGGGAGGGTCGGGGAAGGGGGCTCCGGCGGAATCCTGCGTGACGGTCCCGCGGCCGACAGCCTCTGCGGATGCCCGCAAGTAGTCCGAAATGACTAGTTTTGGGAAATCGCTACAAAAAGGACATCGGATTTTCGTAGGCTCAACCCCGGAAACGTTGGGGGAGCTCATGGCGGGGGACAGCACGCAGGCTGCCGATCGTGGTGGCCGGTTCGAGGGCTGGGCCGACTACGACTTCGCCGACGACTTCGGGGCCTCCGGTGACGCACTCGCGCCCGACCCCGCTCACGACACCCCCGGGCCCGGCGTCACGACCGACAACCCCGGCGCCACCGGGTCCGTGGTGTCCCCGGACACAGCCTCCCCACGCGCGTCCTCAGGCCCCGTTCTCAGGCCCCGTCTCAGGCCCCGTTTCCTCAGGCCCCGTTTCCTCAGGCCCCGCCTCAGCCACCGCCTCCCCGGACACCGCAGCGGCTCTGAGCACGTTGCCTCACCTCGACTGGCGTGTCTTCCACGACCCGCACTGGCCACACCGCCGGCTCGCGTCGGTCAACCATGTCGTCGTCGGCCCCAGCGGGGTATTCGTCATCGACGTGCGGGACTGGGACGGTGAGATCGAGGTCGAGGGTGGGACCCTGCGTGTGGACGGCCAGCGACGCGAGTGGGCCGTCACCGCCGCCCGCGAGGCAGCGCAGACCTTGGGTGCGAAGGTCTCCGGGCTGGAACCCTCGATCGTGCGGCCGGTGCTCTGTCTCGCCCGTTCCGAGCCGGTGTTCGGCTGGGCCGGGGACGTGATGGTCTGCTCCACGGCGAACCTGGTCTCGCTGATGACGGCCCGCCCCGTCGTGCTGAGCTCCACCTGCGCCTACGACGTGGCGAAGCTGATCCAGGTCTCGTTGCAGTCGATCTCGTGGAAGTCGGCCGTCGAGGGTGTCTACCGCAGCGAACGGGCCCAGGATATCGTGCCGCGGACCTGGCCCCTGCTCCGACGCTTCCACGAGGTGCCGATGACGCGACGTTCGGTCGCCCTGGTGGCCGCCGCGGTGGTCGGGCTGGCCGGCTTCGGCGGTTTCCGCGCCGGAACCTTCGACGGGTTCCCCGACCGGGTCACCAGCCAGTTCGTCACGGCGACGCCCGGCCCGCCGGTGGCTGCGGGGACTGCCCTCACCCTGGCGGGCAGCGACTCGCTGCCCGAGCTGGAGGTCACCCAGACCCGCGCTCAGACCGTGCAGCCCAACCGTGCGAGCCAGGGGCCGCAGAAGGGCAAGCGCCTCTGGGGGGTGCACCTGCAGGTGCGCAACCGTGGCACCACGCCGCTGCCCAGCCCGCTGCCGCTGCACGCCACCGTGGTGGACGACAGGAGCGTCTTGCACGTCGTGGCGAAGCGGGTGACCTCGCTGGACAAGGGGCGGATGCTGGCCATGGACCGGCCGGTGCCGGCCGGCAAGAGCGTCTCGGGGTACGTCGTCTTCGAGCTGCCCCGCGGGACGCAGATCGCCGAGGTCCGGGTGCAGGCCGGCTCCGGGACAGCCCGGTGGAAGCTCGGCCGCTGAGGCCCGGACAATGGCCTGGTGACTGAGAGCCGCGAGACCTACAAGATCCTCGATCTCGCCCTCCGGGTGGGGGAGATCCTGCTGTCCTCGGGTGCTGGAGCGGCCGACGTGACCGCGACCATGCTCGCGATCACCCATCACTTCGGGTTGCGCAACGCCGACGTCGACGTCACCTTCACCTCGCTCCGGATGGGGCACCAGAGCGACCCCGACGAGATGCCGATCCTGCTGACCCGCAGCGTGACGCAGCGCGACATCGACTACGACGACCTGACCCGCACCCAGGAGCTGGTCATGGACGTCCTCGAGGACCGCATCGACGTGACGGAGGCGCGGGCTCGCGTGGCCCGTCTGAACTCGACCGGCCACTGGTTGCCGCGCTGGGCCGTGGTCCTCGGCTCGGGCACTGTCGGCGGCGGCGTCGCGCTGATCCTCGACGGTGGCGTCATCGTCGTCGCGGTGGCGGCGCTGGCCGGCATGTCCATCGACGTCCTGACCCGGGCGCTGAACCGCCAGCGCTGGCCGATGTTCTACCAGCAGATGGCGGGCGGCATGGTCGCCACGCTGCTCGCCCTGGTCACCGCCTCCCTGGACCTCGGCGTCGACACCTCGCTGGTGATCACGGCCAGCATCGTGCTGCTGCTCTCCGGCATCGGTTTCATGGGGGCGATCCAGGACGCGCTCAGCGGGTTCTACCTCACCTCGGGGGCTCGCATCATCGAGGCGCTGCTGGCCACCGCCGGCCTGATCGCCGGGGTGTCGGCCGGCTTGGCCCTCGCTCCGGCGCTGGGTGTGGGCCTGACGTTCGTGCGGCCCGGCAACGCAGGCATCTCCGACAACGTCCCGCTCGTCCTGACCGGCGCGATCATCGCGGCGAGCGCCTTCGCGTTCACCTGCTACGCGCCGTTGCGGTCCCTGCCCGCGATCGCTGCGACGACGCTGCTCGGCCACGCGGTGTTCATCTCGATCCACGAGCCCGGTCAGGCGATGCCGTGGGCCGCGGGCTGTGCAGCTGTGACCATCGGCGTGGTGAGCTACACGATCGCTGGCCGGGTCGGCGTACCCCCACTGGTGGTGGTGGTGCCTGCACTCGTGCCGATGCTGCCCGGACTCCTGATCTATCGCGGCCTGAACAACATGTCCGAGGGTGACACGCTGGGCATCCTGCAGCTCTCCGCCGCTGCGGCGGTGACCATCGCGCTCGCCGCCGGGGTGATCCTGGGTGAGTACGTCGCACAGCCGCTCAAGCGCAACGCCCGGCGCCTGGAGGGTCGCCTCTCCGGACCGAGGATGGTCGGTGTCATGCACGGCACCCTGACCCGTAGGCGCAGCAAGAAGGTCAGCGTCTGAGTCTGCGGGAGCTCGGGGCGTGGTGGACACTGGAGCCGTGAAGCTGCCCCGGATCCCGCTGCTCGGCGCGCTGGCGGTGGCTCCTGCCCTGATCACCGCCGGGCGGGGGGTACGCCGCTCGCTGGGTGCAGGCAACCGCCGGCACGACTACTCCGACTCGCCGCAGTTCTGGCAGGGCGGCTTCCACAACCGGCTGCCGATGACCGATGCGCCCGACGCGAGCACCGCGGGGATCGCCGCGGAGTTCGCCACCAAGGGACAGGCCGGCAAGCCGCGGCGCCCGGTCCGGCTGGCCACTCCCACGCTGCCCGCCGAGGCGGCGGAGCTGGCGGCGACCTGGCTGGGTCACGCCACCGTGCTGATCGAGGTCGAGGGGCACTGGGTGCTCACCGACCCGGTCTGGAGCGACCGGGTCTCGCCGTCGCGCACCATCGGCCCACGCCGCAACCACCCGGTGCCGATGGCGCTGGCGGACCTGCCGCAGCTGGACGCCGTGCTCATCTCCCACGACCACTACGACCATCTCGACACCGCGACCATCGATGCGTTGCTGGGGACGCAGGGCACCTTCCCGTTCGTCGTGCCCCTCGGCATCGGTCAGCACCTGCGCCGGTGGGGGGTGCCGAAGGACCGGATCATCGAGCTCGACTGGGACCAGTCCCACCGGGTCGGCGAACTCACCTTCACCTGCGCCGAGGCCCGGCACTTCTCCGGTCGCAGCCTGGGCAACAACACGACCCTGTGGGCGAGCTGGGTGGTCGCCGGGGAGCGGCGCCGGGTCTACTTCGGTGGCGACTCCGGGTACACCCCCGCCTTCGAGGGCATCGGCGAGCGGCACGGACCGTTCGACCTGACGATGCTTCCGATCGGGGCCTACTCGAGACGTTGGCCCGACGTACACATGAACCCCGACGAGAGCGTGCTCGCCCACCAGCAGCTGCGTGGCCGGGTGCTGCTGCCGATCCACTGGGCCACGTTCGATCTCGCCTTCCACGAGTGGGCGGACCCGGTCGAGTGGGTGGTCCGTCGGGCCGCCGAGCAAGGAGTGCAGCTCGCCCTTCCGGCACCGGGTGGCCGGTTCGGACCCGACGGGGTGCTGCCGGTCGAGCCCTGGTGGAAGGCCTCGATCTGAACCGGCGGTGACCAGGGCGCAGTGGAGGCCCGGGACCGCTACGCGCACATGCGAGTGGCGCACTGGGCGACCGCCTGCTCAGGCGCAGCGGCCACGCCCCAGCAGGGCGAGGCCGCGCAGGTCGCCGGGACCGAAGTCGAGCTGGCCCTGGTTGCGGGCGTTCATCAGCTCGCGCTCGTCGTCGACGTGTCCCAGACCCACCAGGTGCCCCAGCTCGTGCATCGCGATCGCCCGCGCCACCTCGGTGCGCTCGTCGGCGAGCAGGTCGTCGAAGGTGTCGATGTCGAGGGTGACCTGCCCGGAGACGTACTCGGCGAACCCGCCGCGACGCACCGAGGTGCTGCCGCCGATGCCAGCCACCCGCCCCTCGAGCGCGGAGACCTCGTCGCTGGTGGCGAACGAGACCAGCGCGGGGTCCGCATCACCCAGGATCGGCTGGGTGGGTGTGCGCCAACGCGGACGACGATCCGAGCTCCCGTCGTACTCCAGGCGTAGACCCGTCGCCTCGGAGACGCGCTCCATGGCACTGCGCACGACCTGCCGGGCCAGCCCCGGGTCGGCGACCCCGTCGGGGTTGATCTGGACCCGGATCACCTCGCACGGGTTGTAGGTCACCGGCGTCTCGGGGTCTCCGGGCTGGTGCTGCAGGAAGCTGTAGCTGCCTTCGGTGCCGACGGGTGCGGGAGCGGCCAGCCGGCTCGGACCGACTCCCAGCAGTGAGCGAACCTCCGGTGGCACTGTGCTGGGGAAGAACACTGCGACCGACGCGAGCACCAGCACGGTGACGAGGCCGACCAGCAGGTTGCGCACCTCCCCAGCATGCCGCCCGCCTCCAATCCCGGCGACGCTCTGTCCCACCACGCACGTAGGGTTGGACGCCTCATGAGCATGCAGTTTCCCCTCCCCGGCCTCCCTGCCGCAGAGCCCACGCCCGAGGAGGCTCTGCGAGACGGCACGGAGCCGCGAAGCCGCCGCGGCCGACCCTCCCGGGAGCAGCTGCTGGAGGGGCTCAACGAGCCGCAGCGTGACGCCGTGGTCCACGAGGGCACCCCACTGCTCGTGGTCGCCGGGGCCGGTTCGGGCAAGACGAGGGTGCTGACGCGCCGGATCGCCTGGCTGATCTCCGAGCGCGGCGCCCACCCCGGGTCGATCCTCGCGATCACGTTCACGAACAAGGCCGCCGCGGAGATGCGCGAGCGGGTCGAGGAGCTCGTCGGCGGTCGCGCTCGGATCATGTGGGTGAGCACGTTCCACTCGGCGTGCGTGCGGATCCTGCGCAAGGAGATCACCCACTTCAGCTCAGGGGACGGGTCCGGCTTCAAGTCGAGCTTCACGATCTACGACGCGGCCGACTCCAAGCGGCTGATGACGCTGGTCTGCCGCGACCTGGATCTCGACGTGAAGCGCTACCCACCGCGGGCCATCCTCAACTGGGTCAGCAACGCCAAGAACGAGCTGCAGGACCACGAGGATGCCGCCAAGGAGGCGCAGAACGGGCTGGAGGAGGTCTACGCCACGGCGTACGCCGAGTACCAGCGGCGGTTGCGCCAGGCCAACGCGTTGGACTTCGACGACCTGTTGATGATGACCGTGCACCTGTTCCGTGCCTTCCCAGCGGTGCGGGAGACCTGGCGGCGGCGGTTCCGGCACGTGCTGGTCGATGAGTACCAGGACACCAACCACGCCCAGTACGCCCTGATCCATGAGCTGTGCGCGGACCCGCTCGAGGACGTGCTCGGGGCCGACCGTGCCACCGACGCGGTTCCCCCGGCCGAGCTGATGGTGGTCGGTGACGCCGACCAGTCCATCTACGCGTTCCGGGGCGCCAACATCCGCAACATCATGGACTTCGAGCAGGACTTCCCGAGCGCACGCACGGTGCTGCTCGAGCAGAACTACCGGTCCACCCAGACGATCCTCAGCGCGGCCAACGCCGTCATCGGTCGCAACGACGGCCGCAAGCCCAAGAACCTGTGGACCGACCAGGGCGCGGGGGAGCGCATCGTCGGGTACGTCGGCGACGACGAGCACGACGAGGCGCGCTTCGTGGCCGAGGAGGTCGACAAGCTCACCGACGCCGGCGCCGTCCGCGCCGGCGAAGTCGCCGTGTTCTACCGCACCAACGCCCAGTCGCGGGTCTTCGAGGAGGTCTTCATCCGGGTCGGGCTGCCGTACCGGGTCGTGGGCGGGGTGCGGTTCTACGAGCGCCGCGAGGTGCGCGACGCGCTCGGCTACCTCCGGGTCCTGTCCAACCCAGACGACTCGGTCTCGCTGCGCCGGGTCCTCAACACCCCCAAGCGCGGCATCGGGGAGCGGGCGGAAGCCTGCATCGAGGGGCTGGCGCAACGCGACCGGATCACCTTCTGGGAGGCGCTGCGCCGCGCCGAGGACGCCCCGGGCCTCGCGAGCCGGTCGCTGAACGCGATCCGCGGCTTCGTCGACCTGATCGAGCAGCTCCAGTCGATGGTCGCGGCCGGCGAACGGGTGGACGTCGTGCTGGAGCAGGCGCTGACGCGCAGCGGCTACCTCAAGGAGCTCGAGGACTCCGAGGACCCGCAGGACGAGACTCGGGTGGAGAACCTCGCAGAGCTCGTCGCGGTCGCCCGGGAGTTCTCCGACGATCCCCAGGTCGGCCCCTCCGCCGACCCGGCCGACGAGGGGACACCGGCCTCCACGCCGCCCGGGCTGACCGACTTCCTCGAGCGGGTCGCCCTGGTGGCCGACTCCGACCAGATCCCCGACGCACCCGCCGACCCCGAGGACGAGGCGGGCGACCCGGCCGGGGTGGTCACGCTGATGACCCTGCACACGGCCAAGGGGCTGGAGTTCCCGGTCGTCTTCCTGACGGGCCTGGAGGACGGCGTCTTCCCACACCTGCGATCGCTGGGCGACAAGCCCGAGCTGGAGGAGGAGCGCCGGCTGGCCTACGTCGGCCTGACGCGCGCCCGCGAGCGCCTCTACGTCTCCCGGGCCGTCGTCCGCTCCGCCTGGGGCGCGCCACAGCACAATCCCGGGTCCCGGTTCCTCGACGAGCTCCCCGTCGACCTGGTCGACTGGCGACGCACTGCAGACGCGATGACCTCGTGGAACCGCCCGGCGTACGGCATGCCCAAGAGCGCCGGGCGAGCGCCGCAGCCTCGCTTCGGCACGGCCGCCGCCCGCTCCGACGCGGCCAAGAAGGCCAAGGCCGGACGCCCCGTCCCCTCGCTGGACCCCGGTGACCGGGTGCAGCACGACACCTTCGGTCTGGGCACCGTGGTGGCCCTCGAAGGCGCCGGCGACAGTGCCGTCGCCTCGATCGACTTCGGCACCGAAGGCGTCAAGCGGCTGCTGCTGCGCTACGCGCCGGTCGAGAAGCTCTAGCGCAGCAGTCCACGCCGCGGCGCACCCGGCCGCGACGGCTGGGGGCTCGCGGCTGGGGGCTCGCGGCTGGGGGCTCGCGGCCGGTGAGTTGCGGCTGGTGAGTTACGGCTGGTGAGTTACGGCGAGACGCCGCGGAAGGCGAGGGCCGAGGCGGGGTCGACCGGGTCGCCGCCGCCGGGTCGCACCTCGAGGTGCAGGTGCGGGCCGGTGCTGTTGCCGGTGCTACCGACGGTGCCGATCTGCTGGCCACCGCTGACGGTGTCGCCGGGGCTGACCCCGATCGAGGTCTGGTGTGCGTACCAGATCTCGGTGCCGTCCTCCAGGGTCTGCACGGTGAGGTTGCCGTAGGAGCCGGACCAACCGGCCTCGGTGATCACGCCGTTGGCGACTGCGACGATCGGGGTGCCCGAGGGCGCCGCGAAGTCGAGGCCGGTGTGGTTGCTCGACCAGAGACCGCCGCCCATGCCGAACCGCGCGGTCAGGCGGTAGCCGGTGAGGGGAAGCACCCAGCGGTTCTTGGCGATCTCGCCGGCGCGCGCCTCGGCGGCCTTGCCGAGCAGCTTCAGCTCGGCGTTGCGCTCCGCGGCCTGCTGCTCCGCGGCGCGCACGAGCTTGGCCTCCGCGGCGTCGTCCAGCGCCTGACGCTCGGAGTCACGGCTCAGGGCGCGTTCGCGGGAGTCGGTCGCGAAACCGACCGCATCGGTGCCCGAGAGGGCACTCGAGGACGCCAGGGTCATGGCGGAGTGAGCCACTGGGGCGGTCCCGGCGTTCACTGCGCCGATCCCGGCCACGGCCAGCGCGGTGAGACCGAGCAGGGTGGGGAGCGCCGGACGCCGGGAGGGGCGCGGCGTCGGCTGCGTGCGGATCGGCTTCTGTGCCCGACGACGACCGGTTCCCGAGGTCTGCACAGCTGCAGGACGATGCCTGCCGCGGTGGTCTGCTCGATGGTTGGCCATGCGTCGGTGATGCCCCTCTGTAGTCCAGATTTGCAAACGACCCGAAACGATAACGGAGAGATCACGACTCTGCGAAATCGGCGATCGGTCTCAGGTGGACAACGAGCCCGATCCCGGCGGGGCACGGGGACAGGGCTGTGGCGGTTGTCACGATGCTCGCCGCCCCCGATAGCCTGCAGCCATGTTGCGCATCGTGGTGGCCAAGCCCGGCCTGGACGGACATGACCGGGGCGCGAAGGTCGTGGCGCGCGCGCTGCGCGACGCCGGCCACGAGGTGATCTACACGGGTCTGCACCAGACGCCCGAGCAGATCGTGGAGACCGCGATCCAGGAGGACGCCGACATGATCGGCCTTTCCGTGCTCTCCGGGGCGCACATGTCGCTGTTCCGCCGCCTGATCAGCCTCCTGGAGGAACGCGACGCCTCCGACATCGTGGTCTTCGGCGGAGGCATCGTCCCCGAGGAGGACGTGGCCCCCCTGGCCGAGATCGGCGTGGCCAAGATCTTCACCCCCGGCGCCACCACCACCGAGATCACCGGCTGGGTGGCGCAGCACTTCGCCGAGTGATCGGGGTGGGTTTGGCGCGGATCTGCGGTGTGACCGGTTTCCCAGGTTAAGAACCCGCGTTGCCTCTTCACACACAGTGCACCGTGTGTGAAGAGGAGGATTGGGTTCTTAACCTGGGAAACCACCCTCGCTCACGCGCACCAACCCAACGCCAGATCGGGCTAGCGGAGGGTGAGCCCACTCACCAGGGGCAGCTCGAGCCGACCCGGGGAGCTCGGACCGGTGCGGATCGTCACCGGCTGCGCGAGCGTGTTGTTGGCGTAGGCGAGGTCGCCGGCCGCGACGACCAGCCGGAGGCGGTGGCCAGCGGCGAAGCGCTGCGCGACGCCGGGCAGCTCGATCGTCAGCGGTTGCGTCACGTCCTTGACCCGCACCGGCGAGACAAGACGGTTCTGCAGCTTCTGGGTGCCGTCGGGCGCCACGTCGTACAGCTTCGCGAACAGCACCAGCTTGCCGCCCGGACCCGTCGACTGCGCCCCCGCGGCCACCGGCGCCTCGATGTTCAGGGTCAGCCTCGGCGAGCCGACCAGCACTGCGTCCTGGGCCAGCGGCGCTGAGGTGTAGGAGGCGAAGGTGCCCGGCTGGTCGTAGACCTCTCGGTTGACGGTGCTGCCCTCGAGCGCCGAGGTCTCCGAGTACGACGTACCGGCCGGCGTGGCACCGAACTGGCTGGCGCCGTCGCTGACCGACTTCGCTGATCTGGTCAGCTCCTCGGTGCCCGAGAGGTACAACGTCGCGGTCGGCGATCCGGTGAACACCGGTGCTTGCGCGTAGGCGCGAGCGATGTCCCTCCCGGCATTCGCCTCGCTGGTGTCGTAGGCGACCCAGTCGCGGAAGTACTCGAAGGCCGGGCCCGAGCTCGCGGTCCGGTCACCGCGCACGTAGCGGTCCATCCAGTTGATCCAGCGTCGGCCCTGGTAGCTGCCGTCCACGCCCTTGGACAGGTCCAGGTCGCCGACGGCGTTCTTGCCGGAGTGGCCCCCGGAGAACCACACCATCTTCGCCTCGGTGCCCTGGGCCCGCAGCGCCCGGTAGGTGGCGACGGCTTCCTGGATGTTGAAGAGCGTGTCCTTCTGTCCCTGGACGAGCAGCGTGGGGATCTTGATGTCCTTCATGTAGCTCACCACCGAGGCGTGACGAGCCAGGGCCAGCGTGGCGTCGTCGGGGTAGCCGGCGGTGTTGAGCTGCGCCGCCGAGACACAGGCCTGGTTGGTGAAGTTGGGGCAGCCGGCCTGGCGCTCCGGGTCCGACTGGGTGTTCTGCAAGCCGTTGGAGATGCCCACGCCGAAGAACAGGTCGATCCACTGCTTCTTGGCCACGCCCGGCGTGCCGTAGGTGACGCCCTCGACGAGGTCGGTGTTGTTCGGTGCCAGGGAGTAGGCGAGGTCGTTCCAGGTGATCATCGGGATGATCGCGTCGACCCGGGAGTCCTGACCGGCCACCGCGAACTGGATCTGGCCGCCGTAGGAACCGCCGATCATGCCGACGCGCGGGTCGCGGCCCTGCTTGGTCGTCGTCGCGCTGACGTAGTCGATCCGCTCGGTGCGACCGGAGCCGTCGTCGACGGTGTAGTCGCGCTCACCCGCAAGTACGTCGACCATCTGCTTGCCGGCCATGCCGTCGTAGTCGGGGTCGTCGAGGGTGATCTTGCAGTCGGAGCCACCGAAGCCCAGGCCGGAGTACGAGATCACCACGTACCCCGCCTTGGCGAAGGCGCTGGCTCCAGCCGCCTGACCGGCGTCGTTCTTGGACCCACCGAAGCCGTTGGTGGTCAGGA
Organism: uncultured Actinomycetota bacterium; assembly: GCA_963834245.1. Taxonomy (GTDB): domain Bacteria; phylum Actinomycetota; class Actinomycetes; order Propionibacteriales; family Nocardioidaceae; genus Marmoricola. Next base: position 1,116,443 of record CAWIAV010000002.1, read on the forward strand.
TCGCGGGTGCGGGGTGGGCAACGTCGACCCCGGCCGGCTGGTACTTGTCGGCCTTGATCGTGCAGGAGATGTCTTTCTCCGGCCCGACCAGCACGTCGACGGTGATCGGGATCCTGGTGAAGGCCTGGTTGTGGTCGCGAGGCGCGGGCGCCGGCTGGGCCTGACTCGGGGACTTCGCCTTCTTCGCCTTCTTGGCCTTCTTCTTGTGCCGGTGCTTCTTGTCTGCGTGCTCGTGCCCCTGGTGCCGGTGCTTGCCCGCCTTGCGGTGTTCGCCGCGCTTGCTCCGCTGACCGGGCTTGCTCTGCTGGCCCTGCATCTCCTGCCGCTCTGCCCGCGAGGGTGGCTCGGCCTGGACCGAGGTGCCCGCGGCGAGCACGAGGGTCGAGGCGGCGAGCAACATGGCCGTCAGGACGGCGACGAGGGGGCGGAGCGTGGTCTTGGGCATGCGCGAACAACGACCCAGTCGGCACGAAGGTCACGCCGAGGTCACGAAGGCGTCCCGCGTGGCGACCACGAGCTGGATCGGCAGCGAGGTGCGCCAGGGGAGCGGTTCGCGCAGTCGGGCAATGACGTTGACCCGGTAGAGGTCGATGGTGTGGCTGCTGTTCTCGCGCACGGTCCGACCCCGCGGCAGCAGCGCGCTCGTCGGGTCCAGGCGGCATGCGAGCGGCCGGACCAGCCACTGGAGGTGCGCCCACAGCTGTTCTGGGAGCCAGGGGAGCAGGGGCAACGCGACGTACCAGCCGTGCCGCATCCGGAGTCGGCCGCGCCAGCCCTGGGCGACGGTGCCGAGGTGATCCAGGGGCGGCCCGCTGGTGGAGGTGTACGACGCCAACCGCTCTTCCAGACGGCGCCACGGGCGTCGTAGGTGATCGCGTGCCACGTCGCCGGCAGGGCTTCGACCACCGGTTCCCACATCCGCTGGTCGTCGGGAAATCCGTGCAGCAGCGCCACCTGGGTTCGGCTGCGGCGGTCGCCGTACTCGACGGTGTGGAGAGTCACCGGGGGCGAGACTCGCGGCGTGACCTGCGTCTCGATGCGTTCCACCGTGGGCACCCTACGTGGCCCCGGGCTCCCGACAGGTCTAAGGTCGGGCGGAGCGGACGCCGGAGTATCCCGGCTGGTCCGGCTGACCCAACAAGTGCCAAAAAGGAGCGGGTGACCCGTGGACCTGATGGAGTACCAAGCGAAGGAGCTCTTCGCCAAGCATGGTGTGGCGGTGACTCTCGGCAAGACCGTGGAGACCGTAGCGGAGGCCCGCGCGGCCGCCGAGGAGATCGGTGGCACCGTGGTCGTCAAGGCCCAGGTGAAGGCCGGTGGCCGCGGCAAGGCAGGTGGCGTGAAACTGGCCAAGACGCCGGACGAGGCCGAGGAGCACGCCGCCAACATCCTCGGGATGGAGATCAAGGGCCTCACGGTCAACCGGGTGCTCGTCGTCCCCGCGGAGCAGATCGAGGAGGAGTACTACTTCTCCTTCCTGCTCGACCGGTCGAACCGCTCCTACCTGTGCATCGCCTCGGTCGAGGGCGGCGTGGAGATCGAGGAGGTCGCCAAGACCAACCCGGACGCGGTGAAGAAGATCGCCATCGACCCCGACGCCGGTGTGGACACCGCGAAGGCCACGGCGATCGTCGAGGAGGCGGGCTTCCCTGCCGAGCTCAAGGACCAGGCCATCGCGCTGGTTGAGAGCCTCTGGAAGGTCTTCGTCGAGGAGGACGCCACGCTCGTCGAGGTGAACCCGCTGGCTCGCCTGGCCGGTGACAGGCTCGAGGCGCTCGACGGCAAGGTCTCCCTCGACGAGAACGCCGAGTTCCGTCACGAGGACCACGCGGCGTTCGAGGACAAGGACTCCGCCGACCCGCTCGAGGCGAAGGCGAAGGCCAAGGGCCTGAACTACGTCAAGCTCGACGGCTCGGTCGGCATCATCGGCAATGGCGCCGGGCTGGTCATGTCGACGCTGGACGTGGTCGCGTACGCCGGTGAGAAGCACGGCGGGCAGAAGCCGGCCAACTTCCTCGACATCGGTGGCGGTGCGTCCGCCGAGGTGATGGCCAACGGGCTCGACGTGATCCTGCACGACGAGCAGGTCAAGTCGGTGTTCGTGAACGTCTTCGGCGGGATCACCTCGTGCGACGCGGTCGCCAACGGCATCGTCGGCGCGCTGAAGATCCTCGGCGACGAGGCGACCAAGCCGCTCGTCGTACGCCTGGACGGCAACGCCGTCGAGGAGGGTCGTCGGATCCTCGACGAGGCCAACCACCCGCTGGTGACGCTGGTGGACACGATGGACGGCGCGGCCGACAAGGCCGCCGAGCTGGCTTCGAAGTAAGGGGCGCGGAGAACAATGTCGATTTTCGTCAACAAGGACAGCAAGGTCATCGTCCAGGGCATCACCGGTGGTGAGGGCACCAAGCACACCGCGCTGATGCTCAAGTCGGGGACCAACGTCGTCGGCGGTGTCAACGCCCGCAAGGCCGGCACCACCGTCACCCACGGTGACAAGGAGCTGCCGGTCTTCGGCAGCGTCGCGGAGGCCATGAAGGAGACCGGCGCCGACGTGTCGATCGCCTTCGTGCCCGCGCCGTTCACCAAGGACGCCGTGATCGAGGCGATCGACGCCGAGATCCCGCTGCTCGTGGTGATCACCGAGGGTGTCCCGGTGCAGGACTCCGCCGAGTTCTGGGCCTACGCCCAGGGCAAGAGCACTCGCATCATCGGCCCGAACTGCCCGGGCATCATCACCCCCGAGGAGTGCCTGGTCGGCATCACGCCCGCCAACATCTCCGGCAAGGGCCCGGTCGGCCTCGTCTCGAAGTCGGGGACCCTGACCTACCAGATGATGTTCGAGCTGCGCGACCACGGTTTCTCCACAGCGATCGGCATCGGTGGTGACCCGATCATCGGCACCACGCACATCGACGCGCTCGAGGCCTTCGAGAAGGACCCCGAGACCAAGGCGATCGTGATGATCGGCGAGATCGGTGGCGACGCCGAGGAGCGGGCCGCGGACTACATCAAGGAGCACGTGACCAAGCCGGTCGTCGGCTACGTCGCCGGCTTCACGGCCCCCGAGGGCAAGACCATGGGCCACGCCGGCGCCATCGTCTCGGGCTCCTCGGGCACCGCCCAGGCCAAGAAGGAGGCCCTCGAGGCCGCCGGGGTCAGGGTCGGCAAGACGCCGTCGGAGACCGCGGACCTGATGCGGGAGATCCTCGAGTCGCTCTAGGGGTTCAGCTTGACGAAGGGCCGGTTTCCCAGGTGATGAAGGGAAACCGGCTCTTCTCATACCGTGCGACGTGTGTGAAGAGACGGATCGGGTTCTTAACCTGGGAAACCGACCACCGGCAACCAGCGACCCGGATCCCCCCGCTCACGTCACAGCGTTGCGCGAGGAGTACGCCGGGTCGGCGTACTCCTCCTTCTCCACGACCAGCTGCATCCGCTCGACGGCGAGGTGCACGTCCTCGGGCGTGTTGTAGAGGGGGGCGAAGCCGAAGCGGGCGATGTCGGGCTCGCGGAAGTCGCCGATGACCTCCCGGGCGATGAGGGCCTGCACGATGCCGTAGGCCTGCGGGTGTCCCAGCGAGACCTGGCTCCCGCGGCGGTGGTGCTCCCGCGGGGTGACGATCTCGAACACCCCGGGCAGGCGTTGCTCGATGAGCTCGATGAACAGGTCGGTCAGCTCCAGGGACGCGGCCCGCAGCTCGGTCAGGTCCACGCCCTCGAACGCGGCCAGGGCGGCCTCGACCGCCGACAGCGCGAGCACCGGGGGAGTGCCGGAGGCGAACTTCCGGATGCCATCGGCGGGCTGGTACTCCCGCGACATGGCGAAGGGCGTCCGGTGACCCATCCAGCCGGTGATCGGCTGCCGCGCGGCCTCCTGGTGCTGCGGTGAGACCCACAGGAACGCTGGTGCGCCGGGGCCACCGTTGAGGTACTTGTAGGTGCAGCCGACGGCCAGGTCGGCGCCGGCGCCGGTCAGGTCGACGGGCATCGCTCCGGCGGAGTGGCAGAGGTCCCACAGCACCAGCGCTCCGTGGGCCTGCGCGGCCGCGGTGATGCCGGCGAGGTCGTACATCGCGCCCGTGCGGTAGTTGACGTGGGTGAGGCTGAGCAGGGCGACGTCGTCGTCCACGGACGCCAGCGGGTCGGCCGGATCGCACCAGCGCACCTCGAGACCCATCAGCTCAGCCACCCCGGCGGTGATGTGGCCGTTCGTGGGGAAGGGGACCGCCTCCATCACGATGACGCGACGCTCGGGTCGCAGCCGGGCCGCGGTGATGCTGGTCTTGAACAGGCTGACGCTGGTGCTGTCGCCCAGATGCAGGTCCTCCGGGCGGGCACCGACCAGCGGGGCGAGTCGCTGCGCCACGCGGCCGCTCAGCTCGATCCACCTGGCGTCGTTCCAGGACCGGATCAGACCCTGACCCCACTCCTCTCTGACCACCTCCTGCACCCGTTCGGCCACCCCCGAGGGCAGTGCGCCCAAGGAGTTGCCGTTGAGGTACACCAGGCCCTCGGGCAGCTCGAAACCGCTCATCGGCGGGTCGCGGGGAGCTCGAAGAGGCGGTCGCGCGCCCGGGTGATCAGCGACTGGAAGGTGTCCTCGTCGATGTCGTTCTTGCCGGCGGGGGTGAAGTTCACCTGTGCAACGTAGCGGCCGACCCGGGCGACCCCCATCCAGAACCCGACCGTCGACTTGTCGTTGATCTCGCTGTCGAGCCGCCACAGGGCGTACTGCGAGCCGCGGTACCCCTTGTCCTGCACCAGCTCGCTGCTGACCTCCGCCCCCAGGTCGCGCCGTTCGCAGCGGGCCATGGCGGCCTGGATGCCGGCCACGAAGCGGCGCGCGGCCCGCTCGTTGCGAAACTCGCCGATGGTCTCGGTGATCCCGAACCGCTTGGGCAGCTTGGCCTGGGGGATCAGGAACGTCCGGGTGGCCGCCGTTCGGGCGCCGGCCTTGACGAAGTTCGCCTTGTCACAGGTGGTCGCGGCGACGTTGGGACGGGCGGGGACGGGCTTGGTGCCGACCCAGGGGCGGTTGATGCTCCCGACCACCGGGAGGTCTGCTGCGACGAGGCTTCCGGGCGACTCCCCGGACGGCGGGGGCAGCACGGGGGCCGCCTTGACCTCGGTGGGGCAGCGCCCGGCCTCGTCGGCCCCGCACAGGTTGCGGACCGCCGCGGTCAGCGTGCTGACGGTGCTGCTGACCGGGGTGGCCCGGCCTCCCAGGGTCTCCAGGACGGTCGAGACGGTCACCGAGCCGGTGCGAGCCAGACCGACGACATAGGTACGCCGCACCTTGTTGGGGACGCGCAGCTTCAGGACCTCGGCCTGCTCTCCGAGGCCCTGGACCCGGAAGGCGCTCAGCAGCTGGAGGCGCGCCTCGCTGCATCCGGCGAACCAGCCGAGCGTGGTCTGGTACGCCGCGGCGGCGTCGGGCTGGGTGTTCGAGATCTCCACCGTCTGCACGAAGTTGCGCTGCGGAGTGCCCGGCGCCGCGAACTTGCGGACCAGGGCGCCCCGACCCTCCGGATCGGCGAAGCGGGTTGCCTGGCAGACCGAGTTGATCCCTGGTCCGGTGGTGTTGTCGGAGGTGCTCAGGAGCTGCCACCCCTCACCGGGGGCAGCCGTCTCCACCTGCTCGAGGTCCAGGAGCATCTCCTCGGAGACCGGGCGGACCTCGGGCCCGCTCGGCGCGGCCGCGGCGGGTTGCTGCATCGCGTCGCGGTCGACGAACAGGCCGGCGCCCACAGTGAGCGCCAACAGACCGACGACCCCCGCAAGGGCCTGCCGCCGGCGGCGCTGGCGGCCACCGCGGTGGATGAGCTCAGGACGGGGCAGCGCCGCTGCCTCGACGACGGGAGCCAGCGACCCCAACGCTGCGACCAGAACGGCAGGGGGCGTGCCCGTCCGGTCACTGAACGAACGCACTGCGGCTGCGAGCTGGGCCTCCACCCGGGCCGGGGTCTCGCCGAGCTCCCGACCGGCGTCGGTCAGCGAGAGGCCCGCGAGCTGGGTGAGGAGCAGGACCTTGCGCTGCTGGTCGGGCAGGTGGTGCAGCGCGTCCAGGACACCCTTCTGCTCGGTGGAGAGCCCCTTCTCGCGGTGCCACAGGCGTGCGACGGAACGTCGCTGAGCCATCGCCCACGCACGCGGGCGCACCCACTCCTCGGGGTCCCTGAGCCGGCTCACCTTGCCCCAGTGGTGGCTGGCTGCCACGAAACCGTCCCGCACCGCGCTGCGCGCCGCAGAGAGGTCGCCGGTCAGCGCGTACGCCTCCAGGACCAGTCGACGGCGGCTGGCCAGGTAGAACCCGTCGAAGTCGGTGGCGGCATCGGGTGGCTGCGTGGGCATGACAGACCGAGGTTACCCGCGTGCCTCATCGGCCTGGAGGCGGCGCTGGGTCAGGATGGGACGGTCATGACTGATCTGCTGAGCCGACCCGCTGTCCACAAGCCGACCGGAGGCCGTGCCAGCCGGACGCGCGCCCTCGTGGACGGGATCTGGCGGGGCCTGGTCGGCGGTCCGGGCGGAGGTCCTGACGACGGCTCGACGGCTGGCGGTCGCCCACTGCCGGCGGCGGCTGCTCTCGCGGCCCTGGGGGCCGCCGCCACTGCCCTGGCCACCTGCATGGGCGTGGCGGTCATCGGCTGGTTCCTCGCCGACGCGGGCGCGCACGGCGAGACCACCGACGCGCTGCGCGTCGGCGCCGACGTGTGGCTCGCGGGCCTGGGGGCCACGCTGACCGTCTCCGGGGTCCCTCTGGGCATCGTGCCGCTCACCGTGACGGGGTTCATCGTCCTCGTGCTGCACCGGTTCGGGCGTTGGGCAGGCGTCACCTCGCAGGAGACCGACGACGACCGGCAGGTCGCGGTGGCGCTGACGGTCTTCACCGGGCTGTACGTCGTGGCCGCGGTGGTCACCTGTGTCCTGGCCGCCACCGATGCCGCCAGTCCCAGCCTCGGTCGCGCCCTCGCAGGTTCGCTGGTGCTCTCGCTGCTGGCCGGTGGCCTGGGCCTCGCCTCGGGGACGGGGCGGCTGCGTGTGTGGATCGAACGGGTGCCGGGTTGGGTGCGCTCGATCGCCTACGGCTCCTCGGCCACCTTCCTGCTCCTGCTCGTGGCCGCCTCGGTGCTGGCCGCGGCGGCCCTCGCGACCGGGCTCAACGAGGCGGCCACGGTGATGGCGGGACTGCGCCTGCAGCCAGGGGACTACGTCATGTTCGCCCTTGCGACCGCCGCCGTTGCCCCCAACGCGGTCCTCCTCGGTGCGGCGTACCTGCTCGGTCCGGGCTTCGCGGTGGGGACGGGCACGGTGGTGTCACCGAGCGTGGTCACGCTGGGGCAGGTCCCTGCCTTTCCGCTGCTTGCGGCGCTGCCGGACAGCGGTGCCACACCCGAGTGGGCCATGGGGCTCCTCGGCGTGCCCGTGCTGGCGGCCGTGGCGGGTGCGGTGCTGGCACAGCGGGCCTACCGGGTCACGGCGTACGACTCGGCCGCGCTGCGCGGCTTCGGCACCGGTTTCGGTGCAGCGCTGCTGACCACGCTCGCTGTGGCGCTGGCCGGTGGTCCGATGGGGACCGGCCGGATGGCCGAGATCGGTGCGCCCGTGGCCGAGGTCCTCGTGGCCGCGGTGACGTCGATGAGCCTGGGTGGGCTGGTCGCCGGCCTGCTCACTGCCTGGTGGCAGCGGCGCTGACCGGCGTCGGTAGCCTGTGCCGGTGCCTGCCACCCGACTCGTCGTCCTCGTCTCCGGGGCGGGCACGAACCTGCAGGCCCTGCTCGACGCGTGCGACGACCCTGACTTCGGAGCCCGGGTGGTGGCCGTCGGGGCGGACCGTGACGGCATCGAGGGGCTGGCCCGTGCCGAGCGCCACGGCGTGCCGACGTTCGTGCGCAAGGTCGGTGGCTACACCACCCGCGACCTGTGGGACGGCGCCCTGACCGACACGGTGGCCGCCTTCGAGCCGGACCTGGTGGTGCTGGCAGGGTTCATGAAGCTGGTCGGGCCCGAGTTCCTGGACCGCTTCGCGGGGCGTGTGGTCAACACCCACCCGGCACTGTGCCCCGCCTTCCCGGGCACGTCCGCACCGGCCGAGGCCCTGGCCTACGGCGTCAGGGTCACCGGCGCGACGCTGTTCGTCGTGGACGCGGGCATCGACACCGGCCCGATCATCGCCCAGGTGGTGGTGCCCGTGGAGGACATGGACGACGTCGAGACGTTGCACGACCGGATCAAGGTCGCCGAGCGCAGCATGCTCGTCGACGCCGTGGGCCGGATGGCCCGCGACGGATTCACCATCACCGACAGGAAGGTGCGGATCGGCTCATGAGCCCCGCTGCAGCAACGCCGAACGAGCCCACCCGGATCACCGACGACCGGATCGAGCTGCGGCGTGCCCTCGTCTCGGTCTACGACAAGACGGGGCTGGCCGAGCTCGTGCGCGGTCTGCACGACTCCGGCGTCGAGCTGGTCTCCACGGGGGGCTCAGCGAAGCTGATCGCCGACCTCGGGCTGCCGGTCACGCGGGTGGAGGACCTCACCGGGTTCCCGGAGTGCCTCGACGGCCGGGTCAAGACCCTGCACCCCAAGGTCCACGCCGGGATCCTCGCCGACCGTCGGTTGCCGACCCACGTGGCGCAGCTCGACGAGCTCGGGGTCGCACCCTTCGACCTCGTGGTCTCCAACCTCTACCCGTTCACGCAGACCGTGGAGTCCGGCGCGTCGCCGGACGAGTGCGTCGAGCAGATCGACATCGGCGGTCCCTCGATGGTCCGAGCGGCGGCGAAGAACCACCCGTCGGTGGCCATCGTCACCTCGCCCGACCGGTACGCCGAGGTGCTGGAGGCGGCCCGGGACGGTGGCTTCACCTACGAGCAGCGCAAGCGGCTGGCGGCGGAGGCCTTCGTGCACACGGCCACCTACGACGTGCACGTCGCCAGCTGGATGGGCTCGGTGCTCACCGACACCTCGGGTGGGGCCGGGTTCCCCGCCTGGGTCGGAGCCACCTGGGACCGCGGTGCGGTCCTTCGGTACGGCGAGAACCCGCACCAGTCGGCGGCGCTGTACCTCAACGGGTTCGGCACCGGCCTGGCACAGGCGCGCCAGCTGCACGGCAAGGAGATGTCGTACAACAACTACGTGGATGCGGACGCGGCCAGGCGGGCGGCGTACGACTTCGACGAGCCGGCGGTGGCGATCATCAAGCACGCGAACCCCTGCGGCATCGCCGTGGGCGCCGACGTGGCCGACGCACACCGCAAGGCGCACGAGTGCGACCCCGTCTCGGCCTTCGGTGGGGTGATCGCGGTGAACCGGCCGGTGAGCGTCGAGATGGCCCGGCAGGTGGCCGAGGTCTTCACCGAGGTCGTCGTCGCCCCCGGCTACGAGGACGGAGCGGTGGAGATCCTCCAGGGCAAGAAGAACGTGCGCCTGCTCGAGTGCGAGCCGTTGCAGCGCGGCGGCGTCGAGACTCGGCCGATCTCGGGAGGCCTGCTCATGCAGCAGCGCGACGCCATCGACGCGGACGGGGATGACCCGTCGGCCTGGACGCTGGCGACGGGAGAGGCTGCCTCCGCGGAGGTGCTGGCCGACCTGGCCTTCGCCTGGAAGGCGTGTCGAGCAGCCAAGTCCAACGCGATCCTGCTCGCCGCCGGTGGGGCCTCGGTGGGCATCGGGATGGGACAGGTCAACCGCGTCGACTCGTGCCGCCTCGCGGTGAGCAGGGCTGGCGAGCGGGCGGCTGGCTCGGTGGCCGCCTCCGACGCCTTCTTCCCCTTCGAGGACGGGCCGCAGATCCTCATCGACGCAGGGGTGCGCGCCATCGTGCAGCCGGGTGGTTCGGTACGCGACGAGCTGACCGTCGAGGCCGCCCAGCGCGCAGGTGTGACGATGTACTTCACCGGAACCCGCCACTTCGCGCACTGACACAGCCCCGATTGACCCACCCCGCCGAGACGGCGCGTATGTCCCGCGCCACCCCGCCGAGACGGCGCGTATGTCCCGCGAACCCCGGCCGAGACGGCGCGTGTGTCCGCCCCGGGTTGGACAGGTGCGCCGTCTCGGCGGCCCTGGGTGGGACAGATGCGCCGTCTCGGCGACCCTGGGTGGGACAGATGCGCCGGGTCGGCGGCCGTGGGTGGGACAGATGCGCCGTGTGGGCGGATGGCAGGATGCTGACCGTGACAGCACAGAGGCTCGATGGAGCGGCCACCGCCAGGGCGATCAAGGCCGAGCTCGCCGAACGGGTTGGCAAGCTCCGCGAGAGTGGCGTGGTCCCAGGCCTGGGCACGGTGCTCGTGGGCGACGACCCCGGCTCTACCTGGTACGTCAACGGCAAGCACAAGGACTGCGCGGAGGTCGGTATCGAGTCCCTGCGCGAGGACCTTCCGGGCACCGCGACGCAGGAGGAGATCCTGGCTGCGGTACGGCGACTCAACGCCGACCCCGCCTGCACCGGCTACATCGTCCAGCTCCCGTTGCCCCGCGGCGTCGACGAGAACGCCGTCCTGGGAGAGATCGACCCCGCGAAGGACGCCGACGGGCTGCACCCGACCAACCTCGGCTGGCTGGTGCTCGGCAAGGAGGCACCGCTGCCGTGCACGCCGTTCGGCATCGTCACGCTGCTGCGTCGCCACGGCGTCGAGATCAACGGCGCCGAGGTGGTGGTCGTCGGCCGTGGCGTCACCGTGGGACGTCCGCTGGGGCTGCTGCTGACCCGCCGGTCCGAGAACGCGACGGTCACCTTGTGCCACACCGGCACCCGCGACCTGGCCGCCCACGTGCGCCAGGCCGACATCGTCGTGGCCGCTGCCGGCGTGCCCGGCATCATCACCGGTGACATGGTCAAGCCCGGCGCCGCCGTCCTCGACGTCGGGGTCTCCCGCGTGGACGGCAAGATCGCCGGCGACGTCGATGACTCCGTCCTCGAGGTGGCGGACTGGGTCTCGCCGAACCCCGGCGGGGTCGGTCCGATGACCCGGGCGATGCTGCTCTCCAACGTGGTGGCGATGGCCGAGGCGGGCCTGGGGGAGCACCCCTCCGGGTGAACGGGACGGAGAAGTCCCGACGCGTGCCGTCCACCCCTGGTGGAATGGTCTACCTGGTCGTGGTGGGAATCAACGCGGTTGGCCTGATGGTGGTCGCCTTCGGCCCCTGGCGTCGCGGCGTCGTGCTGATCGGGGTCGGCCTGCTCGTTGCCGCGTTGATGCGGCTGCTCCTCACCGAGGACAGCGCCGGGATGTTGCGCGTACGACGCAACCGGTGGGTGGACGCGGTGATGCTGGGCGGCGTGGGGACCGCACTGATCGTGCTGGCCAGCGTGATCCCGAACCAGCCGACCTGACCTGAGCCACCGCGGTCTCTCACGAGGGCTTCAGAGCCGGGGGAGCCGTACCACGAAGCGCGAGGTCGGCGCCGCACCCTCGAGCGTGACCTCGCCGCCGTGTGCCTGCGCCACGGACCTCGCGATCGCGAGGCCGAGGCCGGTCCCGGCGCCTCGACGGTCGCGGGCCTGGTCCAGGGTGACGAAGCGCTCGAAGACCTCCTCGCGGTGCTCCTCCGGGATCCCAGGCCCGTCGTCGTCGACCACCAGTACCGCGCGTCCCTCGAGCTCTCCGACCTCGACGTCGATGCGCGTGGTCGCGAACGCGGCCGCGTTCAGCAAGAGGTTGCGCACCATCCGTGACAGCTGTTGGCGGTGCCCGCGCACCGGTGCTCCGCCGGTGACGAGGTGCACCTGCACGGCGGGGTCGAGGGCCAGCCTGGCCACCTCGTCGGCCACGACGTCCTCGAGGTCGAGGGCCAACGGCGTCGCGCTCGTCCCGTCCTCGGTCCCGGCGAGGAAGAGCAGGTCACCGACCAGGGACTCCATCCGGTCGGCTTCGGCGAGCAGCAGCTCCCCGGTGCGTCGCCACTCCTCGAGGTCGCCTCGCGTCATGGTGACCTCGACCTCGGTGCGGAACAGGGTCAGCGGCGACTGCAGGTCGTGGGAGGCGTTGGCAACGAACTCGCGTTGGCGTCGGTCAGCGAGCTCGAGACGGTCCAGCATCTGGTTCATGGTCACGGCCAGCCGAGCGACCTCGTCACCCGTGGCCGGCACCGGCACCCGTCGCTGCAGGGACCGTGCGCCGAGCCCGGCGACCTCGCGACGCACGGCCTCGACGGGTTGGAGGGCGCGGCCCACCGTCACCCAGATGCCGGCCGCAAGGAGGACGACGAGAAGCGGAAGACCCACGGCGAGACTGCCGGTCAGCTCGGCCACGGCCTCCTGGGTGTGCTCGAGGCTCGGCCCGACGAAGACGGCGACCACCCCGTCGGGGGTCTGTCGGCTGGCCGACCAGATCCGGTAGTCCTCGGTCTCGCGGTCGTCCGGCAGGTCGGTCATGGTGCGCGCCCGGGGCTTCTCGGCGACACCGCTCACGCCGGCGATCGCAGGGCGACCGGAGATGTTGGTCGACGAGGCCAGCACCGTTCCTCGCTCGTCGACGACCTGGGCCAGGGAGTCGTCGCCGATGCCCTCGACGGTCTCCGACAGAGTGCCCGCGGATGCGTCGTCCAGGAGCTGGCTCAAGCGCTCCCTGGCCTGCTTGTCCGTCGAGGTGGTCAGGGAGTGGTCCAGGGTTCGCACCAGCAGCACGGAGCCGACGAGCAGTGCCAGGGAGACGGCCAGGGTGGCAGCCACCGTCGTACGCCCTCGCACGGTGGCGAGCGCCGCTCGGACGCGGCTCACGGTGCTCCTTTCCGCGTGGTGGCTTCGCGCGGCTCGTCGGGGTGCGCGTCGGGGTCCAAGCGGTACCCAGCCCCACGAACCGTCTGCAGACTGTTGCGGCCGAACGGGATGTCGATGCGCATGCGGAGCTGCCGCACATAGACCTCGATGATGTTCGGGTCGCCGTCGAATGCGAAGTCCCACACGTGCTCGAGGATCACGCGCTTGGGCACGACCTGGCCGTCGCGGCGCATCAGGAACTCGAGCAACGCGAACTGGCGCGGGGTCAGGTCGATCACCTCGGAGCCTCTGCTGACCGCGTGCCGCGCCGGGTCGAGGGTCAGGTCCCCTGAGGTGAGCACCGCGGGGCGCGGGTCGTCGTGACGGCGGAGCAGCGCCCTGATCCTGGCGACCAGCACGACGAAGGAGAACGGCTTGGCGAGGAAGTCGTCGGCGCCGCTGTCGAGCGCCGCCACCTCGTCCTCGGGGGAGTTCTTCGCGGTGAGGATCAAGATGGGTACCCACACCTCCGCGGCCCGCAGCCGCCGGCACAGCTCGGTGCCGGTGCCACCGGGGAGCATCACGTCGAGCACCATCGCGTCGTAGTCGTTCTCGGTGGCCAGCCACTCACCCTGCACGAAGTCCGAGGCGACGTCCACGGCGTACCCCTCGGCCTCCAGGCCGCGGCGTACGGCGCGTGCGATGCGCACGTCGTCGTCGACCACCAGGACCCGCATGGGTTCACGGTGACACGAGCCCGCTGAAGGTGTGCTGAAGATGCGCTGAAAGCCATCGGGTTCAGGCTGGCTTCAGGTCGCGAGGACCACAGTGGGTGAAAGCCCGGCAGCCGTGTTCCGATCGGGTCGCATCCGTGTCGAGGAGGACACCATGAATCGCAAGCAACGCATTGCCACCGCAGCAGCCATCGGGATCGTCGTCGTAGGTGCCGGCACCGGGGTGGCGACCGCCGGCAGCGACGACGGGGAGAACACCGTCACCGGCCCCGAGGCAGACCGGGCCACCACGTCCGCCTTGGAGTACTCCGAGGGCGGCAAGGCCAACTCCGTCGAGCGTGACTCCGAGAACGGTGCCACCTGGGAGGTCGAGGTCACTCGCCCCGACGGCACCACGGTCGACGTACGTCTCGACGAGAACTTCGAGCTCGTGGTGATCGAGGACGACTCCGAGAAGGGCTGACCGGGTTCACCCACGGGCATCGCCACCTGCTCGCGGCCCGTGGACGACCTCCGGCGCGGTCAGCTGCCCCCGACGATCTGCCGCTTCCCCCACGTTGCAACGCGGGGGAAGCGGCGGTTTCACTGGGTCCCCAGTGAAACCGCCAACCCGATTCAGATCAGGCCGAGCTCCGTGACCGCGTCCCGCTCCTCGGCGAGCTCTGCGGTGGAGGCGTCGATCTTGCCGCGGGAGAAGTCGTCGATCTCCAGGCCCTTGACGATCTCCCAGTCACCGTTCTTGGTGGTCACGGGGAAGGAGGAGATCAGGCCTTCCGGGACGCCGTAGGAACCGTCTGAGGCGACCGCCATCGAGACCCAGTCGCCGTCGGCGGAGCCGTGCAGCCAGTCGCGGGCGGCGTCGATGGTCGCGGAGGCGGCCGAGGCGGCCGAAGAGGAACCGCGTGCCTCGATGATCGCCGCGCCGCGCTTGGCGACGGTGGGGATGAAGGTGTTCTCCACCCAGTCCTGGTCGTTGACGGTCTCGGCGGCGTTCTTGCCTGCGATCTCGGCGTGGAAGATGTCGGGGTACTGCGTGGCCGAGTGGTTGCCCCAGATCGTCATCTTCTTGATGTCGGTGACCGACGCGCCGGTCTTCGCGGCCAGCTGTGAGATGGCGCGGTTGTGGTCCAGGCGCGTCAGGGCGGAGAACCGCTCGTTGGGGATGTCGGGGGCGTTGGTCATGGCGATCAGCGCGTTGGTGTTGGCCGGGTTGCCGGTCACGCCGATGCGGATGTCGTCGGCGGCCACCTCGTTGAGTGCCTTGCCCTGCGCGGTGAAGATCGCGCCGTTGGCTTCGAGGAGGTCACCACGCTCCATGCCGGGGCCGCGCGGACGGGCACCGACGAGCAGGGCGAGGTTGACGCCCTCGAACACCTTGTTCGCGTCGTCGCCGATCTCCACGCCTGCCAGCGTCGGGAAGGCGCAGTCGTCGAGCTCCATGACGACGCCCTCGAGGGCCTTGAGCGCCGGGCTGATCTCCAGCAGGCGCAGCTCGATGGGGCGGTCAGTACCGAGCAGGGAACCGCTCGCGAGACGGAAGAGCAGGCTGTAGCCGATCTGACCTGCCGCGCCGGTGACGGCGACCTTGAGGGGGGTAGTGCTCACGAGAACTCCTGAGTACGACGTGTGGGAACGGGGGCATTGACCCGCCCGACGCTAGCAGCGCCGACGGCCCGTGGGGGAGTCGGGCGGAGCCGGTGCGCGGGGCGGGGCCCGAGCGGCGCCACACCACGGTCACCGTCACCGAGCTGATGAACCATCCGTGGCGGTCGGAGCCGACGAACGATGTACGGCGGGTCGCGGATCAGCCGGGCAGGGAGCCCTCGACACCGAGCCGGTAGTCGTGCCGATTCGACCATTCGGCCGCCACGCTGAACCGGTCGCCGCGGATGAGGCTCAGTCGCCACTCGACCGGTTGGCTCCGGGTCTGCGCGGTGCGCTCGACCTCGAACACCGCGACGTCGCGTCCGATCGCGAGGAGGCGACGCTGCGCCGCGGAAGGAACGACTGCGCTCAGTCGCTCGGCACCCCCGGTGAGCTGGACCTTGGCCCTGGAGACCAGGTTGTCGTAGAGACCCGAGTGCGAGAAGTCGGCATCGAGGATGTGTCGGCCCACGGCGTGCGGAAGCCAGACGCGATCCAGCGCCAACGGCTCGCCGTCCGCCAGCCGCAGGCGTTCGAGGTAGACCAGCTCCTCGTCCGCGGACAGGCCAAGCCGCTGCGCCGCCGAGGCATCGGTGCGGACGTCGAGGGCGCGCACCTCGCTGTGCTGATCCATGCCTCTGGCCTCGACCTCCCGGAACAGGCTGTAGAGCGCGCCCAGCGGCTGTTCGATGCGTGCGGTCCGCACGCGGGTGCCGCGGCCCCGTTCCGTGTCGAGCAGTCCCGCCTCGCGCAGCGGGGACAGGGCGTGCCTGATCGTGTGCCGACTCAGGTCGTACTGCTCGACGAGCTCGAGCTCGCTGGGGAAGTGCTGGTCGAACGCACCCGCCTCCAGGCGTCGCCTGAGCTCGTCGGCCAGCTGGGCCCACAGGGGCATCGCGCTGTCACGATCGAGCGGGCGGGGCGCAGTGGGGCGACGGGTCATCAATCCGGCCGGCTACGGGTTCGCGGGTGGCTGGTACTCGCCCCCGCCTTCTTCGACGTACTCGTTCGAGTGCTTGACCAGGACCGTGTCCGCGACGAAGCGCTGGCCGGCGCCGAGGTTGCCCTCGACGACCGCACCTTGCCCCTCCCGGAAGACCCCCGGCGTCTTGCCGCGATAGACGACGGGGATGTCGCGAGCCCCGTCGGTGAGCACGAACCGCAGGACGCCGCCCGACCGCGAGACGGAGCCGTGCTCCACCATCCCTCCGAGGCGGATGCGTTCGCCGGGCTGCGAGGCACCGCTGCCGACCTCGGCGGGCGTCCGGTAGTACACCAGGTTGTCCTGGAAGCCACTGACTCCGAGCACGACGAGGACTCCGGCGGCAGCGATGCCGACCAGACCCAGTCGCGCGCGTGGGGAGGACAGGCGGCTCATCGGGGGCGCTTCCCCGTCCTCAGCACCCAGGCGAAATAGCCGAGCCAGAACAGGACTGTCAGGAAGTAGCCGGCGATCATGTAGCTCATGCTCGTCAGGGCTCCTTTCGGGGCGAGGAGACGACAATGGGCTGGGGGGCACCTGCCGGCGTGTCGCTGCCGCCGTGCTCGGCCCGCGCGGAGAGCTCGCGCGTACGGCGCATCATCACCCAGGCCCACAGCAGCGTGAAGGCGATCAGGCCCGCGAACAGGCTCACCAGCATGCTCGGCGGTACGACACCGTCCGGACCGCCTGGGCGCAGGACACTGGGCGGCTGGTGGAGGGTCCTCCACCAGACCACGGAGAAGTGCACCAGCGGCACGTTCACCAGGGCGAGCAGCCCGACGACGGCCGAACGGCGCCCGTTGACGACGGGGTCGGTGCTCAGACCACGCACACCGAGGTAGCCCAGGTACACCAGGAGGAGCACGGCGGTGGTGACCAACCGTGGGTCCCAGGTCCACCAGGTGCCCCAGGTGGGGCGGGCCCATAGGCTGCCCAGCACGATCGTCAGGGCGGTCAGTCCGACACCGAGCTCCGCCGCAGCTTGCGCGACCCGGTCGTGGCGCGCGTCCCTGCGGATCAGGTAGAGCGCACTGGCGCCCGCCACCACGACGAACGAGAGATAGGCGGTCCACGCTGCGGGGACGTGCACGTACATCAGGCGCTGGGACTCACCCTGGTAGGCGTCGGTCGGCGCCACCACCAGAGCCAGGGCCAGCGCCAGCACGGCTGTCACCAGCGCGGCGGCCCCCGTCGTCTTCTCGATCATCGGCGACATCACTCACTCCTCCAACAGCGTGGGGTAGACAGCCCAGATCGTCACCAGGATCAACGCGTCGTACCCCACGAGCAGGGCCAGCCACGCGGCCTGTCCTGCTCCTGGGGCGGCGAGCGTCGAGCCGGCCAACAGCACGGGCAGGGACAGCGGCAGCAGCAGCACCGCAAGGAGCCCGGCCCGTCGGCGCTCGCCCACCAGGAGTGCGCCGAACGCAGTGGTCAGCGCAGCCAACCCCAGGGTGCCGAGCGGCCCGGCGACGACGGCGGTCGCCGGTAGCGGGGCGGGGAACATCAGCGTGACCAACGCAGCGGTGATCGCCCAGGCCACCAGCAGGTGGATCCACAGGCCGCCGATCTTCCCGGCGATCAGGGCACCCGGACCGACCAGGCCGCGCAGCATGTCCCAGGTGCCCTCGTCCCGTTCTGCCGCAGCGACGCTGCGCGCCAGCGTCGGCGTGGCGAACAGGACCACCAGCCAGGTCACCGCGGGCGCGACCGTCACGAGCACCTGCGGTACCGGGCCCATGGCGAGACCGGCCATCAGCACACCGGCGATGATGAAGGGGACCACCGTCGCGGATGCGTCGCGTCCCACTCCCTCGAGAGTGAGCTCTCGACGCACCACCAGGGCCGCGGTCCTCATCAGCGCCCCGCCCCGACCGGCACCGAGGCGACGTCTCGGTCGATCCTGCCCTCGGTCAGGTGAAGTCGGGCGTCGAAAGGCCAGATGGCGCTGGCAGGATCGTGCGAGGCGACGAGCAGGGCCGCGCCGCGGCCGCGCAGACGCGCAATGGCATCCACGACCACGGTCGACCCCTCGTCGTCCAGATGGGCCGTCGGCTCGTCGAGACAGACCAAGGGCACGGGACAGGCCAGCGCGACGGCCAGCGAGAGCCGAGCGCGCTGCCCCGACGACAGTGTTCCCGCCGGCTGATGTGCCACGCCCGAGAGGCCGACGTCGTCGAGGGTCGCCCGAGCCAGGTCCAACGCCTGCGCTGCGCTGCCGCCGGTGAGCCTGATGGCCATGGCCACGTTCATCACCGGGGTCGCGGCAGCGCGAGCCCCGTGACCCGACAACAGGTAGAGCGAACGGCCACCCGCGTGACGCTCTCCTGTCGTGGGGCGCACGAGTCCAGCGGCCATCCGCAGCAGGGTGCTCTTGCCCGACCCGTTCCGCCCGGTCACCAGGGTCGCCGTACCGGCGCCCAGCGACAGGCTGACCGGGAGCACGGCCCACGTACGGTCGTAGCGACGACCTGCCGCGACGAGCTCCAGCACGGCCACCGGGACGTGCTTGGCCTCATCGTTGCTGGTCATTGGGCGCGAACTCCTCAATCGCTCGGGTCGGACCACACGTCGCGGCTCGTGCCCAAGGGCTTGTCGACCGGTACGGCGTAGTGGTTCTGCAGGTACTCGGTGATCTGGGCCGCCGTCGTCTCGTCGATGGGGGCGGCGTACACCTCGCGCATCTTGGTCACCTCTGCCGCCCACTGGCTGGCGGTGAACCCGGAGTGATGCATGATCGGCGCCAGCGAGTGGCAGGCGGTGCAATAGGCCTGCACCAGTCCCTTGCCCTCACCGTTGACCAGCGTGAACTGCGCCTGGGGGTACTGGCCCCGGCCGCTCTCGACTCCGGGTACGACCCGTGACGGTTCGGGCCGCATGACCGCGTAGGCGCCGACGGACGCGGTGAACGCCAGCAGCACCACCGCAGGGATCTTCCATCCACCAGGGATCTGCATCAGACCACCTCGTAGACGCCGGCGAAGATCCGGGACGCGGTGTCCTTGCGCGCGCCGTCATTCATGGCGGTCGGCGACGGCTCGAGCGGCTGTACCTGGCCGTCGGCGTTCGTCGCGCGGGAGAGCACGCGGTGCTCACCAGTGGTGTCGAAACCGACCTGCGCCCGCCAGACCCGCCACGTGTACTTGCCGTAGGAGCGCTCGAGCCGAGCGGGCTGCCAGCTCTGCCCGTCGTCCTGACTGACCTCCACCTTGGTGATCCCCGCGCCGTAGTCGTAGGCCACCCCCGTCAGCTCGACCTTGCGGCCGACGGGGATCCGGGTGCCGTCCGTCGGCGTGGAGATGAGGGAGAAGACCTTGAGCTCGTTGGGCGTGATCTCGCGGCCGGACCACTCCATGGCGTGCGGCGTGGTGCGGATGTCGATCTCCACGACCTGCTTGGTCCAGGTCGGCGCCCAAGTCCCTGGTACGACGAGGCGCACCGGGTAGCCGTTCCAGAACGGGATGTCCTCGCCGTTCATCTTCGTGGCGATCACGGCGTCGCCCTTGCGCAGGGTCTCGATCATGTAGGAGCGCCAGTACTGCGGCTTGGCCAGGCTGATCACCCGTCCGCCGCCGAAGGAGACGTGCAGGGCGCTCGACTTGACGCCGACCTCGTCCAGCAGATCGTTGAGCTTCACCCCTGTCCACTCCGCGCACGAGAGATCACCCTTCGTCCAGGGCATCCCGGGAATCATCGGGTGGTGCAGCCCTCGACCCTGACCACTGCAGACGCCGACAGCGCCGATGGTGGTGGTAGCGCGGCGGTTCAGCTCGTCGAGGGACAGCGTGATCTCGTTGTCAGCGGCGTCGCCGCCGATCTTGAGGCGGTAGTTCTCCGGGGTGAGCTTGAGGACGCTCGCCTCCCGGTAGCGGACGTAGTAGTACTCGTTGTCGGTGTAGGGGTAGTTCGCGCGGCCGATCAGCCGCTCGGCCGGGGTCTCGTAGTTGGGTGGGCGGTCGTAGACCTGTCCCATCCGTGCCTTTCCCGGGAGCGCCACCAGCGGGTAGGGCGTGCCGGGGGGCATCTTCAGGTCCTTCGCCCTCAGGAGCCCCGCGGCCGAGGCACTGGACTCACCGCCCAAGAGACCGGCGCCCTTTCCTGCCAGTGCGAGACCCGCTGGGACGCTCAGAGCGCCTATCAGGAACTTTCTTCTGTCCACTGCCATCACCTCTTTCTCGGTCGATCCGTGGATGTCGACGGGACGCCGGCAACCGTCGAGGGGTCGTATCGGAATGCTGAGTCCGAGCCCGGAATCGACTCCGGTCCGGAGAATGCGCGGATGTACTCGACCAGACGGGCGATCTCGTCGTCGTCGAGGATCGCCCCGAAGGGCGGCATGGCTGTCCCGGAGCGTCCGTGACGCACCGCCGCCTCGAGCTTGGCGTCGGTCTGACCGGCCATCCAGGCGGGGTTGCGGAACGAACGAGGGGCGGGATCGATCCGTCCCGCGGCGATCCCCGCCCCGTCTCCGTCGACGCCGTGGCAGGACGCGCAGTAGGCGAGATAGGTGTCCTCGGCCCAACCGACCAGCGGGTTGGGCTTTTGCTGCACATCTGCCAACTGACGGAGGTAAGAGACCACGGAGTCCATCTCGGTCCCGGTGAGATCCCCGTAGAACGCGGGCATCGATGTACCGGGAATGCCGTGGCTGATGCTGCCCTTGAGCTGGTCGTCACTGCGTCCGGACAACCAGTCGCCGTCCGCCAGGTTGCGAGGGGGAGTGTCGAACGACGCCGCCGCCTCGCCGTCACCGAGACCCTGCTGGCCGTGGCAACCGGCGCACTGGGCCTCGAACACCTCGCGTCCGTGGAGGCGCTGCGCAGCGCCGCCCTCGGAAAGGTCCGACTCGGGCTGCAGGTCCACTGCCGGCGAGAAGCCTCGGATGTACGCGGTGACCGCCCAGATCTCTCGTTCGCTCAATCGGCCGGCGAAGGCAGGCATCGGTGTACCCGGCACGCCGCGCTGGATCGAGGTGTAGAAGACGCCGTCGGACTGCGACGACATCCAGTTCTCATCGGTGAAGTCACGTGCGGGAGTCGACAGGTTTGCGGCTCCGGGACCTTCGCCGTCGCCGACGCCCCCGTGACAGACGAAGCAACTGGCTGCGTAGACCTTCGCGCCCTCTGCGAGCAGGCCTTGGTACGCCGGCGGCTCGGGCGCCCGGACCGGCTCGGAGATGGTCGGCGCGGGCGCCTCACTGCTCTCGGCCGAGGGTTGGTCGTCGGCCTGGTTGCCGAGGAACGTGCCGGCCAGCAGGGCAACGACGGCGACCGCCAGCGTTGCGACGACGCCGAGCAGTATCGATCGGATCATGGTCGGTCTCCGTCCGGGGGAGTGTCCTCACCCCAGCGGGCTCGGTCGTTGCGCAGCATGTCGTCGGCGGGCCGCTGCAACACCCTGCGAACTCTGGGGCTGACCAAACCCGCGATGACGAAGGCCGCGATGAAGACGACTCCCATCCAGAAAACGATGGTCAGGATCAGCTCAGACATGCGCTTCTCACCCTCCCTCGTGTCCCGAGTGTCCCGAGTCTTCGGAGTCGTCGTCCGGCGCTGCGGGAGCGCGCTCGGTGTCGGCACCGCCCGACTCCGACATGGCCCGGCCCAGATAGTTCAGGTAGGCGACCAGGCTCTGCGCCTCACGTCGGGGCACCACCGTTCCGTCGGCACCCTCCTCGAACAACCACGGGTACCCCGGCATCATGGACTGCGGCACGGTGCTACGAGGGTTGTGCAGATGGGCGAACTGCCAGCCGTCGGACCGCTTGCCGGACTCACGGGAGAGGTCGGGGCCGATCCTGCGCGTGCCCCACTGCTGCGGGTACTGGTCCTGGTACTCCCAGGCCTCTGACGCGGGTCCGAAGCGCTGCACGTCGGCGGGGGTGTCGCGCACGAAGGTGGTGTGGCAGTACGCACACCCCTCACGCTTGAAGACGGTGAACCCCTCCTGCTCGACCTCGGTCATCGGTTCGTAGGAGGCCGGCGTGCTGCGGTCGACCTCCTTCGTCAGCTCGATCAGCGGCAGGACACCGAGGGCAAGGAAGGAGAACACCAGCGACCCGATGCCGCCGAGGAGCATGATGGTCTCGGTGCGTTCGAGTAGCCGCACCCAGCGCGGGTCGTGCTCGTCGCTCCGCGCCTCGGCCCCCGCCATCGCCTCCGGGGCCGCCTCCGGGGCCGTGGGCTGCTCGTTGTCGTTCGGGCGACTCATCGGTTCGCTCCGGTCATGACCCTGTCCTCGTCAATGTCTTCGTCCCGATCCGCGTCCCGGTCCTCCGCGTCGTCCCTGTCGGGCTGATCGGGGTTGCGCAACAACGCCATCAGGAACAGCACGAACGCGGCGGCGAGGAAGCTCCCGCTGACCGAGCGCACGAGCCATGCCGTCTCCGAGGCGATCACGCTCGAGATCCACGGTGCACCGCTGAGCCACAGTCCCGCCTGCTGCAGCCCGGCCACGGTGAGGTCGATGACCATCGTGCACAGCGCGATGGTTGCGACCCAGTAAGAGAGATTGCTGAGGCGGTGATCCACGCGGTGGCCGCTCACCCGCGGCCACAGGTGCAGGATGCCTCCCAGGATGATGAAGGTCGCGAAACCGGCCATCGCCAGGTGGGAGTGACCGATCACCCAGTCCGTGAAGTGGATCTGCTCCTGCACCTTCATGCTCGCCTGGAACGCACCCTGGAGCGAGACGAGCAGGTAGAACACGATCCCGGTCCACACGAAGCGCAGCGGTACATCGTGGTAGGCGAGCCGGCCGCTGCCCCGCAGGCTCGCGAGCAGGTTGGTGACGACGATGACCACGGCGATCCCCATGAACACCGATGCCATGATCGCGATCTTCTGCGCGCCCATGGGAATGGGGGAGTGGACGTAGTGGTGGATGCCGTTGAGCGGGTAGAAGAACACCAGCGACCAGAAGCCGACCAGCGACATGAAGTGGCTGAAGATCGGCCGGCCGGTCACTACGGGAATGACGTAGTACGCGATGGCGAGTGTCAGCGGCGTGACGAGGAGCCCGACGGCGTCGTGGATCCACAGTCCTGACAGCACCGCCCCGAGTGCGCCGGGCGCGAGGTACTCGGGGAAGAACTGGCCGATCACGAACGCTGCGGGGGTGAAGGTGAAGGCGAGGGTCATGTACCAGCTCGACACGTACAGCCGCCCCCGAGGCTTCCTCAGGTACGGCGCACCGAGCTGGACGCCGAGCCCGAGGAAGGCAGCCAGCGTGACGAGGTCGACGACGAGGGGGAACTCTCCCCACTCGACGGACTGGCTGTAGCCGATCAGGACGAACGTCCAACCGAGGAGCACCACCCCGATGTTCCAGACCCAGAACAGCCACCAGCCCAGCCTGCGGCTGAGCACGGGACGGCCGGACAACGTCGGCACCGCGTAGTAGGCGAAGGCCACGAAGCCGTTCATCAGCCAGGCGTAGAGGATGCCCTGGACGTGTGCGAAGCGCAGCCGTCCCCAGCTCGTGGCCGAGGTGTTGAGGAACTCCGGGGCGTTGAACTTCGTGGCGACGATCAGCCCGAACGTGGCGGCCGCCAGCAACCCGAACAGTCCGGCCAGCGCGTGCGCACGTACGAGGTCCTTCTCGATCGGTGCGACCTCGGCGGCCTGGGGCGGAAGGTCGACGCCGGTGACCGGCTCGGGGAGGGTGACCCGATCGGCCGCGTTCTCGTCGATCTCACGAGGGTGCGCGGTCATCGGAGCAACGCCCAGTACGTCAGGGGCCCGCCCAGGCAGAACAGCACGACCACGAACAGGAAGACTGCGCGCGCCGAGGGTGGCCACGAGAAGCCGTCATCGAGGGAAGGCCCGTAGACGTCTTCCTCGCGCGACGTTCCGGGTGTGGTCCGGGGATCTGTCGTCACTGGCTGTGTCCTTCGCTGTGTTCGATGTCGGACGGTGCGACCACGTCGATCTGCTCGACCATCCCCTGTGACTTGTGTCCGGGCAGCGTGCACAGGAGGGTCACGCGTTCGAGCCCGCTGAGATCGGCACTGATGGTGCTCTGCTCACCCGGGCGCAGGCTCGGGACCCGAGCCAGCACCCGGTCGCCGTCGATCAGCTCGAGATCGTGCGGCGTCGAGCCGGCATTGGTCACCCGAAGCTGGGACGGCGCGGCCACCAGAGCCCGGGCCGACTTGGTGAACCCCCACTCCACGAGCCCGACGCGGACGTCGGAGGCGGGCGGACCCTCGGCGGCACCCTCCACGGCGGCGTCGTTGGCGCACGCCGAGAGGCTCACGGCCACTGCGCACACGGTGGACGCCACCCCCCACTTCCGGTTGCGCGTGCTCATCGCCCACCGCCGAGGATCTCCTTGGCCAGCGGGAGGCCGGGGTGCCGCTTCGGCGCCAGGTCGACGAAGCTTCGCAGGGAGGTGCGCGCCGCGGCGTCACCGGACGACGTGGGAGTAAGCCCCCGGAGAAGCAGTGCGTCGACGTTCTTCGGCTGCCGGTCCAGGACGGCGCTGGCCTGCGCACGTACGACGTCCCACCGGCCGAGCTCGAACGCGGTCGACGCGAGCGCCAGCCTGGTGCGTGGGTCCTCGGGCGTCCGCTGCACCGCCGCGCGCAGCTCCTCGAGCCGCTCTGCGCCCCTCTCACCCTCAGCAGTCGATTGACCCGGGGGTTCCGGCTCGGCACCGACGGCCCCGGGCACACCGCCGGTGACCAGCTCGCCGTCC
Organism: uncultured Actinomycetota bacterium; assembly: GCA_963834245.1. Classification (GTDB taxonomy): domain Bacteria; phylum Actinomycetota; class Actinomycetes; order Propionibacteriales; family Nocardioidaceae; genus Marmoricola. Next base: position 1,141,212 of record CAWIAV010000002.1, read on the forward strand.
TCCCGCTCGTCCAGGCTCGTGGCCATGAGGACGGCGACGGCGACTGCCAACGTGGTACCCACCGCGGCCCATCGAACCGGTTGCGAGACAAGGCTTCTGCCGACCCGGTTGCCGGTCCCGCTGCTGACACGACGACCGACCCTCTGGCCGGCGACCACCAGGCCGAGGAGCAGGACGGCGATCGGCACCAACCACACGAGCCAGCCCGAGCCCTTCGCCCGGGGCGAGAGCAGCACCCACGCGCCGTAACGGTCGGTGAAGTAGGCGCGCACCTCGGCGTCGCTCTGCCCGGCTGCCACCCGCTCGACGACGATCCGGCGCATGCTCTTCGCGAGGGGGGAGTTGGAGTCGGCCACGGACAGGCCCTGGCAGGTCGGGCACCGAAGGGACTCGGAGATGGTCTGCGCACGCTGTTCGGCGGACGGCGGACCGCCCACACCCGCAGAACGGGCCAGGCCCGCGACTGCGAGGACCAGCAGCACCACGACGAGGAGGGTGGCCGCCGGTCGGCGAGTCATCGCTCGAGCAGCGGCACGACGAACTGATCGATCCACTCCGGGGTCACCTCCCCCGGCAAGCGCGCGCGGACCGTACCGTTGCGGTCCACGACGAACGTCTCCGGTACACCGAAGGTCCCCCAGTTGATGGCGTGGGTCCCGTCCTCGTCGCGCACGCTGGGGTAGGCCGCGCCGCCCATCTCCCGGACGAACTCCTGGGCCTTGTCCATCGTGTCCTGGGTGTTGATGCCCACCACCACGAGGCCCCGGGGCCCGAGCCCGCGCGCCGCTGCTGCCAGCACCGGGTACTCGGCGCGGCAGGGTCCGCACCAGGAGGCCCACACGTTGACGAGCACCACCTGCCCGCGCTGCTGCTCCAGGTCGAAGCGACCACCTTCGAGCGTCGCACCCGCCAGCTCCGGCGCGGGCTTGGACACTGCCTGCGAAGGCACGATGGAGGGGTCACGACCGAAACCGACGGAGACGACCGCCACCGCAGCGGCAACAGCCGTCACCGCCGCCACGAGACCGATCCAGCGCATCATCGCGCGCTCCCGGCAAGTTGCGGGTCGGGCAAATCGGCCCCCGCGGGGGCGTCCGGGATCGATGCTGCCGGGCGCCGCCGCCTCGTCGGCCAACCGGCCAGAGCAGCTCCGGCGACCATCGTCGCCCCGGCCACCCACAGCCACATCATCAGCGGCGTGACCGTCAGCCGGACGGTCGCCTGGGCCGCGTCCGCCGAGACGGCCGTGACCGTCAGGTAGGCGTCGTCGGTGAGCCCCGAGCGCACCGACGGCCGACCGAGCGCCTCGCTCATCGTCGGGTAGAACCGCAGCTGCGGTTGCCATGCGCCGAGATCCTTGCCATCGCGCGACAGGGCCATCTCGGCACCGACCTGCATGAAGCGGGGGGTCCGCTCACGGGTCACGCGCTCCAGGGTCGCGGTGTACCCGCCGACCTCGAGCGCGTCACCCACCCGCAACGTCCGTTCACTCGTGACGGCGTACGACGACGAGGCCGCCACCGCCACTGCCGCCAGGACCACTCCTGCGTGCGTGAGCAGACCGCCGAAACGGCGGCGATGGGCGAGGACGGCCCGGGTGAACGCGCGTGGCCAGGTCCCGCCCCTGGTCGCACGGGAGAGGCGAACCGCACCCACGACCTCAACGAGGATGGCGCCCATCGCGAAGACGGCCACCCCGAACGTCAGCACCGTGAGCGGCCGCGGAAGCCCCGCCAGTCCCAGTCCGGCCACGGTTCCGAGGGCCAGGCCCAGTGGCAGCCGCAGCCGCCGGAACGCAGCGACGTCCTGCCGACCCCAGGGGAGCACCGGCCCGATGCCCATCAGTACGACGATGGCGAGCGCCAGCGGCACGACCATGCGGTTGAAGTAGGGCGCACCGACGCTGACCTGCTCGCCGCTGACCGCCTCGATCAGCAGTGGGAACGTGGTCCCGAAGAGCACGGTCACAGCCAGGGCCACGAAGAGCACGTTGTTCACCAGGAACGCCGCCTCGCGCGAGAGCGCCGACTCGATCCGCTCGGTGGTGCCGAGGCGGCTCGCGCGCCACACGAACAGGGCAGTCACCGCGACGAGCACGGCGGCGATGTAGCCGAGCAGCATCGGACCGAGCGCCGACTGCGTGAACGCATGCACGCTGGCGATCACGCCGCTTCGGGTGATGAAGGTGCCGATGAGGACGAGCACGAAGGTCGCCGCGGCCAGAGCCAGGTTCCAGGCCTGCAGGATGGAGCGTCGCTGCTGGACCATCACTGAGTGGAGGAGTGCCGTTGCGGTGAACCACGGCAGGATCGACGCGTTCTCGACGGGGTCCCAGGCCCAGTAGCCGCCCCAGCCGAGGATCTCGTAGGACCACCACGAGCCGAGCACCACACCAGCGGTCAGGGCGGACCAGGCCACCAGCAACCAGGAACGAGTGGCGACGAGCCACTGTCGCCCGATCTCTCCGGTGATCAAGGCAGCCACGGCATAGGCGAAGGGGACCGTGAGTCCCACGTAGCCGATGTACAGCAGGGGCGGGTGGACCGCCATCAGGGGGTGGTCCTGCAGCAGCGGATTCGGACCGGGCCCGTTGCTCGGCACCGGGGACATGGCCTGGAACGCGCCACCGGCCACCAACGCCAGGACGACGAAGAAGGTGAGCACCGAGGAGGCGATGGCCATCGCCCACGGGTGCAGCACGGCGGCCCGCGCAGGCACCCGGTGCGCCATCACCGCGGCGAATCCGGCAAGCACGACGATCCACAGCAGCAGGGAACCCTCGAGTGCCGCCCACAGGCTCGTCACCCGGAAGTAGAGAGGCACCTCGCGCGCGCTGTTCTCCGCGACGTAACGCACGCTGAAGTCGTTGCTGACCAGAGCCCATTCCATCGTCAGCACGACGGCAGCTGCCGAGCCGAACGCCCCCCAGGTGAGGTACCTGGCGAGAACTACGAGGCCAGGCCGACCTGCCGACAGCGCCCACACCACGGTGGCGACGAGAGCGAAGCCGAGGGCGCCTGCGAGAAGTGTGAAACCGAGATAGCTGGCCACCGCAGAGCAACCTCCTCTCGACATGGGACGGGCGGACCAATCAACAAATGTACGGACATCCGGACTGGCACACCACTCCGGGGGGATCTGCCGGGCGATGTCCTCGTTGTCTGGTTCCCGATATTCGGGAGTCCAACCCTGGCGGCACCCCTGGATGGCACCTCCGGCGCTGGTTGTGCGCCGGGCACACCCCTGACAGGCTGGCTGGCGAGCCGTCCGGGTCGGCCGTGCGATATCTTGACGTGAAGATAATCCGGAAGACCGCCCACCGAGAACGCCCCAGGAGTCACCCGTGACCGAGTCGAAGATCATCTACACCCTCACCGACGAGGCGCCCCTCCTGGCGACGTACTCGTTCTTCCCCATCATCGAGGCGTACGCCGGCAAGGCGGGGGTCGCCGTCGAGAAGCGCGACATCTCCCTGGCCGCCCGCATCCTGGCGGGCTTCGCCGACCGGCTTCCCGAGGACCAGCGGGTCAGCGACGACCTGGCCGAGCTCGGCGACCTCGCGAAGACGCCCGAGGCGAACATCGTCAAGCTGCCCAACGTCAGCGCCTCGATCCCGCAGCTCAAGGCCGCGGTCGCCGAGCTGCAGGAGCAGGGCTTCGCGCTCCCGGACTACCCGGACAACCCGCAGACCGACGAGGAGAAGGACGCCCGCGAGCGCTACGACAAGGTCAAGGGCAGCGCGGTCAACCCGGTGCTGCGCGAGGGCAACTCCGACCGTCGCGCGCCGGAGTCGGTGAAGAACTACGCGCGCAAGCACCCCCACTCCATGGGGGAGTGGAGCTCGGACTCCAAGACCAACGTGGCCCACATGAGCGCCGACGACTTCCGCGCCAACGAGACCTCCACGGTCATCGAGAAGGCCGGCTCGCTGCGGATCGAGCTGGCCACGGACTCCGGCACCGAGGTGCTCAAGGAGTCGGTCCCGGTCGAGGCGGGCGAGGTCGTCGACGGCACCTTCATGAACACCGCGGCGCTGCAGTCGTTCCTGCGCGAGCAGATCCAGCGCGCCAAGGACGACGAGGTCCTGTTCTCGCTGCACCTGAAGGCCACCATGATGAAGGTCTCGGACCCGATCATCTTCGGCCACGCGGTGCAGGCGTTCTTCCCCAACCTGTTCGCCGAGCACGGCGAGACGCTGCTCGAGGCCGGTCTCGACCCGAGCAACGGCCTGGCGAGCATCGTCTCCGGCGCGGAGAAGCTGGGCGAGAAGGGCCAGGGCATCCTCGACGCCGTCAAGCAGGGGATCGCCGACGGCCCGGAGATGGCGATGGTCGACGACCGCTTGGGCATCACCAACCTGCACGTCCCGAGCGACGTGATCGTGGACGCGAGCATGCCCGCGATGATCCGCACCTCCGGCCACATGTGGGACCCGCGTGGCGAGGAGGCCGACACCCTCGCGGTGATCCCGGACAGCAGCTACGCCGGGATCTACCAGGTCGTCATCGACGACTGCCGGGAGCACGGTGCCTACGACCCCGCCACGATGGGCTCGGTGGCCAACGTGGGCCTGATGGCGCGCGCCGCCGAGGAGTACGGCAGCCACGACAAGACCTTCGAGATCGCCGAGGCCGGCACCGTCCGGGTCGTCGACCAGGACGGCAACGTCGTGCTCGAGCACGAGGTCTCCGCCGGTGACATCTGGCGTGCCTGCCAGACCAAGGACGAGCCGATCCGCGACTGGGTCAAGCTCGCGGTCACCCGGGCCCGCGCCACCGGCGACCCGGCGATCTTCTGGCTCGACGAGACCCGCGCGCACGACGCCAACCTGATGGCCAAGGTGGAGGAGTACCTCCGCGACACCGACCTCGTCGGGGACACCGAAGGCCTCGACATCCAGATCATGGCGCCGGTCGAGGCGATCAAGTTCTCGGTCGAGCGGATCCGCAAGGGCGAGAACACCATATCGGTCACCGGCAACGTGCTGCGCGACTACCTGACCGACCTGTTCCCGATCCTCGAGCTCGGCACCAGCGCCAAGATGCTGTCCGTCGTGCCGCTGATCAAGGGAGGTGGTCTCTTCGAGACCGGTGCCGGTGGCTCTGCGCCCAAGCACGTGCAGCAGCTGGTCAAGGAGAACTACCTGCGTTGGGACAGCCTGGGTGAGTTCCTCGCGCTGGCGGAGAGCTTCGGCAAGTACGCCGAGGCGACCGGCAACGAGCACTCCAAGGTGCTCGGCGAGACCCTCGACCGGGCGACGGGCACCTGGCTGAACGAGAACAAGTCCCCGGGACGCAAGCTCGGCACGATCGACAACCGCGGCAGCCACTTCTACCTGGCGCTCTACTGGGCCCAGGAGATCGCCGGGCAGACCGACGACGCCGACCTGGCGGAGGCGTTCTCGGGGATCGCCCAGCAGCTGGCCGACCAGGAGAGCACCATCGCCGAGGAGCTGATCTCGGTGCAGGGCTCGCCAGCGGACATCGGGGGCTACTACCGTCCCGATGACGCCAAGGCCGCCGAGGTCATGCGCCCCTCGACGACGCTCAACGAGATCCTCGCAGGGCTCAACTGAGACCCACCCGACACCACCGCGGAGCGCCGTCCGGGAATCCGGGCGGCGTTCCTGCGTTGGACATGAGGTGACCATGACCCCCGAAGCCCCCACCGGCGGGGCTCCGCCCCGCCCGGTGACCGGGCCTGCTACCGGGCCTGCCACCGGGCCTGCCGCCGGGCGACCCCGGAGGCACGTCGGGCTCGCCCTGCTCGCGCTCGCGACCGGCAGCTTCGCGATCGGGACCACCGAGTTCGTCTCGATGGGCCTGCTGCCTCAGCTCGCGGCCGGCGTCGACGTCTCGATCCCCAAGGCCGGGCACGTGATCTCGGCGTACGCCGTGGGGGTGGTGGTCGGCGCCCCGCTGATCGCGGTGCTGGGCGCCCGGTGGCCGCGGCGGGAGCTGCTGGTGGCGCTGATGCTGGTGTTCCTGGCCGGCAACGTCGCCACCGCGCTGGCCGGCGGCTTCGGCTCGCTGACCATGGCCAGGTTCCTCGCCGGACTGCCGCACGGCGCCTACTTCGGCGTCGCCTCCCTCGTGGCCGCGGACATGGTGGCCCCCGCGCGTCGCGGCAGAGCCGTCAGCCAGGTCATGCTCGGGCTCGCCGTCGCGAACGTGGCAGGGGTACCCGCGGCCACCTGGCTCGGCCAGCACCTCGGTTGGCGGTCGGCGTACTGGCTGGTCGCGGTGCTCACCGGACTGACCGTGGCACTGGTGCTCTGGCTGGTCCCGAGGTCGCCCGGCAACCACGACGCGAGCGGGTTCACCGAGCTCAGGGCGTTCCGGAACCCGCAGGTGCTGCTGACGCTGCTGGCCGGAGCGATCGGCTTCGGCGGCATGTTCGCGGCCTACACCTACATCGCGCCGACGGTCACCGAGGTCGCGGGCCTGGGGGAGGGTCGGGTGCCGGTCTACCTGCTCGCACTGGGGCTGGGCATGGTGGTCGGTACGCCGCTTGCCGGACGCCTGGCGGACTGGTCGATCTTCCGGTCGCTGCTTGCCTCCTCGGCGGGCATGGGGCTGACCCTCGTCGTCTTCACCGTCACCGCCCAGTGGTTCGTGCCCGGGGTGCTCACGGCGTTCGTGCTGACCACCGTCGGGTCGGTGCTCGTGGTCAACCTGCAGATGCGGTTGATGCAGGTGGCCGGTGACGCACAGACCGTCGGGGCGGCCATGAACCACGCCTCGCTGAACGTCGCCAACGCCCTCGGGGCCTGGCTCGGGGGACTCGTGGTCGCGGCCGGCTTCGGCTACACCGCCACCAGCTGGCTCGGCGCCGGCCTCTCCTTCACCGGTCTGCTCGTCCTGCTGGCCTCCGCAGCGCTCCACCGCCGACCCACCACCGCTCGCGCCCACCTCCCCGCCTGACCCCCCCGATCGCCGAGACGGCGCACATGTCCCACGACGACCCGCCGAGACGGCGCACATGTCCCACCTGGCCCGTCCGGCTGCGACGTCTCGGCGGGGTTCAGCGGGGCGGGGTCGGGGAGAGCTGGTCGTAGAGGACCGTGTCCACGTAGCTGCCGTCGCCGAGCAGGGTGCCGGCGCGTTCGACCCCGATTCGGAGGAAGCCGGCGCCCTCGAGGATGCGCTGGGAGGCGAGGTTGACCACGGCCGTGCTCGCCAGGAGCCGGCGCAGCCCCAGCCCACCGTCCTCGGCATCGACGAAGGCGTGTCGGACCGCCATCAGGCAGGCCTCGCGGGCGACTCCGCGGTCGCGCGCGCCCGGATGGGTCCAGTAGCCGACCTCCGCGTGCTGGCCCGGGTGCAGGTCGAAGAGCGACATCCAGCCGAGGAGCAGGTCGGTCCCACGGTCGGCGACGGTCCACAGCACCGCTGCACCTCCCGCGGCCTCCTCGCGCAGGCCCAGCTCGCGCTCGCGCATGGTGTCCTGGTCGTGGGGCGCCGCCTCGCGCATGCTCCGGCTGTACCTCTGGATCTCCGGGTCGTTGGCCGCCTCGACCAGGCGCGGGACATCTGCCTCGCTCGTGGGGCGCAGCGCGACTCGCTCACCCACGATGGTGGGTGCCACGGACCACGGGTACCGAGGCGCCATGGCCTCGCCCCGGCGCAGCGTGCCCGCCCAGGCGTCGTGGTGGTGCTCGCGGTGAGCCAGCCACTGCCGCAGGGTTCCGTCGAAGGTGAACCCGAGCTTCCAGGCCAGCCGGCGAGACGCCCAGTTGCCGCGGTGGGCGAGCCAGACCACCGTCTCGAGCTCGCGCTCGGCGAAGCCCCAGCCGAGCAGGAGCCTCGCGGCTCGTTCCATCACCCCACGGCCGCGGGCCCACGGATGCGCGCCGTAGGCGATCTCGGCCCGACCCCGTCCCTTGTTGACCAGCGACAGCGTGCCGGCGAACCTCGCCCGGCCCTCGTCGTCGGTGGCCTCGACCACGAAGCCCCACGACAGGTTGCTGGCCCAGCCGCCGGGGATCACGTGGCGCAGGTAGGCCTCGGCGTCGGCGAGGGAGTAGGGGACCGGGATGTCGGTCGACCGCCGGCTCTCCGGGTCCTGGCACTGCTCGTAGGCACCCTGTACGTCGGCCTGGGTAGGTGCGCGCAGCACCACGACGCCGTCGCTCAACCTCGGTGCGGTGGGACTGACCATGGCCCTCATTGTGGTGGCCGGGTCAACCGCCGTCCGCCGGTCGACAGGACCGGATGTGCCGGGCGCCTGCCCCGGCTGGAAGAATGCCGCCCATGCCGGATGCCGCCCCATCGACGACTCAGACGACCGCCCCTGCCGAAGCAGGGACGGCGCCGGTGACGCTGCCGCGGGTCCTCTCCGGGATCCAGCCGACCAGTGACTCCTTCCACTTCGGCAACTACCTGGGCGCACTGCGGCAGTGGGTGGACCTCCAGGAGGGGTACGAGCCGTTCTTCTTCATCGCCGACATGCACGCGATCACCGTCGAGCAGGACCCGAAGCGGCTGCGCGAGCGTTGCTTCGTGGCTGCGGCGCAGCTGGTCGCGATGGGCATCGACCCGGAGCGGTCGGCGATCTTCGTCCAGTCGCAGATCCCCGAGCACGCCGAGCTGGGCTGGGTGCTGCAGTGCCTCACCGGCTTCGGCGAGGCGAGGCGGATGACCCAGTTCAAGGACAAGTCGGCCAAGGGTGGCGAGGGAGCCGCGTCGGTCGGGTTGTTCACCTACCCGGTCCTGCAGGCCGCCGACATCCTGCTCTACCGGCCGTCGTACGTGCCGGTCGGCGAGGACCAACGCCAGCACCTCGAGCTCACCCGTGACCTTGCCCAGCGGTTCAACCACCGCTACAAGAAGACCTTCCGGGTCCCGGAGCCGTACATCCTCAAGGAGACCGCGAAGATCGCCGACCTCCAGAACCCGACGGCGAAGATGTCGAAGTCGGCCTCCAGCACCAGCGGGATCATCGAGATGCTCGACGAGCCCAAGGCGTCGGCGAAGAAGATCCGGTCGGCGGTGACCGACTCCGACGGCGAGGTCCGCTTCGACGAGGGGGAGAAGCCCGGTCTCTCCAACCTGCTGCGCATCTTCGCGGCTCTCTCGGGCCGCAGCGTCGACGACCTCGTCGCGACGTACGCCGGGCAGGGGTACGGCGTCTTGAAGGCGGACCTGGCGGACCAGGTGGTCGAGTTCGTGACCCCGTTCCGTGACCGCACCCTGGAGCTGATGGATGACCGCGCCGAGCTCGAGCGGATCCTCGAGTCGGGCGCCGAGCGCGCCCAGGAAGTGGCCCGGCGCACGCTGGGCGACGTCTACGACCGCGTCGGCTTCGTACGCCGGCCGGGATCTCGCTAGGCTCCCCGGGTGCCGACCATCGGTGTGTCCCTCGCCGTTCCCGAGCCTTGGGGAAGCGAGCTGCAGCAGTACCGCATCGCCCTGGGCGACGACCTGGCCCGGCACATCCCCACCCACATCACGCTGCTGCCGCCGCACGAGATCCCCGACGAGGCTCTCGACGAGGTCATCGAGCACCTCAGCGGCGTCGCGGTCCGCGCCGAGCCGTTCCGCGTGCAGCTGCGGGGGACCGGCACGTTCCTGCCGGTGTCACCGGTGGTCTTCGTCGGTGTGGTCAAGGGCATCAGCCAGTGCGAGCAACTGGCTGCCGGGGTGCGCCGCGGACCGCTGGTGATCGAGCGGACTTTCCCCTACCACCCGCACGTCACCGTGGCCCACCACCTGCCGGAACCGCAGCTGGAGCAGGCGTTCACCGATCTGGAGGGCTTCGACGCGGCCTTCGACGTCAGCGAGATGTGGATGTACCTCCACGACGACCTGTCCGGATGGAAGCCGACGCGCGCGTTCCCGCTGGGGCAGGTCAGCGCTGCGGAGTGAACATCCGCACGGTGTAGGTGTAGCTGCGGCTGCGCTTGCTCTTCTTGCCCGGCCTGCGCAGCCCACTGACGACGACCTTGAAGGTGCCGGACCGAGCCAGGTGGGCGGGCATGTCCCAGGCCACCGTCGGCTGCGCGTAGCCGTTCGACACGGGGTGCCTGACGGTGCGCACCAGCTTGCCGTCGCGGTAGACGCGCACCGAGGCCCGCCGGAAGCTGATCGCCTTGTTGCCGGCGGACAGGGACCAGCGTCCACTCGGCTCGAGAGCATCCGGGAACCAGCCTGCGGTGGGCCAGGCGACCCAGGCCGGGTTGGGTCGCGCCCCGGAGGTCGGCCCCATCACGGTGATCGCGTTGGCGGTGTCCGTCGAGCCGGACCCCATCTGCGTGCTGAACGGGTTGAGCAGCCACCGGCGATGTCCGACGGCCCGGTTGGAGGGTCCGTGGTCCTCGAGGTAGAGCGAGATGGTCCCCGAGGAGGTGATCGAGGGCCAGGCGATCGCGATGTTGGATCGGCGCGCGTTGGCCGCTCCGGTCGAGCTCCAGCACCGCCACGAGGACGGTGGGGAGTGGCTCAGCGACTCGTTCGCCGACATGATCAACGCGGTCTTCTGGGCGCGAGCGTTCAGCTCGGCGCTGAAGCTGACGGGCGCGAGTCCGGCCAGCGAACGCGCGTAGTTCAGTGCGCGCAGGGTCGCGGCCCGTGAGGCCGAGGACGTGGTCCCCGGCTCGCAGCGCCGGTCGCTGCCGGTCCAGCCGGTGTCCTGGTCGAGACCCGGGGCGTACTCCCGCCAGTACGCGGTGTTGACGGCTGCGCGGTTGCCGACGTCGACCGCGTGGGACCAGCGTGCCGTGGTGCGGGGGGCGCGGCGCGGCGTGGAGCGTGCGGACTCCGCGGAGGGGAACACCTCGGAAGCAGCCGCACGCTCCACGCCGTGTCGCCCCGAGGTCGAGGAGTGCCCTGAGGCGAGCGAGGAGCCGGTCAGGAGCAGCAGGCAGAGCGGGGCCACCAGCGCGCACGTCCGGCGTCGGCTGTATACCCCCATAGATGGGAGCGTACGCCACTATTGCGACATTCAGACCGTAACGGACAGTCCGAAAGGGGTGCGGGCTCAGTACCCGTGGCGGATGGCGGTTCGCAGATCCTTGTTCAGCTGGGAGATCACGTCGAGCGGGATGCCCTTGGGGCACGCGGCCGTGCACTCGCCGATGTTCGTGCAGCCACCGAAGCCCTCATGGTCGTGCTGCGCGACCATGTTCACCACGCGGGTGTCCCGCTCGGCCTGGCCCTGCGGCAGCTCGCCCAGGTGGGTGATCTTGGCGCCGACGAACAGCGAGGCAGAGCCGTTGGGGCAGGCGGCCACGCAGGCGCCGCAGCCGATGCAGGTCGCGACGTCGAAGGCGCGGTCGGCGTTCGCCTTGGGCACCGGGGTGGCGTGGGCGTCCGGGGCGGCACCGGTGTTGACCGAGATGTAGCCGCCCTGCGCGATGATCCGGTCGAACGCGCGCCGGTCGACGCACAGGTCCTTGAGCACGGGGAACGCATCGGCGCGCCAGGGCTCGATGGTGATCGTCTCGCCGTCGTTGAAGGAGCGCATGTGCAGCTGGCAGGTCGTGGTGACCTGGGGGCCGTGTGCCTCGCCGTTGATCATCAGCCCGCACATGCCACAGATGCCCTCGCGGCAGTCGGAGTCGAACGCGATCGGCTCCTCGCCCTCGCCGTTCAACCGCTCGTTGAGCACGTCGAGCATCTCGAGGAAGGACATGTCCTCGGAGACCTCGTCGACCTCGTAGGTGTGCATGGCACCCGCGGTGGCCGCGTCGGGCTGGCGCCAGATCTTCAGGGTGAGTCTCACTTGTAGCTCCGCTGCTTCATCTCGACGAACTCATAGGTCAGTTCTTCCTTGTGCAGGATCGGCTTCTCATCCTGCCCCGCCCATTCCCAGGCGGCGACGTAGGCGTACTGGTCGTCGTGACGCAGCGCCTCGCCGTCCTCGGTCTGCGACTCGGCCCGGAAGTGCCCTCCGCACGACTCACGCCGGTTCAGCGCGTCGATGCACATCAGCTCGCCGAGCTCGAAGAAGTCCGCGACCCGGCCGGCGCGCTCGAGCGACTGGTTCAGGCTGTCCGCGGTGCCGAGCACCTTGACGTTGCGGTAGAAGTCGTCTCGCAGCGAGCGGATCAGGTCGATCGCCTTCTTCAGGCCGTCCTCGCTGCGCTCCATCCCGCAGTACTCCCACATGATGTTGCCGAGCTCGCGGTGGTAGGAGTCGACACTGCGGGTGCCGTTGTTGTTCATGAAGTGGTCGATGCGGCCCTGCACGGCCTGCTGCGCCTCGACGACCGCCTCGTGGTCCTCGGGGACCTTGTCGAACGGGCCGTCGGCGAGGTAGTCGCGGATGGTGTTCGAGAGCACGAAGTAGCCGTCGGCCAGGCCCTGCATCAGCGCCGAGGCGCCCAAGCGGTTGGCACCGTGGTCGGAGAAGTTGGCCTCACCGGTGACGAACAGACCGGGGATCGTGGACTGCAGGTCGTAGTCGACCCAGAGACCCCCCATGACGTAGTGCACGGCGGGGTAGATCCGCATCGGCACCGTGTAGGGGTCCTCGCCCGTGATCTGGGCGTACATGTCGAAGAGGTTGCCGTACTTGTCCTCGATGGCCTTCGCGCCGAGGCGGTCGATCGCCTCCGCGAAGTCGAGGTAGACGCCTCGGCGGACGCCCTCGACCTTCGGACCGACGCCGCGACCCTCGTCGCACATGTTCTTGGCCTGTCGCGAGGCGATGTCGCGGGGGACCAGGTTGCCGAACGAGGGGTAGATCCGCTCCAGGTAGTAGTCGCGGTCCTCCTCCGGGATGTCGCGGGGGTCCTTCTCCGCGTCCTTCGCGTCCTTGGGCACCCAGATGCGGCCGTCGTTTCGGAGCGACTCGCTCATCAGGGTCAGCTTGGACTGGTGCGCACCCGAGACCGGAATGCACGTGGGGTGGATCTGGGTGTAGCAGGGGTTTGCCATGTAGGCGCCCTTGCGGTGCGCGCGCCAGCTAGCGGTGACGTTGCAGCCCATGGCGTTCGTGGACAGGAAGAACACGTTGCCGTAGCCACCGCTGGCGAGTACGACGACGTCGGCGAAGTAGGTCTCGAGCTCGCCGGTGACCATGTCGCGCACGATGATGCCGCGCGCCCGGCCGTCGACGACGATCAGCTCGACCATCTCGTGGCGGGTGTAGGTCTTCACGGTGCCGGCGGCGACCTGGCGCTCGAGGGCCTGGTAGGCGCCGATCAGCAGCTGCTGGCCGGTCTGGCCGCGGGCGTAGAACGTGCGCGAGACCTGTACGCCACCGAAGGAACGGTTGTCCAGCAGGCCGCCGTACTCACGAGCGAACGGGACGCCCTGGGCGACGCACTGGTCGATGATGTTGCGGCTGACCTGCGCGAGGCGGTAGACGTTCGACTCGCGGGAGCGGTAGTCACCGCCCTTGATCGTGTCGTAGAAGAGCCGGTAGACCGAGTCGCCGTCGCCCTTGTAGTTCTTCGCCGCGTTGATGCCGCCCTGGGCGGCGATCGAGTGGGCGCGGCGCGGCGAGTCCTGGTAGCAGAAGGACTTCACCACGTAACCGGCCTCGCCCAGCGTGGCAGCCGCGGAGGCGCCGGCGAGACCGGTGCCGACGACGATGACGGAGAGCCGGCGGCGGTTGGCCGGGTTGGCGATGCGGGCCTCGAACTGGCGGGTGTCCCAGCGCTCGTCGATCGGACCGCCGGGTGCCTTGGTGTCCTGGACCGGTTCGCCCGGGGTGTAGTAACCCGCCGCGTCGTCGGTCTCCTGGTCACTGTCCGCGTGGCGCGAGGGGTCCGCCGTGGTGGTGGTGTCGGGCATGTCTGTCATGGAGTTGCTGACCCCTTACTTGGAGATGACGCCGGCCAGGACGAAGATCGGAACGAGCGAGAACCCGACGGAGATGATGAGGGCGAGCACGAAGCCGAACTGCTTCGCGCGCGCTCGCGAGCCGGCGGTGTTCGTCAGGCCCATGGTCTGCATGGAGCTCCAGATGCCGTGGTGCAGGTGGGCGCCCAGCGCCAGCATCGCGAACAGGTAGATCCCGGTCATCCACCAGAGCGAGAACGTGTCCACCATCAGGTTGTACGGGTCCGCGGTGCTGCCCCCGGTCGGGTTGACCTTGACGACGGTGAAGTTGAGCAGGTGCCACACGATGAAGAGCAGCAGCGTGACGCCGCCCCACCGCATCAGGTGCGACGCCTTCGTCGAGTGCTTGTTCTTCTTCACGACGTACTTCACGCTGCGGGCGCGCTGGGCGCGGTTCCACAAGGTGACGGCCGCCGCCACGTGCACCACCAGGGAGCCGAGCAGCACCACACGGATCGTCCACAGCAGCCCGCCGTAGGGGAGCATCGGCTCCCCGAACTCGCGCAGGTGCTCGGCGTACTCGTTGAAGGCGTCATGCCCGGCGAACGCCTTGAGGTTGCCGTACATGTGCACGAGCACGAACCCGATGAAGACGATGCCGCTGACGGCCATGAGGAGCTTCAGCGCGATGGTCGACCTGGTCGACTTGCTGTCCTTGACGAGAGTCGCAGTTGCCACAAAGTTCACCGTATCGCTACGGGCACATCGGCACGCGCCCGGGTGATGTGAGATACGCCCAGTTGCCTTCGGCGAGCCGTGTGGGTGTTGCTGCCCGGATCAGGGCGCGCCCCTTTCGCTTTCGCCAGCGTTGCGGCAAGAGTGTTCCCCATCACACAGGACGATCACTTCGGCTCGGAGGTAGGGATGGCGTCAACGGACGCAGGCGTACGGGGACGGACGCGCGCCCCGATCGATGCGAAGACGCTGCGGTCCGACCGGTGGTGGCTCTACCCGCTGACGACCTTCCTCGTGTTCAGCGCGTTCGTCGTCTACGCCACGATCAGGGCCTTCCAGGGGACGAACTACTACGCCACGCCCTACCTCTCGCCGTTCTACTCACCGTGCCTGGGCGACTGCGTCGAGGGCGCCTCGGACTTCGGCCAGCCGTTCGCCTGGTGGCCGCTCTCGGCCGCGCTGATCATCCTGATCTTCCCACTGGGCTTCCGGATGACCTGCTACTACTACCGCAAGGCCTACTACCGCGCCTTCTGGCTCAGCCCACCTGCGTGCGCCGTCGCCGAGCCGCACACCGCCTACACCGGCGAGACGCGGCTGCCGCTGATCCTGAACAACCTGCACCGCTACTTCTGGTACGCCGCCATCGTGGTCGCGGTCATCCTCACCTTCGACACGGTGCTGACCTTCCGCAACGCCGAGGGCGAGTGGGGGCACATGGGCCTGGGGTCGCTGATCTTCATGGCGAACATCGCGCTGATCTGGCTCTACACGCTCTCCTGCCACTCCTGCCGGCACGCGGTCGGTGGCCGGTTGCGGCACTTCAGCAAGCACCCGGTCCGCTACCAGATGTGGACCTGGGTCTCCCGGCTCAACGCCCGGCACGCGCTCTACGCCTGGCTCTCCCTGTTCTCCGTCGCGATCGCCGACCTCTACGTGCTGCTGCTCGCGACCGGGACCATCACCGACCCGAGGTTCTTCTGACATGGCTGCCACAGGCTCGACCGCCGGCGACGACCGCCACCCCATGACCGGCAACCTGATGTCGTCGGCCGAGTCGGTGGGCCACGGACTGGAGCGGCACGCCTACGACGTCGTCGTGGTCGGTGCGGGCGGTGCGGGCCTGCGCGCCGCCATCGCTGCCCACGATGCCGGCGCCCGCACCGCGATCGTGTGCAAGTCGCTGCTGGGCAAGGCGCACACGGTGATGGCCGAGGGCGGCATCGCCGCAGCCATGGGCAACCGCTGGCCCGAGGACAACTGGGAGGTGCACTTCCGCGACACCATGCGTGGCGGGAAGATGCTGAACAACTGGCGGATGGCACAGCTGCACGCGCAGGAGGCCCCCGAGCGGGTGATGGAGCTCGAGGACTGGGGGGCGCTCTTCGACCGCACCGAGGACGGCCTGATCTCCCAGCGGGACTTCGGCGGACACCGCTACGCCCGGCTCGCCCACGTGGGGGACCGCACCGGGCTGGAGATGATCCGGACGCTCCAGCAGCGCGCCGTCGAGCTCGGCATCGACGTGTTCATGGAGGTCACCGTCACCGAGCTCCTCAAGGACGGCGACGCGATCTCGGGCGCTTTCGCCTACCGCCGCGAGACCGGCCGGTTCGTGGTCTTCGAGGCACCGTCGGTCATCCTCGCCACCGGCGGCATCGGCAAGTCGTTCCAGGTCACCAGCAACTCGTGGGAGTACACCGGTGACGGGCACGCTCTCGCCCTGCGGGCCGGAGCGAAGCTGATCAACATGGAGTTCGTGCAGTTCCACCCGACCGGCATGGTGTGGCCGCCATCGGTGAAGGGCCTCCTGGTCACCGAGTCGGTGCGCGGCGACGGCGGAATCCTGAAGAACTCCGAGGGCAAGCGCTTCATGTTCGACTACATCCCCGAGTTCTTCCGGTCCGAGACCGCCGACAGCGAGGAGGAGGCGGACCGCTGGTACGAGGACAAGGCGAACAACCGCCGACCACCCGAGCTGCTGCCTCGCGACGAGGTGGCTCGCGCCATCAACTCCGAGATCAAGGCGGGCCGTGGGACACCGCACGGCGGCATCTACCTCGACATCGCCTCGCGCCGCGACCCCGAGTTCATCCGTCGCCGGCTGCCCTCGATGTACCACCAGTTCAAGGAGCTGGCCGACGTCGACATCACCGCCGAGCCGATGGAGATCGGCCCCACCTGCCACTACGTGATGGGCGGCATCGAGGTCGACGCCGACACCGAGCTGAGCGGGATCACCGGCCTCTACGCTGTGGGGGAGTGCTCCGGCGGGATGCACGGCTCCAACCGGTTGGGCGGCAACTCGCTCTCCGACCTGCTCGTCTTCGGCCGGCGAGCCGGCGAGGCCGCGGCGGCGTACGCCGACAAGACCGGGGGCCAGCGGCCAACGGTGCACGTCGATGACGTGCTGCAGGCAGAAGACCTGGCACTGGCACCCTTCGAGCACAGCACGGGCAGCGAGAACCCGTACACGATCCAGCACGACCTGCAGGCCACCATGCAGGACCTCGTCGGGATCATCCGCACGGAGGAGGAGCTCGCACAGTCGCTGGCGAAGATAGAGGAGCTCAAGGTGCGGGCGGCGGCGCTCGCCGTCGAGGGGCATCGCCAGTACAACCCCGGCTGGCACCTGGCCATGGACCTGCGCAACATGCTGATCGTCTCCGAGTGCATCGCCAAGGCGGCCCTGGAGCGGCAGGAGTCACGCGGGGGCCACACCCGCGACGACTTCCCCGCAACGTCGGAGGAATGGGGGACCAGGAACCTCGTGCTCTCGCTCAACCGCCGCGGCGACGGAGTCGACCTCGTCCACCAGGAGATCCCGGCGATGCCGCCCGAGCTCAAGCAGTTCTTCAGGCCCGCAGCGGACGCGACCGAGGAAGCGGGGAAGTAGACATGGGGTATCGGCTGAAGATGCGGATCTGGCGGGGCAACCGCTACGAGGGCGAGCTGACCGACTACGACGTCGACGTCTCCGAGGGCGAGGTCGTACTGGACGCGATCCACCGGGTGCAAGCAACCCAAGCAGGCGACCTCGCGGTGCGGTGGAACTGCAAGGCCGGCAAGTGCGGCTCCTGCAGCGCGGAGATCAACGGCAAGCCGCGGCTGCTGTGCATGAGCCGGCTCTCGGACTTCGACGAGTCCGAGACGATCACGGTCACGCCGATGCGCTCGTTCCCCGTGATCCGCGACCTGGTCACCGACGTCTCGTTCAACTACGAGAAGGCCGCCGAGCTGCCGTCGTTCGCGCCGCCCCCGCGCGACGCGGACGGCAAGCGCCGGATGGCGCAGGTCGACGTGGAGCGTGGCCAGGAGTTCCGCAAGTGCATCGAGTGCTTCCTGTGCCAGAACACCTGTCACGTCGTGCGCGACCACGAGGAGAACAAGCCGGCCTTCGCCGGTCCACGCTTCTTCCTGCGGTACGCCGAGCTCGACATGCACCCGCTGGACACGCACGACCGGCGCGAGCTCGCCCAGGGCGCGGCCGGGTTGGGCATGTGCAACATCACCAAGTGCTGCACCGAAGTCTGTCCCGAGGGCATCAAGATCACCGACAACGCGATCATCCCGATGAAGGAGCGCGTGGTCGACCGCAAGTACGACCCGTTGGTGTGGCTCGGCAGCAAGATCGGCCTGCGCAACAAGGACGACGACGGGCGCAGCGAGGTCTGAGTGCTCAGCGAGGCGCTAGGCGTCGACCGAGGTGATCTGAGCCAGCCACGCCGTGGCGCGGAGCTGAGTGAGCGTGGCCACGGCACGGGCCATCATGGGCTCGGCGTCCTCGGTGTGCCCGCGTGACCGCAGCAGAGCTGCGAGCTCACCCTCGGCGCGGGCGCGGTGCGGTGCCGAACCCCACGCCGTGAAGCCGTCGATTGCGCTGCGCAACAGCCGCTCGGCCGAGTCCGCGTCGTCCCGGCGGGCCATCAGACCACCGATCCTGTCCCTGTGCGCCTTGACGGCAGTCGGGATCCGCAGCTGCGTGGCGGCGGTGTCGACGAGGTCCAGCAGGCCAGTGATCGCGACGTGGTCGTCGGTGGCCAGCGCCAGATCCGCGGCGAAGGACCACATGTACACGAAGTCATCAGCGACCTGGGAGAGCTCGAACATGCTCTGACTGGCCCGGACTGCCTGCCTCAGGGCGTCGGCCGGTCGGCCTGACATGAGCAGTACGTGCGCCTCCGTGAGATCGATCCACGCCCCCGTTGACGGGTCGTCCGTGTTGCGCTTGGCCCCGGCCGGCCACGGGGTCTCGAACGGCTCCCCCCGGATCAGTCGCACGCTGGCCTCGACGCCTGCCGCCACCTCGTTGTCGACCCGGTGCCTGAGGAGCAGCGGCTCGAGGTCGTCCCACGACCCAGCAGCGAACAGGCCCAGCATCAGGTTGCCGGACGCGTAGTACTGCCACATCGCCACGCCTGCCTGGTCGGCCACCTCCACCCCCTCCCTGGCGGCGGCGACGGCTTTGACGAGGTCGAAGGTGTTGTACTCGCTGGCCAGGTTGGACAGGCAGCGAGCAAGGGTCACCGGCTGGTGGGCGGCGCGGGCAAGGTCGGCCGCTGCCTCCATCAGGATGGTCGCGGTCTCGGAGGCACTCATCGTGCTGTAGGAGATCGCCAAGGCGGTGAGGGCGTCTGCGAGGTGCTCCCTGTCCCCGACTCGCTCTGCGATCTGGATCCTCCGGTTCAGCACGTCGGACCGGTCCTGGCCAACTCGGGCGGAGCCCATCGCCAGCACCTTGCCGAGCTCCAGCAACGCCGACTCGGCCCCCGGCACGCTCAGCAGGGCGTCCCACCGTGGAGCGACCACGGCGACCGCCCCTGCGTTGTCTCCGGCGGAGCACAGCGCCGACCCCTGGGCCGCGGCTGCCATCCCGGCAGCCACGGGATTGCCGAGGGCGTCGTACGCCTCCTGCGCTCTGATGGCGTGCGGCAGAGTCCGGGCATCCTCCCCACCGTCGGCCAGGGCCCATGCGATCAGACTGTCCAAGCGTGCCCGAGTTGGCGTGTCGTCCGTCAGATCGAGGGCGACGAGCAGGTGGCTCGCGCAGTCGGAGAGGGCACCCAGCGAACGGGCGCGAAGGGCGGCGCGCTCGAGCTGTGCAATGGAGCGAGCTCGAAGGTCGGCCACGTCCGGTTCGTCGGGGAGCGCATGAAGTGCGTTCAGGTAGTGCTGCGCGATGATCGGGGCCAGGTCGCCGGCGGGGTCGGAGATCGCTTCGGTCTGGCCGGCGACCCTGAGGTGCAGGGCCCGGCGCTCTCGCCGTGACAGCGTCGCGTAGGCCACCTGCTGGACGACCGACTGCTCGAATCGGTACTGCCCGAACTCCGCGCTGAACCTGCTGGTGGTGCGGCCGAGGATCTGCTGGTGGACAAGACCGGCGAGCAGAGCGTCGAGATCGCCCAGGTCGGCACACAGCTCACCGATCTCCTCGCGCGTGAACGCGTTTCCGATCACGCTCCCGCGTTGCACGAGCTGGTGCTGCGCCGGGGTGAGGGCGTCCAGCCGGGCCGCGATCAGAGCTTGCAGCGACGCAGGTGCGCCGATCGAGTCGAGGTCCAGCGTGCCCGAGTCGGCCAGCACGTACTGGCCACCGCGCGGGACGACGAGATCGCGGTCGATCAGCGAGCGCACCGTCTCCACCGCGAACAAAGGAACGCCCTCGGACCGGGCGACCAGCGAGCCGCACACCTCGTCCGGCAGCCCCACCACAAGCCCGTTGAGCAGCTTGGCCACGTCGGCGTCGTTGAGCGCCGACAGGTGGCTGACGGTCGCGCGCCGGTTGGTGGCCAGGCTCGGGTGTGTCTCCAGCAGGCCGGAGCGGCTGAGCAGCACCACGAAGCACGGGAAGGTGCCGGCGGTGAGCAGGTGCTCGAGGAAGTGGAGCAGCCCGTCATCCGCGTGCTGCGCGTCATCGATGACGAGCACGACGGGCAGGCCGCCGCCGACATGCTCGAGAAAGGCGGTCCAGGCCGCGAACAGGTCCTCACGGGGGAAGTTGCCCAGCGAGCCGATTCCGAGCAGCACGCCGAGGCGCGGCCGGATCCACTCCCGCTCGCGCTCGTCGCTGACATAGGTTTCCAGCCCGCGCTCGAGCAGCCGGGTCTGGTCCTGGGCCAGACCGTCCTCGGGTGCATCGTCGTCTTGCGGTAGCAGGGCACGCAGTCTCGGCCGGATCGCCTCGGCGAGGGCGAAGAAGGCGAGGCCCTCGCCGTAGGCGACGCATCGGCCGCTGTGCCAGCGCACGGTCGTGCTCAGGCCATCGATGTACTTCTCGAACTCCCACGCCAGCCGCGTCTTCCCCAGCCCCGGTTCACCCACCAGGACCACCATGCCGGGCTGGAGCGACTCCTCGACCCTGTGGAACAGCTCCTTGAGCAGGCGCAGCTCGCGCTCGCGGCCGACCAGCGGCGCCTCCAGGCCATCGGCGCGCTGGGCACCGCCCACCGAGGCGACCACAGCGTGCACCGACCACAACGGCATCGGGTCAGCCTTGCCCTTGAGGCGGTGCGATCCGGCGTCGAGGTAGGTGATCGCCGAGGAGGTCAGCAACCTCGTGGTCTCGTCGACCCAGACCTGGCCGGGGCTGGCGACAGACTGCACCCGGGAAGCGGTGTTCACCGCGTCGCCAGCCACCATGCCCTGGTGCTCGGCGCCGATCGTCACGGCGACCTCGCCGGTCACTATGCCGACGCGCATGGCGAGTTCGGGCACCCCGACGTCCTGACCGAGTGTGGCGACGGCCACCACGAGCTCCAGACCGGCGCGGACGGCTCGCTCTGCGTCGTCCTCGTGGGCGGTGGGTACGCCCCAGACGGCCATCACGGCATCACCGATGAACTTCTCCACCGTGCCGCCGTACCGCTCGATGACCTGGCGGCACTCCTCGAAGTACCGCGAGAGCAACTCGCGGGTCTCCTCGTGGTCGCGCGACTCCGAGAGCGTCGTGAACCCGACCAGGTCGCCGAAGAGCACGCTGGTGACGCGCCGAGAGGCCACAGGGCTGGTCGCGGCCGAAGTCTCCGGGCTGACGGGGATCCGGGTCGGTGTCTGGGTGTTCTGCGGCGCTCCACACTCGTTGCAGAACTTGGCCCCGGGCAGCAGCGAGCTGCCGCACGACCCGCAGGTCGGCGTCACCATGGCGGTGCCGCAGTTTGCACAGAAGTGGGCACCCTCCGGCTGGTCGGCGGCACATCCGGCACAGGCGCTCATCGTGCCCCTCACATCGCCAGTCGTCGGGTCGCGATGTTCTCGGCAGTACGGCGAGCCTCCCCGTGGCCGCTGACCGCATCGAGGAAGGCGGTGCGGGCGATGGCCTGAACCACGGTGTCCTCGACTGCAGTGATCGTCGCCGTCCGCGGCACGTCGCGGAGCAGGCCGATCTCGCCGAAGTACTCGCCGGGCCCTTCGCGTCGCAGCACCCGCTCACCCTGGGTGACCTCGACCAGTCCGCTCTCGATGACGAAGAACTTGTCCGACTCGCCGCCCTCACGCACCAGGACGTCTCCGGCAGCGAAGCGGATCTGTGTGGCGGCGCGGGCGAGGGACTCGACCACCGTGGATGCGAGCGGAGCGAAGATGTCGATCGCCTCGATCAGCGCGAGGTTGGCCGGAGCAGCCAGCCTGGCTTCGAGCCGGCGCAGGCTGGGAACCAGTGCCAGTGTCATCAGGACCACGGGGCCGGCCACGACCAGCAGGGCAAAGCGCAGGTCGAGCCAGGCGATGACGAACGGCATCACCGCTGCCCCCAGTGCCATCGTCGCGATCAGGCATGCCTCGAGGGCCCCGAAGACCCGACCGAGCACCTCGTCGGGGGCGAGGCGCTGCATGATCGTGTCCATGTTGACGTCGACCAGGGGGTTGCCCAGGCCGAGCATCGCCATCACGGCGAAACAGGTGATGGGGGAGGGCCAGATCGTCACCAGCAACAGCGGCGCGGACCACAGCAGCACACCGGCCGCGAGGTCGGAACCGAGCTTCCCCTTGGTCGCGCGGGAGATGGCGAGCATGCCGCCGAAGATCGACCCGACGCCGAGAACGGCGTCGAGATAGCCGAGGCCCTCGGGCCCGGTGCCCAGGATCTCGTCCGCCATCACCAGAGCGAACACCGTCGAGGCGCCCGCGATGATCGTCTGGACGCAGACGGCCGCAGTGACGACCAACAGCCCGCTGTCCCCGCCGATCGTGCGGAACCCCGCCGAGGTCTCGGTCAGGAAGCCCGGTCCTGCTGCCTTCTCCTCGGAAGAGGGCGTCGGCTTGGCGCGGCTGTGCGGGACCGAGAGCCCCAGCACCAGCAGCATCGACCACACGAACGTGGCGACGTTGAGGAAGAAGACCACCTCGATGCTGGTGGCACCGATCAGCAGGGCCGCGAGCGCCGGACCGGCGAAGAACGAGAGCGACTCGATGGTGCTCGCGGTGCCGTTGGCCGCGGTGAGCTCCTCGGGACGGTCGGCCAGGCTCGGGAGCAGCGAGCGCTGGGCGACCATGAACGGCGTCCCCAACAGCGACGTCAGGGTCGCCAGCACGTAGATCGGAGCAGCGGGAGTGTCGAGGACCAGGCAGACCGCGGCCGCGGTGACCATCAGTGCACGAGCCAGGTCGGCCAGGATCATCAGCAGCTTGCGTGACATCTTGTCGGCCAGCCCGGCGCTGAACGGTGCCGAGATCGCCATCAGGGTGTAGCGGATCGCCATCCACACGCCGACCGCCTTCGCGCCACCCTCGCCGTACGCCCAGACCGCCACGGCGGTGCCGTAGGCCCAGTCGCCGATCGAGGAGCCCACGAAGGCGAGCTGCACCCGCCGGATGTTGCGGTTGTGCACCACGGAGGCGACCGAGGCACGCAGCTCGGCGAACGGCCCGCGCCCGGGGACTGGTTCGTCGGCGCCCGCACCGGCTTCGATCGTGTCCACCACGTGTGCCCCCGAACTGGCGCCCTCGAGGGTGCCGCGGTCCGACCTTAGTGCCACAGGTCCGAGTTGTCCCGTGACTGCACGGAGTGGCCGCTCGCGGCCGTGTGGTCGGGATCAGGCGAACTCGTCGAGACGCTCGAGGATCAGCTCCAGGACCGCGTCGCCCTGCTCGGAGTCGAAGAGGTTCTGGGCGTGCGCCTGCCCCGGGAACAGCCTGCTCTCGTTGTCCTCTCCCGGCGCGGACTCTGCGAGCTCGACCGAGACGTCGGCCACGCTCTCGTCCTCGCTGGCGATGAACAGCTTCGGCCGCTCACCGAGGCCGTCGACGACGGCGTTGGGGGAGAGCAGGATCAGCTGGTCGGCCAGCTCGGGATCCTCGGCAGCCAGCTCGAGTACCGCGTCGGCGCCGACGCTTCCACCGATCAGAGCGACGTCGGCGACCCCCTCGCTCTGCAGCTCCTCGACGGCTTCGAGCAGACCCTCGGGGCTGATGTCCTCCACCGCGATCACGGTGGCTCCTTGTTCGGCAATGGCCTGGGCCTGGGGCTCCCAGCTGGCAGCGTCGAAGGCGGCTCCGTGAGCCAGGACGACGCCATAGGGACCATCACCCCATCGGAGGGCCCCGGACCCGGCGACCGAACCCTTGGGCGCCCCACCGCCCACGGGATCGGGCTCCTCGGCCGCCCCGCAGCCGTTCAGGACCAGGAGCAGCAGGATGACGAGCAGACGCGGCATCGATCCAGTAGAGCATGCGGCCGCTCGGCGGAAGGGCCAGCCGCGGCTCAGGCCATCGCCTTCCCGGGAAGACGAAGCGCCCCGGGGTAGTGCACGTCCACGAGCTCTGCGACGGCGTCGTCCCAGCTGCGACCGGCGACCGACTCGCGGGCGTTGTCGGCGAGCTGTCGGCGCAGGTCGGGGCGGGCCGCGAGTCGGGCGACCTCGCGCGCGAAGGTCTTGCCGCCTCGCTCGGTGTCGACGAGCAGTCCGTTGAACTCGTGCCGGACGGCGTCCGCGGCGGAGCCGCTGCGGTAGGTCACGACAGGTACGCCGCTGGCCAGTGCCTCGTGGACCGCCGGAGCGTAGGCCTGCTTCTTGCGGGGTTGGAGCAGCACGTCGAACGAGGCGATGCAGCGCGCCCGTTCGAGGCCGGTCGCCTTCTCGAGGACCTTGACGCCGGCGGCCCGGAGGGTCTCGGTCCCCGGCCCCTGCCCGACCACGACGAGCCGCACCCCGGGCAGCCGAGCCACGAGGGAGAGCCGGCTCAGAACCTTCTCGCGGCCGAGGTCGCCGACGTAGCCGACCACGACACTGCGACCGTCGGGGGAGCCTGCGGCTGCCCAGCGGTCGTGCAACGCCTGGTCGCGCAGGCCGGGGTGGTGGTGGGCGAGGTCCACGCCGGGCCTCCACGACCGGGGGTCCAGCACCAGGGTCGGGATGTCCAGCCGGTCTGTCGCCTCGGCGACCTTGATGCCCAGGCGATGCGGGTCGATGAGATGACACACGTCTGGTCGCGAGAGGGCCAGTGCTTGCCGGATGGCCGAGACCGGGGTCATCCGGCTGGCCCAGAACAGTCTGGCTCCGCCGAAGGTGGCCAGCCCACGACCGTTGGAGAACACGACCACGTCGTGTCCGTCGCGAGTCAGCCGAGTCAGGACCTCACGCGTGACGCGCGCTGCCGGCTCGGTGCTGGGCGCGAATTGCTCGGTGACCAGTGCGATGCGCATGCGTCGAGTCTTCGCGGCAAGTGTGAGCCCCGGGTGTCCTGGGTGTTAGGCGGAGGTGAACAGACCGTGCAGGCAGACGTCATGGCGGCGTACCCCGCCCGGCGCGGCAGGATCCCGCAGGGGCAGGAACCCACGGCGCACGCCCTCACGTTCCAGGCCGGCGCCGAGCGCCACCCGGCACGATGCGGGGTTCTCGACGCTGTGCTCGAGCTGGACGCGCACCTGATGAGGACCGGCGGGTTCGGCCGTGAGCCAGCGCACCAGCGTGCGGATGGCCCGACGGCCCACACCGCGGTTGCGGGCGTCGGGATGCACCGAGTAGCCGATGTCGCAGATCTGCATCTCGGGCGGACCCGTGCGTCGCCAGTCCAGGAACCCCAGGCACCGATCCGGGTCGACGTCGGCAGCGATGCACAGTCGACCCGGTTCGGCGTTCATCAGTGACTCGCGGCTCTCGACGACCTTCTCGTCGAGGTCCTCGATCGTCGTCGGCAGCACCACGAACGGGGGAGACCCGAAGCGCAGCTGCTCGGGGTCATGCAGCAGCTCGAGCCAGCGTTCCCGGTCCGTCGGGCGCGCGGCCCGCAGGCAGATGCCCTCCCCGAGGATCATCGGTGCGGCTCTCCGCGCGGCCCGTGACCGCGTTCGAGCGCTACCGCGAGCTCAGTGATCCGGGCGCCGGCCTCGCTCCACGTGCCGGTGAGCTCGTAGTGCACGGGTCGCCACCCGCGGCGCACCTCGATCGTCCAGCGCCGACCCAGGAGGACCCGGCCCAGCACCGCGAAGGGCAGCAACAGCACCAGCACGACGAGCTCGAGGAGCGGGAGCAGGAGGGGGGCCACGACGGCCAGGACGACCAGGAGCCCGACGCCGAGCGCGAGGCCGACCAGGTCGTCGGCCTCGGGGGCCCCGATGTCCCAGCCGCCGGAATCGCCGCCCGAGCCGCCGCCGGAACCGTCACGCCTGTCCGGGTCTGACCGTCGGCGTCGGGAGCGGGATCGAAGCGGCAACCAGCGCCGGCTCACCCGCCAGGTCCGTCCGTCCGGGTCGCTCACCTTCATGGCGGGCAGACTAGGGGCTAACTCACACCGGCTGGTCGTGCTGGTCGCCGTGTCCTTATCCTTCGCGCATGAGCGTCTCTTCCGACCGGTCGCAGGGTGCAGGTGGCCATCTCTCCCTGGCCGACGGCCGAGAGCACGACGTCACCGAGTGGGAGCGGGCGGCCGCGGCGGTCCTGCGCAAGGCCAGGCGGCTCTCCGATGCGGACCCGGACGACGCCGTGTGGTCGGAGCTTGCCCGCACCACCCTCGACGGCATCCAGATCAGCCCCATGGGTTCGCCCGCACTGGTCGCCGACCTGCCCGAACCCGTGCGTCCTCCCGCGCGCGGCGACGGTTGGGACGTCAGGACGCTGCTCCTGGAACCGGATGCGAGGAACGCCAACACGGCCGCGGTGACCGACCTCGAGAACGGCGCCACGTCGCTGTGGCTCCAGGTGGGGGAGACCGGCGTCGCTGTCGAAGACCTCGCGACCGTGCTCCACGGCGTCCTGCTCGATGTCGCCCCGGTGGTGCTCGACGCGGCCTCCGACCCGCTGGCCGCCGCGCACGCCTTCGCGGAGATCTGCCGGGGCACCACTCCCGCTCCGGGCACGAACCTCGGCGTCGACCCGATCGGCGCCCGCGTGCGAGGCGTGCTCGCCCACCCCGGCACCGACGCTGACACGCCGGTGGCCACCCAGGTCGGCCAGGCCGCGGAGCTGGCGGCTGAGCTGGGCTGCCGCGCCGTCGTCGTCGACGGCACCGCGGTGCACGACCTCGGGGCCTCCGACGTCCAGGAGCTCGGCTACGTCCTCGCGGTGGCGGCCCGCTACCTCCGCGATCTCGTGGCAGCCGGGACCGCACCCGATGACGCGGCCGGGCTGTTCGAGTTCCGGCTCGCCGCGAGCGACGAGCAGTTCGCCACCATCGCCAAGCTGCGCGCCGTACGCCGGCTGTGGGCGCGGATGCTCGAGCTCAGCGGCGTCTCCGCCGACCGGCGGAACCTCTCCCTGCACGCCGTGACGTCTCGTCCGATGATGACCAAGTACGACCCCTGGGTGAACATGCTCCGCACGTGTGTCGCCGCCTTCTCGGCGGGTGTGGGTGGCGCCGACGCGGTGACAGTGCTGCCGTTCGACGCACGCCTGGGGCTGCCCGACGCCTTCGCCCGGCGGATCGCCCGCAACACCTCGACGCTGCTGGTCGAGGAGTCCCACGTCGCCAAGGTCGCGGACCCCGCAGGTGGCGCGTTCGCGGTCGAGAAGCTGACCGACGACCTGGCCGTGGCCGGCTGGGCCGAGCTCGGCCGCATCGAGGAGGCGGGCGGAGTCCTGCAAGCCCTCCAGGACGGTTCGCTGCGCTCCGCGATCGACGACGTTGCGGCCGAGCGTGATCGCCAGATCGCTGACCGGAGCCGGCCGATCACCGGGGTCAGCGAGTTCCCCAACCTGGAGGAGAAGCTGCCGCAGCGAGAGCCGTACCCGGAGGGGGCGATCCCGGTCCGCGCCTACGCGCAGCCCTACGAGTCGCTACGGGACGACACGGCGACCGAGCGCGTCTTCCTGGCGACGATGGGCACGGTGGCTGCCCACACCGCGCGGGCGACGTTCGCTTCGAACCTGTTCGCGTCCGGGGGCATCGGCGTCGTGAACGCCGGTCGCCACGACGACGTCGAGAGCGTGCTGGCCGACTACACCGGGCCGGACGGCGGCCAGCGCGTGGTCTGCCTCGTCGGCACGGACCAGGCCTATGCGGAGTGGGGGGCCGAGCTGGTCGCCGCGCTGAGGGAGGCCGGGGCGCAGCGGGTGATCCTGGCCGGCAGGCCGGTCGAGGGCATCGAGGCCGACGACACCTGTGCGCTCGGAGTCGACGCGCTCGACTTCCTGGGACGTACCAGATCCGCGTTGGACGAAGGGGCTGTGTCATGAGCGTTCCGGAGAGCTTCGCGGGCCTTCCGCTCGCCGGCGAGGTCGTGGCATCCGAGCCGGTCACCGGGGAGACCTGGGAGTCGCCCGAGGGCATCGGCATCCTGCCGGTGTACGGCCCCGAGCACCTCGAGGGCCTCGACGCGCTCGACACCTACCCCGGCCTCGCCCCGTTCCTGCGGGGGCCCTACCCCACGATGTACACGACCCAGCCGTGGACGGTCCGGCAGTACGCCGGCTTCTCCACCGCCGAGGAGTCCAACGCGTTCTACCGCCGCAACCTGGCGGCCGGGCAGAAGGGGTTGAGCGTGGCGTTCGACCTCGCGACCCACCGGGGCTACGACTCGGACCACCCGCGGGTGAAGGGCGACGTCGGGATGGCCGGGGTGGCGATCGACTCGATCTACGACGCGCGCACCCTGTTCGACGGCATCCCGCTCGAGGAGATGAGCGTCAGCATGACCATGAACGGGGCAGTGCTCCCGGTGATGGCGCTCTACATCGCCGCTGCCGAGGAGCAGGGGGTCAAGCCGGAGCAGCTCACGGGGACCATCCAGAACGACATCCTCAAGGAGTTCATGGTCCGCAACACCTACATCTACCCACCGCAGCCGAGCATGCGGATCATCAGCGACATCTTCGGCTACACCTCGCAGAAGATGCCGCGGTTCAACTCGATCTCGATCTCCGGCTACCACATCCAGGAAGCAGGGGCCACGGCTGACCTGGAGCTGGCCTACACCCTCGCGGACGGCGTCGAGTACATCCGCGCTGGACTCGATGCCGGGCTGACCATCGACGAGTTCGCCCCGCGGCTGAGCTTCTTCTGGGCCATCGGGATGAACTTCTTCATGGAGGTGGCCAAGCTTCGTGCGGCCCGGGCGCTGTGGGCCCGGCTGGTCAGCCAGTTCGAGCCGCAGAACCCCAAGTCGCTCTCGCTGCGCACGCACAGCCAGACCTCGGGCTGGTCGCTCACCGCGCAGGACGTGTTCAACAACGTGCAGCGCACCTGCATCGAGGCGATGGCAGCGACCCAGGGACACACCCAGTCGTTGCACACGAACGCGCTGGACGAGGCGATCGCCCTGCCGACCGACTTCTCGGCGCGGATCGCGCGCAACACCCAGCTGCTGCTGCAGCAGGAGTCCGGAACCACTGGCATCATCGACCCCTGGGCGGGCTCGTTCTACGTGGAGCGGCTGACCCATGACCTCGCCGAGCGCGCCTGGGCGCACATCCAGGAGGCCGAGCAGGCCGGCGGGATGGCCAAGGCCATCGAGGAGGGCCTGCCGAAGATGCGCATCGAGGAGGCCGCGGCCCGCACCCAGGCTCGGCTGGACTCCGGGGCGCAGAAGCTCGTCGGGGTGAACACCTACCGCCTCGCCGACGAGGACCCGCTCGAGGTGCACCGTGTGGACAACGCCAGCGTCTACAAGCAGCAGCTCGCCAAGCTGGAGCGGCTGCGCGAGGAGCGTGACGCCGACGAGGTCGAGCGCACCTTGGCCGCGCTCACGCGCTCGGCGGAGGACGGCCACGTGCACGGTTCGCTTGACGGGAACCTGCTCGCTCTCGCCGTCGACGCCGCTCACGCCAAGGCGACGGTCGGTGAGATCTCCGAGGCGCTCGAGAAGGTCTACGGTCGTCACCGCGCGGTGATCCGTACGATCTCCGGTGTGTACAAGCGCGAGTCCGGCTCCAACGCAGCGATGGAGAAGGTGCTCGTCGCGACCGAGAAGTTCGCCGAGGACGAGGGACGCCGCCCGCGCATCCTGGTCGCCAAGATGGGCCAGGACGGTCACGACCGCGGTCAGAAGGTCATCGTCACCGCCTTCGCCGACCTGGGTTTCGACGTCGACGTGGGCCCCTTGTTCTCGACTCCCGAGGAGGTCGCCCAGCAGGCGGTCGACGCCGACGTGCACATCGTCGGGGTGAACTCGCTCGCGGCCGGTCACCTCACCCTGGTCCCGGCCCTGAAGACGGCGCTCGCGGAGCTCGGGGGCGAGGACGTGATGATCGTGGTCGGCGGGGTGATACCGCCCGACGACGTACCCACGCTGCTGGAGATGGGAGCTGCGGCCGTCTTCCCACCGGGAACGGTGATCGCCGAGGCGGCGCTCGACCTGCTCGAGAAGCTCGCCACCCAGCTCGGGCACCCGGTCGGTTGAGCTCGGACCCGGCAGGCTCGACCGGCGCGGTCGACGTCGCCGCCCTGGTGCAAGGTGTCCGCGCGGGCAAGCGGGCCTCGGTGTCGCGCGCGATCACCCTGGTCGAGTCCGGCCGCGCCGACCACCGCGCTGCCGCGCGCGAGCTGCTCACCGAGCTGACCGCGTCCGCCGATCTCGCCGAACGCATCGCCCGCAGCGTCCGCGTCGGCATCTCCGGAGTGCCCGGGGTCGGGAAGTCCACCTTCATCGAGACGCTGGGCACGCACCTCACCGAGCAAGGACACCGTGTCGGCGTGCTGGCCGTCGACCCCTCCTCGGTGCGGACGGGGGGCTCGGTGCTCGGGGACAAGACCCGGATGGCTGAGCTCTCGGCCAACCCCGCCGCCTACATCCGTCCCTCCCCGACGGCCGGGACCCTCGGCGGCGTGGCGCGTGCGACCACGCAGGCCATGGTCGTCCTGGAGGCCGCCGGCTACGACGTCGTGCTGGTCGAGACGGTCGGGGTGGGGCAGTCCGAGGTGACGGTCGCGGGCATGGTCGACACGTTCTTGTTCCTCACCCTGGCCAGGACGGGCGACCAGCTGCAGGGGATCAAGAAGGGCATCCTGGAGATCGCCGACGTGATCGCGGTGAACAAGGCCGACGGCGACCGCGAGACCGAGGCGAAGTCGGCCGCCAAGGAGCTGGCCGGCGCCCTGCGGCTGGTGCACTCCTCGGGCGAGGGCTGGGTGCCGCCCGTCCTCACCTGCTCCGGACTGCACGGCTCGGGGGTCGGGGAGGTCTGGACGCGGGTGCTCGGTCACCGCGAGTCACTCGGGGACCTGGGCGTTGCCCAGAAGCGCGCCGAGCAGCAGCTGGAGTTCACGTGGGCACTGGTGCGCGACGAGCTGGCCGACCGGTTGCGGCGCTCCCCGGGAGTCAGGGCCATCCGCGACGACGTCCGCAGCGAGCTGCTCGGCGGACAGGTGACCGCACCGGTCGCAGCCGACCGCCTGCTGGCGGCCTACGACAGCGACCGCGCCGACGGCGGCTGACACCCTGCGCACGGCTCGGCCCACGCCGGCCGGCGACCGACCGGTAGCCTTGGGCGTTGTGTCGCCCTCCCTGTTGCCCAAGGTCCAGGCCGAGCTCGCGCTGCTCGCCCCAGAGCTCATCGAGCTCCGCCGGGACCTGCACGCCCACCCCGAGCTGTCGTGGGCCGAGGAGCGCACGAGCGCCGTGCTCGCCAAGCGGCTCGACGAGGCCGGGCTCCTGCCCCGGCCGCTGCCGCGCAACGGCCTCGTGGTCGACATCGGCTCGGGCGGCGGTCCCACGATCGCGCTGCGGGCCGACCTGGACGCCCTCCCGGTCGAGGACCGCACCGACGACCCGTGGGCCAGCACGGTCAAGGGCGTTGCCCACGCGTGCGGCCACGACGTGCACGCGACGGCCCTGCTGGGGGCCGGGCTGGGCCTGGCCGCGGTCGCCGACGAGCTGCCCGGGCGGGTGCGCCTGATCTTCCAGCCCGCCGAGGAGATCATGCCCGGCGGCGCTCTGATGTCCATCGAGGCAGGCGCCCTGGACGGAGTCGCCCGGATCTTCGGCCTGCACGCCGATCCCGGTATCGACGTCGGAACCGTCGGCCTGCGCGAGGGCCCACTGACCGGCGCCGCCGACTCGCTCGACGTGCTGCTGAGCGGCAAGGGAGGCCACACCTCGCGCCCGCACCTGACCGAGGACCTGACCTTCGCCCTCGGGAAGCTGGTCACCGAGCTGCCTGCTGTGCTCTCCCGCCGTCTCGATCCACGCGCCGGGGTGAGCGTCGTGTGGGGCATCGTGCGCGCTGGATCCGCTGTCAACGTCATCCCCGCCACGGGTCGCGCGGGCGGGACGGTGCGGATGCTCGACGCCGTCGCGTGGGCAGACGCCGAGGAGCTGGTGCGGGACACCATCGAGCAGATCGTGGAGCCCTACGGTGTGCTCTCCAAGGTGACCTACGTGCGTGGGGTTCCTCCGGTGGTCAACGAGCACCGCTCGACCCAGCTGCTGGGCAGGGCCGTGCAGCAGGTGCTCGGCGAGGACGGACTGGTCGCGACCTCGCAGAGCCTCGGCGGTGAGGACTTCGCCTGGTATCTCGACAGCGTGCCCGGTGCGATGGCGCGCCTGGGCACCCGCACACCCGGCGGGACGACGTACGACCTGCACCAAGGTGACCTGAGGGTGGACGAAAGGTCTATTTCGGTAGGAGCCACCGTTCTCGCCGCTGCTGCGCTCGGCGCGATGGTCACCGACGCATAACACTTGGCGCGATCCGGGCGCAGCGGGACCGGGCGGCCTCCGCGCTCGCATATGGTGCGCAACATCACGTGCCGGGGAGCGGCGCACCAAGACAAGGAGGCATCTTGCAGAAGTTCAGCAAGATCGCAGCAGTAGCACTCGTCGGCGCACTCGCGCTCGCCGGTTGTGGCAGCGACAACGGTGGCAGCAGCAGCAGCGGGAGCAAGACCCCCGCAGACGCGTGCAAGGCAGCCAAGGGCGATGGGCCCAAGGTCGGTCTCGCCTATGACGTCGGCGGTCGCGGGGACCAGTCCTTCAACGACTCGGCCTACCGCGGCATGGAGCAGGCGATCGACGAGGTCGGTGCGACCTGCACCGAGGCCAAGGCCGCCACCTCCGAGAACGACACCATCCGCGCCGAGCGCCTCCGGACCCTGGCCGAAGGCGGTTTCAACCCCGTCGTCGCCATCGGGTTCATCTACTCGCCCGCGGCAGCAACCGTGGCCGCGGAGTACCCCGACACCAACTTCGCGGTGATCGACGGGTACAGCACCACGATCCCCAAGAGCCCGCTGGAGAACCTCAGCGACCTCGTGTTCGCCGAGGAGCAGGGTTCCTACCTCGTCGGCGTGGCAGCTGCCCTGAAGACCGAGGCCAAGCACGTCGGCTTCGTCGGTGGCACCCGCGGTGACCTGATCAAGAAGTTCGAGGCGGGCTACACGGCCGGCGTGAAGTCGGTCGACCCCTCGATCAAGATCGACGTCCAGTACCTCACCGAGGACCCGACCGACGGTGCTACCGGCTTCGAGAACCCGACCGGTGGCAAGGACGCCGCCACCGCGATGTACCAGGGCGGTGCAGACATCGTCTACCACGCCGCCGGCAAGTCCGGCCTGGGTGTCTTCGACGCGGTCGAGGCAGCCGGCGAGGGCAACTGGGCCATCGGCGTCGACTCCGACCAGTACCTCACCGTCGACGAGGCGCAGCAGCCGTTCATCCTCACCTCGATGCTCAAGCGCATCGACTCGGCTGTCTTCGACTACGTCAAGGCCAACGCCGACGAGGACGTGACCGCGGGCTTCATCGCCTACGACCTCAAGGCCGAGGGTGTCGGCTACGCGACGTCCGGTGGGTACGTCGACGACATCAGCGACCAGCTCGACGAGGCCGCCGAGAAGATCAAGAGCGGCGAGGTCGTCGTTCCGACCGACCCGGCCAAGGTCAAGTGAGTCAGGTCCGGCCCCGTCCCTGACGGGCGCCGGACCTCCGCACCACAGCAGTGCAGACTGGTGCCCGGGCGACGCGCTAGCGTGTCGCCCGGGCATCTGGTCGTGCACCCGGCAGAACGTCAGCGCAGAATGCAAGTCAGGAGGCACCGTGACGACGGTCGTTGATCCACCCGCCGGTCAGCCGGCAGCCGCCAACTCGGGTCAGGCCATCGAACTACGGGGCATCGGGAAGAGGTTCCCCGGCGTCATCGCGAACCACGACGTCGACATCACCATCCGGACCGGCACGATCCATGCGCTGGTGGGGGAGAACGGTGCCGGCAAGTCCACCCTGATGAAGATCCTGTACGGCGTGCAGAAGCCGGATGACGGCACCATCAATGTCAACGGCAAGTCCGTGAGCTTCTCCAACCCGGCTGATGCGATCGCCGAGGGCATCGGGATGGTCTTCCAGCACTTCATGCTGGCCGACAACCTCACCGTGCTGGAGAACGTCACCCTCGGCGCCGAGAAGCTCCACGGCATCGGTGACTCCGCCAGGTCCGAGATCACCAAGCTCTCCGACCAGTACGGCTTCGGGCTCGACCCCGACGAGCTGGTCGAGACCCTGGGTGTCGGCGAGCGGCAGCGCGTGGAGATCCTCAAGGTGCTCTACCGCGGCGCGAAGATCATCATCCTCGACGAGCCCACCGCAGTGCTGGTGCCGCAGGAGGTGGACGCGCTGTTCACGAACCTGCGTCAGCTCCGGGACCAGGACCACACCCTCATCTTCATCTCGCACAAGCTCGACGAGGTGCTCGACGTCGCCGACGACATCACGGTGATCCGGCGCGGCACCACCGTCGCCTCCGTCAAGCCCGGTGACGTGAGCGCCCACCAGCTCGCCGAGCTCATGGTGGGCAGCGAGCTGCCGTCCCCCAGCACCGAGGAGTCCACCGTCACCGACCGGGTGCTGCTGTCGGTCCGCGACATCGAGCTGCTCGACTCGTCAGGTCGCGCCGAGCTGACCGACATCTCCCTGGACATCCACGCCGGAGAGGTGCTGGGCATCGCCGGAGTCGAGGGAAACGGGCAGGCCGAGCTCGTCGAGTCGATCGTCGGGCTCCGGCACCCGCACCGCGGCACCGTGATCCTGGGCGAGGAGGACATCACCGGCTGGTCCACCCGCGAGCGTCGCGAGGCGGGCATCGGCTACATCCCCGAGGACCGCCAGCGCCACGGCCTGCTGCTCGACGCACCGTTGTGGGAGAACCGCATCCTGGGCCACCAGACCCGCCCGCCGTCGGTCAAGGGTCCGTGGCTGGACGTGAAGGGAGCCCGCGGAGACTCCGAGCGCATCGTGGAGCAGTACGACGTACGCACCCCCGGCATCGACACCACCGCCAGGGCGCTGTCCGGCGGCAACCAGCAGAAGTTCATCGTCGGGCCGAGAGATGAGTGGCGACCCGGTCCTCCTGGTGGCCTCGCACCCCACCCGGGGTGTGGACGTCGGCGCCCAGGCCCAGATCTGGGACCACATCAAGGACGCCCGTCGCCGCGGCCTCGCCGTGCTGCTGATCTCGGCCGACCTCGACGAGCTGATCGGGCTCTCCGACAGCATCCGCGTGCTGCTGCGAGGCCGGCTCGTCGGGGACTTCGACCCGCATACCGTGACGCCCCAGGAGCTCGGCTCCGCGATGACGGGTGCAGGAGAGACGACATGAACCTGCTCAAGCGCGCCGCGCTCGGGGCAGCTGCCCCCGCCCTGGCCCTGGTCGTGGCCGCGATCGTCTCCAGCCTCGTGCTCCTGGCCTCCGGTGACGACGTCGCCGGCTTCTGGGGAGTGCTGCTGAGCTGGCCCGCCGGCCGCAACGTGGTCAACATCATCAACGCCACCTCGATCCTCTACATCTCCGGCGTCGCGGCAGCCATCGGCTTCCGGATGAACCTGTTCAACATCGGGGTGGAGGGTCAGTACCGCGTGGCCACCTTCGCCGCCGCCGCGTTCGCCGGGGCGAACTTCCTGCCCGGGAAGCTCAACACGGTGGCGGCGATCCTCGTGGCCATGCTCGCCGGAGCAGCCTGGGCCGGCATCGCGGGTCTGCTGCGCACGACCCGCGGCGTCAGCGAGGTCATCTCCACGATCATGCTGAACTCGATCGCCGGATCCCTCGTCGGCTACATGCTGACCCGGGTCGGCGAGAGCACCGGCAACTCGCGCAGGACCAAGGTGATCCCGGAGGAGAGCTGGGTGGGTGGCATCACGCTGTTCGCCGACAGCCCCACCAAGATGTTCGGGCTCTCACTGGTCGCGGTCGTGGTCGGGACGCTGTTCTGGGTGCTGCTGAACCGCACCCGCTTCGGCTTCGACCTGCGCGCGTCCGGGTCCTCGGAGTCCGCCGCGGTGGCCAGCGGGGTGAACGTCAAGAAGATGATCGTGATCTCCATGCTGCTCTCGGGCGCGGTGGCCGGGCTGATCGGGATGCCGACCCTGTTCGGCAACTCCCACAACTACGGCTCGTCGTTCCAGACCGGCATCGGGTTCGCGGGCATCGCCGTGGCCCTGCTGGGGCGCAACAACCCGATCGGGATCGCCTTCGGTGCCCTGATCTTCGCCTTCCTCACCGAGCAGGGGAACCTGCTGAACATCCTGGCCGGCGTCTCACCGGACATCGTCGCGGTCACCCAGGGCGTGATCCTGTTCGCCGTGGTGATCGCCTACGAGATCGTGCGGCGCTACCGGGTCCGGATCGAGCAGACCGCCGTGGCCGTGCAGCTCGAGGACACGGGACCGTCCCCCGACAAGCCGAAGGAGCCGGCGGCATGAGCGTCGCGACCCAAGCACCGTCTCCCGCTCCGGCCGAGGCATCGGTCTCCCGGAGGGCCTTGCGCTTCCGCATCTACCTCTACGTGCTGGCCGGCCTGGCCCTGCTCTCGCTCGTACGGATCATCAGCGGCGCCGAGCAGCTCACCTCGTCCGGCACGCTGACGCGTCACGCTCACCGCTGCGATGCCCATCGCCCTGGCCGGTCTCGGCGGCCTGTGGTCGGAGCGGGCCGGGATCGTGAACATCGGTCTCGAGGGCATGATGATCCTCGGCACGATCGGCGCGGGATACTTCACCTACCACTACGGCGTCACTGCCGGGGTCCTCGGCGCGATCGCCTTCGGCGTCATCGGTGGTGCCCTGCACGGGCTCGCGACGGTCGTCTTCGGGGTCGACCACATCGTCTCCGGCGTGGCGATCAACATCACCGCGGCCGGCGTGACCGGCTTCCTGGCCGAGGCGTTCTTCGCCGGGCTGCCCGGCGGCGGCCCGACGCAGTCGCCGTCCCTGGCCTCGCCACCGAAGATCAACCTGACCTTCATCAGCGAACCGATGGCCGCCATCGAGGACAAGGGCTGGTTCCTGATCAGCGATCTCGCCGCCGTGGGGGAGATGCTCACCAAGAACCTGTCGGTGCTCACCATCCTCGGCTCTGGTGCTGATCTTCGGCAGCATCTACGTGCTGTGGCACACGAGGTTCGGCCTGCGGCTGCGGTCCTGCGGCGAGGCGCCCGCCGCCGCGGAGTCCCTCGGCGTGCACGTCTACCGCTACAAGTTCATCGCCGTGCTGATCTCCGGTGGCCTGGCCGGGCTCGGCGGCGGCTACCTGGCGCTGGTGTCCTCGTCGGGCTTCCAGAACGGTCAGACAGGCGGACGCGGTTACCTCGGTCTCGCCGCGATGATCTTCGGCAACTGGCGCCCGACCGGTCTGCTGATGGGCTCGGGGCTGTTCGGCTACACCCAGGCGCTGCCGTTCCGGCAGGGCACGATCTCGGTGCACGCGCTGCTGCTCGTGGTCGCGGTGATCCTCGTGGTGGTCGCTGTGCTGCAGCTGCGCAAGGGGTCGCGTCGTGGGGCGATCGGCTCCGTGGTCTTCGGCGCCGCGTTCCTCGCGTGGTACCTGGTGACCGACGTCGTGCCGCGTGAGTTCACCACCATGTCGCCGTACCTCACGACGTTGCTGGTGCTCGCCTTCGCCTCGCAGCGACTACGAATGCCTGCGGCCGACGGACAGGTCTATCGCAAGGGGTCCGCAGGGTGAGCGAGCCCGACGTGGGCTTCGACTGGGCCGCGCTCACGGCTCGGGCCGTCGAGGCTGCGACACACGCCTACGCCCCCTACTCGCGGTTCGCGGTCGGCGCCGCCGCCCGGGTCGACGACGGTCGGGTCGTGGTGGGCTGCAACGTGGAGAACGCCTCGTACGGCGTCGCCCTGTGCGCCGAGTGCGGCATGGTCTCCCAGCTGCACATCACCGGCGGCGGTCGGCTGACCCACGCGGTGTGCGTGAACGGCAACGAGCAGGTGATCATGCCGTGCGGACGGTGCCGTCAGCTGTTGTTCGAGAACGGTGGCCCAGACCTGCTGCTGCTCACCGTCTCCGGCGTGCGTCGGATGGACGAGGTGCTGCCGGATGCCTTCGGTCCCGACGACCTCGCTTGACCTGAGCTCTCCGGAGGTCGTGGCCGAGCCCTACCCGTACTTCGCCGAGGAGCGGACGCGGCACGGGATCGCCTGGCACGAGCAGAGCGGCACCTGGCTCGCCTACTCCCACGCGGCCGCCGGTGCCGTGCTCCGCAACCGGCGCTTCGGCCGGATCTGGCGGAACCGGGAGCCCGCGGCGTACCTCGAGCCGTTCAACCTGCTGCACCGCAACCAGATGATGGAGAACGAGCCACCGGAGCACACCCGCCTGCGACGTGCTGTCGCCGGCGCGTTCAACCGCGGGCACGTGGAGCGGCTCCGCCCGCGGGTGCGCTCACTGGCCGCGGCGCTGCTCGACGAGGCGGACCCGACCGGCTTCGACGTCATCGGGGGGTACGCCGAGCCGCTGCCGGTCCTGGTGATCGCGGAGCTGATCGGCCTCTCGCACGCCGACGTGCCGGCGTTGCGCGCGTGGTCACAGGCGATCGTGCGGATGTACGAGCCGGCGCCCTCGCAGTCCGTGGTCGACGACGCGGTGGAGGCGGCGACCGAGTTCGCCGGGCTCGTGCGCGAGCACCTTGCCCTGCGGCGGGGACGACCCGCGGACGACCTCACCACCGATCTGCTCGGAGCCGGACTCAGCGAGGACGAGGTGGTGGCCTCGGTGGTGCTGCTGCTCAACGCCGGCCACGAGGCCTCGGTCAACGTCTTCGGCAACGGGCTGGTGGCGATGCTCGCCCGCGGCGTGCGGCCGGGGAAGGACCCGGCACGGACCGTGGAGGAGATGCTCCGCTACGACTCCGCACTGCAGCTCTTCGAGCGCACCGCCACCTCCGCGGTGGAGGTGGACGGGGTCGCGATCGCGAAGGGTCAGCGGGTCTCGGTGCTGCTCGGCGCCGCCAACCGCGACCCGGCCGCGTTCGTGGAGCCGGATCTCTTCGACCCGGACCGCGACCCCAACCCGCACCTGGCCTTCGGGGCAGGGCTGCACTTCTGCCTGGGCGCCCCACTGGCCCGGATGGAGCTGGTGGAGTCCCTCGGCGCACTGTTCGCGCGCCTGCCGATGCTGGCGCTGAGCGGTGAGCCGCAGAGCCGGGGGACGTTCGTCCTGCGCGGGTTCCGTAAGGTCATGGTCGGCAGCGCCGCAGGCGCGGATGCCGCACGAGCAGGGGAGGCATAGATGGCCACGCACGACGCCGTCGAGGTGATCGCAGCAAAGCGGGACGGACACGCTCTGTCCGAGAGCCAGATCGACTGGGTGGTCGACGCCTACACGCGTGGAGAGGTCGCCGACGAGCAGATGTCGGCCCTGGCGATGGCGATCCTGCTCAACGGCATGGACCGCCGCGAGATCGCGCGCTGGACCGCGGCCATGATCGCGAGCGGCGAGCGGATGGACTTCTCCTCCCTGTCGCGGCCCACGGCCGACAAGCACTCCACCGGCGGCGTCGGCGACAAGATCACCCTGCCGCTCGCCCCCCTGGTCGCCGCCTGCGGGGTGGCCGTGCCGCAGCTCTCCGGGCGCGGCCTCGGCCACACCGGCGGCACCCTGGACAAGCTCGAGTCGATCCCCGGATGGCAGGCGTCCCTGAGCAACGAGCAGATGCTCGAGCAGCTCGAGGACGTCGGTGCGGTCATCTGCGCCGCGGGAGACGGGCTGGCACCCGCGGACAAGAAGCTCTACGCCCTGCGCGACGTCACCGGCACCGTCGAGGCGATCCCGCTGATCGCCTCCTCGATCATGAGCAAGAAGATCGCTGAGGGCACCGGCTCGCTGGTGCTCGACGTGAAGGTCGGCACGGGCGCCTTCATGAAGGACCTCGAGCAGGCCCGTGAGCTCGCCCGGACGATGGTGGGGCTGGGCAAGGACGCGGGGGTGCACACGGTCGCCCTGCTCACCGACATGTCCACGCCGCTCGGGCTCACCGCCGGCAACGCCCTCGAGGTGCGTGAGTCCGTCGAGGTACTCGCCGGGGGCGGACCCGAGGACGTCGTCGAGCTGACCGTGGCGCTGGCGCGCGAGATGCTGGCCGGCGCCGGCCGCGAGGACGTCGACCCCGGCGAGCTGCTGGCCACGGGCGGCGCGATGGACGCGTGGCGCCGGATGATCAGCGCCCAGGGCGGCGACCCCTACGCGGAGCTGCCCACAGCGCGCGAGTCCCACGTCGTGACCGTGCCGACCTCCGGTGTGCTCACCCGGCTCGACGCGATGGCCGTGGGCATGGCCGCATGGCGCCTGGGCGCCGGCCGTGCCAAGCAGGGAGCCGCTGTCCAGGCGGGAGCGGGGGTCGAGTGGCACGCCCGGCCCGGCGACGCAGTCAAGGGCGGACAACCGCTGTTCACCCTGCACACCGACGAGCCCGAGCGCTTCACCCGTGCCCTCGAGTCGCTCGAGGGCGGCTACGACATCGAGCCGTCCGGTGCGGCGTACACGCCCACCCCGCTGGTCCTGGACCGGGTCAGCTAGGGACTATGGCAGCAGCAGGACGACCGTCTCGGCGACGCAGGCGGGCTTGTCCTGGTCCTCGATGCCGACGACGTAGCGCAGGGTGAGCTGCTTGCCCGCAGGGATGTCGGTGACCTCGCCCACCGAGACGGTGGCGCGCACCCGCGAGCCGACCAGGACCGGGCTGGGGAAACGTACCTTGTTGACGCCGTAGTTCAGCTTGGCACCGGGCGTCTCCAGCGCGAACACCTGGGAACCAAGCCAGGGCACCAGCGACAGCGTCAGGTACCCGTGGGCGATGGTGCCGCCGAAGGGCCCGTCCTTGGCCTTCTCGACGTCGACGTGGATCCACTGGTGGTCGCCGGTTGCCTCCGCGAACCGGTCCACCCGCTCCTGGGTGATCTCGACCCAGTCGGTGGTGCCGATCTCTTCACCGGCAGCGGACTCGATCTCCTCGAAGGTGCTGAACACGCGCATGTACGACGCTCCTCGTGGGCCTCGGCGTTTCGCGGACCCGGTCAGGGTGTTGGATGAACCTGTGCTGAACAACGAGGCAGAACCTACCCCGCTCTCCGAGGACCTGGTCAGGGCCGTGCCCAAGGTGCTGCTGCACGACCACCTCGACGGTGGCCTGCGGCCCGCCACGATCGTCGAGCTCGCCCGCGAGGCCGGCCACACGTTGCCCGCGGACGACCCCGACTCGCTCGGACGGTGGTTCACCGAGTCCGCCGACAGCGGCTCGCTGGTGCGCTACCTCGAGACCTTCGACCACACCGTCGCGGTGATGCAGCGCGCCGACCACATCACCCGGATCGCACGGGAGTGCGTCGAGGACCTGGCCGCTGACGGCGTGGTGTACGCCGAGGTCCGCTACGCGCCGGAGCAGCACCTCGCCGGCGGCCTCACGCTCGAAGAGGTCGTCCGGGCGGTCCAGGAGGGGTTCGACGACGGGATGGCCGCCACCGGCATCGTGGTCAAGCAGCTGCTGACCGCCATGCGGCACCAGGCCCGTTCGCGCGAGATCGCCGAGCTCGCGGTGCAGCACCGCGACGACGGGGTGGTGGGCTTCGACATCGCCGGAGCCGAGGCGGGATA
Source organism: uncultured Actinomycetota bacterium (assembly GCA_963834245.1). Taxonomy (GTDB): domain Bacteria; phylum Actinomycetota; class Actinomycetes; order Propionibacteriales; family Nocardioidaceae; genus Marmoricola. The sequence continues at coordinate 1,182,916 of CAWIAV010000002.1, forward strand.
CCCGCCCACCCGCCACCTCGATGCGTTCGAGTACCTCCAGCGCGAGAACGCCCACTTCACCATCCACGCCGGTGAGGCCTTCGGGCTGCCGTCGATCTGGCAGGCGCTGCAGTGGTGCGGCGCCGATCGGCTCGGGCACGGGGTACGGATCATCGACGACATCACCATCGACGACGACGGGGCTCCGATCCTGGGTCGGCTGGCCCAGTACGTGCGCGACAAGCGGATCCCGCTGGAGATGTGTCCGCACTCGAACATCCAGACCGGCGCAGCGACGTCGATCGCGGAGCACCCGATCGGTCTGCTCACCGAGCTGCGCTTCCGGGTCACGGTGAACACCGACAACCGACTGATGAGCGGTACCTCGATGACTCGCGAGATGACCGCGTTGAGCGCGGCGTTCGGCTACGGGCTGGCGGACCTGCAGTGGTTCACCGTGAACGCGATGAAGTCGGCGTTCGCGCACTTCGACCAACGGCTCGCACTGATCAACGACGTCATCAAGCCCGGGTACGCCGAGCTCGGACTGCGCTAGTCCAGGAGCGTCACCCCGAGGCGCGGAGGCGGCACCTGCCCCCGCGGGACGGCTAGCGTGAGGCGATCAGCCTCTGCCGAAGGGCGGTGCCAGACGACGGGAATGGTCCAGATCAGCCTCCTCGGAGGCGTCGAGATCGCGGGGAGCGACGCCAAGCTCTCGGGCCGCGCCCTGGCCCTGCTCGGCTACCTCGTCACGCATGCAGAGGCGCCGCAGCCCCGTGGGTACCTCGCCGACCTGCTCTGGCCCGGGTCCTCCAGCGCCCAGGCGCGCACCAACCTGCGCAAGGAGCTGCACCACCTGCGGGCCGTGGTGGACGGGTCCGGCTCCCTGGTGGTGACGGGCTCGGCGCTGGCCTGGCACGACGTCGCCGAAGCGCCGGTGGACGTCCTGGTGTTCCTGGCCGCTCGGAGCCGCGCGCTGCAGGGGTTGGCCGACGGCGACCCGGATTCGGTGGCGCAGGCTCAGCATGCGTTGGACTGCTACCGCGGTGAGTTTCTGCCCGGGTGCTACGACGACTGGGCGTTGCAGGCGCGCGATGAGCTACAGGCGGCGTGCGTCGATCTGTGTGATCGTGCCGTCGCGCACCTCGAGGGACTGGGCGATCTGGAGACGGCGACGGCGATGCAGCGGCGCAGGGTCGCGCTGGAACCGTTGGACGAACCGGGGTACCGGATGCTGATGCGCCTGCAGCGGGCAGTCGGGGACCGGGCCGGAGCCATGCGGACCTACCACCGCTGCGCCTCCCTCCTCGAGCAAGAGCTGGGGCTCGCACCTTCCCCGGAGACGCGGCGGCAGCTCGACGATCTCCTGAACGAGGCATCAGGTGCCGCCGTGCGCGACGACGACACGGCTCGAGCAGCGGGGGCGGGCTGGGGGTCGCTGGAGCTGGTGGGTCGAGACGTCGAACGTCGCGTCCTGCTGGAGAGCTGGTCGCGCGCCGCGGAGGACAGCAGGTTCCTCCTCGTCACCGGGGAGGCAGGCGTCGGCAAGACGCGACTGGTGAGCGACGTCGCCAGGGTCGTCGAGAGACAGAACGGTGTGGTGGCGACCGCCAGCTGCTTCGCGGCCACGACGAGCCTGCCGCTGGCCCCGGTGGCGGAGTGGCTGCGCAACCCGCACCTGAGGCTCTCCGCGTCCGCGCTCGACCCGGTCTGGCGTGCCGAGGTGCAGCGGCTGGTGCCCGACGGCGACGCCACCTTCGAGCCAGGGGGCGCTGCGCGGGCCAAGGTCGACGCCTGGCAACGGCTGCGCTTCTTCGAGGGACTGGCCCGAGCCGTGCTGGACTTCGACCGACCGCTGCTGCTCGTCGTGGACGACCTGCACTGGTGCGACACCGCCACGCTGTCGTGGCTGTCGTTCCTGATGTCGTTCCCGACCACGGCCCCACTCCTGGTCGTGGGCACCGCACGCGAGGACGACCTGCCGCCGAGGGAGGCGCTCGCCGCCCTGGAGGCCGCCGGTCAGGTCGTCCGAGTTGCCGCTCGGTCCACTGTCCATCGAGGAGACCGGGGCATTGGCCGAGCGCGTGACCGGCCAGAGCCTCGACGAGACCGAGCTCGGCCTGGTCCACTCCGTGACCGCCGGAAACCCCTTCTACGTGATCGAGGCCCTCCACGATGCGCACGACCTCGCCGGGACCGGTCGAGCAGGCCGACCTGGCCGGCGTGCTGGCCGGCCGGCTCTCCCGACTGTCGGAGCCCGCGCAGCAGGTGCTCCAGGTGTCCTCCGCGGTCGGTCGTCCCTTCAGCCTCGAGGTGCTCACCGAGGCCTGCGACCAGGACGCCGGGACCGTGGTCGAGGCCGTTGACGAGCTGTGGCGACGGCGCGTCCTGGTCCAACGCGGGGACCGGTACGGCTTCGCGCACAGCCTGCTGCGCGAGGCGGCGTACGAGACGGTGACCCCGGCACGACGCTGGTTGGTGCACCGGAGACTGGCGCAGGCGCTGGAGCTGGTCTACTCCCACCGCCTGGGATTGGTGGCAGCCGAGCTGGCGGAGCAGTACGACAAGAGCGGCCAGCCGGAGCGGGCGCTCCCGTTCTACGACCAGGCCGCGCAGCAGGCCACCGCTGTGTTCGCCCACGCCGATGCAGTGCGGCTGTGGCAGCGCTGTCTCGAGCTCGTGGGGGCCCTGCCGCGGGGGCGGTCAGCGGGATGAGCGCGAGCTCGGAGTCATCCAACAGCTGTTGCCACCTCTCAACGCCTGGCGCGGCTACGCCTCCGAGGAGCTGGAGGCCCGCGAACGCCGGGTCCACGAGCTGGGCAAGCGGCTCGGTCGCGAGGACGTGCGGGCTGCCGCCTCGATCGCCCTGTTCGCGACGACCTTCGTGCAGGGGCACACGGTCGAGTCCAACCGCTGGGCGGAGCAGGCGCTGGTCCTGGTCGAGCAGTATCCCGAGCTCGCCGGTCAGGCGCACATGGCTTTCGCGGGATCCGCTCTCAGCCTGGGAAAGGTGCGGTTGGCCTCCGAGCACTTCGCCCAGGCGTGCGACCTCTCCGGCGAACGGGACTCGCTGCCGATCGGCACCCGGACCGAGGTGCACTCACGCTGCTGGTGGGCGCATGCGCTGTGGCTCCTCGGGGACGAGCCCGCTGCGCGTCGCCGCCACGGAGTCGGCGGAGCGGGAGGCGCTCGACATCGACCATCCGTACTCGCTGGCGGTGGCCCTGTCGTACGCCGCCGTCACACACCAGATGCGCGGCGACCTCACCCGCCTGGAACGGGTGCTTGACCGACCTCACCGCCGTGTGCGACCGCTACGAGTTCGCCTACTACCGCGAGTGGGCCACCGTCCTCACCGGCTGGCTCCGTGGCGGTGGGGCAGGGCTGGCGCAGGCTCGACGCGGCATCGACGCGCTTGAGCGCGAGGGGTCGTTGGCCCGGATGCCGTACTGGTTGTGGCTGGTGGCCGATCTCCACCGCCAGTCGGGCGACGCCGCGGCCGCGCTGGGCGCCCTGGACGCCGCCCACACGGTGGCGACCCAGAACAGCGACGTCTGGTGGCTGCCGGAGGTGCTCCGGGCCCGCGCGGCGATCTCACACCGAGCGCGTGCTGTGGTCGACCTCGAGCGCGGCACAGCCCTCGCAGCGCAGCAGGGGAGTCTCACCTTGGAGGAGCGGTGTTCAGGTGATCTAGTCCGCCTGCGGAGCTTCGGGGCGTTCCGGGGTCACCCGGCTGAGCGGAACGCTCCTGGAACGCCGGCGTCCCTAGGTTCGGGGGAACACCTCCACCGCACCCAGACCGAGGAGCCACTCATGACCACCACGACCACACCCATCACCGGCGCGGGCGCTCTCGCCGAGGTCCCCTTCGAGGACCTGGCCGCCACCTTGCGCGGCAGCCTCGTACGTCCCGGGGACCCCGAGTTCGACGAGGCGCGTGCCGTCTACAACGCGATGATCGACCGCAGCCCGGCAGCGGTTGCTCGCTGTCGCGACACGGCCGACGTCGTCGCCTGCGTGCGGTTCGCGGCCCAGCACAACATCGCTCCCGCGATTCGCGGCGGAGGTCACAACGCGGCCGGACTCGGCACCTGGGACGACGCCCTGGTGATCGACCTCTCCCCGATGCACAGCGTCACGGTGGACCCGTCGACGCAGACCGTGCGCGTCGACGGCGGCTGCACGTGGGCCGACGTTGACCACGCCTCCGTGCCGTTCGGGTTGGCGGTTCCCTTCGGGCTTCCTCGGCAGCACCGGGGTCGGTGGGCTCACGTTGGGCGGCGGGATGGGCTACCTCACCCGCCGGTTCGGCCTGACGATCGACAACCTGCTCGGCGCCGACGTGGTGCTCGCCGACGGCACCCTGGTGCGCGCGGACGCCGAGCAGAACCCGGACCTGTTCTGGGCCCTGCGCGGCGGAGGCGGCAACTTCGGCGTGGTCACCTCGTTCACGTTCCGGGGCAACCCGATCGGAGACAACGGAATCATCTTCGGTGGCCCGGTGCTCTACGACCTGGCCGACACCGGCTCGGTGATGCGGTGGTACCGCGAGCTGTTGCCGAACCTGCCCGAGGAGCTCAACGGCTGGATCGGAACGATGACGATCCCTCCGGCTCCGCCGTTCCCGGAAGAGCTCTGGGGACGCAAGGCCTGCGGCATCGTGTGGTGCTACACCGGTCCCTGGACCAGGCCGAGGAGGTCACGGCACCGGTTCGTGAGTTCGGTACGCCGCTGGTGGTCGGTATGCACGAGATGCCGTTCAACGTGCTCCAGGGTGCCTTCGACGCTCTGTACCCGGCCGGGCTTCAGTGGTACTGGAGGGCCGACTTCTGCCCGGAGATCTCCGACGAGGCGATCGCGGTACACGAGAAGTACGCCGCCACACTGCCGACCGGTCACTCCACGATGCACATGTACCCGATCGGCGGGGCCGCTGCACGGGTGTCGCCTGACGAGACCGCCTGGCCGCACCGGCAGGGCGGCTGGTCGTCGGTGATCGTGGGTGTCGACCCCGACCCTGCGAACGCCGAGCTGATCACCACTGGGCGCGGGAGTACTCGGAGGAGCTCTACCCGACCACGGCGAAGGCGCCGTACATCAACATGATCATGCAGGAGGGACAGGAGCGGATCGAGGCGGCGTACGGGGCCAACTACGAGCGCCTCACCCGCGTCAAGCGCACCTACGACCCGAAGAACTTCTTCCACGTCAACCAGAACATCGCCACCGGCGTTACCGAGCCAGCGCACCAGCTGACCGGTGGCGGTCAGCCCGCCGCGCGCACCAGCCCGGTGATCGCGCGGTGGGCGGCCTCGGGGGAGAGGACCCGGCAGCCCAGCCGTTCGGCCCGGGCGACGAGCCGGCGCTGGTCGGCCAGGAGGTGCAGTCCCCGACGCAGCAGGAGCATCGGAGGCTTGCGGTGCTCGCGCAGGTCCCGGGAGAGCCGCCGCACGAACGTGACCGCCGGGTGCTGGGTGACGCACAGCGCCTCGACGAGCAGGCCACGGCGGCGGCACTCGGCGACGATCTCCTGGGCGAAGATCCCCTCGGCGATGAAGTACGGCGCAGCGCCCAGCTCGACCACCCGGTGACCGGTACTCCGGCTCGCCCCGATGTCGTAGACCGGGGCGTCGACCGTACCGGTCCGGCAGAGCTCCTCGACCGCCGCGACTGCGGCGTCGGCGTGCCAGGAGGCGGGGTCGTCCCAGTCCACGATCGGCTCGCCGCCGGCCAGCGCGAGCCGGGGGAGCGTCGGGTCCTCGCCCTGCTTGTAGAAGTCGTCCAGCCGCAGGACCGGCAGACCGAGGCGTTCGGTCAGGTGTGACTTCCCGGAGCCGGACGGCCCGGCGAGGACGATGACGCGCGCGTTCGCACCCCCGGACGTCATACGAACGGGGGGTTCCAGGCCACGATTCGGATGACGTCCGCGCTCACGGTCGGGGTCGATGGGTCAGATTCCCATCGGGTGCCAGACGGTCTTCGCCTCCATGAACGTCGTCATCCGCCCCAGGGCGGGGGTGGCCAGCAGGTCCTCGACCCCGGCGCGGCGGACGCGCTTGAGGTTCTCGGCTGCCTGCACCTCGAGGTCGCGGGCCAGGTCCGTGTCGGTGACCCCGGTCAGGTCGATCCCGTTGACGTCCATGTGCGAGGCCAGCCACGGGGCGATCTCCGCCTGCGGGCCGGTGAGGATGTTGACCACGCCACCCGGCACGTCGGAGGTCGCCATCACCTCGGCCAGCGTGATCGAGGTGAGCGGGTGCGGCTCGCTCGCGACCACGACTGCGGTGTTCCCGGTGGCGATCACCGGGGCGACGACGCTGACCAGTCCCAGCAACGGACCGGAGGGCGCCACGACGGCGATGACGCCGGAGGGCTCCGGGGCGGTGTGGTTGAAGTACGGCCCGGCCACCGGGTTGGCCCCGCCGGTGACCTGGGTGATCTTGTCGGCCCAGCCGGCGTACCAGACGAGCCGGTCCACGGCCGCGTCGACGAAGGTCCGTGCCTTGGCGGCGCTGACACCCTCGGAGGTGCGCAGCTCGGCCTCGAACTGGTCGCGACGGTCCTCGAGGACCTCCGCGATCCGGTAGACGACCTGTCCCCGGTTGTACGCCGTGCGGGCGGACCAGCCGCCGAACGCCGCGCGGGCCGCCTGGACGGCGTCCCGGGCGTCCTTGCGTGAGGCGTGCGAGGCGTTGGCCAGGAACTTGCCCTTGGCGTCGTTGACCACGTAGGAGCGGCCGGACTCCGATCGTGGGAAGGCCCCACCGATGTAGAGCTTGTAGGTCTTGCGCACGTCGATGCGATCAGTCGTCGGAGTCATGTCAGTGACCGCCCTTCAGGTAGCCCTCGAGTCCGTGGCGGCCGCCCTCGCGGCCGTAGCCCGACTCCTTGTAGCCGCCGAAGGGGCTCGTGGGGTCGAACTTGTTGAACGTGTTGGACCAGATCACGCCGGCCCGCAGCTGCCCTGCCATCCAGAGGATGCGCGAGCCCTTGTCGGTCCAGATGCCGGCCGAGAGGCCGTACGGCGTGTTGTTCGCCTTCTCGACGGCCTCCTTCGGGGTGCGGAAGGTGAGCACGGACAGGACGGGACCGAAGATCTCCTCCCGCGCGATCCGGTGCGCCTGGCTGACACCGGTGAAGATCGTCGGTGGGAACCAGAAGCCGTTCTCTGGCAGCTCGCAGGCGGGGGACCAGCGACCGGCCCCCTCGGCCTCGCCGATGTCGGAGAGCTCGCGGATCTTGGCGAGCTGCTCCGCGGAGTTGATCGCACCGATGTCGGTGTTCTTGTCCAGCGGATCGCCGACCCGGAGGGTGGACATGCGGCGCTTGAGCCGGTCGAGGACGTCCTCGGCCACCGACTCCTGCACGAGCAGGCGTGAGCCGGCGCAGCACACGTGGCCCTGGTTGAAGAAGATGCCGTTGACGATCCCCTCGACGGCCTGGTCGATCGGGGCGTCGTCGAAGACGATGTTGGCGGCCTTGCCACCGAGCTCGAGCGTCACCTTCTTGTGAGAACCGGCGACCGCCTTGGCGATGGCCCGGCCCACGTCGGTCGAGCCGGTGAAGGCGACCTTGTCGACGTCGTCATGGGAGACGATCGCCTGGCCCGTGGCCCCGGCGCCGGTCACGATGTTGACCACACCCGGGGGCAGGTCGGCCTGCTGGCAGATCTCGGCGAAGAGCAGCGCAGAGAGCGGGGTCGTCTCGGCGGGCTTGAGGACGACGGTGTTGCCGGTGGCCAGCGCGGGAGCGATCTTCCAGGCGAGCATCAGGAACGGGAAGTTCCAAGGGATCACCTGGCCCGCGACGCCCAGTGACTGCGGGTCAGGCCCGAACCCGGCGTGCTCGAGCTTGTCGGCCCAGCCGGCGTAGTAGAAGAAGTGCGCGGCGGCCGTCGGGATGTCGACGTCGCGCGACTCCTTGATGGGCTTGCCGTTGTCGATCGACTCGAGCACCGCGATCTCGCGGGCACGTTCTTGGATGATCCGGGCGATCCGGAAGAGGTACTTCCCGCGCTCGGCGCCGCTCATCTTCGACCACACCCGGGTGTAGGCCCGGCGGGCAGCCTTGACCGCTGCGTCCACGTCGTTCGCGTCGGCCTCGGCGACCTCGGACAGGACCTCCTCGGTGCTCGGGGAGATCGTCTTGAACGACTTGCCGCCGCCGTCGACGAACTCGCCGTTGATGAACAGCCCGTAGGAGGACTTGATGTCGACGACCGCGCGGGACTCGGGGGCCGGTGCATACTCGAAGATGTTGCTCGCCATGGTGATCGGCCCCTTCTAGTCGAGGGTGAAGTAGTCGGGGCCTGAGTAGCGGCCGGTGGTCATCTTGGTGCGCTGCATCAGCAGGTCGTTGAGCAGCGTGGAGGCGCCGAAGCGGAACCAGTCGGGGTCCAGCCAGTCCGGGCCGGCGATCTCGTTCACCATCACGAGGTACTTGATCGCGTCCTTGGAGGAGCGGATGCCGCCGGCGGGCTTCACGCCGATCATCTGCCCGGTGGACTCCCGGAAGTCGCGCACCGCCTCGAGCATCACCAGCGTGACCGGCAGGGTGGCTGCGGGCTGGATCTTGCCCGTGGAGGTCTTGATGAAGTGACCGCCGGCCATCATCGCCAGCCAGCTGGCGCGGCGCACGTTGTCGTAGGTCTGCAGCTCACCGGTCTCGAAGATCACCTTCAGGTGCGCACTCTGTCCATCGGGTCTGGCGCAGGCCTCGCGTACGGCGACGATCTCCTCGTAGACCTCCATGTAGCGGCCGGAGAGGAACGCGCCGCGGTCGATCACCATGTCGATCTCGTCGGCGCCCGCGTCCACGGCGTCCTTGACATCAGCGAGCTTGATGTCCATCGCCGCGCGGCCGCTGGGGAAGGCGGTGGCCACCGAGGCGATGTGCACGCCGGAGTCGCCGAGAACCTCCTTGGCGTAGGGGACCATGTCGGGGTACACACAGACCGCCGCGACCGACGGGCAGGTCTGGTCGGACGGGTCGGGGCGCCGGGCCTTGGAGGCGAGCGCACGCACCTTCCCGGGCGTGTCCGCACCCTCCAGCGTGGTCAGGTCGACCATCCGGATGGCGAGGTCGATCGCGAACTCCTTGGCGGAGGTCTTGATGGAGCGCGTGCCGAGTCCGGCTGCGCGCTGCTCGACACCGACCTGGTCGACACCGGGGAGTCCGTGCAGGAATCGGCGCAGTGCAGTGTCGGATGAGGTTGCGTCCGCCAGCGAACTCGCCGTTGAGTTCGTCAAAGTCACCTCGCCAGTGTAGGAACCCGGAGGCCGATCGGCACAATCGCGGGTGACCTCGGCTAGCATGCCCGATTTGGTGGGCCCGGCCCGACCGCCGCGAACCCGGTTAGCGCTCGTTAACTTCGTTGCCCTCGGTGGGCGTACCACGCGTGGGCCAGGGGGTTACGATGCCCGGCATGAGCTTCGAACTCTCCGAGGACCACGAGCAGTTCCGCCGCACGGTGCGCGACTTCGCCGAGAAGGAGATCGCCCCGCACGCAGCCCAGTGGGACCGCGAGCACCACTTCCCTGTCGACCTCGTGCAGAAGATGGGCTCGCTCGGGCTCATGGGGCTCACCGCACCCGAGGAGTACGGCGGCGCGGACGGTGACTTCACCAGCCTGTGCGTGGCCATCGAGGAGATCGGCCGGGTCGACCAGTCGATGGGCATCACGCTCGAGGCGGCGGTCGGGCTGGGCATCAACCCGATCCTCACCTTCGGCACCGACGAGCAGAAGCAGGCGTGGCTGCCCGACCTGGTCGAGGGACGCACCCTGGCCGGGTTCGGGCTCACCGAACCCGGCGCCGGCTCGGACGCAGCGGCCACCAAGACCAAGGCCGAGCTGCGCGACGGCGAGTGGGTCGTGAACGGCAGCAAGCAGTTCATCACCAACTCCGGCTCGGAGATCACCAGTCTGGTCACCGTGACCGCCAGAACCGGGGAGCGGGAGGACGGCCGCCCCGAGATCTCCACGATCATCGTGCCGAGCGGTACTCCCGGCTTCACAGCGGAGAAGCCCTACGACAAGCTCGGTTGGCACGCGTCTGACACGCACCCGCTGAGCTTCAGCGACGCCCGGGTGCCGGAGGCCAACCTGCTCGGCGAGCGGGGCCGCGGCTTCGCGCAGTTCCTCGCCACCCTCGACGACGGCCGGGTCGCGATCGCGGCGCTGGCGGTCGGCTGCATCCAGGCCTGCCTCGACATGAGCGTCCAGTACGCCGGTGAGCGGACCACGTTCGGCGTACCCATCGGCCGCAAGCAGGGCGTGGCCTTCCAGATCGCCGACCTCGAGGTGATGCTCGCGGCCAGCCGGCAGCTGACCTACCGGGCCGCCTGGATGAAGGACTCCATGAAGGACGGTCGCGGTGCCTCGATGAAGGACTTCAAGCAGGCCGCGGCCATCGCGAAGCTCTACTCGACCGAGTCGGCTGTGACCGCGACCCGGATCGCGACCCAGGTCTTCGGTGGCTACGGCTTCATGGAGGAGTACCCCGTGGCACGGTTCTACCGCGACGCGAAGGTCCTCGAGGTGGGTGAGGGCACGTCTGAGGTCCAGCGCATGCTGATCGCGCGCGGCCTCGGCCTCCCGGTCGAGTGAACGGGGACACCAGCGGCGCCGAGTACGCCCGCCGCCTGCAGGCCAAGCAGCAGGTCTGGTGGAAGAAGGCACTGAACGTACAGGCGCCCTACCAGTGGAACCTGCGCCGCCAACAGCTCGGCCGGACCCTCGACGTGGGGTGTGGGATCGGCCGCAACCTCGAGACCCTCGACCCAGGCTCGGTGGGGGTGGACCACAACGAGCACGCGGTCGTCGTGGCCAGGGAACGCGGCGTGACGGCCCTGACCGTCGCCGAGTGGGAGGCCAGCGAGCTTCGCCGGCCGGAGAGCTTCGACGGCATGCTGCTCGCGCACGTGATCGAGCACATGAGTGCGAGCGAGGCCACGGCGCTGCTCGACGACTACCTGCCGTACCTCCGACCCGGCGGGAAGGTCTTCTTCGTCTGCCCCCAGGAGCGGGGTTACGCCAGCGACCCCACCCATGTCCGGTTCACCACCGGTGACGACCTCGCCGAGCTCGCGGGACAGGTCGGGCTGCGCCCGGAGCCGTGGTTCAGCTTCCCGTTCCCGCGGTGGGCCGGAAGGCCGTTCATCTACAACGAGTTCTGCCTGCTCGCGACAAAGCCCGCCTGACCTGCTCGCCCGCCTCAGGCCTCGGCGCTCGTGCCTTCCGGTCGCATCCGACGCCCGAGATAGAGGTAGACGAGTCGTCGCTGGAAGGCCCGCACGGCCGCGCGGAGGTTGCCGACGCGGACGTCGCGCCCGCTCAGCAGGCCGGGCGCCAACGCGGCCAGCTGATGGTGCAGCTCGGCGGCCGAGCGCGCCTGCTGGCGGGCCAGCGCCACGCTCCACTGCCCGGAGCTGAGCCGGAAGGCCGCGAGCGAGTCCGGAGTTGCCACGAGGTCACCGCGCAGCAGCAGCCGGGAGTACGTCGCCTGGTCGATCATGTAGCCGGGGTGGGCATGCCAACCACCCACGGCGGTCAGCGCGGAGCGCCGCACCAGCACGCAGCAGGGTTCACCGAACAGGTTGGCCCCGCGCACGACCGACCGTCGGACGGCCTCGCGTCCCGCCACCCGCCCCCGCAGACCACCCAGACCATGGCGTCGCACCACAGTCCGTCCAGCGGCGTCGACGATGTCGCGCGCCGAGGCGACCATCACGACCCCCTCGTCCGCGGCGTCGAAGGCCGCGACCTGGACGGCCAGGGACTCGGGCGCGAGCAGGTCGTCGCCGCACACGAGCTTCACCAGCTCGCCGGTGGCCTCGGAGGTCACCCGGTTCCAGTTGCGCTCGGCGCCGCCACCGGCCGGGGTCCGGAGCAGCCGGACCCGGCTGTCACCCGCGAACCGCTGCAGGATCTCCCAGGTGCGGTCGGTGGAGCTGTGGTCGGCGACGACGAGCTCGAAGTCGGTGAAGGTCTGCGCCAGCACCGACTCCATCGTCGCGGCCACGTAGTGCTCGTTCTCGAAGGTGGGGACCACGACCGAGACGCGGGGACCCGCTGCACCCATCGATCACCCTCCCCAGCAGTGGATCGTGACTATAGTCGGGCGCGTGCCAGACGACGTCACAGCTGAGCCGGACGAGCACCTGATCTCGGTCGTCGTCCCCGTCTTCCAGGGGGAGGCGCATCTCGCGGCGGTGCTCGCCGAGCTCGTCCCGCTCACGGGGCACGTCGTGTCGCCTGCGGGCGCAAGGTTCCGCGTCGCCGAGGTGCTGCTGGTCCACGACTGCGGTCCCGACGACTCCGCCCGCGTGCTGCGTGAGCTCGAGAGCGCGCACGCCTTCGTCCGGGTGATCTGGCTGAGCCGCAACTTCGGGCAGCACGCCGCCACGCTCGCGGGGATGTCCTCCTCCGGAGGCGACTGGATCGTCACCCTCGACGAGGACGGCCAGCACGACCCGGCGTACATCGCGACGATGCTGGATGCGGCCCTGCTCGAGCAGGCGAGCGTCGTCTACGCCAGACCCACCAACACCGCGCCCCACTCAGGCCTGCGCAACGCCACCTCGCGGGTCTCCAAGCGACTGGTCAACGTGCTGAGCGGCGGGGCGGACGCCTCGGTCTTCAACAGCTACCGGCTGGTGCTCGGTGAGGTCGGCCGCAGCGTCGCTGCGTACTCGGGGGCGGGGGTCTACCTCGACGTCGCCCTGGGCTGGGTGGCGGGTGACGTGGCCACAGCTCCCGTCGAGCTGAGGACGGAGGGGGAGGGACGGCGCTCGGGGTACTCGGTGCGGCGGCTGATGTCGCACTTCTGGCGGATGGTGCTCACCGGTGGGACCCGGGGTCTGCGCCTGGTCAGCGTGCTGGGGCTGATCTTCGGGCTGCTCGGCCTCGGCATGGCGATGTTCATCGTCTACCGGCAGCTGACTGCGCCCGTGCCCACCGAGGGCTGGGCCTCGCTGATCGTGGTCGTGCTGATCTCGACCGGGGCGATCCTCTTCTCACTCGGCGTGATCGCCGAGTACGTCGGCGTCGCCGTGAACATGGCGATGGGCAAGCCGCTCTACCTGATCACCAAGGACCCGACGGAGGGTCCCCTTGGCCGGGCACGACCGCGAGGCTGAGCCCGGGCCGAGCCCGCGGCTCGCCTGGGTGGTCGGAGCAGGAGGTCTGCTCGGGAGTGCCGTTCGCCGGCGGCTGCTGGCACTGGGCCGCGAGGTCCGCACGACCACGGTGCCGTGGGAGGACCCTGCGGCAGCTCTGACCGCACTGCGCGCCGATGCGTCCCGACTGCCCACGAGCGGCTGGGAGGTCTACTGGTGCGCCGGAGCCGGTGTGGTCGGCAGCACCGCCGAGGCACTCGATGCCGAGGTCGCACTGCTCGCCGACTTCCTCGGTGCCTGGGACGTCGAACCGTCCGGCCCGAAGGGCCTCTTCCTGGCCTCCTCGGCCGGCGGGGTGTACGCCGGCTCCACCGGTGCGCCGTTCACCGAGCACACCGAGCCGGCACCGATCTCGCCGTACGGTCACGCGAAGCTGCGCAGCGAGGAGGTGGCCACCGGGTTCGCCGCACGCACCGGCACGGCGCTGCTCGTGGGCCGGCTCTCCAACCTCTACGGACCTGGGCAGGACATCAGCAAGCCACAAGGACTCATCTCCCAGCTGTGCCGGGCGCAGCTCGACCGGCAGCCGCTGAGCATCTACGTCTCGCTGGACACCCTGCGCGACTACCTCTACGTCGATGACGCCGCGGCCATGGCCGTTGCCGGACTCGACCAGGTCACCGACCGCGGCGTGCGCGCCCTGAAGGTGCTGGCCAGCGAGCGCTCGACCACGATCGCGTCGGTGCTCGGGGACCTGCGCCGGATCACCCGCCGGCGTCCGCCGGTGGTCCTCGGCACCTCACCCGGCGCGAAGTACCAGGTGCACGACCTCCGGGTGCGGTCCGTGGCCTGGCCACCGAGCAGCGGGATGGCACGCACCCCGATGGTGGCGGGAATCGCCGCGACCCTGGACTCGCTCCACGGCGCGCGGTTCGGACGGCGCTAGTCTGCCGGGACCAGTGCGGAAGGAACCTGATGAAGCTCCTCGTCACCGGTGGTGCCGGTTTCATCGGCAGCCACTACGTGAGGTCGGTGCTGACCGGCGCGTGGGGCGGCACCGAGCCGGACTCCCTGGTGGTCCTCGACAAGCTGACCTATGCCGGGAGCCTGCAGAACATCGCCCCGGTGGCGCACGACCCACGGTTGCGCTTCGTCGAGGGTGACATCCTGGACCGTGCGACGGTCGACCGCTTGATGGCCGAGGTCGACGCGGTCGTGCACTTCGCAGCCGAGAGTCACGTGGATCGCTCGATCCTGGGCGCGGCGGAGTTCGTGATGACCAACGTCGTGGGCACACAGACGTTGCTGGACTCCGCTCTCGGCCACGACATCGAGAAGTTCGTGCACGTCTCGACCGACGAGGTCTACGGGTCCATCGAGTCCGGCAGCTGGGACGAGCAACAGCCGCTGCTGCCCAACTCGCCGTACTCCGCCTCGAAGGCCTCCAGCGACTTGCTCGCCCGCGCCTACCACCGCACCCACGGGCTCGGCGTGTGCATCACACGCTGCTCGAACAACTACGGGCCCTACCAGTTCCCGGAGAAGGTCATCCCCCTCTTCGTGACCAACCTCGTCGACGGGGACCAGGTGCCGCTGTACGGCGAGGGGCGCAACGTACGTGACTGGCTGCACGTCGACGACCACTGCCGGGCGCTGCACCTGGTGCTCGAGCACGGCCGTCCGGGTGAGATCTACAACATCGGTGGTGGCACCGAGCTGTCGAACAAGGAGCTCACGGGTTTGCTGCTTCAGGCCACGGGTGCCGGGTGGGACAGCGTCCGCAACGTCACCGACCGGCTCGGCCACGACCTGCGCTACTCGGTGCACATCGACAAGATCAGCACCGAGCTCGGCTACCGGCCCGAGGTGCCCTTCGAACAGGGTCTGGCCGAGACGGTGGCGTGGTACCGAAGCCACCGGGACTGGTGGGAGCCGCTCAAGCTGAGGGCAGCGCTCGGGTGAAGGCCACGGCCTCGTCCCAGGAGCTGAGCAGACCGGAGGCCTCGGCCTGGGCCAGCGACGGTGCCTGCTGGTCCTTGGCCGACAGGCGCGGCGTCAGGGGGCTGCCGTCGGAGCCGGTTCTGGGCCACGTGATCGCGAGCGCCGGGTCCAAGGCGTGCACTCCGTGCTCGCGCTCCGGGGAGAACGGTGCCGAGCACAGGTAGTTCACGACCGTGTGGTCCTGGAGCGCCATGAAGGCGTGCCCGCAGCCTTCGGGCACGTAGACGGCTCGACGGTCGCGTGTGTCGAGCAGGACGGCGTCCCAGTGCCCGAACGTGTCCGAACCGGTGCGCAGGTCCACGACGACGTCGAAGGCCGCGCCGTGGACGCAGGTGACGAACTTGGCCTGGCTCGGGGGGACCTGCGCGAAGTGGATGCCACGCAGGCTGCCGGCAGCGGAGACCGAGCAGTTCGCCTGCGCCAGCGCGAGACGGTGGCCGGTGACCCGGGTGAACACGTCGTCTCGGAACCACTCGAGAAAGACGCCGCGGTCGTCCTCGTGCTGGACCGGGGTCACCTCGAAGGCGCCCGGGACGACGAGCTCTCGGACTTCCACGCTCCGCAGGCTAGCGGGTCGCTAGGGTGCGCGATGGCAGGACGACACGCGAGCGAACGGAGGTCGTGGTGGGTTGGTTGGTCACCGGGGCACACGGGATGCTCGGCGTTGACCTGTGCCTGCTGCTGCGCAGTCGCGGCATCGAGGTGACCGGCGTCGACCAGGGTGACCTGGACCTCCTCGACGAGGCCGCAGTGTCCGGCGCCGTCGCCCAGCACGACGTAGTCGTGAACTGCGCAGCCTGGACAGCCGTCGACGACGCTGAGCACCACGAGAGCGAGGCGCACACGATCAACGCCGTCGCGGCGGGGTTGCTCGCTCGTGCCGCGGCGCACCACGGATGCACGATCGTGCAGGTGAGCACCGACTACGTCTTCGACGGCTCGGCCCGCAGCCCCTACGCGGAGAACACCCCATCGTCGCCGCGCTCGGCGTACGGACGCACCAAGGCCGCCGGCGAGGCAGCGGTGCGTGCCGAGGCCCCGCACCACCACCTGGTGGTCCGCACTGCATGGCTCTACGGCGCACACGGGCGCTGCTTCCCGCGCACGATCGCGGCAGCCGCCCGCAGACGGGGCAGCGTCGCGGTGGTCGACGACCAGCACGGACAACCCACCTGGACCGTCGACGTCGCCGACCTGGTGGCCCGGTTGGTGGAGGCCGGGGCTCCCGCCGGGACGTGGCACGCGACCTCGACCGGGCAGACGACCTGGTACGACTTCGCCCGCGCCGTCGTAGCAGCGGACGGGCAGTCACCGACGGTGGTCCGAGCGACCGACTCCGCCAGCCTCGGCCTCGCCGCCCCGCGACCGGAGTACTCGGTGCTTGGGACACGACCGCCTGCTCCGGCACGGGATCGAGCCGATCGGCCCCTGGGAGCAGCGTTGGGCGCTCGCCGCGGCCGAGGTCCTAGGACTCGAGCAGACCCAATAGGTAGCGGCCGTACCCCGAGGTCGCCAGAGCCTCGGCCCGGAGTCGCAGCTCCTCGTCGCTGAGGAAGCCCTGGCGCCACGCCACCTCCTCGGGAGCACCGATCTTGAGCCCCTGCCGGTGCTCGATCGTGCGGATGAAGTTGCTGGCGTCGTTGAGCGAGTCGAAGGTGCCGGTGTCCAGCCAGGCTGTGCCGCGCTCGAGGACCTCCACGGTCAGCAGACCCCGCTCGAGGTAGTGCCGGTTGATGTCGGTGATCTCGAGCTCACCGCGAAGCGACGGCTTGAGGTCGCGGGCGATCTCGACGACGTCGGGGTCGTAGAAGTACAGGCCCGGGACGGCGAAGCTGCTCCGCGGGCGATCGGGCTTCTCCTCCAGCGAGATCGCCCTGCCGGAGGCGTCGAACTCCACGACGCCGTAGTGCTGGGGCTCCGCCACCCGGTAGGCGAAGATCGTGGCGCCTTCACGGCCACCGAGCCGGGCCAGGTCCCGGCCGAAGCCCGGACCGTAGAAGAGGTTGTCGCCCAGGACCAGCGCGCTGGGGCTGTCGCCGATGAAGTCGGCCCCTATCGTGAAGGCCTGCGCCAACCCGTCGGGGGAGGGCTGCTGGGCGTACCTGAGGTTCACCCCGAAGTCGCGTCCGTCCCCCAGCAGCCGCTCGAACGCCGGCGCCTCGTGCGGCGTGGTGATCACCAGGATGTCCCGGATCCCCGCCAGCATCAGGGTGCTGAGCGGGTAGTAGATCATCGGTTTGTCGTAGATCGGGACGAGCTGCTTGCTCACGCCCAGGGTCACCGGGTGGAGTCGGGAGCCGGTGCCACCGGCGAGGATCAGACCACGCATGCGCTCATCCTGCCAACGATGTCGGTAACCTGCAGGTATGGGAGCGCGACTGCGCCGCCTCGGCGGTGAGGCGGCGAAGTTCTCCGCTGTCAACGTGGTGGCCACGTTCGTGGCCGTGGTGTTGTTCAACGTGCTCGTGCACGGGGTCGCCGGCCTGTCCCGTCCTGGCCCGCTCAACGGCTGGCCGGTCACGTCCTGGTTCCTGGCCAACTGCGTGGGGATGGCGATCAGCTTCTACGGCAGCCGGCGGTTCGCGTTCAAGCACCGCCGCCCGTCGGGCCTCGGCGGAGGCGCCCTGAACTACGCGCTGGTGAACCTGGCCTCGTTCGTGATCCCGATGGCCTGCCTGTGGGTCACCCGCAACGTGATGGACTGGAACTCCGCGATCGCCGACAACGTCTCGGCCAACGTGGTCGGCGCCTTCCTCGGGATGCTGTTCCGCTTCTGGGCGTTCCGCCGGTTCGTGTTCAAGAAGAAGGGGCCGCTGATCCCGATGCCCCGCGGGGAGCGCGCCCCGGACCACGTGTCAGCTCTGCGACCAGAACTCGGTCCAGACGAAGCCGAGCTCCTCGAACATCAGCCGGAGCAGCGGCAGGCTGATGCCCACGACGTTGTGGGGATCGCCGGTCACGCCCGACACGAAGGCCCCCCCGAGGCCGTCGAGGGTGAAGGCACCGGCCACCGCTGAGGGCTCTCCCGTCGCGACGTAGGCCTCGATCTCCTCGTCTGAGACATGGGCGAACCTGACCTGGGTCGCCGCGGAACGGGCCAACCACACCTCGCGGTGGGTGTCGATCACGCAGTGGCCGGTGTGCAGCACCCCGGCGCGTCCACGCATCTGCTTCCACCGCTCGACCGCGTCGGCCTCGGTGGCGGGTTTGCCGAGGATCTCTCCGTCGAGGGCGAGCACGGAGTCACAGCCGATCACGATCGCACGCTTCTCGGTGGCGGCCACGGCGACCGCCTTGAGCTGGGCGAGCTTGAGGGTGTACTCCGGTGCGGTGGTCATCTCGAGCTTGGACTCGTCCACGCCGCTGACGACCACCTCGGGTGACAGGCCCGCGTTCTGGAGGGTCTTCAGCCGTGCCGGGGACGCCGAGGCGAGCACGAGCCGGGGAGCTCTGGGCATCCGGGCCTACCTGGCCGAGTTGCGCCAGGCACCGGGGCCGTGACGGTGTACGCCGCGCAGCCGACGGTGGTGCGCCGACCACTCGGAGACAGGGCGTGACTTCTCGGCGGCAGCGGCCGCGCCGGCGGACAGCGCGGAGACCACCGCGACGAGGGCCGCGACCTCGTGCGGCGAGGGACTGCCCGTGACCACCTTCAGGAGCGGCGCCTGGGGCTCGGGTCCCTGGTCCGTGTCTGGCTCGGTTTCCATCACAGCGGGATGTTCCCGTGCTTCTTGGGCGGCAGCGTCTCACGCTTGCTGGCGAGCAGCCGCAGCGCGCGGACGATCTCGATGCGCGTCTCGTGGGGGGTGATCACCGCGTCGATGTAACCGCGCTCGGCGGCGACGTAGGGGTTGGCGAGCGTGTCCTCGTAGTCGGCGATCAGCTCGGCGCGGCGCGCCTCCGGGTCCGCTGCCTCGGCCAGCTCCTTGCGGTAGAGGATGTTGACCGCCCCCTGGGCGCCCATGACCGCGATCTGTGCCGTCGGCCAGGCCAGGTTGATGTCGGCCCCGAGGTGCTTGGACCCCATCACGTCGTACGCGCCGCCGTAGGCCTTGCGGGTGATGATCGTGACGAGGGGGACGGTCGCCTCGGCGTAGGCGTAGATCAGCTTGGCTCCGCGCCGGATGATCCCGTTCCACTCCTGGTCGGTGCCCGGCAGGAACCCGGGCACGTCGACGAAGGTCAGCACCGGGATGTTGAAGGCGTCGCAGGTGCGCACGAAGCGCGCAGCCTTCTCGGAGGCGTCGATGTCCAGGGTGCCCGCGAACTGCATCGGCTGGTTGGCGACCACGCCGACCGACCGGCCCTCCACGCGGCCGTAGCCGATCACGATGTTGGGCGCGAAGAGCGGCATCACCTCGAGGAACTCGCCGTCGTCGACGACACCCTCGATGATCGTCCTCATGTCGTAGGGCTGGTTCGGCGAGTCCGGGATCGCGGTGTCGAGCGCCCTGTCCTCGTCGGTGATCTCGAGGTCGGCGGGGTCGTCGTAGCGGGGTGGGTCCTCGAGGTTGTTCTGCGGCAGGTAGGAGAGCAGCGCCTTGGTGTACTCCAGGGCGTCGTCCTCGTCGCTGCCCATGTAGTGGGCGTTGCCGGACTTGGTGTTGTGCGCCCGGGCGCCGCCCAGCTCCTCCATCGTGACGTCTTCGCCGGTGACGGTCTTGATCACGTCGGGTCCGGTGATGAACATGTTCGAGGTGCCGTCGACCATGATCGTGAAGTCGGTGACGGCGGGGGAGTAGACGTGGCCGCCGGCGCAGGACCCCATGATCAGGCTGATCTGCGGGATGACGCCGGAGGCGTGCACGTTGCGCTTGAAGATCTCGCCGTAGAGACCGAGGGAGACCACCCCCTCCTGGATGCGCGCGCCGGCCCCCTCGTTGATGCCGATGATCGGGCAGCCGGTCTTGATCGCCAGATCCATGACCTTGGTGATCTTCTCGCCGTACACCTCACCCAGCGAGCCACCGAAGACCGTGAAGTCCTGGGAGAACACGCAGACCTGACGGCCGTCGATGCTGCCGAAGCCGGTGATGACACCGTCGCCGTAGGGGCGCCGCTTCTCGAGGCCGAACGCGACCGAGCGGTGCCGTGCCAGCTCGTCGAGCTCCACGAACGAGCCCTCGTCGAAAAGCTTCTCGATGCGCTCGCGGGCGGTCATCTTGCCCTTGGCGTGCTGCTTCTCCACCGCCTTGGCGGAACCGGCGTGCACGGCCTCGTCGATGCGGCGGTCGAGGTCGGCCAGCTTGCCCTCGGTGGTGTGGATGTCGATGTCGTCGGGAACCTCAGTGCCCTCGCCCGGTTGTGCGCTCACGTGCTCGACTCCTCCTGGACTGCTGGTGTGCCCGTCGCCTGGGTGCCTGCCGGTCAGCGGGGGGTGTGGCGACCTGCTCGTTCCTGCGCCAATCTAGTGGTCATGAGCGATCACTTGGACAGCCGCCCGCCGATTGACCCGACCGCAGCCGCCCGGGGTGACCGCTGGCGCGTCGAGGTCACCGAGAGCACGGCCTCCACCAACGCCGACGTCGCCGACCGCTTCCGCAGTGGTGAGCGCGAGGGCCTGGTGTGTGTCTCCGAGCACCAGACCGCCGGGCGGGGTCGCCTGGGGCGGGAGTGGGTGACACCGGAGCGGTCGTCGCTGACGGCGTCGTTCCTGCTCGTGCCCGACGGCGCCCCTGCGGACAGCTGGCCCTGGTTGCCGCTGCTCACCGGGGTGGCCGCCGCCGCAGCGGTACGCCGGGTGGCAGGGGTCGAGGTCGAGCTCAAGTGGCCCAACGACGTGCTCGTGGGTGGCAAGAAGCTGGGCGGGATCCTGCTCGAGCGGGTGGAGCACGACGGTGCGGCGGCCGCGGTCGTCGGGATCGGGATCAACTGCTCGCAGGGCTCCGAGGAGCTGCCCGTCCCTGAGGCGACCTCGCTGGCGATCGTGACGGGAGCCGACGTCGACCGCTCCGAGCTGTTGGCGGCCCTGGTCGAGGAGCTCGCCACCGTCTACGACGACTGGCGCTCGGGAGCGGACCTGCGCCGTGCCTACCTGGAGCTGTGCGCCACCCCGGGCCAGCAGGTGCGGGTCGCGGTCCCCGGGGGCGAGGTCGTCGGTGAGGCCGTCGACGTCGACGGATCGGGACGGCTGGTGGTGCGCACCGAGTCCGGCGAGGAGAGGCTCGGGGCCGGGGACGTCGTCCACGTGCGTCCGGAGTGAGCTGCGGGTGAGCGGGAAGTGAGCCGCGCTGCACTTGCGCGGAGCGGCAGATCGGGAGTTCTCTCCGTGACATGATCGCCCCGTGGTCATCTCCCGCAGGCTCCTGAACGAGGGCGAACACGTGCTGTTGAGCACGCGCACGCACGTCAAGGCACTGCTGCTGCCCGCGGTCTCGCTCATCATCGTGGCCGGCATCGCGGGCTACCTGTCCAGTCTCCCGACCGGCGACCACGCCGGGATCTGGCGCCTGGTTGTCTGGATCATCGCCGGCATGCTGATCGTGGCCTTCTCGGTGGCGCCGTTCCTGCAGTGGCTGCTGACGACTTACACGTTCACCACGCGGCGGTTGATCACCCGCACCGGTGTCTTCACGCGCAGGGGCCACGACGTGCCCCTGAACCGGATCAGCGACATCTCCTACGAGAAGAGCCTGGTCGACCGCGTCTTCGGCTGCGGGACGCTCGTGGTCTCCGACGCCAGTGAGTACGGCCGGGTGGAGCTTCGCGACATCCCGCGGGTGGAGCAGGCCCAGCTGACCGTCAGCGAGGAGCTCTACAACCGGGCCGGCGGCGGCCCACCCCGGGCCGATGAAGGAGCCTGACGACCTCGAACGCGCGATCATCGGCGCGGCGCCCGACCTGACCGGTGAGCAGGTCGCGACGTCGGCGGGGGTCACCAGCGCGCAGGCACAGCGCCTCTGGCGTGCACTGGGCTTCCCCGAGGCAGACGGCGCGTCGGCCTTCACCGCCGCCGACGCGGAGGCGCTGGAGCGGGTGGTGCGGATCGTGGACCAGGGGAACATCGACTTCGACACGATCGTGCGGATGACCCGCGCGGTCGGCCAGACGATGGACCGGCTGGCCGAGTGGGAGGTGGCCACCCTGGCCGCGCTGCTGGAGAAGACCGGTGGCCAGGCTTCCAAGAGGGCAGCGGCCCTGCGGCTGGTGGAGACCATCGGCCCGGACTTCGAGGCCCTGCTGACCTACGTCTGGCGCCGGCACCTCCTGGCCGCGGTGACCCGGGTGGAGACGCCGGAGGGCACCGATGAGGAGCAGGTCGCCGAGGCCACCGTCGGGTTCGCCGACCTGGTCAGCTTCAGTGCGCTGACCAACCGGCTCGCCGACGACGAGATCGGTGACCTGGTGGAGGTGTTCGAGGGTCGCAGCCACGACGTCGTGTCGCGTCGCCGCGGCCGGGTAGTCAAGACGCTGGGGGACTCGGTGCTGTTCATGGCCGGGTCTCCAGCCGACGGGATCGACATCGCCTGGGACATCCTGACCGTGATCGGCGGGGACGCGCGGCTACCTGACGTCCGGGTGGGCGTGGTCACCGGACCGGTCGTCATGCGCATGGGAGACGTCTACGGTCCGGCGGTGAACCTCGCGGCGCGTCTGGTCGACGTGGCCCGCCGCAACCGCGTGCTCACCGACACCTACACCGCGGGGCTGCTGCCCGATGACCGGTTCGACAAGCGGATCCTGCCCGCCCGCCCCCTGCGAGGCTTCGGAGACCTCGAGCCGGTCGCCGTACGCCGCTCGGCGTCGCGCGGCTGACCGGGCCGAGGGCCTGGGTCAGAGGTAGTCGTTGGGGTCGAACTCGTCGATCGGGATGACGCGCAGTCGGGGCAGCGTCTCGTTGAAGGCCTGCACGTCGTACTCGAGGTCGTAGAACTCCAGGCCCGCGTCGATGAGCGGCGTGAACCCGCTGTTCTTGAACTCACGGAAACCCAGCAGCCCCAGGTTCCGGTCCTCGTCCGCGAGGAGGCGCTCCATCTGCGGGAGGAAGTCGCCGTCGTTGCTGACCAGCATCACGTCCGCCTCGCGGCGAACGAGCTCGTCGAGCGTGCGCTGGATGGCAAGGTCGACGACCTTCTCGCTGGGACCACCAGACAGCGGGATCGGCCGGTACCCGATGGTCATCAGTGCCTGGATGAAGCTCATCGGCAGCTCGTCCTTGACCGCGAGGAAGAACAAGCCCTTGGCCGGCTGGTCCCAAGTCCGCTGGGCGAAGGTGAGGATCCGCTCCCAGCGGGGGCGCTCGTTGGGGTTCGGGCGCCGGCCGAAGATCGAGGCACCCAGAGTCGCGTCGATGTTCTCGCCGTCGATGAGGACGTAGGTGGTGCGCTCGGCCGTCATGGTCCGAGCCTAAGCCCGGCGCCGGGCTGGATAGGGTCTTCCCGTGACTCCCACCCCAGCGCCCACCGTGGCCGTGATCGGCGGCGGACAGCTGGCCAGGATGATGGCCGAGCCGGCTGCGGCGCTCGGCATCCCGCTCAGGCTGCTCGCCGAGGCACCCGGCGTCAGCGCAGCGCAGGTGATCCCCGACCACTCCGTCGGTGACTACACCGACCTCGCGACTCTCCGTGCCACCACCGCGGGCTGTTCCGTGGTGACCTTCGACCACGAGCACGTGCCGACAGAGCACCTGCACGCGCTGCAGGCGGACCTCGCGGTGCGTCCCGGCCCGGACGCGCTCGTGCACGCCCAGGACAAGGGCGTGATGCGGGCTCGGCTCGCACAGCTCGGGGTGCCCTGTCCCCGCAACGCCCTGGTCGCATCGGTCGAGGAGGTCGAGGAGTTCGCGGAGTCCACCGGCGGCTGGCCCTGCGTGCTGAAGACCACCCGTGGCGGCTACGACGGCAAGGGTGTGTGGTTCGTGGACGGGCCCGAGGACTGCGTCGCAGCCTTCGAGACCGGCGTCGCGATCCTGGCCGAGGAACGGGTCGACTTCGCCCGCGAGCTCTCCGCGCTCGTGGTCCGTGCCCCGTCCGGACAGGTCGCCGCCTGGCCCGTGGTGGCCTCCACCCAGCGCGACGGCATCTGTCACGAGGTCATCGCGCCTGCCCCCGAGCTCGCCCCCGAGCTCGCGGTGCGGGCCCAGCAGATCGCCATGAGGATCGCGAGCGAGCTCGACGTGACCGGCGTGCTCGCCGTCGAGCTCTTCGAGACCAGGTCCGGCGAGGTGCTCGTCAACGAGCTCGCGATGCGACCCCACAACACCGGTCACTGGACCCAGGACGGCTCGGTCACCAGTCAGTTCGAGAACCACCTGCGCGCCGTGCTCGACCTGCCGCTGGGAGCGCCCGAGGCGCGCGCTCGGTGGACTGTCATGGTGAACATCCTCGGCGGGACCGGTCAGACCGGGCACCTGTTCGACGGCTACCCCCACGCGATGGCGCGGGACCCGCGGCTCAGGGTGCACCTCTACGGCAAGGAGCTGCGTCCCGGACGCAAGGTCGGCCACGTCAACGCCTACGGAGACGACCTGGAGGACTGCCTGGCGCGTGCCCGTCACGCTGCCGCATGGTTCGCAGGAGAGTTGGGAGAGCACAGTGAGTGAGCTTGACGCCGCACCTCAGGTGGGGATCGTGATGGGGTCCGACTCGGACTGGCCGGTGATGAAGGCGGCCGCCGAGGCGTGCGCGGAGTTCGACATCGCCTTCGAGGCCGACGTCGTCTCGGCCCACCGGATGCCCGAGGAGATGGTGGCCTACGGCCGCGAGGCTGCGGGCCGTGGCCTGCGGGTGATCATCGCCGGCGCCGGGGGAGCAGCGCACCTGCCCGGCATGCTGGCCGCGCTCACCCCGCTGCCCGTCATCGGGGTGCCCGTGCCGCTGAAGTACCTCGACGGGATGGACTCCCTGCTCTCCATCGTGCAGATGCCCGCCGGCGTCCCCGTGGCCACTGTCGCCGTGGGCAACGCCCGCAACGCCGGCCTGCTCGCCGTACGCATCCTGGCCGCGGGGGACCCCGCGCTGCAGCAGCGGATGACCGACTTCCAGGCCGCGCTGCGCGATACCGCTCTGGAGAAGGGCAAAGTCGTCCGGGACGCCTCCGCAGGTCCGCGCCGAACCGGCTTCTGAGCAGCGCGCGCGGCGCACCGGGCGCTCGGCGCCGACGGCGCGGCGCCTCTCCGGCCCCGCGACCCGGGCTAGGCCAGCCGCACGCTCCGGGTATCAATACTCCAGCGTCCCGCAATACGGTGAAATCTGGTGCTACCGAGAGGGCGGTACAGATGTCGGTGACGTTGGCCGGGGGTACGGTGCGCGTCCGGACGCCGGCGTCCTACCAGGCGCGGGCCGCCACGAGGACCAGAGGGCTCGGCGCCGCGGAGGCCACCGAGCGGGACGCGCTGGTCAGCGCGCTCGAGCAGAGCGGCCTGGTGCCGGTGCAGACGGTGGAGCTCGCGCCACGCCGCACGCGCGACCTTGGGAAACCACCCAGCAACCGCACGGGCACCGTGAAGCTCGAGGTCGACGTCCCTGCGGGCGAGGATGCCGTCGTGCTGCTGGAACGCGAGGGCGTGTACTCCTGGCACCTGCCGCACAATCCCACCCGGAGGACGAGGTCGCTGGACAACGCTCCCCGGACCGCACGCTTCGAGATCGATGTCAGACCCCGCCCCGGCGAACCTGTACGTCGGCGCCCGACGGACGGTGACCGCACCAGGGGTCTGCTGGGTGACCTGGTGCAGGGTGCGGCGCAGGCGCTGGTGTTCCGGTTCGTGGCACCGGTGCTGCTCGAGCAGGGTGTCGAGGCGATGGAGGCACACGTCGAGGAGGGGCTCGTGCACCTCGCCGGCGTCGACTCGGACCAGTGGCGGCGGTTCGAGAACCTCGGCGAGCTCGGGCTTGCCACGGACCGCCCGTTGCGGATCCTGCTGCTGGTGCACGGCACCTTCTCCTCCACCATGGGTGGGTTCGCCGCGTTGGCCGTCGACGAGACGGGGCGGGCGTTGCTGCAGGCCGCGGTCGACACCTACGACGCGGTCGTCGGGTTCGACCACCGCACGCTGAGCCTCGATCCGCGGCAGAACGCCGAGGACCTGCTGCGCCGCCTGCGGCCGCACGACGCCGGCGCCGGCCTGGTCCTCGACGTCATCACCCACAGCAGGGGCGGCCTGACCACGCGTGCCTTCGCCGAGGCAGTGCTGCCTGCCTCGGACTGGACTGGTGTTGTGGACCGCGTCGTGTTCGTGGCGGCGACCAACGCCGGGACCCACCTGGCCGACCCAGAACGCTGGAACGACCTCGTCGACCTCTACACGAACCTGGCGGTGGTCACCGCCAAGGGACTCTCGCTGCTCCCGGGTGCGGCTCCCGTCTCTGCCGTGGTGGGCGGGGTGGCCAAGGGGGTGGGTGCGTTCGTGAAGTACCTCGTCGCCGCGGCCGCCGAGGGCGGTGAGGTCCCGGGGCTAGCGGCCATGGTCCCCGGGGGCCCGTTCGTCACCGACCTCAATGCGACCCAGCCCGGGCAGCCAGGACCCGGCGCCCACTGGTACGTGGTGTCCTCGAACTTCCACGTCTCGCTCCTCGACGACAGCCACCACCCGCCGGAGTTCCCACGCGAGCTCGCGGCGAAGCTGGCCGAGGGGTTCGTGGACGGGCTGTTCCAGGGTGACAACGACCTCGTGGTGGACACCGCCTCGATGGCGGCCATCGACGATGGTGGCCTGGTCGAGGAGAGCCTCGAGCTCGGCGAGAACGACGTCGTCTACCACACCAACTACTTCAGCCAGCCCCGTGTGCTCGAGTCGATCGGGACCTGGTTGGCGCTGGGTCCCGCGGCCAGCAGTGCCCGGTCGGCGAACGGGGGAGGGGGCGCCGCGCACCGTGGGGCTCGCGCCTCGGCCGGCAACGGGCACGGTACGGCCCACGAGTCAGCCGCGGCACCTCCTCCGGCGGCGGCACCTCCTCGGGCGGCGGCACCTCCACCGGCGGCGGCACCTCCGCCGGCGGCGCCACCCGCAGCGGCGGCCCCACCGGTCGAGCGGACCCGCGCCCGGCTGGCCGCCGAGATGCCGCAGCAGGTGGTGGCCAGGCGGCAGTTCGCCGTACGTGTGCGCCTGTCCCGCAAGGCCATCCAGGCCGGCTCCGACACGGTGAGTGCCGAGCACGAGGTGGAGGTCGACGCGGAGCGGCCGCTCAGCGTGGAGGTGTTCGGCAAGACCAACGCAACCGTGGTGGGCACGGACAACGACGTGTTCGACCTGCCCTCGGGGGGTGGCACCAGTGAGCTCGAGTTCCACGCCAAGGCGCTGACACCTGGCCCGATGACGCTGTTGATCGTGGCGCGCCAGGGGTCGGTGGTGATCGCCGACATCAGCCTGTCCACCGTGGCGGTGACCAAGGACGAGCTCGCCACCGCCCCGACCGCGCCCGTGACCGCCGAGGTGCACACGGGGGTCGACGCCCCGGAGCTCGAGGGGCTCGCGTGCATCGACATCGTCGAGCGTGAGCTGGCCAACGGCGCCGCGATCTTCAAGTACGCCGTCCGACTGATCCCGGGGCAGCCGGCGGTGATGTTCGAGTCCAGACGGATCAAGGACCGTCGAAAACGCATCGGCAAGATCTTGGACGACGTCGCCGGCGTCTGGAAGGGGACCGAGGCGGACCCGCGCGAGCGGGAGCGCAAGCTCCAGGACATCGGGGCGAAGCTCTACGACGAGCTCTTCCCGGAGGACATGCAGGCCTACCTGTGGAAGCACCGCGCCAAGGTGAAGAACCTGATCCTCTACTCCGACGAGCCGTTCGTGCCCTGGGAGCTGGTGCACCTCAAGCCTCCCGACGGACCCCGCCCGGAGAAGCCTCGCTTCCTCGCCCAGAGCGGCCTGGTCCGCTGGCAGCTGGGCAGCTTCCCGCCCAAGGAGCTCCAGGTCCGCGACGGGTTCGCCCGGTCGTTGTGCCCGGAGTACCGCGATCCGCGGTTCACGCTGAGTGCGGCGGCGCTGGAGCGCCAGTTCGTCGCCGACAGGTTCGGCGCGACCTCGGTGACCGCCACCCCGGCGGGCGTCCGGGACCTGCTGCGCTCGGGAAGCTTCGACCTCCTGCACTTCGCCGGTCACGGGGCGGCCGATCCCGAGGACATCCTCGACGCCAAGCTGCTCCTGCAGGGGCGCAGGCGAGGCGACCAGGTCGAGCCGCAGTACCTCGGGGCGACCACGGTCAGCGAGAACACCAAACGCTCGCCGAAGGACGAGGTCGGGCCTGTGGTGGTGCTCAACGCCTGCCAGGTGGGCCGCGCCGGTGAGCTGCTCACCACCGTCGGTGGCTTCGCGAAGGCGTTCCTCGACGCGGGCGCATCGGCGTTCGTCTCGTGCCTGTGGTCGGTGCACCAGGAGCCCTCGCGGATCTTCGTCGAGAAGCTCTACGAGGAGCTGCTCGACGGCACCCCCATGGCCATGGCGAGTGCCCGGGCACGCCAGGAGGCGCGGAAGGCAGGTGACGCCACCTGGCTCTCCTTCGTCGTCTACTCCCGTCCCGACGCCGTACTCCAGCAGGTCCTGACTCCCACCACCCTCACCACACCAGGAAGGAACCACCGCCATGGCTCGGTACGCGCTCTGTGTCGGCATCAACGAGTTCAAGTCACTACCGAGGAGCAGCTGGCTCAACGGGTGTGTCAACGACGCCCACGACATCGCCAAGGCGCTGAAGAAGCTCAAGTTCACCTCCCGGAACATCACCGTCCTCGTGGACAAGGACGCGACCAAGAAGAAGGTCGTGGCGGCCCTGACCCAGATGGTGGAGAAGGCCGCCCCTGGGGACCACGTCATCTTCACCTTCTCCAGCCACGGCACCCAGGTGCCGAGTCAGCCGGGCGACGAGGAGGTCGACAACCTCGACGAGGCGTTCGCCTGCTACGACATTCGCTCCGGTGGCGACGACTGGGACCGCAAGACGGTGATCGTCGACGACGAGTTCCGCGAGCTCTTCGAGAAGGTGCCCGAGGGGGTCCTGGTCGAGGTCCTGCTCGACACCTGTCACAGCGGGACCGGCCTGCGGGACCTCGACGACATCCAGCAGGCGATGCTGCTCGGACGCACACCTCGCTTCCTGCCGCCGCCGACACCCAAGGGCCTGGACCGGGCCCGGTCCATCCGGGCCCTCGGTCCCCGTGAGACCGACCGCAAGCCGCTGGCGGAGCTGACCCAGGCGCGCGGCGGCAGCGCCCGTCCGGTGCTGTACGCCGCCTGCCGACCCGACCAGACCGCGGCGGACGCCCACTTCGACGGTCGCTTCAACGGCGCCTTCACCTACCTGTTCCTCAAGGCGCTCTCCGAGGACGGGAAGCGCACGCGCAGCCAGTTGCAGAGCACGGTGCTGAAGAACCTCAAGCAGGGGGACTTCGAGCAGCGGTCCACGCTCGAGGGTCCCGCGAAGGCGAAGAAGGTGCCGTTCGGTCAGCCCTGGTAGCCGGAGTGGACGACGTCAGTCGTGCTCCACCCGGCCCCGCAACGACTTGACCCTGGAGCGCCGCTTCTTGCCCTCCACGCGGCGGCGCTGGGAGCCCTTCGTCGGCTTCGTCGGCACCCGAGGCAGCGGGGGCGGCGCGAGCGCCGAGCGCAGCGTGTCGGCCAGCCGCTGCCGCGCCGAGACCCGGTTGCGGTGCTGGGAGCGGTGCTCGGACGCCGTGATCACGATGCGGTCGGTGCCCAGGTTCGCCAACACGCGGTCGCGCAACGCCCCGGTCAGTGCGGTGGAGGATGCGGCGTCGAAGACGACCACGACCCGGCTGTCGGTGGTGTTCACCGACTGCCCGCCGGGGCCGGAGGACTTCGAGAACTGCTCGACGATCTCGGCCGCCGGCACGACCAGCCCGTCGGGGATCCCCGGGCCGGAGCGCAGCTCCAGGTCGCGCCCGGGTGCCGGGTCCTTCAGGTTCAACGCCGACGCCACTCGATGGCGGGGCAGACGTCCATCACCATGGGCACCCCGGCAGCGCGGGTGCGCTCGAACGCGGCCGGGTCGATGACGCCGAGCTGGAACCAGACACCGCGCGCACCGATCGCCACCGCCTCGTCGGCGAACTGGCCGGCCGCCGAGGAACGCCGGAACACGTCGACCACGTCGACGTCGAAGGGCACCTCGGCCAGTGTCGGGTAGCCGGGCTCGCCCAGGACGGTCGGTGCGTCCGGGTGGATCGGCACGATCTTCTTGCCGCGTGACTGCAGGAGCGCGGCGATCTCGTACGCCGCACGCGCCGGATTGCCCGAGAGCCCGACGACCGCCCAGGTCGTGCACTCCTCGAGCATCAGCTCGATCGCGTCCCGGTCCGCCCACTGAGCCATGCGTCAACGCTACTGGTGCCGTGGGCGGGTTCGACCGGCCGGTGGCCCGGGACTACGTTGGCGACAAACGCCACCTTCGCCCAGGAGACACGATGTCTGATGCTGCCCTGACCGTCGCTGTCACCGGACCCACCGGTGAGATCGGCCTCGCCTTCCTGCGGGCCCTGGAGAGGTCTGCCGCCGTCGGCGAGGTCCGCGGGATGGCTCGCCGCCCGTTCGATCCCGCCGAGCGTGGCCTGGCCAAGACCCGCTACGTGCAGGGCGATGTCCTCGACCGGGATGCCGTCGCTCGGCTGGTCGAAGGCGCCGACGTGGTGGTCCACCTGGCCTTCCTGATCTTCGGCAGCCCGAGCCGCAGCCGGGAGATCAACCTCACCGGTTCGCGGCACGTGTTCGAGGCGGCGGCCGCCGCCGGGGTGCGGCGTCTGGTGTACACGTCGTCGGTCGCGGCCTACGGGTTCCACGAGTCGAACCCGTTGCCGCTCCACGAGGACCTCGGGCCAGCTGGGTCCGAGGACTTCTACTACTCCGCGCAGAAGGCCGAGCTGGAGGCCACTCTGGCGGAGTCCATCGCGGCGAGCGACGTTGCGGCGTACGTCTTCCGGCCCTCGATCGTCGGCGGCCCCGACTCGCCTGTGCTGGTCGCGAACGTGCCGTACGTCGGCACACCAGCCATGCTGCCCGCGCCGCTCCGGCGCCTCGTCGACAAGCTGCCCACCCCCGGGCCGGTCATTCTCGACCCCGGCACCCCCCTGCAGATCGTGCACGCCGACGACGTGGCGGATGCCCTGGTCACCGCCGTCGAGGGCGGGGGAGTCCCGGGGGTCTACAACCTCGCTGCGGAGGGTGAGTTCACGATGCGCGACGTGGCGCGCGAGCTCGGCTGGAACTGCCTTCCGGTCCCGGACCTCGCGGTGGACCTGACCGCGGAGATGGTCAAGCGGCTGCCGGGCATGCCGTCGCAGGCTGCGTGGATCCAGACGGCGAAGGTCCCGGTCGTGATGGACACCACCCGCGCCCGCGACGTGCTCGGCTGGAGCCCGCGGCACGATGCAGCCGCCACCCTGCACGCCACCGTGGAAGGCGCCCGCCGGGCAGGGATCGTGACGGGGTCCGGGCGTCTCGGGGCCGGGCAATAGGATCGCCCCCATGACTGACTTCTCCTTGTATGCCCTGACCGAGGAGCACCAGGCGATCCGCGAGGCCGTCCGTGCCGTCGCCGACGCCAAGATCGCCCCGCACGCTGCCGCCGTGGACGAGGAGGCGCGCTACCCGCAGGAGGCGGCCGACGCCCTGCGTGCCGCTGACTTCCACGCGCCGCACGTGCCCGAGGAGTACGGCGGCGCCGGCGCCGACGCGCTCGCGACGGTCATCGTGATCGAGGAGGTCGCCCGTGCCTGCGTGAGCTCCTCACTGATCCCCGCGGTCAACAAGCTCGGCTCGCTCCCGATCCAGATCTCCGGCTCCGAGGAGCTGAAGAAGAAGTACCTCTCCAAGCTCGCGGCCGGCGAGGGCGGGTTCTCCTACTGCCTCTCCGAGCCGGACGCCGGCTCGGACGCGCTGAGCATGAAGACCAAGGCCGTGCGCGACGGGGACCATTGGGTCCTCAACGGCGTGAAGCGCTGGATCACCAACGCCGGTGAGTCGGAGTACTACACGGTCATGGCTGTCACCGACCCCGAGGCGCGGAGCAAGTCCGTCTCGGCGTTCGTGGTCGAGAAGTCCGACGAGGGCGTCTCCTTCGGTGCCCCGGAGAAGAAGCTCGGGATCAAGGGCTCTCCCACTCGGGAGGTCTACTTCGACAACGTACGCATCCCCGCCGACCGGATGATCGGCGAGGAGGGCACCGGCTTCGCCACGGCGATGAAGACCTTGGACCACACCCGCGTCACCATCGCGGCCCAGGCCGTCGGTGTCGCGCAGGGCGCCCTCGACTACGCGTTGGAGTACGCCAAGGAGCGCCAGCAGTTCGGCAAGCCGATCGCGGAGTTCCAGGGGCTCCAGTTCATGCTCGCCGACATGGGGATGAAGGTGGAGGCCGCCCGGCAGATGACCTACGCCGCCGCGGGCCGCTCCGAGCGCAACGACAAGGACCTGACCTTCTTCGGTGCCGCGGCCAAGTGCTTCGCCTCCGACGTCGCCATGGAGGTCACCACCAACGCCGTGCAGGTGCTCGGTGGCTACGGCTACACCCGCGACTACCCGGTCGAGCGGATGATGCGCGACGCGAAGATCACCCAGATCTACGAAGGCACCAACCAGGTCCAGCGGATCGTGATGGCACGCCAGCTGCTCGCCGGGGTGCAGTCCCAGCTCTGACACCGCCGCATCCACGACCCCAACTACAGCGCCACCCACCTCCCCAACGGCCAAGTCAGCTTCCACCGCAGGACCTAGACCACGGCCCAGACCTCAGACAGCCCGAGATGGATCGGGTGGGGTCCACCACCGCGGGACGCAACGAAGGTCAGGTCTGCTCCAGTCCGCGCTGCCTGGTGGTCGGACCCGTCGGTCGAACCGCGTGTCGGTTTGTTGTGCCCGAGTGTCCCCGGTAGGAACGCACTCATGCATCCTGGTCGAGGTCGAGGTCGCAGTGACAGCCTGCGACTACGACAGCTTTGCGAACGCCTACGCGGTGGAGAACGAGTCCAACCTCTTCAACGCACACTACGAGCGGCCCGCAGTGCTCCGCCTCGCCGGCGACGTCTCGGGCCGACGAATCCTCGACGCGGGGTGCGGTTCCGGACCGCTGTCGGCTGCGGTGCGCGCCAAGGGTGCCGACGTCACCGGCTTCGACTCCAGTGCGGCCATGATCGACCTGGCTCGCCAGAGGTTGGGTGAAGACGCCGACCTGCACGTGGCGGACCTCGGCGCACGACTGCCGTTCGCCGACGCCGAGTTCGATGACGTCGTCGCCTCGCTCGTCCTGCACTACCTGGAGGACTGGTCCGGCCCCCTCGGCGAGCTGCGGCGCGTCCTCAAGCCGGGCGGTCGCCTGATCCTCTCGGTGAACCACCCCAGCGCCTACGCGATCGTGTATCCCAAGGCCAACTACTTCGCGCTCACGAAGTACTCCGAGGAGTACGCCTTCGACGGACAGAGTGCGGTCCTCACCTTCTGGCACCGACCACTGCACGCCATGACAGATGCCTTTGCCGCCGCAGGGTTCCGCATCGCTTCCCTCAGCGAACCGCCCCCGGCGCCGGACACTCCTCCGGAGCTGCTCCCACCCGATTTCGAGGGCCGGTCGTTCCTGTGCTTCCTCTTCTTCGTCCTCGAGGCCGAGTGAGACCGAGCTCCGACCTGACGTACCCGGCCGCGGACCCCGCACGACGCTCAGCTCGAGCCGGCCCCTTCGGGGGGTGGTTCGCCCTCCTCGGGGTGGCCGACGTCTTGGGTCTCCTGCACCCAGGGATGCTCGGCTGTGACCCAGCGTGAGAAGCCCCTCGGGTCCCGGTGCTCGATCTCGTCGAGGCAGGTGGCGCGCAAGGCGGCCAGGTGACCGGTCTCGGCGGCATTGAGGCCGCGGTCGAGCCACGATCCACTCACCTTCCAGATCCGCCCCAGGTCCGAGATCGTCAGTGCGGCCACGTCGGGGCGCTTGCCCGGGGGGCACTGGGGGTCGAGCAGGCGGGTGGCTCTGGGGTTGTCGAACCCCAGGCCGATGACCGCCGACTCCGCCGCGGTCGGGGGAGCCGCTCCAGCTTTGCGGGGCCTACGCCGCAACGCAGGTCTGGTGCGGATTCCGGTCCACAGGGCCGGGCAGCCGAGCCCGAGGGCAACGAGAGCGAACAGTGACCACGGCCCGAACAGGGACACCATCCCGTGGGTGATCACGGCGAGGAGTCCGGCCCACAGCGCGACGGCGACGGGGAGGTCCGCCCGCATCAGGCTCACGGTCGACCAGGCAGCGACGCTGATCCCGGTCGGGAGTGCCACGGCGAAGAACAGCCCGAAGAGCGCCCCGAACTCCAAGACAGAGACCGCTGCGCCCAAGCCGACGCCGGCCACGACGCCGAAGGCGATGTTCCAACCGGTGCGGTAGCCGCGCCAGAGGCGCCGGTTGACCGCGGGCGTGTCGCGCTCGTCCATGACTCCACTGTCGAACAGGTGTGCGCGAGGCGCGAGAGGCGCTGGTACGGGTGGTTCGGGACTGAGGTCCCGAGTCGCCTGAAACGTATGTCTCAGGTCGGAACCACTGCGGCCTCGGTCGTAACGGACACCTCGCTGGTGAGCGTCCGGTGCACCGGGCACGCGTCCGCGATCTCCAGCAGTCGCTCCCGCTGCGAGGCGTCCAGGTCCCCAGTCAGCGCGACGCTGCGGTCGACGTGGTCGAGCCGGCCGGACTCCGTCTCGCAGTGCTCGCAGTCGCGGGCATGGATGCGCGAGTGACGCAGCGTCACCTGCACCTGGTCCAGCGGCCAGCCCTTCCGGTCGGCGTACATGCGCAGCGTCATCGAGGTGCAGGCGCCGAGTGCCGCGAGCAGGAGGTCGTACGGCGAGGGGCCGCTGTCGCGCCCGGTCGGCTCGGGCTCGTCGGCCGTCAACCGGTGCTGACCCGCCCGGATGTCCTGGCCGTAGCTGCCGGTGCCGTTCTCCGTGACCTGCACGGTTCCTTCCTCGAGGCGGGTCTGACCGACCTCCTCGGAGTCGAGGTAGCGGCTCGACCAGGCGGCGAGGACGGAAGCGGCGAACTCGGCATCGCGGCGCCGGGTGAGCAGGTGGTCGGCGCCGTCGAGCGCGACGAAGGACTTGGGATGCCGGGCGGCGTCGTAGATCTGTCGCGCGTTGTCGATCCCCACGGTCTGGTCCTCGGGGGAGTGCATCACCAGCAGGGCACGGTCCAACGAGCCGACCCGCTCCTGCTGGGGTTGGTCGGCGATGTCGTCGAGGAACTCCCGGGTGATCCGGAACGGCCGGTCGGCGAGGCACACCTCCGCCTCGCCTTCGCGCTCGATCTCCTCGGTGCTGGCCTGCAGCAGGTGACGCACGTGCTCGGTGCCTGCCGGCGCTCCCAGGGTGACGACGGCGCGGGCCTCCGGAACCCGGGCCGCGGCGGCGATGACCGCGGCACCGCCGAGCGAGTGTCCGATCAGGATCGCGGGAGCCTGCGCGGTCGACCGGAGGAAGTCGGCTGCGGCGACGAGGTCGCCGACGTTCGAGGTGAAATCGGTGTTCGCGAACTCGCCCGCGGAGTCGCCGAGACCCGTGAAGTCGAACCGCAGCGTCGCGATCCCCCGGTCGGTGAGGGCCGTGGCGATGCGAGAGGCGGCGAGCACGTCCTTGGTGCACGTGAAGCAGTGGGCGAAGAGCGCGTAGGCGCGGGGGCGACCCGAGGGCAGGTCCAGGCGGCCCGCCAAGGTCTCGCCCGAGGCACCGGGGAACTCCAGCTTCGTGCTTGGCGAGTGAGTCTTCACAGCAGCTCCTTGAGACCGGCGTACCCCTGGTCGGCCAGACGGCTGCCTGACACCTCGGCGTAACCCTCGCCCAGTGTGACCCCGAGCCCCTCGACGTAACGGTTCATCAGGTTGAACAGGGCGCACACCGCCACGACGTCGTGCAGTGCCTGCTCGTCCCAGCCGGCAGCGAGCACCGCGGCGGCATCGCCGGGCAGCACCTTGTCCGGGGTGCGCGTCAGGCGCTCGACGTAGCGCAGCACGGGGCGCATCCGAACGTCGACGTCGGCGGCGTCGACATCCTCGAGGAGGTCGTCGAGCAGCCCCGGGTCGACGCCGAAGGCTCCTGCCGTGGCCTGGTGGACGCCGTAGCAGTAGCCACAGGAGTTCAGCCCGGAGACGAAGGCGGCGATCAGCTCCCGTTCTGCCACCGAGAGCGGTGAGGGGCCGCGCATCACGACCTGGTGGAAGTCCAGGAGGGGGCCGGCCGGCCCCGGGAAGGCGCGGAAGACATCCAGCAGCCGGGCGTCCTGTGGGAGCGAGGGGAGGTAGGTCATCTGGTGGACCTCTCTGTAGAGGAGCGTCGAGCCCGCTGTGGCGAGAGCCCCAACCTCTCAGAGCGACCCCCGGAGCCGCGACCTGTCCTCACCGCACCTGCGGCGTCCCCGCGGTTCCGGACCGCGCCGGCTGGCGGCGCTGGTGACCGATCTCGCCGCCGACACGACCTCCGTAGGGACGGCCGTGGTCGGCGTACTCCTCGCGGAAGAACGACAGCGAATGGCCTCCGAGGTCCACCCGGGCTCCGGTGCGGAGCATGGTCGAGGTGAGTACGACGGCGCCGTGGACCTTCACGGGCGGTCCGACGTTGGTCAGTAGGTACTCGTCCGATGCGTCGTGGACGATGACGGCGTGCACCGGCGCGAGGTCGGGCAGCACGATGTCACACGTCGGGTCCGAGCCGACCGTGGTGCGGTCCTCGCGGAGCCAGAAGACCGGCTGGCGTTGGCCCTCCCACACGTCTTGCCTCTTCAGCACCAGGCGCGGGGCGCCCGCACCGGACGGGCTCTGTGTCGTGGTGACCCTGCGTCGTGGGTACCGCGAGAACGTGGGCGCGAGCGGCAGCAACGTGGGAGGCGGCAACGACTCGGCGTCCGGCAGTACCGAACCCTGGCTCCCGGCACGTGAGCGCAGCGAGGTCCATGCGCCCCGCCAGCTGCCCACTCTGATCCGCCGCGAGCCGGTGGCCCGCCGCTGCCACCACGGCGCAGTCACCGCACCCACGGTGACCAGGTGGACGCCGTTGCTGACCACGCGCACGGCGATGCCGCGCGCGGCGAGCGCCTGCGCGACTGCCCGGACCATGGGGGCGTCGCCCGAGCCGGCGAAGATCCCCGCGTTGTCGATCTCGAACGTGAGCCTGTCCCCGGCCCCGGTGAGGTGGCCGTGGGCCACCGCACCGGAGGGGCCGGTCACCTCCAGGTCCAGGTCGGCGGAGACCTCCACGGCAGCCATCAGCGTGCGGCGTTGTCGTTGGTGGTCACGGTCAGGGTGCCGTCGATCTTCCAGGTCGCCCGCGGCGCGGTGCTGCCCGTGTCGCGGGGGATCTCCACGGTCATGTCGCTGAAGGTGTAGTTGATCGCGGCTTCGCGGCCGGTCAGGAACGTCCACATGCGGGCGCCCAGGTCCGTCCAGTCCACGACCTCGTCGGACTTGCCCTCCACGGGCTGGTTGGGAACTGACATCATCTTCTCCAAATCTGAACATTGACTTCAACAGGTTGTTGAGGTTTATGATCTGATCATGAACTCAACCGGTACCGGAACGCAAGCCCTTGGGGGCAACAATCTGCTCGAGCAGGCTCAGACCGACGAGATCGCGACGCTCTCGATCGGTGATCTGGCCGAGCGCACGGGCCTGAGTCCGGCGACGTTGCGGATGTGGGAGACGCGCCACGGCTTCCCGGTTCCGCACCGCCTGGAGAGCGGACACCGCCGCTACCGTCCCGAGGACGCCGAGGCGATCCTGGCAGTCGTCCGACACAAGGATGCGGGCACTCGGCTGGACCTCGCGATCGCGCGCGCCATGGCCGACGCCGAGCCGGCTGCACCCTCCATCTACGCCTACCTGCGCAAGCGGCACCCCCAGCTCGGGGTGCACCGGCTGCGCAAGTCCACCCTGCTCGCACTGTCCTGGGCGATCGAGGACGAGTTCTGCGCCAAGGCCGACCGGGCGACGATCTACGGGTCGTTCCAGAAGGAGCGCTACTTCCACCACGCCGAGGCACGGTGGACCGAGCTGGCGCGGGTCTCCGCCGGTGCGACCGCGTTCGCGGACTTCTCCGACCCCGACCCGGACGCCTCCCCCCGTCAGATCTCGCTGCCCGCGGACGCCCCGATGCGCCGGGAGTGGGCCGTGGTGTGCGACGCGCACGACATGCCGGTCGTGCTCACGGCGTGGGAGCTTCCCGGACAGGGCGACGTCCCGGAGCGGGAGCGGCTCTTCGAGTCCATGTGGTCGGTGGACGGTGCTGCCGTCCATGACGCAGCTCGGGTCTGTGAAGCGGTGGCGCAGCAGTACGCCGTACCGGCCGGTGCGGAAGCCCTGGCCGGCCCCCTTCCCGACCTGCAGCCGGCGCTGGGTCGGCCGCACACGCCCGACCTGGCTGCGGTGACGGGCCTGTTCAACCGGGTGGTCGCCTATGTGGACCGCATCGGCTGAGTCGCCGGTGACTCGGCGGCGCCCACCCCCGGGCGCTCCGGGAATCACGAGCCGGGACAGGATGGGGGCCGACCCGAGGAGACCACGATGAGCCTGCCCGACTCGCTGACCAGCACCACCGTCGCCGTTCTCGGCGGCACCGGCCCCCAGGGCCGTGGACTGGCCCGCCGGTTCGCGGCGGCGGGGCTCCCGGTGGTCCTCGGGAGCCGGAGCGCCGAACGGGCCGCGGAGACGGCCCGCCTGCTGGTGGAGGCGACCGGCGGGCAGGTGCGTGGTGCCGACAACGCCGAGGCTGCCGAGGCCGGGAACATCGTCGTGGTGGCGGTGCCGTGGGACGGCCACGCCGACCTCCTCGCGTCGCTGGCCACGGCACTCGCGGGCAAGATCGTCGTCGACTGCGTCAACCCGCTGGGCTTCGACAAGCAGGGCGCCTACGCGCTCCACGTCGAGGAGGGGTCTGCCGCCCAGCAGGCCGCGAGCCTGCTGCCCG
Source organism: uncultured Actinomycetota bacterium (assembly GCA_963834245.1). Taxonomy (GTDB): domain Bacteria; phylum Actinomycetota; class Actinomycetes; order Propionibacteriales; family Nocardioidaceae; genus Marmoricola. Next base: position 1,221,887 of record CAWIAV010000002.1, read on the forward strand.
AGAGCACGGTGGTGGGCGCGTTCCACAACGTCAGCGCGGTGCTGCTCGAGGATCCAGACGTGCCCTCGGTGGAGACGGACATCCTGGTGCTGGGTGACGTGCGTGAGGCCACCGACCTCGTCCAGGACCTCGCCGACGTCATCCCTGGGGTCCGTGGCCTCTACGGCGGCCGGTTGCGCAACGCCCACCAGGTCGAGGCGCTGACGGCGAACCTGATCAGCGTCAACCGGCGTTACAAGGCGCACGCCGGCGTTCGCGTCACCGACATCCACGAGAGCTGAGACGGTTGGCCTCGCAGCGCACTCATCGATGGCAGGACTGGGACCTAGAGACCCTCGTTCGACAGAAGGCGGCCGCGGGGGTGAGCACCAGCCTCGTCGTACCCGCACGGAACGAGGCGGCCACGGTCGGCGACGTCGTCGCCCGGGTGCGGCAGGCCCTCCTGGAGACCTCGACGCTCCTGGACGAGATCGTCGTGATCGACTCCGACTCGACCGACTCGACCTTCGCCGTGGCCACCACCGCCGGGGCGACGGTGTACCGCTCGCACGAGATCCGCCCCGAGCTCGGCACCTTTCCGGGCAAGGGTGAGGCGATGTGGAAGTCGCTGTTCGTCACGCGAGGCGACCTGGTGGTCTTCATGGACGCCGACCTCGAGGACTGGGACACCCACTTCGTGCCGGGTCTGCTCGGTCCGTTGCTGGACGACGCCGAGGTCGCGCTGGTCAAGGGGTTCTACGAGCGCCCGCTGCGCAGCGACCACGGCGGGGAGGCCTCCCTCGACGGGGGGCGCGTGACCGAGCTCGTGGCGCGGCCCCTGATCGCGCTGGAGTGGCCTGAGCTGGCATGGCTGGTCCAGCCGCTCGCCGGTGAGTGGGCAGCGCGCCGCAGCCTGCTCGAGCAGCTCTCGATCCCCACGGGGTACGCCGTGGAGCTCGCCGCCCTGATCGACACCCATCGCCTGCTCGGGGCACAGGCCATCGCGCAGGTGGACCTGGGGCGACGTACCCACCGGCACCAGGCGCTGCGGGACCTCGGCAGCATGGCCGCACAGCTGCTCGCAGCGTCCACTCGCCGCTCGACCGGGGCGGCGCCGGACCGGGTGACCCTCGAGCAGCCACGCGTGTCCGGCGACCGCATCGAGACCTTCCAGCACGACATCACCTTGGTCGAACGCCCGCCGGCCCTCGGGTTCCTGGACTAGGCGGCCGGCACGTTCTGACGGGTGGGAGGATTCAGGGCATGACGCTGCGGCTGGGCAGGCACTCCTTCGCCGACGACCGGCGCCTGATGATGGCGATCGTCAACCGCACCCCGGACTCCTTCTACGACAAGGGCGCCACCTGGGCCGAGGACCTGGCGTTCGACCGTGTGCACCAGGTCGCCGAGGAAGGCGCGGAGATCGTCGACATCGGGGGCATCAAGGCAGCACCGGGTGCGGAGATCGACGTCGCCGAGGAGATGAGGCGCACGGTGCGCTTCGTCGAGCGGGTGCGGTCGGCGCACCCGGACCTGGTGATCAGCGTCGACACGTGGCGGGCACCGGTGGGGCGGGCCGTGTGCGATGCGGGTGCGGACCTGCTCAACGACGCCTGGGGCGGCGCTGACCCGGAGCTGGTCGAGGTGGCGGCGGAGTACGGCGTGGGCATCGTCTGCACCCACACCGGCGGGGTCACGCCACGCACCCGCCCCCACCGGATCGAGTACGCCGACGTGGTGGCCAGCGCCGTGGCCGACACCACGGCCTACGCTGCCCGCGCCCTGGCGGCCGGGGTCGCGCGGGAGAGCATCGTGATCGACCCGGCGCATGACTTCGGAAAGACCACCCAGCACTCCCTCGAGCTCACCCGGCGGCTCGACGAGCTCGTGGCCACCGAGTGGCCGGTCCTGGTCTCGCTCTCCAACAAGGACTTCGTGGGTGAGTCACTGGACCTGCCGGTCGGCGAGCGGCTGATCGGGACGCTGGCCGCCACGGCTGTCGCGACCCTGCACGGTGCCCGGATCTTCCGCGTGCACGAGGTCGTCGAGACCCGCCAGGTCGTGGACATGGTCGACGTCATCGCGGGTCGCAGGCGGCCGGCGCGGGCCATCCGGGGGCTGGCGTGAAGGAGCACCGGAAGTGATCGCCACGGTCCTGGTGCTGCCCACCCCACCTGCGCTGCTGCCTCCGGGCTCGATCGTCGACCCGGTGGCCGAGCTGCGCGAGGCTTGTCTCAAGGCGGTGGCCCAGCTGCCACCAGGGCAGCCCCTCGTGGTGCTGGCGACGCCGGTCACGGCGATCGACGCCGCCCGCGGCGTGGCCGAGCCGCTCGGTCATCGCGTGGCCGCGCACCTGCTCGGCGACGTGCCGTTCGATGCGGTGACCGTCTCACCGGGGGCCGTGGACCTGCTGCGGGCGCGGGCCGAGCCGATGACACTGGTGGTGATGGCCGACGGTTCTGCCTCCCGTGGCGAGAAGGCCCCAGGTCACCTGCATCCCGAGGCGGTTGCCTTCGACGAAGCTGTGGACGCGGCGCTGCGACGCGGTGATGCCGCGGCGCTAGCTGCCCTCGACCCCGTGCTCGCGGAGGCGGTGTGGTGCACCGGAGCGGCAGGGTTGCGGCTCCTCGGTGAGCTGACCCGCGGCTCCGGGATCACACCCGAGGTGAGCCACCACGCGGCGCCGTACGGCGTGGCCTGGTGGGTGGCCCGTTGGGAGATACATGCCCCTGTCTCCGCTGTCCCCGGGGCAGGGGGGTAGACCACTCGCAACCCGGTGACGAAAGCCCTTGTGGTGACCCCGTGCGCCTGCCCACAATCGAGGTGACGCCCTCCCGGGGGTGCCTACTCGGGGGAGGGAACACGTCCGAACAGCACAGCAACGCCCGATTCACCCGGTTCACCTCGGCCCCCGGTGGCACCAGCCACCGGCCCCGTTACGCCTTCGGTCGGGTCGCCCCAACCCCCCGTAGTGGGCGGCCCGGCCGGAGTGCATCCCCCTGGACCTGGGCTCAGAAGATCCGCGGCAGCTCCTGGACCGTGCCGGTGAACTCCGGTTCTCGCTTCTCGCGGAAGGCAGCGACGCCTTCCTTGCCGTCCCCGATGCTCGTGTAGAACATCGCCAGGCTGTCGGCACGGTGGGCCTCGAGCGGGTGGTGAGCGGCTCCGTTGCGGTAGAGCATCTGCTTGGCCAGGCCCAGGGCGACCGGCGAGCGTCGTACGACGAAGCTCCGGGCCAGCTCACGGGCAGCCGGGAGCAGCTCCTCCGGCGCGTGGACCGAACGCACCAGCCTTCCGGCCACTGCTTGCTCGGCGGTGAGGATCTCCGCCGAGTAGACCCACTCCAGCGCCTGCTGGATACCGACGATCCGGGGCAGGAACCAGGTCGAGGCAGCCTCCGGCACGATTCCCAGCCTGCCGAAGACGAAGCCGATCCGGGCCTTGGTGGAGGCCATCCGGATGTCCATCGCCAGCGTCATCGTGGCGCCGATGCCGACCGCGGGGCCGTTGATGGCGGCGATCACCGGCTTGGGCAGCTCGTGGATGGCCAGAGTCACCTTGCCCCCGGTGTCGCGGACGCCGTTCTCGATCTCGGGAGACTCGAGGCGCTCACGCAGGTCCTCGGGAGTGGGGGAGAGGTCCTCGTCGAGGCCGAAGACGTTGCCGTCCGCCGAGAGGTCCATGCCAGCGCAGAACGCCCGGCCGGCCCCGGTGACCACCACCGCCCGGACCTCGTCGGTCATCGCGTCGGTGCGGAAGAACTGCTCGAGCTCACGTGCCATGGTGACCGTGAACGAGTTCAGGGCCTCGGGCCGGTCCAGGGTCACGGTGGCAACCCCGTCGCTGTCGACCTCCCAGGCCAGGGTCTCGTAGCCGCCGCTCGGCATCAGCCCACCCCCGCGAGTCCGGTGTCGGTGCAGAGCCTCTTCGGGATGTCCGCGGTGCGGTCCTCCTTGATGAACTTCAGCAGCGCCAGCGCCCGCTCACGGTCCCAGTTGATCGCCTGGTCGGCGATGGGCATGGCGCAGGTCAGGCCGGTCTTGCCGTTCACACGAGTCATGGCCAGCCCGAAGTTGCCCAGCGCGAGCGGGCTGCTGCCCTCGCTGACGCGCAGCGAGGTCGTCGCCGCCTGGTTCACCCGGAAGTAGCGCACCGGGTTCACGAAGGTCCACGGCGACTTGACCTCCGAGCCGATGGCACTGACCACCTCACGCTGCCGGCGCGCGCGGTCCAGGTCGCCTCCCTCGCTGACGTAGCGGGAGCGGGCGTAGCCCAGTGCCTTGACGCCGTCGACCTCCTGGCAGCCCTTCTTGATCCGCAGGTTCGCGCGGGGGTCGACCATCCGCTCGCGAGGACACACGGTCACGCCGCCGACCGCATCCACGGCGTTGACGAAGCCACCGAACCCGATCTCGACGTAGTGGTCGATCCGCAGGCCGGTGTTCTGCTCCAGCGTCTGGACCAGCAGCTGGGGGCCACCGAAGGCGAAGGCGGCGTTGATCTTGGTGCGACCACGGCCCGGGATCTCGACGAGTGAGTCGCGCGGGACCGACAGCAGCAGGCTCGGCCCGGCGCCCGTGTGCAGCAGCATGATCGTGTCGGTGCGCTGGCCCACGTCGCCGACGCCGCCGGTACCGAGCCGCTTGTTGTCCTCTTTCGAAAGCCCCTTGCGGCTGTCGGACCCGACCAGGAGGTACGTCGTACCGGGTTGTGCGGCCGGACGTTCGCCCTCCGGCTCGATGTCGACCTTGTCGAGGGTGCTCCACGCCCAGAGGGGCACCGCGATCAAGAAGGCCAGCCAGGCCACCACGAGCAGGGTGAGCAGGCGCCGCACCCGGCCGCGGCGTCGTGTTCTGCGGGGCGGGTCGACCGGCTGGGCGACGGGCTGGGCGGGTCGCGTCGGTCTGCTCGGGGGTGGCCCGTCGCCGCGGGTGCTGCCGGAGGCGCGTCCTGAGGACGTGGGCCGCTCGATCTTGGGGAGCATCCGGGTCGGCTCGGGGTCCTCCGAGCCGCCGGCCGGAGGTCGGGCCCCGGACTTGCCGCCGTAGAGCCAGCCGTAGTCGGGGCCCTCTCCAGATCCGTCGGATCCGTCGGTTCTCCCGTTCGCAGGCATGGCGCAGACGCTACCGTGCAGCGCATGGACGCCGAGACTGCCCGCACCGCCGGTGCCGCCGCACCCTCGGAGACCGCGTTGCCGCCCGAGTACGGTCGGGTGAGCCTGACGCTGCTGGCCAACCAGAGCCACGTCAACCTGCTCGGCAACGTCCACGGGGGTGAGGTGATGCGTCTGGTCGACTCGACCGCGGGCGCGGTCGCCCAACGACACAGCGGCGGGCCCGCCGTGACCGCCGCCATGGACCAGATGGCTTTCCTCGCCCCGGTGCACGTGGGCGACATCCTGAGGGCCACGGCCCAGGTCAACTGGGCCGGCCGCACCTCCATGGAGGTCGGCGTACGCGTCGAGACCGAGCCGTGGAACCAGGCCGGGACCCGACCCGTCCACGTCGCCTCGGCCTACCTCGTCTTCGTGGCGGTCGGCCCGGACGGCAGACCTCGAGAGATCCCGGCGCTCGATCCCAGGGACCCGCAGGAGGTGCGCAGGCAGCGCGAGGCGGAGATCAGGCGCGCGCACCGGCTTGCGCGCAAGCAGGAGATCGACCTCGGTCGCTCGGGCTGAGCGCCCTCGGACCCTCCCGGCGCGGCGTCCGCGCCGTGACGCGTGTGACTGGTGATACTTGGTGGCACGATCTGTCGAACTCGATCACGTGAGGCCTTCCCCATGGCGTCTGCCCCTTCCGATGCGCCTCCGCGCACCGTTCCGCGCACCAGTCGGGCCAGTGCTGTCCAGTTCCGTCGGGCGCTGATGCTGATGCTGATGACGCTGGTCCTGCCCGGGTCCGCTCAGCTCGTGGCCGGTCGCAAGGAGACCGGCCGGGTGGCGCTGCGCATCTGGTTCGGGCTCTGGGCGAGCGTCCTGGTGCTGTTCGGGCTCGGGATCATCTTCGGTTCCTTCGTCTTCTGGCTGCTCAGCAACACCTTCGTCCTCGGTGTGGTCCGGATCGTGCTGATGGCGATGGCGGTGGGCTGGGCCTACCTGTTCATCGACGCCTGGCGTCTCGGCGACCCGCTCGCACTGCGTCAGAAGCAGCGCCTGGCCATGGTCGGCGTCAACGGGGTGCTCTGCTTCGGCGTCGCCGGAACGCTGCTCTTCGCCTCGCACGTCGTCGGCGTGCAGCGCGACTTCATGAGCGCGATGTTCACCGACGGAGTCGCCACCGACGCCCAGAACGGCCGCTACAACATCCTGCTGCTCGGCGGCGACTCCGGCTCCGATCGCTGGGGCCTGCGTCCCGACAGCCTCTCGGTGGCGAGCATCGACGCCGAGACCGGTGAGACCGTGCTTTTCGGACTGCCACGCAACATGCTCAACTTCCCCTTCCCCAAGGGGTCGTTGATGCGCGAGCAGTTCCCCGACGGCTACGACTGCGGACCCGAGTGCGAGCTGAACTCCCTGGCCACCTGGGCGGCCGACCACAAGGACCTCTTCGCGGGTGTCGAGAACCCCGGGGTCGAGGCCACCACCCAAGGTGTCGAGGGCATCACCGGGCTCAAGATCAACTACTACGCCATGGTCAACCTGCAGGGCTTCCAACGGCTGGTCAACGCCGTGGGCGGTGTGACCATCAACGTCCGCGACCGGATCCCGATCGGCGGGATCGGTGCCCCGGTCACCGGCTACGTCGAGCCGGGCAAGCGCAAGCTCAACGGCTTCGAGACCCTGTGGTTCGCCCGTTCCCGGGTCGCCGCCGACGACTACTCGCGGATGGCGCGACAGAAGTGCGTCATGAACGCGATGCTGCACCAGCTCAGTCCCCAGACGGTCGTCCTGAAGTTCGAGAAGATCGCCAAGGCCAGCCAGGCGCTGATCACCACCGACATCCCCCAGGGCGAGGTGGACCGGTTCATGGAACTGGCGCTGAAGGCCCGCAGCCGCCCGATCCGCACGGTCTCCTTCGTCCCGCCGATGATCTCGACCGGCAACCCCGACATCGCGAAGATCCATGCCGAGGTCGACAAGGCCATCGAGCGCTCGGAGTCGGCGACGCCGAAGAAGGCCAAGGCCAAGGCCAAGCCCGCGGCACCGAGCACCGGGACGACGGGCGGATCGATCGGCAGCCTCAAGGAGGGGTACGCCGCCAACCAGGCGAGCGACCTGTCCTCGGTGTGCTGACCTCGTCCGGCGCGCGGCTCCCGTAGGGTTCCGGCGTGCCCCCGACGTCCCAGGAACCGCCGCGCGTCGTGGCGGTCGTGGTCACCTGGAACCGGCGCGAGCTGCTGGGTGAGGCGCTCACGGCGCTGCGGGCCCAGAGTCACGGGCTCGCAGCAGTGGTCGTGGTCGACAACGCCTCGACCGACGGCACGGACGCCATGCTTGCCGACGAGACCGGCCTGGACGTCGTACGCCTGGCGCAGAACACCGGTGGGGCAGGGGGCTTCGCGGTCGGCGTCGAACAGGCACTGAGTCACCACCCCGATCTGGTCTGGCTGCTCGACGACGACACCATCCCGTCCGACGAGGCAGCTCGCGAGCTGGTCCGGGTGTGGCAGGACTACGACGACCGTCCCGAGGGCGGGCCGGGACACCGCCCCGCGGTCCTGGCCAGCAAGGTCGTCTGGACCGACGGTCGCGACCACCCGATGAACACTCCTCGCGTCAAGCCCGGAGCGAGTCGGGACGAGACCGCCGCGGCGCGGCGCGTCGGCTCGCTCCCGATCCGGTCCGCGTCCTTCGTCTCGATCATGTGTGACGCGCGGGTGGTCCGGGAGCGGGGACTGCCGTTGGCCGACTACTTCTTGTGGAACGACGACTTCGAGTACTCGACCCGGCTGATCCGTGGCCAGGTCGGGCTCTACTGTCCCCAGAGCCTCGTCGTGCACAAGACGAAGGTGTTCGGGTCCACGGACGCGGACCCGGGGGAGCGCTTCTTCTTCGAGGTGCGCAACAAGGTGTGGATGTTCACGCGCTCGCGTGGCCTTCGGCCGGCGGAGAAGGCGGTCTACGGCGCCTCCACGATGCGCCGGTGGTTCCGGACCTTCCGAGGCTCGGAGGACCGGCAGACCCTGCGGCGGGCCCTGGGTCGCGGGCTGGGCGCCGGTGTGCGCGGCGGTCCCCGACCCAACGCGGAGGTCCTGGCCGAAGCCGGCTGGACAGCCACGCCGACACAGGTCCTGCCTGCCGGCCAGCCGTTCTCGTTGCTGATCAGCACCTGGCACGGTGACCGACCCGACTACCTGCGCGAGGCATTCGACTCCACGGTCCAGCAGCAGAGCCGGCGACCCGCACAGGTGGTCCTGGTCCAGGACGGACCCGTGCCCGCGGAGCTGTCCGAGGAGATCCGCCACCTGGTGCAGACGAGTCCGGTGCCGGTCGAGCACGTGCGGATGGCGGAGAACGTGGGCCTCGGCCCCGCCTTGGACGCCGGCCTGCGGGCCTGTGCCCACGAGATCGTCGCCCGCATGGATGCCGACGACGTGAGCGTGCCGGAGCGCTTCGAGAAACAGCTGCCTCTGATCGAGGCGGGCGCCGACATCGTCGGGTCCGGGCTCTTGGAGTTCGGGGAGTCCACGGACGACATCGTCGGGCGCCGTACGCCGCCCACGGACCCTCGCGAGATCCGCCGGGTGGTCCGCTTCCGGGACCCGTTCAACCACCCCACAGTTGTCTACCGGCGCAGCGCGGTCGTGGCCGCCGGTGGGTACGCCGACATGGCGCTGATGGAGGACTACCTGCTGTTCACCCGGATGGTGGCGGGCGGAGCCGAACCGGCCAACCTGGCCGAGCCACTGGTGCTCTACCGCGTCGGTGACGGCGCCTATGCCCGCCGCGGCGGGGCGAGGTTGCTGCGCTCCGAGCTGGCCTTGCAGCGGCGTTTCCGGCGGTTGGGGATCACCACGCGCAGGCAGTACGTTCGCAACGTCGCGGTGCGCGGCGGTTACCGGCTGGTGCCCGAGGGTGTGAGAAAGGTCGCCTACAGGAGCCTGTTGGCCAACCGCTCCGGACGGGCCCGCGGCTAGACTGACGCGGGCCGCGGTGCCCACCGGAGGCCCGTCGTGCCCGCACGCAGTGCGTTGCCCCCACCGCAGTGGCCGAAGAGGAGAGATTTTCGTTGAACGCCGAGCATGCGCCAGACCTGGTGATCGTCGGATCAGGGTTCTTCGGACTCACCCTCGCCGAGCGTTGTGCCAGTGAGCTGGGCCTGAAGGTCCTCGTGCTCGAGCGGCGGCACCACATCGGTGGAAACGCCTACAGCGAGCCCGAGCCCGAGACCGGTATCGAGGTGCACGTCTACGGGGCCCATCTCTTCCACACCTCCAACGAGAAGGTCTGGGAGTACGTCAACCGGTTCACCACGTTCACCAGCTACCAGCACCGCGTGTTCGCGAAGTTCCAGGGGCAGGTCTACTCGTTCCCGATGAACCTCGGTCTGATCAACCAGTTCTTCGGCCGCAGCCACACCCCCGACGAGGCGCGTGCCCTGATCGCCGAGCAGGCGAGCGAGATCGACACCGACGCGGCAGCCAACCTCGAGGAGAAGGGGATCAGCCTGATCGGCCGACCGCTCTACGAGGCCTTCGTCAAGGGGTACACGGCCAAGCAGTGGCAGACCGACCCCAAGGAGCTGTCGCCGGACATCATCAGCCGGCTCCCGGTCCGCTACAACTTCGACAACCGCTACTTCAACGACAAGTACGAGGGTCTCCCCACCGACGGTTACACCGCGTGGCTGACCCGGATGGCCGATCACCCCAACATCGAGATCCGTCTGAACACGGACTTCCTCGACCCCGCCAACGGGTGGCTCGAGGAGTTCAAGGGCAAGGTGCCGATCGTCTACACGGGTCCGGTCGATGAGTACTTCGGAAACTCCGAGGGGCGGCTGTCCTGGCGCACCGTGGACCTGGAGCCAGAGGTGGTCGAGGTCGACGACTTCCAGGGCACCTCGGTGATGAACTACAACGACCAGGACGTGCCCTACACCCGGATCCACGAGTTCAAGCACTTCCACCCCGAGCGCACCTACCTGCCCGGGAAGACCGTGATCGTGCACGAGTACTCACGGTTCGCCGAAGAGGGCGACGAGCCGTACTACCCGATCAACACGGCCGAGGACCGCGAGAAGCTGCTGAAGTACCGCGACCTCGCCCGCAAGGAACCGATGGTGCTCTTCGGTGGGCGTCTCGGCACCTACAAGTACCTCGACATGCACATGGCCATCGGGTCCGCGCTGACCATGTACGAGAACAAGCTCAAGCCGCACTTCTCCGACGGCGCCGAGCTCAACTCCGGAGGGGTGGACGAGTGACGACCGACACGACTGGATCCAAGGCCCAGACGCAGCGTCGGGTGCTGCAGCGGTTCGTGCTGCCTGCCGACCGGGACCTCGACGTGGTGCCGCTCTACGTCGACACCGAGCCGGCCGTGCTCGACGCGGACAAGGGCTCCATCGGGGCGAGCTCCGCCGCGAAGAACGTCAACCGCGCCCTGCTGCGCAACGCCATGTCGACGGGCACCTCGCTGCACCCCGATGCCATCCTCGACAGGCGTCGGTTGCGCGTCGACGGCGGCGAGAGGGTCTCCAGCGGCACCTACTTCAACGGCTTCGCGGCGAGCTACTGGCGGCGCTGGACCGTGGTCGAGCAGGTGACCCTGGACATCACGGTGAGTGGGCCGGGCGCCACGGTCACGGTGTACCGCTCGATGGCCAACGGCCGTTCGCAGCGCGTCGAGTCGGCGACCACCACCGGTGAGGAGCCCAACCGGTTCGAGTTCGAGCTTTCGCTGACCCCCTTCGTCGACGGCGGCTGGTACTGGTTCGACGTCGTCGCCGGGAACGACGACATCACCATCGAGCAGGCCGACTGGGTCGCGGACGTGCCGAACGACCGGGTTGACCCGGGCAGCGTCACGGTCGGCATCACCACGATGAACCGCCCCGACTTCTGCGCCAAGCTGATCGGCCAGATCGGCGGCGACGAGGGGGTCAAGGCTCTGCTCGACGAGGTTCTCGTGATGGAACAGGGGACCGACAAGGTCACCGGCAGCGAGTACTTCGCCGACGCTGAGGCGTCGCTCGAAGGCAAGCTCCGGGTCATCGAGCAGGGCAACATCGGCGGTTCCGGCGGGTTCGCCCGGGCCCAGTTCGAGACGCTGAAGGCGGACACCTCCAAGTACGTGCTGTTCCTCGACGACGACATCGTGGCCGAGCCGGAGAGCATCCTGCGCGCCGTCTGCTTCGCCGACCTCGCTCGCCGCCCCTCCATCGTGGGTGGGCACATGTTCAGCCTGTTCAGCAAGTCGCGCCTGCACAGCTTCGGTGAGGTCATCAACCGCTACCGCTTCTGGTGGACCTCGCCCTCGACCGTCGAGACCGACTGGGACTTCGCGGCCCGCAACCTGCGCAGCTCGCGCTGGCTGCACCGCCGCGTCGACGTCGACTTCAACCCCTGGTTCATGTGCCTGATCCCGACCCAGATCGTGCGTGAGATCGGGCTGAGCCTGCCGCTGTTCATCAAGTGGGACGACTCCGAGTACGGCGTCCGGGCCCAGGCAGCCGGCTTCCCCACCATCACGATGCCGGGTGTCGCCGTCTGGCACGTCCCGTGGACCGACAAGAACGACGCGCTGGACTGGCAGGCCTACTTCCACCAGCGCAACCGTTTCGTGGCGGCGCTGCTGCACTCGCCGTTCCCCCATGGTGGCCGGATGGTGCGCGAGAGCTTCAACCACCAGGTCAAGCACCTGCTGGCGATGCAGTACTCCACCGTGGAGCTGCGCCACCTCGCACTGCAGGACGCACTGGCCGGCCCCGACCAGCTGCACGAGGACCTGCCGACCAAGCTCGGGCAGGTGCGCGAGCTGCGCAAGCAGTTCAGTGACGCCCAGCTCAAGGCGGACCCGGACGCGTTCCCGTCGCCGCGGCGCGCCAAGCCTCGCAAGAAGGACATGGACTCCGAGATCCCCGGGCGGCTCTCCCAGTACCTCTCGGCCGTCAAGGGATCGGTGCGCCAGTTCGTCGGCACCCGACCGCTGTCGCGGGAGTACCCCGAGTCGGCCCTGCCCGCGATGGACGCCAGCTGGTTCCGGTTGGCCACCCTGGACTCTGCGGTGGTGAGCATGCCCGACGGGACGTCGGCCGCGCTGTACCAGCGCGACCCCGAGCTCTTCCGCGACCTGCTCAAGCGCACCATCGAGATCCACGAGCGGCTCTACCGGGAGTGGCCGCAGCTCTCGCAGCGCTACAAGGACCAGCTCGGCGACATCACCTCGCCCGAGCGCTGGGAGAAGACCTTCGCCGCCTCCACGGGTGAGTCCCCGTGAGGGCTGGCAACAAGGCCGAAGGGCCGGGCGACCCGGCCGAGCCCGGTGAGCGCAAGAAGTCGACCGGCCGCGCGCGCAGGATGCTCAAGAACCAGTCTGACGCGATGCCGGTGGTCCAGGCCGTCGACGGACCGAAGCAGCTGCGCACGGTCGACGCCGACCTGGTCGAGCCGGCGCCGCGTGGCGGCCTGCTCGAGGTCTTCCAGCAGCCGTACCTGCTCAAGCTGATCGTCTCGCGCCAGCTGGCGCAGATGTACGCCGCCTCGTTGCTCGGCCTGCTCTGGTCCTACGTGCAGCCGGCACTGCGGTTCGCCGTCTACTACGTGGTGATCGGCTTCGTGTTCAACCTGCACAAGGAGACCCCCTACTTCGCGATCCACCTGTTCACCGGGATCGTGGTGGTGCACTACTTCGGGGAGACCTGGGGCGGCGGCACCCGCTCGATCTGGCAGAACAAGGCGCTGGTCAAGAAGATGCGGATGCCGCGCGAGATCTTCCCGGTGGCCTCGATGCTGGTCGCGGCGTACCACACGCTGCCGCAGCTGCTCGTGCTCGTGCTGGCCTGCGTCGTCACCGGCTGGTCGGTGGGCTGGGTGGCGATAGGGGCCGGTGCGCTCGGGGCGGCGATCCTGATCACGTTCGCGCTGGCGATGGCCCTGATCTTCGCCGCGCTCAACGTGTTCTTCCGCGACTTCCAGAACATCGTGCAGCACCATCATGCAGTTCATGCACTTCCTGGTGCCGATGATCTACCCGTTCAAGCGGATCTACGACATGCACGAGAGCCACCCGATCCTCTACGAGATCTACAACGCCAACCCGATCACGCAGGCGGTGCTGCTGCTGCAGCGGCTGTTCTGGTACCCGTTGATGGACGAGACGGACCAGAAGGCCGAGGTGCACTTCCCGCCGGACATGTACGAGCGCGGGGCGATCACGCTGGTCCTGTGCGTCTGCTGCTGTGGTTGGCGCAGAAGTTCTTCTCCCGCATGGAGAACAAGTTCCCGGAGAGGCTCTGAGATGACGGTCTCCATCGAGGTCGAGCACGTGACCAAGCAGTTCACGATGCAGTACCACCGCACCCTGAAGCAGATGGCCGTCGCCACCGCCCGCCGGCTGCCGTTGCAGGAGAGGTTCACGGCGGTCGACGACGTGTCCTTCACCGTGCAGCAGGGGGAGTCGGTCGGACTGATGGGGCTCAACGGCTCGGGCAAGAGCACGCTGCTGAAGGTGATCAACGGCGTGATGCGTCCCGACTCGGGCAGCGGTCCGCACCCGCGGTCGCATCGCCGGACTGATCGCCACCGGCACCGGTTTCCACCCCCAGCTCACCGGGCGGGAGAACCTCTTCCTCAACGGGGCGATCCTCGGGATGAGCGAGGCCGAGACCAAGCGCAAGTTCGACGAGATCGTGGCCTTCGCCGACATCGGCAAGTTCCTCGAGACCCCGGTCTCGCACTACTCCTCGGGGATGTACGCCCGTCTCGGGTTCTCGATCGCGATCCACGTCGACGCCGACATCTTCTTGGCCGACGAGGTGCTGGCCGTGGGTGACCGACCGTTCAAGAAGAAGTGCCTGGCCAAGATGCAGGAGATCCGGCGTCAGGGGACCACGATCTTCTACGTCAGCCACGCCACCGCGTCGGTGCGGACCATGTGCGACCGCGTCCTGGTCCTGGAGTCCGGACGGTTGGGCTTCGACGGCAACGTCGACGAAGGCATCCACTACCTCCAGTACGACGATCCTGACGACACCGAGGAGAACGAGGCGGACGCCGAGCTCGGCGCAGACGTCTGAGCGGTGCTTTCTCGCTGAACGCATTCATGACAGGGCCGTAATTCATTGAATTACGGCCCTGTAATTCATAAACTACCGAATTGTAATTCGGGCATTTAGTTGCCAATAGGCCTGTAACTGATGTGAAACTTGGTACTCGTGTGAATGTCTTCCCCCTCACAGTGAGTGCCTCCCAATGCGATTCAGTCGGGCCCGATACGTCACCCTGTGCCAACAGTCCCTGGTCACGGCTGCCGTCCTGGCCGTAGGAGTCACCGCGGCCGGGGTCAGGACCCTCGACATCGTCCCCCAGCCCGGACAGGTGAACGACCCCGGCGCGACGGCCTCGGGCGCGCTCCCGGGAGGCTCCGTGGCGCGCCGTACGCCGCCGCCCGAGACGCCGGTGGCCGCTGCCCCGGTCACCCCCGACGTCCGTGAGGTCAAGGTCAGGGCGCTCCAGAGTGCGGCCGATCAGGACAAGGTCGCGCCCGCAAAGCAGGAGAAGCCCGCCGTGCGTTCGACTGCCCCGGCTTCGGCCGCGGGGCGCGTGGTGGCGCAGTCCGAGCCGCAGCCGGTCCACGGCTACGCGACCGTGGGGGCGACCTGGAAACAGGGTGCCGACTACGGGGACGACCAGATCTCTGTCGAGGTGCGGACCGAGAAGTCAGGCACCTGGTCGCAGTGGGTGCCGGCGGAGTACCACGACGAGCACGGCCCCGATCGCGACCAGGACGAAGGCCGTCCGGGCACCGACGCACTCGTGGTCGGCAACGTCGACCGCGTACAGATGCGTGCGACCACTTTTGACGGCTCCACGCCTCCCGACCTGCGGCTGGCGGTGATCGACCCCGGCAAGAGCGACCTGGACTCGCAGGCGCCGGCCATCGACACCGCGAAGCTGGACCGGCCAGACAACGGGAGCGGCTCCGCCGAGGGGGCCACGTTGTCCTCGGTAGCGCTCGCGCAGGCTGCGGTCACCGACGACGAGGCGGACGGTGACATCGATGTCGCTCTCAGCGCGATGAAGGTGGCACCGAAGCCCTACATCTACTCACGCGCCCAGTGGGGCGCCAATGAGAAGCTCCGTGAGCAGTCCAACCCGTCCTACGGCACCATCAAGGCTGCCTTCATCCACCACACGGTCAACGCCAACAACTACAGCGCGGCAGCAGGTGCCGGCGCTGCTGCGGGGGATCTACGCCTACCACACGCAGTCCCGGGGCTGGCGCGATGTCGGCTACAACTTCCTCGTCGACCGGTTCGGCCGCATCTGGGAAGGTCGTTGGGGTGGCGTCGACAGGGCCGTCGTCGGTGCGCACACCAGTGGCTACAACGAGGTCTCGTTTGCGATGTCCGCGATCGGCAACTTCGACATCGCATCGCCACCGCAGGCCGTCTCCGACGCCTACGCGAGGCTCTTCGCATGGAAGCTCTCGATGTACAACATTCGCGCCGACGCCTCGCGCGTGTACGTGAAGAACCGTTACATGCAGGCCGTCAACGGTCACCGCGACGCAGGTTCCACCGCCTGCCCGGGCCGTTACCTCTACAGCAAGCTGCCGGCCATCCGGGTGGCCACGCAGCGCCTCCAGGACGCGGCGCAGAAGGGCACCACGACTCCGCCGCCCAGCACACCGCCCAGCACTCCACCGCCCACGTCGCAGCCGGACGGGTACTCGCCGACGCAGCAGCCGCGCCCGGCGACCACCCAGCCATCGGTCATGGACTTCCCGAGCTCGCTCAATCTGGCCGGCGGCTCGGCTCCGGAGCTGGTGCTGCAGGCGCCCTCCGGGGCCGTCCAGGTGCTCCCCACAGGAGGTCAGACCGGCTACCGCTCCGCGGGATCCACCGCCGGAAGGTGGGCGACGATGACCCTGGTCGCCGCTGTCGGTGACGTCACCGGTGACGGTCGTGGCGACGTGCTCGCGCGGCTCGGCAAGGACCGCGTCACCCGGGTCTATGTCGGAGACGGCAAGGGTCGGTTCGGAGTCCCTGGGACCGCACCGACCACCCGCTTCCAGGACGCGAACCTGCTGATCGCTGCCGGCGACTGGAACCGGGACGGGCGGAGCGACGTGATCGCGCGCAGTTCCAAGTCGGGGTGGCTGCGCATGTTCCCGGGCAAGGGGGGTGGTGCGTTCGGCAAGTCGAAGGTGATCACCCGGCACTGGGGGAGCTTCAGGCACGCGGCCGTGGTTCGTGACATCTCCGGCGACGGGCGACCCGACCTGGTCGGAATCCATCGCAACGGCTATCTCTACGTGGCCAGGAGCAAGCGGTCTGGGAAGATCACGAGGGTTCAGCGACGCCAGCACGTCGGCACCCAGTACGACGCGCTCGTCGCCGGTGCCGGGAACCTCGCCGGTGACTCCCACGGGGACCTGGTGGTGCGGTCGACCAAGACAGGGCTGGTCTCGATCCTGGTGGGCAGCAAGGGCGGTCACTTCCGGGACGCGCTGGGACCCTTCGCTGGAGCCGAGGGTCTCAGACAGCTCAGCGGAGCACCCGTGGCAGGCTCCGCCCACGCAGACCTCGTCGGCGTCAACGCGGCCGGCAACGGGCTCGTGACAGTCGCGCACAACGGGCTGTCGAACCTGCGACCAGCGCTGGCTTCGAACCTGACCCGAGACCGACATCACGCAGGTGCTCAGGGTCGGCGACTGGAACCGCGACGGTCGTAACGACCTGATCACCCGCCAGGCCAAGGGGACGCGCTGGTGCTGCGACCCGGCCTCGGCAATGGCAAGTTCGGCACCGGCATCACGATGAGTCGCGGCTGGCAGAGCTTCCGCAACCTCGCGGCGGTCGGCGACGTGACCGGCGACAACCGGCCCGACCTCGTGGGGATCGTCCCAGGCGGGCGCACGACGATCTTCCCTGGGGACGGAGCACACGGCTTCGCGCCCCCGGTCGAGGCGCCGAGCTCCCTGCGTTCCTACAACCAGATCGGCGAAGGCTCGTGGAAACCGCACAACCTGCCCGGGTCGGCGTACCTCGGTTCCGACGGGGCGTTGGTGCCCTTCATCGGCACGGGCGCCGGCGACCTGGGCGGCTACGACTGGGTGATCGGGCCCGGTGACGTGGATGGGGACGGGCGCAACGACCTCGTGGTGCGCGACGCCCGCGGCACGCTCTGGTTGCTGCCCGGTACCAGCACTGGCTACGGCGCGCGCCGGCTGATCGCCACCGGGTTCGGGAGCTACAAGCTCGGCGGCTGATCACGTTCGCGGAGCACGGCCGTGGCGCGCTCGTCCTGCTGACGAGCGGGCCACAGCGTGTCCGGGACGTTGCGCAGCAGGACCACCGAGCCGTCCCTGGCCAACGGCCCCAGGAACGCCGGGATCCCGGCCTCCGCGGCGGGGTGCAGGTCGGTCATCAGGCGTAGGCCGAGCGGATGGCCGCAGGCCGCGGCGACCTCCAGGAGCACGGCCTGGGTGCGTGTCTCGTCGCCGCGGCGCCACGCGACGGTATCCGGGCTCGGGGGCGTGGCCAGGAACACGTCGCTCTGCCCGGGCCACAGCACCCCGTAGTCCAGCACGCCCGCAGGCAGCGACTCACGGAACCGCACCGCGAACGGCAGCAGCGAGCAGGCCACCACGTGATCGGCCGCGAGCGACGAGGCGTGCTCGGGCAGGGTCTCCGGGCCGCAGACCACGACGTCGTGGGCCACGTCGCGGTCGGTGGTCACGGTCAGACCGGCGCTCCAGGCAGCGCCGAGGAACACCGGCACCAACCAGTGTGGCGGCAGGTCGAGGAGCAGCGTGTCACCAGCGTCCAGGTCAAGCTCGTCGACGAGCAGGTTGGCGGTCTTGCTGACCCAGTTGGCGTAGGTCGTCACCGACAGCTCGGCGCGCTCGCCGGTCGCGTCGTCGTACGCCGTGACGAGCGGCTGACCGGGATCCGTCTTGAGACGTCGCGCCACGAGCTGGGCGAAGGTGCGTTCGAAGCTCATCCGCGCAGATTAGTCGCTGGCCCGCAGGCTCACGACCTGGTGGGGCCAGCGTCGCCCAATGGCAGGATGCCGCCATGACCTCCTCTGCTCTCGACCGCTCTGTGGGCCGTCGTTCCGGCCGGTGGTGCGGGGACTCGGCTCTGGCCGCTCTCCCGCGCGGCCTCGCCGAAGTTCCTGATCGACCTCACCGGGTCGGACCGCACGATGATCCAGGCGACGGTCGACCGGCTGAGGCCGCTCGTCGCGGACCGGGTCCTGGTGGTGACCGGCGCTGCTCACGAGCACGCGGTGCGCCGTCAGCTCCCCGAGAACGTCGACGTGATCGTCGAGCCGTCACCTCGCGACTCGATGGCGGCAATCGGGCTGGCCGCGGCGCGGCTGGAGCTGCAGGACTCCGACGCGCTCATCGGTTCGTTCGCCGCCGACCACGTCATCACCGGGGACGAGGCGTTCGCGGCGTGCGTCCGTGAGGCGGCCGAGGTGGCCGCCGGGGGGCTGCTGGTCACGATCGGCATCGAGCCGACGCACGCGGCCACGGGTTTCGGCTACGTCCGGGGAGGTGAGGCGCTCCCTGGCTTCCCGACCGCGCGGACGGTGACGGAGTTCGTGGAGAAGCCCGACGCGGCTCGCGCCGAGATGTACCTCGGCTCGGGGGAGTACCGCTGGAACGCGGGCATGTTCATCGTCGGTGCCACGACACTGCTCGACCTGCTCGCCGAGCACCACCCCGAGCTCGCGTCGGGGCTGCGCGCCATCGCGGCGGAGCCGGACTCCTTGGCGCAGCGGTGGGAGGGCCTCAGCAAGATCGCGATCGACCACGCAGTGGCCGAGCCGGCCGCGGCGGCCGGCCGAGTGGCGATGGTCCCCGGGCCGTTCGGCTGGGAGGACGTCGGCGACTTCGCCTCCCTGGCGCTGCTGACGCCGGCAGGTGAGGACGGGGTCAAGGTGATCGGTGACGAGGCCCTCGTCCTGACGCACCGGGCCGGCGGTCTGGTGATCCCTGCGGCCGGGCGCACCGTTGCCGTGGTCGGACTCGAGGACGTCGTGGTCGTGGACACCGGGGACGCCTTGCTGGTGACGACCTACGCGCACGCACAGGACGTGAAGGCGATCGTCGAGCAGCTCAAGCGGGGGAGCGGGGCACACCTCACCTGAGCCCTGCCAGGATCAGGCACCCCTGATCAGGGCACCCAGGATCAGGGTGCGCCCGGCTCCGGGGCGTTCGAGGGCTTGTACTCGTCCATGAAGGTCTTCACCACGGCGCCACTGGGCGCACCGCAGTACTGGGTGACGCCCTCCTGGTTCTCGGGGCCGGTCCAGTGGGTCAGCGCGACGTGCTTGTCGGCGGGGAACGGGTCCCCGTCCGCCTCCTGCCACGGCGCGGCCATGAAGTAGTCGCCGAGCTCGAACTTGTCAGCGATCGCCTGCACCGTCTTGTAGTCCTCCGAGCCCGGCTTCACGGTGTCGTCGTACCAGAGGATCGTGTGGCCGTGCTCCAGGCTGTGCACGAGACGTTCCACCTCGGGGCGGTCCGCGGCGCTGTAGAACGTGCGGATCTCGGAGCCCTGCAAGAAGTTGCCCCAGTGCGGTCCCGACGCGGGGGGCGACTGCGGGTAGGTGATCTGCTGCGGCGGGTTCAGGTGGTCGTTGTTGCCGGTGGCCTCGACCTTGCTGACGTCGTCACAGGCGGCGGCGGACGCGCTGACGCCGAGTTCCGAGATCGGCGTGCCGGCAGCCCGACTCTCCTCGCGCACCGACTTCACGTAGGGGACCAGCGCTGCCGTCAGCAGGCCGACGACCACCACGACGGCGCCGCCGATGATCAGCAGGCTCCGCTGACGCTCCTTGCGCGCCTGGTCCTTGCGCATCTTCTCGGCAACCGCGCGACGTTCGTTGTCACGCGCGATGTTCTTGGCCACTCGTCGTTCCGCCTTCGATGGGGGGCAAACGTTGAGAGTCTACGGAGCCCACGGTGAGATCGTGACCCGGTCCCCGTCTGCCGTGTCGCTGTGCGGCATCCAGCCGTGCGCGTGTGCCACCAGCCGGACCCGCTCGGCAGCCGCCACCTGGTCGCGCAGGCCGCCCGGCAGCTCGACAGTCACTGACGGGCCCACCGCCCCGGCCCGAAGGCCGCAGGCGTCGAGGGCTGCCAGCAGCACCTCCGGTGGCGCGGTCGAGCCGAAGCAGTCGCGTTCGCGACCCTGGACGGCAGCCAGCACCGCCTCCCGCGCACCGAGCGCGAACATGTCCTGGTCCCGGGGCCGGACCAGCGCGCGGGCGCCCGGACCGTGCTCGGTCGGCGGCAGCACCCGGCCGGCCAGGCCACGCACCACGCAGACAGGTCGCTCGCCCAGTTTGCCGCTGACCAGCTCCGCCACGGACGCGAGCTCGTCGGCGACGGCGGGTGCCGTCACGGCGAGGGCGTTGCCGTAACCGTCGGTCCGGCCTGCGAAGTCCTCGAGGGGCATCAGGCCGGCGAGACCGATGGCCAGATCTGTCTGACCGGTTCGCCAGGCCCGCCCCGCCGTGTCGGTGACCACCACGGCCACGTTGCGGGCGGTCTCGGCGAAGACCCGCTCGCGCAGCGCGCGGGCGGTGCCGTCCGGGTCCAGGGGGAGCAGGGCCACGTGGCCGGCGGTGACGTTCGACGCGTCCACGCCGGCCGCAGCCATCACGAGTCCCAGACGGTTCTCCACGATCGAGGTCGCTCCCCGCTGCGCCACCACGCGCACGGTCTCCTCGACCACAGCCGCGTCCCGGTCACCCGTGCGCACCTGGCCCTCGGCCTTGCTGACCACCTTGCTGGTCACCAGGACGACGTCTCCCTGCTGCAGCTCGAACCCGCAGAGCAGGGCTCCGAGGTCTGTTGCCGGATGCACCTCGCCGATGCCGTCCACGGCCCAGGCGGTCAGGACTTCGATCGGCGGGTTCATCGCACGAGGTCGATCGCGGCAGCGACCATGTCTGCCGTCGTGTCTGGGTCGGTCATCCACAGCGGCACGGCGCGGCAGCTGATCCCCGCCGCCTGCACTCGGTCCACCATGCGTTCGTCGCTCGTGTCCACCAGCCAGCCGTCGAGCAGACCACCTCGCGAGCGGGCACCGTAGTGCTCCGCGACGCCGGCAGCCGAGACCTCGACCCCGATGAGGTTCAACAGCTGACGAGCCATGCCGTGGACGTGGTCGGCCCCGATGATCCCGGAGACACCGACCACCACCGCCGGGGTCTCGTTCAATGCGTGGCGGACTCCGGGCACGCCGAGGATCGTGCCGACCGAGACGACCGGGTTCGAGGGCGGAACGAGCACCACGTCGGCCGCCGCGATCGCCTCGATCACCCCCGGACCGGGTTTGGCATCCTCGATTCCGACCGCCACGACCCCGTGGGCGGGAACGGCGGCACGGTGGCGGATCCAGTACTCCTGGAAGTGGACCGCTCTGCGTTCGCCGGTGACCGGGTCGTCGATCACCACGTGTGACTCCACCCGGTCGTCGCTCATCGGCAGCAGCTCGACCCCGGGGTCCCAGCGTCGGCAGAGCGCCGCCGTGACCGCGCTGAGGGGATAACCCGCGTCCAGCATCTGCGTGCGCACCAGGTGGGTGGCGAGGTCACGGTCGCCCAGGCCGAACCACGTGGGTTCGACCCCGTACGCCGCGAGCTCGTCCTTGGCGTGCCAGGTCTCGCCCTGGCGCCCCCAGCCACGCTCGGCGTCGATGCCGCCTCCGAGGGTGTACATCACGGTGTCCAGGTCCGGGCACACCTTGAGGCCGTGCACCCAGATGTCATCGGCGGTGTTCGCCACGACGGTCACCTCGGTGCTGCCTCCCCGGCGCTCGACCAGGCGCAGGACGCCCTGGAGGAAGCGGGCGCCACCGACTCCGCCGGAGAGCACGGTGAGGCGCGCGGGCGGCTGGGCCGGCCCAACAGCGGGGCTTCTACGTGAATCGGACATGAACGCAAGTGTGGACCAGTTCGGCCCAATACCAGACTTCCGCTTGACTTCGCGGTGCGACAGGCATGTAATCACACCAGTGTGATTAGCAACTCGGTCCGTCAGGATCGAAGGGTCGAATAGGGGCGAACAGTGCGCGAACTGTATCTGCTAGAGGGTGAAGCGGAAGACGCTGGATGGCAGGAGCGCGGTCTGTGCGCTCAGACCGATCCGGAGGCGTTCTTCCCCGAGAAGGGTGGCTCCACCAGGGAGGCCAAGAAGGTCTGCCTGACCTGCGACGTACGCCAGGACTGTCTGGAGTACGCGCTGGAGAACGACGAGCGCTTCGGCATCTGGGGCGGGCTCTCGGAGCGTGAGCGGCGCAAGCTGAAGAAGAAGGCCGTCTGACCCAGGTCGGCTTCCGGGATCGCCCGATCACAGGCTGGGCTCACGCCGAGCCCGTGCCGGGCGACCCGGGGCCGGACGGTCTGCCTGGTAGAGCGGGTCAGGCCTCGTAGTCGGGATGCACGTCCTCGGCGGGCACGCCCAGGTAGTCGGCCAGCTGCTCGACCACGACGGTGAGCACCAGGGCCTCGAGGTCGGCGTGACTCTCCGCGCGGTGCTCGATGGGTCGCCGGAAGAGCACCAGCCGCGGAGGTGCGGCCTGGGTGGCCGGCACCAGGGTGGCGAGCGGTACCCGCGGCGCCACCCATGTGCGTGGCAGCACGGGGATGTCCTCGACCGCGAGCTCAACCGCGGCGAGCTCCTCGGTCCAGCGGGACTCGACGTCGCTCATCACGTCCAGGGCCACCTGGTCGAACCTCTCGCGTCCTGTCCGGTGGGCGGGCACGCGACCCCCCGGTGCCCCCGCGCGGAACGCCGGTCCGCGCATCCCGCGCCCGCGGCGGTCGCGGCCCGAGCCGTGCTCGGGATCGGGTGCTGGAGCTGTGCCCGTCGAGTGCGCATCCACGACCGCGAGCCTACGGGGACACCGGGCTGCGGAGTTGTAGCGTCACGCTCGTGGGTCTCCTCCGTCGTTGTTCGCGCACCGCGTGCGGCCGCCCCGCCACGACCACGCTCACCTACGTCTACGCCGACCAGACCGCCGTGGTCGGGCCGTTGGCGACGTACGCCGAGCCGCACGCCTACGACCTGTGCGACGCCCACAGCGAGCGGCTCTCCGCGCCGCGAGGGTGGGAGGTGCTCCGGCTGGCACCCGACCACCAGGAGGGTCCATCCTCCGACGACCTGCTGGCCCTGGCCGACGCCGTGCGTGAGGCGGCGCAGCCTCGGGCCATCGAGGTGCCGGTCCTGGCGGCCCGTCCGCTGGAAGGCACCCGGCGCGGCCACCTGAGGGCGTTGCGCTCCGAGGACTGACCCACCTCGATAGGGTCGGCGCATGCCGACCAACGACCCGGAGAACTTGGCGGCCATCTTCAAGGCCTACGACGTCCGGGGGACCGTCCCCGACCAGATCGACGACGAGCTCGCGCGGCGCACCGGCAACGCCTTCGCGGTGGTGACTGGCGCCGACAGCATCGTCGTCGGTCACGACATGCGTTCCTCGTCTCCGGCGATGTCCCGCGCGTTCGCCGAGGGCGCTGCCCTCGCCGGAGTCGACGCCACGCTGATCGGCCTGGCATCGACCGACCAGCTGTACTTCGCCTCCGGTCGTCTCGAGCGGCCGGGCGCCATGTTCACTGCGAGCCACAACCCCGCCCAGTACAACGGCATCAAGCTCTGCCGCGCCTTCGCCGCCCCGATCGGCAAGGAGACCGGCCTGCTCGACATCCGTGACCTGGTCTCGACGGGACGGACCGAGAGGGCAACGCGACCCGGCACGATCGACGAGCTGGACGTGCTGGAGGACTACGCCGCGTACTTGCTCGAACTGGCACCGGTCGAGGGGCGGCACCTCAAGGTGGCCGTCGACGCCGGGAACGGCATGGCCGGGCTGACCGCGCCGGCCGTCCTGGGACGGTTGGACGCCGAGGTCGTCGAGCTGTTCTTCGAGCTCGATGGTTCCTTCCCCAACCACGAGGCGAACCCGATCGAGCCTGCCAACCTGGTGGACCTCCAGGCGAAGGTGCTCGAGACCGGTGCCGACGTCGGGCTCGCCTTCGACGGAGACGCTGACCGCTGCTTCCTGGTCGACGAGCGCGGTGAGCTCGTGAATCCCAGCGTGCTGACCGCACTCATCGCGGCACGGGAGCTCCGCAAGGCCCCGGGCTCGGTCATCATCCACAACCTGATCACCTCCCGGGGGGTGCCTGAGATCGTGCGCGAGCTCGGCGGGGAGCCGGTCCGGACGCGGGTGGGGCACTCCTACATCAAGACGCAGATGGCGCAGACCGGTGCCGTCTTCGGCGGCGAGCACTCGGGGCACTTCTACTTCAGGGACTTCTGGCGCGCCGATTCGGGCATGCTGGCCGCCCTGCACGCCCTGGCGGCGCTCGCCGAGAGCGGCCAGCCTCTCTCGGAGGTCCTACGCCCCTACTCCCGCCACGTCGCGAGCGGGGAGATCAACTCGGAGGTAGCCGACCAGGGCGCCGTTCTCGAGGAGCTGGAGCGGATCTGGGACGTCCACGACGGCGTTGCAGATCGACCACCTCGACGGGCTGAGCGTCAACCACGCCGACTGGTGGTTCAATGTGCGCGCGTCCAACACCGAGCCGCTGCTCCGTCTCAACGCGGAGGGACGCGATCGAGCCACCATGGAACGGGCGCGTGACGACGTGCTCGCCGTGATCAGAAAGGGCAACCTATGAACCTCGACCGCCAGCTCCTCGACCTGATCGTGTGTCCCGCCTGCCGTCAGTCGCTCGCCGTCGACGAGGCGGCCCAGGAACTGGTCTGCGTCGGGTGCGGTCTCGCCTACCCGGTGCGCGACGACATCCCGGTGCTGCTCGTGGACGAGGCTCGCAAACCCGGCTGAGCGACACCCCGGTGACCCACGACAGCGACCAAGGGCGGAAGCGATGACCTTCGATGACGGGCTCCTCGACGACGAGGTCGCACTCGCTCGCGCCGACGTACGCCTGAGGTACTTGGCCGAGGGCGGAGCTCGGGTGCGCCGGGAGGCAGTCGGAGCCCGCGACGCGGTCCTCGAGGCCGTGCATCGGCTCTCCGACGACCAGCCACGTGCGGTGGTCGCGGCCGGGCCGGACTCCCGGCTGTTGCGCGCGGTGCTGGAGCCGGTCTGTCCCGTGCCGTTCGTCGCCTGGCCCGGCCCCGGGCTCCCCGGCTGGGCGGGAAGCCTCGACCTCGTCGCCGTGCTCGCCCCCGAGGGGCGCGACCCCGCCACCGCGGGCGCCGTGGCCGAGGCGGTCCGCCGAGGCTGTCAGCTGGTGGTGGCCGCGCCCGCGAGGAGCCTGGTGGCCGAGCACGCGCAGGGACGGTACGCGACGTTGCTGCCCACACAGACCACCGACCAGCTGGCGGTGGCGGTCGTCGTCCTGAACCTGCTCGACCAGGTGCACCTGGGCCCGCAGACCGATCCCGACGTCATCGCCGACGCGCTCGACGAGGTCGCAGTGACCTGTGGCCCGCACCGCGACCTGGCCATCAACCCGGCGAAGATCCTGGCCATCGGGATCGCGGACTCCGACCCCCTCTTCTGGGGCGGCACCGTCCTGGCCGCACGCGCCGGTCGACGGATCGCGGAGTCCTTCCGGAGGGCGACCGGCCGCACCGCACTGGCAGGGGACGCCGAGCACCTGCTCCCGGTCCTGGCGGCGGCAGCCCCGGCCGACGTCTTCGCCGACCCCTTCGCCGACGGTGGCGCCGGGCGTCGGCCTGCCCTGGTGATCCTCGACGACGGCTCGCCGGATCCTGCCGTGGTCGAGACCCGCCAACAGCTCGTCGAGGCGGCTCAGGCCCACGGGGTCCGGGTGGAGACCGTTGCCTCCGAGGCCGACGGCCACGTGGCTCGATACGCGGCGATGCTCTCGACCGGCATGTACGCCGCCGCCTACCTGCAGTTGGGCCTCAACGCATGACGCGCCGTTAGGCTCACGACGTGCAACCATCCTTCGATCCCCACGACGAGCCCCGATGAGCGGCGGACTCTTCGGCCTGCTCGACGACGTCGCCGCTCTGGCCCGCCTCGCGGCGGCCTCGGTCGACGACATCGGAGCCGCGGCCGGACGAGCCGGCCTGAAGTCCGCCGGGGTGGTCGTCGACGACACCGCTGTCACGCCGCAGTACGTCCACGGTGTCACCGCCGACCGCGAGATCCCGATCGTCAAGCGGATCGCGTTCGGTTCGCTGCGCAACAAGCTGCTGTTCATCCTGCCCGCCGCCCTGGTGATGAGCCAGTTCGCTCCCTGGCTGATCACGCCGCTGCTGATGATCGGGGCGACCTACCTCTGCTACGAGGGCGCGGAGAAGGTCTGGGGTGCGCTGCGCGGGCATGAGGACCACGGCACGCCAGCGGCCATCGAGGGACCGGAGGCGGAGAAGACCGTGGTGACCGGGGCGATCCGGACGGACTTCATCCTGTCCACCGAGATCATGGTGATCGCGCTCAACGACGTCGCCGACGAGCCGTTCGTCGCGCGAGCCCTGATCCTGGTGGTGGTGGCCATCGGGATCACCGCCCTGGTCTACGGGATCGTCGGCCTGATCGTGAAGATGGACGACGCCGGCCTGCTGCTCAGCCAGCGGTCCTCGGCGATCGCGCAGAAGGTCGGTCTCGGGCTCGTCCGTGGGATGCCACGACTTCTGTCCACGGTCTCGGTGATCGGGATCGCCGCGATGATCTGGGTCGGCGGCCACATCCTGCTCGTCGGCACCGACGACCTCGGCTGGCACGCGCCGTACGACATCGTGCACCAGCTCGAGGTCGCCGCCCACGACGCGGTGGACGTCGTCGGTGGCGTGCTGGGGTGGCTGGTGAACACCGCCGCCTCGGCCTTGGTGGGGCTGCTGGTGGGAGCGGTCGCCGTCGCCGTGATGCAGCTGCTGCCGTTCGGCCACGGGAAGCCCGCCACTGCCGCACACACCGACCGGTCATGAGCCGGGCAGCCGCCGCGCCGCGCACGCCCTTCGAAGGTTGAATCTCAGCAACCATCGAGCAGTACACTCGGGTTGCGCCTTTCGCACGAGATCGTGGTCAGACGCCGCCGCATCACGCCGTGCGCTGACCACTCGACCCCACGCAAGCAAGGACACCAATCACATGGACTACAAGGTCGCCGACCTGACCCTGGCCGACTATGGCCGCACCGAGATCGACCTCGCCGAGCACGAGATGCCCGGACTGATGGCGATGCGCGAGCGTTACGGGGCGGACAAGCCGCTCGCCGGTGCCCGCATCGCAGGCTCGCTGCACATGACGATCCAGACCGCGGTGCTGATCGAGACCCTCGTGGACCTCGGCGCCGAGGTGCGCTGGGCCTCCTGCAACATCTTCTCGACGCAGGACCACGCCGCGGCGGCGGTCGTCGTCGGTCGCGAGGGAACTCCGGAGAACCCGCAGGGCGTCCCGGTCTTCGCCTGGAAGGGCGAGACCCTCGAGGAGTACTGGTGGTGCACCCAGCAGATCCTCGACTGGCAGGGGGCCGAGCACCCCAACATGATCCTCGACGACGGCGGTGACGCCACGATGCTGCTGCACCTCGGCGTCCAGGCCGAGAAGTCCGGCGTGGCCCCCGACCCGGCCTCGGCTGGCAGCACCGAGCAGCGGATCGTGTTCGAGGTGCTGCAGGCGCAGCTCTCCAAGAGCGCGGACCACTGGACCCCGATCGCCAACTCGGTCAAGGGCGTGACCGAGGAGACCACGACGGGCGTGCACCGGTTGTACGAGATGATGCGCGAGGGCTCGCTGCTGTTCCCCGCGATCAACGTCAACGACTCGGTGACCAAGTCGAAGTTCGACAACAAGTACGGCTGCCGTCACTCGTTGATCGACGGCATCAACCGTGCGACCGACGTGCTCATCGGCGGCAAGGTCGCGGTCGTCTGCGGCTACGGCGATGTCGGCAAGGGCTGCGCCGAGTCCCTCCGGGGACAGGGTGCCCGCGTCGTGATCACCGAGATCGACCCGATCTGCGCGCTGCAGGCGGCCATGGACGGCTACCAGGTCGACACCCTCGCGAACACGCTGCCCGTCGCGGACATCATCATCACCGCGACCGGCAACAAGGACGTCGTGACTGTCGACGACATGCGCCGGATGAAGCACAACGCGATCATCGGGAACATCGGTCACTTCGACAACGAGATCGACATGGCCGGCCTCGAGGCCGACGGCGTGGCGGAGCGCAAGAACGTCAAGCCGCAGGTGGACCTGTGGTCGTTCCCCGAGGGCAACGCCGTCATCGTCCTCTCCGAAGGCCGGCTGATGAACCTCGGCAACGCCACCGGGCACCCGTCCTTCGTCATGTCGAACTCCTTCACCAACCAGGTGCTCGCGCAGATCGAGATCTTCACCAAGACCGAGGAGTACCCGGTCGGCGTCTACGTGCTGCCCAAGCACCTCGACGAGGAGGTCGCCCGACTGCACCTCGGTGCACTCGGGGTGAACCTCACGGTGCTGACCGACGACCAGGCCGGGTACCTCGGGATTCCCGCCGAGGGGCCGTACAAGACCGACCAGTACCGGTACTGACGGGAGCACGAGTGGCGCAGCCGGAGGTGGCGGATCGGCCACGGGTCCTCGTCGTCGATGACGACGAGGCCCTGGCCGAGATGCTCACGCTCGTTCTACGCAACGAGGGCTTCCTCAGCCACACCGTCACGCGAGGGGACGAGGCGCTGGCGGCGTTCCGGACGTTTCGTCCAGACGTCGTCCTCCTCGACCTGATGCTCCCCGGCCGGGACGGGATCGACGTGTGCCGGGAGATCCGCGCCGAGTCGGGCGTGCCCATAGTGATGCTCACCGCCCGGAGCGACACGATCGATGTGGTCGTCGGCCTCGAGTCGGGGGCAGACGACTACGTCGCGAAGCCGTTCAAGCCCAAAGAGCTGGTGGCACGCATCCGTGCACGCGTACGCCGCCTCGAGGTGCCGACACCGGAGGACCTGCAGATCGGCGATCTCGCGATCGACGTCACCGGGCATGAGGTCACCCGCGCCGGCCAGTCCATCAACCTGACCCCGCTCGAGTTCGACCTGCTCGTCTGCCTCGCCCAGAGCCCTCGCAAGGTCTTCAGCCGTGAGGTGCTGCTGGACAAGGTCTGGGGCTACCGGCACGCCGCGGACACACGCCTGGTGAACGTGCACGTCCAGCGGCTGCGGGCCAAGATCGAGGTCGACCCGGAGAACCCCACGATCGTGGTCACCGTCCGCGGTGTGGGTTACAAGGCGGGCGCAGCCGATGAGCCGGCCCTCGGAAGCTGAAGGCCGGCGCGCCCGACTCCTGGGTCGACTCTCGGTGCTGCGTGAGCTGCCGGGTGTGGTGCTGACGTTCTGGCGGAGGTCGCTGCGCACCCGCGTCGTGACAGCCATCGTGGTCCTGTGTGCGTTGGTGGTCGTGAGCGTGGGCTGGCTCGTGCTCCGGCAGATCTCCGCGGGGCTGGTCCAGAGCCGGGTCGACGCATCGCTCGCCGAGGCAGGCACGGAGACCTCGACCGCCCGAGAACGGCTCGGCCAGGCCGGCGGCAGCGACTCCGACCCGGAGACCCAGCTGCGACTCCTCACCGAGAGCCTGGTGGCGCGAGGGGAGGTCAAGGGATTCGGAGTGGTCGTCCTCGGCCCGGTGACGGGCGGGAGCAGCACCGGCGGCGTGCGCACCACGCCTCGGGTGGATGCGGACAGCGTTCCGGCTGGGCTGCGCGACTCGGTCGAGAGCGGCGAGAACGGCCTGGCCTGGACCTTCACCCGGATCGCCTACACCCCTGCGGTCACGGGGGCGGGGGCAGCCGTGACGTCGGTCCCGGGCGTGGCAGTCGGGTCCACCGTCGTCCTGCCCTCGGACGGGGGCCGGTACGCGCTGTACTACCTGTTCCCGATGGCCGAGGAACAGGGAACGCTGCAGCTCCTGCGTCGAGCCCTGATCGGCGCCGGGGTGCTGCTGCTGCTCCTGGTGGCAGGCGTGGCACTGCTGGTCACCCGCCAGGTGATCACCCCGGTTCGCCTCGCCCGCCGGGTGGCGGAGCGGATCGCGTCCGGGCGGCTCGAAGAACGGATGCACGTGGCGGGGGAGGACGACATCGCTCGGCTGGCGACCTCGTTCAACCAGATGGCCGAGGCGCTCCAGTCGCAGATCCGCAAGCTGGTCGAGCTCTCCCGAGTACAGCGGACGTTCGTCTCCGACGTCTCGCACGAGCTCCGGACCCCGTTGACCACGGTGCGGATGGCCGGGGACGTGCTGCACGATGCCCGCGCGACCTTCGACCCGGTCACGGCCCGCGCGGCCGAGCTGCTCCAGACCGAGCTCGACCGCTTCGAGAACCTGCTGGCCGACCTGCTCGAGATCAGCCGCTTCGACGCCGGCGCCGCGGTGCTCGACCTCGAGGACACCAACCTGGGCGATGTCGCCCACCGCATCGCCACCGCCATGGCGCCCATGGCGAGGGCGCGCGGGGTAGAGGTGAATGTGGTCGACCAGGGCGTGTTCATGGCCGAGGCCGACGGGCGCCGGGTCGAGCGGATCGTGCGCAACCTGGTCGCCAACGCCATCGACCACGCCGACGCGCGAGGAGTCGAGATCAGGCTCGCCGCGGACGTGGACGCGGCAGCGCTCACGGTCCGCGACCACGGTGTGGGCCTGCAACCGGGGCAGTCGGCCATGGTCTTCAACCGGTTCTGGCGCGCTGATCCTGCCCGGGCCCGGACCACCGGTGGCACCGGACTGGGGTTGGCCATCGCCCTGGAGGACGCCCGGCTCCATGGCGGTTGGCTTCAGGCCTGGGGCAGCCCCGGTGCCGGGGCCCACTTCAGGCTGACCCTTCCGCGCCGGGCCGGTGACCTGCTCACGCACAGCCCGCTACCGCTCGTCCCCGAGGACATCGGCGAGGCAGTGAGGTGACCTCCCGCACGCGCGCGGCCCTGACCGCGCTGGTCCTGTCGGTCTCGGTCGCCCTCGCCGGCTGCTCCACGCTCCCCGACTCGGGTCCGGTGCGCCGCCAGGCCGACGAACGTCCGGACCGACCGGAGGACGCGCCGTACTTCAACCCACCGGGGCCGGCCGAGGACGGCAGCCCCTCCGCCATCGTCAGCGGCTTCCTGGTGGCGATGCAGGCCAACCCCCTGTCGACCTCGGTGGCGCGGACCTTCCTCTCGGAGAAGGCCCGGGGGACCTGGAAGCCCAACCTGGGCACGATCGTCTACGACGCGTTCACCGTGACTCCGACGACCCCGGGTGCCGAGGTGCGCCTGGCCGACCCCCGCCGTCTCGACGCGCGCGGGGGATGGCGCGGCGGACCGGAGGGTGGGGCCGAGAGCCTGGCGCTCCGCCTCGTCTCGGAGAAGGGACAGTGGCGCATCGACAATCCACCCAACGCGCTCGTGGTGCCGACCTCGTTCTTCGACCGCAGCTTCGCCCGGTTCAACCTCTACTACTACGACCAGACCGGTCGGGTGCTGCTTCCCGACCCGGTCTTCGTGCCTCGGGGTGACCAGACCGCCAGCAACCTGGTGCGCGGACTGCTGGCCGGCCCCGGCCGCGTGCTGGCAGACATCAGCCGCTCTGCGCTGCCCGCACGGACCGACCTCGCGCTGTCGGTGGTGGTGACCGAGAGCGGTGTCGCCGAGGTGCCCCTCTCGCGGGAGGTGCTGGGTGCGCCACCCGACGAGCTGGACCGAGCAGTCGACCAGATCGCGGCCACTCTGCGACAGGTCCCCGGCATCGAACGGGTCCGCCTCACCGTGGGGGGCGTCCCCGTGCCGCTGGCCGGCGGCCGCGTCGATGTCGCGGTCACCTCCGGCAGCGAGTACGACGCCGTGGGGACCGGAGTCTCCACGTTGTGGGGCGTGCGCGGCGGCCGGGTCGTCGACCTGGAGACACCCGAACCTGTGGACGTGGGTGGCCCACTCGGCCAGCCCGGGTACGCCTTGCGCAGCTTCGCGGTGCGCGAGGGCTCCGACCAGATCGCCGGGGTCTCCGGGAACGGCACCACCGTGTACGTCGCCGACTCGGAGCAGGGCACGACCTCCACGCGGGTGACCCGCCCGCTCACCGGAGGCACGGACGTGCTGCGCCCGTCCTACGACATGTTCGGAGACCTGTGGCTGCTCGACCGGACCCCGCGAGGGGCCAAGGTCTACGTGGTCCGCAACGGGCAGCGGCGCCAGGTCAGGGTCCCAGGGGTGACCGGCGCCGACGTGGCGGCGTTCTCGGTCTCCAGGGACGGTGGCCGGATGGCGGTCGCCTTCGCAGGCACGCCCGCACCAGCGCTGCGGGTGGCCACGATCCTGCGCACCGACGAGGGCATCGTCACCGGGTCTGGTCGGGCGTGGGTCTTCGATGCCGGAGTCGCTGACGCGGCGAGGCTCGTCGACCTCGGGTGGCGCACCCCGGGGACGTTGGCGGTGCTGAGCCGCCCCACCGATGAGACCAGCCAGGTCAGCTTCGTGTCCTCGGACGGCTCGCCCGCCTCGCCGACGCTGGTCGAGCCGAGCATCTTCCGCGGCAGTGCCGTGGCGCTGGTCGTGGCTCCCGATGTCGAGCTGCCGATTCACCTGCTCACCCCCGGTCAGCGGGTCTACGCCCAGAGTGGCACGGGCAGCTGGCCACGCGGGAGCGCCAAGGTCACTGCCGCCGCCTTCGCTCCCTGACCCCCTCACGTGCACCTGACCTGGCGCCGGTCGGGACTCCACAGCACGGCCGGTGGCGGGTGCCGGAGTCCGGTGATCGTCGGCAAGATTCCCGGGTGCTGGACACGTGGTTCGACCTGGTGCACGGCGTCGAGTGCATCGGCTGCGCGGCACCGGGCCGGTCGCTGTGCCACCACTGCCTGTCAGGGCTGCCGTCTCGCGGCCGGGTCGTGCGACCCGAACCCTGTCCACCTGGGCTGGTTCGCTGCTTCGCCGCCGGCGACTACGACGCGCTGCTGCGCAGCCTGGTGATCGCACACAAGGAGCACGCCACGTTCGCTCTCACCCCCGCGCTCGGACGCCTGCTGGCGGCTGCCGTCGAGCCTGCCGTCGAGCCGGACGGCCTGACCGTGCTGGTCCCGGTCCCGTCGCGCCCGGAGGTCGTGCGCACCCGGGGCCACGACCCGGTGCTCCGCTTCGTCCGGGTGGCCGCGCAGTGGCTCCGCGGCACCGGGCACGACGTACGGGTGCATCCGGTGCTCGAGCAGCGCGGACCGGTCCGCGACCAGGCCGGGCTGGGGGCGATCCAGCGCGGGGAGAACCTCGCTTCGACCATGGCGGTACGTCCCGCCTCGCGCCGTGCGTTGGCTCGGGTCCCACGTCCGCTCTCGATGGTCGTGTGCGACGACGTCCTCACCACAGGTGCCACCGCACGTGAGGCCCAGCGTGCCCTCCAGGACTCCGGTCTGCCCGTGCGAGCGGTGGCCGTGGTGGCAGCGACCAGAAAACGGTGGCGGCCGCAGTCCTAGGCGCCGATCCAGTCATTTCGGGCTCTACCGCTTTCAGGTGGGGCCGACTAGCGTCTACTCATGGAGTACATCCGGGTCCGCGGTTTCATCGGGGAGACCCGGCCGGGGGGCGTCAGAGTCCTGGCC
This sequence comes from uncultured Actinomycetota bacterium, assembly GCA_963834245.1. GTDB lineage: Bacteria > Actinomycetota > Actinomycetes > Propionibacteriales > Nocardioidaceae > Marmoricola. Next base: position 1,255,538 of record CAWIAV010000002.1, read on the forward strand.
TCCCGCCCCAGACCACACGGCACGAGCCCAGGGCGATTCTCGCCCGGCGTGAGCGTGCCCGCTGCCCTGACGGTGCAGGAGTCTGCTGGATGATCCGTTAGCTCACGTCGATAGGTCCAACGAACAACCGGGAGGTATGCGGTGGATGTTGTGGTCAGCAGTCGGCACTGCGAGGTGTCGGACAGGTTCCGGGAGCACATCGAGGAAAAGCTCGCTCGCTTGGAGAAGCACGATCATCGGATCATCCGGGTCGAGGTGCTGATCGAGAAGGAGGCCCGTCCGCGGGAGCCCGAGAGGACCGTGAGTGTCGAGCTGACCGCGAAGTCGAAGGGACCCGTCGTACGCGCCGAGGCGATGGCCGAGGACAAGATGGCCGCCCTCGACCTCGCCCTGGACAAGATGGCCGCGCAGATGCGCCGAGCCGCCGACCGACGCAAGGTCCACCGGGGTCAGCACAAGCCCGAGTCGGTCGGTGAGGCGATGGCGCGCAGCACGCCGCCGCGTGACCTGACCCAGGAGGAGGACGTCGTCGCGGAGCGCAAGGTCGGACCGGTGACCGTCACCGGTGACGGTCCGCTCGTGGTGCGCGAGAAGTCACACCCCGCTGCTCCGATGACCCTGGAGCAGGCGCTGTACGAGATGGAGCTGGTGGGGCACGACTTCTACCTGTTCGTCGACAAGGAGAGCGAGCGTCCCTCCGTGGTCTACCGCCGGCACGGGTATGACTACGGCGTGATCGCCCTCGACCTGAGCTGATCGGGCCACCGGGATACCGCAGGGGTGGTCCGAACGGGCCACCCCTGGGGATCCGTTTGTGTACCCACCGGAGCTCTCCTCTGCCATAGTGGCCAAATGGGTGCTGAAGGCACAGCTCAGACCGACGAGTCGGTTCGTGTGGTCGTGGTCGACGACCAGGAGCTGTTCCGACGTGGACTGACGATGCTTCTCGGCGTCGAGCCCGACATCGAGGTCGTCGGCGAGGCGGGAGACGGCATCAGCGCCACCGACCTGGTCGTCGCCACCGTCCCGGACGTGGTTCTGCTCGACGTCCGCATGCCCAAGCGCTCCGGCCTCCAGGCGTGCATGAAGATCAAGGAGCTGGTTCCCAGCGTCAAGATCATCATGCTGACCGTCAGTGACGAGGAGGGTGACCTCTACGAGTCCGTCAAGAACGGCGCCTCGGGCTACCTGCTGAAGGACTCCTCGATCGACGAGGTCGCCCAGGCAGTCCGAGTCGTGGCCGAGGGGCAGTCGTTGATCAGTCCGTCCATGGCGGTGAAGCTGATCGACGAGTTCAAGGAGATGTCGCGCGCCGACCGCGACGCCCCCATCACTCCGCGGCTGACCGAGCGTGAGCTGGAGGTGCTGCGGCTCGTCGCCAAGGGCATGAACAACAGGGACGCGGCCAAGCAGCTGTTCATCAGTGAGAACACGGTGAAGAACCACGTGCGCAACATCCTGGAGAAGCTGCAGCTGCACTCCCGCATGGAAGCCGTGATGTACGCCGTCCGAGAGAAGCTGCTCGACATCCCGTGACGCGGCTGTCCACGGCGCAGGCGCGAAGGATCGCGCTGGCTGCACAAGGCTTTCGCGACCCACGACACGCGACGCCCTCGATGCGGACGTTCACCCGCACGCTCGCCCGCACCGGGGTCCTGCAGGTGGACTCGGTCAACGTCCTCCAGCGCGCCCACTACATGCCACTGTTCTCCCGGATGGGCCCCTATGACACCGGGATGCTCACCCGTGCGTCGGAACAGCGACCTCGACGGATGGTCGAGTACTGGGCGCACGTCCAGGCATTCATGCCGGTCGAGCTGTGGCCGGTGATGCGTCACCGCATGGACGCCTGGAGGTCCCAGGCACCCGAGTGGCGCGTCCTGCGGGAGAAGCCCGGGCTGCCGGCGTCGTTGCTCGCGGAGATCCGCGAGCTCGGTGCGTGCACCGCCCGGCACCTCGACGACGGGCTGCCGAAGTCGCGCGAGCACTGGGGCTGGAACTGGAGCGACACCCGCGAGGCGCTCAACTACCTGTTCCTGGCCGGTGAGCTCGCCATCGCCGGCCGCAACGCGCAGTTCGAACCCCTCTACGACCTCCCGGAGCGGGTGATCCCGGCCGAACACCTGAACGCACCGACCCCCAGCGCCACCGAGGCCCATCTCGAGCTGGTGCGGCGTGCGGCCCGCTCCCACGGCGTCGCCACCGAACAGTGTCTGCGCGACTACTTCCGGATGAAGACGGACGCGACCCGTCCCGCAGTCCTGTCTCTGGTCGACGAGGGTGAGCTGGTGCCGGCCACGGTCCAGGGCTGGGACCGTCCGGCGTACCTCCACCGCGATGCCGCTCGGCCCCGGCAGGTTCGCGCCCGGGCGTTGCTCAGCCCGTTCGACCCGGTGGTGTGGGAGCGCGAACGGACCGAGCGGATCTTCGGCTTCCGGTACCGGATCGAGATCTACGTGCCCGAGGCCAAGCGGGAGTTCGGCTACTACGTGCTCCCGTTCCTGCTGGGGGACCGGATCGTGGGTCGGGTGGACCTGAAGGCGGACCGCAAGGCGGGCGTCCTGGTCGTCAAGGCGGCCTACACCGAGCCGGACGCACCTGACGAGACGGCGGCTGAGCTGGCGGCGGAGCTGCGTGACCTCGCGGCCTGGCTCTGTCTCGATGACATCGTGGTGCAGCCTCGGGGTGGACTCGCCGCATCGCTGGGTGCCACGATCACGGGATGAAAGACACGGCGGGCTCGGGCGCGGTGCGTCACCCCCTCTTCTCCCGTTTCTACAGCCGCCTCGTGGCGCCTGCACTCGCCCGCGGTGGCGGTGACGCGGTGAGACAAAGACTCCTGACGGGCCTCAAGGGAACCGTGGCGGAGGTCGGCGCCGGGGACGGCGCGAACTTCGGTCTCTATCCCGAGGGAGTCGACCGGATCGTCGCCGTGGAGCCGGAGCGGTTCCTGCGCGAGCGCGCCTCGGCCCGGGCGGACGAGCGGGTCGAGCTGCGAGACGCTCTGGCCCAGGACCTGCCCCTGCGTGACGGCGAGGCGGACGCGGTCGTCTTCTGCCTGGTCCTCTGTTCCGTGGACCAGCAGGCGGCCCTGGCCGAGGCCCGGCGGGTGCTGCGACCGGGCGGTGAGCTGAGGTTCTTCGAGCATGTCCGTTCCGGGCACCGCGCGATGGGCACTGCGCAGCACCTGCTCGACGCCACGGTGTGGCCGAGGCTCTTCGGTGGCTGCCACTGTGCCCGCGACACCGCCGGTGCCATCGAGGCGGCCGGGTTCGACATCGTCGAGCTGGAGCGCTTCCGGTTCCCGGAGTCGGGTCGCGGCCCCGCCTCGACCACGATCCTTGGCCGCGCGCTCCCCGCCTGACCCCGGGCCGCCGCCTCCGGACGGCCCGTCCGGAACCGTGACGGGGCTTCGCCCGTTACGATGTTTGAGGCCCCGGGCGACTTCGCGTCTGCCCCGGGAGCCCGACCCAGACTTCAGTCCACCCCCAGGGAGTACTCCGCGTGTCGCTCATCGACAAGGTTCTTCGCATCGGCGAGGGCAAGATCCTCCGCCAGCTCGAAGCGATCGCCAAGGCGGTCAATGCCATCGAGGACGACTTCGTCGCGATGTCCGACGAGGAGCTGCGCGGGCTGACCGAGGAGTTCAAGCAGCGCCTCGCCGACGGTGAGCCGCTGGACAACCTGATGCCGGAGGCGTTCGCCACGGTCCGCGAGGCAGCCAAGCGCGTCCTGGGTCAGCGTCACTTCGACGTCCAGCTGATGGGCGGCGCCGCGCTGCACCTGGGCAACATCGCCGAGATGAAGACCGGTGAGGGCAAGACGCTGGTCTCCACCTTGCCGGCGTACCTGAACGCCCTGACCGGCAAGGGTGTGCACGTCGTCACCGTCAACGACTACCTGGCGAAGTACCACGCCGAGTGGATGGGCCGGGTGCACCAGTTCCTCGGGCTGACGGTCGGGGTGATCATGCCCGACATGCGTCCCGACGAGCGACGGGTCGCCTACAACGCCGACATCACCTACGCGACCAACAACGAGCTCGGCTTCGACTACCTGCGCGACAACATGGCCACCGCCCTGGACGACTGCGTCCAGCGGCCGCCGAACTTCGCCGTCGTCGACGAGGTGGACTCCATCCTGATCGACGAGGCCCGTACGCCGCTGATCATCTCGGGTCCCACCCAGGACGAGGTCTCGTGGTACGCCGAGTTCGCCAAGGTGGCCCGGCGGCTCACCAAGGACACCGACTACGAGGTCGACGAGAAGAAGCGCACGATCTCGATCCTCGAGCCGGGCATCACCAAGGTCGAGGACTACCTGGGCATCGAGAACCTCTACGAGTCCGCCAACACCCCGCTGATCTCGTTCCTGAACAACTCGATCAAGGCCAAGGAGCTGTTCCGCAACGACAAGGAGTACGTCGTACTCGACGACGAGGTCCTGATCGTCGACGAGCACACGGGCCGGATCCTGTCCGGACGTCGCTACAACGACGGACTGCACCAGGCGATCGAGGCCAAGGAGGGTGTGACGGTCCGCGAGGAGTACCAGACCCTCGCCACGATCACGCTGCAGAACTACTTCCGCCTCTACAAGAGGCTCTCCGGCATGACCGGTACGGCCATGACCGAGGCTTCGGAGTTCGACAAGATCTACAAGCTCGGTGTGGTGCCGATCCCGACGAACAAGCCGATGCTGCGTCTGGACCAGAAGGACCTGGTCTACCGCACCGAGGAGGCGAAGTTCGACGCAGTCGTGGAGGACATCGCGACGCGCAACGAGAACGGCCAGCCCGTGCTCGTCGGCACCACCTCCGTCGAGAAGTCCGAGCTGCTCTCGGGCCTGCTGAAGAAGCGTGGCGTCCCCCACTCGGTGCTGAACGCCAAGATGCACGCCGACGAGGCGAAGGTCGTCGCGCTGGCCGGGCACAAGGGCGCGGTCACCGTCGCCACCAACATGGCCGGCCGAGGCACCGACATCATGCTCGGCGGATCGACTGAGTTCCTCGCCGACCAGGCACTGCGCTCCCAGGGGCTCGACCCCCTGGAGAACGCCGAGGAGTACAACGCGGCCTGGCCCGAGATGCTCGAGCGCATCACCAGGCAGGTCCAGGCCGAGCATGACGAGGTCAAGGACGCCGGTGGCCTCTACGTCCTCGGCACCGAGCGCCATGAGTCGCGTCGGATCGACAACCAGCTCCGAGGTCGCTCCGGCCGGCAGGGTGACCCTGGTGAGTCCCGGTTCTACCTGTCGCTCGGCGACGACCTGATGCGCCTGTTCAAGTCCGACTGGGTCGAGCGCGTCCTGCTCGCACTCAAGGTCCCCGACGACGTGCCGATCGAGAACAAGTCCGTCACCAAGTCGATCCAGTCCGCCCAGGCCCAGGTCGAGGCGATGAACTTCGAGTCGCGCAAGAACGTGCTGAAGTACGACGACGTGATGAGCCGTCAGCGCGAGGTCATCTACGGCGAGCGACGTGCCGTCCTCGAAGGTGCCGACCTGCACGAGCAGGTGCGCACGATGATCGACGAGACCATCGTGACCTACGTCCGGGCGGCCACCGAGAGCTTCCCGGAGGAGTGGGACCTCGACGCGCTCTGGACCGCGCTGAAGACGATCTACCCGCTCTCGCTGCGCTACCAGGACCTCGAGCGTGAGGCCGGCGGCCGGGACGGTCTCGACCGCGACACGATGATGGCCGACCTGCAGGCGGACGCACAGAAGGCCTACGACGCCCGCGAGGCCGAGGTCGGCTCGGAGGTCATGCGCGAGCTCGAACGTCAGGTGATGCTCTCGGTGCTCGACCGCAAGTGGCGCGAGCACCTCTACGAGATGGACTACCTCCGCGAGGGCATCGGGCTGCGCGCCTACTCCCAGCGCGACCCGCTGGTGGAGTACCAGCGTGAGGGCTTCGACATGTTCAACGCCATGAAGGAGGGCATCCGCGAGGAGACCGTCGGCTTCCTGTTCAACCTCGAGGTCCAGGTGGACGACGACGAGGACGAAGAGGACGAGGACGAGCTGCTCGAGGCCGGTGTCGCATCGGGGCCGCAGGTCCACGTGCACGACCACACGCACGACCACCCGCCGCACATCCACGCCAAGGGGCTGCAGCGACCCAAGGCGCCGCAGAACCTGACCTACACTGCGCCGAGCGAGGACGGCGAGGCCGAGGTCAAGGGCCACACGGTCAGCAACGCCGACGACCCGTACTCCGGAGCGAGCCGCAACGCCGAGTGTCCCTGCGGATCGGGAAAGAAGTACAAGAAGTGCCACGGCGCACCCGGCGGTCCGACGGGGTTGACCGCGCGCCCGGCCGGCTGAGTCGGCGGCTCGCGGAGGGCCGCCTGCCTCCTGGGTGCGGACCTGTCAGCGCTTGGCAGCCACGGCTGCCGCGTGCGCTGCTCGTGCCCAGTTGAGGAGCTCGTCGGGGTCCGACCGCACGGCGTCCGGGATCGTCCAGTAGGGCATCCGGCCGTGCTTCTGGGCCCCTGCGGCCTCGTAGGACGCTGAGCTCTGGTCGTCGGCCCGCAGGAGGCAGCGCCCGGCCGGGTCGACGATCGCGAACATCAGGTCCTCGAGGAAGATCCCGTGGCCTCCGAACATCGGCTTGCGACGCACCGCGCCGAGCGGTTGGAGGTCCTCGAGCAGCGCGGTGGCTGCCGCATCGGCTTCGCCGCCCTTCTTGACACCCTTGTCGCCCATCTCATCCATCTCCTCGTGTGGAGCACCAGCCTCTCACCCGAACTCCAGCGCGGTGCAGCACCAGCGCCCCTCGATGAGCTCGACCCGGGCCGCGATCGCGCGTGAGCGAGCCCCCTGCCGGACGTGCATGCTGATCTCGGCGGCCAGTGGTGACGGGCAGAAGACGTGCACGCTGCGCACCTGGCTCCGCAGGCGGCGTACCCGCCGGTCGGCGGGTGTTGCCCGGGCGAGCAGCGCCGTCCGACGTTGCAGATCGGCGTAGACGCGTTCGGTGGTCCAGCGCAGCAGCTGGTTCGGCCCGCGGTCCCCCCCGATGACCTCGACGACGGCGCTGCTGAAGCGGTGGGCGAAGGCCTCCAGCTGCGCCCGGTCGCCGGGGAGCACGCGCAGACCGGGGCCCCGAGCGGACTGCACCGAGCTGCCGAAGTCGAGCGCAAGCGTGCCCTGCACTGCTTCGAGGGGCACGGGGTTACGCGGCACGTGGTGCATCGGCACGGTCATGGTCTCTCCTCGTGAGGGGTGTGTGGGTGGCGTCGGGGAAGCGGGGGTCGGTCCAGGCGCTGGCCGGGCCTGATCAGGTCCGGGTCGGGCCCGATCACCTCCCGGTTGAGGCGGTGCAGCGAGCTGACGCGAGCGGCCACGTGCCGCGGCTGCGCCCCGGGGGCCAGGTCGGCGGCGGCCAGCCGCCACAACGAGTCACCGGGGCGTACGACGAGCGGGGCGTGTTCGTCCGCCGTGCCGTGGGGCCTCACCGGGACCGGCAACGGGGCGCCGTCGGTGAGTCCGACGAAGGAGGCCTGCGCCGTGCCGACAGACGCCAGCGCCAGGCCCAGCCCGGTCAGCAACGCGTGCCGCAGTCGGGGCGGGCAGCCCAACCAGGTGGTGGCGCGCAGGCGTCCGGAGGTGACGGTCTCGAGAAGCCCCGCCAGGAGAATCCCGCCGAGCCAGAGGCAGCACGCCGTCAGCAACCAGCCGGCGCCCGTGACCAGGAGGGCTTCGAAGGGGCTCGCCACCCCCAGAGCAGTGCCAGAATCCTGCAGTTTCACGCTCAGTACCTTCGTTTGCGTCTGTTTGCGTCAGACAACGCCCGAAAGCGGCCACTGTCAATCGTTCGTCCACAACCCCGTTTCGGTCTTCTCGGTGCGGGGCATCAGAGCAGACATGGGTTGGGAAGAGTCCATGTTCGCCCTGTTCGAGGACCTCGAGCAGCAGGCCGAAGGGCTGCACCTGCTCGAACGCGATGCCGACGTCGCCGCGCTCACCGCGGCGGAGTACTCCCAGGTCAGCCTCCGCTCGCGGCTGCACGGCTCCGTCGGCCGCGAGCTGCGGCTCCGCCTGCTCGGCGGCCGGACCCTGGAGGGGCGCGCGACGCGCGTCGGGGAGGACTGGTTGCTGCTGGTCGCGGGTGGTGACGAGTGGATCGTGCGCCAGGCAGGCGTCTGCACAGTCGAAGGCCTTTCGGGGCGCGCCGACAACGAGCAGACCTGGTCGGTCACCGATCGGCTGACACTGCGCTCCTTGCTTCGTCGACTCTCCGAGACCCAGGAACGTTGCGTGCTGCACTTCGTCGACGACCACCACCTCGAGGGCACCATCGGCAAGGTCGGTCGCGACTTCGTCGAGCTGCTCGTGGGTCAGGGTGCAGGCCGCAGACTGCAGGTGGTGACGCTGGGGTCACTGGCTGCGGTGCAGGGGCGTGCGGGGTGACCCGGCGCTCGGGCTCAGCGGGTCGGGGGCTGGTGGCCCTCGACGAAGGGATGGCTGTCCACGAACCGGTCGGCCTCGGCGTACGCACGCTCGATGTAGGCCTCGAGCGCGCTGGCCTCGACTCGCCACTGGCCGCGGCCGCCGATCTTGATCGCACGCAGCTCCCCGCGCCGCACCAGCGCGTAGACCTGGGCGCCGGAGATGTTCAGGATCTCTGCCACGTCGGCGAGCTGCAGGAACCTCGGCGTCGAGTTCATGTGACCCAGTCTGCCACCGGTTGCGCTCGGCTGCGAACGGTCGTCTCCGGTTGCCTGTGGATGTCACGCGGGCGTTCCGGTCTTCCGCAGGTGTGCCGAGCCCGATGACCACCACTCTCGGGCCCGCGACGCCCCACGCCACAGTTCCGGCCGCCACCCGCGGCCGCCTGGCTCGGTGGCGCAACCCCAGGTTCCTGCTGGGCGCCCTGCTGGTGACAGGCTCCACTGTCCTGGGAGCCCAGGTGCTCGCCGCCAGCGACGACACCGTGGCGGTCTGGGCCGTCACCGCTGACCTGCCCGCCGGTGCGGAGATCGGGGTCGACCAGCTCGAGCGCCGCGAGGTCCGGTTCCCGGACAAGAGCACGGCCGACCGGTACGTCGCAGCCGCCGATGAGCTCCCGGCCGGGGTCACGCTCGACCGTCCCGTCGAAGGTGGAGAGCTGCTGCCACGCGCAGCCGTTTCCCAGGAGGCTCCGGCCGACCTGGTCGAGGTCCCGTTGGGAGTGCTCGCCGACGACCTGCCTGCCACGGTCCGACAGGGCTCCGTGGTCGACGTCTGGGTGGCCACCGAGGTCCCGGGTGCCGCGGAGTCCCGCGCCGGGTCGCCGAAGGCAGCAGTTCCGGTGCTCTCCGACGTCGTGGTGGTGGCCGTCCCCAAGGCCGACGCGGGTTTCGCGCCGCAGACGACTCGCCAGGTCATCGTGGGCGTCCCGCGGGACAGCGTCGGCCGCCTCGGTGAGGCGCTCGGCGCGATCGCCGACGGCCGGGTCGTGATCGCCCGGAAGGGTTGAGCGTCGTGCTCGATCGGGTTCCCGTCCTTCTCGCCGCCGGAGGCGCCCCCTGGGAGGCTTCGGCGCTCACCCTGCTCGGTCAGGGCGGCTGCGTGGTGCTGAAGCGGTGCGTCGACCTCACCGACCTGCTCGCCAGCGCACACACGGGGCAGGCGGCCATCGCACTGGTCTCCGGCTCGCTCCCCGGCCTGGACGCGGACGCGGTGGTGCAGCTGCTCCGCAGTGACGTGCGCTGCGTGGCGGTCGGCAGTGAGCCGGAGGCGCTGCAACGGCTCGGTGTCGTGGCCGTGCTCGACCCCGCCGAGCTGACGGCGCTGCCCGAGGTCGTCTCCTCGGCCGGGTCCCGACCACTGGTCGAGGACCCGGCCCCGGCGGCGCCCCCGCCGGCGGGCGCCGGCACCGGAAGCGTCGTCGCGGTGCACGGGCCGGCCGGGGCTCCCGGTCGTACGACTGTCGCGATCGGCCTGGCCGCCGAGCACGCCCACCGGGGTTCGCCGAGCCTGCTCGTCGACGCCGACCCGCATGGCGGTGCCGTCGCGCAGCACCTCGGTCTCCTCGACGAGGTCTCCGGGGTGCTGGCGGCCGCCCGGCTCGCCAACGCGGGCTCTCTCGACGCCACCGGCTTCGCTGGTTGCCGGCGCAGGCTCAGCGACGGCCTCGAGGTGCTCACCGGGTTGCCGCGTCCCGACCGCTGGGTCGAGGTACGGACCGGTTCCCTCAGTTCCGTCCTCGACCTGGCACGTGAGTTCGCGGACACGGTCGTCGACACCGGTTTCAGCCTCGAGGAGGACGTGGACTCCGGGCGCCGGGTGTCGCGCAACCAGCTGACCCTGGATGCGATCGCCGCGTCCGACCAGGTGGTGGTCGTCGGTTCGGCCGAGCCGACCGGGCTGGCCAGACTGGTACGCACCCTTGTCGAGCTGCGTGACGGCACCGACGCCCCGGTGACCGTCGTGGTCAACCGGATGCGCGACTCGCTCGGCTGGGGCCCGCGCGACATCGTCGGCATGGTGGAGGGCTACATCCGGCCCCGCGGCGTGCATTTCCTGCCCGAGGACCGACCGGGCACCGACAAGGCGCTGGTGGCGGGCAAGGCGCTGGTCGAGCTCGGCGACTCGGACCTGCGCCGCTCGATGGCTGACCTGCACGACTCCGTCTTCCTGGGCAGACCCGCTCAGATGCCGCCCATCAGCAGGTAGAGCCCCGATGAGGTGTAGCCGACCATCACCAGGAGCATGGCGAGCTGGCCGCTGACGTGGTGGCGCGCCGGGAGCAGCTTGATCACCCGGTCATGGGCCGCGATCACGCCCACCACGTGGCCGAGCACCACGGCGAGCACCTTGACGACCGCCAGCAGGGTGGGGTGGAAGGACAGCCAGTAGTTCACGTCCCAGTTGCCCGTGCCGAGGAGGTTGTCGCCCCGCACCATCGGGTCACTGAGCTGGATGATCGTGCTCTGACCCTGCTCGACCAGGTAGCTGAGGTAGTGCGCGGTCATGTAGCCGACGACGATCGGGATCACCGAGTGCGCGAGCAGGTCGGGCAGGGCCGAGCGGCGTACGGCGCCGGGGTCGGTGCGGTCGACCCCGGTCAACATGGCAGCGATCGTGAACGTCAGCGCGACGAAGAGGCAGAAGGCGACGAGCGCCAGGGTGTTCGTGAGAGTCTCGTCGATCCCCAGGTCGCGCACGAACCGTAGCCACGGCAGGGTGTCCTTGAAGCTGTCGAAGGCCGTGGAGCCGAGCAGCACCGCCACGACGGCGACGAGGCCGGGGCGTGGTGTCGTGGTGCCGAGGTTGGCCAGGGGGCTGCGCAGCACCAGCCGCTGTCCGTCGCGACCCCACGGGGAGAGTCGCGCGAGCAGGTTCGAGTAGACCTCGAACGGGTCGGCCCGCTCCAGCCACTCGTCGCCGAAGACCGCGGCACCGACCAGCATCACGGCCAGGTAGGCCGCGAGCCACACCCGCACCGAGCCCAGGTAGGCGCTCTGCGGGTTGACCAGCTCCTGCCAGACGAAGGCGAACAGACCCAGCGAGGCGGGCCAGTAGCCCAGGCGCGTCGGGTAGCTGCTCAGCCCCTTCGCCGGGTCGCCGCCGGTCAGCCGGGCGAGCAGGAGGTTCAGGGTGCGCACCGGGCTGAAGGCGCGGTAGACGCGCCCGAACAACAGCGAGGCGGGGACGATCCCGACCCAGAGCAGGACGTAGAAGCTGCCCAGCACCGGGTTGGTCACCAGGTCCGGCCCCCAGACCAGGGCCCAGACCAGGTAGGCGGCGAACACCATCCCGAGTCCGCGCAGGACCCAGCCGAATACGGATGAGTCGAGGAGGTCCGCGAGTGGCTGCGGGACGGGCCTGCCGGGCCGGGCTTGCTGGTAGCGAGGCGTCCGCCAGGCCAGGACGAGCACGCAGAACGAGACCACGAGCGCAGCTGTCGCACCGGCCACCGCGAGCGGCAGTGGGATGGGCAGGTCCTTGGCGCCACCGAGCCCGTGCAGCGGGAGGATCACTCAGCGCACCTCGAGCTGCACGATGAGCCGGCCGAGATCGTGGGACTCGACCTCGACGACCCCGGGCTGGTCGATCACCAGGGTCTTCGTCGTCGTGCCCGCCGGGTAGGAGATCTGCTGCTCGGGTGAGCTGTGGACGTGGATCTCACCGGGGCTGTCCGCCACGATGCGCACCAGGATCGGCTCGCCGGCCTCGACCTTGCGACTCACGCCGTCCGGCTTGACCTTGTCGCCGTCGAAGGTGATGTCGATCGTGGTGGCCTCGGGCTCCTGGGTGGGCTTGCTCGACGCAGCGGGTTCGCTGGGTGTCGCAGATGCGGTCGGTGCCGGGGTCGGGTCCGGTGTGGCGGCGGGCTCGTCGGAGCCGCAGGCGCTCAGCGCGACCCCAAGCACGGTGACGAGCCCGATGACTCCCGAACGTGTCGCGTGTCGCATTCAATCCTCCATCTGGTGGTACCGGCGTCGGGCCTGAGCGGGGCTCTGCCAGAATCCCATGTGGCTGGTTGCATCCCCGCGCCGGGGGGATCGACCGGCGGGACACAGAACAGCCTTCTGGGATTGGGGGTTCGCATGAGCGAGCGGTTGCGCGCGAGCGACCTCGCCCTGCTCTCAGACGAGACGCCGCAGACGCCGATGCACAACGCCACGCTCGAGATCTTCGACCCTGGTTCCTCCGGGTTCGACTACGAGGCGTTGCTGGCCCACATCGACGACCGGATCGCTTTCGTTCCCCGTTACCGGCAGCGGGTCCGCCGCGTGCCCGGACGCCTGGCCAACCCCGTGTGGGTCGACGACGGCTCGTTCGACCTCGCCTATCACGTACGCCGCTCGGCGCTGCCGCGCCCGGGCACGATGGACCAGCTGCGTGAGCTCGCGGCCCGGATCATGTCGCGTCGGCTCGACCCGGACCGGCCGCTGTGGGAGGTCTACTTCGTCGAGGGCCTCGAGGGCGGCAAGGTGGCCGTGCTCTCGAAGTCGCACCAGATCCTCGTCGACGGCATCTCGACCGTCGACCTCGGACAGGTGCTGCTCGACGTCGACCCCGGCCCCCGCCAGCTGGTGCAGGAGGGATGGGTCCCGGGCAGTGAGCCCACGCCGACCAGCCTGGCCCTGAAGGCGCTCGTGGAGTCGGCTCGCGACCCCATGGTGGCGATGGGCACGTTGCGGAGCAACGCCGACGCCCTGGGGCGTGCAGTCTCCGGCGCGGCCGGCAAGGTCGGCTCCGTGGCGGGGGAGCTCTCCCGCAGGCGCCCGGCCCAGGAGTCGCCGTTCAACGTGGAGCCGTCGGCACAGCGGCGACTGGTGTGCGTCCGCACGTCGCTCAAGGACTACCGCAAGGTGCGTCGTGTGCACGGCGGCACGGTCAACGACGTCATCCTCGCGACGCTGTCCGGGGCGGTGCGTGCGTGGCTGATGACCCGGGCCGAGCCCGTGGGTGCCGGCCGACGGCTGCGCGCGCTGGTGCCGATGAGCGTCATCGACGAGGAGCTGGAGCCGACCTCTCTGGGTTCCCAGGTCGTGGGTCACCTCGTAGACCTGCCGATCGGCGAGGGTTCGCCCGTGGTCCGTCTGCACCAGGTGTCCTACGCCCTGCGGGCGCACAGCGAGACCGGGAGGGCAGTGGCCGCCGACCGGATCGCCGGCGTGGCCGGGTTCGCGCCGACGACCTTCCACTCGCTCGGGTCGCGGGTCGCCTTCAAGGAGGCCAAGGGCAACGTCAACCTGGTGATCACCAACGTGCCCGGGCCGCAGTTCCCGATGTACCTCGCCGGGGCGGAGATGGTCGAGACCTACCCGATGCCGCCGCTGTTCCCAGGGTTCTCGCTGTCGGTCGGCGTGACCTCCTACGACGGAGCGGTCTACTACGGCATCAGTGCCGACCGGGACGCACTTCCCGACATCGAGCTGCTGGGCCAGTGCGTGCGCGAGGCCCTGGACGAGCTGGTCGACAGCGCCAGCGACTCACGACCACGCGCGCCGCGCGGGCGCAAGCGCTCGGAGAAGCCAGGACCCCCGACGAAGCCCGAGCACTCGAAGAAGCCGGCACCGTGAGCGTGCGCGTCTACGTGCCGGCCACCCTGGTCTCCCTCGCCCGCTTCGCGGAGGAGGGCGGCATCGGTCCCTCACCCGTGCACGCGCACGCGGTCACGGACTGGCTGCGGGCGGAGTGGCCCGAGGCCGAGCAGGACGACTGGGAGTACGCCGCGCTGATGGCTGCCGCCGACGAGTCCGCAGCGCTGCTCACCCCGGAGGACCGGCCGCGACGGGTGGTGGTCGTCGCCGACGTCGAAGGCGTCACCGAGGACCGCGAGTCGACGCAGGTCACTGTGGACATGGCCGTCGCCATGCGCCGCGTACAGGCACTGCACGCGGACACCGCGGACATCGACCCGGCCGGTCCCGAGGAGCTCGGTGACCTCGGCTGGTACGGCGTACAGGAGCTCGCCGGTCTGCTCGCCTCGTCGCGACCCGACTAGAGGCGCGAGGGGCGACGTGACAACATCGCGGACATGGACGCGATCACCACACCGCCGGCCCCCGTCAACCAGCCCAACCTGGACTACGCCCCGGGCAGCGCCGAGCGAACCACCATCGAGGCCGAGCTCGCCCACCTCGCGGCCAGCCCCCTCGACCTCACCGCCACCATCGGTGGCCGGAAGAAGATGGGCGGCGGCGCCGAGATCCAGGTGGTCCAGCCGCACGCCCACGCGAGCGTCCTCGGCGTCCTGAAGAACTCCACGAAGCGCGACGCCCAGGCGGCCGTCCAGGCCGCGACCGCGGCGGCGCCGGGCTGGCGGGCGATGTCCTTCGACGACCGTGCCGCCATCATCCTCAAGGCCGCAGACCTGCTGGCCGGCCCCTGGAGGGCCCGCCTCAACGCCGCCACCATGCTCGGCCAGTCCAAGACGGTGTGGCAGGCGGAGATCGACTCGGCTTGCGAGCTGATCGACTTCTGGCGCTTCAACGTGCACTTCGCCCGGCAGATCCTGGCCGAGCAGCCGATCGCGAACAGCCCGGGCATCTGGAACCGCACCGACCACCGCCCGTTGGAGGGCTTCGTCTACGCGGTCACGCCGTTCAACTTCACCGCGATCGCCGGCAACCTGCCGACCGCGCCGGCTCTCATGGGCAACACGGTCATCTGGAAGCCGTCGCCCACCCAGCAGCTCGCCGCGCACTTCATCATGGAGCTGCTGGAGGAGGCCGGGTTGCCGCCGGGCGTCATCAACATGCTCCCGGGCGACGGGCTCGAGGTCTCCGACGTGGTGCTGCACCACCCCGACCTCGCCGGCATCCACTTCACCGGGTCCACACCGACCTTCCACAAGCTCTGGGGCGCGGTGGGGGAGAACCTCTCGACCTACCGGTCCTACCCGCGGATCGTCGGGGAGACCGGCGGCAAGGACTTCATCGTCGCGCACCCGTCCGCCGACGTCGACGTGCTCCGCGTCGCGATGATGCGTGGCGCCTTCGAGTTCCAGGGGCAGAAGTGCTCGGCCGCCTCGCGTGCCTACGTCCCCCGCTCGCTGTGGAAGAAGCTCAAGGACCAGCTGGTCGCCGAGACCGAGAACCTCACCATGGGTGACGTCACCGACCTGTCGAACTTCATGGGCGCGGTGATCGACGACCGGGCGTTCGCCAAGCACAAGAAGGCGATCACGCGAGCCAAGCGCTCGCAGAAGCTCGACGTGATCGCGGGTGGGCAGGTCGACGACTCGATCGGCTACTTCGTGCGGCCGACCATCGTGGAGTCCAGCGACCCCACCGACGCGATGTTCAGCGACGAGTACTTCGGCCCGATCCTCGCCGTGCACGTGTACGACGACAAGCAGTTCGAGAGCGTCGTGGACCAGATGGAGTCGTTCGCGCCGTACGCCCTGACCGGGGCGATCATCTCCCAGGACCGGCAGGCCGTGGCCTGGGCGATGGAGCGGCTGCGGTTCGCTGCGGGCAACTTCTACATCAACGACAAGCCGACCGGTGCGGTCGTCGGTCAGCAGCCGTTCGGTGGCGCCCGGGCCTCCGGCACCAACGACAAGGCCGGTGCCGCGGTCAACCTGCTGCGCTGGGTCTCGCCGCGCTCGATCAAGGAGACGTTCGTGCCGCCGAAGGACCATCGCTACCCGCACATGGGCTGAGCGGTGGAGGTACTGCACCTCGGCCCGGTGCACCCGGTAGAGCAGGCGCTCGTCCTGCTGCTGGCCTTCGGACCGTTCGTGCTGCTGGCGGTCACGATCTGGGTCAGTCGCCGCAGGAGGCGCAGCGGGAGCGACCACGGGACCTAGGCTCGACGCCATGCGCGCTACCGACCGCAAGGACCCGCCCCTGAGCGGCACCGAGGGCGAGACCCTGCTGGGCTTCCTCGACTACCACCGCGACACGCTGCGGTGGAAGACCGACGGGCTCGGGGCCGAGCAGCTGGCCCGAAGGCTGGGTGTCTCGACGATGACCCTCGGTGGCCTGCTCAAGCATCTCGCCTACGTCGAGGACTGGTGGTTCACCCAGGTGTACGCCGGACGGCCGGCCCCCCAGCCGTGGGCGTCGATGGACTGGCGGGCCGACCGCGACAGCGACTGGCACAGCGCTGCCGACGACAGCCCGGAGGAGCTGCGGCGTCAGTTCGAGGAGTCCGTGGCCCGGTCCCGAGCCGTCCTCGAGGCGGAGCCTGACCTCGAGGAGGTCGTAGCCAGCCCGAGCAGGAGTGATCCGCGCCCGGAGTTCTCGCTGCGCTGGATCCTGGTGCACATGGTCGAGGAGTACGCGCGGCACAACGGGCACGCCGACCTCCTGCGGGAGGCGATCGACGGACAGGTCGGCGATTAGTCGCGACCGGGGACGGTGGCTAGCGCTTGCCGGCGAGCCAGCGGACGCCGACCTTGTGCTCGGCCCGCAGCGCCTTGCTGAGCAGGTCGGCGATGAGCCCCTCGATCTTGCCGCCGACCAGCGGGATGTTCACCTTGACGGTCAGGTTGACGGTCTCGGTGGTCCCGTCGGGGTCCTCGGTGAGCATCGCGGTGCCCGACATCTCACCGGGCTTGCCCGGGATGGAGACGTGGATGTTGCCCTTCTCCGGCGTGGTCCAGTCCTCTGACTGCACGATGTGGATCTCCTCGCCGACGAACTTCTTGGCGAAGCCGGGAATCCCCTGGGCGGCCTGGACCTGGTCGATCTTCACCGACATGCCCTTGCCGGTGCGGTCGATCGTGACCGTGTGCTGCAGCACCCCCTGGGAGTCACAGACCTTCTCGCGGAAGGACGTCTCGGCCAGCATCTCGTGCACCTCCTCGAGACTCGCGCCGTCGTACCGCAGCTCCTCGCTGACCTTCTTCATCGGTTCCCCTCCAACCAGGCCGCACCCGCGACCCGTTCCTTGTCCATGCCCGCGACGACCAGGTCGACCGTCAGCGACTCGAGCTTGCCCCCGATCGACGTGGGCTTGCCGGGGGTCTCGATGACGATCGTCTCGCCGGCGAACTTCCGCGCGAGACCCGGCACGCCTTCGGTCGGCTGGACCTGGTCGATGTGCACGTGGATGCCCTTGCCCGTCGGGGTGATGGTGACGTCGGCCGAGATGACGCCCATCTCCTTGGCCGATGCCTGCCGGAGGGCCGGATCGGACAGCATCGCGAACACCTCCGCCAGGGGGGCGTGGTAGCTGATCTCGTGGCGCAGCTTCATGGTGGGCATCATGCTGCATGGCCGGATGCGGCGCGCAGGCGGCTTAGACATAGGTTGAGCCGCATGGAAGATGAGAACTTCGTGTCGTTCGGCGAGGAGGGTGCGCTGCTCACCTACGGCAGCTACCTGCGCCTGCCCCAGCTGCTGGATGCCCAGCACCTCGAGTCGGACCCTCCTGCCCACGACGAGCTGCTGTTCATCACGATCCACCAGGTCTACGAGCTCTGGTTCCAGCAGCTGCTGCACGAGGTCGAGGCCGTGCGTGACGCGATGCTGACCGACGCCGAGGGTGCGCAGGGGGACCGCCTCTGGTGGGCACGCCACCTGATGAACCGCGTGCACGTGATCGAGCGGGTGCTGGTGCAGCAGATCGACGTCCTGGAGACCATGACCCCGCAGGACTTCCTGGAGTTCCGGCAGCGGCTGGCGCCGGCGAGCGGCTTCCAGTCGGTGCAGTTCCGTGAGCTGGAGTTCATCTCCGGAGCGAAGGACGGCGGCTACCTCAACCGGTTCCGCGGCCTCTCCGCCGAGGAGAGGGCCAGCCTCGACCGTCGGCTGGGGGAGCCCTCGTTGTGGGACGCCTTCACCCAGCTGCTCGCGGAGCGTGGACTGGACACGACCGACGACGAGGCACTGACCGCCTCGTTGCGCACGGTGGCACACGACCGAGCCCGGCACGGCGACCTGTGGGCGATGGCCGAGGCCCTGATCCTGCACGACGAGCTGGCCGCTGCCTGGCGGGCCAGGCACGTGGTGATGGTGGAGCGGATGATCGGGTCCAAGACCGGCACCGGCGGTTCGACCGGAGCCGGGTACCTGCGCAGCAGGCTGGAGCTGAAGTACTACCCGCTGCTGTGGGACCTGCGCTCTGCCCTGTGAGGTCCGCGAACAGTCGATTTTTCGGGATTCAGGCCTGCCCGCCGACGCGGCAAGTTGTCGCCGGACCGGCGCGGGCATAACGTCGAAGCGTGACGGCCCTGGAGCAGAGCAAGTCCGAGTTACTCAACACGCTGTGTGCCCACGCCGCGACGAAGTCCGGGACCGGGCCCGAGGGAGTGGACCTCGAGGCACTGCTCAAGGGGTTCTACCGGCACGTCGCACCCGAGGACCTGCTCGAGCGGGACGCGGGCGACCTCTACGGCGGTGTGATGGCCCAGCTCCGGCTGGCAGGCCAGCGTCCCCAGGGCACCGCGAGCGTGCGCGTGTTCACGCCCAACGTCTCCGCCAACGGCTGGTCGGCAGGGGGTCACACCATCGTCGAGGTGGTCACCGACGACATGCCGTTCCTCGTGGACTCGGTCTCGATGGCGCTGACCGAGGCCCAGCACAACATCCACCTGGTGATCCACCCACAGTTCGTGGTGCGCCGGGACCTGAGCGGCACGCTCCTCGAGGTGCTCGACGAGCAGAACGACACAGCAGCCCACGACGTCGCGCGCGAGTCGTGGATGCACCTGGAGATCGACCGGGTCCCCGACGAGCAGCTCGAGGACATCCGCGATCTCCTGGCCAAGGTGCTGACCGACGTCCGCGACGCGGTCGAGGACTGGCAGCGGATGCACGCCCAGGTCGACCAGATCATCAACGAGCTGGAGCAGGACCCGCCGCCGCTGCCCAGCGAGGAGATCGAGCAGGGCAAGGCGCTCCTGGCCTGGCTTGGTGACAACCACTTCACCTTCCTCGGGTACCGCGAGTACACCCTGGAGTCCCAGGACGGTGGCGAGACCCTCGTCGGTGTCCCCGGGACCGGCTTCGGCATCCTGCGTGCCGACCGGACCGCTCCGCGGGTACTGCCCACAGCGGTGGCCGAGCGCGCGCGCGACAAGCACCTGCTCGTCCTCGCCAAGGCCAACTCGAAGGCCACGGTGCACCGGCCGGTGTACCTCGACTACGTGGGGGTCAAGAAGTTCGGTCCCGACGGGGAGGTGGTGGGCGAGCGTCGCTTCCTCGGCCTGTTCTCCTCGGCTGCCTACACCGAGTCTGTACGACGCATCCCCGTGCTGCGCGAGAAGGCCCGCGAGGTCATCGACACGGTGGGTCTGGACTCGATGAGCCACGCCGGCAAGGCGCTGATGGACGTGCTCGAGACCTACCCCCGCGACGAGCTCTTCCAGACCCCCGTCGAGGACCTCGTCCCGATCGCCTCGCAGGTGATGTACACCCGCGAGCGCCGGCAGCTGAAGCTGTTCGTCCGACGTGACCTCTACGGGCGCTTCCTGTCCTGCCTGGTCTACCTCCCGCGCGATCGCTACAACACCACAGTGCGCGAACGGATCGCCGCGATCCTCAAGGACCAGCTCGGCGGGGAGAGCATCGAGTACACCGCCCACATCGGCGAGTCCTTCGCCGCGCGACTGCACTTCGTGGTCCGCCCCGCGGACGGCGAGCAGATCGGGGAGCCCAACATCCCGGATCTCGAGCGTCGCTGCGCCGAGGCCGCTCGCTCCTGGCGCGACGACTTCACCACGGCGGTGGTCACGGCGTACGGCGAGGAGAAGGGGAGCCGGCTGGCGCGCGCCTACGCCAACTGCTTCCCGGAGGCCTACAAGGAGGACTACCCGCCGGCCACCGGCGCCGCCGACCTCGGTCGGCTCGAGGAGATCGAGGGCGCGGAGGGTCTCGCGCTGTCGCTCTACGAGGACGTCGCCGCTCCTGCCGGTGAGGCCCGGCTCAAGGTCTACCGGATCGGTCCGCCGCTGTCGCTGTCGGAGGTCCTGCCGGTGCTCTCCACGATGGGCGTGGAGGTCGTCGACGAACGGCCCTACGAGCTCGAGGGGCTGGAGCGGGAGTCCTACATCTACGACTTCGGGATGCGCTACCACCGGCCCACCCCCGACCACGTGCGCGAGCTGTTCCAGGACACCGTCTCGGCCGTGTGGAGCGGGCTCAACGAGAGCGACGGGTTCAACGCGCTCGTGCTCGCGGCGGGACTGAACTGGCGGCAGGCCACAGTGCTGCGCGCCTACGCCAAGTACATCCGTCAGGGCGGGACGCCGTTCGCGCAGGACTACATCGAGGACGCCCTGCGGCACAACGTCGACATCACCCGCTACCTCGTCAAGCTGTTCGAGGCACGCTTCGACCCGGGCCGCCACGGGGACATCCCCGCCGACAGCGAGGCCCGCCAGGCCAAGTGCACCGACCTCGAGGAGCGGATCGTGCGGGCACTGGACGACGTGTCCAGCCTCGACCACGACCGGATCCTGCGGTCCTACCTGACCATCATGAAGGCGACGCTGCGCACCAACTACTTCCAGCCGGCACCCGGGGGCGGTCCGCTGGAACGGCTCTCCTTCAAGCTCGACCCCTCGGCGATCCCCGAGCTCCCGGAGCCACGGCCCCGCTACGAGATCTTCGTCTACTCGCCTCGCGTGGAAGGCGTGCACCTGCGCTTCGGCTCCGTTGCGCGAGGCGGGCTGCGCTGGTCCGACCGCCGCGACGACTTCCGCACCGAGGTGCTGGGTCTGGTCAAGGCACAGATGGTGAAGAACACCGTGATCGTCCCGGTCGGTGCCAAGGGCGGGTTCTTCTGCAAGCAGCTCCCCGACGCCAGCGACCGTGACGCGTGGATGGCCGAGGGCGTGTCCTGCTACAAGACCTTCATCTCCGGGCTGCTCGACATCACCGACAACATCGTCGACGGCACGGACGGTCGCGCCGTGGCGCCCCCACGACACGTGGTCCGCCACGACGGCGACGACCCCTACCTGGTGGTCGCGGCCGACAAGGGAACCGCCACCTTCAGCGACATCGCCAACCAGGTCTCCGACGACTACGGCTTCTGGCTCGGGGACGCCTTCGCCTCCGGGGGCTCGGTGGGCTACGACCACAAGGCCATGGGCATCACCGCCCGCGGTGCCTGGGTCTCGGTGCGCCGGCACTTCCGCGAGATGGGAGTGGACTGCCAGGAGGAGGACTTCACCTGCGTCGGCGTCGGCGACATGTCCGGTGACGTGTTCGGCAACGGGATGCTGTGCTCGGAGCACATAGGGCTGGTGGCCGCGTTCGACCACCGCGACATCTTCATCGACCCGACCCCGGACGTCGCCGCGTCGTACGCCGAGCGCAAGCGGCTCTTCGACCTGCCGCGTTCCTCCTGGCAGGACTACGACACCTCGCTCATCTCCAAGGGCGGAGGGGTGTGGCCCCGCAGCGCCAAGTCGATCCCGGTCAGCCCGCAGATGCGTGAGGCGCTCGGCATCGAGGCCCAGCGGATGACACCGGCCGAGCTCATGCGCGCCATCCTGCTCGCGCCGGTCGACCTGCTCTGGAACGGCGGCATCGGGACCTACGTCAAGGGTCGTAACGAGAGCCATGCCGAGGCCGGTGACAAGTCCAACGACGCCATCCGGGTCGACGGCCGCGAGCTGCGGGTCAAGTGCGTCGGCGAGGGCGGCAACCTCGGCCTGACCCAGCGCGGTCGCATCGAGTACGCCGCTCGTGGCGGCCGGTTGAACACCGACTTCATCGACAACTCCGCCGGGGTGGACACCTCCGACTACGAGGTCAACATCAAGATCCTGCTCGACCGCGTCGTCGCCGAGGGCGACCTCACCGGCAAGCAGCGCAACGAGCTGCTGGCGTCGATGACCGACGAGGTCGCCGAGCTCGTCCTGGCCGACAACTACGACCAGAACATCGCGCTCGCCAACGCGGTGGCGCTGGCGCCGGCGCTGCTGCACGTCCACGAGGACTGGATGCGGTCGCTGGAGCGCGTCGGTG
The DNA here is from genome assembly GCA_963834245.1 of uncultured Actinomycetota bacterium. Classification (GTDB taxonomy): domain Bacteria; phylum Actinomycetota; class Actinomycetes; order Propionibacteriales; family Nocardioidaceae; genus Marmoricola. The sequence continues at coordinate 1,277,908 of CAWIAV010000002.1, forward strand.
TCCTGAACCGCGAGCTCGAGTTCCTACCCACCCGGCGGGAGGTCGCGCGCCTGCTCGACCGCAAGGAGGGCATGAGCGCTCCCGAGCTCGCGGTGCTGATGTCCTACACCAAGATCGTGCTCGCCGAGGACCTGCTGGCCAGCGACCTGCCCGACGACCCGTTCTTCCGGTCCGAGCTGTTCTCCTACTTCCCGACCCACATGCGTCAGGGTTACCGCTCCCAGATGGAGCAGCACCAGCTGCGCCGGGAGATCGTGGTGACCCAGGTGGTCAACAAGCTGGTCAACGACGCGGGCATCACCTACGTCCACCGTCTGGCCGGCGAGACCTCGGCCAGCGCGGCCGAGCTCACCCGGGCCAACTTCGTGGCCCGCGAGATCTTCGGCTCCAACCGCCTCCAGGGCCAGATCGCGGCCTTCGACAACCAGCTCGACGCGACCGTCCAGACGCACATGCGCATGGAGGTCCGCACCCTGGCCGAGCGCGCCTCGCGATGGCTGCTCAACGCCCGACGGATGGGCGATGACACCGAGGCGGTCGTGGATGCGTTCGCCGTGGTTGTGGAGAAGGTGATGGCCGAGCTGCCGTCGCTGATGGTGGGTCGCGAGCTGGAGGCCTACGAGGCCCGGCGCGACGCCCTGATCGCCAAGGGGGTTCCCGACGAGCTGGCGGTGCGGGTCGGCGCGTGCCCGCCGGCGTACATGCTGCTCGGTGTCGTGGACACCGCAGCACGGGACGGTCGTGACCCGCTGGAGGTCGCACGCAGGCACTTCGAGGTCGGCGAGCGGCTCGGGCTGCCCGAGCTCGTCGGACACATCCTGAGGCTGCCGCGCCAGGACCGCTGGCAGACGATGGCCCGTGCGGCCCTGCGCGACGACCTGCACGCGGTGCACGCGCAGCTCACCGCCAAGGAGCTGGCCGGCGAGCGGCCGCCGCAGAAGGAGACGGACCTGGCGGTGCGGACCCTCCAGGAGATCTACGGCGACGACGAGGTCGACCTGGCGCGGCTCTCGGTGGCGTTGCGCGTGGTGCGCACGCTGCTCTGAGGTGCGCTGTGGTGGCCGGTCCCGCGGTGGAGGTCCAGGGCCTGGTGGTGGCCTACGGCGACCTGCGTGCGGTCGACGGCGTCTCGCTGGAGGTCGCCCGGGGCGAGGCGTTCGGGATCCTCGGGCCCAACGGGGCGGGCAAGACCACCACCTTGGAGACCATCGAGGGACTGCGACGCCCTGACGCGGGGCAGGTCCGGCTGCTGGGTGAGCCGTCGTGGCCCCGGAACACAGCGCTGCTGTCCCGCGTCGGGGTGCAGCTGCAGACCTCGGCCTTCTTCGAGCGGCTGACGGCGCTCGAGCAGCTGCGCACCTTCGCGGCTCTCTACGACGTGCCGGTCGAGCGTGCCGGCGAGTGGTTGGAACGCGTCGGGCTCACCGAGAAGGCCCGCACACGCACGGAGGACCTGTCCGGAGGGCAGGTGCAGCGGCTTGCGATCGCCTGCGCGCTGATCCACGAGCCGGAGATCGTCTTCCTCGACGAGCCGACCGCGGGGCTGGACCCGCAGGCTCGTCGCAACCTCTGGGACCTGCTGTCCGGGCTCAACGAGTCCGGGCGCACGGTAGTGCTCACCACGCACCACATGGACGAGGCCTCGGCCCTGTGTGACCGCGTGGCGGTGATGGACCACGGGCGGATCCTGCAGGTCGGTGTCCCCGAGGAGCTGGTCGCTGGCTACCGGCAGGCGCACGCGCTGACCGGTGAGTCCGCGCACCGGGCCACGCTCGAGGATGTGTTCCTCGAGCTCACCGGTCGCGAGTACCGTCCGTGAGCCGCCCCCTGGTCGCGCTCGCGATCGCCATCCTCAAGGGCTTCCTGCGCGATCGCGCCTCGGTGTTCTTCGCCCTCGTGTTCCCGCTGATGTTCCTCGTCCTGTTCGGCGCGATCTTCAACGACGACACCCAGAGCCGCAGCGAGCTGATCCAGATCGGTCCGGTGGCGCTGATCGACCAGCTACCTCCGGAGGGCCGGGAGGCCTTCGGTGAGGCCTTCGACGTCAAGCGGACCGAGGACCGGGAGGACGCCCTGGCGCAGGTGCGCAAGGGCGATGCCGACGTCGCCGTCGAGATGCAGGGGTCGACCCTGGTCGCGCACGTCACCCAGACCGACCGGGTGAAGGCGGCGGTCACCCGGGGGACGTTGAGCGCCTTCGTGGATGCCGCCAACGTCGCGGCGTCGGGCCAACCCCCCGCCTTCGCCTTCCGGGCCGAGGCGGTCGAGGACGCCTCTTTGAAGGTGATCCAGTTCGTCACACCCGGCCTGCTCGGCTGGGCAGTGGCGATGAGCGCCTCCTTCGGTGCCGCGGCCACGCTGCAGGGCTGGCGCCAGACACAGCTGCTGCGCAGGCTGCAGCTCTCCCCGGTGCCGACACGCACGGTCGTGGGTGCCCGCGTCGGGGTGACCATCGCGATCGCGCTCGTCCAGATGGCGATCTTCCTGGGCCTCGGCGCGGCCGCCTTCGGACTCCGGTTGAGCGGCTGGTGGTGGGTGGGTGTCCCGTTGCTGGTGCTCGGCACGCTGTGCTTCATGGCTCTCGGCCTGCTCGCGGGCGCGGTCGCCCACACCGCCGAGGGCGCGGTCAACATGGCGAACTTCCTGGTGCTCCCGATGGCGTTCCTCAGCGGCTCCTTCTTCCCGCTGGAAGGGGCGCCTCGGTGGCTGCAGCTGGTGTCGCTGGCGCTGCCCCTGCGGCACCTGAACGACGGCATGCTGGACGTGCTGGTGCGCGGGGAGGGGCCGTCGGCGATCGTGGTGCCGGCGCTGATCCTGACGGGCTTCGCGGTCCTGATGACGGCGGTCGCCGTGCGGCTGTTCCGCTGGGACCGGGCCTGAGGTAGCGCGGGCTCGGGGGCCGCTAGCCTTCGCAGCATGACTTCGGTGGACACGAACCTGGCCGATCTCGGGGTTGCCGAGCTGGCTCGACGTACGACCGGCCGCGAGGCCAGCAGCGTCGAGGTGGTGGAGGCCTGCCTGGCGCGCATCGTCCAGCGTGACCCCGGGCTGAACGCCTTCTCGGTGGTGCTGGCAGACGAGGCTCGCGCCGAGGCACGGGCCCGCGACGAGGCCCTCGCAGCAGGGGAGACGCCGGGGCCGCTGCACGGCGTCCCGGTGGCGATCAAGGAGGAGATCGACGTCGCCGGGTGCGTCACCACCTTCGGGGGCCTGGCCAACACCACCCCGGCGGTCGAGGACGGCGCCGTCGTACGCCGGCTGCGCGAGGCCGGGGCCGTGATCATCGGCAAGACCCGGATGCCCGAGTTCGGCCAGTGGCCCTTCACCGAGTCCGAGGCGGGCGGCATCACCCGGAACCCGTGGAACCGCGAGCACACGCCGGGTGGTTCCAGCGGCGGCACCGCCGTCGCGGTCGCGGGGGGAATGGTGCCGGTGGGCATCGGCGGGGACGGCGGTGGCTCGATCCGGATCCCGTCCGCGTGCTGCGGCCTGTTCGGGCTCAAGCCGGAGCGGGGCCGGGTGACCAGCTCCCCGACGGCGCACCTGTGGTGGGCGCTCGGCACGACGGGACCGCTCACCCGCTCGGTGCTCGACTCCGCCATCGTCTACGACGCCATCCGCGGCGGCTCCGAGGGCGACATGTTCACCGCACCGGAGCCGACCACCTCGTTCACCGAGGCGGCGCGCACCGAGCCCGGTCGTCTTCGGATCGGCTGGTCGACCAAGCCGGCGATCCGCGGGGTGCGTCCCGACCCGAGCCACGTCGAGGCCGTGCGAGAGATGGCCCAGGCGCTGACCGACCTCGGGCACGACGTGCGCGAGATCGACCCGAGGTACCCGGACGCCACGCTCGCCTTCGTGCCGCAGTTCTTCGGCGGGGTCCGCAGCGAGGCCGAGGCCGTCGAGCACTACGACCGGCTCGAGAAGCGCACCCGGGAGACCTACCGGCTCGGCACCTGGGCGCGACGGCCGGTCATCGACCGTGCGATCCGTGCCGGGGAGCGGGTCGCGGCGAAGGCCGACCGCGTGTTCGAGGACGTCGACGTGCTGCTGACCCCGACGATCGCGCACCGGCCGCCGCGCGCCGGCGTGCTCGACGGCGCGGGCTCGGTCCGGGCGCAGCTGAAGTCGCAGCCGATGATCGCCTACACCGCTCTGTGGAACCTCACCGGTCACCCGGCTGCCTCGGTGCCCGCCGGGATAGCAGCCGACGGGTTGCCGCTGGCCTGCCAGCTCGTCGGACGCCGCGGTGACGAGACCACGTTGCTCAGCCTCTCGGCACAGCTCGAGGCTGCCCGGCCCTGGGCGATGCCGACGCTGGAAGACAGCTGACCGCCCGGGATGTGGCGCCGATGAGCCTGCTGATCACCCCCAGGGCGTTCCTGCGACGCCGCGTCCGGGTGCCGGCCGCGCGGCTCGCGGGGTCACCGCTGCCGAGCCCGCTCGTCGGCAGGGTGGTGCTGGTCACCGGTGCGTCCTCGGGCGTGGGGGAGGCCACCGCCAAGGCGGTCGCCCAGCGAGGTGGCCGGGTGCTGTGCGTGGCGCGTCGGCAAGGTGAGCTCGACCGGGTGGTGCGCGAGATCGAGACGGCGGGCGGTGCGGCGTACGGCTACGCCTGCGACCTGACCGACCCGACGGCCACCGACGTGCTGGTGCAGCGGGTGCTGCGCGAGCACGGACACGTGGACATGCTGGTGAACAACGCCGGCCGCTCGATCCGGCGCTCGCTGGAGTACTCCTACGACCGGATGCACGACTTCGAGCGCACGATGGCGATCAACTACTTCGGGCCGGTGCGGCTGACGCTGGGGCTGCTGCCCGGGATGCGCCGACGTCGGTTCGGTCACGTGGTCAACATCGTGACCTGGGGAGTGCAGCTCAAGGCGCCCAAGTTCGCCGCCTACATCGCCTCCAAGACGGCGCTGGACACCTTCGCCCGGATCGCCGGCAGGGAGGCCTGGTTCGACAACGTGACCTTCACGAACCTGCGTCTCGACCTGGTGCGCACCGACATGATCGAGGCCACCCACGCCTACCGGAACCTGCCGGCCAAGACCCCCGAGCAGGCCGCGGCGCTCGTCGTGCGCGCGCTCGAGGACCGGCCGCTGACCATCTCGACGTGGGCGGGGCGTGTCGGTGAGGTGCTCAACCTGCTCGCACCGCGCGCGATGGACGCAGGGATGGCCTGGATGCACCGGCGGATGCCGGACTCACCGGCTGCCCGTGGCCCACACCGAGCGGGCCGGCTAGACGGAACGGCCGCGCTGGTCAGGAGGCGTTCTCGCGGACTCCGAGCGGCTCGGCGAAGGCCACGATGTTGCCGGTGTAGTCCTTGCCGGTCCAGCCGGTGCAGGTGATCAGCACCAGGCGTACGTCGGTGCGCTTCTGGGCGAACAGCTCCACGGCCCGCTCGGCCAGCTCCTTCTTGGAGTAGGTCACCACCCGGGTGACGCGGTAGTGCATCGTCTCCTTCGACGTGACCACCTTGACCTTCTGTCCGCGACGGAGCTTGCCGAGGTCGTCCATGACGCCGCCGCCGGTGTTCACGGTGTGTCCGGTCAGGACGGTCTGTCCGCGGGTGGCACCCGGCGGGGCGCTGCGCTTCCACCAGCCGACCTCGCGCGGGTTGCGCGGCGGGTCGAGGATCTGCTTGTCGTTGACCTCGATCTCCTTGACCGGTGCCTTGATCTCGAGGGCCGGGACCACGAGGCGCACCGGGTCCGCCGGTGCCGACATGGGGCGGAACCCGGCGGCGTCTGCCTTCTCGGGGCCGGAGGGGATCAGGAAGACCATCCCTCCCAGCAGCGCGAGGGCCACCAGGAGACCGGCGATCCCACCGCCGCGGTTCTCGGAGCTGCTCATCGGCTGTCTTCCGGACCAGTCACTTGCGGACGCGGGCGAGGGTGCCGAATCCCGCGCCGGTCGCCGCGACGAGGGCGAGGGCTCCGAGCAGCAGGTGGGTGGGAATTTCCTGCTTCTGCTCGGTCGGGGACGAAGCGGTGGCGAGACCGGCTGAGACGCCCTTGGGCAGTCCCTTGGGTGCCGCGGCCGGTGCCGAGACCAGCGCGGCACGGCCGGCGGGGCCGCAGGCCGCATTGCCGACCTGCAGCTCCACCAGCGCGGACCCGAGCTCTTCGCGGGCGGCGGGAAGCAGCGAAAGGTCCAGGGCCCGGACCTTGATCGAGTCCGGCGTGGCCCGGACCTGGCGGTTGAGGACGATGTCGACGACGTTCTCCTCGAGCGGGCCGAGGTTCTTCTCGAGCTCGGTGACCACGGCGTCGACGATCTGCTCCTGGACCGGGTCGATGGCCTCCTTCAGCGGCGCAGCCTGCCCGTCGAAGGAGCTGTCCAGGTCGGTGCGTACGGCGTCGAGGATGGTGCCGATCAGCACGCTGAGGTCGGTGGTCACGTGGGTGTTCGGGGGCGGGTTCACCGGCAGGTCCAGCAGGGTCACCTTGTGCCCACCGCCCTCGACGCTGATCGAGGCGTCGGTGAGCGTGGCGAAGCCGTCCGCGGAGCCGGGACGGGCCACGCACCGTCCCTCCACGGCGCCGAACCCGGCCACGAGGCCCATGTCGCCGAAGTTCTCACGGGCTCCGGCCACGACCTCGTTGATGACCGGGGCCAGCTGCGCGACGAGCGGGTCGCCGAGCTGGTTGAGCGGAGCGAGTGCGGAGTCGGGGTCGGCCACCACCAGCTTGCTGAGGTCGAGCGAGCCGAGTGAGGCGTTGACGGGAGTGCCCAGGCGTCAGGCAGCTCGACTCACCCACCTGTGCGACCGAACCGCCGTTGCCGGCGAGCCCGGCGCAGGCTGCGGAGAAGCCGCCACCGTTGCGCACGGTGGCGGTGGCCTGCTGGGAAAGCACACCGGCGTTGATCACCTGCTGGCCGCCGAGAACGGCGACGGGCGGCTCGCTGTTGCCGGTCACGGTCTCGCTGGTGCCGTCGTGGCGGGCGGTGACGTCGCCCGTGCCGTTTCCGTTGCCAGCCACCGTCAGGGTTACGGCGTTGGCATCGGCCTGCGCGAGCGTGGTGGCAGCCAACGCGGGCGCCATGGTGATCGTGGTCAGCGCGGCTGCGCCGGCGGCGGCTGCGAGGCGCAGGTGTGAGCGGCTCAAGAGTCTTCCTCCCCAGGAACGTGACGGCCGGACGGCCGCACGCGGCCCCGAACCCGCGTCTGCATGCCCCAACGAGAAGGGCGGGCTGGGGTCACGTGGGGAGGGTTGTCAGCCGGCTCACCTGCGACGTATGTGCGTTACATCCCTTTTATTACAGGGGAAACGCCCTCAGCTGGCCTTCTTGGCCTGGCTCTTCTTGGCGGGCTTCTTCGCCGCTTTCTTGGCGGTCTTCTTCGTGGCCTTCTTGGCCGGCTTCTGCTGGCTCGACTTCGTGGCCGACGTCTCCCCGGACTCCTCCTCGGACGTCTTCTCGCCTCGGGCCGAACGGGCAGCGTCCACGCTGCGCTGCAGGGCCGCCAGCAGGTCCACGACCTCGCCCGAGGACTTCTTCGCCGCGGGGGTGCGCTTGACCTCACCGCCCTCGATCTTGGCCTTCACCAGCGCCTCGAGGGCCTCGCGGTAGTCGTCCTCGTACTCGTCGGCGTCGAAGTCACCGGCGAGCGTCTCGACCAGCATCTGGGCCATCTTCACCTCCGCAGGCTTGGCCTCACTGGTGTCGACCGAACCGAAGTCGGGGCTCCGGATCTCATCGGGCCACATCATCGTCTGCATCACGATCACGTCGTCGCGCACGCGCAGCACCGCCAGGGACATCCGGTTGCGCAGCGAGACGGTCACCAGGGCCATCCTGTCGGCTGCCTCCAGCGCCTCGCGGAGCAGCGCGTAGGGCTTGGCGCCGGTCTTCTCGGGCTCGAGGTAGTAGGACTTCTCGAACAGCATCGGGTCGATCTGGTCGCTCGGCACGAACTTCTCGACGCTGATCTCGCGGCTGCTGCTGGCCGGCAGGTCGGCCATGTCCTCGTCGGTGAGGATGACCATCTCGCCGTCCTCGGTCTCGTAGCCCTTGGCGATGTCGGCGTACTCGATCTCCTCACCGTCGAGGCTGCAGACTCGCTGGTACTTGATCCTGCCGCCGTCCTTGGCGTGGACCTGCCGGAACGACACGTCCTTGCTCTCGGTCGCGGAGTACAGCTTGACCGGCACGCTGACCAGGCCGAAGGAGACGGCGCCCTTCCAGATTGCACGCATGTGATCAGGATGCCCTGTAGGTCCATGGGTACGCCACTGCGTAGACCCACAGGGTCGTTCTCAGCTGTTCTCGGTCGGGTGGTCGACCGCCGTGACCCGCAGGAGCAGCAGCTGCTCGGGTGCCAGGATCGGCACCGCCACACCGAGTTTGTCGAGGACCGCGCCGGGCAGCACCGTGTGACCCTCGGAGACCCACGGTGGTGCCGTGACCTGCATCGTCCGGGGCGTGTCCCCTGGTGCCTGCATGCTGACCACGTAGCTGCGCGTGGGGTCCAGGCCGGGCAGGGGCACCCGCGCGGGCACGGAGCTGACCAGGGGCCGCAGCTGCACGAGCGAGAAGAGCGCGTCTCCGCGATCGCGGGACACCACTCCGTGGAGCTCGCAGCCGTCCTCGGTGTCGTCCCCGCGGACGACGTCCCCGCGGTGCAGCAGCGGGCGCAGGGACTTGTAGGTCTCGACCCAGCGTGCCAGCTCCGCGCGGTCCTCCGGGCTCGCACGCGATATGTCCCACTCGACGCCGAAGTGGCCGAACAACGCGGTTCCGGCGCGGAACGACAGGTCGAGCACCCGTCCGGTCTGGTGGTTGCGGGGTGCACCCACGTGCGCTCCCACGAGCTCAGGCGGCACCAGGAGGCCCGTCCAGCGCTGGATCTCCTGCCGCTCGAGCGCATCGGTGCAGTCGCTGGCCCAGATGCGGTCGGTGCGCGCAAGCACCTCGAGGTCGACGCGCCCGCCGCCCGAGGCACACGACTCGATCTCGACGTCTGGGTGCTTGGCACGGAGGGCGTCGAGCAGGGCGTAGAAGGCCAGCGTCTGTGCCCTCAAGCCGGGACGTCCGAGGTGGTCGGCGTCGACGACGTCGCGGTTGTGGTCCCACTTCAGGTAGGCGATGTCGTGGTCGGTGAGGAGGGCGTCAAGACGCTCGAAGATGTGCTGCCAGGCGTCGGAGTGTGCGAGGTCGAGCACCTGCTGGTGACGCCAGTGCGGCGGTACGCGCCCGGCGGGGGCGAGCAGCCACTCGGGGTGGCGGCGAACCAGGTCGGAGTCGAGGTTGACCATCTCCGGCTCGACCCACAGCCCGAAGTCCATGCCGAGGGCGGCCACCTTGTCGATCAGCGGATGGATCCCGCGCGGCCAGAGGTCGGCCGATACCTCCCAGTCGCCGAGGCCGGACCGGTCGGAGCTTCGTCCTGTGAACCAGCCGTCGTCGAGCACGAAGCGCTCCACCCCGACCTCGGCCGCGTGCTCGGCGATGGTGATCAGGTGGTCCAGGTCGTGGTCGAAGTAGACCGCCTCCCACGTGTTGAGGACGACGGGCCTTGGGGAGTGCGGATGATCGGGCCGGGCGCGCACCAGGTCGTGAAGACGTTGGCTGAGGTCGTCCAGGCCGTTGCCGGAGTACCCGGCGTAGACCCACGGGGTCTCGTACGTCGCGCCCGGCGCGAGCCGGACCTCACCGGCGTGCAGGAGCTCTGCGCCTCCGAGGCTCACTCGTCCCTCCGGCAGGCGCTCCGCCCACAGGCTGCTGTCCCCGCTCCACGCGACGTGCATGGCCCAGACCTCGCCTGCGCGGAAGCCGAACCCGCTGGTCCCGGCCACGAGCACGGTGGGTGCGTCGTGGCCGGTGCGGCCTCGCCTGCCCTCGCGCACCCAGGCACCGAAGCCGAGGCGGTGCCGCTGGGGCACCCGCTCGCGCGACCAACGCCCGGTCAGGTCGAGCAGCTCCTGTGCGCGGCCAGGGACGAACAGCTGGACCGGCAGCGAGATGAGCTCGTAGTCAGTGTCGCCCGTGTTCCTCAGGTGGTGCCTGAGCTTGAGTACCCCCTCGGGCTCCATGCGCACCTCTGTGCGCAGCGCGAGATCGGCCTGGTCGTCGATGGCGTCGAAGAGGACGGACTGGCCCGAGGTCCGCACGTCCACCGTGTGGAACGAAGGGGACCAGGCCGAACCCGAGCGGCTGCCGGCCAGCACGCCGCGGCCGGCGTGGCCGTGCGCAGCCTGCGGGAGCAGCTCGACGGGGGTCGGGTCGTCGTACCCGCTGTGCGGCACCGAGTGGACGACGGCGTGCGCCGCGGCTGTCGCCTCGTCCCGGGACAGCTCGCCGAGGTCAGCACCCCAGTGCACCACCTGGGGCAGCCCGCGAGCCCCCACGGCGAGCAGCAGCGAGACGCCTCGGGCGCGTAGGTGGATGACGTCCGGCGGGGACGTCGCGGCAAGCTCGCTCAACCCTTCGTGGCTCCCAGCGTCAGTCCAGCGACGAACTGTCGTTGCAGCACGAGGAACACGAGAAGCGTCGGGAGCGCGATGATCACCGATGCTGCGGCGACCAGGTTGTTGTCTGTGAAGAACTGGCCGCGGAGGTTGTTCAGCGAGCTCGTGATCGGGAACTTGCCCGGGTCCTGGAGCAGCACGGTCGCCCAGAAGAACTCGTTGTAGATCCAGGTCACCTCGAGCACGGTGAGGGCTGCGAGCGGGGCCCGGCACAGCGGCAGCGTGATCTGCCAGAACTGCCGGAACACGCTGGCGCCGTCGACCTCGGCGGACTCGTAGAGCTCCTTGGGCAGTGTCTTCATGTAGTTGCTCAGTACGAAGGTGCAGAAGCCGGTCTGGAACGCGGTGTTGACCAGGATGAGCCCGAGGTAGCTGTTGAGCAACGTGCCGCTGGTGCTGATGTACTCCGGCATCGGGATCGCCCGGAACATCCGGTACACCGGGATCAGCAGGGCCTGCGGAGGCAGCAGGTTCGCCGCAGTGAACAGGCCCAGCAGCGCCAGGTTGAACTTGTAGGTGAACCGGGCCAGCACGAAGGCGACCATCGAGGCCAGCAGGAGGCTGAAGAAGACGGCGGGGATGGTGATGTAGGCGGAGTTCAAGAAGAACTGCCCGAAGTTGCCGCGCTCCCATGCGTTGGAGTAATTGTCCAGCGTCCAACCGCCCAGGGAGACGTACCCGAACTGCGAGGTGTAGGCGTAGTCGCGGAACGAGGTGAGAACTGCCCAGAAGACCGGGAACAGCCAGACCAGCGACGCGACGATGACGATGGCGTACACGACTGCCTGACGCCGTCCGCCCGTAGTCGGCGACTTGGTCTTCTCTGGGGGTGTGGGGCGCTGGGTGACTGCGGTACTCATCACGCGTCCTCCTTCATCACGATGCGCAGGTAGATCACGACGAAGACCGACGAGATCACGAGCATGACGGTGGCCAGGGCAGATCCGAAGCCGATGCGGCTGGCCTCCCCGACGATGTTCTGGGTGACCAGCGCCCCGATCAGCTCCAGGCCGTTGCGGCCCTTGTTGATGACCCAGACGAGGTCGAAGGCGCGTAGGGACTCGATCACCGTGATCACCAGGATGATGATGTTGATCGGCCGCATCACGGGCAGCACCACCTTGAAGAAGGTCTGCGTGGGCGTGGCGCCGTCCATCTTGGCTGCCTCGTGCAACCCGGGGTCGACCCCCTTCAGGCCGGCCAGATAGAGCAGCATGATGTAGCCGGTGTGTCGCCACCCGGCAGCCACGATGACGGCCCAGATGTTGACGTCCGGGTCGCCGTACCAGTCGGTGGTGCCCCCGGTCAGCCCGTTGATCAGCCCCTGGTCGCGCGAGTAGATCAGCTGCCAGATGAAGCCGATGAGCGCCAGGGAGAGGACGACCGGCAGGAAGAGAGCGGTCTGGTAGAGCTTCCCGCCACGGAGCTCACGGTCCAGCAGGACCGCGAGGAAGATGCCCAGGATCGTGGGAACCACGAACAGGGCCACCAGCCAGTACAGGTTGTTCAGCATCGCCGGCCAGAAGGCCGGGTAGATGTTGACCATGTCGTCGTAGTTCTTGAGCCCCACCCACTCGGCCGTGCTGAAGGGGCCGAGGCCGTTCCACTTGAAGAAGCTGAGGCCCACCGACGCCAGGGCGGGCAGCCACACCAGTCCAACGACCAGTGCCGTGGGGATGGTGACCATCAAGATGACGGTGAGCCGGTCGGCGCCGCGCAGCTTGTGCTGGCTGCCGGATCTGGGGGGGCGCGCAGGCTTCTTGCGCCGGCCAGCCGGGCTGTTGGTCGGGTCGGTCTCGGTCGCAGCGCTCATGGCTGGCCCTTCCTCTGGGTCGACACGGGCTCAGGGTCAGAAGATGGACAGCCGCTGTTCCTCGATGCTCTTCACCAGGCCGTCGATGTCGTCGGGCTTGCTCAGGAACGTCTGCAGTGCCGGAGTCATCACCGTCTGAGCGAAGCCGGGGTCGGTGTCCCGGTCCAGGAACTGGGCGATGTTCTCCTGCGCGGCGATGAAGTCGGCGGCTCGTTGCTGAAGATCCGTGTAGTTGCTGGTGTCGGCGTTGCTGTTCACCGAGATCATCGGGATCTTCTGCTCGTTCAGCGCGTCGTTCCCTTCGGCGGAGCCCAGGAACTTCAGCAGGTCCAAGGAGCCCTGCTTGTTCTTCGGGTTCGCCGACATGCAGAAACCGTCGATGGGCGCGTCGATGGCCTTCGCGCCGATGTTGGAGTCGACCTCGGGGAAGGTGAAGAAGTCGATGTCCTCCTGCTGCTCGACGGGCAGCGAGTCGGTGAGGAAGAGGCCCAGGAGGTACATCCCGGACTTCTTCTGCTGCAGCGAGCTGACGGCTTCCTGGTAGGTGCGGCCCAGGGCGGCGGGCTGGTGGTAGGGGAGCAGGCCACGCCAGGTGTCGAAGACGTTCTTGACCTCGGCGGACTCCCACGACTCCTCCCCGGCCATCAGGTTGATGTGGTAGTCGTAGCCGTTGATCCGCATGTTGAGGATGTCGAAGGTGCCCATCGCGGGCCAGCCGTCCTTGTCGGCGAAGGCAATCGGGACCAGGCCGTCCTTCTGCATCTGCTTGCTGAGCGCCACGAGCTCGTCCAGCGTCTCGGGGACCTCGTAGCCCTTCTCCTTCCACAGGCTCTTGAAGTAGAAGATCGCCCAGGGGTAGTTGTTCGTGGGCACGAAGTACTGGTTCCCGTCGTTGCCGGTCGATGACTCCACGATGCCGTCGGGGATGCCGTCGATGGGATAGATCTCGCTGAGGTCGCCGATCAGGCCGTTCTCGGCGAAGGAGCGCATGCGGTAGCCGGCGAACCAGGAGAACACGTCGTCGGGATTGCCCTGCAGGTAGTTGTTGATGCTCTCCTGGAAGGTGTTGTGGTCGACGTAGTTGGCCTTGATCTTGTTGCCGCTGGCCTGTGCGGCAAACGCGTCGAAGCGGCCCTTGGCCTGCTCGTAGGCGCGGCCGGACCCGACGGCCTCGTTGACGCCGATGGTCACCGTGTCGGTGCTGGCTCCGGAGTCGCCGCCCCCGCAGCCCGCGAGCAGGCCGGGCATGGCGAGCGCGCCCGCGCCGAGCGCGGAGCCGCGGAGGAACGAGCGTCGGGAGAGGGCATGGGTCGCCGCGAAGGACGGCGGCACCAGTCCGGGAGGGAACTCAGAGCGGGGACGGGACGGGGCCATCGGGATTTCCTCTCGCAGGTTCACTCACTGTCGAATGAACGGAGTCAAACAGAATTGCCCACACTGTTCACCGTGGCGCAGATCACTGTCAACCCCGGACCAGAACGGCGTCTCGCGCTTGGAGCACTCACTTTCTGCATCAAATGCCGACATCCGTCACAACCGATACGGACGAAAACCGCACATCGAACTGCGGCGGTTGGTGGATTTTGTTGACATGGGGAAGGTGGCGGGGGGAGAGTGACCGCCATGGCTACGCCTGCGCGCTTGCAGCTCTCCGGTTCCGGGCTGGGCTACGGCTGTGACTACAACCCCGAGCAGTGGGCACCCGAGGTCTGGGGCGAGGACGTGCGCCTGATGCGCGACGCCGGGGTCACGTTCGTGACGATCGGCGTCTTCTCCTGGGCCCGGATCGAGCCGACCCCGGGTGCTCGCGACTTCGCGTGGCTCGACGAGGTGATGGACCTGCTGCATGAGCACGGGATAGCGGTTGACCTGGCGACCGCAACGGCCTCGCCGCCGGCCTGGCTGGCCACAGCGCACCCGGAGATGCTGCCGGTCGACGCGTCGGGTCACCGGCTCACCTACGGCAGCAGGCAGACCTGGTGCCCGAGCTCCCCGGTCTACCGCGATCACGCCCTTGCCCTGGTGGAGGAGATGGCCGCCAGGTACGCCGCGCATCCCGCGCTGGTGATGTGGCACGTGTCCAACGAGCTCGGCTGCCACAATGCGCACTGCTACTGCGCGGTCAGCGCCGAGGCGTTCCGGAGCTGGCTGGGCCGCCGGTACGGCGACCTCGACGCCCTCAATGCCGCGTGGGGCACCGCCTTCTGGTCCCAGCACTACGGAAGCTGGGCGGAGGTGCGCCCACCCGGGTTGAGCACCGCGACCCCGAACCCGACGCAGCTCATTGACTTCCGAAGGTTCAGCTCCGATGAGCTCCTGGACCAGCACCGAGCCGAACGCGACGTGCTGCGCCGGCTCAGCCCCGGCGTGCCGGTCACGACCAACTTCATGGTCACCGACCACATCGACGGCCTCGACTACTGGCGCTGGGCGCCGGAGCAGGACGTGATCAGCAACGACCACTACCTCGACGGACGGCTGGACCATCCGGAGGTCGAGCTCGCGCTGTGCGCCGACTGGACGCGGGGACTGGCCGGTGGCCAGCCCTGGGTGTTGATGGAGCACTCCACGAGTGCGGTGAACTGGCAAGCGCGAAACTTCGCCAAGGTGCCGGGTCAGATGCGCCGCAACACCCTGCAGCACGTGGCCCGAGGAGCCGACAGCGCCGGGTTCTTCCAGTGGCGCGCTGCCCTGGCCGGCGCGGAGAAGTACCACTCGGCGATGTTGCCGCACGCCGGCACCGACAGCCGGGTGTGGCGCGAGGTGGTGGAGCTTGGCGAGACCCTGAGCCGGCTGGGGGAGGTCGCCGGCTCGGTGACGAGCGCCGAGGTCGCATTCCTCCTCGACTACGAGTCGAGGTGGGCGGTCGAGCGCGAGTCGCTGCCGCTCTCGGGGATGAGCTACCTGGACCGTGCCCACGCCATCTATGGCGCGCTGTGGGACGCCGGGGTCACGGTGGACGTCAGACATCCCTCGATGGACCTCACCGCCTACCGGCTGGTCGTCGTGCCGATGCTGCACCTGGTCTCCGATGCCGACGCCGAGCGTCTTGCGGCGTACGTCGAGCAGGGCGGCCACGTGCTGGTGACGTACTTCTCCGGAGTTGTCGACGAGCACGACCACGTCCGCCCGGGGGGGTACCCGGGCGCGTTCCGCGAGCTGCTGGGCGTCCGGGTCGAGGAGTTCTGCCCGCTGCCCGAAGACCAGCACGTGACGCTGACCGCCTGGGAGAGTGGCGGGTGGCCGGACGGCGGGGCCGACACCTGGGTCGAGGACCTCGAGCTCCGGGGCGCCGAGGCGGTCCTCAGGTACGGCGACGGCCCGCTGCCCGGCAAAGCGGCGCTCACCAGGCACGACTTCGGGGCCGGCGTCGCGTGGTACCTCGCCACCAGAACCGACGCCGACGCGACGGCTGCGGTCGTCTCCCGCGTGCTGGCCGATGCCGCGGTGCACGGGAGCGGGCTCGCGCCCGGCGTCGAGCTGGTGCGCCGGGTCGGCGAGGACCACACGTATGCGTTCGTTTTGAATCACACCCAGGAGACCGCCGTGGTCCCTCTGTCGGGACAGGATCTGATCAGCGGAGCCACCGGTGACGGTAGGTTCGTGCTCGGTCCGGGCGGCGTGGCCTGCATTCGGGAGAGGGTGGGCTGACGCATGTTGGCGGCGCAGCGGCGAGAGCGGATCCTGGCGCAGGTGCGCAAGAGTGGTGCCGTGCGTGTCAGCGAGCTGACCCAGAGTCTCGGCGTCTCCGACATGACCATCCGCAGGGACCTCGAGGTGCTGGCCCGCCACGGTTTGATCGAGAAGGTGCATGGAGGTGCCACGGCGACCTCGAGCACGAATGAGCCGGGCTTCGAGACCAAGCAGTTGCAGGAGCGGACCGAGAAGCTCGCGATCGCCAAGACGGCGGCCGGCTTGGTCGACTCGGGTGCGGCGGTCGGGCTCAGCGCTGGCTCGACGACCTGGACGCTCGCCCACCAGCTGCGCGAGGTACCCGGCTTGACCGTGGTGACGAACTCGGTGGAAGTGGCCCAGGTGTTCTACGAGAGGCCACGTGTCGACCAGTCGGTCGTGCTGACCGGCGGGGTGCGCACGGTCTCGGGGGCCCTGGTCGGCCCGGTTGCTGTTGAGTCCCTGGGCTCGCTCAACCTCGACATCGTCTTCATGGGGGTCCACGGGATGGACGCCGACGCGGGGTTCAGCACGCCGAACCTGATGGAGGCCGAGACCAACCGCGCTCTCGTGGCCGCCGGGCGCCGGATGGTCGTGGTGGCCGACAGCACCAAGTGGGGCGTTGTCGGGGTCTCCACCTTCGCCCAGCTCAAGGAGGCGGACGTGCTGGTCACCGACTCCGGCCTGGACTATGCAGCGCAGCAGCTGCTCGGCGAAAGGGTCGGCGAGCTCGTGCTGGCCGACGAGGTCGGCGACGCGGACCCGCGCGCCCACGACGCACCCACCGGAGTGAGCTGACGGCTCGCAGCGGGGCGGTGCTGCCAAGATGGCGGCGTGCTGCCGATGCTCGCGACCAAGGGGGACCACGTCCCGGGTGCGGGGTGGACCCACGAGGTCAAGTGGGACGGCATGCGGGTGCTCGTCGACGTCCGACCCGGTGATCGAGCCCGGTCGAGATCCGTGCGGATCTTCTCCCGCAACGAGAACGACGTGACCGTGTCCTTCCCGGAGCTGCTCGGCCTGGCCGACGCCCTCGACGGGGTCGCGGACGACGCCCTGATCGACGGCGAGGTCGTCGCGCTGGGCGAGGGCGTCCCGTCGTTCGGTGCGCTGGCCGACCGGATGCACGTCCGCGACGCGAACCGGGCGCGTCGGCTCGCCACGACCAACCCGGTGACCCTGATCGCCTTCGACCTGCTGCGGCTCGACGGCGACGACCTCGTCGCACGCCCGTTCGTCGAGCGGCGCGCCCTGCTGGAGGGACTCGGGCTCGACGACGTCGCCTGGCAGGTGCCCCCGACGTACGACGACGGGCAGATGCTGCTCGCGGCGGCCGAGCAGCAGGGCCTCGAGGGGATCGTCAGCAAGCGACTGGACCTCGCGCTACCGCCCAGGGCTGCGCAGCAAGGACTGGCTGAAGTTCCCGATCCGTCCCACCGCCTCGTTCCTGGTCGGCGGCTTCCGGCCCGAGACCGGGTCGGCACACCGTCTCGGCGCCGTCCTGGTCGGGGAGCCGACCGCGGGAGGCCTGAGGTTCCGCGGACGCGTGGGCAGCGGCATCGCCGGCAAGGCCGGCCGGATGCTCGAGGAGCTGCTGCGTCCACTTGTCGTCGAGGAGTCACCGTTCGACGCGGCGCTCCCGCGGCTGGACCGTGAGGGCACCGTGTGGGTGCGCCCGGAGGTGGTCGTGGACGTGCAGTACCTGACCCTCACCACCGACGGCAGGCTGCGGCAGCCGGCATACCGCGGCATCCGCACCGACCTCGACGCGGCCCGGGTAAAAGGACAGGGAGACTGAGATGGCCGAGCGCACCGAGACACCCGTGGAGGTCGACGGTCACCGACTGACCCTGGTCAACCTGGAGAAGGTGATGTACCCGCGGACCGGCACCACCAAGGCCGAGGTGCTCAACTACTACGCGCAGGTGGCGCCGGTGCTGCTGCCGCACCTCGCCGACCGGGCGGTGACCCGGATCCGTTGGCCGCACGGCACCTCGGAGAAGTCCTTCTTCGAGAAGAACGCGCCGTCGGGCACGCCCTCCTGGGTGCGCACGGTCACCGTGCCGACGTCGGGATCGCGGACCGGCAGCGAGGAGGAGGGGGAGCTGCGCTTCCCGGTGATCGACTCGCTCGCGACGCTGACCTGGCTGGTCAACCTCGCCTCGCTCGAGCTGCACGTGCACCAGTGGACGGTCACCGCGAAGGGCAGGCCGCGCAACCCCAACCGGCTGGTGGTCGACCTCGACCCCGGGGACCCGGCGGGCCTGGGGGAGTGCGCCCAGGTCGCGCTCCTGGTGCGCGAGCGGCTCGCGGCCGACGGGCTCGACTGCGCGCCGGTGACCAGCGGCTCCAAGGGCCTGCACCTGTACGCCGCCCTCGACGGTCGTCGCACCCACCAGGAGGTGCGCGACTACGCCAAGCAGGTCGCCGAGGAGCTGGAGTCGGAGCACCGCAAGCTGGTCGTCTCCCAGATGACCAAGGCGCGACGCGGCGGCAAGGTGTTCCTCGACTGGTCGCAGAACACCGGCTCGAAGACCACCATCTCGCCGTACTCGCTGCGCGGGCGTGAGCTGCCCATGGTCGCGGCGCCACGGACCTGGGACGAGATCGAGGCGGGAGCCGAGGACCCGCTGGCGCTGGAGCACCTGCGCTTCGAGGAGGTCCTCGAGCGGGTGCAGGACCACGGAGACCTGTTCGCGATGTCCTGATCCGGGTCGGCACCGTTGCCCATCGCGGACTCGCTCGTTGGTGGTGCAACGACAGGCCACCACCGGGAGTGGCCCGAGGAGGACCGCTCGATGACCGAGATCACCAGGAGGAGCCTGCTCGGCGGCGCAGCCGCCGGCGTCGGAGCGCTCACCACCGGTCTGCTCGACGGTGCGGCGGAGGCGGCCACGCTCCAGGGCTCGTTGCCGCGCCGGGTGGACGTCGTTGTCGTGGGGGGTGGCATCTCCGGCCTCGTCGCCGCGCGCAAGGTGGCTCGACGCGGGCGGTCAGTACTGGTCGTGGAGGCCCGTGACCGGGTAGGTGGGCGGGTGCTCAACCACCGCCTCGGCTCCGGCGACGTGATCGAGTCCGGAGCAGCGTTCGTGGGGCCGACGCAGGACCACATCGTGGCGCTGGCCGAGGAGCTCGGCGTGCCGATGTTCGACCAGCACGTCGAGGGGATGAGCGTCTACAACTCCTCGGGGCCGCTCGGCAGGCAGACCTACTTCGGCACGATCCCTCCGGACCCGCTGATCCTGCCCGACGCGGGGAAGCTGCAGTACGAGCTCGACCAGTGGGCCGCCGAGATCGACGTCGCCGCACCCTGGAAGCACCCCCGGGCGCGGGAGTGGGACTCGATCACGCTGGGCGAGCACATCCGCAGGACCGCCGTCAACGCAGAGGGCATCGAGAAGCTGATCCGTGCGTGGACCCACCCCGGGTTCGGCGCTGACCCCGACCAGCTCTCGCTGCTGTTCGTGATCCACTTCATCGCTTGCTCGGGCAACGAGTCCAACAAGGGCACCTTCGCCCGCAACTCCGACACCGAGAACGGCGCCCAGGAGCGTCGCTTCGTCGGAGGATCGCAGCTGATCCCGCTGCGGCTGGCCCGCCAGCTGGGCCCGCGGGTGGCGCTGCGTGCCGCGGTCACCCGGATCGACCAGAACGGCTCGCGGGCCGTCGTACGCACGACTCGGGGGCCGGTGGCCTGCAACCGGGTGATCATGGCCGCACCACCTGAGCTCGCTCGCCGGGTCACGTTCGGACCGGCGCTGCCTGCCCGCCATCGCACCCTCCTGGAGCGGATGGACATGGGGGCGTTGATGAAGTGTGACGCCGTCTACGACAAGCCGTTCTGGCGCGAGCAGGGGCTCAACGGGTTCGGGATCAGCGACCACGGCGCCGTGCGGACGGCGTTCGACAACTCACCCCCGGACGGCTCTCCGGGCGTGCTCCTTGCCTTCGTGGGCGGCTCGGTGTGGCGCCAGTACGGTCTGCTCTCGCCGGCCGCGCGACGCAGGGCCGTGCTCGAGGGTCTGGCCGAGATGTTCGGTGACCAGGCACTGCGCCCGATCGAGTACGTCGAGCACGACTGGTCGAAGGAGCGATGGACCGGCGGTGGACCCGTGGCGATCATGGGGCCAGGAACGCTGTCCCGGTACGGCCCTGCCCTGCGTCGGCCGCACGGTCGGATCCACTGGGCGGGCACGGAGACCTCGACCTTCTGGACCGGCTACATGGACGGCGCCGTGCGGGCCGGCAAGCGCGCAGCCAATGAGGTGCTGCACCGGCTCTGAGTGTGAACGGCGTCACCTTTTTCGAGACCGGTCGTTGTGGGTGGAAACCATCTCGGGACGCTGCACGCTGCGGACCCGCATTCCCTAAAAGGAGTCACGCATGCGGCTATCCCGCAACCGGCGCACTCTGGTGGCCACGTTCGCGACGTGCGGCGTCCTCGCAGGCATGGCGCTCTCGGGCACCGCTGCGGCTGTGACGTCCGACGTCCCCTCGTCGACCGCCCAGTCCACGGCCACCGACAGTCGGGTCGGCGCCCTCGTGCAACCCACGAAGGCCCAGCTCGACGCCATCACCGCGATCATCGGGCAGAGCCCGGGCAGCCGGGTCACCTGGGACACCCGCTTCGGCACCCCCCGGACCATCGTTCCCAGCCAGGGCAAGACGCTGGCCGGTCCCGCTTCGGGCGACGCGGCGGACGTCGCTCGCGCCTGGCTCGACCGCAACCGCGCGATGCTGGGGCTCAGCTCCGGCGACATCGCCGCACTCAAGGTCAGCCGCGACCACGTCCTTCCCGGCACCGGCACCCACGTGCTCCGGTTCACCCAGACCTTCGGCGGGCTCGAGGCCGGTCGCGGTGGGACGCTCAGCGTCGCCGTGCAGGAGGACGGGTCGGTGCTCAGCTACACCGGCGAGACCACCCGCAGCGCGACCATGCTCAGCCCCTTCGCGCTGAACGCGTCGGCTGCGCTGGTCAAGGCCGCCGGGCTGCTGGCTCCCGGCGTGGGATTCACCCCGAAGAAGTCCGGCTCGCAGGCGGGCTATGACGTCTTCGACCGTGGCCCGTTCGCCGCCTCGTCGTACGTCAAGAAGGTCGCGTTCCCGACCGCAACAGGCGCTCGCGCGGCCTACTCGGTGCTGTTCATCAAGGACCTCGACGCCGGGTGGCAGGTCGTCATCGACGCCGTCACGGGCAAGGAGCTCTACCGCACCAGCCTCGTGCAGCACGAGAGCTCCGGCGGCACCGTCTACCCGAACTACCCCGGCGCCCCCAAGGGCGGCGAGCCGAAGCACGTGTCGTTCGACGCGACCGAGGAGTCGCCCAACGGCTACGTCGACCTCACCGGCGTTGCCGGGACCGGCATCACGACCTTCGGCAACAACGCCAACTCGCACGCGAACTGGTCGAACTTCATCGGCCCGGTCGACCCGGGCCCGCGCCCGGTCGAGCCGGACGGCCAGTTCGACTACAGGTTCGCCGACAACTGGGGCACCTCGGAGTGCGACCCGACGTCGTACCCCAAGGACCAGGAGGCGTCCTCGACGAACCTGTTCTTCCACCACAACCGGATCCACGACGAGTTCTACCGTCTCGGCTTCACCGAGTCGGGTGGCAACTTCCAGGTGGACAACTTCGGCAAGGGCGGCAACCCCGGTGACGCGATCCAGGGTCTGGTGCAGGCCGGCGCGATCTCGGGGGGGTCGCCGACCTACACGGGTCGCGACAACGCCTACATGCTGACGCTGCCCGACGGCATCGCGCCGTGGAGCGGCATGTTCTTGTGGGAGCCGATCAACGACGCGTTCGAGGGTCCCTGCGCCGACGGCGACTTCGACGCAGGTGTGATCGAGCACGAGTACGCCCACGGACTGTCCAACCGCTACGTCGGCTCCGAGGACGGCGCCCTGGGCAGCCACCAGTCCGGCTCGATGGGCGAGGGCTGGGGCGACTGGTACGCCCTGAACTACACCCACCGCGAAGGCATCCAGGACGACTCCGTCGTCGGCGCCTACGTGACCGGCAACGACAAGCGCGGCATCCGCAACTGGGCGTACTCGGAGAACCCGACGACGTTCGGTGACATCGGCTACGACCTCGGCGGCCCCGAGGTGCACTCCGACGGCGAGATCTGGACGGCCACGCTGTGGCAGATGCGTGAGGCGCTGGTCGCGAAGTACGGCCAGCAGGAGGGCGCCTCGATCAGCGAGCACATCGTCACCGACGCGATGCCGCTGAGCCCCAACGACCCCTCGATGCTCGACGAGCGCACCGCGATCATGCTGGCGCTGGACAACCGCTACCACCGTCGCGCCGACTTCGGCACGCTCGCCGACATCGTCTACGCGGCGTTCGCCGAGCGCGGCATGGGTGTCTCCGCATCGAACGCCACCTCCGAGGACGACCCGACCGGCGGCAACGACGTCGACGGCACTCCTGGCTTCGACCACCGCAACCCGGCGCTCAACGGCGTCATCAGCGGCACGGTGCGCAACGCCTCCACCGGCAAGCCGGTGGCGGGCGCGCGGATCATGATCGGCGAGTACGAGGCCCGCTCGGTCCCGGTCGCCAAGACCGGGCCCACCGGGGTCTACCGGATCCCGGCCTCCGCAGCCACCTACCCGGTGACCGTGCAGGCGCGCGGGTTCGGCGCCAAGACCTTCCAGGGGCTCACGGTGAAGGCCGGGAAGACCCTGAAGAAGGACTTCGTGATGGCGCCCAACCTCGCCTCGAAGGCGAACGGCGCCGAGTCGGTGACCGGCGACGCGGGCAAGGCGATGGACGACACCGAGGCGTCCACGTGGCGCACGACGAAGAACTCCAACGCGGTGATCAAGCTGGCCAAGGAGTCGACGATCTCCTCGGTGCAGGTCAGTGCCTACACCTCACGACGGTTCCAGGGGCTGAAGTCGTTCACGCTGCAGACCAGCCGCGACGGCGTGAACTGGCAGACGCAGCCGATCGGTGAGAACGCCTTCGGCTACGACGCACCGCGGCCGATGGCCCCGGACCTGCACTACAAGTCCTTCACCCTGGCCAACCCCGTCACGGCTGGCTTCATCCGGTTCTGGGCCGACGAGCCCCAGGGCGACACAGTGGAGAAGGTCCAGGTCGGCGACATCCAGGTGTTCGGCTCGGCCACAGGCGTGACCCCCGGCCCGCCGCCGCCGCCGGACGCCCCGGTCAGCGAGTCGTTCGTGATCGCCGTGGGCAACCCCGGCAACGTCGAGGCGCCAGGTGTCACCGGCACCGAGCTGGAGAACACCTGCATCGCGCCGCCGGCCAGCCAGGACGTCGACGGTCACGTGACCGTGCTCGAGGGTGAGCAGGACGACGGCCAGCACGCGTTCAAGCTCAGCTCCGGGCCGACCAACATCGACGCGGACGTCTACATGTACGACGCCGACTGCGCCCGGATCTCCCAGTACGCGACCGAGGCGGCCCTGGAGGCCGGCTCGATCCCCTCAGGGACGGCGTACATCCTCACGGCGCTGTACGCCGGAGCGGCGGCGGACATCACGCTGACGATCACCGACACCCAGTAGGGCTCCCCCCTCTGGAGAGGTAGCCGGGCCCCGACCGTCACGAACGGTCGGGGCCCGGTGCTGTCCCGCGGAGAACTCAGCTCGCCGGGCGGGTCAGGAGCCCGCAGCCGGTGTGCGCCGGGTTGCTCCGGGCGATGCCCTTGTTGCCGTCGCACTCGTAGC
The DNA here is from genome assembly GCA_963834245.1 of uncultured Actinomycetota bacterium. Taxonomy (GTDB): domain Bacteria; phylum Actinomycetota; class Actinomycetes; order Propionibacteriales; family Nocardioidaceae; genus Marmoricola. Next base: position 1,301,578 of record CAWIAV010000002.1, read on the forward strand.
CGTTGTTGTCGTCGTCACCGTCCTGGTACTGACCGGGCGGGTTCTTGTAGTCGGCGTTGCCGACCGTGCCGGCGTCCGGTCGACCCGTGGCGTTGCCCTGCCGTTGCCCGTTGCCGGACGTGTCCCACGTCGATCGGGCAGTAGCGGTGGCCTGGGCACGCGGTGTTGGCGCCGTGCGACGTGGCCTGCGCGGGCGCGGCGAGACCGAAGCCGAGCAGCGCGATGCTGCCGGCCGCGGCGACGCCCAAGCGTGCGCCCTTGGTGATCTTGTTCATGGAGAGCCCCCCGTGGTTTTCGCACCAACGGGAGCTCGTCCCCCCGGATGCGATGTGGATGATGTCTGGCCACCGTAATCACGGACGGCTTCAGCGCAACGCCGAAATGGACGTATCGACCACAGTCGCGCCGATCGCCCCAGACCGGTCTAGCCCTTGATCGGCACAGGGTGTCCCTATTCATCCCCTTACGCGGTGAGTTCAGCCCCGTCCGCCCGCGATCCGCGCAGCTTCAGGAGAGCGCATCAGGCGGAGCATCGCCACCACGCCCACGGCCGGCCCGACCGCCAGCAGCGCGAAGGCCCACTGCCACGAGTAGGCGTCACGCAGCAGCGGGATCAGCCAGATGGTGACCACGGTCAGCCCGAACCCGGCGGCGAGCTGGATGGTGACGGCGGTGCCGACGTACCGCTGGTCGGCCAGCTCGGTCACCATCGTGGAGAACTGACCGGAGTCGGCGATGACCCAGAAGCCCCAGACCAGCCCGATGCCCAGGACCACCGCTACCGGAGCGTCACGGAACACGCCGATGAGGAGAGCACAGGTGCCGCTGATCGTCATCGCCAGCGCGGTGGAGCGGGTCCGGCCCCAGCGGTCTCCGAGCACCCCACCCACCCAGCACCCGATCGCACCGACCCCGATGACCAGGGCGGTCGCGAGTGCTGCGGCCTGACGCGGGTCGTCGTTGCCGCCGTCGACCAGACGGTCGGCGAAGAAGACCGCGAACCATGCCCACATGGCGTAGAGCTCCCACATGTGACCGAAGTAGCCGATGTTCGCCAGCCGTACACCGCGGTCGGTGAAGGCCCGCCCCGCCTGGCTCGGGCGGAACGTCGCGGTCGGGAAGGGGAACGGCCCGTCCTTGGCGAGGCGTTCGGCCACCAGACCACCGGCCAGGGTGAGGACGGTGGTGACCACGATGACGGTCTGCCACTGGATCCCACCGAGGCCGTTGACCAGGTGCGGCATCGCCGAGCCGAGCGTCAGCGCCCCGACCATCACTCCCAGCGCCGTGCCGCGCCCGCGGCGGAACCAGGTGGCCATCGACTTCAGTCCCGGCGGGTAGACGCCGGCGAGGAACACCCCGGTGAGGAAGCGCAGCGTGATCGCCAGGGCCGGGCCGTCCGCGAGGAGCAGGCCTGCGTTGAACACGGCGGCCCCGGTGGCCCCGACGAGGATGAGCCGGCGCGCTGGCACCAGGTCGGCGAGGTTGAACGCGGCCGAGGCCACGGCGCCGACGACGAAGCCGAGCTGCACGGCGATGGTCAGCCAGGCGCCCTGGTTGACGCTGAGGGACCAGTCGGCGCGCAGCTCGGGCAGCACCGCAGAGGCGGAGAACCAGGTCGTCATCGCGAGGACCATGGCGAGCGCAAGGCGGGCCAGCGCCGACCAGCGTCCGGGTGGGTCCGGCTCTCCGCTGTCCGGCGCCGGTCTCTCCACGACGTCATCGTAGGGGCCGGGCAGAGCGGCGCCCACCAACTCCTGGCCGGCTCCTGGCTCAGGAGTACGGCGCGGTGCTCAGGTAACGCAGCCCGGAGTCGATCGCCAGCGTCACCACGGTTGCATCGGCGTCCAGTCGCTCGGCGACGCGGAGTGCGGCGATGACGTTGGCGCCCGTCGACGTCCCGGCGAAGAGCCCTTCCTCCCGGGCCAGCCGGCGTGTCATCGCCTGGGCGTCGGCACTGGCCACCGTGTCTACGGCGTCGACCAGGTCGGGCTCCCACAGCGGGGGCAGGAACCCGATCCCGATGCCTTCGATGCGATGCGCTCCCGTGGTCCCTCCTGAGAGCACTGGCGACTCCGCAGGCTCAACCGCAACGATCTGCACGGCCGGGTCGTGCCGGTGCAGCGCCGAGGTGACGCCGTGGATCGAGTGCGCCGTGCCGACCGTGTGCACGAACGCGTCGACCCGCCCGGACGCCTGCTGCCAGATCTCCTCGCCCAGCGGCTCGTAGCCGCGGACGGCGTCGCGGTTGGTGAGCTGGTCGGACCACCAGTGCCCGGGACGGTGACTGATCTGCTCGGAGTGGGCGATCATCCGCTTGATCAGGTCCTCGGTGATCCTGCCCTCGTCACTGGGTTCGTCGGTGATCTCCGCACCCAGAGCGTGCAGGGTGCGCCGCTTCTCCTCGCTGAAGGCGTCGGAGAACACGACGTGCAGGCCGTAGCCGAGTGCCGCGCAGACGAAAGCGAGCGAGATGCCTGTGGTGCCGGCGGTGTACTCCACGACCGTGCCGCCTGGCTGGAGCCGCCCGTCGCGCGCTGCTCCGCGGACGACCTCGACGGCCATCCGGTCCTTCATCGAGCCGGTCGGGTTGGCGGCCTCCATCTTCAGCAGCACCCGAGCGCCCGATGCCGGCACCACCCGGCGCAGCGACACCATCGGGGTGTTGCCCACCCCGGCGAGCACACCGTCCTCCTCGGTCATCCGCCACCCCCTCCCGGCAGGATTCCGGCGACGCGAACGGGCCGGTTCTCGCAGGATGACGGAGTCCGAGCGCGCGCGTCAACGCATCGCCGAGGAGCGGCCGACCGCAGGTGCAGGTGGTTTAGGCCTTGAGTGAGAACGGCGGGTAGCGATCGGTTAGCAGCAGCAGCGCATAGGCCTCCACCCGCAACCCCCAGCGGCCGACGCCCACCACATAGTCGAACAACCCCCGCGGGTAGCGCCCGGTGAACAGGATCGCTAACCACGCGCCGAACACGGCGAACACCGCACCGATCGCGAGCAGGATGAGGACGAGGAAGTGTGGGATGGCGAGCAGCCACTTCACCAGTGGCAGCCACCGGTTGAGGTCACGCTCGACGTCGGGGTAGTCGAGCTCCAGGTGCACGCTCTGCTCCTCGACGGTGGACGGGTACTCGTCGGTGAGCAGCGTTGCGTAGGCCATGATGCGGGCACCGAACCGGGAGAGCTCGCGCGCGAAGTCGAACCACCAGCGCGGGTAGCGCTGGCGGAACACGATCATCAGGGCGGTGGCCACGAACAACCCGGCGGTGATGCCACCGCTGGTCGTGGTGGTGGTCTGGTCGCCGGACTCGTTGCCGACGTACTGGGTCCCGCCCGCGGTGAGCACGGCGATCACGATCGCGATCGGTATGACGAGGAAGATCCGGAACAGCGCCGTCACGCGGTTGTGCTGCTCCTGGTAGTCCACCTCGAGTCGAGCTGGGTAGGCCGTAGTCGGCTCAGGCATGGTGCCTCCTAGGGTCGCGAGCGCGGGCGTCACCTCCAGCCTTGGCCCCGTGTGTCGTGGGGGACAGGGTCGGAGGTCACAGCCCCGGGGCCATCCGCCGGTTGCGGTTCGAGGGGCGCGAGTGGACCAGTGGGGGCGAAGTGGTGCTGCGTCCTCCACAGGACTGAGATGGGTGGTCTGCGTTCCGTATTTGCCGGGTAGTGGGCCTACATGTCCGTGGATGTCTCGGGATCTCCCGCGGTCGACCTCGTCGCCGACCTCGACCAGCAGGTCCGCGCCGTCGTGCGCCGGGAGGGTGTCGACCCACAGCTCGAGTCCGTGCGCGTACGCCGGATCGCCGAGAAGGTCGTGCGGGATCACGACGAGCGCAGCCTGACCGGTGTGGTGACGCCGGTGCCGGATCCGGTCGGGGTGGTCGGCGAGCTGGTGGCCCGGGTCTCGGGGTTCGGGCCGTTGCAGCCGTTCCTGGAGGATCCCGAGGTCGAGGAGATCTGGATCAACGAGCCGAGCCGGGTGTTCATCGCCAGGAACGGGCGGCACGAGCTCACCAACGTGATCCTCGATCGCGCCGAGGTGCAGGAGCTGGTGGAGCGGATGCTGAAGTCCAGCGGCCGTCGCATCGACCTCTCCCAGCCCTTCGTCGACGCGATGCTGCCGCAGGGGCACCGGCTGCACGTCGTCCTGGAGGGGATCAGCCGCGAGTTCGCGGCGGTCAACATCCGCAAGTTCGTGCTCAAGGCCGCCCGACTCGCCGACCTGGTCCGCCTGGGGTCCCTCTCCGGCCAGGCGTCTCGCTTCCTCGAGGCCGCCGTGCTCGCGGGCCAGAACATCGTGGTCGCCGGCGGCACGCAGACGGGGAAGACGACCATGTTGAACTGCTTGGCAGCCGCGATCCCGGGCGGCGACCGGATCGTGTCGGCAGAGGAGGTCTTCGAGCTGCGGTTCGCCCATCCCGACTGGGTGCCGATGCAGACCAGACCGGCCGGTCTCGAGGGCACCGGCCAGGTGACGCTGCGCGACCTGGTCCGCGAGAGCCTGCGGATGAGGCCGACGAGGATCATCGTCGGTGAGGTGCGGGCCGCCGAGTGTCTCGACCTTCTGCTCGCGCTCAACGCAGGCCTCCCTGGGCTGGCCACGTTGCACGCGAACAGCGCCCGGGAGGCGCTGGTGAAGCTGTGCACGCTCCCGCTGCTGGCCGGGGAGAACATCTCGCCGCGGTTCGTCGTGCCGACGGTCGCGAGCTCGGTCGATCTCGTGGTGCACCTCGGCATCGACTCAGCAGGTGTTCGTCGTGTCAACGAGATCGTCGCAGTCCCGGGACGGGTCGAGCAGGACGTCGTGGAGACCGAGCCCGTCTTCGTGCGTCGCGGCGACGAGCTCGTGCCGACCGGGGGGATGCCGACCCGCCCGGAGTCCTTCGAGCGGGCCGGGATCGACATCCACCGGATCCTGCGGGAGGCCGGCTGATGGGTGCAGTTCTCGGGCTGACCCTCGGCCTCGGGCTCGTACTGTTGTGGTCGGGGCTGACGTCGCCTCCGCGACGGGCAGCACCGGTGCCACGGGTGCGCAGGCTGCTGGCCACTGCCGGCCTCGGCGAGCTCAGCATCGGCGGCTTCGCGACGGTGTGTGCCGTGTCGGCGCTGGTGCCCACGGCCGCGGTACTGCTCCTCTCGAGGACCTGGCCGGTGGCGCTGGCGTTCGGTGCGATGGGCGGTTACCTGCCGGTGCTGATCCTCAGGGCGAGGGCGCAGCGGCGGCAACGCGAGTTCGCCGAGGTCTGGCCCGAGGCCGTGGACAACTTGGCCTCGGCCGTCCGCGCCGGCATGTCGTTGCCCGACGCCCTCGGTGGTCTGCGCGAGCGAGGGCCCGAGCCCCTGCGTCCGGCGTTCGCGGCGTTCGCCCTCGACTACCAGGTGAGTGGACGCTTCGGCCACGCCCTCGACCGGCTCAAGGACCGGCTCGCGGACCCCGTGGGCGACCGAGTGGTCGAGAGCCTGCGGGTCGCGCGGGAGGTGGGTGGCGGCGACCTCGGGCGGTTGCTGCGCAGCCTGTCCGGCTTCCTGCGTGAGGATGCCCGCACCCGTGCGGAGCTGCAGGCGCGACAGGCGTGGACGGTCAACGGTGCGAGGCTGGCCGTTGCCGCGCCCTGGCTGGTGCTGCTGATGATGTCCTTCCAGCCCGAGGTGATCCAGCGCTACTCCTCGGGCGCCGGTGTCGTGGTGCTCGTCGGCGGCGGCGTGCTGTGTGCGATCGCCTACCGCGCCATGGTGACCATCGGACGGTTGCCCACACAGAGACGGATCCTCGCGTGAACCCGCTGGTCGGCGGGGTCGTGGGCGCGGCGCTCGGCGTCGGGCTGTGGCTGGTGGTGACCGCGCTCCTCGACGCGAGGCGGACCTCGCTCGCCGTACGCGTGCTGCCCTATGTGCGCGACCTCCCGCTTCCGGCGTCCCTGTCGGTGCCGGCTCCGGCCTCGGACGCCTTCGCGGGGGTCTTCGGGCCGATGCTCGCCGGCGCGGCCGCCATAGTGGAGCGGGTGCTCGGAGGCGCAGCGTCGGTGCGTCGTCGCCTCGTCCGCGCCGACCTCGACCTCGACGTCGCCGCGTTCCGCGGCGAGCAGGTGATCTGGGGTCTGGTGGCCTTCACGGTCCTGGCGATCCCCTCAGCGCTGGTCGCGGCGTCGTCACCGGAGCGGTCGGTGCCGTTGCTGGTCCTGTGCGCGCTCGGGTTCGTGGTCGGGGTCCTGCTTCGCGAGAACCGCCTGAGCACCCAGGTCGCCCAGCGCGAGCGACTGATCCTGCAGGAGTTCCCCACCGTCGCCGAGCTGCTCGCCCTCGCGGTTGCCGCGGGGGAGGGCCCGGTCGCCGCCCTGGACCGGGTGGTGCGCCGTACTCGTGGCGAGCTCTCGGCCGAGCTGGGCCGGGTGCTGGCCCAGATCCGCACGGGTACCCCCATCACCAAGGCCTTCGACGACCTCGCCGCCCGTTCCGGTCTCCCGGTGGTCTCGCGCTTCGCGGAGGCGATCGCCGTCGCCGTCGAACGCGGCACCCCGCTGACCGACGTGCTGCACGCCCAGGCCGGCGATGTCCGGGAGGCCGGACGTCGCGCCCTGATCGAGTCCGGCGCCCGACGTGAGGTCCTGATGATGGTGCCGGTCGTCTTCCTCGTGCTGCCCACCGTCGTCGTCTTCGCGTTCTGGCCCGGACTGGTCGGACTGCGCCTGGTTGTCCCCTGAGAACGTCAGCGAAAGGAGAGAGGCAGATGATCACCACAAGCCGTCGGAGAGACCGAGACGAACGAGGTGACGTGCCGGGATGGGTGTTGATCACCGTGATGACCGCAGGGCTGGTTGCCGGCCTGTGGGCCATCGCCGGCCCCCAGCTCGGGGCGATGCTGCGTGCCGCGCTGTCCTCGGTCTCCGGGTGAGGCACGGTCGCGCGACCAGGGAGGGGCGGCGGTTGTCGACTTCGTGCTCGTGACCATGATCCTGGTGCCGCTGGTGCTGGGCCTGATCCACCTGGCGCTGGTGCTGCACGTCCGCAACACCCTCACCGCGGCCGCGACCGAGGGTGCCAGGTACGGCGCGACCCTCGACCGCGCCCCTGCCGACGGGGTGGCGCGAGCCCGCAGGCAGCTGAGCGGAGTCATCGCAGGCAGGTACGCCGAGGGGATGTCCGGCGCCCGCGAGACGGTGGGCGGAGTGCCGACCGTGGTCGTGCGGGTGCGGGCCGTTGTGCCACCACTCGGTTTGTGGGGGCCCGGGCTCAAGCTCTCGGTGAGCGGCCACGGTGTCGAGGAGGACGCCCTGGAGAGCGCACGGTGAGGCGCGACGAGGCGGGCAGCGCGTTGGTCGAGTTCGTGTGGCTCGCGATCCTGTTGCTGGTGCCGCTGTTCTACGTCGTGCTGGCCGCGTTCGAGACCCAGCGTGCGGCGTACGCCGCCTCGGCCGCGGCCAGGTCGGCGGGTCGCGCCTTCGTCACCGCTCCGGACCAGGCCAGCGCTCACGCTCGCGCGCAGGCGGCGGCGCGGCTCGCCTACCGCGACCAGGGCCTCGAGACGACTCCGGAGCTGCGGATCAGCTGCCGCCCGGCGCCACGCAGCTGCCTCACCCCCGGGTCGGTGGTCACGGCCGAGGTGTTCTCGGCCGTCGCCCTGCCGCTGATGCCGGCCGCGTTGGGCGAGCACACGCCGCGGATCCGCGTGGACTCGGCGCACCGAGCGCCCTACGGCACCTTCCGCGAGGCGCGCCCGTGAGACCGTCCGACCGGTCGGCCCGCGACGAACGCGGTTCGATCACCCCGCTCCTCATCGGCTTCACCGTCGTCGTGGCGCTCCTGGTCGCCGTCGTCGTGGACGCCTCGGCGGCCTACCTGCGGCGGCAGGGCCTGAACTCAGCGGCCGATGCGGCCGCGCTGGCGGCGACCGACGGCATCCAGGGCGAGCAGGTCTACACCCACGGGCTGGGGAAGCGCGCCGAGATCGACCCAGGCGCAGCGAGGCGACACGTCGCGGAGTACGTCGCCGGCAGCGGAGTCCGCCGTCGCTTCCCGGGCCTCACCTATTCGGTCGAGACGCGCGCCAACACCGTCGTCGTGCGGCTGGTGGCGCCGATGGACCTGCCGCTGCGGGTGCCGGGAGTCGGGGACGGTGTGCTCGTCACCGCGACGGCCGCGTCGGTGGTCGTCGTCTCCGACTGAGTCCGGGCACCGCGAGGCTCAGCTCAGGCAGAGGCAGAACGGATGCCCCGCCGGGTCGAGGAACACCCGGAACGTGTCCCCGGGCTGGTGCTCGTGCTTGGTCGCGCCGAGCCCCAGCACCGCGGTCTCGCCCTCGTCGAGGTCGTCGACGACCACGTCGAGGTGCATCTGCTGGGGCTTGTCCTGACCGGGCCACTCTGGCGCGACGTACCCCTCCACCCCCTGGAACGAGAGACATTGGCCGTAGTCGGCGCGGACGTCGATCCATCCGTCCCCCGGCTCGACCGTCCAGCCCAACAAGGTGCTGTAGAACGTGGCGAGAGCGTCCGGGTCGGGACAGTCGATGACGATGCTGGGAAAGCGTGCGATGGCCATGCCCCGCAGGCTAGTCGCGACCACCGACAGCGTTCGGCGAGTAGCGGGCTGCTCGACCCAGGTGCTGCGGACGAGGACCGCGGCTGGGCCGATGCCAGACGCGCGAGGTCGATCGGTCCAGACCAGGCCCACGAGTTGGCTTGCAGCGGGTTCCCCTCCGAGGGGGAGGGGTACGTTGACTCCAAGTCCGTGGATGTCTCGGGTCTCCCGCGGTCGAACTCCAAGCCGAGCCGACGAACAGGCTGCGCCGCCGTGTGTCCTGTGTGTCGGCCCGCCGTGGGGCTCCCGACCGCAGCGCTCCTCAGGCCCCTGCGACGGAGAATGCATCCGATTGGAGTCGGTCATGACGACGCAGCAGATCACCAGAGTCGTGGTCGGCTGCGTCATGGCCGTCGCCCTGCTGCTCAGCGGCGGTTGCACATCCGAGGGGGACGGCTCGTCCTCACCGGAGGCTCCACCCAGACCTGATGTCACGGTGAAGGCCTTGCGCCTGGTCCAGGAGTTCCGACGCAACGAGCTGAGGGCCGACATGAAGTACCAAGGCAAGGTCGTCAAGGTGACGGGAACCGTGAACAAGGTCGACGAGGTGCCCTGGAGCGAGACCGAGTACGTCCTGCGTCTGGGCGGGGGAGGCAGGTACGGCAAGTGGACAATCAACTGCCACCACATCCCCAGGCGCGCACTGGTCAAGGTCGAAAGGGGCCAGCGGGTCACCCTGATCGGCCGCTTCAATGGCGGTGGGGACCTGGGCGTCGAACTCTCGCGCTGCCGGTTGACTGGGCCCAAGAGCGCAGTCAGAACCCGATAGGGTCCGATCACCCACTCGGGAAGGGAAGTGCAGGCATGGCCGACGTGCTGCTGATCCACCACATCCAGGGCTTGACCGACGGGGTGCTGGCGTTCGCCGACGACCTCCGCGCGGCCGGCCACTCCGTGCACGTGCCGGACCTGTACGACGGCCACACGTTCACCGAGCTCGAGGAGGGCTTCGCGTTCTCCCGGGGCGTCGAGCGTGACGCGATGGTCGATGCGCTGGTGGCCGACCTGCCGGCCGAGCTCGTCTACGCCGGGTTCTCCTGGGGGGTGCCGGCGGCCCAACGGCTGGCGCAGACCCGCCCGGGGGCGAGGGGCGCGCTGTTCTACGAGTCCTGCATCCCGGTCACCGGGGAGTGGGCGTTCGGTGCGTGGCCGGACGGCGTACCCGTGCAGATCCACGGCGCGGAGGGCGATGAGTTCTTCGACGAGGACCTGCCGGCCGCCCGCGAGCTGGTGCAGACGGTCGGGACCGACTTGGCCGAGCTGTTCGTCTACCCGGGCGACCGGCACCTGTTCACCGACCGCTCCCTCCCGTCGTACGACGCGGCCAGCGCCGAGCTGGTGCTCCAGCGGACCCTGGAGTTCCTCGATGCCGACCGGCCCGTCTTCGCTGGGGGCTCGTCGGCCACGTAACCTGACTCCTTGTGGCAACCGACTTCGAATCCGAGATCAAGCAGCTCCAGGCGACGATGAAGACGATCGGGTCCGTCCTGGACCTCGAGGAGATGCGTCGGGAGATCGCCGACCTCGGCGAGCAGGTCGCGGCTCCCGACCTGTGGGACGACCAGGCCAACGCCCAGCGCGTCACCGGACGGCTCTCGGTGCTCCAGCACGACCTCGACCGCTACAACGAGCTCGAGTCGCGTCTCGACGACCTCGGGGTGATGGTCGAGCTGGCGGCCGAGGAGGCCGACGCCGACGCGGCCGCCGAGACCGAGGCCGAGCTGACCAAGCTCAAGAAGCAGGTCGAGCAGCTCGAGGTCCGCACCCTGCTCTCGGGGGAGTACGACGCCCGCGAGGCGATCATCTCGATCCGCTCCGGCGCGGGTGGTGTCGACGCCGCGGACTTCGCGGAGATGCTGATGCGGATGTACACCCGCTGGGCCGAGCGCAACAACTATCCGGTCGAGGTCTACGACACCTCCTACGCCGAGGAGGCGGGCCTGAAGTCGGCCACCTTCGCGGTGCACGCGCCCTACGCCTACGGCACCCTCAGCGTCGAGGCCGGCACCCACCGCCTCGTGCGGATCAGCCCCTTCGACAACCAGGGCCGCCGCCAGACCAGCTTCGCCGCGGTCGAGGTGGTGCCGGTGCTCGAGCAGACCGACGAGATCGAGATCGCCGACGAGGAGATCCGCATCGACGTCTACCGCTCCGGCGGCCCCGGTGGCCAGTCGGTCAACACCACCGACTCCGCCGTACGCCTCACCCACCTACCCACCGGCACGGTGGTCTCCTGCCAGAACGAGAAGAGCCAGCTGCAGAACAAGGCGAGCGCCATGGTGGTCCTCAAGGCCAAGCTGCTGGCGTTGAAGAAGGCAGAGGAGAAGGCCCATCTCGACGAGATGCGCGGCGACGTCCAGGCGAGCTGGGGGGACCAGATGCGCAACTACGTGCTGAACCCCTACCAGATGGTCAAGGACCTGCGGACCGAGTACGAGTCCGGCAACCCGCAGGCAGTCCTCGACGGCGAGATCGACGCCTTCCTCGAGGCGGGCATCCGCTGGCGGGTCGGGGCCGAGGCCAAGGCCTGAGGACCTAGCGACCGACGGCTTTCTCCAGCTCGTCCTTGCTCATCGAGGAACGTCCCTCGATGTTCTTCTTCTTGGCCTCTTCGTAGAGCTGCGCCTTCGTGCGGCCACCGGATCCCTTGTGCGAGCGCAGGCCACCACGACGCGCCGACGAGATGTCCTCGGTCGAGGTGCTGCTTGACTCGGCGGCCTCACCCGCTCGCGCCCGCTCCTTGTTGACGGTGCGGGCAGCGATCTCCTCCGCGGTGTCCTCGCTGCGGCCCGCGTCCTCCAGGCCATCCTTGATGTGCTCGTACTGACGCTCGCGCTTGGCGCTCCATGCCTTCGGCATCGACTGCCTCCTTCGGTTGTCGGTCACCGGAGGCATACCCACTCAGGGCGTCGGCAAGCTCACGCGTCGGCCTTGGGCTTGAGCCACCACTGGAAGCGCTTGGTCATCCACGGCAGCAGGGCGTAGGTCATGATCGGTGTTGCCAACAGCGTCGTGACCATGGTGCGCCACACGATGTGCAGGTCAAGGTTCGCGGCCAGCAGCATCAAGCCGAGCACGAGGCTGAGCGGAAAGAAGGCGAACCAGATCACGATCGCCTGCTTCCAGCGCGGCGGACCCGCGGCGGGCGGGCGGAGGTCCTCGACGTCCCGGGACTCGGGCTCGTCGAACCACCCCTCGATGCCGGTACGCCGCTCGAGGCGGGACTCACCCACCAGACCCTGGGCCGATCCGAGCCACCACTCGCGCTGTGGGGAGGACTGCCAGACCTCGAGCGAGTCGTGGTCGACGAAGCGATAGAGCATGTGCCACTCCTCGGAGTCCGGTGAGGGGCGCACCCAACCGGTGCCGAGGAACCCGTCGAAGCGTTCGGCGAGCGACGTGCCGGCGCGCACCCAGGCGATCATCTGCTCGGCCCGGTCGGGGGCCACGTGCCGGACGATCGAGACGGTCACCGGCCCGTTGCCGGCGGCGGGGGACTTCGAGGTGGTCATCGGACCACGGTAGGGGGGTCGGCGCTCCGGCGCCGAGGCGGCCTAGTGGGACGTATTGCCCCCATCGCGACATTTGTTACTGACTTGTGGATCTTGGGTGGATACGTCGTATCTGTCCGTTATAGGTCGACTTGAGAATATTTACCTATCAAACTCTTCCATCCACAGGAGATCGAAATGTCGAAGAACCACAGCAACCGCAAGGTGCTCGTCCCGTTGGCCACCATGCTCGTCGCCGGTGCAGTCGCCGTCGGCTCGGGCGCCACCTTCACCTCCGAGTCCGTGCACACGATCGCCGTGACCTCGGGCAGCCTCTCGCACAGCAACAGCGGTCCCACCATGAGCGTCGACAACATGAAGCCCGGAGACGTGCGGACCGGCCAGCTGACCATCACCAACGACGGTGACCTGGACTCGACCCTCACCCTGCAGGAGACGAGCGACTCCTCGGAGTTCGTGCCGGGTGACCTCAAGCTGGTGATCAGCCAGCCCGGACGTGAGACCCCCCTGTACAACGGCAACTTCGGTGAGCTCGACAACTCCGTCAAGCTCGACCTCGGCGCGCTGAACGTCAAGGGCACCGCCACGGTGACCTTCGAGGTCTCGATGCCTGCGACCGCCGGCAACGGCAGCCAGGGCAAGAGCGCGAGCGCCAGCTACCAGTACGTCACCACCCAGACCCCCTGATCCAGCGGATCTTCCGCTTCCTGTGGAGAGGAAGGCCGGCCGGAGACCTTGCCCGGACTCCGGCCGGTTCCTCACCTCACAAGCCCTGAACCCCCACCCGACCGACCCAGACGAGAGGCAGGACACGATGGAGATCATCGTTGCTCCCCAGTCCCGCAAGGGTCGCCTCGGCCGCTACATGTTCAACATCGTCTGCACCCTGGTCACGCTCATCGGGCTCGGGTTCATCCTCCCGGCCGCCTTCGGCCTGGAGCGCTACGCCATCGCCGGTGGCTCCATGGGCAGCTCGATCAGCCGCGGCTCCGTCGTCTTCTCCGAGGTCGTCCCCGTCTCCGAGCTCCGTGTGGGCGACGTGATCACCTACATGCCCCCCGCCGACGCGCAGATCCCGAACCTGGTCACCCACCGCATCGTCTCGATCAAGGACCGCGCCTACCGCACCAAGGGTGACGCCAACGCTGCCGCCGACCCGTGGACCTTCGAGCTCCCCGCCGGGACGCAGCCACGCGTCGTCGCCGACGTGCCCTTCCTCGGCTACGCCATGCTCGCGCTCCAGGACCGTTCCACGCGGATGGCCGTCATCGGCGTTCCCGCCGGCCTGGTGGCGCTCTACAGCCTGGCCGACCTGCTGCTCGGCCTGCGCCGCCGCAAGACAGCGGACGACGTCGAGACGGCCCCAGTGCTCCCTGTGCTCGAGCAGGCCCTGCCGCTGGTCGGCCCCGCCTTCCCCGCCCAGGCCGTGTCGGCAGCCGCCGGGAGGCCGCGCCCCGCGTCGCGTCGCCCCGTCCACATCCCTGCCTTCGTGGACACTCGCTCTGGCTGATCGGCCAACAGATCCTGTGTCGTTGATCGCGTCGTGCCCTGAGGGAGGCCGGCGCGATCTTCGGCGTCCGGCCCCTCCGGAGGTGAAGCGAGTCCCGAACGGGGGACAGCGACTCCTAATGACCGATATGCTGGGTTTTATGACACATCGCGTTCTCCTCGTGGAGGACTCCCCGGAGATCGCCTACCCGTTGGTGCGCACCCTCGAGCGAGAGGGCTACACCGTCACGTGGCAGGAAACCGGGACCGATGGACTGCGCCACCTCGACACCGCGCCCGTCGACCTGCTGATCCTGGACCTGGGCCTGCCCGACATGGACGGCCTGGACGTCTGCCAGCGCGCCCGCGCCGAGGGGTACACCGGCGGGATCATGATCTGCACCGCCCGCGGCGAGGAGATGGACCGGGTCGTGGGTCTTGACTACGGCGCCGACGACTACCTGCCCAAGCCGTTCGGTCTGGCCGAGCTGCACGCGCGGGTCCGTGCCCTGCTGAGGCGCACCACGCCGGTGCAGGTCGTCGAGGAGGCGCCCCAACCGACGGGACTGGTCGTGGACCGCCGGGGACGCCGCGTGGAGTACGCCGGCCAGGAGATCGCCCTGACCAGCAAGGAGTACGACGTCCTGGTGCTCCTCACCGATGCCCCGGGTGCGGTGGTGTCGCGCGAGCAGATCATGAACGAGGTCTGGGACGAGAACTGGTTCGGGTCGACGAAGACCCTTGACGTGACGATCGGCCGCCTGCGGCAGAAGCTCGAGGACGCCGGGGTCCCTGAGCGGGTCGTCAACGTGCGCGGTGTTGGCTTTCGGGTCGACAGCGGCGCTGCCGATGCGTAGCCGCCTCACCGTCTCGTTCGTCCTCATCTCCTTCGTGGTCCTCAGCGCGTTCGCCGCGATCCGCTTCGGAGCCCTGCGCGACCTGCTGCGCGACCAGGAGATCGTGCACGTGCAGCAGGACGCGGCGGTGCTCGCGGAGGGGCTGAACACCTGGCTCGGGGCCGGCCGGAAGGTGGACTCCGACGTGGTGCGGTCCCTCGTGGCCGACGACGCGCAGGTGCGTGTCGTCATCAAGGGGCGCGCGCCGCTGGAGCTCACCGGGCCGGGCTACGTCGAGGGTGCTGGGGGCGGCGTCGGCCCCTTGGAGGCGAGTGCCACCCGTGGATCGGTGTCGGTCACCGTGCGCGAGTCGGGGAGTGTGGTGCGCGACGTGCTCGTCAGCACCTCGGGCTCGATAGCCGCGCTGGCGCTGCTGCTGGTGGTCCTGGCCGGAACCGTGGGGTACTTCGCCGCGAGGCTCATGAGCGCGCCGTTCCAGAAGCTGGCCCTGGCAGCCACAGCGCTGGGACGCGGCCGCTCCGACCTGGACCTGCCCACCTCGAGAGTGCCCGAGGTGCGCATCGTGGCCGACTCCCTGGAGGCCAGTGCGACGCGGATGCGCAACGAGATCACTCGCGACCAGGACTTCCTGCTCGACGCCTCGCACCGCCTGCGCACGCCGATGACCGGAATGAGGCTCGAGCTCGAGGAGCTTCAGCTCGACGCCTACCTCGATCCGGAGGTGCGCAAGACGGTGGACCGCAGCATCGCTGGCCTCGATGAGCTGCAGGAGCTGACGACGGCTGTCTTCGCCCTCGCGAGGGCCAACCGGGGTTCGTTCACCGACGCCCAGATCACGATCGAGCAGCTCGCCCAGCAGACCGCAGACTCCTGGGCGGCGGCGCTCGCCGAGCGACACCTGCGGGTGCGCGCCACGGTGGAGGGCGAGCTCGACCAGCGACTGATGCCGGGGCCGGTGGAACAGGTCCTGGACCGGGTGCTCGTCGACGTGTTGCGCAGTGCACGCGGTTGCGTGGACCTGGCCTTCACCGGGTCCGGGGAGCAGGTTGGTATCGCGGTCCACGCAGTGGCGCGCAGCCGTCGGGCGGCCTCCGAGCGGGTGGCCCTGGCGCCCGTGCAGCAGATGGTCGAGGCGCTCGCGGGTCGGTGCACCGGTGACCCGCTCGACGGCGGCATCCGCATCTGGTTGCCCCGTCGCTGAGCTCCGCGAGGGCTCACCCCTCGGTGTTGAGGGAGTTCACCACGGCGACGCACCAGCGCTCGGTGCGCTCCTCCAGCTCGGCGACGTCCGTCCCGCGCGCCTGAAGCTCGCAGGTCAACCAGGTCTGGCCGAACAGTCCTGCACGCCTGACCTGCTGCTGTTCTGCGCCCGTGCCCGGGCACGTGCGGAGGACCGAGGTCTCGGCGAACTCGGGAGTCGGCTTCGTCGTGCACCCCTTCGAGGCGGCCAGCTCGACGAGCCGCTTCGCGAACTCCGGTCGCACCGGCCGGGCGAAGATCCACGCCCGAGCCGAAGCGGCATCTGTCCGCTCCCAGGTGCAGCCGATCTCGTGGACGACATCCGGCTGCTCCAGGGTCGCCAGCGCCACCTCATCGCCGTTGCCGTACGACGAGTCGGCCGTGGCCTCACCCTGCAGCGCGGCGGTGACCGCTGCCTCGTCGACCAGCTCGCAGAAGTCGATCTGCGGGACCACGACCGACCCCGCGTCGAGCTCGCTCATCGAGGTGGGCTCGGCCTCCGGCGGGCTGAGCGTCTCGCCTCCGCAGGCGGTGAGCAGCAAGCCTGCGGCCACCAGGCCCAGCGCACGACGGGCCGACGTTCTCAACATGCGCTCAAAGGTAGGCGCACTCGCCTATGCTCGACCAGCGGTCGGACGCGGACGTACTCCGCGTGCATGCCCCCATCCCCGACACCGGCCACCCCCCGATGATGATCAGGTTCGAGAACGTCACGGCGACCTACCCCGGCCACACCAAGCCGGCGCTGACGGACGTCTCGGCGACGATCGAGGAGGGTGAGTTCATCTTCCTCGTCGGCGAGTCCGGGTCCGGCAAGTCCACGTGCCTGCGCTTGGTGCTCAGGGAGACGCGGGCCACCCAGGGCAAGGTGTTCGTCCTCGACAAGGAGCTCAACAAGCTGCGGAGCTGGCGGATCCCTGCGCTGCGCCGCCAGATCGGCACGGTATTCCAGGACTTCCGCCTCCTGCCCAACAAGACCGTCTCCGAGAACGTCGCGTTCGCTCTCCAGGTCATCGGCAAGCCACGTGTGCAGATCAACAAGCTGGTGCCGGAGACGCTGGAGCTCGTCGGGCTCGAGGGCAAGGGCCGTCGCTTCCCCGAGGAGCTCTCCGGCGGGGAGCAGCAGCGCGTGGCCATCGCCCGAGCCTTCGTGAACCGGCCACGGATCCTGATCGCCGACGAGCCGACGGGCAACCTCGACCCCAACACGAGCATCGGCATCATGAAGCTGCTCGACCGGATCAACCGCACGGGGACCACTGTCGTCATGGCGACCCACGACGCCGGCATCGTCGACCAGATGCGCAAGCGCGTCGTCGAGCTCAACGACGGTCGCGTCGTACGAGATCAGGCACGCGGCGTCTACGGCTACCAGCACTGAGGGGCTGATCCACTCCATGCAGCTGAGGTACGTGTTCTCCGAGACCGGCTCGGGGTTGCGACGCAACGTCACCATGTCGATCGCGCTGATCGTCACCATCTTCGTCTCGCTCACGCTGGTGGGCATGGGCCTGCTGCTCAACGCCCAGGCCGACAAGGCCGAGCGCTTCTGGGGCAGCAAGCTCCAGGTCACCGTGTTCATGTGCAACCAGAACAGCCAGACCCCCAACTGCGTCTCGGGGGAGGTCACCGAGGACCAGCGCCAGGCGATCCGCACCACCATCGACGACAACCCCGAGGTGGCCACGTACTACCACCAGAGCAAGGAGGAGGCCTTCAAGACCTGGAAGAAGGTCTACATCTCCAAGGACAAGTCCGAGCAGGAGATCTACTCGACGGTCAAGGCCGATGACATGCAGGAGTCCTACTGGGTCACCCTCAAGGACCCCAACCAGTTCCAGAGCCTGCAGTCAGACCTCTCCGACCTCGCCGGTGTCGCCGCGGTGCGCGACCTGCGCCAGGTGCTCAAGCCGATCTACTTCTGGATCACGGTGATGAAGTGGGGTGCGATCGCTGTCGCCGGGTTCCTGCTGGTGGCGGCGACCCTGCAGGTGGCCAACACCATCCGGATGGCGGCGTTCGCGCGGCGCAAGGAGATCGGGATCATGCGCCTGGTGGGCGCCTCGACGCTGTACATCTCGCTGCCGTTCCTGCTCGAGACCCTGATCGCCGCCCTGGTCGGGATCGGTCTCTCGGCACTGGCGCTGCTGACGTTCATGTACGTCGTGATCTACGGCAAGCTGCGCCCCGCGTCCAACATCGTGGAGTGGGTCAACTGGGACGACTCCTATCTCGCGGTGGCCGGGATCGCCGCGGTCGGCGTCGTGCTCACGCTGCTCCCGACACTCGTGATGACCCGCAAATACCTCAAAGTGTGAGCTCGCTCGGTTAACGTCGGTCACGTTCATCTTCCCCAAGATTGACAGGCACTTCGTGTATCGCTCCTTCCCCAGCAGCACGCGACGTCCCGCCCGGTTCCGGGTGGTCGCTGCCTGCGCTGCGCTGGTGCTCGGCGTCAGCGCCCTGGTGCCCCACGCCGCGGCGCAGGACGATCTGCGCAAGAAGAAGCGTCAGGTGCAGGGACAGGTCCGGTCGGCTCAGGGTGACCTGCACGAGTCCAGCAAGGCACTTGCCGCTGCGGCACGGCGTCTGCAGCGGGCGAGGGCAGTCCTCGGTGCGGCGCAGGCCCGGCTGAACTCGGCGCAGGCACAGGTGGCGGAGGCGATCCAGCTCGACACGGTGATGCAGCAGCGGCTCCAGGTCGCCGAGCAGGTACTGGCCGCTGCGCGGGTCGCGCTCCAGAAGGCCCGGGAACGGGTCGTCGCGCAGCGGGAGGCCATCGGCAGGCTCGCGGCAAGCAACTACATCAACGGCGACCCGGCACTGATGGGCCTCTCGGTGATGCTGAACTCCCAGGACCCCGCCGAGGCGACCAGCCAGCTGAACACGGTCGATGCGTTGATGAGCAAGCAGACGACGTTGCTCGAGCAGCTGCGCGAGGCGAGAGCCGAGATGGTGGCCGAGGAGGCGAAGGTCGAGACCGCGCGCGCAGCGGTGGCCGCGCAGCGCCGGGCAGCGCGCGCCAACCTGGTGCGCAGGCAGGCCCACGAGAAGGCCGCCGCGGCGGCGCGGACCGAGGTGGCCGCGCTCGTCATCAAGAGCCGCGCAGCCGAGGCGCAGGCGGCTCGCGCGCGCCGGGCCGACCTCGTCCAGCTGCGGGCGCTGAAGAAGCAGGAAGACCGCATCCGGGCCATGATCATCGCCCGGGCGCGACGGCAGAGCGGCGGCTACCGCGGCAGCACCGGCAGCTTCCTGTTCCGTCCGGTCCCCGGTGCAGTGACGTCGTCCTTCGGCTACCGCCGACACCCGATCTACGGCTACTGGGGCCTGCACGACGGCGTCGACTTCAGTGCCCCGTGCGGTACGACGAACCGGGCCGCCGGCTCCGGCACGGTGATCTCGAAGTACTACTCCGACGTCTACGGAAACCGGCTCTACATCGACCTGGGCCAGGTCAACGGCAAGAACATGACCGTGATCTACAACCACCTCAGCTCCTACTCCGTCTCGACCGGGGAGCGCGTCGCCCGTGGCGAGGCGGTCGGGAGCTCGGGCAGCACCGGCTGGTCCACGGGCTGCCACCTGCACTTCACCGTGCTCCTCGACGGTCGCCCGGTCGACCCGATGAACTACCTCTGAGAGAGGATGGGTTCATGGTCAAGGAGCAGGGGCAGAAGCTCGTCGCGCAGAACCGCAAGGCGCGCTACGACTTCCACATCGACGACACCTTCGAGGCCGGGATGGTCCTCGTCGGTACCGAGGTGAAGTCCCTGCGCGCCGGTCGCGCGACCCTGGTCGACGGCTTCGCCGAGGTCGACGGCGGCGAGGTGTTCCTGCACGGCGTGCACATCCCGGAGTACACCCAGGGCACCTGGACCAACCACGAGCCGCGCCGCGTTCGCAAGCTGTTGCTCAACCGGCACGAGATCGACAAGCTCGAGAGCAAGGTCAACGAGCGCGGTTACACGCTGATCCCGCTGTCGCTGTACTTCAAGGACGGCCGCGCCAAGGTGGAGCTCGCCCTGGCCCGCGGCAAGAAGACCTATGACAAGCGGCACGCGCTGGCCGAGAAGCAGGCCGACCGGGAGAAGCAGCAGGCCCTGGGGCGGCGGCTCAAGGGCGTCGAGTAGCGAGACGTCGAAAACCCGCAATCCACCAGAAAATCCTTCGAAACGTGACGATTAGTGGTTGGGTGTAGTCCCACCCGTCACTCTGGAGGACTCTCGATGCGGCTTCGCGCTCCCGTCCTGTTCATCTCTTCCCTGCTGGCCCTCGGCCTGACCGCTCCGGCCACGGCCAGCACCGGTGGCACGGCCGACGGGGAGAGGCACCCCAATGTCGCGTTGATCCTCGGCTACGACCCGATGGCCGGTTCCGGTGCAGCGCCACGCTCGTGAGCCCCACCGTCCTGCTCACCGCCGCCCACTGCACCGACGGGGTCGTCGGTCGGATGCTGGTGACCTTCGACTCGGTGATCGCCGAGGAGCCGCCGAGCGGCTTCCCGGTGGCTGCCGACCCGTCGGCGGGCTACACCGAGGATGAGCTGAGCGCGGCCGGGTACCGCTCCGGGTCCCCGCACACCCACCCGGAGTACTCCGACTTCACCGACATGGACACCTGGAACGACACCGGCGTCGTCACCCTGGACGCCCGCGTCAGCGACATCGCCCCGGCGACGATCGCCGGGCTGGGCACGCTGGACACGATCAGGACCAGCAGGCTGTCCAAGACGTTGTTCACCGCGGTCGGCTACGGCACCGAGGTGCGCAAGCCCGAGTCCGGCCCGCAGAAGCCGACGCCGATGAGCTACCCGCTGATCCGCCGTTACGTCGACATGCCCGGGCAGAAGCTGACCCCGCAGATCCTGCAGACCAACGGCAACCCCAACGACAATCGCGGCACCGGCGGCACCTGCTTCGGCGACTCGGGCGGTCCGGTCTTCCTCAACGGGCAGATCGTGGCGGTGACCAGCTACGGCTACACCTCCAACTGCCGCTACCTTGGCCGGCTACCAGCGCATGGACATCGCGGCGTCGCAGGACTGGCTCGCGCAGTTCGGTCTCTGACCGTCGAGGCCAGCGCCTCCGAGCCCGAGGTTGCGCCACTGTGGCGTGACCTCGGGCTTCCCGGCCTGTTCGACGTGCACGTGCACTTCCTGCCGCCCAGCGTGCAGGCCAAGGTCTACGCACAGTTCGACCAGGCCGGACCGAAGATCGGCCGGGAGTGGCCGATCCGCTACCGCGGCAGCCACGAGGCTCGGGTCGAGCTGCTCCGCTCGTTCGGCGTACGGCACTTCTCGGCACTGCCCTACGCGCACCGGCCGGGGATGGCGACCTTCCTCAACGACTGGGCGCACGGGTTCGCCGACGAGGTGCCGGAGTGCCTGTGGTCGGCCACGTTCTACCCCGAGCCGGAAGTCACCGACTACGTCGCCGAGCTGATCGCCGGCGGGGTCGAGATCTTCAAGCTGCACACCCAGGTGGGGGAGTTCCTGCTCGACGACCCTCGGCTCGACGAGGCGTTCGGGCTGATCGAGGACGCAGGCGTCCCGACGGTGATCCACGTGGGCTCGGGCCCGGTGGGCAACGAGTTCACCGGGCCGGAGCATCTCGAGCGGCTGTTGCGGCGGCATCCCCGGCTCACCGCCGTGGTCGCGCACATGGGCGCGCCGGAGTACGCCGAGTTCCTCACGCTGGCTGAGGCGCACGGCAACGTGCGGCTGGACACCACGATGGTGTTCACCGACTTCTTCGACGTCGAGGCGCCCTATCCCGACGACCTGCTGGCCCGGCTGGCAGACCTCGGCGACCGGGTGCTGTTCGGCAGCGACTTCCCGACGATCCCCTACCCCTACCGCGCCCAGGTCGAGGGGCTGACCCGCCTCGGTGACCGGCACCCGGGGCTGGGGGAGGAGTGGCTGCGCCGGGTGCTGTGGCACAACGCGGTCGGTCTGTTCGGCCGCAGCTAGGGCCACCGACTGGAATGCTCTGGGGTACGCGGCGGTTAGACTGGACAGGTACAACTCAAGAGGGGCTGATTGGTTTCGACTGGGGACGTTAGTCCCAGGAGAAGCGGGTCGAGAAGCCAACGTCATCTCGTAAACGTTCGTTGGAACCTATAAGTGCCGACAACAATCGCACTGACTTCGCTCTCGCTGCCTGAGCAGTGATCGAAGGGTCAGACCGGGCATCTGTCCTCGTCCCGGATCCTGATCTCATTTAGAGGACTTGCTGATCGACTCCTGTCAGGAGGGTCGATCGGGACTTCATCCTGACTGGGCCCGTCGGCAACCTGTTCGTGGGAGTGCCGGGGCCGAGAAAAGCGACAGCACGAACTGCACCCGGAGAAGACCTGGTACGGCGCCACAGGACGCGGGTTCGATTCCCGCCAGCTCCACCAAGCACGCCCTCTTGACCGCGAGCCGCTCCGACACCGTCGGGGCGGTTTCGTCGTTTCCCTTGAGTTCTCGGAACCGGGCTCGCGCGATCGACACTCGCGCTAGCGTGCCCCTGGGACAGGCACGACGTCGAGCAGATCATGGACCGTGAACAGATCGACGTTGTGATCATGGGCGGCGGGATTCCGCTCGCAGACCGGCTCGCGATGGTCCAGCACGTGTACACGGTCTCCGAGACGACCACCGTGCACCTGAAGGACCGGGTGTCGGGGCCGCGAGGGATGCTGCCGTTCGTCAAGGCTGTTCTGCGTGGGCTCGCCTGACCGTCAGACTGCTGGGCCCTCATGCTGAGCACCGAGTTCCGCCATTTCGGTACTGAGCGGGCAGGGCGTGCGTTAACTTGCGCTCGGGGAACGGGTCCCTGACACATCGACGTTGTTGGGGAACGGTGCACATGAAGCCCATCGCTGCTGTCCTGCTGCTGCTCCCCGCTCTCGTCCTCACCTCGTGCGGCGGTGGGAACAGTGGCACCCCGGACGCCGACAAGCCGGCCGGTAACTCCGCCGCGCCCAGCCCGACGGAGTCCGAGGAATCGGCTCCGCAGCTGACCGGGACCCTGTCGTCCGCCACGGTGCCCTGCAAGAACTTCTCGGCTCCGGAGGGTTTCCGACAGGCAGGCGCTGCGCCGCCTGTCATGTGCGCCTTCGAGACCAGCGACGCACGTGTCTCGGTGACCCTTGGGCCTGCTCCCCCCTCCTTCGAGCAGCTGCAACGCTTCGAGGAGGGAGAGGCCCAGGCCGACGGCGTCACTCCGCCGGCCCTCGACGAGGTCACGGTCGAGGGTTGGACCTATGCGGTCATCTGGCCGGAGGCCGACGGCTTCAACAGGATGGACTGGTACCTGCTGGACGCCTCCGGCAACGCCCTTGTCTGCAAGGTCGGCGTACAGGGTGGGCCGGTCGACGCGTCCACCCACGCCGAGTTCTGCGAGTCCGCCCGAGAGCTCCTCTACAAGTCCTGAGGACACGGTTCAACGGACGGAGGATTCCGTGCGCCTCTCGGCGGGCGCGGACCGGGGAGCTGCCACGAGCTCTTTCGTGGCGGAGACGCCCAGAAGCGCGAGGCCGAAGTGGAGTGTCGCCTCCAGGTACGCCGGGTGGCCCCAGGCGGGGGCGAGCCACACCAGCAGGAAGGTCGCACCCAGCACCGGCACCATCAGTGACAGGACCCGGGCACCGATGCCCAGGGAACGATCGCGGAGCAGGGCCAGGCCGAGCACCAGGGAACCGAGGATCATCCCGACGAAGGCAAACCCCGCGACGCCGCCCCAGGTCGTGTAGGCCACACCTCCGTCGACCTCGGCGAAGGTCAGCACCGGTGCGACGAACAGGAAACCCGGAGCAAGAACGGCCAGGCTGGGCAGGACGACCCAGCGTGCCGCTCGCGCGATCCGGTTGGTGTCGCGGAACCGGGGGCCCTCGCGGAGCAGGACCACGGCCAACGCCACGTAGGTGAGGCCGTGGGCCAGGCCCCCGAGGAACGTCACCCAAGGCAGGTCGGAGTCGTCGGCGAAGGCCGAGTAGTGGCCGGTGACGCCGTGTGTCACAGCGTCGGTGAGCGCGATCCCGGATGTCACGATCGCGCCGATCAACGCGGCTCGGTGGTAGGTCGAGAAGCTCATCGTTTCCTCCTGTGGTCGGCCCCGCACCGGGGGCGGTGGCTCGACGCTAGGACCGCCACCCCTGCGTGCGCGTCGGCCCCGGGGGGCCTACCTCGACGCCCCCGAGGACGAGCACGGGTCCTTCTCCAGGAGGACGCCGCAGGCGCCGCGCGGCACCTACGCTGGTCCCATGCGGCGTCCCACGCCCTCCGAACTCGCGCTGGTCCTCACAGGGGCTGGCTTGGCAGCGCTGCTCGTCTGGCTGGACCCTGCCGCCGGCCTCGCGGAGTGGGTGTTCGGCACGTTCTTGTTCGCTCTCGCCGGCATCATGATCAGGACCGCCGCGCTCGCCGCACTCCGGGCGCGGACCGAGCGTGCCCACGCGCGGTTGCTGGAGGCAGCTCGTCCCGACGAGGTCGCTCGGCAGGCCATCCAGGAGGAACGGCGGCGCCTCAGCATGGAGATCGTGGCGTCGCTGCGTCGGATGATGCTCGACGTCGTCGCCGAGGTCGAGGCGCTCGACTCCGCCGATCCGGTCCCGGGACTTCGTCGGATCCACCGCCGGACCCAGCTGGCCACGAGCGAGCTGCGCCGCCACCTCGGCCTGCTCCGGTCACCGGACCCGGGCGGGGACGAGGTGGTGGCGCAGTCCGCGACATCCGGCGTCGTGCCACGCCGCGACGTGGCGCTTGCCGGCGCATTGTCGCTGCTGGCAACGGTCGAGGTGACGGCGTACCTGCTGACCGAGGGCCCCCAGACATGGTTGCCCTGGTCGGCGGCGCTCTCGGGGCTTGCCGCGGCCTGCGTCCTCGGCCGCACCGCAGCACCCGCAGCCGCCTGTGTCCTCTGTGCAGCGGTCTTCCTCGGCGCCTCGCTCGCCGGCTACCCGGTGCTCGGGGGGTTCTGGAGCTTCGGCACGCTCGGCTACCTCCTCTGGTCTGTCGCGACGCGTACCCGGGTGGTGCCTCGTGAGCTGATGGGTGGGGCGCTCCTCGTCGCGGTGGTCGTGTGGACCCGGCACGTGTCCGACCCGGATAACCTCCCGATCGTGGTGATGCTGATGTCGGCGGCTGTCACCGCAGCGTTGCTCGTCAGGACGGCCCGGACTCGGGAGGCGCGGGCCCGCGAGAGGGCGACACTCCGCGAGTCCGAGCTGCTCAGCGCGACCCGAGAGGCGGTCAGTGCCGAACGGGTCGGGTTCGCTCGTGACCTCCACGACGTCGTCTCGCACGCCGTCGGACTGATCGCGCTGCAGTCCTCCGCCGCGCAGGTCTCCTGGCCGCACGACCCCGAAGGAGTGCATCGATCCGTGGCCGTCATCGGCACCACGGCTCGCTCCACCCTGGAGGAGCTCGACCGTCTCGTCCCAGGGGACCACCCCGAGCCGGGGGCGCACGACCTCGTGGCCCTGGTCGATCGGATCCGGGCGACCGGCACTCCCGTCTCCCTCTCCGTCGAGGGCGAGCTCCCCGCCAGCTGCAGCGCCGTGGTCCACCGGGTGCTGCAGGAGAGCCTGACCAATGCAGTCCGGCATGCGCCGGGGGCGGCGGTGCGGGCGACGGTCTCCCGTGCCGGACACCAGGTGATCGTTCGCGTCAGCGACGAGGGAGCCGGCGCGCGCTCCGGCGCCACCCGTGGCTACGGGCTCGTCGGCCTGACCGAGAGGGTCGGCCTGGCGGGAGGGACGCTGACCGCGGGTGCCGGGCCAGATGGTGGCTTCCGGGTCGAGGTCGTGCTGCCCGCGACCAGCGCGGAGGTCACGTCATGACGGTCCGGGTGCTCGTCGTCGACGACAACGAGCTGCTGCGAGCGGGCCTGGTGACCGTGCTGGGCAGCGACCCCGGGCTCGAGGTGGTGGGGGAGGCCTCCGACGGGCAGGCGGCGGTCCGGCTGGCGGTCGAGCTCGTGCCCGACGTGGTGCTGATGGACGTGGAGATGCCGGGTGGTGACGGCATCACCGCGATCGCTCTGCTGCGGGAGCGGGCACCGGCGGTCCGGTGCCTGGTCCTGACCATGTTCGACCTCGACGACTACGTGCTCGAGGCGTTGCGCGCCGGGGCAGCGGGGTTCCTGCTGAAGACCACTGAGGCGTCGGCGTTGACCGCAGCTGTGCGCAGCTGCGCCGCCGGGGAGACCATGCTGGGGCCCAGCGTGATCGCGAGACTCGTCGACAGCTACCTCACCCGTCCGAGCGAGCGGGTGCACGGCCTCGACCTGCTGACCGACCGCGAGCTCGAGGTGCTGCGGTCCATGGCGAAGGGATTGTCCAACGCAGAGATCGCCGGCGAGCTCTACCTCGCGGAGACGACCGTGAAGACCCACGTCGCACGAGTCCTGACCAAGCTCGGCGTGCGCGACCGGGTCCAGGCCGTCGTACTCGCGCACCGTTGCGGAGTAGCGACGACCTGAGCCCGGTCGCGGGCCGACTGTCGGCTAGACCAAGACCTCGGTCTCCAGCCGCGCGTAGCTGCTCTCCATGCCGTCGGCCATGCCTGTGGCCAGGATCATGTCCCGGGTCTCGGCGTCAGGGAACGTGATCACGATCGCCAGGAGCGTGCCCTCGGGGACCGGGGTGAGGGTGAGCTCGTTGAGGGTGCCGTCGCCGGGCATGCCGATCATCCGCTCCGTGGTGACCGCCCGGTGCGGCGGCGCCGACTCGAGCAGCTCACCCTCGAAACCGAAGCGGTCCTCGGTGCCCTCGACCTGCTCCCACTCGTAGCGGTACTTCTCGCCGACAGCGGTGGCCACCTCGCAGACCGGCATCGTCCAGCCCTCCGGGCCGAGCAGCCAACGCTGGAGCAGCTCGGGCTCGTGGTGGGCGCGCCAGACCTGCTCGACGTCGCCCCGGATGATCCGGCTGATCCGTGCCTGGGTCTCGGACAGGACCTGGGTGATCGTGCCCTGCCCCGCGGCGAAGGAGACGAGGTCGGCGAGCACTGCGTCCATCTGACCCATGGCCTCGCGCATGCCCTCGTCCATGCCCATCTCGAGCAGCTGCTCGAGCTCGGTCAGTGAGGCGAAGTACGTCGTGGTGGTGACCCTCGACCCCTCGGCCTCTGCCTCGAAGACGAACTCCATCCGCATCGAGGGGAGGTCGGGGTTGGGCTCACCGTCGGGCAGGCTGAACCCGTCGCGGACCTCGAAACCCTTGAGTGGCTCGACCGTGAGCCACTCCCAGTAGCCGCCGTGGGTCTCGCCCTCCGGCCCCGTCATGGTGTACGCCGACCGACCGCCGGGCGCGGCGTCGTGGCGGGTGAAGGTGGCCGGCCAGGTCGGCGGGCCCCAGAACCGCTCCAGCTGGCGCGGGTCGACATAGGCCTCCCAGAGGCGTTCGACCGGGGCCGGGAACTCCGCGACCACGGTCAGGGTCAGGGCGTCGGTGTCGCGGGTGACGGAGGTGAGAGGCATGGGTGGTCTCCTTTTCAGTCTTCGGTGATGAGCGCGTCGAGCCGGTCGATCCGGGCGCGCCAGATCTCCTCGTAGCGGTCCAACAGCTCCTGAGCCTTGCGGAGCGTCTCGGGGTTGCCCGAGACGATGCGTTCGCGACCGTGCGGCTGCTTGGTCACCAGACCAGCTCCCTCCAGCACTGCGACGTGTTTCTGGACGGCCGCGAACGACATGTCGTAGGCCGCGGCCAGCTGCGACACCGTGGCCTCGCCCGCCATCGTGCGGCGGAGGATGTCACGCCGAGTCGCGTCGGCGAGGGCCCGGAAGAGCCGGTCCACCTCGTCGTCGCTGAGCGCAAGTTCTACAACCATTTGGTTGTACGTTAGACCGCGGGCTCCGGCTCGTCAAGGGGTGGGGTGGGATGGACCGAGAAGGTGGCTGCGACCTCGAGGTGACGCTCGAGGAAGGCCCGCTCGTCGTACTTCTTGCGGCGCAGCCAGCCGGTGACCTCGTCGTTGCACTTGCTGGCGTTGCACGACGCGCAGGCAGGCACGACGTTGTCGAGGGTGTAGCGCCCGCCGCGAGAGATCGGCAGCACGCAGTCACGCTGCAGGACCTTGTCAGCGGCGCCGCAGTACGCGCAGCCGCCCCACGCCTGCTTCAGTGCCACCCACTGCGAGTCGCTGAGGTCGTGCTCGACGAGATCCATGCGGCGTTTGCGGCGCCGGGCATACCTGGCCTTGCGACTCCGGGGGACCGCCACGAGCACAGGCTAGGCGTCGCGCGCCTTGGTCGGTGCCAGCGCCTCGCCCTCGCAGCAGTTCGCCTTGAACTTGCAGTGCGGGCAGAACCAGCGGGTGGCGATCGGGTCGAACTCGAACCCACACGCCATGCACGAGTAGTAGCCGGTCACGCGTCTCCTCCGGGCCCTTGGTTGACCTACGCTGCCCATCATGTCTCGGATCCACGAGCTCTCCCGTGCCGACGCGCGCCGGATCGCGGTGCGGGCCCAGCTGCTCACGAAGGAGCGGCCGACCGACCTGGTCGGCACCGTCGGGCAGCTGGGGCTGGTGCAGGTCGAGCCGACCAACGCCGTCGCACCGAGTGCCGAGCTGGTGCTCTGGAGCCGGCTGGGCTCGGGGTTCGACCCTGCTGAGCTGTGGGACGCCGCCGACGAGCTGCGGCTCATCCGCCTCTACGAGACTCTGCGGGTGCCCGAGGACCTGGCACTGTTCCGTGCGGAGATGGCCGCGTGGCCGGGCACGGGTGACCTGCGTGCCTGGCAGGTGGAGCTGCGCGAGTGGGTGCAGGCCAACAACGAGTGCCGTCGCGACATCCTCGAGCGACTGCGCGCCGACGGGCCGCTGCCGAGCAGCGAGCTCCCGGACACCTGCGTCGTGCCCTGGACGTCCTCGGGGTGGAACGACCGTCGGAACGTCCGGATGCTGCTCCACACCCTGGTCGGCCGGGGTGAGGTGGCGGCGGCCGGCGGTACTGGTCGCGATCGCGTCTGGGACCTGGCTTCGCGGATCTACCCGGACGATCCCGTGCCCCCGGTGGAGGAGGCGCGCCGACTGCTGGGCGAGCGGCGGCTCGGCGCTCTGGGTGTCGCCCGCGCGAGGACCACCAAGCTGCCGCTCGAGCCCGTGGACGTCGGCGAGGCGGGCGAGCCGGCCACCATCGAGGGCGTCCGCGGCACCTGGCGGGTCGATCCGGCACTGCTCGGGCAGCCCTTCGTCGGTCGCGCTGCCCTGCTCTCGCCGTTCGACCGGCTGCTCGCCGACCGCAAGAGGCTGAGTGAGGTCTTCGAGTTCGACTACGTCCTGGAGATGTACAAGCCGGCAGTCGACCGTCGCTGGGGCTACTACGCCCTGCCGATCCTGTACGGCGACCGGCTGGTCGGCAAGCTCGACGCCACCGCGGACCACAAGGCCGGCGTCCTGCGGGTCGCCGCCATTCACGAGGACGAGCCGTTCACCCGGACGATGACCGCGGCGGTCCAGGTCGAGCTCGAGGACCTGGCGCGGTGGCTCGACCTGGAGCTCGTCGGTCAGGCAGCCGAGTAGAGGATCCGGCGCAGCCTTACCTCGAGCGGGCTGGGCTCGGGTCGGTGGGTTCCACGAAAGTCGGTGACCACGATGCGGCCGTTCGGCGTGGTCCAGGTGAACCGACCGCGTTCCTGGGCCACGGTCCACCCCGCGGCGTGGGTCTTGATCCGGTGGTGGTGCCGGGTCAGGTGGCCGAGGTTGGCCATGGTCGTCTGGCCGGGTGGGCCGTGCGGGTCGTAAGGACGGGTGTGGTCCTGGTCCTGGCGCCTGCTGAGGGACTCGGCATAGGGGAAGACGTCGCCCGGGTGGGCCAGGTGCAGCGCCTCGGCGATGCCGGCCGGGACCTCGTAGCAGTCAGCGGCGACGCGCTCGTTGAGGTCGAGCACCGGCCGCAAGGTCACGTGGTGGTGGCCCAGCAGCTCGACGAGCTGGCGCTTCGTCAGGGCGCCCAGCTCCTCCGCCCGGGTGACCCCGTGACCGTGCAACGCGTCGGGACCGAGGTGCAGGTAGACCACGGCTCGGGGCCTGGTGTGTGCCGGCGTCGCCGCCTCGATGGCGGCCGCCACCTGCTCGGGCAGGTCGTGCTCGCCCGCGCCGACGAGCAGCTGCAGGGCGAGCAGGGGATTGCCCAGCAGACCGAGCGCGTGAGCGCGGAGCCGGTCGGTCGACGCGGCCGAGAACTCGGGGGAGCCGTGGTCACGGAGCAGGTGGGCGAGGTGGTCCACGGTGGTGAAGAGCTGGGCCATGTCGGAAGCGGCGCCGCGGGCGAGCAGGGTGCGGGTGCCGTGGTCGTTCTCCCGGCCCAGCCACACCTCGCGGCGGGTTGCTGCCTCGGCAGCCTTCGCGTCAGCGAGCGCCTGGTCGGCCTCGACCACGCGGGCCTGCACGACCGCGAGCAGGCGGCCGGGGGGCAGCGTGCCGAGCACGTCGGCGATCGCGCCGTCGACCCAGCCGGCGCGGTCCGCGGCGAGGTCGCGGGTGGCTCGGGCGATCTTGCGGGCGACCCAGGTCTCGAGCCGCCCCGCAGCAAGCGCCCGCCACACGTGGGGGAGCCGTGCGCCCAGGTCCACGGCGTCCGCCATCAGACGACGGGCTGCCAGCGGGTGGGTCTGCAGCGAGATGGCGAGCTCCGCCGCGGCGTACTCCTCGACCAGCAGGCTGCAGGCGCCCAGCGGGGTGGGGCGGCAGCGCGGGTCCTCGGCCACGGTCGGGTCCATCTGGTGCAGCAGGGCCCATTCGCGGGCCAGGACGAGCCGCTCGAACTCCAGTCGGCGGACCGCCGCGAGGTTCGCCTCCGCGCGCTCCAGCAGCACCGGTGCAGTGCGCGAGAGGATGGACATGTGTCATTCTGACACGAACACGTGTTCGAGTCAAGAGGTTGATCGGCGGTCACCAGCATTGGGGCGTCAGCGTGCGTAGATCCGGTTGATCGTCGCCCAGTAGTCCCGGGTCATCGCCCCGGCCTGCTCGGCGGTGGCCACCAGTGCTGGCTCCATCTGCTCCCGACACTGGTCGCCGGCACAGTCCTTGAACCGCCACCATTCAGCATCCAGCTGTTCCCTCACCTCGGCATAGGCCGGATTGTCGAACTGGTTCTCGTTCTGGGCCGGGTCGGCGACCAGGTCGTACAGCTCACCTTCACCTGACTTGTAGACGGTGTAGGAGTACCTGGCGGTGCGCAGGCCGATAGAGCTGCGAGCGTCCCCGTCGAACCCGGGGTGCTTGCGTAGCCCGCTCTGGGTGTGGATCGCCTCTGTCACCACCGGCACGTCCCAACCCTGGTCACCGGCGGTCATGCTGGTCAGCCGCGAGGAACCATCCGCGACCCGTGGTGCCGGCGCGCCCGCAAGATCCAGGACGGTGGCGGTGACGTCGACCGTCGAGATCGGGTCGTACCGCTTCTCGCCCTGTCTCATCCCGGGGCCGGTGATCACGAACGGGACCCGAAGTGACGGTTCGTGGGCACGGACCTTGCCGGTGCGCTGGCGGTGCTCGCCGAGGAAGTACCCGTTGTCGGAGGTGAACATGATGACGGTGTTGGCCCACTCACCGGTGCTCTTGAGGGTGGCGACCAGTCGTCCGACCTGCTTGTCCATCACATAGACGGCCTCGGCGCGCTGCCGCGTCAGCGTGGTCAGCGCGCGCCGTTCGGCCGCGTTCAGCTCGGGCTGCTTGCGCATCACGGACGGCTTGTCCGAGACGTCGGCCTCTGAGGGGCCACCGCTCTTGGGCATCCCGGAGCCGCGCGTGATGCGCTTGTTGAACGCACCCTTGACCCACTTGGGACGGGCAGGGGTCCTGAAGTCCTGGACGTTGCCGTTGTTGTCGCGCACGTTCCTGGGATCGTCGGGCTCGCGTGGGCCGCCCATGTGCGGTGCCACGTACGAGACGTACATGAAGAACGGCCGGGTCGAGGCGCGGTACTTGCGCGCCAGCGCCACCGAGAAGTCGCCGACGACCCGGGTCTGGTACTTGCCCTTGAACTTGTTCACCACCCGTCCGTTGATGTTGTAGGGGCTGTCCCAGTAGTTGTAGGTGCCCCCGTGGGTCCTGGAGGCCTTCGAGCCCTGGAAGGAGGCGTACCAGTCCGTCCAGCCTCTGGGGACGTAGCGCCACGACGGCAGCCCGGAGACCCTGGAACGGTCGGTGCCGTAGCCGTTGAGGTACTTGCCCATGAAGGCGGTGTTGTATCCAGCGGCCTTCAGGGCAGTGCCGATGGTGCGGGAGTCGTCGAAGGCGGCGTACCCGTAGGGGGCGGTGTGCCAGTAGACCTTGTGGTTGTGCGCGTACTGGCCGGTCAGGAACGACGCCCGGGCCGGGCAGCACAACGGGAACGGGGAGAAGGAGTTCTCGAAGGTGAGACCGGTCCTGCCGATCAGGTTCCGGACGTTCGGGGCGAACTCAAGGTCGTCCGCGCGCATGTCGTCGGCCATCACCACGATGATGTTCGGCTTGATGGGGCGCACGACTGTTCCGGCGTCTGCCTCGCCCGCGGGACCCCCCAGCGCCAGAGCGGGCAGCAACACGAATGCGCTCAGGGCGCGTGGCAGGAGAAACGACCGGGACTTCGGCACAGCGTGTTCGGCTCCTCGAGACGGGCGGGACCCAAGCAGGCTATTGCGAGCAGCCGTGTGACGTGCGTGATTCTGCGAGTTCGTGAGCGCGAGCGGCGGTGGCGGCCGGGCACGAACTAGTCGTCGTCCTCGTCATCGTCCTCGTCATCGTCGTCGTCACACTCGTCTTCATCGTCGTCGTCCTCGTCCCCGTTGCGAACGCCGTCCTCGTCGTCGTCCTCGTCCCCGTCCGCGATGCCGTCGCGGTCGGAGTCCGACGAGCCGACTCGCAGACCGAGCTCGTTCTCGTCCTCGTCAGCGATGCCGTCGTTGTCGGAGTCGCCGTCGTCGTGGTCGCAGTCTTCGGAGGCGTCGTCCTCGTCCTCGTTGTCGACGCCGTCGCGGTCGCTGTCCTCGTCCCCGTCGGGGATGCCGTCGCGGTCGGTGTCGAAGCGGTGGACGTCGGTGGTGCGCGAGCCGTCGCGCACCTCGTCACCGTCGTCGTGACCGTCGTTGTCGGTGTCCTCGTCGCGGATCTGGGTTCCCAGGCGGTACTCGCGCAGGTTGCTCAGCCCGTCCCGGTCGAAGTCGGCCCGGGCGTCTGCCGCACGCTTGGGGTTCATCCCGTGAGCCCGCTCCCAGCGGTTCGGGATGCCGTCCCGGTCGCGGTCCCGGCTCCCCGCCTCGGCGGCAGCGGCCCCACCGATGAGGAGCGTCGAGGTGACAACGACGGCGAGCGTGCTGCGCAGCATCATGGATGGCCTGATGGTAGTTGGGCGAAAAGTCTGATTTGTACTTTTCGAAGTCTGGGGGACCGAAGGCGTGCTGTCAACCGATTCGACGCCAGGGGTCGTGGGTATGAGGACAGCTGAGGACGTCAACCGACCAGACCGAGGGGAGAGTGCGCATGCGCATCGGCTACTTCCTGTCCACCGAGGAGTACTCACCCGCCGAGCTCGTCGAGCAGGCGCGGGCTGCCGCCGACGCCGGCTTCGAGGCTCTGTGGATCAGCGACCACTTCCACCCGTGGAACAACGAGCAGGGAAACAGCCCGTTCGTGTGGAGCGTCATCGGGGCGGTCAGCCAGGTCTGCGACCTCCCGGTGACGACCGCGGTCACCTGTCCGACCGTGCGTACTCACCCCGCGATCATCGCCCAGGCCGCGGCCACCTGTGCCGAGATGCTCGAGGGCAGGTTCATCCTTGGAGTCGGGTCGGGAGAGGCGCTCAACGAGCACATCCTCGGGGACGTGTGGCCCTCTGTCGACGTGCGGCTCGAGATGCTCGAGGAGGCGGTCGCCCTGATCCGCGAGCTGTGGACCGGGGAGGTGGTGACCACCGAGGGCAGGCACTACAAGGTCGACCACGCCCGGATCTACAACCTGCCGGAGGTCCCGCCCGAGATCTACGTCTCCGGCTTCGGCCCGAAGGCCACCGACCTGGCCGCCCGCATCGGTGACGGCTACATCAACACCGCACCCGACTCCGACCTCCTGCAGCGCTTCAAGGAGCAGTCCGGCGGCAAGCCGGCTCAGGCCGGTGCCAAGGTCGCGTACGCCGAAACGGCCGAGGAGGGGTGGGGACACGCCCACCGGCTGTGGCCCAACGCCGGGCTGCCCGGGGAGATGGCTCAGGTGCTGCCGACCCCTGAGCACTTCCAGCAGGCCAGCCAGCTGGTGACCGAGGAGATGACGCGCGACTCCGTGGTCGCTGGCAGCGACCCCAAGCAGCACCTCGAGCAGATCCAGTCCTACGCCGACGCCGGCTACGACGAGCTCTACGTGGCGAACATGGGTCCGCACTACCGCGAGATGATCGAGTTCTACGGGGAGCAGGTCCTGCCCGACCTGCCCTGAGGCTTGATTGCTGCGTGCCTGAGCGGGTACGCAGGAGCCATGCCCCTTCGCCGCAAGTCCCCCCTGGCCGAGATCGACGAGAACGAGCTGGAGGTCGGCGACCCGCAGCACGCCGCTGCCGGCGTCACCGCGGTAGCGGTGTCGATGAAACGCTCGATCAACAGCATGGGCCTGGTTCGCACGGCTCGTACGCTGCTCAAGCTCAACCAGGTCAACGGGTTCGACTGCCAGGGCTGTGCCTGGCCCGACCCGGACCCCTCGCACCGGCACACTGCCGAGTTCTGCGAGAACGGCGCCAAGGCTGTCGCGGAGGAGGCCACCACCGATCGTTGTGAGCCGTCCTTCTTCGCCGAGCACAGCATCGAGGAGCTGCAGGGACACACCGACTACTGGCTCGGTCAACAGGGTCGGCTCGTCCACCCGATGGTGCGGCGTCGCGACGCCTCGCACTACGAGCCGATCTCCTGGAGCGAGGCTTTCGCGCTGATCGGGGAGACGTTGCGCGGGCTCGACGACCCCGACGAGGCGGTGTTCTACACCTCCGGCAAGACCTCCAACGAGGCGGCGTTCAGCTACCAGCTCTTCGCCCGGGCGTTCGGCACCAACAACCTGCCCGACTGCTCCAACATGTGCCACGAGTCCACGTCGGTGGCGTTGGCCGAGGCCATCGGGATCGGCAAGGGGTCGGTGAGCCTGGAAGACATCTACCAGGCCGACCTGGTTGTGATCAGCGGCCAGAACCCGGGCACCAACCACCCGCGGATGCTCACCGCGCTGGAGGTCGCGAAGAAGAACGGCGCGAAGATCCTCTCGATCAACCCGCTGCCCGAGGCCGGGCTGATGCGCTTCAAGAACCCGCAGAACGCCCGCGGCGTGGTCGGTCTGGGCACCGGGCTCTCGGACCTGCACCTGCCGATTCGCATCAACGGCGACCTGGCCCTGTGGCAGGGGATCGGCGCACTGCTCCTCGAGGCGGAGGAAGCCGCCGGCAACGACGGCAGCGTCCTCGACCGCGACTTCATCGAGCGTCACACGACCGGCTTCGAGGACTGGGTCCGCGAGATCAAGAACCTCGACTGGAGTCGGGTCGAGGCCGCCACCGGCCTGACCAGGGCGCAGATCACGCAGGCGGCGGACATGCTCATCGCCTCCGGCGCCACAGTGCACTGCTGGGCCATGGGCATCACCCAGCACCGCAACGCCGTGGCGACCATCAAGGAGTTCGTCAACGTCGCGTTGCTGCAGGGCAGCATCGGGCGTCCCGGCGCCGGGCTCTGCCCGGTGCGCGGCCACTCCAACGTGCAGGGTGACCGCACGATGGGGATCTGGGAGAAGGTGCCCGACCACTTCCTCGACGCGATCCGTGACGAGTACGGCTTCGAGCCGCCACGGGAGCACGGCCTCGACACGGTGGACGCGATCCGGGCACTGCGCGACGGCAAGGCCAAGGTGTTCATGGGGATGGGCGGCAACTTCGTCTCGGCCGCGCCGGACACGATCGTCACCGAGGAGGCGATGGAGCGGGCCGAGCTCACCGTCCACGTGTCGACGAAGCTGAACCGTTCGCACGTGCGTTGCGGGCGCACGTCGCTGATCCTGCCGGCGTTGGGTCGCAGCGAGCGCGATGACACCGGTCGTGGGAACCAGCGCGTCACCGTCGAGGACTCGATGTCGGCGGTGCACTCCTCGCGGGGTCCGCTGAAGCCGGCGAGCCGGGAGCTCAAGTCCGAGGTGGACATCGTGTGCGGCGTCGCCGAGGCGACGCTGGGCACCGACGGCCCGGTCCCGTGGTCGGAGTACCGCGAGGACTACTCGAGCATCCGCAAGGCCATCGCGCACGTCGTTCCCGGGTGCGCCGCCTATGACGAGAAGGTGGAGCAGCCGGGCGGGTTCGTGCTGCCGCACCCGCCGCGGGACACGCGCACTTTCCCGACGTCGTCCAAGCGCGCGGTGTTCAGTGCCAGCCCGATGGACGTGCTGAGCGTCCCGGAGGGCCGGCTGCTGCTGCAGAGCCTGCGCAGCCATGACCAGTTCAACACCACGATCTACGGCCTCGACGACCGCTATCGCGGTGTCTCCGGGGGGCGGCGGGTCGTCTTCCTGCACAAGGACGACATCGCGGCGTCCGGCCACCGGGTCGGCGACCTGGTCGACCTGGTCAGTGAGTGGGAGGACGGGAGCGAGCGGTCCGTGCCGTCGTTCCGGATCGTCGAGTACGACACCCCGCGTGGCTGTGCCGCCGCCTACTACCCCGAGGTCAACCCACTGATCCCGCTCGACTCGACCGCCTTGGGCAGCAACTGCCCGACGTCGAAGGGTGTGGTGATCCGGCTCGCTCCCGACACCGGCGGTGGGGCGACCTCGGACGGCACCCGGTCGCCAGTGGGCTCCGACCGTGGGCACAAGTCCGACGTCGAGCCGGAGCAGCTCAGCTGATTCCCATCCGCTAAGGTTAGGCATACCTAAACTAACCGAGGACGGTGTTCATGCGCGCCCTGCGACGCTGGTCGGCTGCCGTGGCGGCCGTCGCCCTGGCCCTGCCCCTGCTCGCCGCCTGTGGCGGTGAGGACGAACCCTCCCTGGTGGTCTACAACGCCCAGCACGAGGAGCTCATCGACGAGGTCGCCAAGGCCTTCACCGAGGAGACCGGCATCAAGGTCCAGCTGCGCAACGGCTCCGACCTCGAGCTGGCCAACCAGCTCGCCGCCGAGGGCGGTGCCTCACCGGCCGACGTGTTCCTCACCGAGAACTCCCCGGCGATGACCCTGGTGGACAACAAGGGCCTGTTCGCCGAGCTCGACCAGTCGACGCTGGACAAGGTGCCGGCGGCGTACCGTCCCGACGACGGCGAGTGGACCGGCTTCGCCGCTCGGTCCACCGTGCTCGTCTACAACACCGACATGGTGAGCAAGGACGAGCTGCCCGCCTCGATCCTCGACCTGGCCGAGCCGGAGTGGAAGGGGAAGGTCTCGTTCTCGCCGACCGGTGCGGACTTCCAGGCGATCGTCAGCGCGGTGCTCGCCACCCAGGGGACCGAGGCGACACGGAAGTGGTTGGCCGGGCTCAAGGCGAACGGCACGGTGTACGACGGCAACAACGTCGTGCTCGAGTCGGTCAACTCCGGTCAGCGTGCGACCGGGGTGATCTACCACTACTACTGGTACCGCGACCAGGAGGAGTCGGGGGAGAACAGCAACAACTCCCAGCTGCACTTCTTCGGCAACCAGGACCCGGGCGCGTTCATCAGCGTCTCGGGCGCCGGGGTGCTGAAGTCGAGCGACGACGCCGCCGACGCGGAGAAGTTCGTGGACTTCCTGGTCAGCAAGCAGGGCCAGCAGGTCATCGCCGACAGCTATGCCCTGGAGTACACGCTCAACCCCGAGGTCGAGCTCGGCCGCGGCGTCAAGGGCCTGGCCGACCTCCAGCCGCCCGCGGTGGACGTGTCGAGCCTGAACGGGCCCGAGGTCGTGGACCTGATGCAGGAAGCCGGGTTCCTCTGACCACCCTCGCGACCCCGCCACGGCCGAGCAGGACCGGCAGCCGCCCCCCGGCGCTGCTGGTCATCTCGGCCGCGATGGTCGCTGCGCTGGTGCTGCTGCCCTTGGCGTACGTCGCCTGGTTCACCTGGACGCTCGGCCCTGCCGAGACCTGGGCACTGCTGGCCCGGCCCCGGGTGGCCGAGCTGCTGCGCAACACCGTCGGCCTGCTCGTCGGGGCGGTGGCGCTGAGCAGCCTGCTGGGTGTGACCTGTGCCTGGCTGGTGGAGCGGTCGGACCTTCCCGGGCGCAACGTGTGGCACGTGCTCTTCGTCGCGCCGCTGGCCATCCCGGCCTTCGTGAACAGCTACGGCTGGGTGTCGCTGACCCACTCGGTGCAGAGCTACGCCGGGGCGGTGCTCGTCGTTTCGCTGTCCTACGCCCCGCTCGTCTACCTGCCGACAGTCGCGGCGATGCGCACCCTCGATCCGTCGCTGGAGGAGGTCTCGCACTCGCTCGGGCACGGTCGCTGGACGACGTTCCGGCTCGTCGTGCTCCGCGGGATCCGGCCCGCGATCCTCGGTGGCGGGCTGCTCGTCGGGCTGCACGCACTCGCCGAGTTCGGTGCCCTGCAGATGCTGCGGTTCCCCACGTTCACCACCGCGATCTACGACAACTACCGCTCTGCCTTCAACAGCTCCTCGGCCAACGTCCTGGCCAGCGTGCTGGTGCTGGGTTGCCTGGTGCTGCTGCTGGCCGAGCTGTCCCTTCGTGGCGACGTCGCGCTGTGGCGGGTCGGGTCGGGCGCGGCCCGCGAGGTGCCGCGGGTGCCACTCGGGGCGCTCCGCCCCGCAGCGCTGTTCGGGGTGGCACTCGTCGTGCTGCTCTCCGTCGGCGTCCCGGTGAGCAGCCTGGTGCACTGGCTCCGGGTCGGCTCCTCGACCGCCTTCCCGGTCGGCGAGCTGCTCGCGGCCACCCTCACCACTGCCGGTCTCGCGCTTGCTGCGGCTGTCGTGACCAGCCTGCTCGCGCTGCCGGTCGTCTGGCTGGCGGTGCGCTACCGCGGCCGGGTCGGCAACCTGATCGAGCGCGCGACCTTCACCGCGCACGCCCTCCCCGGCATCGTCGTGGCGCTCGCCCTGGTGACGATCTCGATCCAAACGGTGCGGCCGCTCTACCAGACACTTCCGCTGCTCCTGCTGGGCTACGCCATCTTGTTCCTCCCGCGCGCGATCGTCAGCATCCGCAGCAGCCTGGAGCACGCCCAGCCGGTGCTGGAGGACGTGGCGCGCAGCCTGGGCCAGGCACCCCTCCGAGTCTTCTTGCGGGTCACGCTCCCGCTGCTGCGCAACGGCATCGGTGCCGGTGCTGCGCTGGTGTTCCTCGCCGTGTCCACCGAGCTCACCGCCACCTTGTTGATGGCCCCGATCGGCACGGCCACGCTGGCGACTCAGTTCTGGTCGAACAGCTCCTCGCTGGCCTACGGTGCCGCCGCGCCGTACGCCCTGCTGCTCATCCTCGTCTCGCTGCCGGCCACCTGGCTGCTGAGCCGGCACTCGCGAGGAGGGGCCACGACATGAGCCACATCAGTGTCTGCGGGCTGACCAAGTCCTTCGGCCCGAGGCCCGTCCTGAAGGGCCTCGACCTGGAGGTCGAGGACGGCGAGATCATGGCGGTCCTCGGGCCTTCCGGCTGCGGCAAGACCACGCTGCTGCGGATCCTGGCCGGCTTCCTGGCACCGGACGAGGGCCAGGTGGACTTCGACGCGACCACGGTGGCGGACCATGCCCGTTCCGTGCCGGCCTGGGAGCGCAAGGTGGGCTACGTCCCGCAGGAAGGCGCCTTGTTCCCGCACCTGGACGTCCGCGCCAACATCCTGTTCGGCCTGCCCCGCAAGGAGCGGACGGACTCGCGGCTCGCGGAGATGCTCGACCTGGCGGAGCTGCCCCACGAGATCGCCGACTCCTACCCCCGCGAGCTGTCGGGCGGTCAGCAGCAGCGCGTGGCACTGGCTCGTGCGCTGGCCCCGCGTCCACGCGTCGTCCTGCTCGACGAGCCGTTCTCCTCCCTCGACGCGGCCCTGCGGATCAGTGCCGGCCGCGAGGTGACCCGGGTGCTGCGGCACGCGAAGTCGACGGCGCTGCTTGTCACCCACGACCAGGGGGAGGCGCTGTCGTTGGCCGACCGGGTGGCGGTGATGGAGGCCGGACGGATCAAGCAGGTCGACCGCCCGACCGAGCTCTACGGCGCGCCAGTCGACGTCTCGGTCGGCAGCTTCGTGGGTGATGCCAACCTGATGCCCGGTGTGCTCGTCGCCGCCGGGGCCACGTGCTCCCTCGGCACCGTGCGGCTGCGCACCACCCCCGAGCTTCCTGTCGGGTCGATCGTCACGCTCCTGGTGCGACCCGAGCAGCTCCGTCTCGGACCCGGCGCCGACGCCCGTGTCGAGGAGGTCACCTTCTACGGACCTCATGCCTCGGTCCGGCTGGCGCTTCCCGACGCGACCATGCTGCTCGCCCGCGTCGACCCGTCGGCGGTGCCGGTCGCCGGTGACCTCGTCGGGGTGGAAGTGACCGGTGTCGCGGGGGTCTTCGGATGACGATCACCCAGACCCGCAGCGCTCCGCCGACCTCGTCGCAGAGTCCGTTCGGCTCGTTGCGTCGCCACGGTGACGCCCCCGCGCTGCTGGCCGCGGGCGAGCGGCTCACCTACGCCGAGCTGGCCGACCGGGTGGAGCAACGTGCGGCGGCGCTGGGCTCCGAACGGCGCCTGCTCCTGCTGGAGTGCCGCAACACCGTGGAGACGGTGGTCGCCTACCTGGCGGCGCTCGAGGCCGGGCACCCGGTCATCCTGGTCGGCCCCGACTGCCCGCGCGACGAGCTCGAGGCGACGTACGGCCCCGACGCCGAGCTGCCCGGGCCACGACAGGAGCTGCACCCGGACCTGGCGGTGCTGCTCAGCACCTCGGGCTCGACGGGCTCGCCGAAGCTGGTCCGGCTCTCCCGGGAGAACCTGCGCAGCAACGCCGCGAGCATCGCCGAGTATCTCGACCTCGGACCAGGCGACTGCGCCGCCACCACGCTCCCGCTCCAGTACTGCTACGGGCTCTCAGTGCTCAACAGCCACCTGCTCGCGGGTGCAAGCGTGCTGCTGACCGAGGACTCGGTCGTCGAAGACCGCTTCTGGGTCGACGCCGCAGCCGCCGAGGTGACGTCGTTCGCAGGGGTGCCGCACACGTTCGCCCTGCTCGACGCCTCGGGCTTCGCGCGGCGACGCCTGCCCTCGCTGCGCACCATCACCCAGGCCGGCGGCCGCATGGACCCCGCGACGGTACGTCGGTACGCGGATCTCGGGCGCGAGCGCGGGTTCGACCTGGTGGTCATGTACGGCCAGACCGAGGCCACCGCCCGGATGGCCTACCTGCCCCCGCACCTGGTCGACCGGCACCCGCAGAGCATCGGCATCCCGATCCCCGGTGGCTCGTTGCGCATCGACGGGGACGCGGAGGTGGGCGAGCTCGTCTACTCGGGTGCCAACGTGATGATGGGCTACGCCCACGGCAGGGAGGACCTCGCGCTTGGCCCCACGTTGCGGGAGCTGCGGACCGGGGACCTCGCGCGTCGCAACGACGACGGGCTCTATGAGCTGGTGGGGCGCAGCAGCAGGTTCGCCAAGGTCTTCGGGCTGCGCGTGGACCTGGACCGGCTGGAGAACATGGGCGCCGAACGGCTGCTGAACATGCGCGTCGTGGAGCACGAAGGCAGGCTGCACGCCTTCGTGACCGGGCACAGCGAGGCCGCCGGCGCTCGTGAGGTGATCGAGGGCCTGGGCCTTCCCGGCCACGCCGTCGACTTGCACGTGCTGCAGCAGCTGCCGCTCACCGCGCACGGGAAGCCCGACCGGGCGGCGCTCGTCGAGCACGCGCGAGCCGTCGCCCGGGACCGCTTCTCGGCCGCGGGAGAGTCCGGAGCCACCCAGGTCTGCGCCGCCGACGTCCGCGACCTCCTCGCCAGGCTGCTGGGGCGCCCGGACGCGACGGAGGACGACAGCTTCGTCTCGTTGAGGGGTGACTCGCTGTCCTACGTCGAGGCCTCGGTGCGGCTCGGAGCGCTGGTCCCGGAGCTGCCCGGCCACTGGTCCCAGCTCTCGGCCCACGAGCTCGCCGCTCTGGTGCGCCCGGACCGCCCGAAGCGACGAGCCTGGTGGGTCCCGGTCGAGACCGGTGTGGTGCTTCGTGCGCTCGCGATCGTGCTGATCGTCGGCTCGCACGCCAACCTGCTCAGCGTGATGGGCGGGGCCCACGTGCTGCTCGCGATCGCCGGGTTCAACCTCGCGAGGTTCCAGCTCTCGTCGGCACCACGCGCCGAGCGCCGGCGCAGCCTGTTCCGAGCGGCACGCAACGTCGCGCTGCCTGCAGGGTTGTGGATCGGCGGGGTGGCCCTCGTGACCGGGATGTACGACGCCTCGACCGCGCTGATGCTCAACGGGCTCCTCGGCTCGGACGGCTGGGACGTGCAGTGGCAGTTCTGGTTCCTCGAAGTGGTCGTGTGGGTGCTCGTCCTCGCCGCGGTGGTGGTGCCTTCGGCGTGGGTGGACCGGTTCGAGCGTGGGCGCCCGTTCGCCTTCGCGACCGGTGTCTTGGTCGCGGCACTGGCCCTGCGCTACGGCCTCGTCGGCCTGGAGGCGGGACCGACCGAGCGCTACACGCTCCCCGTCGTGCTGTGGTGCGTGGGCCTGGGGTGGATGGCGGCGCGAGCGGCCGACCACCGGCAGCGGCTGATCACCACCGCCGCCGCGGTAGTCGCGTCGTGGGGTTTCTTCGGTGACCCGGTGCGCGAGGCACTGGTCGCCGCCGGAGTGGTTCTGCTGGTCTGGATCCCGTCGGTGCACCTGCCCCGGTCGGTGCTGCCGGTGGTCTCGGCGGTGGCCGGCTCCTCGCTGTTCGTCTACCTGACCCACTGGCAGGTCTACCCCCACCTCGAGGTCGACCACCCGCTCCTGGCGACGCTGGCCTCGTTCGTCGTCGGATACGTGGTGTGGCGCGGCTGGTCCCGTGTGCTGGTCGGCCGGCATGGGTGACTGCCTGTTCTGCGGCATCGTCACCGGTGACGTGGACGCTGCCGTCGTCTGGAGCGACGAGCAGTTCACCGCGTTCCTCGACGTGCGGCCGCTCTTCAAGGGCCACGTGCTTCTGGTGCCGCGGGAGCACGTGCTCACGCTGACGGACCTGCCTGAACGCTTGCTCGGTCCGTTCCTCGCCGGTGCGCAGCGCCTTGCACGAGCGATGGTCGAGGGCCTCGGCGCCGAGGGGTCGTTCGTGGCGATGAACAACACGGTCTCCCAGTCGGTGCCGCACCTGCACTGCCACGTCGTACCGCGCACGAAGGGGGACGGGCTGCGGGGGTTCTTCTGGCCGCGCACGAAGTACGCC
Organism: uncultured Actinomycetota bacterium; assembly: GCA_963834245.1. Lineage (GTDB taxonomy): Bacteria > Actinomycetota > Actinomycetes > Propionibacteriales > Nocardioidaceae > Marmoricola. Next base: position 1,344,564 of record CAWIAV010000002.1, read on the forward strand.
GACGACGCCGAGCGGGACGCCTGGGCCGGACGGATCCGTGCCGCACTAGAGTGACCGCGGACTTCAGCCACCACGAGAGGACGGGCCACATGGGTCGATACGACGGACGGGTAGCCATCGTCACGGGTTCCGCGCGCGGGATCGGGGCGGGCACCGCCAAGCGCTTTGCCGAGGAGGGTGCTGCCGTTGCGGTGCTGGACCTCGACGAGGCTCAGGCGCAGGCCACGGCAGCCGACCTGGGTGGGACGGCCAAGGCCGTCGGGGTCGGGTGCGACGTCGCCGACGCCGCGTCTGTCGAGGCCGCGGTGGCCCGGGTGGTCGAGGAGCTCGGCGGACTTCACGTCCTGGTGAACAACGCCGGGATCACCCGCGACAACCTGCTGTTCAAGCTCAGCGAGGACGACTGGGACTCGGTGATGAACGTCCACCTCAAGGGCGCGTTCTTGATGAGCAAGGCCGCGCAGAAGACCTTCGTCGCACAGAAGTACGGCAAGATCCTGAACCTCTCATCGATCTCGGCCAACGGCAACAAGGGACAGGCCAACTACTCGGCCGCGAAGGCCGGGGTGCAGGGCTTCACGCGCACCCTCGCCCTCGAGCTCGGTCCCTTCGGCGTCAACGTCAACGCGATCGCACCCGGCTTCATCGCCACCGAGATGACCGACGAGACGGCCCGCCGGCTCAAGCTCGACGTCGATGACTTCCGCAAGATGAACGCCGACGCCAACCCGGTGAAGCGAGTCGGTTACCCCGAGGACATCGCTGCGGCAGCGGCGTTCCTGTGCAGCGACGAGGCGTCCTACATCACCGGTCAGACGCTCTACGTCGACGGCGGAGCCAAGATCTGAATCGACAAAACCCGCCCAACACGGGGGGCCCTGCCACATCGGCGGGGCCCCTCTTGTCATGCTTCGAGCATGAGCCCACGTCCCGACTCACCTCGCGGATCGAGACCACGGTCCGCCCGACTTCTCGCTGTCCTGCTGGCAGCCGCGCTGAGCCTGGGGCTCGCCGGTTGTGGGGGGGACGACAAGCCCGACGCCAAGCCCGACTCCCAGCCGGTAGAGGGTGGCACCAGGCTGGCGGCCCTGTGGCCACTGACCGGTGAGCCGGTGGACGGCGTGACCCCGGACCACCCGGTGCTGGTGGCCAAGATCGACAACACCGCGAGCAGCCGACCGCAGGTCGGCCTGCACAAGGCGGACCTGGTCACCGAGCAGCTCGTCGAGGGTGGTGCGACCCGGCTGGCGGCGTTCTTCTACCAGCAGCTGCCCAAGGTCGCGGGTCCCGTCCGCTCGATGCGCGCCTCGGACATCGCGATCGTGATGCCGGCCTTCGGCGTGCTGGTGGGCAGCGGGGCCGCGCCGCCGACGCTGCGCCGGCTGCGCAGTGCCGACATCCCCTTCTACGAAGAGGGTGGCCCGGGCTACTTCAGGGACAGCAGTCGACGTTCGCCGTACAACCTGATGGTCAACCTGCCCAAGCTGGCCAAGGCCGCCCGGAAGGAGGCTCGCGTCCCGGCGAGCTACCTGCCGTGGGGGAGTGAGTCCGAGTTCACAGGTGGCCAGGCGGCGCGCACGATCGACGCGGTCTTCAGCAAGTCGCACACCACCTCGTGGCGCTACCAGGGGGGCGGCTACCGCCGCCAGAACAGCAATGCGGAGCCGGACCAGGAGTTCAACCCGGACACGGTCCTGGTGCTGCGCGTCCGGCAGGGTGACGCCGGCTACCTCGACCCGGCCGGGAATCCCGTCCCGGAGACGCTCTACACGGGCAAGGGCCAGGCGTTCCTCTTCCACGGCGGCAAGCTGGTCCGGGCCACGTGGAGCAAGAAGGCGCGACAGTCGGCGCTGGCGCTCACCACCTCGACCGGTCCGGTCACGGTGCCGGCGGGGCGCGTGTGGATCGAGCTGGTGCCGAACAACAAGGCCGGCGGTCAGGTGTCCTTCGGTCGATGATCCTCGAGGACCGGGTCGGTCAGGGTCGCGCCCTGGTCGGCCAGTGACCTGAGCCCCTCGAGGATGAAGGCGATCGCTGCCTCGATCCTGGCGACCGCCTGTCGGGGGTCGGCGGCAGACGAGACGCTCTCACCGGCCGCGGAGAGCGCCCCGAAGAAGATCCGGCTGAAGGTCTGCTTCATCGGCTCGTCCAGGGCGTACGTCGAAGCCTCGAGGACCGAGCCCACGATGTCCTGGACGATGCCGTAGCTGGAGCGCTCCTCCTGCTCGCGGAAACGTTCGTAGCCGAGGATCGCCGGGCCGTCCTGGATCACGACGCGCTGGTAGGCCGGCTCCTGGACGACGCTGAGAAATGCGCGCAGCCCGGCCAGTGCCTTCTCCCAGGGATCCTTGGAGTCGCGAAGCGCCGCCCGGATGCTCTGGGCTGCGTCGTCCTCGACCTTGGCGAAGACCGCTTCGAAGAGACCCTGCTTGCCACTGAAGTGGTGGTAGAGCGCGCCCTTGGTCACCTGGGCGCCCGCGACGACGGCGTCGAGGCTGGTGCCGCCGTACCCGTGCTCGCTGAACTGGGCCTCCGCGACCTCCACCAGCGCCTTCTTGGTGGACGCCGAGAACTGGGCCCGTCGGGAGGTGCCGGAGGCCTTTTCGAGGCCGGACACGAGCTTCGCGGCACGCTGGCGGGTCATCCCCGCAGTCTAGGCAGTGGGCGCGGTTCGGGGGTTCCTCAAACCTCCGGGGGCTGTGGGTGACGTCACGGCCCCCTGGCTTGGAGAACGTCTCAATCGCGACATACTCTAAGTACGTACCTCGGGTATGTGAACCTTCAAGAAAGGTGCAGAGCAATGAGCTGGAAGACCTTCCACAACCGCGGGGAGATCCTTCGCGACGTCGTGGATACCGCCAACACCCGTGCAGACGGCGTACTGCCCATGGACGTCGTGGGCGTCGCCGAGAACTTCAAGGACGAGCTCGACCTGATCGGCGCGCTGGTGCTGAAGTGGAGCGCCAGACTGTCCGGAAACGTCGAGCGAGCGCTGGCCGAGGAGCCGGTGGACCTCGAGTCCGCGGTCGTCACGGCCTGGCGCACGACGGCCGAGCAGCTGCGCGGACTGCGCATGGTGCTCGACCACTACACCGCGAACCCGTCGAGTCCCGAGATGGATCGGGCCATGGGTCGTTCGCAGGCGTGGGAGTGGGGCCGACTGGCCGCCGCTGCCGGGCTGTCCAGCGGCGTCGGTGGCGCTGCCGTCGAGACGGGTCACCGGGTCGAGGAGCGCGCCCGCACCGGACTCGAGGGGCCGATCGGAACCCGGCGTGTCGTGACGGACGCAGCGCCCGCCGGGCCCTCCTTCGCCGACCGGATCCGCGCGGTCCTGGCCGCCTGATCTGCCGCCTGATCCACCCCTGACGGACGAAGCCCCAGGCCACGGACCCGCGGCCCTCCCTCCGCGACGTCTCCCTCCCCTCTGGCCTGGGGCTTCGTCATGCCCGATCGGCGCCCGGCATCGGTGAATGTCGGGGTGGGGGTCGTCCGGACGTTAGGATGCATCGGTGACTAGGCCACAGACACCGGGATTCGGTACCGATGTCCTGGAGGACACGCGCGTCGACGAGCGCACGCTCCCGACGGACAACGGTGACCACGAGCGCTTCTCCCACTACGTGCCCAAGGACAAGCTCACCGAGGCGATGGTCAACGGGACACCGGTGGTGGCCCTGTGTGGGAAGGTCTGGGTCCCGAGCCGGGATCCGCAGCGGTTTCCCGTGTGCCCCGAGTGCAAGGAGATCTGGGAGACCATGCGCGAGGGGGACAAAGGATGACCTACTTCCGACGCGGGGTCATGTTCACCGTGGCCCTCGCGGTCGCAGGCGTGCCCATGGTCACCGGTAGACCTGCCTACGCCGCCCCGATCGGCCCGGCAGCACCCTCGGCGATCGCGCCGTGCGTGGACGAGGTGCCTGCCAACGCGCGACGCAAGCAGGAGCGGACCCCCTACTGGCGCCAGCACCTCGACACCAGCAAGGTGACCCAACGCGACCTCGACGCGCTGCCTACCAAGGAGACCCGGCGCGGCTTCGTCGCGCGCGAGGTCGAGCCCCGACTGCCCGACACGGTGCGCATCCCCGTCTACGTCCACGTCATCAAGGGACGCCACCGGGGTGAGCGGGTGCCCGCCGGTCCCAAACGCGTCCGCAGGCTGATCGCGATCCTGAACGACGCCATGGTCGGCAGGCAGAGCGCGCAGAGTGCGCCCACCCGCTACCGCTTCGACCTCAAGAAGATCGACTACACCAAGCGCGACGGGTGGCACCACGCCTTCCTGAACGGTCCGCGTGACCGACGGATGAAGCGCAAGCTCCACCGCGGAAATGCCAGCACCCTCAACCTGTACATCAACGGTGGGGGTCCCCGGGGTTACCCGGTCCTCGGCTGGTCGCGGTTCCCGTGGCAGTACTCGCAGAAGCCGTACATGGACGGTGTCTCGGTGAACATGGCCGCGCTGCCGGGCGGCCGGGCCAAGGGTTACAACCGGGGCGACACCGTGGTGCACGAGACCGGCCACTGGCTCGGGCTGTTCCACACCTTCCAGGGTGGTTGCGGCGAGAACGGCGACCTGGTGGCCGACACCCCGGCCGAGGCGGAGCCCAGCTACTACTGCGAGACGACGCGTGACTCGTGCGCCGATGACCCGGGCCTGGACCCGGTGCGCAACTTCATGGACTACTCCCTGGACTCCTGCATGAACCAGCTGACTATCGGCCAGGTACGCCGGATGGACTCCGCCTTCGAGAAGTGGCGCCTGTGACGCCGAGGAACAGTGACTGAGGGACACCCGCCGACCCAAGTCCAGCTCGACCTTCCACCCGCTTATCCCGACCGTGCCGCCTGGGGCACCGCAACCAGCCTGCGGGCCTGGCAGACGGCTGCACTGACGGCGTACTTCGAGCGCGGTCCGCGCGACTTCCTCGCGGTCGCCACGCCCGGTGCCGGCAAGACGACGTTCGCGCTGACGGTGGCCGCCGAGCTCTTGGCGCGTCGGGTGGTCGAGCGCATCACCGTGGTCGCTCCGACCGAGCACCTGAAGACGCAGTGGGCCGAAGCGGCCGCCAAGGTCGGCATCCCGCTGGACCCGGCGTACTCCGGACGCAAGGGGCGGACCAGCAGTGACTTCGTCGGCATCGCGCTGACCTATGCCGGTGTCGCGGCGAACCCGCTGGCGCACCGGATCCGCACCGAACGGTTCAACACTCTGGTGATCCTCGACGAGGTGCACCACGCCGGAGACGCGTTGTCGTGGGGCGAGGCCGTGCGAGAGGCGTTCGAGCCCGCCCGCCGGCGACTGGCGCTCACCGGTACGCCCTTCCGCTCCGACATCAACCCGATCCCGTTCGTCACCTACGCGCCCGACACCGACGGGGTGCCGCGCTCGGTCGCGGACTTCACCTACGGCTACGGTCACGCGCTCGCGGACCACGTGGTGCGCCCGGTGCTGTTCATGGCCTACAGCGGCACCATGCAGTGGCGCACCCGCGCCGGCGACGAGGTGGCAGCGCGCCTGGGCGAGCCGCTGACCAAGGACCTGACGGCACAGGCGCTGCGCACCGCTCTTGACCCCAAGGGTTCCTGGATCCCCTCGGTCCTCGAGGCTGCAGACCGACGGCTCTCCGAGGTCCGCCGGCACGTGCCCGACGCGGGTGGGCTGGTGATCGCCACCGACCAGGACTCGGCGCGGGCCTACGCGCAGGTGCTCGGTCGGATCTCGGGGGAGAAGCCGACAGTGGTGCTCTCCGACGAGAAGGCGGCCTCGAAGAAGATCGCGGCTTTCACCGAGGACGGCTCGCGATGGATGGTGGCGGTGCGGATGGTCTCCGAGGGGGTCGACGTACCCCGTCTGGCGGTCGGCGTCTACGCCACCACCACCTCCACGCCGTTGTTCTTCGCCCAGGCGGTCGGTCGCTTCGTGCGGGCCCGCAAGCGCGGCGAGACGGCGTCCATCTTCGTGCCGTCGGTGCCGATGCTGCTCAGCCACGCCTCACAGATGGAGCTCGAGCGCGACCACGTGCTGGGCCGCAAGATCAGCGACGAGGGCGACATCTTCGCCGCCGAGGACGCGCTGATGGCTCAGGCCCAGCAGGGGGAGGGCGCCTCGAGCGAGGAGGCGCTGCTGCCGTGGGAGGCACTGGGCTCCCAGGCCACCTTCGACCGGGTCCTGTACGACGGGGCGGAGTTCGGTCACGCGGGGGAGGTGCACGTCGGCTCGGAGGAGGAGATGGACTTCCTCGGCATTCCCGGCCTGCTCGAGGCCGACCAGGTGCGGGACCTGCTGCGGCACCGCCAGAGCGAGCGGGCGCGGCGCACGGCGCCCGCCGGCGAGCCGACCGCGCCGCGCGAGGTCTCCACCCATGAGCAGCTCTCGGTGATGCGTCGCGAGCTGAACGGGCTGGTGGCCGCGTGGTACCACCGCACCGGTCAGCCGCACGGAGTCACGCACGCGGCGCTGCGCAAGCAGTGCGGCGGTCCCGCCGCCGCGGCTGCGAGCGCCGACCAGCTGGCTCGGCGCATCGACACCCTGCGTGAGTGGGCGACGAAGCAGAGCTCCTGAGGTCAAGAGATGCTGCTCCGGATGAGGTTTCCTCGGGGCGCTGTGGACAGGACGGAGACGAGCAGCGCGACACCGATGGCCCCGATGCCGGACCACAGCGCGGTCACCCAGGCGGGGAACGCGCCACTTGGGAAGACGGGCTCCCAACGGAGCATCGGTCCCACGACCAGGGGCAGGGTCACCAGCAGGACGACCGCCGAGGCGACCTGGCCCCCGGGTCGTGGGACCCCGAGACGGGCGCTGAGGCCGGAGATGCCCAGCGCCAGCAGACCTGCGGCGCTCCCGGCCAGGGCCCAACCGGCCACGTCGACGCGAAGGGCCCCGGGCAGTGACGCGACCGCCGCTACCCACCCGGCGAGCGGGAGCAAGGCCATGGTCACCCGGACCGAGCCCGCCCATCGGCCACCCCGCGGCGTCACTGCGGTGACCTGGGCGGCGTCCTCGTCGAAGAGGAAGCCGCAGGCAGCGGCCGAGACGGCGAGCCCGAAGGGCAGCAGCAGCCCGGCGGTGCCGTGCCACCGGTGCACTGCCAGGAGCATCCCGAGCAGGAGACCGAGGTCGGCCAGGAGCACGGCCCAGGGGACCGCGCGCCTGGCGTACCACGCCGCCATCACTTCGTGATCTTGGCCGGGTTCGGCTCTGACACACGGTTCTCCTCGGCCCCGGTCGTCATCGCCAGCGCCAGGCAGGCAAGCCCGACCACGACGACCCCGGCGAAGGTCTGCACCAGCGACGTGGTGCGGGCGGTGCGGTCGTGCCACACAGCTGCGATGACTGCAGCCGCGCAGAGGCACAGCAGGTAGAGCAGGTAGAAGAACGGGTTGCCGGAGTACAGCCTGGCGGTGCCGTCCTCGAACGTCCCGGAGTGGAACAGCGCCCACGGCGTCCACAGACGCAGCGACGGGTAGGAGTGGTCGGCCGGGAGCTGCCCCACCCCGACGACCACGACCAGCACGACCACGATGACCGCGGAGGCTCCCGGGAAGCCGAGCCAGCGACCCGTGAGCACCCCGAGCAGCGCGCCGCCGAGACAGGCAACCGGTCCGAGGGCGAACAGGATGCTCCAGACCTCCCACGCCGGGGCGGTGCCGAACCACCACTCCTGCGGGTACGGCTCGCGCAGCGTCACCGCGACGAAGGTGACGACGAGAGTGAGTAGACCGGCGCCGAACGGCACCAGGCAGGCCAGGGCAAGGGCCAGGGTGCGCCGGCTCTCGGAGCCCGGGACGGCGAGCAGCGCCTCGTCCGCGGACTCCGTGGATCGGGTCAGCCGCGCTGCCACGACCAGGCTCGAGAGGCCGATGAAGAACGCTGCACCCACGGGCCAGGAGAGCAGGTCGCCGCTGTTCGAGCCCTCCTCGAGCAGGGGAAGGAGGAGCAGCAGGCCGATCGCCGCCGCAGTACCGATGAGGAACAACGGGTGCCGGGCGAAGCGGCGGGCTTCGATCCAGGCCATGGCCTGCAGGCCGGGACCGTGGACGACGGGAGCTGACGTGGTGGTCATGGCTATCTCCTCGGGTGGGTTCAGATGAGCGGTGCGGCGGCTGCCGCCTGGTCGCCGAGCATCAGCAGGTAGGCGTCCTCCAAGGTGGGTTCGGCGGGTTCGGCGCCGGCAGGGACAGGGCCGCCCACGACGCGGTGACGGCCGGTGCCGGTGCGCCAGCTGGCCAGCGCCTCCGGCACGGGGGAGTCGCAGAGCCAGACCTGGCCCGCGGCGGTCGAGACCAGATCTGTGACGGCCCCGTCGAAGCGAACGCTGCCGGAGGCCATGACGACCACGCGCTCGCACAGCGCCGCGACGTCCTCGGTCTGGTGGGTCGAGAGCAGCACGGCCGAGTCGGCCGCGATGACCGACAGCGTGCGCCGCAGGAGCGCGCGCTGCGTCGGGTCGAGTCCGGTCGTCGGCTCATCGAGCACGAGGATGCGTGGGTCCCCGAGCAGGGCCTGCGCGAGAGCCACGCGTCGCCGTTGTCCGCCCGAGAGCTTGCGCACCCTTTTCGTCGCGAGGTCTCCGAGCCCGACGAGGTCGAGGACGCGACGGACCTCGCGCGCGCGGGCCGGTGCGGAGTTCCACTCCTTGAGCACCGCGACGTACTCCACGAAGCCGAAGGTCGTCATGTCGCTGGGGAACCCGAGCTCCTGGGGCAGATAGCCGAGCTCGCGCCGGATCTGCGTGACCTCGGCAGGCCCGGCGAGCGGGTCACGGCCGAGCAGGCGCACCTCGCCCCGGTCGGGTGCGATGGAGGTCGCGACCAGCCGCAGAAGCGTGGTCTTGCCGGCGCCGTTGGGCCCGAGCAGCCCGGTGACGCCGCGGTCGAAGGAGAGGTCGACCCGGTCCAGGGCGGTGGTGCGACCGAAGGACCGGCTGATGTCGCGCAGCTCGACGATGCTCACAGTGTTGCTCCGATCTCCCGGGTGACCCGGGCACGCACGGTCAGGAGGGCCACCGCCACGGCGGCGAGTGCGAGGTAGCTGAGCTGTCGGGGAGCCTCGACCGCCCAGAGGGCCCCGTAGGGCCGAACCGACCCGACGACGACGGCACTCCAGCCCACGGCGATCACGGCGGCGGCCAGACGTGGACCGATCAGACTGGCCAGGGCGAGCAGGGTGGGGACCAGCGCCAGCGCCGGCCCCAGCCAGGCCGCGGCGATCCAGGCGGGCGCAGGAAGCATCAGCCCGGCGAGCACCGCGGCGGGAAGACACACGACGAGCACGGCGCTGGTGCGCACCAGGATCAGCCGGGTGCGTCCGTAGGGCGCGGTGACGATCAGCGACTCGAACGGGTCGGTTGCCGGACCGTAAGCGGCTGCGACTCCGAGGGTCGGCACCAGCGGGGCGACGAGCAGGAACGGCCAGAGCAGTCCCTCGGAGGACAGCTGGGCGGCTCCGAGCGCGAAGGCGAGGGCGACCAACCCGCTGGTCAGCCAGGCGGTGCGCAACGACGTCGTCGCGGCGAGCAGGACCGAGACGGGCTCCGGCAGTCCGAGGCGGCGCGCCGTGGACACCAGCCAGGGCTGTGACGGTCGCTGCACGAGCTCACGCACCTCGCGCCAGGTGCGGTCCAGGGCCGCGAGGTCGACCACACCGCGGATCTCGCCGCGGCACTGCGCGCAGGCCGCGAGGTGCTGCTCCACCGAAGCTCCCTCGAGGGCGTTCAGCGTGCCCGCCACGTAGGCCGTCAGCAGGTCCGGGTCTGCGTGCCAGGTGCCGGTGCTCATCGCCATGCCTCCGTCGTCGTGGTCTCGGTCAGGGACGTGCGCAGCTGTGCCTTGGCCCGGTGCAGCCGTGTCTTCACGGTGTTCTCACGGACGCCCAGCAACCGGCCCGCCTCCTTGGTGGTCAGACCGTCGAGGACGACCGCTTGGACGACGGCCCGGAAGTCGGGGGACAGGGCACGCAGGGCGCCGGCAAGATCGCCGTACTCCACCCCCAGCAGGACCTGGTCCTCGACCGCCGGGGCGACCCCGAGAGCAGCGGCGTCCCAGTCGGGCATCAGCAGCGCGTCCTTGCGGGACCGGAGCCGGGAGACCATGCGCCGGAACGCGATCCCCCAGAGCCAGCCGGCCACCTCTCCCTCGCCCCGCCACTTGCGCGCGTCCTTCCAGACCGCGACGAAGGTGTCTTGGACGACGTCGAGAACGACCTCACGGTCGTTGCACCGCCGCATCAGCCGCGCGAACAGCCAGGGGGCGTGCCGGTCGTAGAGCTCCTTCAGTGCGCCGGAGTCCTCCGTCGCGATGTCCAAGATCAGCTCGGCGTCGTGACGCTCACTCGCCGGCTGGTCCGAGACCCGAGGTGTCCCCATATCCTCACTGTCGCACCGGGGCGGGCCAAAGGTTCCCGGTAGCCAAAAGGGTCGTTCGAGGTGGTCTAGGCATCGAGCAGTGGCAGCACCCGGTAGGGGACCTGGGTGGCGAGCGCGATCACCGTGGAGGAACGCACGATGCCGACGTCGGAGAGCACCGCGTCGATGACCCGCTGCAGGTCGTTGTTGGACCGGGCCACGACGCGGCACCACATGTCGCCGGCTCCGGTGATCGTGAAGGCCTCCAGGACCTCGGGGATCGCCGCGAGGTGCTCGGCGACCGACTCGTGGCCGGAGCCCTGTCGGATCTCCAGGGTGAGGAACGCCGTCACCGGGTAGCCGAGCGCCTCGGGAGCAAGGTCGGGCCCCCACCCGGTGATCACGCCGGTCTCGGTGAGCTTGGCGAGCCGTGCCTGCACGGTTCCGCGAGCGACCCCGATCCTGCGGGATGCCTCGAGCACGCCCACGCGCGGCTCGTCGGCGAGCAAACGGATCAATGTGGCATCAAGATCGTCCATTGGGAGGCCTCTTCCTGTGCAATCTGACCAGTGCAGAGTCACAGTGTTGCGCACATTGTCAGTTCCCGCGATCCTTGGGCCCATGAGTTCCCTGACGCCTGAAGAGATCCGCGCCGACCTGACCCTCGAGCAGCTCAAGCAGCTGGTGGGTCTCGTGGAGTACGACGAGACCCGCGACCCGTTCCCGGTGACCGCGATGGACTCCGTCGGCTTCGTGGTCGGCAACGCCACCCAGACCGCGAACTTCTACCAGCTCGCCCTGGGCATGGAGCTCGAGGCCTACCGGGGACCCGAGACCGGCACCCGGGACGCGAAGTCCTACGTGCTGCGCTCTGGCAGCGCCCGGTTCGTCTTCACCGGGGGAGTCACCCCCGACAGCCCGGTCCTCGAACACCACCGCCAGCACGGTGACGGCGTCGTCGACCTCGCCCTCGAGGTGCCCGACGTCGACAAGTGCATCGAGCACGCCCGCGCCATGGGGGCGACCGTCCTGGTCGAGCCCTACGACGAGTCCGACGAGCACGGCACCGTCCGGATGGCTGCCATCGCGACGTACGGCGAGACGCGGCACACCCTGATCGATCGCAGCAGCTACTCCGGGCCCTACCTGCCGGGCTTCGTGGCACGCTCCACGCAGGTGGCGCGCCGCGAGGGCCACCCCAAGCGGCTGTTCCAGGCGATCGACCACTGCGTCGGCAACGTCGAGCTCGGCCGGATGGACGAGTGGGTGACCTTCTACAACAAGGTCATGGGCTTCACCAACATGGCCGAGTTCATCGGCGACGACATCGCCACCGACTACTCCGCGCTGATGAGCAAGGTCGTCGCGAGCGGCAACCACCGGGTGAAGTTCCCGCTCAACGAGCCGGCGATCGCGAAGAAGAAGTCGCAGATCGACGAGTACCTCGAGTTCTACGACGGTGCCGGCTGCCAGCACATCGCGTTGGCGACCAACGACATCCTGCGCTCGGTCGACATCCTGCGCGACAACGGGATCCAGTTCCTCGACACCCCCGACTCCTACTACGACGACCCCGAGCTCCGGAAGCGGATCGGCGAGGTGCGGGTGCCGATCGAGGAGCTGAAGAAGCGCAAGATCCTCGTGGACCGTGACGAGGACGGCTACCTGCTCCAGATCTTCACCAAGCCGATGGGCGACCGGCCGACGGTGTTCTACGAGTTCATCGAGCGGCACGGCTCGCTGGGCTTCGGCAAGGGCAACTTCAAGGCGCTGTTCGAGGCGATCGAGCGCGAGCAGGACGCCCGCGGCAACCTCTGAGCGCCAGGGTCGCAGACCCGCGAGGTATCTCCGTCTTTGCCCTCTGGACGCTCGGCGCGGGGCGTGCGCACACTGAGGTCGTGCGCCCCGGACGGGCGTCCTCCCCGGGTCTTCCTCCAGCGTTCGAGACGCACCGGCTGCGGTGACCCGACGCGCACGCCGTGGTCCTTGTCCCGCGCGTCGGCAACGGTTGGAGCAAGGCTCATGAGCGAACACCCGAACGTCACTCTGGTCCGGCGCGGCTTCGCCGCCTTCGGTGAGGGCGACATGGCCACCCTGAGCGAGATCATCACCCCCGACGCCGAGCAGCACGCGCCCGGCGACAGCCTGATCTCGGGCGACTACAAGGGTCGCGACGCGATCTTCGAGTTCTACGGCAAGCTCGCCGAGCTCAGCGAGGGCACGTTCCGCGTCGACCTCGAGCACGTGTTCGTCCGCGGCGACCAGGCGATCGCGGAGTACCACCAGACGGGAACCCGTAACGGCCGGTCGTTGGACGTACGTCATGCCCTGGTCTTCCAGATCCTGGACAACAAGGTGGTCGACCTCGACGACTTCACCGAGGACGAGGACGGTGACAACGAGTTCTGGAGCTGAGCCGGTCAGCTGATGGAGGAGCTCCTCGCGTGTGATCTGGGCCACCGAGGGCAGTCGCTCCCCATCCGGGCGGCGGTGGGTGACGAAGGACTGGTGCCGGCCGGGAGATCCCGATTGGTCCGATCCGACCGAAGGAATCTCCCATGCGCCGCTCACCCAAGTCCCTGGCCACCCTGGCGGTCGCCGGGCTGCTGGCCCTTCCCCTCGCCGGCTGCAGCATCGGCGGCGACGACGGGCCGCCGGAGGCCGTGGCCGTGGTGGAGTCGCTGGGCGGCAAGAACACCGCGATCAAGCTCGACGAGGGCTTCGTCGCCGCGCTGGGACAGCTGAAGCTGAAGCCCGGCGTCGTCGGCAAGGCCAAGCTCACCGACGGGTCGCTGGTGTTCCCGATCACCGGCGGCAACGTCTCGGTGTTCACCCCCGGCGAGGTCTCGCCGTACGTCGTCGGCCAGGTCCAGCACGACACCTCCGGCTTCTCGCTGAGCGCCGGTGGCACCAAGGTCGCGCTGCGCAACTTCAACGTCGACCCCAACGTCTCGCGCGTCTACGGCGACGTGCTGGTCAACGGCAAGCTCGCTGCGACCAACGCCTACCTCTTCCAGCTCGACGGCCGCACGCTCGAGCCGCTGAAGACCAAGGGCGACCTGGCGATCCTGACCGGCACCCAGGTCAAGATCTCACCGGACGCGGCGCCGCTGCTGAACTCGACCTTCAACACCGACGCGGTCAAGCCCGGCCTGCTGGTGGGCGTCGCGACCATCACGGTGAAGGTCGCCTGACCTAGGGGGCGATGGTGCCGGTCACCTCGCCGAGGGCGATCCGCCCGCCGAGGGCACCCGGGGCGGTGGCGCGCAGAGTCACCACGTCACCGTCCTCGAGGAAGGTGCGACCGTCCTTCCCGAAGGGCTCCTTGCCGCCCCAGCTGAGCTCCAGGAACGAACCACGTTGCTCGCGCTCGTCGCCGCTGATCGTGCCGCTGGCGTAGAGGTCCCCGGTGCGCAGCGACGCCCCGTTGACCGTCATGTGCGCCAGCATCTGCGCAGGTGACCAGTACATCGAGGCGTACGGCGGGCGGCTGACCACCTCGCCGTTGAGCTCGACCTCGAAGGTGATGTCGTAGCCCGCGGGCCCGTCGACCGCGAGGTAGTCGAGCGGCTCCGGGTCCTGCCCGGGGAGCTCGACACGGGCCGTCTCCAGGGCGGCGAGCGGGGTGATCCACGGGCTGATCGAGGTGGCGAACGACTTGCCGAGGAAGGGTCCGAGGGGGACGTACTCCCATGCCTGGATGTCGCGGGCGGACCAGTCGTTGAGCGGGGTGACCCCGAAGACGTGGTCGGCGAACGCGACTGTCGGGACCTGGTCGCCCAGTCGGGTGCCGGTGCCGACGACGAAGCCGAGCTCGGCCTCGATGTCGAGCCGGCGGCTCGGGCCGTAGACGGGGGCGTCGGCGTCCGGCGGCTTGCGCTGTCCTGAGGGGCGTCGTACGTCGGTGCCGGAGATCACCACCGTGCCGGCGCGACCGTGATAGCCGACGGGGAGGTGCTTCCAGTTCGGCAGCAGCGCGTTCCCGTCGGGACGGAACATCTTGCCGACGTTGGTCGCGTGCTGCTCGGAGCAGTAGAAGTCGACGTAGTCGGCCACCGCGAACGGCGCGTGCATCGTCACCTCGCTCAGCGGCACCAGCAGCGGCTCGACGCGGGGGCGGTGCACCTCCTGGCCCAGCACCTCGACGAGCCAGTCACGCGCCACGTCCCAGGCCGGACGACCCATCGCCAGGAAAGTGTCCAGCCCGGGCTCGGCCCACGGGCCGGCGAAGTGCGGGCCGTCCCCGGCGTCACCGCCCAGCGCCGCCGTGGCCGCGGCCTCGAGCACGAAGTCGCCGATCCGCACGCCCACGCGCGGTGACGTGCCGGGAGTCGAGAAGACGCCGTAGGGCAGGTTGTCCAGGTCGTACGCCGACCCCGCTGCACCGCTCACCCAGGTCATGCCGCTCCTCCGACCAGTCCGAGCTCCACGAGGTCCTCGTGGGCCTCCAGGACACTGCAGGAGCCGAACGAGGTGAACCACTTCCTAGTACGGGCCGCGGCGTCTGGATCGGCCGCAACGCGTTCGGCCAGGACCGCGCCGTCGGACTCCTCGAGCACCTGCGCCACCTCGGCAGGCCCGCCACCGTCGAGAGAGGTGCGCGTGGCCAGCAGCACGTTGAGGAACCCGTGGTGCTCGAAGCCGGTCTCCTCGTCGCGGTGCCGCACCGCGTTGTGCAGGCCTGCGGTGCACTTGAACGGCAGCTCCCGGTCGAGGGCGGACTCGATGCAGGTGGCCAGGTCCGTGGCGGTCGGGAAGAGGTCCGCCGTGAGGCCACCGGTGCGGAACTTGCAGGAGATCTCCCGCGCGGCGAGCTCGTCGAGCGCGGCGAGCCAGCCGTGGGTCGGGGTGCCGCGCGGGATGGGCGGCTCCGCATGGACCGGGACGTCGTCGAGCGTGTCACCCAGGGCGTCGACCACCTGGACCAGCCGCCGGGCGTTGTGGGCGAGATCCTCCTCGTCGCGCAGCGCGAACTCCACGGCCCGCAGCCGCAGGCCCTCAGACCGTCCCACCCAGGTCACCGCAGGCTCGATCGCCCCGGCACCGCCGGTGACCACGAGGTTCACCTCGAGCGGTTCTCCGCCGGCGGTCAGGTTGGCCAGGTCGGCCACCTTGACGTCGCTCACCACGAAGCCGCCGACCAGGGCGCCGTACTCGCTCGCCAGATGAGTCCGGTGCTCAGCCACGGCCTGTTCCAGCTCGGTCCGCGCCGGCGGGAAGATCGCGGCGTCGTCGACGAAGGCGTGCAGGTAGTCCGGCAGCGTTGCGGGGTGCGTCACGGTTGCCACGCTAGAGGATGAGGCGAGAGGGTGGCGGGGTGGCTTACTACCGATCCGTGGGTGTCGTCCCGCGCACCCGGCACACCGCGTTCCGTGACGAGCAGGGGAGCCTGCGCTACGAGGAGCTGATGGGGGAGGAGGGGTTCTCCTCGGACTCCTCGCTGCTCTACCACGAGGGCGTCCCGTCGGCGATCGTCGACAGCCAGACCTGGGAGCTCCCTGACCTGGCGACCACGGCGAACCACCCGTTGAAGCCGAGGCACCTCAAGCTGCACGACCTGCCCGCGGGGGGCGACGCGGTGACCGGGCGTCGGCTGGTGATGGGCAACGGCGACGTGCGGATCAGCTACGTCGTGAGCGACGCGCCCTCGCCCTACTACCGCAACGCGGTGGGCGACGAGTGCGTGTACGTCGAGTCCGGTTCGGGGACCGTCGAGACCGTCTTCGGGGTCCTGTCCTACCGCACCGGCGACTACGTGGTGATCCCGCGGGCGACCACGCACCGGTGGCTGCCTGCGGAGCAGAGCCGCCTCTACGCGATCGAGGCCAACAGCCACATCGCTCCACCGAAGCGCTACCTGTCCCGGTTCGGCCAGTTCCTCGAGCACGCGCCGTACTGCGAGCGCGACCTCTTCGGGCCCACCGAGCCACTCGTGGAGACCGGCACCGACGTGGAGGTCCTGGTCAAGCACCGTGGCAACGGGCCGTCCGGGCTCGTCGGGTCCCGGCTCACCTACGCCACCCACCCGCTCGACGTCGTGGGGTGGGACGGCTGCCTCTACCCCTACACGTTCAATGTCGAGGACTTCATGCCGATCACCGGCAAGGTCCACCAGCCGCCGCCCGTGCACCAGGTCTTCGAGGGTCACAACTTCGTGATCTGCAACTTCTGCCCCCGCAAGGTCGACTACCACGAGCAGTCGATCCCGGTGCCGTACTACCACTCCAACGTCGACTCCGACGAGGTGATGTTCTACGTCGGCGGCGACTACGAGGCCAGGAAGGGCTCCGGGATCAACATCGGGTCGATCTCGCTGCACCCCGGGGGGCATGCGCACGGTCCGCAGCCGAGCGCGATCGAGGCGTCCATCGGCGTGGAGTACTTCGACGAGCTCGCCGTCATGGTGGACACCTTCCGCCCGCTCGAGCTGGGCGAGGCCGGCCGCGCGGTCGAGGACCCGGCGTACGCCTGGACCTGGGCGGGTCGGGGACCCGACTCGGACGGACCCGACGGCGGCCCTGCGATCTACTCCAACAGCTGAGGGCGGGATGCCGACGTACGTCGCGTTCCTGCGCGCGGTCAACGTGGGCAAGCGGCGCTACCCGATGGCCGAGCTGCGCGAGGCGCTGACGGCCGCAGGCTTCACCGACGTGGAGACGCACATCCAGACCGGCAACGTGCGCGTCGGCACTCCGCTGCGGTCACGGGTGAAGGTGGTCGCCGCACTCGAGCAGGCGATGCTGGCCGACCGCGGCTTCGAGGTGCCGGTCGTGCTGCTCACCCCTGCCGAGCTCGCGCAGGTGTACGCCGAAGCGCGTCTGCTGGCGCAGGGTCGGGAGCTGTCCGCGCACTACGTGACCTTGCTCCGTGCCGCGCCCTCGGTCGAAGGGTCCGCCGCGGTCGAGGCCCGGACGAGGGACGGCGAGGAGGTGCGTGTCGGGGAGCGCGCGGTGCACCTGATGCTCCGGGGCACGCCTTATCACGAGGCGAGCACCGGCAACGCGGAGGTGGAGCGTCACCTGGGGCTGGCCACCACCCGTAACCTGACCGTGCTCTCGACCCTGACGCAGAAGTGGGCTCCATGAACCAGCAGCAGTGGTGGCGCGATGCCGTCATCTACCAGATCTACCCGCGGTCCTGGGCGGACAGCGACGGCGACGGCATCGGCGACCTGCCGGGCATCACGGCGCGACTGCCGCACCTGGCCGAGCTCGGCGTCGACGCGGTCTGGCTCTCCCCGTTCTACGTCTCGCCGCAGAACGACGCCGGCTACGACGTGGCGGACTACCGCGACGTGGATCCACTCTTCGGCTCGCTGGACGACTTCGACGCGCTCGTCGCCCGCGCTCACGAGCTCGACCTGCGGGTGATGGTCGACATCGTCCCGAACCACTCCTCCAGCGAGCACGCGTGGTTCCAGGCCGCGCTGGCGGCCGCGCCGGGGAGCCCGGAACGCTCGCGCTACGTCTTCCGCGACGGACTCGGCGTCGGTGGGGACGAGCCCCCGAACAACTGGAAGAGCAACTTCGGCGGACCCGCGTGGACCCGCGTCACTGAGGCGGACGGGTCGCCGGGCCAGTGGTACCTCCACCTCTTCGACACCACGCAGCCGGACTTCGAGTGGACCAACCCCGAGGTCGCCGAGGAGATGGAGTCGGTGCTGCGGTTCTGGCTCGACCGCGGCGTCGACGGCTTCCGGATCGACGTGGCGCACGCGCTGGTCAAGGTCGAGGGGCTGCCCGACACCGAGGTGGTGCACGAGATGGCCGTCGAGCGCACCTCCGAGCTGCCGATGTGGGACCAGCCCGGTGTGCACGACATCTATCGTCGCTGGCGCAAGGTGACCGAGTCCTACGCCATCGAGGGCGAGGACGCCGACAGGATCCTGTGCGCCGAGGCGTGGGTGCGCCCCGCGGAGGCGATGGCGCGCTACGTCCGTCCCGACGAGCTGCACCAGGCCTTCAACTTCGGCTTCCTGATGAGCTCCTGGCTCGCCGGCGAGCTGAAGCAGAACATCATCGACTCCCTTGCCGCCGTCGCAGAGGTGGGCGCCCCGCAGACCTGGGTGCTCTCCAACCACGACGTCGTCCGGCACGCCTCCAGGCTCGGCTTCGACCCGGTGCCGGGGCCGATCCAGGTGGGCGGGGTCGGCGCCGGTGACCCGCAGCCCGACGCGGAGGTCGGCCTGCGCCGCGCGCGGGCGGCGACCGCGGTCATGCTGGCACTGCCTGGCTCGTCGTACCTCTACCAGGGTGAGGAGCTCGGGCTCCCGGAGGCGACCGAGCTGCCCGACGAGGTCCGCCAGGACCCCACCTGGGAGAAGTCGGGCCACACCTCTCGCGGGCGCGACGGGTGCCGGGTGCCGATCCCGTGGGAGGCCGACGCCCCGTCGTACGGCTTCGGTCCGGGTGACCAGGCGTGGCTCCCGCAGCCCGAGGTGTACGGCGCGCTCGCGGTCGACCGGCAGCGCGGCGTCCCGGGCTCCACGCTGGAGCTCTACCGCAGCCTGCTGGCGCTACGACGCGAGCACCGACTCGGACGTGGCGCCCTGAGCTGGGTCGACCTGGGGCCCGACGTGCTGGCCTTCGACGTGACGACGCAGACAGGAGGCGCCGTTCGGGTGATCGCCAACCTCGGCCAGGAACCGGTGGCCCTGCCCGAAGCGGGCGACGTGCTGGTCTCCAGCGAGGACACGCGGCCCGACGGGCTTCTGGGCACCGACGTCTGCGTCTGGTTGCTCCTGCCCTGATCCAGTGGGTCAGCGACGCTTGGGCCGGCCTTGCTCGGCGACGATCCTCATCACGCCGGTGTTCCAGTCGTGCTCGCGGATCAGCCGGTACCGTTCCGCGGCGACGCGGATGTAGGCGTCGGCCCCGGTCTCGTTGGGGCCGCGCACCCCGGCGGCGTCCATCAGCTGCACGACCGGGGTGTACTCCTCGTCGAACCAGCGCTCGGCCATGGTGGCCTTGTCGAAGTACGCGGACTCCTCGTGCATCTTCCTGCTGGCCCAGGCCTCCACCATCTCGGCCAGGCGGTGGTAGTCGGCCGGAACGGTGCAGTTGATCTCGGCTCGGCGCTCTCCGGTCAACGGCACCCTCTTGAGGAAGCGCAGACCCCAGTTCTTGCCGTCGAGGTCCCTGCGGCCGCCGATCCCCTCGGTCGAGACGACCGTGTCGATCTCGGTGACGGCGGCCTCGATCTCCGTCGCCCCGAGCGCCCGGGCCACCGAGACCCGGTGGTGGCCGTCCCGGACGAAGTACAGGTTGCCGAGCTTGTACACGTCGATCGGGGGGAGGTACTCACCCATCCGGCTCTTCGCGGCAAGGGCCTCCCAACGCTGCCGGCTGCGGTCCGAGGTGGGCCGGAAGCGGCGGTCGAAGTCGCGGACCTTGTCCACCGAGCCGACGATCTGCTCCAGCGGGATCAGCTGGACGCCGAGGCCGCGTTCCCCGCGGCGGCCGAGCGCGTCGACGACCTCGTCGAAGGACAACGTCTCGGTCGCGCTCTGCATGTCCTGGCGCAGCTTGCCGGCCAGGCGGGAGAGCACCTGATGTCTACGGACGCGCTGGAAGTCGGTCTCGGCGTCGACACGCGGTGTGGCCATGCTCCATTGTCCATCGCTCAGCGCGAGGGTGCTGCTACCCGGGCGTTTTTCGGCGTGATGTCCAGCACGGTCCACGGGATCACGTTGCGCAGCGTGGTCGGGCCCACCTGCCGGTCCGGGAGGCGCCGACCGTAGGGGTGGATGTGCCCGTGGAGGTGCCACGTGGGTTCGAGCTTGGCCAGGACCCGGTGCAGCCCCTCGATGCCCCGGTGCGGGCCGTCCTCTCCGTCACCGAGGTCGAGTGGCGGCGCGTGCGTGAGCAGTACGTCGACCTGGTCGGCCCGCTTGGCGCGCCGGAGCAGTCGCGAGCAGCGGGCGGCGTACTGACGCTGGGTGTACTGGTGCGGACCGGAGTTGTAGCGCACGCACCCGCCGAGTCCGGCGATGGTGAGGCCGGCCGCGCTGACGACCTGCTGGTCGGCGTTGATGGTGCCTGCCGGGCAGTCGCTGCGGCCGGGGCCGCACTCGGGATCGTGGTTCCCCGGCACGAAGACCAGCGGGCAGTCGACCGTGGCCGCGACCCACTCGACGTAGTCCCAGGGGAGGTCGCCGGCCGAGAGCACCAGCTCGGGAGCCAGGTCGTGCAGGGTCGACTCGCTGAGATTGGACGCGATCTCGTCGGCGATCACCAGCACCTGCACCATCAACCGAGCGTAACCGCAAGCGTGGCGACCGTCACGTCGTCGTTGACAGTGAAACTGTCAACGTCTTGGATGAGTCCATGACCGAACCTGGTGCGGCTGCATGAGTGAGCTCGATGTCCGCAAGCAGGACGGAGCCCTGTGGTTGACCCTGAACCGGCCCGAACAGTTCAACGCACTGAGCGCCGAGATGGTGGTCGAGGCCATCGGCCGGCTGCGCGGCGCCACTGCCGACGACGAGGTCCGCGTGGTGGTGCTCACGGGTGCGGGGGCCGCCTTCTCGGCCGGGGCCGACCTGAGCGGGGACCACGCGCAGGAGCGCTACGACGCCGACTCGGTGGAGGCGGCCAACCAGGTCGTCCGGGCGATCATCGACCTGGACAAGCCCGTCGTGTGCGGCCTGAACGGGATCGCCGCCGGAGTGGGGATGTCGCTCGCGCTGGCCTGTGATCTCGTGGTCGCCAAGGAGTCGGCCGCGCTCACCCTGGCGTTCACCAAGCTCGGCCTGATGCCGGACGGTGGTGCGACCGCGACGGTGGCCGCGGCGGTCGGCCGGGCGCGGGCCATGCGCCTTGCCCTGCTCTCCGACCTGCTCTCGGCAACCGAGGCACATCATGCCGGCCTCATCTCGCACGTCTTCGCAGATGCGGAGTACGCCGCGGGCCTGGACAAGATCGTGCGCCGCCTGGCCGCCGGGCCACCGCTCGCGTTCGCCGCCACCAAGAAGGCAGTCAACGCGGCCACGCTCGGCGGCCTCGGCGACGCCTTCCAGCGCGAGCGGGCCGGTCAGTCGCTCCTGCTGCGCACCGACGACGTCGCCGAGGGCATGAAGGCCTTCGTGGAGAAGCGCCGCCCCCAGTTCCGCGGCCGCTGACCCCCTGACGCCTCCCGGCGGAAGCCGGGTCCGCGTTACCGATGGTGGTCGAGCATCGAGGGTGGTCGAGCAGGGAGAGCGAGCGGTCAGTGCTCGGGTGGGTCGGCCGTGGTGGTTCGGTGGTCGGTGCCGGGGGTGGCTGTCGCTGGGTCGCGCTGCTGAGGTCGCGGGTGCCGGTGTGGTCGCGCAGGAACTGGTAGCCGTGCGGGCTGGACCACAGGTAGGAGCCGGGTTCGAGTGTGGTGTAGGTCCAGGTGGTGTGGGTCTTGAGCCGGTGGTGGCGCCGGCACAGGGGGGCGAGGTTGTCGGTGGCGGTGGAGCCGCGGGGCCAGGGGATGACGTGGTCGGTGTCGCAGGATCTGCCCGGTCGGGTGCACCAGGGGAACACGCAGGTGCGGTCGCGTAGGGCGGCTTGTTCGCGGAGCCGGTCGGGGACCTCGTAGGCGTCGGTGTGCAGCTGCTCGGCCAGGTCGATCACCGGTGTCACGGTGACCGTCGGTCTCGGGGTTGTGGCACCAGGTGCGGACCTGCTCGGCGGTGACGCCGCGGTGGTGGTTCTCCACGCGGGCCAGGTGAGGGTCGCGCCCGCGACCGGTGAGCGCTTCCTCGCAGAGGTGCACGTAGAGGACCACCTGGCGCGGCCGGGTGCCTGGGTGCCTCGGGTGCGGGGTGTGGTCTCGACTGACCGCTCGCTGCTCGACCACCCCGTGGTCGGGTCCTCGGCGTCTGCTGCGGGGTCTGCGTCGGTGGCGGCGAGCTCGAGGGCGAGCTGGTGGCGGGCGAGGTCGCCGGCGGCGATGGCCCGACGTACGTCGAGGGACTCCGTCGCTGCCCGCGGCCTTGAGGCCCGCGGCTCCTCGGGTCAGAGCAGCGTCGAGGTCGATCGCGTCGGCCAGGTCGAGCTCGCCCTCGATGAAGCTGGTGCCGGTGAAGGAGACCTGGTCGTGGTGGATGGTGAAATGCCGCCCGTCCGCGGCAGCCTGCGCGGCCTCGGCTGCCTGGGCGGGCATGAACCGGGCCACGGCCTCGGCGACCAGCCGGTCCAGCTGCGCGGGCCCGATCCGGTGGGCGAACCCCGCGACCTGGGCATCGACGAACCCCGCCGCCTCCAGGCTCAGCCCCAGGGTGGCTGCGGCGATCCGGCGGGCCTTCCACGCCACCAGCCCGTGTGCCTGGACCCTCGCCCAGACCCGGGGCAGGCGGTACTTCAGCTCGACCCCGTGGGCGATCAACGCCCGACCGGAGTCGGTGGACATCCCCAACGCGACCGCGAGCTCGGCCACGCAGAACTCCGCGACCAGCGGCGCCCCCGGACCGGCCAACCCCACCCCGACCTCACCACCAGGGGTCCAGGTCGCCGCGTCGTGGATCGACTCGGCCGGGTGCTGCTCGGCCCACACCACCGCACCGGCCAGCACCGAGGCCTCCGCGACATCGGCCACCGCCCGCTGCGAACGGACGAAACCGAGCACGTCCGCGGCGCTGTCCAGCCCCGCCGTCGTGGTGTCCCGGGTCGTCGTCATAGAGCCAAGTCAAGCAGCGACCACCGACAGTTTCTGGGCCCAGAACCCCCACTGAGAAAGAGAAATCTCGAAAGCTTCTGCCCCCCGCGGATCCGCTCGGATCCGCTCACCACGAGTGGTCTCGAGCGGCCCGAGTCAGTCGATCTGGACGCCCGCGGCGCGCATCTCGGCCAGGGCGGCTTCGGTGGTCTCGGGGGCGACGCCGGCGCAGAGGTCGATGAGGACGCGGGTGCGGAAGCCGCTCTTGACCGCGTCGAGGGCTGTGGCGCGCACGCAGTGGTCGGTGGCCAGACCGCACACGTCGACCTGTTCGACCTGGTGGCCGCGCAGCCAGTCGGCCAGGCCGGTGCCGTCGTGGCTGTGGCCCTCGAAGCCGGAGTAGGCGGCCTCGTGCCGGCCCTTGCGGAAGATCGCGTCGAAGGGCTGGGGGTCGAGGTTGGGGTGGAACGCCTCGCCGTCGGTCCCGACCTCGCAGTGAACCGGCCAGGACTCGACGAAGTCCGGGTCGTCGGACCAGTGGGCTCCCGGGTCCACGTGATGGTCCTTGGTCGCCACCACGACGTCGTACGACGGCGCCTTGGGGTCCTGGCGGGTCCAGTGGTGGAGCAGCTCGGCGATGTCGCTGGCCACCCTGGCCCCTCCGGTCACGGGGAGCGAACCGCCCTCGCAGAAGTCGTTCTGCACGTCGACGACGATCAGAGCCTGCTTCATGGTCAGGAGGCTACCCACGACTCGGGGCCGCCACCACAGCCTGCGGGCGTGTCAGTGTTCGTGGATCGTCTCGATGACCGCCTCGCCACGGGACAGCTGTCGGGCGACCAGGGGGAGCTCGGCGCGGGACCGCAGGTGCCGCGCGCGGGAGTCGTCCAGCGACTCGCGTCCGACCACCTCGCCGTTCCGGACCAGGGGCACCAGCAGCGAGCGGTCGTCACCGTCGTTCGCGCTCGGCTTCCCGATGCCGATGACCTCGGCCTGCGCCACGCCGTCCGCTGAGAGCCGGCGCAGCGCGTACTTGCGTCCACCGATGGAGATCTTGTCCTTGCTGCGCTTGGCGACCCCGACCAGCTCGCCGTCGGAGTCCTCGCGGGCCACGAGCTTGTAGACGAAGCCGCAGGTGGGGTGGCCGCTGCCGGTGACCAGCTGCGTGCCTACGCCGTAACCGTCCACGGGAGCCGAGGCGAGACCGGCGATAGCGAACTCGTCGAGGTCGGAGGTCACGATGATCTTCGTGCGGGTGGCGCCGAGCTCGTCGAGCTGTGCCCGGACCCGGTGGGCGAGCACCCCGAGGTCCCCGGAGTCGATGCGGACGGCACCGAGGTCGGGACCAGCGATCTCGACGCCGAGACGCACCGCTTCGGCGATGTCGAAGGTGTCCACCAGCAGGGTGGTGCCCTTCCCGAGCGAGTTGACCTGCGCCCGGAACGCATCCGCCTCGGTGTCGTGGAGCAAGGTGAAGGAGTGTGCGCTCGTGCCGGTGCTCGGCACGGCGTACTCCTGACGCGCGCGGAGGTTGGAGGTGGCGGTGAACCCGGCGACGTACGCCGCGCGGGCGCAGGCGACCGCAGCCCACTCGTGCGTCCGGCGGGAGCCCATCTCGATGCACGGCCGGTCCCCGGCAGCCCAGGTCATCCGCGAGGCGGCGGAGGCGATGGCCGCGTCGTGGTTGTAGATCGAGAGCAGCACGGTCTCCAGGAGCACCGCGTCGGCGAAGGTGGACTCCACCACGAGAAGGGGGGAGTAGGGGAAGTAGGTCTCACCCTCCGGGTAGCCCCAGAGGTCACCGCGGAACCGGTAGTCCGCGAGGTACTCCAGTGTGGGCTCGTCCACGATCTCCTGCTCCCGCAGGAAGCTCAGCTGGGTCTCGGAGAACGTGAAGGACTCGATCGCATCGAGGGCCCGGCCGACTCCGGCCACCACGCCGTAGCGGCGACCACTGGGCAGTCGGCGTGGGAACAGCTCGAAGACAGAGCGGCGGTGCGCTGCGCCGGACCTGATCGCAGCCTCCAGCATGGTCAGCTCGTAGTGGTCGGTCAGCAGAGACGTAGCTGCGACGGAGGAGGTGCTCACGCGGTCACCCTAGTGATTGGGCACAATGAGGGCGTGTCCACATCTCCGGTCGAGCTCGACGAGCCCGAGGTCGACGACGCCACTCTGCTTGCGCGGCCGTGGGTGACCATCGTGTGGAACGACCCGGTGAACCTGATGTCGTACGTGGCGTTCGTCTTCCAGAAGTACTTCGGCTACAGCAAGAACAAGGCCGAGAAGCTGATGATGGAGGTCCACCAGGACGGTCGTTCGGTCGTTTCGACGGGCAGCCGCGAGGAGATGGAGCGGGACGTGCAAGCCATGCACGGCTACGGGTTGTGGGCCACGATGCAGAAGGCGGACGCGTAGTGGGTGGGTTCCGTCGGCACCGGCGCAGCGGCGCGTGCGTAGCGACGTTCACGGTCTTCGAGGCCGACCTGCTGCGCTCGCTGGCAGCCCAGCTGATCGAGCTGCTGCGCAGCGAGTCGGCGACGACCAGCCACGACAGGGACCCTCTCGAACGCCTGCTGGACTTCTCCGGACCGACGACGGCGCCCGAGGATCCGGTCCTCGCCAGGCTCTTCCCCACGGCGTACCCCGACGACGAGGAGGCGGCCGGCGACTTCCGCCGGTTCACCGAGACCAGCCTGCGTGACGGCAAGGCCGCCGCCGCGGCGTCGATCATCGATGCCCTCGAGGAGGCCGGCCTTCCGGCCGAGCCCGAGGACGGGATCTTCATCGACGTGGAGCTCGACGACGGTGCCGCGATGACCTGGATGCGCTCGTTCACCGACATGCGGCTGGCGATCGCCACCCGTTTGGGCATCGAGGACGAGGACGAGGATCACTGGCACTCGCTGCCCGACGACGACCCGCGCGCCCAGGTGCACGACATCTACGACTGGCTGGGCTACCTGCAGGAGACCTTGGTCCACTCGGCGCGGTGACGTCCCGGGAATCGCTGGACATCTTGGACTCCGGTCCCGCGCGCCGCCGCGTCCCGCCTCCCCCTAGGCTGGAGACCGTGCTGAGCATCTCCCGGTCCATCCAGGACGCGATCGTGGCGCACGCCAAGCGGGACCACCCCGACGAGGCCTGCGGCATCGTCGCCGGGCCCGAGGGCAGCGACGACCCGCGGCGCGTGGTCGAGATGATCAACGCTGCCGGGTCCCCGACGTTCTACGAGTTCGACTCCGGCGAGCTGCTTGCGCTGTACAAGCAGATGTGGGCCAACGACGAGGAGCCGGTGGTCATCTACCACTCGCACACGGCTACCGAGGCCTACCCGAGCCGCACAGACATCGGCCTCGCCAGCGAGCCCGGAGCCCACTATGTGCTGGTCAGCACACGCGAGCACGGGAATAGTCCGGGCGCCGTGGAGTTCAGGTCATACAGGATCATCGACGGCGAGGTGACCGAGGAAGAGGTGGTCCTCACCGATGGTCCGCCCAGTACGTGACCGCCGCCCCGAACCCCCACACCACCAACAGCCGCACCAACAGTCGATCGAGAGCGAGTGACAGCCATGGCCATCGAGGTCCGCATCCCGACCATCCTGCGCACGTACACCAACGGGCAGAAGTCGGTCGAGGCGACCGGGTCCACCTTGAGTGAGCTCATCGAGGACCTCGAGAGCAGCCACCCCGGGCTCAAGGAGCGGCTGCTCGAGGACAAGGACGGCAAGACCGACCTGCGCCGTTTCGTCAATCTCTATGTCAACGACGAGGACGTCCGGTTCACCGGCGGGCTCGGCACCGAGCTCTCCGACGGCGACCAGGTCGTCGTGCTGCCGGCGGTCGCCGGCGGCAGCACCGACTGACCGGCCCGGCAGACGAGGCCCACGGACACCTGATGCGCTACGACAACCTCCTCGACTCCGTCGGCGGCACCCCGCTGGTCGGACTGCCGGCCTTGTCCCCGTCCCCGGACGTGCGGCTGTGGGCCAAGCTCGAGGACCGCAACCCCACCGGCTCGATCAAGGACCGTCCGGCCCTGCGGATGATCGAGCAGGCGGAGAAGGACGGCGTGCTGCGGCCCGGGTGCACGATCCTGGAGCCCACGAGCGGAAACACCGGCATCTCGCTGGCGATGGCGGCGAAGCTCAAGGGCTACCGCCTGGTCTGCGTGATGCCCGAGAACACCTCTCAGGAGCGGCGCCAGCTGCTGCGCATGTGGGGCGCCGAGATCGTCTCCTCCGACGCCGCGGGCGGGTCCAACGAGGCCGTGCGCAAGGCGAAGGTCATCGCCGAGGAGCACCCCGACTGGGTGATGCTCTACCAGTACGGCAACGACGCCAACTCGCTCTCGCACCAGGAGACCACCGGTCCGGAGCTGTTGGCGGACCTGCCCGAGATCACGCACTTCGTGGCCGGGCTGGGCACCACCGGCACGTTGATGGGCGTGAGCCGGTTCTTCCGGGTCCACAAGCCCGAGGTCAAGATCGTGGCGGCGGAGCCGCGCTACGGCGAGCTCGTCTACGGCCTGCGCAACATGGACGAGGGGTTCGTCCCCGAGCTCTACGACGAGTCGCTGATCGACTCGCGCTTCTCGGTCGGCCCGCGCGACGCCGTACGCCGGGTGCGGGAGCTGCTCGAGGCGGAGGGCATCTTCGCCGGCGTCTCGACGGGCGCGATCCTGCACGCCGCGCTGGGGCAGGCCGCCAAGGCCGTCAAGGCAGGGGATCGTGCCGACATTGCCTTCGTCGTGTGCGACGGCGGCTGGAAGTACCTGTCCACCGGCGCCTACGAGGGCACGATCGACGAGGCGGAGGAGCGCCTCGAGGGTCAGCTCTGGGCATGATGGACCGCCCATGATCCCGCTCCAGATCGCTCTCGCGGTCGCCTGCGCACTGTGCGCCGTGTGGCTGACGGTGCTCATCGTCCGGGACCGGCTGCCCGACCGTCTGGTCCTGAACGCTCTGGGCGTCGTCGAGGTGGGGCTTGTTGCCCACATGGTGCTCGGCATCGCGCGGATCCTGGGCACCTCGCGAGACGTCTCGGTCTGGGAGTACCTCGGCTACCTGGTCGCGACGCTGCTGTTCATCCCCGCGGGCCTGGTGTGGTCGGCGGGGGAGCGCACCCGTGGTGGCACGGCGGTGCTGCTCGCGGCCGTGCTCCTGGTCCCGTTCATGTTCGTCAGGCTGGCCGACATCTGGGCCGTCGGTGGCTGAACGCCCCGTCGTGGTCCGGGAGACCGGGCGCGGCTTCGGCCGGCTGCTCGTGTTCATCTACGGCGTCTTCGCCTTCGCAGCCACCGGCCGGTCTTCGCTGCAGCTGCTGACGGCTGCCGACGAGGCGCCGCTGCCCTACGCGCTCAGTGCGTTCGCCGCGGTCGTCTACCTGGTGGCGACGTACGCCCTCGCCACCGATCGACGGCGACTGGCAGTGGTCGCCGTCGGCATCGAGCTGGTCGGGGTCCTGGCGGTCGGTCTCACCAGCGTGCTGCTGAGCCAGGACTTCCCCGACACCACGGTGTGGTCAGACTTCGGCGCCGGGTACGGCTACGTGCCGCTGGTGCTTCCGTTCCTCGGCCTGTGGTGGCTCAGCCGCTCGTCTGGGTCCGCCCGTTGACCCTGAGGCGGTTGCGGGAGCCGCATCCAAGAACCGCGTATCGGCTGTTTGCGGGACGACACGCATGCAACCGACCGACGACCTTTGACGCAGGACACAGGTGATGTGGGTCGCTGTTCGACCGGGAACGCGCAATTGGGAACTAGCCTGTCGGTCGTGACTGACGCGCCGATCGGGATCTTCGACTCAGGCTTCGGTGGACTGACCGTGGCCCGAGCCGTGATGGACCAGCTGCCCCACGAGGCAGTGGTCTACCTCGGCGACACCGCACGCCAGCCGTACGGACCCAAACCGATCTCCGAGGTGCGCGAGTACGCCCTGGAGTGCCTCGACCACCTCGTCGACCAGGGGGTCAAGGCGCTGGTCATCGCGTGCAACTCGGCGAGCGCGGCGATGCTGCGCGATGCGCGGGAGCGCTACGACGTGCCCGTCGTCGAGGTGATCCTGCCGGCCACCCGACGCGCGGTGGCGGCCACCCACACCGGTCGGATCGGGGTGATCTGCACCAAGGCGACGGCGCAGTCGCTGGCCTACGACGACGCCTTCGCTGCGGCCCCGCAGGTGCAGCTCTCCACCCAGGCCTGCCCGCGGTTCGTCGAGTTCGTCGAGCGGGGGATCACCAGCGGCCCGGAGCTCCAGGCGGTCGCCCACGAGTACCTCGACCCGCTGCTGGCCGACGGCGTCGACACGCTGATCCTCGGGTGCACCCACTACCCGCTTCTGACCGGGGCGATCTCCATGGTCATGGGCGACGCGGTGACCCTGGTCAGCAGTGCCGAGGAGTGCGCCAAGGACGTCTACCGGATGCTCGTGCAGCACGAGATCGAACGCACACCCGGCCCCGACGAGACCGCAACCCCGACGCACCGCTTCCTGACCACCGGACAGCCGGAGGAGTTCGCGGCGATCGCGCGCAGGTTCCTCGGCCCGGAGCTCGACGGGGTCTCCCAGTTCGCGGGTGGCGTCTGGGCGGTGAGAGCAGGATGATGCGCACAGGCAACTGCCCGCCTCTTCCTCGGGACAACTCATGAGACTCACTGTCATCGGCAACTCGGGGTCCTATCCCGGACCCCAGTCCTCCGCGAGCTGCTACCTCCTCGAGGCCGAGCACGAGGGACGCACCTGGCGGGTGCTTCTGGACCTCGGCAGCGGCGCCCTCGGCTCGCTCCAGAGGTACGCCGACGCGCGGGCCGTCGACGCTGTCTTCCTCTCGCACCTGCACGCCGACCACTGTCTCGACCTGTGCGGCTACTACGTGATGCGCAAGTACCACCCCGACGGCGCCCTCCCGCGCATCCCGGTCTGGGGCCCGGAGGACTCCGCTCGACGGATGGCCAAGGCCTACGACCTCGACGAGAACCCGGGGATGAACGAGGAGTTCGACTTCATCACCTACCCGAGCGAGCCGGTGACGCTGGGCCCGTTCACCGTCACCGCCCGGCACGTCGTACACCCGGTGACGGCGTACGCGCTGCGGGTCGAGGCCGACGGACGCGTGCTGGCCTACTCGGGGGACAGCGGCATGTGTTCCGGCCTCGAGGACACCGCCCGCGACGCCGACGTGTTCTTGTGCGAGGCCTCGTTCATGGAGGGTGCCCCCAACCCGCCCGACCTGCACCTGACCGGTGCCGAGGCGGGCCGGACGGCCGCGGCCGCGGGGTCGCGCCGCCTGCTGCTGACCCACATCCCCCCGTGGCACGAGGCCGACAAGGTGCTTGCCGAGGCGGTGGGGACCTACAACGGCGACCTCGAGCTCGCCACGGTCGGCCGGGTCTACGACATCTGAGGCGCGTCGCCGACCACGATCCAGGGCCGGGTCGGCATGATGGGCGGCATGATCACGCTCGAGCACGTGACGAAGCGGTACGGGACGTTCACCGCGGTGGACGACGTCTCCTTCGTCGCCCGCCCAGGCAGGGTGACCGGCTTCCTCGGACCCAACGGAGCAGGCAAGTCCACCAGCATGCGCGTCATGGTCGGGCTGACCCCGGCGCAGCAGGGCCGCGCGACCATCGGCGGGCACGTGTACAACGACATCCCGAACCCCTCGCGCCACGTCGGGGTGCTGCTCGACGCGTCCGCCCAGCACGCCGGACGCACCGGGCGAGAGGTGCTGCGGGTCAGCGCCGAGACGATGGGCGTCGGCCGCCAGCGCGTCGAGGAGATGCTCGAGCTCGTCGGACTCTCCGGGTCTGAGGCCAAGCGGCGCGTGCGCAACTACTCGCTCGGCATGCGCCAGCGTCTCGGCATCGCCAACGCGTTCCTCGGGGACCCCTCGGTGCTGATCCTGGACGAACCGGTCAACGGCCTCGACCCTGCCGGCATCCACTGGATGCGTGGGCTGCTGCGCGAGTTCGCACGACGTGGCGGCACGGTGCTGCTGTCGTCGCACCTGTTGCACGAGGTCGAGATGATCGCCGACGACATGGTGCTGATCGGTCGCGGCAAGATCGTGGCTCAGGGCACGAAGGAGGAGCTGCTGCAGACGCGGGGCACCTACGTGAAACCGCTCGAGCCGGAGGCCCTGCTGCAGGCGTTGGGCGCCGCGGGCCTGACCGCCGTACCGTCGGGAGACGGGGGCTTCCGGAGCGAGGTCGAGCCAGTGGAGGTCGGCCGCGCCGCCGCAGCCGCTGGTGTGGTGCTGGTCGAGCTCAAGCGCGCCCAGGGTTCCGGGCTCGAGGAGATGTTCCTCCAGCTCACCTCCGACGACGCCCGAGAGACCCTGACCGAGCAAGGAGTGCAGGCATGAGCACGGTCCCCGGCGCCGCCGCGCAGACCCTGGACATCTCGCGAACCTCGGCCGTGCCGGTCGGCCGGCTGGTCAAGGTCGAGATGCGCAAGATGGTGGACACCAGAGCCGGGCTGTGGCTGCTGATCGCGATCGCGCTCATCACCGCGCTGATCACCGTCGTCTTCTTCTTCGCCGCGCCGGACGACGAGCGCACGTTCGGCAACTACATCGGGATCATGGCCACCCCGCAGGGCTTCCTGCTACCGGTGCTCGGCATCCTGCTGGTGACCCAGGAGTGGAGCCAGCGCACCGGCATGGTCACCTTCACCCTCGAGCCGAACCGGTGGAAGGTGATCCTGGCCAAGGTCGCGGCCGCACTGGTCTTCGGGCTGGTCGCGGTCGGCCTCGCGATCCTGCTGGCTGCGCTGGGCGCCTCCGTGAGTGGCGCACCCGATGCCTGGGAGAACTTCGGGGTCGACGACGTGGGCAAGTTCGCGCTGCTCCAGGTCAGCGGCGTGCTGCAGGGCCTCGCGTTCGGCCTGATCTTCCTCAACAGCGCCGCGGCCATCGTCACGTTCTTCGTGCTGCCGATCGCCTTCTCGATCCTCTCCTCGTTGTGGGGCGCCCTCCGCGACGTACAACCATGGATCGATCTGGGGACCTCGCAGGTGCCGCTGTTCGAGGGGTCGAACCTGACCGGCGAGCAGTGGGCGCAGATCGCCACGGGCACCCTCCTGTGGGTTGTGCTGCCCTTCCTCCTGGGCTTCTGGCGGGTGCTGCGGGCCGAGCTCAAGTAGGCCGGTGGCCCTCGGTAGGGTCGCGTGCATGACTGACCTCCGCGCCGACGGCCGTGCCGACGACGAGCTCCGCCCGATCAAGATCACCCGCCACTGGCAGGACCACCCCGCCGGGTCGGTGCTGGTCGAGTTCGGTCGCACGCGGGTGCTGTGCGCGGCCTCGGCCTCGGTCGGCGTACCGCGCTGGCGCAAGGGCTCGGGGCTCGGCTGGGTCACCGCGGAGTACGCCATGCTGCCCTCGTCGACCAACACCCGATCCGACCGCGAGTCGGTGAAGGGACGGATCGGCGGGCGCACCCACGAGATCTCCCGGCTGATCGGTCGTTCGCTGCGCGCGGTGATCGACTACGAGGCGTTGGGGGAGAACACCATCGTGCTCGACTGCGATGTGCTCCAGGCCGACGGCGGCACCCGCACCGCCGCCATCACCGGGGCCTACGTCGCCCTCGCCGATGCCGTGGCCCACCTGCGCGGTGCGGGTGCGCTCCAGGGGGATCCGCTGACCGGGTCGATCGCTGCGGTCTCTGTCGGGATCATCGACGGCGTCCCGCGCCTGGACCTGCCCTACGAGGAGGACGTGCGCGCCGAGACCGACATGAACGTGGTGATGACCGGCGACGGCAAGTTCGTCGAGGTGCAGGGCACCGCGGAGGGGGTCGCCTTCGACCGCGCCGAGCTCGATCAGTTGCTCGGTATGGCCGAGAAGGGCTGTGCCGACCTCACCCGGATCCAACGCGAGGCGCTCGGTGACGCCTGAGCGTGCCACCGGGCCGGCCCGGGTGTTCCTGGCGTCCCGAAACTCCAAGAAGGTCGAGGAGATGCGTCGGATCCTCGACCTTCACCTGCCGGGGATAGCGGTGCTCGGTCTCGACGACGTGGAGGCGTACGACGAGCCCGTGGAGGACCAGCCGACCTTCGAGGGCAACGCCCTGCTGAAGGCCCGAGCGGGCCTGTCGGCGACAGGACTGCCGTCGCTGGCCGACGACAGCGGCCTGTGCGTCGATGCCCTGAACGGGATGCCCGGCGTGCTCTCCGCGCGTTGGTCGGGGTCGCCCAAGTCCGATGAGCGCAACAACCGCCTGCTGCTCGAGCAGCTGGCGGACGTGCCGGAGGAGCGGCGTGGCGCGGAGTTCCGGTGTGCGGTCGCGTTCTGTCACCCCAGCGGCGAAGAGCACGTCACCACGGGCACCATGCGTGGGCGGGTCATCCGCGAGCTGCGCGGATCGGGAGGCTTCGGGTACGACGTGGTGTTCGTGCCCGAGGAGCAGGACGGCGCGGCCACCTCCGCCGAGCTGTCCGCGGAGGCCAAGGACCTGATCTCCCACCGCGGCCGGTCCCTTCGGGCGATGGCTCCCACAGCCGTGAAGCTGCTCCGCACCTGACCCCAGGCGCTGCGCCTGGGACCGGGTCCGGGGTCGTGTGCGCCGGGTCGCGTGCGCCCGGCGAGAGTCGAACTCGCACTGGCCAGGACCTAAACCTGGTGCCTCTGCCTGTTGGGCTACGGGCGCGCGGCCGACAGTCTAGGTGTACGCCGACACGGCGCATCTGTCCCGCGCCGAACCGCCGACACGGCGCATCTGTCCCATGGGGCTGGGACATTCGCGCCGTCTCGGCGACCGTGGGTGGGACATTCGCGCCGTCTCGGCGGTAATGCGGTTCAGTCGAGGTCGAGGTTGGGGTTGAAGTTGAGGTTGAGGTTGAGGTCGCGGCGGAGCTTGGCCACGTGGCCGGTGGCCTTGACGTTGTACTGGGCGAGCTCGATGTTGCCGATCTCGTCGACGACGAAGGTCGACCGGATCACGCCGGTCACGACCTTGCCGTAGAGCTTCTTCTCGCCGAAGGCGCCGTACGCCGTCATCGTGGAGCGGTCCTCGTCCGACGCCAGGACGATCGAGAGACCGTCGCGCTCCCGGAACTTCGCGAGCTTGGCCGGGGCGTCCGGGGAGATGCCCACGACCTCGTACCCCGCACCGCGCAGTGAGTCCAGCGACTCGGTGAAGTCACAAGCCTGCTTGCTGCAGCCCGACGTCATCGCTGCCGGGTAGAAGTACACGATCACCTTGCGGCCCCGGAGCCCCGAGAGCGAGACCTTGTCGCCGGTGTCGGTGGCGAGAGTGAAGTCGGGGGCGGGGTCACCGGGGGAGAGGCGCGCAGCCTGCGGGGCGTCGGTGGGGGTCACGGGTGGCTCCTGTCGAACGGGCTAGTTGCGAATTGTTTGCAACAACGTAATGTGGCGGACATGCACGTTCCCGACGGATTCCTGGACGCTCCGACCTCGGTCGCGACCGGAGTGGTGGCGCTCGGCGGCGTGGCGCTCGCCCTGCGCGGTGCCCGGCGGGAACTCGACGACCGTACCGCGCCCATGGCGGGCCTCGTCGCGACGTTCGTGTTCGCCGGACAGCTGATGAACTTCCCGGTCGGCGCCGGGACGAGCGGGCACCTCCTCGGTGGCGCGCTCGCGGCGGTGCTCGCCGGGCCGTGGACGGCCGTGCTGTGCCTGAGCACGGTGCTGCTGGTGCAGTCGCTCTTCATGGCAGACGGCGGCATCACCGCCTTGGGCACCAACATCACGCTGATGGGCCTGGTCGGGGTCGCTGTGGGCTGGCTCGTGTTCGCTGCCTTGCGAGCCGTGCTGCCGAACCGTCTCGGGGTGGTCGCACCTGCGGCGAGTGTCGCCGCCCTGGTCAGCGTGCCGGTCACGGCGCTGGTCTTCGCCCTGCTGTTCGCCGCCGGGGGCACCGCGCCGATCGCGACCGGGACGCTGGTCGCGGCGATGGTGTCGTGGCACCTGGTCATCGGGGTCGGCGAGGCGGTGATCACGGGCCTCGTCGTGGCCTCGGTGGTCGGCGTACGCCCCGATCTCGTGTACGGCGCCCGGTCGGCGTTGCAGACCAGGACGCTGGAGATCCGGACGCGTCCCCTCGCCGAGGACGCTGCATGACTCAAGAGACCTCGCCCCGCCGCACACGGTTCGTGCTGGCCGCGCTGTTGGCCTCGCTGCTGGTCGCCGGCTTCGGAAGCTTCTACGCGAGCACGCACCCCGACGGCCTCGAGCGGGTGGCTGAGCAGACCGGGTTCAGCGACCGTGCGCGGGACTCGGTCGCCGAGGACGGGCCGCTGGCCGGCTACGAGACCAAGGGAGTCGAGAACGAGCGGGTGAGCCGCGCCGTCGCGGGGGTGGCCGGGGCACTGCTCGTCCTGGGTCTCTCCGGCGGCCTGTTCCTGATCCTGCGCAGGCGCGGGGCCTGAGGTGGGTGCCGGCCACGGCCACCGCCTGCACTACCACGGGCACAGCCCTGTCCACACGGCTCCGGCCCACCTGAAGCTGGCGACCCTGGTGCTTTTCATGCTGGTGGTGGTGGCGACGCCGAGCCAGTGGTTCTGGGTCTTCGGGTTCTACCTGGTGGTGCTGGGTGTCGTCGTGGCACTGAGTCGGGTGCCGGTCGGCTACCTCGCCAAGCGCATGCTGATCGAGACCCCGTTCGTGGTCTTCGCGGTCCTCGTGCCGTTCATCGCACAGGGGCCCCGGGTCGAGGTCCTCTGGTTCTCCGTCTCCGAGCCGGGGCTGCTCGCGGCCTGGGGCCTGCTCGCCAAGGGATCGCTCGGCGTCCTCGCATCACTCACCCTGGCCGCCACCACCGAGCCCCAGGCCGTGCTGGTCGGGCTGCGGCGGCTGCGGCTGCCGGAACTGCTCGTGCAGATCATGGGCTTCATGCTGCGCTACCTCGACGTCGTGACCGCCGAGATGGGACGCATGCTCACGGCAATGCGATCGCGTGGCTGCGATCCGCGGTCCCCGCGACACTGGCCGGTGCTCGCACGTTCCCTCGGTGCGCTGTTCATCCGCTCCTACGAGCGTGGCGAGCGGGTGCACCTGGCCATGTTGGCGCGCGGGTACGACGGCACCCTCCCCGACACCTCGACCCCGGCGGAGGCCCGCTGATGTCGGTCCCCGTCCTCGACGTGCACGGGCTCGCCCACGCCTACCCCGACGGTCACCAGGCCCTGTTCGGTGTGGACCTCCACGTCCACGAGGGTGAGCGGGTCGCGCTGCTCGGTCCCAACGGCGCCGGCAAGACCACGCTCGTGCTCCACCTCAACGGCATCCTGAGCGCCGGTGCGGGCACCGTGCACGTCTCCGGTCTGCCGGTCACCAAGGCGAACCTCCAGGAGATCCGCCGTCGCGTCGGGGTTGTCTTCCAGGACCCCGACGACCAGCTCTTCATGGCCACGGTCCGCCAGGACGTCGCCTTCGGGCCGGCCAACCTCGGGCTCCGCGGCGCCGCGCTGGACCGGCGGGTCGACTCCGCGCTGGAGCAGGTCGGCATGCGCGAGTTCGCCGAACGGCCCCCGCACCACCTCTCCTTCGGGCAGCGCCGCCGCGTGGCAGTGGCAACCGTGCTGGCCATGGAGCCCGAGATCCTGGTGCTCGACGAGCCGTCCTCCAACCTGGACCCGGCGTCGCGCCGCGAGCTCGCCGACATCCTGCGCTCGCTCGACGTCACCGTGCTGATGGTCACCCACGACCTGCCCTATGCGCTGGAGCTGTGCCCGCGGTCCGTCGTACTCCATGACGGGCAGGTGGTCGCGGACGGCGCCACCTTCGACCTGCTCACCGACCCCGAGCTGATGAGGAAGCACCGTCTGGAGCTGCCGTTCGGGTTCGACCCGGCGACGATTCCCGGCATTGGTAACCTTCCTGCTTGATGCCCCCTCCCGCCCGACGGCTGGGGGTGCGCGCACTGACCGACAGGAGCCAGGGACTGTGTCCGACCAGGTGTCATCACTCGAGAACGAGATCGAGCAAACTCGGGAGCGCCTCGGCGCCACGATCGACGAGCTCGTCTACCGAGTAAGTCCGAAGACCATCGTGCGTCGCGAGATCGCGGCGGTGAAGGCCTTCTTCGTCGACCCCAGCGGTGCTCCGCGCCAGGACAACATCTTGAAGGTCACGGGCGGTGTCGTCGGCGCCGTGGCGGTGTTCGTGCTGATCCGCAAGGTCGTCAAGTGACCGCTTGCAGCACGTGAGCAAGCCCGTCGTGGCCGAGGTCACCGGGGCAGCGGGGGAGAAGACCCCCATCCGGATGCTGCACGACCGTGTGCTCGTCGCTGTCGACAGCGAGGAGGGCGAGCGGCGCTCCAGCGGCGGCATCGTCATCCCGGCGACCGCTGCCATGGGCGCTCGTCGCCTGTCCTGGAGCCGCGTGGTGGCGGTCGGTCCGCACGTGCGGACCATCGAGGTCGGGGACCGGGTCCTCTTCGACCCCGAGGAGAAGTCCGAGGTCGAGGTGAGCGGCGAGCTCCACGTCGTCCTGCGCGAGCGCGACCTGCACGCGGTCGCCGCCGACCGACTCGGCGACAGCAGAACCGGGCTCTACCTTTAGCGCTTGCGCTCCACAGGCTGCTCGACCCGGCCCGGCTCGAGGCCGTCCGCGGCGGCGTCGATGCAGGGCTGCGGCGCCAGGGGTACGACGAACCGGAAGGTCGTGCCGACGCCAGGCGTGGACTCGAAGTCGATCTGACCGTCGTGGGCCTCCGCGATCGAGCGCACGATGTGCAGACCGAGACCGGTGCCCTGGATCGCGTGCTGGGTGGCCAGGGACGAGCGGAAGAACCTCTCGAACAGGCGGCCCTGCTCCTGCAGCGGGATACCCATCCCGGTGTCGGTGACGAGGAGTCGGGCGACGTCGCGAAGGGCCTCGACCCGGACCTCGACAGCGCCACCGGTCGGGGTGAACTTCACGGCGTTGCTGACCAGGTTGAGGGTGAGGCGCTCGAGGTAGCCGGCGTCACCTTCGACGACCACCGGATCGGTGGGCAGGTGGACGTGCAGGGCGACCCTGGACTGGTGGGCCGAGTGCGCCACCTCGTCGGTGCTGGCTCGTACCGCCGCGCGCAGGTCGGTGGGGGCTCGGTCCAACGTGAAGCTGCCGTCCTCCACCCTTGCCAGCGTGAGCAGGTCCTCGACGAGGTGCAGCAGTCGTTCGCCGTTGCGGTCGATCCGCTCGACGAGGCGAAGCTGGTCGACGGTCAGGTTGTCGGCGTTGGCCTCGGCCAGGAGCTCGGTGTAGCCGACGATGCTGGTGAGCGGGGTTCGGAGCTCGTGACTCACGGCCGAGACGAACTCGCCCTTGGCGCGGTCGAGCTCGAGCATCCGGTGGTTGGTCTCCCGTTCCTTGTCCAGAGCGAAGACCAGGGCCTGCTCGGCCGCGCGGCGGTCGGTGACGTCGCGCACGACGCTGAGGTAGCTCTGCGGGTGGCCGTTCTCGTCCCGGACGGCGGTCGCGCTCAGTGAGACCGAGAGTCGGCTGCCGTCCTTGCGCACGTAGGTCCAGTCCCGGGTGTCCTGCTCGGATCCGACAGCGAGCGTGTGCGTGACGACGTTGTAGCCCGGAGCGACGCCCAGCTCCGAGGCCCGCTCCACGATCTCCCTGGGCTCGTGGAAGGGCAGCGGCGTGATCCGCCCGACCACCTCCTTGTCGGTGTAGCCGAGCATCACCTCCGCGCCGGGGCTGAACCAGGTGATCAACCCGTCGAGGTCGGTGGCGATGAAGGCGGTCCCACTGGCGGAGTCGAGCAGCTGGCCCAGCTGGAGCTCGTTCTCGCGGATCTTGCGCAGGGAGTCGCGCAGGTGGGCCATCGCGACAGAGAAGGCCACCGAGGTCACCCCGCTGACCGCGATGAAGCTCTGGGCGCTGGCGGCGATGCTCAGGAGCGAGGAGGTCTCGCCGATCCGGGGGAACGGCCCCAGCCCAGCCAGGTGGAGCGCCGTGATGCCCACGGCGACGGCGAACAGCTCGACGCTCGCCCACGGGGCGGTGAACCGGGCGGCGGCCCACAAGAGCACGGGCAGCAGCAGGAATGCCACGGGTTGTGAGCCGTTCGCGGTCAGGCACGCGATCCCGACCAGGGTCAGGAGTACGACGTGCGTGGCTACCTCGAGCACCCGCAGGTTGACGACGTGGCGTGGTTGGCGCATCAGCAGGGGCAGCAGCACCGCTTGGGCACCACTGTGCGTGACGGCGATCCACAGCAGCGGACGCCATGGATCGATCCCGTCGGCGACGCCGAGGGTCATCGCGGTCACGGCGCCGGCGGCGAAGCTGCCGGCACCGATGCCCAGCAGCCAGCGTCGGTAGTCGACCCAGTTTCGCAGCTGGGCGCGCTCGACGTCGAAGCCGGTGAGCCACCGCAGCACGATCAGCGCCTCGAGGGTGTTCGCGACCGCGAACCCGAAGGTGAAGACGTTGCTCCGACCGGCAAGCAGACCGGCCAGCACGAACAGCGCGAAGATGAGCACCAGCAGGGTCCGGACGTGGCGTGGTCGTGCGAGCAGCAGGGCCGCGGTGACCAGCGCTGTCGAGGGCCACCAGCGCGCGACCAGCTCGGGCGCGCTCGAGGCGGCCAGGGCATGCACGGCCAGCAGCAGTGCTGCTGTCAGCAGGCCTGTGGCCAGCACGCCATTCGCTCTAGAGCCTTGCAACGGCCCGTCCTTGTCGTCTTGGTCCCCGGGAACGGTGAGGTCACGGACCGCGCGTGTCCGAGCGGCCTCCCGACTCAGACGGTAGGACAAGAACGGGGGTGTTTGTGCGTGAATGAGCCAATTCGGCTGCTATCGCCGAAGTTGGCTCACCCCTCCTCTGGGCGGTCGTGGGCGAGCTGGTCGCCGTCCCCGGACGAGCCCGGCTCCGCTGCCGCCTCGGTCACCGGGCGGTCGTGGGCGAGCTGGTCCTCCTCCTGGTCTGTCGGCGTGGGTGCTGGGGCGTCCGCAGGCTTGTCGTGAGAGAGCTGGTCGCCATCGCCGGTCGTCATAGCGTGCCCGCCTCGACGACCTCGCCGCTGAACGTCGTCATCGCGACGCCGAGGTCGGCGGCGTCCGCCCCGGCCGCCTCCATCTCGGGTGAGCGCAAGGCGGTTCTCAGCGACTCGGCGTCGTCGAAGTCCAGCTGTGCGACCAGGTAGACCGCGTGCGGTCCGCCCAGGGGCTTCGGCCGCGACCAGGTGAACCCGCGCAATCCCGGTACGCGAGTCACCAGGGGCACGTGCCGGTTGAAGTAGCGTTCGTCGAAGGCCTCCGGGTCGGCGGGTACGGCGTACTGGATCGTGACTCGGTGCATCGGGGGTTCCTTCGTTGCGGGCGACGAGGTCGCATGTCAGACTATTACTGACCGATCGGTCTGTAAATCAGTGGCTGGAGCTCTCATGACACTCACACCAGAACGCGAGTCCGAGCTGTTGACGGCGTTCGAGGAGATCATCGCGCGGCACGACCGGGTCGAGCCACGGGACTGGATGCCGGACAAGTACCGCCGCACCCTGGTGCGGCAGATCGCCCAGCACGCGCACTCCGAGATCATCGGCATGCAACCGGAGGGTAACTGGATCACCCGGGCACCGTCACTGCGCCGCAAGGCGATCCTGCTCGCCAAGGTGCAGGACGAGGCCGGTCACGGGCTCTACCTCTACTCGGCGTGCGAGACCCTGGGCACCTCGCGCGGAGAGCTCACCGAGATGCTGATCGAGGGGCGGCAGAAGTACTCCTCGATCTTCAACTACCCGACTCTGTCCTACGCCGACGTGGGCACGATCGGCTGGCTGGTCGACGGCGCGGCGATCTGCAACCAGGTGCCGTTGTGCCGGACCTCGTACGGGCCCTACGGGCGCTCGATGGTCCGGATCTGCAAGGAGGAGTCCTTCCACCAGCGCCAGGGCTTCGAGCTGCTCGCCACCATGATGCGCGGCACCGAGCAGCAGCGCGCGATGGTGCAGGAATCGGTCGACCGCTTCTGGTGGCCGGCCCTGATGATGTTCGGCCCGCCGGACGCTGACTCGCCGAACACCGAGCAGTCGATGGCATGGGGGATCAAGCGCAACACCAACGATGAGCTGAGGCAGAAGTTCGTCGACATGACTGTGCCGCAGGCCGAGGCCCTCGGCGTCACCCTCCCCGACCCCGACCTGGTCTGGAACGAGGAGCGTCAAGCCCATGACTTCGCCCAGCCCGACTGGGAGGAGTTCGCTCAGGTCGTGAGGGGTGCCGGCCCGTGCAACGCACAGCGGATCGCTCACCGCCGCAAGGCGCACGAGGACGGAGCCTGGGTGCGCGAGGCCGCGACGGCCTTCGCCGCCAGGTCGAGCGTCCGATCCGCCGACCCGGCAGCGAGCGAGGAGCAGCGATGACGCGAGATCCAGCCCGAGTGGCCGCTCTACGAGGTCTTCGTGCGTGGCAAGCGGGGACTCAACCACGTGCACGTCGGTTCGCTGCACGCGGCCGACGACCAGATGGCCCTGCTGCACGCACGCGACGTCTACACCCGACGCAACGAGGGCGTGAGCATCTGGGTGGTCCGCGCCGACGTGATTGCGGCGTCCAGCCCGGACGAGAAGGACCCGCTGTTCGCGCCGAGCGGCGACAAGGTCTACCGGCACCCCACCTTCTACGCCATCCCCGACGACGTCCCCCACATGTGAGCGGTGCTGACCCGATGAGCGACGACCACTTCCACGACTCGGCGTACGACGGCCTGCTCGACCACCACACGGTGATGGACGACTCGCAGTGGGCCTTCGGCACCGAGTTCGAGGACCCTCTCGCAGGTGTGGACACCACGATCGCCGACGGTGTCGACCACGCCGGGCTGGCGGCGTACTGCCTGATGCTGGGCGACGACGCGCTGGTGTACTCCAACCGCCTCGCCGAGTGGTGCAGCCACGCCCCGGACCTGGAGGAGGACATCGCGCTCGCCAACGTCGCGCTGGACCTCCTCGGCCAGGCCAGACTGCTCCTGGCGAGGGCAGCGGCGGCCGACCCCACGCTGGTGCCCTCACTGCCGGAGGAGTCGCCCGTGCCGCCGGAGGACGCGCTGGCCTTCTTCCGCGATGACAGGGACTACCGCAACGTCCGGCTCGTGGAGGTGGCCGACGGCGACTTCGCGATGACCATCGCTCGTTTGCTGCTGTTCTCGACTTGGCGCCTCGCGCTGCTGCAGCGACTCACGGCTTCGCGTGACCAGGTGCTGGCCGCGATCGCGGCCAAGGGGGTCGCCGAGGTCAGCTACCACCGCGACTACGCCGGGCGCTGGTTCCTGACTCTCGCCCGCGGCACCGAGGAGTCGCGACGTCGACTTGTCGAAGGACTCGACGAGGTCTGGCGGCTGTACGACGAGCTGTTCGCGACCCACCCGGTCGAGTCGGCGGTCGCCGCGCAGGGTGTCGGCGCCGACCCGGCGCTCGTGTCCGACGAGGTGGCGGTGCTGCTCGAGCAGGTGTTCTCGGTCAGCGGGCTCGCGCGCCCCGAGGTGCCCCAGATCGGACCGGTCAACGGTGGAGCCGGTCGCGACGGTCGGCACACGGAGTCGCTGAGCAGGATGCTGGCCGAGATGCAGTCGGTCGCGCGCGCCCACCCGACGGGCCGGTGGTGAGACGTGGTGTCGACCCTGGAGCTTGCCCGGTCGGTTGCCGCCTCGGTGACGGACCCGGAGATGCCGATGCTGACCCTGGAGGACCTCGGGGTCCTTCGTGACGTGACCCTGGATCCGGACGGCAGGGTGGTCGTCACGATCACCCCGACCTACTCGGGCTGTCCGGCGATGGCGACGATGCGAGACGACCTCGAGCACCGGCTCGAAGACGCAGGTTTCGACTCGCGGGTACGCGTGAGCCTCCAGCCTGCATGGTCGAGCGACTGGATCTCCGCACGCGGCCGCCGGGCCCTCGAGGCCAGCGGGATCTCCGCGCCACTGGCCGCAT
The DNA here is from genome assembly GCA_963834245.1 of uncultured Actinomycetota bacterium. GTDB lineage: Bacteria > Actinomycetota > Actinomycetes > Propionibacteriales > Nocardioidaceae > Marmoricola. Next base: position 1,387,423 of record CAWIAV010000002.1, read on the forward strand.
CGTCCCCGGGGGCGTCCAGCGGGCCCGTGCCGATCGACCTGCTCCCGCGGCGTCGTGCGCTCACCTGCCCGCGCTGCGAGAGCGCCGAGGTGGAGCTCACCTCCGAGTTCGGGTCGACCGCCTGCAAGGCGCTCTACCGATGTGCTTCCTGCCTGGAGCCGTTCGAGCACGTGAAGGAGATCTGAACGTGACGACCACCGAGACCGGGTCGCCCCCGCGGCAGGCACGGGGGGAGTTCCACACACTGACCGTGTCGTCCGTGGAGCGACTGTGCGACGACGCCGTCGCTGTCACCTTCGACGTGCCCGACGAGCTGCGGTCGGCGTACGAGTTCGCCGCCGGACAGTCGCTGACGCTGCGCCGGGTGATCGACGGGGAGGACCATCGCCGGGACTACTCCATCTGCGCGGCCGCTGGTGAGTCCCCGCGGGTCGGCGTACGGCTGATCCCTGGCGGTCGCTTCTCGCAGTGGCTGGTCAACGACGTGCGCGCCGGCGACCAGGTCGAGGTGCAGACCCCACGCGGGAGCTTCCGTGCTCGCCCGGACGGGGGCCGGCACGTCTGTATCGCCGCGGGCTCGGGGATCACGCCGATGCTCTCGATCGCCTCGACGGTCCTCACGCACCCGGAGTCACGGGTGACCATGCTGTACGGCAACCGGACGACGTCCTCGGTCATGTTCGCCGAGGAGCTCGCCGACCTGAAGAACCGGTTCGGCCCTCGGTTCGACCTGGTGCACGTGCTCTCGCGGGAGCCACGCGACGTGGAGCTGTTCTCGGGGCGCCTCGACGCGGACCGGCTCCGGCGACTGATCTCCGTGCTGGTACCGATCGGGGCGGTCGACCACGTCTGGCTCTGTGGTCCCTTCGGGATGATCGCCGATGCCCGGGCCGTGCTCGAAGAGGTCGGGTTCCCCCGCGACCGGGTGCACTTCGAGCTGTTCTACGTCGACGAGCCGCCCCCGGAGCTGCATCGACCCGATGCGGTGCTCACGGGGGAGACCAGCAACGTCACCGTGGTGCTCGACGGCAGGACGACGGCGGCTCGGATGCCCCGCGACCAGTCGATCCTGGACAGTGCCCAGGCGACCCGGGCGGACCTGCCGTTCGCCTGCAAGGGCGGTGTGTGCGGCACCTGCCGCGCGCACCTCGGAGCAGGGGAGGTCGACATGCGCCGCAACTACGCGCTCGAGGACGACGAGGTGGCACGCGGCTTCGTGCTGACCTGCCAGAGCTACCCGTGCTCCGACGAGGTCACCGTCGACTTCGATGCCTGAACAGGATGCGCCGGGCGACGACCTGGCTCGACGCAGCGCCGAGGCGATGTGGCGCACCGACGCCGCCAGCAGGATGCTCGGCATGGTCGTCGACGAGGTCGCGCTCGGGACAGCCACCGTCTCGATGACGGTGCGGGCAGACATGATCAACGGTTGGGAGATCTGCCACGGTGGCCTGGTCGCCGCGCTGGCCGACAGCGCGTTCGCGGTGGCCTGCAACTCTCACGGTCAGGTGACCGTGGCCTCGGGGTTCGAGGTGACCTTCCTCGAGCCCGCCAGGCTGGGGGAGGTGCTGGTGGCGGTCGCCTCCGAGCGGGTACGCCGCGGCCGCTCCGGGGTGTACGACGTGACCGTGCGGCGCTCCTCGGACGGTGCGGTGATCGCCGAGTTCCGGGGGCGCAGCCACACCACCGACCGGACGAACCCGGGCGCCTAGCTCGACGTGCCCCGCTCGTGGGCCGCGAGCCCGTCGAAGGCCAGCGCCACGAGTGAGGAGGACAGCACCTCCGCGTCGACCGGGCCGTCGGGGCGGTACCACTCGACCAGGGAGTTCACCATCCCGAAGAGCAGCCGGCTGATCAGCTCGGGTGCGATGTCGGCGCGCAACGCACCCTCCTCGACTGCGGCGCGGACCAGCTCGGACAGCTGCTCGTCGAGGGCACGTCGTCGTTCCAGTGCCGCCAGCTCCACCGCACTGTTGCCCCGGACGCGCAGCAGCAGCGTCACCGCCGGGAGGTTGTCGACCAGGATCTCCACGGACCGGCGCACCGCGACGCGCAGCCGGTCGTAGGCGGTCGTCCCGGGAGCCGGTTCCGATGCGGCGTCGATGGCCTCGCCCAGCAGGTTCAGAGCGTCGTCCAGCGCAGCCGCCAGCAGCGCTTCCTTGCTGGCGACGTGGTGGTAGATCGCCGACTTCGTCACCCCCAGCGCGGCGGCGAGGTCCCCGATGCTGGTCGCCTCGTATCCCTGCTGGTTGAACAGCTCCACCGCTCGGCGCAGCACGGTCGGTGCGTCGTACCCGGGACGCCCGCGGCGCGGCGGCGGGGGCTCCGGGGCCGGGTCCGACATGGGCTCATGGTGTCACGCCGGCGCAGGAGAGCGGCGGCGTGACTCCCGTTCGGGGGCTGGAAGCCTTGGTGGCTGCGTGTGAGTGTGCAGGCCCCGAAAGGGGCAGGTGGCGTGGCCCGAACTGGCTATTGCCCCTGAGGCCACAAAGGAGAAGGTTGGTGGGCACTGAGGAGGTTCCATGTCCGACGTGTCACCCATCTCGAGGGCGGACAGGGTTGCCGCGGGAACTTGCGGACCACCTCCGAGGTACGGCGGGCCTGTCGCCGATACAGGCGGGGTCGACGGGGGGATGTGCATCGACCTGCCTGGGGCCGGCCACGTGGTCGTGAACCCGGACACCAGCGCGGTGGGGGTCGGGGGTGGTGCGACGCGTGGCGCGGTTGACCCGACCACTCGAGAGCGCCCCCTTGCCGTGACTGAGGACCGGGTAGGCACGACCGGAGTAGGCGGGCTGTTGCTCGGCTCGGGAGGCGGGTGGCCCGATCGGGCGCTCGGGGGATACCTGCGGCAGCCTGTTGAGTGCGAAGGAGGTCACCGCCGACGAACGCGTCACGTTCGTCGAGGTGGACCGCGACCTGTTCTGGGGGTCGCGCTGAGGTGGGGGGAGCTACGGGACCATCCCGGAGTTCACTTCGGCGCGACAACAGGTCGGACCCGTCGTCCTGGGTGGGTTGCCGACGCAACCCGCCGACCGATGGCCGGTGGCCCCCTTCGCCTTCCCCGGTGAGCTCCTCCACGGCCTAGGATGAACACGTGGCCGTGGACGTGAGCACCTCGATCGAGATCGCCCGTCCGCGCGCCCAGGTGGCGCAGTACGCCGCCGACCCCGGCAACGTCACCTCGTGGTACCAGAACATCAAGTCCGTGGAGTGGCGTACCGAGCCCCCGCTTGCCGTGGGCTCACGGGTCGCTTTCGTGGCCACGTTCCTGGGCCGGCGCCTCGCCTACACCTACGAGATCCGCGAGCTGGTGCCCGGCGCGAAGCTGGTGATGAGCACCAGTGAGGGGTCGTTCCCGATGGAGACGACCTACACCTGGGAGGACAGCGCGGCGGGCACGCGGATGACCTTGCGCAACCGAGGCGAACCTTCCGGCTTCGCGAAGGTCGCCGCCCCGGCCATGGCCGCCGCGATGCGCCGTGCCAACGCCAAGGACCTCGAGCAGCTCAAGCAGGTCCTCGAGCGGGAGTGAGCAAGCCCGTCGCCGGATGCGATGGGGACCTCAGTCGGCAGGCTTGCCCGAGGGCGTCACGACCAGCCACAGCCCACCGAATCCCTCGACGTTGTGGCACCGGACCTCACGCGGCGCCTCATGGGCGTAGTAGTACAGCGGCTGCCCCGCGTAGGTGACCTGACTGGAGCCGTCCTTGCGTTCGACGGTGCCCAGCATTCGGGGCCGCGTCGCGCCGCGGGCCTGCGGGGGACCCTTGGTGAGCACCGGCGGCCACGCTTGCGCACAGGCGTCGTAGCACTGAGGCCTGTCGGTGGTCTCCTTGTCGAAGAGGTAGATCGCCTGCCCAGCGCCGTCGAAGAGCATCGGCCCGAACTCGCTGTCGGCCACGGTGATCACGCGGCCCCGCCGTACCTCTTTCTTCGGTGAGGGTGGTGTCGCTGTCCTCGCCGATGGTGACGGTGACGGTGGCGATGGCGAGGTCGTTGCTGAGTCCGGCGAGGGTTCCGGCGCCGAGGTCTGCGGGGCTGCGGCACCACTCTGGTCCGCGTCACCACAGCCCGCGAGGAGCAGGACCAGGGCGGCGACCAGGACGACCGGTGAACGCATGCCGCCAGTCTCCCACCGCGTCCCCAGGGCGCTGAGCTCCTCGCGCCAGCACACGAAAGGCCAGCAGCCGGTGGGCTGCTGACCTGTCCTGGTGCGCCATCAGGGACTTGAACCCCGAACCCGCTGATTAAGAGTCAGCTGCTCTGCCAATTGAGCTAATGGCGCGCGAAGCGAGTGGAACGTTATCAGCCCGTTCGGGCGACACGAAATCGAGGGGGAGCGCTCTGCGCCGGTGTCCCTCAAGTCACACCGCGAGGCAGACCTCGTGGGCTTGGCGGGTGTCATCGGGCAGCGGTTGACGGTTGACGGTTGACGGTTTCCCAGGTTAAGAGGTCAAACCGCAGATGGACATGGCAACCTGCCTCTTCACACACCGCGCACCTTGTGTGAAGAGGCGATCTGGGTTCTTAACCTGGGAAACCGCCGACGACCGACGGCCCTACCCGTCAGCGGGACTCCAGCACCGCCTGGGCGGCGTTGTGGCCGCCGAGACCGCTGACTGCCCCTCCCCGGCGGGCACCCGAGCCACAGAGCAGGACCGAGTCGATGTCGGTGCCGACGCCCCACTGCTGAGCCGGTGTCTCCAGGGCCTGGCGATCGGGCGCCCATGGCCAGGCCAGGTCGCCGTGGAAGATGTGGCCGCCCGGCATCGCCAGGTCGTCCTCCACGTCCTGGGGCACCTTGGCCTCGATGCACGGCGCGCCGTCCGCGCCGGTGAGCACGCAGTCCATCAAGGGCTCCTCGAGATGTACGTCGACCGCGGCGATCGCGCGTCGTACGGCTTCGTCACGCTGGGCCGCGCGGTCGTTGTCGAACAAGGGGACCGGCATGTGCAACCCGAAGTAGGTGAGCGTGTGCACGCCCTGCGATGCGAGGTCTCCGAGGATGGAGTCGTCGGTCAACGAGTGGCAGTAGAACTCGCCGGGCGGCGTCGAGGGGATCTGGCCGGCGGCGGCCTCGGCATAGGACTGCTCCAGCGAGGAGTACTCCTCGGCGATGTGCAGGGTGCCGGCGAACGCCTCGCGTGCGTCGTGGCCGCTCCTGAGCCGCGGTAGGCGAGAGAGCAGGAAGTTGATCTTGAGCTGTGCGCCCTCCGGCTTCAGGTCGCGGGACTGGTTGTCGCCGAGCAGGATCCGCAGCACCCAGGGTGCGACGTTGGACAGGACGTGCCGCGCGCGCACGCTGTGCTCGCGACCCTCCGAGGTCCAGGTGACCTCGGCGCCGTCGGAGTCACCACGGATCGAGCTGACCCCGGCGTCGGTCAGGATCTCCGCCCCTCGGCTGCTGGCGCTTTGCGCCATGGCGGTCGTGACGGCCCCCATTCCGCCCACGGGCACCTTCCACTCCCCGGTGCCGTTGCCGATCAGGTGGTAGAGGAAGCATCGGTTCTGCACGAGCGACGGGTCGTGCATCCCCGCGAAGGTGCCGATCAGTGCGTCGGTCGCGACCACCCCGCGGACGAGGTCGTCGGAGAAGCGCTTCTCGACGGCCTCACCCAGCGGCCGAGTCACGACGGCGTCCCAGACGGCCGGGTCGACCTGCTCACGGAGCGCGCGGGTCTTGGGCAGCGGCGACATCAGCGTGGGTGCGACGACCTCGGCGAGCTCGCCCACCTCGGCGTAGAAGGCCCGCCAGGCGTCGTACTCCTCGTCGGAGCCGGTCAGGGCACGGAAGGAGGCGCGGGTCTTCTCACCCTCCTCGCGCTCCACGTACAGCCCGAGGTGCCGGCCGTTCCGCACTGTGGGGGAGTACGACGCCGTCTGCCGCGAACGGAGCTCCAGCGGCAGGTCCAGGTCGCGCGCGATCTGCTCGGGGAGCAGCGAGACGAGGTAGGAGTACCGCGAGAGCCGGGCACCCAGGCCCGGGAAGGCGTTGGTGCTGATCGCGGCGCCGCCGGTGTGGCCGAGGCGTTCGAGCACGAGGACCGAGAGCCCGGAACCGGCGAGGTAGGCGGCGGCGACGAGGCCGTTGTGTCCGCCACCGACGATGACGACGTCGTAGCTGGGATGGGCTGCCGTGGTGTTCACGTGGAAGGTTTCCTCCTGCTGAGCAGTGCTTGGTATCCGCCGGCCAGGTCGGTGGCGCGGTGCAGTCCGAGCTGTCGCAGCGAAGCTGCGGCGAGCGAGGAGCTGAAGCCGCCGTTGCAGACGATGATGATTCGCCTGTCCGGGTCGTTGGCCTCAGGCAACCGGAACTCACACGTGGGGTCCAGTCGCCACTCCAGGACGTTGCGGTCCACGACGGTCGCTCCGGGAAGCTCGCCGTCCCGGAGGCGCTGCTCGACGGGCCGGGTGTCGATCAGCCACGCCCCGGCCGCGACCTCGGCGTCGAGATCCTCCACCTCGACCCGGTCGAGCCCGCGCTGCACCTCGTCCAGCAACCGGTCGATGGTCGCTGGAGCCTCACCGGAGGTGCGACGACGCGGCATCTTCCGAGGATAGGGCTCACCGGGACACTGGCGGGAACATTGAATGTTCAATTACTGTTGTGCAGGCATACTCGAAGACACCCGGAGGTGCGCCATGCCCGCTGTGACAGTGGACGATCTGACCGTCCTGGACCGACTCAGGACGCCCGGCCTGGGCGACACCGTGCGCCCGGTCACCCAGCTGGTGGTCGCACCCAAGGGGTACGAGGGGGAGGGCTTCCCGGTGCACCGGGCGTTCGCGGGTGTCGACCTGCGTGACCTCGACCCGTTCATCCACATGGACCAGATGGGCGAGGTGGAGTACGCGCCGGGCGAGCCCAAGGGCACCTCGTGGCATCCGCACCGCGGCTTCGAGACCGTCACCTACATGATCGACGGCGTCATGGACCACCAGGACAGCCATGGTGGCGGTGGCTCGATCACCAACGGCGACACGCAGTGGATGACCGCCGGCTCGGGCCTGCTGCACATCGAGACCCCGCCCGAGTGGCTGGTGGCGAGCGGCGGGCTCTTCCACGGGCTCCAGCTCTGGGTGAACCTCCCGCGGGACGCCAAGTGGAACGCGCCCGCCTACCAGGACATCCGCAGCGCCCAGGTCGGGCTGGCCACCTCGGCCGACGCCGGTGCGCTGGTCCGGGTCATCGCCGGTGAGGTGGGTGCGACCCAGGGCCCCGGCACGACTCACACCCCCATGTCGATGGTGCACGCGACCGTCCAGCCCGGTGCCCGCCTCGACCTGCCGTGGAGCGTGGACTACAACGCACTGGTCTACGTGCTCTCGGGGCACGGGAGCGTCGGCGACGAGAGGGTGGCGGTGCAGGCCGGCAACCTCGCAGTGCTCGGTGCCGGTGACTTCGTCACCGTCGGCGGCGCCACGCACCAGGACAGCCGGACGCCGGCGCTGGACGTCATCGTCATCGGCGGCCGGCCGATCCGGGAACCGGTGGCATGGGCCGGGCCGTTCGTGATGAACACCAGGGCCGAGGTCGTGGCAGCGTTCGAGGACTTCCAGAAGGGCCGCCTGGGCACGATCCCGAGCGTGCACGGCGCGCCGACCGGCGTGGTCAGCAGCGAGGACTGAGCGCCGGCCCCTCAGGAGAGGCCGACGATGGTCCCGTCGTCCAACAGGTCGATCCGGGACGCGGCCGGGGTCGCCGGCAGCCCGGGCATCGTCATCACGTCGCCGCACACGAGCACCACGAAGCCGGCGCCCGCCGAGAGGCGCACCTCGCGAACGTGCAGCTCGTGGCCTGTCGGTGCCCCCCGCAGAGTGGGGTCGGTCGAGAAGGAGTACTGCGTCTTCGCAACGCAGACCGGGAGCCCGCCGTAGCCGTCGGCCTCGAGCCGGTCGAGCCGGCGCTTGGCCTTGGCGTCCCAGGTCACACTGGAAGCGCCGTAGAGCCGGTGCGCGAGGATCTCCGCCTTCTCGCGCAGCGAGACGTCGTCGGGGTAGGTGAACGCGAAGGTGGAGGGGTCGGACTCCTCGATCAGCTCGAGAACCCCCTTGGCCAGGTCGGTCGCACCAGTGCCGCCGTCGACGAAGTGGGTGGCGGCGTAGGCGCGGACCCCGAGCGCCTCGACCAGCTCGCAGGCGCGGGCGACCTCGGCAGGGGTGTCGCTCGGGAACCTGTTCAGCGCGACCAGGCAGGGGATGCCGTAGACCTCACGGATGTTGCGCAGGTGTCGGGCGAGGTTCTCCATGCCGTGCTCCACGGCCCCGAGGTCCTCCCGGCTGAGATCGGCCACATCGACCCCACCGTGGAACTTCAGTGCCCGCACGGTGGCCACGACGACCGCGGCGTCGGGTCGTAGGCCCGACTTGCGACACTTGATGTCGACGAACTTCTCCGCGCCGAGATCGGCACCGAAGCCGGCCTCGGTGACGACGTAGTCGGCCAGCCGCAGGGCCGCCCGGGTCGCGATCACCGAGCTGCAACCGTGCGCGATGTTGGCGAAGGGGCCACCGTGGACGAACGCCGGGGCGTGCTCGAGGGTCTGCACCAGATTAGGCGCCAACGCGTCGCGGAGCACCACAGCCATCGCGCCCTCGGCCTCGAGCTCGCGAGCAGTGACGGGCTTCTTGGCGCGGGTGTAACCGATCACGATGTCGCCGATGCGCCGTTTGAGGTCGGCCCAGGACTCGGTGAGGCAGAAGATCGCCATCAGCTCGGAGGCGACCACGATGTCGAAACCGTCCTCGCGCGGATAGCCGTTGGCGAGACCGCCCAACCCCACGACCACGTCGCGAAGCGCGCGGTCGTTGAGGTCGATCACGCGCTTCCAGTCGACCGAGCGGACGTCGATGCCGAGGGCGTTGCCATGGTGCACGTGGTTGTCGATCAGCGCCGCCAGCAAGTTGTTGGCGGCCGCGATCGCCGCGAAGTCGCCGGTGAAGTGCATGTTGATCTCGGCCATCGGCACGACCTGGGCGTAGCCACCACCGGCAGCGCCACCCTTCATGCCGAACACGGGGCCCATCGACGGCTCGCGCAGGCAGGCCATCGACTTCAGGCCCAGCCCGTGCAGCGCGTCGGTGAGCCCGACCGTGGTCGTCGTCTTTCCCTCACCGGCCGGCGTTGGCGAGAGGGCAGTCATCAAGATCAGCTTGCCGGGCGGTCGGTCCGCCAACGACTGCAGGAAGCCGAGGTCGACCTTCGCCTTGTGGTGGCCGTAGGGGACCAGGTGTTCCGGTCCGATCCCCAGCCGGTCGTGCGCCAGCTGCATGATCGGCTGTGGCTCGGCGGCGTTGGCGATCTCGATGTCGGACAACATCAGGGGCTCCTCCTGCTGGCGACGCCCATGCGTCTTAGTAGTCCCGAGCGGTCGTCGGAGTCGGGCAGGCTGCTGAGGTTGGACTCCACGTTCATCCTCGCGATGGCCGAGCCCGCCCGCGCGACCTCGCTGGCCGCCACCAGGTCGGCGCGAAGTCCGGCGCGGGCGGCGGGTCGCAGCGCGTCGACGAGGACCAGCACCTCGATCGCGGTCTCGACCACCCGCGCCTGCGGTTCGGCGGCACCGAGCAGTGCCGCGTCGATGGCCGCCCGTCGTGCGTCGCTGTCCGGGGTGCCCTTGGGGAGCGCCCAGGCAGCCGCCACCGCGCCGAAGGCCCGCTCGTCGTCGTCCGCCAGTTGCTGGGCCCGGTCGATGAGCTGCTCGGCGCGTTCCACCATCGACTGGTTCTCGCAGTAGCGAGCCACCATGGCCACCAACGCCGCGGCCTGAGCCGTGCACAGGGCAGCGACGGAGCCACCGGCGGGCGTCGGGCTCCGGGCCGCTAGGCGTGCGAGCAGATCGGTGACCGTCCCAGTAGCCGGCCCAGTAGCCGGCCCAGTAGCCGGCCCAGTAACAGGCCCAGTAACAGGCCGTGCATCCGGCTCCGTGTTCGCAGGCGTCTCGGGGACCACGACTGCCACGTTAGCGGGTGTGGGAAGGTGTCGCGCCGCTGCCGAGGGCGCGGCCTGCGGGGGATCTGGACGGACGGACGGCCCCTCACCCCCGTGTGAAGGGCCGTCCTGCCTGCAATGGAGGGCCGGGTCAGGAGCCGTAGGCCGCGCGGACCCCGTTGCCGTCCTGGCTGGTGAAGCTCAGGTTGTTGGAGGACCCGTTGCACTGCGGGTAGTGCATGATCGACGCCGAGTCGTACGGCGTCAGCGCGCGCCAGTTGTTGTCCTCGAAGCAGGTGCCGGCCTCCGGGCGGGTGTGCTCGTGGCGGAACCCGAGGGTGTGGCCGAGCTCGTGGCCCATGATGTTGCCCGGCGTCCACGAGCCGGAGTTCATCAGCGAGCTGGCATTGACGAGGATGTTGCGCTGCGCGTCCTTGGTGCTGGGGAAGAACGCCCGGGCGATGTACTGCGTCGTGTACGTCGGCTCGACGGAGAACACGACGGCGTTGTTGCTCGTGCGGCAGTTGGAGTTCGCCGAGGGAACGTAGACGAAGTTCACCTTCGACGACGCCGTCTCCCACAGGGCCGTGCCCTGCGCCATCGCGTTGATGACGTTGGACTGCTGGGAGCCGAAGTTGTTGCTGACGCAGTAGCTGAGGTTCATCGCCTTGGACGCGCTCCACTTGTCGTCGACGCCGTACACGCGGTTGATGACGAGACCATCCTCGTGGGTCTTGCCAGGCTTGCCGCCCTCGTGGTCCTCCATCATCCGGTCGTAGTACTGACGCAGTGAACCGGTGCTGGCCTCGGGCTCGTCACCGTTGACGAGGTACTGCTGGTCGGTGTCGCGGTAGGTCGAGTCCTTGAACTCGTGGAACGAGGGGGCCTCGCCGCGCTCGGAGCCGTTGGCGCTCGACGAGGCGCCTGCGGGGGCGGCGGCGAGAGCCGCCGCGAGCACACTGACGGCGGCCAGCGCCGCCTTGCCCATGTGGAAATGCGTCATGTGGGTGTTCCTCCCTGTCGTCGGCGATCGGCGATCTGCCAGCGCCCGAGGACTCGGGCGGCGGTTGACGCGACGAGTCCGTGAGCCGAACATTCGCCGCCGGGAGGCCATGCGGCATAGGTCTTCTCGCGTGCAGGAAGGTGCAATGCAAAGAACCGCAGGCCGGGTATCCGACCTGCGGTTCTCGCTTGGGGTGAGTAACGGGACTTGAACCCGCGACATCCGCCACCACAAGGCGGCGCTCTACCAGCTGAGCTATACCCACCAGGGGATCTTGCGAGGCAAGAGTGTAGCGGTTGTTCAGCCTTCTTCCGACATCGCCCCGTGGCCGGTCAGCGAGCCCTGGTGACGGGCGGCGATCGCCTTGGCGGCGGCGGAGTCCGGGCCGGGGGATGGAACGAAGACTGCCTCCCGGTAGTAGCGCAGCTCCTCGATGCTCTCGCGGATGTCGGCGAGCGCTCGGTGGTTGCCGCTCTTGGCGGGCGCCCCGTAGTAGGCGCGCGGGAACCAGCGCCGGGAGAGCTCCTTGATCGAGGAGACGTCCACGATCCGGTAGTGCAGGAACTGCTCGAGCTCGGGCATGTCGCGCGCGAGGAAGGCGCGGTCTGTGGCGACGGTGTTGCCGGCGAGGGGAGGCCGGCTGCCGTCGGGGCAGTGCTCACGCACGTAGGCCAGCACCTGCGCCTCGGCGTCATCGAGGGTGAGGCCCTGGTCGAGCTCCTCGATCAGGCCGGAGGTGATGTGCATCTCCCGCACGAAGTCGATCATCTGGTCCATAGCCTCGGGCGGAGGCTTCACGACCAGGTCGATGCCCTCGCCCAGGACGTTGAGGTCGAAGTCGGTCACGAGCGCCGCCACCTCGATCAGCGCGTCTGCCTCGAGGTCGAGGCCGGTCATCTCACAGTCGATCCAGACGAGTCGGTCATTCACGAGACCTGAGACTACCCATGGTCGACGTACGTCGTACCCCGCACGCAGTGGGCCTGTGTGAGCAGGCGGCTCCTAGGGTGTGCCCATGCCAGCCGCCCGGTCCGCTCCCGCCGCGTCGAGGGACGAGACCTACGCGCAGCGCCACAGCCGACTGCTGCTCGGGCTCGCCGGGCTGGCGGCGGTCTCGGTCGTGTTCGCAGCACTGGTGATCTTCTCGCGCGACGGGGAGCCGGCTCCCGATCGTGATCCGACCGCGCCGGTGACCGCAGCCGGGCAGGCCCTCGTGCTGGGAGCGGCAGATGCGCCGACCCGCGTGGTCGTCTACGAGGACTTCTCCAGCCCCCAGAGCCGTGAGTTCGACATCGCCTCGCGCGACTTCCTCGGGATCGTTGCAGGCCAGGGGGAGGTGGTCGTGGAGTACCGGCCGGTGTCACTGGGTCGGTCGGAGTACGCCGCCCGGGCGCTGGGTGCCTGGGGCGCCGTCCTCCGGGAGGGGACGCCTGAGCAGGCACTGTCGTTCCACGCTCGCCTCTTCGACGCCCAGTCCGCGCCGGGGGAACCGGGCGCCGAGCTTGCCGCACTGGCGCGAGAGGCGGGCGTCTCCGATCTCGCCGTTCTGGAGGCGGTCACGAAGCCGTTCCCGTCATTCGTGGCTGCGGTCGAGGAGGAGGCGCGGACCGCGGCGCTCACCCGCGTGCCGACCGTGGTGCTCGACGGGCGTCCGCTGCCGACGGGCGATCCGACCGAGCTGGCCGACCGGCTGCAACGGCTCATCCTCGAGAAGGGAGCCGTCCAGTGAGCGCGCCTTTTCCGCTCCGGTGGCGACCGGCCCGCGTCCGGCCCTGGGCGGGGCTGGTGGCCAGACTGGTCGTAGGTGGCGTCTGGATCTGGGCGGGTGTGCTGAAGCTGCCCGATCCCGAGGGCAGTGTCACTGCTGTGCGGGCCTACCAGCTGCTCCCGCCTGTGGTTGCCGACGTCGTCGGACGCGCGCTGCCCACGGTGGAGGTCGTGGTCGGAGCCTGTCTGGTGCTGGGTCTCCTCACCCGGGGGGTGGGGCTTGTCTCGGCTCTGATGCAGGCGGCCTTCATTGCCGGTATCGCCTCGGTCTGGTCCCGCGGGATCGCCATCAACTGCGGGTGCTTCGGCGATGGCGGTCCGGACCCGGACGCGTTCAGCAAGTACCCCTGGGAGATCGCCCGTGACACCGGACTCTTGTTGGCCTCAGTGATGCTGGTGTGGATCCGACGAACGCCGTTCGCGTTGGACAACCTGTTGTTCCTCCACCCGAGCACGAAGGACCCCTGATGTCGAAGAAGGACCGTGAGGTCAGCCGAGCTACTCGAGCCGCCGCTATCCGGAAGGGCCAGTCCGACCGCGAGCGCAACCGCAAGATCTCCATCGTCGCCGTGATCGTGCTCGTGCTCGGGGGACTCGTCGCGGGTGGGTTCTTCCTCAGCGGGCGCAGCACAGAGGCAACCAAGGCGTCAGGTGGGTCCACAAAGGTCACGGCCAGCGGGCAGGCCCTCGTGGTCGGCGACTCCGATGCGAAGGTCAAGGTGATTGTCTACGAGGACTTCCTGTGTCCCTACTGCCGCGAGTTCGAGGCCTCCTCCCGCGACCTGCTGCGCGAGAATGCGGCCGCGGGCAAGGTGCTCATCGAGTACCGCCCCTTCCAGCTGCTCCCGGACCCGTACTCGTCCGCGGCATTGACGGCCTGGGGTGCCGTCCTGCAGAAGGGCACTCCGATGCAGGCGCTGGCCTTCCACGACCTGCTGTTCTCGAACCAGCCCTACGAGGCGGCTGCCGACAAGCCGGGCGCGGACGAGTTCGCCGAGTGGGCGACCGATGCCGGCGTCGAGGACCAGCAGGTCCTCGACGCACTCATGGGCCCGGACCCGGCGTTCGTGGATGCCGCCGACGCCACGGCCGAGCAGGCGGGTATCAAGGGCACTCCCACGGTGCTCGTCAACGGCAAGGAGCTCGCAGGAGCCTCGATCGCAGACATGACCAAGCAGCTCGAGCAGATGCTCGGCACCACCGGCTGATGGAGATCGAACGAGTTCAGCGCTGGGTGATATCGGCGGTGTTGGTGACGGTCACCTCGATCTTCGCCGGCGGGCTGGCGCTGCTCAGCGCGGTCTCGGTGCAGGCCGGAGCAAGGCCCGGTCTTCTGGTGATGTCGGTCGTGGTCGGTCTGCTCGGCATTCTCGGAGTCCGCGTCATCCACGCCAAGCAGCTGTTCACTCCCTGGCTCGCCGCAGGGTTGCTCCCGGCGCTGCTCGGCTGGTACCTCACCCGTTGACCGACGCATAGCAGCGGTCGAACCCCTGCCATGCTGGGCACCATGTCCTCGCTCGTCGACTTCATCGCCCGACTCCCCAAGGCCGAGCTGCACGTGCATCACGTCGGCTCGGCGTCACCGCGGATCGTCTCGGAGCTGGCCCGGCGGCATCCCGGGACCGTGCCCAGCGACCCCGACAAGCTCGCCGAGTTCTTCGCGTTCCGCGACTTCGCGCACTTCATCGAGGTCTACCTCGCGGTGGTGGACCTGATCCGCACCCCCGAGGACGTCCGCCTGCTCACCTACGAGATCGCGCGGGAGATGGCCGAGGTCCAGCAGGTGCGGTACGCCGAGCTGACCTGCACGCCCTTCACCTCCGTGGCCGCCGGGGTCCCGATCGAGGGATACACCGAGGCGATCGAGGACGCCCGCGTCGCAGCGGAGCGTGACCTGGGCATCGTGCTTCGCTGGGTCTACGACATCCCAGGGGAGAGCGGGATTCCGGCGGCCGACGACACGCTGCGCTACGCGCTGGAGCACGCGCCCGACGGGCTGATCGGCTTCGGGCTGGGAGGTCCGGAGGTCGGCGTACCGCGACCGCAGTTCAAGCCGCACTTCGACGCCGCTCGCGCCGCCGGGCTGCGCAGCCTGCCGCACGCCGGGGAGACGACGGGGCCGGAGACCGTGTGGGACGCGCTGCACATCCTCGGTGCCGAACGGATCGGCCACGGCACCACCTCGGTGCAGGATCCCGAGCTGATGGCGCACCTCGCCGAGCACCGGATCCCGCTCGAGGTCTGTCCCTCCTCCAACATCGCGACCCGTGCCGTGAGCAGCCTGGCCGAGCACCCGTTGCGCGCCTTCCGTGACGCGGGTGTCGTGGTCACGATCAACAGCGACGACCCGCCGATGTTCGGCACGACGCTGAACCGGGAGTACGAGATCGCTGCCGACCTGCTCGAGCTCGACGAGGCCGGGGTCGCCGACCTCGCGCGCACGGCGGTCGAGGTGTCCTACGCCCCTGACGAGGTGAAGGCGCAGATCCTCACCGAGATCGACGCGCACCTCGCCGCGACCGGGCATTCGACCGGGCATGCTTAAGGCCCTGGAAGCTCATACCTCCCAGGGCCACTGCCTTTGTACGACAGCCCGATCAGGTGTCCTGACAGCGACACGCGTGGCCCGTGAACGAGATCACGCGGTGACGTCTCGGCATCCGGGCTGCAGGCGGGCGGCGCCGTAGGCTCGGGCGTATGAGCGCGCGTCCCGCACCACTGGCCCGCTGGCACGACGTCTTCGAGTCCAAGGACCCCCGCCTGCTCGCGGACCTGGTCGACGAGACCTGTGTCTTCCGCTCACCGGCGGTGCACCGCCCGCAGGAGGGCAGGGAGCTGACGACGGCGTACCTCAGCGCAGCGATGGCGGTCCTCGGCCCGACGCTGCGCTACGAGCACGAGTGGTGGGACGAGGGCTCCGCAGTGCTCGAGTTCATCGCCGACCTCGACGGGCTCACCGTGCACGGCATCGACATGATCCGTTGGGACGGCGAGGGCCACCTGGTCGAGTTCACGGTGATGGTCCGCCCGTTCAAGGGACTGACGCAGCTGATGACCCTGATGGCCGCGGAGCTGGAGAAGCAGGGCCTGCAGCTGTAGCGACGTCAACCTCAGCGAGCCCCGAGCAGATCAGCGAAGCGCGATCGGAAAAGTGCCCCCGGCAGGATTCGAACCTGCGACCTAGAGATTAGAAGGCTCTTGCTCTATCCAGCTGAGCTACGGGGGCCGAGAACCGGGCTCGCCCGATCCGCGAGCAAGTATGGCGCACGGCGACGCCGGACCCGTGGCGCCGGCGTCGTCCAGCCTTGCCCAGGACTGGGTCACCTGCGCACCGTTGACAACCTATCGGTGATAGGCAATAGTACCTATCACCGATAGGTGACGACGAGGAGGGTGAGCCGGATGCCGGTCAACAAGGTCGCCCGACGCAGGGCCTCCAGGATCGCCGAGATCGTCGAGGCGGCCTGGGGCCTGGCACGGGAGAACGGGATCCAGCTCGTCTCGTTGCGGGACCTTGCCAGGGCGGTGGGGATGCGGCAGCCATCGCTCTACGCCTACTTCGACTCCAAGAACGCGCTGTACGACGCAATGTTCGCCGACGGCAACCGGCAGTTGCTCGAGGTGCTGTCCGCTATCGATGAGCAGGCAGACGCGCGGGCAACGCTCAAGGCCCACCTGGGGGCGTTCGCCGACTTCGCCACCGCCGACCCAGCACGGAACTCGCTGCTCTTCCGCCGGGTCCTCCCGGGGTTCGAGCCGAGTCCCGAGTCCTACGCGGTCGCGCAGGAGGCCCTGCGGCGTCTCGTCGAGGTGATGAACGCGGCCGGCGTGACCGAGCCCGGCGACATCGACTGCCTCGTCGCGATGACCGCCGGCCTGATCGAGGCCCAGCTCAGCAACGATCCCGGCGGTGACCGCTGGCTCAAGCATCTGGACCGCATGACCGACCTCCTGATCGACGACGCCACAGAGAGGAACCACCGATGAGCACCGCAAGCACCACAGGAGTCACCCGCATCAACCGCGCCGAGGCCCGAGTGCTGGCCGCTGCCGAGTTCGAGAAGTTCGCTGCCCTGGTCGCCTCGCTGAGCAGTGAGGACTGGAAGACCGACACCGACTGCGTCGGCTGGGACGTGCGTACGACGGTCCTGCACGTCCTCGGTTCTGCCGACGCCCAGGCCTCACCCCTGGTCTTCCTGCACCAGCTGCGCCGCGGCCTGCCGCTGAACAAGGAGATCGACGCCCACCACTGGGTCGACGGACTCAACGAGCTCCAGATCCGTGAGCGGGCAGCTCTGACGGAGGCCGAGGTCGTCGCGCAGCTGCAGACGGTGGGCGTGAAGGCGGTCAAGGGGCGGTTCGGCACCCCGCTGCCGATGCGGTTCGTGCCTGTTCCGTTCGGTGAGCCGATCGGCTGGAAGCCGGTGAACTACCTGCTCGAGGTGGGCTTCACCCGCGACGTCTGGGCGCACCGTGTCGACATCCACGCAGCCATCGGCCGGCCGATGCGGCTTGACCCTGCCCACGACGGGCGGCTGGTCGCCGACATCGTCGGGGAGTGGGCACAGCTCCACGAGGAGCCGTTCCACCTCCACCTGACGGGCGTCGCGGGCGGGAGCTTCAGCCAGGGGGACGGCGGCGAGCACGTCGAGATGGACGCGCTCGACTTCATCCGCACCCTCTGTGGACGACTGCCCGGCAGCGGGGTGATGCGCCACCCGTTGCCCTTGTGAGACCGGTCCCGCACCTTCCTGCAGCAGTCCAACCCCAGGAGAGGCACCACCATGACCATCACCGCCGTCCCGCAGGACGTCCGCGCGCTCGTCCACCGCTTCATCGACGACGTGATCAACGCCCAGGACCTCGACCGAGCCCTGGTCGAGCTGGTCGCCGAGGACTTCGTCGAGCTGAACCCGCTCCCGGGGCAGGGTCCTGGACGTGCCGGCCTCGGCGACGTCCTCGCCATGATGTTCGCCGGCTTCCCCGACCTCCGCTGGACGCTGCACGACAC
Source organism: uncultured Actinomycetota bacterium (assembly GCA_963834245.1). Taxonomy (GTDB): domain Bacteria; phylum Actinomycetota; class Actinomycetes; order Propionibacteriales; family Nocardioidaceae; genus Marmoricola. The sequence continues at coordinate 1,405,138 of CAWIAV010000002.1, forward strand.
CCTGGTCGAAGGCGACCGGGTCATGGGCTTCTCCACGTGGACGGGCACTCACGAGGGCGAGTTCATGGGCATCCCTGCGACCGGACGCACTGCGACGGTTCAGGCCTGGACAATCGACCGCTTCCGCGCCGACATCTTCGTCGAGAGCCGCATCCTCATGGACGTCGCCGGCCTGCTCGGCCAGCTCGGCGTGCTTCCGACCCCGGAACCCGGGTGAGCGAGCCTGTCCCGATCACCGGATCGGGACCGCCGTGACCACGAGGTTCTCCTGGTAGCCGCCGTTGTTGCTGTCGTACGCGCCGCCGCAGGTGATCAGGTGCAGTCGCTCCGGTCCGCTGCGGGAGAACAGGCCCGTCGGCAGGCCCTGACGGTCGAACCGTCTGACCCTGGTGACCTCGTAGGCCCGGGTGCGGCCGCTCGTCGAGCGCACCCCGAGGTTGTCGCCGACCTCGACGTCGCGAAGCCGGACCAGCGGACCGAGCCCGAAGCCCTCGGCGTCGAGGTGGCCGGCGAGCACGGTCGCGCCGGTCCCGGCGCCGGGGGTCGTGCCGAACTTGTACCAACCCACTACGCGTGGGTCGTCGGGAAGCTGCATCTGCCCGTCCTCGGCGACACCGACCGGGAGGACGGTGGCGTCGATCCCGACCGACCCCAGGCTGACGCCGACCGGGCGGGGAGTACGCGTTTGCCGGGTCGCCTTGCGCAAAGCGGTGGCGTCGGTGCGGTTGACCTTCGGGAGTGTGTCTCGAAGGGCCGCCGTACGGGACCCCTCCTGCCGCTGCGTCTGCCTGCCGGAACGGTCCGGCGGGTCGGCCGCTGCCCTGGACGCCGCAGGCCCGGGCCCGGCGACCTGGTCCCGAGGACCGCTCGCGAGCCCGGACCATGCACCGGTGAGGCTGATGAGGAGCCCGACGACGGCCAGCGCTGAGACCAGCGCGGCCGTCGTCTTCGTCCTCATGATGTGTCGTTCCCCTCGGATCAACGACGGATCCGCGCCGGGACCAGGTTGCGGCCGGCGAACAGCAGGGCGAGCAGCGAGGCAGCACCCAGACCGAGCGCCCACGTCGGCACCGAGCCGGACTCAGGAGCGAGGCCCAGCTGGCCGCCGGGGACGCCGCTCGGGGACGAGTGCAGGCCGTCGATGGTCTGAACGGCGAGCTGCAGGTTGTCGTCCTCGGCGCTGCCCCAGGCGTAGACGATCGTGTTCGTGCCCTCGCCGAGGTCCACGTCGGCGGGACCGATCGCAACGGTGTCGGTGCCGGCTAGCACGACGTCAGCGCTGTAGCCGCCGGCCGGGACCTCCGCCACAGCCTCCTTCGGGTTGGTGAGACCCTCCACCAGAGCGTTGCCGTCGGCGCGTACGTCGACCGCGGGGGCGGCGGCCGTGTGCCGGACGGTCAGTCGCGCGTTGCCGGCGCCGGTGGCCGAGGTGTCGTTCACGAACACGTTCAGGGCCGGGTTGCCGTCGGCGTCGAGGTTGGCCACGACGGTGGCGTTGACACCGGCGGGGACCTCCACGCCCGACTTCTCGATGGCGGGGTCGGTCGTGTCCGGATCCGAGCCCGCGGCGTACACCGCGAGGTCGTAGCTGCCGGCAGGCAGGCTGAGCGGGTCTGTGAGCGTGCCCGGCTCGAAGTCGGGGATCAGCTCCTCGCCGTTCGCGTACACGTCCACGGTCAGGCCGGGTACGGCGTGCAGTACCGAGACGGTGGCGTCGTCCGCGGCCGAGGCGGGCGCAACCGAGGCGGCCAGGAGTGCCACCAGGCCGGCGGCTGCTGCTGCGATGGTGCGTCTCATGATCTGTCCTTTCGATCGGGTGGATTCCCTGATCGCGATTCGGCGTCGGTGGACAGGCGGATGGGAGCTCGCCGAAGAAACTCAACAACATCCTCAACAGGGTGTTGAAATATCGCCACATGCCGGGTCAGACCTGCAGCTGCGACCGGTGGTGTGGTCTGGACCGCACGCCCGTCACCGGGGCTCCGGCCGTGAGCCCGGGTCAGTCCTTGAGTCGCCGGGCGACCAACGCAGCCACGTCGTCATCGCGCGTGTGGTCGCGCACCGACTCGACCACCTCGGGCAGCGTCTGCGCGATGCCACGCCGGGCGAGCAGGGGTACTGCGTCCAGCAGCCGCTGCTGGCCGATGTCGATGTCCTCGTTGCGACGTTCGATGACGCCGTCGGTGAAGGCGATCACCGTGTCCTCGGCGCGGAACGGGATCCGCACGACCTCGCGCGCGCCCGGCTCGAGCCCCAGTGGCGCGCCGCTCGCGCTGGGCAGCTGTTCCGTCGTCCCGTCACTGCGCAGCACGACCGGAGGAGGGTGACCTGCGTTGGCCAGTGCCAGCTCGTCACGGGCTGGGTCGGCGACGAGGTAGACGAGTGTCACCAGCTGAGTCATCTCGTACGTCGAGAACAGCTGGTCGAGCTTGCGCAGCACCGCCTCCGGCTCGGGATCCACTGCGACGAATGCCCTGATCGAGGCACGCATCTGTGCCATCGCGGCCGCGGCGGCCACGCCACGGCCCATGACATCGCCGACGAAGAGCGCCAGCCGTCCGTCCGGGAGCTCGATCGCGTCGAAGAAGTCCCCGCCCACCTCCGTGCGCCCGGCAGGGCTGTAGTAGCTCGCCAGCTCCCACCCGGCGACGTCACCAGCGAGGTCGGGCATCACTGCGTGCTGCAGACGCACCGCGGCCTCCATCGTCTGGCTGTAGAGCTGGGAGTTGTCCAGAGCGGTCGCACAACGCTTGGCGAGATCCTCGGCGAACGTGACGTCGGACGCGGCGTACTCCCGCCTTGTCTCCGAGGTCACCCAGGTGATCACTCCGAGCACGCGGTCGCGAACCACCAGAGGCACCTGCACGGCACTGTGGAGTCGCAGCTCACGCAGCAGGCGGAGGTGTTCCTCGTTCTTGGCGTTCGCGGCGAGCAGCTCGTCACTGATCCGGGGGAGCAGCACGCTGTTGCCGGTGTGGATGACCTCCCACGTCCCGCCAGGTGCGTCCCGGTCCGCGGGGAAGCGTTCTGCCAGCTCGAGCGCGAGCTGCACCTTGCCCGGGTCGACGTGGGCGACGGCCACGCGGTGCAACCGGTCGTCCTCGACGATGTCGATCGTGCACCAGTCGGCGAAGGCCGGCACGGCGAGCCGGGCGACCGAGCGCATCGTCTTCTCGTAGTCCAGTGACCTGGCCAGCTCGGTGGCCGCGGTCGCGAGGAACTGCACCCGACGGGTCTGCTCCGCCGCCTCGTCGCGGACCCGAAGCCGTTCCAGGGCCTGCGCACAGGAGTCGGCCAGGATGGCGAAGAACTCCAGCTCGGTGACGTCGAGCTGTCGACGTCCGGGGAACGAGAGCGTCACCACCCCGATCGCCTGGCCGACGATCTTCAGTGGCAGCCCGACGATCGTCCGCGGACCCTCGGCGGCGGACTCGAGCGCCGGGTAGCGGGCGGAGATCTCCTCGTCACCGACCAGGACCAGGACCTCGCCGGTCCGGACGACGTCAGCGGCGGGGGTGTCACCGTGCCGGGAGTACGTCGCCCAACGCATGGACGCCCCGTCCCGACCGCCGCGCATACCGACCAGCGCGAGCGTGTCGTCGTCGACCACGACCGAGAGCGAGGCCACGGTGGCGCCGACGGCGTCGGCCGCCTGGGCGATGACCACCTGCGTCACTGACTGGACGTCATCGGCTGCTCCGAGCTCGGCCGCCACCCGGGCGAGGCGCGTCAGCCGGTCCTCGAGCCGACGCGTCTTGCGGCTCTCTCCCCTGCGGGCACCGCTGTCGTCGACGATGCACACGACGCCCTCGATCAGACCGCCACGGCGGAGGGGGGAGCAGCCGACGTCTGCCAGACGGAGAGACCCGTCGACCTCGCTGACCTCCAGCCGTCCGGTCCACGGCACCCCGCCGAGCACCTGCCGGATGATCTCGGAGAAGAGGTCGGGCTGTCCCTCGGGCAGCAGTGCAGCGCCAAGAGGGAGGCGTTGCCCGTCGTCCCCCACGACGCGGTGCAGCCGCAGGGCGGCGTCGTTGGCGTAGACGATCCGCCCGTCGGTGTCGGTGGCCAGAGCGGCCTCGCTCAGCGCGTTGAGGTGGTCCAGGTCCCCGACCCATGAGGGGACCCCAGGTTCCGACATCCCGCCATCCTCTCAGGCTCCTCACCAGCACCGAGGAGGAACACCACATCGCCGCTGAGCGGCACGGTGCTTCGATCTGCTGCGGCAGGGTCAGGCGCGGAGTCGCGCCATCCAGGCCTCGATCTCGTCCGGCTCCCGGGGCAAGGCTTCGGAGAGGTTGCGAACCCCCTCCGCGGTGACCAGGACGTCGTCCTCGATCCTGATGCCGATCCCGCGCAGCTCCTCTGGGACGAGCAGGTCGTCCTCCTGGAAGTACAGCCCGGGCTCCACCGTCAGCACCATGCCCTCGGTCAGGTCGCCACCGGGGTAGACGCCGGTGTCCGCGGCCGCGCAGTCGTGCACGTCCATGCCGAGCATGTGGCTGGTGCCGTGCAGGGTCCAGCGTGCGTAGACCCGGCTGTCAGGGGCAAGGGCCTCCTCCGCCGGGACCGGCAGGAGGCCGAGGTCCTCGAGTCCGTGGGCCAGCACCGACATGGCCGCGTGGTGGGGTGCGCGGAAGGCGTTACCCGGACGGACGGCCTCGATGCCGGCCTGCTGCGCCTGGAGCACGAGCGAGTACAGCTCTTTCTGGAGGGTGCTGAAGGTGCCGTCGACGGGGAGGGTGCGGGTGACGTCGGCCGTGTACAGCGAGGAGGCCTCGGCACCCATGTCGAGCAGCAGCAGGTCACCCGGCGTGACCGGGCCGGAGTTCTCGGTCCAGTGCAGCGTGGTGGCATGGCGACCTCCGCCCACGATCGTGTCGTAGCCGATGTCGTTGCCCATCGCGCGGGCCCGGCGGAAGAACGTGCCCTCGATCCAGCGCTCGCCGTGCTCCAGCACCCGGTCCCACTCACGCACCGAGTCCTCGAAACCGAGCGTGGTGATGTCACAGGCGCGCTGGAGCTCGGCGACCTCCCAGGCGTCCTTGACCAGCCGCAGCTCGGAGAGGACCCGGGCGAACTCGCGGTCTCGGCCCTCGTCCCCGCTCAGCTGGGCGTCCACGCGGGGGTCGGCTCCTCGCAGCACCCGGGTCTTGGCCGACCCCACCAGCCGTGCGGGCAGGTCGTCGATGTGCCGGGTCTGGATGCCGAGCGAGTCGGAGATCTCCCTCAGCGAGGGGCGCCGGCCCGCCCAGAGCTCGCCGTACTGCCGGTCACGGAAGAACTCGTCGGTGTCCCGCGATCCTCGGGGACGCGCGTAGAGGACCGCCTCACCGGCCTCGACCACCAGCACGGCGTCGCTGGTCTGGTTGCCGCACAGGTAGGTGTGAGCCGTCTCCGAGCGGAACCGGTAGTCGGTGTCGTTGGAGCGGACCTTGAACGCGCCCGAGGGGATCACCAGACGCTCGCCCGGGAACTGCTCACTCAGGCGTTCGCGTCGGGCGCCGGCCCAGGAGGTGATCGGGTGCTCGGGGAGGTCGAGCTCGCGCTCGCCCCAGCCGGTGCGCATGAAGGCGGCGTACGCCTCCGGCACGGCTGGGTCATGGCTCTCGGTGTGGTTCGCCTCGTCCAGGGCGTCGTTCGTGTCAGTCACGGTGCAACTCTACGTGGGGCCATCGTTACGCTACGCGCATGCAACGACGTCGTAGCTCCGCCGCCTTCACCATCGTCGTGACCGTGGTGATGTTCGTCGGTGCGGCTGCGATGGGTCTGGTGCTGCTGCTCTCCGGCGCTCCGGCCGCTCTCGTCGTGGGTCTCGTGCTCGCCTCGATCCCGCTCGCGCCGCTGATCTGGGTCTACATGTGGCTGGACCGCTACGAGCCCGAGCCTCGGTCACTGCTGGTGATGGGACTGGGCTGGGGCGCCTTCGTCGCCACCTCGGCGGCCCTCGTGCTCCAGGTCTTCGACACGGTCGTCTTCGCCTCCGACGACCTGTACACCTCTGCCGTGGTCGCCCCGGTCACCGAGGAGGCGGCCAAGGGACTGTTCATCCTGCTGCTGCTGTTCTACCGGCGCCACGAGCTCGACGGCATCCTCGACGGTCTGGTGTACGCCGGCATGGTCGGCATCGGCTTCGCCTTCACCGAGAACATCCTCTACCTGGCCTCGGCGTACATGGGTGAGGACGGGCAGGCGGGAGGCATCGGCGAGGCGGTCGGCCTGTTCATCGTCCGAGGCATCTTCAGCCCGTTCGCGCACCCCTTCTTCACCGCGTTCATCGGCATCGGCATCGGGATCGCCGTCAACTCGCGCAGCCGAGCCGTGCGGGTGATAGCGCCGACCATCGGCTACCTGGCGGCGGTGGCCGCACACGGGGCCTGGAACGGCTCCCTGATGATCGACGACGGCCGCAACGCGATCGCCACCTACTTCTTCCTCATGGTGCCGGCGTTCCTGCTGCTCAGCGGCTTCGCCATCTGGTCCCGCCGTCGCGAAGGGGCGGTGCTGACCGCAGCCCTCAGCGACTGCGCCCAGCGGGGTTTCCTCGACCCGGCCGAGATCCCCTGGCTGGCACGCATCCCCGCACGACGCTTCGCACGTCGGTACGCCGAGCGCGCGGGCGGCCGCAGCGCCCGGCGGACGATGGTGGCCTACCAGGTCGAGGCGGTCGAGCTCGGGTTCCTGCACAGTCGCTTCCTGCGGGGTGTCGCCCCGCCGGACTTCGCCCATGTCGGCCAGCAGCACGTCGAGGCGATGCGCGCGCTGCGCCCGGGTCTGTTGTGGCCGCGACCCGCAGGAGTGGGACCGACCAGGATGCCCGCGGTGTCGAGCGGGCCCGGGACCGAGGCGCCACGGTGACGCACGCCGGGCCCTCATCGGTGGAGCCGCCCGGTCGCGCCGGGGCCACCCACAGCACAGCGCGAATGCTCACCACCCTGACCTCGCTGCGGGAGGCTCTCCAGCGTGCCGGACTGCCGATGGAGGTGCCGGGCGTCGAGCAGCACCGTGCTGATCGTGCCGAGATCGTCGACCAGCTCGAGGACTACGTACTGCCCCGGCTGGTGCAGATCGACGCACCGCTGCTCACGGTCGTGGGCGGGTCCACCGGCGCCGGGAAGTCGACCCTGGTCAACTCCCTGGTCGGTCAGCGCGTCAGCGAGCCGGGCGTGCTCAGGCCGACCACCCGGTCCCCGGTGCTGGTGCACCACCCAGATGACGTTGCGTGGTTCGAGAAGCAGCGGATCCTGCCCGAGCTGGAGCGGACCACCCGTTCGACTCCCGACCCGGGCGCCCTGCAGCTGGTGGCCTCTGCAGCGATCCCCCAGGGGCTGGCGCTGCTGGACGCGCCCGACATCGACTCCGTCGAGGACCGCAACCGCAGCCTGGCCGCCCAGCTGCTGGCTGCCGCGGACATGTGGCTGTTCGTCACCTCCGCCGCCAGGTACGCCGACCAGGTGCCCTGGGGCTTCCTCAAGCAGGCCGCCGAGCGCAGCGCTGCGGTGGCGATCGTTCTCGACCGCACCGCAGCGGCTGCCCTCCCGGAGGTCAGCGCCCACTTGGCGCGCATGCTCACCGAGCGTGGCCTCAAGGACTCCCCACTGTTCACCGTGGCCGAGACGGCGCTCGATGAGACCGGTCTGCTGCCGGCGGAGTCGGTGAGTGACATCCGCGCCTGGCTCACCGAGCTCGGCGCCGACGTCGAGGCCCGCAACCTCGTGGTGCGCCAGACCCTCGACGGAGCCGTGCGTTCCATCGCGCGGCGCACCCACGACCTGGCCGACGCCTGCCAGGCGCAGGCCGACATGCGCGCCCGACTGAAGCGTGATCTCGACCTCGCCTACGACCAGGCGCTGGCCGACATCGACGAGGGCTCGGCCGACGGCACCCTCCTTCGTGGCGAGGTCCTGGCCCGCTGGCAGGAGTTCGTCGGCACCGGCGAGCTGCTGCGGAGCCTGGAGTCCAGGGTGAGCTGGCTGCGCGATCGCATCACCAGCGCGATCAAGGGTCAGCCGCAGCAGGCCGAGCGAGTCACCGTCGCCGTGGAATCGGGGTTGCAGACCCTGATCCTCGAGCACGCCGAGGCGGCCGCCGAGCGCACCGACGCGTCGTGGCGCTCGGTGAGTGCCGGTGCGCAGCTGCTCGAGCAGGACCGCACCGACCTCTCCCGCGCCTCGCGCGACTTCCGCGCGCGGACCGAGCGGATGGTCAGGGACTGGCAGTCCGGGGTCCTGGACATGGTCCGCTCCGAGGGAGCCGACAAGCGGATGACCGCACGTTTCCTGGCCTATGGCGTCAACGGCCTCTCCGTGGCGCTCATGGTCGTCGTCTTCGCCTCCACCGGTGGCGTCACCGGCACCGAGGTCGGTATCGCCGGCGGCTCTGCGGTGCTCGGCCAGAAGCTGCTGGAGGCAGTCTTCGGCGACCAGGCGGTACGACGGCTGGCACTGAACGCACGCAAGGACCTCGCGACCCGGGTCGCGGCGCTGATGGACCAGGAGCGGCAGCGGTTCGTCGACCGGCTGGACACCCTCGAGCTGAGCGTCGACTCCGCAGCGGAGCTCCGGCTGCTCGCGCGCAAGGTCGACGACCTGCGCTTCGCCAAGCCAGGGAGCGACTCGTGAGTGGACTGGTCGCCGGCGCGCGCAGGGTGCTCGGTCGGGGAACCCCGCTGGATGCCCGCATCGAGGGACTCGAGCAGGCAGTGCAGGCGGGGCACGGGCGGTTGGACGAAGACGTACTCGAGCCCGCTGCCCGCGTCGTGGAGCGGGCCGGTGCCCGACTGCGCCTCTCCGCCGAGCACACAGTCGTCGCTCTTGCCGGAGCCACCGGCTCCGGCAAGTCATCCACCTTCAACGCCCTCACCGGCCTGGAGCTCGCCGCCGTCGGCGTACGCCGTCCGACCACGTCGCACGCCACCGCCTGCACCTGGGGGAGCGGGGACGCCGCAGCGCTGCTGGAGTGGCTGGGGATCCCGCCACGGCACCGGGTCGTGCGTGACTCGATGCTCGACACGAGCAAGCCCGACAAGGCACTCGAGGGCCTGGTGCTGCTCGACCTGCCCGACCACGACTCGACCGAGGTGAGCCACCACCTCGAGGTCGACCGGCTGATCGGCATGACCGACCTGATGGTCTGGGTGCTCGATCCGCAGAAGTACGCCGACGCGGCCGTCCACGACCGCTTCCTCAAGCCGCTGGCCACTCACCGCGACGTGATGCTCGTGGTGCTGAACCACATCGACGAGGTGCCGCAGGACCGGCGTGACTCCCTGCTTGCCGACGTGCGGAGGCTGCTGGACCTCGACGGGCTCGGCGGGGTCCCGGTCCTGGCCACCTCGGCCCGGACCGGCGAGGGCATCGCGGAGCTGCGAGGTGCCATCGGCAAACGTGTTGCCGACAAGGCCTCGGTGCGGACCCGTCTCGCCGGAGATCTCTCCGATGCTGCCGACCGGCTGGCCGCACACAGCGGCGCCGCCGAACCCCCGGAGCTGGGCGGCCGTGCCCGTCGTGAGGTCGTCGAGGCGCTCACCGAGGCGGCCGGTGTGCCGATCGTGGTCGACGCCGTGCGCAGGGCCACGACGATCCGGGCGCGCCGGGCCACCGGGTGGCCGCTGACGTCGTGGGTCTCCCGGCTGCGCCCCGATCCGCTCCGGCGGCTGCACCTCGACCGGGGCACCTCCGGGAGGGACCTCATCGCGGCCGCACGGTCGTCGATGCCGACGACCAGCGCCGTACAGCAGGCCCGGGTCGAGTCCACCGTTCGTGACCTCTGCGCCGACGTGTCCGCGGATCTCGCTCCGCCCTGGTCCCGGTCCCTGAGGCACGCGTCGGTCTCGCGCTTCGAGGACCTCGGCGACCGGCTCGACCGCGTCGTGACCACCACCGACCTCGGTGTCTCGGCCACCCCGTTGTGGACTCGCGTCGTGCGCGTGCTCCAGTGGGTGCTCCTCGTGACCGCTCTCGTGGGTGCGATCTGGCTCGGCGTGCTCGCCGGGACCGCCTACCTGCAGATGCCCGCCGTGAGTACACCTGACTACCGCGGCATCCCGGTGCCGACATGGATGCTGCTGCTCGGAGTCGCCGGCGGGGTGGTGCTGGCGATGCTCTCGCGGGTGTTCATCTCGCTCGGGGCCAAGACGCGGGCGCGCCGGGCGGAGAAACGGCTGCGCGCGGGCGTCGCCGAGGTGGCGGAGGAGCTTGTGATCGCTCCGATCACGACCGAGCTCGCCGCCTACCGGCAGGCATGGGAGGGCATCCGCACCGCGCGCGGCTGACCGGTTCCGCCGCACAGGTGCTCGTGCCGGGGGAGGGTCCACAACGGCGTGACGTGACGCTGTCCGCGGGCGGTGCCAACCGGCTGGACTGTCTCCACGACCGAGAGGAGACAGCTGATGAACGAGTCGTACGTGACCTTGCAGGGATGGGTCGGGGCGGACGTGGACGTCCGGGAGGTGGGGGAGACGCAGTGCGCGTCCTTCCGGGTGGGTTCGACCCCCCGCTACAACAAGGGCGGCACCTGGGTCGACGGGCAGACCTCCTGGTACACCGTCAACTGCTGGCGGAGCCTGGGCAAGAACGTCGCCGAGTCGCTCCGACGAGGGGACGCGGTCGTGGTCCATGGTCGCGTGCGCGTGGACGTCTGGGAGCGCGAGGGACAGCCTGCCTCGGTCAGCTGGGTCGTGGACGCGACCTTCGTGGGCCACGACCTCACCAAGGGCACGAGCAGCTTCGCGAAGACCGTCCGGCCCACGCAGTCGGACCCCCGTGAGAACGAGTCCGTGCGCGAGGTCGTGCACTCCTACGACCCCGACGGGCCCCAGCTCGACGCTGCGGGTGAGCCGGTGACGCCCGCTGCCTGAGCTGCGCCACCCGAATCGGCTGTGAGGGGGTCTGACCCGTAGGCTTGTCGATCATGGCCGAATACGTCTTCACCCTCCGCAATGTCCGCAAGGCCCACGGCGACAAGGTCGTGCTCGACAACGTCACGCTGTCGTTCCTGCACGGCGCCAAGATCGGTGTCGTCGGCCCCAACGGAACCGGCAAGTCGACCCTGCTGAAGATCATGGCCGGCCTCGAGCACGCCAACAACGGTGACGCGATCATCGACCCCGACGCGACAGTCGGCATGCTCCAGCAGGAGCCGCCGCTGAGCGAGGGCAAGACGGTGCTGGAGAACGTCGAGGAGGCCGTCCACGAGATCAAGGGCAAGCTCGACCGCTACAACCAGATCTCCGAGGAGCTGGCCCACCCGGACGCGGACTACGACTCGCTGCTCGCTGAGATGGGTGACCTGCAGACCGACCTCGACCACGCCAGCGCCTGGGACCTCGACAGCAGGCTCGACCAGGCCATGGACGCTCTGCGGTGCCCGCCACCCGAGGTGATCGTCGACAACCTCTCCGGGGGTGAGCGCCGACGCGTCGCCCTGTGCAAGCTGCTCCTGCAGCAGCCGGCCCTGCTGCTGCTCGACGAGCCCACCAACCACCTCGACGCGGAGTCGGTCCAGTGGCTCGAGAGTCACCTGGCCTCGTACCCCGGCGCCGTTCTGGCCGTGACCCACGACCGGTACTTCCTGGACAACGTCGCCAGCTGGATCCTCGAGCTCGACCGTGGACAGGCGCACCCCTACGAGGGCAACTACTCCACCTACCTGGAGACCAAGAAGGACCGGCTCAAGATCGAGGGCCAGAAGGACGCCAAGAAGGCCAAGATGCTCGAGCGCGAGCTGGAGTGGGTGCGATCGAACGCCAAGGCCAGGCAGACCAAGAGCCGGTCGCGTCTCGCGCGCTACGAGGAGATGGCCGCTGAGGCCGACCGGATGCGAAAGATCGACACCTCGGAGATCAACATCCCGGCCGGGCCGCGCCTGGGTGACATCGTGCTCGAGGCTCACGACCTGACCAAGGGCTTCGACGACCGCATCCTGATCCACGACCTGTCGTTCTCGCTCCCGCGCGCCGGCATCGTCGGGGTGATCGGGCCCAACGGCGTCGGCAAGACCACCCTGTTCCGGATGATCACGGGGCAGGAGCAGCCCGACGACGGTGAGCTCAAGGTCGGTGCGACGGTGAAGATCTCCTACGTCGACCAGAGTCGCGGAGGGCTCGACCCGACCAAGAACGTCTGGGAGGTCGTCTCGGACGGTCTCGACTTCATCAAGGTGGCCAACTTCGAGATGAACTCGCGCGCCTACGTCGCCTCGTTCGGGTTCAAGGGCCCCGACCAGCAGAAGAAGGCGGGGGTGCTCTCCGGTGGAGAGCGCAACCGGCTGAACCTGGCGTTGACCTTGAAGATGGGCGGCAACATGCTGCTCCTCGACGAGCCCACCAACGACCTGGACGTCGAGACGCTGTCCTCGCTGGAGGACGCGTTGCTCGAGTACCCCGGCTGTGCCGTCGTGACCTCGCACGACCGGTGGTTCCTCGACCGCGTCGCGACGCACATCCTGGCCTGGGAGGGCGACGACGAGGACTCGGGCAAGTGGTTCTGGTTCGAGGGCAACTTCGCCTCCTACGAGGAGAACAAGGTCGAGCGCCTCGGCGCCGAGGCGGCCAGGCCGCACCGGGTGACGCACCGCCGGCTCACCCGCGACTGAGTCGCGGGCACGCCGCCACCGGGTCCGAGCGGACAGGCGCGGCGAATCAGCGGATGTCGGTGTCCTCGGGCTTGCCGAGGAGCAGACGGTCGCTGACCTCGTCGAAGACGCGCCCGATCGCGGCCAGGTCTTCGTCGGAGGCGAGATCCACGAGGTGCTCGCGCACTCCGCGCACGTGGGTCGGCGCCGCCTCGGCCAGCTTGTCGTAGCCCTGGTCGGTCATCACCGCCTCGACGCCGCGGCCGTCGCTGGGGCACGCCTGACGCAACACCCAGCCGGCGGACTCCATCCGGGCGACGGTGTGGGTGACCCGACTGCGGGAGTGGGTCATCGCGTCGGCGAGGGTGGCCATCCGCATCCGACGATCGGAGGCCTCGGAGAGCCGCACCAGGATCTCGTACTCGCCCAGCGAGATGTCGTGCTCGTCGCGCAGCTCACGGTCGAGCTGGTGCGTGAGCAGCTCGGTCCCCATGGTGTAGGCGCGCCACGACTTCTGTTCCTCGGTGGAGAGCCACCGCATGGTCTTCCCGGATGCCATGCCCGGAGTGTAGGTCCGGGGCGCCACGAAGTTCCTCGCGGACCCGCGGAATAGTACGGCGAGAGAGATGGTTGAAGATTGAACTACCGCAGGTGCGAAGGTCGCACCCCCGAGAGCCTGAGGACTGATTCCATGACCATCACCACCGAGAACGCCACGACGACCGACATCGCCCCCGGCACCTGGAAGATCGACCCGAGCCACTCCGAGGTCGGCTTCACCGTGCGTCACCTGATGAGCAAGGTGCGCGGGCAGTTCGAGAAGTTCGAAGGAAGCCTGATCACCGGTTCGGCTCTGGAGGAGACTCTTGCCACTGCCACCATCGACCTGAACTCGGTGAACACTCGCGACGAGCAGCGCGACGGCCACCTGCGTTCCTCTGACTTCTTCGACGTCGAGAACAGCGGCCCGATGACGTTCACCACCACCTCCTTCGACGGCAGCACCGCCGTCGGCGACCTGACCATCAAGGGCGTGACCCGGCAGGTCGAGCTCGATGTCGAGTTTCTCGGCACCGGCGTGGACCCCTGGGGCGGTCAGCGCCTCGGCTTCGAGGCCAGCACCGTGATCAGCCGCAAGGACTTCGGGGTCGACTTCAACATCCCCCTCGACGGCGGCAAGGTTCTGGTCGGCGACAAGGTCACCATCCACCTCGCCGTACAGGCAGTCCTCGAGCAGGCCTGAGCCACCTCAGACGCCACCCCCGCCGGGACACCGCAACGTGCGGGGTCCCGGCGACCGGGTTGCTCAGGACACGCGCTCGAGGATCATCGCCATGCCCTGTCCGCCACCGACGCACATGGTGATCAGGCCCGTGGACTTGTCATGCCACTTCAGCGAGTTGAGCATGGTGTTCTGCAGGCGGGCGCCGGTCATGCCGAACGGGTGACCGACCGCGATCGACCCACCGTTGATGTTCAGCCGGTCGAGGTCGATGCCCAGGTCCTGGTACGACGGCACGACCTGCGCGGCGAACGCCTCGTTGATCTCGACCAGGTCGATGTCGTCGATCGACATGTTCGCGTGGGCGAGCGCCTGCTTGGTCGCCTCGACAGGGCCGAGGCCCATGATCTCGGGGGAGAGGCCGGTGACGCCGGTCGAGACGATCCGAGCGAGCGGAGTCAGCCCCAGCTCCTTGGCCCTGGTGTCGGACATGATGATCACGGCCGCTGCCCCGTCGTTCAGCGCGCAGCAGTTGCCGGCGGTGACCACGCCGTCGGGGCGGAAGACCGGCTTGAGGTCCGCGAGCGCCTCGTAGGTGACGCCCGCGCGTGGACCATCATCGGCGGTGACCTCGGTGCCGTCCGGCGTGGTGACCGGGGTGATCTCGTTGGCCCAGAACCCGTCGTTGATCGCTTTCTCGGCCAGGTTCTGGCTGCGCTGACCGAACTCGTCGAGCTCCTTGCGCTCGAGCCCACGCATCCGTGCGACGTTCTCAGCCGTCTGGCCCATCGCGATGTAGATGTCGGGGAGCTTGCCGTCCTCCCGTGGGTCGTGCCAGTCCTGGCCACCCTGCGCCATCTCGTCGGTGCGTTGAGTCGCCTCCTCGAAGAGGGGGTTGCGGGTGTCGGGGATGTGGTCGGAGGTGCCCTTGCGGAACCGCGAGACCGTCTCGACACCGGCCGAGATGAACGCGTCCCCCTCGCCGGCCTTGATCGCGTGGAAGGCCATCCGGGAGGTCTGAACCGAGGAGGAGCAGTACCGGGTGATCGTCGTGCCGGGGATCTCGTAGCCCAGCAGCGCGGACACCACGCGCCCCATGTTGTTGCCGGCCTCGCCGCCGGGTAGGCCGCAGCCGAGCATGAGGTCGTTGATCGTGGTCGGGTCCAGCTCGGGGATCTTGTCGAGCGCCGCCTTGATGATCAGCGCGCTCAGGTCATCGGGACGGAAGTCCTTCAGGGAACCCTTGTTGGCGCGGCCGATGGGGGATCGGGCCGCCGAAACGATCACTGCCTCGGGCATGAGGACCTCCTGGTGGTTAGTCGGTTGTCGCAGGTTCGCGGTCGCAGCCAGGGCGTCACGACTCGCTCAAGCCAGCCTAGACCGTGGCATTCCGGTCGACGCTTCGGTGTCCCGGCCGCCCCGTGACTAGTGGACGTCCTCGAGCGTGTTGATCATGAACTGCGCCGCGTGCGTGACGTAGGCCCAGAACTGGGCGTCCTGCTCAGCCGTCAGGTCGGCCTCGTCGAGGGCGTGGCGGAAGTGCTGCAACCAGTGGTCCCGGGCCGTCGGTGTCACCGCGAACGGCGCGTGTCGCATCCGCAACCGCGGATGGCCCCGCTGCTCGGAATAGGTGGTGGGTCCACCCCAGTACTGCTCGAGGAACATCGCGAATCGCTCCTCGGCCGGACCCAGGTCGGCCTCCGGGTAGAGGGGCCGGAGCACGTCGTCGGTCGCGACGCCCTCGTAGAAGCGTTTGACGATGCCCCGGATGGTGGGACTGCCGCCGATGTCTTCGTAGAACGTGCTCATGTGCTCATTCTGGCAACCGACCCTCAGCGCAGGGCGGTCAGGTAGCGCCTGGCGGTGTCCAGGTTGCTGCGACGCGCCTCCCAGGTGATGCCCACGATGAGGAGCGCGACCCCGAGCGTCCCCAGGGAGATCCACCGGGGGACCGCGTCTGCGATCGGTTCCAGGTGGCGCAGCGCCAGCAGGGCCGTCGTGCCGGCGCCGAGGACGAACGGCACCGCCAGGCGGTACTGGACACCCGCGGCCAACACCAGCACGCCGCCGGCGCCGATCAGGGCACCTCGCAGGGAGACAGGTTCGTCAAGCGCCAGGAGCAGGCTGGGCAGGAGCGCGAGGGTGAGTCCGCTGCCGAGGGTCTGCAAGCTCCCCGACTCGGCGTCCGACCGCAGCCGCCAGACACCGACACCGACCAGGAGCGCGGCTGCCGGCAACGTGTAGAGCTCGGGCGCGGCGATGTCGGCGGCCACGCGGACCAGGGTGGCAAGGCCCAGAACGGTCGCCCCCACCCAGCCGAGGAACCTGCGGTCGCGGTTGGCCACGGCGATGACACAGATGGCGGTGCCGACGATCGTCTGCGTCATGGCGATCGTGGCGTCGTCGGGGGCGTAGCCGGCGGAGGCCAGCGCGAGCACGGCCGCGGAGCCTTCCAGGGTGATCCGGGTGCTCACCTGCCGCGACACCGGTGCGGCGAGGATCCCGACGAGCGCTGCGTAACCAGCCAGGGCGATGGCGATGGCTCCGTAGTCGGCCTCCATCGCCTGGCCCCAGCCGTGCAACGCCCAGCCGCCGACGAGGGCGGCAAGACCCGCCGTGATCGCGGCGGAGACGCGAGCCCGCACTCGCTCTCGGGCGAAGGTGGCCCCAGCGAGAGCCAGGGCCATGACGGTGGCGACGATCCCGGTGAGCAGGTCGGCGGCAGAAGCGGCGTAGAGCGCGACCAGGCTGAGGTACGCCGTGGCTGCACCGCCCAGCGCCCCGGCGACCAGGTCCTCCCGGCACCACCAGGCGGCACCGCCGGCCACGGCGGCCGCCAAGGCCGCGGCGAGCACGGCCCCCCACAGTGGGGGCTCGAGACCCAGGACCAGGTTCAGGGCGCCCAGTGCCATGACAGCCGGGGCCAGGGCGGCGACGGCCGCCGTGGCGCTGGGGCGCCAACCCGTGGGCACGTGCCGAAGCAGCGCGCCCAGCCCGGCCACGAGGGCCAGGCCCGCGATGCCCGCAGTCCATGAGGCGGGGGCGCCGGCCTCCGGCGGGGCCGTGGTCAGGTCGAGCTTCGCCAGTCCGTCGGTCGGCTGCTCCAGCAGGACGATCCACGACCACGCCACCAGCACCAGCCCGAGGGCGGCGACACCCAGGGCCGTCAGCACGGCGGCCCCGCGCCCCCAGTCGCGTGGTGCCGCAGCCGTGATCAGCGCCAGTGCCGCGAGGGTGGCACACCAGACCAGCAGGTCGCGCGTGGCGCTGTCGAAGGTCAGCGGGCCGTTGGCCAGCATCACCAGCGGGACCAGAGCCAGGGCGGCGAGCAGAGGCCGAGCCCTGGTCGGCACCCGCGGGGCGTGCACGGCAAGGGCGCCGAATGCCGCAGCCACCAGCAGCGGCCAGCCACGGAAGTCCGACCACCACGCGGACAGCTCGGCGCGCTCCAGCGTGCGGTCCCAGCCCAGGCCCACCAACACCACCCAGGACAACGCTGCGAGAACGCCCATCCCCCGCGCGGTCACAGGCACCGTGCGCCACAGGGCCAGGGCTGCGGCGACGAGCGCAGGCACCGCGAACACGGTCCCCAGAGCCGGGTTGACCGCGCCCCAGCCGTTCGTCGTACACAGCACCAGTGCTCCGATGACTGCGACCGTCTCCGCGCCCAGGAGCCGTGTCACGGGCTGCGTTCGGGCCCAGACGCCGACGCCGACTCCCAGCAGCACCAGGGCGACGCCGACGAGCGCGCCGGTCTGACGGCTGGAAAGCGTGTCCAGACCCGCCAGGCCCGCCGCCTCGGCGGCCAGCAGGTCGAGGGTCACCATGCCCGCGACGATCAGCCAGAACGTCTCCGCTGCGCCTCGTAGACCCTTTCGGGTGAGGACCACCGCCACCGTCGTGAGCGCCAGCGTGACGCCGAGCAGGACCAGTGTGCGGCCGGTCAGGCCGAGAACGCTCCAAGTGACCGCGACGAAGACCACGGCCGCCACGAGCAGGCACAGTGCCCCGAGAGAGAGCAGCACGACCGGAACCGATGCCGCCGGGAGGTGCCGCTTGGGGCGACGCGCCTGCGGCGGAGCCACGGGGTACGAGGTCGCGCCTGCAGGCATCTGGGCCGGCGTCTGGTCCGGCGTCTGGGCCGGTACCGCCCAGGGCGCCGCGCTGCGCAGCTGTTCGACGATCCGGTCCGCGGCCAGCATGGTGGCCCACAGCTCGGCAGCGAGCGGGCCCTGAACCTGCAGCCCGCAGGCCGTGCAGGTCGCCTTGGCGTCCAGCAGCCCGCGACAGTCAGGACAGATGGTGGGGTCCACGAGTCGGCTCATGGACCCATGGTGGCGCGGTCCGGGCCGTGGGAGCCTCAGGCGCGCGACTCAGGTTGCCTGAGTACGCCTACTCAGCCGTGGAGGGGCTGCCCCCGGGGGCGACCGTGGGGGCAGCCGTCGCGGCCTTCTCCCCGCGGTGCCACACCACCCGCTGGGGGAACGGGATCTCGATGCCTTCGTGGTCGAAGCGGGCCTTGATCCGGGCACGCATCTCACGGGCCACCTGCCACTGCTCCATCGGCGCGGTCTTCAACGTGACGCGCATCAGCACCGAGTCCGGGCCGAGGTCCTGGACTCCCCAGACCTCGGGCTCCTCGATCACGACCCCGCGGTAGTCCTCGTCCTCCCACAGGCCGTGGGCCACCTCCTCGAGCACGCGGCGCACGCGGACCAGGTCCTCGCTGTAGCCGATGCTCACGTCGAGCACCGTGCGGGCCCAGTTCTGGCTCTGGTTGCCGACGCGCAGGATCTCGCCGTTGCGGACGTACCAGACGGTGCCGTCGATGTCGCGGAGTCGGGTGACGCGCAGCCCGACGTTCTCGACCGTGCCGGTCGCCTCGCCGAGGTCCACGACGTCGCCGACGCCGTACTGGTCCTCGACCATCATCATCACGCCCGAGAGGAAGTCCTTGACCAGGTTCTGCGCACCGAAACCGATGGCGAGACCGAGGACTCCCGCGCTGGCGAGGATCGGGGCCACGTTGAGGCCGACCTCGGAGAGCACCATCACGAACGCGATCCCGAAGACCACGGTGGTGGTGATGCTCTTCAGCAAGGAGCCGAGGCTCTTGGCCCGCTGCGCCCGCCGGTTGAACGCGACCTTGCCCCCAGGCAGCGGGGTGATCTCCGCCCGCCGCACCACCCGGTCGGTGGCCTTGGCAGCGAGCCAGCGGACCAGCACGGCCGCCAGCAGGATGACCACGATCGCCAGCGGCTTCCCGATCAGCCAGGTGGCCCCGTTGGCCAGCGTCTCGTTGCCGGTCCACCCGTAGACCGCGGCACAGCTCCAGCTGTCAGTCGCTTCGCACTCGGCGGGCATGTCGAACAGACCCGATGGCAGAGATGTCAGCGAAAGCATGTGAGCGAGGCTACGAGCAACGAAGGAGGCTCTCCAAGCCGAGACTCGCTATCCTGCCTGTGTGTTCACTCACGACCGCGCCTTTCGCGCTCCCAGACTCCTCCGATCACTGCTGACGCTGCCCGTGGCGGTGGCGCTGGTGCTCGGCGCCGCGTCCCTGACGCCGGCGTCCGCGACCACCCCCGTGGGCTGGGAGACCCCGCCCGAGTCCTCGGCGCTGGCCTACCTCCTGGTCCTGGTCCTGATCCCGGTGGGGATCGCTGCGGTGCTCTCCCTGCTCGTCGTGGTGCCCTCGCTGGCCAGGGACCGCGGCTACGAGCCGGGTCACTCCTGGCGCGCCGACTCCGAGTGGTTCGGTGGGCCCACCCAGGGCGTCAAGGCGGCCGACGAGGTCACGACCGACCAGATCGAGTCCAGCTCCAAGGGCGCCGGAGGCACCAGTGCCAGCTGGTGACGCCTTCTCCTCGAGCCAGGAAGCCGAGATCGACCGCGCCATCCGCGCGGCCGAGACGTCGTGCCGCTTCGAGTTCTCGGTCTACGTCGGCGCGGCTGACGGCGAGTCGCACCCGTTCGCGCAGCGCCTGCACGCCGCCCTGGTCGCTCCCGACCGCAGCGTGCTGATCATGGTCGACCCGTCGGCCCGCCTGCTCGAGGTGATCACCGGTGCCGTCGTGCGCCGCTCGCTCAGCGACGACGCGGTGCGGCTCGCGGCGGCCGGGATGCAGTCGTCGTTCGCCGCCGGTGACCTCGTGGGCGGGATCAAGCACGGCGTGTGCCAGCTCGCCGAAGCGGCTCGGCAGCCCGAGACCCTGCACGGCTGAAGGGGCGCTGGAGCCCGCTGCACGGCGGCGCCCCGCGGACGCGCTCAGCTCCCGGAGGCGTCCTTCACCTGGCCGGCCAGGTAGCGCTCGACGTCCGCGGCCCCCTCGTGCACGTATCGCTTGGCCGCAGGGTTCGCGGATGACTCGCGGAGCCACGTGTTGACCCGGTCGAGGAGCTCCGGCGAGGTCATCGGTCTGGGGAACATGAACTCCAGGGCGGTCGATGCGCGCTGGGTGCCCTTCTGCTCCCACAAGTCCTCGGCCACCGCCAGGTAGCGCTCGACGTAGGGCGCCAGGATGTCCTCCTGGCCGGGCTGCATGAAGGCGAGGACCACGCTGCGCTGGGTCTCGTTCGGCACGTCGTCGCGGACCATCGCGATCTCCCAGGCCTCCGCCTTGGCCTCGGCCGTGGGGCGGCAGGTACGCGCCGCCGCCGCCCGCTCGCGACCCGAGATCGTGTTGTCGCGCCGTTGCTCGTCCGCGATCCGGTCGGTGTCCGCCCGACCGCCCCGCGCAAGACCGTTCAGCAACGTCCAACGGAGGTCGGTGTCGACGCTGAGCCCGTCGATGACGAGTGACCCGTCGAGCAGGGACTCCAGGTCGTCGAGCGCCTCGTCGCTGCGGGCCGCGGCGGCGTACGAGCGCACGAACGTCAGCTGGTGGTCGCTGCCGGGCTCTGCCTCGAAGAGGAGCCGGCGAAGGCCCTGCTCCCAGGTCAGCCGCAGGGCCGGTCGGTTCTCCGGCGCGGAGAAGTGGTTGACCGCCTGCGCGGCGTAGCCCGGAATGCGGGAGGACCCGAACGCGTCGGTCTCGGTGGCGATGTTGCCGAGGACCAGGGTCACGAAGTCGCTGGCGCTCATCTCGGCGTCGCGGGTCATGTCCCAGGCGGCCCCCCAGCACAGGGCTCGGGCGAGGGAGCCGTCGAGCCTGGCGATGCCGCCCACGACCGTCTCGAGGGAGCGCGGGTCGAGGCGGATCTTCGCGTAGGTCAGGTCGCCGTCGTTGAGCAGCAGCAGATCGGGCTGACGGGTCCCGGTCAGCGTCTCGATCGGCGTGGACTCGCCCTCGACGTCCACCTCGACGGTGGTGCGACGGACCAGGTGCTCGCGGCCGTCGTCTGCGGTCTGAAGGTCGTACAGGCCGATGGCGATGCGGTGACGCCGCAGCGTCGGGTTCTCGACAGTTGCGCTCTGCTCGACCCGGAACGAGGTGTAGCAACCGTCCTCGTCGAGGTCGAAGCGAGGGGTCAAGGTGTTGACGCCGCTGGTCTGCAGCCACTCCTTGGCCCAGGAGTCCAGCTCCCGACCGGAGGACTCCTCGAGCGCGCTGAGCAGGTCGGCGAACTCGGAGTTGCCGAAGGCGTGCCGCTTGAAGTAGGCGCGCAGACCGACCAGGAAGTTCTCCAGCCCGACCCAGGCGACCAGCTGCTTGAGCACCGAGGCGCCCTTGGCGTAGGTGATCCCGTCGAAGTTGACCTCGACGGCCTGCAGGTCGTGGTTGTCAGCCGCGATCGGGTGCGTGCTGGGGAGCTGGTCCTGCCGCAGCGCCCAGTTCTTGCGGGCGTTAGTGAAGCCGGTCCATGACTCGTCGAACTGGGTGGCCTCCACGGCGGCGTGGTAGCAGGCCCACTCGGCGAAGGACTCGTTGAGCCAGAGGTCGTCCCACCACTTCATGGTGACCAGGTCGCCGAACCACATGTGCGCCATCTCGTGCAGGATCACCGACGCACGGAACTCGTAGAACGAGGCGTCCTGGCGACTGCGCGGGAGGTACTCGTCGCGCAGAGTGACGCAGCCGGCGTTCTCCATCGCGCCCATGTTGTACTCCGGCACGTAGAGCTGGTCGTACTTGTGGAAGGGGTAGGGGTAGTCGAAGGCATCCTCGAAGAAGTCGAAGCCCTGGCTGGTGAGCTTGACGAGCTCGTCGGTGTCCATGTGCTCCACGAGCGACTGGCGGCAGTAGTGGCCGAGCGGGATCTCGCCGTACTTGCCCGTGTAGGTGGCGAACTCGGCGTGGTACTCACCGGCAACCACCGCGGTGATGTACGTCGACATCCGCTCGGTGTCCGGGAACCGCCATACGGCCTTGCCCTCGCCGAGAGCCTGAGGCTCCGGGGTCGGGGCGTTGGAGACGACGACCCAGTTCTCGGGGGCAGTCACCACGAACCGGAACACGCTCTTGAGGTCGGGCTGCTCGAAGGTGGCGAAGACCCGCCGGGCGTCGGGCACCTCGAACTGGGTGTAGGTGTAGACGCGGTCGTCGGCAGGGTCGACGAAGCGGTGCAGACCCTCACCGGTGCGCGAGTAGGGGCAGTCCGCGCGCACGACGAGCCGGTTGGTGTCCTGGAGGTCAGCCAGTCGGATCCGGTTGTCCTCGTAGACCGAGGCGGGGTCGAGAGCGGTGCCGTTGAGCGTGACCTCGTGGACGCTCGCACCGACCAGGTCCACGAAGGTCTCGGCGCCGGGCCTGCGGCAGCCGAACTCGATCGTCGTGGTGGTGGCGAAGGTGCTCTCGCTGGTCGTGAGGTCGAGCTCCACGGTGTAGGAGTCGACCGCGAGCAACCGGGCGCGGGTCTGCGCCTCGTCGCGAGTCAGGTTGGTTCCGGGCATGGTCGGAATCATTGCACCCCGCGGGAGAGAGTTCCCAACCCGCCACCAGCCCGATTTGAGGTCTAGGGAATGTTCGGGACGCCTTGCGGTGTTTCGCCCCACATGACTTCAAAGACGGCTGACTTCTACTTCGACCCCCTCTGCCCCTTCGCCTGGGTCACGTCGCGGTGGATCCTGGAGGTCGAGCAGGTGCGCGAACTCGACGTGCGGTGGCAGGTGATGAGCCTGGCCTACCTCAATGAGGACAAGGACGTCTCCGACGACTACCGGGCGAAGCTGCAGGCGGCCTGGGGACCGGTTCGGGTGTGCATCGCGGCAGAGGCCCGGTTCGGCGCCTCGGTGCTGCTCCCGCTGTACACGGCGCTCGGGAGCCGGATCCACCTCGAGAAGGCGCCGGTCGACCGCTACCTGGTGGAGACCGCGCTCAAGGAGGCCGACCTGCCGGTCGAGCTGGCAGACGCCATGGAGGACGACTCCTGGGACGAGGCGGTCAAGGCATCGCACCACCGCGGGATGGACGCCGTGGGCACCGAGGTGGGCACCCCCACCATCCACGTCGACGGGGCGGCGTTCTTCGGCCCGGTGATCACCCAGGCACCGCGTGGCGAGGACGCGGGGAGGATGTGGGACGCCTGCTCCACCCTGGCGGCGTACCCCCAGTTCTTCGAGCTCAAGCGCAGCCGGACCGCCGAGCTCGACTTCAGCTGACCTCGCGGACGCTCAGCTCCCGTCGGAGGAGCTGGCTGCCACGAACACGACGGCTGACTGAACGGCCAGAACGGCGTCGCGGACGGCCTTGGCTGCCCAGTCACCCTCGGCGATGGCCTTGGCTCGCTTCTTGACCTGGCCCGCCGGCAGCCCGTCGCGGTCGATCACCTTGTGCGCGATCTGCAGGGCGGACAGCAGCGCGATCAGGGCGGCGGTGTGCTCGTCGGGGGTCGAGCCCCGCAGGAGCGCATCACCGATCTGGCGGCGTACGTCGGCCTCGTGGCTGCTGTCGACAGCCGGCCAGCGACGTCGTGGGAACAGGCCCAACAGCTTGTCCTCGCGCTGCTCCAGGATCCCCGCGTGTTGGAGCCTCTCGAGCGCGGGGCCACGCCGCTTGCGTCCCAGGCGTGTCACCAGATCCTGGGCCGTGCGCTCCTTCTCAGCCACCACGGCCAGCGCCTCCCGCAGGACACCGTCAGCGGGCAGGGCCGCCGGGACGGGGCGCACCTTGGCGCTTGCCCACATCCCGGGGCCCTTGACCACCTCCACGCAGCCCGACAGCGCCAGCTCGACCAGGACCGCCCCACCGAGGCCGACGTCGACGTAAGACGTGCCCGACAACTTGCCGGTCTCGTCGTCGAGCAGCAGCAGGAGCAGGTCGTCGGCGATCAACAGGCTCATGCCCCGAATCGTAGGCGGGAGGAGCGTGTACCGCCGTCGGTCTCGCGGAGGTGTCACGCCTAGGATTCCCGCCATGAGCAAAGTCCTGTCTGCCGTCGCCTGGCCGTACGCCAACGGTCCGCGCCACATCGGCCACGTCGCCGGTTTCGGCGTGCCCTCCGACGTCTTCAGCCGCTACATGCGGATGGCCGGGCACGACGTGCTGATGGTCTCCGGCACCGACGAGCACGGGACCCCGATCCTGATCGCAGCCGACGAGGCCGGTGTGACGCCGCAGGAGCTCGCGGACCGCAACCACCGCCTGATCGCGGAGGACCTGGCCGCCCTCGGGGTCTCCTACGACCTGTACACGCGTACCACGACGCCCAACCACACCGCGGTCGTGCAGGAGCTCTTCACCGGCGTGCACGCCAACGGCTACTTCATCGAGAAGACCACCTTCGGCGCCATCAGCCCTTCGACCGGCCGCACCCTGCCCGACCGCTACATCGAGGGCACCTGCCCGATCTGCGGCTACGAGAGCGCACGCGGCGACCAGTGCGACAACTGCGGCAACCAGCTGGACCCGGCGGACCTGAAGAACCCCCGGTCCCGCATCAACGGCGAGGTCCCTGAGTTCGTGGAGACCGAGCACTTCTTCCTCGACCTGCCGGCGCTGGCCGAGGCCCTCAAGGCGTGGCTGGACGAGCGCGAGGCCAGCGGGACCTGGCGCCCCAACGTGATCCGTTTCAGCCAGAACATCCTCGACGACATCCGCCCGCGCGCGATGACCCGCGACATCGACTGGGGCATCCCGGTGCCCCTCGACGGGTGGCGGGAAAACCCGACGAAGCGGCTCTACGTGTGGTTCGACGCGGTGATCGGCTACCTGTCTGCCAGCGTGGAGTGGGCTCGCCGCACCGGCGACCCCGACGCCTGGCGCCAGTGGTGGAACGACCCCGAGGCGTTGTCCTACTACTTCATGGGCAAGGACAACATCACCTTCCACAGCCAGATCTGGCCGGCTGAGCTGCTGGCGTACTCAGGCCGCGGCGAGCGCGACGGCCAGCCGGGACGGTTCGGCGAGCTCAACCTGCCGACGGAGGTGGTGTCCTCGGAGTTCCTGACCATGGAGGGCAAGAAGTTCTCCTCATCGCAGCGCGTGGTCATCTACGTGCGCGACCTGCTCAGCCGCTACCAGCCCGACGCGTTCCGCTACTTCGTTGCCGCCGCCGGCCCCGAGAACCAGGACTCGGACTTCACCTGGGCCGAGTTCGTACGTCGCACCAACGACGAGCTCGTGGCCGGCTGGGGCAACCTGGTCAACCGCACGGCGAACATGATCGCGAAGAGCTTCGGGGAGATCCCGGTCGCCGGCGAGCTGACCGAGACCGACCGGGCACTGCTCGACCATGTCGCGAGCACCTTCGACACCGTCGGCGACCTGATCGCGCGACACCGTCAGAAGGCTGCGGTCGGCGAGGCCATGCGTGCGGTCTCGGAGGTGAACAAGTACGTCTCGGACTCCGAGCCGTGGAAGCTCAAGGGCGAGGAGGAGCGTGAGCGGCTCGCCACCATCCTCCACGTCGTGGCGCAGTGCGTGGTCGACCTCAACACGATCCTGTCGCCGTTCCTGCCGTTCTCGGCCAACACCGTCCATGCCGTGTTCGGCGGGACCGGCGAGGTCCAGCCGATGCCGGAGCTGCAGGAGGCCGCCGACCTCGACGGGGGAGCGGGGTATCCGATCCTGACCGGCGACTACACCGGTGCCGCGCGGTGGGAGCGTCGTCGGATCGAGCCGGGCACGCCGGTGGCCAAGCCCGTCCCGGTCTTCACCAAGCTGGACGTCTCCGTGGTCGAAGAGGAGCTCGCGCGACTGGCCGGTCCCGCGTCATGACCGCGGAGATGTACCTGCCCCGGTTCTTCGTCAGGCAGCGGCTGACCATGATGGTGAACCGCTACGAGATCAACGAGGCCAACCCCGACGGCTCCGTGGGGCGGCTGATGGCCGTCGCGCAGCAGAAGCGCATGGCGCTGAAGGAACAGGTCACGTTCTATCGCGACGAGCAGCGGACCCAGCCGGTCTTCTCCTTCCAGGCCCGCCAGGTGATGGACCTCGGTGCCGGCTACGACGTACGCGACGCCGAGGGTGCTCCTCTCGGTGTCTTCCGCAAGGACTTCGGGCAGAGCCTGCTCCGCTCGACGTTCCACCTCAACGCACCGGGGCTCGAGGCGACCGGCCAGGAGCGCAACGCGGTGGTGGCCGTGCTGCGGCGTTTCGTGGAACTCCCCTTCGCCTTCCACTTCGACTTCAAGGACAACGCCACCGGAGCCGTGGTGATGAGCTCCGAGCGCCAGATGTCGCTGCGCGACCGCTACGACATCACGGTGCCGGACGCCCGGTTGGACTTCCGTCTGGCGGCGTCGATGGCCGTGGGACTGGACGCCCTGCTCGCCCGTTAACCTTCTGCGCATGCGCGTCCACCTGGGTTCTGACCATGCCGGCCTCGAGCTCAAGGACCACCTGGTCGCCTGGTTGCAGAGCCAGGGGCACACGCCCGTGGACCACGGGCCCTTCGAGTACGACGCCCTCGACGACTACCCCGTCTTCTGCCTCCGCGCCGCCCAGGCTGTCGTGGCGGACCCGGGGAGCGCAGGCGTCGTGATCGGGGGCTCGGGCAACGGCGAGCAGATCGCGGCGAACAAGGTGCCCGGCGTGCGCGCCGCGCTCGTGTGGAGCGACGACACCGCGGCGCTGGCCCGGGAGCACAACGACGCGAACGTCATCTCGGTGGGCGGTCGGATGCACTCTCTGGACGAGATGACCCGGTTCATCGGCATCTTCTTGAGCACCCCCTTCTCCGGCGACGAGCGGCACGTGCGCCGCATCGGGATGCTCGGCGACTACGAGACCACCGGCGAGCTCCCGCCGCTGCCCGACTCGGCGCTCGGCAAGGGACCGGATGCCTGAGGGACACACCCTCCACCGACTGGCCACGTCTCTGCGCGACGCCTTCGCGGGCGAGGTGGTGCGGGTAGGGAGCCCACAGGGCCGGTTCGCGGACTCGGCCGCCCTGCTCGACGGCACCCGGCTCGTCGGGGCGGAGTCGTCCGGCAAGCACCTGTTCGTGGAGTTCGCCCAAGCCGCGCTCGTGCACGTGCACCTCGGCCTGTACGGCGTGTTCACGGTCGAGCACGGTCCGGCCCCCGCGCCCGTGGGCCAGGTGCGGCTGCGCATCATCGGCCCTGCGGCGTACGCCGACCTGCGCGGAGCGACGGCGTGCGAGCTCGTCACGGCCGAGCAGCGCGACGCGATCCGGGACCGGCTCGGGCCCGACCCGCTGGACCCGCGCGCCGACCCTGAGCTCGCCTGGCAGCGAATCCGCCGCAGCCGCGCCCCGATCGGAGGACTGCTGATGGACCAGGCCGTCTTCGCCGGCGTCGGCAACGTCTACCGGGCGGAGAGCCTGTTCCGGCACCGGATCCATCCGTTGCGTCCCGGAAACAGCCTGCGCACCGGTCAGTTCCAGGATCTGTGGCAGGACCTGGTGAAGCTGATGGGGCAGGGGGTGCTCACCGGTCGGATCGACACAGTGCGTCCCGAGCACACCCCGGAGGCCATGGGGCGCCAGCCCCGGGTGGACGACCACGGCGGAGAGGTCTACGTCTACCGGCGGACCGGACAACCGTGCCTGGTGTGCGGCAGCTTGGTGCGTGCCGACAAGCTGGCCGCACGGAACGTCTTCTGGTGCCCTCGCTGCCAGCCGGTCTTCCGGTCACGGGCGGCGGCGCGGAGACCTGGCTGAGTTCCTCCCTCGGCTCGCCGAAGTCCCCAAATCCCCACGAGCCGTCATCAACTACAACTAATCTCGATGCATACGCGGAGCCCCGGATCGGCGCGGTCGTGGCGTGCACGGGGCTCGAAGGAGACGGAGAAGACCTTGGTGAACGGTCGCGCACTGCCGTGGCGCGGACTGTCCCTCCGGATCCGCAGGGAGATGTCGGTCTCGGACCGACCGACCCTGGTGTTCCTGGGACTGCTGACGCTGGCGGTCACGCTGCTGTCCCTCGCCTACCCCGAGCACGTTCCGCCGACCACCATGCTGCTGCCGATGGTCATGGCCAGCCTGTGGTTGGGCCCACGGTCGCTCCCGTGGTTCATCGTGTTCGTCTGCACCAGTTTCTCGGTCACGGTGATCCTCGAGCCCGGGGACACGGTGTTCCTCATCGGACGCGTGGTCGTCACGTTCACCATCGCGTTCCTGATCATGCTCAACTCCTTGAGGCGTGGCCGACTGGGCGTGTCCGCCCCACGCGGTGAGTCCATGTTCGTCGACCTGCGTGACCGGATCTCCAAGCAGGGGGACCTGCCGCCGCTGCCACCCGGCTGGCTCGTCGAGTCGGTCGCCAAGACCGCGGGCGGCACCTCGTTCGCCGGCGACTTCATCGTCGCCAGACGCTCGGTGGACGACCGGCTCGACCTGGTCGTCGTCGACGTCTCGGGCAAGGGGATCGAGGCAGGGTCGCGGTCCCTGTTCCTCTCGGGGGCGTTCAACGGCATCGTCTCGGCCCTCCCGGGCAACCGGTTCCTGCCCGCAGCGAACGCCTACCTGCTCGAGCAGGACTGGGACGAGGGCTTCGCCACGGCGATCCACCTCCACCTCGACCTCGTCAGCGGCGACTTCGAGGTGCGCAAGGCCGGCCACCCGCCGGCGGTCTGGTTGCACGCCGGTTCGGGCCGGTGGTCGGTGCTCAACTCGGAGGGGCCCATTCTCGGGCTGGTGGGAGATGCCGACTTCGAGAGCGTGCACGGTCATCTCGACCGAGGCGACGTCCTGCTGCTGTTCACCGACGGTCTCGTCGAGACCGCGCAGCGCGACATCAGCCTCGGGATGGACAAGCTCGCCGGACTGGGCGAGCGGCTCTTCCGCAACGGCTACGACGGAGGAGCCAAGCAGCTCATCGACGCGATGGAGCAGACCAACGACGACCGAGCGCTGGTCCTGGTGCACCGGCGCTGAGTGACATCAGCCGGTCACTGGCTGGTTCCTGGCCGGTTTCTGGCCGGTTTCTGGCGGGGTGGTCTGCTGTGGCACGATGGTCCCCGCCCTGACACAGGGGCGCACGCGGATGTAGCTCAATGGTAGAGCCTCAGTCTTCCAAACTGATTACGCGGGTTCGATTCCCGTCATCCGCTCTCAGGAGCCCCCAGTGGGCCTTCTGGCGGGGCGTAGCGTAGTGGCTAGCGCGCCTGCTTTGGGAGCAGGAGACCGCAGGTTCGAGTCCTGTCGCCCCGACTCGCACAGCCAGCACCGACCGACATCCAGCAGCACACCCGAACCCTTTAGGAGACACCTGTGAAGAGCGCCGTGGAGACGCTGAGCCCCACCCGGGCCAAGATCACCGTCGAGGTGCCCTTCGAGGAGCTCAAGCCGAGCCTCGACGCGGCGTACCAGGCCATCGCCAAGCAGATCAACATCCCCGGCTTCCGCAAGGGCAAGGTGCCGCCGCCGGTGATCGACCGCCAGGTCGGCCGCGGAGCGGTGCTGGACGAGGCCATCAACGAGGCCCTGCCCAAGCTCTACGTGCAGGCACTCCAGGACAACGACCTCCAGCCGCTGGCCCAGCCCGAGATCGACGTCACCCGGCTCGAGGACAACACGCTGTTCGAGTTCACCGCCGAGGTCGACGTACGTCCTCGGATCGAGGTGCCCTCCTACGAGGACCTCAAGGTCGAGGTCGACGAGATCACCGTCGCGGACTCCGACGTCGACGAGCAGGTCGAGGCGCTGCGTGAGCGGTTCGCCACCCTCAAGGACGTCGAGCGGGAGGCGCAGGACGGCGACGTCGTCACCATCGACCTCGCGGCCACCCACGACGGCGAGCCCGTGGAGGGCGGCGAGGTCAGCGGCTTCTCCTACAAGGTCGGATCGGGCGACATGCTCGAGGGCATCGACGACGCCTTGCGCGGGCTGAGCGCCGGCGAGGACACCACGTTCACCTCGACGCTGCTCGGCGGGGACCTCGCCGGACAGGATGTCGACGTCGCCGTCTCGCTCTCTGCCGTGAAGGAGCAGGAGCTGCCCGAGCTCGACGACGAGTTCGCCCAGACCGCCTCGGAGTTCGACACCATCGAGGAGCTGCGCGCCGACGTCGCTGCCCGCCTCGAGCGGGGCAAGCGCCTCGAGCAGGCCGCCGCGGCCCGGGACGCCGTCCTCGAGCAGCTGCTCGACGCGACGGACATCCCGCTGCCCGAGGGCGTCCTCGCCGAGGAGCTCGCGGGTCGTCGTGCGGAGATCGAGCAGCAGCTCGCGCAGGCCGCCATGTCGATGGAGCAGTACCTCGAGAGCGAGAAGCAGACCATCGACGAGTTCGAGGCCGAGCTCGAGAAGCGGGTTCGCGACGCGATGGCCTCCCAGTTCCTGCTGGACGAGATCGCCCGAGCCGTCGAGGTCGGCGTGGAGCAGGACGAGCTCTCCCAGCACCTGTTCCGCCGGGCGCAGCAGTCGGGTCAGAACCCCGACGAGTTCGTCAAGCACATGGTCGAGCACAACCACATCCCCGAGATGGTGGCCGAGGTCGTGCGTGGCAAGGCGCTGGCTCAGATCGTCGAGAGCGCGACCGTGACCGACACCGCCGGCAACCCGGTGGACCTCAAGAACCTGCGGCCCGACGGCAGCCTCGGCGACCCCGAGGCGCGAGGCCGAGGCGACTTCCGAGGAGAGCGTCGAGTCGGACGCGGAGCCCGCCGACTCGAAGTAGTCCCGAAGTAGTCACCATCACGGCGTGGCCCGTTGACCGGGTCACCTCGGTCAGTGAACACTTGTTCACTGTGAGTGAGAGTGACGCGAGTGTGCTCGACGCCGCGGCCCTGGCGGCGGAGTACGCCGAGGACCTGGTCCTCGGCACCGTCCGCGACGTCCACGGTGCCGTCGCGGGCCGGGTGCACGCCGTCGGTGACTACGTCGCCGGCGGGACGACGCTGACCCACCGCGTGCACGACGGGATCGCCAAGGTCGTCTACGGCAGCATCAGCGCTGGGCTCAAGGCCTCCGCGCACGGCCTGCGCGCTGCTGGCCGTGCCGGCCTCGCGCCCGGGATCGAGGACTCCCCGCGGGGACGGTTCGTCCTCGCGGCGGTCAACGGGCTGATCGGTGACCGGCTCCGCGAGGAGGGCTCACCGTTCATCTTCGACATCGGTGTGCGGGTCGGCGGGAGAGACGTCCCGCTCGACCCCGAGGGAGTCGCAGCAGCCTTCCCGGGGGCCGGCGGCGCCGTGGTCGTGTTCGTGCACGGACTGAGCGAGAACGAGGCCTACTGGAACCGAGCGGCGCGGCCGCGCCGGGAGGTCCCCGACCGCCGCAGCTACGGCGACCGCCTGGCCGCCGAGGGGTGGACGCCGGTCTACCTGCGGGTCAACACCGGGCTGCCGATCGCGGAGAACGGGGTGGCGCTGGCCGCCCTGCTGGACCGGCTCGTGCGCTCATGGCCCGTCGAGGTACGCCGGTTGGCGTTGGTGGGCCACTCGATGGGCGGACTGATCGTGCGTCAGGCCAGCGCCGTGACCACCGACAGCGAGTCGCCGTGGACCGACCTCGTGACCGACGTCATCTGTCTCGGTACGCCGCACCTCGGGGCCCCGCTGGAGCGGGTGGTCGACAAGGGGGTGCGCGCACTGGGCGCCCTCCCGGAGTCGGCACCGTTCGGCCGGATCCTGGAGTACCGCTCCATCGGGATCCTCGACCTCCGCCACGGCCTGGCCCAGGATGTGCAGAACCTGCCCAACGCCCGTTACCGCCTGGTGGCTGCGACCCTGACGCGGTCCCCGCGCTCGGTGAGCTCCGGCACGCTCGGCGACCTGCTCGTGCCCTACGCCTCGGCGCTGGGCAGGCCGCGGCGGGGCGAGGAGATGTTCCCGGGCGCCGAGACCTTGCACGTGCCGAAAGCCGACCACTTCGACCTGCTCAACCACGACGAGATCTACGCTGCCATCCGGGAGTGGCTCCGGGACCGCTCCGACCCACCCACGAAGGAAGAGAGCCCCACCGGATGACGTCGTACCCGCCGATCACGGCCACCGTCACGATGGGCTGCCCCCCGGAGGTGGTGTGGGAGCTCCTCTCCGACCCGACCCGGATGCCGGAGTTCAGCCCGGAGCTGCGCAAGGCCATCGTCGTGGGCCGCCTCGGTGTGGGGGCGAACATCATCGGGATCAACCGCCGCAAGGCCGTGGTCTGGCCGACCACGTCGCGGATCGTGCGTTGGGAGCCCGGTCGGGTCGTCGCGTGGAAGACCCGCGAGAGCGGTGCCACGTGGAGCTACGAGCTCGAAGCGGCCCCCGAGGGGACACGAGTCACCGGGCGGCGCGTGATGCCGCGCCGCAGTGTCCTCACCAAGCTCGTCGGACCACTGCTCGGCTCCGCGGACGGCCACGACCGGGAGCTTGCCGACGCGCTGCGCACCACTCTGGAGCGGGTCAAGGTCGTCGTCGAGGGCTGAGGCTGGTGCTCGCCGAGTCTGCTGTGGGCGAACACGGCTGTTTGCACATGGATTTGTCTGCGGCGCCGTCTAGGGTCGGACACGTGACTGAGAACTACACCCCGACCACCCCGCAGCTGAACGGCGGGCAGTCGTCCTACGGCCTCGACGACCACATCTACCAGCGCCTGCTGCGCGAACGCATCGTGTTCCTCGGCTCCGAGGTGCGCGACCAGAACGCCAACGCGATCTGCGCGCAGCTGCTGCTGCTCAGTGCCGAGGACCCCGAGGCCGACATCTTCTTGCACATCAACTCACCCGGTGGCTCGGTCGATGCGGGCATGGCGATCTACGACACCATGCACTACATCCCCAACGACGTGGCGACCGTGGGCATGGGCCTGGCGGCGTCGATGGGCCAGTTCCTGCTCTGCGCCGGCACCAAGGGCAAGCGCTACGCCCTGCCGCACGCGCGCATCATGATGCACCAGCCCTCGGGGGGCATGGGCGGCTCGGCCTCGGACATCAAGATCCAGGCCCAGCAGTCGCTGCACATCAAGAAGGTGCTCTTCGAGCTGATCAGCGAGCACACGGGACAGGCGCTCGAGCAGGTCGAGACCGACGCCGACCGAGACCGTTGGTTCACGGCCGTCCAGGCCAAGGAGTACGGCTTCATCGACCACGTGGTCACCAGTGCCCGCGAGGCGGCCGACGAGGGCCGACCGGCTCACACCAAGTGATCTTCCCCCGCGACGAGAATCGAGACTCCAGATGAACTACTACATCCCGCAGTGGGAAGAGCGGACCTCCTACGGCGTCCGCCGCATCGACCCCTACGCCAAGCTCTTCGAGGACCGCATCATCTTCCTCGGCACCCCGATCAGTGACGACATCGCCAACGCGGTGATGGCGCAGCTGCTGTGCCTGGAGTCGATGGACCCCTCGCGCGACATCCAGATCTACATCAACAGCCCCGGTGGCTCGTTCACGGCGATGACCGCGATCTACGACACCATGCAGTTCATCCAGCCCGACGTGCAGACGGTGTGCCTGGGCCAGGCCGCCTCGGCAGCCGCGGTCCTGCTCGCCGCGGGAGCCCCGGGCAAGCGCCTGGCGCTGCCGAACAGCCGGATCCTGATCCACCAGCCGTACACCGAGGGCACCTACGGTCAGTCCTCGGACATCGAGATCCAGGCCAACGAGATCCTGCGGATGCGCGAGCTCCTCGAGAAGCTGATCGCCGAGCACTCGGGCAAGACGCCCGAGGAGGTCAACCTCGACATCGAGCGGGACAAGATCCTGACCTCGCAGGCCGCACTCGAGTACGGCCTGATCGACTCGATCCTGGAGTCGCGCAAGGCGCTGGCCACCGCCTCGACGGGTCGATAGCAACAAGACGTCGTGTCCTGCGACCAAGGACGCGATGTCGGAGTACGGTCTTAGGACTTGTCGTGTAGATGATCGGCCGAGGAACACGTCGGGCCCAGGCCCGACCGAGTGAATGAGGGTTGGATGGCACGGATCGGTGACGGAGGCGACCTGCTGAAGTGTTCTTTCTGCGGGAAGAGCCAGAAGCAGGTCAAGAAGTTGATCGCGGGTCCAGGTGTGTACATCTGTGACGAGTGCATCGACCTGTGCAACGAGATCATCGAGGAGGAGCTCAACGAGACGGCCGAGGTCGGTCTCGAGGAGCTGCCCAAGCCCCGCGAGATCTTCGAGTTCCTCAACTCCTACGTGATCGGTCAGGAGACTGCGAAGAAGTCGCTGGCGGTCGCGGTCTACAACCACTACAAGCGCGTGCAGGCAGGTGTGGCGGTCAACGGTGTCAAGCACACCAAGGAAGACGCCGTCGAGGTCGCCAAGTCCAACATCCTCGTGATCGGCCCCACGGGCTGCGGCAAGACCTATCTCGCGCAGACCCTGGCCCGGATGCTCAACGTCCCGTTCGCGATCGCCGACGCCACCGCCCTCACCGAGGCGGGCTACGTCGGGGAGGACGTCGAGAACATCCTGCTCAAGCTCATCCAGGCGGCCGACTACGACGTCAAGAAGGCCGAGACCGGGATCATCTACATCGACGAGATCGACAAGGTCGCCCGCAAGGCGGAGAACCCCTCGATCACACGTGACGTCTCCGGCGAGGGGGTCCAGCAGGCCCTCTTGAAGATCCTGGAAGGCACTACGGCCTCGGTGCCGCCACAAGGGGGGCGCAAGCACCCCCATCAGGAGTTCATCCAGATCGACACCACCAACATCTTGTTCGTGGTCGGCGGTGCCTTCGCGGGACTCGAGCACATCGTCGAGCAGCGCGTCGGCAAGAAGACACTCGGCTTCACCGCCGAGATGCGCAGCTCCGGGGACACCGAGTCCGATGCGCTCTTCGCTCAGGTCCGCCCCGAAGACCTGGTGAAGTTCGGGCTGATCCCCGAGTTCATCGGTCGGCTGCCGCTGATCGCCAGCGTCAACAAGCTCGACCAGGCCGCGCTCGTGCAGATTCTCACCGAGCCGCGCAACGCTCTGCTCAAGCAGTACCAGAAGCTCTTCGAGATCGACGGGGTCGAGCTGGAGTTCACCGACGAGGCCATCCAGGCGATCGCCGACAAGGCGATGGAGCGCGGCACCGGCGCCCGCGGCCTGCGCGCGATCATCGAGGAAGTCCTCCTCAACGTGATGTACGACGTACCGTCGCGCGAAGACGTCGGCAAGGTCGTCGTGAGCCGCGAGGTGGTCTGCGACAACGTCAACCCCACGCTCGTGCCGCGTGAGGCCGAGCCCAAGAAGAAGAAGTCGGCCTAGACCCTTCGGGGCCGGGTCTTGCCGGACGGCCCCGCCGTCACCGCTTCGGCGGCGGCTCGCCCAGCACGGCCTCGACCGTCACCTCGCCGGTGGCGCCGACGACCAGTTCCAGGGCCCCGGTGATCGACCCCACGGCCCGCAGGTCGCGCTCGGCGCCGCGGACGGCCGCGAGAGCCTGGTCCGGCCCGGTGACAGTGACGTGCTCGACCGGAGTACGCATCCCGACCTTGGCCGTCGACTTGGCGCCGCGGATGCCCGCGAGCACCGCGGCGGCGAAGGCGAGCACGCTCGGGTCGTCGGAGGCAGCCTCACCGAGGTCGGCGACCGTCGGCCAGGGCTGCAGGTGCACCGAGCCCTGCTGCCACCACGACCAGACCTCTTCGGTGGCGTAGGGCAGGAACGGGGCGAACATCCGCAGCTGGACGTGCAGCGCCGTGGCGAGCGCCGCGCGAGCCGACTCCGTCCGGGGGTGGTCGTCGCCGTCGCCGTAGGCGCGCTCCTTGACCAGCTCGACGAAGTCGTCGCAGAAGTCCCAGAAGAACTTCTCGGTGGCCTCGAGCGCCGTCGTGTAGTCGTAGGCGTCGAAGCCCCTGGTCGCCTCCTCCAGCGCACGCGCCAGCTTGGCGAGCAGCGCGCGGTCGACCGGCTCGGTGACCGACGCCGGGTCCGGCGTGCTCGCCCCCACGCTGCCCAGGACGAACTTCGAGACGTTCAGCACCTTCATCGCCAGGCGGCGACCGACCTTCATCTGGGTCTCGTCGAAGGGGGAGTCGAGCCCGGGGCGCGCCATCGCGGCGCGCCAGCGCACCGCGTCCGCGCCGTACTTGTCCAGGATCTCGGTCGGGACGACCGCGTTGCCCTTGGACTTCGACATCTTCTTGCGGTCGGGGTCGACGATGAACCCGGAGATCAGCGCGTGCGACCAGGGTGCTGCGTGGTTCTCGAAGTGGGCCCGCACCACGCGCGAGAACAGCCACGTCCGGATGATGTCGTGTGCGTGAGTGCACAGGTCCATCGGGAAGACCCGCTCGAACAGGTCCGGGTCCTCCTCCCATCCGCCGGCGATGTGCGGGGTCAGCGACGACGTCGCCCAGGTGTCCATCACGTCGGGGTCACCGACGAAGCCGCCTGCCTGCCCGCGTTGCTGCTCGGTGTAGCCGGACGGCGCCTGGGTCGAAGGATCGACAGGCAGCTCCTCCTCGCGGGGGAGCAACGGGTGGTCGTAGTCGGGCTCGCCCTGGTCGTCGAGGGGGTACCAGGCGGGGAACGGGATGCCGAAGAAGCGCTGGCGCGAGATCAGCCAGTCACCGTTGAGGCCGCCCACCCAGTTGTCGAAGCGATGCTTCATGTGGGTGGGGATCCACCCGATCTCCGCCCCGCGCGCGAGCATCTCCTCGCGCACGTCGGCACCCCGGCCGCCGTTGGTGATGTACCACTGACGGGTGGCCACGATCTCCAGCGGCTTGTCGCCCTTCTCGTAGAAGTTCGCCATCCGCTGGGTCGGGGTCGGCTCACCGTCGAGGTCGCCGCTCGCGCGCAGCTTGTCCACCATCGCCTCACGGGCACTGAACGTGGTCTTGCCCTTGAGCTCCTCGTACTCCGCGGCGGCAGCCTCGTCTGCGAGCCACTCGGGAGTCTCCCGTGACAGCCTTCCGTCGCGACCGACCACCGTGCGCACCGGGAGCTGGAGCTCGCGCCACCAGGTGACGTCGGTGAGGTCACCGAACGTGCAGCACATCGCGATGCCGGCGCCCTTGTCGGGCTCGGCGGCAGGATGGGCCAGGACCGGGATCTCCACACCGAAGACCGGCGAGCGCACGACCTGCCCGAACAGGTCCTGGTACCGCTCGTCGTCGGGGTGTGCGATCAACGCGACCACGCTGGGGATCAGCTCGGGCCGCGTGGTCTCGATGTACACGGGCCCGTCAGCGCCAGCACCCGTGCGATGGAAGGCCACCCGGTAGTAGTGCCCGGCGTACTCCCTGGCCTCGAGCTCGGCCTGGGCGACCGCCGTCTGGAAGGTGACGTCCCACAGCGTGGGTGCCTCCTGCAGGTAGGCCTCGCCGCGAGCGAAGTTGCGCAGGAACGCCCGCTGGCTCACCTTCTGCGCCTTGGGGCCGATGGTGGTGTAGTGCTGCTTCCAGTCGACCGAGAGCCCCAGGGTCCGCCAGAGCTCCTCGAAGATCTGCTCGTCCTGGACCACCAGCCGCTCGCACAGCTCGATGAAGTTGGGCCGGCTGATCGGCACCTGGCGCTTGGGGTCGGCCTTCTCCGGCGGCTCGAACCCGGTGTCATAGGGCAGCGAGGGGTCACAGCGCACGCCGTAGTAGTTCTGCACCCGACGCTCGGTGGGCAGACCGTTGTCGTCCCAGCCCATGGGGTAGAACACGGACTTGCCCTGCATCCGCTGGTAGCGCGCGATCAGGTCGGTGTGGGTGTAGGAGAAGACATGGCCGACGTGCAACGAGCCGGAGACGGTCGGTGGGGGCGTGTCGATCGAGTAGACCTCGCTGCGCGGACGGGTGCGGTCGAACGCGTAGGTGTCGTCGGCCTTCCAGGCAGCCGCCCACTTGGCCTCGAGGCCCTCGAGCGCGGCCCGGTCCGGTACGACGGCAGCCGACGCTGCGGTCGTCGGACTGGACTGGCGATGCTCGGGGGAGTCAGTCATGCCGGGAATCGCTACGGAGCGGCAGTGCGCGTCGCTGACGAACGAGTGGGGCGCTTGGCCACCAGTCGGTCCTTCTGGGAGTGAGGTGCGAGGTTGCGAAGATCTTGCGGCTGCGCGTCGGTCGTGCGTGAGCACCTAGACTGCGAGGCGATGAACGACACCGCTGCGCCCGGCCTCCCGGACGACCCCACCGCATCCATTCCCCGCCTCGCCGAGACCTACGCCGAGGTCGAGGACGCCTTGCTGAGCCGTTGGCCGGAGACCCGGCTCGACCCGACCCTGGAGCGCATCGAGGCGTTCATGGAGCTCCTCGGGGACCCGCAGCGCACCTACCCGGTGCTCCATCTCACCGGCACCAACGGCAAGACCTCCACGGCGCGCATGATCGAGACGTTGATCGGAGCTCTGGGTCTACGCGTCGGCCGGTTCACCAGTCCCCACCTCGAGTCGATGACCGAGCGGATCAGCCTCGACGGGGAGCCGGTGAGCGAGGAGGGCTTCGTCAGGGCGTTCAACGACGTCGCGCCGTACACCCATCTCGTCGACAGTCAGCACGACCACCCGTTGTCGTTCTTCGAGACGATCGTGGCGATGTCCTACGCCGCGTTCGCGGACGCACCGGTGGACGCTGCCGTCGTCGAGGTCGGCATGGGCGGAGCCTGGGACGCCACCAACGTGATGGACGCCCGCGTCGCCGTGCTGACTCCGATCGCCGTCGACCACGCCAAGTATCTCGGGGAGTCGCCGGTGGCCATCGCGCAGGAGAAGGTCGGCATCATCAAGCCCGGTGCCACCGTGGTGTGCGGCGAGCAGATCCCCGAGGTCGCGCAGGTCGTCCTCGAACGGTGCAGTCAGGTCGGAGCCACCCTGGTCCGGGAGGGCCTCGAGTTCGGCGTGACCAGTCGCGTGCCTGCGGTCGGTGGCCAGATGCTCGGTCTGCAGGGCCTGCGCGGCAGCTACGAGGAGGTCTTCCTCCCGCTCTACGGAGCGCATCAGGCGCAGAACGCTGTCCTCGCACTTGTCGCGGTGGAGGCGTTCCTCGGCGGCGAGGACCCGTTGGACGCGGAGCTGGTCCGGGAGGCGTTCGGGGAGGTCACCTCGCCCGGGCGCCTGGAGATCATCCGCCGCTCGCCGACGATCGTGCTCGACGCAGCGCACAACCCGCACGGGGCAGCAGCCGTGGTGGCCGCGCTGGAGGACTCCTTCACGTTCTCTCCGCTGATCGGCGTGGTGGGGGTGATGGCGGACAAGGACTACGAGGGACTGCTGAGCGAGTTCGAGCCTGCGCTGGCTCACATCGTGTGCACCCAGAACTCGACCGGGCGCTCGATGCCCGCCTCGGAGCTGGCCGAGGTCGCGCGGGGGATCTTCGGCAACGACAGGGTCAGCGAGGCGCCACAGCTCGACGCGGCGCTCGACCAGGCGGCCGCCCTCGCCGAGGCCGGCGGTGTGTTCGGTGAGGCGATCGGGTCGGGCGGCGTACTGGTCACGGGCTCGGTGGTGACGGTCGGTGAGGCGCGGGCCATGCTCCGCTCACGGCGCGAGCCCGGTCAGGCGCCGGGCGCCGGGGGTCGCGACTGATGCAGCGCAGGTTGTGCTCCGCGATCCTCGCGCTCGAGGCGATCGCCTTCGGCCTGGTCACGCCCGTGCTGATCTCGGTGGAGGGGCTGTCCACGGCAGCCGCCCTGCTCGTCGGCCTCGGGCTCACCGTCTCCTGCATCCTGGTCGCCGGCCTGCTGCGCTTCTCCTGGGCCTTCTGGCTCGGCTGGGCGATCCAGGCAGCCGCCGTGGCCCTGGGCTTCGTGGTGAGTGCGATGTTCGCGCTCGGCGGCATCTTCCTGGCCCTGTGGGCCGCAGCGTGGTACCTCGGTCGGAAGATCGAGGTCGAGCGCGCCCAGTGGGAAGCAACGGGGGAGTACCCGGGCTGACCTCGGCGCAGTTTGCGGGTGCCGGTCGGCCGGTTTCCCAGGTTAAGAGGTCAATCCGCCTCTTCGCACACGGTGCACGATGTGTGAAGAGGCGGATTGGGTTCATCACCTGGGAAACCGCCCCAGGGGCGAGGCACGTACGACGGGGAGCCCGCACTAGGGTGTCCGGCATGTCCCAGCGCACTCTCGTCCTGCTCAAGCCCGACGCCGTCCGCCGCGGTCTGGTGGGCAACATCTTGTCCCGCTTCGAGGCCAAGGGGCTTGCGATCGTCGCGCTGGAGCAGCGCCACATCGATGTCGCCCAGGCCGACACGCACTACGCCGAGCACGTCGAGCGCGACTTCTACCCGCCGCTGCGGGACTTCGTGACGAGCGGGCCGCTGGTCGCCGCCGTGCTCGAGGGGGACGAGGCCATCGAGGTGGTGCGCGCGATCAACGGCGCCACCGACGGGCGCAAGGCAGCGCCGGGCACCATCCGCGGCGACCTCTCGCTGTCGAACCGGGAGAACCTCGTGCACGGGTCGGACGGCGAGGAGTCGGCCGCGCGCGAGATCGCGCTCTGGTTCCCTTCGCTCTAGCACGACAAGCCCGCAGGCCGCGCAGCGTGTCGTCGCTGCAACTCGGCGATTTGTTTCTACGCTTCGCAGGACAGGTGGGGCGCGTGTTGCGTCCAACCGACTTCCCCACCACAGCACCTGCGAGGCGGAACGGATGGCCAACAGTCTCATCGGTCGCGACATGGCGGTCGACCTAGGCACTGCTAACACCCTGGTCTACGTGCGCGGCAAGGGCATCCTCGTGGACGAGCCCTCCGTGGTCGCGATGAACGAGCAGACCCACGAGATCCTGGCGGTGGGCCACGAGGCCAAGCGCATGATCGGCCGTACGCCGCACGGCATCACCGCCATCCGGCCGCTCAAGGACGGCGTCATCGCCGACCTCGACGCGACCGAGGAGATGCTGCGGCACTTCATCCAGCAGGTGCACAAGCGACGCTACTTCGCCAAGCCCCGGATGATCATCTGTGTCCCGAGCGGAGTCACCGCCGTGGAGCAGCGTGCCGTGAAGGAGGCCGGCTACCAGGCCGGTGGACGGCGTGTCTACATCATCGAGGAGCCCATGGCGGCGGCGATCGGTGCCGGTCTCCCCGTTCACGAGGCGACCGGAAACATGGTCGTCGACGTGGGGGGAGGCACCACCGAGGTCGCAGTCATCTCCCTCGGCGGCCTCGTCACCACGCTCTCGATCCGCACCGCGGGCGACGACCTCGACCAGGCCATCGTCAGCTGGATGAAGAAGGAGCACTCCCTGATGCTGGGGGAGCGCACGGCCGAGGAGATCAAGATGACGCTCGGCTCGGCCTTCCCGCTTCCGCAGGAGCGTCAGGCCGAGGTGCGGGGACGCGACATGGTCTCCGGCCTGCCCCGCACGGTCACCGTGTCGAGCCCCGAGATCCGCAAGGCCATCGAGGAGCAGCTGCACTCGATCGTCGACGCGGTGCGCACCACCTTGGACCAGACGCCGCCCGAGCTGGCCGGCGACATCATGGACCGCGGCATCGTGCTGACCGGCGGCGGTGCGCTCCTGCTCGGCCTCGACGAGCGGATCCGGCACGAGACCGGCATGCCCGTCCACGTGGCCCAGGACCCGCTCACCTCGGTGGCCCTCGGTGCCGGCAAGTGCGTGGAAGAGTTCGAGGCGCTTCAGCAGGTGCTCGTCTCGGACCACAGGCGGTAGGCGCGTGGCGAACAAGCGCCTGCGCAAGGGTGCGGGACCGAGGCTGGGGCGTCCTGGCTCAGGTGAGGGCGGCCGCCCAGGCTTCGGCCGCGCCCGCGGTGGCTCGTCCGGACTCGTGGTCGGGCTGATGGTTGCAGCGTCCCTCACCGTGATCACCATCGACGCCGCCAGCGGGGAT
The DNA here is from genome assembly GCA_963834245.1 of uncultured Actinomycetota bacterium. GTDB lineage: Bacteria > Actinomycetota > Actinomycetes > Propionibacteriales > Nocardioidaceae > Marmoricola. Next base: position 1,446,919 of record CAWIAV010000002.1, read on the forward strand.
GACTCCCCGATGGACCCGGCGCGTGCTGTGGTCGGCAACGTCCTGGGACCTGTCGAGGCGGCGACCGCCACCGCGATGCGGCCCCTGCGTGAGACGGCCGCCTACCTCAGCCGCAACGACGAGCTCCGCTCCGACGTCGCTCGGCTCACCGCTGCGAACTCCCAGCTGCGCTCGGAGGTCGAACAGCTGCCGCTGGACCGCAACCGGCTCCGCGAGCTCGATGGCCTCACCCGCACCGCCAACGAGACAGGCTATGCACTCGTCGCCTCCCGCGTGGTCGGCATGGGCCCGATGCAGTCCTTCTCCCGCACGGTCACGATCGACGCCGGCACGACCTCCGGCATCAGCAAGGACATGACCGTGCTGAACAACGACGGCCTCGTGGGCCGCGTCATCAGCGCCACCCGCAGCACGGCCAACGTCCTTCTGATCCTCGACACCGACTCGGTGGTCGGCGGACGTCTCGGGTCCAACAGGGAGATCGGCTTCCTCCGCGGGCGCGGGGTGACCGGTGACCGCGGTCGGCTCGACCTCGACCTCGTCGACAACTCCGTCACCCCCGCCGGCGGTGACGTGGTGGTCACCTGGGGCAGCCAGAACGGGGTCCCGTACGTCGCAGGCATCCCGATCGGCAAGGTGGAGTCGGTGTACTCAACCCCGCGCGAGCTGGCCAAGCACGCGGTGATCGACCCGTTCGTCGACTTCACCTCGCTCGACGTCGTCGGTGTCGTCGTGCCGCGGCGCACGCAGGGTGACCGTCTCGTGCTCAACGGCCTCGGAGGCGGACAGTGAACCTCTCACGCATCGGGCTCGTGACCTTCGTGGTGGTCTTCGCGATCACCCTCCAGGTCGCGGTGTTCAACCTGTTCTCGGTCAACGGCGTGGTGCCCAACCTCGCCCTGATCGCCGTGGTTGCCGCCGCGATCGCGCGTGGTCCCCAGTTCGGCGCCGTCGTCGGCTTCGTCTCGGGTCTGCTGCTCGACCTCGCGCCGCCGGCCGACCATGTCGCCGGTCGGTGGGCGCTGGCGCTGGTGATCGTCGCCATCCTGGCCGGCCGGGTGCGCGCCGATGCCCGGCGTAGCCCGCTGGCCGGCCTGGCGACGGTCGCGGTCTGCTCGTTCGTCGCCACCTCGGTGTTCGCGCTCAGCGGTGTGGTCCTCGGTGACCACGCCCTGCCCGCGGGCCAGATGATCCAGGTCATCGGGATCGCCCTGCTCTGGGACATCGTGGTCGCGCCGTTGATGCTGCCCGGCCTGATGCACCTGTTCGAGCGCACCCGATCGCCTGAACTGGTCTACTGACGTGGCAGCCGTACTGATCCGGCCCAACGCCTCCGAGAAGAGCCGCCTGCGGCTCCTCGTCGTCCAGGCGCTGGTGCTCTCGCTGTTCCTCACGCTGTTCGCCCGCCTCTGGTACATGCAGGTCCTCACCGGGGACAGCTACCAGGCCCAGGCGGCCGAGCAGTCGGTGCGCGACGTCGTGGTGCAGCCTTCCCGCGGCCTGATCGTCGACGCGATGGGCCGTCCGTTGGTCGCCAACCGCAGCAGCTGGGTGGTCAGCATCGACCGCACGCTGCTGGGCAAGCTCCCCGCCGAGGTCCGCACGGGCAGCCTCGAGAAGCTCTCCCGTGTGGTGAAGGTGCCGGTCGCCCAGATCGAGGCGCGCATCCTCCTGTGCGGCCAGCCCGACTCCAAGGCCGGAACCTGTTGGAACGGTTCGCCGTACCAGCCTGTGCCGGTGGCGCGCGACGTGCCGCAGAAGATCGCGGTCAAGGTGCTCGAACAGGCCGAGGACTACCCGGGCGTGCTCGCACAGCAGGAGAGTGTGCGCGCCTATCCCTCGCCCTACGGCGTCAACGCCGCGCACCTGCTCGGCTACCTCAGCCCGATCACCGAGGGCGAGCTCGACGAGGCCGAGAAGGAGGACGACAGCTCGGTCAACGGCGCGTCGGTCGTCGGACGCGCGGGGGTCGAGAAGTCCTACGACCGCTGGCTGCGCGGCCAGCCCGGTTACCGCAAGGTCGCGGTGGACTCGATGGGCCGGGTGCTCGGCGACTCCGGGACGATCGAGTCGACTCCGGGAGACACGCTGGTCACCTCGATCGACTCCAAGGTGCAGGCCTTCGTCGAGAAGCAGCTCAACCAGACCATCAAGACGGCTCGTGCCACCACCGACAAGGTCACCGGCCGCAAGTACGCCGCCGATGCCGGCGCGGCCGTCGTCCTCGACGCCCGCACCGGGCGAGTGGTCTCCATGGCGAGCCAGCCGACGTACGACCCGGAGGTCTGGTCGGGCGGGATCACCAGCAAGCAGCTCAAGCGGCTCTACTCCGAGGCTGCCGGCACGCCGCTGCTCTCCCGAGCCACCCAGGGGCAGTTCGCCCCGGGGTCGACGTGGAAGCCGATGATGACGGCGGGCGCGATGGAGAACGGCTACGGAACGGGCACGCGACTCGCCTGCTCCTCGGGTTTCCAGGTCGGCAACCGCACCTTCAAGAACTACGAGTCCGGCGCTTACGGCTTCATCGACTTCACCAAGGCGCTCGAGGTCTCCTGCAACACCTTCTTCTACCGGATCGGTTTCGGCTTCTGGCAGAAGTACGGCACCGACGTGGCCGACGTCAACGCCAAGGACCCCCTGGTGTCGATGGCCAAGAAGTTCGGCTTCGGCAAGACCACCGGCATCGACGTCCCGGGGGAGGCCAGCGGGCGCATCGCCGACCGCAAGTGGAAGCTGGCGTACTGGAAGTCGATGAAGCGGTACTACTGCAAGGTCGGCAAGGAGCCCGGCAGCGACTTCCTGCACCGCTTCGCGCGCGAGTTCTGCATCGAGGGCTTCGCCTACCGCGCCGGAGACGCCGTGAACTTCGCCATCGGTCAGGGCGACACGGTCGTGACCCCGCTCCAGCTCGCTCGTGCCTACGGCGCGATCGCCAACGGCGGCACCCTCTACGAGCCCCGCGTGGCCAAGGCCATCGTCAGCCCGGAGGGCAAGGTGCTGAAGAACTTCGCACCCAAGGTGTCGGCCCGGGTGCCGGTGAAGAAGGACATCCTGCGCTACATCGACTCCGCCCTGAAGGGTGTCTCGCGCCAGGGCACGATGGCCTGGCGCCTCGGTGAGTTCCCGCTCGACCAGGTCACCGTTCGCGCGAAGACCGGCTCTGCGGAGGTCTACGGCAAGCAGAGCACCTCCTGGGTCGCCTCCTACACCGAGGACTTCGTCGTGGTGATGATGGTCAGCCAGGGCGGTACCGGCTCGGGCACCTCCGGGCCCTCCATCCGCGCGATCTGGGAGCACCTGTACGGCATCAAGGGCATGGACGTGAAGCCCGGCCAAGCGGCCATGCCCGGCACCAAGACGCCGCGCCAGCTGCCCACGTTCGCCAGCGACGGTGCGATCCTGCCCCCGGCCATCGACGGGAAGAGCCGATGAGCACGCTGCCGATGAGCCGGCTCGCTGCCAGCCGGAGCCGGGTCGCGGTCCCCCGGCTGGACTGGGTGCTGATCGGCTCGGCGGCGATGATCCTGGTCATCGGCACGCTGCTGGTGTGGTCGGCCACCTCGCGCAACGAGCTGCTCACAGCTGGTCAGCCCACCGCCTACCTGCACCGACACCTGGTGAACATCCTGATCGGGCTGGTGCTCGCCGCGGCGGTGATGGCCACCGACCACCGTTGGGTGCGCATCGTCACGCCGCTCGTCTACTTCGCCTCGATCATCGGACTGCTGCTCGTGCTCGTCATGGGGACGACCATCAACGGCTCGCGCTCCTGGTTGATGATCGGCGGGCTCTCCATCCAACCGGCGGAGTTCGCCAAGCTCGCCGTGGTCATCGGCATGGCCATGATCGTGGCGGAGCGCACCGAGAACTCCCGGCAGCGGCGGGTCGGCCTGGTCGACGTCGCGTTGATGGGCGTGCTGGCAGGGATCCCTGCGGTGCTGATCATCCTCCAACCTGACCTGGGCACGATGCTCGTGCTCGCCGCCACGGTGTTCGGGGTGCTGGCAGTCTCCGGCGTGCCGCGACGCTGGCTCGTCTCCCTCTTCGCCGGCGGACTCGCGCTGGCCGTGGTGACCGTCTCCCTGGGGCTGCTCAAGCAGTACCAGCTCAACCGGTTCATGGCCTTCACCGACCCCGAGCTCGACCCCCGCGGTGCCGGCTACAACACCACCCAGGCCCGCATCGCCATCGGCAACGGCGGCCTGTTCGGCAAGGGACTCTTCGAGGGGTCCCAGACCCGGTCGCACTTCGTGCCCGAGCAGCACACCGACTTCATCTTCACCGTCGCCGGGGAGGAGCTCGGGCTCGTCGGCGCGGGTGTGCTGATCCTGCTGTTCATGGCCCTGCTCTGGAGGGCCTTGAGCATCGCCATGAACGCCGACGACATGTTCGGCCGGGTGGCGGCGGCCGGCATCGCGTGCTGGTTCGCCTTCCAGACCTTCCAGAACATCGGCATGTGCCTGGGCATCATGCCTGTCACCGGAGTTCCCCTGCCCCTCGTGTCGTACGGCGGGTCGTCGATGTTCGCCTCGATGATGGCGATCGGCCTGTTGCAGAACATCGCGATGCGCGGCAGCGCGGCCTACCGGTCCGACAGGCCCAGGGCACGCTGAACGAGCCGTGCCTGCAGCACCCTCACCGTGATCGTCGACGAGGTCAGTGGGCGCTGGGCAACGTCACCGTGATGGTGGTGCCCGGTCCCTCGTTGTTCTGAGCCTTGATCACGCCCCCGTGGCGGCGCACGACGCGCTTGCACAGCGCCAGCCCTAGTCCGGACCCCGCGTAGCGCTCCACGCCGGTGGCACGCCTGAACGGCTCGAAGACGGCCTCCTCCTCGCCCGGGGGGATGCCGATGCCGGCGTCGACCACATGGAGCCGCACCCAGCCGCTGGTGCTCCCGGAGAAGGTGCGCATCGACACCTGGGGTCGTTGTCCCTCGAGGGTGTACTTCGCCGCGTTGCCGATCAGGTTCGCGAGCAGGTGCCGAAGCAGCGTCGGATCCATGTAGACGCTGTGCGGGGTCAAGATGTCGAACTCGACCTCTGGATGGTGTGCGGCGATCGCCTCGACGACCGGCTGCAGCGAGACCGGCTCGGGCCGCATCACTCCTTCGCGGGCGACGTTGTAGGTCAGCCAGTCCTCGAGCTCACGACTCATGTTGTCGGTGACGCTGCGCCCTCGCGCGAGCGCGTCGCGGGCGCCGCGGGGATCCTGGCCCATGACGTCCTCGGCCACTTCCAGCCAGCCCTGCACGGCGGTCAGGGGGCCCTTGAGGTCGTGCGCGGCGACTGTCGCGAAGCTGCTCAGCTCCTCGATCCGCTGCTGTTCCAAGGTGGTGTCCCGCGCGATGGCCACCACACCGGCGGACCCGGCGTAGCGCACTGAGGCGAGCTGGACGGACAGGGTCCGGGTCCGGTCCTCGGAGCCGTCTCGGGAGAAGCTGTAGCTGAAGGCGGTCTGCTGGGGGCTCCGGCGCAGCCATCGTCCCGGCTCGTCCACGAGGTGCTCGGGGCCGAGGATCTCCTCGGCCGCCCGGTTGTGGAGCAGTACGACGCCGTCGGGGTCCATCACCACCAGGGCCTCGTCGATCGCCTCGAACACGGTGTTGAGCAGAGCCGACTGGGCCAGGGCATCCTGTCTGCGCGCCAGCACCTCCTCGGCCAGGTGGGCCCGCTGATCGCGCACCAGGGAGAGCACCACCACGATGAAGACGAAGGCGGTCATCAGGCTGTCGAGCAGCAGGATGTTGGTCATCCCCGACCCACCGTATGGCCGCCCAGCGTCCGGGATCGCGTGTGCGGCGACCACGGTGAGGGCCGCGGTGAGTGCGTAGGCGGCAGCGGTCCAGGGACCCATGCTGAGTCCTGCCCAGACGGCAGGCAGGAGCACGAGCCAGGTGAGCGGCAAGTCGTCGAAGGTGAAGACCACCACCAGGGCCGCGCCTGTGACCACCAGTTGCAGGTAGACGAGGAGAAGCCTGGTGGGGATCGCCTCCGTCCGGGGGTGCCGCAGCACCAGCAGCAGCACGCACGCCCCGGCGACGAACACGTGGGAGGTGCTGAGGAGAACCCACCAGAACAGCTCGTAGACAGGGCTGGTCACCCACACGCCCTCTGCCGGACCCAGCGGCACCACCGCGAGGGCCGCGATGAGGCTTCCGAAGGCCAGGTTGACGACGTCGCTGGGGCGGTGCGGGGTGAGGTTGTCGTCACCCATCGCCCAGCGGTAGTAGGCCAACGTGATGCCGGCCTGGAGACACGTCGCCACCGCGACCCGCGCGGAGAGGGCCAGGTCCGCGCCCAGCGCGGGTCCGACCAGGGTCTGGACGATCGCGGCGACTGCCGGGGTGAGGACCAGCATCCGTGGACGAGCTTCCGGGTTCGGCCAGGTCGAGGCCAGCGTGAACCACAAGAAGGTCAGCGCACTGACGGCCTGGATGGAGGTGATCGGCCCCAGGCCCAACGAGGTGACGTCCTGCACCAGCATCGCCCCAGGCATCGCCACCAGACACACCAGCCACAGCATCCCCGTCGACCTCGAGGAGAGCCGCCGCGACGGACGCCAGGTCAGGGCATGCTTCGCCACCCTGAGCCTCCCTCTGATTGTCGGTTGGGTTCGTGCCGGAACTTGCACGTACCCTGATACCTCCCCCCGAAGCGGAAGGTCCATGCATGCCCGTCCCACCTGGTGAGTCAGTCTTCACCAGCCTCGAGCCACACCTGGCCCGGGTGCAGAAGCCCATCCAGTACGTCGGTGGCGAGCTCAACTCCGTCACCAAGGACTGGGACGACACCCAGGTGCGGTGGGCGTTGATGTACCCCGACGCCTACGAGGTCGGGCTGCCCAACCAGGGCGTGCAGATCCTCTACGAGATCCTCAACGAGCGCGACGGTGTCCTCGCCGAGCGCACCTACTCCGTGTGGCCCGACATGGAGGCCGTGATGCGGGAGCAGGGCATCCCACAGTTCACGGTGGACGGCCACCGGCCGGTGCGCGGCTTCGACGTGTTCGGTCTGTCCTTCTCCACCGAGCTGGGCTACACCAACATGCTGTCCGCCCTGGACCTGGCCGGCATCGCCCTGCGGGCGGTCGACCGGGGCGAGGACGAGCCCTTCGTGCTCGCCGGCGGACACTCGGCCTTCAACCCCGAGCCGATCGCGGAGTTCATCGACGCAGCGGTCCTCGGTGACGGCGAGGAGGTCGTGCTCGCCATCACCGAGGTGATCCGCGAGTGGAAGGGCGAGGGCCGCCCCGGCGGACGGGACGAGCTTCTCCTGCGGCTGGCGGCCAGCGGTGGCGTCTACGTCCCGAAGTTCTACGACGTCGCCTACGCCGACGACGGTGCCCTGCTCGGTCTGCGACCCAACCGTCCCGGCGTACCCGACCGGGTGCGCAAGCACACCCTGATGGACCTCGACGCGTGGCCCTATCCACGCAAGCCGCTGGTCCCGCTGGCCGAGACCGTCCACGAGCGGTTCAGCGTGGAGATCTTCCGGGGCTGCACGCGCGGGTGTCGGTTCTGCCAGGCGGGCATGATCACGCGTCCCGTGCGGGAGCGTTCGATCACCACCATCGGCGACATGGTGGAGAACGGCATCCGCGAGTCCGGGTTCGACGAGGTGGGGCTGCTCTCGCTCTCCAGTGCCGACCACTCCGAGATCGGCGAGGTCGCCAAGGGCCTGGCCGACCGCTACGAAGGTTCCAACGTCTCGTTGTCGCTGCCCAGCACCCGGGTGGACGCGTTCAACATCACTCTGGCCAACGAGTTCTCGCGCAACGGGCGTCGCTCGGGGCTCACCTTCGCACCTGAGGGCGGGTCGGAGCGGATGCGCAAGGTCATCAACAAGATGGTCACCGAGGAAGACCTGATCCGCACCGTCGCAGCGGCGTACTCCCACGGCTGGCGGCAGGTGAAGCTCTACTTCATGTGCGGACTGCCCACCGAGACCGACGAGGACGTGCTCGCGATCGCGGACCTGGCCAAGAAGGTGATCGCCAAGGGCCGTGAGGTCGCGGGGCACAACGACATCCGGTGCACCGTCTCCATCGGTGGTTTCGTGCCCAAGCCGCACACCCCGTTCCAGTGGGCCTCGCAGCTCGACGTGGAGACCACCGACGAGCGGCTGCGGAAGCTCCGCGAGGAGGTGCGCGCCGACCGCAAGTTCGGTCGCGCCATCGGTTTCCGCTACCACGACGGCAAGCCCGGGATCATCGAGGGACTGCTCTCACGAGGCGACCGTCGGGTGGGCCGGGTCATCGAGGAGGTGTGGCGCGACGGTGGCCGTTTCGACGGCTGGAGCGAGCACTTCTCCTACGAGCGGTGGATCGCGGCGACCGAGCGTGGTCTGGCCGGCACCGGTGTCGACCTGGACTGGTTCACCACGCGCGAGCGCGGCTACGACGAGGTGCTGCCCTGGGATCACCTGGACTCCGGTCTGGACAAGGACTGGCTCTGGCAGGACTGGGAGGACGCCCTCGACCCCGACTCGATCGACGTCGAGGACTGCCGCTGGACCCCCTGCTACGACTGCGGTGTGTGCCCCGAGATGGGGACCGACATCCAGATCGGTCCCACCGGTCAGTCGTTGCTACCACTCAGCGTGGTCTGACCGGCAGGTACGACGCCGAGCTGGTGCCGGGCGCCCGGCGCCCCGGTCACAGCGACCCTCGAGCCAGGCCGATCAGCCGGTCGAGCACCCGGTCACCACTGGTGCGCAGGCCGTTGTGCAGGTACTCGTCGGTGAGCCAGCGGCGCATGCCCGGCAGCAGGTCGGCCGTCTCCTCGGAGAACTGCCGGTCCACGAACGGGTCGTCGCCGTAGATGGCTGCCGCACAGGGGACCTCGGCGCTGCTGAGTGCGTCCGCGTCGTAGAGCCGTGGCCAGTCGTGCTCGGCGAGCGTGGTCGCGACCTGCCGGTAGGGCGCGAGGTCGGAGCACTCCTCGAAGTGCCACGGGAAGACATGCTCACCGGTGAGCAGCAGGGAGTCCCCGGCGAAGTCCGGCGGCAGGCTCTGCTCCGCTGCCCACCGGGTGGCACCACCGTCGGCGTAGCAGGACTCGTGGATCGCGGCGTACAGGGGATTGCGACCGCCGAACGGCAGCATCGCCTCGAGATCGTGGGCGAAGGCGGGCGAGCGGGGGTCGAGCTCGAGCAGGTAGTGCACCTGCTCGGCGCCACCGTCCATCCCGAGCTGGTTGCCGATGGTGCGGAAGAGCCGGGGACTCACGAGGTCCCCGCCGGGCCGCGAGATCTCACCGGCCGCGCACAGGTCCAGTGCGGCGCGCACCCGTTGCCGGTCAGCGGGAAAACGGTGGTGGTAGCGCGCATCGAGCCGTCGCATCTGGTCGAAGGTGGCGGCGTAGACCTCCTCGGCCGGACGCGCCACCGGCGGCAGACCTCCCGTGAAGAACACCTCGCGCAGGTGGTCCGGGGCCGACGAGAGGTAGCGCAGCGCGCAGAAGCCTCCGAAGGACTGACCGAGCACGCTCCATCGGTCGACGCCGAGGTGCGCACGGAACGCCTCGGCGTCTCGCACGATCGAGTCGGCCCGGAAATGTGTCAGGTACGCCGCGTCGTCGGTCGACACCGGAGCGCCGCCGTACGGGGTCGACCGACCGGTGCCGCGTTGGTCGAGCATCAGCACCCGGAAGTCGCGCAGCGCCCGGGTCAACCATCCCGGGCTGGCCGGGGCGCCGGTCGGTCGCGGTGCCTCGTGTCCCGGCCCCCCCTGGAGGTACACCAGGAACGGGCGGTCCCGCCCGTCGGGGGCGGCGACCTCGCGGGCGAACACCTCGATCGTGGGTCCCTCGGGCTGGTCGTGGTCCAGCGGGAGGGACAGCTGGTGGTCGGTGAGCACCAGCCCGGGAACGAGTAGTGGCTGCGGCATCTGATGACGTTAGAGGATGCTCGCGCCCCCGTCCCGGCGGCTCGCCTCCGGCGCAGTGCTGTGCCTGGGCGGAGCGAAAGGGTGACGGCTGGACGAGCTGGTATGTCCCAGTCTGTGCGCGACGTTGACCCGGCGATGCCCTCAGGAAGATCGTGGAGCGTCGGAGCGAGTCCGGGAGGTGGCCGTGGGGGCCATGAGGACGGTTGCGAGGCAGGGCCCGGGGACACTGCCGGTGCTGGGTCTGGTGGCCCTGCTGTCGTTGGCCGGTTGTGGCGGGCCGGACAGGGCGGACTCGGGGGGCCAGGACCCTCCCGCCCGCCCGGCCCAGTCGTTCGACGTGGCGCCGCAGGCCGTCGAGAGCCTGGACCAGCGGCAGACTTCACGCACAGAGATCTCCAAGGCGGACGGACTGGCCGAGCTCGGCGGTTTCGTCTGGGTGAAGTCAGATGACGGCGACGTCTACAAGGTCGACCCCGCCAACGGGCGGATCGTCGGCACCGAGCACCTGGACACAGCCAAGAACCACAACCCCTGGTGCCAGGGGATCGGCACCGACGGCACCTGGATCTGGGCCTGTGCCGCCGCGCCGACGTCGACCGCTGTGGTCCGGATGGATCCGGCGACCATGCGGGTCGTGGAGCGCTACGAGATCGACAAGCCCTTCGACCAGCTCAAGCTGCCGTCCTCGCTCGGTCGGATCTGGGTCTTCAGCGGCGACGGTTCCCAACTGGTCGGTCTGCGCGCCGGAGCGGAGAACCAGGTGTTCTCGTTGCCGATCCGGTGCAACAACGTGGCGCCCGCCGGAGCGGTGCTGATCCTGACCTGCCCGGTGACCGGTGAGGTGTTGCGTCTGGATCCTGCGACCGGGAAGGTGTCGCACCGCGTGGAGCTGCGTCAGCCGCAGCTGGCCGCTGGCACGGACACCGACGTGTGGGTCGGGGCCGACCAGGGGGTCACCCGCCTGGATGCCGCCACGCTCACCACCAAGGCCGTCTTCCCCGACCTCGTCCTCGGCCTCGAGGGTGATGTCGTCGTCGTCGACTCCGCGGAGGTCTGGGTGCGCCTCGGAGGAAGCCGCTTCCTCCATCGGATCGATCCGGCGACCAACCAGGTCACCTTGCAGGTGCGCACGCCGGACGCCTTCTCCGGGACAACCGGTGGGAGCCTGATGATCACCGACGACCGGATCTGGGCCACCTTCTACGAGATCCACCTGCTGGTCGGGATGTCGCGCTGACATCCCGCGCTCAGGTGCGCGTTTCGGTGGGACCCGGCGGCACGGGACCGAGCTCGTCCTCGACGTACGCCGGCCGCGAGACCGCCAGGCCCAGCAGGAGCTGGGGGACGGTGAGGGCGGTCAGCACCAGCAGCGGCACGGTCCAGCCGCCGGAGGCCTCCCGGAGCAGACCGATGGCGAACGGTCCGATGCCGGCGATCAGGTAGCCGGTGGACTGGGTGAACCCCGACAGCGCGGCGGTCCCGCTGGGCGTGCGAGCGCGCAGGCCGATCAGGGTCAGGATCAGGGGGAACGTGGTGGTGCCGATCCCCACCAGGATCGCCCAGGCCAGTGCCCCCGAGCGTGGGGCGAGCACCAGTCCGAGGTAGCCCACCGGGTAGCAGGCCATCACGGTGCACATCAGTGCCGTCTGGTTGTGCGTGCGGGCCACCAGCCACGGGATCAGGAACGAGAGCGGGATGCTGATGCCGGTGATCACGCCGAGGAGCAGCCCCGCGCTCTGCGCTGAGAAGCCGGCGTCCTGGTAGAGCTCGGCGAACCAGCCGAAGATGGAGTAGGCCTGCAGCGACTGCAGGCCGAAGAACAGTGCGAGCAGCCAACCGAGCCGGGTGCGGCCGACCGCGAGCAGCCCGACCGTTCCCTCGGTCTTCTCGGGGCGGCGGTCGTGACCGATCAGTCCGAGCCAGGGTAGGACCGCGACCGCGGCGGTCAGCGACCACACCAGCATCCCCGTCCGCCAGCCGTCGCCTGCCTCGCTGATCGGCACCGTCAGCACCGATGCCGAGGTCAGCCCGATCGCCAGGGCCGTCGAGTAGATCGAGGTCATCAGACCGATGCGGTGGGGGAAGTGCAGCTTGACCAATGAGGGCAGCAGCACGTTGGCCGAGGCCATGCCCGCCAACGCCAGCAGCGAGAGCAGCAGGAACCCGGGCACCGACGTCGTGACGGCACGTCCGGCGAGCCCAGCGACGAGCACGAGTAGCGCGAGGAGGGTGAGCCGATGCAGGCCCACCAAGCGCGCCAGTCGGGGTGAGAGTGCCCCGAAGACGGCGAACGCGAGCACAGGCAGCGACGTGAGCAGACCCGTCTCCGCGGCCGACATCTGGAGCCCGCCGCTGATCTCGCCGAGCACCGGTCCGATGCTGACCGCAGCAGGCCGCAGGTTGAAGGCGAGGACCACGATGCCCACGACCACCAGGACACGCTTGAGCCGGGCCTGGGTCGCGATGGTCACCACCGAATGGTGTCCCACGCCGTGGAGGGTCGGAACTCGGGGGCTGCGGGGGGCTGACGCGAAGCCACTCGTGGCGCCGAGGGAGCCTCAGCCGCCCGCAGGGACGTCGGTGGCGTGACAGGGTCGGCCCACCATGAACGCCTGGGCCCCGAGGAACCTCCAGGCGAGGGGGACCTTCAGGTACAGCCGGACCAGCAGCGGACTGCTGGGCAAGCGGCTCTTGGTGGTGTACGGCAGGAACCGGGGGAGACACAGCTCGACGTCGAACCCGGTGGCTGCGAACGCCTCGGCGAGCGCCCGATCGTCAACCGGGGTGATGTGGTCGAAGAACATCCAGTAGTCCCGGGCGCAGTACCTGATGTTGGGCTGGAGCACCAGGAGCTTGCCTGTCGGCGCAAGCACACGGTGCACCTCGACCAGCGTGGAGATGATCACCTCCCGCGGCACGTGCTCGAAGAAGTTGCTGATGAAGACCCGGTCGACCGATCCGTCCTCGAGGTGCGACATCTGGTCCGATCGGCAGACCACCGCCTCGACGCCGACCGCGGCGCGCTCGACCACGTCGGGATTGAGGTCAACGGCCAGCCTGCGGTCGGCCTGGATGTTGTTGATGAACTCGCAGTGACCGGCGGCCACGTCCAGCACCGTGCCAGAGGTGGGCACCCATCTCTGGAAGAACTCCTTGGTCAGGACCGTCCACAGGTCGCCGCGCTGGGCCTCGTCGCGACCGAACCGATGGGCGTACAGGACCCGGAGGTCCTCAGACTCTGAGCTCATGGGTCCTGTCCACACCTGGTTGGTTCGGGGCGGCAATCCTAGGACTCGGGTGCGGGCCGGAGTCGGATTGACGCGGCGTGGTCGGGTCGGGCAGGGGTGGCGGTCCCGAGACCGGACCGGTGCGAGGGTTCCTCGGACCTCCAGCGAGCTCGGACCCGAGTTCCGGCGTTCTCCCCCTCGGGCCCGCCGACGCTGCCTAGACTTCGGACATTCCAGGGCATACCATCGGAAGGTTCGCTGATGACGTACGAGCGCAGGCACGGTCGTCGCCACGACGTGGTCGTCGTCGGCGGGTGCGGACACGTTGGCCTCCCACTCGCCATCGCCTTCGCCGACAGCGGCCTCGACGTCGCCATCTACGACGTCGACGAGCTGGCGGTCAAGAAGGTGGAGAACGGCGAGCTGCCGTTCATGGAGAGGGGTGCGGGCGCGCCGCTCCAACGCGCCCTGGACGCCGGTCGGCTCTCCGCGGGGACCGATCCGGCCGTCATCGCCGAGGCAGACGCAGTCGTCGTGGTCATCGGCACCCCGGTCGACGAGCACCTCAACCCCGACCCGCGCGCGGTCTCGCGGGCCCTGCGCGACACGATCAGGTACTTCGAGGACGGGCAGCTGCTCATCCTGCGCAGCACGGTCTACCCGGGTGTCACCCGCTGCGTCGAACGTCTCTTCGCCGAGCACGATCTGGCGGTGGACGTCGCGTTCTGCCCCGAGCGCATCGCCGAGGGCAGGGCGATGGAGGAGCTCTTCACCCTTCCGCAGCTTGTCGGAGGTCGCACCCAGGGTGTGCGTGACCGCGCCGGCAGGCTCTTCGGGACGTTGACCGACACGATCGTCGAGCTCGAGCCCGAGGAGGCCGAGCTGGCCAAGCTCTTCACCAACACCTGGCGCTACATCAAGTTCGCGGCTGCCAACCAGTTCTACGTGATGGCCAACGACCACGGGCTGGACTTCGACCGGATCCGTGCCGCCGTGACCCACGAGTACCCGCGTGCGGCCGACCTGCCGGGCGCCGGTTTCGCCGCGGGGCCCTGCCTGCTGAAGGACACCATGCAGCTGGCCGCCTTCACCGACAACTCCTTCGTGCTCGGGCACTCAGCGATGCTCGTCAACGAGGGGCTGCCGCTCTACCTGGTCACGCACCTGGAGAAGACCTACGACCTCGCCGCGCTCAAGGTCGGGATCCTCGGGATGGCCTTCAAGGCAGAGAGCGACGACATCCGTTCCAGCTTGTCCTACAAGCTCAAGCGCATCCTGGAGTTCCGGGCCCGCGAGGTCCTCTGCACCGACCCGTACGTCACCGTCGACCCCACGCTGGTGTCGCTGGACCGGGTGCTGTCGGAGTGTGACCTGCTGATCGTCGCAGCGCCGCACGCGGCCTACCGCGACGTGCGCGCCGAGCAACCGATGGTCGACGTGTGGAACCTGTGCGGAGAGGGCCGAGCCGGATGAGCCCCGGGGTCTCGGTCGTCATCCCCGCCTACAACGAGGCCGAGGCGATCGTGCCTGTGCTGGAGCGCATTCTGGAGGCGGTCGAGTCCGACTGCGAGGTCATCGTCGTCGTCGACTCCGCTCACGACACCACGGTTCCCGTGGTGGAGAAGTTCGCAGCCGGCGACGATCGCGTGCGGCACGTGCTGAACACCTACGGTCGAGGTCCTGCACACGCGATCCGCTACGGCATCGACCAGGTAGTCAATCCGGTAGTGGTGGTGACCATGGCCGACGGCAGTGACGACCCCCGGCAGATCGACGCCCTCGCCCGGCTCGTCGACCGCGGCGTCGTGGTGGCTGCTGCCTCGCGGTACAGCCCCGGGGGCCAGCAGGTCGGTGGGCCAGCACTGAAGGGGATGCTCTCTCGCGGTGCCGGGCGTTCCCTCGGGACGCTCGGGCGGGTGGGGACGCGCGACGCCACCAACAGCTTCAAGGCGTACTCGACCGAGTTCGTCCGCGAGGTGGGTATCCACAGCCGGAGCGGTTTCGAGATCGGCTTGGAACTGACGGCGAAGGCACGTCGGCTGCGGCGACCCGTGGCCGAGCTGCCCACGATCTGGCTGGACCGCGAGGTAGGGGCCAGCAGCTTCCAGCTAACGGCTTGGATCCCGAAGTACTTGCGCTGGTACCGATTCGCGTTCGGTCCGGCACTCTCGCTCGAGGAGGTCACGCGTCGCGCAGCCCGCATCGCTGACCTGAACTACCAGAACGGATCCGCGGCATGAGCTCGCAGCAGCAGCAGAAGGTCCTCGTCTCCGGGTCGGCCGGCTTCATCGGCGGCTATGTCGTGGAGGAGCTGCTGCGTCGCGGCTACCGCGTGGTGGGGATCGACAACTACTCCAAGTACGGCCCGGTCGCGAAGTCCTTCGACACGCACCCGGACTACGACTTCGTCGAGGACGATGCCCGCGACGTACAGCTGATGACCAAGCTGCTCTCCGACTGCGACCACTTCATTGCCGGCGCCGCGCTCATCGGCGGCATCTCCTACTTCCATGCCTACGCCTACGACCTGCTGGCGACCAACGAGCGGATCATGGCCGCCCAGTGTGACGCCGCCATCGAGGCCCATCGCAGCGGCAGGCTGCAGAAGGTGACCTACCTGTCGAGCTCGATGGTCTTCGAGTCCACCGAGCAGTGGCCCTCGGTGGAGGGGGACGAGCGCCGGATCCCGCCGCCGTTGTCCTCCTACGGGTTCCAGAAGCTCGCCGTCGAGTACTTCGCCAAGGCCGCGTGGGACCAGTACCGACTGCCGTACACGATCGTGCGGCCCTTCAACTGCGTCGGCATCGGCGAGGGGCGCGCGCTCGGCGAGGTCGAGGTCGACTCCGGCAACGTCAAGCTCGCGATGAGCCACGTCGTGCCGGACCTCGTGCAGAAGGTCGTCAAAGGCCAGGATCCCCTGCACATCCTCGGCGAGGGCAACCAGATCAGGCACTACACCTACGGCGGCGACCTGGCGCGCGGGATCGTCGAGTGCATGAGCCAGCCCGCCGCGCTGAACGAGGACTTCAACATCTCCACGCCGGAGTCGACGACCGTGGCCGAGCTCGCCGCCGTGATCTGGAAGAAGATCAAGGGCGACAAGCCCCTGTCGCTCGTCCACGACCCTGCCTACGAGTACGACGTCCAGCGGCGGGTGCCCGACGTGGAGAAGAGCAAGCGGGTGCTCGGCTTCCAGTGCGAGACCTCGCTCGAGGAGATGTTGGACGAGGTCATCCCCTGGGTGACCCAGGCCGTCGCCGACGGGCACCTGTAGATGCTCAGCCCCCGACGCGGGAGGGGGAGTCGATGACGACGGTCTCCCGTGTCGAGCGTGTCCCCGGCTCTCAGGACCTCGGTCCATCGACACCCGAGTCGCGCAGGGCCTTTCCCGACATGGCCGGACGTCGGGGCTTCTGGCCCCCCGTCACCCCCGCGACGGTCTCGATCGCGGTACTGATCTTCGCGAGCGGGATCTACCTCACGTGGTTGTCGCGCGATCTGTGGTTCTTGCTCGACGACTGGGCGTTCCTGCTCCACCGGGAGGTCACCCTCACCGGCGAGACGTCCCTGCTCCAGCCGCACAACGAACACTGGGTCACGCTGCCCATCCTCGTCTTCCGCCTGTTGTTCCAGGTGGTCGGCCTGCAGTACCTGCCCTACGCCCTGGTCACCATCGGGCTGCACCTTGGCGTCTGCGTGCTGTTCGCCCTCGTCCTGCGGCGCAGTGGCGCCGATCCGTGGGTCTGCGTGCTGATGACCTCGGTCCTGGCCTTCTACGGGCCTGGAGGGACCAACATCCTCTGGGACTTCCAGATGAGCTTCGTGGCGCCGTCGGCGCTGGCGCTGGCCTGTCTGCTGCTGATCGACCGCGGAGCCACGTTGCCGCGGTTCCCGGTGACGGTGTGGGTGATGCTTGCAGCCGCCCTGATGTGCTCGGGCGCGGGGATCACCATGGTCGCCTGGGTCTCGGCGTACGCGTGGCAGCGCCGTGGGCTGCGGTGCGCTTTCGTCGTGGGGTTGCCAACCGCGGTGCCCTACCTCATCTGGTACGCGGCGTACGGGCGCGGCAACTCACCGGCGCCTCCGGCCCCACCCGAGCAGGTGCTGCCCTACGTCGTCCGCGGCATCACGAACCTGTGGTCCACCGTCGTGCCCATCCCCTGGCTGGGGATGGTCGTGCTCGTGCTCATCACCGCAGCCACCTTGATGGCTCGGCAGCACCGTCGGTTGCGGGCCCAGGCCGCGGCCGGGTTGATGGCCTTGGTGTTCAACTACCTGCTGCTGGGGGTCGCCCGCGCCGGGTTGGGTCTCGACCAGGCCACCTCCACCCGGTACCTCTACGTCGGTGTCCTGCTCACCCTGCCGGCCGTCGGGTTGAGCCTGCAGCTGCTCTGGGAACGGCTGGACGCACTCCCGAGGCCACGAGCCGTGATCTGGCTGGTGTTGGGAGTGACTTTCATCGGGTCGGGTGCACAGCTTCTCGCACAGGTTGCGGATGGGCACGAGGAGTGGGTCTCCGGCTCCCGGGGGCGACTCGTCGCGGCCGCCGCGTTGGTGGAGCAGGGGGCCCCACTTCTCTCGCAGCGGGTGGAGCCGATCGTGGCGCCCGACATCGATGTGGCCTCGCTGTCCCGCCCGGATGTGCGTGATCGAATGCCCAGGGTCGAGCCGACACCGGGGGAGGTGCTGGCCGTTGCGAGCCATCTCCAGGTCGGGGTCTCCGCGGACACGCTCGGGCTGCCACCCGCACGGCGGGTCGTCGTCCGCGGAGTGCTGAGCACCTCGCAACGCGGGGAATGCCAGCGCCTCGAGGTGCGCTCCGGCGCCGTAGTGGTGGTGCCGGCGACCGCCACAGGCAGCGAGATCGCCCTGATGGTCGCGGCGGGACAGATCTTCACCGAGCTCCAGCGCGCGGGGCTCGCGAGCCCCCGGTGGGAGCACGACGTGCCGGCAGGTACGACGCTCCACGTCGGGACGGTCGCCCCAGACGCGCAGCTGCGGATCACCCTCCCCTCGGGCGATCTCACCCTCTGCGGGGGCGGGGACGTCGTGGCCGAGCGGTAGGTCACGGCGGCGAGGGCCCCGGAGTGCGACCACACCGAGCACACCCCGGTTCGCTCGACTGGCAGGATCTGGGGCGTGCGCAGGTTCACCGACGAGCAGCGGCGCGCGCGGCTGGGCGCCCGGCACGCGTTGGCCCCGCGGGCGGAGTCCGTGCAGAAGGCTGTCGCGCAGATGACCTGCCTGCACGCGACGGAGCCGGCCAGTGTCTACCTCTCCCTCGTGGCTCGCAGCGAGGCGTCGCGGGCGGACATCGACCGGGCGCTGTACGACGACCGGGTCGTGGTCAAGCAGCTCGCGATGCGACGCACCCTGTTCGTCTTCCCCCGTGACCTGCTTCCGGCCGTGTGGGGGAGCGCCTCGGCGAGGGTCGCCGCGCAGCTCGCCGCGCGCCTGGTCAAGGAGGTGGAGGGCAACGGCGTCGCAACGGACGGGAGCTCGTGGCTCCGGACGACCGAAGCGGCGGTGCTCCGCGTCCTGGAGGCGGATGGTCCGGCGACCACGGCTGAGCTCCGAGTGCGCCTTCCGGCACTGGCGAGCCGCGTGGAGCTGGCGCCGGGCAAGGCCTACGGCGGCAGCTTCCCCTTGGCGCCGCGAGTGCTCTCTCTGCTCGGAGCCCGCAGCCTGATCATGCGTGGGGAGAACTCGCTGGGCTGGCACCTGGCTCGGCCGCGCTGGACGCTGACCACTGACTGGCTGGGTGTACCGCCGCGCGCCAGCGACCCGGTGACGGGCTACCGGGTGCTGGTGGAGCGTTGGCTGCGGACCTTCGGTCCCGGCACCGAGACCGACCTGGTGTGGTGGTTGGGCGCCACCAAGGCAGCCGTGCGCCGCGCCCTGGCCGATCTGGGCGCGATCGAGGTCGAGCTCACCGACGGCGTCGGATATCTGTTGCCCGACGACCTGGCAGACCTGGACGCCTCCGACCCACCCGAGCCCTGGGCGGCACTGCTGCCGGTGCTCGACCCGACCACCATGGGCTGGAAGCAGCGAGGTTTCTACCTCGCCCAGTCCGACGTGCCGCAGATCTTCGACAGCAACGGCAACGCCGGCGCGACGGCCTGGTGGAACGGGCAGGTGGTCGGCTGCTGGGTGCAGGATCCTGACGGCGTCGTGGAGGTCGTCGCGCTCCGAGACGTCGGCCAGGAGGGGCGACGCGCCCTCCGGGCCGAGGCGGACCGGTTGACCGGCTGGCTCGACGGGCACCGCGTCGGCACGGTCTACCCCTCGGCCCTGATGAAGGCGGCCCGTCCGACGCCCTGATGCGGTCCGGCCGCGGAGTCGGTCGTAGGGTGCGGGCGTGCGTGAACAGCCTGAGCAGCAAGCCCCGCCGGTGCAGCGGCTGCGGATCCGCTACGCCAAGCGCGGGCGGTTGCGGTTCACCAGCCACCGGGACTTCAGTCGGGCCTTCGAGCGGGCGGTCTTCCGGGCCCGGGTCCCGATGGCCTACTCCTCGGGGTTCAACCCGCACCCCAGGATCTCCTACGCCGGCGCTGCCCCCACGGGCACCGCGAGCGAGGCGGAGTACCTGGAGATCGGGCTGAGCGAGGTCGTCGAGCCCGCCGCGATCCACGCTGCTCTCGATGAGGCGTCTGCCCGAAGGTCTCGACGTGCTCGAGGTGGTGGCCAGTGCGGGGGGATCGATCGCCGACCGACTCGAGGCGTCGTGGTGGCAGCTCACCCTCCAGGACCTCACGGTCGACGCGGCGCGCGCGGCGGTCCAGACGTTGCTGGCGCGGGAGGAGGTCATCGTCGAGAGAATGACCAAGAAGGGGCTGCGTCGTTTCGACGCGCGGGCGGCGATCGTGACCGTCTCCGTCGCGGATGCACCGCCCGAGCGACCGGCGTGTGCGATACTCAACGTGGTCTTGCGACACGGTTCGCCGTCAGTGAGACCCGACGACGTTCTCGCCGCTCTTGCGGAATCCTCCGGGCTGACTGTCACCGCTGCTCTCCAGCAGCGACTGGCACAGGGTCCGTTGGCACCGGAAGACGGCACGGTGGGTGATCCATTGACACCCGACCGCGACGCGGCTGGTCGGTGAAGGTGACAGCTTCACCCGCGTGACTTGCCCGGCGACCGCGGTTGGTGGCCCTGGTTCGTTCGATCGACGCGATGGCGCGGAGGATGTCGCCGCCGACCGCAGGCTTTTGGCGTACGCCGACGTGGGACCTCCACTCCGCCGTACTCCCGACCAGCACCTTGCGAGGGTCATCCCCGCCTCGTGCATGAGGAGCTCACCAGTGCTCGACAACGAACAAACCGACACACCCCAGCCCACCGACACCAGCCCCGACATGCAGCAGGCCCCGCCCGCCGAGGCGACCGACACGCCCGGAGCGAGTGGCGACGGGGGCACCGAGCAGAAGCCGGCCCGCAAGACCGCTGCCAAGAAGGCAACCAAGGCACCGGCGAAGAAGACCGCCGCCAAGAAGACCGCCAAGAAGGCAGCCTCGAGCGACGAGGCAACCGTCGGCGAGGACGCGCAGGCCGACACGCCCAAGAAGAAGGCCGCTCCGCGCAAGAGGACGACGGCGAAGCGAGCCGAGTCACCGGCCCCGAGCGGCGACGGTGAGACCGTGGGAGCGGAAGCGCAGCAGTCGGAGGACTCCGACGGCTCCGTACCGGCAGCACCGATGGTGCTGTTCAAGGCGCCGGAGCCGGTGCGCGCACCGCGCAAGCGCACCTCGAAGAAGGCAGCGGCCAAGCCGGTGGACGGCTCAGAGGAGTCCGCCCCGAGCGACGTCGACGCGCCCGCTGCCGACGAGGCCGCCAAGACCGAGAGCAAGGGCAAGGGCGGCAAGGGGAAGGGCAAGGGCGGAGGCAGACGTACTCAGCAGGGCGAGAGCGACGACACCGGGGCCACGCCCGAGGACGAGCCCACGCCCGAGGACGAATCGACCTCCGAGGACAAGCAGGACGAGAGCGAGGACGCCACCGAGGGTGAGGGTGGTGCTCGACGTCGCCGCCGCAGGGGCGGGCGCCGTCGCCGCAAGCCGAACGAGGGCGAAGGCAGCGACGCTCGCGAGGACGAGCCCGAGGACGCCGAGGGACAGAACGACGCCGGCGACGCCGGCGACAACGACTCCGAGGGTGAGGGCGCCGGGTCGCGCCGCCGCCGTCGTCGCCGCCGCACCGGCGACGACGCCGACGGCTCCTCCGACGACTCGCCCAGCACCCCGCGCGCACGCAGGCAGCGCAACCCCGAGGACGAGATCACCAGCATCAGCGGGTCCACCCGTCTCGAGGCCAAGAAGCAGCGTCGCCGCGACGGTCGCGAAGCCGGCCGCCGCCGTGCTCCGATCGTCAGTGAGGCCGAGTTCCTGGCCCGACGCGAGGCCGTCGACCGGGTGATGGTCATCCGTCAGAAGGACGACCTGACCCAGATCGGAGTGCTCGAGGACAAGGTGCTCGTCGAGCACTATGTCGCCCGCGAGTCGCAGACCTCGCTGATCGGCAACGTCTACCTCGGCCGCGTGCAGAACGTGCTGCCCTCGATGGAGGCCGCCTTCATCGACATCGGCAAGGGCCGTAACGCGGTCCTCTACGCCGGCGAGGTGAACTGGTCCGCGCTGGGCCACAAGGACGGCCAGCCCCGCAAGATCGAGTCAGTGCTGTCCTCGGGCCAGACGATCCTGGTGCAGGTCACCAAGGACCCCGTGGGCCACAAGGGCGCCCGACTCACCGGTCAGGTCAGCCTGCCGGGCCGCTTCCTGGTCTATGTCCCGGACGGCAACACCTCCGGCATCTCCCGCAAGCTCCCCGACACCGAGCGCAACCGTCTCAAGGCCCTGCTCAAGGAGATCGTGCCGGACACGGCGGGCGTCATCGTGCGGACCGCGGCCGAGGGAGCCTCTGAGGACGAGCTGACGCTCGACGTGGAGCGACTGACGGCGCGCTGGGCCGACATCGAGGAGAAGGTCAAGGCGGGCAAGTCCCCGCAGCTGCTCTACGGCGAGCCCGACCTCACCCTGAAGGTGGTCCGGGATCTCTTCACCGAGGACTTCGTCAAGCTCGTCATCCAGGGCGAGGATGCCTGGAACCTGGTGGAGAACTATGTCTCCCACGTGGCTCCCGATCTGAGCGAGCGGCTCGAGCGCTTCGAGCCCGGAGACGGCGGCAAGGATCTGTTCGCGAGCTACCGGGTCGACGAGCAGATCGCCAAGGGGCTGGACCGCAAGGTGTGGCTGCCTTCAGGTGGCTCGCTCATCATCGACCGCACCGAGGCGATGACGGTCGTCGACGTCAACACGGGGAAGTTCACCGGTTCCGGTGGCAACCTCGAGGAGACGGTCACCAAGAACAACCTCGAGGCCGCCGAGGAGATGGTGCGTCAGCTCCGGCTGCGTGACATCGGCGGCATCATCGTCATCGACTTCATCGACATGGTGCTCGAGTCCAACCGCGATCTCGTGCTGCGCCGCCTCGTGGAGTGCCTGGGCCGGGACCGGACCAGGCACCAGGTCGCCGAGGTGACCTCGCTCGGACTGGTGCAGATGACGCGCAAGCGCATCGGAACCGGGTTGCTGGAGGCATTCAGCACCGATTGCGACCACTGCAAGGGCCGTGGCCTGATGGTGCACGAGCACCCGGTCGAGTCCGGTGGCCGCGCCGAGGACGACGAGCCCCGCGGCCGCCGCGCTCGTGGCGGCCGCAACCGCGGTCGTGGCCAGGGCGAGGACGGGAACGGGAGTGGGAACGGCAACCGCTCGGCGGACACCTCTGCGAAGCCGTCGCCCGCCGATCTGGCCAAGACGCGGCCCCACGAGAAGCACGACGAGGAGATCCCCGAGGTCACGCCTGCCTCGGACCAGCGTCGACCGCGCAGGCCAAGGGTCGCAGGCGGCCGAGCAGGAGCCTGAGCGCGAGGCCGTCGAGGCCGTCGAGCAGCCGGGGGTCGGGCGTCCCACCGGTCCGAGCCCCGAGCCGCAGCTCGTGCCGTCCGAGTCGGCCGCCCCCAAAGGAGCACCGGCCCCAGAAGACGGATCAGAAGACGGATCAGACGACCGATCGGACCGTGGATCAGACAGGGATCAGACAAGGGACCCGGCACCGACGAGTCGGAGCCCGCTGCTGAACCGGCTGCGGAAGCTGCTGCGGCGGCCATGACGGCCCCGCCCCGGGCGGTCACGACCACGCGTCGGCGTACGGCGCGACGACCGGCAGGTCCTCCGAGCCAGGGCGAGGCGCCGAGCTCGGTGGAGCCGGTGGCGGTCGCTGTCGAACCCGCCGCGCCGGGACACGCGCCCGACGCGGAGGGCGGGGAGCACCTCGATCACCAGTCCCTCGACGAGCACGGCACCGATGAGGGCAGCAGTGCGTCGTCGCTGCTCCACGTCCCGATCAAGCGCAAGGGCTCGCGCAAGCGATGACCCAGACGCCTGTCTTGGTCGCGACGCGGGGGCCGTTTTGACCCTGCGACCACGCAGCCAGTAAAGTTGCCCCTCGGTGTGCTCACGCACACCCAACCATCTGCGCGGCTCGCGCCCCCGACGTCAACACCTGCCGGGTGGCGAGTGCGCCGACGCAGACCCTGAACTTTGACGAAGCAGACCCGAGGAGAGTGAGTCGGCCGTGTATGCAGTCGTGCGCGCTGGCAGCAAGCAGCAGAAGGTGGTCGTCGGCGACGTCATCGAGATCGACAAGACCGAGACCGGGGTCGGCGAGTCGCTGACCCTTCCCGTGGTCATGGTCGTCGATGGCGAGCAGGTCACCTCGACCGGCCTGGACAAGGCCGGCGTCACCGTCGAGGTCCTCGGCGCCACCAAGGGCCCGAAGATCGTCATCCAGAAGTACAAGAACAAGACCGGCTACAAGAAGCGCCAGGGTCACCGTCAGAAGTACACCCAGGTCAAGGTCACAGACATCACCGTCTGACGGACAGCCAGCTCACTCTTTAAGGACATCTCATGGCACACAAAAAGGGAGCAGCGTCGACCAAGAACGGTCGCGACTCCAACGCACAGCGCCTCGGCGTCAAGCGTTTCGGCGGTCAGCTCGTCAACGCCGGCGAGATCATCGTCCGCCAGCGGGGCACCCACTTCCACCCGGGATCCGGTGTGGGCCGTGGCGGTGACGACACCCTGTTCGCGCTGATCGCTGGCAACGTCGAGTTCGGCACCAAGCGCGGCCGCCGCGTCGTCAACATCCAGCCGGCCGGGGAGTGACGCTCCCCAGCGGATTCTGATCCACCAGCGAGGGCGTTCCTGAGGTATCAGGGGCGCCCTTCGGCTTTCCGTCAAGGCTTCGACCGCACGACTCGACCGCACCACCCAGACCTGAGGAGGAAACCGTGGCCGTTCCGACCTTCGTCGACCGGGTGACCCTGCACATCGTCGGCGGGCGCGGGGGCAACGGCGTCGCCTCGGTCCACCGCGAGAAGTTCAAGCCGCTCGGCGGCCCCGATGGCGGCAACGGCGGCCCCGGCGGCTCGGTCACCCTGAGGGTGGACCCTGACATCACCACGCTGATCGACTACCACCACAACGCCAAGCGCACTGCCCAGCACGGTGGTCATGGCGCCGGCGACCACCGCAACGGTGGGCACGGCGAGGACATGGTCCTGCCGGTGCCCGACGGCACCGTGGTCACCGACGCTCAGGGCAATCTGCTGGCCGATCTGGTCGGACCGGGCACGGAGATGGTCGTCGCCCGCGGAGGTCGGGGCGGGCTGGGCAACGCGGCACTGGCCTCGGCCAAGCGCAAGGCGCCCGGCTTCGCCCTGCTCGGCGAGCCCGGCGACGACGTCGTCATCACCCTCGAGCTCAAGGTCGTCGCGGACGTCGGCCTCGTCGGGTTCCCCAGCGCGGGCAAGTCCAGCCTGATCGCGGCGCTGTCGCGGGCACGGCCCAAGATCGCGGACTACCCGTTCACCACCTTGGTCCCCAACCTCGGAGTCGTGAAGGCGGGCGACACGACGTTCACCGTCGCCGACGTCCCGGGTCTCATCGAGGGCGCCAGCGAGGGACGCGGGCTCGGACACGACTTCCTGCGCCACATCGAACGCTGCGCCGCCATCGTGCACGTCGTCGACCTGGCCACGATGGAGCCCGGACGCAACCCGCTGGGCGATCTCGACGTGATCGAGCAGGAGCTCCAGCGCTACGGCGGACTCGAGGACCGGCCGCGGCTGGTTGCCCTGAACAAGATCGACGTGCCTGACGGGCGCGACATGGCAGACATCGTGGCCGACGACGTGGCCGAGCGAGGGTGGAAGGTCTTCCCGGTCAGCGCGGCGAGTCACGAGGGACTTCGCGAGCTCATGTTCGCGATGGCCGAGATCGTCGCCGCCCGACGTGCCGAGGCGCCGCAGGCCGAGAGCACCCGGATCGTGATCCGTCCCGGTTCGGCCTCGGGGCCGGAGTTCACCGTGAAGGAGACGGGTGAGGGGTGGCGCGTGCGCGGCGACAAGCCCGAACGCTGGATCCGGCAGACCGACTTCAGCAACGAGGAGGCCGTCGGCTTCCTCTCCGACCGGCTCAACCGGCTCGGGGTCGAGGCGCGACTGGTCGAGCTCGGCGCCGTCGAAGGCGACCCGGTGCTCATCGGCGACCCCGACAATGCCGTCGTCTTCGACTTCCGGCCCGGCATCGACGCCGGCGCCCAGATGCTCGGTCGACGCGGCGAGGACCCGCGCTTCGAGGAGTCGCGCCCGTCTGCCGGGCGACGTCGGGCGATCGACGAGGCCCTGCCGGACCGAGCCGAGGGCGAGGTGCGGGCCGACGTGGCCAGGCGTCTCGACACCTCGGACGGCGGGTCGGAGAAGGACGAGGCGTGAGCAGGGACCTGGTCTCCGGCGCCTCGCGCGTCGTGGTGAAGGTCGGCTCGTCCTCACTGACCACTGCGGCCGGCGGCATCGACCCGGGTCGTATCCGCGGCCTGGTCGAGAGTCTCGTGGGAGTTCGCCAGCGCGGCGCCGACCTGGTGCTCGTCTCCTCCGGCGCCATCGCCGCTGGGCTGTCACCGCTCGCGCTGCGGCACCGTCCGGGAGACCTCGCTCGGCAGCAGGCGGCGGCCTCGGTCGGGCAGGGCCTGCTCGTGCACCGCTACACCGAGGAGTTCGCGCGTCACGGCCAGGTCACCGGTCAGGTGCTGCTCACCCTCGACGACGTCACCCGTCGGTCCCACTACCGCAATGCCCAGCGGACCTTCGGCACCCTGCTGGAGCTCGGTGTCGTGCCCCTGGTCAACGAGAACGACACGGTGGCGACCTCGGAGATCAGGTTCGGCGACAACGACCGGTTGGCGGCACTGGTCGCCCACCTGGTCCACGCCGACCTGCTGGTGCTGCTCTCCGACGTCGACGGGCTGTACGACGCCCCGCCCAGCCGGCCCTCGAGCCGGTTGATCTCGGAGGTGGCCGACGTGGCCCAGCTCGACGGGGTCCGGATCGGTCGCGCGGGTGGTGCGGGCCTGGGGACCGGAGGGATGGAGACCAAGATCGAGGCGGCACGGATCGCGACCAGCGCGGGCATCCCGGTGGTGCTGACCGACACCGCCCACGCTCGGCGGGCGCTGACGGGGGAGGACATCGGCACGCTGTTCCTGCCCACTGGGCGCCGTCGTCCGAGCAGGCTGCTGTGGCTGGCCCATGCCACCGACCCCAAGGGTCGGCTGGTGCTGGACGCGGGGGCCGTGCGCGCCCTGACCGAGAGACGCGCCTCACTGCTACCGGCCGGCATCACCGGTGTCGGCGGCACCTTCGTGGCCGGTGACGCGGTCGACATGGTCGACGAGCGGGGACGTGCCGTCGCTCGCGGGCTGGTCAACTACGACGCCGCCGAGCTGCCCGACCTGCTGGGTCGGTCCACGCCCGAGCTGGCCCAGGAGCTGGGCTCGGAGTACGCGCGCGAGGTGGTGCACCGTGACGACCTCGTGCTGCTGTGAATGGCTCCGCGATTTGCGGGTTCGGCCGCGGTCGGCCCTCCGGTAGGACAGACTGAGTGCACCGGGCGGTGCGTGCCCGGTCCAGCAAGGAGCGCCGAGTGAACCACCCTGTTCGTCACTGGCATGTGACGTTGACGCTCTCGGGCGATCCGGTCGAGCCGTTGCTGCTTCGCGCCGCCGTTCAGCGGCTGGTCGAGGAGCGACCATTCCTCGACTCGGTCAACCCGAGCGGCGACAGCGTGGAGATCCAGTTCTGGGACCAGGGCGAGAACATGCTCGACATCGCGTCGCTGGCCATGCGGCTGTGGAACGAGCACCGAGACAGTGCCCGGCTCCCCGACTGGGAGGTCATCGGCCTCGAGATCGTCGAGCGCAACCTGCGATCGCGGCGCCCGTCCATGGGACAGCGCGCCTGAACCGGTAGCTGCGCTGGCTAGGCTGGGTGCATGTCCGACTCGGCTTTCACCGCGGTGGCGACCCGCGCACGTGACGCGTCCACCCGGCTCGCCCTGGCCACGCGCGCCGACAAGGACCGCGCACTCGAGGCCATGGCCGACCAGCTGCTGGCCGACGAGAGCCTGATCCTCGCCGCGAATGCCGCTGACCTCGACGCCGCTGCCGCTGCGGGCACGCCCGTGCACCTGCTCGACCGGCTGCGGCTCGACCGCCAACGGCTCCTGGGGATGGCCCAGGGACTGCGCGAGGTCGCGGGCCTTCCCGACCCGGTGGGAGAGGTGATCCGGGGATCAACGTTGGCAAACGGGCTACAGCTGCGACAGGTGCGGGTCCCGTTCGGGGTGGTGGGCATCATCTACGAGGCCCGACCGAACGTCACGGCGGACGCCGCCGGCATCTGCCTCAAGAGCGGCAACGCGGTGCTGCTGCGGGGTTCCTCCAGCGCCCTGCGCTCCAACACGGCCGTCGTGGAGTCGCTGCGTCACGCAGCCGGGGTCTCGGGTCTGCCCGAGGACTCGATCCAGCTCGTCCCCGGTGAGGGGCACGAATCCGTCAAGGAGCTGATGCGGGCGCGCGGCCTCGTCGACGTCCTCATCCCGCGCGGAGGCGCCGGGTTGATCGCCTCGGTCGTGGAGGAGTCGACCGTGCCGGTCATCGAGACGGGGGTGGGCAACTGCCACGTCTACGTCGACGCCGCCGCAGACCTCGACATGGCCGAGCGGATCGTGCTCAACGCCAAGACCCACCGCACCTCGGTGTGCAACGCCGCCGAGTCCCTGCTGGTCCACGCCGACGTCGCCGCCGAGTTCGGCCCGCGCATCGTCCGGGCGCTGCAGGACGCCGACGTCACCGTGCACGGCGACGCCTGGCTGGCCGGTCTTCCCGGCGTGATCCCTGCCACCCCGGAGGACTGGTCGACGGAGTACCTCGCCCTGGAGATCTCCGCAGCCGTCGTACCCACGTTGGACGCCGCCATCGCACACATCAGGACCTACTCATCGGGCCACTCGGACGCAATCGTCACGGGCTCGCAGTCCGCGGCACAGCGCTTCGTGGCCGAGGTCGACTCCGCAGCGGTTCTGGTCAATGCCTCGACCCGCTTCACCGACGGCGGGGAGTTCGGGTTCGGGGCCGAGATCGGCATCTCCACCCAGAAGCTGCACGCCCGTGGCCCCATGGGACTGCCCGAGATGACCTCGACGAAGTACGTCGTGATCGGTGACGGCCACGTCCGGTGAAGCTGCTCTGGCTGACCTTCGGTTTCGGCCTCGTCTCAGCGGTCGTTCCCCTCTTCAACATGGAGGCCTACATCTCGGTGGTGTACGCCAACAGCCGGGCGCACTCCGCGTTGGGCCTGGCGGTCATCGGCTCCCTGGGCCAGAACGTCGGCAAGCTGGTCTGGTACTACGCGTCCCGGGGGGCGCTCGACCTGCCCTGGTTGCGCAAGAAGATGGGCACGCCCAAACGGCGGGCGAGCTTCTCGCGGTGGGAGCGGGTCGCGCAGGGGCGTCCGGTCGTCAGCGGGCTGCTGACCTTCGTCTCGGCCGCCGTCGGAGTGCCCCCCTTCTTCGTGATGGCGATGGTCGCCGGGGCGCTGCGAATGAACGTGGTGGTGTTCTTCGTCGCGGGTCTGGTCGGGCGCACCCTGTTCTTCTGGGCGTTGTTGCTCGGGGTCGGGCTGGTCTTCGGTTGAGCCCTTCCGACGGGGCGGCCACCCCACGTCGAGCGTGGTCGAGCCGTCGTCGCCCTCACGTCGGTTGGCGGCTAGGCTGTGCGCCATGCTGAGTCTCCTGCTGCTGCCGCTGAGTGTCGAAGAGGGCGCTGGTTTCATGCCGTATCTCGTGGGGGGTGGCACCCTGCTGCTCCTGCTCGGGGCGCTCTTCGCGATCCTGTCCTTCGGCAAAGGTCGCGAGCACTCCTGAGCACCTCACCCGCGGGCAACTCCGCCTCCGCCTCCGCCCAGGACGCGGCAGCCGGGCCCGGCCCGGGCCGCCGCCGACGTGTCGGGGTGATGGGTGGCACCTTCGACCCGATCCACCACGGCCACCTCGTGGCGGCCAGCGAGGTTCAAGCCTGGTTCGACCTCGACGAGGTGGTGTTCGTACCCACCGGGGAGCCGTGGCAGAAGTCCTCGCGTGAGGTGTCGCCGGCGGAGCACCGCTACCTGATGACCGTGATCGCCACCGCCTCCAACCCGAGGTTCACCGTTTCCCGGGTCGACATCGACCGGGGCGGCCCGACCTTCACGATCGACACGTTGCGTGATCTCACCCAGACGCTGCCCGACAGCGACCTGTACTTCATCACCGGCGCCGACGCGCTCGCGGACATCTTCACCTGGCGCGAGGCCGACGAGCTCTTCGAGCTGGCCCGTTTCGTGGGGTGCACGCGGCCCGGCTACGAGATGAGCCCGAGCTCGCTGACCGGCATCCCGCAGGACCGGGTGACGATCCTGGAGATCCCCGCGCTGGCGATCTCCTCCACCGAGTGCCGCGAGCGGCGCTCCAAGGGCGAGCCGGTCTGGTACCTCGTGCCGGACGGTGTCGTGCAGTACCTCGCCAAGCACAACCTCTACTCGCAGAAGGTTTGACCACATGAGCGCAACCGACCGGGCCGTCGAGCTCGTCCACGCCGCGAGCCGGGCAGCCTCGGACAAGCTGGCGGAGAACATCATCGCCTTCGACGTCTCCGAGCAGCTCGTGATCACCGACGCGTTCGTGCTCTGCTCGGCGAGCAACGAACGCCAGGTGAAGTCGATCGTCGACGAGATCGAGGACAGGCTCCGCGAGGCGGGTGCCAAGCCTGTGCGTCGCGAGGGTGAGCGGGATGGCCGCTGGGTGCTCATCGACTACGCCGACATCGTCGTGCACGTCCAGCACACCGAGGAGCGCGAGTTCTACGCCCTGGAGCGCCTCTGGCGTGACTGTCCAGCCATCCCGCTGCCGGCGGACGTGACCTCCGGCCGTGGTCACTGACCTTCCGGACGCCGTGGACGTCCTCCCGGACGCCATGACGCCTGGCCGCGGCAGGCGAGTGGTTCTGGTGCGGCACGGCCAGACAGCGTGGAATGCCGAGGGCAGGGCCCAAGGCCATGCCGACGTCGGGCTGGACGGGACCGGCCGGCGTCAGGCCGAGGTGATGGCCAGGGTGCTCGCGGCGGGCTACGAGCCCGCGCAGCTGCTCAGCAGTGACCTGGCCCGGGCCCGCGAGACCACCGCCTTCTTGGAGAAGGCCACCGGTCTCACGGCACGTGCGGATCCCAGGCTTCGCGAGTACGACGTGGGGGAGCGCACCGGGATGACCCGTGCCGAGTTCGCCGACCACCTGGGCGCGGAGACGCCCGGCGCGCTGGACCTGCACGCCCACGTTCCGGTGCCCGGCGCGGAGACCTCCGAGCAGGTCTCGGCGCGCATCGTGCCGGCCATGGAGGAGGCGCTACGGCGTCTCGGCGCGGGGGAGACGGTCGTGGTGGTGACCCACGGGGCGGCGCTACGTGTCGCGGTTGCCGGGCTCCTGGGTTGGCCGGTGGCGGCCGCTGACGGTCTCGAGGCGATGCGGAACTGTGGCTGGGCGAGCCTCGTGGAGGTCGGCGGCGCCCGGCTGCGCCTCTCGGCGTACAACCTGACGGCCCCGGCGATGCCCCCCGATTAGCGTCGGCGTCGGGGGTTGGCTAGGATTCCCCGCGTTGCCTGAACAGGGCAATGGGGCTGTGGCGCAGTTGGTAGCGCACTTGCATGGCATGCAAGGGGTCAGGGGTTCGAATCCCCTCAGCTCCACCCAGGATTCCGCACCACCCAGAGCCACCTCGCGAAGCGCCCGAGGTGGCTCTTGTGTTTTGCGTCCCTACGCCATCTCCGGATGTATCGTTAATGTCGGATATGTCCCGCGTGGGTATCTGGGTCCGAGCCCCTCTCGCGAGTAGGAAGGCCAGCCATGCACACCCCCCCCGAGCTGTGCCAGTGGATCGTTCGGTCCACCACCGATGGCCTGTGGATCTTCGACGACGAAGGTCAGACCGTGTACGCCAACGACCGCCTCGCGGCGATCCTCGGCTACACCCCGGCGGAGATGCCCGGTCTGAATGTGGCGGACGCCCTCGACGAGGTCGGACGCGAGCAGCTCCTCGCCCACCTCGCCGAGCTCGCGCGGGTCGAATCCGGTGCGGACAACACCGAGTGCAGCTTCCTGCGCAAGGACGGCAGCCGGATCTGGGTGCTGGTGAGCCACAGTCCGCTCGTCGACGACGAAGGTCAACGCCGAGGCTGGCTGCACCGGGTGACCGAGCTGACCGAGCGACGTCTGTTGCTGGAGAAGGTGCTGTCCAGCGAGCAACAGCTGGCGGAGGCGCAGTCCATCGCCAAGGTCGGCAGCTGGGAGTGGGACATCGCCACCGACGTGGTCGAGTGGTCCGACGAGCTCTACCGCGTCTACAACGTGGAGCCGCAGGAGTTCGAGGCCACCTACGAGGGCTTTCTCGGCTACGTGCACCCCGACGACCGGGAGACGGTGCGGAACGCAGTTGCCTCCGCCTTCGAGGGCGCCGACAGCTTCAGCTTCCAGGCTCGCATCATCCGCCGCGGTGGTGAGGAGGCGTGGATCAACGGTCGTGGGGTCGCGGTACGTGACGAACAGGGCGCCCCCGTGCGGATGAACGGCACCGCGCACGACATCACCGAGACGGTTCTGGCCTCCCAGGAGCTCGAGGCTGCCTCGGACCGGCTCGGCCTCCTCCAGGCGATGACGTCTGCTGCCAACGAGACCAGCAGCCTGGCCGAAGCCATCCACGTGGCCGTCGACGAGATCTCGGGCCACACCGGCTGGGAGCCGCGGGCGGCGTACACGGTGGGCCGGGGCAAGGCTGGTCCGGAGGCGTTGGAGGGCAGCAACCTGCCAGCACCCCTGAGGCTCGGTCCGACAGCGCTGCGCTCCATCGCCGACCGGCGTGTGGCGTGGGGTGACGAGTCGGACGGGAACGGCGGCCGCACGGGTGTGCTCGCCATCCCCGTGGTGGTGGCACAGCAGGTCCGATGCATCGTCGAGCTGGTGACAGGTCTCGGACTCGAGCCCGGGCAGGCCATCGTGCAGACGATCCAGCAGGTTGCCGGACAGCTGGCCCGCGTGGGGGAGCGCGAGCACAGTGAGGCAGAGCTCTCGGCAGCGCGAGATGCCGCCTTGGACGCCTCGCAGATGAAGTCCGACTTCCTGGCCACGATGAGCCACGAGATCCGCACGCCGCTCAACGGCGTGATCGGCCTCAGCGAGCTGTTGCTGCGCACGGAGCTGAGCCCGCGTCAGCGCCAGCTCGCGGGAGGCGTCGAGCAGGCCGGGCGGACGCTGCTGGGCCTGATCAACGACATCCTGGACCTGTCGAAGATCGAGGCCGGCAAGCTGGAGATCGAGACGGTCGACTTCGAGGTGCGCGAGGTGCTCGAGCAGGCAACGGCGCTGATGGCCGCCGCGGCCCGAGCGCAGAGCATCGAGCTCCTGGTGCACTGTGCCGGTGACGTGCCGACCACCCTGCGTGGCGACCCGGTTCGCTTCGGTCAGATCGTGACGAACCTGCTCTCCAACGCGGTGAAGTTCACCCACGACGGCGACGTCGTGGTCCGGGCCAAGGTGCAGCGTCGCCACGGTTCGCGCACCGTGCTGCGGGTCGAGGTCACCGACACCGGGATCGGCATCGCTCCCGAGACGCAGGCGCGACTCTTCGACGCCTTCGCCCAGGCCGACA
Organism: uncultured Actinomycetota bacterium; assembly: GCA_963834245.1. Classification (GTDB taxonomy): domain Bacteria; phylum Actinomycetota; class Actinomycetes; order Propionibacteriales; family Nocardioidaceae; genus Marmoricola. Next base: position 1,480,169 of record CAWIAV010000002.1, read on the forward strand.
CGTCCACCACGCGGCGCTTCGGAGGGACCGGTCTCGGACTGACCATCTCGCGCCAGCTCGCCGAGGCCCTCGGTGGTGAGATCGGGGTGATCAGCGAGATCGGCTCCGGCAGCACCTTCTGGTTCACCGTGGCACTGGAGACCCCGACCTCGGGACAGCGTCCCGACGGCGACGAGGCCGCCGTGGCGAAGCTGCGCGGCCTCCGCGTGCTGGTGGTGGACGACAACGCCACCAACCGGCTGATCACCGCCGAGCAGCTCGCGCTGTGGGACGTGCAGTCGACCGGTGTCGTCTCGGCGCGCGAGGCCATGGTGGAGCTGCGCCAGGCGGCGCGGTCCGGCCAGCCGTACCAGGTCGCGCTGGTCGACATGTGCATGCCGAACATCAACGGCCTCCAGCTCGCGGAGCTGATCCGTGCCGACGAGCTCGTGGCGGCGATCAACGTCTTGATGCTGAGCTCCATCACCGAGGTCGACGAGGAGGCGGTGGCCCGCCTCGGCATCGACACGTGCCTGGTGAAGCCGGTCCTCCCCTCGACGCTCCTGGGCAGCCTGTGCCGAGTCGTCGGCGAGCCGCAGGGCCAGGCCGAGGAGGCAGAGGAGCGCGGCTCCCTGCCCAAGGGTCAGGGTCGTGTGCTCGTCGCCGAGGACAACCCGGTCAACCAGCTCGTCGCGCAGGGCATGCTCGAGAGCCTCGGCTACGAGGTCCAGATCGCTCAGGACGGCGTCGAGGCCGTGGAGGCCACGGCCGGCAACCACTCGTTCGTGGCCGTTCTGATGGACTGCCAGATGCCCCGCCTCGACGGCTACACGGCAACCGAGAAGATCCGGTCCCAAGAGACACATCTGCGACGGGTGCCGATCATCGCCATGACGGCGGCAGCGATCTCCGGTGAGCGGGAACGGTGCCTGGCCTCCGGCATGGACGACTTCCTCGTCAAGCCGGTGGACCGGGAGCTGCTGCAGCTGACCCTGCAGCGCTGGCTGCGTGGCCCGGTGCGCCTTCAGGCGCTGGCTGAGCACGCCAGCGAGGAGGAGGACTCCGAAAGTGCCCTGGACCTGGTCCGGATGAACATGCTGCACGGGCTCAAGCCGGGCAACCCCTCGATGTTCCACCGCTTCGTCGACTCCTTCCTCACCTCGGCCCCGAACGACGTGGCCGCCATCGTGGCCGCGGTTGCCGCGAGCGACGCCGACGCGCTGTCACAGCACGCCCACCGGCTCAAGGGCAGCGCGATGAACCTGGGGGTGCCGCACGTTGCCAAGACCTGCGGCGCGCTCGAGCGGGCCGCCGAGGCTCGGGACCTCGACGGTGTCGAGCCGCTGGCACGGGGGCTCGAGGACGAGCTGGCCCGCGCGGTGGTCGCCCTGCGGCGCATCAGCGTCGAGGGTCTCAACGCCTGAGGACGAAAGAGCCACCCCCGGGGCACGGGGGTGGCTCTGCTCGTGGCGGGTCAGGCCTCGATGGCGCTCTTCTCCGGGTCTGGGGAGCTCTGGATCTGGATCCTGCGTGGCTTCGCCTTCTCCGCCACGGGCACGGTCAGTCGTACGACGCCTGAGTCGTAGCCTGCCTCGATCCGCTCGAGGTCCAGGTTGTCGCCCAGCACCAGCTGACGGCTGAATCGACCTCGCGGTCGCTCCGAGGCGAGCATCTCCCAGTCACCGTTGCGCGAGACTCGCTCTGCGCTGACGGTCAGGACGTTGCGCTCCACGTCGAGCTCGATGCTCTCGGGATTGACTCCGGGAAGGTCGAACTCGATGACGAAGCGGTCCCCCTCGCGCCAGGCGTCCATGGGCATCACGACCGGACGGTTCGTGGTGCCCAGGAGCTGCTGGGTCAGGCGGTCGAAGTCGCGGAACGGGTCGGTGTTTCGCAGCAACATGGCTCCTCCTGATGCTTCAACTGCCGGTGGCTCCCGGTCTGCGTTCGGGTCGCCACCATCTGTAACTGTGGTTATAGGTTTCTTATAATGCAGAAGGCAGTCAGAATCAAGCCTCGGGGCCCGCAGAGGAGGAAGCATGGAGAACCGCAGGACCGGTCTCTTCGCCATCTCGGTCGCGGCCGAGATGCTCTCGATGCCGGTGCAGAACCTCCGTGTCTACGAACGACGTGGACTGGTGGAGCCCGATCGCACTCCGGGTGGCAACCGCCTGTACTCGCGCGATGACCTGGACCGGCTGGCCCGCATCCGCGACCTGCTCGCTGAGGGCCTCAACCTGGCCGGCGTCGCCCAGGTCCTCACCCTCGAGCAGGAGGTGCTTCGCCTCGAGCGGGCGAACAGCCGGCTGCGCCGGCGCGCGTAGCCACCTCTCAGGGAAGCATGACCGGCCGGGGTTGCGGGTATCCCCGGGAAGCAACGAACGCAACGACCACGACGCCGACACCGTCATGGACCAAGGAGATTGCGAGCGATGAGCGTCGACGCAGAGCGGGTGCAGCGGATCGCGGAGATCGCCGCCCGAAGGGACCTCCGTGTGGTCACCGCGGAGTCACTGACCAGCGGAACGGTGGCGGTCCGGCTCGGTGCCGGCCCGGACGCCGCAGACTGGTTCGGCGGTGGCATCGTCGCCTACCAAGGTGGCGTCAAGTTCGACGTGCTGGGTGTGGACGAAGGGCCGGTGGTCACGCAGGCCTGCGCCGCACAGATGGCGACGGGTGCGCTCCAGCTCCTCCAGGCGGACCTGGCCGTCGCGTGCACGGGTGTCGGTGGCCCGGACCCCAGTGAGGGCAAACCTGCGGGAACCGTGGTCATCGCGGTTGCCACGGACAGGGACGTCGTGGTGCGGGAGATGCTGCTGGAGGGCTCGCCTGAGGAGGTGTTGGACCAGACGGCCTCGCACTGCATCGCCCTGGTCGAGGAGGTCCTTCGCGGCCGCTGAAGGTCAGCCCGGGCCAACGGCTGCACGGTCCAGCCGGAGCAGGGTTCCGCGCTCACCGAATCGGCGCACCTCGCCGGCCCGCAGCTGGGTGCCGGCGACCGTGGCCGCCACCAGTTCCGCCTGGTTGCCCGGTCCCACCTGGAGCAGCGCCACACCGCCGGGCGCAAGGTGCTCCTCGATGACCACGAGGCACTCGCGCACGACGCCCAGCCCGTCGTCGCCGCCGTCGATGGCCAGCATCGGGTCCTCCGGGAACCGGGCGGTCTCGGATCGGGGCACCCACGGTGGGTCCGCGACCACGAGCGGGAACCGCTCGCCCGTGCGCACCACGTCCAGCATGGCTCCGCAGCGCACCTCAACCCGATGGGCCAGACCCGCCGCCTGGGCGTTCCGGACGGCGTAGCCGGCGGCGACCTCGCTGACGTCGACACACACCAGTGGGCGGTCGTTCGCTGCGACGGCGAGCAGCCCGATGTGTCCAGCCCCCGAACACAGCTCGAGCACGGGACCCGGTGCCAGCCCCGCAAGCAGGTCCGCGGCCCACGAGGACTGCTGCGCAGTCCACCCACGTGGTCGCAGCACCCGCTCGTCGAACGTGATCCGCAGGCCGCCGAAGTCGACGGTCTCCGCGCGCAGCGCGGTCACGAGTCCCTGATCGACTTGTGCGTGCTGTCGCACCACGGCTTGCGCGCCGACTTGCCGCAGGCGCACACGGCGACCACAGGGCGGGTCACGGCGTGCTCGACACCGTCGTCGTCGCTCACCCACTCCGCGCCGCGCACGAGAAGCGGACCGCCGGGGCAAGCCCGGACGACGACCTCCTCACTCATGACGCCTGCTCCACGTCATCGGTCCACCGGCCGAGCATCTCGGTCGAGCACCGTGCGTCGAGGTGGACGCAGACCGCGGCACCGAACAGCACGTCCTCGTGGAGCGACGGGTCCTCGCGGACCAGGACGCCGCAGATGTCGGTCGCGGCGAGGTGCTCGTGGACCGCGTCGGCCTCCACGTGCTCGTCGAAGTACGTCGCCACGGTCGGGGGCAGCCCCAAGCGCTCGATACCGCCCACGATCTTGCGGCACGGGACGGAGCTGGACGCCTCGAAGGCGGCCAGGTGCCCCATGGCCGCCCCCCGGAGGCGACGGTGCAGGCAGAACATCGACATCACGTTGGCCGCGGCCAGGCTGAGCGCCGACACCTGGTCGATGTAGGCGCCGTAGCGCGGGTCGAGCCCCGCTGCCTCGAGAGCTTCGGCGTAGAGGGTCGCGTGCAACCGCTCCGGCCGACCACCGCCGTACTCGTCGTACTGGATCTCGGCGAGAGCAACCTTGGCCGCACCGTTGAGCCGGGGGAGCACGAACGACTGCGGGTCGGACTCCTTGAGCTGTTGGACGCTGCGCTCGCGCAGGTAGTCGAGGAACTGTTCGCGCGAGGCGTGGCGTTGCAGGAACGACGCGGTGGAGGGGCCGTCGTCTGCTGCCACGAGCGCGAACAGGTCGCTGCCCGTGTCCGGGCTCCTCGTGGCGCCGTCTACGCGTTCCCGGGTCGCGTCCCGCAGCTCGAGCTCGAACCGTCGCTCGATGGTGCGTCGAAGCGACAACAGGCCGGGGTCCCACTCGCGGTCGTCGGGAATCTCGTCGAACCCTCGGTAGTGCAGCTCGTAGAGCATCCACAGCGCCAGCTGGACGTCGCCGTCGTCGGCGATGTCACCGAGACCCAGCGCCAAGGTCAGCGTCCGGTCGCTTCCGCTTCGAAGTGCTTGGATGACGCGCCGACTGACCGGCCCCCGCTCCTGGGGTAGCTGCATGAACGAACCTCCTGTGATGGTCGGCCTGCCCTGTACCCATCATGGCGGCGTTGTACGCCGGTCGCAGCCACCAGCCACCAGCCACCGCGTCAGCAGCCCTCGAGCACGTCGTGCAGCGGGCGCCGCGGCGTACGTGGGAGCGGGGAGCGGGAGATCTCCTGCCACCCGACCCGGACCAGGATCTGCGCGAGAGGCCGTCGCGCCTGCAGCTCGAGCTGCAGGGCGGCTCGGGTCTGCGCATCCTCGACGGGTTGGCTGAGCGGCACGACTGAGAGTCCGTCCCGGGTGGCGGCCAACCACAGGGCGCTGAGCGCCTCGCCTGCACACAGCCAGGCCAGCAGCCCGTCGTGGTCGCTGGCGATGACGACCAGGCCGTCAGCAGGGTCGATCAGGTCGGCCTCAGGTGCGGCGTCGGGGACGAAGCGGTTGGCCCGCTCTCCGGGGCCCGCGACCTGCTGGGGGATCGCCGCGGCGGGAATGCCGTCGTGCGGCCGTGCGCCGACCCAGCGGTCCAGCTCCTCGCGGACCCCTGGGTCCTGCGCCTGCTTGCGTCGGGCCTGCTCCGCCAGCTCCTCGATGCGCGATCGCGCTTCGAGGTCGAGCAGCGGCACGACGTCGACCGACCAGTGGCCCGCCGCACGGGCGAGGCTCTCCAGGCGGGAGCGGGGCACCGGCCAGGAGGTGAACCGGCGGCGGTCGGTGTGGCGCTGCCTGATCGAGTGCAGGTCCTCCCCCGCAGTGGCAGGGGGCACACCGGGCACCAGGTCGATGGTCGCCAGCAGGTCGGGCTCGGTGGGGTCGGGAAGCCGCTCGACCAGGGCCAGGAGGCCGCGTGCCTTGGCGGCGACCACGGCGGTGTGCAGTGCGGCGCCGCAGCTGATCACGAGGTTGCGGCCTTCCGGGTCGGACACGGGCAGCGCCCGGCGGCGGTCCGCTCTCAGCTGCAGCGCATTGCCCTCCACGATGCGCCACGTCCATGGCTGGGTGTTGTGCACGCTGGGCGCGAGCCTGGCCAGGTCGATGACGCCGCGGAGCACTCGGTCAGGGATCTCTACTGACTGCGCGGCTTGTGGTTCGGAGGCGTTCATGGAGCGGACTCCTTCGTCGGGTGACTCGACCATCGCCCCTCGCGGCGGCCGCGGGTCAGGGGAGTTGGTCCCGACGTGCAGGGACCTCGGTCGCCGCTAGCTGACCTCGAAGTCCGCAGGGTCGATCCGGGCGCAGCGCTGCTTGTACTCGGCCACCGTGCCCGGCCAGTTCGTGCTGATCCGGCCGCCGTTCTCGTGGTACCAGTTGACGCAGCCCGCCCACACGCTGTCCGACAGTCGCGCCTGGATCTCGGAGTCGAACTCGCGCTCCACCTCGGTCCGCACGGCGACGGTGCGACCGCCGCTCTTGCCTGTGTGCCGCAGCAGCCCGACGATCGCGGCCGACTGCGACTCGAGCATGTTGATGATGGAGCTGCCGCCGAGGTTGGTGTTGGGTCCGTAGACCACGAACAGGTTCGGGAACTCCGGTACGCACAGGCCGAGGTAGGCACGTGCACCCCCGTCCCAGCGATCGTGCAGGTCCACGCCGCCCGCGCCCACGAGCTTCATCGGCGCGAGGAACTCGGTGGCCGCGAAGCCGGTGCCGTAGATGATCACATCGACCTCGTGGACGGCTGCCGTCGGCGCTGCGCACTCCCTCGGGCACGACCTCGACGACGGGTTCCGTCACGACCTCGACGTTGGACTGGGCGAGGGCGGGGTACCACTCGTTGGAGAACAGCAGTCGCTTGCAGCCCAGCTCGTAGTCCGGCACGAGCTTGCTGCGCAGCTCGGGGTCACGGACCTGCGCGCGGAGCTGAGCCCGCCAGGCGAGCTCCATCACCTTGCGGGTGGGGTTGCGTCCCGCGAAGGAGCGGTTCAGCTGCTCGGACATGAACCACGTCAGTTTGCGCCCGAACGACTGGGTGAGCGGGAACCGGCGGAACAGACCCGCGTGCGTGCGCGTGTACTCACGGTCCGGCTTCGGTACGACGTACGGAGCCGAGCGCTGGAACACCGTCAGGTGACCGGCCTCGGGCTGGATGCCCGGGACGAACTGGATGGCGCTGGCGCCGGTGCCGAGCACGGCGATGCGTCGCCCCCGGAGGTCCACGGAGTGGTCCCACTCGGCGGAGTGGAAGGAGGGTCCGTCGAAGGTGTCGATGCCGGGGATGCGCGGGATCGCCGGGCGGGACAGCTGGCCCACAGCGGTGATGAGCACGTCGGTCGCGAACGTCTCGTCCGCGGTGGTCGTCAGCTGCCACGAGCAGCTGTCGTCGTCGTACGTCGCCGAGGTGACCTCGACACCCGTGCGGACCTGGTCGAGCACGCCCTGCTCGCGGGCGGTGCGCTCGATGTAGGAGAGGATCTCGTCCTGGCGCGAGTAGCGGTGCGGCCAGTCCGGGTTGGGTGCGAACGACCACGAGTAGAGCGAGGACGGGACGTCGCAAGCTGCGTTGGGGTAGGTGTTGTCGCGCCACACGCCCCCGATGGCGTCGGCCTTCTCGAGGACCGTGACGTCGGTGTAGCCGGCTCGGCTGAGCTCGATGGCGGTGCCGAGCCCGCCGAACCCGGCGCCGATGATGGTGATCGAGGGCTGGCGCATGGTCGAACGATAGGGCTCGCGCGCGGGCCTCGTTCCCCAGGGTTCGTCGCTCAGGCGTCCTGCATGGCGGTCAGCAGCTCCCGGCCTCGCTCGGCGAACTTGTGCTCGACCAGCACCTCGTAGCGCGTCGCGACGACCTGACTCACCGAGGTGAAGTCCCGGCGACCCCGCGTCGCGGCGTACCCCGCGAGTGCCCAGACGAGACCGAACAGGGCGCCGAAGAGCATCGTGGAGGCGACGACGGCCACGGTGTCGCCGGTGCCGAACAGGGAGACGATCAACCCCACGAACAGCCCGAGCCACAAGCCGGACAGCATCCCGCCCACGGCCACCTTGCCCGTGGTCAGCCGTCCCGTGACCCTCTCGACCTGCTTGAGGTCGGTGCCGACGATCAGGCAGTTCTGCACCGGGAACTCGTTGTCCGAGAGGTAGTCCACAGCCTTCTGCGCCTGCTCGTAGCGGTCGTAGACACCCAACGACAGGGGGTAGTCGAGCATCAAGGTCGACGTGGGAACGCGTGCACTCTGCTGCGGGCTGCTCATGGGTCCAGTCTGGCAAACCCCTGGGCGCTGCCGAGCGGGCGGTGGTGGCCGGGGGAGTGGTGGTCGGGCGGCGAGCGGTCAGTCGAGACCACGCGACCTCGGCCCGGGGGGCCGGTTCGTGGCCCCACCGTCGACCACTCAAGGGGTTCTCCACAACGTTCGAACATGTAGTCGAAACTGTCGGTGCTCGGGTCTAGAGTCGTTCCATGGCCACCACCGCTCGAGGGACTCGATCTCACCGCTGCTGAGGTGATCGATCGCTGTCCGTGTCGCCCGGGTCGAGGAGCAGCGCGCGGCGGTGCGGCAGCTGGAGCTGGCGCTGGTGTGGGCGCGGTTGCACCCCTGCCCGGTCGGGGGCACCCCGGCACACTGGGGCGAGGTCGACCTGCACGGTGAGACCGTGTGCCCGTTGGCCGGGCCGGGGGCCCCGTGGGTCGCGGAGTTCGCCCCGGCCGACCTGGGTGCCGCGTTGGGTCTGTCCACCGATGCGGCCCGGTTGCTGCTCGGTGACGCCTTGGAGCTGGCGCACCGGCTGCCCCGGCTCTGGGCGCTGGTCCAGGACCTGGTGGTGCCGACCTGGCGGGCCCGGTCCATCGCCCGGGAGACCCGCGACCTCTCACCCGAGGCCGCGGGGTTCGCGGACCGGTTGATCGCCGCCACCCCCGAGAAGATCGGCTCGGTCCACGCCGCCCGGCTGGTCCACGAGGCCCGGCTCTACTTCGACCCCCACCGTGCGGTCGCCGATGAGGAGGCAGCCCTGGCCCGTCGCGGGGTGTGGTCGCGCCCCGGTGCCACCGCGGCGACCACCGAGATGTGGATGACCCTGGAGACCCCCGATGCCGACCTGTTCGACCAGAGCCTCTCGAGGGTCGCCGGCGACCTGCGCGCCCTCGGCGACACCGACCCCCTCGAGGTGCGCCGGGCCCGCGCCGTCGGGATCCTGGCCGACCCCCAGTACGCCCTGGACCTGATGAGCGGTCGCGAAGGCGCGCGCCCGCCAGCCCGGGCGGGGTGGCGAACCTGTTCGTGCACCTGGCCCCCGCCGACCTCGCCGCCGACCTGGCCGGCGGCACTGGCGCGATCAGCATCGAACATCTCGGTGCGGCGACCACCAGGTTGCTGACCGACTGGCTCACCCGGCACACCGCCACCGGCGGGAGGGTGGTCCTGCGCCCGGTCCTGGACCTGAACAACCACACCGCGGTCGACCAGCACGACCCACCCGCGGCCATGCGCGAGCAGGTGCTGCTACGCGAGTCCCACTGCGTCTTCCCCGGCTGCGCTCGCGACTCCCGCGCCTGCGACCTCGACCACATCACGCCCTACGTCGCGATCGAAGACGGCGGACCCCCGGGCCAAACCCGACCCGACAACCTCGCCCCGTTGTGCCGCACCCACCACCGGGTCAAGACCCACACCGCCTGGGACTACAAACGCACCGACGACGGCACCTACACCTGGACCGCACCCACCGGCCACCAGTACCAGACCCAGCCCACCGACCGGCGCCCACCAGATCGACGTCGACGAACCTGACCGCCCAGCACCCCGGCCCTGCCGGGGCCGTCGGCATGCCGTAGCAGCTCCTCGGCTCAGCTCCGGGACTCGATCCAGGCCGCGACCAGGCCCTGCAGGGCCGGTGTCTTCGTCTCGAGGTCGGCGAGGCTATCGAAACGAGCGACGCGGGAGGTGTCTCCGTCACCGGCGAGCAGGCCGTGCGGGTCGGGTAGGGATGCGCCGGTGTGGAACATCAATGACACGTGCTTGGTCGTCCTGGGATAGAACGACGCGATGTTGCCGGCGTACATGAACGTCGGCGCCTTCCACTTGATCGCTTCGCTCACGCGGGGGTCCGTGGACAGGATGACCGTGCGCACCGCCTGGACCAGGTCCTTCTGCGGGTTGTCGTAGGACTCGAACCAGGCGTCGACGTCGGGGTTGCGCTCTCCCATGTTCCGACGTTAGCCCAACGCCGAGGGTCAGGTGATCGTCATCCCGCCGTCGACGGCGAGGGTCTGGCCGGTGATGTAGCCGGCGGCGTCCGAGGCCAGGAACACCGCCGTCGCGGCGAGCTCGCGGGGGTCGCCCTTGCGGCCGACGGGGATCCGTGGGCCCTGGCTCTCGAGGTAGCCGTCGGGGTACTGGTCGGTCATCTCGGAGGTGAAGAAGCCGGGTGCGATCGCGTTCACGCGGATGCCCTTGCGCCGGGTCCACTGCTGGGCGAGGTCGCGGGTCAGACCGATCAGGCCGGCCTTGGACGCGGCGTACGCCGCCTGGGGGAGCCCGGCCGTGGTCAGGGCGAGGACGGAGGAGATGTTGATGATCGAGGACCCGGGCTGCATCACCCGCCCGCACGCCTGCGCCATCCAGTAGCAACCGTTGAGGTTCACATCGATGACCTGCCGGAACTGCTCGGGGGTCTCGCGCGTGGCCGGCACCGCGGTGCCGATCCCGGCGTTGTTGATCAAGATGTCCACCCGGCCCAGCTCCTGCACCGCTGCGTCGACCAGGGCCTGGCAGTCCTCGGGGGAGGCGACGTCGGTGGCGACGCTGACCGCGCTGCGACCGGCTGCCTCGACGAGCTCGGCGGTCTCGCCGAGCCGGTCCACCCGTCGCGCACCGAGCGCCACGTCGGCGCCGGCCTCGGCGAAGGCCTGGGCGAACGCCACCCCGAGCCCCGATGAGGCACCGGTGACCACGGCGACCTTCCCGTGGAGGGAGAACATGTCGATGAGGCTCGAGGTGGAGGTCGTCATGCTCCGATCATGCCGGGTCGCCGGAGCGCACCCCGATGCGGGTGTGGCCGGCCGTCAGCGGCAGAACGCGTGCACGCGGATCCCGTGGTCCACCTGCTCGAACACCTGCTGCAGGGCGGCCCGGGTCGTCGCCCGGCCGAGGTACTCAGGGGTGCCACCCTCCACGAGGGTGGCCACGACGTGGCGGGGCTCGCGTCCGGACATGTCAGCGGGCGCCGGCCCGCTCCAGCACCGGTGCTGGGCGATGAGCTGTGCCGCCAGGTCGGTGCGTGGGGGCGCCGCGACCACGGCCGTCTCCGTGCCGCGCAGCCACCAACCGAAGGCGATACCGGCCGCCCAGGCGCAGACCACGCACAGGATCGCGACCCTGCGCCACATGCCACCGCTCATCAACACTCCCCCGAGCGTTCGCCGACTGTTGCCAGCCTAACGAGCGAATGTGTCCGAGGTCATGGTTTTCCGCTGCGCGCCTGCCACGCCGAGCGCACCATCTCCTCGAGGCTGTGACGCATCTGCCAGTCGAGGTCCCGGGCCGCCAGCTCACCGGTCGCCACGATCCGGTCCGGGTCCCCGGGGCGACGGGGGGCGATCTCGGGGGTGAAGTCGATCCCGGTCACGTTCCGCATGGCCTCCATGATCTCGCGCACCGACGAGCCGGCGCCGCTGCCCAGGTTGTAGACCGGCTCCAGCGGGTCACCCGCGGCGAGGTGCTGCGCCGCGACCACGTGGGCGGCCGCGAGATCGGCCACATGGACGTAGTCGCGCACGCAGGTGCCGTCCGGGGTGGCGTAGTCGTCGCCGTTGATCCGCGGCGTCTTGCCGGCCAGCAGCATCTCGAAGACGATCGGGAACAGGTTGTGCGGACTGGTGTCGTAGAGGTCGTCGCTGCCGGAGCCGACCACGTTGAAGTAGCGCAGCGAGGTGTGCCGGAGCCCGGTGGCCCGGGCCTGGTCGCGGATCACCCACTCGCCGATCAGCTTGCTCTCGCCGTACGGCGACTCGGGGCGCGTTGCCGTCTCCTCGGTCACCAGGTCGACGTCCGGTGTCCCGAAGGTGGCCGCGCTCGAGGAGAACACCATCGACCCGACCCCCGTGCGCTCCATGGCCTCGAGCAGGTGCACGGTGCCGGTGACGTTCTGGGTGTAGGTGTGCAGCGGACGGTCCACCGAGACCCCGGCGTACTTGAAACCGGCGAGGTGCACCACGCCGTCGACCTCGTGCTGCTCGAGCGTCTTGGTCAGCAGATCGGTGTCGACGATGCTGCCCCGGACGAAGGGCACCTCCGGCGGCACGAACTCGCGGTGACCGCTGGAGAGGTCGTCGATGACCACGGCGTCCAGACCCACGTCCGCGAACGCCTTCACCACGTGGGCGCCGATGTAGCCGGCACCGCCCGTCACCAACCACGCCATCGCCAGTCCTCCATATCCGCCGAAACAGGGTTCTGAGAGGACATAGCCGGGAAGGAGTAGCGTGCCGTCCCGTCAGCTCGATCTCAGGAGGCCTGATGCTACTTGCCGCCGACAGCCAGCTCCGGCTGGACGCGAACTGGGTCGACTACCTTCTGGTCGCCATCTACTTCGCCTTCGTGCTCGGCATCGGGGTGATGGCGCGGCGTTCGGTCTCGAGCAGCCTCGACTTCTTCCTCTCCGGCCGGTCGCTGCCCGCCTGGGTGACGGGTCTCGCCTTCATCTCGGCGAACCTCGGAGCGGTGGAGATCATCGGGATGTCGGCCAACGGGGCGGCGTTCGGGCTGCCGACCGTGCACTACTTCTGGATCGGCGCGGTCCCGGCGATGCTCTTCCTCGGCATCGTGATGATGCCCTTCTACTACGGCTCCAAGGTCCGCTCGGTGCCGGAGTTCATGAACCGCCGCTTCGGCCGCGAGGCCCACCTCGTCAACGCGATCAGCTTCGCGGTAGCACAGCTGCTGATCGCGGGGATCAACCTCTACCTCCTCGCCAAGATCGTCGAGGTCCTGCTCGGTTGGCCGTTGTGGGTCTCGCTGATCGTGGCGGCGTCGGTGGTGCTCACCTACACGGCCCTTGGAGGTCTCTCGGCCGCGATCTACAACGAGGTCCTTCAGTTCTTCGTCATCGTCGCCGCGCTGCTGCCGCTCACCCTGGTCGGGCTCTACAAGGTCGGGGGGTACGGCGGGCTGACCGACCGGATCAACAAGCTCGGGGATGCCTCGGACCGGCTGAACTCGTGGCCGGGGACCAACCTGACCGGCATCGACAGTCCGCTGCTCTCGGTCATCGGGCTCGTCTTCGGCCTCGGCTTCGTGCTGTCCTTCGGCTACTGGACCACCAACTTCGTCGAGGTCCAGCGGGCGATGGCCTCCAGCTCGATCTCTGCGGCCCAGCGTGCGCCGATCATCGGCGCGTTCCCGAAGATGTTCATCCCGTTCATCGTCATCTTCCCCGGCATGATCGCGGGCGTCATCGTCACCGAGCTGGCAGCACCCGAGCAGGGTGCGACGCCTGACTACAACAACGCCATCCTGTACCTGATGCGGGACCTGCTGCCCAACGGCATGCTCGGTGTCGCGATCGCCGGCCTGCTCGCCTCGTTCATGGCCGGCATGGCTGCCAACATCTCGGCGTTCAACACCGTCTTCTCCTACGACCTGTGGCAGACGTACGTGAAGAAGGACGAGGACGACGGCTACTACACCCAGGTCGGGAGGCTGGCCACCGTGGGTGCCACGGTGATCGCGATCGGTACGGCGCTGTTGGCGGCCAGCTACTCGAACATCATGGACTACCTGCAGACGCTGTTCGGGTTCTTCAACGCGCCGCTGTTCGCCACGTTCATCCTGGGCATGTTCTGGAAGCGGATGACACCCGCCGCGGGCTGGACCGGACTGGTCAGCGGCACACTCGCCGCGGTCGTCGTGGGTGTGCTCAGCAAGGATGCGCTCGGGGGGATGTCCATCGGCCTGATCCCCGGGCTGGAGGGGCAGGGGGCGAGCTTCGTCGCTGCCGGCGCTGCGTTCGTCGTCGACATCCTGGTGAGCGTCGGGGTGAGCCTGGTGACGGTGCCCAAGCCCGAGTCCGAGCTCCGGGGACTGGTGTACTCGCTCACCCCCAAGGCCGACTTCCACGACGAGGACGAGGGCGACCTCGCGTGGTACCAGCAGCCGACCAAGCTCGCCGGGATCGGGGTCGTCCTGGTCGTCACCCTCAACATCATCTTCTGGTAGGAGGCCATCGTGGAGACGCACACGAACGGGTCGGGTCAGGAACGCCGCCGCGCGGGCTTGTTCGACATCCGCATCATGATCGCCTCGTTGATCGGCCTCTACGGCCTGATCCTCGTGGTGACCGGACTGTTCACCAGCGAGGCTGAGCAGGCGAAGTCCGCCGGGCTCAACATCAACATCTGGGCGGGTCTCGGCATGCTGGTGGCCGCCGCAGGGTTTGCTGCGTGGGCCCGGCTGCGGCCCATCGTCGTACCCGAGGAGCCGGAGGCGACCGAGGACCCGACCAGCTCCTGACCGGGGCCCGACCAGCACCGAATCAGCGGTCTCCCGCGGGTTCGCGTGCCTGAGGGGCCGGCCCGCCATCGTGTGACTGCCGGATGCGCAGCAGGTGCTGGTCCTCCAGGCGGTGCACTTGGGCGGCCTGGTCCGGACTGATCACCTCACACACCCAGTCCCAGTGGAGCGCCACCAGGTCACCGGGTTCGGGTTGCTCGATCAGGGACTCGCCGTCGACCGACCACCGCGCCCGCTCGGACCTGGCCGGACCGCGCCCGATCTCGGGCCCAGGGCCCACCAGCGGGTGCGAGAGGACCTCCACCGACTCACCGTCGACGCCGGTGACCTCACCCACCCGGATGCGGCACTTCTGGAGCACCGACAGTGCCGTGTCGGAGGCGGGGCCCACGAGCAGCCCCACCCACGGGTAGACCTCGAAGACCTGGAAGCTGTGGTGAGCGATCGCCCGCTCCGCGGCCAGACGCCAGGTGCCGCCCACCTGCCCTCGGAAGCGTTCCTCGAGCCGGTCGACCAGTGCCGCGGAGTCCACGACGTCCAGCTCCGGGCCGCCGGTCCAGTAGGCGCGGACCACTCGCTCGTCCAGCGGGTCCGCCACGCCGCAGGCCTCGGCCAGCATCTCGAGGTAGCACCAGGCGCCTTCGAACTGCCGGGCGCGCCGCTCGACGTCGACCGGGTCGAAACCGGTGACGAGCGCGGCGGCGCCAGGTGGTCCGCAGTACCCGAGCTCGTTCGGCGGATAGGCGTATCGAGCGAACAGCATCGCTCCGCGGGCGCCCACGAGGCTCAGCAGATCCGGGGGAGCTGTTCGCCGATCGGTTGCTGGACCACCCGAGTGCCGCCCAGAGCCGTGGCAGCCACCACCATCCGCGGATGAGCGGCGACGCACGTCCCGATGCGTACGGCGCCTTTGCCGAGCGGATGGTTCCGCATCGCATCGAGCACCAGGTCGGCCTCGGCTGCCGGCACGATCGCGATCAGCTTGCCCTCGTTGGCCACCTGCAACGGGTCGAGGCCGAGCAGGCCGCAGGCGTCGCGGACCGTCTGCGGAATGGGCAGATCCTTCTCGACCAGGTCGATGCCGATGCCGGAGGCGTGGGCGATCTCGTTGAGAGAGGCGGCGACCCCGCCGCGCGTAGGGTCGCGCAGCACGTGCAGGTCCGCGCCCGTGGCGAGCATGGTCGCGACGAGGTCGTGGAGGGCGGCGGAGTCGCTCTCGACAGTGGTCCCGAACTCCAGGCCTTCGCGGCAGCTCATCACCGCCACACCGTGCACCCCGATGTCCCCGCTGACCAGCACCGCATCCCCGACGGCGGCACGTCGTGGGTGCAGCTCCACCCCGTCCGGCACGAATCCGATGCCGGCGGTGTTGATGAACACCCCGTCCCCGCTTCCGGAGTCGACCACCTTCGTGTCGCCGGTGACCAGGCGCACGCCCGCTTCCAGGGCCGCGGTCCCGATGTCGCTCGCGATCCGAGCCAGCACCTTGAGGTCGGTGCCCTCCTGCAGGATGAAGGCGGTCGAGAGGTACGCCGGACGGGCCCCGGACATGGCCAGGTCGTTGACGGTCCCGTTGACGGCGAGGTGCCCGATCGAGCCGCCGGGGAAGAACATCGGCTTCACCACGAAGGAGTCCGTGGAGAAGGCGAGCCTCCCGGGGGAGGCCGGTAGCACCGCCGAGTCACCGAGCTCGGCCTGCGCCGCCTCCCCGAAGGCCGGCAGGAACAGCTGCTCGATCAGCTCGGCCGACATCGCCCCGCCCCCACCGTGGCCCATCACCACCGTGGGGGTGTCGCGCAGCGGTGCCGGGCAGACCCACCCCTCGAAGTCGAGGTCGGGTCCGGCCGTGGGCGAACTCATCAGGCCTCCACCAGGTCCAGGCGACGATAGGAGAAGTACGCCGCGCACGCGCCCTCGGAGGAGACCATCGTGGCCCCGAGCGGGTTGCGCGGCGTGCACTCCTTGCCGAAGGCCGCACACTCGTGAGGCTTGATCAGCCCCTGCAGCACCTCGCCGGAACGACACAACGGCGACTCCTCCGTGCGGATGTCGCTCACCGAGAACCGGGTCTCCGCGTCGAAGTCGGCATAGCGCTCGGAGAGCTTCCAGCCGCTGTCCGGGATCATTCCGATGCCCCGCCAGGTCCGGTCGACCACCTCGAAGACGTCACGCAGCATGTCCTGGGCCGGGAGGTTGCCCTCGGCCCGGACGGCCCGGGGGTAGGCGTTCTCCAGCTCGTGCCGGCCGCTCTCCAGCTGCACCACCGTGCGGCGGATGCCCTCGAGGATGTCCAACGGCTCGAACCCGGTCACCACGATCGGGACCTTGTACTTCTCGGCGAGGGCGGGGTACTCCTCGGTGCCCATCACCGAGCAGACGTGTCCGGCGGCCAGGAAGCCCTGAACCCGGCACACCGGGGACTCCATGATCGCCGCGATGGCGGGTGGGACGAGCACGTGCGAGACAAGGAGCGAGAAGTTCGTGACCCCGAGCCGCTTGGCCTGGTAGACCGTCATCGCGTTGGCCGGCGCCGTGGTCTCGAAGCCGATCCCGAAGAAGACGACCTCACGGTCCGGGTTCTCCCTGGCCAGCTTGAGGGCGTCCATGGGGGAGTAGACGACGCGTACGTCGCCACCGGCGCTCTTGATCCGGAACAGGTCCAAGCTGCTGCCCGGCACGCGCAGCATGTCGCCGAAGGAGCAGAAGATGACCTCTGGTCGCTCCGCGATGGCGAGCGCCTTGTCGATGATCTCCAGGGGTGTCACGCACACCGGGCACCCGGGGCCGTGGATCATCTCCACGCCGTCGGGCAGCAGCTGGTCGATGCCGTGCCGGATGATCGAGTGCGTCTGCCCACCGCAGACCTCCATCATCGCCCACGGCTGCGTGGTCACCGCGTGGATCTGGTCGACCAGGCGCCGGGCCAGGTCGGGGTCGCTGAACTCGTCGAGGTACTTCATCGGGGTACTCCGTTCTCGGTGCCTGCGACGACACCCGCTTGTCGTGCGGCCAGCTCGAAACCGTCGCCGAACTCCTCCTCGAGGATGCCCATGCGTTCGAAGTTGGCCAGGGTCTGCTGGGCGGACTCCTCATCGAGCCGCTGGATGGCGAAGCCGACGTGGACGACGACGTACTCGCCCACGACCGCATCGGGGATGTATTGAAGGCACACGTCCTTGGTCACGCCTCCGAAGTCGACGACGGCCATCGGCACACCGTCGGCCTCCTCCAGTGACAACACACGACCTGGTACGGCCAGGCACATGTCCCTCTCCCTTCTCTAGCTGAACGCTCCGACCAGCAGCTGGCCGAGCGCGATGCCCGCATCGTTTGGTGGCAGCAGCCGCGGCCGGAGCACGGTGAACCCGCGCGCCGTGAGCAGCTGCTCGCTGGCCTCGAGCAGCCAGGCGTTCTGGAAGACCCCGCCGCCGAGCGCGACGACGTCGAGACCCGACTCGGCAGCGGCGAGGGCGGCGAGGTCAGCGACGAGCTCGGCCACACCTGTGTGGAACCGGCCGGCTATCACCGCAGGATCCACACCTGACCGGACGTCGGCTGCGATCGCTCGCACCACCGGCCCGGGGTCGGCCAGGGTCGCAGTCTCGCCGCGGGCGATCGGGAACCGGTAGGAACCGGTCCAGTGAGCGGCGCGCGCGAGTCCCTCGAGCTCGATGGCGGCCTGTGCCTCGTATCCGACCACGTGCCGGACGCCGGCAAGCGAGGCCACCGCGTCGAAGAGCCGCCCCATGCTCGAAGTGGGCACGCAGCCGAAGCCGGTGTCGAGCTGGTGCGCGAGCACCTGCCGCTCCTGCTCCGGGCAAGCCTGGAGCGGCGGCAGGTCGTCGGTCCAGGGGACCTCGGCGGCGCGTAGGTGCGCCAGGGCCATCCGGTAAGGCCGCAGCACGCTTGCGTCCCCACCGGCGAGCGGGACGTAGGCGAGGTGGGCGGTACGCCGGAACGACTTGTAGTCGCACAGCAGGACCTCACCACCCCAGACCGCCCCGTCGGTGCCGTAGCCGGTCCCGTCGAACGCGATGCCGATGCAGCGCTCGTCGGGACCCAACCCGTGCTCGCCCATGACCGAGGCGATGTGAGCGTGGTGGTGCTGCACCTGCCGCACCGGGCGGCCCTGCGCGTGCTGGTGCGCCCAGTCGCCGGAGCGGTAGCCGGGGTGGGCGTCCGCGACGAGGTGCTGCGGGGCGACCCCGGTGAGCTCCTCGAGGTGACCTTCGATATGTGTCAGTGCGTCGACGCTGGCCAGGTCGTCCATGTCCCCGACGTGCTGGCTGACCCACGCGTACCGGCCCGAAGCCACCGCACAGGTGTTCTTCAGGTCGGCGCCGACCGCGAGGCTGGGAGCGATCTCGAACGGCAGGGCGATCGGCAACGGTGCGTAGCCACGGGAACGGCGCAACGGCAGCTCAGCACCGGCGACGAAACGCGACACGGAGTCGTCACAGGGCACGTGGATCACCCGGTCGTGGAGCAGCCAGGCGTCCACCAGGGGGGCGAGCCGGTCCAACGCCTCCTGGTCGTCGGTGACGATCGGCTCCCCGGAGAGGTTGCCGGAGGTCATCACCAGCGCTGCCGGCGATGGGACGTCCCCCTCGAGACCGAAGAGCAGTGTGTGCAGCGGGGTGTAGGGGAGCAGGACGCCCAGGTCGGGGTTGCCGGGAGCGACCGAAGGTGCGACCGGAGCCTGGCCGAGTCGCCGGAGCAGCACGATGGGACGTCGCACGCTCTCCAGGAGGGCACGCTCGTCCGCGTCCATGCTCACCAGCGCCCCCGCCACGTCGAGGTCGCGCACCATGACCGCGAACGGCTTGTCACCGCGCTGCTTGCGCAGCCGCAGCCGCGCGACTGCACGTTCGTCGGTCGCGTCGCAGGCCAGGTGGTAGCCGCCGAGTCCCTTGACGGCGACGATCTTCCCGGCGCCGAGCAGCGCCCGCGCCTCCTGCAGCGCCTCCTCCGTCCCGAGGTCGGGCCTCCCCGGAGCAACGAGTCTCAGCGTCGGCCCGCACTCAGGGCAGGCCACGGGTTGGGCGTGGAAGCGCCGATTGCCCGGGTCGTCGTACTCCGCTCGGCAGGCCTCGCACATCTCGAAGTCGCGCATCGTGGTGTTCGGGCGGTCGTAGGGGACCTGCGTGACGATCGTGAACCGCGGACCGCAGTTGGTGCACGTCACGAAGGGATGGCGGTAGCGGCGCCCGCCCGTGTCGCGGAGATCGGCCAGGCACTCCTCGCAGGTCGCTACGTCGGGGGAGACCAGCGTCCTGGCCGGCCCGCCCTCGGAGGAGGAGTCGATGGTGAAGCCGGTGCCGCCGAGCGGCTCGACGTCGGTCTCCACGATGCGCTCCACCACCGCCAGGGGCGGGGTGTCGCGGCGCAGCCGTTCGGCGAACACCTCGACGTCCTCGGAGCTGCCCTCCACCTCGATGTGCACACCGGCGCCGGTGTTGGAGACGCTGCCGCTCAGCGCGAGCACGGAGGCGATCGAGTACACCCAGGGCCGGAAACCGACACCCTGGACCACGCCTTGCACCTCGAAGCGACGGCGGACCCGCGACGGCAGCCCGCTGCCGACGAGCTGGAGCCCGCTGAGGGCGGCTCGTGCCCCTTCCTCGTCGATGACCTCGAGGGCGAAACCCATGTGGATCAGCACCCACTCGCCGGGAGACGGCGGGGCCTCGAGCATACCGATGTTGACGCGCCGCTCGACACCTTCGACGTCGACCGTGGCGATCTGGTCGGCGTAGCCCTCGGGGAGGTCGACGACACGTCCGGGGATTCCGAGGCACATGTCAGGGCCTCCCCGCATCGGCGGTGGCGGTGAGCTCGGCGACGAGCTCCATGACGGTCGAGACCGCTTCGGGCACGGCGGCCAGCAGCTGCTCGCTGAGTCCGATGCCCTCGTCGAGACACGCGGGTCGCGCGCCCACGACGTAGGTGCGCGGCAGGGTGCCGCCGAGACCGATCACTCCGCTGAGCACGGCCACGGGGTTCATGTCGTGCGCGTCGAGGTCGGCCCCGGTGGCGACGTCCTCGGCCGAGACCTCCAGGACCGTGAGCGCACCCGGCGTCTCGCCCACGGGTAGAGCGTCGATGATCACCAGGGCGTCGTACCCGTCGAGCAGGTCGTAGACCAGGTGCATGCCGCGGATGCCGTAGTCGACCACGCGCACCGACGCGGGCAGCGCGCGCTCGGCCAGCCGGCTGACCACCTCGCAGCCGAAGGCGTCGTCGCTGAGGAAGAGGTTGCCGATTCCAGCGACCAGGACTGACCGGCTCACATCTGCCGCATCTTCAGGTAACGCTTGATGTCTGGAATGGACGCAACGGCGACGACCGCGCCGACGACCGCACCCGCGGCAAGCAGTGCCGTGGCGATGAAACCCAGGACTCTCATCAGTGGTCCCCCTCTCTGTGTGCTGGTTCGACGGGCAGGGGTTCCAGCTCGTCCGGAGCGAAGTACCAGTAGCGGCCGGCAAGGTCGTGCAGGTCGGCGGCCGGGTCGTCCGCCAGGACCAGAGCCACGTGCGTGCTGCCGTCGACGTCGGAGAGCACCGCCGTGACCCGCGCGACCTGGTCGGCGAAGAACAGGTCCTGGGCGTCGGCCCGGCGGTTCGGACGCACGCGGACCAGGCTGTCGCGGGCGACGCTCACGCCGTTGATCACCACCGAGTCCAGCCCGGGCTGGACGCTTTCGTCCGCCTCGGGGGACCACCAGGGAACCTCCCCGGTGTCGAAGGAGACCGGGTCGAGGTCGCTCACGTCGGTGGAGTGGGGGTTGCGCAGGATCCCGTGCAGGCTCTGCAGCGCCTCGGCGGACATGGCGTCGCACCGGTCGATGATCTCGGCCGCGCGGGGGTCGGTGGCGCGTGCTTCCGCCTTCTCCTCGTCGGTCATCGTCATCACCCGCAGGGTGAGGATCTCGTCGATCTCGGTGGAGTCGAAGAGAGCGCCGGCGCTCTCGGGCGCGATCTCCGGATAGTCGTAGAGGATGATCGGCGAGCCGAGCAGGAGGTCGCGGGCCGGCGCCGCGCCGGTGAGCACCGGCCAGCAGCGGTCCTGGGTGCACGTGGCCGCCAGGGCCGCGGCCTCGTCGGGGGTGTCGGTCATCGAGACGAACTCGAGGCCGTGTGCCTCCAGGATCAGGTGGACCCCGATGAGCGAGTGGTGGATCGCCTCGTCCTTGTCCGGCCGGTCGAGGACGGCGCTGTTGCAGACCTCCACGTCCAGGACCGCGAGGTCGCCGTCCCGTCGCAGCGCGGCGGTCACCCGGGCCCGGACCGGCCAACGGCGGCGAACCAGGGTGGGGGCGCCGGGCGCACCGGTCTCCTCGACGTCCTCACCGCCCTCGACCCGGATCTCCTCGACGACCCCCGCCTCCAGCGCGGCGGTCTCCAGACGCAGCACGTGCTCACACTCGACGGCCTCGTCCCAGGTGAGCAGCTCCCTGCCGTCGACGTGCAGCCGTTCGACCGGGGTGCCTTCTCCGTCGAGCACCTGACGCAGCTGGGAGCGCAGGAACCGGACATGGATCTCGAGGTGGGCCGCGGGCGCCGGGGATGTGACCACGGTCTGCATACTCATGGTCGGCGCCTCGCCCACACCGGCCGTCTCCGCACCGTGTGGTCCGAGCACGCCGAACTGCCACCGGCTCTGGTTCTTCGACGAGCTGGCCCGGTAGGGGTAGAGGAGGTAGCCCTCGTAGAGGACGGCGTCGGCGACGGTGCGCGCCAGGTCGAGGTGGCTGGTCACGGGGTGCCCCCCGCGCCGTTCCCGGACAGCTCTGGTCGTGCGGCGAGCAGCTCGTTGACGGTCTCGTCCCAGGACACCTGGCCACGACTGGATCGGTGCTCCTGCAGGAGCGCGATGGTCTCGTGGGTGAGCCTGATCCAGCCCGTGCCCGGGTAGTGGGTGGCGATCAGCCTGTGCCACACCTCCACCGGCAGGTCGTGACGGGCCTCGGCGTCCCACGGCAGCTGCTCGACGCCGAAGCCGTTCTCGCCGCGGGTGAACACCGTGCCCGTGAACATCAGCACGAGAGGCGCGGTGCCCTCCTTCAGGGCGTGCAGGTAGCGCGAGCCGACCACGTCGAAGTCGTAGGTGCAGGGGAGTGGCAGGTCGACCTCGGTCTCGCCACGGAAGCCCTGCACCATGGTCGAGCAGTGCATCCACAGGAACGGCTTGAGTGTCTGGGACCAGCGGTCACGCTCGCCGAACTGTCCGCGTAGCCCGCTTGCCTCCTCCGCGTCGTACCCCCGGCGCTGCGGCTCGATCCGCACCTGGCAACGCAGCGCGATCGCGTGCACCGGGTCGCCCTCCTCCTGACGGACCTGCAGCCGTGCGATCAGCTGCGGCTCGGCGGCGTAGGCGTCGACGACGATCTCCTTCACCGCGAACGCCCAGGTGCTCATGAGTCCGTCCCCATCACGCCGTCCCCACCGAAGTCGCCGGCCTGCTGCGCCGGGCGACCTGCGCGAAGAACTCCTCCAGCGAACGCTGCGCCTCCTGACCACCGTCGAAGCCACGCCACGTCATCCGCATGGTCCCGACCAGCTCGTAGCAGGCGTCGATCGGGACCAGGTGAGCGCTGAAGGTGGCATCCTGCGCGCGACGGATGAGCAGCGCCTCCACGTCGGGCTGCAGCTGCGCCAGCCCGGGGTTGCGAGCGATCACGTCGTCCCAGGCGGTCGTCGGCAGCTCTGACTCGGTCGCCCCGGCCGGACCCGGGTAGAAGCTGACCATGTGTCCGAGGTCGGAGTGGTCGAAGCAGAACACGAGCCCTACCGGAATCTGGAGCGAGTCCCAGTCGGCGTCGGTGAACTCGAAGTCCGGAAACGACAGGTACCGGTCGGGGACCGCCCGGAACCGTAGGTGAGCCTGCTTGTCGGAGAACAGCAGGTAGCACCCCCGGCAGGTGCACATCAGGCTGCGGCTCGTCAGGTCGACCACGTGCTGGTGCAGGTCGGCGATCGGTTCGGCGCACATTTCGCAGCGTTCCCCCGGCGCCACGGGGGGACGCCCGGCCGTGATCCGACGCAGCGTTGCAAGCGGCGAGCCGGGGCCGGGTACGCCGGTCATGTGGGCGCCCCGGCAGGCAGGGCGACCATCGCAACGGCTTCGGCGATGGTCACCGGCAGCGGGTCCAGGTGCAGCTCTGGCTCGTCGAGGCAGGCACCCGCCCGGCGGATGTCGTAGTGCGCCGCGCAGCCCGGGCACACCAGCACCGGCGTGTCCGCGGTGCCTCCCAGTCGGCGTTCGAGCCGGCCCGAGCCCAGCGCGGTGTGGCAGCGGGCGCAGGCCCCGCGGAACACCAGCAGGTCGCTGCCGACCCGGCACACCACGAGGTCCACCCCGTCCACCGCGACGTGGGAGACCGGTACGTCGTCGAGCCCCGCGGCGGCCAGTGAGTGCCAGGCGGCCCCCGCAGACTGATGGGTGGGGGTCTGCTCGAGCCGGCTGCGCAGCGACGAGACAGGGATCAGGTGCTCCTTGGCCTCGGCGGGGGGCTGCTCGACCTCGATGGCGATGATCTCCGGGGCGGCCGCCTCGATCGCGTCCTTGACCGCGAGCTCGAGGGTCACCGACGACGACGGGCACCCGTCGCAGCTGCCGAGCAGCCGCAGCGTCACCACGTCGTCGGCGACCCCGAGCAGCTCGACGTCGCCGCCGTGGGAGCCGAGGTAGGGGCGCACCTGGTCGAGGGCGCGCTCGACCCGCTCGCCGACGTCGTAGGGGTGCAGGTTGTGGATCAGCAGCAGGCTCGAGACCAGCTCGTCGGCCGCGAGGCGATCGAGCATCTCGGGGTCCAGGTGGCCCGCCTCGTAGAACAGGTCCAGGATCTGCTCGATCCCGGCGCCGTACAGCTCGGTGACCAGCCGGACGAGCTCCTCCGCCCGGTCCCGCGCCACCGCGCCCCCGCTCCCGGAGGCGTCGAGGAGGACCTCGATGCGCTCGCCGATCGCGCGGATGTCGGGTGCAGGTCCGTCCTGGTCGGTCTCGGCTCCCGCATCCCGTGCGGCGGTCGTCATCCTTCCTACTCGGCGCCAGCGGACTGGGTGGGGGTGTGCAACCGCTCCAGCTTCTTCCCGTCACCCAGGTACATGTGCACGCCGCAGGGCAGGCACGGGTCGAAGCTGCGCACGGTGCGCATGATGTCGATGCCCTTGAAGTGCTCCAGGTCGTTCTCCTCGAAGATGGGCTGCCCTTGGACAGCGTCCTCGTAGGGACCGGGAGTGCCGTAGACGTCGCGCGGGTTGGCGTTCCACGGGGTGGGCGGGTAGGGGTGGTAGTTCGCGATCTTGCCGTCGCGGATCACCAGGTGGTGCGAGAGCACCCCACGCACGGCCTCGGTGAAGCCGCAGCCGATGCCGTTGTCGGGCACCTCGAACTTCTCCCACGTCTTCGTGCGACCGGCGCGGATCTCCACCAGCGCCTGCTCCGCGAAGTGCAGGGCACAGGCAGCGGCGTACGCCTGGAAGTAGGTGCGGGCCCGGTTGCGCTCCAACGTGTTGCTCCACTGGGGGATCTTCCATTCCAGCTCCACGGGACCCTTCAACGCCGTCTTCGGCAGGTTGATCTTCACGCTGCTACCGGTCGACTGCACGTAGCCGATGTCCACGAGTCCCGCCAGAGCGGTGGACCACAGTCGGGCGAGAGGTCCGCCGCCGGTGTCGAGGGCGAGGTAGTCCTTGCCGTCGAACCACCGCGGCGACATCACCCAGCTGTACTTGTTGTCGAGGTCGCGCTTCTGCGGCTTGGGGTTGGTGTGCTGGTTCCACGGGTGCCGACGGTCGACGTCGTTGCCCAACGGGTCCTTCTTGACGAACATCTCCTGGCCGTCCCAGTCGTCGTAGTACGACGAGCCGAGCAGGATCCGGATGCCCAGGTTGATCTCGACCAGGTCGGTGGTGACGAGCTTGCCGTCGACGACCACACCGGGGGTGACGTACATGGCCCGGCCCCAGCTGGTCATGTCCTTGTAGTCGAAGTTGCACTGCTCGGGGTCCTGGAACGAGCCCCAGCAGGCGAGCAGGATCCGACGGTTGCCGACCTCCTCGTAGCCGGGGAGTGCCTCGTAGAAGAAGTCGAAGAGGTCGTCGTGCATCGGCACGACCTTCTTCATGAACTCCACGTAGCGCATCAGCCGGGTCATGTAGTCGGTCATCAGCTGGATGGTGGCCACGGTGCCCACGCCACCCGGGTACAGCGTGGAGGGGTGCACGTGGCGTCCCTCCATCAGGCAGAACATCTCGCGGGTCCACCGGCTGACCTGCAGCGCCTCGCGGTAGAACTCACCGGTGAACGGGTTGAGCGAGCGCATGATGTCGCCGATGGTGGCGTAGCCGTGCTCGGCCGCGTGCGGGGCCTCGGTCTCGTTGGCCTTCTCCAGCACGCCCGGGTTGGTCTCGGCGACCATCTTCTCGCAGTAGTCCACCCCGACCAGGTTCTCCTGGAAGATGTTGTGGTCGAACATGTACTCGGCGGCCTCGCCGAGGTTGACGATCCACTCACCCAGGTGTGGCGGCTTCACGCCGTACGCCATGTTCTGCGCGTAGCACGAGCAGGTGGCGTGGTTGTCACCGCAGATGCCGCAGATGCGACTGGTGATGAAGTGTGCGTCGCGCGGGTCCTTGCCCTTCATGAAGATCGAGTAGCCGCGGAAGATCGAGCTGGTGCTCTTGCACTCGGCGACGACCTTCTGCTTGAAGTCGATCTTGGTGTAGATGCCGAGGCTGCCCACGATCCTGGTGATCGGGTCCCAGGCCATCTCGGTGAGGCCGTTGGCGTCGGGGGCGAACTTCTTCGGGTCCGGAATCGTCGTGGTCATCGTTCTCCCCCCTCACCAGGTGCGCTTGGCGCCGGTGGTCAGCTGGTCGCCCCGATGGCGCCACTTCGGTTCCTTGTCGAGCGTCCGTGTCGTGATGCCACGAAGTCGCTTCATGGTGCTGCCGTAGACACCCACCGTGTTGGTCGAGAGCTTCCCTCCCGGGGGCTCGTCCATGAACGGCATGAACTTGTCCGGGAAACCCGGCATCGTGCAGCCGATGCAGATGCCACCCACGTTGGGGCAACCGCCCATGCCGTTCATCCAGCCGCGCTTGGGGACGTTGCACTTCACCGTGGGACCCCAGCACCCGAGCTTGACGATGCACTTGGGTGAGCCGTACTCGGTGGCGAAGTCACCCTGCTCGTAGTAGCCGGCGCGGTCGCAGCCCTCGTGCACTGTGCTGCCGAAGAGCCAGGTCGGCCGCAGCGCATCGTCGAGGGGGATCATCGGCGCCTGCCCGGTGGCCATGTAGAGCAGGTAGACCAGGGTCTCTGAGAGGTTGTCCGGCTGGATCGGGCAGCCGGGCACGCACACGATGGGGATGCCGGCCTTGGACTTCCACTCCCAGCCGAGGTAGTCGGGCACGCCCATCGCCCCGGTCGGGTTGCCTGCCATCGCGTGGATGCCGCCGTACGTCGCGCAGGTGCCGACGGCCACGACGGCCGTGGCCTTGGGGGTCAACCGGTCCAGCCACTCGCTGGTGGTCATCGGCTGGTCGGTCGCCGGGTCGTTGCCGAAGCCGCACCAGTAGCCCTCGTCCTTGAGCTTCTCGTTGGGGATGGACCCCTCGACGACGAGGACGAACGGCTCGAGCTCACCGCGGTCGGCCTTGAAGAACCACTCCAGGAAGTCGTCGGCGCCGCCGTTGGGGCCGCACTCGAAGTCGATCAGCGGCCAATGGACCGCGATCTGCGGCAGACCGGGGAGTGCGCCGAGGGCGATCTCCTCGATGCTGGGTTGGGTTGCTGCGGTCAGCGCGACGGAGTCACCGTCGCAACTGAGTCCCGCATTGATCCACAAGACGTGGATCAGAGTTTCTTCGGCCTTGGTTGCTTCGGCTGACGGCATCGTCGTCCCTGCTTCCCGGGGGGCCGAGGGTCCCCCAACCAGTCCTCACCGCGCCGCACCCGAGCTCGATGTGATGTTGATCACCCTGGTTTTCCATCAGAGTCCGGTATACGCGCACCTGTCAAGAGCGTGAGGCGACCCAGTTCAGCCAGATGTCGAAGTTCTCCCCGGTACGGGCGGACAGGGGCAGCACCTCGACGGCCGGGTTGAGCCTTCGCGCGTCCTGCGAGAGCCGGTCGACGTCGAAGTCGACGTAGGGCAGCAGGTCGATCTTGTTGACCACGACCAGATCCGCGGACGCGAACATGTGGGGGTACTTCAGTGGCTTGTCGTCGCCCTCGGGCACGGAGATCACCACGACCCGGGCTGCCTCACCCAGGTCGAAGAGCGCCGGGCAGACCAGGTTGCCGACGTTCTCGATGAAGACCACGCTGTCGCGCGGGGGTTGCAGCTCGGTCAGCGCGCGCTCGACCATCGCAGCGTCGAGGTGGCACCCGGCGCCGGTGTTGACCTGCACCGCGCGTGCGCCCGCGGCGCGGATCCGGTCGGCGTCGAACAAGGTCTCCTGGTCGCCCTCGATCACCGAGACCCCGCCGTCCAGGGCTCCGATCGTGCGCTCGAGCAGGGTGGTCTTGCCGGAGCCGGGAGAGCTCATCAGGTTCAGTGCGGTGATGTGACGCTCGCCCAGCCAGGCGCGGTTGTGCCTGGCGAGGTGGTCGTTTCGGGCCAGCACGGCCTGCTCGAGGACCACGGTGTGTGGCTTGCTTCTGGCAGGTGTGGCCCCGCCGGCGTGGTCGTGCCCGCTGTCGTGCCCGTGGTCGTGCCCGTGGTCGTGGTCGTGGGTCGGCGTGCCGTCGATCCGGATCTCGTCGGTGCCGCAACCGCAGGTGCTGCACACCTCACTCCACCTCCACGGACGCGACCTGCAGCTCACGTCCCGCCAGTACTTCGAGATCGGCGCTGCCGCAGGAGCACACGAGGAACAGGTCGGGCAGCACGAACTCGACGTCACAGTCCCGGCAGTGGGCGCGGGCCTCGCCCTGCTCGATCTCGAGCCGAGCCCCCTCGAGGTCGGTGCCACTGGTGGCGAGGTCGAAGCAGAACAGCAGGGCGTCGGGGACCACCGCGGTCAGGGTGCCGACGCGGACTCGGACGAGGCTCACCCGCTGACCCGGGAGCCGTTCCTGCACCGAGGAGATGATGCTCTCGGCGATCGACAACTCGTGCATGCGCGCCCCCACCCGGTTGGCGTTCCACACTAGATCCGGCTCGCAGGTGCGGCAAGGATCGGCGGGCAGGCCGTGAGCAGGTCAGGCGGGTAGCATGTGGCCATGCGTCACGCACTGCTTCTTACCTAGCCGCGTCGGTGTGGTTACCCGATGCGGCTGCCCCTCGTGCCGAGGGGTTTTTTTGTGCCCGCAGCCCGCCCCCGAGTTTCCCGAGAGAGTCGAGCCGATGAGCCAGAGCACCACGCCGCCGGACCAGGGTCCCGCGTCGTACGACGTCCACGCCACGGAGGCCAAGTGGTTGCCGGTCTGGGACAAGCTCGACCCGTTCCGCGCCGATGACGACAGCACGCGGGAGAAGCGTTACGCCCTGACGATGTTCCCCTACCCCAGCGGGGACCTGCACATGGGGCACGCCGAGGTGACGGCGCTGCACGACGTCATCGCCCGTTACTGGTGGCAGCGGGGCTATGAGGTGCTGAACCCGATCGGCTGGGACTCCTTCGGGCTGCCGGCCGAGAACGCGGCGATCAAGCGCGACGAGCACCCCTCGACCTACACCTACGCCAACATCGAGACCCAGGCCGAGTCGTTCCGCCGCTACGCGGTCAGCTTCGACTGGTCGCGGCGGCTGCACACCTCCGACCCCGAGTACTACCGCTGGACCCAGTGGCTGTTCCTGCGCTTCCGCGAGCGCGGCCTCGCCTACCGGAAGTTCTCACCGGTGAACTGGTGCCCGAACGACCAGACGGTGCTGGCCAACGAGCAGGTGGTCGCAGGCATGTGCGAGCGCTGCGGGGCCGAGGTGACCAAGCGCGAGCTCTCGCAGTGGTACTTCAAGGTCACCGACTACGCCCAGCGGCTGCTCGACGACATGGAGGAGCTGCGGGAGACCTGGCCCGACCGGGTGCTGGCGATGCAGCGCAACTGGATCGGCCGGTCCGAGGGCGCACACGTCGACTTCGAGATCGAGGCCGCCGGCGGCCAGCCGGGGCGCAGCGTCACCGTCTTCACCACCCGCCCGGACACGCTGTACGGCGCGACGTTCTTCGTCGTCGCGGCCGACGCGAAGCTGGCCGGCGAGCTCTGCGCACCCGAGCAGCGCGAGGCACTGGATGAGTACGTCGTCCAGGTGCGCAAGGAGACCGACATCGAGCGGCTCTCCACCGAGCGCGAGAAGACCGGGGTCTTCCTGGGTCGGTACGCCGTCAACCCGGTCAACGGCGAGCGAGTCCCGGTGTGGGCGGCCGACTACGTGCTGGCCGACTACGGCACCGGCGCCATCATGGCGGTGCCGGCGCACGACCAGCGCGACCTGGACTTCGCCCGGCAGTTCGACCTCCCGGTGCGACGGGTCGTCGACACCGGGGAGGACAACCCCGAGGTGAGCTTCGTTGCGACAGGTGGCGACGGCGTCTACGTGAACTCGGGCGACCTCGACGGGCTGACCGACAAGGCGACCGGCATCGCACGGACCATCGAGCGCCTGGAGGCGGATGGCGGTGGCACCGGCACGGTGAACTTCCGCCTCCGCGACTGGCTGCTCTCCCGACAGCGCTTCTGGGGCGCCCCGATCCCCATCGTGCACTGTGAGAAGTGCGGCGAGGTGCCCGTCCCCGACGACCAGCTCCCCGTCGTGCTGCCCGACCTGCGCGGCGCGGACCTCAAGCCCAAGGGCACCTCGCCGCTCGCGGCGGCCGAGGAGTGGGTGAACGTCGACTGCCCGTCGTGCGGCGCCCCGGCCAAGCGCGACAGCGACACGATGGACACCTTCGTCGACTCGTCGTGGTACTTCCTGCGCTACTGCTCCCCGCAGTACACCGAGGGCCCGTTCGACCCCGAGGCGATCCGACGTTGGATGCCGGCCGAGCAGTACGTCGGTGGCGTCGAGCACGCGATCCTGCACCTGCTGTACAGCCGGTTCTTCACCAAGGTGCTCCACGACATGGGGCTCCTGGACTTCGACGAGCCCTTCCGGGCACTGATGAACCAGGGCCAGGTGATCAACCAGGGCCGGGCCATGAGCAAGTCGCTCGGCAACGGCGTCAACCTGGGCGAGATGATCGACGCCTACGGCGTGGACGCGGTCCGGCTGACCCTGGTGTTCGCGGGACCGCCGGAGGACGACATCGACTGGGCCGACGTGTCGCCGGCGGGATCGCTGAAGTTCCTGACGCGGGCCTGGCGGCTGAGCGGCGACGTGACGAGCGACCCCGGTGTGGACTGCGCCGACGGCGACCTGGCCCTGCGCAAGGTGACCCACCGGACGGTGCACGACGCCGAGACGCTGGTGGACTCGCACCGCTTCAACGTGCTGGTTGCCAGGATCATGGAACTGGTCAACGCCACCCGCAAGGCGATCGACTCCGGGCCGGGCGCGACGGACCCGGCGGTGCGTGAAGCCGCCGAGGTCGTGACGGTCCTGCTGTCCCTGGTCGCGCCGTACACGGCGGAGGAGATGTGGTCCCGGCTCGGGCACGAACCGACAGTGGCCCGCGCCGGCTGGCCGACGGTCGACGAGACCCTGCTCGTGGAGGACTCGGTCACCGCGGTGGTGCAGGTCCAGGGAAAGGTGCGCGCTCGGCTGGAGGTCTCCCCGGACATCAGCGAGGCCGACCTGGAGCGAGCGGCGCTCGCGGACGAGTCCGTGGTGCGGGCGCTGGACGGCAAGGAGGTCCGCAAGGTGATCGTGCGGGCGCCCAAGCTGGTCAACATCGTCGCCGGGTAGGGCCAGCGGCTACACGGAGCGAACGGCCTCCGCGACGCCGGTGTCACCGTTGAGGACGTCGAAGCTCTTGCCGATGGTGTTCCCGGACTCCACCACCTCGGCGAGGACGTGCGCCACGTCGCCACGGGAGATCGACCCGCGCTCGAGCCGACCCACCTGCACGCGGCCGGTGGGAACGTCGTCGGTCAGGCGTCCGGGGTGCACGATCGTCCAGTCGAGGTCCCGGGACCGCAGGTCGTCGTCGGCTGCCTTCTTGGCCCGCAGGTAGACCTGGAACACGTCCTCGGAGTCGGGGTCGGCTCCTTCGGTACCCATCGAGGAGATCATCAGGTAGCGGCGTACGCCGGCCGCCTGCGCCGCGTCCGCGAGGAGCACGGCCCCGCCGAGGTCGACGGTCAGCTTGCGCTCGGCGTTGCCGTCGGCGCCGCCGCCCGCGGCGAACAGCACCGCGTCGGCACCGCGGACGACGTCCGTGACCGCAGCAAGATCGGTCTGCTCGAGGTCGATCGTGGCCGGCTCGATGCCGTCCGCCTCGAGGTCCTGAGCCTGCTCGGGCTTGCGGATCATGCCGACCGGGTGATGACCGGCGGCAGAGACCAGGCGGCCGAACTGGCGGGCGATCTGGCCATGGCCTCCGGCGATGACGATGCGCATGGGTGCTCCCTCGTTGGTGTGGCCCGTTTGGTGTGGCCCGTTTGGTGGGCCCGTTGGCCTGGTCCGACCGTAGCCACCCCGCGGTCGGTGGCGGCCTGCCGGGGAGGCTGATGGCAGCCCCGACCCCGCCCGCCGCTAGCCTTCGGCCCATGTCTGTCGCGCTGGTCACCGACTCGACCGCGTCCCTCTCCGCGGACACGGCCGCCGCCCGAGGCATCACAGTCGTGCCCCTCCAGGTAGTCATCGGCGGGACGTCGTACGACGAGTGCGGCGACCAGTCGGTCACGCCACAGATGATCGCGGAGGCCTTGCAGGAGTGGACACCGGTGAGCACCTCCCGCCCGAACCCGGAGGCCCTGCTCGAGACCTACGAGAGACTCGCGGCCGGCGGGGCGGACTCGATCGTCTCGGTGCACATCTCGGCTGAGCTCAGCGGGACCTTCGAGTCCGCCCAGCTGGCGGCACGGAGGTCGCCGGTGCCGGTGACGCTCGTGGACTCCCGCCAAGTGGGCATGGCGACCGGTTTCGCGGTGCTCG
This sequence comes from uncultured Actinomycetota bacterium, assembly GCA_963834245.1. Classification (GTDB taxonomy): domain Bacteria; phylum Actinomycetota; class Actinomycetes; order Propionibacteriales; family Nocardioidaceae; genus Marmoricola. The sequence continues at coordinate 1,512,335 of CAWIAV010000002.1, forward strand.
CGGCCGCAGACGCCCTCGCTGGCGGCGCCGACGCCGAGTCGGCCGGAGCCGAGGCCCGGGCTCGGGCCGAGCGCACGACGTCGTTGTTCTACGTCGACACCCTGGAGTACCTGCGCCGCGGTGGGCGGATGGGCGCGGCGGCCGCCCTCCTCGGCTCGGCGCTCGCGGTCAAGCCGATCCTGAGGGTCGAGAGCGGTCGGGTGGGACCCTTCGAGAAGGTGCGCACGGCTGCCAAGGCCCTGACCCGCCTGGAGGAGCTGGCGGTCGAGGCTGCCGGTGACGCGGCGGTCGACGTAGCCGTGGCCCACCTGGCCAGCCCCGAGCGGGCCGCGGTGCTCGCCGAGCATCTGGCCTCGCGGCTGGGGGGCGGCCTCGGGGAACGGACCGTGTCGGTGGGGGAGATCGGCGCGGTCCTCGGAGCCCACGTGGGGCCGGGCATGGTGGCGGTCGTGGTCTCTCGCCGGTGAGGCCACATGTGGCCGCCCACTAGCGTGGTCAGGGCGAAGGGACATCCGCTCGGACCCGAACGAGGAGTGCGACCATGGAAAGCTCGATCCTGAGCATCATCCCGCCGGTTCTCGCGATCGTGCTGGTGATCGCCACCAGACGGGTGGTGCTGAGCCTCGGGTTGGGGGTGTTGAGCGCCGCCCTGATCGTCGAGGACTACCGACCCCTGGCTGCGCTCCGGCTCGTCTGGGACGCCTTCTCCGACCTGTTCTGGTCCGACGGCGCCGTGAACACCGGCAAGGTGTTCATCCTGCTCTTCACCCTCGCCCTGGGGGTGATCGCAGCCCTCGTGCTGATGGCCGGCGGCAGCGCAGCGTTCTCGGCCTGGGCGGGCCAGCGCATCAAGACGCGCCGCGGGGCACAGGGGATGGCCGCGGGTCTGGGCGTGGCGATCTTCATCGACGACTACTTCAACGCACTGGCCGTCGGGCAGGTCGCCCGACCCGTGACGGACAAGCTCAAGGTGGCGCGCGCGAAGCTGGCCTACCTGATCGACTCGACGTCCGCCCCGGTGGCGGTGCTCGCGCCGTTCTCCAGCTGGGGGGCCTACATCATCGGCCTGATGGCCCCGATCGTGGCCGGCTCCACCCTCACGGAGAGTGACGTCGAGGTCTTCATCAAGTCGGCAGGACTGAACTACTACGCCATCGCGACGCTGCTCACGGTCGGCCTGGTGGTGCTGTTCCAGCTCGACGTGGGACCGATGCGGCGCGAGGAGCGCCGGGCGATCGAGGAGGGCAAGCCCTACGACAGCGACGAGACCATCCCCGGGGAGCTCGCGGAAGACCTGCCTGTGCACCGCCCGGGCGCCAAACGCGCCCTGATCCTGCCGTTCGTGGCCTTGGTCGTGGGGGTCGTCGGCGGCATGGCATGGACCGGCTACGCCGCTGGTGGCAGCCTGGCGGTGCTCGACGTGCTCGCCAACGCAGACGTGACCGAGGCGCTCATCTACGGTGCGGTCCTCGGCCTGGCCAGCGCGCTCTACTACTACCTCCGCGACACCACCGAGAACCCCAAGTTCGGCTGGCACACCCTGGGCCGAGGTGTGAAGGGTGGGATGACCTCGATGTGGCCCTCGGTGCAGATCCTCGTCCTGGCATGGATGCTGGGCGCGCTCATCGATGCGCTCGGCACCGGGGACTACCTGGCCGGCCTGGTGGAGCGCGCCGACGTCGCACCCGCCTGGCTGGTCCCGATCATCTTCGTGATGGCAGGTGCCATGGCCTTCGCCACCGGCACGTCGTGGGGTTCCTTCGGCATCCTGCTCCCGATCGCCGGGACCCTGATGACCTCGGTGGGCGAGCCGGACCTGCTGATCCCGGCGTTCGGTGCGGTGCTCGCGGGTGCTGTGTTCGGCGACCACTGCTCGCCGATCTCCGACACCACCATCCTCAGCTCGACGGGTGCCGGCTGCAACACGATCACGCACGTGACCACCCAGCTGCCGTACGCCCTGTTCGCCGCTGCCGCGGCGCTCGTCGGGTATGTCGTGCTGGCGCTCACCGGGAGCGGGCTGCTCGGCTTCCTCGGCGTCCTGGCCGCGCTCGGGGCCGGGGTGATGGTGGCCCGTGTCGCCACCTCGAACCTCGAGCACGACGCCGCCGCGCTGGCATCGGAGGGGCACAGCTGAGCGGAGCTGCCCACCACGGGCCGGACGTCTCCACAGCTCGGCGGCGACCGGCGTCGTCCACAGGTCGCCGACGACAGCTGTTCGCGGCCCCTGGCGGTGCCTAGCGTCGGGGGATGACCAGGCAGTCACACGAGCAGGTCGCGGCAGCAGCGAGACGTCGCCTCGAGCTCCTCGGCGAGGAGCTCGACCGCGCGGGCCTGCGGCGCATCGATGCCACCGAGGAGCAGGCGGGCGGTCCGGAGGCCCCGGGGGAGGGTCGGCTCGCCGACCCGGTCCGGGTGACGCCACCAGGACGACACCTGCGAGCCGCGCCGGGACCTGTCGGTCGCCTCGGTGGCTGGATGGGCGACCGGCTCCCGGACTCGTTGCGCGGCCACGCCGGGCTGGCTCCCGGGCCCGTGCTGCTCGTGGTTGCCCTGGTGGCACTGGCGGCGTCGGCCACGACGTTCGTGGTGCTGCGCATGGGCACGGGGTCCCAAGCACTGCCCGCACCGACGGCGCCGGCAGTGGTGCTTCCCTCGGGGACGCCGTCGTCCGCCCCGGCCGGAGCGACGGCCACCACGACGACCGGAGTCCCGACCGGCACCACCGCACACGGCAGCGTGACCGTCGACATCGCCGGCAAGGTACGCCGCCCAGGTGTGGCCACGCTGCCGGCCGGGTCGCGCATCGTCGACGCACTGCGCCATGCCGGTGGCGCCAGACCGCGGGTCGACCTGAGCAGCCTCAACCTCGCCAGAGTGCTCGTCGACGGGGAGCAGATCCTCGTGGGCGCACCCGCGATGCCGGGGAGGCTCGCCGCAGGAGCGAGCACGGCGGCACCTGATGCGCCCGGCCCACTGGTCAACCTCAACACGGCGACGTCGGACCAGCTCGAGACCCTTCCGGGCGTGGGGCCGGTGACCGCGCAGAAGATCCTGGACTGGCGCGCCGCCCATGGCGCGTTCTCGTCGCTGGACGAGCTCCTCGAGGTCGACGGCATCGGTGAGAAGACCTTCGCCGATCTCGCCCCGCGCGTCACCTTGTGACCGAGCAGGTCACGCAGTCCGAGACGAGTCGGACGCCTGACCTGCGACTGCCCGTGCTCGGCGTCGTCTCCTGGCTGGCGGCCCTGGCGGCGCTGCGCGGTCCTGGCTGGTTTCCGGCCCTCACCCTGACCTGCCTCGTGCTGCTGGTGCTGCATCGTGCCCGGCGCGGTGCCGACGTGCTGACGTCGCTGGCGTGGCTGGTGGCTGCAGGCGGTGTGATGGTCTCCGCGCTGGTGCGTGTGCAGGCGCTCGACGTGAGCCCGGTGCAGTCCCTGGCCGACCAGGAAGCCGTCGTGGAGACCGACGTGGTGCTGACCTCCGATCCGGTGCTGCGTCAGGGACGGTTCGGCACTGTCGTCGTCCTGCGGGCTCGAACGGTGCGGGTGGCCGCGCGCGGACAGGTGCACCGGGTCCGGGTGCCACTCCTCATCCTCGGCGGCGCTGCGTGGCGCTCGGCGCGGCTGGGGTCCGTGATCCGGCTGACCGGCCGGCTGCAGCCCGCGCGGACCAGTGACCTGGCGGGGGTGTTGAGCGCTCGGGGGGCACCGCAGGTGGTTCGGCATCCTGGCCCTGCGTTTCGGGCCGCCGAGGCACTGAGGGCCTCGATCAGGGCGGCGGTCGAGCGAGAGCCGTCCGCCCCACGCGCACTCGTCCCGGCGCTCGTGGACGGCGATGACGCCGGGATGCGCGAAGACGTGCGCGAGGCCTTCCGCGCCGCCGGGTTGACACACCTGCTGGCGGTGTCCGGGACCAACCTCACCCTGGTGCTGGGGGCGCTGTTGCTGCTCGCCCGTTGGTGCGGTGTCCGGGCTCGCGGTCTCGTTCTCGTCGGTGCTCTGGGCGTGGCCGGCTTCGTGCTGCTCGCACGGGCCGAGCCGAGCGTGGTCCGCGCGGCCACGATGGGCGCGGTCGGACTCGTCGGGTTGGGGCAGCACGGGCAACGGCGCGGGACGAGGGCTCTGGGCGCGGCCGTCTTCCTGCTGTTGCTGTTCGACCCTGCGATGGCGGAGTCAGCGGGGTTCGCGCTCTCTGTGCTGGCAACGGCGGGCATCCTCTGGCTGGCGCCGGCGTGGCGCGACCGGCTACGGCGGTGGCTGCCACGGTGGGTTGCCGAGGCGGTGGCGGTGCCGTTGGCCGCGCAGCTCGCCTGCACTCCTCTGGTCGCAGCGATCTCGGGTCAGGTGAGCCTGGTCTCGGTGGTGGCCAACGTGCTGGCCGCTCCGGCGGTGGGCCCGGCCACCGTGCTGGGGCTGGGGGCCGGTCTGACCGGGTTGATCTCGGACGATGTCGCGCGACTGGTCGGTGCTCCCGCTGCGTGGTGCGCGAGCTGGATCATCCTCGTGGCGCGGCGCAGCGCCGAGCTTCCGGTGGCAGCGATCGGTTGGCCCGCGGACGGGCTCGGTGTCGCCGTCCTCACGGCGCTGTGCATAGTCCTGGCCGTGTCGCTGGGCATCATGCTGGCCCACCGGACCGCGACGGCCGCGATGGTCTCGGTCATGGTCCTGGTCCTACTGGTGCCGATGCCGACGCCGGGATGGCCGTCGCGCGACTGGGTGATGGTCGCGTGCGACGTCGGTCAGGGGGACGGATTGGTGCTCAACGCGGGCGCCGGCAGCGCGGTGGTGGTGGATGCCGGAGGAGATCCCCGCGCGATCGACAGTTGCCTGCGTCGGCTCGACGTGGACGTGGTCCCCTTGGTCGTGCTGACGCACTTCCACGCAGACCACGTCGCAGGGCTCGAGGGCGTGCTCACCGGCCGCCGAGTCGGTGCCGTGGAGGTGACCGGACTTGCCGAGCCGCTCTCCGGCGTGCGCCTGGTCGAGGCGGCGGCGGGGGCCGCGCGGGTGCCTGTCCGGCGGGCGACGTACGGCGAGACGGTGACCGTGGGCGCGCTGCGGTGGCAGGTCGTGGCCCCTGCCGGCACGCCGTCGCGGGCGTCGGCGTCGCCCGCCAACGATGCGAGCATCGTGTTGCTGGTCGAGACGCGTGGCATCCGGATCCTGCTTCTCGGTGACCAGGAGGAGAGCGCCCAGGCTCGGCTCCTCCGGGAGTCGCGCGGGCTGCGGGCGGACGTGGTCAAGGTGGCGCACCACGGCAGTGCCGCTCAGGAACCCGACCTCCTGCGCGGTCTCGGCGCCCGCCTCGCGCTGATCTCCGTCGGCGCGGACAACGACTACGGGCACCCGGCCCCGTCACTGATGGCGCTGCTCGGCGAGCTGAGGCTCCATGTCGCACGCACGGACCGGCACGGCGACCTCGCCGTGACCGTGCGCGAGGGCAGGCTCGGTGTGCAGACGCGCGGGCCCGGGAGGAACCCGTGAGTCAGCCGGCCGGGACGTCGGTGTCGAGCAGGTAGCCGTCGCCATCGGGCACCAGCCCCTCCTGCTTGCGCTCGGTGCTCACCCGCCCGTCGGTGGTCCGGTAGACGAGGACCACGTCGACCGTGTCGCTGGCGGGCCGCGCCTGTGCGGACTTCACCTCGACGGACTCCACCGTGCGCCAGAACCTGTCGAAGGACTCCCGACCCTGCTCCTTGAGTCCCGGACCGAGCATCGACCAGGCCTCGTCGGTGCCCCCGGGAGCAACCGCGTAATAGGTCTGGACGAACTCCTCCATGGCCTCCGCCTGGTCGGACTCACCGGAGGACCCGGCGGTGTCCGTCTGCTCGTCCGAGGAGCTCGACTCCTGCGACTGCTGCGATTTCTCCGACGTGGTGTCGTCGGGCTGCGCTCCGGCCGGCGGGGCCGGGTCGCGCTGCGTGAGCAGCAGCACGACAGCGACCACCGCGGCAACCACCGTGCCGACCAGCAACATCGTCGTGGCGGGGACCCGGCGCCGGGTCCGGTTGTCGGCTGCGGCGGCCAGCGGCGCGGGTGCCGTCGGGTGGGCCGGCTCGGGTTCGGGCTCCGTGGGTACGGCGGCCGGATCGGGCCGCAACGTCTCGAGCGTGCCGGTGCGGTGCTGGTCGGCCAGCCGGCGCAGGACATGGGCGGCGTCGGCCATCGACCAGCGTGAGCCGACGTCGCGATCGAGCATGCGCATCAGCGCGGGTTCGAGGTAGTCGGCGCGTTGTGGTCGCGGCGGCCGGTTCGAGGCGATGTCGTGCAGGACTGCCACGGGGTTGGCGTTCTGCTCGTACGGCGGGTGACCCTCCACCGCGGCGTACAGGGTCGCCCCCAAGGCCCAGACGTCCGTCTCCGGGCCCGGGTCGGCGCCTTGGGCGAGCTCGGGGGAGAAGTAGCCGGGTGTGCCGGTCATGAAGCCCGACTGCGTCAGTGCCGGGTCGGCGACGTTGCGCGCGATCCCGAAGTCGCTGATCTTGGCCACCCCGTCCTCCCGGACCAGGATGTTGCCCGGCTTGACGTCGCGGTGGGTGGTGCCGGCGGCATGGGCGGCGGCGAGGCCGTCGGCGACCTGAGCCCCGATGTCTGCGACCAGTGCGGGGTCCAGCGGTCCGTCCCGGGCGATCATCTGGGAGAGCGAGCTCCCCGGGACCAGCTCCATCACCAGCCAGATCTGGTCCGGCTCCTCGACCACGTCGAAGACGGTGACGACGTTGCGGTGGGTCAGCGCCGCCGACGAGCGTGCCTCCCGCAGGGCCCGGGCGGAGTCGGTCACCGACTCTCCCGGAAGCAGGCCGACCTGCTTCACGGCCACCTCCCTGTGCAGCGTCTCGTCGCGGCAGCGCCACACAGTGCCCATGCCCCCCTTGCCGATCGCCGAGAGCACGCGGTAGCGGCCTCCGACCAGGTCCGGTTGCATCGCTTCCTCTCGCTCGGTGGTCAACGGGCTCCGGGGACCGTACCCACTGGCGCGAGAGGTAGTCGCCCACCTCCACCCCGGGTGGCAGGCTGCGGGCGTGACGACGTACACGTTCTCCCAGGTCGATGTCTTCGCGCCGCACTCGCTGACCGGCAACCCGGTCGCGGTCGTGCACGACGCGAGCAGCCTCACCCAGCTGGAGATGGCCGCCTTCGCGCGGTGGACCAACCTCTCCGAGACGGCCTTCCTGCTGCCGCCCGCGCATCCCTCGGCGGACTACGCGCTGCGCATCTTCACGCCCTTCGAGGAGCTCCCGTTCGCGGGGCATCCGACGCTGGGCAGCGCCTACGCGTGGTTGGGCGGTGGCGGCGTGCCGGCGACGGCCGACACGGTCGTCCAGGAGTGCGGCATCGGGTTGGTCGAGGTCCGGGCAGACGGTGACGAGGTGGCGTTCGCCGCCCCCGAGCTGCTTCGCTCCGGACCGGTCGATCACGAGACCCTCGCGGTGGCGCTCGATGCGTTGGGGCTCGGCCCGGACCGGGTGCTGCGCGCCGGCTGGGTCGACAACGGACCGGGATGGCTCGGGCTGCAGCTCGCCAGTGCTGGGGACGTCCTGGACCTGCGGCCCGACTTCGTCGCGATGGGGGCGCTGCAGATCGGTGTCATCGGGCTCCTCGATGCCGCGACCAGCACCGCCGTGGGGGCGCACTACGAGGTGCGTGCCTTCTGCCCGGAGCTCGCTGCGCCCGAGGACCCCGTCACCGGGAGCCTGAACGCCGGACTGGCGGTGTGGCTGGTCCGGGAGGGACACGTGCCCCACCAGTACGTCGTCCGTCAGGGGACGAAGCTGGGCCGCGACGGCCGGGTCCGGGTGAGCTCGGACCCCGACGGGCGCATCTGGGTGGGTGGCACCTGCCGCGCGCTGATCGAGGGCACCCTGACCCTCTGAGGCAACGCTGTGGGCGCTGCGTGAGAAGGTGCCCCATGGTCAACCCGCAGCCCCAGGACGTGCTCGGCAAGGTCACCTTGGTGACCGGTCCCGAGGAGTTCCTGGGTGAGCGTGCGATCGGCGCCGTACGTGCGGCCGTACGCCGGCACGACGCCGAGGCGGAGCTCTCGGAGACCATGGCGGCCACCCTGACGATGGCCGAGCTCGGTGACCTCGCGGCTCCCTCACTGTTCTCCACCACGCGGTGTGTGGTCGTGCGTCGCTTCGAGGACCTGCCGGAGGAGTCGGCCGCGGGCCTGCTCGACTACGCGGCGGCGCCGGCCGAGGACATCGCCCTGGTCCTCGCACACAGCGGCGGCCAGAAGGGCACCGGCCTGCTCACCAAGCTGCGCAAGCTCGCCAGCGTCAACGAGGTGAAGTCGGCACCGTTGACCGCCCGCGAGTTCCCGGCCTTCGTGGTCAACGAGCTGCGCCGGCACAAGGCGCGCATCGACCCCGATGCGGCGGACTTCCTGATCCAGGCTGTCGGCCAGGACCTGCGGTCGCTCTCGGCGGCCGCCAGCCAGCTGGCCGGGGACTTCGAGGGCCAGCCGCTGACCGTGGACATGGTCAAGAAGTACTTCGGCGGTCGGGCAGAGGCGAAGTCGTTCGCTGTGGCCGACCTCACGATCAGTGGACATGCTGCCAAGGCGCTCGAGGAGCTCCGCTGGGCCTTGGAACGGGGGACCGCCCCGGTGCTGGTCACCAGCGCCATGGCCGGTGGGTTGCGCAGCCTGGCGAAGTTCATGTCGGCCCCCCGCGGCATGCGCAACAACGACCTGATGCGCGACGTCGGTGTGCCGGCGTGGAAGCTGGACTCGCTGCGCCGTCAGTCCCACGGCTGGGACGCGGACGGGGTGGCCCGGGCGATCCGGTCGGTGGCCCGGGCCGACGCGGCGGTGAAAGGACAGGCCAGCGACCCGGCGTACGCGCTGGAGCGGATGGTCCTGGACATCGTGCGGGCCCGCCCCGCGCGCTGACCGGACAGCAACCCTGACCGGACAGCAAGAAGGCGCCGTCCCAGGGGGACGACGCCTGTTGCGGTCGGGCCGGTGGCCCGGTCAGTTCCTCAGAGCGAGGAAGCCTGCTTCTGGATGGCCGACTTGCGGTTCGCGGCCTGGTTCTTGTGGATGACGCCCTTGGACGCGGCCTTGTCGAGGCGCTTGGCGGCGTCGTGCGCGGCAACCTTCGCCTCGTCGGCGTTGCCGGCCTCGGCGGCGGCACGGAACTTGCGCACGGCGGTCTTCAGGGCCGACTTCACGGCCTTGTTGCGCTCGTGGGCGGCGTCGTTCTGCCGGTTGCGCTTGATCTGGGACTTGATGTTCGCCACTTCAGGCTCGCCTCGTCTGTGGATGGGTGCAGAGTCAGGGGTCCGGACAGCGGTCCAGACACAAGGGGAGACGATATCAGCGGGCGCCGGTCGTCCCCAAATCGGCGACCCCTTCGAGCAGGCCGGTCGGTGCAGGGCTACCTGGCCAAGCGGGCGATCTCCCCAGCTCCGATCGCCCGAGTGCCCGGTGCCGCAACGAGCGCTGCACGCACCATGGCCGTGGCCACGTCGTCGGCCCGCGTGGGGGCGTACCGACCGAGGACCGGGGCAAGCAGCCGCATCACGGTCAGGCCGACCTGCTCGGCCGGCCGGGACTCGGGTCGTTCACCGTCGAGGATGGAGGGGCGGAAGGCGAGCGTGGTGCGGATTCCCAGTGCCGCGACGTCACGCTCGGTCTCACCCTTGACCCGGTTGTAGAAGACCCGCGAGCCGGGGTCGGCACCCATGGCGGTCACGTGCAGGAAGGTGGATGCACCGGCGTCGACGGCGGCCCGGGCGAGCGAGACCACGGCGTCGTGGTCGATGCGGCGGAAGGCGTCCTGGCTGCCCGCCTTCTTGATCGTCGTCCCGAGGGCGCAGAACACGTCGTGGACCCCGGAGAGGTCGCCCACGACGGGGAAGGCGACGACGCGCTGCTCGAGCTTCTCGTCGCTGACCGGGACCTCCCGGCGGCCGAGGCTGATCACCCGGTCCCATCGCGACTCGTCCAGCAACCGGCGCAGCAGGTGGCCGCCCACCAGGCCCGAGGCGCCGACCAGCAGCGCCACCCGTTCGTCTTCGTCCACTCCGCCACCCTATGGTCGCCGCCTCGCGTGCGACCCACGACGGCGGGAGGCGCGGATGCCCCGTCGGTCGTTAGGTTGGCGGGATGCTCTCCTCGGACCTCGACCTGCTGCACTCCTGCGGACGCCCCAGCCTCACCCCCGACGGTGCACGTGCCGTCGTCCCCGTGCTCCGCCCGGACCTGTCCTCGGACACCTATCTCGGTGGGCTGTGGGTGGTCCCCACGGCGGGTGGTCCGGCTGTCCGGCTGACGAACGGCGCACGGGACACGGCCCCGGCCGTGAGCCCGGACGGACGGCTGGTCGCCTTCCTCCGCGCAGGGGAGGGCACGCCGCCCCAGGTGCACCTGACCGGGATCGCCGGTGGCGAGCCGTTGCGGCTCACCGACCACCAGCTGGGCGCCGGGGATCCGGTCTGGAGCCCGGACGGCACCCGACTGGCCTACAGCGCTCGGGTGCCGGAGTCCGGTAGGTACGGCACCGAGGACGCCGACGGGAAGAAGCCCGGCGCCGAGGCGGAGCCGGCGCGGCTGATCACCGAGCTCGCGTACCGGCAGGACGACCTCGGCTACACCCGCGACCGTCGGCGGCACGTCTTCGTCCTGGAGGTGCCCGACCTCGGCGACGCGCCCGGCACCGACCTCCCTGGACTGCCGCTCGCCGCTCGTCAGCTCACCAGCGGTGACGCCGACGACACGGGCCCGGTGTGGAGCGCCGACGGGTCGACGCTCGCGTTCGTCTCCTCTCGGCACCAGGGCAAGGAGAGCGACCTGCGCTCCGCGGTTCACCTGGTCGCCGCCGACACCCAGGTGCCGGTGGCCGACCCTCCCGCAGCGACGGCAGGCGACCTCGTGGTCAGCGAGGTGAAGTGGCTCCCCGACGGTCGCCTGGTGCTGGCTGCCGGTCTCCTGGGGCCCGGGGGCCGCGACTTCGTCGGTCGTCCCGGTCGGCTCTGGGTGACTGAGGGGGCGGGCACGCTCGACGGTGGGGTGCTGGAGGTGCGCGCGCTGACCGACGAGGAGGACACCGACGTCGAGGGCGGCTCCGCGCTGGCCCTCCTCGGCGGCCGAGTCGTCGTGCGCGACTTCCACCGGGGCGGCGTACGCCTGCTGGCGGTGGACGCCGACGGCGCGGGTGGCGCGGACGTGCTGCTCGAGGGCCCTCTCGTCGTCACTGCCCACACAGCGTCGGCTGACGGCTCCACATTGGTCGCGGTCGTCGCCGACCCCGAGCGATCGGGTGACCTCGCTGTGGTGAGCGACGGTTCTCCGCTCTGGCTGACCGACGTCAGCGAAGATCTGCGCGCAGCCGGGGTTCGCCCCGTGACGGAGCTGGAGGCAGGGTCTGCCGACGGCCATCCGGTGCACGGCTGGGTGGTGCTTCCCGACCCCGACGCCTTCGGGCCGGGGCCGCACCCGGTGCTGCTGAACATCCACGGCGGCCCCTTCGCCGCCTACGACTGGGCGCTGTTCGACGAGGCCCAGGTGTACGCCGGGGCGGGCTACGCGGTCGCGATGTGCAACCCGCGCGGCTCCAAGGGCTATGGCTTCCAGCACGGTCGCTCGATCCGGCATGCGATGGGGAGCGTCGACGCCGACGACGTGCTGGCGTTCCTCGACCACGTGCTCGAGCAGGAATCGCTGTCGGTCGACGCCGACCGGGTCGGGGTGATGGGCGGCTCCTACGGCGGCTACCTGACTGCGCTCCTGACCACCCGCACGAAGCGGTTCGCCGCCGCGGTGGTCGAGCGCGGCTACCTCGACGCCACCTCTTTCGTGGGTTCCTCCGACATCGGCTGGTTCTTCCCCGAGGGCTACCACGGCTCCGCCGAGGCGATGGCCGAGCAGAGCCCGATGACCCACGTGGCGCAGGTGACCACGCCGACGTTGGTCATCCACTCCGAGACCGACTGGCGCACCCCGGTCGAGCAGGGGCAGCGCTGGTTCACCGCGCTGAAGTCGCGCGGTGTGCCCGCCGAGCTGCTGCTGTTCCCCGCGGAGAGCCACGAGCTCAGCCGCAGCGGCCGCCCGCGCCACCGGCAGCAGCGCTTCGAGCACATCCTGCGCTGGTGGGGCGAGCACCTGCCCTTGGGCTGAGCCGGCCGTGCCACAGCTCTCGCGTCCCGACGCCCGGTTCCAGGACTCGTTCCTCGCCGCCATGGGTGACGACTACCTCGGTCGGATCTCGCTCCGGCACGAGCTGACCGAGCGGCTGCTCGAGGTCGGCGGACACATCGGCTACGACGTACGCCGCAGCCGGCGCCGTCAGGGGCACGCCACCCGGATGCTGGCGGCGGTGATTCCCGAGGCTGCCCGGCTTGGGGTCTCTCGTGTGCTGGTCACCTGCGACGCCGAGCTGAGACTCCTCCGACGACGGTGCGCCTCGGTTCGGTCAGGCAGCACACCCGTGGGAAGATGACGATTCGTCAGCACCGAGTCCGTGTCGTCCCGATCGAGAGCAGTCTGTGTCCCCGAACCCCGCCGCGCCCCTGCCGGGGAAGACCGACCCCGCGATCATCCGGAACTTCTGCATCATCGCCCACATCGACCACGGCAAGTCGACGCTGGCCGACCGGATGCTGCAGCTCACAGGTGTCGTCGACGAGCGCGCAGCCCGCGCGCAGTACCTCGACCGGATGGACATCGAGCGCGAGCGCGGCATCACGATCAAGAGCCAGGCCGTGCGGATGCCCTGGACGGTGCAGCCGGACAACGACGCCCTGGCCGAACCGGGCACCTACGTCCTGAACATGATCGACACCCCGGGTCACGTCGACTTCACCTACGAGGTGTCCCGGTCGCTCGAGGCCTGCGAGGCCGCCGTGCTCCTCGTCGACGCGGCGCAGGGCATCGAGGCCCAGACCCTGGCGAACCTCTACCTCGCCCTCGGCGCAGACCTGCACGTGATCCCGGTGCTGAACAAGATCGACCTCCCCTCCGCGCAGCCCGAGAAGTACGCCGCCGAGCTGGCCGGGATCATCGGCTGCGACATCTCCGACGTGCTCCAGGTCTCGGCCAAGACCGGCATGGGCGTGGAGCACCTGCTCAACGAGATCGTGGCGCAGACGCCCGGTCCCGTCGGTGACGCCGACGCCCCGCCGCGCGCACTGATCTTCGACTCGGTCTATGACACCTACCGCGGCGTGGTCACCTACGTCCGGGTCGTCGACGGCAAGCTCAGCCACCGCGACCGGATCAAGATGATGTCCAACGGCGTGGTCCACGAGATGCTCGAGGTCGGCGTGATCAGCCCGGAGCCGGTCAAGGCCGGCGACCTCGGCGTGGGTGAGGTGGGCTACCTGATCACCGGGGTGAAGGACGTGCGCCAGTCGCGGGTCGGTGACACGGTGACCAGCCAGCACCACGGCGCACAGACCCCGCTCGGTGGCTACAAGCACCCCAACCCGATGGTCTACTCGGGGCTCTACCCGATCGACGGCGACGACTACCCGACGCTGCGGGACGCGCTCGAGCGGCTGCAGCTCAACGACGCGGCCCTGGCCTACGAGCCGGAGACCTCCGGCGCCCTCGGCTTCGGCTTCCGCTGCGGCTTCCTGGGCCTGCTGCACATGGAGATCGTCCGCGAGCGGCTCGAGCGCGAGTTCGACCTCGAGCTGATCAGCACCGCGCCCAACGTGGTCTACAGCGTGCTCATGGAGGACGGTTCCGAGCAGCAGGTCACCAACCCGAGCGAGTACCCCAGCAACGGCAAGATCGCCGAGGTCCGCGAGCCCGTCGTGCGGGCCACGATCCTCAGCCCCAGCGACTACATCGGCGTGATCATGGAGCTGTGCCAGTCCAAGCGCGGGCAGCTCGACGGGATGGAGTACATCTCCGAGGAGCGCGTCGAGATGCGCTACACGCTGCCCATGGGTGAGATCGTCTTCGACTTCTTCGACCAGCTGAAGTCGAAGACCAAGGGCTACGCCTCGCTCGACTACGAGTTCACCGGTGACCAGGCCGCCGACCTGGTGAAGGTCGACATCCTGCTGCAGGGCGAGACGGTCGACGCCTTCAGCGCGATCGTGCACCGGGATGCGGCGTACGCCTACGGCGTGATGCTCGCCGGCAAGCTGCGCGAGCTCATCCCGCGCCAGCAGTTCGAGGTGCCCATCCAGGCCGCGATCGGCGCTCGGGTGATCGCCCGGGAGACCATCCGCGCCATCCGCAAGGACGTGCTGGCCAAGTGCTACGGCGGGGACATCTCGCGCAAGCGCAAGCTGCTGGAGAAGCAGAAGGAGGGCAAGAAGCGGATGAAGATGGTCGGGCGCGTCGAGGTCCCCCAGGAGGCGTTCATCGCCGCGCTCTCCACCAGCGCCCCCACCGAGAAGGGCAAGAAGTAGCGCGGCAGTGAGCGCGCTGCGACTGCCCGACGGGGTGCTCGGCATGGCCCGCCGCGGGCCTGACTGGGCGGACTGGGTGGCGAGCCTGCCCGGTGTCGTTGCTGGTCTGCTCGACGAGTGGCAGCTGAGCACCGACGGCTGGATGATGCACGGCTTCTGCGCCCTGGTGGCGCCGGTGCGGACCACAGGTGGTCGTCCCGCGGTGCTCAAGGTGTCGTTCCCTGACGACGAGTCCGAGCACGAGCACCTCGCGCTGCAGCGGTGGGGAGGGCATGGGGCGGTGACACTGCTGCGGGCGGACCCGCGCCGTCGCGCGCTCCTCCTGGAGCGGTTGCACCAGGAACGGCTGGACACGATGTGGGACCTCGAGGCCTGCGAGGTGGTGGCCGGGCTCTATGGCGCGCTGCACGTTCCTGCCCCACCGCAGCTGCGCCCGCTGGACGAGTACGTCGAACGCTGGGCCGCCCGGCTCGACGCCCTGCCACGGGCAGCGCCGTTGCCGCGACGGCTGGTGGAGCAGGCGATCTCGCTCTCCCGCGACCTGGCCGCGGACCCGGGCACCACCGGGACGATGATCCACGGCGACCTGCACTACCTCAACGTGCTCGCGGGCGATCGCGACCCGTGGCTGGCCATCGACCCCAAGCCGGTGAGTGGGGACCCGCACTTCGAGCCTGCCCCGATGCTGTGGAACCGGTTCGAGGAGCTCACCTCAGCGAGCGCGCCCAGCGTTCGGGACGGGGTCCGGCAGCGGTTCCACGCACTGGTCGACCACGCGGGACTGGACGAGGACCGAGCCCGCGACTGGGTCGTCGTACGCATGGTCAACAACGCCTGTGCGCGGCTGTTCGAGGCCGCCGAGCCCGACGACCGCGAGACTTCGGAGCACCTCACCATGTGCGTCACGGTCGCCAAGGCCGTGCAGGACTGAGACGATCGCCTGATGGCAGAGGTCGTGTCGGTCAACGTGGGTACGCCGCGCCCGTTCGCCTGGGCGGGTCTCGGGCGCACCTCCATCGACAAGCAGCCGGTCGCGGGTCCGGTCCACGCCGGTCGGCTCGGGCTGGCGGGGGACCAGGTCTCCGACGTCGTCCACCACGGAGGCATCGACCAGGCGGTGTACGCCTTCGCCCGTGAGGACCTCGACTGGTGGGCAGGGGAGCTGGGCCGCGAGGTGCGCAACGGCCAGTTCGGGGAGAACCTGACCACGCGCGGCATCGACGTCAACGAGGCCGAGGTGGGGGAGCGCTGGCGGATCGGGGAGTCGATCCTCGAGGTCGCCATGGTGCGGATCCCCTGCAACGACTTCAAGAACTGGCAGCGGCTCAACGGCTTCGACGACCGAGCCTGGGTGAAGAGGTTCGCGGCCAGGGAGCGACCCGGGCCGTACCTCCGGGTGGTCCTGGAGGGGGAGGTCCGGGCGGGTGACAGCCTGACCGTGGTCCACCGACCCGGGCACGGTGTCACCGTCTCGACGATGTTCCGCGCGCTGATGTCCGACCGCTCGCTGCTGCCCGACCTGCTCCGGGTCGAGGGTCTCGCCCGCGAGGCCCGCCGACAGGTCGAGGCGTACCAGCGGTATAACCTCGTGAAAGAGCAGTGACCCAGGTCCGCTGAAATGCTCCCAAACGCCCGGATCGGCGAGTCTCGGGGATGCCAGGTGGTTCTGGGTGATCTAGGTTACTGCCAAGTCACCCGTACCCATCGGGCCCGACTCCGGTCCCCCAAACGTGCAAAGCAGGAGCTTCTATGTCGCCGGTGAACACCGACACCTCCTTCATCGAGAACAGGTCCCCGAACGTCGCGGTCCAGTTCCGTGACCGGGTCCACTCGACCCCTGACCTCGAGGCCTACCGCTACCCGGCCGAGGACGGTCAGCCGTGGGTCTCGCTGACCTGGAAGGAGACCGGGGACACCGTAGAGAAGCTTGCCGCCGGCCTGCTCGCGCTGGGAATGGCTTCCGAGGAGCGGGTCGGTATCGCCGCGAACACGCGAGTCGAGTGGATCTTCGCCGACCTCGCGATCATGTGCGCCGGTGCCGCCACGACGACGGTGTACCCCTCGACGCACGCCTCCGACGTGGCCTACATCCTCTCCGACTCCGAGTGCCGGGTGGTCTTCGCCGAGGACGACACCCAGGTGGCCAAGCTCAAGGAGCACAAGTCCGAGCTGCCGCACCTGGAGAAGGTCGTGCTCATCGACGGCTCCGGCGACGGCGACTGGGTGATCAGCATCGACGAGCTGAGCGCCCTCGGGGAGAAGCACCTCAGCGAGAACCCGGACGCGGTCAAGACCGCGATCGACGCGATCCAGCCCGAGCACCTCGCGACGCTGATCTACACCTCGGGCACCACGGGCCGCCCCAAGGGCGTGCGACTGCGCCACTCCTCGTGGACCTACGAGGGCGCTGCCATCCAGGCCCAGCAGATCCTCGACGAGACCGACCTGCAGTTCCTGTGGCTGCCGATGGCGCACTCGTTCGGCAAGGTTCTGCTCTCGACCCAGCTCGCCTGCGGGTTCGCGACCGCGGTCGACGGCCGGGTCGACAAGATCATCGAGAACCTCGCCGTCGTGCAACCGACGTTCATGGGTGCTGCTCCGCGCATCTTCGAGAAGGCACACGCCCGGATCGTGACGATGCAGGCCGCAGAGGGCGGTGCCAAGGAGAAGCTGTTCCTCAAGGCCTTCGAGGTGGGCCGCAAGGTCGACGCCCTGAAGCGGGAGGGCAAGTCGATCCCGCTTCCCCTGAAGCTGCAGCACGGGCTGTTCGACAAGCTCGTCTTCTCCAAGATCCGCGCGCGCTTCGGTGGCCGGGTCCGCTTCTTCATCTCCGGCGCAGCTGCGCTGAACCGCGACATCGCCGAGTGGTTCCACGCCGCCGGCATCCTGATCCTGGAGGGATACGGCCTGACCGAGACCTCGGCGGGCTCGTTCGTCAACCACCCCGAGAACTACAAGTTCGGCACGGTCGGACCGGTCGTTCCCGGCAGCCGCGTGCGTCTGGGTGAGGGTGACGAGATCCAGATCGCCGGTCCGGGGGTCATGGACGGCTACCACAACCTGCCCGAGGAGACCGCCGCGACGCTCACCGAGGACGGCTGGCTGCGCACGGGCGACAAGGGCGCCCTCGACTCCGAGGGCTACCTGACGATCACGGGTCGCATCAAGGAGCTCTTCAAGACCTCGGGCGGCAAGTACATCGCGCCGCCCGCGATCGAGGCCAAGTTCAAGGCGGTCTGCCCCTACGCCAGCCAGTTCATGGTCTTCGGCAGCCAGCGCAACTACGTCGTCGCGCTCGTGACCCTCGACCCGGACGCGATCGCGGACTGGGCGAAGGACAACGGTCTGGGCGGCAAGTCCTACGAGGAGATCGTCGCCGACGCCAAGACCCGCGCCATGGTCAGCGAGTACGTCGACAAGCTCAACCTCGAGCTGAACCGTTGGGAGACCATCAAGAAGTTCGAGCTGCTCGACCACGACCTGTCGGTCGAGTCGGGCGAGCTGACCCCCTCGATGAAGGTCAAGCGCAACGTCGTGGAAGACAACTACACCGCGCTGATCGACAAGATGTACGCCTAGTCACCCGCCTCGAGGCCGGCCCCAGCACTGCTGGGGCCGGCCTTGTGCCTTACTTGGCGACGCGGGTGATCCAGTACTTCGTGTCCGGCGTCGGAGTCGTACCGAAGCGCGCGTTGGGCAGGAACAGGCTGCCGCGGTAGCTCGCGACCGTTGTCGGGACGTCGAAGGCCGGGGAGGTGAGCTCCTTGGCCAGGCGCCCGCGGGTGCCGGCGCGGTTCAGCTTGAGCACCGCGACCTTGTTGACGCGGTTCTGCACGACGTACAGCGTGCGGCCCTCGCGCAGCATCCCGTCCCCGCTGCCCAGCGAGGCGCCGCCCAGGTCGACGACCGTGGCCCGGCCGGTCCGGGGGTCGACCCGGAAGAGCTTGCCGAGGAACGAGTTCACCACCAGCAGGGCCCTGCCGTCGGGGGTGGTGGCGATGCCGTTGGCGTTGAACTGGCCGGGCACCTGCTCCCACGCGCCGCCCAGGGCCAGCGTGCTGAACCGGGTCTTGACCCGGTGCGCGCGATGCTTGCCGTGGCGGTGGCCCAGGGGGACGCGGTAGAGCACGGCGCGCTGGGAGTCGGTGAACCACGCTGCCTTGCGGGTCACCACGACGTCGTTGACGAACTCGCCGCCGAGGGGGAGCTTGGCCAGCACCTTCCCCGAGCGTGCACTGACGACCTTCGCGTCGCCGTCACCGCCCGCGTCGGTGCCGTTGTTGCCACCGGCGACCCACAGGCGACCCTGGCGGTCCAGTCGCATCCCGACCGACGGTGTGCCGTCGCCCTGGCTGAAGACCCGTCCCTTGCCGGAGCGGAGGCTGACCTTGTAGATGTCCCCGTCTGCGAGGGAGCCCACGTAGGCCCGGGAGCCCTGCGAGACGATGCCTTCGGGCGCGAACCCGTCAGGGAGGCTGATCCTGTCTGGCAGGTCCCGCCCGGGCTTGTCGGCGTACCTGCTGGACGCGGCTCCGGCGCTGGTGCCCGCGAGGCCGACGGTGATGACGGCGGCGAGGAGGACCCGTCCGGTCCTGGCGAGTGCAGTCATGCGATGTCCCTTCGGAGAGTGGTCGGATCGAACGTAACCGGAGGGGCCTGAGTGCCTCCAGGGCCCGAGGAGCCGGGTGTGAGACTGGTCCTGTGCCAGTCGCCCCAGCAGGAGTCCCCTTCGGGGTCTACGTCCACGTCCCGTTCTGCGCCGTCCGCTGTGGCTACTGCGACTTCAACACCTACACCGCCACCGAGCTCGGCGGCGGTGGTTCGCAGGCCGCGTACGCCGGCCACGCCGTCGCGGAGGTGGAGTACGCCGCCCGACAGCTGGGTCCGGACCGGCCGGAGGTCACGACCGTGTTCTTCGGAGGTGGCACCCCGACCCTGCTGCCGGCGGCCGACCTCGCTGCGATCCTGGGGTCGATCGACGCAGCCTTCGGACTGGTGCCGAAGGCGGAGGTGACCACCGAGGCCAACCCGGACAGCGTGACCCCCGGGAGCCTCGCCGCACTGCGTGCCGCCGGGTTCAACCGGATCTCCTTCGGGATGCAGTCGGCGGTGCCGCACGTGCTGCGGGTGCTGGAGCGGACGCACGACCCCGCCAACGTGGCGCGGGCCGTGACGTGGGCCCGCGAGGCCGGGTTCGAGCAGGTGAGCCTGGACCTCATCTACGGGACCCCGGGGGAGTCGGTGGCCGACTGGGAGTCCTCGCTGGAGGCTGCACTTTCCTGCGAGCCGGACCACGTGTCGGCGTACTCGCTCATCGTCGAGGACGGGACGCGGCTGGCGCGTCAGGTGCGCACCGGTGTCATCCCGGCTCCCGACGAGGACGATCTGGCGGACAAGTACGCCCTGGCCGACGACGCGTTCTCGGCCGCCGGGCTCGAGTGGTACGAGGTCTCCAACTGGGCCCGCGACGCGGCTGCCCGCTGCCGGCACAACGAGCTCTACTGGACCAGCGCGTCCTGGTGGGGTGTCGGGCCGGGTGCCCACTCGCACGTCGACGGAGAGCGCTGGTGGAACGTCAAGCATCCCAGTGCGTACGCCGCCCGGGTCGCCGCCGGCGAGTCGCCGGTCCAGGACGGCGAGGTGCTCGACCCGGCCGACCGGCACCTGGAGCGGGTGCTGCTCGAGGTCAGGCTGCGCGACGGGCTGCCGATCGACCTGGTCGACGAGGCCCGGCTGGCCGCGGTGGTGACCGCCGGTCTGGGAGTCGTGCACGGCGAGCGGCTCGTGCTCTCTCGCACCGGTCGCCTGCTGGCCGACGCGGTCGTGCGAGACCTCGTCCCCTGAATCAGGGCACCTTGACCCTGAGCGCGTCGGGGTCCAGGACCGTGATCCTCCCGCGGCCCAGCTCGAGGATGCGCTGCGCGACCAGCCGCTGCAGCACGGCGTTGACGGATGGACGTGCGGCTCCCACGAGCTCGGCCAGGTGGTCCTGGGTGAGCGGGATGGTCACCGTGGCCGCACCGGGCTCCTGGGCGTAGATCGCGACCAGCTCGACCAGCCGGCGGTGCACCCGGACTCCGAGGTCGCTGTACATCGCCTCGACCAGACGTTCCGACAGCTCCTCGATGCGACGCGCCATCAACGAGAGCACCAGCTCCTGCACCCGGGGGTGACGAGCGCGCAGCTGCCGGAAGGCGTCCGCGCTGAGGCTGTGCGTCTCCGCTGGCTCGAGAGCCACCACGCTCGCCGTACGTCGCGAGGGTCGGCCGTCGAGCAGCGACACCTCCCCGAAGTAGTCGCCGCTCGAGAGCACGTTGACCGTCGCGGTGTCGCCCTGCGGGGTGGACACGCGCACCGCCAGGCGGCCGGCGGCGACCAGGTGCAGGCTGTCGGCGGGGTCACCCTCGTGGACGAGCACCTCGCCACGCCCGAACGAACGCCTGCGCGTGGTGGAGAGCAGCTGCCGGCGCTCCTCCTCCGGCAGAGAGGCGAGCAGGTTCCAGTGCATGGCGCTCAGTCAAGCAGGCAAATCGCCCACGGGCGCCCCCTATAGTGCGAGTCCCAGCCACACATCGGCGCTGGTCGAGGACCTTGGGGGACCACGTGAGTGCTGTCGACGACCTGTACACCTCGGTTGCGGCCATTCGGTCACTCTTCGACGCGGCGGCCTGCTCGTGCGCGTTGGCCGACGAGGAGGGGGCGTCCCTGGAGTTCGTGGCGGCGGACGGTGCCGGCGCCGGCGACATCGTGGGTGTCTCCATCCCCGTGGGCCGTGGCATCGCCGGCTGGGCGGCGATGTCGGGTCAGCCGATCGCCGTCCGGGACGTGCAGACCGACGCCCGGTTCGCGCGTGACGTGGCCGAGGCGACCAACTACGTGCCGACCAGCATCCTGGCCGCCCCCCTGATCTCTCCGCGCGGTGAGGTGCTGGGCGTGGTCTCGGTGCTCGACGCGGGGATCGACGAGGCCTCGGACTGGAGCCTGACGGTCCTTGGCACGTTGGCCGCGCACATGGCGCTGGTCGTGGGTCGTAGCGCCTCGGAGGAGAGCGCCCTCGCGGCGCTCGGGGCCGAGCTGCTCGAGGCCGTGAGCCGCCACCGGGCCGCGGAGGACCGGTGACGTCGCTGCCCGCGTGGTCGGGGGCGTTCGTCGGCGGCAACATCGACGGAGTCGTCGGACTGCCGATCGGTCGCGACCGGGAAGCGGTGCGCGAGTGGGCGATCGCGGGCGCCACCGGCGCCGGGGTGAAGCTCGCGGTGATCGACAGCGGTGTGGACGGCAGCCATCCACGAGTGGGCGGGATCGCCGGCGGGGTGGTCTTCGAGGCCGGCACGGACGGTGAGTACGTCGCTGTCGAGGGTGAGCACGAGGATCTCGTGGGCCACGGAACCGCTTGCGCCGCGATCATCAAGGCGATGGCCCCGGACGTGGCGATCTGGAGCGTCCGGGTGCTGGGTGCCAACCTCAAGGGGCGTGGTGCACTCCTGCACGCGGGCCTCGGCTGGGTCGTCGACAACGGCTTCGACGTTGCCAACATGTCGTTGTCGAGCAAGAGCGACGCCCTCTTCGCCCCGCTGCACGAGGTCTCCGACGAGGCGTACTTCGGTGGGACCGTGCTGGTCTGCGCGGCCAACAACCTCCCGGGTCCGACGTACCCCTCGCAGTACGCCTCGGTCGTCTCGGTCGCCGCACGAGCCGGCGACGACCCGTTGGCGCTCGCCTACAACCCCAACCCGCCGGTGGAGTTCGGGGCGCGGGGGATCGACGTGGACGTGGCCTGGTCGGCACACGGGTCCATCGTCGCCACCGGCAACAGCTTCGCGGCCCCGCACGTCGCGGGCATGGTGGCGCTGGTGCGTAGCAAGCACCCCGGGCTGACGCCTTTCCAGGTCAAGGCGGTGCTGCATGCGATGAGTGAGAACGCCGTACCGTCGCCAGGATGAGGCGCGCTGTGTCAGCGAGGTGACGGTGGGCACCAGTCCTTGGGTGCAGGATGTCACTCACCGGGCCGCTCGGGCCCACCAGTCGAAGCGGAGGCAGTCATGAGCGTTGAGGGCAACGGGGTCTCAGAGAACGAGGACGTCGAGGGGCACCTGCGGCTCCAGGCCGGGGACGAGGACGTCGAGGGGCACCGGCGAGTCCCGCTGGAGTCCGACGAGGACGACGTCGAGGGGCACCGGCGAGTCCCGCTGCAGTCCGACGAGGACGACGTCGAGGGTCACGTGCAACCCCGCATCGACCTCAACCCGGAGCGCTGACCGGACCGCTGACCGGGGCCGCTGACTGAGCGTGCGGGAGCCTCAGTGCTCCGCGGCCGTGACGAAGTCGATCAGCTCCTCCACGCGGCCCAGCAGCGCGGGGTCGAGGTCCTGGAACCCGCGCACGCCGCCCAGGATGTGCTTCCAGGCTCTGGCGATGTCGGCCTGCTCGCGGTGCGGCCAGCCGAAGCTCTGACAGACGCCCTTCTTCCACTCGATGCTGCGCGGGATCTGCGGCCACGCCTGCTTGCCCAGGCGCTCGGGCTTGACCGCCGCCCAGATGTCGATGAACGGGTGGCCCACGATCAGCACGTGCTTGCCGACCGGTGACTTCGCGACGGACTGGGCGATCCGGCTCTCCTTCGAGCCCGCCACCAGGTGGTCGACCAGCACACCGACGCGTCGTTGCGGTCCTGGCCCGAA
The DNA here is from genome assembly GCA_963834245.1 of uncultured Actinomycetota bacterium. GTDB lineage: Bacteria > Actinomycetota > Actinomycetes > Propionibacteriales > Nocardioidaceae > Marmoricola. The sequence goes on from CAWIAV010000002.1 coordinate 1,535,385, forward strand.
GTCGCGCAGCTTCTCACCGAGGTCGTCTACACCGTCGAGGTACTCCACGACCACGCCCTCGATGCGGAGGTCGTCACCCCAGACCTTCTCGACCAGCTCGGCGTCGTGCCTGCCCTCGACGAAGATGCGGCTGGCTCGTGCGACGCGTGCCTTCACGCCCTGCACGGCGACCGAGCCGGACGCTGTGCGCGTCGGTGCGGCCGGCCCCTTGCGGGTCGGGGCGACCAGGACCACCGGGCGCCCCTCGAGCACGAATCCCGGGCCGAGGGGGAACGTACGCCGCTTGTTGCGACGGTCCTCCAGGGTCAGGGTGCCGAGATCTCGCTCGACCTGGACGATCTCGCCGACCCAGTCGGTGGTCACCTCCTCGACGACCAGACCGAGATCGGCGTCGATCTCCACGGCGCGGCCCTTGACCGCGCGCCAGTCGGTGGCGAGGACGTCGGAGCCGTAGCGGTCGTGTGGGGAAGTCACGGCAGGACGCTACGTGCCCGCTGCGGCCGGGTCACGGCGCACCGCCGAGCCGGAACCCCCTTGTCTGTTCGAAGGTCGCGATATATCGTCAACGTATCGAGATGCGGCGCCGGTTTTCGCCGGCCGATCAGACGGAGGTCGTGCGATGGGTCACTCCGAGTGGATGAATGACTACGATCCCTCCCGCCGCCCGCGCAGCGGCCGCCGACGCGGTTCACCGTGGGGCGGCGCCTGGGCCGGTGGCTGGGGGCCGCCTTCCGGCGGACCGCCGCCGTGGGTGCTCCAGATGTTCGGCCCCGAGTTCGCCGGCACCGGGGGCGCCGGGTCCCGGCGCCCACGCGCACGGCGCGGCGACGTGCGCTCGGCCATCCTGGAGGTGCTGCACACCGCTCCGGAGCCCATCAACGGGTACCAGGTGATCCAGCAGATCGCCGAACGCAGCAACGGCCTGTGGAAGCCCAGCCCAGGATCGATCTACCCGACGATCGCGCAGCTCCAGGACGAGGGTCTGGTCGAGGACGCGCCGACCGGGCGCAAGGCGGTCCGGCTGACGGCCGACGGGATGACGTACGTCGAGGACCACGCCGCCGAGATGTCGGCCGTGTGGGCCCCGTTCGAGGAGCACGAGGAGGACGACGAGGCGATCAACTTCAAGCAGGTGATCGGACAGACCGTCGGTGCGATCGTGCAGATCGCGAAGTCGGGCACTCCCGACCAGCGGGACAAGGCTCTGCTGATCCTGGCCGACACCCGGAGGCGGCTCTACGGGTTGCTCGCCGACGGGCCGGAGGACAATCGCGACGACACGGGTGAGGAGGAGTGATGGACGAGCAGCGGATCGGTGACGTCGACAGGGAAGCGGCTGTGCACCAGCTCGGCGAGCACTACGCGCTGGGCCGCCTGGACAAGGACGAGTACGACGAGCGATGCGACGCGGTCTGGTCGGCCAAGACGCGTGGCGACCTCGCGCCGCTGTTCGTGGACCTGCCGGGCGGCGTGCAGGGCACTCCGCGTGCGAAAGTGCCCGACGTCGGCCGCGGCCCCCGCCAGGGCCCACCCGCTGCGCTGGTGGCGGTCGTGCTGGTGCTGCTGGCCGCAACGGTGATCTTGAAGGTGTTGCCACTCCTGCTGGTCGCGGTGGTCATCTGGTTCGTCTTCGCCCGCGGGTGCTTCGGTGGTCGGGCCAGGTCGGGACACGCACACCGCACCTAGCCCCAGCTGCCCCTGACGGGCCGTCCTTGCCTGCTGGTCGCGCCGTGAGAGGTCGGTGACCGCTCAGATCAGCGGGAGGCGCCTGCCGTCGCGGGGGAGCTGCTCGTAGCCGCGGCGTACGGCGTCGGACAGCAGCTCGCTCGGGTAGGGCCAGGAGGCCGCGCCGAGCGCTTCACTCAGGGGCACTCCCCGCCCCGCCAGGTCGCGGATGGTCTCGGCGACCACGCCGATGGCCGCACGCTGCTCCTGCACGAAGTCGCGGTCGACGACGGAGCCGTGACCCGGCACGACCACTGTCCGTGGCCCGACGAGGTTCAGCGCCAGGTCGAGCGACGAGGGCCACTCCATGGGGAAGCAGTCGTCGCCGTACGACGGGGCACCCGACTCCTCGACCAGGTCTCCGGCCACCAGCACATCCGCGTCGTCGATGCGCACGACGAGGTCCCCGGCCGTGTGCCCACGTCCGGGGTGCAACAGCTCCACGGCACGGTCTCCCAGGTCGATCGAGGTCACCGAGGAGAACGTGTGGTCGGCGACGAGCAGTGGTGTGTCCGCGACTTCGGCCGCTCGTGGGTCCCGTCGTTCGGTGAGACGCTGCTTGGCCGCTTCCCCGTGCGCGAGCGTCGTTGCGGCAGCGCTCTCGTGGGCGGTGATCGGCACCGGGCCGAGCTCCGCTCGGAACGCGTGGTTCCCGAAGACGTGGTCGAAGTGGTCGTGGGTGTTCACGACGCCGACGACCGGGCGGGCCGAGAGTGCTCGGATGTCGCTGATCACCTCGCGGGCGGCCGCGCTCGATGCGTGGGTGTCCACGACCAGCAAGCCGGCGGCGCCCTCGACCAGGGTCACGTTGACGTCGAACCATTCGTAGCGCGCGACCCAGACGCGGTCGCCGACCTCGGAGAACCCGGACACGAGCGTGAGCCTACGGCGCCTAGTAGCATTGGCACTCCGGACCAGCGAGTGCCAGAGCGTCTGACGATCAGCAAGGAGGCGAGATGCAGGAGGAGCGCAGGCTCGCTGTGCTGCGAGCGATCGTCGAGGACTACGTCGCGACGCGCGAGCCCGTCGGGAGCAAGGCGCTGGTGGAGCGCCACCAGCTCGGCGTCTCGCCGGCGACCGTGCGCAACGACATGGCCGCCCTCGAGGAGGAGGGGCTGATCGCCCAGCCGCACACGAGCGCCGGGCGCATCCCCACCGACAAGGGCTACCGCTTCTTCGTCGACCGGCTCACCCAGATCAAGCCGATGACGGCAGCGGAGAAGCGTGCCATCTCCACGTTCCTCGAGGGCGCGCACGACCTCGACGACATGGTGCAGCGTTCGGTCCGGCTGCTGGCCCAGCTCACCCAGCAGGTCGCGATCGTGCAGTACCCCCTTCTGGCACGGTCCACGGTGCGACACATCGAGATCGTCCCGCTCGGTGAGAGCCGGCTGCTGCTGGTGCTGATCCTCTCCACCGGTCGGGTGGAGCAGCGGATCATCGAGCTGCCCGGCGGGCTCGGCGAGACGGCGCTGGCTGATCTGCGCAGCTGGATCAACCGGGCGGCAGTGGGGGAGCGGATCACCGTTGCTGCCGCCTCGTTGGGTGCGCTGGCCCAGGAGGTCCGTCCCGAGGACCGCACCCAGGTGGCGGTCATCGCCGCTGCCCTGGTCGAGGCGATGTCCAACGAACGCAACGACGAGCGTGTCGTCGTCGGCGGCACTGCCAACCTGGCCCGCTTCGGTGACAGCTTCGACCAGTCGATCAAGCCGATGCTCGAGGCGCTCGAGGAGCATGTCGTGCTCCTCAAGCTGCTGGGGGAGGCGACCTCCTCGGACTCGATCACCGTGCGGATCGGCCACGAGGGGCCCTACCAGGAGCTCGCCACGACCTCGGTCATCGCCACCGGCTACGGGCCGGGTGACGAGGCTGTGGGGTCGCTTGGCATCGTTGGGCCCACGCGCATGGACTATCCGGGGTCGATCGCCGCCGTCCGTGCCGTTGCGCGCTACGTCTCCACCATTCTCGACCAGGCGTGACTCGCGCCGTCCCAAGAACTGCCCAGAAACTGCCCAGACTGACCTACAGCCGAAAGACGACACGTGAGCCAGGACCCCTACGAGATTCTCGGCGTTTCCCGGGACGCCGGGGCTGACGAGGTCAAGAAGGCCTATCGCCGCCTTGCCCGCCAGCTGCACCCCGATGTGAACCCGGACCCCGCGACCCAGGAGCGGTTCAAGGAGGTCTCCGCGGCCTACGAGGTGCTCTCCGACCCCGAGAAGCGCCGGATGTACGACCTCGGCGGCGACCCCTTCGGGCGCGGTGGCGCCGGCCAGGGCGCGGGTTTCTCCTTCACCGACATCATGGACGCGTTCTTCGGCGGCCAACCCGGCGGACAGGGCGGCGGTCGCGGCCCCCGACCGCGCACGCGTCGCGGCCAGGACGCCCTCGTCCGACTGGAGATCGAGCTGGCCGAGGCGGCCTTCGGGGTCACCCGCGAGCTCAAGGTCGACACCGCCGTCTTGTGCACGATCTGTCATGGCAGCGGGGCGGCCGCCGGTGCCCAGCCGGTGACCTGCGAGACCTGTCACGGACGGGGCGAGGTCCAGCAGGTGCAGCGGTCGTTCCTCGGCGAGATCCGCACCGTGCGGCCGTGCGCCGCATGCCGGGGGTACGGCGAGATCATCCCCGACCCCTGCCGCGAGTGCTCCGGGGACGGCCGGGTGCGATCGCGCCGCTCGATCACGGTCAAGATCCCGCCCGGTGTGGACACCGGCACCCGGGTGCAGCTTGCGCAGCAGGGCGAGGTGGGTCCCGGAGGTGGGCCGGCCGGGGACCTCTACGTCGAGATCCACGTGGCGCCCCACGACGTCTTCCACCGCGACGGCTACGACCTGCGTTGCCAGGTCACGGTGCCGATGACTGCGGCAGCGCTCGGCACCTCGATCAAGATGCCCTTGCTCGAGGCCGACATCGCCGAGGCCGACTCCGACATGGACCTGTGGGTCGAGCTGGAGATCCGCCCCGGCACGCAGTCGGGCACCGAGCAGACCATCCGCGGCCGCGGCATCCCGCACCTGCGCTCCCAGGTGCGCGGTGACCTGATCGTCACGGTCGAGGTCGAGACCCCGGGTCGCCTGGACGACAGGCAGCAGGAGCTCCTGCGTGAGCTCGCGCAGCTGCGGCACGAGGAGTCGCCGGACGGCCACATCCAGTCGCCGCAGAAGTCGGTGTTCGGGCGGCTCAAGGACGCCTTCAACCCCCGGTGACCCTGCCGGTCTTCCTCGGGCCCGTCGCCGGGGTGAGCGTGGGGGACAGCGTCCTGGTCGACGGCGACGAGGCAAGGCACGCGGTGGTGGTACGCCGTATCCGCGTGGGCGAGCAGGTCGTGCTGGTCGACGGCGCCGGGACCTCCGTGACCTGCACCGTCACCGCGACCACGAAGACCAGCCTCAGCGCCGACGTGGCGGGGGTGACGACCGCTCCGGCGCCGCGTCCGCGCGTGACGGTCGTCCAGGCGATCCCGAAGGGTGAGCGCGCGGAGCTGGCCGTCGAGGTCCTCACCGAGATCGGCGCGGACCGCATCGTGCCGTGGGCTGCGGCGCGCTGCGTCGGCACGTGGCGGGGCGAGCGGGCGGTGAAGTCGCTGGCACGCTGGCGCGCAACCGCGCGGGAGGCGGGCAAGCAGTCTCGGCGGTCGTGGTTCCCCGAGGTCACCGAGATGGCGGACACCGCTCAGGTCGCGGCCCTCGTCGCGGAGGCTGGGCTCGCCGTGGTCCTGCACGAAGCGGCATCGGCACCGATGGCTGCGCTACCGGTCAGCGATGACGCGTCGATCCTCGTCGTGGTCGGCCCGGAGGGTGGGATCACCGACGGTGAGCTGGCCGCCTTCGCGGACGCCGGAGCCCACGTCGTACGCATGGGGGAGTCGGTGCTGCGCACCTCCACCGCGGGCGTCGCCGCGGTCGCCGCCCTGCTCGCGCGCACCTCGCGGTGGGCCTGACTCGACGCTCGGGCTACTGCACGGTGATGTTCTTGGTGTCCTCGCTGGTGCCGACGCCTTCGCCGTCGGACATGTCGGTGTCGTGGACGTGCAGCGTGTACTTGCCCGGGGGCGCCGAGACCGTGAACGAGTACGGCGCGAGGGTGCAGCACTCGCTTGCGGTGGTGAAGCCCTCGCGGACGACGTCGTCGCCCTGCTTGAGCTCCCACACCACGTTGGCCTCGAACGTGGCTGCCTGGCCGGTGACCTCGAACTCGGTGGGCACCGTGGCACCCTCGGCGGGGGTGGCGATGGACACGGTCGCCAAGGCGTTGTCGGCGGGCAGACGCTCCACCGGGTTGCCTGGACCGTCGACGCCGAGGTCGAGACCGAGCACCTGGTCGCGTGCGGGGGAGCCGTCCACGGTGAACTGAACCGCCGGGCTGCCCGACACCGCCGCGCCGGCCGTCCACACGAGCGACTGCAGCGCCATCGAGGCCGTGTCGTCATCCATGCCGTCCGGCCGGGGCACGGGCTCGGAGAAGTCGACGGTCAGGGGCCCGCCCTGATCCTGCACCACCCTCGCCGTCACCCCCAGCTCCCGGAAGTGGTTCTGATAGTCGGCGTCTGCCGGTGCTCCGCCGAGGGCCTCCTGCACCGCGACCTGCGCGTCGGTGTCCGTGGTGTCCTCGATCGTGTGGGTCTCGCTGAACAGCCTCGGCCCTGCCGCGGTCGCGCCGAGGTAGTAGACGAGGACCTGCGCGGTCCGGCCGGGCTCGGCCGAGGTCTGGCTGGTCGGCTCCTGGACCGGGCCGCCCGGTCCCGCTGCTGGTGTGTCGGGCTGGCGTCCCGCCAGCCAGGCGGCACCGCCGATGACCATCACGGTGGCGACGGCGGCGGCGAGTGTGAGCGGCAACCAGCGTCCGGGGGATGTACGCCGCGCCGCGCGCGCGCGGATCTGGTCCGGACCGTTCTCGGCGTGCACGTCCGCCACGGCCTCGTGGAACAGGCCGTGCAGGTCGGAGTTCGGGGTGGGACTGGTCATCAGCTCTCCTCGTGCAGTGGGGACAGGTTCTGACGCAGGGCGGCTGCCCCGCGTGAGGCGTGGCTCTTCACGGCGCCGGCGCTGATCCCCAACGTCTCGGCGATCTCACGTTCGGACAGGTCGAGGTAGTAACGCAGCACCAGGACCTCGCGCTGCCGTCGGGGCAACCTGGCGAGGGCGTCGATCACGGACCTTCTGCGCCGCACGTCGAGGAGGGTCTGGTCGGCGCCGGGGACGTTGCTTGGCGCCTCGCTGGGGTGCTGTGACACCACCCGCAGGTGTCGCAGCACCGAGCGAGACCGATTGACGACGGCCTGACGCAGGTAGGCCCCGGTGTTCTCGGCGAAGTCGGGCCTGCCCAGCGCGCGCATCCGCTGGTAGACGGCCACGAAGGTGTCCTGGACGACCTCCTCGGCCCGGCCGGTGTCGCCGACGAGCAGCACCGCGAGGCGCACCAGCCGCAGGTAGTGCTCGTCGTAGAGCGCCTCGAGGGCGGCCTCGACCTCGCTGTCGGGATCGATGGGCACCCCCTCGGGGTGGTGGCTGCTCCGCGGTTGGGTCAGGACTCTGGTCACGTTAGTTGGACGCGCACCCCACCTCGGTGGTTTACACGCCGTGTGCACGCATCGGGCATGCTGGCCACATGAGCGCGAAGGACGACTGCTTGTTCTGCAAGATCGCCAGTGGAGCCATCGAGGCCGACGTGGTCCACGAGTCCGAGACGACGCTGGCCTTCCGCGATCTCGACCCACAGGCGCCCACCCACGTCCTGGTGATCCCGCGCACCCACCACGCCGATGCTGCCGCCCTGGCCGCGGCCGAGCCGGAGACGGCAGCTCGTCTCTTCGACGCAGCTCGGGCGGTCGCGCAGAGCGAAGGCCTGGGCGAGGGTTACCGCCTCGTGTTCAACACCGGTCCGGCCGCGCACCAGACGGTGCTCCACGCCCACATGCACGTCCTCGGGGGCCGGTCGATGACCTGGCCGCCCGGATGACCGCGCGTCGGCTCCGGTCCAGCGCCTGGCGTACGTCGTCCGTGCTGCTGGTCGGGCTGACGATGGTCCTGTCTGCCTGCGGGACCTCCGGGTCCGGGACCTCCGAGTCGACGGAGCAGCCAGGTGCCGGTGACACCAAGACGGCCACCACTTCGCCGCACCCCGAGGGGCACACCAAGCAGACCGCGCCGGCGCGTCGCAAGCCACTGCGGGCGGGGGAACGGCGGGTCACGGTCGCGATGCCCGAGGAGTACACCCCGTCGGCACCGACGGGTGCAGGAACTGACGACTACCGTTGCTTCCTGCTGGACCCGAAGGTCAAGAGCGACCAGTTCATCACCGGTTTCAACGTGCTCCCGGACAACCCCGACGTCGTGCACCACGTGATCCTGTTCCAGGTCCCGGCAAACCTGGTCGCCGAGGCCGAGCAGAAGGACGCCGCGACGCCCGGTGAGGGGTGGACGTGCTTCGGGAACACCGGTCTCGGCAGCAACGCGCAGATCGATGCTGCGCCGTGGCTGGGCGCGTGGGCCCCGGGCGGTAGCGAGCAGCTCTACTCCCAGGGGTTCGGCGTGCAGCTGGGCAAGGGGTCCCGCGTGGTGATGCAGGTGCACTACAACCTGCTCAACGGCGAAGGGCCCGACCGCAGCGCCACCGAGCTCCGTCTGGCGCGCGCCTCCGACGAGATCACGCCCCTGGAGACCCGACTCCTCCCCGCGCCCGTCGAGCTGCCCTGCCGTCCTGCGCACTCACAAGGTGAGCTCTGCGAACGCGCCGCCGCCCTGGAGGACGTCAAGAAGCGTTTCGGGCACGGGCCGGGGTCCACTGCCGACCTGCTGCACTTCCTGTGCGGGGAGATCAAGGCAGGGCCGGTGCAGTCCTGCAGCCGCGAGATCCTCCAGCCGGAGACCGTTCGCGGCGTCGCGGGCCACATGCACCTGCTCGGCAAGTCCATCAAGGTCGAGGTCAACGCCGGCGCGCCCGGAGCGCGCACGCTGCTCGAGGTCCCGGTCTGGGACTTCGACGACCAGGGCAGCAAGCCGATCAAACCCCAACGGCTCGAACCAGGCGACAAGCTCAAGGTCACCTGCCGGCACGACCAGTCGCTGCGTGACCGCCTTCCGGCGTTCGAGGGTCAGCCCGACAAGTACGTCGTGTGGGCCGAGGGAAGCACCGACGAGATGTGTCTGGCGATCCTGCTCGTCACGCGCCCCTGAGGGTGTGCCGCCCAGACCGCCCGACCCGGCCACCGAACCCGGCCACCGACGACGAAGTGGGCGGGCGGGGTCGACTCCCGTAGGATTGGGTCCCACACCAGCCGAGAGAAGGGCAGCCCCGAAACGGGGCGTTCATGACTGAGACGAGCAAGGCGAGCACCGATCGCGATCCCGGGACCCAGCACGTCGTCGTCGTGCCCAACAGCATCAACATGGTCTCGCTCCTCGGGCCAGGGGACGAGCACCTGAACCTGATGGAGAAGTCCTTCGCGGCCGACATCCACGTGCGCGGCAACCAGATCACCCTGCGCGGTGAGCCCGCGGAGGTCGCTCTCGCCGAGCGTGCCCTCGACGAGGTGGTCACGATCATCCGCACCGGTCAGGGTGTGACCCCGGAGACCGTCGAGCGCGTGATCACGATGCTCCGCGCGGAGACCAGCGAGCGCCCGGCCGACGTGCTCTCGCTGAACATCCTGTCCAACCGCGGGCGCACGATCCGACCCAAGACCCTGAACCAGAAGCGCTACGTCGACGCGATCGACAAGCACACGGTGGTCTTCGGCATCGGACCGGCGGGCACCGGCAAGACCTACCTGGCCATGGCCAAGGCAGTGCAGGCGCTGCAGGCGAAGAAGTGCAACCGGATCATCCTGACGCGTCCTGCGGTCGAGGCCGGCGAGCGACTCGGGTTCCTGCCGGGCACGCTCAGCGAGAAGATCGACCCTTATCTGCGGCCCCTGTACGACGCGCTGCACGACATGCTCGACCCCGAGACCATCCCCAAGCTCCTGGCAGCGGGCACGATCGAGGTCGCGCCCCTGGCCTACATGCGCGGCCGCACGCTCAACGATGCGTTCATCATCCTCGACGAGGCCCAGAACACCTCTCCCGAGCAGATGAAGATGTTCCTGACCCGGTTGGGCTTCGGCTCCCGGATCGTGGTCACCGGCGACGTCACGCAGGTCGACCTGCCCTCTGGTGTGAAGAGCGGTCTGCGTGTGGTCGAGGGGATCCTCGAGGGCATCGAGGATGTCTCGTTCAACCGACTGACGTCCCACGACGTGGTGCGGCACCGGCTCGTCGGCAAGATCGTGGCGGCCTACGACGAGTTCGACGCTCGTCGCGACGCCGGGCTCGACCGGGACCACCGCCGATGAGCATCGAGATCCAGAACGAGTCCGGCGTGAGCTTCGACGAGCTCCGTACCCAGCGACTCTCCCGGTTCGTGATGGACCGGATGCGCGTGCACCCGCTCGCGGAGCTGTGCGTCACCGCAGTCGACGAGGACACCATCGCCGAGCTCAACGAGAAGTGGATGGAGAAGGAGGGCCCCACCGACGTCCTGGCCTTCCCGATGGACGAGCTGCGGCCCGGCATGGTCAACGAGGAGCCCGAGGAAGGGGTGCTGGGTGATCTCGTGCTGTGCCCGGCGGTTGCCCAGCAGCAGGCGCGGACGGCCGGTCACTCCGTGACCGAGGAGCTCGATCTGCTCACCGTGCACGGCGTCCTGCACCTGCTCGGCTACGACCACGCCGAGCCGGAGGAGCACCAGGAGATGTTCGGGCTGCAGGCCACGTTGCTCGCCGAGTGGTTGGCCGCCGAGGCCGACCGACCACAGACCGAAGAGGGCTGAGCCCAGTCATGAGCGGAGACAGTCCGGGCCTGATCTTGTTGATCGTGGCCCTGGTGGCGCTGGCCGGCATCCTCACCAGCGTCGAGGCGGCGCTCTCGTCGTTCTCACGGGCCCGGGCCCTGGAACTTGCCCACGAGCAGCGGTCGGGAGCAACGGCGCTGCTGCGGCTCCTCGATGACTCGGCACCCCGGCTGAACGCGCTGCTCGTGCTGCGCCTGATGACCGAGACCGCCGCGGTCGTCCTGGCCACGGCTGCCGTGCTGGACCTGCTGGGTCCCGGCCGTTGGTCCTCGGTGCTGGTGGCCATCGGGACGATGTTCCTGGTGCTCTTCGTGGTGGTCGGGGTGGGGCCACGCACGCTGGGCCGGCAGCACAGCGAGTCGATCTCGCTCGCGACGGCGGGGGTGGTGGTCGGGCTCGCCCGCGTGCTGGGGCCGATCCCGCGCCTGCTGATCATGATCGGCAACGCGTTGACGCCCGGTAGGGGCTTCTCCGAGGGCCCCTTCGGCTCCGAGGCGGAGCTGCGCGAGATGGTCGACCTGGCCGAGGCCTCGAGCGTCATCGAGTCCGGCGAGAGCAAGATGATCCACTCCGTCTTCGAGCTCGGGGACACCTGGGTGCGCGAGGTGATGGTCCCGCGCACCGACGTCGTCTACATCGAGCGCTCCAAGACCCTGCGCCAAGCCATGTCCCTGTTCCTGCGCAGCGGCTTCTCGCGGATCCCCGTGGTGGGTGAGGACCTCGACGACATCGTGGGGTTCATCTACCTCAAGGACGTCAGCAAGCGTGTCTTCGACCGGCAGGCCGCCCAGACGACGGAGCACGTCGACTCGATGATGCGGCCGGTCTTCCACGTCCCGGACTCCAAACCGGTCGACGACCTGCTGCGCGAGATGCAGGCCGAGCGTCGCCACATCGCCGTGGTCGTGGACGAGTACGGCGGCACCGCCGGCATCGTCACGATCGAGGACATCCTCGAGGAGATCGTCGGTGAGATCGCCGACGAGTTCGACAACGAGGAGGAGGCGGTCGAAGAGCTCGCGGACGGGTCGCGCCGTGTGCCTGCGAGGTTCCCCGTGGACGATCTCGACGAGATCCTCGGCGTGGACATCGACGACGACGAGGTGGACTCGGTCGGCGGGCTGATGGCCAAGTACCTGGGCAAGGTCCCGATCCCGGGCTCGACGGTGGAGGTCGCGGGCCTGCTGTTCATGGCCGAGGAGGCCAAGGGGAGACGCAACCGCGTCGGCACTGTGTTGATCACGCCGGTGACGCGACCGGAGTCCTGGCCGGCCCCGCCCAACGCGATCGGCGAGCACGAGCGGTCGGGTTCGCGCCGCGCGAGCCACTGAGTCGGTCGGTCCGGGCCTCAGCCCCCATCGTCGTCGGGGCGCAGCCACTCACCCGGCGCGAACTCGCGTCCGAAGTCGGGGCAGGCCTCGTTCTCGCACCTGCCCTGGGTCTCGAAGGTGATCCCCGCGTTCCCGGAGGCGGTCAGGAACGCCGCGTTCTCGGGAGACAGATGACCACCGTGCCTCAGTGGCTGCTCGCAGGTGGGGCAGTGCGGATCGACGACATCGGAGACCTCGCTCACCTCTCCACCGTAGGGCGTGGATTGGTCCACGGCCACTGCTCCGCTGCCGATCGGCGCTCGACCCCGTTCGGCGGGCACCGGCTCGGGGCCGACACCTAGACTCACCGGCGTGACTTCGCTTCCCCCTGAGGACAACAAGCTCGTCGTGCTGGCGCGGGCTACGCGTGCACGGGTCGGTGCCGTCGAGGGGGCCGCGCTCCGCGACCTCGACGGCCGCACCTACGCCGCTGCCACTGTGGACCTGCCCTCGTTGCAGGTCTCGGCCGTCGGCGCGGCCATCTCGATGGCCGTGGCCAGCGGAGCGAAGGGCGTGGAGGCCGTCGTGGTCCTGACCGACGGTGCGGTCGCGGACACCGACCTGGACGCGTTGCGTGACTTCGCGGGCCCCGGGGTCCCGGTCCACCGCGGGACGTGGGCGGGAGCGGTCCAGGACGTCTCGCACACCTGAGCCACCCCGCGGCCCGCCCGGCTGCGTGGTTTCGGTGCTCCGGATGGCTAAAGTGAGGTTCAACGAGCGATCGAGGTGAGCGCTTTGGTGACTCGGACGGCGGAGGAGCGGGACCTGCACGATGAGGCCCTGCGTCGGTTGCGGGCGTCCTACGCGGCCCTCGAGCCCGGTGCCCCCGTCCGGTTGGCCAAAAAGACCTCCAACCTGTTCCGCCCGCGCAGTGACGCCTCGGTGTCGGGCCTCGACGTCTCCGGCCTCGACGGTGTCCTCGCGGTCGACCCGGTTGCCCGCACGGCCGACGTCCAGGGCATGTGCACCTACGAGCACCTCGTCGAGGCCACCCTGGCGCACGGGTTGATCCCGCTGGTGGTCCCACAGCTGCGGACGATCACGCTCGGCGGCGCGGTCACCGGTCTCGGCATCGAGTCCACGTCGTTCCGCAACGGGCTGCCCCACGAGTCCGTGCTGGAGATGGACGTGTTCACGGGGGCCGGTGAGGTGGTGACAGCCACGCCGACCAACGAGCACGCCCAGCTGTTCCGGACCTTCCCGAACTCCTACGGCTCTTTGGGCTACGCCACCAGGCTGCGGATCGAGCTCGAAGCCGTCCCGAGCCACGTGGCACTTCGCCACGTCCGCTTCGACGACACCGGGGCGCTTGCCGAGGCCATCGCGTCCATCACCGCGACGGGCCAGTGGGAGGGGCAGCACGTCGACGGGATGGACGGGACGGCGTTCGCGCCGGGGGAGTACTACCTGTCCCTGGCGTCCTGGGTCGAGGGCGCGTCCGGACCGACCAGCGACTACACCGGACAACAGGTGTTCTGGCGCTCGGTCCAGGAGCGGGGGACCGATCTGCTCACCATGCACGACTACCTGTGGCGCTGGGACACCGACTGGTTCTGGTGCTCCCGTGCGTTCGGAGCGCAGCACCCGGTCGTCCGTCGGGTGTGGCCCCGGCGGTTGCGCCGGTCCGACACCTACCACCGGTTGGTCGGCCTGGAGCGTCGCTTCGGCGTGATGGACCGGCTCGACCGACGCGCGGGGCGACCCCGACGCGAACGCGTGGTCCAGGACGTCGAGGTGCCGGTCGAGCGGCTCGGTGAGTTCCTCGACTGGTTCGACGAGACCGTCGGGATGCGTCCGGTGTGGCTGTGCCCGTTGAGGCTCCGGGACGCGGGCGGGGCCGACAGCGGGCTCGGGGCGAAGCGCCCCTGGCCCACCTACCCCCTGGAGCCTGGTCGCACCTACGTCAACGTGGGTTTCTGGGGAGCCGTCGCCGTCGGTGATGATGCGCCCAACGGTCCGCTCAATCGGGCCATCGAGACCAAGGTCGCCGCGCTCGACGGCCACAAGTCGCTCTACTCGGAGTCGTTCTACGACGCTGAGACCTTCGAGACCCTCTACAACGGGCCGCACCTCGCCGAGGTGAAGCGGCGCTACGACCCCGAGGACCGGTTGACCAAGCTTTACGACAAGGCGGTGCGACGCAGATGACCCAGATCAAGGATGCCGGATCGGTGACCACCCGGCTCACCATCGCGGAGATCTTCGAGACCCTGCTGGCCCGGCCCGCGCCGATCCGGTTCACCGCCTACGACGGCAGCAGCTACGGACCGGAGGACGCGACCGTCGGCCTGCACCTGAAGAACGAGCGCGGTCTGGCCTACCTGGTGACGGCTCCCGGTGACCTCGGGATGGCCCGGGCCTACGTGTCCGACGATCTTGACCTCGTCGGCATCCACCCCGGTGATCCCTACGAGGGCATGCTGCTGCTCCTTCGGGCGATGCGCTTCCGTCGTCCGGCACCGGCCCAGGTCGTCAACCTGCTGCGCTCGATCGGGCTCAGCCAGATGGTGCCACCGGCGCCGCCGCCCCAGGAGCACCTGCCGCGCTGGCGTCGGCTGGTGGAGGGTTTCCGGCACAGCCCGGAGCGTGACGGCAGGGTGATCCAGCACCACTACGACGTCTCCAACCGGTTCTACGAGCTGGTGCTCGGACCGTCGATGACCTACACCTGCGCCCTCTACGCGACCGGTTCGGAGACGTTGGAGGAGGCGCAGTTCGCGAAGTACGACCTCGTGGCGCGCAAGCTCGCGCTCCAGCCCGGGCAACGACTTCTCGACGTGGGGTGCGGCTGGGGCGGGATGGTGCGGCACGCCGCCCGGGAGTACGGCGTCCGCGGCATCGGCGTCACCCTGTCCCGGGAACAGGCCGAGTGGGCACAGGAGAAGAACCGTGCCGAGGGCCTCGACCATCTCGTCGAGGTGCGCCACCTGGACTACCGGGAGGTCCCGGAGACAGGTTTCGACGCGATCAGCTCGATCGGTCTGACCGAGCACATCGGCGTGGACCAGTACCCCGCCTACTTCGGCCTGCTGCGAAGCAAGCTCGTGCCCGGTGGCCGCCTGCTGAACCACTGCATCACCAGGCCGGACAACAAGTCGACGCAGACCGGTGCCTTCATCGACCGCTACGTCTTTCCCGACGGGGAGCTGATCGGGTCGGGCAAGATCATCCTCGAGGCGCAGGACGCCGGACTCGAGGTGCACCACGAGGAGAACCTGCGGATGCACTACGCACTGACCCTGGGTGGCTGGTGCGACAACCTGCGCCGCAACTGGGACGAGTGCGTCGCCGAGGTGGGCGAGGGCACAGCCCGAGTGTGGGGTCTGTACATGGCCGGGTCGCGGATGGGCTTCGAGCGCAACGAGATCCAGCTGCACCAGGTGCTGTGTGGCCGCACGGAGGACGACGGCACCAGCGGCTTCCCGCTGCGCCCGGAGTGGCTCTCCTGACCGAGCTGGACCGGCGGCCGGGCGATCCGACTCGATTGCGCCGTTCGTCGTGCGCGGTCAGGGGTTTGGGGAGATAGTGAGGCACGCCGCCGAACCTCCGGGAGCCCTGCATGCCACCAGTACGCCTGCGCGCCCTCGTCGTGTGCCTGACCGGCCTTGCGGCCCTGCTGGTCAGTCTCGGCCCGGTCGGAAGTGCTTCCGCGGGCTCCGACGGGTCAGAGGGCTCGCACCGGTTCGCCCGCGCCAAGCCCATCGGTAGCGACCGGTTCGCGGCCAAGCGCTTCTACCGCGGCGACTTCCCGGACCCCTCGGTGCTCCGACACGGCCGGACCTGGTACGCCTACGGGACCACGATCGCCTCGATGAACATGCCGATCCTGGCCAGCAACGACCTGGTCACGTGGCGAGCAGTGGGTGACGGTCTCAAGAAGCCTGCACGCTGGGCGCAGTCACGCAAGATCGGCAAGCGCCGGTTCGCCACCACCTGGGCCCCCACCGTGGCGCGCTTCGGCAAGAGGTTCGTCCACGCCTATGCCACGCCCGTCCGCGGACCCGGTCCGCGCAAGATGTGCATCTCGATCTCCACCTCGAAGAAACCGCACCGGGGATTCGTCGACCGGACCGCGCGGCCGTTCATCTGTCCGGCGAACCGGGGCGCGATCGACCCGGAGTTCTTCACAGCGCCCGATGGCGGGCGGTACCTGCTCTGGAAGAGCGAGCAGACCTCGACGCATCCGAGCCAGCTGTTCATCTCACGGGTCTCCGCCACCGGAACCCGGCTCTACGCCACCAGCCACCTGCTCACCACCCAGGAGCCCTGGGAGGGCCGACTCATCGAGAACCCGTCGATGGTCAGCTACGCGGGGCGCTACTACCTCTTCTACTCGGCAGCCTCGTACGCCAACGACACCTACGCCACCGGCTATGCCATCTGCGAGACCCCGATGGGTCCGTGCACGCGGGCCTCGACCGAGCCGCTGCTCGCCACGGGCGAACGGGTCTCCGGCCCGGGTGGGGCCTCGGCCTTCCTCGACACAGCACGACGCCTTCGGCTGGTCTACGCCGCGTGGGACTACGGCAACACCGGCTACCCCAGCAACAACGCGTGCCTGAAGACCACAGCGGGGTGCCCGCAACGACGCATGCACATCGCCACCCTGGCCGCCGCACCCGACGCGAGTGGGGCGCTGGTGGTCACCGATCGTGGCTAGGTGGCGACCGTTCGTCGCCGTCATCGGACTCCTGGTGATGATCGCGGTGACACAGGCCCTGGCAGGAAGCAGATAGCCTGCCCCGGATGACCTCCCGAACCCCTTTCCAGGCGCTGGTGCTCGACCGCACCGTGCTCGGTGCCCACCTGGTGCGGCTGCGTCTCGAGGTGCCCGTCGAGCTGGTGTCGACCGGCGTGCCGGACGAGTGGGTGGCACTGACCGTGCCCGGCCAGTTCCAGACCCGCTACTACACCGTGCGTTCCCTGGTCGACGAAGTCCTCACCGTCGACGTCGTGGTCCACGAAGCGGGGCTCGTCACGGAGTGGGCGCAGACCGAGTGCGTGGGCGCCCGAGTCGGCCTCTCTGCACCCAAGGGCTCCTTCGATCTCCCACACGACGCCCGCTGGCTCGTGCTCGCCGGCGACCTCACCGCGCTGCCGGCGCTGGCCAGGATCACAGAGACGCTGACCGACCTGCCGGTGCAGGTGCATGCCGAGGTCCCGGACGGGCCGATGCCGGACTACTTCGGGCCGGCAGCCGACGCGGTCACCTGGCACGACTCGCCACCAGGTGACAGCCGGCTCGCCGACATCGTCCGCGATCACCCGTGGCCCGAAGGACCGGGCTACTTCTGGATGGCGGGGGAGTCCGCCCAGATGCGGGAGATCCGACGGCACGCGCGGCACGACCTGGGCTGGGACACTCGTCACTACGACGTCATGGGCTACTGGAGCGGCAGTCGGGGCCGTCAGGCCCGGCAGTTGGACCCAGGTCCGATCTATGCGAAGGGCAAGGCGATGGGGCGCTCCGACGAAGAGATCTGGGTCGATTACGACGCGGCGAGGGACGGGTCGTGACCACCGAGGGCACGAACGCGCATCGCTCCGGGTTCGCCTGCTTCGTGGGCCGGCCAAACGCGGGCAAGTCGACGCTGACCAACGCCCTGGTCGGCACCAAGGTGGTCATCACCAGCTCCAAGCCGCAGACCACCCGGACGGTGGTCCGCGGTATCGTCCACCGCCCGGACGCCCAGCTGATCCTGGTCGACACCCCGGGCCTGCACCGTCCGCGAACCCTGTTGGGCGAGCGACTCAACGACCTCGTCACGAGCACCTGGTCCGAGGTGGACGTGGTGGGGGTGTGCTTCCCCGCCAACGAGAAGATCGGTCCCGGCGACCGGTTCATCGTCAACGAGCTGGCCAAGGTGCGGCGTACCACGAAGGTCGCGATCGCCACCAAGACGGACCTGGCCACCCCCGACCAGATCGGCCGGCACCTGCTCGACATCCAGGCTCTGGGGGAGGAGACCGGCACGGAGTGGGCCGAGATCGTCCCGGTCTCGGCGGTCGCCGGCGACCAGGTGACGCTGCTCGAGGAGCTGCTCATCGGGATGCTCCCGGAAGGGCCGCCGCTCTACCCCGACGGTGACCTCTCCGACTCACCCGAGGAGGCGATCGTCGCCGAGCTGATCCGCGAGGCGGCACTGGAGGGCGTGCGCGACGAGCTGCCGCACTCCATCGCCGTGGTCGTGGAGGAGATGGGCCTCAAGGAAGGGCGACCCGAGGACAAGCCGCTGCTGGTGATCCACGCCAACATGTTCGTGGAGCGCTCCTCGCAGAAGGGCATCGTGATCGGGCACAAGGGGGCCCGCCTGCGGGAGGTGGGCACGGCCGCCCGACATCAGATCCAGGCGATGCTCGGCACCCCGGTCTACCTCGACCTGCACGTCAAGATCGCGAAGGACTGGCAGCGCGACCCCAAGCAGCTGCGCCGCCTCGGCTTCTGAGACGGACTGCCGCTCACGACCTGGCCGGAAGCACGCAGAACTCGTTGCCAGAAGGATCTGCATAGATCCGCCACGGCAGCTCGCCCCACTCCGGAGACAGCTCGCGGCCGCCGCGCTGCGCGATACCTGCCGCCACGCCGCCGGGGTCATCTCCGGTCTCCAGCCGGACGTCGAGGTGCAGCCGGTTCTTGTTCGTCCCCTTGGGGGCCGGTTCTGGGCACAGCTCGAGCAGTGGACCGAGCATCGAGGGGTGACGCAGGGAGCGCGGCCCGACGCCGGCTGCACCGGTCCAGCCGGTCAGCCAGGACCAGAACTCCGCGTCCCGGTCCGGCTCGGCTGAGTCGAGGGGCAGCGCAGCCAGAGGTCCGGTGTCGGCGTACGCCGCCCGCTCCTCCATGACGCAGCACGGGTTGCCCTCGGGGTCGGCGAGCACCACCCAGGGCACCTCGCGCTGCCCGATGTCGAGGTGACGCGCGCCCAGGGCGAGGAGCTGCTCGACCACCTGCGTCTGACGGGCACCACCCAGGAGGTCCAGGTGCAGCCTCGGTGCCGGGAGTGGAGGCTCGAGGACGCGTTGGAAGCACAGGTCGAGCACTGGCCCGCCCTCGATGGTGAGCCGCGTCTCGAAGATCTCAGGCTCGTCGCTCAGTCGCTCGCAGCCGAGAGCCGCCTCCCAGAACCGGCCGAGCCGCTGCGGCTCGGCGGCGTCGATGACAAGGTTCTCCAAGTACATGGACCCACCGTAGGTCTCGGCCGCGTCTGCGACCGGCCTCCCCGGGCAGTAGCGTGCGGGCGTGAGCTGGGATCGCCTCTACGACGCCGAAGCCCGCGCTCGCCTGGTCGACGAGCCGACCAAGCGGGTGGACGCTCCTGAGCGGACACCGTTCGAGCGGGACCGGGCGCGGGTCGTGCACTCTGCGTCCTTGCGCCGGTTGGCGGCGAAGACGCAGGTCCTCGGGCCGCAGGCCGACGACTTCGTCCGCAACCGGTTGACCCACAGCCTCGAGGTGGCCCAGATCGCGCGGGACCTCGCCCACCCGCTGGGGTGCCATCCCGACCTCGCCGAGACCGCGGCGCTGGCCCACGACATGGGGCATCCTCCGTTCGGGCACAGCGGTGAGACGGCCCTCGACCAGCTCGCCGCGGACTTCGGCGGTTTCGAGGGCAACGCCCAGACGCTGCGGATCCTGACCCGGCTGGAGGCGAAGTCGGCGGACGCGCAGGGCCGCTCGGTCGGGCTGAACCTGACCCGGGCCACCCTGGACGCTTGCACGAAGTACCCGTGGAAGCGGCCTCTCGCGCAGCCGGGCGCCTCCTCGTCGGGCGGCAAGTTCGGGGTGTACGCCGACGACGACGCCGTCTTCGAGTGGATGCGGCAGGGGATCGACGGACCGCGCCGCTGCGTGGAGGCGCAGGTGATGGACTTCGCCGACGACGTCGCCTACTCGGTGCACGATCTCGAGGACGGAGTCGTCGGGGGACGGATCGACCTCGCCCTGCTCGACCGGGCCGAGGAGCGTGCCGCCACGTGGCAGACCGTGCGCGACTGGTACCTCCCGGAGGCGGGCGACGAAGAGCTGGACGAAGCGCTCGCGCGGGTCCGCGCGGTCGGATCGTGGCCCGGGTCGGCGTACGACGGCAGCCGGCGGGGCTTGGCGTCGCTGAAGGACCTGACCAGCGACCTGATCGGCATCTTCTGCGGCAGCGTGCACCGGGCCACGCGGGAGGCCTTCGGCGACGCGCCGCTGGTGCGTCACCACGCGGACGTCATCGTCCCGGTTGGCACGTTGCACGAGATCGCCGTGCTGAAGGGTGTCTCGGCCCACTACGTGATGCGCGCGCAGGACCGGATCGACCTGATGGAACGCCAACGCACCCTGCTCAACGAGCTGTTCGAGGCGCTGTGGCACCGGGGGAGCGACGCGCTCGACCCTGCACTGCGCCGGGACTTCGAGGAGGCCACCGACGACGCGTCACGTCGCCGCGTCGTGGTGGACCAGATCGCCAGCCTCACCGACGGCTCCGCTGTGGCACTGCACCGCGTCCTCGGTGGCTGAGAGGCCTGGGCCCGCCCGTTAGGGTCGAGCACCATGAACGACCGTCTCGTGTGGCTGCCCTTCGATCCTGACGACCTCGGCGAGCTGCCCCCGGGGTTGCGCTACGAGCGGATCGACCCCGACAACCTCCCCGACGGCGCAGACGTCGAGCTCTACGTCCTGCCGTACCGCTTCCGGCCGGCCGACGGGGAGGTCCTGGCCCGGTTGCCGCGGCTGCGTGCGGTGCAGACGATGTCGGCGGGCGTCGAGCACATCCGTGGCTACGTGCCCGACGGTGTGCAGCTGTGCAACGGCCGCGGGATCCATGACACCTCGACGGCCGAGCTGACGGTGGCGCTGATCCTGGCCAGCCTGCGCGGCATCCCGCGGTTCGTGCGCGACCAGGAGCTCGCCCAGTGGCGCCCCGAACGGCTCGAGTCGCTGGCCGACAAGCGCGTCCTGATCGTGGGCTACGGCCAGATCGGGGCAGCCATCGAGCGGCGGGTGCTCCCGTTCGAGGCGGAGGTGGTGCGGGTGGCCCGCTCGGCCCGCGACGGCGTGCACCCGATCGGGAAGCTCGCGGAGCTGCTGCCGACGGCCGACGTGGTGGTGCTGATCGTGCCTGGCACGGCGGAGACCAGCGGCCTCTTCGACGCCGAGATGCTCGCGCGGCTCAAGGACGGCGCCCTGCTCGTCAACGTCTCGCGGGGCGCGGTCGTCGACACCGACGCACTTCTCGCCGAGCTGACGGCCGGGAGGATCCACGCCGCGCTCGACGTGGTCGACCCGGAACCCCTGCCGTCGGACCACCCGCTGTGGGCCGCCCCCAACCTGCTGCTCGTGCCGCACGTCGGCGGCAACAGCACGGCGATGCAGCCACGCGCCCTGCGGCTCGTCCGCGAGCAGCTCCAGCGCTTCGCCGCACTGGAGCCGCTCGCGAACGTCGTCAGCGGGGACTACTAGGGCAGGTCGCCCTTGGGCCCGGAGTTCTCCTGGAACACCGTGCTGTCCGGGTTGAGCTGGTCAGCCACGTCACCGGAGCCCTTGGCCGAGCGCGCCTTCGCGGTGGCTGCGTCGGCCGCTCCGGCGAGCTTCTCCTTGACCACCGGGGCCTTCTCCCGAGCCAGGTCGGCCGCGTGCTGGGCCTGCTCCTGGACCCGGGGGTCGTTCTTCACCTTGTTCATCGTGCGCCGCATCTGCTCGTAGCGCTCACGGCCGG
Organism: uncultured Actinomycetota bacterium; assembly: GCA_963834245.1. Taxonomy (GTDB): domain Bacteria; phylum Actinomycetota; class Actinomycetes; order Propionibacteriales; family Nocardioidaceae; genus Marmoricola. The sequence goes on from CAWIAV010000002.1 coordinate 1,557,013, forward strand.
CCTTGGTGCCGAGCACGTAGCCGACCCCGCCTGCGACGAGTAACAACAGCTTCTTCATGACTGCTCCTTCTGCGAGTCCTGCTCGCTTTCTTGAGCACCGGATGCATCCGCCTGTGTGCGGATCCTTCGTCCCAGTGCGACGTCCTCGGCCCGCTTCTCCTGGGCCTTCTCGATGTTGCGGGTGTCGCGAGCGGGGAGCTGGAGCTCCTTCTCCGCCGCGATCCCCGCCTGCAGCTGCCGACCGCGCTCGAGCTCGGCGTCGAGCTCGGCACCGAAGAGCAGCGCCAGATTGGTGATCCACAGGAACAGCAGCGCCACGACCACGCCGGCCAGGGAGCCGTAGGTCTTGTTGTAGCTGCCGAAGTTGGCGACGTAGAACGCGAACCCGACCGAGGCCAGCACCCAGACCACGATGGCCACCGCCGAGCCCAGCGAGATCCACCGGAACTTCGGCTGCTGCACGTTGGGGGTGGCGTAGTAGAGCAGCGCGACCACGAGGATCACGAAGGCTCCGAGGATGGGCCACTTCACGATCGACCACGCCGTCACCGCGGCGTCGCCGAGTCCGACGACTTCGCCGATGGACTCGGCCAGCGGTCCCGACACGATCAGCATGAGCAGCACCAGCGCGCTCATCGTGACCGCGATGAGGGTCAGGCCCATCATCAGCGGGCGCAGCTTCCAGAACGGCCGACCCTCTTCGATCTCGTAGATCGCGTTCATCGCCCGGGCGAACGCGCCGACGTACCCGGAGGCCGTCCAGAGCGCCGCCAGCAGACCCGTGATCAGCGCGAACCCGGCTGCGTCGGACTGCGCGATCTCTCGCAGCGCGGGGCCGACAGTGCCGAGCATCTGCTCGGAGACCAGCGGGTTCATCACCCGCAGCACCGTGTCGACGGACTCCTCGGCGCGCCCCACGACCCCGAGCAGCGACACGAGCGCGAGCGCCGCCGGGAAGATCGACAGGACCGCGTAGTAGGTCAGCGCCGCCGCGAGGTCGGTCGCCTTGTCCTCGCTGAACTCGTGCATGGTCTTGCGCAGCACGTACTTCCAGGAGCGCTTGTCGAGGTCGGTGGGGTCATCCGGCTTGCGAGCGTCCTCGGGGTCCGGGGTGGTCTCCTCCGACCGGTCGGATGCCGGCCGGCCGGACCGCGTGGGCGCGCCGGCGGTGGATTCCTCCGTTGCCTGCTGGTCCTCCTGGCGGTCGTCGACCGACCGCTCCGTGGAGGACCTCATCGTCTGCGTCGCCAGACGACGACGAGCACCACCCCCGTCGCGACGGCCACCGCGGCACCGAGCAGCGCAGGGCGCGGCCTGCCCTCGTCGGTGGTGCTCCGGTCGCGTACGTCGGCGACCTTGGCCTTGGTCTGCGCCTTCACGTCGAGCTTGTGGCCGAGCCGGTCGACGGTCTGCGCGAGCTGGTCGCGCTGACGTTCGATGTCGGCTTGGATCTCCTGCGAGCTCTTGCTCATGGGTGCTGTCCCTTCACAGTTGCGATGTCGTCCTTGACGCCCTCGACTGCACGCTCGGGCTTGAGCGGGGTTGCCTGACCGACCTCCTTCTTGCCCATCATGCCCAATGCGCCCGCACCGACGAGGAGCGCGACGCTCACGACGAGCGCAGCGAGCCACGGGGCGAGCACGAGCGCCAGGGCGAGCACCACGGTCGCGATCAGGGTCGCGAGACCGAAGAACGCGAGGAGCCCGGCGGCGGAGAACATGCCGATGCCGAGTCCGGCGCGCTTGCCCTTCTCGGTGACCTCGGCCTGGGCCAACCGGATCTCGGCGCGGATCAGCTCAGGGATCTGGGTGGTGAGGTCGTTGACCAGCGCTCCGATGGTCGCACTGGACTCGGTCCGTTTGTCGGGACTGGGGGCGGGGTGAACCACTGTGTGTTCGTCCATGTCCACATCGGTTGCCGATCTTGACGGATTCAAACCTGTGGATGGCACCTCGGTCGTCCCGGCCGCCCGTAGACTCCGCGGCGTGGCAGGCCGGATCAGGGAAGAGGACATCGCGGAGGTCCGCGAGAAGACGCGCATCGACGACGTCGTCTCCTCCTACGTGACCCTGCGCAACGCCGGCGGCGGCTCGATGAAGGGCCTGTGCCCTTTCCATGACGAGAAGTCACCCTCGTTCCACGTCACCCCTTCTCGCGGCTTCTACCACTGCTTCGGCTGCCAGGCGGGCGGGGACGTCATCAAGTTCGTCATGGAGATGGACGGGCTCGGGTTCACCGAGACGGTGGAACGGCTCGCCGAGAAGGTCGGCGTACGGCTGCGCTACGAGGACGGTGGCGCCCCGAGGCCCGCCACAGGTCCGCACCGGCCCCGGCTGATCGAGGCGCACAAGCAGGCGGCCGCGTGGTACGCCGAGCAGCTCGCCACGCCGGAGGCGCTCGCCGCCCGTCAGTTCCTGGACTCGCGGGGGTTCGACTCCGAGGCCGCGACCACCTTCGGTGTGGGCTTCTCCCCGCGCGGCGGGGAGGACCTGCTCCGGTACCTGCGGCAGCGTGACTTCACCGACGAGGAGCTGGTGACCAGCGGTCTGGTCGGGCAGAGCGGCCGCGGCCTCTACGACCGATTCCGAGGCCGGCTGATGTGGCCGATCCGGGACAGCAGTGGCGACACGATCGGTTTCGGTGCGAGGCGGATCTTCGACGACGACCGCATCGAGGCGAAGTACCTCAACACCTCGGACTCGCCGATCTACAAGAAGAGCCAGGTGCTCTACGGCATCGACCTGGCCCGACGTGAGATCGCGCGAGCCAGCCAGGCGGTCATCGTCGAGGGGTACACCGACGTGATGGCCTGCCACCTGGCTGGGGTGAAGACCGCCGTGGCGACCTGCGGCACCGCCTTCGGCGACGACCACGCCCGGGTCATCCGCCGGCTGCTGCACGACCACGACGAGTTCCGCGGTGAGGTCATCTTCACCTTCGACGGTGACGAGGCCGGGCAGAAGGCGGCGCTGCGCGCCTTCGAGGGTGATCAGATCTTCGCCGGGCAGACCTACGTGGCCGTCGAACCAGGTGGTCTCGACCCCTGCGACCTCCGGCTGCAGCAGGGCGACGCGGAGGTGCGCGAGCTCGTGGCACGCCGGGTCCCGCTGTACCGGTTCGTGCTGGCCAACGTCGTGCAGCGCTACGACCTCGACCGGGCCGACGGCCGGGTGGACGCGATGCGTGAGGCCGCCAAGCTCGTCACGGCGATCCGTGACCGCTCCAAGGTGGACGCCTTCTCACGCGAGCTGGCCGGCATGCTCGGCATCGAGCCGGCCGACGTGCAGCGGGAGGTACGCCGGGCCGCCCAGAAGGGGATCGCCGACCAGCCCTCGCCGGCGGCGTCCACCCGGGCGGCCGAGCTGCCCGATCCCCGCGATCCGCGGTTGATGCTGGAGCGGGAGAGCCTGAAGCTGGTGGTGCAGCACCCCGACGTGGTCGGTCGTCTCGCCAAGGACCTGGACGGCGAGGACTTCACGCACGGGGCCTACCGGGCGCTGTGGGCGGGCATCCAGGCGGCCGGTGGCCCTGTGGCCGCCGACGCCCACTGGGCCTCCACCCTCCGCGACGCCCAGAGCGACGAACGGCTGCAGTCGCTGATCAGCGCCCTGGCCGTCGAGCCGCTCCTCTCCGACAAGCAGCCGGACGCCGCCTACGTCAGCCAGCACGTCCTCCGGCTGCGAGAGCTCACCGCCATGCGCCGGATCGCCGACCTCAAGTCGCGCCTGCAGCGCACCAACCCCGTCGAGCACGCCACGGACTACAACCGCATGTTCGGTGAGCTCGTGGCCCTGGAGCAGCACCGCCGCGGCCTGCGCGAGCGCGCCCTGGAGAGCCAGTGAGGTTCTTCCAGCGAGGAGGGGGAGTCCCCGCCGCGCTGCTCGAGCGCGCCGGCCTTCCCCGCGGCGAGAAGGTGCTCGCTCATGCCGCCGTCGCGGACGGCGCCTGGGTGCTGGGAACGCGTCGGTTCCTGGTCCTGGTGCCTCCAGACGCGGGTCCCGCGCGGCAGATCCCCTGGGAGCAGGTCGAGGACGCCTCCTGGGACCAGGAGGCGTCGCGGCTGCGCGTGAACGAGACCGGGAGCTACGGACAGCCGCAGCCGGCGCACGCATGGGAGATGACCGAGGAGCCGGCGCTGCTGCTGCAGCTGGTGCGGGAGCGGGTGATGGCCAGCATCGTGCTGCAGAGGCGGGTCGAGGTGCGTGGCCAGCTGGGTCTGACCGTGATCGGGCGACGCAGCCCGGTGGGCGGTGCGGTGGCCTGGATGCACGCCTACGACGCGGGGCTGGATCCCGACGATCCGGAGGTGCGCGGGGTCGCTGATGCAGCCCTCGATGCGGCCCGGGCAGAGGTCGGCGACGATGGGTCCGGCCCGATTTAGCAACTCCCGGCGAACTTGCTAGGGTTTGCGGGCGCGATCCCCTGTAGCTCAACTGGCAGAGCATTCGGCTGTTAACCGGAGGGTTGTTGGTTCGAGTCCAACCGGGGGAGCCAGCCACACGAGGCCCCTGACCTGCCAGCGCGCAGGTCGGGGGCCTCGTCGGCGTGTGCGGCCTCACCTCGTCCGGGGTGCGCCTGAGGGCATGAAATCGGGATTTTCTGGGTATAACCCGTGTGGCATTCGGCTCGGACCCGAACTACGCGTGACCGTCCCGGTCGGGCGAACTGAGCTGGAGGCACTGCGTGGTCGGTCATGAGTAGGACGACGGGGGGCCGGTTGCTGGGCGGGCGCTACGAGCTCGACTACCGGCTCGCCTCGGGCGGGATGGCCGACGTGTGGGCCGGGGTGGACCGCGTCCTGCGCCGCCCCGTGGCCGTGAAGCTGATGCGTCCCTCGCTGGACGAGGAGAGGATCTTCGCGCTCCGCTTCCGCGACGAGGCGCTGCACTCCGCGCGGTTGATGCACACCAACATCGCGATGATGCTCGACTACGGCGAGGACGACGGTACGGCGTACCTGGTGCTCGAGCTCGTCGACGGTCGGCCACTCTCGGTCGTGGTCCGCGACCAGGGCGCTCTGCCGGCTCAACGGGTGCGCTCCATCATCGGTCAGGCGGCGCTGGCCCTGGGGGTGGCGCACGAGGCGCTGGTGGTGCACCGCGACGTCAAGCCGGCCAACATCCTGCTGCGCGGGGACGGTCTGGTGAAGCTGACCGACTTCGGCATCGCGAAGGCTCTGGACGCCTCGGGCCACACCCGCGCGGGCGACATGCTCGGCACTCCGCACTACCTCAGCCCCGAGCAGGCCCTCGGGTCGCCGGCGACCGGCTCGAGCGACCTCTACTCGCTGGGCGTGGTCGCCCACGAGCTGCTCAGCGGTCGCAGGCCCTTCGACGCGGGCACCCCGATCGCCACCGCGTTGTCCCACGTGCAGCAGCCGCCGCCGCCGCTGCCCGACGACGTGCCCGAGGACCTCGCCGGCGTGATCGAGGACCTGCTGGAGAAGGATCCCGCCCTGCGACCTCCCAACGCCCGCGCCGTGGCCGTCCGGCTCGGGCTGGCCGATCACGAGATCATCGGACTCTCCCTCGGCCTCGCCGAGGCGGTGTACGGCGCGCCGGCCGAGGTGCGACCGGCCCGCGACGACGCGGACCTGCCGACCCAGGCAGTGGGCGGGCTCTAGTCGCCCCAGCCCATCGGGAACACCTCGAAGGCCGCCGCGAACGTCACGCCGAGGCGCTGGCCCGCGTGTCGCGCCATTCCCTCGAGGAACTCCCTGGGGTCCCAGTTCTCCCAGCCGAGGCCGTCGATGTAGGCCCGGTGGGCCGCCAGCGAGGCGACGCCGGCGTCGAAGGTCTCGGTGGTGTCGACGGCGTGGCGGGCCTGCGGCGATCCGAAGGCCCAGACCGCTCGCACCCCACCCCAGGGCTCGAGGTCACCCTCGAGCTGCTCGGGGAAGACCCATCGGTTCCCTGCGTCGCGCACGGCGTCGAGCACGGCCTTGCCGACCGCGATGTGGTCGGCCTGGTTGAGGTTCTGGCCACCCCAGGTGTCCCGGAAGTTCCCGGTGACCACGATGTCCGGGCGGTGGCGGCGCACCTCCGCGGCGATCAGACGGCGCAGCGGGACGCCGTACTCCAGGATGCCGTCGGGCTGGTGCAGGAAGTCGACGGTGTCGACGCCGACGATGCGGGCCGACTCGACCTGCTCGGCCTCGCGCACGGCCCGGCACTCCTCCGGAGCCATGCTGTCGATGCCCGCCTCGCCGCTGGTGACCATCGTGTAGCCGACCCACTTGCCCTGGCCGGTCCAGCGGGCGACTCCCGCGGCGGCTCCGAACTCCAGGTCGTCGGGGTGGGCTACGACACACAGGGCGCGCTCCCAGGTCTCGTCGAGCGGCTCCCACGCCTCAGGGTTCTCCATCATTGGAACCTACGCCCGCAGGGGCGGCGACCGGAATAGGTCGAGTGCGCGCGCGGCACTACTCTTGGCCGGTGAGTGAGAGCAGTGAGACCCCCCGTTTCGACGAGCTGGGGCTGGACCCCAAGATCGAGAGGGTCCTGCGGGACGTGGGTTATGAGACCCCCTCCCCGATCCAGGCCGAGGCGATCCCGCCTCTCCTGGCGGGCCAGCACGTGGTCGGGCTGGCGCAGACCGGCACCGGCAAGACCGCTGCCTTCGCGCTGCCGATCCTCTCCCGCATCGACCTCTCCCAGTCCAAGCCGCAGGTGCTGGTGCTCGCCCCCACCCGTGAGCTGGCGCTGCAGGTCTCCGAGGCCTTCGGACGCTACGCGACCCATCTCAAGGGCCTGCACGTGCTCCCCGTCTACGGCGGCCAGGGGTACGGCGTGCAGCTCAGCGCCCTGCGTCGCGGCGTCCACGTCGTCGTCGGTACGCCGGGCCGGGTCATGGACCACCTCGAGAAGGGCACGCTCGACCTGAGCGAGCTGCGCTTCGTGGTGCTCGACGAGGCCGACGAGATGCTCAACATGGGCTTCGCGGAGGATGTCGAGACGATCCTCGCGGGCACGCCGGAGACCAAGCAGCTGGCACTGTTCAGCGCCACGATGCCCGCGCAGATCCGCCGGATCATCAAGAAGTACGCACCCGGCGCCACCGAGATCACGGTGAAGTCCAAGTCGGGGACGGCCACCAACGTCGCTCAGCGCTACCTCAAGGTGGCGCACCCGCAGAAGCTGGACGCGTTGACGCGCATCCTCGAGGTCGAGAACTTCGACGGGATGATCATCTTCGTGCGGACCAAGACGGCCACCGAGGACCTCGCCGAGCGGCTCCGGGCCCGCGGGTTCGCCGCCGTCGCGATCAACGGCGACGTCGCCCAGGACAAGCGCGAGCGGACCATCGACCAGCTGCGCAAGGGCAAGCTCGACATCCTGGTGGCCACCGACGTCGCCGCCCGTGGCCTGGACGTGGAGCGCATCAGCCACGTGATCAACCACGACATCCCCACCGACACCGAGTCCTACGTGCACCGCATCGGCCGCACCGGCCGGGCCGGGCGCAGCGGCCAGGCGATCTCGTTCGTCACCCCGCGGGAGACCTACCTGCTGAAGTCCATCGAGAAGGCCAACCGCACCACGCTGGTCCAGATGAACCTGCCGACGGTCGAGGACGTCAACGCCTACCGGGTCACCAAGTTCACCGAGGCGATCACCAAGGCGCTCGGCGACTCCCAGCTCAGCGTCTTCCGTGACCTGGTGCAGGCCTACGAGCAGGAGCACGACGTCCCGGCCGCCGACATCGCCGCCGCGATCGCCGTACTGGCCCAGGACGGCGAGCCGCTGCTGCTCGAGGACATGCCGGAGCCGGTGGCGCACGAGCGACGCGAGCGGCGCGACAGTGGCAGCCACCTGGTCCGCTGGCGGATCGCGGTCGGCAAACGCCACCGCGTGGAGCCGCGCCAGATCGTCGGTGCTCTGGCCAATGAGGGCGGCCTGAAGCGGTCGGACTTCGGCCGGATCGACATCAAGCCCGGCTTCTCCTTGGTCGAGCTCCCGCCGGACCTGTCCCAGGACACCCTGGCCAAGCTGTCGGACACCCGGATCTCCGGGGTCCTGATCGACCTGCAGCTCGACAAGGGCCCGGCCCCGCACCGCTCCGGACCGCCCCGCCGCGGCGGGGACCGGCCGCACGAGGGCTCGCGTCCGCCGGGCAAGAAGCCGCGGCACAAGCAGTACTGAGCGACCGGCGCCGACCGGGAGCGACCTACGCGTGCCTTCGGGGCTGATGGCTCGTTGAGCCTCTCGACACCCATCCGGGAGGCCCGATGAACCGCGTCGTACTCGTGCTGGTCAGTGCGGCCGTCGCCGGCGTGCTGGCTCTGAGCACCCTCTCCGCAGCAACGGCCGCGGAGCGCTATCCGGTGAGCTACAACTTCCTGAGCAGCGCCCTCCTCGCCGGGACCGACCAGGACGCCGACCCGCCGGGAGCCAACGACTGGAGCTGCCGGCCCTCGAAGCGGCACCCGCGCCCGGTCGTTCTGGTGCACGGCACAGCAGGCAACAAGAACACCAACTGGCAGACCTACTCCCCACTCCTGGCCAACAACGGCTACTGCGTCTTCGCCCTCACCTACGGGGTGTCGGCGGGCACACCCGAGGGGCTCGACCAGCTCGGCGGGATGGACCGCATCCAGACCAGCGCCCGGCAGCTGCGTCGCTTCGTCGCCAAGGTGCGGCGTACGACCGGTGCTCGCAAGGTGGACATCCTCGGTCACTCGCAGGGGACGTTGATGCCGAACTACTACGTCAAGTTCCTGGGCGGGGCGCGCTTCGTGCGCCGCTACGTTTCGCTCGCCCCGCTGTGGCACGGCACCGGTGGCGGAAGCCCCTTGGCCGCATCGATGTCCGTGTACGGCTCGCACACGCAGGCCAACCCGGTCTGCAAGGCCTGCCCGCAGATGTCGAGCGGCTCGCCGTTCATCAAGAAGATGCGTCGTGGGGGCGTGGCCGTGAAGGGCATCGCCTACACCAACATCGTGACCGAGTACGACCAGCTGGTCGTGCCGTACACCAGTGGTCTGGAGCGCGGGATGCGCAACATCGTGGTGCAGGACCGGTGTTCGACCGACTACAGCGAGCACTTCGAGATCGCTGCTGATCCGGTCGCTGCGGCGTACGTCCTGAATGCGCTGGACCCGGCGCATCGGCGGCCGGTGCCGTGCATGGTCGTGCTTCCGTTCGAGGGTCCGGTCACCCGGTGAGCGTTACCGAGTGATTCGTCGGGGCTGGCGTCGTGGGGCGGCTGTACGAGCAAACGTCACCTTTGCGCGGTAACGTCAGATCGGCACCTTCCCCTCGGAGGGCGCAGCTGGAGAAAGGGGCTGACGAGTGAACACCGCCGCGCAGACGGGTTTCCTCGAACGACGGCTCCCCGCTCGTGCGTCCAGTGTCTCCGAGGCCCGCGACATGGTCCGGAGGCTGCTGGACGAAGTCGAGCGTCCTGACCTGGGTGAGGCAGCGACCCTGGTCGTGAGCGAGGTGGTGACCAACGCCGTCCTGCACGCGGGCACGCCGGTAGACGTCTCCCTCTCCTACGACCACCGCGGGCTCCACGTCCGGGTGGGTGACGGCAGCACGCACCTGCCGACTCGACGTCGCTACGGCGCCACCGCCGGCACCGGGCGCGGGCTGCTCCTGCTCGAGCACCTCGTCGACGAGTGGGGCGTGATCGCCCGCGTCTCCGGCAAGACCGTTTGGTTCCGGCTCTCGGCGACCGACTCGGAGCGTGCCGCCAACGGACACCCGGTGGAGGCCTCCGCCACCGACCACGGCGGCATCCGAGACGATGCGCTGACCCACCCCATGCCTCGTCGGGTCCCGGACACCGACCTCGAAGTGGAGCTGCGCAACATGCCGCTGCTCCTGCACAGCGCCTGGCAGGAGTACGCCGAGACGCTGCTGCGCGAGTACCTGCTCCTCACCATCGATGTGGGCGACGGCGCCGAGGACCCCATCCAGGTCCATGCCCGGGCCACCTCGGCGATCGCCGTGCTCGAGGAGCACGTGCCCCGCGCGCAGGTGGCCTTCGACCCCGAGCAGCTGATGCAGGACGCCACCGAGCCCCGGGTCTCCGGCGAGTGCGTGCGGTTGCCCGTGCCCGAGTCCGCGCTGGCGGACTTCCACACCCTGGACACCACGATCGAGCACGGTCTGCGTCTGGCGCGTGACGGCCGGCTGCTCACCCCGCCCAGTCAGCCGGAGATCCAGGAGTTCCGCCGCTGGGTGTGCGCGCAGGTGCGCCTCCAGTCCGTCGGGGCCGAGCCGGTGGCCTGGTCGATGGAGCGCCAGCCGATGCCCCAGCCGGCGATCGACCTGCGCTGGGACTCCGCGCGCGTGACGGGAGCCGAGATCGGCCTGATCGCGGCCGACGAGGCCAACATCATCGTGGCGGCCAGCCGGGCGGCCCTGGACATCCTGGGCTACGAGACCGAGCGCGACCTGGTGGGCCACCGAATCGTCTCGATCATCCCCGACCGCTTCCGCCAGGCCCACGTCGCCGGTTTCATGATGTTCCTGCTCACCGGCAGGCGCCCACTGCTCGGCGTACCCGTGACCGTCCCCGCGCTGCGCCGCGACGGCACCGAGGTGTCCATCGAGCTGACGGTCACCGTGGAGTCGGTCGGTCAGGGCCAGTCGGTCTTCGTCGCCGAGCTGTCGGTCGCCTGAGCCGACGGTGCGGGTCGACTCGGCCCGGGGACGCCCGCTCGGTCTTCGTTGCCGAGCTCCGTCCGGCCTGAGCCGACCCGCGACCGTCCGCTCAGAACAGCGGGTCGGGCACGTTCGGTGCCGTGGCCAAGGGGCGACCCGCGATCTGCAGCATTCGCGCGATCGTGGTGCCGGCCACGTCGCCGGGCAGGTACTCACCGCCCACGACGAGGTGCGTCAGGTCGCCTGCGGCCTGGCCGTTGGCGAGGCGCACCGCCGAGCCGGAGTCGCCGGGGCTGGCCGCGCCCGCCCACGCGAAGGCGTCGCCGCCGTCGCCGGCTCCGCGGTAGACCACCACGCCGGCGCGCGGCGTGCCGCCGGTCCCGACCACGAGCCCGTGGCCCGAGTGCTCCACGACGTCCCCTGACTGGGGCGATCCTGCCGCTGTCGGCCCGCCGAAGTAGGCCATCGACGGGTTGACGTACTGCTCCATCTCCGGGCGGACGTCGATCAGGGCGAAGTCGTTGCCCACGCCCTGGTTGACGCTCTTCACGGTGGTGCCGATGTTCATCAGCACACCCGGTGCAGCGACGAGCGTGACTTCGTCGCCGACATTCGTGCAGTGCCCGGCCGTGCCGATGTAGTAGTCGGCGCTGCTGCCGAAGACGAAGTTCGTCGTGCACCCGGCCGGCGCGATGATCCACGCTCCCGGGCGGATGCCAGTGAATGCCAGCCCGCTCGTCGGCATGTCCACGCCCTCGGGCAGCGGCACCGACTCGCCGCGCTCGGCGGCGGCCAGGACACGCTGGTGGAGCTGGGGGGTGTACCAGTCGGGCTGTGCAGCCTTGAGCTCGACGTACTTTGGGGTGTCGGCCCCGGCCGGGGCCGCTTGGCCTGCCGCGGTCGAGGTGGACAGGGGGACCGTGACGGCGATGGCCGTCAGCGCTGACAGGACAAGATGACGCACACGCATGAGCTCTCCTCCGAGAAGCGGACAACTGACGTGGGTTGAACGACGGTGCGGCGTCCGAGTCACGTGTGCTGGGCGACTAGGCTCGGCGGCTCCGGGGAGGTAGCTCAGTCGGTTAGAGCAAAGGACTCATAATCCTTGGGTCGTGGGTTCGAGCCCCACCCTCCCTACCAACACGGTCACCGAGAACGGCTGACCTTGTGAAGCCTGCGGGCGGCGGCTGGGAAAGCGTCGCCCGCAGTTCTCATGCCCGCGTCCCGCTGGCAACCGCTTTGAACCGCCCCGGCGAGAACCGAGACTTTCCAACTCGAGACTCCGACCGGTGTTGAGCTCCGCCGATCCGCTTGGGGCAGGGGACTGTTCTTGGCAACCACGCGACCGAGGGTGATGGAGCAGACCCGGCCCTGGACAGCGTCGTGGTGAAGCTCGGCGCCGACTGACGCGCGGGACGCAGCTCTAGTTCACGTCGTCGTCGACCCAGTCCAGGGTCTTGGTGACCGCCTTCTTCCAGTTGCGGTAGAGGCGCTCACGCTCGTCGTCGTCCATGCTTGGCGTCCAGCGCTTGTCCTCGCCCCAGTTGTTCTGGATGTCGTCCTCGTTCTCCCAGTAGCCGACGGCCAGCCCGGCGGCGTACGCCGCACCCAGCGCCGTTGTCTCGGCGACCTTGGGTCGGACGACGTCCACGCCGAGGAGGTCGGCCTGGAACTGCATCAAGGTCTCGTTGACGACCATGCCGCCGTCGACGCGCAACTCAGTCAGGGGGACGCCGGAGTCGGCGTTCATCGCGTCGAGCACCTCGCGGGTCTGGAACGCGGTCGACTCCAGCACGGCGCGCGCGATGTGGTTGCGGTTGACGAACCGGGTCAGCCCGACCAGCGCACCCCGGGCGTCGGAGCGCCAGTGCGGCGCGAACAGACCCGAGAAGGCCGGCACGAAGTAGGCCCCGCCGTTGTCGTCGACCTTCTTCGCCAGCTCCTCGATCTCCGCGGCGGAGCTGATCATGCCGAGGTTGTCACGGACCCACTGGACCAACGACCCGGTGACGGCGATCGAGCCCTCGAGTGCGTAGACGGTGTCCTGGTCGCCGATCTTGTAGCAGACGGTGGTCAGCAGGCCGTTCTCGCTGGGCACCTGCTCGGTCCCGGTGTTGAGCAGCATGAAGTTGCCGGTGCCGTAGGTGTTCTTCGCAGTGCCCTTGGTCAGGCAGGCCTGGCCGAAGGTGGCCGCCTGCTGGTCTCCCAGGATGCCGGCGACCGGGACCCCGTTGAGCACGCCAGGCTGGCAGTTGCCGTACACCTCCGAGGAGGACTTGATCTCCGCCAGCATCGACATCGGGATGCCCATGTCGGAGGCGATCGACTCGTCCCAGGTGAGGTCGGAGAGGTTCATCAGCATGGTGCGGCTGGCGTTGGTGACGTCGGTGACGTGCACGCCGTCGTTCTCCGCCCCGCCGGTGAGGTTCCACAGCACCCAGGTGTCGGTGTTGCCGAACAGCAGCTCGCCGGCCTCGGCCTTCTCGCGGGCTCCTTCGACGTTCTCGAGGATCCACATGACCTTCGGCCCGGAGAAGTACGTCGCCAACGGCAGCCCACAGACCTCCTTGTACTTGTCCGGACCGTCGTCACCGGCGAGCTTGTCGACGATCTTCTGGGTGCGGGTGTCCTGCCACACGATGGCGTTGTAGACGGGCTCGCCAGTGGATTTGTCCCAGACCACCGCGGTCTCGCGCTGGTTGGTGATGCCGACGGCCTCGATGTTCTTGCTGTTCAGGTTGGCCTTGGCGAGCGCGCCGCCGATGACCTTGCGGGTGTTCTCCCAGATCTCGATGGGGTCGTGCTCGACCCAACCGGCCTTGGGAAAGATCTGCTCGTGCTCGACCTGGTCGGCGGCGACGACGCTTCCCGAGTGGTCGAAGATCATCGCCCGAGTGCTCGTGGTGCCCTGGTCGATGGACAGGATGTAGGTCTTGTCTGCCATGGTGATTCCTCTCACTGGCTGGTTGGGAGCTGAACGTTCTCAGGGTCTAGACGAATCCCACGGCGTTGGCGAGCAGACCACCCAGCACTCCGCCGAGGATCGGCGCCACGACGGGCACCCAGGCGTAGTGCCACCCGCTCGATCCCTTTCCGGGGATCGGCAGCAGGGCGTGCATGATCCGGGGGCCGAGGTCGCGGGCCGGGTTGATCGCGTAGCCGGTCGGCCCGCCGAGGCTGGCGCCGATGCCGACCACCAGCAGGGCAACGGCCAGGGGGCCGACCTCGGTGGGGGTGTTGCCGAAGGACAGGATGACGAACACGAGCACGAAGGTGCCGATCAACTCGGTGACGAGGTTCCACGCGTTCGAGGCGATCGTCGGCATGGTGCAGAAGACGCCGAGCTTGGCGTCCGTCTCCGCCTCCGGGTCGTCGAAGTGCTTCTTGTAGGCCAGCCATGCCAGCGTGGCGCCGAGCATGGCCCCGACCATCTGGCCACTGATGTAGACGATGACCTCGACGAACGACAACCCGGAGTCTCCTGCGGCGACCAGGCCCAGCGTGACTGCCGGATTGATGTGGGCGCCTGACTTGTAGGCGACGTACACGCCGGCGTAGACGCCGAGTCCCCAGCCGAAGTTGATCATCAGGATTCCGCCTGCGAACCCGCCGGTCTTCGGCAGCACGACGTTGGCGACGACCCCGCAGCCGAGCAGGATGAGGATCGCTGTCCCCATCACCTCCGGGATAAAGATGTCGGTGAGCACCGGGTGACTCCCTCTTCTGCTGGGGTGGAGCGGAACACACCAAAGTGTGACCTGCGCCACTGGTGGCCTTGGGCATGATTGCACATCAGCCCTGTGGGTCGGCAGGCCCGCACTGGGCGCCGACTACGCCGCCGGTCTCGCAGGGGGTTCTGGGAGGATCCGAAGGAGCAGGGGCGGTGGACTACCGTGGCTGGCAGAAGGCAGTCCAGCGCCCCTCGACCGGGCAGAGGTGGAGAGACAATGTCGACCGACCCGCGTGGCCTACCCCTCGATCCGGACCGCAACCTGGCCCTGGAGCTGGTCAGGGCCACGGAGGCCGCGGCGATGGCCGCGGCCCGTTACGTCGGGCACGGTGACAAGAACCAGGTCGACCAGGCCGCGGTGGACGCGATGCGCCCGGTGCTGGGCTCTGTCGGCATGCGCGGCGTGGTGGTGATCGGCGAGGGCGAGAAGGACGAGGCCCCGATGCTGTTCAACGGGGAGCAGGTCGGCAACGGCTCTGACCCCGAGGTGGACATCGCCGTTGACCCTGTCGACGGCACCTCGGCCGCGGCCAAGTCGCTGCCCGATGCCATCGCGGTGGTCGGGCTGGCCGAGCGGGGCACCATGTTCGACCCCGGTCCGTGCGTCTACATGCACAAGCTGGTGGTCCCAGCAGCGGCGCACGGCACGGTCGACCCGACCGCACCGACGGCCGACATCCTGGCCAACGTCGCGGGGGTGCTGGGCAAGGATCGCGAGGAGCTCATCGTCGCCGTCCTGGACCGGCCCCGGCACGCGGATCTGGTCGCGGAGATCCGAGCCGCCGGCGCGGCGGTGAAGTTCCTGCTCGACGGTGACGTCGCCGGGGCCATTGCGGTGGCCAGACCGGGGTCCGGCGTCGACGTGCTGATGGGCATCGGCGGCACTCCGGAGGCCGTCCTGGCGGCATGTGCGCTGCGCTGCGGCGGGGCCTCGATCTTCGGCCGGCTCTATGCCCGCGACGACGAGGAGAGGCGCGCGGCGCTGGACTTCGGCCACGATCTGGACCGGGTGCTGACCACCAAGGACCTGGTGCGCGGGGAGAACGTCTTCTTCGCCGCTACCGGGGTCACTGACGGATCACTGTTGCGCGGCGTCCGGTTCGAGCCGGGGACGATTGTCACTCACTCACTGTCGATGCGGTCCCGTTCAGGGGCCGTACGGATGATCGAGACCGTTCACGACCGAGCACAGTCCAACCTCGTCAGCGCGCCGGACCAGCTCACCGACTCCTCGCGGACGAACTCCGATCGAAAGGCCACCTGACGTGAACTCGCAACCTCTGAGCCCCGCCGCCCGTGCCGAGGCCCTCGCCCGGCTTGCCGAGGAGGAACTGGACGTGCTCGTCATCGGTGGCGGCGTGGTCGGCGCGGGCGCCGCCCTCGACGCGGTGACCCGAGGACTGAAGGTGGGCTTGGTCGAGGCTCGCGACTACGCCTCGGGGACGTCGAGCCGATCGAGCAAGCTCTTCCACGGAGGGCTGCGCTACCTCGAGCAGTTCAACTTCGCGCTGGTCTTCGAAGCGCTCCGGGAGCGCGCCCTCGTGCTCAACACCCTGTGCCCGCACCTTGCCCGGCCGGTGCCGTTCATCTATCCGCTGGAGAAGCCCCTTGACCGCGGGTACGTAGGACTCGGCATCGGCGTGTACGACGTGATGGGCGCCGGCCGCGGTGTGCCCGCCCACATGAAGCACCTGAGCCGCAAGAAGACGATGGAGTCCTTCCCGTCAGGTAACCGGTCCAAGATCCGGGGCGCGATCCGCTTCTACGAAGGCCAGGTCGACGACGCGCGGCACACCATGATGCTGGCCCGCACGGCCGCCGACTACGGTGCCCAGTGCGCCAACAGCACTCGGGTCACCGGGTTCATCCGCGAGGCCGAGCGGGTGGTGGGTGTCACCGCCCAGGACCTGGAGTCGGGCAACGAGATCCGGATCCGAGCACGCGAGGTCATCAACGCAGCCGGCGTCTGGACCGACGAGATCCAGCGGATGGTCGGCGGCCGCGGACAGTTCCAGGTCCGGGCATCCAAGGGCATCCACATCGTCGTGCCCCGCAACCGGATCAACTCGGCCACGGGCATCATCACCCGAACCGAGAAGAGCCTGCTGTTCATCATCCCGTGGGGAAGCCACTGGATCATCGGCACCACCGACACCGACTGGCAGCTCGACCTCGCGCACCCCGCCGCCAGCAGGACCGACATCGACTACGTGCTCGACCAGGCCAACAAGCTGCTGGCCGACCCGCTCACCCGCGAGGACGTCGTCGGCGTCTACGCGGGCCTGCGTCCCCTGCTTTTCGGCGAGTCGGACTCCACCAGCAAGCTGTCCCGCGAGCACGCGGTGTCCAGCCCGGTGCCGGGACTGATCATGATCGCCGGCGGGAAGTACACCACCTACCGGGTGATGGCCAAGGACGCCGTCGACGCCGCGGTGCACGGACTCGAGCGAACAGTCCCGCCCTGCTGTACCGAGCGCGTCCTGCTGGCCGGCGCCGACGGCTACCTCGGCGACCACAACGCACGGCACCTGATCGCCGAGCGAAGCAAGTTGCACGTCTCGAGGATCGAGCACCTCCTCGGCCGCTACGGCAGCCTGATCTCGGAGCTGCTCGAACTCATCGCCGAGCGGCCCGACCTCGGCGAACCGCTGAGCACCGCACCGGAGTACCTCCGCGTGGAGGCCTACTACGCGGCCAGCCACGAAGGCGCACTGCACCTCGAAGACGTCCTGACCCGGCGAACCCGGATCTCCATCGAGGTGCCGGATCGCGGAGACGCCGCCGCTCTGGAGGTCGCTGAGCTGATTGCTCCCGTCCTTGGCTGGGACGACCAGCACGTCGCACGGGAGATCGAGCACTACCGGGCCCGGGTCAAAGCAGAGCGGGACTCCCAGGACCAGCAGGACGACCACACCGCCGACGCGGCCCGGCTCGGCGCCCCGGACGTCCGTGTCGGTGCCCCCGGCCCAGACTGAGACTCGGCCCAGCTGGCGCAGGCCGACGCCGGACAGGGATGCAGATCAACCATCAGGCAGAACAGGTGCTTCTTCCGGCGTCGCATGCCAACGCCATTTCGCGCCTGCTATTGATCCGTTTTGGGTGACATGCGCATTCGGCCGTGCCACCATGGCAGAGCGAATACACCCGGATCCAGTGCCCTCCCGCGCTCGTTGCGAAGGGAAAACCAGGACCCGTGTTTATGAGCACGTGATCGGCTGAAGGACCCACCTTGCGCGATCGGTGCATCGACGCGAGGGATCACATTCGAACGCAGGTCACGGGTCTCAGGTGCTGTGCAGGTGCTCGCGGCTCTGCTCGGGAGGATGAGGGTGATCAAAGCACGATCAGGTGTGGCGCGACCGCAACTGTCGGGGACCCAGGTCGGCCAGCACGCCCTCGCCGTCAACTCCTTCGACCACTACGCGCGCCTGGTTCGTCGGCTGCTGGATGTACCGGTCGCACTGGTGACGATGATCGAGCCCGGCCGGCAGGTCTTCCCCGGCATGAGCGGTCTGCGTGAGCCCTACTGCACCACGCGTGAGACACCCCTCTCGCACTCCTTCTGCAAGTACGTCGTCCACGACGCTGAGCCGCTGCTGATCTCCGACGCGCGGACAGACCTTCGTCTGGCCGACAACCCGGCCGTTGCTGAGTTCGACACCATTGCGTACGCCGGATGGCCGTTGGTCGACACCCAGGGCGTCACGGTGGGCTCGCTGTGCGCGATCGACTCGATGCCTCGGGAGTGGACCCCGGACCAGGTCGAGATTCTCAGGGACCTCGCGTTTGCCTGCTCCGCAGAGCTCCAGGCGATGGAGCGACAGATCCGGGAAAGCGAGAACCTGACCCGCGCGATCTTCGAGTGCGTCGATGTGGCGCTGGCCTTCTTCGACACCGACAACAACCTCGTCATGGCCAACTCTCTGGGCGAGAAGTTCGCCGAGGCAGCGGGCTTCACGCTGGACGAGCCGCCGTACTCAGGACTCCACGTGCGCACCGCCGGGAGCCTGAGCCCGATCCCTCACGAGCAGCAGATCATCCCGCGGGCCCTGCGCGGAGAGCTCGAGCACCACGACATGGAATGGATCGGTCCCCCGGGGAGTCAGTTCGCGGTCATCGCGACCGCGCAGGACGTGCTGCGCACCGACGGAACGCGATGGGGAACGCTGGTCGCGGCTCACGACGTCACGGACCTGGCGCGATCGCTGCAGGTCAAGGAGGAGTTCGTCACCACTGTCTCGCACGAGCTGCGCACGCCGTTGGCATCGATAATCGGATACCTGGAGGTCTTGGATGACGAGCTCGATCCCGGGCGCGGGTTCGTCGCCGACACCCTCGAGACGATCACCCGCAACGCGCTGCGGCTGCGCGAGCGGGTCGAGCAGCTTCTCGACGCCGCCGACCGACGCCGCAACCTGTCGCTGGAGTCCACAGACGTCGCGATGCTGATCCGGCGAGCCTCGAACACCTTCGGTGAGGAAACCAGGACAGCCGGGATCGAGCTGGTCGAGGATGCCCCGCTGGGTCAGTTCGCGGTGGTGGACCCGCTCGTGCTCGAGCAGGCCGTGGAGAACCTCGTCTCGAACGCCATCAAGTACACCGGTGAGGGAGGACGCGTGCTGCTCACCGTGCGCAGCGGGGCGACCAGCGTCGAGGTCGCGGTCGCCGACAACGGCATCGGCATGAGTCCCGACGAGGTCGCCCAGGCATGTGACTCGTTCTGGCGCTCTGCCAAGGCCCGTGATTCGGCAGTCCAGGGGATCGGGATCGGGCTGACCTGCGCCCGTGACATCGTCGAGGCCCATCACGGCTCGATCGACATCACCAGCGAGGTCGACCAGGGCACGACGGTCACGCTCACCCTGCCTCGCGACTCGGCGAGCGCGGTGCAGCACCTGACGGGTTGACGGCGCTCGTCCTGCCTCGGGCGCCTGCCGCCGCAGCCGCCGCCGGTCCCCGCCGCCGGTGCCCGCACATCCCCTCGCACCGTGGGTACAAGGAGGTTCCGGAGTCGCTAGCGAGGAGAACGACATGAGCAGGCTGATCGGGATCATCGCGGTGGCGTGGCTGTTGATCGGCGCATTGGCCGCGGTTCAGCGCGGCTACTTCTCCGATCAACGCGACGTCAGCTGCCGCACCGTGAGCGACACCGTCCTGACCGTGGTCGCCGGTCCGTTGAACTACGCCGGAGTCAACCCGAAGGTGAAGTGCCGGGTGCCCCAGCCGTCCGAGTGAGCGGCCCCGGTCGCGGGAACGTGTGATCCGGGAGCCCGGCGGCATGGGCGGTGGCGGTGACTCGAGCTCAGATCCTCACGAGGCTGCAGGCAACGGCAAGGTGACCGTGAACGTCGAGCCTGCCAGGTGCCCGGAGACCACCGAGATCTCGCCGCCGTGACTCTGCACGATGGAGTCGACGATCGTCAGTCCCAGGCCCGACCCCTGGATCGCATAGTCCTGTGCCGTCGTGGCACGGAAGAACCGGCTGAACAGGAGGGACTGCTCCTCCTCCGGGATCCCGAGACCGTTGTCGCTGACGTCCAGACGCACCAACCCGTCTTCGACTTGCAGCGTGCACCGGACCCAACCGCCGCTCTCGGTGTACTTCACCGCGTTGCTCAGCAGGTTCGTCGCCAGCACCTCGAGGCTCGCGAGGTCGCCGAGCACTATGACCGCTCCGGTGGGAAGGACCAGGGTGACGTCGAGTTCCTTCCCGGCGATCATCGGCTCGAGAGCGGCCAGCGAAGTCGAGATCGCGGCGCCGAAGTCCACGAGTCTGGGTTCGTGCTGAAACGTCCCTGCCTCCAGGCTGGAGAGGTCCAGCAGGTCGTCCGCCAGGCCGGCCAGGCGGTTGCTGTTGCGCCGGATGGCCGCGACGAAGACCGCCTGCTCGCTGTTCAACGGACCTGCGGTCAGGTCCTCGAGCAGCTCGAGGTAGCCAGAGATGCTGGCCATCGGAGTCCTGAGCTCGTGGCTGACGGTGGCCACGAACTCGCTCTTGGCCTCTCGCGCCTGGGCATTGACCACGTACGCCGTTGCGACGTCAGCGAGGGTCTGGGCAGCCGCCATGTCCCGCTCGTCGAGGGCACCGGTCGTGGTCCGGTACAGGTCGAGGGCTCCCAGGCGTCGCTCACCGTGTCGCAGCGGGAAGGCGAAGACGGCGGCCAGGCCGATGTCCTGGGCCTGCTCGGAGAATCTCGGGAAGCGGTCGTCCTCAGCGAGATCGGGGACCGAGATAGGTGTGTCGAGCTCGAAGGCAGCCAGGCAGGGACCTTCCATGAGCGCGGTCTGGAGATGCTCGTACCGGGTGGCCGACCGGTCCGAGCCGGCGATGAAGCGGGGATGCGTCCCCGGGGAGATCAGCGAGACGCCGGCCGCACCGATCGGCAGGATGTCCACGATGCGCTGCACCAGGTGGTCGAGGATCCCCTCGATGGGGTAGTCCGTGACGAGCGTCCGAGCGAAGTCGCCCAGCACGTCGCACAACCGGTCCTCAGTGATCATCATCGACCTTTTGGTGCAGTGGCTGGCCGCGGGGTCCGGGCGGAGTACTCATCAGGTTACTCGCTGGTGATGAAAACGAGGACAGTCGCGATCCTGCAGGTCGTGGAAACCGTGCGCGTGCGCCGCCCTCATCCGGTGCAGCGTCAACGGCTGCGCTGAGGAGACGACTCAGGATCCTCGAGTCGGTGGGACCTACGACACCTACTCCGGTAGCTCCGACCCTGGAGTGATCGACGGTGTGGTCGCAGGATGTGGATATGACGGACCTTGACCACGGTAGTACCGGTGGATCGGCCACCGGTGAGCCCGCTGCTCGAGTGCTGGGCTGGCTGGCCGGTCTCGGCCTGCTTGTCGTTCCGGTGATCGTGGCCGGGGTGCTGGCCACGATCGGCACGATGGTTGGACCCGAGAGCTGGAGTGCCGAGCGCACCTTCCCGTGGTTGCTGCTGGTCGCGTTCGTCGCCGATCTCTGCTGCCTTGTCTACGGCAGCGTGCGGATCAGCGGCTTCCGACGCGGGGCGCTCCGTGGCGCTGCCATTGCGCTCCTAGTGGGCGGCGGGATCTACACGCTGGGAGCCGTGCTCGCACGCTGACGCCTTCACGATGTCGACCAGCTCCCGAACCCGGTCCGGGCGTGTCCGGTGGGACAGGATGCACACCCGCAGGTAGGTCACGCCCCGGATCGGTGCGGCAGAGAGCAGCACTCGACCCGAGGCGTTGATCGCCTCGAGCAGGCGGGTGTTGTCCTCGTCGGTGCCCTGCCGCAGCCGGAAGGCCAGTAGGGAGAGGTCGGGCGGACCGAGCACCTCGAGCTCGGGCAGTGCCGAAAGGGCTGCATACACCTCGCCAGCCAGGTCGAGCTTCTCGTCAAGGGCCTGGGTGAACGCCGCCACCCCGTGCAGGTGCAGCGGCAGCCACAGCCGCAATCCGCGGAAGTCACGCGTCAGCTCGGGGGAGTAGGCCGAGAAGTCGGGCATCGCCGGGTCGTCTGACTGCTCGGGGAGATAGCCAGCGTCCGCGTCGTGGGCCTGCCGCAGAACGGCACCGTCGCGGGCGAGCAGGCAGCCGGTGCCCCAGGGCAGGAACAGGCTCTTGTGCGGATCGAGGGTGATCGTGTCGGCGCGCTCGATGCCGCGCATCGTCTGCCGCCCGCGCTCGGTCAGCTGGAAGAACCCGCCGTACGCCGCGTCCACGTGCAGCCACAGGTCCTCCTCCTCCGCGACGTCGGCGATCTGCGAGATCGGGTCCACCACGCCGGTGCCGATGGTGCCGGCCGTGGCGACGACCAGGAACGGCCGGCGGCCCGAGCTTCGGTCCTCCTGCACCATGCGGCGCAGCTCGGCAAGATCCAGCCGCAGCGCAGGATCGGTCGGTACGACGCGCACCGCCTCGCGCGGGAGGCCGGCGATCCGGGCGGCCTTGTCGACGCAGTGGTGCACCTCGGCTGAGACATACAGCGTGCCGTCGAGGAACCGCTCGCCGAGCTTCGAGGTGCGCGCTGCAACGACTGCTGACAACGTCGACATCGACCCGCCGGTGGTGAGGATCCCGCGCGCGTCGCCGGGCAGGTCGAACAGGTCGCAGAGCCACCGCAGCACGGTGGCCTCCAGGTGGACCAGGGCCGGGGCCGGACCCGAGACGCCGGTGTAGCGGTTGACGACATCCGCAACGAAGTCGCCGAGAGCCGCGGCGTACAGGCCGCCACCGGGGATGTAGCCCATGAACCCGGCGCCGGCAGTGTCCAGACCCTTGCCCGAAGCCGTCTCGACGAGCGCGAGCAGCTCCTGGAGGGGTTGGCCGTGGTCGGGAGGTGGTCCGCCGAGCAGGTCCAGCAGCGGCTGGAGGCCTGCGTAGTCGCTGGCGGGAGCGGTGTAACGGTCGTCGACGAACTGCGCGGCGAAGTCCACCACGGCGGCGCCCATCGCCCGCATGTCCTCCAGCGAGGGGTCGAGAGCCGAGCGTTGCGGTGCCTTCACGCGAGCACTCTAGGACTCAGCGCAGCGCCATCCTGCGCTTGGTCACTGTGGTGGAGAACGACTCGGTGGCCAGCACGCGGAACCGGTAGGTGCGCTTCGCCCGGGGCAGACGCGTCAGGGTCGCCACGGCCTGCCCGTCGGTGACCGGCACCGTGGCGAGCAACCTGCGCCCGGTGCGCACCTGGAGGAATCCGTCGACATCGGGTACGCCGGCAGCCGTCACCGTGGCACTGAGCGACATGGTGCGCGTGCCGGCGCGCTTGGCGGTCAGCCGCAGGACCGGGCGCGACCGGACCGGCGAGGCCGTGGTGGCGCGCGTGGCCAACGGGCTGTACCCGGCACGGGTGAGCCTGACGTCGGCGGTCACGCGCGAGCCGAGGTCGTTGCTGGTCACCCGGTAGGTGAGGCCAGTGGCGCCGGGAATGGCGACCCCGTCGCGCAGCCACTGCACCCCCAGGGCCGGCTGTGGGACGACACCGGGCTGGCGCAGGGTCAGCGTCTGCCCTGGCTCGGGAGTGCCGGTGACGCGGGGGACATCGGTCAGGCGCAGGTCGCCCGGGGTGACCGGGGTGGTGCTCGCGGACAGCGTCTCCACGGAGGGGTAGCCGGTCTTCAGCGCCGTGACTGTCACAGTCAGCTTCTTGCCGACCAGCTCGGGCCCGACGGCGAGGTTCGCGGCGGAGGCTCCGGCGAGCGCCGCGCCGTCGGCGCGCCACTGGTAGCGCACCTGGTCCGGCTGCGGGCTCCACGAGCCCGGGGAGGTCGACAGGGTCTCGCCGACCTGGGGGACACCGGAGATCTCCGGAGGCGTCGTGGTGCTCAGGACCCCGGGTTTGACGGCGACACCGGGAGCGGAGATCACCGACGTGGTCGGGTAGCCCAGAAGTGACGCGGTGACCTGCACAGTGACCTTCCGGTTCACCTGCTCCGGGGCGAGCTTGAAGGTCGAGCCGGTCGCGCCCGCCAGTTTCACGCCGTCCTGCAGCCACTGGTAGGAGACCCTGGCCCCGGCAGGGCTCCACCGCCCAGGGGTGGCGGTCAGCGTCGAGCCGGACTTGAGCGCGCCGGAGACCACGGGCGCCTCGGTGTTCAGCAGCGCTGCGTCGTTGAAGTGGATGAACCCGCTCGGCCAACCGGTGCCGCTGCGGGTGATCCGGGCCCAGGAGAAGTCGCCGCCCCAGCTGTCCTGGGAGACGATGATCTCGTCGGCGGAGACGACCTTCTCGACGTACGCCACGTGGCCCGAGGAGCCGGCGGGCCTGACCCCGGCCCTCCACCAGGCCACAGATCCGACGGCTGGGGTGCTGTTGGTGATCCGGCTCATCGCCGTGCCCCAGTTGGTCGCGTTGCCGCTTCCGGTCCAGGGTCGAGTGTTGGCCAGGCCGCTGCGCACCACCCGGTACGCCGCGTAGTTGGTGCAGTTGTGGCCGGCGTACATCCGCCACCACATCGTCTTGGAAGCGGCGGCGTACCCGCCGTCGGACAGGCCGACCTTGGCGCAGCCGACGTAGCCGGTGCACAGGGTGGTCACCGTGGCGGTCGCCGGAGCGGCCACGAACGCGGTGCCGGCTCCGCCGAGCAGGGCGACACTCACGGTAAATAGGACAAAACGCCTGAACCACTCCACCAGGTCACTCTAGGGACAACCGGCGCACGAGTGTCGAAAACGAGAAATCGTCAAGTCGCCACGCCGCAGCGGCTGCGGGAAGCTCTCAGTGCTGGGGTCGGCGGCGCCCCGCGGCACGCGCGGGCGTGCGTCCGAGCAGGTGCTCGAACAGCTCGACGTACTGGATCAGGTGCCGGTCGCCCAGGAACCGGTCCCGGACGCGTTCGTGGGCAGCAGCTCCGAGCCGGGCGGCCAGATCGGTGTCGAGGAGGAGCTCCAACAGCGCGGCGCCGAAGGCGTCCAGGTCGCGGGGCTCGTCGAGCAGGAGACCACTGCTGCCGTGGACGATCTGGTCCTGGATGCCACCGACGCGCGAAGCGAGCACCGGTCGGGCCTTCCACATGGGTTCGGTGACGGTGAGCCCGAACCCCTCCACCAGGCTCTTCTGGACCACCACCGTGGCGTGCCGCTGGAGCGCGTTGACCAGGTGTGCGTTCTCGTCGATGTCGTCCATCGGAAGACTGCACAGGTGCAGCCGGCGCCGTACGTCGGGCTCCTGGGCGCGCCACAGGGCCAGGCACTCATCCAGCACCTCGGCACCCTCGGGGTCGTCGGTGACGCCGGAGACGTCCGGACCCACCAGGACCAGGTGGACGTCGGCCGGCAGCCGGGAGAGGTAGGCGACGAAACCCATGAGCACCCCGGACATGTCCTTGAGTCGGTCCCAGCGGCTCACCTGGACCACCACCCGGGCCGCCTCGGGGACCGGCGCGGTCTCGAGCATCAGGCCCGTGTGCGCCCGGACGGTCCCGGCCGAGCCGTCGCGGCGGACGAACTCCAGGCGCCCGTCGCTGTCGGAGAAGTCCACGATGCCGGCGTGACGCAGGGCGGCGCGGACTCCGGCGGTCTCGAGGTCCGCGTTCTTGGCTGTGAACGGGTCGAGGGACGGGGGGATGACCCAGAGCCGCTCCGCGGCGACCCAGCCCGGAGCGTAGGAGCGGCGCGAGAAGATCACCGCTCTCGAGGCCTCGACGTAGGGACGCAGGAACGCCCACGCGTCGTCGGTGCGCTCGTTGGGGGTGTCCCGCCCGACGTGGCACCGCCACACGACGTGCGCGCCGGTGCCCTCCAGGCCCGAGGCGAGCCCAGCGGTCTGCGGGTCGTGCAGAAGCACGATGTCACCGGGCTGCACGAGAGACCGAAGCTCGGCCACGTTGTCGGAGAGCACGTCCTCGTAGAGCGCGCGCTCCTCCTCGCCGAGAGGGCCACCGTCCCCAGCGACGCCGTGCAGGTGGTTGTGCAGTCGCTTGGTCAGGGCGAAGAACTCCGCGGTGCCGTCCAGCACCAGCCATCTGGTGTCCACCCCAGCGCCACGGCCGTAGGCGATGAGCGCCTGCAGCATCTCCGCGACCCCGCCGCCGGTCGCCGTGGCATTGACGTTCCACACGCGTCGGTCTTTGAGCAGGGTGTGTGCGGCGACGGCGCGGTCCGCCAGCTGGGCCACGCGCCGCTCGCCCAGCAGCGAGGCCAGCCTGTCGAGGGGTACGGAGTCGACCGCGATCTCCTGCATGACTCGATGCTGGCACGAGCGGGACGCGAACTCACGGACGTGCGCCTCCAGGCCCCGTCTCGTTTGCGATGCTCGTGGGAGCATGGCGCGCATGGAGAACACGCGGCCGATCGAGACCTGGCTGACCGACATGGACGGGGTCCTCGTCCACGAGGAGGAGCCGATCCACGGGGCCAAGGAGTTCATCGAGGCTCTCAAGGAATCGGGCAAGAAGTTCCTGGTCCTCACCAACAACTCGATCTTCACCCCCCGTGACCTGCGCGCGCGTCTGCTCGCGAGCGGCATCGACGTGCCCGAGGAGGCGATCTGGACCTCCGCGATCGCCACCGCCGACTTCCTCGCAGACCAGCGGCCGCACGGCAGCGCGTACGTCGTGGGCGAGGCCGGCATGACCAACGCACTGCACGACATCGGCTACGTGATGACCGAGCGCGACCCCGACTACGTCGTGCTGGGGGAGACCCGCACGTACTCCTTCGAGGCGATCACGAAGGCGATCCGGTTGATCGAGCGCGGGGCCCGTTTCATCGCCACGAACCCCGACGTCAGTGGGCCGACTCCCCAGGGAATGGTCCCGGCCACAGGGTCGGTCGCGGCGCTGATCCGTACGGCGACCGGCCGGTCGCCGTACTTCGTGGGCAAGCCGAACCCCTTGATGATGCGCAGCGCGCTGAACCGACTGCACGCCCACTCCGAGACGACCGTGATGATCGGCGACCGGATGGACACCGACATCATCAGCGGCCTGGAGGCCGGCATCCGCACCGTGCTGGTCACCACCGGCTCGACGAGGCCCGACCAGGTGGAGACCTTCCCCTACCGCCCGACCCGGGTCGTGGAGTCCATCGCCGACCTCGTGGAGCTGGCGCGCGAGCCTGCCGGGGAGATGTGAGCACCGGCCGCGCTGGCGAGGGTCAGCCGATCAGTCGTCGTCCTCGTCGTCCTCGAACACGCGGTCGTCGACGATGCGCTCGCGCACCAGGTCGAGGATCGCTCCGGGAGAGGACGCGTATCGCGGCGTGACCGCGCCGAGCAGCGCCTCCTGGCCCTGGGCCGGTGACATCTCCGGGGGGATCACCAACAGGCAGAGCTCCGCGCGCTCGGAGGTGCGCAGCATCATCACCTTGCTCTTGTCGCCGGCGTCGAAGCCGACCTGGATGTAGCCGCGCGCCGTGGGCACTCGCTTGGGCTGGTCGTCCCAGTCCGGCGGGGAGAAGGTGGCGCGCACGATGCGGCCGGCCTCGGGCGGGAAGTTGTCCACCAGGTCGGCCAGCTCGCGGGTCAGGTCCCGGCTCTGGGGCCACCATCCGCCGTCCAGCGGGTGCGTCCGCGGCAGCTCGGTCAGCCGCAGACGAAGCGGTTCGCGAGTGGTGGGGGAGGAGGAAGAAGGGTGAGTTGCCGTCATGGCGATGCCTCTCGGGCCGACCCGAAGGCTCCGGGGCGGAGGTCGCTTCATGGTCGGTTGTGTCCAGTCTACAGTCCGGCACCTGCCCTGGGTCCCTCGCCCGGGGCGGGCGCGGGACCCAGGACGAGGCGACGCGGCGCCCTAGCATCGGCCTGTGATCAAGTACCTCGGTTCCAAGCGCATCCTCGTGCCGGTGCTGGGTCGGATCGCTGCCGGGGCGGGCGCCGCCACCGCGGTGGACCTGTTCACCGGGACCACGCGGGTCGCCCAGGAGTTCAAGCGACGCGGGATCGTGGTGACCGCCACCGACGCGGCGAGCTACAGCGAGGTGCTCAGCGACTGCTACATCGCGACCGATGCCCGGGAGGTCGACCTCGTCACGGTCCGCGAGGAGATCGCCCGGCTCAACGAGCTGCCGGGGGAACCGGGATACGTCACCCGCACGTTCTGTGAGGAGTCGCGCTACTTCCAGCCCCGCAACGGTGCCCGGATCGACGCGATCCGCGCGGCCATCGACCGTGACCACCCGACCGGGTGGCTCCGTCCGATCCTGCTGACCGCCCTGCTGATCGCCGCAGACCGGGTGGACTCCACGACCGGTCTGCAGATGGCCTACCTCAAGCAGTGGGCCCCCCGCGCGCAACGCACCCTCGAGCTGGTCGCCCCGGAGCTGCTTCCCGGGACGGGAAGCACGGTGCGCGGGGACGCGATGCGCACCGTGGACGGGCTCGACCCAGTGGACCTGATGTACCTCGACCCGCCGTACAACCAGCACCGCTACTTCACGAACTACCACGTCTGGGAGACGTTGGTGCGTTGGGACGAGCCTGCCCACTACGGCATTGCGTGCAAGCGGATCGACGCCCGCGACGACGCGACCCGCAGCGTGTTCAACAGCAAGGCGACCATGCCGGCCGCCCTGACGGACCTCATCGGTCGTGCGCGCGCGGAGGTCCTGGTGGTCTCCTACAACGACGAGTGCTGGGTGAGCGCGGAGGCGATGTCAGCAGCGCTGCGGGGTGCGGGGCACGAGTGTGTCGAGGTGCTCGCCTTCGACTCCAAGCGGTACGTCGGCGCACAGATCGGCATCCACGGACCGACTGGCGCCAAGGTCGGCGAGGTCAAGCGGCTGCGCAACGTGGAGTACCTGTTCGTGGCAGGCAGTCGCGAGCGGGTGGAGCGAGCCGTGGCCTCGACGCGCGACGGGGGACCGCGGCTGGGTGTCGCCCCGGCGCCTGAGATGACATAGCACGAAAAAATGCTGAAAAAAGGTTATGTGACGTTCGTAACTTTTTCGGCCGGTGGGCGTTGAACCGGCTACAGAAAGGGGGCTGTCATGTCGAACCTCGGGAGCGCACAACTCAGCGGCGCCATCCTCTGGGCCATCCTCGGGACCGGCCGCGAGGACTAGTGCCCCTCGGCGTGAGCCGCGTCCCGGATCTCGCCCACCAGCTCCTCGATGACGTCCTCGAGGGTCGCCACGCCCACGACTTCCCCGGCGTCATCGAGGACCCGCGCCATGTGCGCGCCCTTGGCCTGCAGCGTCTGCAGGGCACTGACCAGGGTGTCCGAGGTGTGCACCCGGGCGAATGACCGGATCCACTTGTCCTCGACCATCCGAGCACGTCCCTGCGGGTCGGACTGGAGCACGTCCTTGATGTGCAGGTAGCCCACCAGCGTCCGGTCGTCATCGCGGACCGGGAACCTGGAGTAGCCGGTGTTGGCGCAGATCACCTCGACGTCGGAGGCACGGGCACCGCGCTCGACGGTCTCGATCTGGTCGAGCGGGAGCAGCACGTCCGCCACGGTGCGGGCGGTGAAGCCCAGGGCCCCGGCGAGGCGTTCGTACTCGTGCTGGTCGAGCATCCCCTCGTGACGGGACTCCACGACCATCGCCTCCACCTGCTCGCGGGTGAACGAGGACGACACCTCGTCGCGCGGCTCGATCCGCATGAGGCGCAGGAAGGCGTTCGCGACCGCGTTCAACGCCCACACCACCGGCTTGAGGACCGTGACGACCACCATCATCGGCGGACCGAACGCCAGGGCGGCACGCTCCGGCCCGGCCAGCGCGAGGTTCTTGGGGACCATCTCACCGAGCACGACGTGCAGGTAGACCACGATGCCCAGTGCGATCGCGAACGCGATCGGATGCAGCCAGGCGTCGGGCACGTGCAGCGCGTGCGCCGCCGGTTCGATCAGGTGCGCCAGCGCCGGCTCGGCGACCGCACCGAGCCCGAGCGAGCACACCGTGATGCCGAACTGGGCGCCGGCCATCACCAGGGACACGTTCTCCATGGCGCGCAGGGTGGTGCGTGCCATCGCCGAGCCGGCCTGGGCGCGCGGCTCGATCTGCGTACGCCGCGCCGAGACGAGCGCGAACTCCGCGCCGACGAAGAACGCGTTCCCTGCCAGGAGCAGGACGCCGACCAGGAGGCCGATCTCGGCGCTCATGCGGTTTCCCCCTTCGACGCGGCGGTGTCCGCAGGGGAGTCAGCGGCGCTGCTCGGACTGCCGTCCGGGCCGCCGTCACCGGGTCCGTCGCCGGGTCCGCCACCGGCCTCGGGGACGAGTCGCTTGATCGAGAGCCGGTCCACCCGCAAGCCGTCCATCCGCTCCACCCGCATCAGCACGTGCTCCTGCACCGGGGTCTCGTCGTCGTCATCGGGGATGGTCACCGGCAGCGGCACCACCACGCGGTCCCCGCGCACCGGGATCCGGCCGAGCTCGCGCACGAGCAGGCCGGCCACGGTGTCGTAGTTCTCGTCCTCGGGCAGCCGCAGACCGGTGGCGTCGGCGACCTCGTCGGGGCGGAGCAGCCCGGAGAGGATCCACGACTCGTCCGGTCGCTGCCGCAGGCGCGACCCGTGTCGGTCGTGCTCGTCGGCGATGTCCCCGACGATCTCCTCCACGACGTCCTCGAGCGTGACCACGCCGGCGGTGCCGCCGTACTCGTCGGAGACGATCGCGAGCTGGAACCCCTCCCCGCGCAGCAGGGACAGCAGTGGGTCCAGGCGCAGCGACTCGGGGACCACGGTGGCCTCGACCATCACCTCGCGCACCCGCGTGTGCTCCCGCTCCGAACGAGGAACGGCGACGGCCTGCTTGACGTGCACGGAGCCGACGACGTTGTCCGAGGTGCCCTTGATGACCGGGAACTTCGAGAACCCGGTGGCGCCCGAGAGCTCGATGATGTCGCTGACGGGGTCGCTCTGGTCGACGCAGGCCATCTGCACCCGCGGCGTCATGATCTCGCCCGCCGTGCGCGGCCCGAAGGCGATCGAGCGCTGGACCAGGTTGGCGGTCTCGGAGTCGAGGGTGCCCTCGCTGGCGGAGCGCCCGGCGAGCGAGGCGAGCTCGTCGGAGGAGCGCGCCGAGCGCAGCTCCTCCTGGGGCTCGACGCCGAGAACGCGCACGATCGCGTTCGCGGAGCCGTTGAGCACCCGGATCGGGTGCTTCATGATCGCGGTGAACCCGCGCTGCCAGCGCTGGGTGGCCTTGGCGGTGGCCAGCGGCAGCGCGATGGCGATGTTCTTGGGGACCAGCTCGCCGAAGACCATCGTCGCGAGCGTGGAGAGCAGCAGGGCGATGCCCAGCGCGGTCGGGGTCACTGCCCCCTCCGGCATCCCGAGCGCCGTGAGCGGGTCACGGATCAGGGTCGCGATCGCGGGCTCGGCGAGGAAGCCGATCGCGAGGTTGGTGACGGTGATGCCGACCTGCGCACCGGAGAGCTGGGTGGAGAGCGAACGCAGGGCGCGCTGCACACCCTGGGCGGCGCGGTCGTCGGCCTCGGCGGCCCGGTCGACCTCGGTCCGGTCCACGGTCACCAGGGCGAACTCCGCGGCCACGAAGACGCCACACGCGAGCACGAGCCCCACCGAGATCGCGAGCAGCAGCCATTCCATGGGCCCCATTGTGGCGGGTCGGTCCCCGACGTACTCAGGCGCCCGGGCAGCTCGTGCAATCCCGCCGCCAAATCGGACTTTCAGGACAGGAGAAGTGCGGACAGCAGTAGGTGTGGCGTGAGAGGCTTGGCCCCATCCCCGGGTGCGTAGTGAGGTGAGACCGGTGTACCGCTTCTCCGGCGTTGCCGCGAGCCACGTAGGCCTGGTGCGCAGCGGCAACGAGGACTCGGGATTCCTAGGTGCGCGATGCATGCTCGTCGCCGACGGGGTGGGTGGTGCCGCAGCCGGCGAGGTCGCCTCAGCCACGGCGGCACACGCGGTCTCGACGCTCGCGGAGCAGTTCTCCGCCGACGATCCCGTGACGGTGTTGCGGGCAGGTGTGCTGCTGGCCCAGCAGCAGGTGGCGGCCGGAGCACAGCGCAACCCGGCGCGCTCCGGGATGGCCACCACGTTGACGGCGGTGGCCACCGACGGGGTGAGCTTCGCGATCGCACACGTCGGTGACTCGCGCGGCTATGTCTTCCGCGACGGCAGCCTGACCCGGGTCACCCACGACCACACCTACGTGCAGCGCCTCGTCGACGACGGCGACCTGCCCGAGTCAGCCGTGGCGCGACACCCGTGGCGCCACGTCGTGCTGCGGTGCGTCAACGGCTCGGACGAAGAAGGGGGCGACGTGACCCGGCTCGCGTTGCGTCCGGGGGACCGGGTGCTGCTCGCCAGCGACGGCCTCACCGACCTGGTGTCGGAGCCCGTGATCGAACAGGTCCTCGCCCGCGACCACGACGACGCCGCGGTCCAGTCGCTCGTCGACACCGCGCTCGTCAACGGCGGCCGCGACAACATCACCTGCCTGCTCGCCTCGGTGGTCGAGGGACCCGAGGTGCAGGTCGACCCCGCGCTGGTCGGTGCCGTGCGCGACCGCGCCAACGTGCTGGAGGACGCGGCGGTCCGGATGCCGCACAGCGCCTGAGCCGCGTCTCGGTGCATGGCACAATCCGCCCATGAGTGACCTGGATCGCCCCCGGCTCGAGGGCTCGGTGGCCGTTCGCGGCGGGCGTCGGCTCTCCTTCGCGGAGTTCGGTGTCCCGCGCGGAGCCGCCATCGTGTGGATGCACGGCACCCCCGGTGCCCGTCGGCAGGTGCCGGTCGAGGCGCGTCGCTACGCCCGGGAGAACGACATCCGGATCATCGGTGTGGACCGTCCCGGCATCGGGTCGTCGACGCCGCACCTCTACCCGAACATCCTCGACTGGACCCACGACCTCGTGGAGCTGTGCGACGTCCTCGACATCGACACGCTCCGAGTGATCGGCCTCTCCGGCGGTGGCCCCTACGCACTGGCCGCAGGGGCCGCGCTTCCCGAACGTGTGCACGGTGTCGGCGTGCTCGGTGGCGTGGCGCCCACCAAGGGCCCCGACGCCATCCACGGCGGGCTGGTCAGCCTGGCGCCGTACGTCGCGCCGCTGCTGTCGCTGACGCGGGTGCCACTCGGATTCGTGATGGCCCAGCTGATCCGCCTCGTCCGGCCCGTCGCCGGGCCGATCATCGACGGCTACGCGGCGGTCCAGCCGCGCGGGGACAAGGAGCTCCTCGCGCGCCCGGAGTTCCGGGCGATGTTCCTCGACGACCTGCTCAACGGTGCCAGGTTCCAGGTGAGCGCACCGCTCTCCGACGTGGTCCTGTTCACCCGGCACTGGGGCTTCGATGCCGCCGACGTCCAGGTGCCGGTGCACTGGTGGCACGGGGACTCCGACCACATCATCCCGCACGCACACGGCGCGCACCTGGCCGCGCGGCTGCCCGGGGCGAGGTTCACCACGATCGACGGGGAGTCCCACCTCGGTGGCCTGGGGGTGGCCACGAGGGTCCTCACGCAGCTGATGGAGCTCGGGCCACGCCCGGCAGTCGCCTCATCTGGGACATAAGCGACACGCCGTACCGACGTTTTTGCGCGTATTGCTGGTTTCCGGGGCCCCCGTCGGCCACAATGGACTCACAAGTTCACACGCATCACACCAGGTCATGACGACCGGACGACTGCTTCAACCTTCGAGACCGCTGGGGAAGGCGTATCTCGACGCCGAAGCAAGAGGAGGTCCGTCGTGTCCCGTTCAGCGACTCGTGGAGTTGTCTACATCCACTCGGCGCCGTCCGCGTTGTGCCCGCACATCGAGTGGGCCGTGGGTGGCGTGCTCGGCGTGGCGCCACAGATCGAGTGGACCCCCCAGCCGGCCCAGAGCGGCAGCTACCGCACCGAGTACTCCTGGTCCGGCGAGCAGGGGACGGCCGCCGCCATCACCTCGGCGCTGCGCGGATGGAACCACCTCCGCTTCGAGGTCACCGAGGAAGCGAGCTCGGGCACCGAGGGTGCCCGGTTCTGCGCCACGCCCAACCTCGGCGTCTTCCACGCCGTCACCGGGCTGCACGGCGACATCATGATCCCCGAGGACCGGCTCAAGGCCGCCGTGGTGAAGTCGGCGCTGGGCGAGACCACGCTCGAGATCGAGGTCGACAAGCTGCTCGGCAAGCCCTGGGACGACGAGCTCGAGACGTTCCGGCACGCCGGTGACGGCGTGCCGGTGCGCTGGCTGCACCAGGTCGTCTGAGAGCGCGCCGGCCTCAGGCGGGCCGGGTCAGACGGGCCGGGTCAGACGGGCCTCGAGATAGCCCGTCAGGTCACTGACGTGGACGAAGTCCTTGGCAGCCTCGTCCTCGATGCGCACCCCGAAGTGCGCCGAGGCGCCTTCGAGGATCTCCACCATGGAGAGCGAGTCGACCCGCAGGTCGTCGACGAACCTGCGCTCGGGTCGCACCAGCGCCGGGTCGAGGCCGGTCACCAGACGGACGATCTCGGCCAGCTGGCCGAGCACGACCCCATCCGTGGTGGGCTCCTCCGGGCGCGAAGACATGCGCCGAACACTAGTTGGTCGAGGCGGCAACCCATGCGCGGGCCGTGGCTCCGTCGGGTGCCCGAGGACGGTCCGCTCGTGCCCCACGAGTCACAGGAGCCTCAGCCGGCTTGGCGAAAGTGGTACTTCGGTCTCAGATTGCCCACGATGCGGCGCGGGTAGAAGAGAACTGGAACTGGTTCTGGTTGACTCGTTCCACTTGCCCAACGACTTCCCCGCCCAGGAGTGCGCATGGCCCCGGATCGTGATTCCTCGCCCCAGCTGCAGCGCATCACGATCCACGGCCACGAACGCGCCTACCTCAAGGCCGGTGAGGGCCCGGTGCTGCTGCTGCTGCACGGTCTCGGGTGCGACCACACCACGTGGTTGCCGGTGTTCGAGGATCTGGCCAAGCACTACACGGTGATCGCCCCCGACCTGCTGGGCCACGGAAGCAGCGCCAAGCCGCGCGCGGACTACTCGGTGGGCGGCTACGCCAACGGAATGCGCGACCTGCTCACCATGCTCAACGTCGACAAGGTCACCGTCGTCGGCCACAGCTTCGGCGGTGGCATCGCGATGCAGTTCGCCTACCAGTTCCCCGAGCGCACCGAGCGGATGATCCTGGTCGCACCCGGTGGCCTGGGTCCGGACGTCTCGCCGGTGGTGCGGGCCATCACGCTCCCCGGTTTCCACCAGGCGATGGGCGTGGCCACCCTTCCCGGAGTGCGGCACGCGGGCAAGGCGGCGCTCCGTGCGCTCTCCCGCACCGGGGTCAGCGCGGCGAGGGATCTCGCCGAGGTCGCCGAGATCTACGACTCCTTCAAGGACCCGCGTGCCCGGGCGGCGATCCGCCACGTGGTGCGGGCCGTGGTCGACATGAAGGGCCAGATCGTCACGATGGTGGACCGGGCCTACCTGACCCAGGCGATGCCCATGCTCGTGGTCTGGGGCCTCGAGGACGTCGTGATCCCCGCCAAGCACGCTGAGAACGCGGCCCGCATCGCTCCCGGTGCCGTGGTCGAGGTGCTGCCGAACAGCGGCCACTTCCCCCACAAGGACCACCCCGAGCGGTTCGTGAAGATCGTGCAGACCTTCGTCCGCGCCACCCAGCCCGCGGCGTACCACCGCGGACGCTGGCGTCAGCTGCTCCGCAACGGTCCCCGGACCCCGGTCAACCGGGCCGAGGCCGGCGAGTCGCCGATGGCCCCGGTCGCCCAGATCTCGGGTCGCGGAGCCTGATCAGCCGCTGAGCGTTCCGGAACGACTCTCCCGTGCCCGCTTCTCGTCGGCGGACAGCATGCGGTGCGTCGCGACGATGATCACCAGACCCAGCACGATGAGGATCGCACCGAGGCTCTTCAGCAGCGGGTCGAGGTCCTCGATGGCCGGCCAGGCGGCGACGAGACAGGCCAAGCCGAGTGCGACCGGCACGAAACCGCGCCGGATCGCACCCCGCAGGGCCGGGGTCATGCGTCGCCGCCCTCCTGCTTGACGTCGGCGACAGCGGTCGGGTCGTCGATGCGGTACTTCGCGAACGCCTCGGCGACGGCTTCGGCCTTGACCTCACCGCGCTGTGCGAGCGCCTGCAGGGCGCCGACGACGATGCTCTCGGCGTCGACCTGGAAGAACCGACGTGCAGCTGGACGCGTGTCGGCGAAGCCGAACCCGTCGGTGCCGAGCACGTGGTAGTCGGCCGGGACCCAGTGCGCGATCTGGAGCGGTACGGCGCGCATGTAGTCGCTCACCGCCAGCACCGGGCCGGCCACCTTCCCCAGCTTCGTGGTCACGTAGGGCACCTGGGCCTTCTCCGAAGGGTGGTTGAGGTTCCACTTCTCGGCCTGCACGGCGTCGCGGGCGAGCTCGTTCCACGAAGTGACCGACCACAGGTCGGCCGCCACGCCCCAGTCCTCGGCCAGCAGCTGCTGCGCCTTCTGGATCCAGGGGAACCCGACGCCCGAGGCGAGCAGCTGGACGCGCGGGGCGTCTCCGTTGCCTTCGACCTCGGGTGCGTCGGCGTAGTGGTAGATGCCCTTGAGCAGGCCCTCGACATCGAGGTTCTCCGGCTCCGGCGGCATCTGGATCGGCTCGTTGTAGACCGTGATGTAGAAGATCACGTCCTCGCCGGTCGGGTGCTCCTCGCTGACGGTGTACATGCGGCGCAGACCGTCCTGCATGATGTGCGCGACCTCGTGGGCGAAGGCCGGGTCGTAGTGCACCACGGCAGGGTTCGTCACGGCCATCAGCGGCGAGTGGCCGTCGGCGTGCTGGAGGCCCTCACCGGTCAGGGTGGTGCGGCCCGCGGTGGCGCCGATCAGGAACCCTCGAGCGAGCTGGTCGGCCATCGCCCAGATCGAGTCGGCGGTGCGCTGGAAGCCGAACATCGAGTAGAAGATGTAGAACGGGATCATCACCTCGCCGTGCGTGGAGTACGACGAGCCCGCCGCCGTGGCCGAGGCCATCGCCCCTGCCTCGGAGATGCCCTCGTGGAGCAGCTGGCCCTTCTCGTCCTCACGCCACTTCAGCAGCAGCTTGCGGTCGACGGCTTCGTACTTCATGCCGTGCGGGTTGTAGACCTTGGCGCTGGGGAACATCGAGTCCATGCCGAAGGTGCGGTACTCGTCGGGCGCGATCGGCACGATGCGCTGGCCGATCTCCTTGTCCTTCATCCAGTCGCGCAGCAGACGCACGAGCGCCATCGTGGTGGCGATCTTGTTCTTGCCCGACCCCTGCTTCAGCTCGGCGTAGAGGTCGTCGCCGGGGACCTTGAGCGGCTTGGCGTTCACGACCCGCTTGGGCAGGGAACCGCCGAGCTGCTTGCGTCGGTCGAGCATGTACTCGATCTCGGGGGAGTCCTTGCCTGGGTGGAAGAACGGGGCGGTGCCGGTTGCCTCGTAGGCGTCGTCGATGTCCTTGTCGCTCAGCGGCAGGTAGAGCCGGTCGCGGAACTTCTTCAGGTCGTCGCTCTTGAGCTTCTTCATCTGGTGGGTGGCGTTCTTGCCCTCCAGCGACTCGATGGTCCAGCCCTTGACGGTGTGCGCCAGGATCACGGTCGGCTGCCCGACGTGCTTGGTCGCTGAGTCGAACGCGGCGTACACCTTGCGGTAGTCGTGACCACCGCGCGGCAGCTTCGCGATCTGCCGGTCGGTCATGTGCTCGACCATCTTGCGCAGTCGCGGGTCGGCCCCGAAGAAGTGCTCGCGGTTGTAGCCGCCGTCCTCGACCGAGTAGGTCTGGAACTGGCCGTCGGGGGTGGTGTTCATCTGGTTGACGAGCACGCCGTCGACGTCCTGGGCGAGCAGGGCGTCCCACTCGCGGCCCCAGATCACCTTGATCACGTTCCAGCCGGCCCCGCGGAACTGCGACTCCAGCTCCTGGATGATCTTGCCGTTGCCGCGCACGGGGCCGTCGAGCTGCTGCAGGTTGCAGTTGATGACCCAGGTCAGGTTGTCGAGCTCCTCGCGGGCGGCGACGCCGATCGCGCCGAGGGACTCGGGCTCGGCCATCTCACCGTCACCGAGGAACGCCCACACGTGCTGCTGCGAGGTGTCCTTGATGCCGCGGTTCTGCAGGTAGCGGTTGAACCGCGCCTGGTAGATCGAGTTGATCCCGGTCAGGCCCATCGAGACCGTCGGGAACTCCCAGAACTCCGGCATCAGCCGCGGGTGCGGGTAGGAGGGCAGGCCCTTGCCGACCCCGTGCTGCACCTCCTGGCGGAACCGCATCAGCTGGTCCTCGGTGAGCCGGCCCTCGAGGTACGCGCGGGCGTAGATCCCCGGGGATCCGTGGCCCTGGATGTAGATCTGGTCGCCGCCGCCGGGGTGCTCCTTGCCGCGGAAGAAGTGGTTGAAGCCGACCTCGTACAGGCTGGCCGAGGACTGGTAGGTGGCGATGTGGCCGCCGACCTCGAGCCCGGGGCGGTTCGCCGAGGAGACCATCACGGCGGCGTTCCACCGGATGAAGGCCCGGATGCGGCGTTCGGTCTCCTCGTCGCCGGGGAACCAGGGCTCACGCTCCGGGGGGATCGTGTTGATGTAGTCGGTGCTGCGCAGCGCGGGCACGCCCACCTGCTGCTCGCGCGCTCGTTCGAGCAGCCGGAGCATCAGGTAGCGCGCGCGGTCGCGGCCACGGTCGGTGACCATGGCGTCGAAGGAGGCCAGCCAGTCCTGGGTCTCCTCGGGGTCGATGTCGGGCAGCTGGGTAGGCAGGCCCTCATGGATCACAGAGGCGCGCGGGGTCACCGAGGCCGGCTTCTGGTCGTCTTTGGAGTCGCTCACGCCTTCATCGTGCCACCCTTGGCGCGAGCAGAGAATCTACCGTCCAGTAGAGGCTCCGAACTGTGCGGCGTACGCCACGAACGCGGCCGTGCCGAGGCCGCGCTGGACGGCGTCCTCGTCGTGCTCCTCCGGCCGCGGAGTCGATCAGCGCGAGCCACTCATGGCAGGTCGACACCACCGGATCCGGCAAGTCCCGGGCGTCCGGCACGCGGCGACGCTAGCGTCTCCTCAGCAGCACGCGCGCGGCGTGGGGTTGCGCCGGACTCGGACGTCTAGTGGACTACGGGCACCCGGTGCCCCGGGGTCGTCTGCGGGCACCATGTTTGAACGAGTGAGTGGAGGCACCAAGGTGAGCCCGAGCGCAGACCGCGCGGACGTCCAGCTGGGGGAGAGGCTGGGGCTGAAGCCCGGCACTGTCGTGCAGGAGCTCGGCTGGGACGAGGACGTCGACGACTCCATCCGGGCAGCGATCGAGGAGGCCATCGACTCCGACCTCGTCGACGGTGACTTCGGCGACGTGGTCGACGTCGTGCTGCTGTGGTGGCGCGACGAGGACGGCGACCTGGTCGACGCCCTGGTGGACTCCCTGACCGACCTGGTCCGAGGGGGCGCGATCTGGCTCCTGACGCCGAAGGTGGGTCGCCCCGGCGCCGTGGACGCCTCCGATGTGGCCGAGGCCGCGCCGATCGCGGGACTTTCCACGACGACGACCGTTGCTGTGGGTAAGGAATGGACGGCCACGCGTCTCGTGGCCCCCAAGAACCGCTGACCCGCCGCCGCAGGAGGCCCCACACCCATGTTCCAGAAGTTGCAGAAGCAGGCACTGCGCCAGGCCCGGATGGTCAAGGTCATGGCGTCCTCGGGAGTCCTCCGGCCCTACGGCCCTGTGACGCTGGCCCGGATGGGGATGACCGTCTACCAGCGGGGCATCGGCTTCGCCGGTGGCATCGGCGCCCTGGCCGCCCGCTCGGGTGAGGAGATCGGCCTCGTCGACGAGCTGGGGGAGCTCACCTGGACGGAGATCGACCAGCGGGCCACGCGACTGGCGCACGGACTGCGAGACGTCGGTGTCCGCGAGGGCGACAGCGTCGCCCTACTGTGCCGCAACCACCGCTACTTCCTCGATGCGTCGACCGCGCTGTCGAAGCTCGGGGCGGACATCCTCTACCTGAACACCGCGTTCTCCGCGCCGCAGCTGGGCGAGGTGTGCAAGCGGGAGAAGCCGGCGGCCGTCATCTACGACGAGGAGTTCGCCGAGCTGGTCGACGACTCAGCGATCGACGTCGCCCGGGTCGTGGCCTGGCACGACGGCGGGCCCGGCGACGTGCCGCTGCTCGAGGACCTGATCGAGAAGGGGTCCACCGAGGTGCTGCCGGTGCCGGAGCACACCACCCGCCCGGTCATCCTGACCTCCGGCACGACGGGCACCCCGAAGGGTGCGCCGCGCGGCGAGGCCGGCCTCGATGGTGCCGTGGCGCTGCTGTCGAAGATGCCGTTCGGTACGGGCGGTACGACCTACATCGCGGCACCGCTCTTCCACACCTGGGGCTGGGCCCACCTCAACCTCGCCATGCTCCTCGGCTCGAAGATCGTGCTCCGGCGCAAGTTCGACCCGGCCGACTGCCTCGAGACGTTGGAGCGGCACCGCTGCGACGCGCTGATCGTGATCCCGGTGATGATGCAGCGGATCATGAAGCTGTCGCCCCAGGAGCGGTCCGGCGACTACTCCGGCTTGCGCATCGTGGCAGCGTCCGGGTCCGCGCTCCCGGGGGACCTCGCCACGGAGTGGATGGACGCCTTCGGCGACAACCTCTACAACACCTACGGCTCCACCGAGGTCGCGTGGGCCACGATCGCCCAGCCCGCCGACATGCGTGAGGCTCCCGGCACGGCCGGCCGGACGCCGTACAACACGGTGGTTCGGATCTACGACGAGCAGGGCAACCCGGTGGAGCAGGGTGCCTCGGGCCGGATCTTCGTCGGCAACACGATGCTCTTCGGCGGCTACACCGGGGATGAGGACCAGGGCAAGGAGATGATCGACGGGTTGATGTCCAGCGGCGACGTCGGGCGGCTCGACGAGGACGGGCGCCTGTTCGTCGAGGGGCGCGACGACGAGATGATCGTCTCCGGGGGCGAGAACGTCTTCCCCAAGGAGGTCGAGGACTGCCTGTCCCGGCACGAGAACGTGCAGGACGTCGCCGCGATCGGCGTCGACGACGAGGACTACGGCAAGCGCCTACGTGCGTTCGTGGTGAAGTCCGGCGACGTGGACGAGGACACCTTGAAGAAGCACGTCAAGGACAATCTCGCGCGCTACAAGGTGCCTCGCGAGATCGTCTTCATCGACGAGCTGCCGCGCAACGCCACCGGGAAGGTCCTGAAGAAGGACCTCAAGGACCACGAGGTCGACTGACGTCGGGACCGACCTCCCACCCAACGGGGGACCGCAGGTTTGCCGCGCCGGCCCGGCTGGCACCATGACCGCATGACTCTGGCGATCGGCGACCAGGCCCCCGACTTCACCCTCAAGGACCAGCACGGTCAGTCCTTCACGCTCTCGTCGTACGCCGGGAGCAAGGCGGTGCTGCTGGTGTTCTACCCGTTCGCCTTCAGCGGGGTGTGCACCGGCGAGCTGATCGGCCTGCGGGACCGGCTCGGGGACTTCGAGACCGACCAGAGCACCCTGTTGGCGCTGAGCTGTGACCCGATCTACACCCAGCGTGCGGTGGCCGACCGCGACGGGCTCTTCTTCCCGCTGCTCACCGACTACTGGCCGCACGGGGCCGTCACCAAGGCCTACGGCGTCTTCGACGAGGCCACCGGAGCGCCCACTAGATCCTCGTTCGTGGTGGACAAGCAGGGCCGCCTGGCCTGGGTGCGGCACAACGCCTGGGGCGAGGCGCGCGACCTCGTGGAGCACGCCGAAGCACTGTCCGCAATCCCCTAGTTCATTGGCACCATCTTTGCCGGATGGGCTTGGAACTGGCCCCAAGATCCGAGAGACTATCCATGTCGCGCCGCTGGTGACCCGAGACGCCAGCGGCGCGACCTTTATTTTGTCCGGACCTCCTGGGTGCAGCGCGAGCCGCCCGGTTGGGCGCCGGCATCGGCGTCGGCGTAGTCTGTGCGCGCGTGATCAGCCGTCCGCTGCGGACCGGACGATCCGGGCGTATAGCTCAGCGGTAGAGCACCTCGCTTACAACGAGGTGGTCGCAGGTTCGATCCCTGCTGCGCCCACCACACCTCACGTCCGACCCCCGACTCGAGCCTCGCCCGCGCACCGGCGTCTCGCTATGTTGGCCGGGTCAGTCCGCAACGAGAGGTAACCGCCGTGATCGTGCCGTTCTGTGCTTCCGACTTCCTCGACCGCGCCCTCGCCGTCTACGGCGAGCGGACCGGCATCGTCGATGAGCCGGACCAGCCGGCCGAGTCGCTGGGGGAGCTCAGCTATCGCCGGATCGGTGAGCTGGCGCGTCGCCAGGCCGCGAAGCTGGACGAGCTCGGGATCGGGTTCGGCGAGCGCGTCGCCTACGTCTCGCACAACAGCGCCCGGTTGTTCACCGCCTTCTTCGGGGTCAGCGGGCACGGGCGGGTGCTGGTCCCGATCAACTTCCGGCTCTCGGCGGAGGAGGTCGAGTACATCGTCGGGCACTCCGGCGCGCGGGTGCTCTACGTGGACCCCGAGCTCGAGGACGTGTTGAAGGACGTCGACTGCGAGCACAAGTTCGTCATCGGCCAGGACTCGGACATGTACGCCGAAGGCGGGGAACCGCAGCCCTGGGAGCCGGACGAGAACGCCACGGCGACCATCAACTACACCTCCGGCACCACGGCCAGGCCGAAGGGCGTGCAGATCACGCACCGCAACGTCTGGACCAACGCGGTCACCTTCGCGCTGCATGCAGGCGTGACCGACCGCGACGTCTACCTGCACACGCTGCCGATGTTCCACGCCAACGGCTGGGGGATGCCGTTCGCGATGACGGGGATGGGCGTCGAGCAGGTGGTGATCCGCAAGATCGACGGCGCCGAGATCCTCAGGCGCGTCGAGAAGCACGGCGTCACGGTCATGTGCGCGGCCCCCGCCGTCGTCGCCTCGGTGCTCGAGGCAGCCGAGAGCTGGGACGGCGAGATCCCGGGACGCGACCGGGTCCGGATCATCGTCGCCGGCGCCCCGCCGCCCACCAAGACCGTGGCCCGGGTGGAGGCCGAGCTCGGCTGGGAGTTCATCCAGATCTACGGCCTGACCGAGACCTCCCCGCTGCTCACCATCAACCGCAGCCGCGCGGAGTGGGACGACCTCTCCGGCGAGGACCGCGCCACCAACCTGGTGCGTGCCGGTCAGCCCGCCATCGGCGTGAGCCTGAAGATCTCCGACTCCGGCGAGGTGCTGGCGAAGTCCAACGTGGTGCTGGAGGGCTACTGGGAGCAGCCCGAGGAGACCGAGGCGGCGCTGCGCGACGGGTGGTTCCACACCGGCGACGGTGGAGTCATCGGCGACGACGGCTACCTGACCATCCAGGACCGCAAGAAGGACGTGATCATCACCGGCGGCGAGAACGTCTCGTCGATCGAGGTCGAGGACGTGATCTTCTCCCACCCCGACGTCGCCGAGGTCGCCGTCATCGGCGTACCCGATGAGAAGTGGGGCGAGACCATCAAGGCGCTGGTCGTCCGGACCGAGGAGTCGCAGCTCACCGAGCAGGAGCTCATCGACTACTGCAAGTCGAAGGTGGCGCGCTACAAGGCGCCCTCGTCGGTGGAGTTCCGTGAGGAGCTGGCCCGCACGGCCACCGGCAAGCTGCAGAAGTTCAAGCTGCGCCAGCAGTACTGGGAAGGTCGCGAACGCCAGGTGAACTAACCTCGCCCCATGCCGACGCTTGGTGAGATCACCGCCCTGCTCGAGGAGTGGTTCCCGCCGCACCACGCCGACAGCTGGGACGCCGTCGGTCTGGTGTGCGGCGACCCAGACGTGGAGGTACGCCGGATCCTGCTGGCCGTCGACCCGGTGGCGGCCGTCGCGGACGAGGCGGTGGCAGCGTCGGCCCAGCTGCTGGTGTGCCACCACCCGCTGTTCCTCAAGGGCGTGCACGGCGTGGCCGCCACCGACCCCAAGGGCCGGATCGTGCACCGGCTGCTCGCTGCCGGTTGCGGGCTGTTCACCGCGCACACGAACGCCGACTCGCCCGCGGGAGGCGTCTCGGAGTCCCTGGCCCTGGCACTCGGGCTGGAGGACCTCAGACCGTTGCAGGCCGACCCCGCGCCGGCCCTGGACAAGCTGATCGTGTTCGCCCCCGCGGAGGCCGCGGAGAAGCTCAGGGCCGCGCTGTCCGAGGCCGGCGCCGGCGCCATCGGGGACTACGACTCCTGCTCGTTCACGGCTCCCGGTGAGGGCAGGTTCCGGCCACTGGACGGAGCCCGGCCCGCGGTCGGTGAGGTCGGTCGGCCGGAGGTGGTCGAGGAGGTGCGCATCGAGACCGTGTCCCCGCGGCCGCTGCGAGGTGCTGTGCTGGCGGCGATGCGCGCGGCGCACCCCTACGAGGAGCCGGCCTTCGACGTCCTGGAGCTGGCGGCGCTCGACGACGCTGACCGTGGCTCGGGCCGGATCGGACGGCTGCCGGAGCCGGTGTCGCTGCGCTCCTTCGCCGATCATGTCGCTCGGACGCTGAGCGAGACCGCCCACGGCGTGCGAGTCGCCGGCGACCCCGACCTGGTCGTCGAGACCGTGGGACTGTGCGGCGGGGCGGGGGACTTCCTGCTGGACCGCGCGCGTGCCGCCGGGGTGGACGTCTACCTCACCTCGGACCTGCGCCACCACCCGGCCTCGGAGCTGCGTGAGCACGGCGGTCCCGCGCTGGTCGACGTCGCCCACTGGGCAGCGGAGTCGACCTGGCTGCCGGTGCTCCGGCGTCGTCTGGTCGCGGCGCTGGGCGATACGGTGGACGTGCACGTCAGCACCACCAACACCGATCCGTGGACCTTCCGGGTCTGAGACCCCCCACACCAGGAGACCGTTCTGAAAGCCGACCCGTTCGTCCAGCTGAAGCTGCTCGACGTCCAGGAGCTCGACTCCCGGATGGACGCCCTGACCCATCAGCTCAGCTCGATCCCCGAGGCTGACCAGCTCCGTGAGCTCGCGGCCCGGCGTACGGCGC
The DNA here is from genome assembly GCA_963834245.1 of uncultured Actinomycetota bacterium. Lineage (GTDB taxonomy): Bacteria > Actinomycetota > Actinomycetes > Propionibacteriales > Nocardioidaceae > Marmoricola. The sequence continues at coordinate 1,601,642 of CAWIAV010000002.1, forward strand.
TCGCCAACGCCGTACGTGACCTGCGCATCGAGGTCGACGACCTGACCCGCGAACAGAAGCGCGCCGACGTCGACGTGGAGCAGGTCAAGGCACGACGCGTCCGCGACCAGGCGATGATCGACGCCGGCCAGGTCAAGGACCCCAAGGCGCTCGAGCGGATGCTCGGGGAGCTGCAGTCCCTCGAGCGTCGGATCAACGCACTCGAGGACATCGAGCTCGAGGTGATGGAGCGGCTCGAGGTCGCCCAGTCGTCGCTGGAGGAGCGCTCCGCGCAGCTGGCGGCCATGGAGCAGGAGGAGACCGCGTTGCGGGCGGCGTTCGAGAAGAAGGCCGGAGAGCTGCAGACCGAGATGTCTGCGACCCGCTCGGAGCGCAACACCACAGCTGCCGGCATGCCCGACGACCTGATGGCGCTCTACGAGAAGCTGCGCGCGCACATGGGCGGAGTGGGCGCGGCTGCCCTGCGCCGCCGGGAGTGCGGCGGTTGCCGGCTCACCCTGAACGCCTCCGACCTCTCGGTCATCGCCAAGGCGCCCACCGACACGGTGCTCCGCTGCGAGGAGTGCAACCGGATCCTGGTCCGCACGGGGGAGTCGGGTCTGTGAGCTCCGGCGGGACCGGTCCGCGAAGCGTCGTCGTCGAGGTCGACGGTGGGTCTCGCGGGAACCCGGGGCCCTCGGCCTACGGGGCGGTCCTCAAGGACGCGGCCTCCGGTGAGGTGATCGCGGAGCGTGGGGCGAGGATCGGAGTCGCCACCAACAACGTGGCCGAGTACCACGGCCTGATCGCGGGTCTCGAGCTCGCCGCCGAGCACGCACCGGGGGCCGCGATCGAGGTCCGGATGGACTCCAAGCTGGTGGTCGAGCAGATGTCCGGGCGCTGGCAGGTCAAGCACCCGTCGATGAAGCCGCTGGCCGATCAGGCCCGTGCGCTCGCACCGGCCGGGACGGCGTACACCTGGGTGCCGCGCGCGCAGAACACGCACGCGGACCGTCTGGTCAACGAGGCACTGGACGCACCCGAGGCGACCGGTCCGGGGGAGCCGACCGCTGCGGAGACCCAGCCTGCGCGGGGCTGGACTCCGGCGAAGGGCAAGCCCACGACGCTGGTGCTGGTGCGCCACGGCGTCACCGACCACACCCTCGGCAAGCTCTTCTCCGGTGGCCTGGGCAGTGCGAACCCGCCCCTGAACGACGAGGGCCGCGCCCAGGCGCGCGCGACCGGCGAGTGGCTCGCGCCGCTGTCGGGGACCTTCGACGCGCTGATCAGCTCACCCGTACGCCGGACCCGCCAGACCGCCGAGATCCTGGCGCAGTTCTTCGACCTCGAGATCGAGGAGGAGCACGGCGTCGCCGAGATGGAGTTCGGGACCTGGGACGGGATGAGCTTCACCCAGGTCCACGAGCAGTGGCCCGACGAGATCTCCTCCTGGCTCGGGGACCTCGAGTCGGCCCCGCACGGCGGCGAGTCGTTCCGAGCGGTGGAGAAGCGGGTCCTGGAGGGGCGGGACCGCATGGTCGCGTCGTACGAAGGCAGCACCGTGGTCGTCGTCAGCCATGTGACGCCGATCAAGACGTTGGTGGCAGAGGCGCTGGGGGCGCCGCTGGAGGCCGTCTACCGGATGGAGCTCGCGCCGGCGTCGGTCACAGTCATCTCCTACTTCCAGGGTGGCCCGATGGGTGACATCCCGATGGCCAACCTGCGGTTGTTCAACGCCCGGCCCACCGAGATCTTCGGCTGACCCTCCGCCGGGGCGGTCTCGCCTCAGACCTCGTCGACGACGACGTCCAGCTGCTGCCCGTGTGGACCGGGCGCGTGCAGCTCGACCTTCCAGCCGAGGGCACCGATGGTGTCGGCCAGCCGGCCCGGGGTGGTCGGGGAGGTCGCCGCTTCGAGCAGGGCGCGCACCAGCCGCCCCTTGGTGGCCTTGTTGAAGTGGCTGACCACCTTGCGCTGGCTGCCGACCTGCTGGAGCACCCGCACGCTCGCGACTCGCCCGGCCAGCTCGGGACCCGGTCGCCAGAAGGCTGCGTAGGTGGAGGAGCGCAGGTCCACGACGAGGCCACGACCTGCCGCGGCCTCGACCACAGGGTCGAGCACCCGACGCCAGTGCGCCGACACCACGCCCAGCCCCGGCAGGTTGACCCCTCCGGCGAGCCGGTACGACGGGATCCGGTCGCCGGGCCGCACGAGCCCGAACAGCGAGGACGTGATCGCCAGCGTCCGGGACGCCCGCCGCCTGGCGGCAGCGTCGAGGCCGGCCAGGTCGAGCGCGTCGTAGAGCACGCCGGTGTACAGGGCGTCGGCGCGGACGGTCGGGCTGGTGAGCAGGTCGGCGTTGCGGCGTACGTCAGCGGCCTGGGTGGGGCCGAGGCCCAGCACACGCGCCGCCTCGTCGGGCCGGGAGCTGCAGAGACTCTGGAGCGCTCCGAGCACCTCCGCACGCGCAGGCGTCAGCTCGGGGAAGCTCAGCTCGGGCAGGGCGAGGTGCTTTCCCCGGACGGGGGTCGCCTTTCCCTCCGAGGGCGGCAGCAGGATCAGCACCGCGCCAGCCTAGGACCCGGTCGCTGGGTCGGGTCCGGGGGCCGCGGGTCGGGGACAGGGGCGGCTGCCTAGGGTGGTCGTCGGCACGCGGCCCAGTCCGCGCGCGCGACGGCGAGGAGACGCTAGTGGGCACACGGGTGTTGCAGGCCAAGGGATCGTGCGGAACCGAGCTGCGTGGTGGCATCGAGGCCATCCAGCGTGAGCAGGACCTCGATCCCGAGTTCCCGGCAGCGGTCGCGCAGGCCGCCGAGCGTGCGGTCACTCGGCCCGCAGCGCGCGACCTGGAGCGGCGCGACCTGACCGACCTGGAGTTCTTGACCATCGACCCGGCAGGTGCGATGGACCTCGACCAGGCCATGCACCTGGCCACCGACGGCACCGGCTTCGTGGTGCACTACGCGATCGCGGACGTGATGGCCTTCGTCGAGCCCGGGGATCCCGTCGACGAGGAGTCCCATCGGCGCGGCGAGTCGATGTACGCACCCGACCACAAGATCCCGCTGCACCCCAAGGCGCTCAGCGAGGCAGCCGGCTCGCTGCTCGCGGGGGAGGACCGCCCAGCGTTCGTGTGGCGGCTGCGCCTGGACGCAGACGGCGCGCTGGTGGAGTCCGGCGTCGAGCGCGCGGTGGTGCGGTCCAGGCAGAAGCTCGACTACGAGGACGTGCAGCGCGAGATGACGCGCTCGCCCTCGGGGTCGACGCTCTCACTGCTCCGCACGGTCGGCGAGCTGCGGATCGCCCAGGAGGCTGCGCGGGGCGGGGTGTCGCTGCCGATGCCCGCCCAGGAGGTCGAGGTCGAGGACGGGCGCTGGCGACTGGAGTACCGCGACATGCTCCCGGTGGAGCAGTGGAACGCGCAGCTGTCGTTGCTCACCGGGTTCGCGGCCGCCTCGATCATGGTCGAGGGCAACGTCGGCATCCTGCGGACGCTCCCGCCCGCACCGGACGGGGCGGTACGGCGGTTGCGGCGTACGGCACGGGCGTTGGGCATCGACTGGCCCGGCGGGCAACCGCACCCGGACTTCATCCGCGCCCTGGACCCGTCGCGGCCCGCTGACGCCGCGATGGTGGTCGCCTCGACCAGCCTGCTGCGCGGAGCCGGGTACGCCGCCTTCGACGGCAGGCCTCCCGAGCAGGCCGAGCACGCGGCGCTGGCCTCGTCGTACGCCCACGTCACGGCGCCGCTGCGACGCCTGGTGGACCGCTACGGCCTCGAGGTGTGCGCCGCGCTCTGCGCGGGCCAGGAGGTGCCGGCCTGGGTGCGGAAACGGCTCCACGAGCTGCCCGAGATCATGCGGGACTCCGGCCGTCGTGCCAACAGCTATGAGAACGCAGTGCTGAACCTCGTCGAGGCCGAGACGCTCAAGGGGCGGCTCGGTGAGCGGTTCGAGGCGGTGGTCACCGAGGCCGACACCGACGACCAGCGCAAGGGCGAGGTGATGCTGCGCGAACCCGCGGTGGAGGCCGTCGTGGTCTCCGACAACCCACTGCCTGTGGGGGAGGACGTCACCGTCACGCTCACCGAGGCCGATCCGCAACGTCGGGTGGTGCGCTTCCGCCTCTGAGTCGGGCGCAGGCTCAGGCCATCGCCGAGACCCGGTGGACCTCGTCGCCGCTCTGCTCGTTGGGTGCGGGCAGCAGCACCGTGAACGTGCTGCCCCGACCGAGCGCGGAGTCGACGTGGATCTGTCCGCGGTGGCGATCGACGATGCGTCGCACGATGGCCAGCCCGAGCCCGGTGCCCGGCTGTGCCACGGCCTCCGGGTTGGTGGACCGGAAGAACTCTGTGAACAGCTTCCCCTGGTCCTCATCGGAGATGCCCAGGCCCTCGTCGGTCACCGTCAGCACGGCGTACCCCTCGACCGATTCCAGCCGGACCTCGGCGCTGCGGCCGGCGGGGGTGTACTTGATCGCGTTGCTGACCAGGTTGAGGACGAGCTTGTCCAGCTCCTCCCGCTCGCCACGGGCCACCACGTCGTGCTCGGGACGCTGGATCGAGACGTCGAGGTGCTTGGCCGCGGCTGCCTGGGCGGTCAGCGAGACGGCGTCCTCGACGAGGGCACCGAGATCCACCGGGTCCTGACCGAGGGGCTTGTGGGCCTCGCCGACCTTGCGCAGCAGCAGCAGGTCCTCGATCACGCGCGACATGCGCGCCGACGCGCGACCGATGGCGGCGAGGGACTCCCGCGCCGGGTCGCCGACGGCGAGCGTGCCCGACTCGAGGATCTCGAGGTGGCCCGCGACCGCCGTCAGCGGGTTCTTCAGCTCGTGGGACACGGTGGCGATCAGCTGGCTCTTGTAGACGTCCAGGGCCTGGAGCTCGGCGACGAGTGCGTGCTCGCGCTCGAAGGTGCGCGCGTTCAGCGCAGCACGCCCGAGGTCGTGACCGATGTCCAGCAGCGCGGCGCACTCGATGTCGGTCCAGCTGCGCTTGGGGTCACCGCGCATCAGCATGAGACTGCCCATGCACTCGGGACCCGCGCCCAGCGGCACGAAGACGAGGTTCGCCATCGAGATGCCGCGAAGCATCTCCAGGACGTGCCGGTGGTGGTCGGGTCGCATGTGCGGCGGAGCCGGCTCGTGCTCCCCGAGCTTCATCACCACCTGGTGGTGCCAGCAGTAGCGAGCGGCTTCCTCGGCGAAGGCCACGATGTCCTCGGGCAGCACCACGGTCAGCTCGTCGGCGAGGAACTCTGTGGCCGATCCCTGATCGTCGGCAACGGTCTTGATCCAGAGCCACTGGGCATCGAAGCCTTCGCGCAGGGTCTGTTCGCTCGTCTGGAGCAGGCCCCCCAGGCTGAGCTGGGCGCTGGTCGTGCGCACGATCTCCTTGACCGTCTCGGCCATCGTCACCTGCTCGGCCAGCGACTCCCGCTCGACCGAGGCAAGCACGGCGCGTCCGGCGAGACTGGCGAAGCGCTCCAGGACGCTGCGGCGCTCCGGGTCGGGCCGGCGACCGTCCAGCGGTTCGTCGATGGCCAGGGTGCCGCGTAGGACTCCGTGTGCGTCGTACAGCGGGGCGACCAGCATGTCGAGCGGGTGCCAGGCGTCCGGTGCGTCGGAGATCTGCACGTCGGGGACCACCCAGCCGCTGCCGTCGCTGGGGCTGGCATCACCGGCGCGGTGCGGCACGAACTGCAGCAGTCCCCAGTCATCGGCGACCGCGAGCTCGTCGAGCATCAGCTGGACCGGGATCCGGGTCCCGATCTCCTCGGGCAGGCCGGTGTCGACCACGAGCTCGAGGTAGTCGCCTCGACGGACGCGGATGGCGGCGACCGCGAACCCGGCCACCGCGACCACACCATCGGCCACCAGCTGCAGGTTCTCCACCATCGTGTCCGAGGCGCGCAGGATCGCATGCGCCGCGGTCGTCCCGGAGAGATCGGCCGGCGGGGACTCTATGGGTTCCATTGCACCTCCCTGCATCAGAAACGGTAGGTGACATAGGCCCCTCCGCGCAGCGAAAGTTCCCGTTTCGTCCCTTCTGATGTCCGGTGGTGACCACGGGGCCTCGATCTGCCCTAGGCTGAGCCCGCGGATGGGCTGGCCGGGCGACCGCGTCGGCGTGCGGGCAGCTGCACGGTGTCGAGGAAGGTCCGGGCTCCACAGGACAAGGTGGTGGGTAACGCCCACCCGGGGCAACCCGCGGGATCAGTGCCACAGAAAACAGACCGCCGCCGCTCCTCGGAGCGGTGGTAAGGGTGAAACGGTGGTGCAAGAGACCACCAGCGCGGCGGGCGACCGTCGCGGCTAGGCAAACCCCACCTGGAGCAAGACCAGACAGCGAGTGTTCGAGGGTGGTCCGCCCGAGCTCGCGGGTAGGTCGCTGGAGGGTGTCGGCAACGGCACCCGGAGATGGATGGTCGCCAACCGGGCCGTCGCGAGGCGGCTCGGCGAACAGAACCCGGCCTATGAGCCAGCCCATCCGCACCAAGCCTCCCGCCTCTCCTGATCCGCCGACCGGGCACTCGTGGCCGCTCCTGGTCCGTCGACCGGGCAGTCGTGGCCGCTCCTGGTCCGTCGACCGGGCACTCGTGGCCGCTCCTGGTCCGTTGACCGGGCAGTCGTGGCCGCTCCTGATCGGCCCAGCGGAGTGTGGCGGCCGTAGTGCCCGATCGCGGGGGGAGGGGCGCCAGCGCTGCCGCCGACCGGCAAACTTGGCCGGACGGCGCTCGGGACGTCGCGCCGCAGCACCTGGCGCCGGCCGCGCCCTAGGCTGAAGCCGATCGTGGTGCGGTCGGTTGGCTGCCCCACGACCATTAGGCGTGGGGCGGGTCACGAGGGCCCGTACTCAAGAAGACAATCGCGCCACGGATCGAAACGGCGACAAGTGAGGGAAACGCATGTGTCGAGTGCTCGCGTACATCGGTCCGGAAATACCCGTGGAGAGCCTGCTCCTGAAGCCGGAGAACAGCCTCGTCAACCAAACTCTCGACCCGGAGCGTCATCCGCTGCTCCAACTAGCAGGGTGGGGGTTCGGGGCCTGGAGCGAACACCTGCTGAAACCAGAGGAACCGTTCCTCTACCGGCGACCGATGGCGGCCTTCTACGACGACAACGCCGACGGGATCATTCCGAGTCTGCAGGCCAGCACGCTGCTTGCCCACGTGCGAGCAGCCGACTACAACTCGATCACTGTTCTGGCCGACGAGAACTGCCATCCGTTCTCCTACAAGGAAACCCCGTGGATCATCGCTCAGAACGGCGACCTGCCGAGCTGGAAGCTGTTGCAGAGGGAACTCCTGCCGCACTGCAAGGACAAGTACCTCGAGCAGATGCGGGGCACCACCGACACGGAGTTTCTCTACGTGCTTCTGCTCTCCCTGCTGGAGAGTGACAGCGACGAGGACGTGCAGCGCGGATTCGAGAAGTTGTTGCAGGTCATCGTCCAGGCGATGAAGGAGCTCGACCTCGTAGCGCTGGCCAAGCTGAAGATGGCGCTGGTGGCTCCGAACCGGATCGTCGGGGTCAACTGCGGTTCAGGACACAAGGGCGAAACCGATCCGGCTGGGGATTGGAAGGAGTTACGAAAGTCCGGCCCGGGCACGGATGACTATTCTCTGTCGATGCTGTTGGAGCCCATGTATCTGCTCACGGGCCGCAATTTCCAGGACTACGAGACGTCGTACGACATCGACGTGACCCCTGTCGAGGAGGCAACGTCCGTCATCTTCGCCTCCGAGCCGTTGACCGAAGACACCGACGACTGGTTGAACCTGGAGTTCGGGGAGATCGTGTTCCTCGAGAAGAAGGGCACGAACATCACGAGAACCGTGAACAAGTTGCAGGTGTAGTTCACGAGAAGTAGCTTCCGCGTTTCCAAGCGACCATCCGCCCACGATCTGCGGCCAGGAGTGCCCGCTCGGCGGGGTGGTGGCGGCCATTAGTGCCCGCTCGGCGGGGTGGTGGCGGCCATTAGTGCCCGGTCGGCGGGGTGGTGGCGGCCATTAGTGCCCGGTCGGCGGGGTGGTGGCGGCCATTAGTGCCCGGTCGCGGGTTAGTGGAGGCGGGTGACCTGGACGTCGACGAACATCCGGGAGGTGCCGGAGCCGGAGAAGACCCCGGCGAGCGGCTTGACGTCGTTGTAGTCGCGGCCGGTTGCGACGATCACGTGCCGGTCGCCCGGCTCGGTGTCGTTGGTGGGGTCGAAGCCGCGCCAGCCGTCGTCCCACCACTCCACCCAGGCGTGGGACTCGCCGCCGACCTGCTCGCCGATCACGGGGTCGACCTTGGGGTGCAGGTAGCCCGAGACGTAGCGGGTCGGGATGCCGATCGAGCGGAGCGCCCCGATGGCGATGTGCGCGATGTCCTGGCAGACGCCGGACCGCTCCGCCCACGAGTGGGCGGCGAACGCGTCGACGGTCGTGGCGCCGAAGACGTACTTCACCTCGCGGTAGACCAGTGCGCACACCTCGCGCGCGGCCTCGCTGGGGTTGGCGCTCGCTGCGGAGATCTCGACGGCCTGCGCGAGCAGGTCCTCGGTCGGTGCCACGCGTTCGTTCAGCGCGAGGTACTCGGTGTGTACGTCGACGACCATGGGGTTGCGCAGCTCCGCCCAGCTCATCACCGGAGGACCGAGCGGAGTGCGGTCGGTGTGCACCGTGGTGCTCGCCGTCACGGTCAGCGAGGTGTGCGGGTCGAGCACCTCGAACGCGGTCACCTGAGAGCCCCAGTAGTCGCGGTAGGTGTAGGCCCACGGCGTGGGGGAGACCTCGACCCGCGAGTGCGCGACCACCTGGCCGGGCAGGGTCAGCGGGGTCAGGCGGGCCTCGTTGAACGAGGTGTTGGCCTTGCCGTCGTACTCGAAGCCGGTCGTGTGCGCGATCCGGAGCTGCATGCTCATCGGCTTTCCCTCGAGGTCGGGTGCGGGGCGGTCAGGGACGGCAGCTCGGTCATGCCCGCACCCCGTGCCACTCGGTCGCCTCCGCGCCGGCGAAGTAGCGCCGGGTGATGGCGTCGGTGGCCAGGGCGCAGGTGCGTTGGAGCCGCTCCATCTCGCTGGGCAGGTCGCTGACGTAGTCGCTCAGCGAGCGGTACTCCAGCTCGGCGCGGGTGCGCCCGAGCAGCCGCTGTGCCTCGTTCTGGAAACCGGCGCGGGTGCCGGCCGACTCGAGCTTCTCCAGGGATCGCTCGGCCTGGGTCAGCCCGAAGACCACCGAGCGTGGGAAGAGCCGGTCCAGCAGCAAGAACTCCGCTGCCCCGCGTTCGGTCTCCAGACCCTTGTAGGTGCGCAGGAAGGCCTCGTAGGCACCGCAGGCCCGCAGCGACGTCCCCCAGGCCGAGCCGGAGGTGATAGCCGCGGTCGCGACCAGCCGCGAGGTCATGTCGGCGCGCTCGATGGAGCGGCCGAGGACGAGGAACTGGTAGCCCTCGTCGCGGGTCATGGTCGCATCGGCGATGCCGTTGATCTGCGCTGCGCGGTCGCGCACCCATCGGAACGCCACGGGCGGTCGCATCGACCGGAAGTGGCCCGACGGGATGGCCCGGTAGGTGGTGTTCATCGCCTCCCACATCGACGTCGACAACGTCTCGCGGGCACGGCGGGCGCTCTCACGGGCGGCGGCCAGGGTCGCGGAGATCGAAGCGGTCGAGGTGGTGTCGTAGGCCAGCACGCGCATCACCAGGGTGGTGTCGATCGGGGTGCTCTCGTCGACCTCAACGCCCATGATCGAGAGCAGGCTGCGACAGGTGGTCTCCTCGTCGACACCCGGGTCCTCCAGGATCAGCTGGGTCTGCACGTCGAGGATCCGCGCGGTGTCCTCGGCCCGCTCCACGTAGCGACCGATCCAGAACAGTGACTCGGCGATACGGCTCAGCATGCGCTCGACCTCTCGGTGGGTCCGGCCTGTTGCTGCTGCTGTTGCTGGTCGTGCTGCGCGGAGAAGGAGTCGAGTGCCGGTCCGACGTCCTGGGGCGCCGCGTGGACCTCGATCTTCTCGGGGACCGCCCGCACCTGGTGGCGGCCGTGACCCGCCAGGACCCAGGTGTCCTTGGACCCGCCGCCGCGTGAGGAGTTCACGATCAGCTCGCCCTCTCCCAGCGCGACGCGCGTCAGACCGCCGGGCAGCACCCAGACCCGGTTGCCGTCGTTGACCGCGAACGGGCGCAGGTCGACGTGGCGCGGACGCATCATGCCGTTGACGTACGTCGGCACGGTGCTGAGCTGGATCACCGGTTGCGCGATCCAGGAGCGGGGGTCCTCGAGCACCTTGCCCCGCAGCTCCTCCAGCTCGTCCTTGGTGGCCACCGGGCCGATCACGATGCCCTTGCCGCCGGAGCCGTCGACCGGCTTGAGCACCAGCTCGTCGAGTCGGTCCATGACCTCCTCGCGGTGGTCGGCGTCGCCGAGACGCCAGGTGTCGACGTTGTTGAGGATCGGCTCCTCGTCGAGGTAGTAGCGCACCAGGTCGGGCAGGTAGGTGTAGACGAGCTTGTCGTCGGCGACCCCGTTGCCGACCGCGTTGGCGATCGTCACGTTGCCCGCCCTTGCTGCGTTGAGCAGCCCCGAGCAGCCCAGCAGCGAGTTGCTGCGGAAGTGCACCGGGTCCAGGAAATCGTCGTCGATGCGCCGGTAGATCACGTGCACCGGCTCGAGGCCCTGCGTCGTACGCATCATCACGCGGCCGCGGCGGCACTCGAGGTCGCGGCCCTCGACGAGCTCCACCCCCATGGTCCGGGCCAGCAGCGCGTGCTCGAAGTACGCGCCGTTGAACACGCCGGGCGTGAGCACGACGACGTTCGGGTCGGTGACGCCGGCCGGGGCGGCGGCGCGCAGGGCGGTCAGCAGCTTCTGGGGGTAGCCGGCCACGGGTCGGATCCGGTGGTCGGCGAAGGTCTCGGGCAGCGCGGCGGCGATGGCGCGCCGGTTGGTCATCACGTAGGAGACGCCGGAGGGGACCCGGACGTTGTCCTCCAGGACCCGGAACTCACCCTCGGCGTCGCGGATCAGGTCGATCCCGCTGACGTGGACCCGCACGCCGTTGGGCGGCTCGATGCCGGCGGCGGCCCGGTGGAAGTGGGAGGAGGTGGTGATCACGCGACGGGGGATGACCCCGTCGTCGAGCACCCGACCGGCGTCGTAGACGTCGGCGAGGAACTTCTCCAGGGTCCGGACGCGCTGCTGGACGCCGGCCTCGACCTTGGCCCACTGGTCCATCTCGATGACCCTGGGCAGCACGTCGAGCGGGAACGCGCGCTCCTCGCCGCCGATGTCGAAGGTGACCCCTTGGTCGAGGTAGCTGGACTGCAGGGCCTCGACGCGACCCTGCAGCTCGTGCTGTCCCATCTCGTGCAGCGACGGCTGCAGCTGGCTGTACGGCGTGCGGAGCTCGGACCCGTCGTACATCTCGTCGTAGGCCGAACCCATGCCGGTCGCGTAGTCCTCGAACATGCTGGTCACCTCTGGACCCTAGCGGCCGGTCGGGGTGGCCGGGTCAGGGGAGGGTGAGCACCTCGGCGCCGGTGTCGGTGACGAGCAGCGTGTGCTCGAACTGCGCGCTCACGCGCTTGTCGCGGGTCACCACGGTCCAGTTGTCCTCCCACATGTCCCACTCGTGGGTGCCGAGGTTGAGCATCGGCTCGATGGTGAAGGTCATCCCGGTCTCGATCACGTCGTCGTAGTGCGGGTCGTCGAAGTGCGGCACGACCAGGCCGGAGTGGAACGCGCTGCCGATCCCGTGTCCGGTGAACTCGCGCACCACGCCGTACCCGAAGCGCTTGGCGTAGGACTCGATCACCCGGCCGATGACGTTGATCCGACGACCGGGCTTCACGGCGTTGATCGCGCGCCGCAGCGCCTCGCGGGTGCGCTCCACCAGCTCGACGACCTCGGGTGGGGTCCCGGGGGTGAGGAACGTGGCGTTGGTGTCACCGTGCACGCCGTCGAGGTACGCCGTGATGTCGATGTTCACGATGTCGCCGTCCTCGATCACCCGGTTGTCGGGGATGCCGTGACAGATGACCTCGTTGACCGAGGCACACAGGGACTTCGGGAACCCCTTGTAGCCGAGGGTCGAGGGGTAGGCGCCGTGGTCGCACAGGAACTCGTGACCGATGCGGTCGAGCTCGTCGGTGGTGACCCCGGGCGCGACGTGGGAGCCGACAAGATCACGGGCCTGCGCCGCGAGGCGACCGGCGACACGCATCCGCTCGATCGTCTCGGCGTCCTTGACCTCAGGGCCGGTGAAGGGTTCCGGGCCGGGCTTGTCGACGTACTCCGGGCGCACGATGCTCGCAGGGACCGGACGTCGCGGGGAGATCCTTCCGGGGGCTATGGCAGTCACGGGCCCGAGTGTAGTTTCAGCCCTATGAGCGAGTTCTGGTACTGCCTCACCCACCACAAGGTGGAAGGACGGGACGGCTGCAAGAACGCCGACCGGCTAGGCCCCTACGACTCCCAGGCCGAGGCCGAGAACGCTCTGGAGAAGGTGCAGGAGCGCAACGAGGAGTGGGACAACGACCCGAAGTGGAATGACGACGTCCTCGAGGACTGAGCCCACGCGCCCCCCGAGACCCGAGAAGCCGTCCCCGGCCGGCTTCATCGGATTCGGCGGGCTGGCGTGCGTGATGTTCCTCATCCTCGCCACGGCGCTGGTGGCCCCGTGGTGGGTGACCGCGCTGTTCCTGGTCCTGTGGCTGGTGCTGTTCGTGATCTCCGTGCGCTGGTTCCTGCCGTACCCGCGGCGGCTGCCGTGGCTGGCCGTGGTGGGCTTCCTCGCCTGGTTCCCGACGATCGCCCTCGGCACCCGGCTCCTTGGCTGGGGCAGCTGAGAGGTCTGAGCGTCCAGCTCAGGCCATCAACCCGACGGGTGCCAGGGTGAGCCCGGGGAACGTCTCGGGCACCGAGCGCTCCGGGAACCGCTTGCCCACGACCTCGCCGAGGACGTTGCGGTAGTCGGTGGTCACCTTGAGGTCACCGTCGGTCAGCGAGCCCGCCTCGAGCCCGGGCCACGAGCCGTAGTAGCGACCGCCCTTCACCCCGGCTCCGGCGACCAGCATCATGTTGCCCCAGCCGTGGTCGAAGCCACGGTTGCCGTTCTCGGCCACGCGCCGGCCGAACTCGGAGATGGTCACCACGGTGACCCGGGAGCGGAGGCTGCCGAGGTCGTTCATGAAGGCGGCCAGTGACTGGGCGAGGCCCGAGACGTTGTTCCGCATCGGCCCCCAGTCGATCTTGCCGTAGTCGGTGTGCAGGTCCCAGTTGCCGGCGTCGATGGCGATCACGTCGGTGCCCACGTCGGCGCGGATCAGCTTGGCCGCGTTCTTCAGCGGCTCCGCGAACGGTGTGGCGTACCAGTCGGTGGGATAGGCAACGCCGGTCTCCGGCATCGCCTTGAGCTGGGCGCCGGCGCCCTTGGAGATGGAGACTGCCTCAGAGGCACCCCTCGCCAGCGGGCCGCCTGCCGAGGACCACGCGGTCTGCAGCGACCGGTAGCGCTCGGTCTCGCGACCGTTGAGGTCTGGGATCTGAAGGTCCTTCAGGGCCTTCGTGGCCAGCACGGGGTGGTCCCCCAGCAGTGCCGTGGTGGGGAAGTTCATGCCGAGCTGGACGGCGTCCAGGGAGCCGTGCGTCCCGCTGAGACCGATCATCCGGTTGATCCAGCCCGAGCGGGTCGACGACCCCGGGGCTGCATCCTCGACCTGCTCGATGGCGGCGAAGTGGGAGCGGTTGGGCACGGCGAGACCGGTGGCCTGGACGGCAGCCAGCTCTCCTGAGGCCCACAGGGGCTGGAGAGGGGCCATCGAGGGGTGCAGGCCGAACATCGAGTCCGCGCACACCAGCGAGCTGGCGGGAACGGCGGTGTTCGGGCGCGCCTTGTAGTAGCCAGGGTCGCCGTGAGGTACGACGACACCGAGCCCGTCGATGCCGCCACGCAGGCTGATCACCACAAGCGTGTTGCCACCCCGGGCGCCGGCGAAGGTCGCCTGCATCATCGCGTCGCCGAACATCTGGGTCACGGCCATGGCGCCACCCACCGCGGCCGCGGACTGCAGCAGCGAGCGACGCGACAGGGCGAAGTCCCGGCAGCAGCTCTTGTCCGGGGTGCTGGTCTGCTCGTTCATCGTCTGCCTCACGTCGTCATGTGGTCGGGGGTGTCGAGCAGTGCCGAGCACAGCGCGGGAAACATCCAGCGCGCGACCGGGTGCTTGACGTTGATCGTGGTGTCGGGGCGCACGTTCACGGCCTGCGAGGCCGCCGCGAGAAGCCGCGCGTCGCTGCTGCGTCCGAGCCAGGTCCGGCTCAGGTGCTCGACGTACGCGTCGAACCGCAGGCTCGACGTGGGCAGCCACGACTCGAAGGAGCGGTAGGTCGCCTCGTGCGGGTACCAGCCTCCGGCCTGCAGGTTGTGCATCCGATACGACGAGTAGATCCGCGACGCCGCTGACCACGGACGACCGGTGATCGGGGGGCCGTCGGGCCTGGGCCAGGAGAACAGCCGGTCGGCACCGTGCAGGTAGTTGGCGGCATTGATCCACGAGCCGCCGTCCTTGGGCGCCAGCACGTCGACCTCGAGGACGCGCGCGGTCGCGACCAGGTCGGCCACGGGGTTGCGCACCTTCTGTCCCGCCGAGGTGAGGAACTCCGGGTGGGTGGACAGCTCGGTGAGGACGGCCTTCATGCTGGTGCCGGAGCTGAGGTAGACCGAGACGAGGCTGTCGACGAGCCCCTCGCTGGGGGCGTCGGAGACGAAGTACGTCGCCAGCTTGGTCATCAGGTAGCGGGCGGTCGCCGGGTGGTGCGCGAGGTACCTCAGGTAGGCCAGGGTGGCCGACTGTCCGTCCTCAGACGCGTTGGCGTGGGAGAAGTCGAGCACCTGCACCGCGCCGAGGGTGTGGGCCGCTGGGTTGTAGCGGGCCTCGAAGGTCTTGCCCCAGTCGACGGTGTAGCCGGAGAGCAGCACCGCCGAGGACTGGACCATCGCCTCGCTGTAGCGCGCTTCCAGACCGACGGTGTGCAGCTCGAGCAGCTCGCGGCCCTGGTTCTCGTTGGGCTTGTTGCGCACGGACTTGTAGTTGTCGAGGTAGACCCGCATGGCGGGGTGCAAGGAGCAGGCGACCAGGAGGTCCTCGAACGTGCCGAACGCGTGCTGGCGGATGGTGGCGTCGTAGTCGAACCGGTAGACCCACGCCCGGTCGTGTCCGATCGGGATGTGCAGCACCGTCGACCAGAAGTCGACCATGGTCTCCAGCACCGTGCGCTCGGAGTAGACGCGGCGCAGGATGCTCCAGTTGCCGAAGTCGTTGCCGTACTGCCAGGCCTTCTTGCCGGTGCCGCCATTGGTGGCGTACTTCTCGGCCGCGCTCAGTCGCTGGTCGGAGAACCAGCCGTCGATCGCGGCGATCTTCGCGGACTCGTTGATGGTCCCCGGCTGCATCTGGGTGACCAGCCACTGCTCCGGGGTGCCTGCCGCCCGTAGTCGCGCCAGCGCGCGTTGGGAGAAGCCGGTGCCGAACCGGTTCAGGTACAGGCGTTCCCGTGACGTGGCCACGGCGGCGTTGCTGCGCCACGACGGTGTCGCCGGTTGGGCCTTGGGCGCCGGGGCCTTGGGGGCCGACTTGGGCGTGCTCACGTTCCTCACCGGTGTCCGGCGCTTCCTGCGCCGCTTACGCCTCTTGGTGAAGAAGGTCGTCGCCATGTGTCGTCCCTATGCAGCCGTGCCCAGTTGTGCTGTGACGGCCAGTCTGGACAACGGCGTGGGAGAGCGCAGCAGAATCGGAAGATTCATTCTAAAAAGGCTTAAAACGGACAGTCAGAACGTGTGCTCGGGCCCCGGGAAGGTGCCGCCGCGGACATCGTCGGCATACGCCTGCGCCCCTTCGAGGAGTACGCCGCGCACGTCGGCGTACTGCTTGACGAAGCGGGCCATCCTCCCGCTGCGCAGGCCGAACGCGTCCTGCCACACCAGGACCTGGGCGTCGCAGTCGACTCCGGCGCCGATCCCGATGGTCGGGATGGTGAGCTCCTTGGTGATCCGGCCCGCGACCTCACCCGGGACCATCTCCATCACCACGGCGAACGCCCCCGCCGACTCGACCGCGCGGGCGTCCTCGAGCAGCCGTTCCGAGGTCTCGCCACGGCCCTGGACGCGGTAGCCGCCGAGAGCGTGCTCGCTCTGCGGCGTGAACCCGATGTGGGCCATCACCGGGACGCCGCCCCGGCTGAGCAGCTCGATCTGGGGGACCATCTCGCGGCCGCCCTCGAGCTTGATCGCGTGGGCCCCGCCCTCCTTCATGAACCGGACCGCGGTGTCGTAGGCCTGCTCCGGTGAGCGCTGGTAGGAGCCGAAGGGCAGGTCGCCGACCACCAACGAACGCGATACCGACCGCGAGACCGCGCGGGTCAGCGGGATCAGCTCGTCCACGGTCACCGGCAGCGAGGTCTCGTTGCCGTAGACGTTGTTCGAGGCGCTGTCCCCGACGAGGAGCACCTCGATCCCGGCCTCGTCGAAGATCTGGGCGGTGTACATGTCGTAGGCGGTCAGCATGGTGAAGCGCTCGCCCCGCTGCTTCATCTCCCGGAGGTGCTGGGTGCGGACCCGCTTCGCCGGGGTGCTCGCGCCGGCCGTCCCGCCCCCCGTCCCGCCTGCCGCGCCCGTCGCCCCCGTGCCCGTCGAGCCTGCCGTGCCTGCCGTGCCCGAGGCCCCCGTGCCGTAGGGCGCAGTCTCTTCGCTCATGGCGACCACGCTAGCCCTGTCCGACGCCGCCCGACCCTGTGTCCTCCCTCACGCCCCAACCCGCCGACCGGGCACTCATGGCCGCCTCCACCTCGCCGACAGGGCACTCATGGCCGCGCTGGTGCACCGCCACTGGCCCCTCGGCGCGGTGACAGGCGGCCAGAACTGCCCGCTCGGCATCCTGGGACCGGCCAGAACTGCCCGCTCGGCATCCTGGGACCGGCCAGAACTGCCCGGTCGGCATCCTGGGACCGGCCAGAACTGCCCGGTCGGCGATTCGGGGATGTACCAGAACAGCCCGGTCGGCGTGCTGTAAGACTGGGTGGGTGGACTTCAACTCGGCCTACGACCACGGTTTCGCGCGTGTCGCGGCCTGCACGATCCCCGTCGCGATCGCCGATCCGGCGGCCAATGCAGCCACGGTGCTCGGCGAGGCGCAGGCGTGCCACGACGAGGGTGTCGCGGTGGCGCTGTTCCCCGAGCTGTGCCTGAGCGGCTACTCCATCGACGACCTGCTCCTGCAGGACCCGCTGCTCGACGGTGTCGAGGACGCCGTCGCCCGGGTGGCCGAGGGGAGCTCCGACCTGGATCCCGTCCTGGTGGTGGGAGCGCCGCTGCGGCACCGCAACCGGATCTTCAACTGTGCCGTGGTCATCCACCGTGGTGAGGTGCTCGGCGTCGCCCCCAAGTCCTACCTGCCGACCTACCGTGAGTTCTACGAGCGCCGGCACTTCGCGCCGGGCGACGACCAGGCCGCCGAGTGGATCCGGGTCGGCGGCGAGGACGTCCCCTTCGGACCCGACCTGCTCTTCCGGGCCCTGGACGTGCCGGGGCTGGTGCTGCACGTGGAGATCTGTGAGGACATGTGGGTTCCGGTGCCGCCGAGCGCCCGGGCGGCGCTCGCCGGGGCCACTCTGCTCACGAACCTCTCCGGGTCTCCGATCACCGTCGCGCGGGCCGAGGACCGGCACCTGCTGGCGCGGTCGGCGTCCGCGCGCTGCCTCGCGGCGTACGCCTATGCGGCCGCCGGGCAGGGTGAGTCGACCACCGACCTGTCCTGGGACGGACAGACCATGATCTACGAGTGCGGGGATCTGCTCGCCGAGTCCGAGCGGTTCCCCGAGGGTCCTCGTCGCTCGGTCGCCGACATCGACCTGGACCGCATCCGGCAGGACCGGATGCGGGCGGGCACCTTCGACGACAACCGCCGCACCCTCGCTGCCGACTCGATCACGGGGGAGAGCTTCCGATCGATCGACTTCGAGCTGGCACCGGATCGTGGTGACATCGGGTTGCGGCGCAAGGTGGACCGGTTCCCGTTCGTGCCCGACGATCCCGAGCGCCTGGCCAAGGACTGCTACGAGGCCTACAACATCCAGGTGTCCGGTCTCGAGCAGCGTCTCCGGGCGATCGGCCAGCCCAAGGTCGTCATCGGTGTCTCGGGCGGACTCGACTCGACGCACGCCCTGATCGTGGCAGCCAAGGCGATGGACCGGATGGGCCGGGACCGGAGTGACATCCTCGCGTTCACGCTGCCGGGCTTCGCCACGGGGGACACCACGAAGTCCTACGCGACCCGCCTGTGCAAGTCCCTCGGAGTGACCTTCGAGGAGATCGACATCCGGCCGGCGGCGAAGCAGATGTTCGCCGACATGGGACACCCGTTCGCCTCCGGCGAGGAGGTGTACGACGTGACCTTCGAGAACGTCCAGGCCGGGTTGCGCACCGACTACCTGTTCCGGATCGCCAACCAGCGCCGGGGGATCGTGCTCGGGACGGGCGACCTCTCCGAGCTGGCCCTGGGCTGGTGCACCTACGGCGTGGGTGACCAGATGTCGCACTACACGGTCAACTCGGGGGTGCCGAAGACGCTGATCCAGCACCTGATCCGCTGGGTCATCGACAGCGAGCAGCTCGGGCCCGAGGGCGACGAGGTCGGTCAGGTGCTGACGGCGATCCTGGACCAGGAGATCACCCCCGAGCTGGTGCCGACGAAGGAGGGCGAGACACCGCAGAGCACCGAGGCGTCCGTGGGGCCCTACTCGCTGCAGGACTTCACCCTCTTCCACGTGCTGCGCTACGGCGCGCGGCCCAGCAAGATCGCGTTCATGGCCCAGCACGCCTGGAGCGACGCCTCGTCCGGCGAGTGGCCGCCGAACTATCCCGAGGAGCGCCGGGAGGCCTACGACCTCGCGCAGATCCGGCATTGGCTCGAGGTGTTCATCAGGCGCTTCTTCGCCAGCCAGTTCAAGCGCTCCGCACTGCCCAACGGTCCCAAGGTCAGCGCCGGCGGCACCATGTCGCCGCGCGGGGACTGGCGGATGCCCAGCGACGCCGGCCCCACAGCATGGCTCGCCGAGCTCGAGAACGTGCCCCGCGACTGAGATGACGACACGTGTGCTCGTCGTCCAGCACCAGGACGACTGCCCGCCCGCCTGGGTGGGTGACTGGCTCGTCGAGGCCGGCTGCGAGCTCGACGTACGCCATCCCTACCGGGGTGACGCGCTCCCCGGCGACCTGTCCGACCACGACACGTTGCTGGTGCTGGGTGGCTCGATGGGAGCCCACGACGACGACGCGAACCCGTGGTTGCCCGCGACGAAGGGGTTGTTCCGGGACGCAGCGGACCGGGGCGTGCCCGCGCTGGGGGTTTGCCTGGGCCATCAGCTGGCTGCGGCTGCGTTCGGTGGCGTGGTCGGCCCGAGCCCGCGCGGGCAGCAGCTGGGTCTGGTGGCGATGGGCTGGACCGACGCGGCGGGGCAGGACCCGCTCGCGCGCGGGGTGCTCGGGGCCCCGGTGGGGGTGTTCTGGAACAACGACGTCGTGCTCGAGGAGCCGGTGGGAACCGTTGCTCTGGCGCGGTCGGTCGAGGGTGAGCTACAGGTCGCGCGGTTCGCGCCGACCGTGTGGGGGGTGCAGCTGCACCCCGAGGTCGACGAGCAGATCCTGGTCCGCTGGGCCGAGGCCGACCCGGCCGGACACGAGCCAGGTGTGATCGAGGACGCCCTCGCCACGGTCGCGGCCGCCCGCGAGCTGCTCATCGCCAGCTGGCGACCCCTGGCTGTCGGTCTGGCGGAGGCCGCCCGGCAACGGTGAGCACGCCCGGGGGTGGCGCTCCGCGTTCGACGCGGTCGCCCACCGCTAGGCTCGGCCCATGGGCAAGCAGGAAGACTTCGTTCTTCGAGCACTCGAGGAGCGCGACGTCCGGTTCGTACGGCTGTGGTTCACCGACGTGCTCGGTTACCTCAAGTCGGTGTCGGTCGCCCCCGCCGAGCTCGAGAACGCCTTCGACGAGGGCATCGGCTTCGACGGGTCCGCGATCGAGGGGTTCGCCCGGGTCACCGAGGCCGACATGCTGGCGCACCCCGACCCGACCACTTTCCAGCTGCTGCCGTGGCGTGGCGAGACTCCGTCGACCGCACGGATGTTCTGCGACATCGTCATGCCCGACGGCTCTCCGTCGTACGCCGACCCGCGGTTCGTGCTCAAGCGCACCCTCAAGCGTGCGGCTGAGAAGGGGTTCACCTTCTACACCCACCCCGAGATCGAGTTCTACCTGTTCAAGGGGCGTCCCGGAGCGGGCGAGGAACCGGTGCCGGTGGACCGGAGCGGCTACTTCGACCACACCGCTCAGTCGCGCGGCTCGGACTTCCGACGCGAGGCGATCAACATGCTGGAGTCGATGGGCATCTCGGTGGAGTTCAGCCACCACGAGAACGGGCCGGGCCAGCAGGAGATCGACCTGCGCTACGCCGACGCCCTGTCCACGGCCGACAACATCATGACGTTCCGCACGGTGGTGCGCGAGGTGGCGCTGAGCCAGGGCATCTGGGCGAGCTTCATGCCCAAGCCGTTCACCACGCACCCCGGGTCGGGGATGCACACGCACGTGTCGCTGTTCGAGGGTGACACCAACGCCTTCTTCGAGGCCGGCGCGGAGTACCAGCTCTCCAAGACCGCGAGGCACTTCATCGCCGGCATCCTGCGGCACGCCAGCGAGATCACCTGCGTGACCAACCAGTGGGTCAACTCCTACAAGCGCCTCATCGGTGGCGGCGAGGCGCCCTCCTACATCTCGTGGGGCCACAACAACCGGTCGGCGATGGTGCGGGTGCCGATGTACAAGCCCAACAAGGGCCAGTCGACTCGCATCGAGCTGCGTTCGATCGACGCCGCGTGCAACCCCTACCTCGCCTATGCCGTCGTGCTCGCCGCGGGCATGAAGGGTCTCGAGGAGGAGTACGAGCTGCCGCGCGAGGCCGAGGACGACGTGTGGTCGCTCAACGACCGCGAGCGCAAGGCTCTCGGGCTCGAGCAGCTGCCCAAGAACCTGCACGACGCGATCAAGATCGCCGAGGACTCCGAGCTGCTGGCCGAGACGCTCGGGGAGCACGTCTACGAGTTCTTCCTCCGCAACAAGCGTGCGGAGTGGGAGGAGTACCGCGGTCAGGTCTCCGCCTTCGAGCGTGACCGGATGCTGCCGGTGATCTGACGGCGTCGCCCGGCAGTTGTCCGGTCCCGGGATCGGGGCGATCTGAGTACGTGTACGGATGTGCAGCAGGGGCGGCGCAGGGGATCGTGGACGCATGACGACGCAGCCGCAGAGCCCTTACGGAGCACCGACCGCAGCCACGACCGCACCCACGACCACGCACGCGACAACGGCCGCCGTGCCGCTGGTGTGGCTCGCCTCGGCCATGGTCGGGCTCGCGGGAGCGGGCGGCATCTTCGCGGGGCTGGGCTTCGTGATCGACGACGAGTCGAGCCAGGGTGAGATGTTCGACGGGCTCGGCACGATCATCGGCATCGTCATCGGCGGCGCCGGGGCCCTCCTGCTCGGACTCGCCGTGCTCTGCACCTGGCTGGTCGCCCGGTACCCGCTAGCTGCGTCGCTGGTCCTCGGGGTCCTGGGGACACTCGTGGCGGGCGCCGGTGCGATCGTGTCCGCCGGCTTCGGCTTCGGCTTCAGCCTCGCCTCGATCGTGCTGCTCGCCGGAGTGCTGGTCGGCGGCCTCGGGTTCGGCGCAGCCCTGACCCTGCGCCGGTGAGGATAGATTCGCCGCGTGGCGAAACACCCTCGCAAGGACTGGGGCAACCTTGCCCGGTACGGCTTCGACCCCGATCGCGCCCGGCTCCTCCTCGACGAGCTCGGCGAGGTCGCGCGACCGCTGCCGGCGCTGATCGGTCGCACGGCTGACCCCGACCTGGCGCTGGCCTCGCTGGTGGCGCTGGCCGGATCGGCGCAGGACCGTGAGGTGCTGCTGGAGGAGGTGGCCGACGACGAGGGCACCTCGATGCGACTGCTGTCCGTGCTGGGCGCGAGCCAGGCTCTCGGCGAGCACCTCCGGCGCCACCCCGACCACTGGCACGAGCTGACCGACCCCACGCTCGGGTCGACCCGACCGGCGCGGTTCGCCGTACGCGAGGCGCTGCTGCGGGCGGTCGGGGCGGACCCAGCCGACCCCGAGCCCGTGGCGACCCTCGAGTACGCCGAGTCGCTGGACGCGCTTCGGGTGGAGTACCGGCGGGTGCTGCTGCGTCTGGCCGCCCGCGACCTCGCGCACAACCTGGCCGTGGATGACGCCGCCGCCGAGCTCGCCGACCTGGCAGCCGGCACCCTGGACGCCGCGCTGGCGATCGCTCGCGCCAAGGTGGGGGAGGCGGCCGCAACCTGCCGCCTCTCTGTGATCGCGATGGGCAAGTGTGGTGGCCACGAGCTGAACTACGTCAGCGACGTCGACGTGATCTTCGTGGCCGAGGCCGCCCCCGGCCACGAAGAGCTGCCCGCGCTGCGGACGGCCACCCAGCTGGCCTCGACGATGATGCAGGCGTGCTCGGACCACACCCGCGAGGGGACGATCTGGCCGGTCGACGCGAACCTGCGACCCGAGGGCAAGTCGGGTCCGCTGGTCCGCACGCTGGCCAGCCACTGTGGCTACTACGAACGCTGGGCCAAGACCTGGGAGTTCCAGGCACTGCTCAAGGCGCGGCCGGTCGCGGGCGACCTGGCGCTGGGCCGCGAGTACACCGACCAGATCGGCCCGCTCATCTGGTCGGCGGCCACGCGCGACGGCTTCGTCGAGGAGGTCCAGGCGATGCGCCGCCGGGTCGTCCAGCACATCCCGACCAGCCAGGCCGAACGACAGCTCAAGCTCGGCTCCGGTGGCCTGCGGGACGTCGAGTTCGCCGTCCAGCTGCTGCAGATGGTGCACGGCCGCGCGGATGAGAAGGTGCGCTCGCCGACGACGCTCAGTGCGCTGGCGCACCTCACCCAGGGTGGCTACGTGGGGCGTGAGGACGGACAGGCGCTGCACGACGCCTACGCGTTCCTGCGGACGCTCGAGCACCGCATCCAGCTGTTCCAGCTGCGCCGTACCCACGTCATGCCCGAGGACGAGGCCGCGCTGCGCCGGCTCGGCCGGTCGTTGGGATACACCAAGAACCCCATCCAGCAGCTCGACAAGCAGTGGAACGAGCACCGCCGCGAGGTACGCCGACTTCACGAGAAGCTCTTCTACCGCCCGTTGCTGGCCGCGGTGGCGAAGGTCAGTGGCGAGATCCGGCTCAGCCCGGAGGCAGCCCAGGAGCGACTCGCCGCCCTTGGCTACCTCGATCCCGTCGCGGCCCTGCGGCACCTCGAGGCGCTCACGACCGGCGTCAACCGCACGGCCCAGATCCAGCGCACCCTGCTGCCGGTGATGCTGGAGTGGTTCGCCGACGCACCCGACCCCGACGCGGGCCTGTTCGGCTTCCGCCGTATCTCCGAGGCGCTGGGGACGACGCCGTGGTACCTCCGGCTGCTGCGCGACGAGGGCCAGGCGGCGCAGCGGCTGGCCACGGTGCTGGCCACGAGCCGCTACGCGACCGACCTGCTCCAGCGTGAGCCGGAGGGGGTGGCGATCCTGGGGGAGGAGGAGCGGCTGGAGCCGCTGACCCGCGCGCAGATCGCGACCGAGATGGCCGCTGCGGCGGAGCGTCGTGACGACGCCCAGGAGGCGGTGTTCGCGATCCGCTCGGTGCGGCGCGGTGAGCTGCTGCGGATCAGCATGGCGGACCTGTTGATCCCCTTCGGTGTCGCGGAGGTCGGCTATGCGTTGACAGACCTCACCAGTGCCACCCTCGACGCGACGCTGGCGGCGGTGATCCGCGGGGTGGAGGCGGACCGCGGGGAGACCATGCCGACCAGGATGGCCGTCGTCGCGATGGGTCGATACGGCGGCTACGAGCTGGGCTACGGCAGCGACGCCGACGTGATGTTCGTCCATGAGCCGCTTCCGGACGCCGACCCGCAGCTGGCGGCCACGATGGCCCAGGCAGTGGCCAACGACGTACGCCGTCTGCTCGCGGCACAGGCTCGCGACCCCGCTCTCGACGTGGACGCCGGTCTGCGGCCGGAGGGGCGCCAGGGACCGCTCGTCCGGACGCTCGACTCCTACGCCGCCTACTACGGCAAGTGGTCTGCTGTGTGGGAGGCCCAGGCCCTGCTGCGCGCCGCGGCGATCGTCGGGGACCGGGAGCTGTGCGATCGGTTCACGGCCCTGATCGACCCGATCCGGTTTCCCGAGTCGGGCCTGACTCGTGACGACGTCGTGGAGGTACGCCGCATCAAGGCCCGCGTGGACGCCGAGCGGCTGCCTCGAGGCGCCGACCCTGCGACGAACTTCAAGCTGGGGCGCGGTGGGCTCTCCGACGTGGAGTGGACGGTGCAGCTCCTCCAGATGGAGCACGCGGGTCGGATCCCGCAGCTGCGCACCACCAAGACGCTCGAGGCGCTTCAGGTGGCGGTCGAGCACGACCTGCTCCAGCTCTCCGACGCCGAGAGCCTGGCCGAGGCGTGGCGCTTTGCCAGCCGGGCCCGCAACGCCACCGTGCAGGTCCGGGGCAAGCCGGCCGACCAGCTGCCGCGGGACGCCCGTGAGCGCGCCGCCGTCGCGGCGATCCTGCAGTACCACCCGGGGGAGAGCGACGTGATGCTCAACGACTACCTGCGCAGCGCTCGACGGGCCCGGGACATCGTGGACCGGATCTTCTGGAACTGAATCTCAAAGCTTCATCCAGACAATAGTAAGCTATGATCTTCATATGGCCGATATGAAGACCGACGCCCCGCTGGCGGCGCTGATCGGCGACGTGGTCCGATCCCGGTCGGCAGAGGACCGGTCGGCGCTGCACGCCCGCTTGGTGGAGCTGCTGGAACAGGCCAACGAGGTGCTGGCACCGGTCGTCGAGCTGCGGATCACCGTGGGCGACGAGTTCCAGGGTTGCTTCGCCACCGTGGGCGAGGCTCTGCACGCCAGTCTCTGGCTCCGCCTGCATGCGGCTCCGGACGTGGACCTGCGTCACGGAGTCGGCTGGGGCAGCGTCGCCGTGCTTGCTGCCGACCCGAGGGTCGAGGACGGCCCCGCCTGGTGGTCGGCCCGGGACGCGATCGAGGAGGTCAAGGCCGAGGCGGCCCGGAGTGCCACCCGGCACCTGCGCACGGCCTACCGCCGCGCCGAGGAGGCCGCAGCCGCGGAAGGTCCGGACCCCGGCGCGCTCAACGCTGCCCTGATGTGTCGGGACCAGATGGTTGGCTCTCTCTCGGAGCGGTCCGTACGACTGTTGCGCGGCACCCTCGAGGGTCGCACCCAGGCGGAGCTGGCGGCAGCGGAGGACATCTCCGCGTCCGCGGTCTCGCAACGGATGCGTCACGACGGGCTGGCCGTGATCGTCGCGGCCGACGAGCTGATGAGGAAGGTCAGATGAGCTGGATAGCAGTCCTGCTGGTGGGGGTGGCGGTCACCGACCTCGCCCACTCGATCAGGCCGGTCCGGCTGGTCAACGAGCTCACCGGCGCGTTCGTGGCCGTCTGGTTCGGCCTGCTCTCCGGCCTGACCCGCTTGGCCGACGTCGCCGCGCTCGTGGTCGTGGCCGTGGTGGTTGTGCTGTGGGGCCACACCGTGACCAGGGCGTTCGGCCGCGGCCGGGCATGGGTGCCCCTGCTGGTGCTCGCTGCTGCCCTGGTGCTCGGCGTGCTCACCTCCGGGTGGACGAGCCCGGCCGGGGGCCTGCTGGGCTCGTGGCTGGAGTCGGTGCGCGTGCCGGGCCTGAGGGGGCTCGAGCCGGACCGGGCGATGCTGCTCCTGGGCGCGTTCCTGGTGCAGCTGAGCACCGGAAACGTCGTCGTGCGTCTCGTGCTGGCGGCCACCGGGACCACCAACCCGACGTACGGCGCAGAGGAGGATCCCGAGCTGAAGCTGAAGGGGGGCCGCCTGCTGGGCCCGATGGAGCGCGTGTTCATCGTCGGTCTCGGCCTGGCGGGGCATCTCACCGCGGCGAGCATCGTGATCGCGGCCAAGGGACTGCTCCGGTTCCCCGAGCTGCAGTCGAAGGGGGAGCAGGTGCGCATCCATCGCCTCACCGAGTACTTCCTGGTCGGCAGCTTCGTCAGCTGGCTGCTGGCGCTCTCCTCGCTCGTGCTGTTGTCGTCCTAGGCGTCCTCGACGCCGGTCGAGGTCTCAGGGGGCTCGGATGTCACGCCGGTCGAAGACCGGCAGGGACGCGAGCAGCAGCACCACGGCGCTGAGCACGATCCAGCCCACAGTGACTGGCACCGGACCTCCGAGCGGCCCGTTGGACAGCGCCTGGTCGAAGGGGGAGAGCGGACTCCAGGGCTCGATCGCCTCGACCAGCAGGCCCAGCGCGTAGAGCAGGTAGGTCCCGGCGGCGACGGCGCCGGCGACGCCTAGGGCGAGGGCGCGGCTCCCGGTCGCCGCACCCACGGCCAGGGCCAGCAGGCCGAACTGCAGGCCGAGGAGCACCATCGCAAGGCTGCCTGCGGCGATGTCCGCGACGGTGATGTCCATCCCGAAGATCCCGCTGCACGCCCACAGGGACACGAAGACCACGCCGCCCAGGGCGGTGGTGAGCGTGATGAGCGCCGCCGCCTTGTGCAGCACCAGCCGAATCGGGGAGACCGGCGTGAGCAGCAGGAACTCCAGCGTCCCTGCCTCCTCCTCGCCCGCGACCATCCGGGCGCCACGCCCGACGGCGAAGATGATGAACATGATCGGCAGGAGCAGCGTGAACAGCTCCGCGTTCATGAACCCGGCCCCGGTCATGATGGTGTCGAGGTCGAACAGCTCCCGCAGCGGTTCCGGGTAGCCCGCGAGGAACTCCTCGAGCCTGGGCATGTCGCGCATCGTCGGCCACACCGCCGATACCCCCAGGACGAGCAGCACGATCCCAGTGCCCCAGCCGAACAGTGACCAGCGCTCGTCGCGCAGTGACTTGGTGAAGACGTTCCGCAGCATCGGTCTCAGCCCTCCCGCTCGTACCAGCCGAGGAAGACCTCTTCGAGGTCCGGCTCGTGGGTGACGATGTTCTCCACGCCGAAGGGTGCTGCTGCTGCCAGCAGCGGGGCAGTCGATCCCTCCAGGGACAGGCTGACCAGGTGCCCGGAGACCTGGAGGTCGCGGACGCCGGCGGCGGCTCGGATCGTGTCCACGGGCGGGGCATCGGCGAAGACGAGGTCGAGGCGGCGTACTGCCTGTCGCTCGAGGGCCTGCACGGAGTCGGTCACCAGGATCCGCCCGGCGCGCAGGATGGCCACGACGTCCGCGACCGCCTCGACCTCGCTGAGCACGTGGGAGGAGAGGAGCACGGTCCTGCCGGCGTCGCGGTTCTCCCGGACGAGGTCGAGGAACTCCCGCTGCACCAGCGGGTCGAGGCCGCTGGTCGGCTCGTCGAGGATCAGCACCTCCGGCTCGTGCATGAAGGCTTGGACGATGCCGATCTTCTGCCGGTTGCCGTGGGACAGCGTGCCGATGCGACGCTCCAGGTCGAGGCCGAGCCGCTTGGACAGCCGCTCCACCAGCGACCAATCGACGCCGCCGCGCAGCGAGGAGAGGTAGCGCATCAGCTGGGCGCCGGTGAGGTCGGGGTAGGCGACGAAGTCGCCGGGGAGGTAGCCGATGTGTCGCTGCACCGCCTCCCGCTCGCGGACGACGTCGAGGCCGAGCACCTCAGCACTGCCGCTGGTGGGGCGCATCAGCCCGGCGAGCATCCGGATGGTGGTGGTCTTGCCCGAGCCGTTGGGACCGAGGTAGCCGAAGACGGTGCCCGGCGGGATCTCGAGGTCCACCCCGGCCAGCGCCTCGGTGCGTCCGTAGCGCTTGCTCAGGTCCCAGCTTCTGATCGCGCAGTCCACGGGCACCTCCTGGCCTTGCCTCCTTGGTATCGGTCAACGGGGGCGGCCGCGAAGGGACGAAGGTCACGGTTGTGACCGGCGTCGGTCCCGGGTGGTCAGCGCGGGGAGAGGACGACCACGGGCAGCGGCCGATCGGTCAGTCGTCGGTACGCCGAGAACTGGCCGCGGTTGGCTTTGTCGCAGACCGCGAAGAGCCGGTCGTACTCGGCGTCGTCTGGCCAGACGGGCAGGGCGGTGGCAGGCCAGCGGCGTACGCCGACCTGGACCTCGACGTCGCCGTCGGACTCCAGGTTGAGCAGCCAGGCCGGCGGCTTGCGGTAGCCCCCGTTGGAGGCCACCACCATCAGCCGGTCGCCGTCCTTGCCGTAGACCAGCGCGTTCGTGCGCGTCAGCCCGCTCCTGCGTCCCGTCGTACGCAGCAGCAGCGTCGGCATCCCGAGCAGAATGCGGTGGCCGATCAGCCCGCGGGTGCCCTCGTACACCGCTTGGTGCAGCTTGAGGGTGTTGACGAACAGTTCCTTGCGCGAGGGCAGGGAGGGCAGCGAGGGCATGGGCTGCATGGTGCCACTCGGGCGGCGCACGGCCTTCTACGATCGGGGCGTGGACGCCCTTGCAGCCGACCTGCAGCACTATCTCCACCAGTCGCGGGACTCGATGCTGCGCGCGCTCGAAGACGTCGGTGAGTACGACGCTCGGCGGCCCAGATTCCGCTCGAGCAGGGCCGCTCGCAGCCCGGGCGTACGGCCTCGACCAGTTGCCCTGAGAGGCAGCCGGACTCAGTCACCAGTGACACTCGACGTCATGCGACCGGGCAGTGTCGTTGGTCGTTATGGCGACCTTCGGTCGCTGCAGGATCGCTGCGCGCGCAGCGTGCGCTCAGTGGCGGACGTCGTACACGGCGAGGGTGATGCCGTTGGCGTAGGCGGCGTGCTCGACCAGCTCGTGCCGGCCGGGGCCGATGTCGGGGCCGTCTGTGAACAGCCGCTTGCCGGCACCGAGCACGACTGGGAAGACCAGGAGGTGGTAGCGGTCGACGAGACCGGCGGCGGCGAGACTCTGGGCGAGGGTGGCGCTGCCGTGGACGATGATCGGGCCGCCATCTCCCTCCTTGAGTCGGGCGACTTCGTCGATCGAGCCGAGGACGCTGGTGGGTTGCCACCCGGGGTCGGTCTCGGTGAGCGTGGTCGACACGACGTACTTGGGCATCGCGTTGTAGCGGGCGAACTCCTCGGTCATGCCGGGCCACACCGGCGCGAACTCCTCGTAGCTGACTCGACCCAGGAGCATCGCCTCGGCCTCGTCCTGCTCGCGGCCCTTGATCTCGTACGCCGCTGGGTCGAAGTCGACCTCCTTGAAGGTCCAACCGGCCCGGGGGTGCTCGCCGCCGCCGGGCGAGTCGACGACGCCGTCGAGGCTGATGAGCTCGGTGACGATCAACTTGCGCAAGGATCCTCCTGATTTGCCCGAGACGGACAGGTCTGACCAGCGTGGTGGCCGCCCATCATCGCAAGAAGTGCGTGTGCTCGAGCGGAGGGGGGCAGGACCCATCGCGTGGCATCAGCACCGGACCGGTGGCAGGCTCCGAACCCCCACCCCGGTGTGCGACGGCAGGCGCGCCACCTAGACCGTCCCCCCATGCCGCGGCTCGTGCCGAGCGTGAGACCTGCTGCTGTCACACGACAGGTTCCGCGTCGGAACGCGGTCGGTCTGTACCGTTGCCAGGTGAGGTCCCAGCCTGCGGTCGCGAACAGGGTGCCAACCTCAGTGTTGCTTGCGGCCTCCATTGCAGGCGAGGTGGCGGGCACCGCGTCGTTGAGGCTGTCGGAGGGCCTGACGCGGCCGGTGTTCGTAGTGGGCGTCGTGCTCTTGTACGGGGGCAGCATCGCGATCTTCGGAAGGGTGCTCAACCGTGGAATGGGCCTGGGTGTGGCGTACGGAGTGCTCACCGCTTCGGGACTGATCGCTGCCACCCTGCTGAGCTTGGTCGCCTTCAATGAAGACCTCAGCCTGGTGCAGGTCGGAGGCATCCTGGTGCTCGGGGTCGGCGCCGTCTTGCTCCAGATGGATCGCTCGTGAGCGCCGGAGCTTGGATCGCCGTGGGCATCGTCTTGCAGTGCGCGGGCCTCCTGGCGCTACGTGCCTCCGACGGTCTGCGACGCCGCGTGCTCGCCGTGGGGGCGTACGCCGGTCTGGTCGGCTCGATCCTGCCAGTCGGCAGGGCGATCGAGGCCGGGATGCCACTGGGGGTCGCATACTCGTTGTGGACCGGGGCGGGGATAGCCTTCGCTGCCCTCGGCGGAGCCGCGTTCTTCGGGGACCAGCTCAGCCGCCGCCAGTCAGTCGGTCTCGTACTCATCCTCGGCGGGGTCGTCGCACTCGAGGCAGGGGGATGACTGCGCCGCCGTCGCCACAGCTCGTGGTGGCTGTGCGTCATGCTGCGAATGTGTCTCCGCCAACGTCCGGATCTGCCGCTGATCGTGCGATGGTGCACCCTGCGAAACCAACCGCACTAGTGGTTCGTCGGTTCCTGGGGTGTACGGCGTGGATCGACACGACCCCCCACGCCAAGCAACTCTCAAGCCGAGTTGAGGGCGTTTCAACGTGACCAACTTCGGTCGCGTCAGTTGGATAGGGCTGTGACTCAACTTCAGTCCGCCGGTGGAGCGGATACCCGAAAAGTGCCCGGACCCATCGCTCGGCTCGTCATCGGTGCCCCTCTGGTGGCGCTGCTCGCCTTCCTCTGCCTGATCTTCCTCTCGTGGACGGGTTGGGGCTTCGAGACCGACCCTGGTGCTCAGCTACTCCGCGATGCACCCTGGGTCGTTCTAGCCGGGCTCACAGGAGCGGGGGCAGGAGCGGTGCTCGCATGGGCCCTCGTGGGTGGGCGCAGGCTGGCGATGGCCGTCGGCGCCGTCCTCGGGGCCCTTCCGGCGGCAGTCATGGTGACGGCCTACTTCACCGACGCCTATTGACTTGGGCTACCCGGGTCGTCCGGATCTGCCGCTGATCGTGCGGTGGTGCACCCTGCGAAACCAACCTCACGCACGTCTGACACCGCGTCGACCTACGTCCGCAGATGGAAGCTGACGCGGCCGTTGGGGTGGTGAGCGGTGTCGTAGGCAGGGTCGTGGATGCGGCGGTGATGATGCCCACAAAGGAGCCGGCCGGACACGACGTTCGTCAGGCCACCCTTCGACCACGGCTGGTCGTGGTGGGCGTGGCACATCGCTGGCGGGCGTTCGCAGCCGTTCGCGGTGCAGCCCCGGTCACGGATGCTCATGGCGACCCGCATGCTCTCAGTGTGGAAACGCCGACGTCGGCCGACGTCGAGGACCTGGGAGAGCCCGCCGAGTACGACCGGGATGATCCCGGCGGTGCAGGCCAGCCTGCGGGCCTCGGTTGCGGAGATCTGGCCGCCGGTGTCCAGCTCGGCCGCGCCGAGCCCGGACAACAGCTGATCCAGGGTCATGGTGACCACCACCGTGGCCGAGCAACCTCCGGACCTGGGCAGGGACTTGGCGGGGATGCGCTCGAGGAGGTCGCAGAACGCCACGCCGTGCTCCACCGGGCCAGGCAGTCTCTGGCCGGGGTCGGTGACCGGTTGGGTCAGGGACTGGATCATCTTGCGCAGCATCTGCCCGTGGAGCACAGGGTCTTGGGTTCAACCGGTGGGTGCGCGAAGCGGTCCTCGATCGTGTGGTCTCGACTGTCCGCTCGCTGCTCGACCACCATCCCCAGGGCTCGACCACCCATCCCGAGACCGGGACTCCTCCTGGGCCTGCTCAGGGGGAAGGAGCGTCAGGCGGCGTGGACCGACGACCAGAGAACGGCGACGGCGACGTTGGCGAGGGTGAGCGCCAGGACGGCGAAGAAGAGCCCGTTGGGGATGCGCTCCTTGCGGACGTTGGCCATGACCATCCCCAGCACGACGAATCCGACCAGCAGCTTCACGCCCACCTTGACGTGGTTCACGTCCGCATCGCCGGCCTCGAGGACACCCACGAGGGCCAGGCCCGCGACGAACGCGGTGCCGGAGCCATCGCGCATCAGCGAGTTGACCTTGCGGGTCGCGTCAGGCAGCTGCACGAACAGCCCGCCGAGGAGCGCCGCGAAGCCGAGGATGTGCACGATCAGCAGCAGCTGCCTCAAGAGGTCCATGGGGCGCAACGTAGTCGAGCGTCGTGCCACCAGCGCGCGCGCCCTCGACTCAGACGAACCGCGAGCTGGGCTGCCGCGGGTCGGGCTCCTCGGTGACGCGCACCCACGCGTGCATCGAGTAGATCAGTCGCCGATCGGGCGTGGTGATGTGCAGGGCGCCGCTGTCGTCGAGCGAGTACCGCGCACGGTCGTCGAACTCCGTGATGTCCCCTGAGGTGAGCTCGACGGTGAAGGCCATGCCCCGAGCGTCGCATGTTCCTGCTCGGTTCGTCAGCACGCGGGGCAGTCGGGGCCACACAATGGCCCCGTGCCCCGACCTCCTGTGCGAGCCCTGCTGCCCGGACTCGTCCTGCTGCTCACCGTCGCCCAGCTCGCGGTCGCGCAGTGGTGGCCCGGCATCGAGCGCTTCGCCGACAAGGCCTTCGGTGCGCGTCTGGTCGCCTACCCGTTGCTCATGCTGATCGCCCCGACCATCTGGTTCCTCGTCGATCGGAGACGCAGAGAGCGGCAGCAGCCGCCGTACGGCGCGTTCACGCTGGTGATGTTGCCGTTCCTGGTCGACGTCACCGGCAACAGCCTCGACCTCTACGACACAGTCGTCTGGTGGGACGACTTCAACCACTACGTCAACTGGCTGCTGCTCCTGACCGGAGTCGGACTGCTCGTGGCCCGCCGGGTCAGCCCGCCGTGGGCGGTGGTCGCCCTGGTGACGGGGCTGGGGGCGGTGCTGGCGATCGGCTGGGAGCTGGGGGAGTGGTGGACGTTCATCCGGCACGGCACCGAGATCGAGACCGCTTACGAGGACACGCTGGGCGACATCGCCCTGGGCACCCTCGGCGCGCTGTGCGCCGGGTTCGTCGTACGCCGACACTTCGACCGAACGCCGGAGCTCGACACCGACCCCGGCGCCGCGCACTGAGCCACTCGCCGTTCTTGCCCGGACAGGGCGACCATGCCGTGGGACAGGGGCGTGCGCGCGAGCTTCGGCACTAGCCTGTGGCTCCCGTCGCCAACCTGTTCGGAGCCGACATGCCCCTTGCTGCCCGTGAGCTGCTGCTCAACCCGCACACCTACGACCCGACTCACCTCGACGACGAGTCGCGTCGCATCCTGCGGGCCACCATCGGGCACCTCGAGGGCAGGGGCCTGGCGAAGCTGACCGAGGAGTACCACGCCCACTCGTGGTACTCCGAGTTCCTCGACTTCGTCGCCAAGGAGCGGGTCTTCGCCACGTTCATGACGCCGGCCCGCGACGCCGACGGGGACAAGGACAAGCGTTGGGACACGGCCAGGGTGGCGGCCATGTCCGAGGTCCTGGGCTTCTACGGCCTTTCGTACTGGTATCCCTGGCAGGTGACCTGCCTGGGCCTCGGTCCGGTGTGGCAGAGCGACAACGCGGCCGCGCGCGCCCGGGCAGCAGCCTCGTTGGACGCGGGCGGGATCGCGGCCTTCGGGCTCTCCGAGCGCGAGCACGGCGCCGACATCTACTCCAGCGACATGGTGTTGACCCCGGACGGCAGCGGTGGCTACACCGCCACCGGGGGCAAGTACTACATCGGCAACGGCAACCTCGCCTCGACGGTGTCGGTCTTCGGGCGGATCGACGGCGTCGAGGGCCAGGACCAGTACGTCTTCTTCTACGCCGACAGCAGCCACCCGAACTACCACCTGGTCCAGAACGTCGTGCCCAACCAGAACTTCGTCTCGGAGTTCCGGCTCGAGGACTACCCCGTCTCGGCCGCGGACATCCTGCACACCGGCGACGAGGCGTTCAGCGCTGCCCTCAACACGGTCAACGTCGGCAAGTTCAACCTCTGCTTCGGCTCGATCGGGCTGGCCACGCACGGCTTCTACGAGTCGATCCAGCACGCCCACAACCGGGTCCTCTACGGCAAGCCGGTCACCGAGATGTCCCACATCCGTGCGGCCTTCGTCGACTCCTACGCCCGACTGGTCGCGATGAAGCTCTTCAGCGACCGCGCTGTCGACTACTTCCGCAGCGCCGGGCCCGAGGACCGCCGCTACCTGCTGTTCAACCCGGTCACGAAGATGAAGGTCACCACCGAGGGCGAGAAGGTGATGATCCAGCTCGGCGACATCGTCGCGGCCAAGGGCTTCGAGAAGGACAACTTCGTCACGATCGCCAAGTACGACGCCACCTGCCTGCCCCGCCTGGAGGGCACCGTGGCGGTCAACCTCGGTCTGGTGCTGAAGTTCATGCCCGCCTACCTGTTCATGCCCGAGGACCTGCCGGCGGTGCCGACCCGTCACGACGCGACCGACGACGAGTTCCTCTTCCGCCAGGGCCCGACCCGAGGGCTGTCCAAGGTGCGTTTCCACGACTGGCGTCAGGCCTACAACGAGGCCCAGGACATCCCCAACGTCGCGCTCTTCACCGAGCAGGCCGAGGCCTTCACCCAGCTGCTGCTGACCGCTGCGCCCGACGAGGACCAGCAGAAGGACATGGACTTCCTGCTGGCGCTGGGCGATCTATTCACCCTGATCGTCTACGGCCAGCTGATCCTGGAGCAGGCCAAGCTGGTGGACCTCGAGAGTGACACGGTCGACGCGATCTTCGAGTTCCTGGTCCGTGACTTCTCCACCGCCGCAGTCACGCTGCACGGCAAGACGGCCTCGACCGTGGCTCAGCAGGAGTGGGCCCTGGGCGCCGTGCGCAAGCCGGCGGCCGATCCCGAGCTGTTCGCCCGGGTCTGGGGTCAGGTGGTCGAGCTCGCGGACGCCTACGAGATGACCCCGTAGGGGGTCGGACGGGCTCGGTCAGCCGACAGAGGCGGGTGGCTCGGTGAGCACCCGTTGGGCCAGCCGCGTGGTCGTGTCCACCCCGAGGTGGCCCACGACCCGTGAGACC
Organism: uncultured Actinomycetota bacterium; assembly: GCA_963834245.1. GTDB lineage: Bacteria > Actinomycetota > Actinomycetes > Propionibacteriales > Nocardioidaceae > Marmoricola. The sequence continues at coordinate 1,636,575 of CAWIAV010000002.1, forward strand.
CGTTCTGCGTTGAGCGGCAGCAGGCCCGGTGAACCGGGCACGTCCGGCGTCAGACCGAGGTCGAGGTCGGTGCGCCCGGACATGATCTCCAGGTTGAACTCGTAGCGTTCGCGAGCCCCAGGGGCGGTGAGCCGTTTCAGCAGGCTCGGGCCGATCCGGCGCTGGCCCTCCTCCTGGCAGTAGGACTCCATCGTGGCCAGGAGGCTCGCGCCGCCGGCGTGGTCGATGTCGGACCACACCGACTGCATCGAGCCCATCTGCGCCAGCAGCACGGGCGCGGTCTTCTCCCCGATCCCCGGAACCCCCGGCAGGTTGTCGCTCGCGTCGCCGCGGAGAGCGGCGTACTCGAGGTACTGCCCAGCCGCAATGCCGTAGAGCGCCGGCAGGCTGCGGGGGCTGAGCAGCGGGGAGGCGGCGAGGCCGCCGTTGATCAGCCGCAGGACGCGCGTGTGGTCGCTGATGTGGGCGAAGGCGTCGCGGTCGGAGGTGACGAGCACGCAGCTCCAGTCCTCGCGCTCGGCCCAGGTGGCAGCCGAGGCGTTGACGTCGTCGGCCTCCAGGCCGGCAGGGGTCACCGCGTGGAGGCCCAGCGCGTCGAGCATCGCGCCGGCACGGTCCAGCTGGTCCACGAGCTGGGGGTCCTTCACGGCGCGGCCGGCCTTGTAGGCCGGGTAGGCGAGCTCGCGCACGGAGTGTGTGCGGTCGTCGAGGCCGAAGACCACTGCATCGGGTGCGAACCTGTCGATGACCTCGAGGATCTGGCGCAGCATGCCGTGCAGTGCCCAGGCGGGCCGTCCGCCGCGGTCGTGCAGGGCTGCTCTCGACGCGCGCATGGTGGTTGCGGTGCAGCAACGACGGCGCGTCCACCGCCAGGAGCAGGCGGCGCTCGGCGAAGTGGGTTCCAGAGGTCTGCATGTGAGTGCGACTCACCCTACGCAGGCGGCCGCGGGGGCCGCACCTGCGGTGCTCTACATTTCCTACGTGAGTGCCCAAGCCCCTTCAGCCGTCATCCTGATCCGCGCCGAGCGGTTCATCCCCAATCCCGCCACGGCAGCCGACAACGCCTTCCAGCGCGACCTCCCGGCGGGCCAGTCCGAGGAGGCGATCGCTGCCAGAGCGATGGCCGAGATGGATGCGGTGGCGCAGGCGCTCCGGGACGCAGGCGTGCGGGTGCACGTGTTCGAGGACAGTGACCACAGCCGCCCGGACAGCGTCTTCCCCAACAACTGGCTCTCCACGCACGCGGGAGGCAACATCGCGGTCTACCCGATGTACGCCTCCAACCGTCGCCACGAGCGTCGGGCCGACGTGCTGGAGATGCTCAAGTCGCAGTACCGGGTGCAGACGATCGTCGACTACTCGGGCCTCGAACCGGACGGCATCTTCCTCGAGGGCACCGGCGCGATGGTTCTGGACCACGTGTCCCGGGTCGCCTACACCGCACGCAGCCACCGCGCCGACACCCACGTCCTGGAGCGGTTCTGCACCGATCTCGGCTACGAGCCGATGGCGTTCGACGCCGTCGACGCCGAGGGCGTGCCCGTCTACCACACCAACGTGATCGCGTGCATCGGCACCGACGTCGCGATGATCGCGCTGGAGATGATCCCCGACGAGCAGCGTCGCGCCGAGGTCCGGGAGCGACTGACGGTCAACGGCAGGACCGTCGTGGAGCTGACCGAGCAGCAGATCCGCGACTTCGCCGGCAATGCGGTCGAGCTCTGCGGTCGTACGCCGGACGGGCGCCGCCGCTACATCATGGCGATGTCGGCGCGGGCGCGACAGAGCCTGCGTCAGGACCAGATCGCCGCGATCGAGGCGTCGTGCGAGATCGTCGCCGTCGACATCCCCACGATCGAGCTGGCCGGCGGCTCGGTCCGCTGCATGATCGCCGGGGTCCATCTCGACCGACGTCGCGCGGCAGGCCCGGAGCGCACCGCTGCCGTCGAGGCGATCGACGAGAACCCGCACACCGCGGACGGGCAGGACCTCGCGATGGCCGATGCCAAGGGCTGAGGGCAGCAACCGGCAAGTGCCCTAAGGGGCGTCCCCGGGGGGCGGGCCGCCGGGCGGGGGTCCACCGGACTCTTCGCTGACCTCGCCGTTGAGGCAGCGGCCGACGTAGGGGTAGGAGTCGGTGATCAGGTAGGCGTACTCGCCGTTGATCGTGGCCCCGTTGCACTTGTCCAGGTCACCGGCGGACTCGTCGAAGACGTAGTCGGAGGTGTAGGTCCCGTCCGGGGTGGTGCCTTCGAGGTCGTCGACCGCCTGCCCGCCCAGCGCGCTGGAGGCCACGCACCCAGTGCCGGTGCGCGATTCGGTGGAGAGCACGTAGCCCGGCCGGTAGGCACCGGACTTCGAGTAGTACATCAGGTACCCATCGGCTGCGAAGCCGACGTGGACCAGGTCCTCGCCGGAGTCGAAGACGCCGACCATCAGCTCCGAGACGCCGTGGTAGTGGTACTCGCCGTCCGGCTGGACGTGGGCGTTGTTGAAGTCCAGCCCGAGGTTGTAGACGTCCTGGACGGCCTCGACCCTGTAGGTCTCGCCGGAAGCGCAGGTGACCGTCTCGGCGGTGCCGGGTTCGAACTTGACGCCGTTGATGGCCACCCCGGTGGTTCGGGCCGGGGTGGCCTCGCCGAGGAAGGTCGGTTCGGTCGTGAACGTGTAGGTGTTGTCCTGCGCGGCGATGGTGTTGGGGTTGCCGGTGTTGGGGAAGGTGCCCGTCCTGGTGTCGGGCAGCGCATTGGTCTTGATCGTGCGAGTGCTGCCCTTGACCGTGGTCGTCACCTGGGTGCCGAACTTCTCGTCGTCGAGGGTGTAGGAGCCCAGGTACTTCGACCCGGCGACCGCGGAACCGGTGCTGCTGCTCGCGCCGGTGGCCTTCGAGGCGGTGGCGGAGGTCGACTCACTCCCGCACGCTGCCAGGAGCGCAGGGGCGGAGAGCGCCCCGAACGAGAGCCAGATGGCGGACCTGCGCGAGATGCGGGCGTTCGCGGGGGTGACGTCGTGGGCACTGTCGTGGGGCTTCTCCATGGCAGCGACTCTGGCGGGCCAGGCTGTGAGCCTCCTGTGCCACCGCTCTGTTCCCACCGAGACCTCGCAGGTGACCCTCCGGCTGACGTCTCGGCCGGGCTTCAGCGATTCCTGATCCTGTCGGTGGGCGTCTCTACGCTGGGCCTCGGCCCCGGTGGGCAGGGCAGAAGCGGAGGAGAGCGACATGGAGACTGGCATGGACTTCAGGATCGAGCTGATCCCGCTGGCGGTGGCCGACGTCGAGCGGTCGATCGAGTTCTACGGCAGTGCGCTGGGCTGGAGCGTCGATCACGATGTGACGGTCTCGTCCGAGCTGCGCTTCGTGCAGGTCACACCACCCGGATCTGCGTGCTCCATCTGCTTCGGGACCGGCCTCGAGATGATGCCGGACGCTTCCACGCAGTTCATCCAGGTCGTCGTCGATGATGCGGAGGCGGCTTGCTCGGTGCTGCGTGAGCGCGGAGTCGAGTGCACCGACGTGGACGACCAGCCGTGGGGGCGCTTCGTGCGCTTCGACGATCCCGACGGCAACAAGTGGGCGCTCCAGCAGCTCGTCCGTGCCGACTGAGACTCGAGCCGTGCTTCTCAGTGGCTAGCAGCCGTGCGGCCCGCGTCCGCACCGGGGAGGGTCTCCGCAGCCCAGATCCAGGGAAGCAGCGCGAGCAGGCTGACCAGCGCGGTGGCCCCCAGCGCCCAGCCGAAGCCGACCTGGTCGGCGATCACCCCGATCAGGATCGGGCCGACGATGGCACCGCCGTCCTGCGCCATCTGGAAGGTCGCCAGCACGCCGCCACCGCCGCGGTCCGAGCCGACCACGTCGGCGACGGTGGCCTGCTGGGCTGGGTTGACCAGGCCGGCGCCGAGACCGGACACGGCGGAGAGAACGAGCAGCACCCACAGGCTCCCGCTGAGACCGAGCAGGCCGAAACCCAGGGCCGTCACGGCCAGGCCGGCGATCACCAGCGGGCGCCGACCGACCGAGTCGGCCAGACGTCCTGCGACCTGCAGGGTCGCTGCGGTCCCGACGGCTGCCACCGCTAGCGCCACCCCGGCGACCCACGGCCGGTCGTAGACGGTCAGGGCGAACTGCGGCAGCACCGCCACCCGGACCCCGAAGTTGCACCACCCGTTGGCGAAGGCCGAGGCCAACGCGGCCACGTAGGCGGAGCTCTTGAGTGCCTCCTTGACGAGCATGGGCGGCTGCTGCGGCCGGTCCTCCGAGGGTCGCAGGCTAGCGCCGCTCAGCCGTGAACCGACCACGGCCGCGGCGACGACCAGCGCCCCGGCGTACACGATGAACGGCAGGCGCAGGCCGAACGAGGCCAGCAGCCCGCCGAGCACCGGTCCGAGCATCCCGCCGACGAGGAACGCGCTGGCGTAGGCCGAGGAGACCCGGCCCCGGATGCCGGGCGGGGCCAGCCGCACGAGCAGCGCCATCGCCGAGACCGTGAACATCGTCGACCCGAGGCCGCCGAGCCCACGGAAGACCAGCAGCTGCCAGTAGGACTGGGCGAAGGCGGTCGCGAGCGAGGACGCAGCCACGACCAGCAGTCCGGTGAGGTAGACCGGTCGCTCACCCAGGCGCGAGACGAGCGCGCCGCCGGCAGGCGCGAAGACCAGCCGGAAGAAGGCGAACACCGAGACCACGACGGACGCTGCGGCCACGCCGACGTCGAAGCTGCGCGCGTACGCCGGCAGCACCGGCGCGATCAGGCCGAAGCCGATCGCGATCACGAACGCCGAGCCGATCAGCACCCAGATCTCGCCGGGGATCTGCGGCTGCTCGGCGCGGCGGTTCGACCGCGACGCGGGGGTCATACGGCGCGCACCCGCGTCAGATCGGTCACGGGCAGACACTACGCACCGACCCGCACGGACCGTGGGCGGTGTCGGGGCGGCCACCGGCTGCGGCCATACTTCGTGGGTGAACGAGGACGAGCTCGAGGTGGCGCTGCGGGTGCTCGCTGAGGCGAGTGCGCTCGACCCCGCGGACCCCGCGTTCGTGGCACTCCGCCGGGCCTCGGCAGGGTTCTTCAAGGAAGCCAAGCTCGAACGGCGTCGTGTCCGGAGGCGGACCGTGGCGGCGAACGACCGCGCGGTCGTCGAGCTGACGGCCACCGGCTCGGCCTCGCGGATCGACGACGAGACCGCCGGACTGCCGCTCACCTCGACCGCCAGAGGCGCGAGCGCCGGCCGGCTCCTGGTCGCGCGCGCCTGCTACGTCTGCAAGCAGAAGTACGTCGACGTCGACGTCTTCTACCACCAGCTGTGCCCCGACTGCGCCGCAGTGGGACACGCCAAGCGCGACGCACGCACGGACCTCTCCGGACGTCGTGCGCTGCTGACGGGCGGTCGGGCCAAGATCGGGATGTACATCGCCCTGCGGCTGCTGCGCGACGGCGCCGATCTCACCATCACCACCCGCTTCCCCCATGACGCCGTACGCCGGTTCGCCCAGGTGCCCGACAGCGGGGAGTGGCTCCACCGGTTGCGGGTGGTGGGGATCGACCTGCGCGACCCCGCCCAGGTGATCGCGCTCGCCGACGACGTGCGCGCCCGGGGCCAGCTCGACATCCTGATCAACAACGCGGCCCAGACGGTCCGGCGTACGCCCGGGGCCTACGCGCCGTTGGCGAGGGCGGAGCAGGCGCCGCTGCCGCCTGCGCTGCAGCACGCCAACGGTGGACCGGAGCTGGCCTCGTTCGGGCACGCCAGCGACCTGCACCCCGCGGCGCTGGTCGGGTCGGTCGATGCCCACCCGGTGCTGGAGACCGAGGGCGTGCCTGAGAGTGCGTCCGAGAGCGCGACCGCAGATCGTCTCGCGGCCGTGGCCCTGACCGCCGGGTCGGCCGACCTGAGCCGGATCGACGCAGGGGGCCTGGTGCCCGACGTGGTCGACACCAACTCCTGGGTCCAGGGGATCGGGGAGGTCGGCGAGCTCGAGCTGCTGGAGGTGCAGCTGTGCAACCAGACGGCTCCGTTCATCCTGATCAGCCGCCTGCGTCCTGCCCTCGCCGCGTCGCCCGCGCGACGGACCTACGTGGTGAACGTGTCGGCGATGGAGGGCCAGTTCGGGAGGCGCTACAAAGGGCCCGGTCACCCGCACACGAACATGTCGAAGGCCGCTCTCAACATGCTGACCCGCACCAGCGCGGGGGAGATGCTGGAGTCCGACGGCATCTTGATGACGGCGGTCGACACCGGCTGGATCACCGACGAGCGGCCGCACCAGACGAAGGTGCGGCTGGCGACCGAGGGGTTCAAGGCGCCGCTGGACCTGGTGGACGGGGCTGCGCGGGTCTACGACCCGATCGTCCGCGGGGAGGCTGGTGAGGACGTGCACGGTGTCTTCCTCAAGGACTTCGTCGCCTCACCCTGGTGACCGTTGCGGCTCCGCCGCCCATGACCACCTCCCGGTGCCGGGATGGCCGGAGGATTGCGGCACCTAGGCTTGGTCCGTGACGCGGCGCCTGGAAGAACTCGACTGGCAACAGACCCCGATCGGCGCGATCAGCCTGCGTCGCCGGCTGGACGCCGTGCTGGGGGAGGTGTTCGAGGCGAAGCTGGATGATGAGTACCTGATGTCGACCGCCTTCACCGCGTCGGAGAGTGAGCTCAGCCGGGCCGGCCTGGCGATGCTCGACGGGGAGGGCTGGCGGGTCCTGGTGGGTGGCCTCGGTCTCGGCTACACCGCGGTGACCGCGCTCGAGGACCCCCGGGTCGCGTCGGTGAACGTCGTCGAGGCGCTCGGTCCGGTCATCGACTGGCACCGGCGCGGGTTGCTCCCGGTCTCCGAGGGACTGGTGGGTGATCCCCGCACCGTGCTGACGCACGCCGACTTCTTCGCGGTCGTCGCCGGACGGTCCGAGGCGTCGGGGGTCTCGGACCATCGGTTCGACGCGGTGCTCCTCGACGTCGACCACACCCCGAGCCACGTGCTCGACGAGAGCCACCGGCCCTTCTACACCGTGGCCGGGCTGGAGCGGATGCGTGAGTTCCTCGAGCCCGGTGGGGTGTTGGGGGTGTGGTCGGACGACCCGCCGGACGAGGCGTTCCTGACGGCGCTGCGCCGGGTGTTCGTCGACGTCACCGCCGAGGTGGTCACGTTCCCGAACCCGCTCACGCGGGGAGAGTCGGCCTGCACCGTGCACCTGGCGCGCCGCGCGCGGGCCACCCCGACGACCTGAGTGGGCACGGACGGAACCTTCGACCTGGCGCCGAGGGTGGTGGGGTCCGGAGCACTGCGATGATCTCGGAGGTCGCCGCGAGGCCCGTGCTTCACGCCACTGCCGAGTCCTCGACGAGACGCTCGACCAGCAGCGGCAACAGGACCTTGGACGCGACCATGTGGTCCTGCTTCGGGACTACGACCAGCGTGGCGCCGGGAACAGCACCGGCGAGCGTGCGAGCGACATGGTGCAGCGCTTCCGGGCTGCGCTCCCCGACGAGCACGTGTGTCGGCACGTCCACCTCGGCGGCGAGCTCGAGGGGCGGCAGGTCGGCGGTCAGCGCCAGGTCGTAGCGCAGGGTCGGCGCCAGAGCCAGGATGGTGCGCCAGCCCGGAAACAAGGGGAGGAGCGCGACGAACGGGCGCGGCATCCCGATGCCGCGCAGGAACCGCCGCGTCGCTGCGATGTGGTTCCCCTCGTCGAGCAGGAGCTCAACCTCGGATCGGAGCAGGGCGTACTCCTCGCGCTCGGCCTCGTCGTGCACCCACGGTGCGTCGTACAGCGCCACGCCGCGGACCTTCGGACCCAGCTGGTGCGCCGCGTGCAGGGCGAGCACGGCGCCCGAGGAATGGCCGTACACGAAGGCCTCGCCCCCGAGGACGTCGATCATCGCCTCGATGTCGTCCACCTCGCGGTCGACCGACCAGGGTGCGGTGTCGACGGAGTCGCCGCGACCACGACGGTCGTAGGTCAGCACCCTGAAGGCGGACGCGAAGGCCCGGCAGTCGTGCACGACCGGCCGGAATGTCCGAAAGCACGTGGCGCCGGTGATGTAGACGAGCGGCGGACCGTCGCCACGCACGTCGTACGCGAGCACGGTCCCGTCGCGCGAGGTGGTCGTCTCCATCAGGCTGCTCCCGAGTTTCTGGACTCTGTGGTCTAATCTCTGAGAAACTAGACCCAGTGGTATGAAGTCGTCAAGGAGGAGCAGCGATGTCGATCAGGCCCAGCTCGCTGACGAAGCGGAGGGCAGTCCTCGCTGCGGCGGAGGAGGCTTTCCTCGGTGGCGGCTACGCCTGGGTGACGATGGATGAGATCGCAGAGCGCTCCGGTGTCGCGAAGCAGACGGTGTACGCGCACTTCGGCAGCAAGGAGTCCCTGTTCGTGGACCTGGTGACGTCGATGACCCGCGAGGCGGGAGACGCCGTGTACGACGAGTCGCTCGCGTTCGACGACCTGGAGGGCCTCAGGGCGGAGCTCGAGCGCACGTTGGGGCGCCAGCTCGACATCGTCCTCACGCCGAGGCTGCTGCAGCTGCGACGTCTCGTGATCGGGGAGGTGGCGAGGTTCCCGGAGCTCGCCCGGGCCCTCGCCGAGCACGGTCCGCACCGCGCGATCGCTGCGCTCACGACACTGCTCAAGACGGCCCACCGCGACGGCCTGATCGCGACGGCGGATCCACGAGCGGCCGCATCGCAGCTGAACTGGCTCGTCATGGGGGAGCCGGTGAACGACGCGATGCTGCTCGGTGACGGCGCGGTGCCGTCGACCCGCCGTCGTCGTACCCACGTGCGCCGCGCCGTCGCCACGTTCCTCGCAGCACATGCGGCGCCGGTGGGGGCCTAGACGGTCACGGCGAGCGCCGTCGTCGCCTTCACCAGCGCAGCTGCGCCCAGACGGTCTTGCCGTCGAGCTCGGCCTCGACACCCCATCGATCGGCCAGGGAGTCCACCACCTTCAACCCGCGACCTCCGGTGGACTCCGGCCCGGGCTCCATGAGCAGCGGCATCCGGTGGCCGCGGTCGAAGACCGCCACTGTCAAAGCCTGGTCGGCCAGCTCGAGCCGGATCCGGATCGGTCCATCGCCCTGCCTGACCGCGTTGGACACCAGTTCCGTGACGACGTACAGCGCATTGTCGACCTGGTGCTCGGGCACGGTCGATGCCGCCAGCCAACCGCGTGTCCACCATCGCGCAATCGGCACCGACATCGGCTGGGCGGGCAGGGACCGAACAACGACGTGGCCGGACTCGCCGTCGCTGGAGGGGATTCGGGCAGCAAGAACGGCCACGTCGTCCCCACGGTTTCCGGCGGGGATGAGCTCCAGCGCCGCGTCGAGGACGGCTCCCGGCCCTGCTCCCGGCGGCAGCGCCCCCAGGACCGCGTGGAGATGGCTCACGCCCTCATCGATGTCCCACGTGCGTGTCTCCACCAGACCGTCGGTGTAGAGCAGCAGCACTGTGTCCTCGGACAGCTGGGTGCTGCGTTCCTCCCACTGGTCGCCGATGCCGAGCGGCGGACCCGGCTCGACGCTGAGAAGCCGCACCTCGGTGCCGGTCGAGGTCGACGTGAGCACCGCCGGAGGGAGGTGACCGGCGCAGGCGACAGTGAGCAGCTGCGCGCGGACGTCGACGTGGACGATCAGCACGGTGGCGAGCAGGTCACTGTCGAGTCGGTCGAGGTAGTCGGCCGTCCGTGCCAGCACACCGGAGGGGGAGTGCCCCTCGCAGGCGGTGGCCCGCACAACGGTGCGCAGCTGACCCATGAGAGCCGCCGCCTGGGCGTCGTGGCCCTGGACGTCACCGACGACCAGGACCAGTCCCTCCTCGACGGCGACGACGTCGAACCAGTCACCGCCCACGTGCACGCCGGGGTCGCCGGTGCGGTACCGCGCCTCGAGCTCGATGTCGCCGATCCGTGCAGGAACGTCGGGCAGCAGACTCCGCTGGAAGGCCAGGGCGAGGGTTCGTTCGGCCGCCAGCTCGCGCTCCCTCTGCTCGTCGTGGCGGCTTCGTTCGAGGGCGAGCGAGACGCTCCGGACGAGCACGTCGATGAGGGCACGGTCACTCGCGGTCGGAGCACTCGGCAGCGGGTAGTACATGGCGAAGGTGCCCAGCAGCCTTCCGCCGACACCGAAGATCGGGGTCGACCAGCAGGCTCGCAGTCCGGCCGGCAGGGCGACGTGCTTGTAGTCCTCCCAGAGCGGGTCGTGGGCGATGTCCTCGACGATGACCTGTCGCCGGCGCCACGCGGCCGTGCCGCAGGAACCCACCGCCGGGCCGATGGCGACACCGTCGATCGCGCGGCAGTAATCCTCGGGAAGGCTCGGCGCCGCGCAGTGCCGGAGGTGCTGTCCTTCGTCGTCGAGCAGCAGCACCGAGGCGAGCAGGCCGGCACTGGAGACCCGCTCCACGACGCGCAGCAGCGCGTCGAGGGCTCGTCCGACCGGTGAGCCGGCGACCACCCCGGAAAGGAGGTCCAGCTGGGCGGTGAGCAGCTGCGCATCTCGCGCTTCGGCCTCGCGCGGGGGCGGCAGGAGAACACTCATCTCGACCCTGGGCGCGCAGCAATCGCTCGCTGTCGATCCGCGGTGGGGTCTGGCGTGCCGCTGGGCGCTGCAGTCACGTCTGGCATCGTACGCCGCAGCAGTTACCCCTCAATGCACGACAAATCAGTCGATGTCGATCAGCCACGCCTCGGCGGTGGGGACGATCTCGGCGTCGTACCCACCCGCGACCAGGACCACGTCGGCGGAGACCACGTCGAGGGTCTGGAACGCGCGAGCGGTTCCGAGGGATGGTGTGTCCAGCGACCGAACCTCCCCGGTCCCCGGGTCGAGGACAAGGACACTCTCGCCACCTGCCACCGCGACCCGGCCGTCGGGTAGCGCGGCGGCTGCGTCGGTCAGCTTGTAGCGCCCCTCCGGAAGGCGCGGCCCTGGTCGGAACGTGTCCTCACCGGGTCGCAGCATCTCGGTGTCGGCGAACGCGTCGCGACTCTCCGACGAGTCGGAGCCCCCGATCACCAGCAGACCTCCGCCGGGGAGCGACACCGCCGCGTGCTTGACCCTGGCCCGGTCGAGCGTGGGACCCGGGGTCCATCGGTCAGCGGTGGCGTCGTACACGACAGTGGTGGCCACGGCTCGGTCGCTCACCGTGGTGCCTCCGACGAGCAGCACGTCGCCGGCAAGGGTGGTGGCTACCTGGGCGGTCCGGGGTTGGGGGAGAGCCGGAGCTGTGGCCGTCCGCCCGTTCGCCGCGTCGATGATCTCGACGCTGTCCAGGGCGGCGCCGACGGTGTCGCGGCCACCGGCGATCAGCACGCGCCCGTCGGGCAGCAGGCTCGCGGTGTGGTCGGCCCGCGCGACCCGGAGCGAACCCACCGTAGTGAACGCATCGCTTCCCGGATCGAAGAGCTCGATCGAGGCGGTCGGCGGCTCGCCTTCTCCGCCGTAGCCGCCCACGACCAGAACCCGACCGTCGCGCAGCAACGTGGCCGTGTGGCTCAGCCTGGGCTGCTCGAGCGACGGACCCGTGCTGGTCGTCGCCGCAGCCACGTCGAGGAACGTCGCCGTCGCACCTGCTGCGGATCCACCGCAGCCCCTGGTTGTGCAGCCACCGGTGAAGAGGACACGCCCGTCTACCAGCGTGGTGGCACGATGCGCCGCTCGGGGCACTCCCAAGGAGAGCTCGCCGGCATGAGCGGTCTCGTCGGTGTCGCTGCGCGGCCCCGTCCGGGGGGAGTCGCTCTGCGAGCAACCGGCAAGGCTCGCCAGGACGCCGATGGTCGCGACCAGCAACGCCGATGTCGATGGACGACGCCGAGCCCGCATACAGACATGGTGCCGCAGCGAGTGGATCCAAGGAATCGTCACCGCGGGTTCGTACCATGCTTGTCGAGGTCATCGCTGCCTCGCGAGCCGCAGCGAAGAGCTGCCACCGATGACGAAGGGACCCTCATGCAGACCGCCGCTGACCACGGCAAGCTGATCTGGAACACGATGGTGAGCCTCGACGGATTCGTGGCCGACCGGCACGAGACGATGGACTGGGCCTTCGGCTTCGACACCGGGTCCGGTGCGGTCACCAAGGACCTCGTGGCCCGACTGGGAGCCCTGCTCGTCGGTCGGCGGACCATGGACGTCGAGGATCGCGACCAACCAGGCTTCTACGGAGGCGACTTCTCCGGGCCGTTCTTCGTCCTGACCCGTGACACCGAACGACCGCCGCCCGTGGTCAAGGGTGTGACCGGAACCGTCGTCCAAGGCCCCATCGACGACGCCGTCCGGCAGGCGCACGAGGCTGCGGAGGGCCGCGATGTCGCCGTGCTCGGATGCACCGTCGCGCAGGCCTGTCTGGAGGCGGGTCTTCTCGACGAGATCGTCGCCTTCGTCGCTCCGATCATGCTCGGTGACGGCGTGCGGATGTACGAAGGCGATCGGCAACGGCTGGACATCGTCGACCAGACCCGCAACGGCGAGATCGTGACGCTCACGCTCAAGCCGCGGCTCGCTCCCAGCCGCTGAGCGCGGCAGCCGGGGGCACCACCTGCGTCACTCGTCGGGTGGGCCGCCGCCGGGCGGGCCGTCGGCGCCTTCCTCCGAAGCGACGGTCTGGCCGACCAGACAGGCGATCACCTGGTTCTTCGCCGCCTGGTTCGCGTGGTAGTGGTAACCGCCATCCTCGGTGGTGTGGCCGTTGCAGGCGTCGAGGTCGGCCGCCTGCTCCTCGGCATCGTCGGCGAACGGGCTGTGCACCGGGTAGCCGTCCATCGCGTAGCCGAACACGGGAGTGTCGCCCTCGGCTGCCTCGCCGCTCTCCGAGCAGCCGACCGCGCCGTGCAGGTGGTAGCCCTCGAACGGGTTGAAGTGGCCGCCGCAGTCGTCGAAGGCCGCGATGGTGTAGGCGCCGAGGATCGCCTCGACCGGCGCGGAGGCGGCGATGACCACGCCGTCCAGGGTGACGCCCTGGTTGCCTCGAGGCTCCGAGGACGCGTCGGCGGCCACCGGCGTCGTGGGGATCACCACCTCGGTGGGGACGGGCTCGCCGTTGTCGAGCCAGTCCACCTTCCCCTCGATGCAGTGGTTCTGCAGGTCGGGGTCAACGTCCGGGCGGGCTGCGGCCTCGAACTCCTCCTGGGTCTCGGTGACCAGGACGTTGCCGTCCTCGTCGTACATCTGCCATCCGTCGTCGCCGTAGGTCTCGGCGAGGTCCTCGATGAACTCACCGTCGATGTCGTACACCTTCTCGCCGTCGAACCAGATGCCGCCGGCATCGGCCCCGTCGGTGATCGTGCCGGGGCAGAACGGGCCCACCTCGTGGTCGACGGGGTAGCCAGCCACCGTGATCCGGTAGCAGGTCGTCTCGGTCCCACCGCTGAGGGTGCAGTCCTCGGTTGAGGGTTCTTCGGCCAGCGCGCCGTCGAGAAACAGTGTCGTGTCGACGGTGGCCGCTGTCGTGCTCGTCGTGTCCGACGTGGATGGCGAGGCCGACTCGTCCGCGTCGGACCCACCGCAGGACGACAGCACGAGCGCCACTGCCAGTGGCACCGCCAGCCGTGGGACTCGGCGAAGCCGGAGGAAGGAGTGGGTGTCACCTGGGTTTGCGTGAGGCATCGCTCCAGTATCCTCGTCGATCCTGTGTCCCTCCTGTGCTGCAGCCGTGGGTCTGATGTATCCCACGTCGAGGACTGGCCGGTGACGTCCGCGGAATCCGGACCCGACGACTCGGCGCAGGTCGATCACGCCGAGGTGATCGCCTCGAGCACCTCGCGCGCGGCGCGCTGGCCGGCATCGACGGCGCCCTCCATGTAACCGCTCCACTCGCGCGCGGTCTCCGTGGCCGCCCACTTGATCGCGCCCACCGGTGTTGCGAGCGCCTCGCCGAAGTGGATCCAGCCGCACGGCCCCGGGTTGGCGTTGTAGCACCCACGCGTCCACTCGCGGTCGGCCCACGCACCCTCCACGATCAGCTCCGGGCGCGCCGCTCGGGAGCCGAAGTGGCGGCCCAGCTCGGCCCGCAGCGCCTCCTGGCGCTGCTCGGCGGGCCATCGGCCCTCGACCCGGGCGTTCTCGCCCTCGAGGAACGCCAGGATGATGCCGGGTCCTTCGGTCTCCTCGGGCATGCAGGCGTCGTTGGACATCCGGGCCGGACCGATCTCGGAGATGAGCTGGGCATTGAGACCGTCGGCGCGCCAGAACGGCTCGTCGTAGATCGCGAAGGCCTTGTGGGCGGAGGCCTGAGGCATCCGCTGTGTCAGCTGGTCGCGCGTCCCGGGCAACGGCGGGTCGTACATGATCCGGCCCGCGAGCGCTGGAGCGAGCGCCACGATCACCTGGCGGCCGCGGGCGATCAGCCCGCCGCGGCAGGCGACGGTCACCGAGTCGGCCGTGTGGTCGACGGTGAGCACCGGGCTCTCGAGCACTACTCGGTCGCCCAGCAGGGCGGCCAGCCGCTCGGGCACCAGCGCGGTCCCGCCGACGAACCGCTTCGTCTGGGCCCCGCCCTCTGACTCCGAGAGCAGGTCGGCGGTGACCCCGCAGGTGACGACGTTGACCAACAGCCCCAGCAACGAGACCTCGACCGTCGGTACCGCCAGGATCCCGACGGTGCAGATCTCCAGCAGCGAGCGACCCACCGGCGAGAGCCCCTGCGCGTCGTACCACTGTCCCACCGAGATCCGGTCCCACTCGTCCGCGCGAGGTGCCAACCAGGGTGCCTCCACCGTCACCGTCTCGGCCATCGCGTCGAGCTCGCGCAGCACCCGCTCGACGGCGGCCATGTCCTCGGCGTACGCCGTGTGGAAGGCGTCCCCGCGCAGCACCCGCCCCGCGAACTCGTAGGACGTGTCACCGTCCTCGAACTGCCGGTAGAGACCGACCCCGAGCTCGGCGGCGAGCGCCTCCATCCGGTGGTGGGTGTCGCCGATCCACTGGGCACCCAGCTCGAGGTGAACGCCCGGAAGCGGCTCCTCGGTGAGGATGCGCCCGCCGACGCGGTCCGCGGCCTCGAGCACGAGCGGCTCGAAGCCCGCGTCAAGCACGGCACGTGCGGCCACCAGGCCAGAGAGCCCGGCTCCCACCACGATCACGTCTGCTTCGCGCTGCACGGCGCCCTCTGTCCTCACGAGTCGAACCCCAGTCCCAGTCGGTCGAGCGTGCGCAGCCAGGCGTTGCGCCGCCCGCCGTTGCGGTCGGCGGCCGCGATGGAGAGGCGGGTGGCCGTGATCGCGGCATACCGCGCCGGCTCAGGCGGGAAGGGCAGTGGCTTGCTGCGCACCATCTGCAGCCGGGTCCGCTCGGTGTCCAGCCCGTCGACGAGGTCGAGCATCACCCGCGCACCGAAGCGGCTGGCACCGACGCCCAGGCCGGTGTAGCCGGCGACGTAGGCCAGCCGTCCGTCGTATGCCTGCCCCCAGAACGCCGTGAAGCGGCTGCACGTGTCGATGGCCCCACCCCACCGGTGTGTGAAGGCGAGTCCCTCGAGCTGCGGGAACGTCTCGAAGAACTGCTCGGCGAGCAGGCGGTACGTCGCTGGACGCTGGTCGTACTCGGCCCGGACGCGGCCGCCGAAGTGGTAGACGGCGTCGTAGCCGCCCCACAGGATCCGGTCGTCCCGGGTCAGCCGGTAGTAGTGGAACTGGTTGGCGGCGTCTGCGAGCCCCTCGCGACCATGCCAGCCGATCGAGGCCAGCTGGGCGGCCGAGAGCGGCTCGGTCACCAGCGCGTAGTCGTAGACCGGCACCACGTAGTGACGCAGCCGTTTGAGCAGCCCGGTCTCTGCATTGGTCGCGAGCACCACCCGTCGCGCGCGGACTGCGGCGTAGTCGGTGCGGAGTCGAAGCCCGTCGCCGTCCCGGCCGATTCCGGTGACCCGGGTGTGCTCGTGCAGTCGCACCCCGAGGTCGAGGCAGGCCCGTCGCAGACCCCACGCGAGCTTGGCCGGGTGCACCAGAGCGACACCGTCGGGGTCGTGGACCGAGGCGAGGTAGGTCGGGGAGTCGACGCGAGCGCGCGTCTCCTCCCGGTCGAGGAACCGCACCGACCCGCCGTGCGCGTTGACCAGCTCGGTGAGCTCGCGGAGGTCCTCGACCTGCCAGGGCTGGGTCGCGATGTCCAGCTCGCCGTGCGGCTCCCACTCCGCGTCGATGCCGTGCCGACGGAGCGTCTCCTCGATGCCGGCGAGGTTGTCGCGGCCCATCCGCAGCAGGGTGTCGAACTCCTGCGGAAAGCGATCCAGGCCATTGGCCTCGCCGTGGGTGATGCTCGCCGCGCAGAATCCGCCGTTGCGGCCCGACGCCGCCCCGCCCACCTCGGCGGCCTCGAGCACGACCACGTCGCGCGCCGGGTCGTCCTCCTTGGCCTGCAAAGCGGCCCACAGGCCCGTGTAGCCACCGCCGACGATGACCAGATCCGCAGCCGTGTCAGCCGTGAGCGTGAGGGTCGGCTGCGGGCGTCCGGGATCGGCCAACCAGAACGTGGTCGGCTCGGCATGGGCGAGGGCAGCGACCGCGCGGGTGGTCACGCGGACATCGTAGGGGTCGAGTCACGCCGCTCGCGGTAGGAAAAGTCGACCGTTCGGTTTCGCTCCACGCGCGGCTCGACGGGAATAGGGTGCGCTCACTTGCGACGAGATGAGAGAGGCGTGCCAGCATGGTCACTTCAGCCCGGGAAGAGCCCGCATCGCACGACCTCAGGTCCCACAAGGGCCTCCACGAGGACTCGCTCAGCTTCGGCGGCACGCTCGCGATCGGTCTCGCATCGGTCGCCCCGGCGTACTCCCTCGCGGCCACGCTCGGCTACGTCGTCATCGAGACCGGGGTGCTCGCACCCGTGGCGGTGATCCTGGGATTTCTGCCGATGCTGCTCACCGCGTTCGCCTACCGCGAGCTCAACCGGGTGATCCCCGACTGCGGCACCACCTTCACGTGGGTGACCAAGGCGTTCGGGCCCCGCACCGGCTGGTTCAGCGGCTGGGTGCTGACGTTGGCGGGTGTCATCGTGCTCGCCAACCTCGCGCAGGTCGCCGCGCAGTACACCTACTACCTCTTCGGGGCCGACGACCTCGCCGCCAGCACGGCCTGGGTCACCGCGCTGGGTGTCGTGTTCATCGTGGTGATGACCTGGGTCTCCTTCCGCGGCATCGAGATCGCGCACTGGCTGCAGAACGTGCTCGTCGCCATCCAGTACGTCGCTCTGTCCGTGCTCGTGGTGGCCGCCCTGGTCGCGGTCTTCGGCAGCGACCGTCCCGAGACCGCCATCGACGTGTCGCTCTCGTGGTTCAACCCCATGGAGTACTTCGCCGAGGGTGGCGGCGGCTGGGGCGCGCTCACCGAGGGCATGATCCTGATGGTCTTCATCTACTGGGGCTGGGACACGATCCTCTCGCTGAACGAGGAGACCAAGGACCGGGCCAACACCCCAGGCAAGGCGGCGGTCGCGGCGACGATGATCCTGCTGGCCACCTACCTGCTCACGACCGTCGCCTCGGTGTCGTACGCCGGCGTCGGCACCACCGGCATCGGGCTCGGCAACGAGGACAACGCGGGCGACGTGTTCAGCGTCATCGGTGCCGAGGTCCTCGGTGGGTGGGACTGGATCGTGCTGGTGGCCGTGCTCGTCTCGGCGGTCGCCTCGACCCAGACGACGATCCTGCCCGCGGCCCGGGGCACCCTGTCGATGGGCATCTACCGGGCGATCATGTCGCAGTTCTCACGCACCCACCCTCGCTACATGACGCCGTCGGTGTCGACCCTGTTCATCGGGGCCGCTGCCAGCGTGATCTTCGTGATGCTCAGCTTCCTGGGCGAGAACGTCTACGGCGACGTCCTGCTGGCGATCGGACTGATGATCGCCTTCTACTACGGCATCACGGCCTACGCCTGCGTCTGGTACTTCCGCAACGACATCAGGGGCGGCGGCAGGGCACTGTGGAGCAAGGGCGTGCTGCCCCTGCTGGGCGCCCTGATGCTCACCTTCGCGTTCTTCAAGTCGGCCTTCGACATGCTCTCGCTCGACTACGGCTTCCTCGGCGGGTGGACCGTCCCCGGCCTCGGCTGGGAGATCGGCAGCGTGTTCCTGCTCGGCGTCGGCTCGATGCTGCTCGGACTGCCGCTGATGTGGGTCCTGTCGCGCCGCGAGGAGCAGAAGCCCTTCTTCAACGGCGAGACGCTGCACGTCGACACCCCCGTCAAGGCCCCGGACTGACGGTCGCCGCCGGCGGACCAGCGACGACCGCAGTGCCGGTACGTCGACCTCGAGGGGTGACTGGGGAGTCAGCCCTCGAAGCCGTGGTGCTGCATCACGTGCTTGACGCGGGTGTAGTCCTCGAGGCTGTACATCGACAGGTCCTTGCCGTAGCCGGAGTGCTTGAAGCCACCGTGCGGCATCTCGGCCACCAGCGGGATGTGGGTGTTGATCCACACGCACCCGAAGTCGAGCCGAGCCGCCATCCGGGCCATGGTGCCGGCGTCGCTCGTCCAGACCGATGAGGACAGGCCGTACTCCGAGTCGTTGGCCATCCGCAGCCCCTCGTCCTCGGTGCCGAACTTCTGCACCGTCATCACAGGGCCGAAGATCTCGGTGCGCACCAGCTCGTCGTCCTGCTCGAGGTCGGCGATGACGGTGGCCTCGTAGAAGAAGCCGTCCCGGTCCAGGCGGTGGCCCCCGGTCACCACCCGGGCGTGGCCCGGCGCCCGGTCGACGAGCCCGGCGACGTGCCCGAGCTGCGTCGCGTTGTTGATCGGCCCGTAGAGGATGTCTTCGTCGGCCGGGTCGTAGCCGGTGCGGGCGTCTGTGGCGGCCTTGGCCAGGGCGGCGGTGAACTCGTCGTACACCCCGGCCTGGACGATCAACCGGGTCGCGGCCGTGCAGTCCTGACCGGCGTTGAACAGGCCTGCGGTCGAGATGCCCTCCACGGCCGACGCGACGTCGACGTCGTCGAAGACCAGCACCGGCGCCTTGCCGCCGAGCTCGAGGTGCGCACGCTTCAGGTCCTCGGCGGCCGCACCCGCCACGGCCATGCCGGCCCGCGTGGAACCCGTGATCGACACCAGCTGCGGCACCTTGTGCCGGGTCAGCGCAGCACCGGTGTCGCGGTCACCTGTCACGAGGTTGCACACGCCGGGCGGGAAGATGTCCTGCATCTTCTCGACCATCCACACCGACGAGGCGGGCGTGGTGTCCGACGGCTTGAGGACGACGGTGCAACCCGCCGCCAGGGCCGGCGCGAACTTCCAGACCGCCATCATCATCGGGTAGTTCCACGGAGCCACCTGGGCGACCGGACCCACCGGCTCCCGGCGCACCGAGGAGGTGTAGCCGGCCATGTACTCACCCGCGGAGCGGCCCTCCAGCACCCGCGCAGCGCCGGCGAAGAACCGGATCTGGTCGATCATCATCGGGATCTCTTCCGACATCGTGAGGGAGAACGGCTTGCCCGTGTTCTCACACTCGATCGCGACGAGCTCCTCCGCGTTGTCCTCGATCACGTCGGCCAGCTTGAGCAGGGCCCGCTGCCGGGCCCCGGGCGTGGTCCAGCGCCACTTCTCGAAGGCGTCGGCCGAGGCCCGGCAGGCGAGGTCGACGTCGTGCTCGTCGGACATCGGCGCGGTGGCGTAGACGGCACCGGTCGCGGGGTTGACGACATCCATCGAGCCGCCGGAGGGGGACTCCTGCACCTCCCCGCCGATGATGTTGTGGAACACCTTCTTCTCTGACATGCCCGCTCCTCGCGTGTCTCTTGCGCCGTCGCTCCGTGGGGCTCAGGCTAGGGCCGAACCTGCAGCGGCGTCGATGACCCTGCACCGGCGTCGACGAACGAGGAGAACCATGGGGCTGCACCCGCTCGACCCGATGACCGAGGACGAGTTCAGAGCGACGGCGGCCATCGTGCGACGGGAGCGGTCCCTGGACGGCTCCTGGCGCTTCGCCGGCATCGAGCTGCGCGAGCCTCCGAAGGCCGACGTCAAGGCCCACCGTGCCGGCGACCCGGTCCCGCGTACGGCGCAGGCGGTCCTGTGGCACCGCGAGAGCAACGAGACGGCCGAGGCCGTCGTCGACCTCACCGGGGACCGGGTCGTGTCCTGGACGCTGGTGCCGGACGCGACTCCCAACTTCACCGTCGACGAGTGGCACGAGATCGACCACGCGATGAAGGCGCACCCCGACGTCGTCGCGGCGTTGGCTGAGCGCGGCATCACCGACCTGTCGCTGGTGCTGGTGGACGCGTGGACCTACGGCAAGGCGCTGATGCCGCCCCAGTGGGCCGATCGCAGGCTCGGCTGGTGCGACATCTGGGTGCGGGCCACCCCGCAGGGCAACCCCTACGCCCACCCCGTGCCCGGTCTCAAGCTCATCGTCGACATGAACACCGCCGAGCTCCTCGACATCGAGCGCGGTCCCGACCCTGGGATGCCGGACGTCAGCGGCGAGTACGCGCCCGGCCCCTGGACGGGGGAGCAGCGGACGGACCTGACGCCCCTGCACATCGCCCAGCCTGACGGAGTCTCCTTCACCACCGACGGCCACGAGCTGCGCTGGCAGAAGTGGTCGATCCGCGTCGGCTTCAACTACCGCGAGGGCCTGACCCTGCACGCGATCAGCTACGACGGGCGCGATGTCGCGCACCGGCTGTCGTTCGCCGAGATGATCGTCCCCTACCGCGACCCGTCCTTCGAGCACGTGCGCCGCACGGCCTACGACATCGGCGAGTGGGGCTTGGGGTTCATGACGACCTCGCTCGAGCTCGGCTGCGACTGCCTCGGGGAGATCACCTACCTCGACGCCACGCTGCACGACTCCCACGGAGAGCCCTTCACCATCACCAACGCCATCTGCATCCACGAGGAGGACAACGCAGTCCTGTGGAAGCACGTCGACGGCGAGACCGGGGCCGAGGTCCGCCGGATGCGCCGCTTCGTCGTCTCGTTCCACGCGACGGTCGCCAACTACGAGTACCTCGTCTACTGGCGCTTCTACCAGGACGGCAACATCGAGTGCGAGGTGCGTGCGACCGGGATCATGGTCACGACCCCGTACGACGTCGAGGCCGGCGCCCCGGTCACGGGCACCCGGGTCGATCGCGCGACGTACGCCCCGATCCACCAGCACTTCATCGTGGCCAGGCTCGACCTCGACGTGGACGGACCCACCCAGACGGTCGTGGAGGTCGACTCCGAGGTGGTGCCGACATCGCCGGAGAACCCGCACGGGCTGGCCGTACGGACGGTGGCCACACCGGTGCGCTCCGAGGCCGAGGCCGGGCGCGACTACGACTGGGGTCGCCAGCGTGGGTGGAAGGTGATCAACCCCGCCACCACCAACGCGCACGGCGACCACCCGTCGTACAAGCTCGTGCCGAGTGCCTCGATCCCGGCACTGATGGCCGCGGGGACGCCGCAGATGGAGAGGGCACCGGTGCTCGGCCACACCGTCTGGGTGACCGCCAACCACCCCGAAGAGCGCTGGCCGGCAGGGGCCTACCCGACGCAGTCGACCACCGACGTCGGTGGCATGAGCGAGTGGGTGGCCGACGACGAGCCCTTGGAGAACACCGACGTGGTGCTCTGGTACGTCTTCGGCATCCACCACGTGCCTCGTGCCGAGGACTGGCCGGTGATGCCCGCCGACACGGTGTCGTGGTGGCTCAAGCCGTTCGGGTTCTTCGACGAGAACCCCTCGCTCGACGTGCCCCCGTCACCGAAGGGTGCGGGGTCCTGCTGCGCCGATGGGGAGTGCACCTGCCACTAGCAGGGTGCTGCTCGGAGGAGCTGGCGCAACTGCTTCGCCCGCTCGAGCGAGGACGAGACGTTCGACCCGCTCCGGCGATGGACAAGCGGTGCGGTGCGGGAGCACGATTTCCAGGACGGGATGAGCGACGTCTGCGAGGAGACCGACCATGAGCGAAGCGGAGGTGCGTGAGCTGTTCCTGCGGGCCATGGGCGACAACGACGCATCGGCGATGCGCGAAGGCATCGAGCTCCTGCTCGGGCTCACTGGGGACGGGCTCTCTCCTGAGGCGGAGTTCCGGCTGCGTCACGAGGACTACGTGATGGAGATGCCGCAGACGGGTGAACGCATCCGCGGACGTGATGCGATGCGTGCGATGCAGGAGACCTATCCGGTCCCACCCTCGATCACCTTGCGCAGAGTCATCGGGTCCGGACGGGTGTGGGTGGTCGAGGGAGTGAACGACTACGCCGGCGACGTGTGGCACGTGGTGCTCGTCTGGGAGCTCCATGAAGCTGGATCGATCGTTCACGACACTCGCTACTACACGCAGAAGTCGGAGGCACCCGCCTGGCGGGCGCCATGGGTGGAGTCCATCGACCAGCCACCACGGTGACGAGCTCCGGGATCCGGGTCGTGCCTATCGGTCGTTGAGGATGTCGTAGGTTCGCTCGAGAAGGGCATCCGTCGCGTCATGGAGGTCGGCGTAGACCTCACGGAGCTGGCTGTACACCTGAGCGTCGGCCGGATCAGGCGTGAACTCGTCGGCCTGGTGCACCATCTGTTCGGTGGCGACTTCGAGGCCGGGGTAGACCCCGCACGCCACCGCGACGCAAAGGGCCGCTCCGAGCCCGGCGGCGTCGCGCACCTCGTTGCGGCTCACGGGACGGTCGAAGACATCGGCGAGGATCTGCATCGCGACATCGCTGTTCGACCCACCGCCGGTGACGACCAGCTTCTCGATGCGCACGCCCAGCTCGGCCTCCATCGCCGTGACGTTGTGTCGCATGCGGTAGGCGATGCCCTCCAGGATCGCGCGGTACATGTGCGCAGGGCCGTGCCGCTCGTCGAAGCCGATGAACATGCCCTTCCGGTGCGGTTGCGTCGGTGGGCTGAGCCAGTCGAGCACGCACATCAGGCCGTCGGAGCCGGCGGGCACCGTGGCCGCGAGCGCGTTGAGGTGATCCTCGCGTGACACGGCGCCGCGGGTGGACCCCCGCTCGAGCCCGGCGCTGACCAGATCCATCAGCCACGACACCGTCCACATCCCGCGGCGGATGCCACCGCTCTCGTAGAGGTAGCGCTGCGGTTCCGATGCGAAGTTGGTGAAGAAGGTCTGGGGCTCGGCGACGTACTTCTCGCCGACGACCATGCCTGTGATGTAGGTGCCCAGCGACACCAGGCCGACGTGTTGATCACGCAGTCCGGCGCCGAGTGCTTCTGCCGCCTTGTCGTTCGCGGTGTGGACGACCGGGAGGCCCTGGGGCAGCCCCGTCGCCTCCGCGAACGACTGGCTCACGAATCCGCCGATGTCGCCGGGCAGCTGCAGCTCGTACAGCATCTCGCGCGGCACGTTGAACGACTCGAAGGTGTCCCGGTCGGTGTACCAGTCCCACGTGCGCACATCCATCGGCCACGGGCCGATGTAGTTGGCCGCGGTGTCGGTGCGGTTGCCGGTCAGTCGACCCATGAGGTAGCCCGACGTCGTGGTGACGTAGGCGACCTCGTGGTGGGTGTGCTCGTAGGGTCGTGACAGCCGGTGATCCATCCAGCTCTGCACCGGCTGTGCCAACGTCCCGTCCGCTCGCACCAGCGCGCGACAGCACCGAATCGTGCACAAGCCCACGCCGACGATGTCGGCGGTGTCGTGCGGAAAGGCGGCCATCGCACGGCGGGCCGCAGCGACGATCGTGTCGTAGAGGTCGTCATCGGGGTGCTCGGCCACCCCGGGCCGCGGCGTGTGCATCGGCGCCAATGCCTCGGAGGCTGCGCAGATAACCCGTCCCTCGGTGTCGAAGACGACGACCTTCGAGCTCTGCGAGCCGCCGTCGATGCCGACGATGTACTGGGGGCGCATGTCGTTCAGTCTCCTCGGCGCATCAGCGCACCAGGTATCCGCCGTCGACGCTCAGGATGTGACCGTTGACGTAGTCGGAGGCACGACTGGCCAGGAACACCGCCGCGCCCATGAGGTCCTGGGACTGACCCCAGCGACCCGCGGGCACATGGTCGAGCACACGCTGGTTCGTCACGTCGTCGGCACGTGTCTGCGCGGTGAGAGCGGTGGCGTAGTAGCCCGGCGCGATCCCGTTGACCTGGATGCCGAACGGGGCCAGCTCGTCGCAGTAGGCCTTCGTCAGTCCGGCGATCCCGTGCTTGGACGCGGCGTACGCCGGCGACCGCTGGCCGCCGAGAAACGAGAACACCGAGCAGACGTTGATGATCTTCCCGCTGCGCTGCGGGACCATGTGTCTGGCGACCTCGTGCGACATCTCGAACGCAGCGGTGAGGTTCACCTCGACCACCGGGTCCCACTGGGCGCGGGTGAACTCGAGCACGTCGGGTTGGTTGATGCTCCGGCCCGCGCAGTTGACCAGGATGTCGACGCTGCCGAACTCCGCGATGCACGCGTCCACCACGCGTCTCGGGTTTCCGGCGACGGTGATGTCGGAGCAGAGGTACGCGTACCGAGATCCCGCGGCTTCGACGAGCGCACCCGTGATGTCGTCACCGGGCGTGATGCTCGCAGCAAGGACGTTGGCGCCCATCTTGGCGAGGGCGAGCGTGAACGCTTGACCGAGTCCGGTGTTGCCGCCGGTGACGATGGCCTGCTTGCCGACCAACGAGAAGAAGGTCGCGTCGAAGTCGTCGACACTCGGGTCGTTCATGTCGCTCCTCGTGTCCTGTCAACCAGCTCCACGGCGCTACCCCTCGAGCGGGAAGATGGTCCCGCGGTTCATGATCCCGTGGGGGTCGAAGGCCGATTTCAAGGTCTGGAGCATGTACAGCGACGAGCCGTACTCCTCGGCGAGGAAGTGCGTGCGGTGCTTGCCGACGCCGTGGTGGTGGCACATCGACCCGCCCAGCTTCAACGTCTCCTCGACGATGATGTCCTGGATCGGGTCGTGGTAGGTCGTGCGTTCCTCGGTGGGGTCGACGTCGACCCTGTAGTAGTAGACGAAGTACATGTTCGTGCCGTTGAGGTAGCTGTGGCTGGAGTGCCCGCCCAGCAGCGTGAACTGTGCGGGGACCTCAGCCCGGATGCGCGCCATCGCGTTGTCGTAGATGTCGCCGATGACGCTCCAGTTGCCCGAGATCTCGGTGGTGAACCCGTTGACGAGGGTCTCGCGGATCTCGGTGCGTTCCTCCTCCAGCTTGGAGACATCCCAGTTGAGGTGGGCGAACCAGTCCTCGATGAGGGCGCCGTCCACGTGCTCGGCAGCAGGGAACGCGGCGACGATCTCCTCGATCGCCGCGGCGGTCGCCTCGGCGATGCGCTGGGGCCCTTCGGTGACGAAGATCAGCACGCACCGGCCCTGGGAGAAGTGCTCGAAGTGGGAGAGGCCGTCCTCCTCGTCGTAGAGCCGCGCGACCGAAGGCCGGTAGCCCTGGGTCACGACCTCTCGGAGGATCCTCAGCCCGGACCTCATGTCCGGCACGAGGTACCCGTGGAACCTGTTGTTCTCGGGGTAGTAGCGGAAGATCTTGACGGTGACCTCGGTGATGTAGTTCAACGCCCCCTCGTTGCCGAGAACGAGGTGGCGGATGTCTGGTCCGGCCGAGCGGCGCGGGACGTTCTTGATCCGGCAGATCTCGCCGTTGGGGAACACCGTCTCCACACCGACGAGCATGTCCTCGATGCCGCCGTACAGGGTGGAGAACTGACCGATGGACCGGGTAGCCACCAGCCCCCCGAACTGCGCGAGTGGCTTGGACTGCGGCGAGTGCCCGGTGGTGTAGCCGATCGTCCGGAGCTCGTTCTCGAGGGCCTCGAGGCCGACACCGCACTGGACGGTCGCCAGCATGTCTTCGGTGTCGATGTCGAGGATCGCGTTCATCGACGACCCGTCTACGACGACCGAGTCCTCGACCACGGTCTCCAGACCACCCTCGGTCGCGCTGCCGCCGGTCTTCGGGACCACGTTGATGCAGTGCTCGTTCGCGAACCTCAACACGGCGGCCACCTCGCTGGCGGAGCCCGGCTTGAGAACGGCGGCGGGTAGCGGCAGCGAGTAGATGCCGAAGATGTTCTCGACCTTGTAGTACCGGTCGACGCTGTTCTCCTTGAGCACCTGCTCGTCGGTGATGACGCGGTCCGGACCCAGGATCTCGACGTAGGCACGCACGATCTCGTCTCGCGTGAGCGTTGGCGTGGACAGTGACACGGGTCAGGTTCCCTTCGAGTGCGAGCTCTGAGTAGCAGGAACGGCGTCCGCGCGAGTGGGCACCTCGGTGCCGGTGACCGGGGTCTCCAGGTCGATCAGCTGGGCCGGGAAGCCGGGGGCGTGGACGACGATGCCAGTGGCCTCCTCCAGGCCGCGGATGATGTTCGGCGAATGTTCACGCCCGCCGTGGCGGGCCATGGCCGCGGTCACCATGTCACCCAGCAGTGGCGACACCTCCAGCGGTACACCGGCCCGGTCGGCCACGGCTTGGAACAGGCCGAGGTCCTTGGCCACGAGCTCGAGGGTGAAGCCGATGTCGCGGCTGCCGTTGAGGATCACCTGCCCCTCGGTCTCGTGGACGAACGAGTTGCCGGAGGAGATCCGGATCGCGTCGTACGTCGTGGACAGATCCATGCCGGCGCCGGCCGCGGTGACCAGCGCCTCGGTCAGCGCGACCAGGTTGGCGGTCGCCAGGTAGTTCGTGACGACCTTGAGCACCGAGGCGGTGCCCAAGGCTCCGGTGTGCAGGACCTCGCGGCCCATCGTGCTCAGCACCGGAAGTAGCCGCTCGAACACGGGTCGGTCGCAGCCGGCGAAGATCGAGATGTTCCCGGTGGCCGCGCGGTGGCACCCGCCCGAGACCGGGCAGTCCGCCGCTGTAGCACCGACCTCGGCCACCCTCTGCGCGAGACGACGCACCTCGGCTTCGTCGGTCGTGCTCATCTCCACCCACACCGAGCCTTCGCGCAGCCCTTCGAGCAACCCGGTGGCACCTTCGACCACCTCGGCGCAGGCTGCCGGGCTCGGCAGGCACGTGATCACCACGTCGCAGCGCGAGGCGAGCTCTGCCGGGGAGGACGCCCAGGTGGCACCCGACTCGAGCAAGGGTGCGGCGGCGTTGGGATCCAGGTCGTGGACCACCAGGTCGTATCCACCGCGCAACAGCGAGCCGGCGAGCTTCGCGCCCACGTTGCCGAGGCCGACGAAACCTATCCGGCTGATCAGGGGGTCCATGGCTGCACCCTCGCCTGGTGGGAGCAGCCCACCGTCCGCCCCAGCTCGGGGTCAATCAGCCTCGTGGGATGCATGCCAGACATCATGCTGGAATGCGGGCCACAGGGCACGGGCTTCCTTGAGCCGAGAGCGCGGGAGGCGGGCTCGGAGGCGCCGCGCTCGGACGCATATCGGACTGGGAGGCCGTTCACAGCCTCTGCACAGGCGCTCTGCGGATGGTCATGACAAAGAGAATGCAGACCATCTGAGAAGGAGTTCCGATGAACAGATCCACCATGATTCGACGCGGCGTGGCCAGTGGCATCGCCGGCGCAGGTCTGGCCGTGGGCGCACTAGGCATCGCCTCGGCGGCCGATGACGGTGCCCAGTCCGACAGCTCGACGCCCTCCGAGAGCTCCTCGACCGACGCAAGCTCGAAGCGCGGAGACGGTGATCGCGGTCATGGTCGCGGCCCGGGGGGCGGTCACGGTCTGGGTGGCTCCGAGCTCGCTGAGGCGCTCGGTGTCAGCGAGGCCGACCTCCGGTCGGCGTTCGAATCGGTCCGGGAGCAGCGTGAGCCGTCGCAGGCCGACAGGTCCACACCGCCCACCGACGCCGAGCGCGAGGAGCGTCGCGAGGAGATGATCGCGTCCCTGGCCGAGGAGCTCGACCTGTCCGCAACCGAGGTCACCGCCGCCTTCGAGGAGGTGCAGGAGGCTCACGCGGCCGAGCGGCGTACCGCCCTGGGTGACCGGCTGGACGAGGCGGTCACCGCGGGCGACCTCACCGCCGCAGACCGGGCCTCGGTGCTGAAGGCCTTCGACGCCGGCGTGCTCGGTGGCCCCAAGGGAGAACGCGGGACCAGCTGAGCCCACGCGCCATCCCGTAGTGGCTGACCCTGGCCCATCTGCAGTGGCAGGTGGGCCAGGGTCTGACGCGCGGGTCGGCTCAGCTCCAGCACCCAGGAGATCTCGTGGGAGTGGAAGCCTGCCGTGGAGTGGCTGCCCCTGTGTGAACGGACCGCCCAACGCATCGACTAGCACCTGCGGGGTTGGCCCCTGCTGCCCGTCTGGGGGGATGAGGCGATGGCCAGCGGCCCTGGACACCCTGGCCATGCGCCGGTCGCTCAGCCCCAGGCCAGCGCCTGGTCGAGGTCGCGGTGCAGGTCGGCGACGTCTTCGAGACCGATCGAGAGCCGGACGACATCGGCCGACGGGCGAGCATCCGCCGCCACCGGGCGGTGGGTCAAGGCGGCCGGGTGCTGGATCAGCGAGTCCACGCCCCCGAGCGAGACCGCGTGCGTGAACAACCGCACCTTGCTGGTGACTGCAGCGGCGTGGTCGTAGCCGCCGGTGAGCTGGAGCGCGAGCATCGCCCCCGGACCACGCATCTGGCGGCCGACGAGGCCGAGCGGGTCGCAGTCCGGGATCTGCGGGTAGAACACCCGGACAACGGCGGGGTGAGCGGACAGCCAGGCGGCGGTCTTCTGCGCCGACTCCTGCTGGGCCCGGACCCGCAGGGGCAGGGTGCTGAGCCCGCGGTGCAGCAGGTAGGCGCCCAGGGGATGCATCAGGGCGCCCGTGACCGCGCGCACCCGGCGCAGGGCAGCCGCCCACTCGGGATTGCAGGCCACCACGCCACCGACCGTGTCGCCGTGCCCGCCGAGGTACTTCGTCGCGCTGTGCAGCACCAGGGTGGCGCCGTGGAGAGCAGGGTTCTGCAGCACCGGGGTGGCGAAGGTGTTGTCGACGAGCACCGGTCGTCCGTCGGCGGCGGCGACGACGGCGCGGATGTCGACCAGCTCGAGGGTCGGGTTGGCCGGAGTCTCCAGGACGATCAGGCAGGTGTCCGCGCGCACGGAGGTGGCGACCTCGTCGGGTGCGCAGTACGTCACCTCGACGCCGAGCAGTCCCGAGGCGAGCAGGTGGTCGGTGCCGCCGTACAGCGGGCGCACCGCGACCACGTGGGTGCCGCCGGTCTCGGCCTTCGCCGCGAGGATGGACGCGCTCATCGCGGCCATGCCCGAGGAGAACGCGACGCTCTCGGCGGTCCGTTCCAGCGTGGCCAGTGCGGACTCGAACCGGGCGACGGTCGGGTTCCACAGCCGGGCGTAGACGTTGCCGCCCTCGGCGGTGGGGTGGCCGCCGGTCGCCATCGCCTCGTACGACGCCCCGCCGTGATCGAGGTCCGGGAGCGGGCTCGTGGAGGACAGGTCGAGGGGGAGTGCGTGCACGCCCAGCTCAGCGAGGTCATCGCGACCGGCGTGGACGGCGAGCGAGTCGAGGGCGAGGGTGTCAGAGAACATGGCGAAAGGGTGGCTGTTTCTGCGACAGTAGGCATGCTTCACTGAAGAACCTGGATGCCCAAACGCGCATTCACGCAATTTCATGGAGTCTGAACCGTGCCGAAGACCGCCACACCGAAGAAGATGTCAGCCGGTTCGACGCGGACCCTGGACAAGACCGACCGTCGGATCCTCTCCGAGCTGCTGGCCAACGGCAGGCTCACGAACGCGGCCCTCGCCTCGCGCACTGGGATCGCGGAGTCGACCTGCATCCACCGGGTCCGCGCCCTGCGCGACTCCGGGGTGATCAGGGGCTTCCACGCGGAGATCGACCTCGGTGCCCTGGGCCTTCCCATGCAGGCGGTGGTCAAGGTGCGGCTCGGCACCCACAACCGGGACGAGGTCAATCGTTTCCACGCCACCCTCTCGGCGATCCCAGGCGTCCTCTCGATCTTCCACGTGGCCGGGGAGGACGACTACCTGCTGCACGTCGCGGTCGAGTCCTCCCAGGCGCTCCGTGACCTGGTCCTGGAGCACGTGACCGTGAACCCGGTCGTGCGGCACACCGAGACCCAGTTGGTGTTCGGGATGATCCCCGCGGCCGGGGTGTCTCCCTAGGCCCGTCCGTGCAGGAATCCGCGGTCGCGGCCGCCGTGATCGACATGCAGCGCGCCTTCATCGAAGGTCCCGACGCCATCCATGCGCAGCGGAAGTGCCACCAACCTAGGCTCGCGCCATGGACTTTCCCGAGATCGAGCGCCGAAGGCTGGCTGCGATCCTCAGCGGTGATCGAGCAGAGCTGGACGCGCTCCACCATGAGGACTTCGTGCTGTGCACTCCGAGCGGGGCACAGTGGGAACGCGCCTTCTACCTCGACGGCTTGTCCGACGGCTCGATCTCCTACGCGAGGTTCGAACCGGTGACCACGATCGAGGTGACCTCCTCGGTAGACGTGGCCGTGCTGCGGTATCGCTCGGCCATCGATGTCACCGTCGGCGGAGGGGGCGGACATCTCGAGTGCTGGCACCTTGACGTGTACGTGCGCGACCTCAAGGGCTGGCGCTGCAAGTGGTCGCAGGCGACTGACACCATCGTCGACTGAGCGAACCCGAGCAAGTGTCCGGCCCTGGGCGACCCGACTCGTCGAGCGACCACAGGCGTCGCAGCGACCGCGACAGCCGTAGTGCTGGCCGGGATCACGACGATCGGAACCACGGCTCGGCTCGATCCAGAGCACATCCGCTCTGAGTAGCGCGCGAGGACGCTGATCCGACCGGATCGTGGGCCGTGCTCGCGCAGCTTCTGGGTCGATGAGACCGGGAGGCGCTGGTCCTTGCCCACCTGTCTGCGGACCACGAAGCAAACCGGCCCCGGATCCCGCGTTTCCGCAGTTCCGGGGCCGGGTTACCAGTCCGTGAGGGCTAGATGTCGTAGTAGAGCTCGAACTCGTGCGGGTGCGGACGCTGCTGCACGGGCAGGATCTCGTTGACGCGCTTGTACTCGATCCAGGTCTCGATCAGGTCGGGCGTGAAGACGTTGCCCACCGTCAGGAAGTCGTGGTCGCTCTCGAGGGAGTCGAGCACGGCGTTGAGCGAGGTCGGGACCTGGTCGATGCTGGCCATCTCGTCCGGCGGCAGCTCGTAGATGTCCTTGTCGACCGGCTCGGAGGGCTCGATCTTGTTCTGGATGCCGTCGAGTCCGGCGAGCAGCAGCGCCGAGAAGGCCAGGTACGGGTTGGCCGACGGGTCGGGGCAGCGGAACTCGATGCGCTTGGCCTTCGGGTTCGCACCGGTGATCGGGATGCGCACGCACGCCGAACGGTTGCGCTGGCTGTAGACCAGGCTGATCGGCGCCTCGAAGCCCGGCACCAGACGGTGGTAGGAGTTCACCGTCGGGTTGGTGAACGCCAGCAGCGACGGGGCGTGCTTGAGGATGCCGCCGATGTAGTGGCGCGCCATGTCGGAGAGACCCGCGTAGCCGGTCTCGTCGTAGAACAGCGGCTCGCCGTCGTTCCAGATCGACTGGTGGCAGTGCATGCCCGAGCCGTTGTCGCCGAAGATCGGCTTCGGCATGAAGGTCGCGGTCTTGCCGTTGCGCCAGGCGACGTTCTTGACGAGGTACTTGAACTTCATCACGTCGTCGGCGGCCTGGAGCAGCTCGGAGAACCGGTAGTTGATCTCGGCCTGGCCGGCGGTGCCGACCTCGTGGTGGGCACGCTCGACGTGCAGGCCGGCCCGCTCCATCTCGATGACCATCTCGTCGCGCAGCTCACCGAAGTGGTCGTACGGCGCCACGGGGAAGTAGCCGCCCTTGTACTTCACCTTGTAGCCGCGGTTGTTGTCCTCCGAACCGGTGTTCCAGGCGCCCGCCTCGGAGTCGATGTGGTAGTACCCGGCGTTGGCCTTGGTCTCGAAGCGCACGTTGTCGAAGACGTAGAACTCGGCCTCCGGCGCGAAGTACGCCGTGTCGCCGATTCCGGTGCTCTGCAGGTAGGCCATCGCCTTGCGGGCGATGTTGCGGGGGTCGCGGGAGTAGGCCTCGCCGGTGATCGGGTCGTGGATGAAGAAGTTCACGACCAGCGTCTTGGCGACGCGGAACGGGTCGATGTAGGACGTGGTCGGGTCCGGGAACAGCGACATGTCCGACTCGTGGATCGCCTGGAAACCGCGGATCGAGGAACCGTCGAAGGCGAGGCCGTCGTCGAAGACGGACTGGTCGAAGGAGGACACGGGCACGGTGAAGTGCTGCATGACTCCGGGCAGGTCACAGAAGCGGACGTCGACCATCTCGACGCCCTCGTCCTTGATGTACTTCAGCAGCTCTTCG
Organism: uncultured Actinomycetota bacterium; assembly: GCA_963834245.1. Taxonomy (GTDB): domain Bacteria; phylum Actinomycetota; class Actinomycetes; order Propionibacteriales; family Nocardioidaceae; genus Marmoricola. The sequence goes on from CAWIAV010000002.1 coordinate 1,668,774, forward strand.
CTGTTCTTGAACATTCGTCCTCCTTGGCCGGGTGAGCGACCGCGATGAAAAGGGGTGAGCGGGCGCACCCGCAACGCTGCGGGCGCAACGACGTGAAACCTACGGACCAGCCGTTGCACGACCGTATCCACTTTGTTTCCGGGATGTAACAGCGGTCCAGGCTCCGTTTCCCGGTCGCGACGAGCACCCAGATAGGGTCACCGGCGTGCCGGAGTTCGCGTCCTGGCCGCGACGGATCGCGGCCCTCTTCCTCGACTGGACCATGAGCACGCTGGTCACGATCGGGATCATCGGGCTCGACGGCTACCTCGACAACCCGAACTCGAGCTGGATCGTCCTCGGGGTGTTCGCGCTCGAGGTGTGGATCCTGACGACCTTCGCCACCGGATCCTTCGGCCAGCTCCTCCTTCGGATCCGAGTGCTCAGCACCGAGGGTCGCCCGCTGAACCTGCTCCTGGCGCTGGTCCGGACGCTGCTGATCTGTGCCGTGGTGCCGCCACTGATCTTCCGTACCGACAGCGGCCGGGGGTTGCACGACTTGTGGACGGGTTCTGCCGCCTACGTCCGTTGAGCCCGCAATCTTCCCGACTGGTCCCGTCCCCTGCTTAACTGACCCATGACTCTCGGTGATGGGGGATAGGTGAGCTGCAGTTCTTGCGCCCAGGAGCTGCCCGACGGAGCCGCGTTCTGCATGGCTTGCGGGGCGCCCCAGGCTGCCCCCACGTGCAAGGCGTGCTCCGGTGAGCTGATCGCGGGCGCTGCATTCTGCTTCAAGTGCGGCTCTCCGGTGGCCGGGCAGACGGGGCCCGCCACGCCCGCCACGCCCGCCTCGACAGCTGCCTCGGCACCGGCCGCAGCGCCCAGCACCGGTCTCAACGCCGAGCGGCGCCAGACCTCGGTGCTGTTCGCCGACCTGGTCGCCTACACCACCCTGTCGGAGTCGCGCGACACCGAGGACGTGCGCGAGCTGCTCTCGCAGTACTTCGAGGTCTGCTCCAAGGTCGTACGCCGCTACGGCGGCACCGTGGAGAAGTTCATCGGCGACGCCGTGATGGCCGTCTGGGGAGTCCCGACCGCCCACGAGGACGACGCCGAGCGCGCAGTCAGGGCCGCCCTGGAGCTGATCGAGGGCGTGGCCGATCTCGGCGTCACCCTGGGCGTCCCGGAGCTGCGGCTCCGCGCCGGAGTCGTGACCGGGGAGGTGGCGGCCAACCTCGGCGCCACCGATCAGGGCATGGTCGCCGGTGACGTCGTCAACACCGCGGCCCGGGTCCAGGCCGCCGCACGACCCGGGGAGGTCTGGGTCGACTCCGCGACCCGGAGCCTGACCGCAGCCGCGGTGACCCACGTCGACGTGGGGATGCACGAGCTCAAGGGCAAGGCCGAGCCGATGCAGCTCTACCGTGTCGGCACTGTTGTCGCGGCCGTGGGCGGCATCCAGCGCGTCGACGGGCTCGAGGCGCCGCTGGCCGGACGCGAGCGCGAGCTGCGGATGGTCAAGGAGCTGTTCCACGCCACCGAGGAGTCCGGACGCCCCCGGCTGGTGATCCTCGACGGGGAGGCCGGCAGCGGCAAGAGCCGGCTGGCCTGGGAGCTCGACAAGTACTGCAGCGCCATCGAGACCTTCAGCTACTGGCACCGCGGACGGTGCCTCTCCTACGGCGACGGCATCGCCTACTGGGCGCTTGCTGAGATGGTGCGCACCCGCTTGGGGCTCGTCGAGGACGACGCGAGCACCGACCTCGCCGGTCACATCGACCAGGCACTCCGGACCTGGGTGCCGCTGGACGACGAGCGCTCCTGGTTGGGCCCGAGGCTGGTTGCCCTGGTGGGCGGCGCCCACGGTGACTTCGCGCGCGAGGACCTGTTCGCCGCATGGACGACCTTCTTCGAACGCCTGGGTAACCACGCGGAGGCGGTCTCCCTGGTGATCGACGACGCCCAGCACGCGGACCAGGGTCTGATCGACTTCCTGGAGCACTTCGTCGCCAACGCCAGGACCAGTGCGTTCGTGCTGCTGCTGGCGAGGCCAGAGCTGCTCGACACCCACCCGGGGCTCGCCGGCCGCCGCGCCACGAGGGTGCCGCTGGAGGCGCTGAACGACGCGGCGATGGACCAGCTGGTCTCCGGCCTCGTCGAGGGACTGCCGGACCGCGCGCGCGGCGCCCTGGTCGCCCGTGCCGAGGGGATCCCGCTCTACGCGGTCGAGACGGTGCGCACCCTCATCGACCGAGAGCTGGTGCGTCCGGAGAACGGGCACTACGTCGTGGCGCCGGGGGCGGTCGTCGACTTCGACGAGATCGCGGCGCCGCCTTCACTGCACGCCCTGGTGGCCTCGCGGCTGGACGCGCTGTCGGCTGAGGAGCGCCGGGTGGTCGCCGATGCCAGCGTGCTGGGTGCCACCTTCACCCGAGAGGGGATCGAGTTCCTGTGTGACGACGTCGCGGACCTCGATCGGGTGCTCGCCACGCTGCAGCGCAAGGAGCTGATCGGCACCGACAACGATCGCTGGTCGGCCGAGCGGGGTCAGTTCCGGTTCGTGCAGGCCGTGGTCCGTCAGGTGGCGTACTCCACGCTGAGCAGGCGCGCTCGGAAGGAGCGGCACCTCGCCGTGGCGGCGCACCTGGAGAAGTCGGTGGACGTGCAGAACGATCTCAGTGGGATCGCCGCGCAGCACCTGATCGACGCCATCGAGTCGGCCGGCCCGGAGGACCCGGACGTGCCGACCCTGAACAGCCGCGCGGCCGCACTGCTCCTGCTGACCGGTGAGCGCGCCAACGGCATGGGCTCGCACGCGTCGGCGCTGGCCGCCTTCACGCAGGCAGCCGACCTGATCGACGAAGACCTGGCACGGGCCGACGCCCTGCTCCGGGCGGTGCAGTCCGCCGAGTCCATGGGCGCTGTAGGCGCCGGCGTCGAGATGGGTCGCGCTGCCCAGGACCTCTTCACGCAGCACGGGGCCACCGTGCAGGCGGCGCACGCGGCCAGCCTGGTCGCCCGGGGGCTGCTGGTCTCCGGGGAGGCGAACGAGGCCCTGCAGGTCGCGTCCAGAGCGTGGGCGAGCCTCGTCGACGTCGCCGGGTCGGAGAACGTGCAGGCGACCCTGGCGATCACCATGGCGAGGTCGATGGGCAACCTGGACGCCGATCCCAAGGAGGTCATCTGGTACGCCGCCGAGGCGCTCCGGCTCTCCGAGATGAGTGGCGACCCGGACATCGTCATGTCGGCCATGCGGAACCTCGCCACGCACCAGGCGGGTCGTGGGTCTTCGCGCCTCGCGACAGCCATCAACCGTGAGCTGATCAAGATGGCCAGGGACGTCGGGAGCTGGAGGCTGCTCGAGACCCAGCTGACCAACCAGTCGCTGCTGGCCAGGCTGCGCAGCCTTCCCGAGTCCATCGACCTGATCCGGGAAGCGGTCGAAGTCGGCCGTCAGCACGGGATCCTGCTTCACGGCAGCAACTGCAACCTGGTGACCACGCTCGCGGCGGGCGGGCGCTGGGAGGAGCATGCCGTAGCCATGCAGGAGCTGGCCGAGGAGTGGGACACGATCCCGAGCCCGGACCAGATCCTGATGTACGCCACCGATGTCTGGCGGCGCGACGCCGGCCTGCCCGGGTTCGTCCAGGAGCCGGTCGGACAGTTCGACGACCTCAACTGGCGCTCCTGGGACGCGCACGTGCGGGCGCTGGCCGCTCGGTCGTCGGGAGACGGTGCCACGGCGAGCAAGCTGGCGCTGGAGTGCCTCACCCTGACCATCGCTGACGCCGGGGTGACCGACGACTACCCGGTGCAGATGCCGCGGATGATGTGGTTGGCCCTGGACGTGGACGACCGGTTGCTCGCGCACACGATCGTCGAGCAGCTCGAGGGAGCACCCAAGGGGCTGGATGCCGGTGGACTCCGTGCCTACGAGCGCACCTTCCGCGGGTTGCTGAACCTGCGCGAGGGCAAGGAGCCCGAGTCAGCCGAGGTCGAGGCTCGCCAGGGCATCGCCGGTCTGGAGACCTATGGCGCGATCCCCGACCGGGCGCTGGCCCAGGAGGAGCTGGGCCGGCTGCTGGTCGTGCAGGGGCGCGCGCTCGACGCGGCACCGTTGCTCGAGGCTGCCCGGACGACGTACGCCGAGCTCGGGGCCACCGCCTGGCTGGAGCGACTCGACTCGCTGCGCACGGTCGGCTGAGAGGTTCAGCGGCCGCGCTGCTGGCCGCGCATGCCCTTCATCGAGGTGGGCATCGGGCCCTTGGGCATCGGCAGCATCGAGCGGTTGGCGTCGAGCGCCTTGATCCGTGCGAGCACGTCGGTCATCTGCGCCGGCTTGATGTTCTTGCCGAGCTTGGTGACGTGCTTGGTCAGCTTCGCCAGCGGCACCTGACCGGGATCGCGTCCGACGACGACCTCGTGGATCGGGGTCTCGCTGGCCACGCGTTCGTGCTTGCGGCGCTCAGAGGTGAGCAGCGGTCGCAGCCGGTTGACGTTGCCCTCACCGATGAGCACGATGCCGGGCGGCCCCACGACCCGGGTGACGACGTCCTGCTGCTTGGTGACCGCGATGGCGGGCTCGGTCTTCCATCCTCGACGCAGCATGCCGAGCGCGGCGGCCGCGGCTCCGGGCTTGCCCTCGATCTGCGCGATGGCCGAGGCCTGGGCTCGCCGGCCGAACACGATCAGCGCCGCGAGGGTGCCGACCATGATCGCGAAGGGGATCGAGAAGGCGATGGTGCCGAAGATCAGCAGCATCACCGCGAAGCCGGCCAGACCCGCGAGCAGGAACCATCCCAGGAGCACCAGACCGATCCGCGGATCGGTCTTCTTGGTCATCTGGTAGCTCTGGCGGATCTGCTTGATCCGACCCGGCTTGTTCGGGTCCTTGGGGGGCTTTGCCGCCTTGGGCTTGCGGGCCATCGGTGATGCTTCTCCTGGTCTGAGCGAAACGGTGAGAGCGGGGTCAGTCTCTCAGACGGAGGCGGTCACCGAGGTGGCAGCGTCCCGTGCGTCCATGGCCTGTCGGTAGAGCCGGCCTGCGCGGTACGACGAGCGCACCAGCGGGCCGGACAGGACGCCGGCGAAGCCGATCTCCTCGGCCTCGCCCGCCATCTCGACGAACTCCTCGGGCTTGACCCACCGCTCCACGGGGTGGTGGCGCGGGGAGGGGCGCAGGTACTGGGTGATCGTGATGATCTCGCAGCCCGCGGCGTGCAGGTCGACCAGCGCCTGGTGGATCTCCTCGCGGGTCTCGCCCATGCCCAGGATCAGGTTGGACTTGGTCACCAGCCCGAACTCACGCGCCTGGGTGATCACGTCCAGCGACCGGTCGTAGCGGAACGCCGGACGGATCCGCTTGAAGATCCGCGGCACCGTCTCCACGTTGTGCGCCAGCACCTCCGGGCGCGACTCGAAGACCTCGCGGAGCAGGTCGGGTTTGCCGTTGAAGTCCGGGATCAGGTTCTCCACCCCGGTCTCGGGGTTGAGCTCGTGGATCGCGCGCACCGTCTCGGCGTACAGCCACGCACCGCCGTCGGGCAGGTCGTCGCGGGCGACGCCGGTGATGGTGGCGTAGCGCAGGTCCATCTTCTGCACGGACTCGGCGACCCGGCGGGGCTCGTCGCGGTCCAGCGGCTGCGGCTTGCCGGTGTCGATCTGGCAGAAGTCGCAGCGCCGGGTGCACTGGTCGCCGCCGATGAGGAAGGTGGCCTCGCGGTCCTCCCAGCACTCGTAGATGTTGGGGCAGCCCGCCTCCTGGCACACCGTGTGCAGGCCCTCGGACTTCACCAGGTTCTGCAGGTGCTTGTAGGAGGGACCCATCTTCGCGCGGGTCTTGATCCACTCCGGCTTCCGCTCGATCGGGGTCTCGGCGTTGCGGACCTCCAGACGCAGCAGCTTGCGGCCCTCGGGCACGGCGGCGGTGCTCGGGGCAGCCTGCGGGACGGCTTGTTCAGGCGCTTCAGTCACGCCCGACACTGTACGTCGCAGATCCGGCAAACCCGAACCGGGCGGAGGCGCGATCAGACGTCGCGGCGGCTGAACCAGAGCAGCGAGAACACCACGGCGACTAGCAGCAACGCACCGAGGAACCAGCCTGCCTCGAGGTGGGTCATCACCTGCAGCGGGCTGCACCGCTCACCCGGCGTGCACGCGATCGTGGCGTCGACGTAGCTGTGCGTGGTGGCCAGCCAGCCGAGGGCGTTGTTTCCCACAGACCACCGACCGGCCCCCTCGACCGGGATCAGGTTGACGACGATCTCTCCGCCGACGCTGTAGACGAAGAGCAGTGCCAGGGTGGCGACCGTGTGCCGGAAGACCATCGTCAGCGCGAACACGCCGAGCCCCGCACCCATGGCCAGCGCGACGGCGCGTACGACGTGCCAGGAGATCTCGGGGACATCGGAGGAGACGTCGATCCCACGCGCCTGGGCGAGGCCGGCCAGAGCGAGCCAGAAGCCGCTGAGCACGGTGGCCGCGACCAGCCCGCTGCCGATCGTCACCGCTGACGCCTTGGCCAGCCAGAGCCGCAGGCGTCGAGGTTCGAAGAGCAGCTGGTTGACCAGCGAGCCTGTCACCCAGTCGGCTCCCACGAACGTGCACCCGGCGACCACCATCAGCCCGACGACGACCAGCGCCAGCTGGAGCCCGCGGCCCTCGAGCACGCTGACGAGATCCAGGGCCTCTCGGGGGTAGAAGCTGTCCGGCGGGAGCAGCAGGGCCGCCTCGCAGTCACCGGGCGTGCCCTCCGGGCCGAGGTACCCGGTGGGGTCGGCCCGGCACGCCCTGACCTCGGTCTGGATCTCCGGCTTCTGGCCCTCCATCTCGGCCTTGGCCGCGGCGTCGGCCCGGTCTCCGGCGGTCAGCGGGCGGGTGTTGTAGGCGATCGAGCCGACCAGAGCCGTGGCCACCAGCATCGTGGCCAGGATCAGCAGGACGATGGCTCGACGGGAGCGGAAGCGGGTGAGCTCGACCAGCAGCAGGCGCATCATGAGCGCTGCTCGTTCCCGACCGGCGGATCTGCGGGATCTTCGTCCACTTCGGTCTCGTCCGGGTCCGCTTCCGCGGTGTCGCCGCTGCTGCCGTGCCCGGTCAGCTTGAGGAAGAACGACTCCAAGGTGGGACGGATCTCGGTGAGCTCCTGGACGTAGATGCCCTTCTCGGCCAGCAGGCGGGTGATCTGCTCGGGATGCTCATGCCCCTCGACCACCAGCTGGTCACCGGGGCGGGTGACGGCGTACCCGGCCGACTCCAGGGCGCGCCGCGCACCGATCGGGTCGGCCACCCCGACGCGGGTCCGGGAGACCTTCTCGCCGAGCAGGTCCTCGACCCTGCCGCTGGCCAGCAACCGACCGTCGCCGACGATGGAGACCGAGTGGCAGACCTGCTGGACCTCGGCGAGGATGTGTGAGCTGAGCAGCACCGTCACACCCGACTCGCCGAGGTCGCGGACCAGGTCACGGATCGACCTGATGCCGGCCGGATCGAGGCCGTTGGTGGGCTCGTCGAGGATCAGCAGGTCCGGGCTCTTGAGCAGACCGGCCGCGATCGCGAGCCGTTGCTTCATGCCCAGGGAGTAGCCGCGGTAGTGCTCGCGGGACCGTCCTGCCAGCCCGACCTGCTGCAGCGCGGAGTCAACTGCCGAGCGCGGCACCCCGATGGTCCTGGCCAGCAGGCTGAGGTTCTTGCGCCCGGAGAACGTGGGCACGAAGCGTGGCTCCTCGACGACCGCCCCGACCCGGTCGATGACCTGGGGCAGCTGGGCCGGCACCTGGAGCCCGAAGAGCCGCATCTCCCCGCTGGTCGGTCGCGCCAGCCCCAGGAGCATCTTGATGGTGGTGGTCTTGCCTGCCCCGTTGGGCCCGAGGAAACCGTGGACGCCGCCGGCGGGGACCGCGAGGTCCAGGCCGTCGACCGCCGCGATACGTCGCCCACTGACGGAGCGGTACACCTTGCGCAGTCCCGACGTCTCGATGACCAGCTCAGACACGTCGGCTCAACCCCATGTCAGCAAAGATCGCAAAGCCCACGCAGACACGCCCCCCGACACGCCGCCCGTCCGGGCTCGCGTGAGCGGGCTCTCATCGTCCCGAGTCAGCGCAGCGCGGCAGCCGGATCGATCAGCCGTGGGGCCCGGCCCGGGTCGGGTCGCGGCTCGTAGTCCGGCGTGGCGTCGTACGGCGCCCAGGCGAGCAGCCCGCTGAGGTGTCGCTCGACGAGGGGCAGCACCTCGCTCACGGGGACGTCGCGGCCGAGCTCCTGGGAGAGGGTGGTGACGCCCGCGTCGGCGATGCCGCACGGCACGAAGCGGTCGTACCAGGCGAGGTCGACGTCGCAGTTCAGCGCGAAGCCGTGCATCGTCACGCCGCGGCTGACCCGGATGCCGATCGCGGCGATCTTGCGCTCCGGCCGGTCACCCGAGGCCCGCAGCCACACCCCGCTCCGTCCCGGCACCCGTGCCGTGGCCACGCCCAGCTCGGCGCAGACGCCGATCAGGGCCTCCTCGAGCCGACGCACGTAGTCGACCACCAGGACCTGGTCCGGCAGCTGCACGATCGGGTAGCCGACCAGCTGGCCGGGACCGTGGAAGGTGATCTTGCCGCCGCGGTCCACCTCGATGACCGGCGTGCCGTCGGTGGGTCGCTCATGGGGCTCGGTGCGCTTGCCCGCTGTGTACACGGGGGAGTGCTCGAGCAACAGCACCGTTCCGGGCCCGCCCTCCACCACAGACCGGTGCACGGCGCGTTGCCGGTCCCACGCCTCCAGGTAGTCGACGGGGCCGTCGGTGAGTCGCTCGAAGACCAGTTCGTTCACATGACGAGGCTAACTCGCCGCAGTTCGCCTGTGGACAACCGACCGTGCCGGCGTCGTCGGAGGCAGGGTGACGGAATGCGGCTACTCGTGATCCTCCCGCTGCTCTCGGTCCTGGTGCTCACCGGGGGAGACCGACCCGGCACCGTGGCACCGCGGCGGAGGCGACAGGGGAGCGTGCCGCTGTGGGGCGCGGGGTTGACCCGGCGGCTCGGCCCACGCGAGGCGCGGTCCGGACCGCCGAGCAGGTGACCGCCAGGCCGGCCCTGGACCGGGCGCTGGCGGTGCTCAGACGCTGGGACGTCCGCCGAGCAGCGGCCTGGGCCGAGGACGACGGCCGGGGCCTGCGCGCGCTCTACGCGGAGCCCGCGCCGGCACGCACGGACCTGAGGCTGCTGCGCGCCTATCGAGCCCGCGGGCTCGTCGTACGACGCCTTCACGTGCAGGTGTTCGCGGTCCGGGTGCTGCGAACCCGCCCGACGCGTCTGCGCCTCTGGGTCCACGACCGGGTGGCCGGCGGCGAGGTCGTCTCAGCGGGTCGGACGAGACCGCTGCGCAGCAGCGCGCCGGACACTCGGGTGGTGGACTTCCGCTTCCAGGCAGGTGCGTGGCGGCTCGCCGGCTCCCGACCGGCCGGGCCGCAACCGGTCAGCGACTGGGGTGCAGACCCTCGCGCAGGACTGCCCTGACATCGGGGTCGGCGAAGGTGAAGCCCTCCGCGTGCAGGGCCGCCGGGACGGGGTTCACCGACCCCAGCAGCTCGTTGGCCATCTTGCCCGCTGCGGGGCGCAGCACCGCGGCGGGCACCCGGAAGAACGCCGGTCGGTGCACCTGGTCGGCCAGCTCGTCGGTGAACTCTCGGTTGGTCGGAGCCTGCTCGCAGCACAGGTTGAACGGGCCGGCAGCAGTCTCGGACTCGGCGAGGTGGATGACGGCGTCGACCCAGTCGCGGGTCGAGATCATCGGCACGTACTGGCTGCCGTCACCCAGCGGGCCCCCCAGACCAGCCTTGAACAGCAGGCGCAACGCCTTCAGCGGCTGGCTGCGCCGGTCGTAGACGGGTGAGGTGCGCAGGATGCAGACCCTGGCCCCGGCCCGCTCGGCCGGCTTTGCAGCGGCCTCCCAGGCGCGGGAGACGCGGGTGAGCAGCGCGTCCCCGCGGGAGTCGGCCTCCTCGGTGAGCACCTCGTCCCCGTGGTCGCCGTAGACCCCGATGCCGTTGCCGGCCAGGAACGCGGGCTTGGAACCGCTGGCCGCGATCGCCTCCGCGAGCACCCCAGTGGTCGTCACGCGGCTCCTCATCAGGTTCTCCGCCCACTTCTTCGAGTGCGGGTTGCCGGCGGTGGGGGATCCGGCCAGGTTCACCACGACGTCGTGGTTCGCCACGACCTCGGCGCCCAGACCGGCGGCGTAGGGATCCCAACGCACCTCGCCCGGACCGGGTGGGCGGCGTACGAGTGCGGTGGTCTGGTGGCCCCGCGCGACCAGCTGCTCACGCAGGCGGGTGCCGAGGAAACCGGAGGATCCGGCGATCAGGAAGCGCATGTCACCACCGTGCCACGCGGGTGTGCGGCGCACACCTTGTTGCGGTGCCACCACGGGGGAGGAATAGGCTCGCTCCCGTGAGTGATTTCGATGTCGTCGTCCTCGGTGCGGGCCCTGGTGGGTACGTCGCCGCAATTCGCGCCTCGCAGCTCGGCCAGAAGGTCGCTGTGATCGAGAAGCAGTACTGGGGAGGTGTGTGCCTCAACGTGGGCTGCATCCCCTCCAAGGCACTGCTGCGCAACGCCGAGCTGGCGCACATCCTGGCTCACGAGAAGGACAAGTTCGGGATCACCGGCGACGCCTCGATGGACTTCAAGCCGACGCACGCGCGCAGCCGCGAGGTCTCGGACTCCATCGTCAAGGGCGTGCACTTCTTGATGAAGAAGAACAAGATCGAGGAGATCCACGGCTGGGGCACCTTCACCGACGCCAAGACGATCGAGGTGAAGACCGAGGACGGCAAGACCCGCACCGTCACCGCCGACAACGTGATCATCGCGACGGGTGCGACCACCCGGCTCGTCCCCGGCACCGAGCTCTCGGAGAACGTCGTCACCTACGAGGAGCAGATCCTCACCGACCAGCTCCCCGGGTCGATCGTGATCGCGGGCTCCGGCGCGATCGGGGTGGAGTTCGCCTACGTGATGGCCAACTTCGGCGTCGATGTCACCATCGTCGAGTTCCTCGACCGGATGGTCCCGACCGAGGACGTCGAGATCTCCAAGGAGCTCGCCAAGCACTACAAGGCCCTGGGCGTGAAGGTGCTGCTGAAGACCAAGGTCGAGAAGATCGAGGACACCGGGAGCAAGGTCAAGGTCACCGTCAGCAAGGACGGCAAGGAAGAGGTCATCGAGACCGACAAGGTCCTCCAGGCGATCGGGTTCGCCCCCCGCCTCGAGGGCTACGGCCTGGACAAGACCGGGGTGAAGACCACCGATCGCGGGGCGATCGAGGTCGACGCACGCGGTCGCACCAACGTCGATGGCGTCTGGGCGATCGGCGACGTCACCGGCAAGCTGATGCTCGCCCACACGGCCGAGGCCATGGGCATCGTCACCGCCGAGACCATCGCCGACCACGACACCATCGAGATCGACTTCGACATGATCCCGCGGGCGACCTACTGCCAGCCGCAGATCGCCTCGTTCGGCTACTCCGAGGCCCAGGCCAAGGAGAAGGGGTACGACGTCAAGGTCGCCAAGTTCCCGTTCTCCGCCAACGGCAAGGCCAAGGGCCTCGGCGACTCGGTCGGCTTCGTCAAGATCGTGGCCGACGCGACCTACAACGAGATCATCGGCGCCCACCTGATCGGCCCCGACGTCACCGAGCTGCTCCCCGCCCTGACGCTGGCCCAGAAGTGGGATCTCACCGCCGACGAGGTCGCCCGCAACGTCTTCGCCCACCCGACGCTCTCCGAGGCCGTCAAGGAGGCCGTCGAGGGCATCGCCGGCCACATGATCCACATGTAGGCGTGGGGTCGGTTTCCCAGGTTAAGAACCCGTACTCGCTCTTCACACACGAGGCGTGGTGTGTGAAGAGGCGGTACGCCGGGTGAGGTACGCCGCTCCGTGGCCGGACCGGGCCGGGCACGTGGCGGACCGGGCAACCGGCGGCCGAGGTGCGCGTCACTCCTCGACCGGCCGCCCGTAGGTCACGACCTCGCGCACCTCGGCCGGAGCGTTCGCCCCGAGCTCGCGGTCCGGCTTGAGGCCGAGCGCGTCGTTGACCACGGCGAAGGCCTGACGCATCGCGACGAAGACCGTGATCGCGACGATCTGCGTGTCGTCGTACCCCGCGAGGCGGAGAGCCTCGACGTCCTCCTCGCGAGTCCTGGTCGGGTCGGCGGTGACCTCCCGCGCCCAACGGGCCAGGGCGCCCTCGGAGGTGCTGAGACCGGTGTCGTGCCGGCCAGCACCCCTGCGGCGACTCGGGCCGGAGAGACCGGCCAGCTTCTCTCCCCAGGCCAGCGAGCACGACGAGTCGTGCATGGTCGCGGCCATCGCGGTGATCAGGATGCCGCGCTCGCGCACGCTGAGCCCGGCCGCCTTCGCGGACCGACCGGCCACGTCGAACAGCCCGGAGTTGGCCTCCGGCAGGTGCGCCCAGAGGCGCACGCAGTTCATCACGTAGCCCAGGCCGGCGAGGTCCTCGTCGTACATCGCCCGTGCCGCCGGCGTGTCCGGGGCCGCGCCCACGAACCCCGCCGGTTCCATGGACCCGATCCAGGTGCTGGTTCCCTCGGCTTCCGACAACGGGCTTGCGGGCGGTGTAGCCGACGACGTCGATCGACGCGCGCAGCGGCAGGCCCTCCCGCACGCGCTCGGTGGCGGTGGCGACGGCGAAGCGGTGGAACTCCTCCTCGCCGACGGCCTGGATCGCCTCGTACGCCGGGCCCGTCGAGGCGAGGGTGCGGGCGTAGGTCTCGGGATCTGCGAACTCCCAGACGAACGGGACCGCCACGCGCTCGACGTCGGTGAAGCCGTACTGCGCGAGCAGGTCCTCGCCGACGCCGGGTCGACCCAGGGCCACCATGGCCGCCTGGTTGGCGACCTTCGCCTCCTCGGCGAGCTTGAACGGGCTCAGCGCCCAGGCTCCGGGGGAGACCTTGATGTGCCCCCAGACGGTGAAGCCGAGACGCCCGCCGGGCGCGAGCACCCGATGCGCCTCGGCGAGTGCCTGCGGCGTCGTACCCCAGATGCCTCGGCAACTGGTGACCACGTCGAAGCTGGCGTCGGCCCAAGGCAGCGCATTCATGTCGCCCACGCGGAGATCGGCGTCGGGCAGCCGGTCGCGCGCGACGGCGATCAGCCGGGGCGAGGCGTCGATGCCGTGGCACACCGCCCCGCGCAGCGCGGCGAGCTCGAGCGAGAGGCCGGCGCCGCAGGCCAGGTCGAGCACGCGGTCGCCGGAGTCCACGCCGACGTGGTGGTGCAGCGCGGTGTACTCGCGGCACTGGGACGGCTCGGACAACGTCGCGAACTCGACCGCCCGGCGCCCCCACCCCTCATCGACCAGCCGCCACTGCTCGGGCTCGCCACCCTGGTTGTCGACCGACATGGTCATCTCCCGTCACCGCACGTGTCCGCCATCGTTGCCAGTCGTCTTCGACTGGTGTCCAGAGAGCCGTGCTGGTGGTCTGGTTTCCCAGGTGATGAACCCGTACTGCCTCTTCACACATCACGCGCCGTGTGTGAAGAGGCAGATCGCCGTGCGAAGTACGCCGCCGCGAGCTTCGCGTGCGGATGCCGGTCGATCAGCGACCACGTACGAAGCACAGGCGACGCCAACCGGTCACTGTCCACAGCCCGGCTCGACCGGCTTCCAACACCCCGGCCACAACCGTCACGGTCTGCGCATGGACGATCCATTGCGCGTCATCTCCGAGAGTGACGGAGTCTTCCTGCGTCACGAGGCACTCTCCAGCGGCTACGACGACAAGACGATCGCTCGGATGGTGCGCGCACAGGTGTGGCACCGGGTCCGGCACGGCGCCTACTGCTTCGGCGACGTCTGGTCGATGAGCTCGGTGGAGGAGCGACACCTGATCCTGGCCCGCGCGGTCCTGCGGACGACGCCCGGACCGGTGGTGCTGAGCCACACCACGGCGCTCCTCGTGCATGGCATTGCCGTCTGGGGAGCCGATCTGACGCGCGTTCACGTCACACGCCTCGACGGTGGTGCCGGACGACGAGAGCGCGATGTCGAGCATCACGTCGGGCGTTGCGGAGAGGTCGATGTCACCACGCGCGAGGGACTGCCGGTCGTGGTCGCATCCCGGGCGGTGATCGAGGCCGCCACCGTACTCTCGCTCGAGGCTGCGCTGGTGTCAGCGGACTCCGCGCTGCATCGGTTGACCTGCGATCCGGACGAGCTGCGCCGCATGTTCGAGAAGATGAACCACTGGCCGGGATCACAGCGCATCCACGTGATGCTCCACCACATGGATGGACGCTCCGAGTCGCCCGGGGAGACACGTTCCCGCTTCATGTTCTGGCGACAGGGCCTACCGGTGCCCGAGCTGCAGTTCCAGATCTTCGAGGGTGGCGAGCTGCTCGCGATCACGGACTTCGCCTGGCACGGGCAGCGGGTGTTCGGGGAGTTCGACGGCCGGAGCAAGTACGGGCGACTGCTGCGACCCCACGAGACCGCCGGCGACGCGGTGTTCCGCGAGAAGCGGCGCGAGGACCGAGTGCGCAGTCTGACGGGCTACACGTTCGTCCGGCTGACCTGGCAGGACCTCGCCCATCCCGCGAGGACGGCCGCGCGCTTCAGGCAGGCGCTCGGCCTCGTAGCCTGAACGACGTACGTCGATCGACCTCACCAACACAACTGCCTCTTCACACACCACGCGTGATGTGTGAAGAGGCAGTTGTGGTTCTTAACCTGGGAAACCGGACCCCCAGACCGCTCAGACCTCGAACTTGCCGGCCTCGAGCCGTGCCTTGACGTCGCTGAGGAAGCGGGCGGCGTCGGCGCCGTCGACCAGGCGATGGTCGTAGGTGAGGGCCAGGTAGACCATCTGGCGCACCGCGATGGTCTCGCCGAGGTTGGCGTCGTCGATCACCACGGCTCGCTTCACCACCGAACCGGTGCCGAGGATGGCGACCTGCGGCTGGTTGATGATCGGGGTGTCGAACAGTGCGCCCCGGCTGCCGGTGTTGGTCAGCGTGAAGGTGCCACCGGAGAGCTCGTCCGGACCGATCTTGTTGTTGCGGGTCCGGTCGGCGAGGTCGGCGATCTTCTTGGCCAGGCCGGAGATCGACAGATCACCGGCCTCCTTGATCACCGGGGTGAGCAGGCCCTTCTCGGTGTCGACCGCGATCGCGATGTTCTCGTGGTCGAAGTAGGTGATCTCACCCTTCTCGGTGTCGATCGCCGCGTTCAGCGACGGGTGCACCTTGAGTGCGTCTGCAGCCGCCTTGGCGAAGAACGGCATGTAGGAGAGCTTCACACCCTCGCGGGCGTGGAACTCCGCCTTCGCCGCGTCCCGCAGCCGCGAGATCGCCGTGACGTCGACCTCGACCACCGTCGTCAGCTGCGCCGAGACCTGGAGCGACTCGACCATGCGCTTGGCGATGACCTTGCGCAGGCGGCTCATCGACTCGGTCTTGCCGCGCAGCGGGCTCGGTGCCGTGGACGCGGGTGCCGCGCCGCCGGAGGACTTTGCAGCGGGCGCGGAAGCGTCCGACTTGCTGGACTCCGCGGCATCGAGAACGTCCTGCTTGCGGATGCGGCCACCGACACCGGTGCCGGAGATGCTCTGCAGGTCCACACCGTGCTCGGCAGCCATCTTGCGGACCAGTGGCGTCACGTAGGTCCCACCCTCGGCGGACTCCGAGGCAGCGGGCTTCTTGGCCGCCGCAGCGGGCTCCTCCTTCTTCGGCTCCGCCTTCTTCGGCTCCGGCTCGGGCTCCGGCTCGGGCTCCGGCTCGGGCTCGGGCTCCGGCTCGGGCTCCGGCTCGGGCTCGGGCTCCGGCTCCGGCTCGGGCTCGGGCTCCGGCTCGGGCTCCGGCTCGGGCTCCGCGGAGTCGCCGCCGCCGGACCCGTCACCGATGATGCACAGCTCGGCGCCGACCTCGACGGTCTCGTCCTCCTCGACCTTGATCTCCTGCAGCGTGCCCGCGACCGGTGAGGGGATCTCGGTGTCGACCTTGTCGGTGGAGACCTCGAGCAGCGGCTCGTCGACAGCGACCTCGTCGCCGACCGACTTCAGCCAGCGGGTGATGGTGCCCTCGGTGACCGACTCGCCGAGTGCGGGCAGGGTGACCGGAGTGCCGCCACCGCCGCGTCTTCTTGGCTGCGGGCTTCTCTGGCTCCTCGGCCGGCTCCTCGTCCGGTTCCTCATCGGCGGACTCGTCCTCGGAGTCGCCCGACTCCTCGGCCTCGCCCGAGCCCTCGTCGGACTCCTCCTCGGAGTCCCCGGAGTCCCCGGAGTCCTCGGAGTCCTCGGCGTCCTCGGAGTCCTCGGAGTCCTCGGAGTCCTCGGAGTCCCCGGAGCCGCCACCCTCGCCCTCGTCGCCGATGACGCACAGCTCGGCGCCGACCTCGACGGTCTCGTCCTCCTCGGCCTTGATCTCCAGGAGCGTCCCGGCGACCGGTGAGGGGATCTCGGTGTCGACCTTGTCGGTGGAGACCTCGAGCAAGGGTTCGTCGACCTCGACGGTGTCACCCACCTGCTTGAGCCAGCGGGTGATGGTGCCTTCGGTGACGGACTCGCCCAGTGCAGGGAGGTTCACGGGTGTCGACATCGGTTTCCTTCGCTCTTTGGTTCGACGTGCGCTGTACGTCTGGGCATGAGGTTAGTAGAGAGTCCAGCAGGTCAGGAGTGCGCGTGCAACGGCTTGCCCGCCAGGGCGAGGTGGGCCTCGCCGAGCGCTTCGTTCTGGGTGGGGTGGGCGTGCACCAGCGGCGCCACGTCCTCGGGGTGCGCCTCCCAGTTGTAGATCAGCTGCGCCTCGCCGATGAGCTCGCCCACGCGGGAGCCGACCATGTGTACGCCGACCACGGGTCCGTCGCTGACCCGCACGAGCTTGATGAAGCCCTGGGTGGCCAGGATCTGGCTCTTGCCGTTGCCACCGAGGTCGTAGGTCAGGGTCTCGACGGACTCCCCGTGGCGTTCGCGTGCCTGGGTCTCGGTGAGCCCGACCGAGGCCACCTCCGGCTCGCTGTAGGTGACCCGGGGGATGCCGAGCTCGTCGATCGGGGCAGGGGAGAGGCCTGCGATCTCCTCGGCCACGAACACCCCCTGCTGGAAGCCGCGGTGGGCGAGCTGGAGCCCGGGGACGATGTCGCCGACGGCGTAGACGCCCTCGACGTTGGTCCGGCAGCGCTCGTCGGTGGTCACGAACCCCCGGTCCATCGCCACGCCCTGTTCGTCATAGCCCAGTCCCTCGGTCGTGGGTCCCCGACCGACCGCGACCAGCATCAGGTCGGCCTCGAAGGTCTTGCCGCCCTCGACGGTCACGGTGACACCCGAGTCGGTGGTCTTGACCGACTCGAAGCGGGTGCCGGTGGCGAAGCCGATCTTGCGCTTGCGAAAGGCACGCTCGAGCGCCTTCGAGGACTGCTCGTCCTCGGCAGGCACCAGGTGTGGCAGCGCCTCGATGATGGTGACCTCGGCGCCGAAGGAACGCCACACGCTGGCGAACTCGCAGCCGATCACGCCGCCGCCGAGCACGATCACCGACGAGGGGACGCTCTCCAGCTGCAGGGCGTGCTCGGAGCTGAGCACGCGGGTGCCGTCGACCTCCAGGCCGGGCAGCGAGCGCGAGTAGGAGCCGGAGGCCAGCACCACCGACTTGCCGACGTACGCCGTGCCGTCGACCTCCACCGTGCGGGGGCCGCTGAGCCGCCCGGAGCCTTCGATGACGGTGATGCCACGGCCCTTGATGAGCCCGGCGAGGCCCTTGTGGAGTCGACTGACCACGTTGTCCTTGTAGGCGTTGACGCCGGGCATGTCGATGCCGTCCAGGGTGGCCTTCACCCCGAACTTCTCCGACTCCCGCGCCGCGTCGGCGACCTCGGCGGAGTGCAGCAGTGCCTTGGTGGGGATGCAGCCGACGTGCAGGCACGTGCCGCCGAGCTTGTCCTTCTCGACCAGCGCGACGCTCAGGCCGAGCTGGGCCGCACGCAGCGCGCAGGCATAGCCCCCCGAACCGGCTCCCAGGATCACGACATCGAACTCGTTGCCTTCCGGCACAACATCCTCCGCTCCCACGTTTTTGTCGACCCTCATCCAATCACTCCACGCGCGGCGCGCCACATCGGCTTCTGGTGTGTGCGACGCACACCCATGCGACACACTTGACCACATGGGTCTGCTTGATCGGTTTCGACGACGCGGGTACCGCACCGGTTCCGGCGGTGGGGGCCGCTCGGGCGTCAACGCCGACCAGCGCCATCTGCAGCAGTTCATCTCGACGCGCCGCGGTGTCGAGGGTTTCGTGGAGCCGCAGACCGCCGTGACCGGCGTGACCCTGCTCCTCGTCGCCCATGACGGCGAGTGGACCCGGCGGCAGGTGCCCTCGGTGAAGTGGGCCCACGACTTCGCAAACCGCAACGGCGTGCCCTCCTACGACGCAGGTCTCGTCGGAATCCCCCAACGGATGCGGGAGTACAACCGCAGGCAGAAGCCGCGGGCGCCGCAGGAGAAGCGACCGGGGCACGGGTTCCTCTGACCCGAGGGTCCCGGGTCTAGGACTTGTCGGCTGCCGGATCCGCCGGTGCCCGATCTGCCTGTGCCTGGTCGACCAGCACCTGGGCGTAGGCGACCAGGGTGGGGATCGAGTAGCCGGTGGCCCCGCTGGGCACGTGTCCCCACGGGCCGTGTTCGTTGAACGCGGGGCCCGCGATGTCGAGGTGCGCCCACGGCTTGTCACCGACGAACTCGGCGAGGAAGGCCGCGGCGAAGCACGCCGAGCCCCACCGCACCCAGTTGTGCTGCAGCACGTCGGCGACCTTGCTCTCGGTGCGCACGGCCTCGCGCTGCTGCTCCGGGATCGGCATTCGCCACAGCATCTCGCCACTGGCCTCGGCCGCGGCCGTGAGGGCTGCGACCGGGTGGTCGTCACCGAACAGCCCGGCGACCTTCTCGCCGAGCGAGACCACGCACGCGCCCGTGAGGGTGGCCACGTCGATGATCGCCTCGTGGTCCTCCTCGGCGGCCATCGCGAGCGCGTCGGCGAGGATGAGGCGACCCTCGGCGTCGGTGTTGGTGACCTCGACGGTCTGACCGTCGTGCATCGTCAGGACGTCACCGGGCCGCATGGCGTGCCCGGAGAGCATGTTCTCGGCCATCGGGGCGTACGTCGTCACGGCGACCGGGATCCCGAGCTCGGCGATCGCGAAGGTGGCTGCCAGCACCGCGGCCGCGCCGCCCATGTCGCACTTCATCGTCGCCATCGAGTTGCCCGGCTTGATCGTCAGGCCGCCGGAGTCGTAGGTGATGCCCTTGCCGACGAGGGCGACCTTGGCCACCGCGTCCTCCGGCGCCCAGGTGAGCTTGACCAGCCGCGGCGGGTTGGCCGACCCCTGCCCGACGCCGAGGATGCCGCCGCACTGGAGCTTCTCGAGCTCGTCGGTGCCCAACACCTCGATGTGGACCTTCGGCTTGCGCGCCCGACCCTTGAGCTCATGGCCGAGTGCCTCGACCTGGTCGGCGAACATCTGCGGCGTCAGGGTGTTCGGAGGTGCGTTGACCCAGTCCCGCGCACGGTTCACCAGGTCGCCGACCACCCGCGCCGTCTCCAGCGCAGCCACTGCGTCCTGGCGACGCGCGACGTCGCTGAGGATCGACACGTCGGCGGGTCCGCTGTCGTCCGAGCCGGACTTGTGCCCGCGGTAGGAGTAGCTGCCTGAGATCAAGCCGTCGGCCACCGCGCGCACGTGCGCGGCGTCGTGCGCGGGCAGCGCCAGCGCCACGGAGGCGGCGTTGCCGGTGTGTCGCGCCGCCACACCGGCTGCACGACGGACGCCCTCGAGCGTCAGCTTCTCCGCGGATCCGAGGCCGACAACGAGGAGCTGGTTCGCCTTCAGGACGCCGCCGGTGGGGACGCGCAGGGTCTCACCGGGTTCGCCCCGGAAGCCCATCGAGGTCAGCATCGGTCGGAACCTGCGGCCGTACTCGGCAGCCACCTCCTCGGACCCGGTGCAGGCCTCGAGCTCTCCCTTCCCGGTGCGGGCCACCCCGATCACCACGAGGTCGGTGCGGGTCCTGGCGGGGCTCCCCTTGCGCAGCGTGTAGGTCGTCACGAGGGGTCATGCTAGGCCCAGCCCTTCGAGCGTGCGGGGCGCGAGGGGGTGGCGAGCCCTGCGGTAACTTCTCAGCCATGTCCCTCATCCAGTCGCCGCTCCACGACCGTCACGTCGCCTCAGGGGCGAAGTTCGCCGAGTTCGGTGGTTGGGAGATGCCGCTGGAGTACTCGGGGGTGCTCAAGGAGCACGCGGCGGTGCGTGCTGGCGTGGGCGTGTTCGACGTCAGTCACCTCGGCAAGATCGCCGTGACGGGTGAGGGAGCTGTGGACCACCTCAACACCTGCCTGACCAACGACCTGCGCAGGATCGCTCCGGGCAAGGCGCAGTACACCCTGGTCTGCGACGAGGGCGGCGGGGTGGTGGACGACCTGATCGCCTACGTCCGGGCCGAGGACGACGTCCTGCTGGTGCCCAACGCCGCGAACTCCGCGGAGATCCAACGCCGTCTGGAGGCCACTTGTCCCGATGGGCTCACGGTCACCGACCAGCATCGGACGCACGCCGTGCTCGCGGTCCAGGGCGCCCGCTCGGACGCGGTGCTGCGCGAGGTCGGCCTGCCCGTCGGTCATGACTACATGTCCTTCGCGGTGGCACCGTTCGGTGACCACGAGGTCGTGGTGTGCCGCACCGGATACACCGGCGAGCGCGGCTACGAGCTGATCGCTGACAACGCGGTCGCGCCGCAGCTGTGGGACGCGCTGATGAGCGCGGGGTCGGAGCACGGGATCCTGCCGTGCGGCCTGGGCGCCCGGGACACACTGCGGCTGGAGATGGGCTACCCCCTCCACGGCCAGGACATCAGCCTCGACGTCACCCCGGTCCAGGCGCGCCTGGGATGGGCCGTCGGCTGGTCCAAGCCGGAGTTCTGGGGCAAGGAAGCCTTGGCGGCGGAGAAGGAGGCAGGGGCCCGGGTGACACTGCGCGGCCTCGTGGCGCAGGGACGCGGGATCCCCCGGCCGGGGATGAGCGTCCGGGTAACCCAGGACATGCCCGTCGGTCACATCACCTCCGGCACGTTCTCCCCGACGCTGCGCAAGGGCATCGCGCTGGCCCTGGTCAACTCCCAGATCCAGCTCGGCGCCGAGGTCACCGTGGACGTCCGGGGCCGGGCCGAGGTCTTCGTCGTCACCAAGCCACCGTTCGTCGAGACCGACGTCCGTGAGTCCTGAGCGCCGGAGCCGGCGTACGACCATCGAGGAGAGGGGTCACCTGTGACCAACACACCGGAGCCCACGTTCGGCACGTCGGTCCGACGCCAGGACCAGGTGCCGTGGTGGTGGCAGCTGCTCGACGCGGACGGCCAGGTCATCGATGCCGACCGCACCGAGTTCCCGACGCGAAGCGACGCGGAGAGCTGGCTGGGGGAGGCCTACCCCGACCTGTCCGAGGACGGTGTCTCCTCGGTGACCCTGTTCGAGGGTGAGCGCGAGGTCTACGGCCCGATGTCGCTCGAGGCCGGCTGACCGCCGGTCAGCGGGGTGCGCCGCCGACCTTCACCTGAGCCTTGGGCATCCGAAGCCAGCGCAGCTGCAGGATGCGCAGCACGGAGTAGAACGTCACCCCACGCAGGGGCTCGTCCGGGAAGGCCTTGCGGAGCGCGCGCTTGAGCCGGCTGATCAGCCAGATCGTGTCGACGGCGACCACCAGGATCGTGGTGGTCCACAGGGCGTTGCTGAAGGCGAGCAGCCGGTCGTTGCCGGAGTACTGCAGCGCCATGATCACGACGAGCAGGGGCAGCAGAAACTCCGCGATCGAGATGCGAGCGTCGACGAAGTTGCGGATGAACTTCTTCACCGGCCCCTGGTCCCGGGCCGGGAGGTAGCGCTCGTCACCGCTGCGCATCCCCTGGCGCATCTTGGCGTTGTTCTGCGCGCGGCGCTCGCGCAGCAGCTTCGCGGCCGCCTTCTTGTCCTTGCCGACCTTGGCCCGTTCGCGCCGGGCGGCCTCGGCCTCCCGACGCGTGGGCGTGGGGCGACCCTTGGCGCCGGGCCCCTTGGGCTCGACGGTGGTGGGTGCGACGGTCTCGGTCTTGCCGGTACGACGGAACACGGGGCCTTCCGGGGCTGCTGCGGGGGGATCGGGAACGACTGCCAGCCTACCCGGCACGGGCGACGCGCCCGGAGGTGTCCCCGGGGGTCTCGTTCGTCTGGGCGGTGCCGGGTAAGTTGAGCGTCATGAGCATGATGAAGCGCATCAGCATGATCTTCCGGGCCAAGGCGAACAAGGCTCTCGACTCTGCGGAGGATCCGCGCGAGACCCTGGACTACAGCTACCAGCGTCAGCTGGACATGCTGACCAAGGTCAGGCGCGGGGTCGCCGACGTGGCGACCAGCCGCAAACGGGTCGAGCTCCAGGTCAACCAGCTCCAGTCGCAGTCGGACAAGCTCACCGATCAGGCGCAGAAGGCCCTGGGCATGGGCCGCGAGGACCTCGCCCGTGAGGCGTTGACCCGCAAGTCCGCCCTCACTTCCCAGATCGGTGACCTCCAGGCGCAGCACGCCCAGCTCCAGGGCGAGGAGGAGAAGCTGACGCTTGCCTCCCAGCGGCTGCAGGCGAAGGTGGAGTCGTTCCGCACCCGCAAGGAGACGGTGAAGGCCACCTACACCGCGGCCGAGGCGCAGACCCGCATCAACGAGGCGTTCTCCGGCATCTCCGAGGAGATGGGTGACGTGGGCATGGCCCTCCAGCGAGCCGAGGACAAGACGCAGCAGATGCAGGCTCGCGCGGGCGCCATCGACGAGCTGATCTCCTCCGGAGCGCTCGACGACGCGAGCTCCATCAACCGAGGTGACGACATCAGCCGCGAGCTGGAGTCGATGAGCTCCCAGTCCGACGTGGAGGCCGAGCTCGCAGCGCTCAAGGGCGGTGCTCCGGGAGCCCTGGACGCCGCGGCCGAGACCCCCGCCGTGGAGGCGGCCCCGGCACAGCCCGAGGACGAGTCCGCCGCGGCCGAGAAGGGACAGCAGTCATGATCGTGCGCATCCTCGGCGAAGGTCAGCTGGAGGTCCCGGGCGACCAGATCGAGCGGCTCAACGAGCTCGACGCCGCGGTGGAGGCCGCGGTGGCGGCGGGCGACGAGGCCTCGTTCGCCGAGAAGCTCGGCGCCCTTCTCGATGGCGTGCGCCAGGCCGGAACGGCGCTCGCCGACGACTCCCTCGAGGACTCCGACCTGATCCTTCCTCCGTCTGACTCCACCATCGACGAGGTCCGGCACCTGCTCGAGGGCGACGGGCTCATCCCCGGCTGACCGGGGACTGCCATGGCTCGCACGCGCTTCGTTCCCGACTCCGGACTGACCCTCCGGATGACCACAGTCATGTTCCTGCTCGGCGGGCTGTTCGTGACGCTCGTGGTCGGACTCATGTATGCCTTCCCGAGCTACGCCGTACTGATCGGCCTGGCCGGCATCGGGGTGGCGGTCTTCCAGTGGTGGACCTCCGACCGCACCGCGCTTCGGGCGATGCGTGCACGGGTGGTCAGCCCGGAGGAGGCACCCGAGCTCCACGGGATGATCGACCGGCTGTGCGCGATGGCTGACATGCCCAAGCCACGAGTGGCGATCGCCGACACCGATCTGCCCAACGCCTTCGCGACCGGACGCTCACCGAGCCACTCCGCCGTCTGCGTCACCACGGGCATCCTGCGCACGCTGAACGCCGAGGAGCTCGAGGCGGTGCTGGCACACGAGCTGTCGCACGTCGCCCACCGCGACGTGCTCGTGATGACCGTGGCGTCCTCGGCGGGGATCCTGGCGGGAATGCTGACCAGGGGAGCCCAGTTCGGCGTCTTCGGACGCTCGCGTGGAAACAACGCGGGCGGCGCGATCGGTTTCTTCGCAGTGCTGCTGGTCAGCCTGCTCGTCTATGCCATCAGCTTCCTGCTGCTCCGGCTGCTCTCGCGCTACCGCGAGCTGGCGGCGGACCGGGCCGGCGCCTACTTGACCATGCGACCCACCGCCCTCGCCTCGGCGCTGACGAAGATCAGCGGTCAGATGGACACCGTCCCGGAGCGTGACCTGCGCGCCGCCCAGCCGATGAACGCCTTCTTCATCGCCCCCGCCGTACGAGGCCTGTCGGTGGGCACGCTGACGGCGACACACCCGCCGTTGGAGCAGCGTCTGGACCAGCTCGCGAAGATCGCGGCGAGCCTCGGCCGGCCGATCTAGTGGCCCGGTAGGCGTGGGTTTCTGGGACGTGCTGCGCGGCCACTCGCAGCCGCGGCAGGCCAACCTGGACGCGCTGTTCTCGCTGCCCTCGGCGGCCCTCACCCTGGAGGCGTCCCTCGGGCTCGGGCCGACCGGCTCGGGTTCGGTCTGCTTCCGGGCGGCCGAGGGGCAGGCCGCCGATGTCTCGCAGCAGGACGCGGCCGCGCTGGTCGAGGTAGCCGGCGGACCGTCCACCCGCAGCCGCGTCGACGAGTACGGCTACACCTGGCTGACCGTCAGCACGGACCCGCCCGACGTACCCGCCCTCGTCACGGACCTGCACGCGGTCAACTCGGCCCTCGAGGCACAGGGCCTCGGTCCCGGTCTGCTGTGCTCGACGGTGGGCTTCCGTGACGCCACGGACATCCCGGCGTTCGTCGTCTACCTGTACAAGCAGGGCACCTTCTATCCCTTCTGCCCCACGGGACCCACGGTCCGTGACACCCTGAAGGAGCGCCAGATCAGGGACGCACTGGGGTCCGACCTGCCGATAGAGCCGGACACGAGCCGCTGGATGCCGATCTGGGGGATCCAAGCCTGAGCGGTCCGGCGCCGTGGCGTGCACCGGAGGAACGGGCGTAGAGGAGGACGGCACCAGGATGACGGCGGGCTCAGACACCGAGCGCGAGCGCGAGATCGCTCGCCACGAAGCGCTCGGTCCACCCCAGCCCGAGCTCGACGACCTGGCGCACCTTGCCGCCGAGGTGGGGGGTACCCGCGTCGCCGTGGTGGACCTGATCCAGACCGGCGGCCCGAAGACCGTGGCATCGGTCGGTTTCGACTTCACCACAGCCGGTCCCGGGGCCTCCATGTGCCACCAGATCCTGTACCTGGACCAACCGGTGCAGGTCTCCGACCTGTCCAAGGACCCGCGGTGGCGGGACAACCCCTTCGTCACCGGCGAGCGTGCCGCGTTCCGCTTCTACGCCGCGCACCAGCTCCGGACGCCCGGAGGTGTGGTGATCGGAGCGCTGAGCGTGCTCGACGACTCGCCACGGGAGGTCTCGGCGGCGCTGGGGGAGAACCTCGAGCGTGTGGCGCGCCGCGTGGTGGACCTGCTCGAGCTCCGGGTGCGGACCCGCGAGCTGGAGGAGGTCGTGACCGACCTGACCCTGACCCGCAACGAGCTGCAGCGCTCCAACGAGATGCTGGGCATGTTCGCGGGGCAGGTCGCGCACGACCTACGCGGTCCAGTGACCGGGCTCAGTATCTCGCTGGGCATGCTGCAGCACGAGCTCCAGGACACCGAGGCCGATCAGGTCTGGTTGCTGGATCGAGCGCTCCGGAGCATCCAGCGGATGGACCAGCTCATCGGTGACATGCTCGTCTTCGCCTCGGTGGGCGGAGTTCCCCGGCACGGCGACGTCGACCTGATGACGTTGGTCGGCACGGTCCGTGAGGACCTCGCCGAGGAGCTCGGGGGAGTCACGTTCCTGGTCGCCGACCTCCCGGTGGTGACCGGTGATCCCAGCCACCTGCGCATGGTGCTGCAGAACCTGATCTCCAACGCGGTGAAGTTCGCCGGTGACGAGCTCGAGCCGACCATCCGGATCTCGGCGTCGGTCGACGGCCAGGGTTGGAGCCTCGAGGTGGCCGACAACGGACCGGGAGTCCCCGTCGAGGACCGGGAGCGGCTCTTCGGGCTGCTGACTCGCGGTGACCGACGCAAGCCGGGCATCGGCCTCGGGCTCGCCGTGTGCCGGCGCCTCGTCGACGCGCACGGGGGCTCCATCTCGCTGGAGGAAGCACCCGAGGGAGGCGCGCTGGTCCGGGTCCGGGTGCCGCTCGAGGCCGCAGAACCTGACTCTGGTGTCTCAGTCCCTGTGTGACTTGCCGGGCAGGTCGAGCATCCGCTGCAGGGCGACCTGCGCCCAGTGCTCGGTCTCCGCGTCGACCTCGATGAGGTTGACCACGTTGCCGGAGACGAGCGACTCCAGCGCCCACACCAGGTGCGGGAGGTCGATCCGGTTCATGGTCGAGCAGTAGCACACGGTGCGGTCCAGGAACATGATCGTCTGGTCCGGGTGAGCGTCGCGCAGACGCTTGACCAGGTTGAGCTCGGTGCCGATCGCCCACGTCGACCCGGCGGGAGCCGCCTCGACGGTCTTGATGATGAACTCAGTGGAACCGACGAGATCGGCCTTCAGGACGACCTCGTGCCGGCACTCGGGGTGGACGAGGATCTGCACCTCCGGGATGGTCGCCCGGAGCTCGTCGACGACCGACTCGGAGAACCGGCCGTGCACCGAGCAGTGTCCCTTCCACAAGATGACCCGGGCGCGCTGGAGCTCCTCCGCGCTCAGGCCGCCGCCGGGGAGAAGCGGGTTCCAGACCACGCAGTCCTCGAGGGCGAGGCCGAGCTCGAGCACAGCCGTGTTGCGTCCTAGGTGCTGGTCGGGCAGGAACAGGACCTTGGTCTCCGGCCCCAGCTGCTCGAAGCCCCACTCGAGCGCGGCGCGCGCGTTGGACGAGGTGCACACAGCGCCGCCGTGTCGACCGCAGAACGCCTTGATGTCCGCTGAGGAGTTCATGTAGGTGATCGGCACGACCTGGTCCGCCACGCCAGCGTCGTCGAGTGCGTCCCACGTGTCCTCCACCTGGGCCAGGCGGGCCATGTCGGCCATGGAACAGCCCGCTGCGAGGTCGGGCAGGACCACCTTCTGCGTGGGCGCGGTGAGGATGTCGGCCGACTCGGCCATGAAGTGCACCCCGCAGAAGACGATGTACTCGGCCTCAGGGCGGGCGGCAGCGTCACGCGCGAGCTTGAAGGAGTCGCCAGTGACGTCGGCGAACTCGATGACCTCGTCGCGCTGGTAGTGGTGGCCGAGGATGAAGACCTTGTCGCCGAGCTCCTCCTTGGCCCGTCGGGCACGGGCGACCAGGTCGGGGTCGGAGGCCGCGGGGAGGTCTCCGGGACACTCCACGCCACGCTCGGAGGAACGGTCGGTGCCTCGACCCAGGGGCAGCAACGGGAGCTCGACGGTCGACATGGCCGAAGTCTTTCATCAGCCAGGGAGGCGGACACGGCAGGATGAGCCCATGCGCGTCGTCTTCGCCCCCGACAAGTTCGCCGGCACCCTCACGGCGCCCGAGGCCGCCGCCGCGATGGCCGCTGGATGGCGGTCGCGCTCCCCGGGCGACGAGACGGTCGAGGTGCCCATGTCGGACGGCGGTCCCGGGTTCGTCGACGTACTGCACGCCGCCCTGGGGGGAGACCTCCAAGCGGGCACCGTGGCCGACCCGTACGGCACGCCCACCCCGGTGACGATGCTGCGCGTGGGGGACACCGCCTACCTCGAGAGCGCCCAGGCGGTGGGCCTGCACCTGACTGAGCCGCACCGCCGGCAGCCGGAGCAGGCCACCAGCTTCGGTCTCGGCGAGCTGCTCGCCGAAGCTGTCTCGGGTGGCGCCACCGAGATCGTCCTGGGCCTGGGGGGAACCGCCGTCAACGACGCCGGGGGCGGAATGCTGGCGGCTCTGGGTGCCACCGCCACCGGAGGGGCACTGGATACGGGTCCGGTGGGTCTTGCAGACCTCGAGGCCGTTGACCTCGGGCCTGCGCGCGACCGACTCGCCGGCGTCCGGCTCGTCCTGGCCAGTGATGTCGACAACCCGCTGCTGGGCATCAACGGGGCCACGAAGATCTACGGTCCCCAGAAGGGCGTCACCGAGGAGCGGCTGGTCACGGTCGACGGTTGGCTCCAGCGCTTCGCCGAGGTCACCGACCGCAAGCTCGCTGCCCAGAAGGGCGCCGGAGCCGCAGGGGGTCTGGGGTTCGCACTGATGCTGCTCGGTGCGTCCCGTGAGCCGGGGGTGAGCGTGGTGGCAGAGGCCGTGGGCCTGGCGGCGAGCGTGCAGGGCTCCGACCTGGTGGTCACGGGGGAGGGGGCGTTCGACTTCTCCTCGCGCTCCGGCAAGGTGCCGTACGGCGTCGCCGAGGTGGCCGCCCGCCATCTCGTCCCGTGCATCGCCCTCGCCGGGCAGGTGCTCGTCGGCTCGCGCGAGATGCGGGCACTGGGGGTCGAGTCGGCCTACTCCCTCGTCGACCTGGTGGGTGAGGAGCGGGCCCTGGGCGACCCGGGTGCGGCGCTGGCGGAGCTGGCTGCCCGAACGGCCCGGACCTGGTCTCGCTGACGGGTCCCCGAGGGGCGAGACCCGCGGCCACGGATGCGTGGAATAACCGAACCTGTGCAACCATTGGAAGAGTAGGAAGAGCACCCGAGAACCCTCTGGAGACCCCATGACCGAGCAGGTCGACACCGCCCAGGAGATCCGCACCGACGGCATCAACGTCACCGAGACCGCCTCCTCGAAGGTCAAGAGCCTGCTGGCGCAGGAAGGTCGTGACGACCTCCAGCTGCGCATCGCCGTGCAGCCCGGTGGCTGCTCCGGTCTGCGCTACCAGCTCTTCTTCGACGAGCGCAACCTCGACGGCGACCTGGTCACCGACTTCGACGGCGTCGCCGTGGTCGTGGACCGGATGAGCGTCCCCTACCTCAACGGAGCCACGATCGACTTCGTGGACTCGATCGAGAAGCAGGGATTCACCATCGACAACCCCAACGCCGGCGGCTCGTGCGCCTGCGGCGACTCTTTCCACTGAGCCGTCGCTCGGCCGATCGGGCCGCACACCGCTGAACGCAGAAGTGGCGGTGCCCCTCTGGGGCACCGCCACTTTGCGTGTTCGCGGAAGGTCAGTCGAGGTGCAGGTGCAGGCGCGACGCCAGGTGGGCCGCAGCCTCGCTCACCTCGATCTCGGGCTTGGCGGTCTCGCGCGGGAGCTTCTCGAAGGTCAGCGACGGGGCCGGCATCGTGAGCGCGGCGTTGTCGATCGCCCGCTTCGGGAGTGTGATCCTGCTGCCGCAGGCGGTGCAGTCTTCGTGCATCTGGTCGGCGGTGTCCTGGTCCTGGTACACGAGGCGTTCGTAGCTCATGTCCGCGACGTTAGGGGCTACCAATGGGTACTCCTATTTCTACCGATCGGTAGTGTGCCACCTGCCCTGAAGTTTCACCCGGTCGCAACAACCGAGGACCCACATGTCACTGCTGATCGCCGGTTCGATCGCCACCGACCACCTGATGACCTTCGGCGGCAAGTTCGCCGACTCGCTCGTCGTCGACCAGCTCGACAAGCTCTCGGTGTCGTTCTTGGTCGAGGACCTCGAGATCCGACGGGGCGGCTGTGCGGGCAACATCGCCTTCGGTCTCGCGCGGCTGGGCCTTCGCCCGGTGCTGGTCGGCGCAGCCGGCGAGGACTTCGCCGACTATCGCTCCTGGCTCGAACGGCACGGGGTCGACTGCGACTCGGTGCACATCTCGCAGGACCTGCACACCGCACGGTTCGTCTGCACCACCGATGCCACCATGGCGCAGTTCGCCAGCTTCTATCCCGGGGCGATGAGCGAGGCCCGGATGATCGAGCTCGGCCCGATCGCTGGTCGGGTGGGCGCCCCGACGTTCGTGCTCATCGGTCCTGACGACCCGCAGGGAATGGTGCGCCACACCCAGGAGTGCCGCCAGCGCGGGTACCCGTTCGTGGCCGATCCCAGCCAGCAGCTCGCCTTCGGTGAGGGAGAGATGATCCGGGAGCTGATCGATGGCGCGGCCTACCTGTTCTCCAACGAGTACGAGTCGCACCTGATCGAGTCGAAGACCGGATGGTCGTCCGCCGAGGTCCTGGAGCGGGTCGGTACCCAGGTGATCACCCTGGGGCCTGCCGGGGTGCGGATCGTCGGTGTCGGGCAGGAGACGATCGAGGTCCCGGCGGTTCCCGGTGTCACCGCGGTCGAACCCACGGGTGTCGGTGACGCGTTCCGGTCGGGTTTCCTCGCGGCGCTGGAGTGGCAGCTGCCCCACGAGCGGGCCGCGCAGGTCGGCTGCGTGCTGGCGGCGTACGTCGTCGAGCAGGTGGGCACCCAGGAGTACTCCTTCACCCACGCGCAGTTCCTCGAGCGGCTGGCCGGCGCGTACGGGGAAGCCGCGGCGGCCGATGTGCGGCCGCACCTGGGCCTCAGCTGACGCGGCGCACCAGGTAGGTCGGCGTGCCGTCGAGGGCTTCCCCGACGCCGGCGTACTCCTGACCGCGCATGCGGCACCAGGCCTGCACGTCCACCCCGGCCGCAGGGTCGTCGGCGACGACCAGGACGGTCGCACCGATCGCCAGGTCCGTGAACGCCTTGGCGAGCTCGATGATCGGTCGGGGACAGGGCAGCCCGCGGCAGTCGAGCTCCCTGGGCGGCGTGCTCATGCCGGCGCTCCAGCTTCGGAGCGCAGCCGGCGCACCAGTCCGGGCAGGACATCGGCGAGGCGGTGTACCTCCTCGTCGGTGGTTTCGCGCCCGAGGGAGACGCGCACGTTTCCGTGCGTGAGCGCACCCATGGCCGACAGCACATGGCTCGGCTCGAGGGAGCTCGCCGTGCAGGCCGACCCGCTCGCCACGGCGAAACCGAGGCGGTCGAGCTCGGAGACCAACGTCTCGCCATCGACGTAGAGGCACGAGAAGGCCACGAGGTGGGGGAGACGGGCACCTGTGGCGAGGAAGACCTCGGTGTCCGGGATCGTGGCGACCGCGGCGGCCAACCGGGAGGTCATGGCGCTGTGCCGGGCACCGAGCCCATCGGGCCCGTCGTGCTCCTCGAGACTCGCCCGCAGCGCCGCGGCGGCGGCCAGCGCAGCGGGGACGTTCTCGAAACCCGTGGCACGGTCGTCGACCCGGTCGTCGCCCGGGAACGGGTTGCGCCAGCGTGCCGCACGGCGCACGAGCAGCACCCCGACGCCCGCTGGGCCACCCCACTTGTGGGCCGAGGCCGCGGCAGCCGCCCATCCGTCTGGAAGTGGCTGGCGTCCTGCAGAGGCGCAGGCGTCCACGAAGAACGGCACGCCCGGCATCGCGGCGGCCATCTCGGCCACCGGCTGGACCACGCCGACCTCGGGATTGGCGGCCTGGATCGCAACCACTGCGGGCGCCGCACCTGCCAGGTCTCCGGTCAGCGGCGCGCCGGCGACCCGGCCCTCGCGGTCAACGGCCACGGTGCTGAAGGCGCCACCCCGCGCGCGGTGCCAGGCGCCGGCCTGCAGGACGGCGGAGTGTTCCACGCTGGAGCCCAGCAGGACGTTGCCGCGACGAGAGCTGCCTGCCAGGAGCCCCAAAACGCCCAGATGGACGGCGTGCGTGCCGCTGGGGGTGAACGTCACCTCGTCGGGTCGAACGCCGAACGACTCGGCCACCACGGCCCGCGCGTTGTCCAGCATGAGGCGCGCCTCGCGAGCGGGACGATGCAGACGACGAGGGTCAGCGAACCCCCGCTCGAGCGCCTGCCGCAGCACCTCCCGGGCCGCGGGGTGGAGCGGCTGGCCGGATGCGTGGTCGAAGTAGGCCTCGGAGGCAGGAGCGTCGGCGTGACTCACAACCGAAAATCTACCCGCGCCCTGCCGCTGGCTGGAGGGCGCGTGAGTAGTAGGGTTCCCTTGTCCGTAACTGGTCAGAAGTCCGTGTCTGCTTACGAAAGGGCTCGTCCGTGAGTCTGGAGCATCCCTTGCGCTTCCGCCGCCCGGCGTTGGCAGCCCTGATGGCCGGAGCGCTGCTGGTCCTCAGCGGCTGCTCGGCCGAACAGGAAGGCGAGATCAAGCGTCTCGCCATGCCGGTGGCGTCCACGAAGGAGGCCCCCTTCGTCCAGGACCTGTGGATGTGGTCCTGGCTCGCCGCGATGATCACGGGCGTGATCGTGTGGGGGCTGATCTTCTACGCATCGGTGCGCTACCGCAGGCGCAGTGACACCGAGATCCCCGTGCAGACGCGCTACAACCTGCCGATCGAGATCTTCTACACGATCGCCCCGATCATGATGGTGATCGTCTTCTTCTACTTCACCCTGGACACCCAGGAGAAGGTGCTCCACGACAACGACAACCCCGACGAGACGATCACCGTCGTCGGGCAACAGTGGTCGTGGACCTTCAACTACAACCTCGGGTACGACGAGGACACGGAGGGTTACGAGCCCGTCGCCGGCGAGGAGGTCGTCTATGAGGGCGGCACCACCGCCGACCGACCCACGCTGTGGCTGGTCAAGGACAAGCGGGTCCAGATCTACCTGGCCTCACCCGACGTCATCCACTCCTTCTGGGTGCCCGGCTTCCTGTTCAAGATGGACGTCGTTCCCGGACGCGACAACCACTTCGGCATCACGCCCACCCGCGAGGGCACTTTCGAGGGTCGCTGTGCCGAGCTGTGCGGTGTGTACCACTCCCGCATGCTGTTCAACGTCAAGGTCGTCGACCAGGCGACCTACGACGCCCACCTCGAGGAGCTCGCGTCGAAGGGCAACACCGGCCCGGCGCTGGGCGGCGCGGATGCCGACACCACCGCGGGGCTTGATTCCGCTGAGAACGGAGGAGAAGAGTGACCGCCGTCTCCGACGCCCCCACGGGCGCACGCGTCGATGGACCCAAGCCCACTCTGGGGCAGCAGGTGGTGCGGATCCTCACCACGACCGACCACAAGCTGATCGGCAAGCTCTACCTGACCACCTCGTTCGTGTGGTTCCTCATCGCCGGTGTGATGGCGCTGCTGATCCGCTCCGAGCTGGCCTTCCCGGGCCAGCAGGTGGTCAACGAGGAGCTCTACAACCAGCTCTTCACGATGCACGGCACGATCATGCTGCTGCTGTTCGCGACGCCGCTGTTCTTCGGCTTCGCCAACGTGCTGATGCCGTTGCAGATCGGTTCGCCCGACGTCGCGTTCCCGCGGCTGAACATGCTGAGCTACTGGTTCTACCTGTTCGGCAGCATGATCACCGTCTCGGGCTTCCTGAGCCCCGAGGGCGCTGCTGACTTCGGGTGGTTCGCCTACACGCCGCTGTCGAACGCCATCCGGTCGCCCGGCATCGGCGGCGACCTGTGGATCATGGGCCTGTGGCTGGCGGGTCTGGGCACGATCCTGGGCTCGGTCAACTTCATCACCACGATCATCTGCATGCGCGCGCCCGGCATGACCATGTTCCGGATGCCGATCTTCGTGTGGAACACGCTCGTCACCAGCCTGCTCGCGATCATCGTGTTCCCGATCCTGGCGGCCGCACTGCTGGCGCTCGAGGCCGACCGCAAGCTAGGTGCCCACACCTTCGATGCGGCGCACGGCGGAGCTGTCTTGTGGCAGCACCTGTTCTGGTTCTTCGGGCACCCAGAGGTCTACATCATCGCGCTGCCGTTCTTCGGCATCATCACCGAGATCCTCCCGGTGTTCAGCCGCAAGCCCATCTTCGGTTACGTCGGGCTGGTCGCGGCGACCCTCGGCATCGCGGTGCTCTCGGTCGCCGTGTGGGCGCACCACATGTTCGTGACCGGTGCTGTCGACCTTGCGTTCTTCTCGGGGATGACGTTCCTGATCGCGGTGCCGACCGGGGTGAAGTTCTTCAACTGGATAGGCACGATGTGGGGCGGGTCCATATCCTTCGACACGCCCATGCTCTGGTCGGTCGGCTTCCTGACCACGTTCCTCTTCGGCGGGCTCACCGGTGTCATCCTCGCCTCGCCACCGCTGGACTTCCACGTCTCGGACTCCTACTTCGTGGTCGCGCACTTCCACTACGTGGTCTTCGGCACGGTGGTGTTCGCGATGTTCGCCGGCTTCTACTTCTGGTGGCCGAAGATGACCGGCAAGATGCTCGACGAGCGGCTCGGCAAGATCCACTTCTGGCTGCTGTTCGTGGGGTTCCACACCACGTTCCTGGTCCAGCACTGGCTGGGTGTGGAGGGCATGCCGCGGCGCTACGCCGACTACGCCGAGTCCGACGGGTTCACCGTGCTCAACCAGGTCTCGACGATCGGGGCGTTCCTGCTGGCCTTCTCGACGCTGCCGTTCCTCTACAACGTCTACAAGACCAGCCGCACGCCCGAGGTCACCGTGGACGACCCGTGGGGCTGGGGACGCTCCCTGGAGTGGGCGACGAGCTGCCCGCCGCCGCGGCACAACTTCGTCACCATCCCGCGGATCCGCTCGGAGTCACCGGCCTTCGACCTCCACCACCCCGAGATCGCTGCGTTGGAGTACGCCGACAACAACGGGCTGGGAGACGACGACAGCGTCTCTGACGCCCCTGACATGGACGGCCGGCGCGATGCGCTCGGCGGAGAGGGCACCAACCGATGAAGAGCGAGACCTGGGTCTTCGGCCTCTGCACCGCCTTCTTCCTGGTGGTCACACCTGCCTACTGGTTCATCAGCGGGGACCACACCGGCACCACCGCGCTGGTGATGACGTTCCTGCTGGTTGCGCTGATCACCTTCTACCTCGGGTTTCACGCGCGGCGCATGGAGCCGCGACCCGAGGACCGCAAGGAAGCCGAGATCGCAGACGGCGCCGGCGAGCTCGGGTTCTTCCCGCCGTACAGCTGGTGGCCGCTGTGGTGCGGGCTGTGCCTGGCCACGATGGCGCTCGGTGTGGCGGTCGGCTGGTGGATGGTCATCATCGGCGGCGTCCTGGGCGCCGTCGCGCTCAGCGGGCTGGTCTTCGAGTACTACCGGGGCGAACACGCCCACTAGCACACCGATCGTCTGGCTTGTCCGGTGAGCAGGGACACGTGGAACTCGCGCGTGTCGTATCCCGGAGGTTGTTAACCTGAGCGGGTAGTTGCTCTTGACGACCATCTGTGGAGTTCCCTGATGTCCCTTCGGACTCGATCGTTCCGCCTGCCCCTGGCCGGGCTCGCGCTGGTGCTCGCGGTCACCGCCTGCTCTGCCGAGACCGGCGACCCCGTCAGCGCGACGGCGGGGGACGCGTCTGCGGCCCCACAGGAGTCCGCGGCCCGCATCACCAGCAACATCAGCCCCGGCGCCAAGGGGGTGGACGTGGAGCGCACGGTGAGGCTCGCCGTGAAGCAGGGCAACTTCGAGGCGGTCCAGGTGACCGGACCCAAGGGCGCAATCGTCAAGGGTCGGCTCTCCGCGGACAAGACCCGCTGGGTGTCCAGGACGAGGCTGACGGCGGACTCGCGGTACCTGGTCACCGGCACCGCTGTCGATACCGCCGGCGTCGAGCGCACTCATGAGTCACGCTTCCGCACCCGGGCGTTGACGCTGGACGAGCAGACCTACCCGAGCTTCGTGCCCACCGACGGCCAGACCGTCGGGGTCGGAATGCCGGTCATCATCCGCTTCGACGTCGCGGTGACCGACCGGGCCTCGATCGAGCGCCACCTGGAAGTGGTCAGCAAGCCTGCGCAGGTGGGCGCGTTCCACTGGGTCAACGACAACGAGGTGCACTGGCGTCCGCGCACCTACTGGCGCCCGGGCACCGACGTCACCGTGAACGCGGACATCGGTGGGGTCTCCGCCGGCGGCGGCATCTTCGGCCAGGAGGACCGTTCGATGACGTTCCACGTCGGTGACGCGATGGTGAGCAAGGTCGACATGCGGTCCTACAAGATGCGTGTGTTCCGCAACGGCACCCTGGCCCGCACGATCCCGATCACGACAGGCGAGCAGCCGAAGTTCACCACGCGCTCGGGCACGAAGGTGATCGTGGAGAAGTTCCGCAACAAGCGGATGAACTCCGAAACCATCGGGATCGACCCCGACAGCGCGGACGGCTACGACCTCGAGGACGTCGAGTACGCCATGCGGCTGACCTACTCAGGGGAGTTCGTGCACGCGGCACCCTGGTCGGTGGGGCAGCAGGGGCGTTCCAACGTCAGCCACGGCTGCACCGGGATGAGCACCGCCAATGCGGAGTGGCTCTACAACAACACCAACATCGGCGACGTCATCGAGTACGGCGGCTCCGACCGGTCGATGACGCTGACCAACGGATTCGGGGACTGGAACCTGTCCTTCGCCGACTACCGGGCCGGCTCGGCTCTCGGCTGAGCAGACACCTCACGCGGCGGCCCCGTGGTTGCGGTGGCTCCATCCTCCCGGGCGTGCAGCCGCCGCACGGTCGGGGAGGTCTGCACGTCACCGGCGGCCGGGTAGGTGCCCAGCAGGCGGTCGGCAGTGCCGGCGGAGGTCACCGTGAACCAGTAGTGCTCGTTCTTGTAGTGGTGCAGCCGGTGGTTGCGCCAGACGGCCCGGAAGGCGCGGGTGCGCGGGCGGTAGTCGCTGTGCACGAGGTAGTGCACCCACTCGTAGTTGAACATCAGCGCGCTCACCGCGACCAGGAAGGTCGCACCGGCCGCCGAACCGGGGAAGGCGACCAGCGCCAGGGCGACGTAGGACGGCAGCAGCCAGAGCTCCACCTGCCAGGGGATGAAGACGAGGGGCAGCACTCGCGGGTCGGCATGATGGGCGCGGTGCTTGCGGGAGAGCAGCGAGTCCAGCTGCAGGCCCGCCACGCGGCGTGGTCGCCAGTGCAGGATCACGACGTGGATCACCCACTCGATGACGGGGAAGAGCGCGACCAGGGCGACGGGCACGATCAGCTCGGTCCAGTCGAAGGAGTGGATGGTTGCCCGGTAGGCGACCGAACCGATCAGGAACGATCCGATGAGCCACGGTGAGGGATGCCGCCAGAACGCGCGCCAGGCCTGTCCCAGGGACTGTGACGTACGCCGCCCGCCCGTGATCCTCTCGTGAGGGTCCCTGTCCAGCCGGCGCTCGTCCGCCGCCAGTCGTTGGCGGGCCTTCGTCTCGATCTCCGGGGTCGGTCTGGTCACGGTTGCTCCTAGCTGGACTTGTGGTGGAGCTCGTCGGCTTCGGTGGTGGTGGCCTCACTGCTCGCGTCGAGCAGGGTCATCAGGCGGCCGAGGGCCTCGGTGGCGGGCCGGAGCAGGTCCTCCGCGGCGCTGCGGGCGCCACCGGGGTCCCCGGCGGAGACTGCGTCCGCGAGGAGGTGGTAGGCCTCGAGGTTGGTCACCTCGGCCTCCATGACCGGGCCCAGAGCCGCGATCACGGGCTCGTAGGCGAGCCGGAGGCTGTTGAACATCAGGCGGAAGACGATCGAGTCGGCCGCGTCGACGAGCACGTCCCAGAACGCCAGGGCGGCGTGCTGACGCGATTCGGAGTCGCCTGCCCGCTCCAGGCCGGCGAGGGCCTCGGCGAGCTCGGCGGCGTGTCCCGGGCCGCCCGCCTGGGCCGCGGCGGCGGCGATCGCGGGGGCGACCGCCTGGCGGGCCTGCAGGATGCTGGTGCCGACGGCCGGGTCGAGCTCGCCGTTGCGCACGAGCAGGCGGGGGAGCAGGTCCAGTCCGGCGTACCGGCGGAAGTCCCGCACGGTCGTGCTGCCGCCGTGACGCACCTCGACCACCCGCGCCTGGGAGAGACGCTGGAGGGCCTCGCGCACGGCGGGTCGGGAGACGCCGAGCACCTCGGCCAGATGGCGTTCGCTCGGCAGCGGGTCGCCAGCCTCGAGCTCACCGTCGACCACCTCGCCGAGCAGCTGATCGAACACCTCGTCGGGGACCAACCGGCGCGCAACGGGTTTCAAGACCATGGGCCAACGGTGCAGCGGGGGTGGCAAGTGGTCAAGTGGTAAGACCAGTATTCGGACTACGGAAGAGGGGCCCGGGGGTCCCGGGCCCCTCACCTGCTGATCAGTGCCGGCTCATCTCCTCGCCGGTCACCTCGTGGCGACCGTCGAACTGGTGACCGTCGGCCGAGTGGCCCTCGAGCGGGGCGTCGTGCGCCTGCTCGAGCTCGGCGTGGTGGTGTGCGTCCTCGAGCTCGCCTCGCGTGGGCTTCTGCACGTTGCTGGCGTACCAGAACGCGGAGAGCTTGGCGCGCAGCTTGTCCTTGCGGCTCGTCGGGGATGCCACGCCGTTGGCGTCGGTCTCCGACTCCGGGACGAACACCTCGTCGCGGGCACGTGCGGTGAGCGTGTAGGCGCGTTCCGCCGGGAGCGGCAGGTGCTTCTCGGTGTAGCCGCCCTGCGGGTCGCGCATGATCACACCACTCTCGTAGCCGTGCAGCAGCTTCTCGTTGTCGTGACGCTGCAACGAGATGCACCAGCGCCGCGCGATGATGAACGCGATCACCGGACCGATGAACACCGCGGCACGCATGAAGTACGTGATCTGGTTGATGCTCAGGTTGAGCTCGATCGCGATGATGTCGTTGCCACCGGCAGCCCACATCAGGCCGTAGAAGGTCATCAGGGCGACCATCAGTGCCGTACGCGTCGGAGCGTTGCGCGGGCGCTGCAAGAGGTGGTGCTCACGCTTGTCCTGGGTGATCCAGCCCTCGATGAAGGGCAGCATCAGCAGGATCGTGAACATCAGTCCGGGCAGCACGATGATCGGCAGGAAGACGTTCCACGGGATCGTGAAGCCCCAGAGAGAGGTCTCGATGCCTGGCATGATCCGCAACGCGCCGTCGGGCCAACCCATGTACCAGTCGGGCTGTGATCCGGCGGTCACCTCGGCCGGGTTGTAGGGCCCGTAGCGCCACACGGGGTTGATCGTCATCAGGCCACCCATGAGGGCCGAGACGCCGAAGACGATGAAGAAGAAGCCGCCCGCCTTGGCCATGTAGACCGGCAGCATCGGGAAGCCGACCACGTTCTGCTCGGTGCGACCGGGCCCGGGCCACTGCGTGTGCTTGTGGTAGACGAGCAGCAGCATGTGCGCGGCGATCAGGGCCAGCAGGATGCCGGGAATGAGCAGCACGTGCACGGTGTAGAGCCTCGGGATGATCGAGTCACCCGGGAACTCCCCACCGAAGAGGAAGAACGACATGTAGGTGCCCACGACCGGCATCGACTTCATGAAGCCGTCCGCAGCCCGGATCCCGGTGCCCGAGAGCAGGTCGTCGGGGAGCGAGTAGCCGGTGAAGCCCTCCAGGGTGCCCAGGAGGAGCAGCAGGGAGCCGACGACCCAGTTGAGCTCACGGGGCTTGCGGAACGCGCCGGTGAAGTACACACGAAGCAGGTGCACCATCATCGAGGCGACGAAGATGTTGGCCGCCCAGTGGTGCATCTGCCGCAGCAGCAGCCCGCCCCGGACGTCGAAGGAGATGTTCAGCGTCGAGGCGTAGGCCTCGGACATGTGGATGCCGCGCAGCTGGTCGTAGGAGCCGTCGTAGACGACCTCGACCATGCTCGGCCGGAACCACAGAGTCAGGAAGACACCTGTGAGCAGCAGTACGACGAAGCTCCACAGGGCGATCTCGCCGAGCATGAACGACCAGTGGTCGGGGAAGACCTTGCGGAGGTTCTTCTTGGCCTGGCCGGCGAGACCCAGCCGGTCGTCGGCCCAGGTGGCGGCGGCGCCCGCCTTGGAGGGCTTCTGGGCCTTGGCGGCCCGCTTGCCGTTGGTGGAAGCAATGGCAGACATCGTTCAGATCACCCTCGTTCCCAGAAGCTCGGGCCAACCGGCTCGGTGAAGTCGCTCGTCGCTACCAGGTAACCCTCTTCGTCCAAAGCCAGCGGAAGCTGCGGTACCGCACGGGCTGCGGGCCCGAACACCACGCGCCCGCCGTCGGCCAGGTCGAAGGTGGACTGGTGGCAGGGGCACAACAGGTGATGGGTCTGCTGCTCCCACAGGGAGATCGGGCAGCCCACGTGCGTGCAGATCTTGGAGAAGCACAAGATCCCGTCGACACCCCAGTTCTCGCGACCCGAAGGGGCCACGATGTCATCGGGCTGCATGCGTACGACGATCACGGCCGCCTTGGCC
Source organism: uncultured Actinomycetota bacterium (assembly GCA_963834245.1). GTDB lineage: Bacteria > Actinomycetota > Actinomycetes > Propionibacteriales > Nocardioidaceae > Marmoricola. The sequence continues at coordinate 1,708,674 of CAWIAV010000002.1, forward strand.
TTCTCGACGTGGAGCTCGACGCCCTCGACGAGGGGCTCGCCCTCTTCGTTCTTCTCGAAGAACAGCGCGGGCTCGGCGTTGATCAGCTGCCCGATCTCGATGTCAGCGGGACGCAGCGGCAGGCCGTCGACGTCCTGCACGACGCGCATGCCCTTCTTCCAGACGGTCTTGAACAGCTTGTCGCCGGGAAGGGGACCTAGGTCGCGCAGCGGGATGATCGCGACGAGGCCGAGGGCACCGACCGCTCCGAGGAGGGAGTTGCGGATCAGCGGCCGGCGGCCGATGCCGGACTCCTCGGCGCCGGTCGAGAGCACCGCCACGGCTTCCTCGCGGTCCTCATCCGAGGAGCGCGCGGGGTGCCGGTACTCGATGATCTCGTGGTCGCTCATCAGCTTGCGGGCCCACTGGATGATGCCGATGCCGATCAGCAGCAGGGCCATCCCGAGGGTGAACCCCAGGGCGACGTTGGAGGCGCCGTAGCCGAGGACGACGCTGGGGTTGTCGCCGATGTCGAAGACGAAGTAGGAGACGCAGAACAGCAGCGTGAAGACGGTCGAGAGGCCGAACAGCACCGCGACCTGTCGCTCCGCGCGCTTGTCGGCCGCCTCGTCGACGTCGGTGGGCCGTGGCTCGTGCGCGGGTAGCCCGGGGTCCGGGATCGGCTCGGTCTCGACCTTGGACAGCTCGTGCGTGTCGCTCATGCCTGGGTCTTCTTCCTGGATCGGGCGGAGTTGGCGGCAATCCACACCGCGGCGCCGACGAGGCTCCCGATGCCCACCAGCCACGCGAACATGCCCTCCGAGACCGGGCCGAGCGAGCCGAGCGAGAAGCCGCCGTAGCTGGGCGTCTCCTCGTTCTTCTTCAGGTAGGCGATGATCTGACGCTTGTCCTCGGGGCTGAGCACCTCGTCGGAGAACACCGGCATCTGCTGCGGTCCCGTGAGCATCGCCTCGTAGAGGTGCTTCTCGGTGACACCGGTGAGCGTGGGGGCGAAGCGTCCGCGCGGGAGGGCGCCACCGGTCCCGGCGAAGTTGTGGCAGGCGGTGCAGTTGGTACGGAAGAACTCCCCACCGGCGACGACGTCCTCGTTCTCGGCGTCGCTGACGTCGTACTGCGACTCACGGGGGACATCGGGACCGGGGCCGAGCGAGGCGACGAAGGCGGCCAGCGCCTCGGTCTCCTCATCGGTGTACACGGGCGGCTTGCGCAGTGCCTGGGTGCCGGGCTGGGCCATCGGCATCCGACCCGTGCCGACCTGGAAGTCGACGGCGGCGGCGCCCACGCCGATCAGCGAGGGGCCGTACTGGCCGCCGTCCTGGGTGGGGATGCCCTCCGCGTTCTTGCCGTGGCAGGACGCGCAGCCGACCAGGAACAGGGCGCGTCCCTTGGCGACCATCTCCTCGTCGGCGCCCTTGGTCTGCGCCGTGGCGGGAGTCAGAGCGGCGTAGAGACCTCCGGTGAGGAGGAGGCCGAGGAGCAGCACCAGCGGGGCTGCCATCCGGCTGCGTCGGCGAGCCGAGAGACGGCCGGTCATCCGATGAACGATCGAGGTGAGTCGCACCAGTGCGTCCTTTGGGTCAGTGCTACTTGATCAGGTACACGGTCGCGAACAGGCCGATCCACACCACGTCCACGAAGTGCCAGTAGTACGACACGACGATGGCGGTGACTGCCTGCTCGTGGGTGAACTTGCGGGCTATGAAGGTGCGACCGAGCACGAAGAGGAAGGCGACCAGCCCGCCCGTCACGTGCAGGCCGTGGAAGCCGGTGGCAAGGTAGAACACGGTGCCGTAGGCAGAAGAGGGGATCGTGACGCCCTCGTGGATGAGCTCGGCGTACTCCAGGGCCTGACCGCCGATGAAGACCGCACCCATGATGTAGGTGAGCACGAACCACTCGCGCAGCCCCCAGAGCTTGAACTGCAGCAGGGAGCCGGTGCGTCCGACGACCCCGTCCTCGGCCTTGAACACGCCGAGCTGGCAGGTGACCGAGGAGAGCACGAGGATGATCGTGTTCGCGGTGGAGAAGGGGACGTTGAGCTTCTCCGTCTCCTGTGCCCACAGCTCGGGGCTCACCGCCCTGATCGTGAAGTACGCCGCGAACAGCGCGGCGAAGAACATGAGCTCGCTCGAGAGCCACACGATCGTGCCCACGCTGACCATGCTGGGACGGTCGTGATGCCCGTGAAGCCGGGATGCCGGGATAGCCGTTGCAGTCGCCACGCGGACATTATTGCCTCCCTCGGGTCATACGGCATCCCTACCCCCGGTGTTTTGCCGTGATCTTGGTTCTAGCCTGTGTGGGTGCCCCCGTTCTCACCCTCCGCGATCTTCACCGAGTGGGGTCTCCCGCCCGTGCTGTTCGTCCTGGTCGTGTGGGCGACCGGGCTATACATCTTCGGCGTGTGGCGCCTCCGCGACCGTGGTGACCGGTGGCCGTGGAGCCGCACCCTGGCCTTCGTCGGGGGCGGCATGGGGTCGTTCTTCTTCGCCACGAGCTCCGGCATCGCGGCGTACGACACGACCCTGCTGAGCGTGCACATGGTGCAGCACATGATCCTGTCGATGGCGGTCCCGTTGTTCTGCGCGCTCGGGGCGCCGGTCACGCTGGCTCTGCGCACCCTGCCACCGCGGCCGCGCGGCTGGTTGCTGGCCGTGCTCCACTCGCGGTTCGCTCGGGTGCTGACCTTCGCCCCGCTGGCCTTCGCGCTCTACGTCATCAGTCCCTGGGCCCTCTACTTCACCGGCTGGTACGACGCGACGCTCACCTCGGACCTGTTGCACGAGTTCATGCACGTGCACCTCGTCGTGGTCGGAGCGCTGTTCTTCACACCGATCCTGGGGGTGGACCCGGTTCCGGGTCGGGTGAGCTACCCGTTCCGGCTGCTGCTGTTGCTCATGACGCTGCCGTTCCACGCCTTCCTGGGCGTCACGATCATGGGACAGAAGGAGCTGATCGGCGGTGACTGGTACCCCTCGCTGCACGCCACGATGCCGTGGCTGCCGGACGCCGCGGCGGACCAGCACCTGGCTGGGGGCATCCTCTGGGGCTCGGGTGACCTGATCGGCATCGTGTTGTTCGCCGTGCTGTTCGTGCAGTGGGTGCGTGCCTCGAAGCTGGAGGCACGCAGGGAGGACCGTCGGCTCGACCGCCTGGAACGGCTCGAATCCGCGTCCCGGACGCCCGAGACGAACCGGTAGCATCGCCAAGGTGAGCAGCCCACAAGCGAACGAGCCCGCCAGCCGGCTGAAGGTGCTCGTCTACAGCGACGACGTCGACACCCGCGAGCAGGTCATCCTGGCGCTCGGCAAACGACCGCACCCCGACCTCCCCGAGCTGGAGTTCGTCGAGGTCGCCACCGAGCCCGTCGTGATCCAGCAGATGGATGCCGGCGGCATCGCGCTGGCCATCCTGGACGGCGAAGCGGTCCCTGCGGGTGGCCTCGGCATCGCCCGCCAGCTCAAGGACGAGATCTACCGGTGCCCGCCGGTGCTGGTCTTGACCGGTCGCGTCCAGGACAACTGGCTGGCCACCTGGTCGCGGGCAGAGGCGGCGGTCTCGCACCCCCTGGACCCGATCGAGCTCGCCGACGCCGTCATCCGGCTGCTGCGCTCGCGGGTCCCGGCCCAGGCCTGATGGGGGCCTGATGGGCTCCGTCACCTGGCCCGAGGTCCTCGGTGCGCTGATCAGCGGCACGGACCTCAGCTCGGAGCAGACCGCCTGGGCGATGGGGGAGGTGCTCGCCGGCGAGGCCACGTCCGCACAGATCGCCGGTTTCGCGGTGGCCCTGCGCGCAAAGGGCGAGACGATCGACGAGGTCGAGGGCCTGGTCGAGGCGATGTACCGGCACGCGACGCCGCTGCCGGTTCCCGGCCGGGTGCTGGACGTGGTGGGCACCGGCGGTGACCGCTCCTTCTCGGTCAACATCTCCACGATGGCCGCGATCGTGGCGGCGGGGGCCGGCGTGACCGTGGTCAAGCACGGCAACCGATCGGCCTCCTCCAAGTCAGGCAGCGCGGACGTGCTGGAGGCGCTCGGCATCCGGATGGACCTGCCCGCCTCCGAGGTCGGGCGGGTGGCCGACGAGGTGGGGATCACCTTCTGCTTCGCCGCCGCCTTCCATCCGGCGCTGCGGTACGCGGCCGTCGCACGACGAGAGCTCGGCGTGGGCACGACGTTCAACTTCCTGGGCCCGATCGCCAACCCGGCACGGCCGGAGGCTCAGGCCATCGGGTGCGCAGACCGCCGGATGGCACCGGTGATGGCGGGGGTCTTCGCCCGCCGGGGCGTCGATGCCTGGGTGTTCCGGGGTGACGACGGACTGGATGAGCTGACCACGACCACCACCTCGAGCCTGTGGGCCGTCACGAACGGCGAGGTCGTCGAGCACAGCCTCGACCCGGCGGACCTGGGCGTCCCCCGTGGCACCGCCGAGGGACTGCGCGGGCAGGACGCGGCGTACAACGCCGACGTCGTGCGGCGGCTGCTCGCCGGTGACCGCGGTCCGGTCCGCGACGCAGTGCTGCTCAACGCCGGCGCCGCGCTGGCCGTGCACGCGGCCGAGACCGGCACCCTCGAGGAGCGGTTGGCCGCCGGGATGAGCCGTGCGACCGAGGCGGTCGACTCTGGTGCCGCCCAAGCCTTGCTGGAGCGTTGGGTGACTGCCACCCGCTAGCGCGGTTCGGCTCCGAGCTCGAGCGCCCAGGCGCCCGTGGCCTGGTCAGGTCGGAAGCCCAGCTTCTCGTAGTAGGGCTCCACCATCCCGGGCGGAGTGACGATCCGGGTGAAGCCGCGCTCACGCAGCACCGTGCTGTGTCGCCAGACGAACTCGCCGGGGGAGAAGTCTCGGAACCGCGGGGTGACGTAGTCGAGCTGCACCCGAGCCACGCCGTCACCCTCGTCACGCACCAGCACCAGTCCTACCGTCTCGTCCCCGTGCAGGACGAGGAACGCGGCCCGACCGGCTCCCGCCCGGTCCCAGACGAGGTCGGGCTGGAACCGCAGGATGTCGGTGCCGTGGACGCGCATCACGTGTTGCAGGAAGTCGTCGTCGGGGCTCACCTCGATGACGTCGTAGGACGCCTGGTCGTGGCGTGTGCCGACGAGCTTGCGGATGTGCCAGGCGTTGATCAGGCAGAGGGCGACGTTCATGGCCACCATCGGCCAGATGCCGAGGGCGGCGTTGAAGCCGGTCAGCACGATGCAGGCCAGCAGGTTGAGCACTCGGAAGCGCAGCAGGCGTGCCTGCATCACCGAGAAGATCAGGAGCGCGGAACCGAACCACCCGATCGCGTCCAGCAAGGACATCTTGGGTTCCCGTCAGTCCAGGCCGAGAGAGAAGGCCGACTCCAGGTCGTGCTGGGAGTAGGTCCGGAAGGCAATATGAGTCTCGGTCTCCAGCACGCCGGGGACCTTGTTGAGCGCGTCGGCCACCACCCGGGCGACGTCATCGTGGTTGCTGACCCGCACCAGGGCGATCAGGTCGATCTGGCCGGTCACGCTGTAGACCTCGCTGACGCCCTCGAGGGCGGCGATCGACTCCGCCACCTCGGGGATGCGGGCGACGTCGGCCTTCACGAAGACGATGGCGGTGATCATGGGGTCAAGGTATCGCGAGCGGCCCGCGGTTCCGCCCGCAGGCTGAACGTGCCTCAGGGCTGGTGCACCGTGGCCAGGGCGCGGCGCTCGTCGAAGGGTGCGAGCGAGGCACGCGACTGCTCGACCGCGTCGTGTACGGCGAGGTGGCGGGTCGCTCCGCGCACGGGACAGGTCCACTCACCGTCGACGTGGACGAGACGGACCCCGGGTTGCTCGAGCCAGCGCAGTAGCTGCTCGGACTCCTCCGCGCTCGCGGCCGGCGCCGGGCCGGGACCGCCGCTCACGGTCTCGGCCGACTCGCGCAGCTGGGTCACCCAGTGTCCGGCATGGGCCTCAGCGGGGATCACCCCGGCAGCGGCGAGTCGCCCGTGCCGGACGACGTGCACCGCCCAGCGACGGTCGTCCTCCTTGCGCGCCGCGACCAGCTCGCTGCAGGAGGACAGCGAACCCAGCCGTTGAGTGCGGGCCGCGGCACGAACGAACGCGGAGAGCCGGTCGCGATGCACCGCAGCCTCCTCGAAGCGCTCGTCCTCGGCGAGACGGTCCATCCGCACGGTGAGCGCGCTCACCACCTCCTCGGCACGGTGGAGCAGGTTGTCACGGACCGACGCGACCAGCTCCGCGTAGTCGTCGACCGAGACACTGCCGTCGCACGGTGAGAGGCAGCGACCCATCTCGGCGAGGACGCACGGCGACTTGGTCGGGGTGATCGGCAGCCGGTCGGTGCACTGGCGGATCGGGAAGGCCTCGTGGAGCGCAGCAAGACACATCTCAGCCGTGCGTCGCGACGCGAACGGACCGAGGTAGTCGGCACCGTCCTCGGCCACGGTGCGCACCAGCGAGAGCCGCGGCCAGGGCTCGGTCGTCAGCTTGAGCCAGTGCACCTTCTCGGGGTGCCGGCTGCGGCGGTTGTAGCGCGGTTTGTGGGCCGCGATCAGTCGCAGCTCCCGGATCCGCGCCTCGAGGGGCGTCGCACACTCGATGCCGGTCACCGAGGTGGCCAGGTTGACCATCTCGCCCATCCGGGAGCGGCTCTCCGAAGCGGTGAAGTAGGAGCGGACGCGGGTGCGCAGGTCTCGGGACGTGCCGATGTAGAGCACGCGCTCCTGATCGTCGCGGAACAGGTAGACGCCGGGTGAATGTGGCAGGTGCTCGGCCAGGTGTCGCTTGCGTCGCACGGTGGGGCTCACCCGGGAGGTGTAGGTCTGCAGCTCCTCCAGGGTGTGCACGCCCAGACCTCCGAGACGTTCCATGAGTCCGTGCAGCACGTCGACGGTGGCGCGTGCGTCAGAGAGTGCCCGGTGGTTCGGTGTGGTGGAGGAGCCGAACACCACGGCCAGCGAGCTCAGCTTGCAGTTGGGAGCGTCGTCGCGAGTGATCACGCGGCGTGCGAGACGGGCGGTGTCGACCACCTCGAAGCCGGGCCACGGCCGGCCCTGCTGGGCAGCGAAGTGCTTGAGGAAGCCGATGTCGAACGGAGCGTTGTGAGCGACCAGCACGCTGCCTTGCGCGAACTCCAGGAAGGCGGGGAGCGCAGACTCGATCGACGGCGAGGAGGCCACCATCGAGTTGGTGATGCCGGTGAGCACGGCGATGAAGGCCGGGATCTGTGCGTGCGGGTTGACCAAGGTCTGGAACTCACCGAGGACCACCCCTGCGCGCACCTTGACGGCTCCGATCTCGGTGATCATCGCGCCGCCCTGCACCGAGGCACCGGTCGTCTCGAGGTCGACGACGCAGAAGGTGAGCTCGCGCAGCGGGCGCCCCAGCTCGTCGAAGCTCATCTGCGCGGCCCACCTGCTCATGCGGATGACGCTAGGCAGCCGCACCGACAAAACCCGGCAGGCTCGGCCGTGCCGGTGCTCCGGACCGGAACTGTCGGTGCCCTCTGCTGGAGTCGTGGCACCACTTCCCCGCATGAGTCATCGAAGGAGCCGACATGAGCGTTCGCATCGACTGCGACACCTGCCTGGTCCGTGGCCTGTCGTGCCACGACTGCGTGGTGACAGTGCTGCTGGGACCACCTCCGGAGCTCAGCTTCGACAGCGACGAGCAGGAGGCCCTGGACGTGTTGGCCCAGTCGGGTCTGGTGCCCCCGTTGCGGATGGTCACTCCCGTCGCGGGCCCGGAGGTCGAGTCCGCCTGAGGCCCTGACCTGCACAGACGTGTCGGAGAACACAGCCGCTGCGGCGCCTGTGTTTTGTGAACCGCCGGCGGATCTGCTTAGTGTTGGCGGCTGATGGCCCCTGGACCAGCAGAACCGACCGGGTTTGCTCAGGGGCCGCGCCGAGTCTGGATCGTGTCGCCCGTTTCGGGTGTGGCCCGAACCGGAGCCGGGGACCCAACGTTCCTGGGGTGAATCCAGCCGACGTGGCACCTGCGTGGTTCCGCGTGGCCGGTAGGGCGTCCTTTGGGCCCGAACCCGTCAGCTCACCTGGTAGGCGTAGACACAAAGAGGACGACCGCTCGTGCCCGACGGCCGCAAACGCAACAACGCCCGCACCACTGCCAGCATCACCCTCGCCCTGGCCATGATGGCTCTCGGGGTCGCCACGGCGGCCCCCGCGGTGGCAGCACCCGCCGACGACCTCGACAGCGCCCAGTCGCGGGTCGACCGACTCGCCCGCAAGGCCGAGGTCGCCGAGGCCCGCCACGACAAGACCCGTGGGTCCCTCGAGCAGACCCGCAAGCAGCACAAGCGGGTTGCCACGCAGCTCCGACGTCAGCAGCAGCTGATGACCTCGTTGCGCGAGCAGGTGGCGAAGAGCGTCGTGGAGGATCACGCCGGCTCGGCCGCCCGGACACAGGTGCTCAGCCCCGAGTCGCGCCTGATGCTGAGCAACGTGACGTTGGTCAGCGAGCAGGTCTGGCACGCTGACCAGCTCCGCGTCGCCAACGAGCTGATCGGGGAGCTCACCGGGGACCAGGCCGGGCTCCGCACGCGGATGAAGGTGCTGGCGAGCCGCGAGAAGGACCTTCGGGGGCAGAGCCGCGCCTCCGACGGCCGGCTCGGCAAGGCCGCCTCGGTGCTCGCCGACCTCGAGGCGAAGGCCGAGGCGAAGCGGATCGCCGCCATCGGTGGCCCGGCGGTCGCGTACGCCAAGGCGCAGGTCGGCAAGGCCTACGTGTGGGGAGCCGCCGGTCCCAACAGCTTCGACTGCTCCGGCCTCACGATGGCGGCCTACGCCCAGGCCGGGATCAGCCTGCCGCACAACTCGCAGGCGCAGTACAATTCGGGTCGACGCATCTCTGAGAGTGAGCTCCGCCCCGGTGACCTCGTCTTCTACTACAGCCCGATCAGTCACGTCGGCATCTATGTCGGCGACGGCCAGGTCGTGAACGCGCTCAATCCCGGGTCGGGCGTCCAGGTCTCCGGCCTCCACGACATGCCGTACGTCGGTGCGGTCCGACCCGGCTGACCGTCTCCGCAGGGCCGCCCTGCCGCCTCGGCCGGGCGGCCCTGACCGGCTGCCGTCCCGAGACCACCTGATCCGGCGGCTGCTCGGCATCATCCTGGTCGGCGCACTCGTAGCCGGGTGCGGTGGTGAGGTCAGCATCGCTCCACCGAAGCCGCCTGCCGACGTCACCGCGCCGCACGCCCAGCAGGCGCAGGAGAGTCTCGACCGGCTGGTCTCGGCGCTGGAGTCCGGCACCCGCCAGGACGCCGTCGCCCTGGCGGCTCCGGACGCGGACAGCCTCCTGGGCCACGTGCACGACAACGCCCAGGCCCTGCGGATCGACCAGCTCTCGATGCGCTACGTCGACGAGGGCACCCCACTGACCGAGGGGGACCAGGCCGACCTGCCTCTCGACGCTTGGCGGGGCACTGTGGAGCTCGAGTTCGCCTACGGCGGCATCGACCAGTCGCCTGCCCGGCTGGAGACCAGCGTCGTGTTCGCGCCCACCACGAGCGAGGTGCTCGTCGCCGGCTTCGGCGGCGGGGACCTGCGTAGCCCCATGTGGCTGCTCGACCAGCTCAGCGTCGTCCGGACGCGCCGGTCCCTGCTCGTCGTGTCCGGTGCGTCCGCAGGGCGCTACCCCGGTCTGGTCACCGGTGCCCTGCGACAGGTCGGTCGCGTGCTGCCTCGTTGGAAGGGCTCGCTCGTCGTCGAGGTGCCCGGCTCCAGCGAGCAGCTGGAGGCCGCCATCGACGCCCCGGAGGGTCAGTACGACGCGATCGCGGCCGTCACGACCACGGCTGACGGAGCGCTCGCTTCGGGCGCACCCGTGCGGGTCCTGGTCAACCCCGAGGTCTACACCAAGCTCCGACCGCGCGGCGCCCAGGTCGTGATGAGCCACGAAGCGGCCCATGTGGCCACCGACGCGCCGTTCACATCCATGCCGACCTGGCTGCTCGAGGGGTTCGCCGACTACGTGGCCCTGGACGGAGCCGGGGTGCCGGTCACCGTGGCCGCCCGCCAGGTCCTGGACCAGATCCGCAAGGACGGGTTGCCGCGGCGGCTGCCCACCAGCGAGGACCTGTCACCCAGCGCCGAGGGTCTGGGGGCGACGTATGAGGAAGCCTGGCTCGCGTGCCGCTTCTTCGGCCGCGAGTACGGCACCGATCGTCTCGTGCGCTTCTACCGCAAGGTGAGCGCGGGCGCGTCCGCTGAGGAGGCCTTCCGGGTGGTGCTGGGCATGAGCCAGCGTGGCTTCGTCGCGCGGTGGCGCACGGACCTGGCGCGCCTTGCCGACATGACAGGCTGATCGTCGTGAGCACCCGGCCGATGACCTCTCGCACCCTCTCCGTCGGCCTGGTGATCGTGGGGTTGGCGGTGTTCCTCGGGCTTGCCGGGGCCAACGTGCCGTGGCAGTGGGTGCCGGGCGGTGAGCTGCAGCCGGTGCGGGGGAGCGAGCTGTTCTCAGCCCAGCAGCTCGAGCGTGCCGAGGTGTACTCCTCGGCACAGCGCCACCTCGCCTGGGCGAGCCTCGCGCTGACGCTCCTGGTCCTGCTTGCGCTGGGCCTGACACCGCTGGGCGGCAGGCTGGCGCGCCGGCTGCCTGGCTGGTGGTGGGTGCGGGCGCTGTTGGCCACGCTGCTCGTGCTCGTGCTGACCGGGCTGGCGGCTCTTCCCTTCGACCTGCTGCGACGCCGCAACGCCCTGGAGTTCGGCCTCACCGAGCAGTCGCTTGCCGGGTGGGTGCGTGACCAGGGCACAGGGCTGCTGCTGGGTTGGGTGTTCACCGGCACGTTGGTGTTGCTGGTGGTCGGGAGTGCTCGCTGGTTCCCCCGCCGCTGGCCCGTCGCCGTCGCAGGCGCCGGTGCTGTGCTGGCCCTGGCTGGCTCTTGGGTCTACCCGGTGGTCGTGGAACCACTCTTCAACGAGTTCAAGTCGCTTCCAGACGGGGAGCTGCGCACAAAGGTCCTGGCCCTGGCCGCGGCCGAGCAGGTCCAGGTCTCCGACGTGCTGGTAGCGGACGCGTCGCGCCGTACGACGACGCTGAACGCCTACGTCTCGGGGTTCGGCAGCACGCGGCGGGTGGTGCTCTACGACAACCTCGTCGACGACGTTCCCCAGCGCGAGACGCTGGTGGTCGTGGCGCACGAGCTGGCGCACGAGAAGAACGACGACGTGCTGTTCGGCACCGTGCTGGGTGCGTCGGGGGTGGTGCTGGGAGCTGGCCTTCTCGGACTGGTGATGCGGCGCCGGCTTCTCGACCGGACCGGGCTCGCCGGTCCAGGGCAGGCGGAGGCAGCGGCCCTGGTGATCGCCTTGGCCACCGTGGGCTCACTGCTCGCGAGCCCGGTGGAGAACACCATCAGTCGCGCGGTGGAGGCCAGGGCGGATCGCGAGTCGCTGGAGCTGACGGGCGACTACGCAGGCTTCGAGCGGATGCAGGTCAAGCTGTCTGCCAGGTCCCTCAGTGACGACGACCCGCCGGCGTGGAGCCAGTTCTGGTTCGGGTCACACCCGACGGTCCTGCAGCGAGTCGGTCTGGCACGCGAGCTGGCGCGCCAGGCGCGGTAGGCCGGCGAGAGCGGTGCGGACACGACCTGGAGGCTCAGCAGGTGCCGGCCGCGCTGGAGGACGCCTGCTTGAGGTCGGTGCAGGTGCTCTGGAAGAGATCCTTGACCAGACCTCCCAGCAGGAAGACGGCCGCGACGACCAGCGCCGTCACACCCGCGACGAGGAGGCCGTACTCGACAGCGGACCCACCTGCCTCGTCGCGAGGGTGGGTGTGGAGGCGAAGCAGCTCCCGCATGGGTGCTTCCTGGATGTGCACTCGGTGCTGCGGCTGACGCCCTGTCGGACGTTGGGTCGATGAGGCGCCCGAGATCGTCAGTTGGTGCCGAAAGCCGGAACCGGTGTGGTGGGGACCAGCCCCACCACACCGGTGTTCACCGTGCTAGCAGGTGGCTGCGGTGGTGGACGAACCCTGCTTGACGCGGTTGCAGGTCGTCTGGAACGAGTCCTTGATGATCCCGCCGAAGAGGAAGACGACGGCGACGATCAGGGCGGCGATGCCGGCAACGAGCAGGCCGTACTCGACGGCGGAGGCGCCGTCCTCGTGACGACGGCTGTTGATGGTGCGGATGTACTCCAACATGGGCTGTTCCGTTTCTCTGATGTGATGAAACCCCGTCCAGGTGGACGGGATTGATGGAGCGGGGCATATCCCAGATGACTGGAGATGTCGTACCGGTACCGGCTCTCGGCGTGGTGGAGGTGAGCCCCACCACACCGAGGTTCAGCGTGTGCTAGCAGGTTGCAGCGGTGGTGGACGAGCCCTGCTTGACGCGGTTGCAGGTGTTCTGGAAGGAGCTCTTGATGATCCCGCCGAAGAGGAAGACGACGGCGACGATCAGGGCGGCGATGCCGGCAACGAGCAGGCCGTACTCGACGGCGGAGGCGCCGTCCTCGTGACGACGGCTGTTGATGGTGCGGATGTACTCCAACATGTGTTTGCCTTTCCTCGAGATGCGTAGCGGTTGAACCTGGTCGGATCTTGTGTGCCGGGTTGCGCCCGGCCCCGGCTGAGCCGGGGCCGGGCGCCTGTGCCGGCGGCTCACCACCCCCCGGTAGCTGCAGGTGTGATGCTCAGGCACACCTGCTGAGGAGCCGCCGTGCACGCCTGCGCTCGTGGTAGCGCAGGTGGTTCGCGAACGATCAGCGCCGAGCTGGTTGGTGACACCGTTGGCGCCACCAACGCTGTCAGCCTGAGATTTTCCTGGCTCCGGGAGCGAGACCACGAGGAGTCCGTGGGGACTCCACCGAGGCGCCGGTCATGGGCGTCAGCAGGTTGCTGCGGTGGTGGACGAGCCCTGCTTGACGCGGTTGCAGGTGGTCTGGAAGGCGTCCTTGATGATCCCTCCGAAAAGGAAGACGACGGCGACGATCAGCGCAGCGATGCCGGCGACGAGTAGGCCGTACTCGACGGCGGAGGCGCCGTCCTGGTCGCGGCGGCTGGTGATCTTGCGGATGTACTCGAGCATGATGTTCCTTCCCTCGGGAACTCGGTGGTCCTTGAGCTTGGCGGCCCACGCGGCCCGCCACATCAAAGTATGGCAAAAAGGGACAGACCGGGTCATCATTCGTCCGGTTTGATCTATCTGACCCATTTGGGGGGTTGTGTGCATAGCCCGTTTGGGCTATGCACGGCTCGGCACGTCCCCGGGGCTCGCCTCAGACGGGCGGTGTGACGGAGCTGATCAGCCCCAGCCGCATGGCCGAGACCAGGGCCTGCGCACGGTTAGCCGCACCGAGCTTGTCGTAGATGCGGCCGATGTGGGTCTTGGCCGTGGACTCGCTGAGGTAGAGCCGGGTGGCGATCGCGGAGACGCCGAGGCCCTCGGCCAGCAGCTCCAGCACCTGGCGTTCGCGGTCGGAGAGCCGTGGGGTGCCCGACCTCATCCGGCGCACCATGGCCTCGGCGAGCCCGACGCACGCGAAGGTCAGCGGTGCCGTCGAGGCGCGGCGGGCGGCGCTGATCACGCTCGAGGTGGGGGCGTCCTTGCCGACGAAGGCGGAAGCGCCGGCGTCCATGGCCGCGAACAGCTGCTCGTCGCCGGCGTACATCGTCAGGACCACCAGACCCACGTCGGGTCGTTCCTTGCGCAGAGCCCGGACCACGTCGAGCCCCGATCCGTCCGGGAGGCGCACGTCGGTGACCACCACGTCGGGGGACACCTCGCGAGCCATGGAGATCCCCTGCTCGACCGAGCCGGCCTGTCCGGCCACCTCGAACCCGTCTGCCTGGGCGAAGGCTCCAGCCAGGCCCTGTCGGATCAGCTCGTGGTCGTCGATCAGCAGCACGGTGGTCATGGGTGTCCCGGGCGTCTGCTCCCGGCCTCCTCGAGCAGGCTAGCGGTCCGGCGTCCCGACGCGGACGAGCACACGCGTGCCACGCCGGTCCGGGCCCGGTTCCTCGACCACCAGCTCGGCACCGATGCCCCGGGAACGTTCGCGCATGATCTTCATCCCTTGCGAGTCCGCCTTGGGTGCGTGCTCGTTGGTCCCGTCGTCGCCGACCTCGATCTCGACGTACGGCGAGCGGACCGTGCACCGCAGCCAAAGGTTGGCCGCGCCGGAGTGCTTGCGGGCGTTGGCCATGGCCTCCTGGGCGATCCGGAGCAGCTCGTACTCCACGTCACCGGGCAGTCGTGGCCCTTCCTCATCGAGCGTGACGTGCACCCGCATCGGCGAGGTGGCGCTCACCTGGTTGGCGTAGGCGGAGAGGCTCTCACCGAGACCGGCACCGGCAGCGATCTCGTGGCGCAGGTCGAAGATCGAGTGCCGCAGCTCGGTCACGACCCTGGTGACCTCCTGCCTCAGCTGGCCGATCTGGCGCTGCTGCTCGGGGTCGACGGCCGTCGTCGACAGGTTGTCCACGAGGTAGCCCAGCGACGCGACGTCCTGAGCCACTCCGTCGTGCACCTCGCGCGCGATCCGCTGCCGTTCCTGGCTCATGGCGTTGTCGCGCACCCGTCCGAACAGCAGCGCGGCCTGGAGCTGGACAGACTGCCTCGTCAGTCGGCTGCGGAGCTCCAGGACCTCTGCGGACTCGATCGGTCTGAGCGTCTCCAGGACGAGAACCCCGATGATCTCGTCGTTGGCCACCAGGGGGAGCGCGGCCTGCCGGTCGCGGAGCATCAACGCCTCGTACTCCCAGCACTTGGCCGAGAGCGCCTCGGCCCACGCCATGGCGCCGGCCTGGGTGCCCACGGAGTAGCGCAGGGGAGCGGTGTTCCCGTTGGTGCGGATGAAGACTCCGGCAGAACGCGTCGGCACCACGCCGTCCGCCTCGGTCATGATCTGCTCGGCGATGCCGACGGCGTCGAGCCCGCCGCTGAGCTTCCCGGAGAGCGCCTCGAGACGTCGGATCAGACCGACGGCGCTCCGGTAGGAGGCATCGGCGTCGACTGTGGTGACCGCGCGGCGCAGCGCCGTGCCCATCAGCCCGACGCCCACCGCGGTGGCCAACCAGGTGAAGGCCGACGTGGCCAGCTCGCGGTCCCACTCCTGGATCACGATGAGCCAGAGCGCCAGCAGCAGCCCGAACTCGGCCAGCATGACGCGCAGCAGGCCGCGCATCCCTCGGTCGAGCCCACCGATCAGGGCGGGGATCGCCAGGTAGGGGGTCACGGCCGCCTGGAAGGGGTGGGTCAGCACGATCAGGGTGGCCACGACGAGCCCCTCGACCGCAGCGACCATCCACTCCGGCACCCGTTGGGTCCAGGACACGCCTGCAGCGGCTGTGGCGGTGAGCCCGACGAGCAGGGCACCTTCGAGGTACGGCGAGCCGGCCAGTGCCGCCAAGGAGATCAGGGCGGCAATGCTGAACACTCGGGCGGCAAGCGCGCCCCGGCCGACGTCGGTCACACTCAGAGTTTGCCTGAGAAGTTCTCCATGATCGTCATTCCGGCAGGACCGAGCACGGCGATGAACAGGCAGGGGAGGATGCAGAAGATCAGCGGGACCAGGATCTTGACCGGAACCTTCTGGGCCATCTCCTCGGCCCACTGCCGGCGCTTGACCCGGATCTCGGAGGACTGCACGCGCAGCACCTGACCGACCGGGATGCCGAACGCATCCGCCTGCACCATGGCGCTGACGAACGAGCGCAGGTCCGGCAGGCTCGTTCGGTCGGCAAGCGAACGCAGCGCCTCGGAACGACCACGGCCGATCTGCATCTCCTGCAGCATGCGGGCGAACTCCTCGGCGAGTGGGCCGTCGGTGTTCCTCGCAACCTGAGCGCAGGCCGCATCGAAACCGAGCCCGGACTCGACCGAGATCGTGAGCAGGTCGATGGCGTCGGGCAGGGAGCGCTGCAGCTTCTCCGACCGGTCGAAGGCCTGCTGGTGCAGGTACATGTTCGGTGCCATGTAGCCGGCGAGCGAAGCCAGCACGATGAAGCCGAGGCTCGGCATGAAGCCGAGCTGCATGATCAGCGCGAGGACGAGCGAGGCCACGACCGCGACGCCGAAGCCGAGGACCTTGCCGGCCATGACCCGCTCCACGGTCCAGCCGAACGGGTTGCCGGCCAGCTCGAGCTTGGTGCGGATGCGGTCGCTGGCGTCCTCGGGAGTGAGCTTGCGGCCCAGGCTCTGGGTGCGCGCCAGCAGCGGGAACAGCACCCGGTCGGTGAACGTGGAGTCCAGCTCCTGCTTCATCTCCTCCGGGGCGGCGGTGATGGCCTCCAGCACGGCGATCGACCGGTTGACCCCGGTGCGCTCGCGGGTCAGGCCACCGACGGAGGCGAAGACCACGAAGAGTGCTCCGAAGATCATCACGAAGCCGACGGGGAGGATCACGGAAGTCATCACAGGTCCACCTTCGCGACCTTGGCCATCCACAAGATGCCGACGCCGAGCAGCACGCCCATGCCGATGCAGAGCATCCAGCCCATGGGTGTGGTGTACATGGGCTCGACGTACTCAGGCTTGGTCAGGGAGAGGTACAGCAGGAACCCGGGTGGGAGCCCGCCCAGGATGTAGCAGGAGAGACGGCCCTCCGCGGACAGTGCGTGCACGTGCCGCCGGAGGTAGTCCCGCTCGCGGAGCGTTCCGGCGACCGTCAGCAGCAGCTCGGCCAGGTTGCCGCCGACCTCGCGCTGGATGCGGATCGCCATGACCACCCACTCGAAGTCGCGACTCTCCATCCGTTCGGCGACGCCCTCGAGGGAGTCCTCGACAGTGACGCCGAGGCGGCTCTCGATGACGACGCGGCGGAACTCGCTCGAGATCGGCTCCGCTCCCTCCCGCACGATCGTGTCGATGGACTGCGCCAGCGAGAGGCCGGCCGACAGCGAACCCGACATGAGCTGCAGAGTGTCGGCGAGCCCGGAGCCGAATGCCTTGAGTCGACGCGACCTCTTGAACTTCAAGAAGATCCCGGGACCGATGATCGCCACGACCAGGAAGAGCACCCCGATGATCTTGTTGCCGGCGCCGAAGAGCACGCCGAGCAAGCCGCCACCCACGGCGATGGCCGCCCGCATGAGCAGCCACTCGGCCGGGCGGACGGCCATGCCCGCGGAGTCCAGGCTGTGGGCCAGTCGCGCTTCCAGGTTCTTGTTGTTCGAGAGCGCCTTCTCGGCCACCTGCCTGGCCTGCCCGGCCAGGGCAGCCGTCTGCGTGCCGTCCCTGCGGGCCGCGGACTGTGGCGGCGCTGCGGTGGCGCCGTAGGCCTTGACGTGCTCGGCCACGCTGGTCTCCTTGCGCGGCTTGCGTGACCCCGTGGCCAGCAGGGCGATCACGCCGAGCAGGCCGACGGCGATCGCCCCGACCGCGCCGTACATGACGGTGCGAGAGAGAGTCAGGGGACCCGAGGTCACCAGCCGCGGCTTGGCCGCCACCATCTTCTCGGCCTTGAGGTCGTCAGCGTCGCGCACCGGGACGTAGGCGGCAGCGGTGAAGGTCTCGGTGGATGTCGGGACGGTCACCGAGACGTTCGAGCTGGTCTTCTCGAAGCCGGCCGGCAGCTCAGCGGTGACCACGAGCTGACGCGAGAGCGCGTCGGCCTCCTTGGCGAAGGCGGCCGTCAGTGCGGCCGGGTCCGCCGTCGTGAGCATGGTGCCCTTGCCGGCCTGAGCGATGGAGTTGAGCGGCTTGTTGGCTTCGTCGCCGACCAGGAGCGAGACCACGTCGACGGTGGCACCGGACTTGCGGATCTTGTCGAGGACGACGTCGAGGTCGGTCTTGGTGGTGTCCTTGCCGTCCGAGAGCAGCAGGATCTTGCGCTGGCCGGCGCCCTCGCCCCCGGGGCCCGCAGCGTCGAGCGCGCCGAGCACGCCGTCGTACAGGGCGGTGGCGCGGGTCAGCTTGAGGCCGGCGATGGCCCCTTGCGCAGCGGCCCGGTCCAGCCCGGGACTCACGACGAGCTTGACCGAGTCGTCGAAGGTGAGCACCCCGACCTTCACGTTCGCGGGAACCGCAGCGAGATAGGCCAGCGCTGCCTTCTTGGCCTCGGCGATGCGCTTGCCCTTCATGCTGACGCTCGTGTCGATCGCCAGCACGGACGTGCGCTCGATCGCAGAGGTCTCCGAGGCGGCGGACGTCGAGGCCTCCACGGACTCGCCGTTGACGGTGACAAGCACGCTCTCCGTGTCGACTTCGGCAGTGCCGGGGACGGACACGAGGAGGCGTACGGCGCCGTCGGTGGGCTGCGCGTGGTCGATGACCGCCTGGTCGCCGTCGGCGGAGGCCGGCGCGGCACCGGTCACCCCGAGAGCCAGGCCCGCCAGGAGCAGCCCGACAGCGGTCCGCCGACGGTGGCCGAGCCGACCGGTCATCGGTAGTCCATGGTGGCGAAGACACGTGGGTCGACCGAGACGTTGTTGTGCTGCATCTTCTCCAGGAACTTCGGGCGCAGACCGGTCGCCGTCAGCGAACCGAGCGAGCGTCCCTCGGAGTCGAAACCGGCAGAGTTGTCGAACAAGAAGATGTCCTGCAACGTGATGACGTCACCTTCCATCCGCTCGACCTCGGTGACGTGGGTGATCCGGCGAGTGCCGTCCTTGAGCCGGGCCTGGTGGACGATCAGGTCGACGGCGGAGGCCACCTGCTCGCGGATCGCCCGCACGGGCAGGTCCATGCCGGCCATGAGGACGAGGGTCTCGAGCCGTGAACACGTGTCACGGGGCCCGTTGGAGTGGACGGTACAGATGGACCCGTCGTGACCGGTGTTCATCGCCTGGAGCATGTCGAGGGCCGAGGAGTCACGGACCTCACCGACCACGATGCGGTCGGGGCGCATACGCAGCGAGTTGCGCACGAGGTCGCGAATGGTGACCGCGCCCTTGCCCTCGATGTTCGACGGTCGTGACTCCAGCCGGACCACGTGGTCCTGCTTGAGCTGGAGCTCCGCAGCGTCCTCGATGGTGACGATGCGCTCGTCGCTCGGGATGAACGAGGACAAGACGTTGAGCGTCGTGGTCTTGCCGGCACCGGTACCACCCGAGACCACGACGTTGAGCCGGCCACGGACGCAGGCGTCGAGGAAGTCGGCCGTGCGCTCGCTCAGCGACCCGAATCGGATCAGGTCGTTGACCGTCAACGGGTCGGCGGCGAACTTGCGGATCGTCAGCGAGCTGCCGTCGATGGACAGCGGAGGCACGACCGCGTTGACACGGCTGCCGTCGGGAAGTCGGGCGTCGACCATCGGAGAGGACTCGTCCACGCGGCGCCCGATGCGGGAGACGATCTTGTCGATCGTTCGCCGCAGGTGCGCCTCGTCCTTGAACTTGCCGTCGACCTTGACCAGGCGGCCCTTCCGCTCGAGCCAGATGTCGAAGGGTCCGTTGACCATGACCTCGGCGACGTCGTTGTCCCGGAGATAGGCCTCGAGCGGCCCGTAGCCCAGGATGTCGTCGGAGATGTCCTGGGTGATGCGCTCCCGGTCCGTACGCGTCAGCGGCCGGTTGCTTCCCGAGAGCACGTCGGCGAGCACGGTGCGGACCTTGGACTCGAGCTCCTTGGCGTCGAGGTCTGCGTCGTAGAGCTGCGGGCCGAGCTGCTGGAGCAGCTCGCTGTGCACGCTCTCCTTGAGGTCGTCGAAGCGGTCCTTGGCGGCGTCCGAGCGCGCATTCGCGCTGCCGCCAGCCGGGTTGCTGGTGATCGCCGCCCGGCCGTTGCTGGATCCGGCGCTCGCGCCGGGACCTGCGTCGGTGCCGGTGGAAGCGCCAGCGGAGGCGGCAGCGGTGTGGCCGGACGCGTTGGTGGCGTGGCTCGCGGAACCGGCCAGCGACGCCGCGGCGGCCGCAGCTGCAGCCGCACCGTTGACGCCACCCGGCGCGGAGGCGGGAGTGTGTGGCTTCGCGTCGGCGCTGCCGGTGGACGGTGCGTCCGTGGGGACGTCCGCACGCCGCTTGGGCCCGCCCGCGCTCTCGTCGGCCGAGGGCGCTGCCGACTGCTGGTTGGCCCGGTTGAGTGCCGCGAGGCGTTCGCTGAGACTGCTCATGTCGATTCCTACTGCTTCTTCTGGCGGCCGAAGAGACCGCGCTTGACGGGGACGACGGGCTTGGCCTTGACGGTGTCTGAGTCCATCCGGCGCGCGAGCGCGGCGATGGCCTTCGACACGGGGTGGTCGGGCTTGGACAGCACGATCGGCTGGCCGTGGTTCGTGGCACTCGCCACCGCCGTCGCACTCGGGAGTGCGGCGGAGATCTTCATCCCCAGGATCTCCTCGACGTTGGCCTGGGTGAGTCCGACCTCCTCGTCGGCGCGGTTCAGCACCAGGTGGCGGTGGTGGGGAACCAGGCGCAGCAGGTCGAGGGTCTCGATGGCCACCTTGGTGTTCTTGACGGTGGGCACGTCCAGGGTCGCCACGATCACGCACTCGTCGGTCTCGTCGAAGGCACCGAGAACCTGGTCGTCGAACCCGGGCGGGGTGTCGATGACGATGAAGTCGAAGTTGCGGCGCAGTGTCTGGATCACGCGACGTACGAGCGTCGCCGAGATGCGGTCCCGACCCTCCGGGTGTGTGGGGGCGGCAAGGATGTTCAGACCGCTCGGGTGCTTGGTCAACAAGGTGTCGAGCAGCGAGAAGTCCAGGTCGTCCTCTGAGTCGGCCGCCTCGGCGATCGTGTGCTCGGGGATCAGCTGCATGGTGATCGCCACGTCGCCGAAGGCAAGGTCCAGGTCGACCACGCACACCCGACCACCAGCGGCCGCCAGTGCGATTCCGAGGTTGACGGCCATCGTGGTCTTGCCGACACCGCCCTTGGGGGAGAAGACAGTGATGACCCTGGCGTTGCGATCACCGTCGCCGGACTTGCCGGCGGGTCCGTTGATCGCCTCCCAGGTCACCTTGGCACGGCTGACCGCCGAGCCGATCGCGATCTGGTCGTCGGCAGCCACGACGGCACCGATGCCGGCCTGCATCGCCTCGACGAACATGTAGGGCTCGAGCTCGTGGCGGATCAGAACGATGCTGGTCGTCGGATGGCTGGAACGCACCCGCTCGGCCAGGGCCGCTGCCTCGAACATGTCCAGTGTCGGGCCGAGGATGACGACATAGTCACCGCGGCCGTTGAGCAGGGCGTCCATCTCCTCCGGACGCTCGACAGCGTGCGAGCCGGCGGGGAGGGCGCTCACCAGCACACCGGCTGTGGTGTGATCGCCCTCGACGAGGATCGGCATCGTGGTCCTTCCTTGCAGCTGCGGGGGGTCAGCGGAACAGAGTGGTCTCGTTGATGCCCTGCGAGGGGGCGATCTCCGAGTCGTTGTTGAGCAGGCCGAACGAGAGCTCGCCGTTTGAGCTGGCGAAGAGAAGCTTCTCGGCCTCGATCTGGGTGACGGCCAGCGTGAGCAGGGTCTTGGGAAGCTGGTCCACGGTCTGGGCACCGTCGACCTCGGTCGTCGTGGTGGCAACCATGGTGGTGGTGCCGGCTCCGATCACCTGGACGTTCTGGAGCAGCAGGCGCGTGTAGGCGCCACCGCCGCCGGAGCCGTTCATGAAGATGGCGACCTTGTCACCCGGGTTGACGAAACCGGCGACGCGCGCGGGGTCGGTCAGGTTGACCGAGATGGCGATCTTGCCCTTGGGGATCGTCAGACCGTTCGTCGAGCCGAGGGCTCCGAACTTGGAGCTGATCAGCTGTTCGCCGGGGTAGATCGCAGTGACCGCGACCCTCCCGGCGACCGACTCGGTGCCGGTGAGAGCGTCGGGCAGCAGGTCCTTCTGCGAGACGGTCCCGGTCTCGATCTTGCCGGCAGCCTGCGCGGCCTCGACCGTCTCGCCCGGGGCGATCTGCTTGACGACCCGCAGCACCTGGACGGCGCCGTAGCGTTCGTCGGCGCGCGTGTCGGCTCCGCGGACGTAGAGGAAGACGAGAAGGGTGCCGAGAGCGGCGATGACGGCCGCAACAATGAGCAGCGCTTTTCTGCGATCCATGAACGGTTGCCTATCTAGTCCGTGAGGGAGCCGAGAACACCCGCGACCCCATTGGCGCCGCTACACGATTGTCGTGTCGCGACATGAGACAGATTGCCCCATGAAAGTCCGTTTTGTACGCCAAATGGAAATAGTGCACAACAACCGACCGTCCGGTATCGGATCGACCGTTCACCAAGGGGGAGCGAGCAGGCGCCGCGGTGAGCCCGGATCGCGTTCGCGAGGAGGCCGCCGGGCGGGTCGGGTCAGCGCTGGTACAGCGCCTCGACGTCGTCGCGATGCTCGCGCATGACCACGCCCCGCTTGAGCTTCAGGCTCGGCGTGAGCTGTCCACCCTCCTCGGTCCAGGTCGTGGGCAGTACGACGAAACGGCGGATCGACTCGGCCTTGGACACGGCCTTGTTGGCGTCCTCCACGGCGGTCTCGATCTCGGCTCGCAGCTCGGGGTCGTCGACCAGCGCCGCGGCGTCCAGGGGCTTGCCGTGCTGGCGTGCCCAGGTCGGCAGCGTCTCGATATCCAGGGTGACCAGGGCGCCGATGAAGGGTTGCCCGTCTCCGACGACCAGGCACTGGTCGACGAGATGGTGTGCCCGCAGCCTGTCCTCGAGCACGGCGGGGGCGACGTTCTTGCCGCCCGCAGTCACCAGGATCTCCTTCTTGCGGCCGGTGATGCGAACGAAGCCCTCGTCGTCGATCTCGCCGATGTCACCGGTGTGGAACCAGCCGCCGGCGCCCGTCGTCCCCGCGGTGGCGTCCTCGTTGTTCCAGTACCCCGCGAAGACCTGGCCGCCCTTGAACAGCAGCTCGCCGTCATCGGCCACCCGGACGCTGGTGCCCTGCAGCGGACGCCCGACCGTCCCGATCTTCTGCGCCTCCGGCAGGTTGGCGGTGAGCGCAGCGGTCGTCTCGGAGAGCCCGTAGCCCTCCAGCACGTTGACGCCGATACCCCGGTAGAAGTGGCCCAGCCGGTCGCCGAGCGGGGCGCCTCCTGAGACGGCGTGCGCGCAGAGACCGCCTAGCGCCGTGCGCAACCTGGCGTAGACCAACCGGTCGTAGACCGCGTGCTGAGCGCGCACCCGCAGGCCTGGCCCTCCTGACTCCTGAGCGCGTGACCAGGCAATTGCCGTCTCGGCAGCGCGCGAGAAGATCTTGCCCCGTCCGTCGGCAGCGGCACGCTGCGACGCGGTGTTGAAGACCTTCTCGAAGACGCGCGGGACCGCCAGGATGAACGTCGGCTTGAACTCCGCGAAGTCCCCGAGGAGGTCCTTGATGTTGGAGGAGTGCCCCATCCGGACCCGTGCCCGGACACATCCCACCTGGATGACCCGGGCGAAGACGTGCGCGAGCGGGAGGAACAACAGGGTGGCCGAAGGCGGCGCGGCGTCCTCGGCTGCAGGCGGGGTGAAGAGCTCGTGGAGGTCGGCCACGGCCACGCTGAGCTCGAACATGAAGTTGCCGTGGGTCAGCATGCAGCCCTTGGGTCGGCCCGTGGTCCCGGAGGTGTAGATCAGGGTCGCGAGGTCGTCGGGCCCCGCCTGTGTCCGACGCTGCTCGAGCTCCTCGTCCGAGACGTCGTCGCCGAGCGTGCGCAGGACGCCCAGCCCGTTGCCCTCGATCGACCAGACGTGGTGCAGCTCACCCAGCGAGTCTCGGCCCTCCTTGACCCGGGCGGAGTGCTCCTGGGTCTCGGCGAACACGGCGCGGGCACCCGAGTCGGCGAGGATCCACTCGACCTGGGCTGCACTCGAGGTCTCGTAGATCGGGACCGTCACGGCACCCGCGAACCAGATGCCGTAGTCGATCACGGTCCACTCGTAGCGCGTGCGCGAGATCAGCGCGACGCGGTCACCGGCGGCCACTCCAGCGGCGATGAGCCCCTTCGCGACAGCGCGAACGTCCTGGAGGAACTCGGTCGTCGTGACGTCGGTCCACTCGCGGCCGTCTCTGCGCGAGAACGCGACGGCCCCAGGGTGCTCCGCGGCATTCGTCACCACGTCGTCGGTCAGGTTGCCCGTCGACGGCACCTCGACGTGCAAGGCAGTGGAGTACTCGCGCACGCTGGACCTCTCTGGTGTGAACTGGCAGTTGCACGGTACTCGTCCCCGGGGCGGTGTGTACGCCGCAGGAGGCTGACCGACCCGAGCGGGGTGTCCGTTAGCCTTGAGCGGCCGGAGATCAACCGGCACCGAGCGGCAGCAGTGCCGGGACACGCCTTCGCAGTCAGGATCCACACACATGGCCGAGCAGACCACGTCCAGCATCGTCATCGACGCCACGCCGGCGCAGGTGATGGCGGTGATCGCCGACTTCCGGGCCTACCCCGAGTGGGCTCAGGGGATGAAGCGTGCCGAGGTCGTCGAGGAGGGCGTGGACGGCCGTGCCGAGAAGGTCTACTTCGAGCTCGAAGCCACCCCGATCAAGGACACCTACACCCTCGCCTACGACTGGCACGGAGACTCCGCCGTCCGCTGGGACCTCGTCGAGGGCAAGATGCTCAAGTCCATGGAGGGCGCCTACGAGCTGCGTGAGCGTGGTGAGGGCACCGAGGTCACCTACCGGCTTGCCGTCGACCTGAGCATCCCGATGATCGGGATGCTGCGTCGCAAGGCCGAGAAGGTCATCATCGACACAGCGTTGAAGGGCCTCAAGAGGCGCGTCGAGTCACTTGGCTGAGCCGGGCCAGTGAGCGTGCGCATCGTCCTCTTCACGGGTAAGGGGGGCGTCGGCAAGACGACGAGCGCGGCCGGGACGGCCGCGCTCGCTGCTCGGGACGGCCACCGCACTCTGGTGCTCTCCACCGATGCCGCACACTCGCTCGGCGACGCTTTCGGCCTGTCCCGCCTCGGGCCGGAGCCGGTCGAGGTGACCACCGACCTGTGGGTGCACCAGGTCGACGCGCAGCGCCGCTTCGAGCGCTCCTGGGGTGAGATCCAGGGCTACCTGATGTCCGTGCTCGACGCGGCCGGCGTGGATCCGATCACCGCCGAGGAGCTCACGGTCATCCCGGGCGCGGAGGAGGTGCTGGCGCTGCTGGAGCTGCGCAACCACGCCATCAGCGGCGACTGGGACGTGATCATCGTCGACTGTGCGCCCACCGC
The DNA here is from genome assembly GCA_963834245.1 of uncultured Actinomycetota bacterium. Lineage (GTDB taxonomy): Bacteria > Actinomycetota > Actinomycetes > Propionibacteriales > Nocardioidaceae > Marmoricola. The sequence goes on from CAWIAV010000002.1 coordinate 1,733,704, forward strand.
GGAGACGCTGCGACTGCTCGCCCTGCCCGAGGCACTGGGGTGGTACATGACTCGCGTGTTCGGCGTCCAGCGCCGCGTGGTGCGCGCGCTGCGCCCCGTCCTCACCCGGGCCGCCGGGGTGCCGATGCCGGAGGACTCGGTCTTCGACGCCGTCGAGCGGCTGCACCGTGACCTCGAGCAGGTCCAGCAGATCCTCAGTGAGAAAGAAGCCACGGTGCGCCTGGTGCTCACCCCCGAGACCGTCGTGGTCGCAGAGGCCCGACGCTCCCTGACCACTCTCTCGCTCTACGGCTACCGGGTGGACGGCGTGATCGCCAACCGAGTCTTTCCCGACGGTGCGGGCGACTCGTGGCGAGCGGGCTGGGTGGCGGCGCAGCAGGAGGTGCTCACCGAGGTCCGTCAGTCGTTCGCGGACCTGCCCGTGTGGCGCTCTGCCTACAGCACCGGCGAACCCGTCGGCGTGGACTCGCTCGCCGCCTTCGCCGAGGCGGCGTACGACGGGGACGACCCGCTGGCCGTCCCGACCGGGGAGGGTCCGATGACCATCAGCCGCACCGGCTCCGGCGCGGTGCTGCGCATCGCGCTGCCGTTCGCCGAGAAGCAGGACGTCGACCTCGCCCGGCACGGGGACGAGCTGGTCGTGACCGTGGGCTCCTATCGTCGGCTGCTCGCCCTCCCGGCTGCCCTTCGTCGCCACACCGTGGCTGCGGCGCGTGTCGATGACGGCTCCCTGCAGGTACGGTTCCGATTCGAGCAGGAGGAGCAGTCGTGAACGACGGAGACGGCCACGAGCACGGGCCGCGCGGTGGACCCGGGCCTGGCGCCGGTGCCGACGGGCAGCAGCCGGTGGGCAGCGTGGGTGAGGAGGCGGCCAAGCTGCTGGGCGCGCTCTCGGACTGGGCGCGCGACCAGGGGAACGACTACGCGGAGAGTGCAGCCGGGGCGGCGGGCGCCTTCGCCCACACGATCCGCGACGTGAACGAGCACATCGCGACCGACAGCAAGGACTGCCGGTACTGCCCGGTGTGCCAGGTGATCCACGTCGTCCGGCAGACCAGCCCCGAGGTGCGCACCCACCTCACCGTGGCCGCCAGCTCCTTGATGCAGGCTGCCGCGGGACTGCTGGCCACCCAGGCCGGTCAACCGTCGTCGTCGCCGGTGGAGAAGATCGACCTCGACTCCGGTGCCGACTGGGAGGAGGAGCAATGAGCCTCACAGTAGGCGTCGACGTCGGTGGCACGAAGATCTCGGCCGGCGTGGTCGACGAACGTGGCCAGGTTCTCGTCCGCGAGCGCACCGAGTCGCCGGCCACCGATCCTGCTGAGATCGTGCGCACCATCGGCGAGCTGGTCCGGTCCCTCGCTGGCGCCGAGGACGCCGAGGCCGTCGGCGTGTGCGCCGCCGGGTTCGTGGACAAGGAACGGGCCACGGTCCGCTTCGCCCCGAACCTCGCCTGGCGTGACGAGCCGCTCAAGGCTCGTCTGGAGGAGGAGCTCAGCCTCCCGGTGATCGTCGAGAACGACGCCAACGCTGCCGCCTGGGGCGAGTTCACCTTCGGTGCCGGTGAGGACGTCGAGGACCTGCTGCTGCTGACCATCGGCACCGGGGTCGGCGGGGGCATCGTGATCGACGGAGAACTGGCCCGCGGCGGTTTCGGGATGGGCAGCGAGGTCGGCCACCTACGGATGGTCCCCGGTGGGGTGCTGTGCGGGTGCGGCAACCTCGGCTGCCTGGAGTCCTACGCTTCCGGCACCGCGCTGGTGCGCATGGCCCGTGAGATGGCGGTCTCCACGCCGGACGCCGCTGCTGACCTCGTGCAGCGCGCCGGTGGCGACCTGGAACTGATCAGCGGCCCGGTCATCACCGAGGCGGCTCGCGACGGTGATGCCTTCGCCCTCGCCCGGCTCGCGGTCCTCGGTGACTGGATCGGGCAGGGCATCGCCAGCCTCACCGCCGTACTGGACCCCAACGTCGTGGTGATCGGCGGTGGCGTGAGTGAGGCGGGCGATCTCCTCCTGGACCCGATCCGGAAGAGCTTCGAGAGCAACGTGACCGCTCGCGGGTACCGCCCGATGCTGCAGGTGCGCCAGGCGCTCCTGGGCAACTCGGGTGGCATCGTCGGCGCCGCCGACCTCGCGAGACGCCGGTGACGGCACCAGCCTCCGCCCCTACGTCTGCCCCTGCATCTGCCCCTGCATCTGCCACTGTCACGCGGCTCCTCACCTGGATGCCCTACGTGCTGCTCGGGGTCCTGCTGCTGGCGCTCGTCCGCTGGGTCAGCGCCCCGGTCTCCAACGCCGACACGTTCTTCCATCTCCGCTACGGACGCGAGTTCCTCGACGGCTGGTCCCTGCGCGACCCGGGGCACGTGTCCACGTTCGGTCAGCGCGACTGGGTGCCGACCCAGTGGGCCAGCCAGATGGCGATGGCACTGGCCGAGTCCGCCTTCGGTCTGGCCGGGGTCGTGTGGCTCACCGGAGTGCTCGTGCTGCTCACCGTCACGGCGGTCTTCCTCGTCGCCCGGGCGTACGCCGGCCCCTTGCCTGCCGCCGTGGTCACGATCTTGGTGGTGCTCGCGACCAGCGACAACCTCACCCCGCGCCCCCAGGTCGTCAGCTACCTGCTGATCCTGCTGCTCACCCATGCCTGGATCCGGAGTGCGCAGGACCTCCGCCCGCGCTGGTGGCTGGTGCCGGTGACGTGGCTCTGGGCATGCCTGCACGGCATGTGGGTCATCGGGGCCGCGATCGGTCTCGTCGCGGTGGTGGGCATCGCGCTGGACAACCGGACCCGGTTGCGTGAGCTCGGACCGCAGCTCGCACGCCTGGCCGCCGTACCGCTGCTCTCCCTGGTCGTCGCGGCGCTCACGCCGGTGGGGCCGCGCCTCTACGGCGCCGTGCTGCTGGTCGGGGGGCGAGGAGAGTTCCATGACGAGTGGGCAGCCACGGACTTCCACCAGCGGCAGCCCGCCATCGTCGCCGTGATGCTCGTGCTGACGCTGGCGGTCTGGCTGCGTGGCCGCGGTGCGGCACGACCGGACTGGGTCTCGTTGCTGTTGCTGCTGCTGGCCGCGGCGTGGAGTGCCTACGCCATCCGCACGGTGCCGGTCGCGGCGATGATGGTGGTGCCGTTCCTGGCGGGTGCGCTCGAGTCGCTGGTCGGCCGGCCTCGGCAGGCGCCGCAGCGCGAGCGCGCCGTCGTGGCCGGGCTGACCCTGGCCTCGATCGGGATCCTGGCCGCGGTGGTGCCCTCCACCGCCGGCGAACCGGCAGCAGTGCCCTCGTGGCTGAACCCGGCGCTGGACCGCCTCCCGAGCGGCACCGCCGTTCAGGCGGCCGGACCGCTTGCGGGATACCTGATGTGGCGGCACCCGGATCTGGACCCGGTCGTGGACGGTTACACCGACGCCTACACGACCAGGCACCTCCAGGACCAGCTCGACCTCGTGCAGCTGCGGTCGGGCTGGGACGAGGTCATGCGTGAGACCGGTGCGCGTCACGCTCTGCTCCCGACGCGCAGCAAGCTGGCCTACGTCCTGGAGGAGTACGAGGGTTGGCAGGTCGTGCACTCCTCGCGCGAGGTGGCATTCCTCGAGGCTCCGAAGGGCTGGGGACGGTGAGCCCGTCGATCGGCGTCGACATCGGTGGCACCAAGGTGCTCGCCGCGGTGGTGGACGTCTCCGGGCGGCTGCTGGACACCGAGACCACCGCCACGCCGGGACAGGGGGCCGGGCTGGGTCGAGCAAGTGTCGAGGAGGTCGAGGACGCGCTGGTCGAGGTGGTCGCGACGCTCGCCCGCCGCCACGGGCACTGCACCGTCGGGGTGGCCGCGGCCGGATTCGTCGACGCGGCGGGGGAGCGGGTCCGGTTCGCCCCGCACCTGCCCTGGCGTGACGAGCCGCTGTCGGCCCGGTTGACGGCCCGGCTGTCGGCCCTGCTGGGGGAGAGCGTGGTCGGGGCGGTCCACGTCGAGAACGACGCGAATGCGGCGCTGTGGGCCGAGACCAGGTTCGGCGCCGCACGAGAGTGCTCCGAGGTCGTCATGCTCACCCTCGGCACCGGGATCGGCGGCGCCCTGCTGCTCGACGGTCGGCTGCACCGCGGGCGCAACGGCATGGCCGGCGAGTTCGGGCACATGCAGGTCGTGCCAGACGGTCGACCCTGCGAGTGCGGCGGACGCGGTTGCTGGGAGCAGTACTGCTCGGGGAGGGCGCTGTCCCGGGCCGCGGCGTCGGTCGGCTCCGCCCTGGCCGGTAGCGATCTCACCGCCGCCGCGGAGGCAGGTGACACCCAGGCAGTCGCGGCGTACGACGAGGTCGGGCGGTGGCTGGGCGTGGGGGTCGCCAACGTGGTCGCCGCCTTCGACCCGGAGCTCGTGGTCGTCGGTGGTGGCGTGTCCGCCGCCGGTGAGCTGCTGCTCGAACCCGCCCGTGCCGCCCTGCACGCAAGCCTGGTCGGAGCGGGACACCGGGTCGCGCCCCTGCTCGTGCTCGCCGAGCTCGGGCCGCTGGCCGGGGTGGTGGGTGTGGCCGACCAGGCCCGCGGACTGGATCAGGCGCGGCGGTAGGAGGGGGCCAGCTCCATCGCGAGCTGCTCGAGGAACAGGCCGACGTCGGTGACGATCCCGCGGGCCTGCGACGACCCTCGGTCGGCCAGCTTGGTCACGGTCGCGGGGTTGATGTCCACACAGACCAGTGGGACCGAGGCGGGGAGGATGTTTCCCGTAGCCACGGAGTGCAGCATCGTCGCCACCATCAGGCAGAACCCGGCGTCCGCCAGCTTGGCCCGCATGGCGCGCTGTCCGTCGATGACGTCGGTGTAGACGTCGGGGAGCGGACCGTCGTCCCGCACCGAGCCGACCAGCACGAACTCCTTGTCGTGGGTCACCAGCGCGTGCATGATCCCGCTGGTCAGCACGCCCTGCTCGACGGCGGCGTGGATGGACCCGGCCTTGCGGATCGTGTTGATGGCTCGGATGTGGTGCTCGTGGCCGTGCTCGACCCCCTGGCCGCGAGCCAGGTCGACACCGAGCGAGGTGCCGTAGAGCGCCGACTCGATGTCGTGGGTCGCCAGGGCGTTGCCGGCGAACAGGACGTCGACGAAGCCGGCCTCGACCAGCGCCACCATGGCGGGCGCAGCACCGGTGTGCACGACGCCGGGGCCACCGACCCAGAGGACCTTCTTGCCTGCGGCCTTCGCCTCTCGCATGCCTTCCGCGACCTGCCGCACGAGCACCGCCTGCGGCTTCTCGCTGGAGACGTCGGACTCCATGAACCCGAAGTCGCCGCCGGACTTCTCCAGGATCGGGACGCTGACCTTGATGCCGGAGGCCCCGCAGACCACCTGCATCCCCGCCCGCACGTCGGCCATCGGCAGGGTGCGCACGGTGACGTCGGCCCCCTCGCCGTCGACGATCAGCCCGCAGTCCATCTCCGGGTTGCGGACCGGCACCCAGTGCCCGCCGAGGCGGACCTCGGTCTCCAGGTTGGTGCTCGAGTAGAAGCCGTCGGGAAACACGCCGTCGACCTCGGCGGGTGCCACCTCGGCCTCGCCCGGGTCGACCTGGTTGACGCCGTGCGTCTGCAGGCGCATCAGGATCCGCTGCAGGGTCTCCTCCTCGTCGGCGGAGACCTTGATGCGCGCGTACGACGTGTCGTCGGTCCCGTGACCGATGTCGAACCGGTCGACCGCGTAGTCGCCGCCGTACTCGCCGATGTCGTTGAGCACCTTCGACAGCGAACCGGAGTCGATGAGGTGGCCCCTGATCTCGACGATCTCGTTGTGCGACACGTGGTGCCCTCCCGTGGAAGCTGTTGGGGATGCGTGGCTAGAGCCGCGCTCCGTCGTCCGGGCCGTCATGCGTGCGGGGCTTCATCGAAACCACGAGAAACACGAACCCGCCCACGAACCAGACCATGAGTACCAGACCCAGCCACGACGGCAACGACAGGCCCGCCACGAGCGCGACCAGGATGAAAGCAGGAACACCGAACAGTCCCACCCAGGCTGCCAGTCGAGCGGGCGGTGGCGAGGGCAACGGAGGCGGCGGAGGCGGCACGTAGTGCTCCTCCGCGTCGATCAGGGCACCGCCAGGTCGGAGCTCGTCCTCGTCCTCGTCCTGCGAGGTCCACGGCGCCTCCGGCTCCGGCTCCGGTGCGGCGTCCTCGAGCTGCGGGCGTTCGCCGTAGTTGGCGATGATCGCCGCCCAGGCGGCGTCGTGCGACGCGAGCGCGTCGCCGGGGCGGGCGGCAGCGTCGTCGTCACCTGGGTTGTCGCCGGGGGTGTCGCCGGGGGTGTCGCCGGGGGTGTCGCCGGGGGTGTCGCCGGGGGTGTCGCTGGGGGTGCCACCCACCGCTTGGTCCGGGGTGTCGTCGATGGCCTCGTCCGGAAGCCCGTTGGCGGCGGGCTCCTCCTCGGGGTCGGGAGTTCTGGTCACAGCAGCGTCAGCTTCCGGGCACCGTCCCGCGGACCCGATCGATGAACGACGCGGAGCCCTCGAAGATGAGCTCGGCGTCGTTGTCGAGCGTGGCCACGTGGTAGCTGTTCTCGAGGACCACCTCGGAGGCGTCGCGGGAGCTGACCGCGCCGAGGATGATCCTGGCCGACGACGGGTCCACGACGTGGTCCTCGGCAGAGCGGAAGAGCAGCACCGGGCAGGTGATGCGATGCAGGTCGTCGCGCAACGACTTGTACCCGCGGAACATCGAGTCGGCGGCGCGCAGCGGGGTCCGGGTGTAGCCGTGCTCCTCGACGCCGGGCTTCTTGATGTCGTTGGCGATGCCGGGGAAGGACCCGACCAGGTGCTTGATGACCGGGAGGAGCTTCACGTCCTTGCGCTCGCTGGCCACGGCAGGGTTGACCAGCACGAGTCCGGCCACGCGGTCGGGGTGGTCGGAGGCCAGGCGCAGGGCGAGGCCGCCACCCATGGAGAGGCCGCAGACGAAGACGGTGTCGACCTGGTTGGCCAGTGCCTCGAAGGCACGCTCGACCTCACCGGACCAGTCGGCCCACGTGGTCGCGTTGGCGTCCTGCCAGGTGGTCCCGTGCCCGGGCAGCCGGGGGACCGAGACGGCGTACCCCTGGGCGGCGAGGTACTCGCCCCACGGCTTCATCGAGGCCGGGGAGCCAGTGAACCCGTGGCTGAGCAGCACGCCGACGCCGCCGTTGGGGGAGGTCGCATCGCCCTCGGAGAGAAACGGCTCGGCGAAGGCGTCGACGGTCACAGGCGATCTCCAGACATGGACACGGGGCGGTTGCGGGAGCGTGGTCATCGTGTCACGCGGCACCACAGCGGACCACCCGACCTCTGCACGGCGGGACGACTCGATCCCCGGGCGGCACGTGCCCTAGGGTTCGACGTGAGAGGGAGGTGGCCGGCTTGTTCTACTGGTTTCTGAAGTGGATCGCTCTCGGTCCACTCCTGCGGATGGTGTTCCGTCCGCGAACCTCGGGCACGGAGAACCTGCCCGACGAGGGCCCCGCCATCCTGGCGAGCAACCACCTTTCCTACGCCGACTGGCTGTTCATGCCGCTGACGCTGAACCGGCGGGTGACCTTCGTCGCCAAGGCGGAGTACTTCAACACCCCGGGCATCAAGGGCTGGTTCCAGAAGAAGTTCTTCTCCGGTGCCGGCCAGGTGCCGATCGACCGCTCCGGGGCGTCCGCGGCCGAGGGTGCGCTGAGCGCCGCGAAGCGCGTGCTGGACGAGGGGGACCTGTTCGGGATCTACCCCGAGGGCACCCGCTCCCACGACGGGCGGCTGTACCGCGGCAAGACCGGTGTCGCCCGACTCGCGTTGGAGACCGGGGTCCCGGTCATCCCGGTCGCGGTCGTCGGCACCGACGTCGTGGCGCCCCCGGGCAAGAAGTTCGGCAGCTTCACCCGGCCCGTGGTCCGCTTCGGCAAGCCGTTGGACTTCAGCCGCTACGAGGGCCTGGAGAACGACCGCTACATCCTGCGATCGATCACCGACGAGATCATGTACGAGATCATGCGTCTCTCGGGACAGGAGTACGTCGACATGTACGCCTCCGTGGCCAAGGAGGAGCAGAAGAAGGCCGACCGGGAGAGTGCGGCCGGACGCCTCGACTCCGGCCCGGACGTCAAGGCCTCCTGACCCGTGGCGCGGCCGATGACCGCAGCCGGAGCACGTGTCCTCGGGCTCGAGCGGCACGTGCCCGTCCAGGACACGATGCTGCGCGCCCTCGGGGTGCTGCGCTTCGTCGTCCTGCTCAACGCCGCCGTCCTCTATGCGGTCCGCGTCGACGGCTACGACCACCCGACCGTCGGCTGGTTCGTGGTCGCGGGGCTGGCCGGGTGGACCGGCTTCGTGGTGTGGGCCTACGACGCCCCCGAGCGGCGTGGGCCAGTGCTGCTCGCGGCCGACCTGGTGGTCGCTGTGGGTGCGATCGTGGTCTCGCCGTACGTCAAGGGGGAAGGGATCCAGGCGACCCTGCCCGGCTTCTGGGTGATGGGCGTGGTCCTCGCCTGGGCGGTCGTCTGGCGCTGGCGCGGAGGGCTGGTCGCCGCCGCTGCGGTCTCGGTCGCCGACCTGAGCATCCGCGACGAGATCGCGCAGAAGACCTACGGCAACATCTTCCTGCTGGTCCTCGGCGGGGCGATCGTCGGCTTCCTCTCCGTCCTGCTGCAGCGGATGGCCACGGAGCGCGACCGGGCCGAACGTGCGGCCGCGGCAGCTGCCGAGCGTCAGCGCCTGGCCCGGGTGGTGCACGACGGGGTTCTCCAGGCGCTGGCGCTGGTCCAGCGGCGGGCACCCGACCTCGGCCCCGAGGGGGTCTCGCTCGGCGAGCTGGCCGGTGAGCAGGAGGTCCGGCTGCGCGCGCTGGTGCAGCAGAGCTCGCGTGACGAGCTGGTGTCCGTGGGGGAGCGGGACCTGGCGTGGCAGCTGGGCCTGTTGCAGACGCCCCACGTCCACGTCGCCGTCCCGGGCACACCCGCTCCACTGCCCGCCACGGTCGCCGACGAGGTGGTGGCCGCGGCCGAGGCGTGCCTGAGCAACGTGCGGCACCATGTCGGCCGCGATGCCGAGGCGTGGGTGCTGCTCGAGGACACCGGGGCGCACTGGGTGGTCTCGGTGCGCGACGACGGGCCGGGCATTGCCGAGGGTCGGCTCGAGTCCGCCGCGGCCGAGGGCCGCCTGGGAGTGACCCAGTCGATCGTCGGCCGGATGCGCGACGTCGGTGGCGACGCCGTGCTGCACTCCGCGCCCGGTCAGGGCACCGAGTGGGAGCTGACCGTCCCCAAGGACGGACCACGCGCATGACGATCCACACCGACCACCCCTTCCTCGACCCGGACGCCGACCCGGTGCGTCAGCTGCGCGGACGCCTCGGTGGGGCGGTGACGCTGTGGACCAGCGGCTCCGGCGCCGGTCCCAGCGACCGCGCCGGCCTCACCGTCTCCTCGGTGATGGTCGCCGGTGGCGAGCCCGGCCGGTTGCTGGCACTGGTCGACCCGGACTCCTCGCTGCGCGACGTGCTCGAGGCGACCGGCCGTGCCGTCGTACACCTGCTGGGGTGGGAGCACCGCGACCTGGCCGAGGTCTTCGCAGGCCAGATGCCCTCGCCCGGCGGCCCGTTCGCAGTGGGGGAGTGGGAGCACACCGAGCACGGCCCCCGCCTGACCACGGCTCCGACCTGGGCAGTTGTCGAGGTCGAGTCCATCGCTGAGGTGGGCTGGTCCGCGCTGGTGACCGCGACCATCGTCGAGGTCACCGTGGGTGAGGACGACAGCCCCCTGGAACACCGTCGCGGCCGCTACCTGCGACCCGGGCTGGCCTGAGCGCTCGGGGATCGAGAAGTGAGCTGGCGCAAAGGTGGTCAAGCAGCGAGCGAAGCGAGCGGATAGTCGAGACCACAAGATGGCCGTGACCCGGTCGGTCGGGACCGCTTCGTGCACCCACCCCCGTCGCCTTAGCGGGTGTCCACAGGCGTCGAACTGGTGCTCGAAAGTGTCGGTGCACAGTGATGTGATCAGCCCATGAGCAGCCAGCTGCTGGACCACCACCCGGTCACCGCGTTCGCCGGGCGCCTCGTCGCCCGGCTCGACGAGGTCGCTGGTGTGGCGACGTGGTCGATGACCCCGGCCGAGCAGCGGACCGCGCTGGTCGACCTGGCGAGGGCGAAGGCCCAGTTGGCGGCGTTGGAGCTGCGGGTGCTGGCCGAGGCCGACCGTGCCGGGGCCGGGGACATCACCGCCGCCGCCTCCGCGGCTGACTGGGTGGCCATCGAGACCAGGCAGACCCGCCCGGTGGTGCGCGCGGACCTCAAGCTCGCCCAAGCAGTGGAGCGGCTCGAGGTGCTGGGTGCGGCGATGGGCACCGGGACGGTCAACCCTGCCCAGGCCCGGGCGATCGTGCGGGCGTTGGACCGGCTCCCGGGCACCGGCGAGTTCGCGGTCACCCCCGAGCAGCGGGTGGCGGCCGAGCGGCACCTGGTCGACCTGGCCGCGGACTACGACGCCAAAGCCCTCGCGGTGCTGGGCCAACGGATCTTCGAGGTGATCGCCCCCGAGATCGCCGAACGCTTCGAAGGCAAGACCCTCGAGGCCATGGAGGCCGCCGCGCTGCGCCGCACCACCTTGGAGCTGCGTGAGGACGACGAAGGCACCTGCCACGGCCGGTTCCGGATCCCCGCCCTGCACGGCCAGATGCTCCGCAAGATGCTGCACGCCCTCACCACACCCACCGCGACGGCGACCCCGCGGCGCCGGCTTCCCGGGTCCGGTCGAGCACGGGATCGCGTTCTGCGACCTCCTCGAACGCATCCCCGCCAACACCCTGTCCAAGGCCGGAGGCTGCTCAGCCACCGTGGTGGTCACCATGACCCTGGACCAGCTCCTGACAGGTCTTGATGCAGCGGGTCTGGGTGCCGCCGGCGTCGACACCGGCGGCCGGATCTCCGCGGCCGAGGCCCGCCGCCTGGCCTGCACCGCCGGGATCATCCCGGTCGTCCTGGGTGGCCGCTCCCAGGTCCTCGACGTCGGACGCCGCCGCCGCTTCCACACCGAAGCCCAACGCATCGCGATGAGCATCCGCGACCACGGCTGCACCACCCAAGACTGCGACCGCCCACCCGGCCTCTGCCACGCCCACCACGACATCCCCTGGTCCCGAGGCGGACCCACCACCCTGACCAACGGCCGCCTCCTGTGCGGACACCACCACCGCCGCATCCACGACCCCACCTACCAGACCACCCACCACCCCAACGGCCAAGTCACCTTCCACCGCAGGACATAGACCCACCCGGTCACACCGGGGCGAGCGCGACGCCGCTTGCGTCCGGCCACGAGTCAGAGGTGCTCGGCCGGCGAACGGTCGCCGGTCCCGAGCCGGTTGCCGGCCCCGGACGGGTGGTCACCCAGCGCCAGCTGGTAGTCACGTCGCTAGCATCGGCGCATGCCCAGCGAGATGACGGTGTCGCTCGTCCCGAGTTCCGAGCAGGAGGCTCTGGGGAGCTTTCTCGACGCCCAGCGCATCGGACTCGTCCGCAAGGTCGAAGACGTCAGCGACGAGCTCGCCCGGCGGACGCCCACCGCGAGCTCACTCTCGTTGCTCGGCCTTCTCAAGCACTGCACGACGTGGGAGCGACGCTGGTTCGAGGTGATCGTGGCCGGGCGGCAGTCGCCCGACCGGTGGCCAGAGGTCAAGCCTGAGCCACGCGACGCTGAGCTCAGCACCACCGACAGCGACACCGTGTCGCACTGGATCGCTGCCTATCGTGAGCAGATCGCGACGTCGAACGCGATCGTCGCCTCCATGTCCCTGAACGATCCCTGCGCGCGGGCGGACATCATCGAGTGCAACGTGCGCTACGTCCTGTTCCACATGATCGAGGAGACCGCTCGCCACGCCGGCCACGCAGACATCATCCGCGAGACGCTCGACGGGTCGCGCGGCATCTGAGCGTGACGTACGGCCACCCGCTCAGCGAGTCTTCCAGGCCAGGCGCCCAGCCACCCAACTCAGGTGCGTGGCCACGCCCAGCGGCGCAGAGCGAACAGGCCGGGGAGTAGGAGTACCAGGAACATGGCTCCGCCGACGTGGTCCCCGAAGTCGGCGCCGAAGGCGAAGAGCAGGGTGCCCAGCAAGACGAAGGGTGAGGACACCGTCGCCAGGGTCCAGAAGACGACCTTGCGGGCGGGATGGTTGCGCACCGGGTGCTGCAGCCCACCGAGGCCGTGGAGCACGGCGTCGAGGTCGCCGTAGGTCCGCGCCGCCAGAGCCCGGCCGGCGCGTTCCTCGAACTCGGCAGCAGGCAGCCTGCCATGGGAGAAGCCCTCGGAGAGCAGCTGCACGGCGATCTCCCGGTCCGCGTCCGAGGCCAGCAGTGCACTGCGTGCGGTCCGTCTGGCAGCGCGGTCGCTGTCGGCGGGCCACCACGATCCGACCAGGCGGATCAGCTCACCGAGGTCGCGCGGTGGCGCCGAGCCGCCGGTGGCCACACCCGACCGAGCCGCAGGCACTTGTGCCGCCGCCAGCCGTCCCGAACGGGTCAACGCCACGCCCTCGCCGTACGGCTCCACGAAGCCCGCCCGGGCGAGCCGCTCCACGGCAGCGTCGACGGTCTCGACGGTCCGTTCGAGCCGCCGGGCAAGGGCGGCGGTCTCGCTAGCGGCAGGCGTCAGCGCACTGAGGACCATCAGGTCCAGTTGGTCGGCGCCCGGGTGACTCACCACGACGCAAAGGCTAGCCGGATGCAAGCCGCAAAGTGCACAAATCACCCCGGACGGGCAGGCAAGGCTCTGTGCCTCATCCAGCCCTTCCTCGAAGTCGCCCTGTCGGATGGGACTCGGGGTCGACGTCAGCGGGAGATCTGCTGCAGGGCCCAGGAGTTGCCGTCGGGATCGGCGAAGTAGGCGTACCTGATGCCACCACCCATGTCGCTGACCTCGGAGACTTCGACGCCGTTGTCGAGGAGCTTCTGCCGGGCGACGTCGACGTCGGCCACGACCAGGTGCAGACCCTGCACGGGTGCCGCGCCGGGAGGACCGATGCCGACGCCGACCACGATGGAGCAGGCGGACCCGGGCGGGGTCAGCTGTACGACGCGCACACCCGGGCCCGGTGCGACGTCATGGTCCAGGTGGAAGCCCACGCGGTCGACGTAGAAGGCCTTGCTGCGGTCCACGTCGGCCGAGGGCAGCGGCACCACTTCGAGCAGCATGTCCACGGCGAGCTCCTTGATCTCGGGGTCCGCCTCGGCGATCGAGCACCGAGGTCGATCGCAGTCTGGCACGCTCGCGCGGGGCCTAAGGTGGTGCGAGCGTGATCCCGGGCAACGGAGGCAATGTCGTGTCGCAGTACCCCCAGCTGTTGCAGACCGTCGTGGACACCACCCAGGTGCGTGCCCTGGCCGAGTTCTACCGGCAGCTGTTCGGGTTGACCTACCGTCCCGGCGACGAGCCGCCTCCGGAGGGCACCGTCGACGAGGTCGACTGGCTGGTGCTGGTGGACCCGGTGGGCGGAGGGCGCCTGGCGTTCCAGGAGGTCGAGCAGCTCACGCCGACGACCTGGCCAGGCCCCGAGGTGCCGATGCAGCTGCACCTGGACTTCGTGGTCCCCGATGCTGCAGCTCTCGAGCAACACCGGGAGCGCGCGATCGAGCTCGGGGCGCGCGTCCTGTTCGACCGGACCGACGAGGACCCCGACGAGCCGCTCTACGTGTTCGCGGACCCCGCGGGCCACCCGTTCTGCATCTTCGCCGGCTGACCCAGCGACACGGACAACCCTGTGGTCTGACCTTGGTCGCGGCTTCCCCGTTGCGTCGGCCGAACTGCCGGATGAGCTGGACCGGTTTCTCTCGTCAGTTGGCTCGGCTGGCTTTTCGGGTGGTGCCTGTGGCCGGTTTCCCAGGTTAGGAACCCGAGCTGCCTCTTCACACACGGTGCACGGTGTGTGAAGAGGAAGTTTGACCTCATCACCTGGGAAACCGACGCACCGGAACCGACCCGCGACCGACGAAGTGCCCTCGCTGGCGCCACCCCGTAGCCTCCGGTTGCACGAACGCGGTTCGGACGGGCCGCGGCACGGGGGACTCGCATCGCCACTGGCCCGACGGCGGGCCGCTAGGGTTCGGCGGGTGAGCGAGGCGTTGCGGGTGATGGTGGTCGACGACCACCCGATGTGGCGCGAGGGCGTGGCGCGAGACCTCACCGAGGCGGGCCTGGTCGTGGTGGCCACGGCTTCCGACGGGGCTGAGGCGATCCGGCGCTTCCCGGCGGCGAAGCCGGACGTGCTGGTGCTCGACCTGCAGATCCCCGAGCCCAACGGCGTGGCCGTGACCGCGGAGGTGGTGCGGTTGAACCCGGCCGTGCGGGTGCTGATCCTCTCGGCCAGCGGTGAGCAGCAGGACGTGCTGGAGGCAGTCAAGGCAGGGGCCACCGGCTACCTGGTGAAGTCGGCGTCGCGCGAGGAGCTCCTGGACGCCGTACGCCGGGTGGCGGTGGGCGACACCGTGTTCACGCCGGGACTGGCCGGTCTGGTGCTGGGGGAGTATCGCCGCCTCTCCGACGCCCGCACCGATGCTCCCGACGGGACCCCGCGACTCACCGACCGGGAGACCGAGGTGCTGCGCCTCGTGGCCAAAGGGATGTCCTACAAGCAGATCGCCGAGCGGCTGTTCCTCTCCCACCGCACGGTCCAGAACCACGTGCAGAACACCCTGCGCAAGCTGCAGCTGCACAACAGGGTGCAGCTGGTGCGCTACGCCATCGAGCAGGGCATCGACGACCCGACCGACCCGGGGTTCGACCCGGACATCGAGGCGGACTGAGGCCCGATCCCCGGACTCCCGAGCGGGATGAACCAGTGGTTGGGTAGCGTTGCAACGCACACGCCGCGATAAGGAGCACAACATGGGTCGAGGAACGCTGCTGTTCCGCGCATCACTGGGTGACGTGCTGCGTGCCGAGCGGATGCGCCAGGGGATGACCCTGCGCGAGCTGTCCTCCCTGGCCCGAGTGAGCCTCGGTTACATCTCCGAGATCGAGCGCGGCCAGAAGGAAGCCTCCTCCGAGCTCCTCGCCGCGCTGTGCGAGGCGCTGGACGTCCCACTCTCCGGCGTGCTCCGCGAGGTCAGTGACCACGTCGCCGCCGAGGAGATCGCCCTCGAGGCCGTGCAGACGCCGGTCGTCTCCGCGCGGGTCATCGCCTCCGCGGCGTGAGGCCCGTTCGCCGCTCGGGGCCCAGGGCCCTCCGCCTCAGCTGACTCCCGCTGCCTTCTCCAGGGCGTTCAGCTCGTCGTCCATGTGCACCAGCAGGCGCTGCAGGTGCGGCACGCTGCGGCGGCAGCCGGTGAGCCCGAAGTCCATGTCGCCGGCGTAGCTGTTGCAGGTGATGTTCAGCGCCATCCCGTTGATCGGGATGGACAGCGGGTAGGTGCCGACCAGCTTGGCACCGTTGATGTACTGCGTCTGCTTAGGACCGGGCACGTTGCTGATGATCAGGTTGAACGGCGGCCGGATGATGCCGTGCAGCCGCAACATCGGGGTGATGATCGACGGCGCCATGCCCAGCGCGCTCATCGCCAGGATCTGCAACGGCGTCATCGAGCTGAGCGCCTCCTTGCCGGTCTTCATCGACTGGTGGATGGAGGCAAGGCGGTCGGCGGGGTCGTGCAGGTCGGTCCCGAGCTTGACCATGACCGCACCCACAGCGTTGCCGCCTGCGGCGGAGGCCGTCTGGGACTGCTTGGCGTTCAGGCCGACCGGGACCATCGAGACCAGTGTGGAGTCCGGCAGGGCGTCGTGCTCGATCAGGTAGCTGCGGATCGCGCCCGAGCAGATGGCCAGGACCACGTCGTTGATCGTGGTGTTCGAGGCCTTGCCGATGGCGCGCAGGCGCTCGATCGGCCAGCCCTGGGCAGCGAACCGGCGGGAACCGGTGATCGTGGTGTTGAGCATGGTCCGCGGCGCGTACAGCGACAGCGCCGAGGTCTCGTTGCGCAACCCGTGCTTGAGCGTCTTGATCAGTGCCGAGGGCATGCCCGCGGCGTCGGCGGTGATGCCCAGCGCCGTACGCATCGCCTCGAGGGGTACGTCGGCCAGGCTGGTCTCCGCCTTGGTGCGGGCCTTCTCCGTCTTGGCGCCGGGCCGGGCCGCCCACATCGGTGGCATGTCCCGCTTGTCGGGGTCGGCGGTCATCACGCTCTGCATCAGCCGCATCGCGGAGACGCCGTCGACGAGGGAGTGGTGCACCTTGGTGTACATCGCCACCCGGCCGTCGCGCAGCCCCTCGATCAGGTGTGCCTCCCACAGCGGCCGTTCACGCGCCAACCGGGTGCTGTGCAGGCGCGAGCACAGGTCGAGGAGCTCACGGACCCGGCCGGGCTTCGGCAGGGCACTGTGCCGCACGTGGTACTCGATGTCGAAGTTGTCGTCCTGCGTCCAGACCCACTGGCCGGCGGTGCTGATGCCGCGGGTCGGCCGTCGAAGGAACAGCGGAGCGATCTCGTCGACGTTGGTCATCGACTCGTAGAGCTTGCGGACGTAGTCGCGCGGAGCGCCCTCGGGCTTCTCGAAGAGCTGGAGCCCGCCGACGTGCATCGGCATCTGCCTGTTCTCCGCGAACAGGAAACCTGCTGACGTCGGGTCGATCGGAACAGCCACTTGTCCACCTCTCGTCGGTCCCTGTCGGGGACCAGCCGATCCTCGCGCCTTTGACGGTGAAAATACAGCCGGGGCCGAGACGGAGGCGGTCGCCGTGGTGCCCGGGTATAGGTTCGGCGACCAGGCGGACAAGCACCCCAGCAGCGGAGGTTTCATGTCGGATGCCGACAGCAGCGCAGCGCACGACTACGTCGTCATCGGTGGGGGGAGTGCGGGCGCAGTGCTGGCGGCCCGGCTGAGCGAGGACGCTGACACCCGCGTGCTGCTGCTGGAGGCGGGCCCGGAGGCCGTGGCGGACGAGATCTCGATCCCAGCGGCCTTCCCGGCGTTGTTCAAGACCCGCTGGGACTGGAACTACACGACCGGGGAGCAGAAGCAGCTCGAGGACCGGCGGGCCTTCTGGCCGCGGATGAAGGCCCTGGGCGGCTGCTCGTCCATGAACGCGATGATCTACATCCGTGGCAACTCCGCGGACTACGACGGCTGGCGCGACAAGTACGGCGCGAGCGGCTGGGGTTACGAGGACGTGCTGCCCTACTTCGTGCGGTCCGAGGGCAACACCCGCCTCGGCTCGCCGTACCACGGTCAGGACGGGCCGTTGCACGTCGAGGACCGCAGCTACACCCACGAGCTGACCGACCTGTGGGTGGAGAGCGCCGTCAGCGCCGGCATGAAGCCCTCGGACGACTTCAACGGTCCAGAGCAGGAGGGTGCCGGCCGCTACCAGGTGACCTGCCGCAAGGGTCGCCGGTGGTCGGTGGCCGACGGCTACCTCGAGCCTGCTCGGCACCGGGACAACCTCGACGTCGAGACCGGAGCGTTCGCGACCAGGATCGTGGTGGAGGGGGAGCGAGCGGTCGGGGTCACCTATCGTGCCCGGGGTCGTGAGGTGACCGTCCGGGCAAACCGGGAGGTGCTGCTGTGCGGCGGCGCCGTGAACAGCCCACACCTGCTGATGCTCTCCGGCATCGGTCCCGGAGCACATCTGCGTGAGCACGGCATCGACGTGGTGGCTGATCTTCCCGGCGTGGGGCAGGGGTTGCAGGACCATCCGGCCGTCCCGATGCTCTGGTACACCCGCGGGACCACCGACCTGGTCGAGTTCTCCAACGTCCGCAACCTCGTCCGCTGGAAGGCGCGGGGGACCGGTCCGCTCTCCTCCAACATCGGTGAGGGCGGCGGGTTCCTGCGCACCAGCGAGGACCTGGTCGCGCCCGACATGCAGTACCACGTGGCACCCGCCGGCTTCTACGACAACGGCCTGCGTGAGCCCACCCGCCGGATGTTCACCGCCGCGCCGACCCTGGTCTCCGTGCGCAGTCGCGGCTCGTTGACCTTGCGATCGGCCGATCCGACCTGGCACCCCGAGATCGACCCGGCGTACTTCGACGACGGGGCCGACCTGAACGCGATGCTGGCTGGGATGCGACGGCTCTGGGAGATCTGCGGGCAGGGTCCGTTGGCTCGCTACCTCGAGTCGCCGTGGCAGCTTCCGGAGGATCCGAGCGACGACGACCTGCTCGAGCACCTCCGAACGCATGCCCAGACGCTGTACCACCCTGTCTCGACGTGTGCCATGGGTGGCGACGGAGACGCCGTCGTCGATCCCGAGCTGCGCGTGCAGGGGCTGGACGGGCTTCGCGTGGTGGACGCCTCGGTGATGCCCGAGGTGCCGAGGGGCAACACCAACGCTCCTACCATCATGGTGGCCGAGAAGGCTGCCGACCTGATCAGGAGCTCACGATGACCGCCGACCTCGCCGCCCCCGCGACCCAGGAGTCCGCAGGGGAGCGCTTCGACTCGCTCAGCCCGATCACCGGCGACGTGGTCGGCAGCTACCAGGTGCACGACGCCCAGGCCGTCGAGGCGGCGGTGGCCCGCGCTCGCGAGGGGGCGGCGTGGTGGTCCGGGCTGACATTCGACGAGCGCGCGGACATCCTCTCGACCTGGGCGGGTGTGATCACCCGGCGGATCGCCCAGCTGGCGGACGTGATGCACCGCGAGACCGGCAAGCCGCACAGCGACGCCACTTTGGAGGCGGCGCTGGCGCTGGACCACATTGCCTGGGCAGCCAAGAACGCTCGCAAGGTGCTGGGCCGGCACAAGGTCTCTTCCGGGATGGTGATGAGCAACCAGGCCGCGACCGTGGAGTACCTGCCACTCGGCGTCATCGGCGTGATCGGTCCCTGGAACTACCCGGTGTTCACCCCGATGGGGTCGATCGCCTACGCGCTCGCGGCGGGCAACGCCGTGGTCTTCAAGCCCAGCGAGCTGACGCCGGGCGTGGGGGTATGGCTTGCCCGCACGTTCGCCGAGGTGGTGCCGGACCACTCGGTGTTCGAAGTCGTCACCGGGCTCGGTGAGACGGGCGCGGCCCTGTGCCGGGCGGGTATCGACAAGCTGGCGTTCACCGGTTCGACGGCCACGGGCAAGAAGGTGATGGCCGCGTGCGCCGAGACGTTGACCCCGGTGCTGATCGAGGCCGGCGGCAAGGACGCCGTGCTGGTCGACGAGGACGCAGACCTGGACGCCGCCGCAGATGCGACGTTGTGGGGTGCCTGCTCCAACGCCGGCCAGACCTGCATCGGCGTCGAGCGGGCCTACGTCCACGAGCGGGTGTACGACGAGTTCCTCTCGCGGCTCCTCGACAAGGCTCGAGACCTCAGCGCCGACGACGCCGCCGGTGCCAAGATCGGCCCGATCACGATGCCCAGCCAGATCGGGATCATCGGCTCGCACATCCAGGACGCGCTCGACCACGGCGCTCGCGCGGTGCTCGGCGGCCCGGGGGCGGTCGGTGAGCGCTTCGTCCAGCCGACGGTGCTGGTCGACGTACCCGAGCACTCGAGGGCCGTGCAGGAGGAGACCTTCGGTCCGACGATCACGGTCACTCGGGTCAGGGACATGGACGAGGCCGTCGCCAAGGCGAACGGCACGCGCTACGGACTCGGCTCGACGGTCTTCGCCAAGCGCCGCGCGATGGAGCTGGCCGGACGCCTGCGATCGGGGATGACCGCGGTCAACGCCGTCATCTCCTTCGCGGCCATCCCCGCGCTCCCCTTCGGCGGGGTCGGCGACTCCGGCTTCGGACGCATCCACGGTGCCGACGGACTCAAGGAGTTCACCTACGCCAAGGCGATCGCCCGCCAACGGTTCAAGCCCGTGCTGGCGCTGACCACGTTCAAGCGCACCGCCAAGGCAGACGGTCAGCTCACGCAGATCATCACGATGTTGCACGGCCGTGGATCCACGCTCAAGCCGTAGTCCGCGCCAGCACCTGACCCGTGCCGGCGCGGCCGCGGCACCGCACCTGGGGCTCGCGGTGTCGCGCGGGAGGATCTCGCTGGCACAGCGGGGCGCCCGCGTGCGCGCCAAAGCGTGGCAGGTCGGACAGTGCGCGGTCGCCGCCGGCGTCGCCTGGACCATCGCAGCCGACGTGTTCGACCATCCCGTGCCGTTCTTCGCGCCGATCGCGGCGGTCGTCAGTCTCGGGACCTCCTACGGGCAGCGACTGCGCCGGGTGGCCGAGGTCACCGTGGGCGTCGCGGTCGGTGTCCTGGTCGGCGACCTGCTGACGTACTGGCTGGGCTCGGGCGGCTGGCAGATCGCGCTGATCGTGAGCCTGGCCATGACGACGGCGCTGTGGCTGGGTCCCGGTGTGCTCTTCGTGAACCAGGCGGCGATCCAGGCGATCGTGGTCAGCACGCTGCTCCCATCACCGGACGCGGCCTTCGTGCGGTGGACCGACGCGCTCATCGGGGGCGCCGTGGCACTGGTCGCGGCGGCGGTCGTGCCACGCGCGCCGCTACGGCGTCCGCGGGAGCAGGCGGCCGTGGTGGTCCGCAAGATCTCGGCGCTGCTGCGTGCAGCCGCCAGCAGCATCCTGGACGGGGACGTCGAGCGATCGCTGACGGTCCTCCAGGACGCCCGTTCCACCGACGAGCTCGTGATCGAGCTGCGGGCCGCCTCGGACGAGGGGCTCTCCGTGGTCCGCTCCTCGCCGTTCCGGCGTCGCCATCGCGGCCGGGTGCGCGCGATGGCCGAGCTGGTCGAGCCGCTGGACTTCGCGCTTCGGAACACCCGGGTGCTGGTACGCCGCGTCGCGGTGGCTGCCTACCGGCACGAGCCGATCCCACCGTCGTACGCCACGTTGCTGGGCGACCTCGCCGAGCTCACCGACGCGATCGCCGAAGAGCTCGCGGCGGACCGGCTGGCGGAGGCCGTGCGCGACCGGTTGATCGCGCTCGGCCGGGCCAGCTCCACCGTGGAGCGGAGCAGCGACCTGTCCGCCGAGGTGGTCCTCGCCCAGATCCGCTCGCTGGTGGCCGACCTGCTGGCGGTCACCGGGATGGATCCGTTGGAGGCCACCGACCAGATCCCGCCGATCGTCGCGTGAACTGGGATTACCCCCGGACATAGGCGCCGTCTCGGCGGGTTCAGAGGGGACATGCGCGCCGTCTCGGCGGGTTCAGAGGGGACATGCGCGCCGTCTCGGCGGGCTCAGAGCTCCCGGACGACCGAGTCGACCACGGCGACCAGGTCACCGTGGGTGCGCGCCGCGACGCCGAGCTGTCTCTGGTAGGACGCCCCCGAGCGGGGGATCTCCCGGACCAGGGCGAGCTCACCGGCGCAGCCCAGCCGCTCCGCCACGGGTGCGAGGTGGTCGAGGAGCTCGTCCAGATCGTCCTGGAGCAACCGCTCGTTGGACCTGTCGTCGAGGATGATCCACGCGTCGAGGCCGTAGCGGGCGGCGCGCCACTTGTTCTCCTGCACGTGCCACGGGGGCATCGTCGGCAGTGTCTCACCCCGGTCGAGGCGGTCGGCGAGATCGACGACCAGACAGTGGGTCAGGGCCACCAGCGCGCGCATCTCGGTCAAGGTCGAGACCCCGTCGGCGATCCGCACCTCGACAGTGCCCAGCCGCGGCGCCGGTCGGACGTCCCACCGGATCTCGTTGATCTCCTCGATCACCCCGGTGGTCAGCAGGTCCTGGGCGTAGGACTCGAACTCCTCCCAGGAGTCGAACTGGAACGGCAACCCGGCCGTGGGCAGCTGCTGGAACATCATCGCCCGGTTGCTCGCGTAGCCGGTGTCGGTGCCTGCCCAGATCGGTGACGAGGCGGAGAGCGCGAGCAGGTGGGGGTACCACTTCAACAATGCGGAGACGATCGGGACGACGTGCTCGCGACGCACTCCCACGTGCACGTGCACTCCCCAGATCAGCATCTGGCGGCCCCACCACTGGGTGCGGGCGATCAGCTCCTCGTACCGGTGCCCGGGGGTGAGCAGCTGGTGGGACCACTCGGCGAAGGGGTGCGTGCCGGCGCTGTACAGGTCGACGCCGAGCTCGTCGGCCAACGGGCGGACCAACGCGATCATCTCCGCCAGCTCGTCGACCGCCTCGTTCGTCGTACGACAGATGCCGGTGGTGAGCTCGACGGTGTTGCGCAGCAGCTCCTTGTGGATGCGCGGCTGCGGCCCGTGGCGCTCCGAGACCAGGTCGAAGAGCTCCGAGGCAGCGTTCACCAGGTCACGTGAGCGCTTGTCGACCAGGGCGAACTCCCACTCCACCCCGAGCGTCGGCCCGTCCGAGCGAGCGAAGTCGATGGACACCCACCCATCGTTCCACGGTCAGGGCCCGGGGGTGCCCACGGACTGCGAGCGGGCGAAGGAGCCGTCGGCGTTGCGGTAGCCGCGTCCGCCGATGACATAGACCACCAGCTCCCCGCCTGCTCGCTCCACCTGGAGGTTGACGCGACGGCCGACCAGGCCCGCGAACTCCTCCGCGTTGCTCTCCACGCTGCCGTCGCCGTCGAAGTCCGCCTCGGCGCGGTCCCCGCGCTGCCCGGCTGGGCCGAGGTCCAGCGGAGTGCCGCCGAGGCAGAAGTTGCCCCCGCAGTCGTTCCAGGTGCCGTCCACGTGCACCAGCTTGGGCCCGGCGGGCGGGGTGGGCTTGGGGCTGGGCGTCGGGCTGGGCTTGGGGGTGGGCTTCGAGCTGGGCGTCGCCGTGGCACTCGGCTTCGGCACCGGCGGCGTGGCGGGCTTCGGTGCGGCAGCCGGGCGCTTGCCCTTCGCCTGGATCTTCTTCTTCCGGTCGTTCTCGGCAAGGCCCGGCTTCTTCTGACCCGCCTTCGCAGCCTGGGCGCGAGCGGGCTTCTCCGTGGCCGGAGGGGGAGGTGGCGAGGGCAGCACGAACGCACCGGTGCGGAAGCCGGTCTCGAAGCTCTGCACCAGGGCGACGTAGTAGTCGGAGTGGTTGTAGCGGAACGCGGCCCGGGCGCGACCCGCCACGTCGGCCAGGCTGCCGCCGGCGCCGCAGAGGTAGACCGCGGCCGACAAGGCGCTGTCGTCGAGGTCGTGCGGGTTCCGCACGCCGTCCCCGTCGCCGTCCCTGGCGACCGAGCGCCAGGTGGTCGGCAGGAACTGCATCTGGCCGACCGCGCGGTCCCACAGCTTGTCGCCGTCCATTGCGCCCTTTTCGCTGTCGCGGATGGCCGCGAACGGGCCGGCTCCGTCGAGCCGGGGTCCGATGATCTTGGGGCGCGAGACGGCGTCTGAGCTCAGCTGCGCGCCGCCGTACCGGCCGTGGTCGGACTCGACCCTGCCGATGGCCGCCAGGAACGTCCAGGAGATGTCGCAGTCGGGGTCCGCGGTCGCCATGACCTTCTCGGCGCGGCGGTAGGCGCGGAGCGCGGCCTCGGGGACGTCGTTGTCACCGGTCCGGCTGATCTCGAAGAACTGCTTGTCGCTGCGGGTGCCCCGGGCCACGGGCTTCTTGGTCCCGCGCGCGAGCAGGCGGTCGCCCGGCGCGATCACCTGCGGGGTGGTGAGCTGCCAGTAGAACCCCTGCTCGGGGAGTACGGCGGCCAGCTCGGGCGAGACCGACGGCGTCGAGGAGGCGGTCCCGCTCTGCGGGCGGATGGCCGCATCCGCGGCGACCCCGCTGCCGACGACAGCTGTGGACAGGATGAGGGTGCCGGTGAGCGCCCAGACGTGCTTCATGACAGGAACCTTCGGGGTGATGAGACCAGTAGTCCTCAGAGTAAATGCCGTTAAAGCGACATAACGGGATTCAACTATGTCAAGGGCAGGAATCGTAAATAGCGCGCGAAGTGGACTAGACAGGTTGCTGCGGTCACAGTCGTGCAGTCACAGTCCGCGCAGTCGGCGCAGCCAGGCGAGGTGAGCACCGTCGAAGGGGGGCTCTGCGCCCTCGACGCCGGCGAGCACCGCTTGAGCGCTGGTGATCGCTGACTCGATGACTTCGTCGGGGTAGCCGAGGCTGACGCGGTGCTGGGCGAACTCGTCCTCGTCGTCGACCCACACCCGACCGGTGGTGCCGCGGATGACGTCGAGGTCGAGGTCCACCGCCCGCACGAGCGCGTCGCTGTGCCAGACGGCTGGGGTGGCGATGTCGACGTAGGTGTCGAAAGGGCGCTGTGGGTCGTCGCCGTAGAACGTGGCGAGCCACCACTGGTCGTGTGGCACCAGCGTCACGTGGTCCGCGACCGCGTGGAACGCCCGCGTGGGGCTCGCCAGCAGCGTCCCCTGGGTGATCCCGACCCAGGTGCCGAGGCTGTCGGCACCGAGCAGCGTGCCGTCGAACTCCCAGTGCGGTGCGTCGGGCCACTTGCGGCACTCGACGCGGACGGGGCGCGGCATGGGCCCGAGGATACGTTGGGCCGGTGCTGAACCCAGACGTGCCGTCGTACGCGGAGATCGAGAGCGCCGTGACCCGGCTGCACGGGCGGGTGCGGCGCACTCCGGTGCTGGAGGTCGAGGTCCCGACTCCGGCGGGCCGTCGCCCGGTGCTCCTCAAGCTCGAGCTGCACCAGCACACCGGCTCGTTCAAGGTGCGCGGCGCGTTCGCCACGGTGCTCTCGACGTCGCCGTGGCCGGCGATGCTGGTGGCCGCGTCCGGGGGCAACCACGGGCTGGCGGTGAGTCACGTCGGGCGCTCGCTGGGGATCCCCACCCAGGTGTTCGTGCCCCGGACGGCCCCGGCGATCAAGGTCGACGCCATCACGGCACTCGGTGCGGAGGTGACCCGCGTCGGGGCGACCTACGCCGAAGCGCTCGAGGCGAGCCGCGAGGCCGCAGACCGTCCCGGCGCCCTGGCCCTGCACGCCTACGACGCCCACGGAACGGTCGCCGGACAGGCGACGCTCGGGGTGGAGCTGGCCGAGCAGGCGCCCGACGTCGGCGCGGTGCTGGTCGCCGTCGGAGGCGGCGGGCTGGTCTCGGGAGTGACGCTGGGTCTTGCTGCGGCCGGAAGCCGGGCGCGCGTGGTGGCGGTGGAGCCGGAGGCGTGCCCCACGATGCACCGCGCTCTGGAGCACGGTGCGCCGCTCGACGTGGTCGTCGGGGGAGTGGCGGCCGACGCGCTGGGTGCGTCGCGCCTCGGCGGGATCGCCTTCGCGACGGCCGTCGCCCACCAGACCCGTTCGGTCCTGGTCAGCGACCTCGACGTCGTGGAGGCGCGGAGGTGGTTGTGGCGGGAGGCTCGAGTGGCGGCCGAGCCGGCGGGGGCCACGGCCCTCGCTGCGTTGATGTGCGGCGCCCACACGCCCGGCGACGACGAGCGGTTGTGCGTGGTCGTCTGCGGGGGCAACGCCGACCCCGCGCAGCTGTCCTGAGCCGCGTCTGCCACGTCTGAGCGGGGTTCAGGCGTCCGCCTGCGACGCCTCGGCGGGGTTCAGGGCTTGCGGGGCGGCATGGTCCTGGGGGCGAGCCGGGCCACGATGTCCTGGTAGTGGGACCCGGTGAGCTTCGCGAAGTGGTGCACCGCGTGGGCGTCGATGCCCACGAGCACGCGGGCCTTGCCTGCGAGGGCGCCCTTGAGGATGATCGCGGCGGCCTTCTCCGCGGTCATCCGGGCGAGCTTCTTCTCGAACAGCGAGTCGACGGCTGCGGCATCCTGACTGCGGGTCTTGCGCCCGTTGCGAGAGATGCCGGTCCTGATGCCGCCGGGGTGCACACAGGTGACGGCCACCGGGTGCCCGCTGATCAGCATCTCCTCGCGCAGCGCCTCGGTGAAGCCGCGCACGGCGTACTTGGTCGCGTTGTACGCCGTCTGCCCGGGCATGCTCACCAGGCCGAAGAGGCTGGAGATGTTCACCACGTGGCCGTCGCCGGACGCGATCAGGTGGGGGAGGAACTCCTTGGTGCCGTTGACCACCCCCATGAAGTTCACGCCGACGATCCAGTCGAAGTCCTCGTAGGACATCTCCTCGAAGTCACCGGTCACCGTGACGCCGGCGTTGTTCACGACCATGTTGACGCGACCGAACTGCTCGGCCACCGCCCGGGCCCACTCGGCCGTCGCCGGGCGGTCGGAGACGTCGACGACGTCGCTGCGCAGCTCTCGGACCCCGGCAGCCTTGAGCAGGTCGACGGTCTCGTCGAGGGCTTGCTCGTTCCAGTCCGAGACGGCGAGGAGGGCGCCCTGACGCGCGGCGACCAGGGCCATCTCGCGTCCGATGCCGGAACCCGCACCAGTGATCGCGACGACTGCGCTGTCGAGGTGCTTCATGCGACGTTCTCCTCGACCCGGACCGGGAGGTCCTCGCGGGCGGTCACGACGTAGGCGTCGATGTCGAAATCGCTCAGCAACCGTCGGAAGGTGAACGTGGTGCGCGGCCACAGGGTGGTGTTGCGCCCGTGCGCGTCGAGGTACCAGCTGGCGCAACCGCCTGTGCTCCACACCGTGCGCGCCATCCGCCGTTGGACGTCGGCGTTCCACGAGGCCTGTGCCTCGGGGCGTGGCTCGACGGTGGCGATCCCGCGCTCGCCCATCTTCTGCACCGCCGAGACGATGTAGCCGATCTGGCTCTCGATCATGAACACCATCGAGGAGTGGCCGAGCCCGGTGTTGGGCCCGGCGATCTGGAACAGGTTGGGGAAGCCGGAGATCGTGGTGCCCTTGTACGCCGCCATGCCGTGCTCGGACCACGCGTCGGCCAGGGTGCGTCCGTCGCGGCCCTTGATGTGCCGGGCGATCGGCTGCTCGGTGGTGTAGAAACCGGTCGCCACCACGATGACGTCGACCTCGCGCTCGGCACCATCACGGGTGACGACCCCGGTCGGCGTGATCCGGGCGATGCCGTCGGTCACCAGGTCGACGTGCTCGGCCTCGAGGGCCGGGTAGTAGTCGTTGGAGATCAGGATCCGCTTGCAGCCGATCTCGAAGTCCGGCGTGACCGACTCGCGCAGCGCCGGGTCGGAGATGCCACGGGCGATGTTCTGCCGGGCGAGCCTCTTCGCGGGGGCGGCGATCTTGGGGCTCACGGTGAACGCCGGGACGAAGGTCTCGCGGCCCCAGTAGATGCCGGTGCGGTAGGCCCGCTGGAAGAACGGCAGGAACCGGAAGCCGAGCTTCTCGACCGTGGTGTACTCCCGGTCCTTGCGAGGCATCACCCACGGTGCGGTGCGTTGGTAGACGTCGAGGTGACTGACCTGCTTCGCGATCTCGGGCACGACCTGGATGGCCGACGCGCCGGTGCCGATCACGGCAACGCGCTTGCCGGTCAGGTCGTGGTCGTGGTTCCAGCGAGCTGTGTGGAAGATCTCGCCCGCGAAGTCGTCGATCCCCTCGATCTCGGGGAGGCGGGGCTCGGAGAGGCCGCCGGATCCGGACACGACGACGTCTGCGACCACGTCACCGTGGTCGGTGCTCACCTGCCACACGCTGGACTCCTCGTCCCAGACGACGTCCTGCACGGTGACGCCGAACCGGAACCGGTCCAGCACCCCGGACTGCTCGGCGGTGCGCTCGAGGTAGGCCTGGATTTCCGGCTGTGGGGAGAACGACCTGGACCACTCCGGGTTGGGGGCGAAGCTGAAGGAGTACAGCTGGCTGGGCACGTCGCAGGCCGCGCCCGGATAGGTGTTGTCCCGCCAGGTGCCACCGACGGTGCTGCCGCGCTCGAGGACCAGGAAGTCGGAGAACCCGTGCTCGTCGAACTTGATCGCGGTGCCGAGTCCGGCGAACCCGGCCCCGATGACGAGCGTGTGCACCCGCTCGGGCAGGGGACTGGGGTGCTGGCCGACCCGGGACTTGATCTGCGGCTGATGGCTCATGCGCCGACTCTACAAAATACTGAACGAGCGTCAATAGCGCTGTTGAAACAAGTTCAGTAAGGTGGGTCACATGTCATCACCCCGGGTCCGGATGAGCCCGGACAGCCGACGCGAACAGCTCATCGAGCTCGGTGTCCGGCTGTTCGCCTCGCGCTCGCTCGAGGACCTGTCCATCGAGTCGCTGGCCGAGGAGGCGGGGATCTCCCGGGGGCTGCTCTACCACTACTTCGGCGGCAAGCAGGAGTTCCACACCGCCGTCGTACGCCGCGCGGCCGACGACCTGTTGGCCTCGACCGCGCCGAGTGGTGAGGGGACGGCGCTGGAACAGCTCGCGGGGTCCCTGGCGCGCTACGTGGACTACGTCTCGGAGAACTACGAGGGCTTCCTCTCGCTGTTGCGCGGCGCCGCGGGTGGTCACGAGGGACTGCGTGAGATCTACGAGGAGTCACGGGCTGCGCTGACCGAGCGGCTCTTCGCCGACCCGGTGGCGCAGGAGGCAGCGGCGATCGGCCTGGTCGACACCCCAGCGGTTCGGCTGCTCGTGCGCGGTTGGGCGGCGTTCGTCGAGGAGGTGGTCCTGGAATGGGTCCGGGACCGCCGGGGCATCAGCCGCGAGGAGCTTCTGGACACGCTGTCGGCCTCGCTGCCGGGGATACTCGGTCCGACCTCGAGCGAACCCTCGGAACCGGTCGGGGTGCGCTGAGCCCCCGAGGCGCTCAACGGAGTTGCCTCAGCGCTCAGCTGGGCAGCGTGATCGCGAAGGTCGTGCTGCCCTGCAGGGAAGTGACCTCGACCCGCCCGCCGTGCGCCTGTGCGATGGCTGCGACGAGGGACAACCCGAGCCCGGCTCCGCCCGAAGCCCGGGCCCGAGAGGTGTCCCCCCGGCTGAACCGCTCGAAGGCATGGTCTGTGAGGCCGTGGGGCAGGCCAGGTCCGTCGTCGTGGACCTCGATCAGCGCCCCCTGCCCGGTCGTGCGGGCCGAGACCGTGACGGTGGTGCCCGGTGGCGTGTGGTGCCGGGCGTTGCTGAGCAGGTTGGTCACCACCTGGTGCAGCCTCCGGTCGTCGCCGGTGACCACGACGGGTTCCTCGGGCAGGTTCAGCTGCCAGCGGTGGGCCGGGGCGAGGACGCGGGCGTCGGCCACAGACTCGAGCAGGAGCCGGGTGAGGTCAACCGGGGCATGTTCGAGCGGTCGCCCGGAGTCGAGCCGTGCCAGCAGCAGCAGGTCCTCGACGAGCGAGGACATCCGGTGCGCCTCGGTCTCCACCTTGGCCAGCGCTGCGCTCAGGGCGGTCGGGTCGTCCGGCGTACGGCGGGCCAGCTGGGCGTAGCCGTTGATCGTGGCCAGCGGGGTGCGCAGCTCGTGGGAGGCGTCGCCGACGAACTGGCGCACCTGCTGCTCGCTGCGGTGCCGGGCCGCCAGCGCGTCGGACATGTGGTCGAGCAACGTGTTGAGCGCGTGTCCGACGGCTCCGACCTCGGTCCTGGGGTCGGTGTGGGCCGGGGCGACGCGCGGGAGGATCGACGGGTCGCCGGTCGAGAGCTCCTGCTCCGTCACCTCCTCGGCTGTCGCCGCGACCTCCCGCAGCGGCTTGAGCTGCCGGCGCACCAGCGCCAGCCCGCCGAGGGCCGCGAGCGCGACACCCCCCAGGGTCAGCAACAGCAGGGACAGCAGCAGGCTGCCGGTGATCGCCCTGATGTCGTCGGTCGGCAGCGCCACCGCCCACCGGGTGCCGCGCGCATTCGTGCCGGCAGCGGCCCGGTAGTGACCCTCGTCGAGCTCGACGGCGTGAGCCGCACCGTCGGCCGGGACGTCTGCGAGCCGGGTCAGCGTGGACGTCGCGAGGGAGCTGGCGCCACCTGCCTCGGTGATGAGCAGCCCGTCGCTGGAACCGTCCACCGTGACCATCACCACCGTGCCCGGACCCTGACCGAAGTAGGAGTCGCCGTCGCGACCGTCCCGGTCCCGGCCGCCTGGACGTCCGCCTGTACCAGGCGGGTCGGTGGCCCGCCCCAGGGCGCTGACCACGTCACGATCCAGACGCTGCTTGAGGTAGCGATCCATCACCACCGTGGAGGTGGTGGCGACCAGCACGCCCGTGAGCGCGACCAGCACCACCACCACGCCGACCAGCCTGGCGGTGAGACTCCTGGGCGCGCGCACCTCAGCCGCCGCTGCCGGTGTCGCTGCCGGTGTCGCTGCCGGTGTCGGCAGGCTTGAGCACGTAACCCGCCCCGCGCATGGTGTGGATCATGACGGGACGTCCGGCGTCGACCTTCTTGCGCAGGTAGGAGATGTAGAGCTCCACCACGTTGGCCTGACCGCCGAAGTCGTAGTTCCAGACGCGGTCCAGGATCTGGGCCTTGCTGAGCACCCGCCGAGGGTTGCGCATCAAGAAGCGCAGCAGCTCGAACTCGGTAGCCGTCAGGGCGATCTCCTCGCCGGCCCGGGCGACCTCGTGGCTCTCCTCGTCGAGGGTCAGGTCGCCCACGCGCAGGGTGGAGTCGCCTTCGGCCTTCCTGGCGCCGGAGCGCCGCATCAGCGCGCGCAGCCTGGCCACGACCTCCTCCAGCGAGAAGGGCTTGGTGACGTAGTCGTCGCCTCCCGCCGTCAGGCCGGCCACCCGGTCCTCGACCGAGTCGCGTGCGGTGAGGAACAGCACCGGCACGTCCGGCTGGCGCGCACGCATTCGCCGCAGCACCTCCATCCCGTCGAAGTCGGGGAGCATCAGGTCAAGCACCACTGCGTCGGGCGGCTGCTTGCGGGCCTTGCCGACGGCTGCGCTCCCGGTCAGCGCGACCTCGACCTCCCATCCCTCGTAACGCAGGGCCATCCGGAGCAGCTCGGCGATGTTCTCCTCGTCGTCGACCACGAGGACGCGGAGGGGGCTGCCGTCGGCACGGGTGAGGGCAGGAGGCGCGTTCTTCATGAGCCCACTGTGACAAAGCAGAGGCGCGTGAGCCCATGAACTCGCTGTGCGGAACCTGTGAGTGGCGGCGTCCGCGGCCGGTGGGCCGTCGCGTGCCCAGGGGATTGGCACCGCACTCACAGGACAAACACAGACTCTTGCCGCACTCTGGGCAGATGAGCGAGCAGCCTCCAGGCAACGGTCCCGATCCGGAGTACCCGACGCAGTCCCTGCCCGAGCACCAGGCAGCCGCCGCCGAGGAGGCCGGCACAACCGGGTCCAGCCGCCCCCGCCGGGGGTTCCGCGAGCGCTACGACGCGCTGCGCGAGCGGACCTGGTCCTTCCGCTCGGTCGTGGCGGTTGCCCTCGCCACGCTGATCGTCGGCGGTCTCGGCGGCGCCGCGATCGGAGCACTGGTCGACGACGACCACGACGACCGGCGGCAAGGCAGGTTCGAGCGCGCCGACGACCGGCGTGGCTGGCAGGGCCGGGACGGCCGGGAACGAAGAGGCCCCGGCCAGTGGGGTCGCCGGGGTCAGGGCCAAGGTCAGTGGGGCCGGGACGGTTCGCCCGGGGACCAGCAGCAAGCCCCGCCGTCGGTCACCCCCAGTCCCTCGCCGCCGGAGTCCACCGGCTGAGCGGGCAGCGGACGGGTCGGCTTGGTCACACCTGTCGGTGGCAGGGAGAATGACCACGCTGTGCGAATCCACTTCCCTCCCGACCTGCCGGTCTCGGCACGTCGCGCCGACATCGCCGAGGCGATCCGTGCCCACCAGGTCGTGATCGTCGCGGGTGAGACGGGGTCGGGGAAGACCACCCAGCTGCCCAAGATCTGCCTTGAGCTCGGCCGGGGCGACCCGTCGGCCCCTGGTGGCGGGATGATCGGACACACCCAGCCTCGCCGGATCGCGGCGCGGAGCGTCGCGGAGCGGATCGCCGAGGAGCTCGGCACCGAGCTCGGTGAGAGCGTCGGTTACCAGGTCCGGTTCACCGACCGGACCTCGAAGCAGAGCCGGGTCAAGGTGATGACCGACGGGATCCTGCTCGCCGAGCTGCAGCACGACCGGTCGCTCGCCCGCTACGACACCCTGATCATCGACGAGGCGCACGAGCGCAGCCTGAACATCGACTTCCTCCTCGGCTACCTGAAACGGCTGCTGCCGAAGCGCCCCGACCTCAAGCTGGTGATCACCTCCGCGACGATCGACCCCCAGCGGTTCGCGGCGCACTTCGCCGACGCCCGGGGCAGGCCAGCCCCGATCATCGAGGTCTCGGGGCGTACCTACCCGGTCGAGGTGCGCTACCGCCCGCTCCTGGAGGAGTCCTTCGACGACGATGACGGCGAGCCGGTCCAGCGTGACCAGACCGAGGCCATCGAGGACGCTGTCACCGAGCTGCTGGCCGACACAGCCGGGGACATCTTGGTGTTCCTCCCCGGGGAGCGGGAGATCCGCGACACCGCCGACGTGCTCAAGCGCAAGGCGCAGGGCTCGCGACCGGGCGCCCCGGACGCCTTCGACATCGTCCCGCTCTTCTCCCGCCTCTCCGCAGCCGAGCAGCACCGGGTCTTCGAGCGGCACACCCGGCGCCGCGTGGTCCTGGCGACCAACGTCGCCGAGACGTCCCTGACGGTCCCGGGGATCAGCGCGGTCATCGACACCGGTCTCGCCCGGATCAGCCGATGGTCCTCGCGGACGAAGGTGCAGCGGCTGCCGATCGAGCCGATCAGCCAGGCCTCGGCACAGCAGCGGTCCGGGCGGTGTGGCCGGGTCGAGGCCGGCATCGCCGTACGTCTCTACGGCGAGGAGGACTTCCTCGCCCGCCCCGAGTTCACCGAGCCGGAGATCCTGCGGACCTCCCTGGCCAGCGTGATCCTGCAGATGACCTCCCTGGGCCTCGGTCAGGTCGAGCGGTTCCCGTTCGTCGACCCACCCGACGCCCGAGCCGTGCGAGCGGGGGTGCAGCTGCTGGAGGAGCTGGGTGCCCTCGACGCGACCGCCCCCACCCGCAGCGGCGGCAAGCACCGGCTCACCGCAGTCGGCCGCAAGCTGGCCAGGCTGCCGATCGACCCCAGGATGGCGAGGATGATCCTGGAGTCCGACCGGCTCGGGTGCCTGCGTGAGGTCCTCGTGATCACCGCCGCCCTCTCGATCCAGGACCCCCGCGAAAGACCCGTCGAGCAGCAGGCCCGGGCCGACCAGCTGCACGCGCGGTTCCGGGACCCGCGGTCGGACTTCATCGCGTGGTTGAACCTCTGGCGGCACCTGAAGGAGCGCCAGCAGGAGATGGGGTCCAGCGCCTTCCGGCGGATGTGCCGCGAGGAGCACCTGAACTACCTGCGCATCCGGGAGTGGCAGGACTTCGAGTCCCAGCTGCGCCGGGTCGCCGGCCAGGTCGGGTTGAAGGCGGGTGGTCACCACGACCCCGCCGGGGACCGGGCCCCCGACGCGGACCGCATCCACCAGGCTCTGCTGTCCGGCCTGCTCTCCCACATCGGCCTGCGCGACACCGATCGGCGCGACTACCTGGGCGCCAGGGGCGCCCGGTTCGCGGTGTTCCCAGGGTCCGCGCTGTTCAAGTCCCAGCCGGACTTCGTGATGGCCGCCGAGCTGGTCGAGACCTCCCGGCTGTGGGGACGGCAGAACGCTGCCATCGACCCGCTCTGGGCAGAGCGCCTCGGCGGCGACCTGGTCAAGCGCACCTGGTCGGAGCCGCACTGGTCGAAGAAGAGGGCCTCAGCACTGGCCCACGAACGTGTGACCCTGTACGGCGTGCCGCTGGTCGCCGACCGGGTCGTGCCGCTCGGCCGGCACCAGCCCGACGTCGCCCGCGAGCTGTTCGTCCGCCACGCCCTGGTGCAGGGGGAGTGGCACACCCGACACCGCTTCTTCGCCGAGAACCGGCGCCTGCTGGAGGAGGCCGAGCGGCTCGAGCACCGTGCGCGGCGCCACGACATCGTCGTCGACGAGGAGACCCTCTTCGACTTCTACGACGCGCGAGTGCCTGCCGACGTCGTCTCGGGCGCCCACTTCGACACCTGGTGGAAGCAGGCACGCCGCCAGGACCCTGACCTGCTGACCTTCGACCCGGCGATGCTCGTGCATGCCCGAGCGGAGGAGATCAGAGCCGAGGACTTCCCCGACCTGTGGCACGAGGGTCCGCTGACGCTGCCGCTGAGCTACCACTTCGAGCCCGGCCACGAGGCGGACGGCGTGACGATCGACGTCCCGCTGACCACCCTGAACACCGTCGGCGACGCCGCGTTCACCTGGAACGTCCCCGGCCTGCGGCACGACCTCGTGACCGCACTGATCCGGTCGCTCCCCAAGAAGCTGCGGGTGAACTTCGTGCCGGCCCCCGACGTGGCTCGACGCTTCCTGGTCGCAGTGCCTGCCGGAGAGGAGCCGCTGATCCTCGCGCTGTCGCGCTACCTGCGGTCGCTGACCGGGGTGCACGTGCCCGAGGACGCCTGGGACCCGGCCAAGGTCCCCGAGCACCTCCGACCTACCTTCCGAGTGCTGGACGACGAGGGCCGCGAGGTCGGCAGCGGCAAGGACCTCGATGCCCTGAAGCAACCGCTGCGTCCGTCCTTCGATCGCGCCATGCGTGAGGTGGCCGACCAGTCGGGTGTGAGCAGCACCGGTCAGACCGAGTGGTCCTTCGGCACGATCGACTCGTCGTTCACCCAGACCCGGGCCGGTCACGAGGTGCGCGGGTTCCCTGCCCTGGTCGACGAGGGCGAGACCGTCGGGCTGCGGGTGATGGCCTCGGCCGACGAGCAGGCCGCGCACCACCGGCTCGGCGTACGCCGGCTCCTGCTTCTCGCGGTGCCCACACCAGCCGCACGCCTGCTGGACGGTCTGGACAACACCGCCAAGCTGGGCCTCGCAGCCTCCCCGTATCCGCACGTGCGCGCACTGGTCGAGGACTGCGTGGTGGCTGCGGCCGGCGAGCTGGTCGACCGCCGGGATCCGGTGCGTGACCCCGAGTCCTTCGCGAGCCTGGTCGACCGTGCGCGCGCCGAGCTCAGTGACGCCGCGAGCGCCGTGCTCCTGCAGGTGCTGCGCGTGCTGGGGGAGTGGCGGCCGGTGGAGAAGGCGTTGCACGGTCGCGTCGACATGGCCAGGCTCCCGGCGCTGAGTGACCTTCGGGCTCAGCTCGAGCGGCTGGTCCACCCCGGGTTCGTCTCCGCTGCCGGCGCGGCTGCGCTGCGCGAGTACCCCCGGTATCTCCAGGCGATGACGGCGCGCGTCGAGCGGCTCGCGGACCTGGCGCGTGACCAGGAGCTGATGGACCGCGTGGCGGTGCTGCAGCAGGCGTGGCAGCACCGCGTGGACGCATTGGCGCCGGGCCGCCCTCCGGGTCCGGAGCTCGTGCGGGTGCGGTGGATGCTGGAGGAGTACCGGGTCAGCCTGTGGGCCCAGCACCTCGGCACCGCCCAGCCCGTCTCGGACGCACGCATCCGCAAGGCGCTCGGCTGAGCGTCGCGGACCGACCACCCTGCCCGCGTCGCCGGCTCGTGCGGCCATGGCTGCTTTCGTCGGTTGTTGGAACGTGTGATCAACAGCGAGTTTGATCACACGTTCCAACAACCGACGAGGAGGCCTCGTGCCCACCTCCGCGCATTCCCGAGTCGGGCGGTGCGGCGACCCATCTGTGGCTCGGGGCTGGTTCGGGCAATCGGGAGCACTCACCCAGAGGTCGCGAGCACTGAGTCAGAGGTGGCGAGCACTGAGTCAGAGGTAGGGCGCGGCAGCGGCGAGAACGTCGTCGAAGGTCTGCCTCGGCACAGCGGCACCCTCGCGCCGCACCTTGTCGGGGTCGAGCCGCAGGACCCGGTTCAGGCGCACCTCGCTGGGCCTGCGCTTGGAGTCCCAGTCGCCGGTGCCGATGTCCATCCACTCCCGACCTGCCTGGGTCTCCTGGTGGGCGTCGCGGTCATGGTCGCGTGAGGTCAGGCCCAGCGCCAGCAGCACCCCGTCCTCCTCACCGATCACCAGCACCGGTCGGTCCTTGCCTCGGCTCGCGTCCTCCTCGTAGGGGACCCACGTCCAGACGACCTCACCCGGGTCGGGCCGGCCGTCGCTGCGGGGGGCATAGCGGAACCGGGGGAGCACCGGCAGGACGGCGCGGAGACGAGGGAGGCGAAACCTCATGCTCAACCCTTCCAGCCGTGGAAGAAAGTAGTGCGCCGGACCGGGAGCGCCTCACGGCGCGTGGCCGCTCGTAGCGGCTTGTTTTGGGACCCGGGGCTGCCGCGGTCCGGCGCACGCCCGACTCTACAAGCCCGGCCCGCAGGTGGGGGCACATCCCCTCAACCCAGCGTGCCGCCGAGCTCCAGGTGGGCCGCACGCTCGAGCTGGTCGGCGAGGCTGAGCAGCCGCGAGGCCGACACGTCCATGGCGTACGACGACTCCTCTGAGGGTTCTCCTGGGGCCTCGTCGTGCACCCGTCCGGCCGCGGCGACGCGGGCGAACGCGGCGGCGCGGAACAGCGT
The DNA here is from genome assembly GCA_963834245.1 of uncultured Actinomycetota bacterium. Classification (GTDB taxonomy): domain Bacteria; phylum Actinomycetota; class Actinomycetes; order Propionibacteriales; family Nocardioidaceae; genus Marmoricola. The sequence goes on from CAWIAV010000002.1 coordinate 1,769,818, forward strand.
GTCCGCGAAGTCACCGACGACGATGCCTCCGAGCACCTCGTCGACCAGCGACCGCACCTCGCCGGGCCCTGGAGGATCCTCCACCCCGGAGACCACCTCGGACACCGGGACGTGCGACCGTCCGCGGTCGAACTCGGCTGCGGCGGTCCGCGGGTCGGCGTACACCCAGGCGCGCAGCAGGTAGAGGCGCCACAGGGCCCCGGCCAGCGAGTCGGCGGGGGCGCCGGCCCAGAGCTGGGCCAGGGTCTCCAGGCCTTCGGAGTCCGCGAGATGAACGACGCGTTCCACCAGCGCCTCGTCGGCACGGTCGCGTGCCCCGCGCACGAGCGCCGTCGCGGCCCGGTCGGCCGCCTCGCTGAGCGTTGCCGGGTCGACGTCCCCTTCGATCGCCTCGAAGTGCTTGGCACCAGGGAGACGGGGACGGTGGTGACGGCGCTCGGTGCTCATGGTCAACCCAGTTTGGCAGCCGCAGCCAGGACGGCGCGCTCCATCGGGTCCTCACCGGAGTCGTAGTTGTGGTCCTGGCCGTCGTGGTCCATCCGGATCAGGGTCAGACGCGTCCCGTCCACGACCAGACCCAGGGCGTGGAACCGTCCGGTGCCGTTGCGGCGATAGCTCACCAGGTAGTGCCAACCGGTGCCGCTCGCCACGGACACGGCAGCGATGGGGTCCACGTTGACCCGCTTGCCCTGGACACGAGACGCACAGTCCCGGTGCCAGGACTCGACCACCTTGCGGGCGCGCACGGCGTTCTGGGAGTCGGGGAAGTCCGCCACCTGCTGTCCTGCGCTGTCACCCGCGGGGTTGGAGAAGATCCGCTCCACCGCGCTCGTGGCGCCGATCGTGAGCAGGTCGAACTTCTGGCACAGCCCGAACTCGCCAGAGCCGGCGGGCGCGGTGCTGGTCTCGGACCAGGCTGAGGTGTCGTTGAGCTGCGGCATCTCCGGAGCGGTGAGCAAAGCTTGTTCGGGGCTCCCGTCGGAGTTGGCCGGCGGGGACGCCGGCTCCGCGGGAGAAGCCGGAGCCGACGAGCTGGGGGCGCTGGGATCTGGTGCCGGTTCGGTCGTCTCGTCCGGCGAGGGCTCCGGGCTGGTGACCGCCGGCTGCTGGGCAGGCTCGTCGTCCCGGGTGATCGAGCAACCCGCCAGCGCACCGGTGGAGACGAGCGCGCCGGCGGCCAAGGCGGCGACCGCCCCGCGGATCCGAGTCGTAGACATGGCTGCAGCGTAGAGGTCGCCACGCCTGCACCACCGCGGGTCAGCTCGTCGCGGCGTGTCCCGATATCGTGGCCAGTGCTGCCGGAAACCCGTCGGGACCGGGAACCGCCGCTACCGGACGAGAGTGGGTCTAAGGGCTTGATGAAGCAACCGCGTGGGTGGTCGGCCCGCAGGTCCGTGGCTGCGGTGGGCGCGCTGGTGGCGTTCGCGGCCGGCTGTGCCTCCACGACCGAGCCTCCCGAGGCCACCTCGTCGCCGAGCCCGAGCACTCGGACCGAGCTGACCGTGGCGGTCTACGGCGCAGAGCCGGTGCTGGACGCCTACGCAGAGATCGCCGCACGCTTCCGCCTCGAGAACCTGGACACCAAGGTCGAGCTCAAGAGGTACTCGACCCACGACGAGGCCCTCGCGGCCCTGCGGACCGCACGTGAGGAGGGCAGCCCGCCGGACCTGTTCCTCATCGACCGTGACGACCTGGCCGAGCTCGCCGCGGCGGACGCCGTACGCCGGGTGGACGACCTGCTCGCGCAGCGCGAGGTCGACTTCGGCGATGGGTACACCCGCAGCGGTCTGGCGGCGTTCAGCGCTGAGTCGGCCCTGCAGTGCATGCCGTTCGACGTCTCCCCGCTCGTCGTCTACTACAACCCGAAGCTGATCGAGCTCGACGCCATCGCCGAACCGGGCGACAACCCGGTGAGCCAGGAGGACGGCTGGTCGCTCGAGGAGTTCGGACGCGCGGCGCTCCAGCCTCGAAAGCCCGGCGTACGCGGGTTGTACGTCGAGCCTGACCTCGAGCAGGTCGCCCCGTTCATCTGGTCCGGAGGCGGGGAGGTGGTCGACAATCCATCGACCCCCACGACGCTCACGCTGTCCGACCCCACCTCGCTGGAGGCCCTCGAACAGCTCCTGGAGGTGGTGCGCAACCCCGCGGCGACCTTCAGCCAGAAGGCGCTGTCCAACCGGTCGGCGATCGATCGGTTCAAGGACGGAGATCTCGGGATGATGCTGGGGTTCCGCGACCTGACGCCCGAGCTGCGAGAACGACCCAGCCTGATCTTCGACGTGATGCCACTGCCGAAGCTCTCCAGCGGTGCCACGATCGCCACCATGTCGGGCCTGTGCATCTCCTCGGAGTCCGAGCACGTCTCCGAGGCCGCGGACTTCCTGGCGGCCGTCATCTCCGACGAGGGAGCGGCCAGCCTGGCGAGGACCGGGTACAACATGCCGGCCAACCTGGACGTGGTCAACGACGACGCGTTCCTCCAGAGCGGCAAGCGACCCCTGCACGCCGACGTCTTCGGGCGTGAAGTGCGAGACACCCGGTTGTTGCCCAGCACGTCCGCCTGGCCCGGCGTACGGCTGCTGGCGGCCCAAGAGCTCGGGCAGCTCTTCTACCAACCCGTGATCCTGCCGCTGCAGGAGCGGCTCGAGACGATCGACGCCGCCTCCGTAGGGCTCTTCGACCCCGACAATGCCACCCCGGGCGCCACCCCGGGCGCCACCCCGAGCGCGGGTCCGGCTCCCTAGCCCGGCTCAGTCCGACTCGGTACGAGCCACCTTGGCGGCCGCGGCCTCCAAGATGGCACGGGTGATCATCGGCGCCGTGATCTCGACCTGCCACCGCCGCGCGCCCATCGAGGTCAGCTCCTCGACGACCGCTACCTCGAGGTCGCTGCGGTCGGCGGACGGCGGCTTCCACAGAACCCGCCGCAGGTAGTCGGGAGTGAGGAGGTTCTCCACCGGGACCTCGTGCTCCTCCGCGAACTGCCCGACCAGCTCGCGCGCCACCGTCAGGCGAGCGGCCGCCACAGGGTCTCGCTCGGCCCAGACCCGGGGTGCCGGTGGTCCGTCGGAGCGGATGGTCAGCGGCGGCAGGTCCGCGTCGGGCAGCTGCCGGGCGCGTTCGAGCGCCGCGAGCCAGCGATCGGCGAAGCGACGTGCCCCGCGCCCGTGGAAACCCGGGGTGTCCAGCAGAGCGGGCACGGTGCTGGGCATGCCGTTGGCCGCGGCGATCATCGCGGAGTCCGGGATCAGCCGCCCGGGGGTGGTGTCCCGCTGTTGGGCGAGCTCGTCGCGCGCCGTCCACAGCTCGCGTACGGCCGCGAGCCCGCGTCGGCCCTTGGCCTTGTGGATGCCGGAGGTTCGCCGCCAGGGGTCCTGCCGAGGTGGTGGCACGAAGTCGATCAGGTGCTGGAACTCCTCCGCCGCCCACCCGGCCTTGCCCGACTCCTCGAGGTCGGCCGCGATCACGTCGCGCAGCTCGACCAGCACTTCGACATCAAGGGCGGCGTACTCCAACCAGGGCTGGGGCAGCGGCCGTTTCGACCAGTCGACGGCCGAGTGCTCCTTGCGCATCGCGCGACCCGTGATCACCTCGACGAGGGTCGCCAGACCCACGCGCGGGTACCCCAGGAGCCGAGCGGCGAGCTCGGTGTCGAACAGGCGGGTCGGCACCATGCCCAGCTCGCGCAGGCACGGCAGATCCTGGCTGGCCGCATGCAGGATCCACTCGGTGTCGCCGATGGCGTCGTGCAGCGTGGTCATGTCGGGCTGCGCTATCGGGTCGATCAGTGAGGTGCCGGCGCCCTCGCGACGCAGCTGGATCAAGTAGGCGCGCTGGGAGTAGCGGTAGCCCGACGCGCGTTCGGCGTCGAGCGCGATCGGGCCCGACCCGGCAGCCACCCGACTGACCACGTCGGCGAGCTCGCGCTCGGTCTCCACGAGCTCGGGCAGCCCGTCCCGGAGGGTCAGCAGGGGCGCCGGTGGGGGCGCCTGCTCCTGCTCGTCAGCGGCCTGGGGCGAGGCTTCTGTGCCGGTGTCCTCGGGCTGGCTCTCCTCGGGCGGGCTGTCTCCGGTCAAGGTCTCCGGCATCAGCTCGAGCCACGCTGTCCGCGCCGGGACGGCATCGTGGCCACGCCTTCCGGCACCGGCGGCAGCCCGACGGCCGTACACATCAGCTCGCCCCAAGCCTCGACGTGCGGGGTGAGGTCGCCGCTGGGGGACCAGGACGCCCGGATCTCCAGCTGTGCGGTCGGTGGTTCGTCGGACATGCCGCCGAAGCTCTCGGAGCTCACGCAGGTGACGCTGCCCGAGGGCGCGGAGTACTCCGCACCGTGGGCCTCGAGAGCCTCGGTGAGCCAGCTCCAGCCGACACCGGCCAACATGGGGTCGCTGACCAGCTCGGGGTCGATCTCCGCCCGGACGTAGGCCACGCAGCGAAACGTGCCCTGCCAGGCGTCGTTGCCGGCCGGGTCGTGAAGCAGCACGATGCGCCCCGACCCGACATCCTCACCGGCGACCGTGGCGTCCGCGGACAACGCCGAGGCGAACGGTGCGATCCGCTGGGGCGCCGGCATCTCCTCGACGAACAGCTCCGCACGGAACTTCGCGGCACGGAGCTGCGCCACCGCCTGCCCGAACTCGGGAGGCGCCGCCGGTGGCTCGATGCGGGGTTGCTCAGGTGCCGGCATGCCATCAGATTAGGCCGGAGCGACACTCCCAGGGAAAAGACTCGCCGCCTGACCTGCGAAGATCGGGCCATGCCTGCCGCCTCCACCACCAACGCGGATCTGTACGAATCGGCCTTCCTCAAGGCCGCCCGCAGCGAGCCCACGCCGCACACGCCCGTCTGGTTCATGCGACAGGCAGGACGTTCGCTGCCGGAGTACCTCAAGATCCGCGAAGGCGTCACCATGCTCGACTCGTGCATGCAGCCCGAGCTCGTCGTCGAGATCACCATGCAGCCGGTACGCCGCTACGGCGTCGACGCCGCGATCTTCTTCTCCGACATCGTGCTCCCGCTGAAGGCGGTCGGCGTCGACCTCGACATCGTCCCGGGTGTGGGGCCGGTGGTGGCCGATCCGGTGCGCACGATGGCTGACGTCCAGGCGATCCCCGACCTCACCCCCGAGCACGTCCCCTTCATCACCGAGGCGGTCCGGGGCCTGGTCGGAGAGCTCGGGAACACGCCGCTGATCGGTTTTGCGGGCGCACCGTTCACGGTCGCGTCGTACCTGGTGGAGGGGGGTCCTTCGAAGGAGCACGCCAAGACCAAGGCGCTGATGTTCGGAGCTCCCGAGGTCTGGGAGGCGCTGATGCACAAGATCTCGGGCATCGCCGCGGCCTATCTCGAGGTCCAGGTGGACGCAGGCGCCTCGGCCGTACAGCTGTTCGACTCGTGGGCCGGTGCGGTCACCCGCCAGGACTACAGCACCCACGTCCAGCCCCACTCTGCAAGGGTTCTCGAGCGCATCGGTGCCACCGGTGTGCCCCGGATCCACTTCGGGGTGGGCACCGGCGAGATCCTGGACCTGATGGGTGAGGCGGGGGCGGACGTCGTCGGTGTCGACTGGCGGGTCCCGCTCGGTGCCGGCATCGAACGCGCCGCCGGGCGGGCCGTCCAGGGGAACCTGGACCCGACGCTGGTCTTCGCGCCAACCGAGGTCATGCTCGACCGCGCCCGGGAGGTGCTGGACGCGGGGAGTGCCGCGCCCGGGCACATCTTCAACCTGGGGCACGGCGTGATTCCCTCCACCGACCCCGACCAGCTCGCCCGGCTCACCGAGTTCGTCCAGGAGCACTCCAGGCGCTGACACCACTCGGCGGAACAGGTGAGGTCAGTCCGCCGGTGCCACCGCGGGCGCGGCGACCCGGAGGGTGCGGCGTCGGCGTACCACCAGCCAGAGCGGTACGCCCAGCAGGAGCAGCGTCACGCTGAAGGGGAGCACTGCGCCGACCGCGGTGAGCAGCAGCACCGTCGCCGCCTTCAGCGAGTTCCACCCGCTCTCGAGCCCGGCGAGGAAGCCGCGGGCCTCCTCGGGTGGACCCAGTACCCCTGACGCACTGAGGTAGACCGTGATCGTGCTCATCGTGGTCTGGTCCCGCAGCCACGCCTGCTGCGCCTTCAAGGAGTCGAGGTCGGCCTGGCGCCGGGCGAGATCGGCCTCGATCTTGATGATGTCGCCGAGGTCCTTGGCCCGGTCGAGCAGGAGCTCGATCTGGCGGATGCTGCGCTCGGCCGCGCTCACCCTGGTGGAGTTGTCGATGACCTGGGTGGTGACGTCCTCGGTCTTGCGGCTCTGCTGCTCCACCTTGCCGATCTTGGCCAGCGCCGCCATCGCCTCGTCGAAGCTCGCGGTCGGGACCCTCAGGGTCAGCGTGGACTCGGCGACCCTGCCGCGTTCGTCGCTGTTGGTCTGCTCGTCGCTCACGAGTCCCCGCCACCCGCTGACGAGACCCATCACCTGAGCGCGGGCGCGCCCCAGCGACTCTGCCCGTAGCGAGATCTGCCCGGTCGAGATCACCGCCCGGGAAAGGGCCGAGGTGTCGCTGCTCTGCCGGTTCGCGGAGCCCTCGGGCGTGGCCGACTTGTCCTGGGACGCCGACTCGTCCGAAACGGCTGCGGCGTCGCCGCCTGCACTCGAGTCGCCGGAGGAGCCGAGACCACAGGCCGCGGTCGTGAGCAACAGGACCAGCAACATCGCGGGTAGGGCCAGCAGGGCCCGCAGGTTCTTCTTCATGGTCCTGTGACGCGGCACACAGTGGATCGGTTCCGTGGGTGACGCACACGGTCGTGTCGGTCTCCGCTGTGCCAGGCTTTGGTGGTGCCAGACGCCGTGAGACCTCTTCGCGTCGCCGTGATCGGCGGCGGTGTCTCGGGCCTGGCCGCAGCGCACCGGCTGGCCACCGACATCCCGGGCGCCGAGGTCGTGGTGCTCGAGGCTGCGAGCCGGTTCGGCGGCAGCCTGCACAGTGCCGAGGTCGGTGGGGTCGTGGTCGACGTCGGTGCGGAGGCGATGCTCAGCCGTCGGCCAGAGGCGGTGCGCCTCGTGCGTGAGGTCGGTCTCGCCGACGCTCTCGTCCACCCGGCCACGACGACGGCTTCGCTGTGGAACCGCGGGCGGCTGGTCCCGATGCCCCGCACCCTGATGGGCGTCCCGCTGGATCTCTCGTCCCTGGACGGGATCCTCTCGACCCGTGGCCTGGCTCGCGCGGCGATGGATGCCGTGCTGCCCGCCACGGAGCTGGGCGAGCGCGACGTCAGTGTCGGGGACCTGGTCGAGGAACGCCTGGGCAAGGAAGTCGTCGACCGGCTCGTCGAACCCCTCCTAGGTGGGGTGTACGCCGGCCACGCCCGCGAGATCTCCGCCCGGGCCGCGGTGCCGCAGCTGGTCGCCCTGCTGGAGCACGACCGCTCCCTGAGCCGCGCTGCCGCGGCCGCGACGCCACCTCCGGACCCCACTCGCCCGGTCTTCGCGGGCCTGCGCGGGGGAGTGGTGCGGCTCGTCGAGGAGCTGGCCGCCACCCCCGGCGTCACGGTGCGCACCGGCGCCACGGTGCGCGACCTGGCTCGTCGGGCCGGGGGTGGGTGGAACCTGGTCGTCGGCTCGACCCGCGCGCCGGAGGTCGTCCACGCGGATGCGGTCGTCCTCGCCACCCCGGCACGGGCGACCGCCCGGCTGCTCAGCGACGTGGCGCCCGTGGCGGCGCTCGAGCTGGCGCGCATCGAGTGCGCCTCGATGGCCATCGTGACCCTGGCCCTCCCTGCCAGGGCGTTTCCCGAGGTAGCAGGTTCGGGCTTCCTGGTGCCACCGGTCGACGGGCGGTCGATCAAGGCAGCGACGTTCTCCTCCGCCAAGTGGGACTGGGTGCGCGGGGCCGCCACCGGCTCAGGGGAGCCGCTGGTCCTGATGCGCTGCTCTCTGGGCCGCCATCGCGAGGAGCGGACGCTGCAGGTCTCCGACGAGGAGCTGGTGCAGATCGCACTGCGAGACCTCGCGGACGCGATCGGCCTCTCCGCCCACCCGGCTGACGTGCACGTCCAACGCTGGGGCGGCGCCCTGCCCCAGTACGCCGTCGGCCACCTCGACCGGGTCGCCACCGTGCGCCGCGAGGTGGGCCTGCTCCCCGGGCTGGCGGTCTGCGGCTCGGCGTACGACGGCATCGGGATCCCGGCCTGCATCGCCTCTGCCAATTTGGCCGCCACCAAGATCCTCGCCGAGACGGCGCAGACGGACGCTTGAATCGTGCCCAGACGGCGCAGACGGATCCCCCGGCGCCGTGATGCTCATGCCCGCCTTGTCAGAATGGGTCCATGAGCAGAACTCCCGTCAAGAAGGCCCGCGAGCTCAACGACACGATCCGCTACACGATGTGGTCGGTGTTCAGCCTCCGGGACGTGCTCGGTGAGGTCGCGGACCGCGCAGGCGAGGCCCGGGAAATCGAGGAGCTGGTCGCCAAGCTCGACGCCGACGACGTCCTGGTCCGTGGTCTCTACGACCTCAGCGGGCTGCGCGCCGATGCGGACGTGATGCTCTGGGTGCACGCGGAGAACATCGAGCAGCTGCAGGACGCCTACCAGCAGTTCCGCCGGACGGCCTTCGGTCGTCGCTTGGCTCCGGTCTGGTCCCAGGTCGCGTTGCACCGTCCGGCGGAGTTCAACAAGAGCCACATCCCGGCGTTCCTGGCGGGGGAGGAGGCGCGCGACTTCGTCTGCGTCTACCCGTTCGTGCGCTCCTACGAGTGGTACCTGCTGGAGGACTCCGAGCGCCGTCGGATGCTCGCCGAGCACGGCCAGATGGCCCGGGAGTACGCCGACGTGCGCGCGAACACCGTGGCCAGCTTCGCCCTCGGTGACTACGAGTGGATGCTCGCCTTCGAGGCCGACGAGCTGCACCGCATCGTCGACCTGATGCGCCACCTGCGCGCCTCGGACGCGCGCAGGCACGTGCGCGAAGAGGTGCCGTTCTACACCGGACGCCGGCGTACGCCGACCGAGCTGGTGTCCGCACTGCCCTGACCAGACGCGCCGAGAGGGCACTCGTGGTCGCTCTCGGGCGACGATGCGCGGCCAGAGAGTGCCCGGTCGAGGTGCTTCTCGCGGCCAGGAGTGCCCGGTCGGGGTGCTTTGGGCGGCCAGGAGTGCCCGGTCGGCGAACTACTCGATCGGGGTGAGCTTCATCGAGACCGAGTTGATGCAGTAGCGCAGGTCGGTGGGGGTGCCGTACCCCTCGCCCTCGAAGACGTGGCCGAGGTGTGACCCGCAGGTCGCGCAGCGGACCTCGGTGCGCACGCTGCCCATCGAGCGGTCCTCGATGTACTCCACGCGGTCCTCGGCGAGTGGCGCGAAGAACGAGGGCCAGCCGCAGTGCGAGTCGAACTTGTTCTCCGAGCGGAACAGCTCGGCGTCGCAGGCGCGGCAGGTGTAGACGCCCTCGGTCTTGGTGTCGGTGTACTCCCCGGTGAAGGGGCGTTCGGTGCCTGCCTCACGCAGGACGTGGAACTCCTCCGCGGAGAGCTCCTCGCGCCATTCGGCGTCGCTCTTGCTGACCTCGTAGCTCATGGCACCAGCGTAGTGAGACGCCCAAGAGATGAAATGTCCCACCCTTCCCCTTGACGAATTCGGTGTACAACTGTTCACTGATGGCTCGGGGTGAAGCAACCAGGAGGACGGGTACGAATGGTCGCCGAGACGGTGTCGTGGGAACGCGTGCGCAAGGCCGGGACCCGGCTGACCACTCCGCTCCATCCCGATGACTACCTCTCGCTGGTCAACCCGCTGTGGACCTCACGCGAGCTGCGCGGCCGGATCGAGAAGGTCGTGCCCGAGACCGACGACGCGGCCACTATCGTGATCCGGCCGGGCTGGGGTTGGCGCTACGACCACAAGCCCGGGCAGTACGTCGGCATCGGGATCCAGGTCGACGGCAAGTTCCACTGGCGTTCGTACTCGGTGAGCTCGCCACCGAGACGCTCGGGGCGCACCATCGCGATCACCGTGCGCGCGATGCCCGAGGGCTTCTTGTCCTCGCACCTGGTCTCCGGGCTCGCCCCCGGCACGATCATCCGGCTGGCGGCGCCCAGTGGTGACTTCGTGCTGCCCGAGCCGCCGCCGGCGAAGATCCTGTTCCTGGTCGGCGGCAGCGGCATCACGCCCGTGATGGCCATGGTCCGCACCCTGGACCGGCGCGGGACCATGCCCGACGTCGTGCTCGCCTACAGCTCGCCCACCAAGGAGCGGATGATCTTCCGCGAGGAGCTGGTCGCGCTCAGCGAGAAGTACGCCGGGCTGGAGATCCACGAGCAGCACACCGACGCCGACGGGATGCTCGAGATGGCGGACCTCGACCGCGTCTGCCCCGACTGGCGGGACCGGGTGACCTGGGCCTGTGGCCCGGCGCCCATGCTCGACGCCGCCGAGGAGCACTGGGAGCAGGCCGGGCTCGAGGACGTCCTGCACCTGGAGCGGTTCACCCTCGAGCTCGGAGGTGACGGCGCCGAGGGCGGCACGATCACCTTCCGCAACTCCAACAAGACCACCGAGGCCGACGGCGCCACCAGCGTGATGGAGGCGGGGGAGCAGGCCGGCGTCGGGATGCCTTACGGCTGCCGGATGGGCATCTGCCACACCTGCACGCTGACGCTCGTCGAGGGCAGCGTCCGGGACCTGCGCAGCGGGGACGAGATCTCCGGACCCAACGAGCCCATCCAGACCTGCGTCACGGCCGCGGCCGGTGACTGCACGCTCGACATCTGATCTCGACGGGCTCGATCGCCGAGCCGTCGACACCCAACGAAGGAGCAACAATGGCCATCGCCGACGTCAAGGAGTACACCCACCTCAGCACCGAGGAGGTGGAGCAGCTGGGGCGCGAGCTCGACGCGATCCGCGCCGACATCGAGGAGTCGCGCGGTGACCACGACGCGGCGTACATCAACCGGATGATCCGGATCCAGCGCGGCCTCGCCGCAGCCGGTCGGGTCACGCTGTTCGCGAGCCGCTACAAGCCGGCGTTCTTCGCGGGAGCGGCGATGCTCGGTGTCGCCAAGATCCTTGAGAACATGGAGATCGGGCACAACGTCATGCATGGCCAGTGGGACTGGATGAACGACCCGGAGATCCACTCCAGCACGTGGGAGTGGGACACCGCCCAGCCCGCGGAGCAGTGGAAGCACTCGCACAACTACGTGCACCACCAGTTCACCAACGTGCTCGGTTTCGACAACGACATCGGGTACGGCGTGCTGCGGATGGCGCGCGAGCAGAAGTGGCACCCGGCCAACCTCGGCCAGCCGGTCTACAACGCCCTGCTGGCCTCGCTGTTCCAGTGGGGGGTGGCGCTGCACGACCTCGACATCGAGGCGATCCGCAAGGGCCAGAAGGACCCGAAGCTGATGAAGAAGCAGTTGCGGCAGATCGGGCGCAAGATCCGTCGCCAGATCGGCAAGGACTACCTGTTCTTCCCGGCGCTCACCGGCCCGGCCTTCGCGCACACGGCCGCAGCCAACGCCAGCGCCAACCTGATGCGCAACCTGTGGTCCTACATGATCATCTTCTGTGGCCACTTCCCCGACGGGGCGCTGCACTTCACCGAGGAGGAGGTCGAGGACGAGAGCCGCGCGGAGTGGTACCTGCGCCAGATGCTCGGCTCGGCCAACTTCACCGGCGGTCCGTTGCTGCACGTGATGAGCGGCAACCTCGGCTACCAGATCGAGCACCACCTGTTCCCGGACCTGCCGAGCAACCGGTACGCCGAGATCAGCGAGCGCGTCCGGCCGCTGTGCGACAAGTACGGGATCCCGTACACGACCGGTCCGCTGCACCGGCAGTACGGCCAGGCGCTGCGCACGATCATGAAGTTGTCGCTGCCCAACCGGTTCACCACCCCGACGCGACGCGACTACCCCGACACCCCTGAGGTCCCCCAGGGACGGCGCCGCGACGAGGAGCGGCCGGTGCGACGTGCCGAGACGGGGAAGTGGACCTCGCGAGCCACCGCATGACCGGCGCACGTGGGGCCGATCTGCCGTTCGCGAGCAGGGGAGACCTGGGGCTCGACCGGCGCAAGGTCACCCAGTGCGCGCTCAGCCGGATCTGCGGTGTGTGCGGAGAGAGCCTTGCGCGACCCGTTGCCTTCCTCGGCAGCGTTGACGAGGCGGATCGCAACGCCTTCCACTTCCCTCCCACGCACGTGCGCTGCGCCGAGGAGGCCTGGGCGTCCTGGGCGAAGGACTCGACCGTGGTGCTCGGTCACGCGCGCCAGCCAGAGGGGTGGGCGCTGGTGACGACATCGGGTTTCGAGTTCGTTCGTCCCACGGCGGGGTCCGCGGATCGCAGTCCGGTGTTCTCGCCCAACTCGCTGATCGAGACCCGGCTGCTGCATCCTGGGTGAGTGCGCCAACACGTATCTGGCCTGACGGCACGTGCCGGCCTCAGGCGGCGTCGGCGTGGGTCCCCGGGGGGTTGCCGACCGGGATCGACACCGTGACGGTGGTGCCGATATCGGGGGTGGAGTCGATCGAGATGGTGCCGCCGTGGTCCTCGACGATCTGCTTCACGATCACCAGACCGAGCCCCGTGCCCGGTATCGCCAGGCTCGTCGCGACCGAGGACCGGAAGAACCGCGTGAAGAGTCGGTCCTGCTCGTCCTCGGGGATGCCCACTCCGGTGTCGGCGACCGTGAACACCAGGTCCGGGCCCTCGCGTTGCGCCCGGAGGGTCACGGTCCCACCCTCGGGGGTGAACTTCACTGCGTTCATCAGCAGGTTGAGCAGCGCCCTGGTGACCTGGTCACGGTCCACGACGACCGTCTCGGCGTCCGGGCAGGACAGGAGCTCCAGCGCGACGCGCTTGGCCGCCGCGGGCGGACCGACCTGGCTGCGTACGCCGTCGAGGAGATGGGCCACCAGGGTCGGTTCGCGGTGCAGGCTCAGGCTGCCGGTCTCGACGCGGTTCAGTGTCAACAGATCCTCGATCAGCGTGAGCAGCCGGTCGCTGTTGCGGCCGATGACCTCCAGGCTGCGCGCTTGCCCGGAGGTCAGGACACCGTGGTCGCCGTCCGCGAGCACCTCGGTCTCGCCGATGATGCTCGTCAGGGGCGTGCGCAGCTCGTGGGACACAGTGGCGACGAACTCTCCTCTGATGCGGTCGAGCTCCTCGAGCTCGTGGATGTGCTGCTGCCACCCCGACTCCAGCGCCTTGCGGTCGGTGATGTCACGGACGGTCACCACGATGCCGTTGACACTCGGGTTGTCGAGCAGGTCGGTGCAGACGGCCTCGACGTCGGTGAGCTGTCCGTCGCCGCGGCGCATGCGCAGCTCGGCGCGGCCAGTCCTCGAGGACCGGGCGGCGAACCAGGCATGGCAGTCCGTCCAGGTTGCTTCCCCGGCAGGGGTGACCAAGGACGGCATCGGGATGCCGACGAGGTCCTCCGGTCGGTGTCCGAGCACCTGGGTCACCGACGGCGTCACGTAGCGGATCACGAGATCGGCGTCGAGCACGATGATCACGTCGGAGGAGTTCTGCACCAGCGCACCGACGCGTGCCTCGCTGCGTTGCCGACTGAGGCCCTCTGTCAGCGCCGTGCTCTCCAGCGCCATCGCGATCTGCGCACCGAGGGTGTGCAGCCCGTCTGCGACGTCTGTGGGCATCTGCGATGTGCTGCTCACGACCAGCCGGCCGTAGAGAGCGGCCTGGGTGGACAGGGCTACGACGAGGGTGCCCGGCGGTGCGGGCGCGACGGGCGGCGGGTCTGGTCGGCCGTCGCAGGTCTCCACGGCGACGTGGACCTCTGCCAGCTCCTGGGTCAGCGCCAGCGCGCCCTCGGCCGCGGCGCTACGGATGTGTCCACGGTCCGTTGCGGCCGTCAACGCCGTCGCGGCCCGGCGCAAGGTGGTCTCGCGACGTTCGGCCCGATCGTGACGGGCGACCGCGTCACGCAGGTCGGAGAGCAGCCCGAACATGCGGATCAGCACCAGGACGAACAGCGCCGCCGAGGCCCCGGCCGCCACCGGGACGTTGAACCCCTCGGTCGGCCATTGGCTGTTGACCACCAGTGTCGCCGGTGCGACCAGGGTGGCGGCGGCCAGCAGCAGGAGTCGCTTCCTGCTCAGCGCGGCGTCCCCAACTGGTGCCCGCTGCGACATCTCCCGCATCGAGGGGTGCAACGCCGCGGCGCCCCAGAGGAGATAGGCGGACATCCAGCCCGCATCGAGGCCACCACCCACGTTGTAGGTGCCGGTGAGCTCGACGATGCCGTAGGCGACGTCGGTGAGGACGAGGCAGAGAATGCTGGCCGTCAGGAGGTAGAACGCCAGCGGGCGACCGCCCTTGCCGATGACCAGTCGTACCGCGACCGCCAGGAGCAGCACGTCCATGGTCGGGTAGGCCATCGAGACGAAGCGTGAGAGGTAGCTGTCACCGGCGTGGTGGGTGTACGGCGCGATCAGATAGACCCAGGACAGCAGGGCGAAGCCGACCGTGATGATCAGGGCGTCCAGGAGGCCGGCCCTGTCCTTGCCAGGCGTTCGGCTCCGGATCAGCAGCAGGAGGCCGACGACCTGCAACGGGTAGTAGGAGAGGTACAGCCCGTCGGCGGGAGTGGGCAAGGTCAGGTCGAAGGTGTAGTAGAAGAAGTCGCCGCCGACGAACACCACCTGGGCAACGATGAAGAGGAACCACGGCAGCACCGGTCGAGGTCGGTAGCGGATGACGCCGACCGAGATGGCGGCCGCCGCCGACAGTCCCACCAGCTGGAAGAGCCACTTGCTGCCGGCAAAGGGTGGCACCACCTCGTAGCAGATGATCGCGACGACGCCGAGGAGTAGATACGCCCCCGACAGTCGACCACTCCACGCGGCAGCGGTGGCGTCGGACGGAGGGCGGGAGGCTGCCGTCGGCCGCGGGATTTCGAGGCGGGCGGCACAGCCGGGGTGACATGGGGCGTCCAGAGGCCGCGAGCCGCAGCTGGTGCACGTCGCAAGCGTCTCCACAGGTGCTATCCCCACAACAGATGTTTCCCGCGTCGGTGGACGCTAGGCCCGAGATAGTCCCTTATGTCTGATTGTAGGGGGTTGTCCGTCCGTGGGCTGGGAGAACCGACCGGTTGCCGGAGCCGGGCAACGTGGCCGCAGCGTCGACGCGCCGCGACCGCCAGATCGCCGCGGCCGATCTCTGGCTAATCTGGCCGTCATGCCCGCCAAAGCAGTGGAGGTCGACGCCGACGGTCAGGCGGTGCGGGTCTCCAGCCCCGACCGCGTGATCTACCCCGCGACGGAGAAGACCGCCGAGGTGAGCAAGCTCCAGGTGGTGGAGTACTACCTCAGCGTGGCCGACGGGATCATGCGGGCCCTGCGTGACCGCCCGGTGGCACTCGAACGCTGGACGAGCGGCGTCCACGAGGGGATCCACCTGGCCACCGGTCGGGGTGACAAGAGCGATGCCTTCTACAGCAAGCGCGTGCCCAAGGGCGCCCCCGAGTACGTCGAGACGACGCGGGTCGCGTTCCCCAGCGGCCGGCCTGCCGACGAGGTCTGCGTGCGCAACCTGGCCACCGTCGCGTGGTGCGCGCAGATGGGCACGATCACCTTCCACCCGTGGCCCACGCGGGCTGCTGACAACGACCATCCCGATGAGCTGCGCATCGATCTCGACCCACAGCCGGGCACGACGTTCTCCGACGCGGTTCGGGTGGCCGGCGTCGCGAACGAGCTGCTCGAGGAGCACGGCATCACCGGCTATCCGAAGACCAGCGGCAACCGCGGCGTACACATCTACGTGCGGGTGGAGCCGCGCTGGGACTTCGTCGACGTCCGGCACGCTGCTATCGGCTTCGGCCGCGAGCTGGAGAAGCGCGACGCCGGCGTGACGACGAAGTGGTGGAAGGAGGAGCGCGGCGAGCGGATCTTCGTGGACTTCAACCAGAACTCCCGCGATCGCACCATCGCCTCGGCGTACTCCTTGCGGCCGCAGCCGGGGGCACCTGTCTCCACGCCGATGACGTGGGAGGAGCTGGCCACAGTCACCGACCCCCGTCGGTTCAACCTGTTCACCGTCCCCGAACGGGTCGCAGCAGGGGACCCGTGGTCAGGCATCGACGACGTCGCCCACGACCTCACCCCCCTGATCAGGCTCTACGAGGACTCGGGGGAGGGCGAGGCGAACTACCCGCCCGACTACCCGAAGATGCCCGGCGAGCCGCCTCGCGTGCAGCCGTCGAAGAAGGTCGCCTCGCACTGGAACGAGCAGGGCGAGCGCATCGACGGCTGAACCCCGAAGCGCCGCGAACTCCGGCATCGGTCCGACGAACCAGGTTCTCGTGTCGGAAGCGCACGGTTCATGAAGCGCCGCCGCGCTTGAGCCCTGCGCGTCACCGCATCGACGTTCTCACGCACGAGGCGGGGCCGTTGGCTACTTGCCTGACCGGACGGGCAGACCAGCGTCGCGCAGACCGTCCACGATCTTCTCCGCGATCGCCTTGTGGCCCCGGCCGTTGGGATGTACGCCGTCGTCGCGCACGAGCTCGGGCTTGCCGGCGAGCGGCTGGCCGATGTCGAGGTAGACCCCACCGACTGCCTCGACCGACTCCTCTACCTCCGACCGAATCCTCGCAAGCCCCTCCGGAACCGGGGTGTCGTCGCCCAAGGGCGCGACTGCGACGATCCGCGCTCGCGGAAAGGCTTTGCGGGCATCTCGGTAGAAGCGCTTGATCGCGACGCTCACTTCGTCGGGGTCCTGGCCGACGTCGTTGCGTCCACCGATGACAAGCAGGAGGTCGGGGTCGGATCTCACCCCACTTTCCTTGATGTCTCTGTCGGTTCTGTTGAGCGTTGCCCCGAAGGCGGGGCAGACGGGTTGGCCACACGCCTCCCGGCCGCCCGAGGTGAAGGCTGCGTCATATCCCGTTCCGCCACGTGCTCGGTTCGAGACCGACCATCCGGTGCGCTGAACCAGGCGGCCTACCATCCCGTCCTCTGGTGAGGAGGCCCCTGTCCCAGCCGCATACGAGTCGCCGATCACCAGCACCCTGAGCGGCGGGGTCAACCCCGCCGCCGATGCCGAACCGGAGGCTGATGCCGGCGGATCGGGGGTCTTCTGGACCGTGTAGAGAGCGTAGGCCAGCGCAATGAGCGCCGCGAGAAGGCCGATCGCCAACTGCGCACCCCGAGGAAGGCGCGAGGCCGACTGCAGGTTCACGTCGCAACATTAACGGCAAAACACGGGCTCGACGACAAGTTCAGGCGCGGTCCCACACAGACGAGCCCATCATGTGGCGCCACCCGAAGCTCCCTCAGCCGAATGTCAGGGTCAGTTCGGGTTGGTAGCTGGGGTTGGGGTGGTTGCGGGACCAGAGCCAGGTGTTGTCATCGCCGTTTCCTGAGATCGCGATCGTCGTGGTTGTGCCCAGCTGGGTGTTCAGTGCGGTGGTGCTGAGGTTCGTCGTGTAGACGTTGTTGGGCAGCGTTCCGGCGGACATGGTTCCGAGGGATTGTCGCAGGGTGGGGCGGTTGTTCCAGGTGAGAGTGGTCTCGGTCCAGTTGTCGTCGGCCAGGGTCACTGTCTGGGTGGCGTTGCTTCCGGCTGAGGACAGATTGGTGGTGCGGTAGCGCAGGGTTGCGCCGGTCAGTGTCTTGCCGGGGGGTGCCTCTGGCAACTCGAAGCGTAGGTAGCTGGTCGCCGGCGCGGTTGTTCCGCCGCGGGAGCAGAGGGAGGCTGATGTGCCGTAGTTGGTCGCTTTGGCGGCGGCGTTGCCGTAGGCGTCCGCGGTTGGTTTGAGCTGGAGCGACGTCGGGGTGGTGCTGGCGATCTCTCGGAATGTCGCGGTGTAGGTGGTGTCGGCGGTGGGGGTGGTGATTGTGTGGTTCGGGTCGCCGCCGTCGGACCAGGACACGAACTCGTAGGTCTTGCCGCCCATCGTCTGGGGGCTCACCGGTCCCAGGTCACGTTTGACGCCGACGACGCTTTCTTCGGTGTAGGGAGTGGATTGTGGCTGCCCGTCCAGAGTGAGTTTGAGTCCGCTCGTGTTCGAGGCCAGGCGCAGTTCGACCTTGCGCGGCTGAACGTCGACATAGGTCGTCTTGGTCCGGCCGGCGGAGTCCTTCACCGTGAGGTTGACCCGATAGAAGACTGTGCTCTCGGTGTGCCCCTCTTGGGGGATCGTGTGGGAACCAGAGGTCACGCCTGTGGTGGGAGGCATTGCCGGGTGTTGGTGGGTGTTGTGGTGCAGGTCGATCGACCACGTGAATGCGCTGTCTGGCAGCGTGCCGTCCTCGGCATCGGTTCCGGTGGCGGCGAAGCTGATCGTCTCACCGGCCGAGTACTGCGAGTTCGGGGCCGGTGAGGTGATGGTCGCCTCGGGTGGCCGATTGGCATCAACGGTCAGTGTGGCGGTTGAGCTGGTCGCAGTCCCCGAGGAGTTGTTCACGATGACGCGGAAGCGACTGCCGTCGTCGGCCGCTGTGGTCGAGGCGACTGTGTAGGTGCGCGACGTAGCTCCCGGGATGTTCTCCTCGTCCCGCTGCCACTGGTACTCCAGGGGCGATGCCCCCGATGCAACCACCTCGAACGTCGCCGATTCGCCGACCGTGACCGTCTGGCTCGAGGGCTGGGTCACGATGCTCGGCGCGAGACTGCCTGTGAATGTCAGGGTCAGTTCGGGTTGGTAGCTGGGGTTGGGGTGGTTGCGGGACCAGAGCCAGGTGTTGTCATCGCCGTTTCCTGAGATCGCGATCGTCGTGGTTGTGCCCAGCTGGGTGTTCAGTGCGGTGGTGCTGAGGTTCGTCGTGTAGACGTTGTTGGGCAGCGTTCCGGCGGACATGGTTCCGAGGGATTGTCGCAGGGTGGGGCGGTTGTTCCAGGTGAGAGTGGTCTCGGTCCAGTTGTCGTCGGCCAGGGTCACTGTCTGGGTGGCGTTGCTTCCGGCTGAGGACAGATTGGTGGTGCGGTAGCGCAGGGTTGCGCCGGTCAGTGTCTTGCCGGGGGGTGCCTCTGGCAACTCGAAGCGTAGGTAGCTGGTCGCCGGCGCGGTTGTTCCGCCGCGGGAGCAGAGGGAGGCTGATGTGCCGTAGTTGGTCGCTTTGGCGGCGGCGTTGCCGTAGGCGTCCGCGGTTGGTTTGAGCTGGAGCGACGTCGGGGTGGTGCTGGCGATCTCTCGGAATGTCGCGGTGTAGGTGGTGTCGGCGGTGGGGGTGGTGATTGTGTGGTTCGGGTCGCCGCCGTCGGACCAGGACACGAACTCGTAGGTCTTGCCGCCCATCGTCTGGGGGCTCACCGGTCCCAGGTCACGTTTGACGCCGACGACGCTTTCTTCGGTGTAGGGAGTGGATTGTGGCTGCCCGTCCAGAGTGAGTTTGAGTCCGCTCGTGTTCGAGGCCAGGCGCAGTTCGACCTTGCGCGGCTGAACGTCGACATAGGTCGTCTTGGTCCGGCCGGCGGAGTCCTTCACCGTGAGGTTGACCCGATAGAAGACTGTGCTCTCGGTGTGCCCCTCTTGGGGGATCGTGTGGGAACCAGAGGTCACGCCTGTGGTGGGAGGCATTGCCGGGTGTTGGTGGGTGTTGTGGTGCAGGTCGATCGACCACGTGAATGCGCTGTCTGGCAGCGTGCCGTCCTCGGCATCGGTTCCGGTGGCGGCGAAGCTGATCGTCTCACCGGCCGAGTACTGCGAGTTCGGGGCCGGTGAGGTGATGGTCGCCTCGGGTGGCCGATTGGCATCAACGGTCAGTGTGGCGGTTGAGCTGGTCGCAGTCCCCGAGGAGTTGTTCACGATGACGCGGAAGCGACTGCCGTCGTCGGCCGCTGTGGTCGAGGCGACTGTGTAGGTGCGCGACGTAGCTCCCGGGATGTTCTCCTCGTCCCGCTGCCACTGGTACTCCAGGGGCGATGCCCCCGATGCAACCACCTCGAACGTCGCCGATTCGCCGACCGTGACCGTCTGGCTCGAGGGCTGGGTCACGATGCTCGGCGCGAGACTGCCTGTGAAGCTGACCTTGTAGACGGCCGATTGGCCACGAGAGAGGTAGTAGAGGTTGCCGTCGGGTCCAATCTTGAGGTCAACGGGGTGGGTCGCCACTGAAGAAGCGAAGTTCGTCACTGTCTTCGTGACGGGATCGAAGCGCTTGATCCAGTGCTGGCAGAAGTCGGCGAAGAAGTAGTCGCCCACGTAGTCGCTCGGGTAACTGATCGTGCTTGGGTTGTAGAAGGCTCCGCCGGTGATGGCACATCCGGTCACGGTGCCTGTGGTGTGGTGGTAGGCGTACTCGGGACCTGTGAATCGCGGGTCCGTGGTCGGACCTTCGGTCGTTGGCCACCCGTAGTTGCCGCCCTGAACCGTGTCGTTGATTTCTTCCCAGAGGTTGTTGCCGACATCGTTGACGAACATCCGATCGGTTGTCGGCTGTATGTCGAACGTGAACGGGTTGCGGAACCCCATGGCCCAGATCGCGCGATTGGTCCCCGTTGCGGTGGCGTAGAACGGATTGTCGGTCGGGATCGTGCCGTCCGTGTTGATGCGCAAGATCTTGCCGAACTTGTTGTTGAGGGTCTGTGCGTTTGAGGCGGTGTTGTTGTCGCCCACCGCGATGTACAGCCTGCCGTCCGCACCGAAGTTCATGGCTCCGGCATTGTGGATGTTGGAGCCCAGTGGTTCGAGCTCGAGGAGCGTCGTCTCGACGGGTACACCATCGCTGGAAAGGGCGACATCCCCGTCCGCCACGAAGCGTGAAACCTTGTTTCGGATCGGCGCTACGGCGGTCGCGTAGAAGATATAGACGAAGTGGTTGGCTGCAAAGTCGGGATCGAGCGCCAGACCAGTCATCCCGCGTTCGCCCTGATCGTCGGTCGGGATCTTCATGAACGGCGTCGGAAGTGTGGCTCCGTCCTTCACAATCCGCACGTGGCCGTCCTGCGAGCTGACGAACAACCGACCATCCGGAGCAAAGGCCATGGACGTCACTCGGCCGAGACCCGTCCCGTAGGTGCTCTGGGTGAAGTCGGGGGGGAGCGCGACACCCGACGCCTCGGGCGCCATGGAGACCAGGCCGACGAGGACTAGGGCGGAGACCAGCAACGACCTCAACCACCGATGCGCGGCGCGGCGTAGTCCGGATTTCGGCATGCTGCTATCGAACATGTGGGCCCCCTGTTTCACGCCCGGCTGGGCGTTCAACACCTGCAGCGGACGACCCCACCGCCCACTCGATCGCACGCTACACATCGCGCCGGTCGGGTGCCAGCCTGTCTTGTTCACCGCGTTCCGACGGGCTTCTAGGCGGCACCGTGGCCCGCACAATGCAGGCGCTGCGCGGCCATCTTGGAGTTCGGGCCGGCCGAGCACGAGCGTTCGGCAGCGTCGGAATACCCGATTCTCTGTCACCATATGTCCCTTTTGGTATGATCTGTTGATGACCCCCCCGCTGACTCGACCTCCTGCCTCGGTGTCCCGTCCACCGACACCCGCCCGGCTGCGTCAGTGGCCTAGACCTGCCGGTGCGGAGCAGCACAGGTGACCGGCGGCGTCCTGGGCGCTGCTCGTGGCAGCGATGCGATGGCCCGACTTCTGCGAGTGTGCGCCTCAGGGATGTGCGCCTTCATCGTGCTCGGTCTCTGCGCCACCACAGCCGAGGCGCGGGGGGTCTCGCGTATCTCGGGGGTGTCCCCGGCCGGACAGAGCTGGAGTGCGGCCAAGCTCAAGATCATGTGGAACCCGGTCCCGGGTGCCACATACCAGATGCGGGTGGCGCCAAGGGCTTCGCAGCTCTCCAAGACACGGGTGATCCGCACGCGCACCGCCAACGGGACCTACACGCGCAAGCTCGACCGCTGGTCGACGCACTATGTACAGGTACGAGCCATCAAGAGGCGCGCCAAGAGCGCATGGTCAACCCCCGCACGGGTCCAGTTCACCCGGCCGACACCGGGGGTCCCGGTGCCGACCACCCCGCCGGTCGCGCCCAAGCCGACCACCCCGCCGGTCGCGCCCAAGCCGACCACCCCGCCGGTCGCGCCCAAGCCGACCACCCCGCCGACCACCCCGCCGACCACCCCGCCGACCACCCCGCCGACCACCCCGGGCTCGGAGATGGTGCGCTTGGTCCCGACTGCGGACTCCTACGTCGTCTCGAGCCAGCCGAACACGAACTACGGGACCAACAACCAGCTGACCTCGCGGGCGACCACTCCGATCTTGGAGACGTTCTTGAAGTTCGACCTTCCGGCTGCACCCGCCGGCAGGACTCTGACCGCAGCCAGTCTGCAGGTGCGTACCTCCAACGACGTGACTGCCGCGACGAACGACGCCACGAACTTCGAGGTCGTGGGCGACTCTTGGGCCGAGGACACCATCACCTGGAGCAACCGGCCCACCGGGGCGGGGGTGCCCTTCGCCACCTTGGCCTCGGCCCCGGCGCTCAGCACCAACTATACCGTCAGCGGCACCGCGGCAGCTCTGCACAACAACCTGGGCGGCGCAGTCACCCTGCGCGCAAGCGGCACCGGCAGCGACAGCATCCGCCTCTGGTCACGACAGGGACCCAGTGCCAGCTACTACCCGGAGCTGACCCTCACCTTTGCTGCCACGAGTACCCACCCCTCCCCGAGCCCGCCCGTCAGCACCAGCGCCGTACTTCCGTTCGACATGCCGTCGAGGGCCTCACTGGCGACAGGCAAGCAAGTATTCGCTCACTACGTGCCATGGTTTCCGATCTCTCTTGACAACAAGCTCGCCTCGGCGCCCGACTACTACAACAAGAACTACATAGCCATCGACGGTGAGAATGGCAAGTACCTGAACAATGGTGGCCTGATGCGGGATCGCCCGTCGACCCGCGCGCCGATCCAGGATCCTGACTGGCGAATCCGCGACATGGAGACCGAGGTCCGTCAGGCCAAGGTCGGTGGTCTGGACGGTTTCGTCGTGAGCATCACGTCGTTCGGCAACACCCGCACGATGCTGGCAGTCAAGGACCTACTTGCGGCCGCGCAGAATGTCGGCGACTTCAAAGTCATGCTGCGACCGAACATGATCTCCTCGTTCAACAAGGCTCTGTCTGCCACCGCGTTGGCCAAGGAAATCGCCGCACTCGGGAAGCACCCGAACGTGTATCGACTGCCGGATGGCCGAATGGTCTTCTCGCCGTTCATGGCCGAAGCGGCCAGCATCGGGTACTGGGAATCCTTCCTCTCAGAGATGAAGGACACCCACGGCGAGGAGGTGGCGTTCTGGCCGATGTTCTTGAACGAGATGACTTGGGGGCCACAGTTCGCCGACCTTGCCTACGGAGAGACCACCTGGGGCGAGCGGACGGCGGCCAACAATGATCCCAGTCTGACCACCTCGACGTCTAAGGTCGGCCGTGCCCGTGCCGTGAACGCTCGGGGGAACGCGTGGATGCAGCCCGTTTCACTTCAGGACGCCCGCCCGGCACAGCTCAAGTTCTTCGAAGCCCAGAACAGCGAGAACTTGCGCCGCACGTGGGCGATCGCGATCGCTTCGAAAGCAGAGATGGTGCACATCCCCACGTGGAACGACTATGCCGAAGGGTCGCAGATCAACCCGTCCGACAAGATGGGCTGGGCACCGCTGGACATCAACTCCTACTACCTGACCTGGTACAAGACCGGGGAGGCGCCCCGCATCGTGCGCGACGCCGTCTACGTGAGCAATCGCCTACATCTGTCGAACGTCGCTGTGCCGTACCCCGGCACGATGAAGATCGCCAGCAACGTTGTTCGTGACGACGCGGAGGCACTCGTTTTTCTCACCGCTCCCGCAACAGTTACCGTGACGTCGGGCACGCGGAGTGCTACCTGTCAGGCGCCGGCGGGCGTGAGTACATGTCGGGTTGCCTTGGCCACCGGAGCGGTAACCGCGAGCGTCGTCCGTGGCGGGGTGCGGGTTGCTGCCGTGGCCTCTGCAGTCAAGGTGACTGCTTCACCTACTGTGCAGGACATGGACTACGTCTACACGAGCAGTCTGCGGAGCAGCAGCCCTGCCCCGTGATCGCGTTCCCACTGCTCCGAAGTCGGGGCCTCGGACATCGGAGCAGTCCGGCATCCGTACAACCGGCGTCCTCATGGTGACTACCTGCAAGACCTACGGTTCCGGTCCCGAGCGCAGTTGCGCCGAGCATCGTGACCCCGTGCGAGAATCGGCTGCCGCTGCAAGTAGCACTGTCTACGGGAGGACACTCGGTGAAGCTTCGCCAGCTCGTCACGGCCGCGTTGGCCGTCCTGCTCGCCCCCATGATTCGGCGCTTTCGCCGGCGACCGATCCTGCTCGTTGGCGGCCACGAGGGCGAGCTCTTCGCTGACAACGGGCGGGCGATGTACAAGTACCTGTGCGCGCAGCAGCCCGCATATGACGTCTACTGGGTGATCAACGCAGACAGTCCCCACTGGGGAGCCGTGGCAAGCCCCGTGCGGCGTGGCAGCCTGCGCGCCTATGTGTACTTTCTTCTGGCCGAGGGGGGTTTCTACACCCACACCGCCTCGGACCTTGCGCCCGTCCTGCACCGGTTGGTGCGACCGAGAATGGTCCGCGTTCACCTGGAGCACGGGGTGGTTGGCCTCAAGGCGGTCAAGCTCCGGGGGACCCATCACACGGGGTATCTCGGACCCGACGCGGACCTGTGGGCGAGCCTCTCTGAGTTCGAGCGCGATGTGAAGGTACGCGATTGGCGGTTGCCCGAGGACAGGGTGAAGATCACCGGGCATCCGCGGTATGACGAGTTCCCGCGCTCCTCCGACACACGTGCCGAGGTGGTGCTCATCCCGACCTGGCGTGAGTGGCTCTACGACGTCAGCGACGAGCAGTTCAGAGCCAGCGAGTTCTTCCTCGACCTGAACGAAATGACTTCGAGTCCTGAACTCCATGCGCTGCTCGAGGAGCGTGACGTGGAGCTGGTGGTGCATCTCCACTTCTACTTCCACCGCTACGCCCACTGCTTCACGTCCATGGGTGGCAAGATCCGATTCGCCCCCATCGAGTCCGAGATCCAGGATGCCCTTCTGAACAGCCGAGTACTGGTGACCGACTACTCCAGCGTCGCCTTTGACTTCTGCTTCCACCTCGGGAAGCCGGTCTTGTTCCATCAGCCGGACCTGGACAGGTACTTGGTGGAGCGCGGCGCCTACATCAAGATGCCGGACGAGCTCTTCGGACCCCAGTCGACGACGCCGAGCGGGCTCGTGGCCAACTTGCGACGCGCCCTCGACTCGCCGCAAGAGGTAGTCGCGCAGTACGCGCCCTTGCGTGCGAAGTACTTTCCCTTCGACGACACTGCCAACTGCGAGCGGGTCTACGACGAATACCTGAAGATTTCGAAGGACAAGCGGCGACCCGCGAAGGTTCGTGGCAATTGAGGATCACCACAGTTCGACCTCGTGACGCGGTGGTCGCTAGCTGGACACCGATCCCACACGCGGTGACGGGCCGGCGGTGGACGCCCGAGGGGGACAGGAGACCCGGATGACGAGCTTCATCGGCTCGTGGCGAGCCCTCGAAACCGCCCAGCACTCGGCGAAGGGGGCGTCACTCGTGCTTCGCTATGGCATCCGTCCCATGGGACGAGTATTTGCCGCAGCGGCTCACGTCGCGGGATTGTCGCCCAACGCGGTCACGTTCTTGTCCTCAGCCGTGACGCTGGTCGGTCTGGTGGCGCTGACGCTGTGGCCGCCCACGGTGTGGACGGGGCTGGTGGCGGCCTTCGGGTTCTTCGTCGGGTTCGGTCTGGACTCGGCCGACGGGCAGGTCGCCCGGCTTTCCGGTACCGCCTCGCTGGCGGGGGAGTGGCTCGACCACGTCGTGGACGCGGCCAAGATGGTGCTGGTTCACACCGCCGTCCTGATCGGGTGGTACCGCTTCACCGACCTCGACCCGGTATGGCTGCTGGTGCCACTCGCGTTCCAGGTCGTCGCGGTGGTCCTGTACGCGGGTCTGACCTTGGTCGCTCTGCTCAAGCGGCTACGCCCCAGAGACGGGGTTCCGCCTGCAGTCCGCCCTTCGACTCTGCGTGCCATCGCGCTGCTCCCGGTCGACTTCGGCGTTCTGGGGTTGAGCTTCTTGCTGTGGGGGGCCGTGTCGGTCTACCCGTACGTCTACGCCGGCCTGCTGGCGCTGAACGCGCTGATCCTCGCCGCGTTCCTGGTCAAGTGGTTCCGGGAGCTCAGGATGCTCGACGAAGCCTCGGGACCCGTCCTCGGCCAGTGACTCGTGTCGCACGGGTGCGCCACATGAGAGTGACACCGTCCAGCCGAACTCAAGTGACCGAAGGCATGGGGAGTTGCTCAGCACGGTTCAAACTGCGCAGGGCCACGATCAGCTCGAAGACCATGCGGCCGAAGAGCCCGAGGAGAACCCCCACCAGCGCAAGCTCCACTGAGACCAGGGCGCCGAGGGCGCACAGGGGCAGTCCGACCAGCGCGCTCAGCACAGTAGCCTTTGCAACCGCTGCAAGGCGTCCCAGGGCAGGAAGCACAGCCCTGGCCAGCACCGCTTCGAACATGCCGAGACCAACCAAACCGCCCATGAGAGCGAAGACCAGTGGGCTGACCTCGATGGCTCCGCCGCCGACCCACTCCACGAGGAGGGGAGCGGACAGACTCACCACGATCGCGAGGGTGAGAGAGAACCCCCGCCGATCGCCAGCGCTTGTCGGTTTCTACGAGATCGATGCTCACTTCGTGCCCTGGGAACCCATCCCTGAAGCACGGCGACGAACGGATGGAGTCCCACGCTGATCTGGCGCTGAAGCTTGTCGACCAGGGCATACATGGGCTGGATGGCCGGAGCGACGAGCGAGACGATCACAAGCGGTGAGGCGAGGTAGATCGATGATGAGACGCTGGCACCCAACCCGTGGGCCTGACGTGCGAATGTCGTTCGCACTGGACGACGCGCAGGAGCAGATTCCTCTGGGGGGTTCTGCAGGAGGATCCAGACCGAGGCCACCCCTGCTGCGGCAATAATGCCACCGAACTGGCACACGAGTCCTGTCATGGCCCCCGCGCCCTGCCGCATCCAGAGGATCCCCAGGACAGTTCCCATGACGCGGGGCACCGTCTCCGCCAGGAACAGCTGAGATGGTCGGGACATGCCGACGAAGTACCAGCTGGCGCTGAGTCCCACACTGGCCATTGACGCGGCGCCCACGGCGGCCAGGTCGGAGCGTTGGGGAGCGAGCAGGCTGGCGATCAATGCGGCCAGGGCCGACATTGGCACGAACAATAGCGATCTGAACACCAGCGACTCGACGTACTCGAGTCTGCGCGACGTCGCATTCCCCTGCGCCACCAGCACCGGTCCCGTGATCTGCCATCCATAGGCGACCACGACGGCCGCGATCGCTCCGATCGCCTGTCCCAGCGCGATCGAACCCCATGCTTCTCGTCCCTCCACTGCGATCATCTCCGGGATGATCACGAGCGAGGCGATCGCGAGGACCAGCATGGACATGCCGTAGCCGCCCAGCTTGGCGATGCCCGACACCGACCGACGCGAACGGGATCGGGCTACGTGCAACGACACACTGAGCCCGTCGGTGCCGGGTCAAGCAGCCAAAGGTTGGCGCGCCTCGACGCGTGCTCGGTATCGTGACCCTGTGACGACATCCCGCTCCCTCTCGGCATTCACCGGAGCCAATTATGACCGAGGTCGTTCGGTCGCGTGGCAGATCGCCTGGCTGGTTGCGTCGAGTCTAGTGGTCCACCCTTGGTGGTGTCCCATGAAGCTGCGCGTGGCAGTGCTGCGCGCCTTCGGGGCGGAGATCGGTCGAGATGTGGTCTTCCGACACCGCGTTCGCGTGCACTGGCCCTGGAAGTTGCGTGTGGGCGACGGTTCGTGGGTCGGGGAAGGGGTGTGGATCTTGAACTTGGAACGCGTGGACATAGGCAGCAACGTCTGCATCTCGCAGGAAGTCCTCCTCTGCACGGGCAGTCACGACAGGGAGTCGCCCACGTTCGAGTTCGACAACGCCCCGATCACCGTCGGTGACGATGTATGGGTGGCTACCCGAGCGACCGTGCTGCGTGGCTGCGTCATCGGGAACGGCGCGGTCGTCGGCGCGACAGCACTGGTCACGTCCGACGTGGCCCCGAACTCCACGGTGCTAGCGCCTCGGGCTGTGCAGCGAGAAGCAAGGAGCGAGGGGTGACGTCGGAGCAGCTCCGCATCCTCTCTGTCGTGACCCTGGTGACACCGCTGGGCGAGTACGGCGGGCCGGTCAGAGTTGCAGTGAACCAGGCAAAGGCGCTGCGCGACTTGGGGCATGACGTGGTCCTGGCTGGAGCCGCGCGTGGGTTCGGCAACGATGTACCGGTCGACCTCGAGGGGGTGCCCGCAGTTCTTCGGCCGTCGATGACGGCTATTCCACGCACGGGATTCGCGGGGCTCTCATCCCCGGGCCTCTGGTGGTGGGTTCGCCGAAACCTGGCAAGCTTCGACGTGGTGCACGTGCACGTTGCTCGGGACTTCATCACCCTGCCGGTGGCGAACCTGGCGCGGAAACGAGGCATTCCCTACGTGTTGCAGCCGCACGGCATGATCGCCCCTACGCGCCATCCCCTGGCCAAGCCGCTCGACGCCAGGTGGACAGGACCTGTGCTCCGGCAGGCCCAGCGGGTGTTCTACCTCTCGCGTCCCGAGAAGAAGGGGCTCATCGAGGTGGGAGGCACGCAGCTGAAGCTGAGGTCCTTGCCCAACGGCGTGCCCGATCATCAGGGGGCCGCGCACCAGGAGGCCGTGACGGTCCTCTACCTGGCTCGGTTCGCATCCCGGAAGCGCCCGAGATTCTTCGTCGAGCTGGCCAGGCGTCTGGCCCCTGGTCACCCCGAAGCCCGGTTCGTGATGGTGGGGCCTGACGAGGGGGAGGGCGCGGCGGTTCGAAGAGACATCGCTGACGCACGCAGCTCCGGCGTTCCGATCGAGTGGAAGGGAGCCCTTCCACCGGCAGAGACCCTCGCCGAGATGAAGCGCGCCTCTGTCTACGTACTGCCCTCCGTGAACGAGCCCAACGGGATGTCCGTGCTGGAGGCCATGTCGGTGGGATTGCCTGTCGTTGTCACTGATACCTGCGGCCTCGCGGACATGATCGAGGAGGCGGGCGCCGGGTTGATCGTGGACGACTCCATCGAGGACCTGGAGAAGGCCGTGGACCGCTTGTTGGCGGATCCCGAGAAATCTGCGCACATGGGCGCGATGGGGCGCGACTACGTGCGGACGCACCTCAGCATGTCGGCCATCGCTCGTCAGCTGGAGTTGGCCTACCGGGGTCTCGACTGATCGCCTGAAGGTGGTCTTCGCACGAACACGACACACGTGAGCGCGACGATGAGAACGCCAGTGGCCTGGAGCAATGAGCCTCTGAGCAGAATGGTCATGTAGACGGGGAAGACCGCACCCGCGATGGCCCAGACTCCGCTTGCGGCCAGGGCATCCGTCAACTTGGAGTCCATCCGGAACACGACGTAACCCAACACGGCGAACGCGATCACGAGGCCCACGACGCCCCCGTTGATCATCGCCTCGGCCCAAAGCGGTGCCGAGAGGTTGCCATATTTGTAACCGCGGTACTCCGCCAACAGGATGCCGGTGTCAATGGGCTTGCCCGGCCAGAGAGCACGTGGCACCCAGAAGAGCAGACTGCCGAACAACTGCCGCAGTGGCTCAACCAAGCCTTCGAGCCAGTACAGGTAGGAGTTGGCCAACTGCCAGAAGGCGTCGTAGTCAGGGTTGGCTGCGTACTCCCCGAAGAAGCTGCTGCGCTCGGCGAACGCGCTTCCGTCCTCGCTGCGGTAGACGTCCACCAGAGGGAAGATGAACAGGAAGCCCCCGAGCGTTGCCAGCATCGTGGCTCTAACGCGGCGGGGCGTGGCCATGGCGCCGAGGTAGACCGCGAGCGCGAAGGCGACCGTGCCGAACGTGTAGCGGGCGGTCCCGAAAGGGTTCGCCACGAAGAGCAGTATGGCCATGCCCAGGAACAGGCCGACCCATCCCGTCCGGCGCCAGGCCGGTGAGGTCCCAGTCCTCCGGAGCTGGGCCAGTGCACCGACCCCGACGACCAGCGGGTACACGGCGGAGGCATAGACGATGGATCGCACCGCTGGATCGGGCCAAGCGGCCACACGCGCCGCCGAGGCGCTCTCACGGCTGGCAAGGAGGGCGCCGGGGCCGATCTTGACGAGGAAGTAGAGAGTGGCTATCAGGGCAACACCGGTCAGCGCGATGGTTCGCCACTCACTGACCTGCTTGCCTTGGACCGAGGGCGTGGCGCTCGTGTCGCGGCGGGGCTCCCGCCCCCGGGAGAGTGCCACCAAACGGCCGACCTCGTAGGTCACAAGTCCGAGCACCACCAGCCCCGCAGTGGGTAGATCGTAGATTGCCTCGACCCCGGGTGTACTGCTCGAGGGTTGGTCAAGTCTGATCTGAACTGTCGGAGCGATGCCTAGGAAGATGTAGACGAAGAGCCAGAAAAAGAAATCGAAGAGTCGTGGCCGGCCGCGAGCTACCAGGCCGGAGAGCCTGAGGCCGGCCCAGACCATCACGCCGAGGGTGACGATCCACGCGCTGGACCTGCCCACGTTCTCGACGTCAGCTATCAGGTACGCCGGAAGCGCGATGGCCAGCACCGAGGAGACCGCGGCGACGGCAGCGGGGCGCAACGGTGGGGCAACCGAGCGAGCGGTGGTGTGACCGTGCACAATGGCTCCTGCGGTGCGACTGGTTACCGCCACGCGCTTTATCCTAGTCTGCGATACTTGATCTAATAGTCCCACTATGATGGCACGGCAATGACCCTGCGTGGACCGCATCGTCTCGGCAGGGGCGGGGCTTGCCAACTGCCATCACGGGACCTTAAGGGGCACGATGACCATCCAAGCAATCTGGGACCTCATTCGGTTTCACTGGCTGACGCTACTCGTTGTCGGCTGTCTTGGAGCCGCGGCGGGTGCCGGAGTGGCGAGCACTATCGAGGCGAAGTACACCGCGCGCGCCGAGATCTTCATTGCGGTTGCGAACAGCAGCGATGCCGCGACCATGGCTCAGGCGGCCACCTACTCCCGGGACCAGGCCCGCAACTTCGCGGCCGTGGCCACTCGTCAGCTGGTGCTGGAGCCGGTTGCCGAAGACTCGGGCGGCGACCTGACGGTGGGCCAGCTGCGTGGAATGGTCAGCGCGAGTGTCCCGTTGAACACCTCCATCGTCTCAATCCAAGCCACTGACCCCAACCCGCAGATCGCGGCACGAGTTGCCAACGCGGTGGCTATCAGCCTTGCCGACTCCACCGAACGGTTGGCACCTGAGTCGGAGAACAGAGCGACCTCAGTTCGGGTGCAGTCTGTTGAGCGGGCCAGCGTGCCCGCGCTTCCTTCAAGCCCCAACGTCGCGCTGCTGACACTCCTGGGTGGTCTCATCGGGTTGTTCCTCGGACTTCTCCTGCTCGGCATTCGCAATCACTTCGGGGCGCAGGTCCGCACTGCTGCCCAGGCGAGTTCGATCACCAACGCTCCAGTCCTCGGCGTCGTCTCCAGGCGCCGCGGATCCCAGAAGGAGCCGATCGTGCTGGCCTCAGCGCCGAACTCCATCCACGCCGAGCAGTACCGACAGATCAGAGCCAATCTTCAGGCGCTGCGAACGAATCAGCCACACAAGGTCTTCGTGCTGACGTCCACCGTGGAGGGTGAGGGCAGGAGCACGGCCGCTGCCAACATCGCCGCGACGATCGCTGCCGCGGGCACCAGGGTGTGTCTCGTCGAGGCCGATCTCCACCGCCCCACGCTCGCCTCAGCCCTTGGCCTCGACGGAACCCTGGGCTTCAATGAGGTCCTGGCCGGCGAGGCCGAGATCGAGGAGGCCCTGCAGCCCTGGGGCCCGGATGGCCTGCAGGTCCTGGTGGCGGGCGAAAGACCGTCACAACCGAGCGAACTGCTCGCTTCTCGGCAGGCCGAAGAGTACCTCGCCAGGATTCGCGACGAGTTCGAAGTCACGATCATCGACGCTCCGCCGCTGATGGAGGTGACGGACGCCACGATCCTTGCGCGCATGTTCGGAGGAGTCATCATGGTGGTGTCCGAGCGCGAGGTGCGGGTCCGTGAGCTGGAGCGAGCTGTGGAGCGCATGGCGCGGGTCAGGGCGCCCATCCTCGGAACCATCCTCTCGATGACCGGCAACCCTTGGCGCACGAGACGCCGCGTCGGTTACGTCGACGGGCCCTCGGAGACGGCTGCAGACCCAACGGGCAGCGGACGGATGGAATCGCGGCCCGTCATCCAGCTCCACGACCCGCGGCCCACCGCCCAGAGCACTCGGACGCACGGGGGCTGAACAAGGCGCCATCTTCTACGACGCCCTCGCGCCTCAACGACCAGCCGCGAAGTACTGGAAGTCCTGCACCACGGGTGTCGTCGTCACGATGTGCGGGGAGACAACTGAGAGGGCCACCGTCGCGTCTCGCACGATCGTTCCTGACACTACGCCCGAACCAAGCGGCACGGTGAAGGCCGTTACGCCGGCAGGTGCCTCGAACATCGAGGTGTTGCCACCTGAGGTGACCGTCACGCGGGCAGGGGAGGTCAGTAGCACCAACGCCTCCACCGTGTCCCGTGGGGGAGTGCTCGCTCCACCGAGCGTGTTCGACATTCCGTTGATCCCGCTGGTCGCGCGCGCGCCGTGTGGATGAATCCGGTGGGTCAGGTACAGGTGGTCAGCCGATGGCTCGGCTTCCTTGCCGTCCTTGAAGGCGCGGATGTAGCGGGCGCTGAGCTCGAGCAGGACCGAGCCGTGGGCTTCCGAGGGAGCGATCTGCGTGGACTCGCTGTAGTCGTTCCATGTCACGATCTGGACGAGGTCGGCCTGATCGGCGCTGGCCTTTGCCCAAGCGGCGCGACCCGTTTCGGTGTTTCCTGCCTCGGCGTACACGCCGCTTCGTGGGCGGGCGTCCTGGAAAGCCACAGGCTCCATCCAGATGCGGTTCATGGAGTGCGCGGCGGCCGCGTAGTTGGGCGCCCGGATCAGGTTGTCGACGGCGCGCAGACCCCAGTTTCCGAACCCGTGGCTGATGGGCGCGAAGCTCTGCATGTTGGACTCCGAGGCATCCAGGAACACGGCCACGAACTTGATCGGCACGCCGTGTTCTCGCTCGAGGCTGTCGATGACCCGCTGCCACCAGTCAGGCGACCTCCGCTCAGCTGCGAACGAGGAGAGCAGGTACTCGCCGTCGACCATGTCCGCGGACGAGTACTTGTACAGCTGGGCAAGCCCGGAGGCGACAGCGGCGGGCGTCTCGGAGGCAATGCCGGCGGTCGCGTCGACATTGGGGACGACGGTGAACCCGCCGACGTCGGCGGCGGCGCGCATCAAGTTGATTGTTGCGGTCCAGTTCATGCCGGAAAGGCCCAAGATGTTGACGGTGAAGCCATCGATGCCCGCGGCCTTCGCCTGAAGGACCTCGGTGCGCAGGTCCTGGACCCTCCAGTCGGGGGATGAGATCGGCTGCCGGCCGAGCGGGCGGTCACGCAGCAACCCGCCGTAGGCGGCATGCTTGCCACCCTCGCCATCGACCGTGAGGTAATTGACGGAGTAGTAGTCGATCGCGGCTGGCTCGTTGTCGATCGAGATGGGGTAGGGCGGGAAGTAGTGGGCGAACACCTTCCGGCTGTCTCCTGCCGGCTCAGTCGCTGCGGGGCCGCCCCGGTCCTTGGTGTCCGGCTGCGGCCAGAACGCCGCGAGGCCAATCGCGACGCACGCGATCGCTGACACCAGCACCAGCCATGTCGCTCTCCGCACCGCACTCCTCACTGGCCTCTGATCCTGAGACCTACCCCAACACCGATACCCAGCGAAGCGCTGGGTGGCCTTCCATCCTAGGCATGCAACCATCCCTGGGGTTCGACCTGCCTGGCCCATGGCATCGGACAACGGTCACGCGACCGGCGGCTGCTGTATAGACTCAGATGGCGCCAGAGGATGGCGCCGACGTCTCTCAAACGCTCTGGAGAAATCACCACATGGCGAAGACAGCCCTCATCACGGGTATCACGGGCCAAGACGGGTCTTACCTTGCGGAGTTCCTCCTGGCGAAGGGGTACGACGTACACGGCATCAAGCGACGCTCCTCGCTGCTCAACACCCAACGGATCGACCACATCTACGAGGACCCCCACGAGCGGAACCCGCGGCTGCACCTGCACTACGGAGACCTGACGGACTCGTCGAACCTGACTCGGATCATCGGTGCCGTCGAACCCGACGAGATCTACAACCTCGGCGCCCAGTCCCACGTGGCCGTCAGCTTCGAACAGCCCGAGTACACCGCGGATGTTGACGCGCTCGGTGCGTTGCGCCTGCTCGAGGCTGTCCGCCTGTTGAACATGACCGACCGGGTGCGCTTCTACCAAGCATCCACGAGTGAGCTCTTCGGACTCGTGCAGGAAACCCCGCAACGCGAGACCACGCCCTTCTACCCGCGATCCCCCTACGCGGTGGCGAAGTTGTACGCGTACTGGATCACTGTGAACTACCGCGAGTCGTACGGGATGTACGCCTGCAACGGCATCTTGTTCAACCACGAGTCCCCGCGGCGAGGTGAGACCTTCGTGACACGGAAGATCACTCGCGGCCTCTCGCAGGTCGCGCTGGGCCTGGAGCAGTGCCTGTTCCTGGGCAACATGGACGCCCTGCGCGACTGGGGACACGCCCAGGACTACGTCAGCTTGCAGTGGATGATGTTGCAGCAGGACGAGCCCGAGGACTACGTGATCGCGACGGGTGAGCAGTTTTCGGTGCGGCAGTTCGTGCACTGGACGGCGGAGGCGCTCGGTCTCACGCTCAGGTTCGAGGGTTCGGGACCGGACGAGGTCGGCATCGTCGACTCCGTGGAGGGTGACCTGGCACCCGCCGTGAAGGCGGGCGACGTGATCGTCCGCGTCGACCCTCGCTACTACCGGCCGGCAGAGGTCGAGACACTCCTCGGCGACGCGTCGAAGGCGTCCCTGCAGCTCGGGTGGAAGCCCACGATCGGCGTTCGTGACATGGTGCGCGAGATGGTGCTGTCTGACCACGATGGTGCAAACCGGCTCGCCCTGCTCAAGCAGCACGGGTTCCACGTGGCCGTGAGCCAGGACCACTGATGACCTCCACCAAGCGGGTGTACGTCGCGGGTCACCTCGGGATGGTCGGTTCGGCCCTGGTGCGGCAGCTGTCCGACAGGTCGGACGTCGAGCTGCTGACGGCCGGACGCGACGAGCTGAACCTGCTCGACCAGCGCGCTGTTGCCGACTTCTTCTCGACCCAAGCGATCGACGAGGTGTACCTCGCGGCAGCCAAGGTCGGCGGCATCCAGGCCAACGCCACCCGGCCGGCCGAGTTCATCTGGCAGAACCTGATGATCGAGGCGAACGTCATCAAGTCGGCGCACGATGCCGACGTCAATCGACTGCTGTTCCTGGGGTCCTCGTGCATCTACCCGCGCAGCGCACCACAACCGATGCCCGAGGAGTCGTTGCTGACCGGTGTGCTCGAGTCGACCAACGAGCCCTACGCGATCGCGAAGATCGCCGGCATCAAGATGTGCGAGAGCTTCAACCGCCAGTTCGGCCGCGACTACCGCAGTGTCATGCCGACCAATCTGTACGGGCCGCAGGACAACTTCCATCCGGAGAACAGCCACGTGCTCCCGGCGTTGCTGCGCCGATTCGACGAGGCGGCACGGCAGGGAGTCGAGGAAGTCACGGTCTGGGGGAGTGGCGAGCCGCGGCGCGAGTTCCTGCACGTTGATGACATGGCGGCAGCCTCTGTCCACGTCATGGAGCTCGACCACACGGTGTACTCCAGCAGGACCGAGGCGATGCTCTCGCACATCAATGTCGGCACCGGAACCGACTGTTCCATACGCGAACTGGCCACCCTGATCGCCGAGGTCACCGGATACCAGGGCGCAGTCGCCTACGACTCGAGCAAGCCGGACGGCACGCCCAGGAAGCTCCTCGATGTCGGCCGGTTGACCGAGCTCGGGTGGACCGCCACGATCGGGCTTGAGGAGGGCATCTCCGGTACCTACCAGTGGTTCCAGGAGCACGAGAGCACCTACCGTGGCAGGTGAGGCGACTCCGCTCAAAGTCACGATCATCGGCATCAACTACACACCGGAGCCTACGGGGATCGCCCCGTACACCACCGGACTGGCACGAGGGCTGGTCGAGCGCGGTCACGGCGTCAAGGTGCTAACGGGCTACCCGCACTACCCCTGGTGGGAGGTGCCCGACGAGTACACCGGATTCACCACCTCGGAGGTGCTCGACGGAGTGTCCGTGACCCGTCTGCGTCATTACGTCCCTCGCCGACCGTCCACCCTTCGACGGGCCGTGATGGAGCTGACCTTCGGTCTAAGATCGGCGTTTGCTCGGTGGGGCCGACCGGACGTCTTGTTGTTGGTGAGCCCGGCGCTCATCTCTGCGCGGATTGCCTTGTGGCGTGCGAGAGCGAGCAAGATCCCAACAGTCACCTGGGTGCAGGACATCTATACCTTGGGCTTGGTGCAGACGGGGGGGACAAGCGCCATCAGCAGCTTGTCCACGGCGTTGAGAAGTCACTACTCCAGGGATCTGGACGTGTCGTCGTGATTCACGATCGCTTCAAAGCCTGTCTCCAGAACGACCTTTCGGTGACGGCACCGATCGACGTGGTTCGCAACTGGTCACACGTCGATGCGCCCCCAACTACGGACATCGAGCAGGTGCGGCAGATGCACGGCTGGCTGCCTGGTGAGATCGTGGTCCTGCACGCCGGTAACATGGGGGCGAAACAGGGCCTCGACAACGTCGTTGCGTCCTCGCGGGTAGCGGCCGACAGGGGCTCGCTGGTGAGGTTCGTGCTGCTGGGGGACGGCAACCAGCGCGAGCGTCTCGAGCGGCTCGATCCGAACCCGCGGTTACAGTTCATCGACCCGCTGCCGGACGGCATCTTCGAACGCACACTCGCTGCCGCCGATGCTCTCCTCGTCAACGAGCTGCCCGGGCTCACGGAGATGTCCGTGCCCAGCAAGTTGACCACGTACTACGCGACCGGCCTGCCGGTGCTGGCCGCAGTGAACGCCGGCAGCGTCACGTCGAGCGAGGTCGAACTCGCCGAGGCTGGAATCACCGTAGACCCGAGCGACCCGGCGGCGCTGGTTGACGCTGCCGAGCTTCTCGCGGCGTCTCCGGCACTGGCAACCTCGTTGGGTGAGGCCGGCCGCCGGTTCCGGGAGCGCCACCTCAGCAGAGCAGCTGGGATCGCAGGGCTGGAGGCAGCGCTACACCGCGCCGCCACCGCCCGAGACGGTCATCGGCGCGACTGACCCGCCCGACCCTCACTCAGTTACCGGCAGCGAAGTACTGCATGTCCGGGACGTAGGGCGTGGAGACCACGGTGTGTGGGGAGACGATGGACTTCAGCGTTGCCGACTCCCGTCGAATCGTGGCTGACACGGTTCCTGCCCTGAGTGGAACGGTGACGGATGAAATGCCGGCTGGCTTGGAGAACGTCGCGCTCGTCCCCCCGGAGGTGACCGTGACCTCGGCTGGGGCCGTGAGGAACACTAGAGCTTCCACGGTGTCGCGGGGGGCTGTGCTGAGGCCGAGGCTGTTCTGCATGTTGTTCACCCCGCTGGTCGAGCGCGCGGCGTAAGGGTGAATTCTGTGGGTGACGTACAAGTGGTCGGCCGTGATGGCGGGGGCCTTGCCGGTCTTGAACCAATCCGTGTAGAGGTCGCAGATTCTCAGGTAGGCCGATCCGTTGGCCTGCGAGGGCGCGATCTGAGTGGACTCGCTGTAGTCGTTCCACGTCACGATCTGGACGAAGTCGGCCTTGTCGGTGACTGCCTTGCTCCAGGTGGCCCGGCCGGTTTCGGTGTTGCTGGCCTCCGCGTACTTGCCTGAGTACGGCCTGGCGTCCTGGAAAGCGACGGGCTCCATCCACTTGCGTCCCAGAGCGTGGGCTCTGGCAGCGTTGTTCGTCGATCGGGTGACGAGGTCGGCCGTGCGGAGCCCCCAGTTGCTGAGGCCGTAGCTGATCGGTGCGAACGCCTTCATGTTCGTGTCTGAGGCGTTGAGGAACACGGCGATGAACTTGATCGGCACGTGGTGGGTCTGCTCGAGAGCCGTGATCACCTCGCCCCACCAAGCGGCGGGCTTTCCTTCTGCCTTGAACGAGGACAACAGGTACTCGCCACCGACGATGTCAGCCGAGGAGTAGCTGTAGAGCTGGGCCAGCTTGGCGGCTACCGCGGAGGGGGTCTGCGTACCGACGTTGCCGTTGGCATCCACGTTGGGGACGACCTTGAAGCCGCCTACGTCGCGAGCAGCCTTCATCAGGTCGACTGTGGTGTCCCAGTTCCTTCCGGAGGTGCCCATGATGTTGACCGTGAAGCCGTCGATGCCCGCAGACTTGGCCTGCCTGACCTCGGTCCGCAGGTCCTCGACCCGCCAGTCGGTGCTCGAGATCGGCGCGCGTGGCACGGGCCGGTCACGCAGGAAGCCGCCGTATGACGCGTGCTTGCCACTCTCGCCGTTCAGCGTGAGGTAACCCTTGGTGTAGTAGTCGATCTCCGCCGGCTTGTTGTCCAGCGAGACAGGGTAGGGAGGGAAGTAGTGCGCGTAGACCTTGCGCCCGTTGATTGTCGGCAGGGGTGCGGAGGGCGGGGTCGGGGTTGTGGTCGGCGGAGGAGGTGGCGTATCGCCCGTCGTTGCGGGAGTGAAGTCGAGGGTGAGGTAGGGGTAGTAGGTGACGCCGGGTCCCTGGCGTGACCAGAGCCGGATGCTGTCGGCGCCGGTGCCGGTGGCGCGCAGGGTGACCGCGGCGCCCAGCTTGTCGCGTAGGGCTGCTGGCGTGCCGCTGACGCTGTAGATGGTGTTGAGTGCCGGGGCCGAGGCCAAGGTGGCGAAGGGCACCCCGGTTCCGGTGGGCCGGTTGCTCCAGGTGATGGTGTCCTCGGCCCAGCCGTTGCCCACGACCTCGAAGTTCGTGGCGTCATTGGTCGCGGCGGTGACGTCGTTGGAGGTGCGCACCTGCAGACTGATTCCGGTCAACGTGGTCCCGGCGGGTGCAGCCGGAAGGTCGAACTTCAAGAACGTCTCCAGGTTGGGAGAGGCAACGCGGGAGGTGAGCTGGTTGTTCGTCCCGTTGTTGGTCGTCGGCTGGGTCGAGACGACGTAGGAGTCCGCAGTCGGGACCAAGCGCACCGTCTCCGAGCCGGGGTGGTCGGCGGTGGTCGGCGGGGTGGTCGGCGGGGTGGTCGGCGGGGTGGTCGGCGGGGTGGTCGGCGGGGTGGTCGGCGGGGTGGTCGGCGGGGTGGTCGGCGGGGTGGTCGGCGGGGTGGTCGGCGGGGTGGTCGGCACGGAGACCCCCAGCGTCGGCCGGGTGAACTGGATGCGCGCGGGGGTTGACCATGCGCTCTTGGCGCGCCTCTTGATGGCTCGTACCTGTACGTAGTGCGCCGACCAGCGGTCGAGCTTGCGCGTGTAGGTCCCGTTGGCGCTGCGCGTGCGGATGACCCGCGTCTTGGCGAGCTGCGAAGCCCTTGGCGCCACCCGCATCTGGTACCTGGCACCCCGGACCGGGTTCCACCTGATCTTGAGCTTGGCCGCACTCCAGCTCTGTCCGGCCGGGGACACCCCCGAGACACGCGAGACCCCCCGCGCCTCGGCTGTGGTGGCGCAGAGACCGAGCACGATGAAGGCGCACATCGCCGAGGCGCACACTCGCAGAAGTCGAAGCAGCATGTTGGACTTTCGTTTCGCGGGAGTTCGGACGCCTCACTATAAGTCGTATTTGTCCGATTTCCACCGAAACATCATGAATCGGGCGAAGCGGGTACATTGGTACCAGGTCCCACAAAGCCGCAGCGCACCGGATCAGATCGTGAGGGCTTCGCCGCTTGGGCGGAAATGTCTCCACGAGCCACGCCTCGGGACCCTCCGGAGGCGGTCGAGGACATCGGCCCGTAGTCACGATGACCTCGGACGAGAGCGCGCTTGGTTGGACCCGTCCCTGTCCGTGGGAAGCGGGTCGACCGGTGATCGTTCGCGCTGCGGCACGCGGCGAATCTCGGTAAGAGGCCGCGTGGTGGGACGCGGGGACGCCTGCGAAGGGTCGGCACGGATCGTCTCGCCGACCTCGACCGATCTCCTACGCAGTTCGGCGCGTATTCGCTGGGTCCAGATCCTGCACGACGTCGACCGGCGTGCCTGGCCCCAGCGCAACGGGTCAGACCAAACGCCGTCTTGCCTGAACCGGGCAGGTGACACGCTGACATCGCTGTACCCGCGCACCAGCAACCATTTCATCAGCCCAGGTGACCGGGCCGCTTGGGGCGGGCGGAAGCTCGTGGTGCGGCTGGGTCACAACCGGCGCGGCAGCGTCAGGGGGTCGGGGTGAAGGTGAGAGTGAGCTCGGGGAAGTAGCTGGGGCCGGGTCCCTGGCGCGACCAGATCCGGATGCTGTCACCGCCCGTGCCGGTGGCCCTCAGGGTCACCGCACCATCCAAGGAGTCCTGCAGCGCCGAGGGCGCCCCGTCGACCGAGTAGATCGTGTTGAGCTCCGGGGCCGTGGCGAGGGTGGCGAAGAGCTCGCCGATGCCGGTGGGCCGATTGTCCCAGGTGATGGTGTCCTCCTCCCAGGTGGCGTCGAGGACCTCGAACTCCGTGGCGTCATTGGTCGCGGCATTGACGTCGTCGGACGTGCGCACCCGCAGGCTCGCCCCGGTCAGCGTGGTCCCCGCGGGCGCAGCCGGAAGGTCGAACTTCAAGAACGTCTCCAAGATCGGCGAAGTGGCACGCGAGGTCAGCTGATTGTTGGTCCCGTGATTCGTGTTCGGCTGGGTGGAGACGACGTAGGAGTCCGCAGTCGGCAGCAGCCGTACCGTCTGAGGTTCTGGCGGTGCGGGGATGGTGGCTTCGGCGGCAGTCGAGGCGGCGCTGGCGTTGCCGGCGGCGTCGCGGGCGATGACCTTGTAGTAGTAGGTGCCGGGTGGCCGGTTGTTGTCGGTGTAGGCCCGTGTCGGGGCCGACACGTCGCCTAGGTGTGAGCCCGCGTCGGCGGTGAACCCGGCGGTGGCGCCGCGGTAGACGCGGTACTCGGTTACTCCGACGTTGTCGGTCGAGGCATCCCAGGACAGTGCCACGTCGTCGTCGGTGACCTGCGCGGCCACGTTCGAGGGCACCGATGGTGCCTCGTTGTCTGTTGTTGGCGGTGCGGGGATGGTGGCTTCGGCGGCAGTCGAGGCGGCGCTGGCGTTGCCGGCGGCGTCGCGGGCGATGACCTTGTAGTAGTAGGTGCCGGGTGGCCGGTTGTTGTCGGTGTAGGCCCGTGTCGGGGCCGACACGTCGCCTAGGTGTGAGCCCGCGTCGGCGGTGAACCCGGCGGTGGCGCCGCGGTAGACGCGGTACTCGGTTACTCCGACGTTGTCGGTCGAGGCATCCCAGGACAGTGCCACGTCGTCGTCGGTGACCTGCGCGGCCACGTTCGAGGGCACCGATGGTGCCTCGTTGTCTGTTGTTGGCGGTGCGGGGATGGTGGCTTCGGCGGCAGTCGAGGCGGCGCTGGCGTTGCCGGCGGCGTCGCGGGCGATGACCTTGTAGTAGTAGGTGCCGGGTGGCCGGTTGTTGTCGGTGTAGGCCCGTGTCGGGGCCGACACGTCGCCTAGGTGTGAGCCCGCGTCGGCGGTGAACCCGGCGGTGGCGCCGCGGTAGACGCGGTACTCGGTTACTCCGACGTTGTCGGTCGAGGCATCCCAGGACAGTGCCACGTCGTCGTCGGTGACCTGCGCGGCCACGTTCGAGGGCACCGATGGTGCCTCGTTGTCTGTTGTTGGCGGTGCGGGGATGGTGGCTTCGGCGGCAGTCGAGGCGGCGCTGGCGTTGCCGGCGGCGTCGCGGGCGATGACCTTGTAGTAGTAGGTGCCGGGTGGCCGGTTGTTGTCGGTGTAGGCCCGTGTCGGGGCCGACACGTCGCCTAGGTGTGAGCCCGCGTCGGCGGTGAACCCGGCGGTGGCGCCGCGGTAGACGCGGTACTCGGTTACTCCGACGTTGTCGGTCGAGGCATCCCAGGACAGTGCCACGTCGTCGTCGGTGACCTGCGCGGCCACGTTCGAGGGCACCGATGGTGCCTCGTCATCGGTGGTTGCCGGGGTGAAGGTGAGGGTGAGCTCGGGGTAGTAGGTCGCGCCGGGTCCCTGGCGTGACCAGATCCGGATGCTGTCGGCGCCGGTGCCGGTGGCGCGCAGGGTTACCGCGGCG
Organism: uncultured Actinomycetota bacterium; assembly: GCA_963834245.1. Classification (GTDB taxonomy): domain Bacteria; phylum Actinomycetota; class Actinomycetes; order Propionibacteriales; family Nocardioidaceae; genus Marmoricola. The sequence goes on from CAWIAV010000002.1 coordinate 1,812,076, forward strand.
CCCAGGTTGTCGCGCAGGGCTGCCGGCGTGCCGTTGACGGTGTAGTGGGTGTTCAGCGCCGGAGCCGAGGCCAAGGTGCCGAAGGGCACCCCGGCACCGGTGGGCCGGTTGCTCCAGGTGATGGTGTCCTCGGCCCAGGCGTTGCCCACGACCTCGAAGTTCGTGGCGTCATTGGTCGCGGCAGTGACATCGTTGGAGGTCCGCACCTGCAGACTGGCCCCGGTCAGCGTGGAGCCGGCGGGCGCAGCCGGCAGGTCGAACTTCAAGAACGTCTCCAACGAGGGAGAGGTAGCCCGTGAGGTCAGCTGGTTGTTCGTCCCGTTGTTGGTGGTCGGCTGGGTGGAGACGACGTAGGAGTCCGCAGTCGGCAACAGCTGCACGGTCTCCGGGGTCGGTGGCGGGGGATCGATGATGGCTTCGACGGCAGTCGAGGCGGCGCTGAGGTTGCCGGCGGCGTCGCGGGCGATGACCTTGTAGTAGTAGGTCCCGGCCGGTCGGTTGTTGTCGGTGTAGGTCCGCGTCGGGGAGAGCACCTCATCGACGAAGGAACCCTCGTCGGCGGTGAACCCGGCGGTGGCGCCGCGGTAGACCCGGTAGCGGGTCACCCCGACGTTGTCGCTCGAGGCATCCCAGGACAGTGCCACGTCGTCGTCGGTGACCTGCGCGGCCACGTTGGTGGGCACCGATGGTGCCTCGTCATCGGTGGTTGCCGGGCTGAAGGTCAAGGTGAGCTCGGGGTAGTAGGTCGCGCCGGGTCCCTGGCGCGACCAGATCCGGATGCTGTCTCCACCGGTGCCGGCGGCCCTCAGGGACACCGCCGCCCCGAGGTTGTCGCGCACCGCCGCGGGGATGCCGTTGACGGTGTAGTGGGTGTTCAGCGCCGGAGCCGAGGCCAAGGTGCCGAAGGGCACCCCGGCACCGGTGGGCCGGTTGCTCCAGGTGATGGTGTCCTCAGCCCAGCCGTTGCCCACGACCTCGAACTCCGTGACGTCATTGGTCGCCGCGGTCACGTCGTTGGAGGTCCGCACCGTCAAGCTGACCCCGGTCAACGTCGTCCCCGCCGGCGCAGCCGGCAGGTCGAACTTCAAGAACGACTCCAACGAGGGAGAGGTGACCCGCGAGGTCAACTGATTGTTCAGCCCGTTGTTGGTGGTCGGCTGGGTGGAGACCACGTAGGAGTCCGCAGTCGGCAACAGCGTCACAGTCTCTGCAGCCGGCGGCGGCTCAGCCACCGTCGCCTCGGCAGCAGTCGAGGCGGCGCTGAGGTTGCCGGCGGCGTCGCGGGCGATGACCTTGTAGTAGTAGGTCCCGGCCGGTCGGTTGTTGTCGGTGTAGGTCCGCGTCGGGGAGAGCACCTCATCGACGAAGGAACCCTCGTCGGCGGTGAACCCGGCGGTGGCGCCGCGGTAGACCCGGTAGCGGGTCACCCCGACGTTGTCGCTCGAGGCATCCCAGGACAGTGCCACGTCGTCGTCGGTGACCTGCGCGGCCACGTTGGTGGGCACCGATGGTGCCTCGTCATCGGTGGTTGCCGGGCTGAAGGTCAAGGTGAGCTCGGGGTAGTAGGTCGCGCCGGGTCCCTGGCGCGACCAGATCCGGATGCTGTCTCCACCGGTGCCGGCGGCCCTCAGGGACACCGCCGCCCCGAGGTTGTCGCGCACCGCCGCGGGGATGCCGTTGACGGTGTAGTGGGTGTTCAGCGCCGGAGCCGAGGCCAAGGTGCCGAAGGGCACCCCGGCACCGGTGGGCCGGTTGCTCCAGGTGATGGTGTCCTCGGCCCAGCCGTTGCTGACAACCTCGAACTCCGTGACGTCATTGGTGGCCGCGGTGACATCGTTGGAGGTCCGCACCGTCAAGCTGGCCCCGGTCAGCGTCGTCCCGGCCGGCGCAGCCGGCAGGTCGAACTTCAAGAACGACTCCAACGAGGGAGAGGTGACCCGCGAGGTCAACTGATTGTTCAGCCCGTTGTTGGTGGTCGGCTGGGTGGAGACCACGTAGGAGTCCGCAGTCGGCAACAGCGTCACAGTCTCTGCAGCCGGCGGCGGCTCAGCCACCGTCGCCTCGGCAGCAGTCGAGGCGGCGCTGAGGTTGCCGGCGGCGTCGCGGGCGATGACCTTGTAGTAGTAGGTCCCGGCCGGTCGGTTGTTGTCGGTGTAGGTCCGCGTCGGGGAGAGCACCTCATCGACGAAGGAACCCTCGTCGGCGGTGAACCCGGCGGTGGCGCCGCGGTAGACCCGGTAGCGGGTCACCCCGACGTTGTCGCTCGAGGCATCCCAGGACAGTGCCACGTCGTCGTCGGTGACCTGCGCGGCCACGTTCGAGGGCACCGATGGTGCCTCGTCATCGGTGGTTGCCGGGCTGAAGGTCAAGGTGAGCTCGGGGTAGTAGGTCGCTCCGGGTCCCTGGCGCGACCAGATCCGGATGCTGTCTCCACCGGTGCCGGCGGCCCGAAGGGTCAGCGCTGAACCCAGGTTGTCGCGCACCGCCGCGGGGGCGCCGTTGAGGGTGTAGTGGGTGTTCAGCGCCGGGGCCGAGGCCAAGGTGCCGAAGGGCACCCCGGCACCGGTGGGCCGGTTGCTCCAGGTGATGGTGTCCTCAGCCCAGCCGTTGCTGACAACCTCGAAGTCGGTGGCGTCGTTGGTCGCCGCGGTCACGTCGTTGGAGGTCCGCACCTGCAAGCTGACCCCGGTCAACGTGGTCCCCGCCGGCGCAGCCGGCAGGTCGAACTTCAAGAACGTCTCCAACGTGGGAGAGCTCAGCCGCGAGGTCAGCTGGTTGTTCAGCCCGTTGTTCGTGGTCGGCTGGGTGGAAACCACATAAGAATCCGCACTCGGCAGCAGAGTCTGGGTCACAGCCTGGGTCTCGACCGTCACCGAGGCCGGGTCCGACGGGGCGCTGGTGTTGCCGGCTGCGTCGCGGGCGACGACCTTGTAGTAGTACGTCCCGTTGGCCAAGCCTGAGTCGACGAACGAGCTCGAGCTCGACTGCCCGATCTGGCTCGCTGCCTCGACCGCGAAGTCAGCGGTGGTGCCGCGGTAGACGAGGTAGTTCTCGACGGCGATGTTGTCGGTAGACGCGGCCCACGCGACGGTCACGGCGCCAGGGCCCTGCTGGGTGGCGGTGACGTTGGTGGGTGTCGAGGGGGCGACGTCGTCGACCACTGTCACCTGCGCGGACGTGGAGGGGGCGCTGAGGTTGTTGGACCCGTCGACCGCCACGACCCGGTAGTGGTAGGTGCCCGTCGGCGCGGTCTCGTTGAAGGTGGTGCTCGTTGTCTGTCCGACCTGGTTTGCGGCTGTGGGGGTGAAGTTCGCGGTGGCGTCGCGGTGGATGCGGTAGCCGGTGACCTGGACGTTGTCGGTGGAGGCGGTCCAGGTGAGCTGCACGTTCGAGCTCGTCGCGCTGCCGCTCACGTTCGTGGGCGCGGATGGAGGTGTGGTGTCGTTGAGCCCGACGCCGCGGTGTGCAGCGACGGTTGCCGCTGAGAGTGCTGTGTTGTAGATGGCGAACTCGTCGATGCTGCCGGTGAAGTACGCCGTGCTCGGTGCGTCCGACCAGCCGCTCACGTTGCCGCCGCCCAGGCGCCAGTACCCGGAGGTGGTGCCGGCCGTGCTCACGGTGTTGGCATCCTGCTGCACGCCGTCGACGTACAGCTTGGTGCCGGTGCCGTCCTGGACTGCGACGACGTGGTGGTACTGACCGTCGTTGTAGGCAGCGGTGGTCCGCAGGACCGACCGTGTCGAGCCGGTCTGGGTCCCGAAGTTCAGTCGGCCGTCCGTGCTCATGTAGAGCTGCTTGTCGTAGTTGCTGCTACTACCTGTGGCGGAGCTCTCGAACCCGAAGATCTTGCCACCGGTGCTGGTGGTGGTGTTGAACCACACCTCGGCCGAGAACACCTTGGGCGGGGTGGCCGAGGACTGCGTGGCGACCGTGCTGCTAGTGGAGCCGTTGGTCCGGACAGCGCTGTCACCGGTGACCGCGCCGGCCACGCCCTTGGTGACCCCTGAGCCGTAGGTGCCAGGGGCGTTCCCGAAGTAGGAGGTGTCCTTGGCCGTGGTGGTCGACCCGGTCTCGTTCAGGCGCCAGTACAGCTGCGGGTCGTCGTCATAGACGGCGCCGCCATAGGGGTCGGTCGGTCGCGGGGTCACGTTCAAGGTGCCGCCGCCGGCGCGGTAGTGCTCGGCAACGCGCTTGGGCCGCAGAGCAGCGCCGTAGACCGCCGTCCCGTCGATCAGACCAGCGAAGAAGTTGCTCGAGGGACGGGATGCCCATCCGCTCAGGTTGTCGCCGCCGACGTGCCACACACCCCGATAGGTCTGGGCGCCAGTTACGGAGTTGTTGGCAACGCGCTTGCCGTCGACGTAGAGCGCCATCCCGTCGGGGCCCTGGGTGCCGACGATGTGGTGCCACTGGTTGTTGTTCAGCGCGGAGGTGCTGCGCAAGGTGGTGAGGCTGCCGGAGTTGACTCCGAAGCGGATGTAGCCGCCGTTCTCCATGTACAGGTGGCGGTCATAGGCGCTGCTGAGTCGGGTGGCGCCGGTGTCGGTGCGCGGGCGCTCGTTGCCGTAGCCGATGATCTTGCCGCCGCGGTTGGTGTTGGTCTTGATCCACGCCTCGACCGTGTAGGTGTCCGGGGCCATGGCCCAGTTGTCGTTCCAGACGTAGTCGTTGGAGCCGTCGAAGCTCAGCGATCCGGTGGAGTCCCCGGGCACGGGGGAGTCGGTGGAGGTGGACACGCCTTGGGCCGTGAGGCCGTGCAGCCGGGCGGTGTCGGGCGCCGAGGCCCCGACGTCCTGGACCCAGGGGTCGCTGAGGGTCGAGTCCCAGAACAGCCTGGGCTGGTCGGCGCGGACGGTGGAGGCGTAGCTGGCTGTGGGTGCCGTGGCCTGGGCGGTCACCGCGGTGGACAGGCTGCCTGCGTTGGATCCGTCGGTGGCCCGGACCCGGTAGGAGTAGGTCGTGCCGGGGGTGACGTCGGTGTCGACGAAGCTGACCTGTGGCTTGTTCCACCACACCGAGCTGCCTTGACCGGTCCAGATCGGCGTCGCGGCGCCGTCGCGGAACACCTCGTAGGTGAGCTCGCTGTCGTCAGGGTCGACCACGCTGCGCCACCGCAGCTGGATGGCGCCCTCGCTGGTCGCCTCGGCCACCACCGGGGTCGGAATCGGGGGGCGGACAGTGTTGTCGGGGCCGAACCGGGCCAGGCCCTGCTGGGGCTTGCCGTTGATCAAGGTGAACTCTCCACCGACCCACAGGTAGTCCTTGCCCGTGACCCGACCGTTGGCCACTGTCATCGCACGAGGACCGAGGCCCTCACCGATGCCGTCGTTGGCGCGGGGGTCCCAGCCGCGCAGCTCGGCGGTCGCGGCGTCCTCGGCCAGCAGGTAGTTGCGCTTGCCTTCCCCGAAACCGTTCTGGCCGCCCACGCTGCAGTTGTGCGCGTGGCTGGCCGAGTAGACAGTCTCGCGGTACTGGTAGCTGGCCTGGGTGGCGCCCAGGCACAGGTCACGCCACACCTGGTCCAATGTGTCCCACGAGAACGCGGCACGACCGTCGAAGACCCCACCACCGGTTCCCTCGTTGGAGATGTAGAAGCGCCCGTCGTCACCGCTGAAGATGTGCTTGGTTGCGGACAAGTTGTGGATGAAGCCCGAGGGGTAGGTCCGCAGGTTGGCACCCGGGCTCGGCTCACCGGCTCCACGGACCACGGCGATCGAGTGGGAGTAGGCGCCGTTGACGTTGAAGAAATCCCCACCGATCGCGACCTTCGTCCCGTCCGGTGACACCCCGATCCCACGACCCGGGGCATCAGCGTTCGCGACCCAGGGCAGCAACGCACCAGTGGTGGCATCCAGTGCCGCGAACCGTTGCCGCGTCGCGCCGGCCACGGTCAAGAAGTCGCCCCCGATGTACAGGGCGTTGCCCTTCACCGCCATGGCGCGGACCGTCGAGGAAGGAATCGCCGGGCTGAAAGACTTCACCGTGCATGCGTGAACGTCGATCGCTGCCACCCGACTCCGGCCAACGCCGCCGACGCTGCCGAACTCACCAGCCACATACACCGTGTTGCCATCAGCCGAGGTGCTGATCGCCCGCACGGTCGAAGAAGCCGTGCCCAGCTGCATCTGGCAGCTGTCCGGAGCACCCGACTCCGCGTCCAAGATCACCAGCCCGTTCAGCGACAGCGGCGTTCCCACACCACCGTCGGGCGGGCGCACCTGAGTGAACGTCCCGCCGGCAACCACCTTGCCGTGCGACTGACCCAGAGCCCACACCACACCGTTCGTCTGCCACGTCGAGGACGTCGCCGAAGAGAAATGCACCCCAGGCGAGAAAGCCTGCGCACCCCCCACCGTCAGCAGCGAAATCACGACCGCAGCCACAGCGGCAAGAGCGGTCGCAGACCGAACAGAGAAGGAGCGCAGCATTCCTCTTCCAAACATGGGGGCGGCTCTCAAGGCGTGGGTGTGAAGTCGAGGGTGAGTTCGGGGTAGTAGGTCGCTCCGGGTCCTTGGCGCGACCAGATCCGGATGCTGTCGTCACTGGTGCCGGTGGCCCGCAGGGTCACCGCTCCACCCAGGGAGTCGCGCAGGGCGGCGGGGGAGCCGGTGACGGTGTAGTTGGTGTTCAGCGCCGGGGCCGAGGCCAAGGTGGCGAACGGGACCCCGGTTCCGGTGGGCCGGTTGTTCCAGGTGATGGTGTCCTCGGCCCAGGCGCTGCCCACGACCTCGAAGTTGGTGGCGTTGGTGGTGGCCGCGGTGACGTCGTTGGAGGTGCGCACCTTCAGGCTGGCCCCGGTCAGCGTGGTCCCAGCGGGTGCGGCGGGCAGATCGAACTTCAAGAACGTCTCCAGGATCGGAGAGGTCGCACGCGAGGTCAGCTGGTTGTTCGTCCCGTAGTTCGTGTTCGCCTGGGTCGAGACCACATAGGAGTCCGCACTGGGGAACAACCGCACCGTCACCGGGGCGGGCGGGGGTGCGGCAACCGCTGCCTCGGCAGCAGCCGAGGCAGCGCTGAGGTTGCCGGCGGCGTCGCGAGCGATCACCTTGTAGTAGTAGGTCCCGGGGGGGCGGTTGGAGTCGGTGTAGGTCAGCGTTGGTGCCAGTACCTCGTCGAGGTAGGAGCCGTTGTCGGGGGTGAACCCGGCGGTGGTGCCGCGGTAGACGCGGTAGCGGGTCACGCCGACGTTGTCGCTCGAGGCGTCCCAGGACAGTGCCACGTCGTCGTCGGTGACCTGCGCGGCCAGGTTCGTGGGTGCTGTGGGCGCCTCGTTGTCTGTTGTCGTGGGGGTGAAGGTGAGGGTGAGTTCGGGGTAGTAGCTGGTGCTGGGTCCCTGGCGCGACCAGATGCGGATGCTGTCTCCACCGGTGCCGGTGGCGCGGAGGCTCACCGCTGCCCCGAGGTTGTCCCGCAGAGCGGCGGGGGTGCCGGTGACGGTGTAGTGGGTGTTCAGCGCAGGGGCCGAGGCCAAGGTGGCGAAGGGCACCCCGGTACCGGTGGGCCGGTTGTTCCAGGTGATGGTGTCCTCGGCCCAGGCGTTGCCCACGACCTCGAAGTCTGTGGCGTCGTTGGTGGCCGCGGTGGCGTCGTTGGAGGTGCGCACCTTCAGCCTGGCCCCGGTCAGCGTGGTTCCGGCGGGGGCGGCAGGCAGGTCGAACTTCAAGAACGTCTCCAGGATCGGAGAGGTGGCTCGCGAGGTCAGCTGGTTGTTCGTCCCGTGGTTCGTGTTCGGCTGGGTGGAGACGACGTAGGAGTCCGCAGTCGGCAAGAGCTGCACCGTCACCGGGTCGGTCGCGGGTGGGGGTGTGGTGACCGTGGCTTCGACGGCGGCCGTGGGGGTGCTGGTGTTGCCGGCGGCGTCGCGGGCGATGACCTTGTAGTAGTAGGTCCCGGCCGGTCGGTTGGAGTCGGTGTAGGTCCGTGTCGGCGCCGTTACGTCGCCGAGGTGCGATGCGTTGTCAGGGGTGAATCCGGCGGTTGCTCCTCGGTAGACCCGGTAGTCGGTCACGCCGACGTTGTCGCTCGAGGCGTCCCAGGACAGTGCCACGTCGTCGTCGGTGACCTGCGCGGCCAGGTTCGTGGGTGCTGTGGGCGCCTCGTTGTCCGCGGGTGGGGGTGTGGTGACCGTGGCTTCGACGGCGGCCGTGGGGGTGCTGGTGTTGCCGGCGGCGTCGCGGGCGATGACCTTGTAGTAGTAGGTCCCGGCCGGTCGGTTGGAGTCGGTGTAGGTCCGTGTCGGCGCCGTTACGTCGCCGAGGTGCGATGCGTTGTCAGGGGTGAATCCGGCGGTTGCTCCTCGGTAGACCCGGTAGTCGGTCACGCCGACGTTGTCGCTCGAGGCGTCCCAGGACAGTGCCACGTCGTCGTCGGTGACCTGCGCGGCCAGGTTCGTGGGTGCTGTGGGCGCCTCGTTGTCCGCGGGTGGGGGTGTGGTGACCGTGGCTTCGACGGCGGCCGTGGGGGTGCTGGTGTTGCCGGCGGCGTCGCGGGCGATGACCTTGTAGTAGTAGGTCCCGGCCGGTCGGTTGGAGTCGGTGTAGGTCCGTGTCGGCGCCGTTACGTCGCCGAGGTGCGATGCGTTGTCAGGGGTGAATCCGGCGGTTGCTCCTCGGTAGACCCGGTAGTCGGTCACGCCGACGTTGTCGCTCGAGGCGTCCCAGGACAGTGCCACGTCGTCGTCGGTGACCTGCGCGGCCAGGTTCGTGGGTGCTGTGGGCGCCTCGTTGTCTGTTGTCGTGGCGGTGAAGGTGAGGGTGAGCTCGGGGTAGTAGGTGGCGCTGGGTCCCTGGCGCGACCAGAGCCGGATGCTGTCTCCACCGGTGCCGGTGGCCCGCAGGGACACCGCCGCCCCGAGGTTGTCGCGCAGCGCGGCGGGTGAGCCGTCGACGGTGTAGTGGGTGTTCAGCGCCGGAGCCGAGGCCAGAGTGCCGAAGGGCACCCCGGCACCGGTGGGCCGGTTGTTCCAGGTGATGGTGTCCTCAGCCCAGCCGTTGCCTACGACTTCCAACTCCGTGGCGTCGTTGGTGGCCGCGGTGGCGTCGTTGGAGGTCCGCACCGTCAAGCTGGCCCCGGTCAGCGTGGTCCCGGCCGGTGCAGCCGGCAGGTCGAACTTCAAGAACGTCTCCAGGATCGGAGAGGTCGCCCGCGAGGTCAACTGGTTGTTGCTCCCGTGGTTGGTGGTCGGCTGCGTGGAGACCACGTAGGAGTCCGCAGTCGGCAACAGCGTCACAGTCTCCGTGGGGGTCGCAACTGCGACCTCAGCCGGGTCGGACGTGGCACTGAGATTGCCGACGGCGTCGCGGGCGATGACCTTGTAGTAGTAGGTCCCGTTGGCCAGACCCGAGTCGGCGAAGGAGTTCGTGGTGGGCTCGCCGACCTTGGATGCGTCGTTGGCCGTGAAGCCGGCCGTGGTGCCGCGGTAGACCAGGTAGTCCGTGACCGCAACGTTGTCGCTCGATGCAGCCCAGGCGACGGTCACGGCGCCGGGGCCCTGCTGAGTAGCGGTGACGCCGGTCGGGGTCGAGGGTGGAACACCGTCGACGACCGTGACCTCGGCGGCGGTCGAGGGGGCGCTGGCGTTGTTCGCGCCGTCGACCGCGATGACGCGGTAGTAGTAGCTGCCCGCTGCCGCCGTTTGGGTGAATGTCGTGTTCGTTGTCTCTCCCACCAAGTTCGAGGCTGTGGGGGTGAAGTTCGCAGTGACGCTGCGGTGGACGCGGTAGCCGGTGACCTGGACGTTGTCAGTCGATGCAGACCACGTCAGCTCGACGCTGGTCCCGGTCGCGGTCCCGCTCACGTTTGTGGGCGTGGAGGGTGGGGTCGTGTCGTTGAGCCCGACCGCGCGGTGCGCGGCGACGGTTGCCGGGGAAAGGGCGGTGTTGTAGATGGCGAACTCGTCGATGGTGCCGGTGAAGTACGGCGTGCTCGGTGCGTCCGGCCAGCTGGTCACGTTGCCGCCGCCCAGGCGCCAGTACCCAGAAGTGGTGCCGGCGGTCGTGATGGTGTTGGAGCCCTGCTGCACGCCGTCGACGAAGAGCTTGGTGCCGGAGCCGTCCTGGACTGCGACGACGTGGTGGTACTGACCGTCGTTGTAGGCAGCGGTGGTCCGCAGGACCGACCGTGTCGAGCCGGTCTGGGTCCCGAAGTTCAGTCGCCCGTCCGTGCTCATGTAGAGCTGCTTGTCGTAGTTGGTGCTGCTGCCGGTTGCGGAGCTCTCGAAGCCGAAGATCTTGCCGCCGGTGCTGGTGGTGGTGTTGAACCACGCCTCGGCCGAGAACACCTTGGGCGGAGTGGCAGAGCTCTGTGTGGCGACCGTGCCGGACGTGGAGCCGTTGGTCCGGATGGCGCTGTTGCCACTGAGGACACCGGGCACACCCTTGGTGACCGCGGAACCGTAGGTGCCTGGGGAGTTCCCGAAGTAGGAGGTGTCCTTGGCCGTGGTGGTGGAGCCGGTCTCGTCCAGGCGCCAGTAGAGCTGCGGGTCGTCGTCGTAGACGGCGCCGCCATAGGGGTCGGTCGGTCGCGGGGTCACGTTCAAGGTGCCGCCGCCGGCGCGGTAGTGCTCGGCAACGCGCTTGGGCCGCAGAGCAGCGCCGTAGACCGCCGTCCCGTCGATCAGACCAGCGAAGAAGTTGCTGGTGGGACGACTGGTCCAGTTGGACAAGTTGTCGCCGCCCACGTGCCACACACCCCGGTAGGCGGATGCGTTGGTGACGGAGTTGTTGGCAACGCGCTTGCCGTCGACGTAGAGCGCCATCCCGTCGGGGCCCTGGGTGCCGACGATGTGGTGCCACTGGTTGTTGTTCAGCGCGGAGGTGCTGCGCAAGGTGGTGAGGCTCCCGGAGTTGACTCCGAAGCGGATGTAGCCGCCGTTCTCCATGTACAGGTGGCGGTCATAGGTGCTGCTCAGTCGGGTGGCGCCGGTGTCGGTGCGCGGGCGCTCGTTGCCGTAGCCGATGATCTTGCCGCCGCGATTGGTGTTGGTTTTGATCCACGCCTCGACCGAGTAGGTCCCCGGAGCCATGGCCCAGTCGTCGTTCCAGACGTAGTCGTTGGAGCCGTCGAAGCTCAACGACCCGGTCGGGTCCCCGGCCACTGGAGAATCGGTGGACTTCGAGACGCCCTGAGCTTCCAAGCCGTGCAGTCGTGAGGTGTCAGACGCCGAGGCCCCGACGTCCTGGACCCAGACGCCGCTGAGGGTGGAGTCCCAGAAAAGGTCGGGCTGGTCTGCGCGGACTGTGGAGGCGTAGCTGGCCGCGGGTGCCGTGGCCTGGGCGGTCACCGCGGTGGACAGGCTGCCTGCGTTGGAGCCGTCTGTGGCCCGGACCCGGTAGGAGTAGGTCGTGCCGGGGGTGACGTCGGTGTCGACGAAGCTGACCTGTGGCTTCTTCCACCACACCGAGCTGCCCTGACCGGTCCAGATTGGCGTGCTTGCGCCGTCGCGGAAGACCTCATAGGTCAGCTCGCTGTCGTCTGGGTCGACCACGCTGCGCCAGCGCACCTGCACCGCGCCCTCGCTGGTCGCCTCGGCCACCACCGGGGTCGGAATCGGGGGACGCACGGTGTTGTCGGGTCCGAACCGCGCCAGGCCCTGCTGGGGCTTGCCGTTGATCTGGGTGAACTCGCCACCGACCCACAGGTAGTCCTTGCCCGTCACCCGACCGGTCGCCACTGTCATCGCACGAGGACCGAGGCCCTCATCGATCCCGTCGTTGGCGCGAGGCTCCCACCCGCGCAACTCGGCCGTCGCGGCGTCCTCGGCCAACAGGTAGTTGCGCCGGCCTTCTCCAAAGCCGTTCTGGCCACCCACGCTGCAGTTGTGGGCATGGCTGGCCGAGTACACGGTCTCGCGGTACTGGTAGCTCGCCTGGGTGGCGCCCAGGCACAGGTCACGCCACACCTGGTCCAAGGTGTCCCACGAGAACGCGGCACGACCGTCGAAGACACCCCCACCCGATCCCTCGTTGGAGATGTAGAAGCGCCCGTCGTCACCGCTGAAGATGTGCTTGGTCACCGAGTTGTTGTGGATGAAACCCGAGGGGTAGGTCCGCAGGTTGGCACCCGGGCTCGGCTCACCGGCTCCACGGACCACCGCGATCGAGTGGGAGTAGGCGCCGTTGACGTTGAAGAAGTCACCACCGATCGCGACCTTGGTCCCGTCCGGCGACACCCCGATCCCACGACCCGGAGCATCGACGTCGGCGACCCAGGGCAGCAACGCACCCGTGGTGGCATCGAGCGCCGCGAACCGCTGCCGCGTCTGCCCGCCCACGCTCAGGAAGTCACCACCGATGTAGAGCACGTTGCCCTTCACCGCCAGCGTCCGGACGGTCGAGGAAGGAATCGCCGGGCTGAACGACTTCACCGTGCACGACTGCACATCAAGCGCAGCGACCCGACTCCGACCCACACCACCGACACTGCCGAACTCACCAGCCACATACACCGTGTTGCCATCAGCCGAGGTCGTGATCGCGCGCACGGTCGAGGTGGTGCTACCCAGCTGCAGCTGGCAGCTGTCGGGAGCACCCGACTCCGCGTCCAAGATCACCAGCCCGTTCAGCGTCAACGGCGTCCCCACACCACCATCGGGCGGCAACACCTGCGTGAACGTCCCACCAGCAACCACCTTGCCGTGCGACTGACCCAACGCCCACACCACACCATTGGTCTGCCACGTCGAGGACGTCGCCGAAGAGAAATGCACCCCGGGCGAGAACGCCTGCGCACCCCCCACCGTCAGCAGCGAGACTACGACCGCAGCCACAGCGGCAAGAGCGGTCGCAGACCGCACAGAGAAGGAGCGCACAATTCCTCGATCAGTCATGGCCAACGAGGCCCCCCGGGCAAAGATCTAGGGGCACACAGTAGGTCGATGACCGAAGCGCCAGCGCATCTTGTCGGCCATCGGGGCCCAGCGGTCTAGGCCGCTTCGCACGAACTATGTCGGTTTAGGGCGAATTAGACTATTTGTGGCTCGCGATACTCAAGCGCGCTCGGAGTCTCGGTCCCTGACAGGTAGCCTGTTGCGTCCGACGGCCGCGGCCTGGCTGTCGGGGAGGGGGACACGTGTCGACGATCAAATCCGAGGTCTACGACGTCGGTTATTGCAGTGGTGTCTGGGACATGTTCCACATCGGGCACCTCAACATTCTGCGCAAGGCCCGCGAACACTGCCGGACCCTGGTCGTCGGCGTTGCTTCCGACGACTTCATCGAGGAGTTCAAGGGAGATCGCCCGGTCATCCCCCTGATCGAGCGCTGCGAGATCATTTCGGCTCTCGGAATCGTCGACGAGGTCGTGGTCGACCGGTCCTCGGACAAGAGAATCGTATGGACCGACCGTCCTTTCGACGTGATCTTCAAGGGCGACGACTGGAAGGACACCCCCAAGGGACACCGTCTCGAGGAGGACATGCGGTCACTCGGCGCAGCGGTGGTCTACTTCCCCTACACGCTGCACACGTCGAGCACTCGCTTGCGCGCCTTCCTCGACCGGGCCGTCGGGCTCGATCACAACGCCGTCTGACGGCGGATCTCCCCGCACCGGATTGAGTGGGGCCCGGCCCAGTCAGGCGAGCTCAGCTGCGCAGGTGGGTGACCGCCGCCCAGCCCGGGTCGTGCATCTCGTGGACGCTCGCCGAGCCCAGACCCCAGGCCTTGGCGAGCTGACGCACGGTCGCCACTAGATCGCCCGAGGTGGAGTCGACGTAGACGTGCACGGTCCGGGTGCCGCCGTGGCTCAGGTGGGCCACCACCTGACCGGCGGGCCCGAGCTGCTGCTCGAGGCGGTCCTGCCACCGCTGCAGCGACTCAGCAGTTGACTCGCTGGGAAGGCCGTCCTCGCCTGCGGGGTAGGGGAGCACCACGGAGACGTAGGTGTCGAGGTGCGGCGCGGTCAGCGGATCCAGCGGCGAGCGCACGAGTGCGAGGAGCTGACCCTGGTTGCTCTCGCCGCGCATCATCACCCAGCGGGGGCGTCCGTCGCTGTCCAGGTGCTTTCGCTTCAGGTCCTGTACGACGGACCGCAGCGCCGTCACGCCGAACCCGTCGAGCGGTGGGAACTCCAGCGGCTGCACCTCGCCGAGCCACAGCTGCGCGTCGAGCTCGCCCAGGGCTGCGGTGAGCAGCTCCGACGTGGCGCGGGTCCGGGACTCCGGCGACAGGTCGGCGAAGACCGGATGGTGCACCTGCACGTCGAAGACAGGTCCGTTCACGCGGGCGGAGACCTGGACCCGCGCGAGGTCCACGGGCAGGCCGTCGGTCTCGACCACCACGGAGTCGACGTCGGGGTGCGGGGGAGCGAAGTCGGCGTAGGACAGGTCGGTGTCGGCCGGGGGCGCAGCCAGCACGAGGCGCCTGGCGGTGGCGCGGGCGTCGGGTGAGCCCGCGCCGCTGAGCACCAGCACGTGACCGGACTCGGGCCCCGGCGCCAGGTGCCAGTGGATCCCGTCGAAGGGTGCGAGGTGCTCGGCCAGTCCAGCCAGGTCGTCGAGGTCCTTGCCACCGCTCAGGGTGTCCTGGGCAGCGACGCGACCGGAGTCGTGCCACCACTGCCAGAAGGCGACGACGCGCTCGTCGGGTGCGGGCGTGGGCGGCTGCTGCCGCCTGCGGAAGAAGGACACCTCAGAAGCCGGAGATGCCTTCGCCCTCGCCGGCCTGCTCGTCGAAGTTCTCGTGCTCGAGCAGGTGGAGGACGGGCACGCCGAGCTTGCGACGGGCCCGGGAGGTCCAGTCGATGTGGAAGAACTCTTGGACCACGTGCGGGCGCGTGAGGATGATGACCTCGCGTGCGTCGAGCTCGGCGACCTTGTCGACCAGGGCGCGGATCGGGTCGTTGGTCACGGGCTGGCCGACCGCGCGACCGCCCGCGGCCTCGATCGCGCGGACCGTGGTGTCCACACCTGCGCGGCAGGTCTCCAAGAGCTCCTTGCGCAGGCCCTCGAGGTCCTCCTCCCCGACGGCGACGGCCGGGGTGGCCAGGACCTCGCCGGTGGCGAGAGACCCCATGGCGGTCTCCACGCGTGACGATGCGTCCTCGACCGGGAGCATCACGTGGTAGCGGACCGGGTCCTCGATGTCCTCGTGCAGGCTGCGCACGTTGGTCGCATCGGTGGCCGTGAACGGCTGCTCGACGAGCAGGATGACGTCGTACTCACTCATCACGCACCTCCGGAAGGGTTGTTACCTAGAACCTTAGTGAGGTCGTAGCCCGCAGGCTCGTCCAACTGCTCGTAACCACAGGATTCGGGGTCTCGGTCGGGACGCCATCGCTTGAACTGTGCGGTGTGGCGGAACCGGCGACCCTCCATGTGGTCATAGCCGACCTCGGCGACGCGCTCCGGTGCGAGCGGCACGAAGGAGAGGTCCTTGCCGGCCGACCACCGGCTCTGCGTGCCGGGCACCCGGTCCGGGTTGGCGATCGCCCAGTCCGAGCCGTCCTGCATCCAGCTGCCCCACGGGTGGTCGGCGATGTCGCACTCGAGGGGCCGCAGCTCCTCGAGCAGCTCGGCGCGGCGCGCGGCCGTGAAGGACGCCGATACGCCGATGTGCTGGAGCTGGTCGTCGGCGTAGAGCCCCAGGAGCATGGACCCCAGCAGGGGCTTCTCGGGGGTGGAGGTCTTGTGCAGCCGGTAGCCCGCGACCACGACGTCGGCGGTGCGCTGGTGCTTGATCTTGAGCATGGTGCGGGCGTTCTGCTGGTACGTCGCCCCGAGGGGCTTGGCGATCACCCCGTCGAGCCCGGCTCCCTCGAACTCCTCGAACCAGCTCTGCGCGACGGCGGTGTCCTTCGTGGTGCGGGTCAGGTAGACGGGTCCGGCGAGTCCGACGAGCTCGGCCTCCATTCGCGCACGCCGCTCGGCGAAGGGCCGGTGCACCAACGCGTCGTCACCGAGCGCCAGCGCGTCGAAGACCACGAACGAGGCGGGGGTCTTCTCGGCGAGCATGGCGATGCGCGACTCGGCCGGGTGGATCCGCTCCTGGAGCACCTCGAACTCCAGCCGGGGTCCGACCGCGACGAACAGCTCGCCGTCGAGCACGCACCGCTCGGGCAGCTGCTCCCGGACCGCGGCGACGACCTCGGGGAAGTAGCGGGAGAGCGGCTTGGTGTTGCGCGAGGTGATCTCGACCTCGTCACCGTCCTTGAAGACGATCGCCCGGAACCCGTCCCACTTGGGTTCGAAGGACAGCCCGTCGTCGAACTTCGTGGGGTCCGGGATCCCCTTCACCGACTTGGCCAGCATCGGCTGCACCGGTGGCATCACAGGCAGGTCCATGCCCCGACCGTAGACGGTGGGACCGGCGGTCCCATGGCGTCTCGCCGACACCGGTGGCAAGCGTTCCGCCATAAACCGGCATACCGGTACAGACCAGTCAGGGGTCCACCTGGCCTAATGGACCAAATGGAGTGGTCCTTTCGGACTATTTCCGCGTGTTGCCGTCGCCGACATAACGGACAAGGCGTCTCATGGGTGAGGGACATCTGAGGGAGTTTTCGATGATTGCAACAGAAGCGGCCTTGTACGGGCTGACCGGCACCAGCGGATCTGGTGTGGCCACGCTCACCGTGTGCAGCTGCGGCCAGGAAATCGTGGGCGTGAAGCGGGACCACTGCCCGCGGTGCGGCTGCTGCTTGAACTGATCCACCCGCCGATAGGGTGACCTCCGAGACCTGTCAGGAGGGACCCCGTGGCCCGGCATTCGGACGGCGCGCGCACCTCTGAGGTGTGGACGCTCCCCAACATGATCAGCATGCTGAGGCTGGCCGGCGTACCCCTGTTCCTCTGGCTGGTCATCGGGCCCGAAGCGGACGTGTGGGCCGTGGTCGTGCTGATGATCTCGGGCTTCACCGACTGGCTCGACGGATACCTCGCACGCCGGCTGGACCAGATGTCAAAGCTGGGCGAGATCCTGGACCCGGTGGCGGACCGGCTCTACATCCTGGCGGCCGTGATCGGCCTGCTGTACCGCGACATCATGCCGTGGTGGGTGGCGGTCCTGCTGCCCGCACGGGACCTGTTCCTCTGGGGCCTGGTGCCGTTCCTGCGTACTCGCGGCTACTCCGCGCTACCCGTGCACTACCTGGGCAAGGCCGCGACCGCCGCGCTGCTCTACTCGTTCCCGCTGCTCTTCCTCGGGGACGGTGACGGGTCGGCGGCCACGCTGTTCGACGTCTTCGGCTGGGCGTTCGCGATCTGGGGGATCGGTCTGTACTGGTGGGCCGGCCTGCTCTACGCCTGGCAGGTACGCAAGCTCCTGGCAGACCGCGACCGTCGGGCGCCGACGCTCACGGACGGTTGAGATGGTGCGCCCCGACGAGGACACGGGCCCGACGCGGACCGGGTCGCCACGACGGCTCCCACCGCAGGCCACGATGGGTCTGCTGGACTACCTCACCACCCACGCACTCGACGAGGACTACGCCTTCGTCTCGGAGCAGAAGGCGACGCCCCCCGATGCACCGCGCAGGCGGATCGGGCTCGTCGGCGGTCTGGTGCTCGCAATGTTCGCGCTTCTCGTGGCGACCGCCGCGGTCCAGACCTCGCGGAACTCCGCGGCCGACGAACGAGCGCGCCGGGAGCTGGTCGACCAGGTGGGCCAGGCGCGCAACGAGCTGCGAGCCGCTCGCTCACAGCTGGATCAGCTGCGGGCGGAGACCGACGCGCTCGAGGAGCGGCAGCTGAGCAACGACACGTCCGCGCAGGGAGTGCTGGCGACCTTGGAGCGCCTCGGGATCAAGGCCGGCACGCTGCCCGTGCAGGGGCCGGGGGTCCGCGTCGTCGCCGATGACGCGCCCGGCGCCGACAGCGCACGCAACCAGGTGCTCGACAGTGACCTGCAGCGACTGGTCAACGGGCTCTGGGAGGCCGGCGCAGAGGCCATCGCGGTGAACGGGCAGCGCCTCACCAACCTGAGCACGATCAGGCTCGCCGGCGGGGCGATCACCGTGAACGCACGTTCGCTGCGCAGGCCGTACGTCGTCACGGCGATCGGCGACCAGGACACGCTGCCCGCGCGTTTCGCAGAAACCACCAGCGGTCAGGCATGGTTGGACCTGCAACGTGAGGTCGGCCTACAGCTGACCATCACCCCGGTGCCCGAGCTCCGGCTCGCCGGCACGGAGGTTTCGTTGAACTACGCCAACCAGGACCAAGCAGGAGGCCCCTCATGATTGCGATACTCGGCCTGGTTGCCGGTGTCGTGCTCGGGTTGGTGCTCGCCCCCGACGTACCACTTGCGTTGGAGCCCTACCTGCCCATCGCCGTCGTCGCCGCCCTGGACGCGGTCTTCGGCGCCTTCCGGGCCTTCCTCGACGGGATCTTCGACGACAAGGTGTTCGTGATCTCGTTCATCAGCAACGTGCTGATCGCCGCCGTGATCGTGTTCCTCGGCGACAAGCTCGGAGTCGGTGCCCAGCTCTCCACCGGGGTCGTCGTGGTGCTCGGGATCCGCATCTTCTCCAACGTCGCCGCGATCCGTCGCCACCTCTTCCACGCCTGAGCCCGATGACCAGCACACCGACACCGAACCCCGCGACCCCACCGGCGACCCCTCCCGAGGCCACGAAACCGGTCTCGGGCCTGGACCGGATCCGTGCCTCCCTCTTCTCGGCCTCGCGGGGCCAGGTGGTCGTCGCCGCGCTGGTGGGAGTGCTCGCCTTCGCGGCCGTCACCCAGGCTCGGCTGACCGGACAGGACGACACCTACGCCGGGTTGCGCCAGGCCGAGCTGATCCAGGCCCTCAACGGTCTCCAGGCGGCCTCGCGCAAGGCCGAGCGCGACATCGCCGAGCTCGAGGCGACCCGGGACCGGCTGCGCAGCAGCACCCAGAGCCGATCGACGGCGCTCGAGCAGGCGCGCAAGGAGCTGCGGACGCTGGGCGTGCTGGCAGGCACCGTGCCGGCCACCGGTCCGGGCATCCGGATCAAGGTGGAGGATCCCGAGGGTCAGCTGAGCCTGACCAACCTGCTCGACGCCATCGAGGAGCTGCGCAACGCCGGGGTCGAGGCGATGGAGATCAACGACCGGGTCCGGGTGATCGCGCAGACGTCGTTCGAGGACGACGAGAACGGGATCCGGGTGGACGGTGTCGTGCTGCGTGCGCCCTACGAGATCGACGCGATCGGCAACCCCGACACCTTGGCCGGGGCCCTGCAGTTCCAGGACGGCTTCACCGACGACGTCGAGTCGGCTGCCGGTTCGGTGTCGGTGGTCCAGGACGACCGCATCGAGGTGACCGTGACGCGGACACCGGCCGAGCCCCGGTACGCCGAACGGGTCCCCGGGCAGTAACCTCACCTGAGTGCCGCTCGCCGGAAGAAGCCGGTGTCCCAAGCAAACACGAGGAGCAGCGTGATTCCCGAAGACCTGAAGTACACCTCCGAGCACGAGTGGCTGCGCGAGCCGGGCCAGGCGGAGGGCTCGGTGCGGGTCGGGATCACCGACTTCGCCCAGGACGCGTTGGGTGACATCGTCTTCGTGCAGCTCCCCGAGGTCGGGGAGACCGTCACGGCAGGCGCCGTGGTCGGCGAACTCGAGTCCACCAAGTCGGTCAGCGAGGTCTACGCCCCGCTCGGCGGTGAGATCGTGGCCCGCAACGAAGCGCTCGACGCCACGCCCGAGCTCGTCAACACCGACCCGTACGGCGACGGCTGGCTCTTCGAGATCGTGGCCGACAACAGCGGCTCGGCCGACCTCATCGACGCTGCCACCTACGCGTCGAGCCTGGAGTAGCGGCGGCGCGGTAGGAGCTCGTCGAGCGGCGCCGCCCTGAGGCAACGTGCTCTGCCGACTCGCGTCGCGGAAACTCCCGTTGCGATGAGCCACGCCGTTGTCGAGCGCTGATAGGTTGGCGCCGAACCCTGACCCTGTACCAACGCTTCAGGGTTCTTGGTCACCCGGAGCGCTCGAGTGGCCAGACAGGTACCGCGACTCGACACACCGCCGACCCGACAGACTGGGAGATCGACAACATGCCCTATTGCTCGCAGTGCGGCAGCCAGAACTCGGACAACGCCAAGTTCTGCTCGCAATGTGGCGCTCCGCTGGCCGCTCCGGCCGGAGAGCCGACCCCCAGCGACTCGACGGCCACGATCACCTTCGGCGCGCCGCCGAAGCCCGACTCCGACGAGCGCGCTTCGCTCAACGCAGCCGACGCTGCCGCGGTGGACGCACTGCCGTCGGGCAGCGCCCTCCTCGTGGTCCAGCGCGGGCCGGGTGCAGGCAGCCGCTACCTTCTCGACACGGACCTCTCGACCGTGGGGCGGCACCCGGAGAGCGACATCTTCCTCGACGACATCACGGTCTCGCGCCGACACGTGGAGTTCCGGCGACAGGACGGTGGGTTCCGGGTGCACGACGTCGGCAGCCTCAACGGCACCTACCTCAACGGCGACCGGGTCGACGACGCTGAGCTGCAGAGCGGCGACGAGGTCCGCATCGGAAAGTTCCGATTGATCTTCTTCGCCAGCGACGCGAAGGAACGCTGACCAGTGCGCCAGGCGGCCCACAAGGTAGGCCGGATCACCATCGGCCAAGCCGTGGCCGACCTCAAGGCGGAGTTCCCGGACGTCGACATCAAGGAGTCGAAGATCCGGCACCTCGAGAACGAAGGACTCGTCGAGCCTGAGCGAACCCCGTCGGGCTACCGCAAGTACTCCGTGGAGGACATGGAGAAGCTGCGCTACATCATCCGCGCCCAGCGCGAGCACTACCTGCCGCTGCGCGTGATCAAGGAGCACCTCGACGCCCTCGACCGCGGCCTGGAACCGCCGCCGGTCAGTGGCGCGCCGAGCATCCCGGGCGGATTGATGGCCAACCCGGCGCCCGGCGTGGAGTCGCTGCTCTCCGACAGCGCGGACGTGCGGATCTCGCGCCGCGAGCTGGTCAAGACCGCGGAGATCGATGACGACACGCTCGACGCCCTGGAGAACTTCGGGCTGGTCCGGCCGCGGGCCGGGTCGAAGCACTACGACGCGGATGCGCTCGTGATCGCCAAGGTGGCCGGCGAGCTGGCGGCGTACGGCCTCGAACCGCGGCACCTGCGGGCTTTCAAGACCGCCGCCGACCGCGAGGTGGGGCTGATGGAGCAGATCGTCTCCCCGATCCGACGCAGTCGTGACGACGGCGCCGAGGGGCGGGCGGCACAGACCATGGACGAGATGGCGGTGCTGTCGGTGCGGCTGCACGCCGCGCTGGTGAAGGCCGGGCTGCGCTCCCTGCGATGACGACCTCCCGGGCAGTAGTCTGAGGGAGTGCTTGAGGTCGAGGTCGTCGGAGTCAGGGTGGAGATGCCGTCCAACCAGCCGATCGTGCTGCTGCGCGAGGCGATGGGGGAGCGGTACCTCCCCATCTGGATCGGTGCCGTGGAGGCGACCGCGATCGCCTTCGCCCAGCAGGGTGTCGTGCCGCCGCGCCCGCTGACCCACGACCTGCTCCGTGACGTCCTGGAGGCCACGGGCAACGAGGTCACCGAGATCCGGATCACCGAGATGCGCGACAACGTCTTCTACGCGACTCTGGTCCTGTCCTCCGGGGTCGAGGTGAGCGCCCGGCCCTCGGACTCGATCGCCCTGGCCCTGCGCACCGGCTCGCGGATCGTGTGCTCCGAGGAGGTGCTCGACGACGCCGGCATCGTGGTGCCCGACGAGCAGGAGGACGAGGTCGAGAAGTTCCGCGAGTTCCTCGACCACGTCTCGCCCGAGGATTTCGAGAAGGACCAGGGCTGAGCTCAGCCTCCGCCGACCTACACCCTCAAGTGGAACTTGAAGGTTCTCGTGCGACACGCCGCTGGAGTCTTTGACCAACCCTCGAGCGAAGGTTTACCTTCGCAATGTCTTCGCTGTAACTCCACGGCTGCGATTCGGTGCCTGTAGCTCGGGCCAGAACCCCCCAGCCACCCTTCCCGGGGGTTACGCTCAGTGGAGGAAACTTCGGAGGTAACAGTGGGCACGAACAACGGCGACGGCGGCGCGAGCAGCACCGCAGGCCATGACACCCGGGCCGCGCAGGCAGCCGCCGATGCAGCCGGTGAGCAGGGTCTGCTCTTCGATGACGACGTCTCGCCCCTGCCCCACGACCTCGGCTACCGCGGCCCCACCGCCTGCAACGCGGCCGGGATCACCTACCGCCAGCTCGACTACTGGGCCCGTACCGGCCTGGTCGAGCCCACGGTGCGCGGCGCGACCGGTTCGGGCACCCAGCGTCTCTACGGCTTCCGTGACATCTTGCTGCTCAAGGTGATCAAGCGCCTGCTCGACGCCGGCATCTCGCTGCAGCAGATCCGCACCGCGGTGGCCCACCTGAGGGCCCGTGGCACCGACGACCTGACCCGCGTCACGTTGATGAGCGACGGCGCCAGCGTCTATGAGTGCACGAGCAACGACGAGGTCATCGACCTGCTCCAGGGTGGTCAGGGTGTCTTCGGTATCGCCATCGGGGGAGTGTGGCGCGAGATCGAGGGTTCATTGGCCGACCTGCCCTCCGAGCGCACGGCCGACGCGGAGCTCGAGGGCGACGCCTCGAGCGACGAGCTCGCCGCCCGACGCAAGGCGCGCGCCATCGGCTGAGCCCGCGTAGCCGCACAGCTTCTCGCTCCGGCCCCGGCACCCACCTTCGGTGGGGCCGGGGCTGGTAGTTTTTGCACTGCTGACAATCCTGTACGGGAGAGTCTCCGGCGTCATCGGTTCCCGATAGGGAGCAGAGGGCGAACCGGGGCGCCGAAGGGGCAAGCCATCCCCGCAACCTCTCAGGCCCAAGGACCGCACAGGCTGGCACTCTGAAGGGACGCATGTCCTGACTGACGGGGACAGCCTCACGACCGCATCCGTCCCCAGGGAGTGACATGTCAGACGCCACCCTCGCCGACGCCCTCGCCGGGCGTCCCTTCAGCGAGCGTCACATCGGCCCCGACGAGCAGCAGATCACCGAGATGCTCAAGACTCTCGGAGTCAGCAGTCTTGAGGCGCTGATGGACGACGCAGTTCCTGGGCGGATCCGCACCGCCGGGTTGAGCCTGCCTCCAGCAGCCTCCGAGCGCGAGACCGCCGCCGAGCTGCGCGAGATCGCCGCGATGAACAACCCGCTCGTACCGATGATCGGGCTCGGCTACCACGGGACGGTCACGCCCCCGGTGATCCGGCGCAACGTGCTCGAGGACCCGTCCTGGTACACCGCCTACACGCCGTACCAGCCCGAGATCAGCCAGGGACGACTCGAGGCACTGCTGAACTTCCAGACGATGGTCGCCGACCTGACCGGCCTGCCCACCGCCAACGCCTCGCTGCTCGACGAGGGCACCGCGGCCGCGGAGGCGATGACGCTGGTGCGCCGCGCCAACCCCAAGCTGAACGGCCCGTTCGTGGTCGACGCGGACGCGCTGCCACAGACCATCGAGGTGGTGCGGACGCGCGCCCGCGGCATGGGCATCCAGGTGATCGTCACCGACCTGGACAAGGGGCTTCCCGACGGTGAGCTCAGCGGTGTTCTCGTGCAGTACCCCGGGGCATCTGGGCGGGTCGTCGACCCACGGCCGGTGATCGAAGAGGCGCACGAGCGCGGGGCCCTCGCGGTGGTGGCCTCGGACCTGCTCGCGCTCACGCTTCTGGAGGCACCAGGAACGCTCGGCGCCGACGTGGTCGTCGGCTCCTCGCAGCGCTTCGGCGTCCCGCTCTTCTACGGCGGCCCCCACGCCGGATTCATGTCGGTTCGTGCGGGGCTGGAGCGGCACCTGCCCGGCCGCCTGGTCGGCGTCTCGGTCGACTCCGCCGGGCACCCCGCCTACCGCCTGTCGTTGCAGACGCGCGAGCAGCACATCCGACGCGACCGGGCGACCTCGAACATCTGCACGGCCCAGGTGCTGCTCGCGGTCGTCGCGTCGATGTACGCCGTCCACCACGGACCCGACGGCCTCACCCGGATCGCGCTCTCGGTGCACGGGCAGGCGGTGGCGCTGGCTGACCGGCTGCGGGCCGGGGGAGTGGAGGTCGTGCACGACGCCTTCTTCGACACCGTGCTCACGCGGGTACCCGGCCGGGCCCGGGAGATCGTCAACGCAGCGCGCGAGGCAGGTGTGCACGTGCGACTCGTCGATGACGACCATGTCGGGCTGAGCACCTCAGAGGTCACCGACACTGTCGTGCTCGATGCGGTCCTGGGTGCCTTCGGTCTCTCCACCGACGCCGACGGCATCGGCAACGACCCGCTGGGCGAGGCCATCCCGGCCGGGCTCGAGCGCACCAGTGAGTTCCTGACCCACGAGGTGTTCAACACGCACCGCTCCGAGACCTCGATGCTGCGCTACCTGCGTCGGCTCTCCGCCCGCGACTACGCGTTGGACCGCGGCATGATCCCGCTCGGCTCCTGCACGATGAAGCTCAACGCCACCACGGAGATGGAGCCGGTCAGCCTGCCCGGCTTCGCAGACCTGCACCCGTTCGCCCCGGCGGAGGATGCCTTGGGCTACCGCGTGCTCATCGGCCAGCTCGAGTCCTGGCTGTGCGAGGTCACCGGTTACGACCGGGTCTCCATCCAGCCCAACGCCGGCTCCCAGGGGGAGCTGGCCGGTCTGCTGGCGATCCGCGGCTACCACGAGGCAAACGGTGACGGCGAGCGGAACATCTGTCTGATCCCGTCATCGGCCCACGGCACGAACGCGGCCTCGGCCGTGATGGCAGGGATGAAGGTCGTGGTGGTGAAGTCCGCCGAGGACGGCTCGGTCGACATGGCCGACCTCGCTGCGAAGTGCGACCAGCACCGTGGCGAGCTGGCCGCGATCATGGTGACCTACCCCTCGACCCACGGTGCCTATGAGGACACCATCTCCGACCTGTGCGCCACGGTGCACGAGGCCGGCGGTCAGGTCTACGTCGACGGAGCCAACCTGAACGCGCTGCTGGGTTACGCCAAGCCCGGTGAGTTCGGCGGAGACGTCTCACACCTGAACCTGCACAAGACCTTCTGCATCCCGCACGGCGGCGGTGGACCCGGTGTCGGTCCGGTCGGCGTGCGCGAGCACCTGGCGCCGTACCTGCCCTCGCACGCGATGCACCCCGAGGCCGACAAGCGCGTGGGGATCGGCCCGATCAGCGCGGCGCCCTACGGTTCCGCGGGGATCCTGCCGATCTCCTGGGCCTATGTGCGGATGATGGGCGCGCAGGGCCTGACCGAGGCGACAGCGGTTGCGGTGCTCGCGGCCAACTACGTGGCCGAGCGGCTGCAGCAGCACTTCCCGGTGCTCTACCGGGGCCACAACGATCGGGTCGCGCACGAGTGCATCCTCGACGTGCGGGGCCTGTCGAAGACCAGCGGCGTGACGGTGGACGACGTCGCCAAGCGGCTGATCGACTACGGCTTCCACGCGCCGACGATGAGCTTTCCGGTCGCCGGGACGCTGATGGTCGAGCCCACCGAGAGCGAGGACCTGGGTGAGCTCGACCGCTTCTGCGGGGCCATGATCGCCATCCGCGAGGAGATCAGCCGCGTCGAGGCAGGGGAGTGGACGCCGGAGAGCTCGCCGCTGCGGGGAGCGCCGCACACTGCCCGGGACGTGCTCGTCGACAACCCGGAGCGGGCCTACTCCGCGGAGACGGCGCTGTTCCCGAGCGGCCCGGACCCGGACAAGTACTGGCCGCCGGTGGGTCGCGTGGACCAGGCCTACGGCGACCGCAACCTCGTCTGCTCCTGCCCGCCTCCCGAGGCGTTCGCGTGATCCGATCCTTCGGCTGAGTCGCTGATGCGGGCTCGACACTTCCAAGCGGTGCTGGACCGCTACCAGGCCGAGCGGCGGTTGCCCTCGATCGTCGCCGGCGTCATGGACCGGGCCGAGCTCGTGTGGTCCGGCAGCGCCGGTGCAGCGAGCGGCCCAGACACGCAGTACCGCATCGGGTCGATCACCAAGACGATCACGGCTGTGCTCGTGATGCAGTGCCGTGACGAGGGGCTGCTGGACCTCGAAGACCCCATCGGGCGGTTCCTGCCGGATTCCGGGTACGCCGACGCCAGCGTCCGGTCGCTGCTGGCACACGTCTCCGGCATGCAGAGCGAACCGAACGGCCCGTGGTGGGAGCGCTCACCTGGCGTATCCGTCGCGGAGCTGCTGACGCGCAACGACGGGACCGGGGCCGTCTTCGGCCCCGGGGAGCACTACCACTACAGCAACCTCGGTTACGGCCTGCTCGGGGCGGCGGTGGCCCGGTTGCGTGGCCGCGACTGGTTCGAGCTGGTCCAGGAGCGGGTGCTCGACCCGCTGGGGATGGAGCGGACGTCGTACCACCCGCAGGCGCCGTACGCTCCAGGACTGAGCGTCCACCACCTGGCCGGCACGCTCACCGAGGAGCCGCTGCACGACACCGTTGCGATGGCACCGGCCGGTCAGCTCTGGAGCACGGTCGAGGACCTGGCGCGGTTCACCGGGTTCCTGGGTGAGGGTGACGCACACGTCCTGGCAGACCGCACGCTCGCCGAGATGCGTCGACCGGTGCCGCCCGCCCTGGAGTACGGCCTCGGCCTGCGGCTGGTGCCGTACGCCGAGGGTGTGCTCGTCGGACACACCGGCTCCATGCCGGGCTTCCAGGCGACGGTGTTCACCGACCCGCTCAACCACGTCGGGGTGGTGGCGCTGACCAATTCGACGACCGGATTCTCCGGACCGGAGCTCGCATTGGCCCTGCTGGGGGAGCGGACCCCGGGAACGCTGCCCGCCTGGGTGCCCACCGAACAGGTGCCGGAGTGGGCCGTGGAGCTGCTCGGCTACTGGTACTGGGGCAACTCCGCCTATGAGGTGCGCTGGCACGGTGACCGGCTGGAGTGGCGTGACCTGGCCAGGGGTGCCGTGGCCGAGCAGTTCGGTCTGGTGGACGGGCAGATCGTGGGACTGGCCGGCTACCACCACGGCGAGATCCTCGAGGTGGTGCGCCGGCCGGACGGGGGAGTCTCGCGGTTGGAGTGTGCGACGTTCGTCTACACGCGTGAGCCCTACCCCGAGGGACCCTGAAGACTCCTTCTGGCTCAACGCAGTCGAGCGAGATCCCGTCGGATGTAGCGCAGGTGCGCCCACTCCTCCTCCAGGATCACGCGGATGCAGTCCCCGACGCTGGGGCGCCAGTCATCGCCGCCCCACGGGTTCTCGCGTTCCTCGGCGAGCAGCTCTGGTGTGGCCGTGGCCAGGAAGTCGGTCACCAGCTGCTGTCGCTCGGCGCGCACCGCGAGGATCTCCTCGAAGGCCGGCGGGTCCGCGCGGAAGATCGACATGTCGAAGCCCATCTCGTCGGCACCGGTGAAGATCTGGCCGATCTCGTGGAACGGCTGCTGCACCCGCAGGATCGCACCGCGGAGCCAGGTGTCGGTCGCCAGGACGAGGTGGCGCAGGGTCTGGGCCAGGGACCACTCGTCCTCGACGTGGGCGTCCACCAGCTCCAGCGGGGTGTCCGTCACCGTGGTCTGCCAGGCGGACTGGACAGCGACCCAACCTTCGCGCAGGCCTTCGGGAGTCTGGGCCTTCTGCAGCTCGCGGCCCGGGAACTGCCGGTTCAGCTCGGCCTCCACGAGCGGCACCACGTCGACCCCGTTGACCACGAGGCTGCCGAAGAACAGGTCGTGGCTGTCGATGTCGAGGCCGTCCACGTCGACGCTGCGCATCGTCACACCGCTGACATCGGAATCGCGCAGGGTGGCGCCCTTGAAGCTCGTCTTGGCGAAGGTCGCGCCCACGAAGTCCTTCGTCCCGGAATAGGTCGTCATCGCACCATCAATACAGTCGTCGGGGATTGTCGCGCAACGATCGGCACCATCGACGGCAGACACTGGGCCCGGGGGAACCCCGGTCAGAGCGCCCGGGAGACCGAGCTCATGTTGAAGTCGGGCACCCGCAGAGCCGGTGTGGCCGTGCGGGAGAACTGGTCCTCACCCCACTCGCGGGAGAAGCTCGGCGCGGTCTTCGAGGCGTGCGAGAACCGACGCAGCAGGTCGACCGGGCTCTCGTTGAACCGGAAGTTGTTGACCGCCCCGGTGATCTCCCCGCCTTCGACGCGGTAGACGCCGTCACGGGTGAGCCCGGTCAGGAGCAGGGTCTGGGGGTCGACCTCACGGATGTACCACAGGCAGGTGAGCAGCAGGCCGTCGTCCAGGCTGCCGATCAGCTCGGCCTCGGTGCCGGCGCCACCGTCGACGTCGAGGATGAGGTTGTCGATCGCCGGCGTGGTCGGCTGCTCGGTGAGGCCGGCCGTGTGCCGGGTCTGGATCAGCGAGGTCAGACGGCCGTCGCGGAACCAGTCGGTGGACCCCAGGGGCAGACCGTTGTCGTAGACGCTGCTGCGGTCCGAGGAACCGCTGGCCTCGACGAACGGCGCGGCCTCGAGTCGCGCGTAGGTCGGGTCGCTGTAGAGCCGGACGGACTCGCGCACCATCTGCTCACCGATCCGCGTCCCACCCCCCGGGCGGGAGTAGACCGTCTGACCGTCGGCGCTGTTCAGGGCCCCCATCGTCCAGTAGGCGTAGATCATCAGGTCTGCGACCGCAGTCGGCGGCAAGATGGTGTCGTAGCGCCCGGCCGGCAGGTCGATGCGCCGCTCGCCCCAGGACAGCCGGGTGGCGAGGTCGGTCGACATCGTGCTTGCGTCGACGTCGCTGAAGTCGCGGGTGGCTCCACCGACCCACGCGCTGTTGGTGAGGTCGACGTTCTTGGCCGTGCAGCCGTAGTGGCCGGTGGGCTGCACGTGACGGAGCCGCAGTCCGGTGCTGGAGCCGAGGTAGGTCGTGGTGACCTCGTGGAAGACGAAGCCGTACAGGATGCGCCGCTCGGCGTCGGCGTGCTTGAAGGCATCGCCGAGCGCGTCGGCGAAGTCCCGGAACACCTCGATGGAGGTGTCACCGGACTCGTCCTCCCAATCCGTCGACACCTCACCGGGCACGAGGTCGGCGCGGTCCTCGGCGTCGTCGGCCAAGGCGGCGGCGCGGTCGGCGCTCTCCACCAGGGCCGTCACCTGCTCCAGCGAGGCAGCCGTACCGCTGACCGAGGCGTTGCCGGTCCCGCGGAAGGCGATGACGGTGACGTCGACCTCGTGCATCACGCCGTTGGTGGTCAGGGTGTTGTTCGCCCAGCGGAGGTTGGCGCTGGTGGTGTCGTTGACGATGGCGATGCACTGGTCGGAGACCGAGGTCTCCAGGGCGTGCTCGACGAGCCGCTGCGGTCGGAGCTGCATCAGGCCGTGCCTTCCTCGGTGGTGTTCAGGATCCGGATGTTGCGGAACAGCGCTGAGGGACAGCCGTGGCTGACCGCTGCGACCTGCCCGGGCTGGGCCTTGCCGCAGTTCATCGCGCCACCCAGCTCGTAGGTGGCGGGTCCGCCGACCGCCTCCATCGATCCCCAGAACTCGGTGGTGGTCGCCTGGTAGGCGACGTCGCGCACCTGGCCCTTGAGTCGGCCGTCCTCGATGGCGTAGAAACGCTGGCCCGTGAACTGGAAGTTGTAGCGCTGCATGTCGATCGACCAGGACTTGTCGCCCACGACGTAGAGGCCGCGCTCGACCTGGCCGATCAGGCCGTCGGTGTCGGGACCGTCCGCCGCCGGTTGCAGCGAGACGTTCGCCATCCGCTGGATCGGGATGTGGCCGGGGGAGTCGGCGTACGCGCAGCCGTTGGAGCGCCCGTCGTTGAGGTCGGCGCCGTAGGTGTGGGCCATCGCGCGATCGAGCTGGTAGCCGACGAAGATGCCGTCGCGGACGACGTCCCAGGCCTGGGTCTCGACCCCCTCGTCGTCGTAGCCGACAGTGGCGAGGCCGTGCTGGGTGGTGCGGTCACCGGTGACGTTCATGACCGGCGAGCCGTAGACGAGCTCGCCCAGCTTGTCGTAGGTCGCGAACGAGGTGCCCGCGTAGTTGGCCTCGTAGCCCAGGGCCCGGTCGAGCTCGGTGGCGTGCCCGATCGACTCGTGGATGGTCAGCCAGAGGTTCGAGGGATGGATGACCAGGTCGTAGGTGCCCGCCTCCACGGTGGGGGCGGCGAGCTTCTCGCGGAGCAGCTCGGGCAGCTCGGCTCGCTCGCTCGCGAAGTCGAAGGTGTCCCCGGAGAGGTACTCCCAACCCCTGCCGACCGGCGGCGCGATGCTGCGCATCGAGTCGAACGCGCCGGTGCGTGGGTCGCTGCCGTGCACCTCGAGGTGCGGTTCGACCCGCACTCGCTGCTGGGTGATCGAGGAACCCTCGAGGTCGGCGTAGTACTTGTTCTCCTGGATCTGCTGGGCGCCACCCGTCGCGTGGTCGACGCCGTCGGCGCGGAGCAGCTCGCTGGTCCAGTCGGCGAACAGACCGGTCTTCTCCGCCAGCGGCACCTCGAGCGGGTTCACGGCGTACGCCGAGACCCAGGAGACGTCCTTGTGGACCGGTTCCGGAGCCAGCTCGACGGGGCGACTGGTCATCTTCGCGGCGACGCGGGCCACCGTGACGGCGGTCTCCGCGATCGTCACCGCCTCGGACTCGGTCAACGCCACCCCCGAGGCGAACCCCCAGGCTCCGTCGAGGATCACCCGCACCGCGAACCCCAGATCCTCCGCGTCCTGGGCTCCCTCGAGGGAGCCGTCCCGGACCGAGAAGTACTGGTAGCGGTTGCGCTCGAAGCGGAAGTCGGCGTGCGAGACGCCGAAATCGCGGGCTCGTGCCAGGGCCGCTTGGCCGAGCCGCTCGTAGGGGAGCGCCAGGAACGTCGGATCGATCTCGTTCGGTGCCATGGAGGTGACCCTAATGGTTAGCTATGTGCCAGCTGCAGGTGGAGCGTCGCGCCTCGCCGGGCCTTGCGAACCTCGAGCTGCGCGGGCACCCGGTTGCGCAGCTCGGCGACGTGGCTGACGAGTCCCACCACGCGCCCGCCGTCGCGCAACGAGTCGAGCGTGTCCATCACGCCGTCGAGTGTCGCGGCGTCGAGTGCGCCGAATCCCTCGTCGATGAAGAGGGTGTCGAGCTGGGTCCCGCCCGCCTCGTGGGTGACGGTGTCGGCCAGGCCGAGCGCCAAGGCCAGCGAGACCAGGAAGGTCTCCCCGCCGGACAGCGTTGCCGGGTCTCGGTGCTTGCCGCTCCACTCGTCACGGACCCGCAGGCTCAGTCCGCCGCGCTGTTCGCCGGCGCCCTTCTCGTCGGCCTGCTCCAGGGTGTAACGCGCATCGGTCATCGCACCTAGCCGCTCGTTGGCCGCGGCCACGACCTGCCGCAAGCGCTCGGAGAGGACGTACGCCGAGAGCCGCATCTTCAGCTGGTTCTCAGCACTCTTCCCCTCGACCAGGGCGGCGAGCTCGGCAACCACTGCGTGGCGGGTGCGGATCGGCTCCCAGGCCGTCAGCTGCTCGTGCAGCTCCTCGCGCAGGGACAGGAGTCGGGCCTGCCGCGTGGCGGCTTGGCGATGTGCTGCCTGGAGCTCGTCGCGCGCGGAGCCGGCCTCGTGGACTTCCCGGGCGAGCAGGGTGAGGTCGGGGGCGACGACAGCCAGCGCCGCGGTCACCTCGTCGTCGTCGAGGACTGCGGTTGCCGCTGCACGTCGGTCGCGACGCTCCTCGAGCTCGGCCGCAGCCGATGCCGCGCGCTCTCCGGGCAGGACGGCTGCCAGGGCACCGTCGAGGGCCGCGAACCCGGCGGCGACTGCGGCGGCGTTCGCGGCCGAGACCGCCTGGTCCAGCTCGTGGATGGCCTTCTCGTGATCGCCGAGCGCCTGACAAGCAGCTTCCAGTACGGCGGCGCGGTGGCCGTGCAGCTCGACCAGCGCGGCCACCGACGTCGCCCCGGGGTGGTCGCCCAGCAGGGTGTCGAGCTCGGTCGCCAGCTGTTCACAGCGACGGACGGACTCGGCGTGCTGCTGCGCCCTGGCCTCGGCCAGGGCGCTGGTGCGGGCCAGCGACGCGGCGAGCTCCGAGTCGCGGGCAGCGAGGGTGGCGAGCTCCGTCTCGAGCCCGGCGGCCCGACGGGCGGCCCGCTCGCTCTCCTCGCAGGCGACGGCTGCGGCGTCCCGCGCCCACGCCCATTGGTCGACGTCCTTGCCCTGGCTCCGCTCGCGAGCCCCGGTCAGCTGCACCTCGAGCGCCGTGACCGACTCGCGCACGGTCTGACGCTCGAAGTCGGCGTCCTCGTGGCGTTGCCGGGCAGCGTCCTCCTCGGCTCGGCCGATCGTCGAGGCGCTGCGTGCGGGGGCCGGGTGCTCGGCGCTGCCGCACACCGGACACGAGCAGCCGGCGGTGAGGGCGGTGGCCAGCTCGGCGGCCATGCCGGAGATGCGGTGCTCCCGGATGTCGAGGTGCTGCTCGCGCAGGTCGTGAGCACGTGTGGTCGCCTCATCGAGGCGGGTGCGGGCCTCCTGCAGCTGAGCGGTCAGCGCGACGACCTGCTCGGCGGCGACGAGCCCCTCGTTCGCCGCTGTGAGATCGGCGCCGCGCTGGTCGCGCAGTACAGCGCACTCCTTGGCGGCCGCCAGCAGTGGCAGCAGGCGTTCACGGGTGGCGGTGCTGCGCCGGCGTTCGGCCTCGTCGTCGGTCAGCCGCGCCGCCAGCCCGGCGAGCTGCGCCTCCAGCGAGGTGCACCGCGCGCGCTCGTCGTGCAGCTCGGACTCACGGGGCAGCCACGACTCGGCGACGGCCCTCGCCTGGTTGGCCTGAGTCGCCGCGGCGGTGAGCGCGCTCAGCTCGACGGCGCCGGGGGCCACCAGGTCGAGGACCTGCGACCTGAGCTGCTCGGCCTCCACCCGCTGCCGGCGTTCGCTCTCGATCGCCTGCTCGGCTCGTAGCGCCACCGGAAGAACGCTCGCGGCGCGTCGATGGGCGTCAAGGTCCCGCGCGAGCTCGGCCTCATGGGGTTCGTCCGCCTCGAGCTCCGAGAGCACCTGTGCGGATCGCTCACCTCGCAGCCGCGCATCGGCGCGCGCTCGACCGCGGTCGTGGTCGACACGGGCGCTCTCCAGGCGTCCGGACGCCTCCTCGAAGGTCTGCCGCAGAGAGCCGGTGCTGGCGGCAGCCTCGTCGAGAACCTCATCGACCCACTCCTGCAGCGAGTGATCTTCCACGTGGAGGTCAAGCCGGGTCAGGTCCCACTGCTCCGGTATGCACGCACCGGCAGCCTCCTGGAAGCGGTTGACCACCGCCACGTTGCGATCTCGGCACAGCTGGCTGCCGCGGCCGAGCTCCAACCGCTGCTCACCGAGCCAGCGCTCCACCTCCTCGAACCGGCGTGTCCGGAACAACCGCTGGAGCACGGCGTGCCGTTCGGCGGAGGTGGCCCGCAGGAAGGCCTGGAACCGGCCCTGCGGGAGCATCGCCACCTGGGTGAACTGGGTGCAGGTCATGCCGAGCAGCTCCGCGACGAGCTGACCTGCCTCGTCGAGCCGGGTGGTCAGTGCCGTCCACTCGGTGGCGTGCAGCTCTTCGACGACGACGTGGGCCTGCACGCGCACGGTGCCGTCGCCGCGCCGCTTGGGCCGCTCCCACGCGGGGGAGCGGGTGAAGCGGAAGGTGCGCCCGCGAACGCTGAGCGAGAGCACGACGCGTGGCTCCGCTTCGGCAGGCGCGTGGTCGCTGCGCAGGTGCCGGGCCTGGTGCCGATCACCCGGGACCTCGCCGTACAGCGCAAAGGCCACGGCGTCGAGGACACTCGTCTTGCCGGCGCCGGTGTCACCAGTGAGGAGGAAGAGCCCGCCGGCCGCCAGCTCGTCGAAGTCCACCACGACGGTGTCCACGAACGGGCCGAAGGCAGTGATCGAGAGCTCGTGGAGCCTCATGCTTCGCTCACCACTGAGTCGCGAACGGAGACCAGGTCCGGGTCCTCGGAGCAGCACTCGAAGGCCGTCCGGAGCAGGGCCGACTCCGCGTCGTCAGCCGGGGTGCCGCGCACGTGCT
Organism: uncultured Actinomycetota bacterium; assembly: GCA_963834245.1. Lineage (GTDB taxonomy): Bacteria > Actinomycetota > Actinomycetes > Propionibacteriales > Nocardioidaceae > Marmoricola. The sequence continues at coordinate 1,845,936 of CAWIAV010000002.1, forward strand.
CCACGAAGTCGAGCGCAACCTCGTGTGGGCTCAGCCCGGCCGTTGCCCGGAGTCTCGGCGCGCGCACGCCACCCGCGGGGGCGAAGCGCAGGGCCAATGCGTGGGGGAACCGGACACGCAGCCGTTCCATGGCGCGGCCCGGTCGCTCGGGGTCGGTGAGGGTCGCCTGCACCCAGGACTCCTGGTGCGCGGTGAAGGCGGGGTCGTCCAGCAACGTCTGGAGGGTGCCCTCGAGACAGGCCAGGGACCGGATCACGGGCGCGGGTACGAACCTGACCTCGCCCAGACCGTCGCGCCCGAGGTCGACGAGCCACGAACCCTTGACGTGGCCGGCCTCGGAGAAGGAGTAGGCGACCGGGGACCCGCTGTAACGGATCGAGTCGGTCAAGGTCGCCCGCCCGTGCAGGTGCCCCAGGGCGGTGTAGTCGATGCCGTCGAAGAGCTCCATCGGCACCATGGAGATGCCCCCTACGGAGATGTCCCGCTCGCTGTCGCTGGGCAGCCCGCCGGTGACGAACGCGTGCGCCATCACCACGGACCGCGTCCCCGTCGGGCGGGCCGCGAGGTCCTGCCGGATGCGCTGCATGGCCTCGCTCAGCGCCGCGCCGTGGGACCGGACCGGCAGGTCCCACGCGACCTTGAGCACGTCGGGATCGAGGTAGGGGATGCCGTAGACGGCCACCGGTCCGTGCTCGTCGTGGAGCAGCACCGGCTCGTCGACCCGGCCGGCGTCCGTGCGCAGGTGCACGCCGGCAGCGTCAACCAGTCGCGCGCTGAAGCCGAGCCGCCTGGCGGAGTCGTGGTTGCCGCTGGTCACGACCACGCGGGCGCGCGAGCCGGCCAGCCGGGTGAATGCCTCGTCGGCCAGGGCGACGGCGTCAACGGGAGGCAGCGCGCGGTCGTAGACGTCCCCCGAGACCACCACGAGATCGACCTGCTCGGTGGCCACGGTCTCCACCAGGTGGTCGAGGAACGCACCCTGCGCCGCGAGCAGGTCCTCGCCGTGGAAGGACCGGCCGAGGTGCCAGTCGGAGGTGTGCAGGATGCGCATGTGGCCACGCTAGGAGAGCGCACCGACAGAACTGGTGGCTACACGCCGACGCGCTCTGCCCCGGCGTACACCACGCAGCGCCGCGCCCGCGTGAAACCGATCAACGTGATGCCTGCCTCCTGGGCCAACGAGAGGGCGAGGGAGGTGGGTGCGCCCACCGCGACGATCGCGGAGATCCCGGAGATCACGGCCTTCTGGACGAGCTCGAAGCCGATCCGACCGCTCAGCACCAGCACCGGAGGCACCGGTTCGCGCGCCAGCACACGCGAGCCGACCACCTTGTCGACGGCGTTGTGCCGCCCCACGTCCTCCCGGATCACCACCGGCGTGCCGTCGGTCGCGAAGAGACCGGCGGCGTGCAGGCCACCGGTGCGTCCGAAGCCCGGCTGGTGCTCACCGAGGCTGTCCGGCAGGGCGAGCACCACGTCGAGTGAGAGTCGCACGGGGGCCGGGACCGGTGCGTGCGTGAGTACGTCCTGCACGGAGTCGGTGCCACAGACACCGCAGGCAGAGTTGACGAGCCGGGCGACCGGTAGGGCCAGCGGGGGAGCGTCCAGGTCGACCGTGACCACGTTGAACTCCTCGAGGTCGGTGAGCTCGACGTCGGTGCAGTAGCGGACACCGCGGACCGCCTCGGGCGTGGTCACACCCTCGTGGACGAGCCATCCCACGGACAGCTCGAAGTCATGTCCCGGGGTGCGCATGGTGACGGCCACGCGCTGGGCGGGGAGCCCTGGCCCCGAGACCCGGATCTCCAGCGGCTCCTCGGTCGCCACCCGGTCCTCGTGCTCCAGCCGCTCGCCGGCGCGGAACTCGGTCACGCGCGTACGCACCGAGGGACCGGGGCGTCTGGGCTTCGTCGATCTCACCTTCGCGACTCTAGACGCGACCGGGTGAGCCGAGCCTTCGGCGGCGAAGCATTACGGTGGTGGCATGCCGGAACCCGAGCGCTCCCGCGCGCGTCCCATCTCCATGACGCGCATGCCGGCTCGCCCCCCGTCCGTCCCCGGCCACCTCCCCGGCCACCTGCGGGGGAGGCGTCCGGCCGCCTGGGCGGGGGCCCTGGTCGCGACTGCGCTCCTCGCGGTCGGTTGCGGTTCCGCGGAGCGGTCCGCAGACACGACGGCCGGCGCCACGCCCTCGGCGGACGGCACCAGCGAGACGGTGAGCACCGTCGGTAGCTGCCCGGTGGACTCCCCGGCCGTGACCAGCGCCCGCGCCGTCACGCAGGCCGACCTGAACGGTGACGGTGAGTCCGAGCAGGTCAAGCTGACCCGTCCCGACGGCGACTGCCCCAACCTGCTGTTCGCGGCCCTCGAGGACGGCCACGTCTCCGCCCAGCTGGAGACCGGCCCTCCCGTCGCCGAGGCCTACGGCGTCGAGGTCCCTGGTCGGGAGGGCGACCTGGTGGTCACCCGGCAGAACCACCCCCGGGGCGGCTTCCAGACCCGCATCTACGCCGTCACCGGCGAAACGATGTCCGAGCTCAAGGTCGACGGGCAGCTGCTGGTGCCCTTCGTGGCCCTCGACGTGGAGGAGCGCCCGCTCAGCGTCGACTGCATTGAAGGGGGAGTAGTCCTCACCGAGGCGGTCGCGCACGAACCGTCCGGAGCGAAGTACGCCTGGGACATCAAGCGCACGTCGTACACCCTGGAGGGTGGGGAGGTCACGGCCGGACCCAGCGAGGAGATCGCGGACAACGTGCCCCCCAAGGACCTGGCCACGAAGTACCCCGAGCTGACGAAGTACGTCATGTTCCCCAGCTGCCGAACTGCCGGGTGAACGGGGCGTTTCGCTCGTCGGTCGGCTTGCTGGTCTTTTCGGGTGGTTGCTCGGTGGCCGGTTTCCCAGGTTAGGAACCCGAACTGCCTCTTCACACACGGTGCACGGTGTGTGAAGAGGCAGTTTGACCTCATCACCTGGGAAACCGACGACCGCGACCGACGACCGCGACCGACGGACCGCGACCCACCGACCAAGTCACCGGGCCAGGCAGTACGGCGGGGTCAGGCGACGCGGGCCTGCGGGGCGCTCGCGGCGGTCTTGCCGGGATCACGCTCGACGACCTCGCCGAGTGCGTCGTCGATCTGCTTCATCAGGTCGTCGGGGATCTTCACGCCTGCCGCCTTGACGTTCTCACTGACCTGCTCGGGACGGGAGGCGCCCACGAGGGCTGCGGCGACGTTGTCGTTCTGCAGCACCCAGGCGACGGACAGCTGGGCCATGGTCAGGTCGAGCTCGTCGGCCACCGGCTTCAGCTGCTGGACGGCGGTGAGTACGTCGTCCTGCAGCCAGCGCTTGATCATGTCCGCACCACCCTTCTCATCGGTGGCGCGAGACCCTTGCGGTGCGGGCTGACCGGGCAGGTACTTGCCGCTGAGCACGCCCTGCGCGATCGGGGACCACACGATCTGGGAGACACCGAGCTCACGCGAGGTCGGGACGACCTCGTCCTCGATCACCCGCCAGAGCATGGAGTACTGGGGCTGGGAGGAGATCAGCTGGAAGCCCATCTGCTGGGCGAGACGATGCCCTTCGCGGATCTGGTCGGCGGTCCACTCGCTGACGCCGATGTAGTGAGCCTTGCCCTGGCGCACGATGTCGGCGAAGGCCTGCATCGTCTCCTCCAGCGGCGTCTCGGTGTCGTAGCGGTGCGCCTGGTACAGGTCGACGTAGTCGGTCTGGAGGCGCTTGAGGGACCCGTTGATCGACTCCATGACGTGCTTGCGGGAGAGTCCGGTGTCGTTCTTGCCGCGCGGTCCGGTCGGCCAGTAGACCTTGGTGAAGATCTCGAGCGACTCGCGCCGCTCGCCCTTGAGGGCTTCGCCGAGCACGGACTCCGCCGCGGTGTTCGCGTAGGCGTCAGCGGTGTCGAAGGTGCTGATGCCCTCGTCGAGCGCAGCCCGCACGCACTGCGTCGCGACGTCGTTCTCCACCTGGGAGCCGTGGGTGAGCCAGTTGCCGTAGGTGATCTCGGAGATCTTCATGCCCGAGTTGCCGAGGTATCGAAATTCCATGAGGCCGAGACTACGGGGGCGTTCCAGAGGGCGTGCGGGCCGCTACTTGACCGCGGTGATCTTCACCGGCTGCTTCGGAGCGACCCCGTCCGGGCCGATGCCGGCCTCGGCCACCTGCTGCACGACCTTGAGGCCGGCGGCGCTCATCCGGCCGAAGACGGTGTAGGCGCCGGGGAGAGGGGAGTCCTGGTAGACGAGGAAGAACTGCGAGCCGTTGGTGTCGGGGCCGGAGTTGGCCATCGCCACAGTGCCGGCCGTGTAGGTGCAGACTTCCCGGCCGCTCTGCGGGTCCTGCTGACCGAGGCAGGGCTGCAGGCGCGGGTCGTTGTCCACCAGCTCGTCGGCGAACTCGTAGCCGGGCCCGCCCGTGCCTGAGGCCGAGGGGTCGCCGCACTGGAGCACGAAGATGCCGTCGGTAGTGAGCCGGTGGCACTGGGTGTCGTCGAAGAAGCCCTGGTCGGCCAGCGCCAGGAACGAGTTCACCGTGCACGGCGCCTTCTCGGCATCCAGGCTCACCTTCACGTCGCCCTGGTCCGTCGCCACGGTGACCTCGCTCGGAGCGTCCTCCTCCGGGTCTCCGGGCGGGAGTTCGGCGGGCTTGGCGGCCCCGCCCTGCTCGGTGTAGTCACACTGCGAGTCCTCGGCCTGGGGAGTGGTGGTCTCGCTCCCGCAGGCAACGCCGAGGGCCAGGAGAGGGACGGTGAGCAGGACTGAGAAGCGACGGGGAAAAATCACGCAGCCGATGGTAGCGACCGCTAAACAGCCAGCAACTGGAGGTAGGCCATTCCCAGCACCCCGCGGTAGCCACGAAGGTAGCTCGCCCGCTGCGCGTCCAGCCGTTCTCGGACCGCCGGTGCGTCTGCATGGTGGGCCTCGTGCGCCGCCAGCCACCCGGCATGGCCGGCAACGAACCCGGACTCGAACTCGTCCCACTCCTCCAGCGTGGCCTCCTGTACGCCGGCAACGGCGAACCCCTGGGTCGCGGCGAGCTCGACGAGGTCGGCCAGCGCGAGGAACTCGTCGTCGCGGCCGGAGAGAACGGCTGTCGCCTCCGGAGTCGGGGGGCGCGACCAGATCGCGTCGGCGTACAGCACCCGAGCGCCCCGGACGACTCCGGCGCGGATCCCGGCGAGGGCGGCGTCGTAGCCGAGCGGCTGGGCCGCCTCCACCGGACCGCCCCAGACCTGGCTGGCTCCCACGGCGATCAGGGCGTCGACGGGTGTGGCGGGGGGAGTGGCGCCGTCCCCGGTGACGAAGGTGGCCCGTTCGGCCAGCCCACGCTCGCCGGCGCGACGGTTTGCCTCGGCGACGCGCTCGGGGTCGAGGTCTACGCCGACCACCGTGGAGCGGGGGGCAGCAGCGGCGACCCGCAGCGCCAGCTCGCCCCAGCCGCAGCCCACGTCGATCAGGGTGCCGCCCTGCGCGAGCCCCTCTGCGAGCCATCGGGCCAGCACGTCAGCGCGGGTGGAGGACAGGGGGCTGAGGAACGTGAGGGTGTCGTGCACCGGGGGGAGGTCGGGGATCACGCGTGCAGGCTACGGCGCCGCGACAGGCCGAACTTGCGCGCCACCATCTCTTCGACGAACGACCTGGGGAGAGCACGGCTCAGGGCGAACACCGCACCCGCGTTGTTGCCCACCGGGTAGAGGTCGTCGGGCTGGTCGGACTCGATGGCACGCATGATCGTGCGCGCGACCCGGACCGGTGCGATGCCCTCCTTCTCTGCGTGGTCCAGGGCCCGCAGCATCGTGCGGAACGCCTGCTCGTGCGGTGACCCCTCGGAGAGGTACTTGGTGCGTCGCTGGCTGATCCCGGTGCGTACCGAGCCCGGCTCGACGGTGGTCAGCCAGACGCCGAACGGAGACATCTCGAGCCTGGCCGCGCAGGCGAAGCCGCGCAGCGCGGCCTTGGTGGCCACGTAGGAGGACCGGTAGGCGACCGGGAAGCTGGCCAGCATCGACCCGACCATGACCACTCGGCCGTAGCCCCGGTCGCGCATCGCGGGAAGCAGCAGCTGGGTCAGGTGCGCCGGTCCGATCGCGTTGAGGTGGAACACCCGCTCCAGGGCGCCGATGGTCAGCTCCTCCAAGGGACCGCTCTGGGACTCCCCGGCGTTGTTGACCAGGATGTCGATGTGGTGACCCTCAGCGTTGAGCGAGGTCACGAACCCCTCGATGTTGTGCAGGTCGGTGAGGTCCAGGGGCCGGTACGTCACTCCGTCGATCCGCGCAGCGGCGGGGATCCTCTCGGGGTGGCGGCTGGTGCCGACGACGCGATGGCCGCGCTCGACCAGCATCCGGGTGGTGGCCAGTCCGATGCCCGAGGAGGCGCCGGTGACCAGGGCTGTGCGTGTGGTCATGTCACTCACTCCTGCCGTGGCGAGTCGCGCGTTCTCACGATGCCACGCGGCAGGCCCGAGGGGGAGTGCCCGATGAAGATGGATGCGCAGATGTATGGCCCGGTCGGCCCGGTGCAGCCGACGGGACCCGTGTCAGCGGCGCAGCTTGCGACGGTCCGCCACGAGCGCCACGGTGTTCAGCACCGCCCAGCCGAGGGTCACGGTGAGCACCTTCTTCTGCACCTCCGGCTTCGAGGTGGCGGTCGACAGGATGGTCGCGTCCGAGAGGTCGCCGAGGATCCGGAGCCCCATCATCGCGGTGATCACGGACGGGTTGCTGGAGAAGAGTGCCAGCCCGGAGATCGTCAGGTCGCGGCCGGCGTAGGTGTACGCGATCCGGTCGAAGGCGGGAGCCTGGTCGGCCGGCGCCTCGAGATTGTCCGCGAGGTGACGCGGGCGCACGAGCGCGAAGGCGCCGTAGCCGGCGGTGGCGAGCGAGATGAGCTTGGAGTAGAACATGTCCCGACCCTAGGGGGCTGGGCAAGCGCGCGCCCGGTGCGTGAGACCCTCGGGCCATGAGCCGGCCCGTTGAGTTCCCGTTCGCCTTCGCTGCTGCCTACCGGCTGCCCGCTCTGATGTTCGGCATCACGCCGTTCACCTCGGGGGTGAGCGTCGTCGATGGGGAACTGCGGGTCCGTTACGGACCGTGGTCGTTGCGTACGCCGCTGGGCAACATCGCCCGCGCCGAGCTATCGGGTGACTTCGGGTTCCTCAAGACGGCAGGGCCGCCGCGTCTGTCGTTCAGTGACCGGGGCATCTCGTTCACCACCAACGGAGACCGGGCGCTGTGCCTGAAGTTCCACGAACCGGTGGCGGGCATCGACCCGACACGCATGCTCAAGCACCCGGGGGCGACGCTGTCGGTGGCCGACCCGGAGGGACTGGCCGCGGCACTCGAGCAGGGCTGAACTTCCTATAACGGACATATTGCGCACCTGAGCCGCAGGCCATAGTGTGAGCGACGGACACCGCACTACGCGTGCGGTGTTCGCCAATTCAGGCCGTTCCTCGACGGAGCGGCTGCCGGGTGGAACCGCCGAGGTCCCCGACGATCAGATCGGGACCCGCCTCGAACGCAGGGAGTGCGGGGAGGGGCGACCTCTGCATTACTTGACATAATGCACCTTATCGGCGATCAGTCGGATCGAGCCTCACCACAGCAGAGTGCGGTCTAGAGAGTGCGGTCGAGCGCTTACGCACCCGTGGACATGGGAGCCCCAGCGGATCTAGTGTTTCTTGATTGAAAGAATGGTCAACGCGGATCCGGTGTAGGCGACTACGGCTTCGGCGAGAACCTCGGTGACACGATCGCTCTCACTTCGCATGATCGCGCGACTACACCCCGAGAGCCATCCAGCCCAGCGCGAAGACCTCGCGTTGGCGTTCTGCAGCTTCTTCGGCCGGTGTCGGAGGAGGTAGCCATGAAAGCCCTCCGTTGCATGTTGTCTCTGCACCACTGGCAGAAGGAGAGTTCAGCGGACGGGTCTGGGCGGTTCCGCCGGTGCCGGCGCTGCGGGAAGCTCGACTACCCGCCCATCGGCAACGCCGGCAACTGGGGCGCCGGGACGTTCGGCGGCTAGTCGCTTTCGAATCCTGGGCCCCCGGCGGTGATTCACCGGGTCGCGTGCTGAACGGGGCCGGCCCGACCGGCTCGGAGGAGCGACACTCGGAGCGCTCGCGGTCGGCGACAGGACTCGTCCTCGATCAGGCGCACCGGGGTGTGCTCGGGGTCTCGTCGTCCGACTGCGGGCTGCTCTTCGTCGGCAACACGAGCAGTCGCGGACGCGCGTGGCGACCAGACTGGTCATCCTGGTCAGAACCAGGGACGCTCTCCCAGCGCAGGTGGGCCCCGTGCAGCATCAGCTAGGCGCCGATGAAGCCCAGGATGCGACCGTATCGACCGGAGCGGGCTTAGCGCAGTACTCCCTGAAGGACGATCGCGCTGAAGTCCACCGGATCGATCCACAAAGCACGATTCGGTTGCGGTCAGTCCTCGTCCGGGTCGTCGTCCTCGTCCGCGATCGTGTGCATCGCGGCCTCTTCTGCGCTCGCGCCGGCGCCGTCGATCCCCTCGTCCTCCGCATACATCTCTGAGTCGACGTCCTCGTGCGATCCCTGGTCCGGCGCCATCAGCCGTCCGGTGCGCTCGGTCCCGACCTCGCGGCCCCTGGTGTCGTTGGCGTCGCCGTCCTCACCGTCGACGCCGGCCCAGACCTCCGGCTCCTCATCGGCTAGCCGCTCGTCGAGCGTCTCGTGGTCCGGGTGTCGCAGGTGCCGGGGCTCGTGGTCGGGCGGTGAGTAGCCCTCGTCGAGCACGTCGGCGACGCCTCGGTCATCCAGGCTGTCCTCGGGTTGTAGCTGGTCTTCACTCATGTCTTCGACCGTACGCTCAGGCCCGGTCTGGTCTCACGAGGCCTGGTCGAAGAGTGAGTGGGCCAGCTCGATCAGCTCGGTCAAGGAACCGCCCTTGACCACGTACCGGTCGGCGCCTGCGGCGAGCGCCTGGTCGGCGAACGTGCTCTGGTTGAACCCGGACAGGACGATCACTCGCACCTGCGGCACCTTGTTGCGGATCAGAGGCAGCGCCTCCAGTCCGTCCATGACAGGCATCGCGAGGTCGAGCATCACCAGGTCGGGCTGGAGGTCGGTGGCAAGCTCGACCGCTGTGGCCCCGTCCCCGGCCTCGCCGACGACGTCGAAGCCCATCCGGACCAGGCGTAGGCACAGCAACGTGCGCAGGTCCTCCGCATCGTCGACGACGATGACACGCGGGCACACGGCCCCGGGACTGGTCACGCGCTCACATCCCCGGAGCGGGTCTCGCGACCGATCTGGGCGGCGGCGGCCCGCACCAGGTCACCGGGTCGCATCACCGATCCGTCGCCCGGTTCGAGCAGGTCGTCCATCATTGCCCGGGCGGCCGCCAACGTGCGGTGCACGTACGACTCGGCGACCTCGGACTGCTCGTCCTGCAACGCATAGCTCGCCGCGACCAGGCCCTGCACCACGTTGTCGTTGATCTCGAGGGCCTGACGCCGCCTCAGCTTGGCCTCGCCGAGAGTGGCCACCATGGCCTCCCGGTCCAGTCGCGGGCCCGCATCACGCAGGAAGACAGCAACAACGGGGCGCTCCCCTGGGGCGCCGTCCTCCTCAGGTACGAGGTCGGCGATCGTCAGGTCGCAGAGCAACCCGGTCCCGTTCAGAGCCGTGGCCGGCACTGCACGCGTACCTGCGGGTGGCCAGTCGTCGAACATCTCCTGGATCTGGCGGCCTCGCGAGTCGGCTCCCAGCAGCTTCTCTGCCTGCGGGTTCGCTTCGAGCACCTGCAGGTCCGCGTCGAGCACGAGGATCGCGTCCGGGGCGGAGTCCACAAGGCGCCGGAAGCGACTTGCGTGGTGCTCGCGCTGCTGTTCGGCGATGACCTGGTCGGTGATGTCCACGCAGGTGCCCCGTAGCCGCACCGGGACCCCGTCCTCGTCCATGAGCACCTGACCGTTCGACGACAGGAACCGCACCTCGCCGTCGGGCCGCACGATGCGCTCGATCATCTGGTAGGGCTCGCCGGTCGCGTACGCCTCCTGGTGCACACCGGTGATCCGGGTGCGGTCGTCCGGGTGGAGCATCGAGAGGAACTTGTCGTAGGTGGGATCGATCGCGCCCGGCTCGTGGCCGTAGATGCGGAAGAGCTGATCCGACCAGGTGTTCGTGTCGGTCGCGATGTGCCAGTCGTAGTCCCCCATGTTGGCGAGCACCTGTGCGTGGTCGGTTCGCCTCCGGAGGTCGGTGAGGGCGACCTCTGCGTGCAGCCGGGCGAGCGCGCTCTCGAGGGTTGCCAGCGCCAGCTCGAGCGCGGGTTCGTTCGGCCTGGAGTTCGCGCGCCAGGTCAGGACGAGCCGGTGGCCCTCGGGCAGTGCGCGCACGAGCACCTGGGTGCGTTCGTCGGACCGCAAAGCCGGCGGCAGCTCCACCGGCCGTGCCGTCATCGTGAGAGCGTCGACGTCCGCGGGCCCGATGGGCGCCCCGGCGCTGCCGATGACTCGCCACCCCTCGACCTCCGGGGCCAGCACGAGCGCTCCCCCGGCGCCGCTCACCTGCAGGAGCAGGGGCAGGGCGAGCGGCAGCAGGTCGTCGGACGAGGCCGACGTACTGCTGCACGACAGGGTGAGCAGGCTGTGGAACGGGGTTCCGGGGTCCATGGTTCGGCTTCCTCGGGTCCCGGGATACCCGTCCTGGGTGGACGGAAGCTGACCCCCGGGTGGTCCCAATGCTTCGACCATAGGAGCGCCCGCGCGCCCACCTGACCGCTTGCGACTGCTTTCGTGCGATTGCGCGCGCCAGGTTGACGCATAGGTACTAGCATTCTGCGGCCCTCATGCCACCAGGCGGAGCTCAGACTTCCAGGTAGACCTTGATCGCTCGTCGCTCGTCCATCGCGCGGTAACCCTCGGCGACCTGGTCCAGGGGCAGGCGCTGGTCGAAGACCAACCCTGGGTTCACCGTGCCGGAGGTGACCAGGTCGAGCAGCTCGGGAAGGTAACGCCGCACGGGTGCGACTCCCCCGGCCAGCCCCACGTTCTTGGCGAACATCCGGGCGACCGGCAGGTCCACGCCGTGTGGGACACCGACGAAGCCCACGGTCGAGCCGGCCCGGGCAGCGCCGAAGGCCTGCAGCATCGAGTCGTTGGTGCCGACGCACTCGAGCACCGCGTCGGCGCCGACGCCGCCGGTCAGCTCCTTGATCCGGCCGACGCCCTCCTTGCCGCGCTCGGCGACGATGTCAGTGGCGCCGAACTTGCGGGCGATCTCCTGACGCTGTTCGTGGCGGGACATGGCCACCACCCGCTCGGCGCCCATCTGCGCCGCGGCCAGTACCGCGCACAGACCCACCGCGCCGTCCCCGACCACGACGACGGTGTCGCCCGGCTTCACCCCGGCGGCGACAGCGCAGTGCCATCCGGTCGGGAAGACGTCGGAGAGCGTCAGCAGCGACGGCAGCATCGAGTCGTCGGGCATGCCGTCGGTCTTGATCAGGCTGCCGTCCGCCTGGCTCACGTGGGCGTACTCCCCCTGTCCTCCCGTCGTGAATGCTCCGTTCACGCACGCTGACTGCGCTCCTGCCTGACAGTTGGCGCAGGTGTTGTCGCTGTGGCAGAACGGGACGATGACGAAGTCGCCGGGCTTGACCGAACGAACCTCGGAGCCGACCTCCTCCACGACGCCGATCATCTCGTGGCCGATGGTGTCCCCGGGCGTGATGTCGTTCTCGCCTCGGTAGGGCCACAGGTCCGAACCGCAGATGCAGCCGGCGGTGACCTTGATGATGGCGTCGGTGGGGTGCTGGATGGTCGGACTGGGCCGCTCTTCGAGACGGATGTCGCGGGGGCCGTGAATGGTGGTGACTCGCATGACACGCATCCTGACAGATGCCGGCTTATCTCATATCTGAGATACATTCGCGCGGTGACTGTGGACTACCTGGGACGTATCGGCAACCTGATCCGCGACGCTCGCAAGCACCGGGGGTGGACCCAGCAGCAGCTGGCCGAGACGCTCGGCACCAGCCAGAGCGCGGTGAACCGGATCGAGCGCGGACACCAGAACCTGTCCCTGGACATGCTCGCCCGGATCGGCGAGGCGCTGGACTCTCCGCTGGTCAGCATCGGGCAGGGACCGACCCACCTGCGCGTCACCGGACCCACGACCCTGCGCGGCGCCATCGAGGTCAAGACGTCGAAGAACGCCGGTGTGGCGCTGCTGTGCGCCTCGCTGCTCAACCGGGGCCGTACGACGCTGCGGCGGGTCGCCCGGATCGAGGAGGTCAACCGGCTGCTCGAGGTGCTGGAGAGCATCGGTGTCCAGTCGCGTTGGCTCAACGCCGAGAACGACCTCGAGATCACCCCTCCCCCGGACCTCGACCTGACCCGGATCGACGAGCAGGCTGCTCGTCGTACCCGCTCGATCATCATGTTCCTGGGACCACTCATGCACCGCAGCGACGACTTCGAGCTGCCCTACGCCGGGGGCTGCGACCTCGGCACGCGCACGGTCGAGCCGCACATGACCGCGCTGCGGCCGTTCGGCCTGCAGGTGAAGGCGACCGAGGGCAGCTATCACGCGACCGTGGAGCCGGGGGTCGCTCCGACCCGGCCGATCGTGCTGATCGAGCGCGGCGACACGGTCACCGAGAACGCGCTGATGGCGGCGGCCCTGTGCCCGGGCACCACGGTGATCCGCAACGCCAGCTCGAACTACATGGTCCAGGACCTGTGCTTCTTCCTCCAGAAGCTCGGGGTGCAGGTCGAGGGCATCGGCACCACGACGCTCACGGTCACCGGGTGCTCAGGGATCGACGTCGACGTCGACTACGCACCGAGCGAGGACCCGATCGAGGCCATGTCGTTGCTGGCCGCTGCGATCGTCACCGACTCCGAGATCACCGTGAAGCGGGTGCCGATCGAGTTCCTGGAGATCGAGCTCGCCGTGCTCGAGGAGATGGGCTTCCACTACGAGCTCTCGCAGGAGTACCTCGCAGCCAACGAGCGCACCCGCCTGGTGGACGTGAGCACGAAGCACTCGCTGCTCCGCTCCCCCATCGACAAGATCCACCCGATGCCGTTCCCGGGCCTCAACATCGACAACCTGCCGTTCTTCGCGATCATCGCGGCGGTCGCGCAGGGGCAGACCATGCTGCACGACTGGGTCTATGAGAACCGCGCGATCTACCTGACGGAGCTGAACAAGCTGGGCGGCCGGGTGACGCTGATGGACCCGCACCGGGTGATGATCGAGGGTCCGACCCGCTGGTCGGGCGCTGAGGTCGTCTGCCCGCCGGCGCTGCGTCCGGCGGTCGTGATCCTGCTGGCCATGCTGGCCTCGAAGGGCACCTCGGTGCTCCGCTCGACCTATGTGATCTCGCGCGGCTACGAGGGCCTGGCGGACCGGCTCAACGAGCTCGGCGCGCAGATCGAGACCTTCCACGACCTCTGAGCGCAGCCCCGCTGACGTGATGCCTGCGGTCTCCCGTCAGCCCTGGAAGAGCCCGTCGAGGTAGGAGCGGCTACGTGGGGTGGGCGGGGGCGCGGTCATGTCGGCGGTGATGCGCGGCAGTCGGGCGGTGTCGGCGGAACGGTTGGCGTGCCAGTCGTTCTCCGCCTCGATGAGGCTGCCGAGGTCAGCCCGGTCGAGGAACACCCCCCGGCACGAGCCGCACTGGCGGACGTGCACGCGACCATGAGACCGCTCAGCCATCGCGCCGTCGCACTTGGGGCAGGTCATCTCGTCCATGTTTTGCACGGTACTCCTGCGCGCCGCCGACCTGAGTAGGAACGCGGATGGTGGCAGCGGCGATTCGCAGGGGACCATCGGGAGATGCCGGTGAATACTGCTCGCGTGACCGCGGCTCCTGCCCCCGGACCGGGCTACAGCCCGAGGACGGGCTACGCCTTCCTCGACGCGGTCCTCGAAGTGCCGGGCTCGGTCATCGCCATGGCGCATCGCGGCGGCGCCCTGCACCCGGAGATACCCGGGGTCGAGAACACCCTGCACGCCTTTCGGCACGCGGTCGCGCTCGGCTACCGCTACCTCGAGACCGACGTGCACACCACGCGCGACGGGGTGCTCCTGGCCTTCCACGACGCGGCCCTGGACCGGCTCACCGACCTGCGTGGGCGACTCTCCGACCTGACGGCGCGGGAGATCGCCGCCGCCCGCATCAGTCGCCGGCACACGGTGCCGACCATGGCCGAGCTGCTCGAGGAGTTCCCCGAGACGCGGTTCAACATCGACCTGAAGTCCGCCGGTGCCGTGCAGCCGCTGGCCGACCTGCTGGACCTCACCGGCAGTCACGACCGGGTCTGCGTCGGGTCGTTCTCCTTGACCCGGCTGCGCCGCTTCCGGCGGGCGAGTCGCGGTCGGGTGGCGACCTCGGCGGCACCTCAGGAGGTGGCGCTGTTCGCCGCCCTGCCGAGCGGCCGCGTCGCGGATCTGGCGACGCGGGGGCGGGTCAGCGCCCTGCAGGTGCCGCACCGACGCGGGCGGGTCCGCGTGGTGACGTCCGCGCTCGTGCGCCGTGCCCATGCGGCGGGGGCGCACGTCCACGTGTGGACCGTCGACGACCCGGCGGAGATGCACGAGCTCCTCGACCTCGGCGTCGACGGGCTGATCACGGACCGCACCGACCTTCTCAAGGGCGTCCTGCTCGACCGGGGGCAATGGATGGGAGCAGCTTCATGAGCACACCGTCAGGCATCGCCGACCTCGAACCGGTCAACCGGCGTCGGGAGCAACGCGCGTGGTACTTCTACGACTGGGCCAACTCGGCGTTCAGCACCACCGTCGCCGGAGTCCTGTTCGGGCCCTACCTGATCGCCGTTGCGGACGCGGCCGCCGTGGACAACCGGATCCAGGTGCTGGGCCTCTCGGTGGCCCCGGGGGCGCTCCCGTCGTACACCATCACCGCCTCGACGCTGCTGTCCGCCGTGCTGCTCCCGCTGCTGGGTGCGATCGCCGACCGCACCGCCCGCAAGAAGGACCTGATGGCCGGGTTCGCATGGACGGGGGCGGCAGCAGCCTCGTTGCTCTTCTTCATGACCGGCGACAACTGGCAGCTCGGGGTCGTGTCATTCATCGTGGCGAACCTCTGCTTCGGGGCGGCCGCAGTGTTCAACGACGCCCTGCTCTGCCTGATCTCCGACGAGGAGGAGCGTGACCGGGTCTCCTCGCGCGGCTGGGCGACGGGGTACGCCGGCGGCGGGTTGCTGCTCGCGGCCAACTTCCTGCTCGTGACGATCCTGCCTTTCGGCCTGACCGAGGGCATGGCGGTACGGATCAGCCTGCTCTCCGCCGCGCTGTGGTGGGCCGGCTTCACGATCATCCCCTTCCTCGGTCTGAAGAACCGTCCACCGACGCACGTCGTGCCGGAGAGCGGAGGGATCCTGCAGCAGAGCTTCGGGCAGCTGTGGGCGACCCTGCGGAGCCTGCGGCAGTATCCCGTCGCGCTGACGTTCCTGGTGGCCTACCTCTTCTTCAACGACGGCATCCAGACCGTGATCGCCTCCGCGTCGATCTACGGCGTGGAGGAGCTCGAGTTCGACACCGGAACGGTGCTCGCGACCTACCTGGTGGTGCAGTTCGTGGCCGTGTTCGGTGCCCTTGGCTTCGGGCGTGCCGCGGGGCACTACGGCGCCAAGAACGTGATCCTGGCGGGCCTCGGCGTCTGGATCCTGATCGTCACCGCAGCACTCTTCGTGCCCAAGGGGCAGCTGGTCGCGTTCATGCTGCTCGCCGTGGCCATCGGCATCGTGCTCGGTGGCACCCAGGCGCTCTCCCGCTCCTACTTCAGCCTGCTGATCCCCCGTGGCCGGGAGGCGGAGTACTTCAGCTTCTACCACGCGATGGAGCGCGGGACGAGCTGGTTCGGCACGCTCGTGTTCGGACTCGTGTTCCAGCTCACCGGCTCCTACCGCCCGGCCATCTTCGCGCTGGTCGTGTTCTTCGTGCTCGGCGGCGCGCTGCTGCTCAGGGTGGACACCGCGAAGGGCGTCCGCGACGCCGGGAACGACCTCCCTTCGGTAGTGTGACCAGTCACATGTGTGGAACCGAGTGGCGTCGGGAATCCTCGACCTGTCACGATCGTTGAACAACTACGGCGCCGACCAGCGGCGCCGTGCAGTGTGATCAGCCCCGGGCCGTCTTCGTCGGCTTGCCGTACCGCTGCCTGAGCGGTACGCATGAGGGGTACGAACTTCCCGCGACCGGTCGGTCGTGGGGTTGCAGAGCTTTGGAGGTTCTCATGGGAGAGCGCACGCTACGTGGAGCCCGGCTCGGTGGACAGAGCTTCGAGGACGAGCGCGGCATCGAGTTCGCCGCCCGCCAGCAGGTCGGATATCGCTGTGCCCACGGGCACGAGTTCGAGATCACGATGTCCGTCGAGGCCGACGTCCCCGCGCTGTGGGAGTGCCCACGCTGTGGGGCCGAGGGCAAGAGCATGTCCGGCATCGAGCCCGAGCTGAAGGCCGAGAAGCCCGCCCGCACCCACTGGGACATGCTGCTCGAGCGGCGCTCCGTCAAGGAGCTGGAGGACATCCTGACCGAGCGGCTCGAGCTGCTCCGTGGTGGCGAGATCGGTCCGGCTCACCTGCACCGTGCGAGCGCCCGGAAGAAGAAGTCCTCCGTCTGACCCGTCAGGGTCAGCGAGGTGGCTCCGGCCCCTCGTCGACGACCTCGCCCTGGACCACCCCGTCGTCGGGGACCGGTCCGGGGCTTTGTCGTGTCGCCCCGGGGAATCCCGGTCCGGCGGCGCCGAACGCGACGCCTCCGAGACGGCGCGTGATCACGTCGGAGAGGATCCGTCGGCCGACCGGCCGGGTGAGCGGGAGGATCAGCAGGACTCCCACCGCGTCGGTGATGAATCCCGGCGTCAGCATCAACGTCCCACCGACCAGGATGAGCATGCCGTCGGCCAGCTCACGAGCAGGCATCCTGCGCTGCTCGAGCGCCTGCCGCAGGGCTCGCCACGCGCGGCTGCCCTCACGACGCACGAGCCAGGCGCCGATGACGCTGTCGACGACGAGCAGCAAGATGGTCCACCAGGCGCCGATGACCTGGCCGATCTGCACGATGACGTAGATCTCCGCCAGGGGAATCGCCACGAAGGCGACGAGCAGCAGCCACCAGGGGAACCGGCGCTTGCGGGAGGTGTTCATGACCTGCTCAACGTCCCGCGGTCGGCGGCTGTTCCGAACCGACTCCTCGACCACGCCCGAGACGGGCGAACAGCTGTCGTCGGCGCTCGGCGAGCCCCCAGAGCGTGATCCGCTTGAGGGACTCGACGGCCACGTGCCGACTCATCTTGGAGTCGCCGCGTTCCCGCTCGACGAACTCGATCGGGACCTCCACGACCCGGAGACCCTTCCTCAGCGTGCGGAACGCGAGGTCGGCCTGGAACACGTAGCCGAGCGAGGCGATCTCGTCGAGCGCGATCGCCTCGAGCGTCGTACGACGGAACAGGCGGTAGCCGGCCGTCGCGTCGCGCACCTTGATGCCGAGCAGCGTGCGGGTGTAGAAGTTTCCGGCTCGCGAGAGCAGCTCGCGCCTCCTCGGCCAGTTCACGATGCTGCCACCGGGCACCCACCGGGAGCCGATCACCAGGTCGGCCTCCTGCAGTGCGTCGAGCAGTCGGTGCAGCTCCTCCGGCTGGTGCGAGCCGTCCGCGTCCATCTCTCCGACGACGTCGTATCCCTGCTCGAGCGCCACCCGGAACCCGTGCAGGTAGGCGGCGCCGAGACCTTCCTTGCGGCTGCGGTGCAGCACCGATACCCGTGCGTCGCCGGCGGCGAGCTCGTCCGCGAGCGCTCCGGTGCCGTCCGGGGAACCGTCGTCCACCACGAGCACGTCCAGGTGCGGCTGCGCGGCGTGCAGCCGGCCCAGCAGCACCGCGAGGTTGAGCACCTCGTTGTAGGTGGGGACGACCATGACGACACGCCCCAGACCAGGAACGCCGTCAGAGTGCATGGGGGAAACCTATCCGGCGGCGTCGGGGGCGGTGAGCCGCCGGGTGCGAGAGGGAGTAGCCCTGCAGCGAGGGTGCCCGGCCCGAGATGCCGGACGACCGCTCATGGGGAGAGGCAGGGCGGGGGGAGCCAAATGACCTTCGGACCGCCCACGCCCTGACCGGTTGCCAGAGCCGTTGACGTTGTCTACTGGTCGTCTCACTCCCCCCGTGTCCTCCCGTCGAGACCGCGATGTCCGACCCGCCAAGTGCGACGCCGAGACCATCTTGGCGAGATGGCCCGAGGACGCATCCGTCGGACGCGAGGCTGACGTTCTGCCCGGAGTAACTCGCAGACCCTGACCCGCGCGCGGGGTCGGTGTCAACACCCCGTCCACCAGCACGAATGCGCCAAAATCGCAGGTCAGCGGGTTACATCGGGGTGAACGCTTGATTTCGCGAATCCGGACAAGTACGGCGTGTCGCAGCAGACACGCCGTCAGTGGTCCATACAGGTGACGACCACCACACCGGTCGCCGTGGTGGCCACGATCGGCTCCGGCAGCACCCGTGCGGCCGAGGCCGACCCCGTGCTGGCGTCGCCGCGCGCGACCACGGAGAGGACGAACGCCATCTCACGTGACCGGTTGCCCACCCGCACCAGGGTGGCACTGGCCTCGACCAGGTCGCCCGCCCGGACCGGCGCCCGGAACTGCACCTCGGAGTACGACGCGAACAGCCCCTCGTCACCGTCGGTGCGGATGCACAGGTCGGTGGCAACGTCGCCGAACAGGCCGAGCCCCCAGGCGCCGTCGACGAGGTTCCCTGCGTAGTGCGCGTGCGAGTAGGGCACATAGCGCCGGTGAACGACCTCGAGCCCCACTTCGGGGCGTGCTGCGGAACCGGTCATGACGCGCTCCTCTCGGTCGCCAGGCGGTGCACCAGGTAGCTGGCCACCTCACCCGGCGTGGTCCCACGGGTGAACACGCGGTCGACCCCCAGGTCCTCGGACATGGTCTCGTCGAAACGGGGGCCCCCGACCACCAGCAGCGGGCGCCGCTCGGCCGGGAAGGCCTCCCGGAACGCGGCTGACATCTCCCGGGTGTTGAGCAGGTGGGCATCGCGCTGAGAGACCACCTGGGAGACCAGCACGGCGTCCGCCTTCTCCGCGACCGCTCGCTCGACGAGCTGCGGCACCGACACCTGGGCGCCCAGGTTGACCACCTTCAGCTCGCGGTAGTACTCCAGGCCCTTCTCCCCCGCGAAGCCCTTGATGTTCAAGATCGCGTCGATGCCGACGGTGTGCGCATCGGTGCCGATGCAGCCGCCCACGACCACGAGCCTGCGACGCAGAGCGCGCTTGATCGCGGCATTGACCTCCTTGGGGCCAAGCAGCTCGTAGTCACGCTCCACCACCTCGACCGTCGAGGGGTCGACGAGGTGCTGCACCCGGCCGTAGACCACGAAGAACGTGAAGTCGGGTCCCATCGCCTTGGAGTGCGCGACCAGCGCCGGGTCCATGCCCATCTTGTTGGCCAGCTGGACAGCGGCGCCATCGGCGATCTTGGAGTGCGGCATCGGCAGGGTGAAGGACAGCTGGACCATCCCGTCCCCGGTCGTATCTCCATACGGCCTCAACAGTCGCTTCGCTCCTGGTGAGCCCGTATCGGTGGGGCCGCCGTGGTCGGGTGCGCTCATGACTCCCCCTCGGTCCTCACGCTGTAGGGGCTCAGCAGTCGCTTCGCTCCTGGTGAGCCCGTATCGGTGGGGCCGCCGTGGTCGGGTGCGCTCATGACTCCCCCTCGGTCCTCACGCTGTAGGGGCTCAGCAGTCGCTTCGCTCCTGGTGAGCCCGTATCGGTGGGGCCGCCGTGGTCGGGTGCGCTCATGACTCCCCCTCGGTTCTCACGCCGTAGGGGCTCAGCAGTCGCTTCGCTCCTGGTGAGCCCGTATCGGTGGGGCCGCCGTGGTCGGGTGCGCTCACTGCTTCGCCTCCAGGATCTCGCTGGCCGGGTTGTAGTACGCCGGCGACTTGGCGGCCACGCCCTCCAGGCCACGGCCAGCGTCCGCCGGACGCTTCATCAGACCGAAGGTGCCGTCCGCGATGGCCGCGAGCAGCGGGGGGTCCCCGGACGAGTCGCTGTCGGCACTGATCCGGTCGAGGAGGTCGATCGTCTCGGCGAGCACCTGGCGAGCGCGCTGGGCGATGAACCCGTCCGGCGCCGGTCGGAAGTCCTCGTGCAGTGACCCCGCGGCCTCCATCACGTAGCGCACGTTCTGCAGCGCCAGGTCGCGGTCGCTCAGCCAGGGGGTGACCACAGCCTCGGTCATCATCCCGACCAGCAGGATGCCCTGACCGGTGAGGGCTCCGGCGAGGTTGAAGAATCCGTCCAGGAGGTACCCCCGGAACACGTCACCGGTCATGTGCCGCGTCGGTGGCATCCACTTCAGCGGAGCGTCCGGGAACAGCTCCCGAGCCAGGAGTGCGTGCGCGAGCTCCATCCGGAAGGACTCGGGGAGATCGGGGTTGATCTCGAACGCGTGGCCCAGGCCCAGCTGCCAGTCCTCCAGACCGGCCTCCTTGGCGAAGTACTCGTTGAGGAGCTGACTGGTCGTGACCGTGTGCGCGGCCTCGACCGCATCAGCGGTGGTGAGGTAGTTGTCCTCCCCGGTGTTGATGATGATCCCGGCGCGCGCGTGCACCTGGCGGCTGAACCGCTGGTCGACGAAGGTGCGCACGGGGTTGATGTCGCGGAACAAGATGCCGTACATCGAGTCGTTGAGCATCATGTCGAGCCGTTCCAGCCCGGCGAGCGCCGCGATCTCGGGCATGCACAGGCCGCTCGCGTAGTTGGTCAGCCGCACGTAGCGCCCCAGCTCCCGGCTGGAGTCGTCCAGGGCGGCCCGCATCAGCCGGAAGTTCTCCTGGGTCGCGTAGGTGCCCGCGAAGCCCTCCCTCGTCGCTCCCTCGGGTACGTAGTCCAGCAGCGACTGACCGGTCGAGCGGATCACCGCGATCACGTCGGCGCCCTCGCGGGCGGCCTGCTGAGCCTGCGGGATGTCCTCGTGGATGTCCCCGGTCGCCACGATCAGGTAGATCCACGGCTGGCGCGGAGCGTCGCCGATGTGCTGGATCATCCGTTCGCGCTCGTGCCTGCGGGCGTCGATGCGGCGTACGCCGGCGCCCACCAGCTTGCGCGAGGCAGCACCGGCCCTCTCGGCGTCCTTGCCCTCGGGCAGCCGGAACCGTGCGGAACCGGCCGAGGCCTTCTGGGCGAGCGTGGCCAGGTCGTCGGCCTCGCCGCGGAGCAGGGCGTCCCACACCGGCAGCGCGAGACCGTGCTCGAGACCGACGTCGGCGCGGACCGCGTCGGCCAACCGGTTGACCCAGGGGGTCCCGTCGGGATCGGCGCCACCCAGACCGGCCAGTCGCAGCGTCGCCCGCTCGACCGAAACGGTGGTGTGCGCCTGAGCCAGCTCGACGATCGGCCGACCCACCTTGCGGGCGAGGGTGCGCGCCTGCCGCACGGTCGCCGGGTCGAGGTCCAGCTTCTTGTCGACCACTACAGCCTCCTCTCGAACAGCTCACGCACTCCTGGCTCGGTGCGCACGAGGTCCAGGGCGAGCTCGGCGTGACCGGGGACGTACCCGTTGCCCACGATCATGGTGACGTCCGCAGCCAGCCCCTCGGCACCGAGCGCTGCGGCACTGAAGGAGGTCGCCATGGAGAAGAAGATCACCGTTCCACCGTCCCGGGTCGCCAGGATCGCACCACCCTCACAACCGGGTACGTCGACGCAGACGATGGTGAGGTCGGCGGGCCCGCCGGCACCCGCGACCGCGTCGCGCAGGGCGACCGGGTCACGCGCGTCGCAGACCAGCACGTGGTCAGCCAGCCCGGTGGGCTCGAGCAGGTCGGCCTCGGCCCGGTGCGGGACGACGGCCAGGGTGCGGGAGGCTCCGGCGCGACGGGCTGCGGCGAGACAGAGCGACCCTGACTTCCCTGCGCCACCGATCACCGCGACCACAGGGTCCCGGTAGCGACGGACGTGCCGCTCGGCCAGGGCAGGGGCACCGCAGACGTCCATCACGGCCAGGGCCAGCGGGGCGGACAGGTCCTCGGGCAGCCGCGCGGCGATGCTGCGACCGAACAGGATCGCGTAGCCGTCCACGGGCACCTGCTCGCTCAGGCCGTCCCAGGCCGCGAGGCCGTCCTCGATCACCAGCGGCGTGAGCGTCAGTGAGACCAGCGTGGCGACCCGCATGCCTGCGGCCAGGCCGAGGGGGGAGCCCTCCCCCACCTCCTCGACGGTGCCGACGAGCATCCCGCCGGAACCGGTGACCGGGTTGTGCATCTTGCCGCGGCTGCTGACGATCTCGAGCACCTCGCGGCGCACCGCGTCGCCGTCTCCCCCGTGTTTGCTCGCCAGCTGCCGAAACGACGCCGCGTCGAGGTTGAGCCGCTCGACGCGCACCCGGACCTCGTCCTCGCGGATCGCCGGGTCGGTGTCCAGGCGCAGGGCGGCCTGGGGCAGCACTCCGGCCGGTTCCAGCACCCGGTGCATGCCCACCGGGTCCCCTGTCATGCGTCCCACAGGCGATACCTTCCTGTCATACTTCAAACACGCGGGAAATCCTGCGGCGCTGCGGTTGGACTGCCGCAAGATTATGTTCATACTGTCGCAGGTAGGGCATGCGTCACACAAACAAGCGCGCGGGGCGCGCCGCAGGAGGAACCATGAGCATCCAGACCTCGATCGCCTCGCTCGTCGAGGGTGAGACCGGCCAGCCGTACCCCTATCGGCACACCGAGCTCGTCGAGCCCGACTGGACCCGGTTCCCGGGCTGGAAGGACGTCACCAGCGCCGAGTGGGAGAGCGCCCAGTGGCAGCGATCGCACTGCGTGAAGAACCTCCGCCAGCTCCGCGAGCTGCTCGGCGACCTCGTCGACGAGCGCTTCTACACCGACCTCGAGCGCGACCAGGCCGAGCGCGCCACCATGTCGATGCTGGTCCCGCCGCAGATGATGAACACGATGGCGCCGCACGCCGTGCCGGCCGGACCCGGCTCCTTGACCGAGGCGTTCTACGCCGACCCGGTGCGCCACTACATGATCCCGGTGTTCTCCGACCGGCGCACCGACTGGCCCTCGCACCCGCACAGCAGCCGGGACTCGTTGCACGAGCACGACATGTGGGCGGCCGAGGGCCTCACGCACCGCTACCCCACCAAGGTGCTCGCCGAGCTGCTGCCGACCTGCCCGCAGTACTGCGGGCACTGCACCCGGATGGACCTCGTCGGCAACTCGACCCCGACCGTCGCGAAGCTGAAGTTCCTCGGCAAGCCGGTCGACCGGCACGCCGAGATGATCGACTACCTGCGCCGTACCCCCGAGGTCCGCGACGTCGTGGTCTCCGGCGGCGACGTGGCCAACATGCCGTGGGCGCGGCTCGAGGAGTTCCTGGTCAAGGTCATGGAGGTCGACAACATCCGCGACATCCGGCTGGCGACCAAGGCGCTGATGGGTCTCCCGCAGCACTGGCTCCAGGACGATGTCCGTGCCGGCATGGAGCGCGTGTCCACGATCGCCCGCAAGCGCGGGGTGTCCCTGGCGCTGCACACCCACGTCAACCACGCGAACTCCGTGACCCCGCTGGTGGCTCGCGCTTCCGCGGCGATGTTCGAGGCCGGGGTGCGCGACGTGCGCAACCAGGGCGTGCTGCTCGACGGCGTCAACGCCGACCCGCACGCGCTGCTGGACCTGTGCTTCCGACTGCTCGACGGCGCGCAGATCATGCCCTACTACTTCTACATGTGCGACATGATCCCGGCCTCGGAGCACTGGCGGGTCTCGGTCGCCGACGCCCAGCGGCTCCAGCACCACATCATGGGCTACCTGCCCGGCTTCGCGACCCCGCGGATCGTGTGCGACGTCCCCTTCGTCGGCAAGCGCTGGGTGCACCAGGTGGCCTCCTACGACGAGGTGCGGGGCATCTCCTACTGGACGAAGAACTACCGCACCTCGATCGAGTCCGCCGACCCCGAGGCGCTCACCCGCACCTACGAGTACTACGACCCGATCCACACGCTGCCGCGCGAGGGCCAGGCGTGGTGGGCACAGCAGGCCGGGCAGGCGTCCCAGCCCGCCTCCTGAGCCGACGGCACCGGGGTGCTTGACCCGGTGTCTAGAGTCCCCGTATGCCGCGACTTCGTACGGTTTCGCCCTCCACGAGGGGTTGCACTCGTCGACGTGCGGGCTCGGGCTTCGTGTTCCTCGACCAGGAGGGGCAGCGGATCACCGATCCCGACGAGATCGAGCGGATCCGTTCGCTCGCGATCCCGCCCGCGTGGCAGGACGTGTGGATCTGCCCCCACCCCAACGGGCACATCCAGGCGGTCGGCACCGACGACGCCGGTCGACGCCAGTACCTCTACCACCAGGACTGGCGCATCAAGCGCGACAAGATGAAGTTCGACCGGGTCCTGTCGGCTGCCCGCCGGCTCCCGGCCGCGCGCAAGGCGATCACCCGTGACCTGGGTCTGGAGGGCATGCCGTTGGAGCGCGCGGACGCGGTCGCCGTACGGCTGCTGGATCTGGGGTACTTCCGGATCGGCAGCGACATCTACGCCGACACCAACGGCTCCTTCGGGCTGACCACGTTGGAGAAGCGGCACGTGCGCAAGCAGCGCGACAAGGTCGTCTTCCGGTTCGAGGGCAAGTCCGGGATCGAGCACAGCATCGAGATCGACGACCCGGACGTGCTGGCCGCCCTGGACAGCCTGCGGCGCCGTCGCGGCGGCACCGAGCGGCTGCTGGCCTACCAGGAGGAGCGACGCTGGCGCGACCTCGACTCCGCGGCGGTCAACCTCTACCTGAGCGGGCTCCTCGAGGACCTCACCGCCAAGGACTTCCGGACCTGGCACGCCACCGTGCTGGCCGCTGCGGCGCTCGCGGCCTCCGAGGAGCCCGGTGGGACCAAGGCGTCCCGGCGCCGCGCCGTGAAGGCGGCCGTCCAGGAGGTCTCGGAGTACCTGGGCAACACCCCCACCATCGCCAAGAACTCCTACATCGACCCGCGCGTGATCGATCTCTACGAGAACGGCACCACCATCGACCCGGCGCTGGTGCGCAAGCGGTTCCGCTCCCCCGCCGCCAAGCAGCGCGCCCTCGAGGCGGCCGTGCTCGACCTGTTGAGCTAGGGCCGCCGACACGGCGCGTATGTCCCGCCGTACGACGCCGACACGGCGCGCATGTCCCGCCGTACGACGCCGACACGGCGCGTATGTCCCGCCGGCAGCGCCGCGGGCTCACGGTTCGACGCAAGACGTCATCCGGATCGTGGCCTCAAGACCACCATTCGTATGACGTTGCGCGCTGGCTCAGTGCGTCGAACGGTTCTCGTACGGCGTCGACAGCACGATCGTGGTCCGAGTGGAGACGTTGGCGGCGGCTCGGATGCGGGCGAGCAGCTCCTCGAGATCGGCGGGAGTGGCGACCCGCACCTTGAGGATGTAGGACTCCTCGCCCGCCACCGACCAGCATGACTCGATCTCGGCGATGCCCTCGAGTCGCTGGGGGTAGTCGTCGGGCTCGGAGACGTCGAAGGGCCTGATGGAGACGAAGGCCGTCAGCGGCTGGCCTGCCGCCGCGTGGTCGATCGTCGCTCCGTAGCCCAGGATCAGGCCCCTCTCCTCGAGCCGCTTGACCCGTTGGTGGACCGCGCTCGTCGAGAGCCCCGTCGCCTTGCCCAGGTCGGTGTAGGACATGCGGCCGTCGTCGGCCAGCAGCCCCAGGATCTGGCGATCGATCTTCTCCACGCGGCTGAGCCTAGCCATCCCGACCGTGCGCCGGCGCCGGTTGCGGCGGCCAGCCGCGACATGACGCCTGACAGCCGCACCTCCCGTGCCCGGCCCTAGACTCGCCGGGTGGCTGATCGGCTGATGCTCCTGGACACCGCCTCCCTCTACTTCCGCGCCTTCTTCGGAGTGCCCGACTCGGTGCAGGCACCGGACGGGACGCCGGTCAACGCGGTGCGTGGTCTGCTCGACTTCATCAGCCGGCTCGTCGAGGACTACGAGCCGACGCACCTGGCCTGTTGCTGGGACAACGACTGGCGCCCTCAGTGGCGGGTGGACCTGCTGCCGACGTACAAGGCCCACCGCGTCGTCGCGCCCAGGCCCGGGGACGCCCCGGACATCGAGGAGGTCCCGGACCCTCTCGAGCAGCAGATCCCGATCATCGTGGCCACCCTGGACGCCTTCGGCATCGCGATCGTCGGCGCCGACCACTACGAGGCCGACGACGTGATCGGCACGCTGGCCACCGAGGCGGGGATGCCCGTCGACATCGTGACCGGCGACCGGGACCTGTTCCAGCTCGTGGACGATGCCGCCGAGGTCCGCGTCCTCTACACCGCACGTGGAGTCGGCAAGCACGAGCGAGTGACCAACGCGGTGCTGCGCGAGAAGTACGACGTGAACGCCGACCAGTACGCCGCCTTCGCCACCCTGCGCGGTGACTCCTCCGACGGGTTGCCCGGCGTTGCCGGGGTCGGTGACAAGACCGCAGCCGTGCTGCTGAACCGGTTCGGCGACCTCGGCTCGATCATCGCCGCAGCTCAGGATCCCGACGGCGACATGGGACCGGGGCCGCGCGGCAAGATCAAGGCCGCCCTGGACTACCTCGCGGTCGCCCCGAAGGTGGTGGCGGTGGCCCGTGACATCGACCTGGGCTCCCCCGACCTGACCCTGCCGCGCTCCCCCGCCGACCCCGAGATGCTCAGCGCCATCGCCGAGCAGTGGGGCCTGACCAGCCCGGTGCGTCGGCTCCTCGAGGTGCTGGAGACCCGCTGAGCCGGCCACCGGCTCGCCGACTTGGCCAGGGCTGTGGACGCTTTCGCCCCGGCACATGGCGAGTGGAGCGTCCATAACCCCGATTTACAAGCCGGGGCTCGCGGGCTACTCGCTCACCGACGAGTACGCCACCACACCGCGACGGAGCCGCGCGGAGGTCTCCCGGGCGACCTTGCGGAGCTCGGAGTCGCCCGACGCGTCGGCGACCTGGTCGGCGAGGTCCAGCAGCTGCTTGACCCAGCGGACGAAGTCGCCGGCGGCGAGGTCGGTGGTGTCCAGGATGTCATCCAGGTCGTCGCCCTCGGCCCAGCGGTAGGCCGCCCAGGCGAAGCCCAGGTCTGGCTCGTGGAGCTGGTCGAGGTGGTGCTCGCGCTCGAGCGCGTCGAGGTCTGACCAGATCGAGACCATCTCGGCGAGAACCTGCTTGACCTGCCCGCCCGGCAGCCGGGGTGCGACCGCGTCGTCGGGCCGCCTGGACTCATAGACCAGCGTGGACAGCACCGCGGCCAGGCCCGAGGCGTCCAGGCCGTCCCACAGACCGGCTCGCAACGACTCGGCGGTGAGCAGGTCCATCTCGTTGTAGATCCGCATCAGCGTCCGGCCCCGGTCGGAGACCTTGGACTCACCGCCCGAGCCCTCGAGGTATCCCAGCGCCGTGAGCACCTCGCAGACCCGGTCGAACTGCCGGGCGATGGTGTTGGTGCGCTGCTCGATGCGCCGTTTGAGCGTGCGGGAGTCGCGGTCGAGCTTGTACCAGCGTTCGGACCAGCGGGCGTGGTCCTCGCGGTCCGGGCAGTCGTGGCACGCGTGGGCGCGCAGCTGCTGGCGGAGCTCCTCGATGCGGCGGTCCTCGGCCGGGCTGTGGTCGTTGCGGCTGCGGCCGCCGCGCTTGTGCGGAGGCGGGGGCGTCAGGTCATGGGTCCGGTTGCGCAGGGTCGAGGCCAGGTCGCGGCGCGCCTGGGGGTTGCGGCCGTTGAAGTTCTTCGGGATCTTCACCCGCGTGAAGGATGCGACCGGCGTCGGGAAGTCGGCCAGGCTCAGGCGCCGGGCGTGCCGGTCTGCGGTGAGCACGTAGGGGCGCGGGCCCTCCCGGTCGGCGCGACTGCCCGGGTCCAGCACCACGGCCATCCCGGAGAAGCGGCCCGCCGGGACCTCGATCACGTCACCGGGACGCAACGACTCCAACGAGTCGATGACCTCCTGGCGTCGGTCGAAGCGGCGGGACTTGGCGAGGTTCTTCTCGGTGTCGGTGAGCTGCTGCCGCAGCCCGGCGTACTCCATGAAGTCGCCGAGGTGGCAGGCAGCCGCGGACGCGTAACCGTCCAGCGCGTCCTCGCTCTTGCGCAGCTGCCTGGCCAGTCCCACCACGGCCTTGTCGGCCTGGAACTGGGCGAAGGAGGACTCCAGCAGCTCTCGGGCGCGCTCGCGGCCGAACTGGTGCACCAGGTTCACCGCCATGTTGTACGACGGGCGGAAGGACGACTTGAGCGGGTAGGTGCGGGTCGAGGCGAGACCGGCGACCGCCTTGGGGTCGAAGCCCTGCTGCCAGAGCACGACACCGTGCCCCTCCACGTCGATGCCGCGGCGCCCGGCGCGGCCGGTCAGCTGGGTGTACTCCCCCGGTGTGATGTCGGCGTGGGTCTCGCCGTTCCACTTGGAGAGCTTCTCGATGACCACCGAGCGCGCCGGCATGTTGATCCCGAGCGCCAGGGTCTCGGTCGCGAACACCACCCGGCACAGGCCCCGCAGGAACAGCTCCTCGACGCACTCCTTGAACTTCGGCAGCATCCCGGCGTGGTGGGCGGCGATCCCACGGGTGAGCCCGTCGAGGAACTCGTGGTAGCCGAGCGCCTGGAGGTCCTCCTCCGGGATGTTGGAGCACCGCTCCTGCACGAAGGCGAAGATCTCGTCCCGCTCGGTGGGCGAGGTGAGCTTGAGGTTGGCGTTGAGACACTGTTGGACGGCCGCGTCACAACCGACGCGGCTGAAGATGAACACGATCGCCGGCAGCAGCCCGGCGCGGTCGAGCTGCGCGACCACGTCGCTGCGGCTCGGCGTCCATGAAGACCTCGTGTTCCCCGGGCCCTTGTTGGGCCGGTTGCCACCGCGGGCGGGGCGCCGGTCCTTCATCCGTCCACGTGCCCAGTCGTCGCGGGCCACTCGCACCAGCTCAGGGTTGACCTTCGGCTCCCGCTGGCCCGCGTCATAGTCGGCGGGATCGGTGCCGGTCTCGTCGGCGAACAGGTCGAACATCCGCCGCCCCACCACCACGTGCTGGTAGAGCGGCACCGGTCGGCGCTCCTCCACGATCGTGGTGGTCTCCCCCCGGACCGTGCCCAGCCACTCGCCGAACTCCTCGGCGTTGCTCACCGTTGCCGACAGCGACGCGAGCGCGACCGACTCAGGGAGGTGGATGATCACTTCCTCCCAGACTGCGCCCCGCATCCGGTCGGCGAGGTAGTGCACCTCGTCCATCACCACGAACCCCAGGCCGGTCAGCGTGCGGGATCCCGCGTAGAGCATGTTGCGCAGCACCTCGGTGGTCATCACGACGACCGGGGCCTCGCCGTTGATGCTGTTGTCGCCGGTCAGCAGGCCGACGTTCTCCGCGCCGTACCGACGCGAGAGGTCGTTGAACTTCTGGTTCGACAGCGCCTTGATCGGGGTGGTGTAGAACGCCTTGCGGCCGCCCGCGAGCGCCAGGTGTACGGCGAACTCCCCCACGATCGTCTTGCCGGACCCGGTGGGCGCCGCCACCAGCACCGAGCGGCCGTCCTCGAGCTCCTGGCAGGCGCGCACCTGGAAGTCGTCGAGGGCGAACTCCTGACGCGAGGAGAAGTCGGCGAGCTGCGGGTACTGCCGGTTGCGTCGTGAGCGTGCGTAACGCTGAGCCGGGCTGAGGTCGGCCGACGGGTCTGAGTTCGCGGACATCGTCAGGGCACCAGGACGCGTAGGGCCAGCGGAGCGACCTCGACGGTGAGCGGAAGTGGTCCGATCCGCTCGCCGTCGGCGTACGCCGTGATGCCGGGGGCCGCGATGGTGATCTTCTTGACGAGGTGGTGGCGGTAGTCGGGGTGGTGGACGTGGGTGCCCTTGAACAGCTTGGGGTAGGTGCGGACCAGCTCGGGCTTGGTCATCGGCCGGATGACGACCACGTCCAGCAGCCCGTCGTCGAGGACGGCGCCCTCGGTGATCCGCAGTCCGCCACCGAACGAGGGGCCGTTGCCGACCGCTACCATCATCGCGTCGAAGCGCTGCTGCTCCCCGTCCAGGTCCACGACGTAGGAGATCGGCTTGAAGGTGCGTAGCTCGGCCAGGGTGGCGAGGTTGTAGCGCATCTGCCCCCTGGGCCACGTCATCTGGTTGGCGCGTTCGGTGACCACCGCATCGAACCCGGCGGCGAGCACCGTCGCGTAGTAGGTCGATCCGGCTTTGGCGAGGTCGATCCGACGTTCCTTCTGACCGATCACGACGTCGATCGCCGCAGCCGTGTCCTTGCGCGGCAGGTCGAAGTAGCGCGCCACGTCGTTGCCGGTGCCTGCCGGGATCAGTCCGAGACGCGTCTCGGTGTTGGCCAGTGCCTGGATCGCGAGGTGGACCATGCCGTCGCCACCGACCACGACCAGGCTCTCCACTCCGTCCGCCACGCACCCGTGCGCCAGGTCCAGCGCCTCGTCGGCGTCGCGCCCCACGAGGTTGCGTACGACGAAGCCGGCGTCACGAAGTCGCGGAAGCACCTCGGTGACCGTGCGGGCGCCCCTGCCCTTGCCGGAGGTGGGGTTGGTGAGCAACGCGATCTCGGTGGGCACGGGGAGACCCTATCTTCGGCGGGAACAGCAGGTCGGGAGCTACAGCGGCGAAGCGACGTCGTCGTCGAGGTCCTCTCCGGCGGTGCGGGCCCGCCTGCGGTCGACGATCCGCGCGATGATCTCCGAGACGAAGATCAACAGCATCATCGGGATCGCCAGCATCAGCATCGAGAACGGGTCGGTCGAAGGGGTGGCCACCGCGGCGAAGACGAGGGTGCCCATGATGATCCAGGGACGGTGGGCTCCGATGGACTTGCCGGAGATCACCCCGGCGAGGTTGAGCATCACCACGAACAGCGGGATCTCGAAGGCCACGCCGAAGACCAGGAGCATCCGGGTGACGAAGGAGAAGAAGTCGCCGAACTCGGTGAGCTGCTCCAAGCCGCCCGGGGTGAAGCTGATCAGGGTCGCGATTCCCTTGGGCAGCACGTAGTAGCCGGCGGCCACGCCGGCGATGAACAACGGACCGGCCGTCAGGGCGAACACGCGGGTCCACATGCGCTCGTGGCGGTGCAGACCCGGCATCACGAAGGACCAGAGCTCGTAGAGCCACAACGGCGAGGTGGCCACGACGCCGGCGATGGCGCACAGCTTCAGCTGCAACAGCAGGGGGCTGCCGACCCCGGAGATGACCGCCCGAGTGACCGTGTCCTCGCCCAGCTGCTCGCGAGCCTGGTTGTAGGGCTCGAAGATCAGCTGGAAGAGCAGGTCGTAGAAGAACAGCGCCACGATGGTCGCGGTGACCAGGTAGAGCATGATCCGCATGACGCGGGCACGGAGCTCGCGGAAGTGGTCACCGAGCGACATCCGTCCGCCCTCGCCCACCGGGTCGCGGGGGCGGCCGCGGAACAGCTCAACGACGCCGCCGAGGGACACAGCTGTGTCGCGCTGTCGTCAGCGGGCGCCGGGCGCGCCCGGGTCGTCCGACCGCGGCGGTACCCGGGGCTCGGTCTGACCGGACGCGTGGTTGCGGTCGTCGATCTCCCGCTGCTCCAGGGTCTTGGCGTCCTCGTCATCGTCGTCGATCAGGCCCTTGGTCTCGGCCTTGAAGATGCGCAGTGCCCGTCCGCTTCCGCGGGCGAGCTCCGGCAGCTTCTTGGCCCCGAACAGGAGCACCAGCACCGCGAAGATGATGATCAGCTCGGTGGGGCCGATTCCCAGCGCGAGCGGGCTGACGAGCAGATGGGTCATGTTCGCCATGTTACGTGGTCACCCCCCGGGCAGCAGCCGTACCGCCGTGTCGCCACCCGGTCGCCGCTCAGTTGTCGCTGTCGTAGAGGGCCAGGGCCGCCTCGGCACGGCTGACGACCTGGTCCCGCAGCGCCGTGGGGGTGGTCACGGTGACGGCTGGGGCCAGCCGCAGCGCGAGACGCACCAGCCAGCGTGGATCACTGACGTGCAGGCGAGTGAGCAGGCGCCCCTGGCCCAGCTCCTCGGTGCTGTCGACCGGGTAGTAGTCGGCGACCCAGCGAGCGTGCCGCTCCAGCACCACCTCGGCCGGTACGTCGTCCGGCCCCGGCTCGAAGAGGCCCGCCGAGAGGTCTCGGGGACTCAGCTCACGCTCCTGCCGCGGCGCGTCGACCACCTCGACCGCGTGCAGCCTGTCGAGCCGGAACAGCCGGCGTGCCTGGGCGAGGTGGCACCAGGCGTCCAGGTAGTCGTGACCGTCCCGGCTCAGCAGTGCCACCGGGTCCACCGTGCGTCGGGTGGTCTCGTCCCTCGTCGGTACGTAGTAGTCCAGCCGGGCCTGGCGGTCGGACTCGATCGCGTCCCGCAGCGAGGCCGCGTGGCTCGCGGCGAGCTGTGAGCGCGCGAGGTGCACCTCCACCCGGGGAGGTGCCGTCCCAGTCCCAGTCGCGGCGGCATCCTCGAGCTTGGCCAGACAGCGCTCGATCACCTCGTGGGAGGCCTCCGGGCTGCCCTCCCGCAAGGCCCGCAGGGCCACGATCAGCGCCGATGCCTCGGAGCTGCCCAGACGCACCGGGCGTCCCAGGAAGTCGGCGTTGTCGATGCGCACGACGCCGTCGGGGTCGTCCTCGATGGCCTCGAAGTCCACCTCGATCATCTTGTCGGGGGTGAGACCCGGGAGGCCGCACATCCACAGCACCTTGAGGTCGCTGATGATCTGGGCCGGAGGCACCGCGAAGTCGGCGGCCACTTGAGTCAGTGAGACGTCCGCGCGGCTCTGCAGGTAGGGCACCAGTGCGAGCAGACGGGAGACCTGCTGACGGGCGCCGCTCATCGCGCAGCCGCCGTGACGATGGCGACGAGCCGCTCCCGGACGCCGGTGCGAAGCGCCTCGGGGGTCTCGACGACCACCGCGTCGGCGTACTCCAGGATCTCGTTGACCAGGTCGGACTCGGATCCGTAGGGAACGTCGAGCCGGTCCCACTGGGGCGAACCGTCCGGCCCGGTCACCTCGACCTCCCGCACCTCGGCACGTCGACGCAGCCCGTTCGCCGCGCCTGCGCGGGCCAGGACGACCGCGCTCCGGTCGGGACGCGGCGGGGCGAGACGCTGCGAGAGCTCGCGCAGGTCGGTGCCCTCGGGGACGGAGAAGGCACCTGACGGGCCGGTCGGCACCACGTCGGAGTCGATTCTGCTGAGCCGGAACATCCGCGGTTCCTGTCGGTCGGTGTCGAGACCGGCGACGTACCAGCGTCCCTGCGTGGTGATCACCCCCCAGGGCTGCAGGTGCCGGGTCGCGGCGCTCGCCTGCCCTGCTCGCCGGTAGTCGAACTGGACCGGTGTGCGGTGCACCGTTGCCTGCCACATCGCCTCGAACGCGGGCTCCTCCGCGGCCAGTGTGGGCTGCACCTGGTCGAGCTGTTCCACGTCGAAGCTGAGTCCGGCCGCCTTGAGCTTCACCAGCGCGTCCGAGGTGGCCGCGGCCAGTCCCGCGTGCTGCCAGACGCGTGCCGCAAGTCCGAGCACCGCCACCTCGTCGGCGGTGAAGTCGATCGCCGGGAGCTCGAAGGCATCCCGTTTGATCCGGTAGCCCTGCTCGTCCTCGAAGAACTTGTCGACGAACCCGGTCTCGAGAGGGATGCCGAGTGCTCTCAGGTCGTCCTTGTCGCGCTCGAACATGCGGTCGAAGGCCTCGTCGCTGCTGGCCCGGTAGGGCTCCATCAACGAGCGGATCTGCTCCTTGGTCGTGTAGTTGCGCGCCACCAGCAGCAGGATGACGAGGTTCAGCAGGCGTTCTGACTTGGCCGCGGACACAGCACTCCTCTCGCGGGGCTCAGCCGACGCCGAGCACGTCGACCACGAAGACGAGGGTCGAGTTCGCCGGGATGTCGGGTTGGGCCGTGGCGCCGTAGGCGAGGTCGGGCGGGCAGATGAGCAGCACCCGAGCGCCCTCCTTCTGCCCCGCCAGGCCCGCGTCCCATGCCTTGATCACGCTGGAGAGCCCGATGGTCACCGTCGCCGGCTCGCTGGTGAAGGTCTCGCTGAACGGCTTCTCGGCCCCCCAGACGGACCCGAGGTAGTCAACGGTCACCCGGTCGGGGTTCGCGATGACCGGCCCGGTGCCTGCACGCAGCGGTACGACGACGAGCTTCTTGCCCTTGCGCAGCTTGGCGAAGTCGAACCCCACGGGAAGGTCGTCCTTCTCCACCAGGGTGGGGGCCGTGGCCGGCGCCGGGAGCGCGTCGCCCGTGGGCCCGTCGAGCACGGACGTGGGATCGGTGGACAAGATGTCGACGACCATCACCACCGGGTCGCCCGACTCGATGCCGACCTGCGGAGCACCGGCGTCGCCGTACGCGTCGTCCGCGGTGGAGGCGACCACGATCCGGCTGTCCGCCGACTTGCCAACGAGCGCCTGCGCCAGGGAGGGGAACACGTCCTGCCCCAGGCGTACCTCGAGCGGACGCTGCCCTTCGTCGTGGGTGGAGATCGCTGTCTTGCCGGTGCGTCCGTCCGCCAGGGTCAGCTGCAGGATCGCGGTCGAGGTGGCGCTCACCTTGTCACCGGCACCGGTCTCCAGCGTCCACGAGGTGCTCTCCGGTATCTCCAGCGGACTCTGGATGTCCAGCTTCGGCGGCTCCCCGAACGCACCCTCGACGCTGATCCGGTCACGCACCGTGGTGCCCTTGCCGGGCTCGTCGTCCGAGCCGCAGGCGGCTGCGGCGATGGCGAGCAGCAAGGCCGCGGCCAGTCGTGCGGCCAGTCGTGGGAACCGGTTCACATGCCCTCGATGAGTCGTTCCACTCGCTCGTCGTGCGAGCGGAACGGGTCCTTGCACAAGACCGTGCGCTGGGCCTGGTCGTTCAGCTTGAGGTGGACCCAGTCGACGGTGAAGTCGCGGCGTCGCTCCTGGGCCCGTTTGATGAAGCTGCCTCGGAGGCGGGCACGGGTGGTCTGGGGCGGCACCGACTTGGCCCGGAAGATGGCCAGGTCGTCGGTGACCCGCTTGACGGCGCCGCGCTTCTCCAGGAGGTAGTACAGCCCGCGTTCGCGATGGATGTCGTGGTAGGCCAGGTCGAGCTGTGCGACGCGCGGATGCCCCAGGGGCAGGCCGTGCTTGGCGCGGTACCGGTCGATCAGCTTCCACTTGATCACCCAGTCGATCTCGCGCTCGACGAGGGAGAGATCGCCGGAGTCGACGGCCTTGAGGCCGCGTTCCCACAGGTCGAGGGACTGCTCGATGACCGGTGTGTGCAGCTCGCGCCGGTCGACGAAGTCCCGGACCCGCGAGAGGTACTCACCTTGGATGTCGAGCACGCTGGCCTCGCGGCCGTTGGCCAGCCGGACCTTGCGTCGACCGGACATGTCGTGGGAGATCTCGCGAATCGCGCGGATGGGGTTCTCCATGGTGAGGTCGCGCATCACCACGCCCTCCTCGATCATCCTCAGCACGAGGTCGCAGCTGGCCACCTTGAGCATCGTGGTGGTCTCGCTCATGTTGGAGTCACCGACGATCACGTGCAGCCGGCGGAAGCGCTCCGCGTCCGCGTGCGGCTCGTCGCGCGTGTTGATGATGGGTCGCGAGCGCGTGGTGGCGCTGGAGACGCCCTCCCAGATGTGCTCGGCCCGCTGGCTCACCGAGTACGACGCGCCGCGCGGCGTCTGGGTCACCTTGCCGGCGCCGCAGATGATCTGCCGGGTCACCAGGAACGGGATCAGCACGTCGGCGAGCTTGCTGAACTCGCCGTGCCGGCTGACCAGGTAGTTCTCGTGACAGCCGTAGGAGTTGCCGGCACTGTCGGTGTTGTTCTTGAACAGGTAGATGTCGCCCGAGATGCCCTCATCGCGCAAGCGCCGCTCTGCGTCGACCAGGAGGCCCTCCAGGACCCGCTCGCCCGCCTTGTCGTGGGTGACCAGGTCGACGATGTCGTCACACTCGGGGGTGGCGTACTCCGGGTGACTGCCCACGTCGAGGTAGAGCCTGGCTCCGTTGGCCAGGAACACGTTGCTGCTGCGGCCCCAGCTCACGACCTTGCGGAACAGGTAGCGCGCCACCTCATCCGGGGACAGGCGCCGCTGGCCCTTGAACGTGCACGTGACGCCGTACTCGTTCTCGATGCCGAAGATTCGCCGGTCCACGTGAACACACTATGGGGCAGGTGGGGAGAACGGGTCAGGGCGCGACGGGAGGTTCGTCATCTGGTGAGGTGGGGGCACCGTCGCCGGTCCCGGGCCCGGCAGCGTTCCCGGCTCCCGGCACCGCGGGCTCAGGCTCTTCCACCAGCCGGTCGAGCTCGGCGAGTGGCAGGCGCCGGAACTTGCGCTCCTGGGTGCGGGTGCGGTCCAGGACCGCGGCCTCGAGGTCGCGCGCGGCGATGGTGCGGTGTCCGCTGTCACTGTGGCCCAGGGCAGCCGCTGTCAGTGCGAGTGCCTCGTCGCGCGACAGCCCGGCACGGTAGCGCTCCTGGAGGTAGGTGGTCACCGACTCCGCGGCGCCGCCCATCACCGCGAAGTCGTGCTCCTCGACGACCTGTCCGTCGAAGGTGAGCCGGAAGATCTGGTCATCCTCAGCCGTGTCGCCGACCTCGGCGACGAAGATCTCGATCTCGTAGGGCTTCTCGCCGCCGCTGGAGAAGATCGTGCCGAGCGTCTGGGCGTAGGCGTTCGCCAAGCCGCGCCCGGTGACGTCGCGTCGGTCGTAGGAATAGCCACGCATGTCGGCCAGTCTCACTCCCGCGATTCGCAGGTTCTCGAACTCGTTGTAGCGGCCCACTGCGGCGAACGCGATCCGGTCATAGATCTCACTGATCTTGTGCAGGGCCGCGGAGGGGTTCTCCGAGACGAAGAGCACGCCGTCGGTGTAGCGCACCACCGCGACAGATCGGCCGCGAGCGATCCCCTTGCGCGCGAAGTCGGCCCGGTCCTTCATCAGCTGCTCGGGCGAGACGTAGAACGGCATGCTCATCGGTCAGGTGCTCCTAGGTGAGGGGGGCTGCAGGGCCGTCGGGTCGCTGCAACCGCGCCGCAACGACCCGGTCAGCGATCTCGGCGACGTGCTGCTGGGAGAGCCGGACGTGGCCGGAGGGCGTGATCACGCTGACCACCGGGAAGATGCGCCGAGTCAGGTCCGGGCCGCCGGTCGCGGAATCGTCGTCAGCAGCGTCGTAGAGCGCCTGCACGAGTGCCGTGACGCACTGGTCCTGGTCGAGGTCGTCGCGGTAGAGCTTCTTCAGCGAACCCCGCGCGAAGACCGACCCGGAGCCGACTGAGTGGAACGCGGTCTCCTCGTACCGACCACCGGTGACGTCGTAGGAGAAGATCCGGCCCTGGTCCGCGACCAGGTCGTAACCGGCGAAGAGAGGGACCACGGCCAGCCCCTGCATCGCCATGGCGAGGTTGCCGCGGATCAGCGCCGAGAGCCGGTTCGCCTTGCCGTCGATCGACAAGGTGGTGCCCTCGATCTTCTCGTAGTGCTCGAGCTCGGTCTGGAACAGGCGCACCATCTCGACCGCCAGGCCGGCGCTCCCTGCGATGCCGACCATCGAGAACTCGTCTGTCGGGAACACCTTCTCGATGTCGCGCTGGGCGATGATGTTGCCCATCGTCGCGCGGCGGTCGCCGGCCATCACGACCCCGCCCGGGAAGGTGGCCGCCACGATCGTCGTGGCGTGCGGTGCCAGCGCCGCGGCGTCCCCGGCCGGGAGCACCCGCCTGGAGGGCAGCAGCTCGGGTGACACGGCACCCACGAACTCGGCGAACGAGGACGTCCCCGGGGTCAGGAAGGCGTCGGGCAGGCGTGCGTCACTCATGGAGGGTCACTGCCCACCCTTCTGGATGAACGACTTCACGAAGTCCTCGGCGTTGGTCTCGAGCACGTCGTCGATGTCCTCGAGGATCGCGTCGATGTCCTCGTCGAGCTGTTCCTTGCGCTCGGAGGCGACATCTGCCGGTGCGGGGGCACCCTCTGCCGGCTCCTCCTCGTCATGGGACTTGCGCGGTTGCTTCTGCTCCTGCGCCATCGCGACCTCCTCTTACGTCGTTGCCACGACCCTATCCAGTCCGGACAGACGGCATCACCAAACACACCGGCGCATGGACCGCCCCGGCTTGCCTCCCACAAAGGCGGACAGATCCGTGGTGCCATGAGTCAGACCCGCAGTCAGCACTTGAAGAGGAACGATGTCCCTCCTGCTCAAGGTCTTCCCCGTTGGCAGACCGGACCACTCCGCACCCTGTCGTACACGCGCATCTCGGGCGCCGGTCTGCGTGGCCGTGCTCGCGCTGTCGCTCGCCCTGGTGGCCGTCCTGTTGCCGCTCACGGGGACCGCGACGGCCGCGCGCCCCGCTGCGGGTCAGCGTGGCGCGGTGGCCTCGCCGGCACTGGCCGGCTCGATCCCTGCCAGCGCCCCCGCGAAGAAGGGGAAGAAGGGCAACAAGGGGAAAAAAGGCAAGAAGGCCAAAAAAGCCAAGAAGCCGAAGCCCACGGCCGTCCCCGGGCAGCCGCGACGCAACTACGCGATCCCGCCGACGAGCTACTTCAGCTACCCGAACCGCAGCAAGAGGGAACGGGAGGCCATCCGCAAGCGGCTCCTCCACACGATCCAGAGCGTCTGGGGTGGGCCCCGGAACTCCATGGGCACCGCGTGGCCGAGCAACGGCAGCATCCGGATCGCCGTCTGGTCCTTCGACGACATGGGCATGGCCAAGGCTCTGTGGGCTGCCCACAAGCGCGGGGTGAGTGTCCAGGTGGTGGTGGCCAAGGGGGCCAACAAGAAGCACGATGCCTGGCGCTGGCTGCGCAAGCGACTGCGTGCCCGGCTCTACCTGCCCGGCTACCCGGCGACCCGGGAGATGTCCAGCTTCGCCCGTCACTGCAAGGGGTCCTGCCGCGGCCCCGGTGGGACGGCGCACTCCAAGTACTTCCTGTTCGACAACGTGGGCGCCACGCATCAGCGCCACATCGTCGTGCAGACCTCCATGAACCTGACCGAGAAGGCTTACCGCGGGCAGTGGAACCAGGCCCAGGCCATGCAGTCGGCGAAGGTCTACCGCGACTTCCTCGC
The DNA here is from genome assembly GCA_963834245.1 of uncultured Actinomycetota bacterium. Classification (GTDB taxonomy): domain Bacteria; phylum Actinomycetota; class Actinomycetes; order Propionibacteriales; family Nocardioidaceae; genus Marmoricola. Next base: position 1,885,022 of record CAWIAV010000002.1, read on the forward strand.
GATCTTCCGGCAGAAGGCCGTCGCGGTCGCGGTGGCAAGGCCGTACCACGTCCGGCCATCTTCGGCCCGGTCGTCAACTACTTCTTCCCTCGCCCGAAGGCCCCACCGGCACTGGACCCGGTCATGCACTTCCTCAACGCGGTGAAGTGCACGGGTGCCACGACCGCCGGCAACGGTCGGACGCGGATTCGCGTCATCCAGTACGCCATCTACGACACCAGGGGTGTGTGGATCGCCAAGAAGCTGCGCTCGCTGTGGCAGGCCGGCTGCAGCGTCCGGATCATCTACTCGGTCAGCAGTCGCCCGGTCCTGCGCATCCTGCGTGATCGCACGGGCCGCGGACCGATCCCGATGAGGCAGTCGGTGATCCGGGACGGCGCCGGCAACATCTGGCGCTACAACCACAGCAAGTGGATGAGCGTCGTCGGCCACTGGGACAAGTCTCCGGCGGCGTACGTCACGATGAGCGGCTCGGCCAACTGGGCGAACCTCGCCTTCGGCAGCGACGAGCAGATGCAGCGCATCTCCAGCCGCACCGAGACCCTGCGACACGTCGCCGCGTTCAAGAAGACCTGGCGGCAGCAAACTTCGCGTCGGCCGTTGTTCGGTCGGGTCAGTGTCTTCGGTCGCACGATGCCCGTGCCCCCGTCGCGTGACGGGATCCTGGGCGGCTACCTCGACCCGCACCTGGCGGCGACCCCGCAGGAGGAGCCGACCTTCGGCCGCGGGATCTACCGCTACCTCGACGAGGACTGAGCGGCCTCAGCGCCGGGTCAACGCCTCGAACAACCCGATGGCGGTGTCGTGCTGGTCGAGCAGGGCGCCCACGTGCGCCTTGCTGCCCCGCAGCGGGTCGATCGTGGGCACGCGCTGCAGCGACTCGTGACCGGGCAGGTCGAAGATGACCGAGTCCCAGGACGCGGCGGCAATGTTGTCGGCGTACTTGCTCAGGCAGCGGCCCCGGAAGTAGGCGCGGGTGTCCTCGGGTGGCTCGTGCATGGCGTGCTCGACGCACGAGTCGTCGACCAAACGCTTCATCCGCCCCAGCTTGAGCAGACGGTGGTACAGCCCCTTCTCGGGGCGCAGGTCGGCGTACTGCAGGTCGATCAGGTGCAGCTTGGCATCGGACCACTCGAGTCCGTCGCGGTCGCGGTAGGAGGTGAGCAGCTTGAGCTTGGCCACCCAGTCGAGCTCGTCGGCGCACTCGAACGGGTCGCGTTCGAGCCGGGTGAGCACAGACTCCCACCGCGCGAGCACGTCCTTGGTCTGGTCGTCGGTCTCACCTCCGCGGCGCTCGGTGATGAAACGCTGCACCTGGTGGAAGTACTCCCACTGCAGCTCGACCGCGGTCATCTTGCGGCCCTCCCCGACTTCGAGGAGCTGGCTCAGGGTCGCGTCGTGTGAGACCTGCTTCAACGAGGACACCGGCCGGGACACGGACAGGTCTGCGGTGAGGAACCGCTCCTCGATCATCGTGAGGACGAGTGCCGTGGTGCCCACCTTGAGGTAGGTGGAGATCTCCGAGAGGTTGGCGTCGCCGAGGATGACGTGCAGGCGTCGGTACTTCTCGGGGTCGGCGTGCGGCTCGTCGCGGGTGTTGATGATCGGCCGCTTCAGGGTCGTCTCGAGTCCCACCTCGACCTCGAAGTAGTCGGCTCGCTGGCTGATCTGGAAGCCCTCCCCATGACCGTCCTGGCCAAGGCCCACCCGGCCAGCGCCGCAGACGACCTGGCGGCTGACGAAGAAGGGAATGAGGTGCCGCACGATGTCCCCGAACGGCGTGGAACGACGCACCAGGTAGTTCTCGTGGGCGCCGTACGACGCGCCCTTGTTGTCGGTGTTGTTCTTGTACAGGACCAGGTCCCCCTCGCCGCTCACCGAGGCGAACCGACACGCATCGAGGGCGATCTGCTCCCCCGCCTTGTCCCACCGGACGATGTCGATCGGAGAGGTGCACTCCGGAGTCGAGTACTCGGGGTGGGCGTGGTCGACGTAGAGCCGGGCGCCGTTGGTCAGGATCACGTTGGCCAGGCCGAGGTCCTCGTCGGTGAGCTGGCTGGCGTCGGCGACGTCCCGGGACATGTCGAATCCGCGCGCGTCACGCAGCGGCGACTCCTCCTCGAAGTCCCAGCGTGCCCGACGTGCCTTCAGCGTGGCGGTGGCGTAGGCGTTGACGAGCCTGGTGCTGGCGACCATCGGGTTGGCGTGCGGGTGTCCCTGCACCGAGATGCCGAACTCTGTCTCGGTCCCCATGACCCTGCGAACGCTCACTGCTCCACCGTACGGGGGTGAGGGTCGGGCTAGACCGGGGCGACACCAGGTTCCCGGGTGGCAAGCCGGACGCGTGTTAGGTTGCCGGGGCCTCGAAGCAGGGCGTCCAGGCCACCAACTCGTTGGGGGAATTCTCTTGTTCACGCGTCACACCTCGGCCCTGGTGACGGCGCTCGCGCTGGTCGCCAGCATGCTGAGCGTCACCGCAGCGGCCCAAGCCACCTCGTCACCCCGGCGGCCAGTCCAGTCCAGCCGGCCATCGCGGTCGCGAAGCCGTCACCGGCCAGCCGCCGCGCAACTACGCCATCCCTCCCGGGACCGTACTTCTCCTTCCCCAACAGGGGAAAGAGTGCGAAGGTCGCGATCCGCAACCGAGTGCTGCTCACGGTGCAGAGCGTCTGGGGTGGGCCCCGCGACGCGAACCGCTTGCCGGTGGCGACGCAACGGCACCATCCGGATCGCCACCTGGTCCTTCAACGACATGACCATGGCCGAGGCCCTGTAGGCCGCCCACAAGCGCGGAGTCAGCGTGCAGGTGATGGCGGCCTACGGTCCCAACCGGAAGTACCGCCCGTGGAAGTGGCTCAAGCGGCAGCTGGGCCAGCGCTCCTACAAGTCCGGGTGTCGCGGGGTCGAGCGAGAGGTGAGCTTCGCCCGGGAGTGCCGCGGATCCTGCCGGGGTCGCGGTGGCACGCCGCACGCGAAGTACTTCCTGTTCGACAACGTCGGCAGCCAGCACCTGCGCCACATCACCGTGCAGTCCTCGATGAACCTCACCCGGTTCGCCTTCACCGGCCAGTGGAACCACGCCCAGGTCATCCGCAGCTCCTCGATCTACGACGGCGTTCATGCAGGTGTTCCGCGAGGCGCGGCTCAACCGCCCCAGCGCCTCGCCGTACCGCAACTACGTCGTCGGGCCGTTCTCGAGCATCTTCTTCCCGTTGCCCGGCGCCACGTCGGCCATCGACCCGGTGATGCAGACGCTCAACCAGACGCGCTGCACCGGCGCCACCTCGAGCGGCACCCGCTCCGGCCGCACCAGGATCCGCGTGATCAACTACGCCATCTACGACACCCGGGGGCTGTGGCTGTCCAAGAAGCTGCGCAGCCTGTGGAACGCCGGCTGCGACGTGCGGATCATCTACTCACTGGCCACCAAGCCCGTGCTCGACATCCTGCGGCACCGGTCCGGCCGCGGCCCCATCCCGATGAAGCAGTCGGTGATCCGCAACCGCAGGGGTCAGATCGTCAAGTACAACCACAGCAAGAGCATGGTCATCACCGGCAACTGGGGCAGCTCGACGGGCAGCTGGCTCAGCTTCAGCGGCTCCGCCAACTGGAGCAACGTGGCCTTCTCGGCTCCGACGAGCAGATGCAGCAGATCAACGGCTACGGCACCGGCTCGCCAGTATCTGCGGCAACTTCGACCAAGACCTGGCGGCAGCGGACCTCGAGGAGGCCCGGCAGGAACGCCTCGCGGCCCCCGGGGCTCGCGAGCATGCCCGGGGAGATCGCGTTCGGAAAAGGTGAGTACCGACTACCTGGGTCCCGTACGGTGGCTAGGACCTCGCAGGTCGGCAACTTCGCCATGGGGCTGGCCAACCGCCCGAAATGGTGCCTGCGCCGTGTTAGATTTCGGTGCGCACAATGCCTGTGCGATTCATTTTGGGGCCTGTTCAAGGGTTGCGGGGACGTACATGCATTTTCGTCAATTGGCTCACTTCCTCGCGCGCTTCACGGTCCTCGCGTGTCTGATCGCTCTCGTGGGGCTCGGCGCCGAGCGCCCTGGGCAAGTGCCCCAGGAGGCGCAGCTGAACCCCGTTGCGGCCGCCGTCCGGTCGCCCCCGGCAAACAGCCCCATGTGGCGCGGCTCGTACTTCAGCTTCCCCAACGCCGGCAAGCGTGAGCAGGTGCAGATCCGCAACCGCGTGCTGAACATGATCAACAGCACCTGGGGTGCCTACACCGTCACCATCCCGGGGACGACGTGCCCGCCCCCGCCCCCGCCTCCGGCGGACCCGGTCGAGCCTGCCCCGGTCGAGCCAGCACCGGTCGAGCCTGACGTCACGTGCACGCCGAAGCCCCCGCGGAATGAGACGCGACGTGGCTCCATCCGGATGACTACCTGGTCGTTCAACGACTGGGGCATCCGCGACGCCCTGGTGCGGGCCAAGCAACCGCGGCGTCATCGTCCAGGTGATCGCCGCTGAGGGCATCAACCGCGAACGAACGCTACAAGCCGTGGAAGTCCCTCCGGGCGCGCACTGGGCGGCCTACCCCGGCGTCCACGCGCTGAGCGCAACGGGCACCTCGGAAGCTTCACCCAGCAGTGCCGCGGGGCCTGTCGGGGCAGCTGCCGGGACGCCGCACTCCAAGTACTTCCTGTTCAACGACGTGGGCAGCCGCCACTACCGCAACATCGTCGTCCAGACGTCGATGAACCTCACCGCGTTCGCCTACAAGGGCCAGTGGAACCAGGCAACGGTGACTGGCGAGGCCGACGTCTACAACGAGTTCCTCACCGTCTTCAACGAGTCGGCCCAGAAGTCGGGCAGCGATACCGGACCGCACACCGCACGCAGCGGCGTGCGGAGCATCTTCTTCCCCCGGGGCAGTCCCTGCCGTGACCCGGTGCTGCAGGCCCTGGACAACGTGCAGTGCGGCGGGGCGGGATCGGCTGGGATCGGCGGACGCACCCGGATCCGGATCATCCAGTACGCGCTTCTACGACAACCGCGGCAACGCCATCGCCAAGAAGCTGCGCAGCCTGTGGAACGCCGGCTGCAACATCAGGATCATCTACTCGGTGACCAGCCGATCGGTGCTCCAGATCCTGCGGTCCCCGGATCGGGGCGCGGTCCGATCCCGATGAAGCAGTCGGTGATCAAGAACCGCCGTGGCGAGATCGTCAAGTACAACCACAGCAAGTGGATGGCGATCGGTGGCCACTACGCCGGCCGGGCGGCACCTACACCGTGCTCACCGGATCGTCGAACTGGAGCGACTTCGCCTACGACTGCGACGAGCAGATGCAGCAGCTCGACGGTTCCTGGTGGGTCAACCCCTACTTGCGTGTCTTCGACAGGACCTGGAACCAGAAGTCCTCCCGCTCACCCGCGTACGGCGGACGCGCGGGTGCACGAATGCTGTCGTCCGTGCCCGAGCAGCCCACCTTCGGGCGGGGCATCTACAAGTACATGGACGAGGACTGATCAGGCCCGGCAGCCGATCGGGCCAGTGATGGTCGTAGACGACGAAGGGCGCCGACCAACCGGTCGGCGCCCTTCGTCGTGCTCGATCGACCGCTCAGAGGTACTGACCGGTGTTCGCGACGGTGTCGATCGAGCGGCCCGGCTCGGTGCCCTGCTTGCCGGTGATGAGCGTGCGGATGAAGACGATCCGCTCGCCCTTCTTGCCGGAGATCCGCGCCCAGTCGTCGGGGTTGGTGGTGTTGGGCAGGTCCTCGTTCTCCTTGAACTCGTCCACGCAGGCCTGCAGCATGTGCTGCACGCGCATGCCTGGCTGGTCGTGCTCGATGACCTCTTTGATGGCCATCTTCTTCGCACGGTCCACGATGTTCTGGATCATCGCGCCGGAGTTGAAGTCCTTGAAGTACAGGATCTCCTTGTCGCCGTTGGCGTAGGTCACCTCGAGGAAGCGGTTCTCCTCGGTCTCGGTGTACATCCGCTCCACAGTGGCCTGGATCATCCCTGCGACGCACGCGTCCTTGTCGCCACCGAACTCGGCGAGGTCGTCGACGTGCAGCGGCAGCGAGGCCGTGAGGTACTTGGAGAAGATGTCGCGGGCTGCTTCGGCGTCGGGACGCTCGATCTTGATCTTCACATCGAGGCGGCCAGGGCGCAGGATCGCTGGATCGATCATGTCCTCGCGGTTCGAGGCACCGATCACCAGGACGTTCTCCAGACCCTCGACCCCGTCGATCTCCGAGAGCAGCTGCGGCACGATCGTGTTCTCCACGTCCGAGGAGACCCCGGAGCCGCGGGTGCGGAACAGCGAGTCCATCTCGTCGAAGAACACGATCACCGGGGTGCCTTCGCTGGCCTTCTCGCGGGCACGCTGGAAGACCAGACGAATGTGCCGCTCGGTCTCGCCGACGTACTTGTTGAGCAGCTCGGGCCCCTTGATGTTCAAGAAGAAGGAGCGCCCGCTCTGCCCGGTCTTCTCCGCGACCTTCTTGGCCAGCGAGTTGGCCACAGCCTTGGCGATCAACGTCTTGCCGCAACCGGGCGGGCCGTAGAGGAGCACGCCCTTGGGCGGCTTGAGCTGGTAGTCCTTGAACAGCTCCGGGTGCAGGTAGGGCAGCTCGACCGCGTCGCGGATCTGGTCGATCTGACCGGCGAGTCCGCCGATCGAGCTGTAGTCGATGTCCGGGACCTCCTCGAGGACGAGCTCCTCCACCTCGGACTTCGGGACCCGCTCGTAGACGTAGCCGGACTTGGCGTCGAGCAGCAGCGAGTCGCCGGCGCGCAACGTGATCTCGCGCAACGGCTCTGCGAGGCGTACGACGCGCTCCTCGTCGGCGTTGGCGATCACCAGCACCCGGTCGCCGTCGGCGAGCACCTCCTTGAACATCACGACCTCGCCGACCTCTTCGAACTGCATGGCGGCGACGACGTTCAGGGCCTCGTTGAGCATGACCTCCTGCCCGCGGGTGAGCTCGTCGAGCTCGACCGACGGGCTGACGTTGACCCGGAGCTTGCGCCCGCTGGTGAACACGTCGACGGAGTCGTCCTCGTTGCGCTTGAGGAAGGTGCCGAATCCGGTAGGCGGCTGGGCGAGCCGGTCGACCTCCTCCTTCAGGGTCACGATCTGGTCACGAGCCTCGCGGAGCGTCTGGGCGAGACGCTCGTTCTGTGAGGTCACCGCAGCGAGCGAGCGCTGGGTGTCCACCAGCCTTTGGTCGAGCGCCCGGGCGCTGACCGGTGCATCGGCGAGTCGGCGGCGCAGGTCAGCGACCTCCGCCTCCAGGAAGGAGACCTGGTTCAGCAGCTGGGCAGTGGTCGGTCCTTGCTCGGCACCTGGATCAGGCACGTGAACCACCTCCGTGGACAGGATCTGGTTTTCGACCCTACTCGTAGGAGGTGAGATGCCAAGGCGTTATGGCCGTGTCTCGTCCATCGGGTTCTCGACTCCTGCCTGCGGGGGAAGCCCTACCGGTCGGGGCCCGTCGTAGTCCACGCCGTAGGCCCCGGGGGCGGGGCGTCGCTTCTTGACCGGGGCCGCGTTGCCGGGCGCCATCCGGCGAGCCGTGACCAGGAAGCCGGTGTGGCCGTTCATCTTGTGACCGGGTCTCACCGCCAGTCCCTCGACGTGCCAGTCCCGGACCAGGGTCTCCCAAGGCTGGGGCTCGGTGAACTCGCCGTGCGCGCGCAGCGTCTCGACCACGCGGCCCAGCTGGGTGGTGGTCGCCACGTAGGCCACCACGATGCCCCCGGGCGCCAGGGCGTCCGCCACCACGTCCACGCACTCCCACGGAGCCAGCATGTCCAGCACGACGCGGTCCACGCTCCCGGGCTGCTCACGCCCCGGCAGCTCCTCGACGAGATCACCCACGGTCAGCGTCCACGCCGGGTGACTCTCGCCCACAGGCGCCCCGAAGAACTGGTCGACGTTGCGGCGGGCGACGTCCGCGAACTCCTCACGCCGCTCGAAGGACGACACGTGCCCGGTCGGCCCGACGGCTCGCAGCAGGGAGCAGGTCAGGGCGCCCGACCCGGCACCGGCCTCCACGACACGGGCACCGGGGAAGATGTCGGCCATGGCGACGATCTGGGCGGCGTCCTTGGGGTAGACGACCGCGGCGCCGCGCGGCATCGAGACGACGAACTCGCTCAGCAGCGGCCGGAAGACGAGGTACTCACCGCCCGAGGTGGAGGTGATGGTGAAGCCCTCGTCGCGACCGATGATGTCGTCGTGGGAGAGCCCGCCACGGTTGGTGTGGAAGCTCTTCCCCACCTCCAGGCAGATGTTGTGCCGTCGCCCCTTGGCATCGATCAGCCGCACCCACTCCCCGGCCTGCAGTGGTCCGCGGCGCACGCCCGACCAGTCGGCCGGGGTCGCTCTTGTCGTGTCGGTCACCTGCGTGCGCCCTCCTCGAAGGCTCGGTCGACGTCGGCGGTGGTGAGCACCCCGAAGATGGTCCCGTCGGACTCGACGAGGACGTACTCCTCGGCGGGGGTCCTGGTCATGGCGCGGACCAGGTCCTCGCCGGAGAGATCGGCCGAGAGCACGAGCCCGTCCTCGACGGTGCGGGCCACCGAGCTCACCGGAACCCAAGCACGTCGGGTCTCGGGTACGGCGAGCAGTGCCGCCTCGTTCACGACCGAAGTGAGTCGGTCGTCACTTCCGTGCAGCACGATGGCGCCTGCCCCCGCCTCCTGTGCCAGCCGGACCGCCTCCGCCACGGTCACCTCGGCGGAGACCGCGACCACACGGCGGGCAAGCGGGCGTGCCTTCAACGCCGGCAGCCGCCGCCGCACGCGTGCGCTGACGATCGATGCCGTGGCGCCCGTCCAGAGGAACGACGCGATCACGAAGGCCAGGACGTAGTCGAAGATGTCGGGGGTGGTGCCGAAGGCGATGCTGGCGGTCAACGGCCAGGCCAGCACGAGGGCACCGGCCACGCGTCCGCCCCAGGCCGCCACGATCGTGCCTCGGTGCATGTTGCCGGTGGCTCTCCACACAGCCGCGCGCAGCACCCTGCCGCCGTCGAGCGGCAGCCCCGGAACGAGGTTCAGCACCCCCACGACGAGGTTGGCCCAGGCCAGCCCCTCCACCGCCAGCCGCAACAACCCGTCCGGGGTCACCAGCAGCAGCAACAGGGCTGCCAGACCCACGGCGATCGAGGTGAGCGGACCCACGACGGCGATCTTGAACTCCTGGCCCGCGGTCTGGGTCTCGGAGTCGATCTCGGTGGCGCCGCCGAGGAAGTGCAGGCTGATCGAACGCACGCCCAGTCCGTAGCGTTGTGCCATCAGCGCGTGCGAGATCTCGTGGAGCAGGACCGAGAGGTAGAGCAGCACCGCGAAGGCGACCCCTGCGACGTACTTCAACGCGCCCAGGCCGGGCTGGACCTGCTCGACCCGGGGTGCGATCAGGAACGCGATCAGGACCGCCACGAGGAGCCAGGAGGAGCGGACCAGCACGTCGACGCCGCGGATCGTGCCGATCCGCAGGGTGCCGGGCGGCACCGGTGCCCGGGCAGCCTGCTGTCCGGGCTCGACCCTCGGCCCGTCCGGACTACCGTCTCCGCTCACCCCACAACGCTAGCGCGCACGGAACCTGTCGGATCAGGCACCTACTGTGTGGTCATGGACGAAGGTGTGCTTGCCGCGGCGGCGCCGCAACCACTCGCCGTGGCGCCTTCCGAGGGCGGCGTCCCCGACCGCCGCGCCATCGGCACCCCGGTCGACGGCGAGCACGTCCTCGGGGCCCTCTCCCCCAGCCGCGCGGGCGACTTCCGGACCTGCCCCTTGATGTACCGGCTGCGCTCGATCGACCGGCTCCCCGAGACGCCGTCGCCCCTGGCGGTCCGGGGCACCGTGGTGCACAAGGTCCTCGAGGACCTCTTCGACCTGCCCGCCGCCCAACGCACCCCCGAGCGCGCCGAGGACATGATCCAGGCCGCCTGGCAGTTCGTGCTCGACGCCGAGCCCGAGCTGGCCTCGATGTTCACCGGCGACGGGCCCGCGGTGGCCGAGTGGCTGGCCTCGTGCCGGGAGAGCCTGCGCGGCTACTTCTCGCTGGAGGATCCCACCCGTCTCGAGCCCGCGGAGCGCGAGCTGTACGTCGAGGCGCTGCTCGAGTCCCGGTTGCTCCTGCGCGGGTTCGTCGACCGGATCGACGAGGCCCCCGACGGGGCACTGCGTGTCGTCGACTACAAGACCGGCCGGTCCCCCCGCCCCGGGCTGGAGGGCCGGGCACTGTTCCAGATGCGGTTCTACGCGCTGGTGATCTGGCGCAGCCGCGGCGTGGTGCCCGCTCTGCTGCAGCTGATCTACCTCGGCGACGGTCAGGTGGTGAGCTACCGCCCCGACGAGGATGATCTCCGTGCCACCGAACGGCTGGTGCAGGCGCTGTGGCGCGCGATCGACCAGGCGCGGTCCTCCGGGGAGTGGCTGCCGAGTCCCGGTGCCTGGTGCCAGTGGTGCAGCTTCCAGGCGCACTGCCCGGAGTTCGGCCACGAGCCCCCGCCCCTGCCGACGGGCCTCACCCTCGAGGGTGCAACGCCGCCAGGTCGTGCGCCTCGAGACCAACCAGAGACTCCCTGATCACGTGCCCGGGTCCGGGCGGGACCTGGACGTGGCTCGGCACCACCAGCACGTCACACCCCGCCGCGACTGCGGACGCTGTGCCGGTCGGTGAGTCCTCGATCGCCAGGGTCTGCTCCGGGGCCAGTCCCAGCAGCTCGGCTGCGCGGAGGTAGGGAGCCGGGTGCGGCTTGCCGTGGGAGACCTCGTCGCCGCACACGAGTGCGGCGAACGAGCCCGGAGGCAACGCGGCAACGACGGGCTCGACGAAGCGGCGCCACGACATCGTCACCAGCGCGCACGGGATCTCGAGGTCACGCAGCCCGGCGAGCAGCTCGCGCGCACCCGGGCACCACGGCACCTCGTGCTCGACCATGCGCACCACCCCGTCGAGGAGCTCATCGACGATCTGCAGCGGAGTCCGGTCGATCCCCATGTGCCGGCGCATGTAGGTCGCCGAGTCGATCAGGTCGCCGCCGACGACGGCGAGCGCGTGCTGGCGCGACCAGGTGCCGCCGTACTTCTCGGCGAGCTCGAACTCACACGCCATCCAGTACGGCTCGGTGTCCACGATCGTGCCGTCCATGTCCCAGAGCACGGCACCGGGACGCTCCGGACGCGCGTTCTCGGAGGTCCGACGCAGTTGCCCGAGCGAGGCCATCAGTCCTCCGGGTCGTAGCCGAGGTTCGGCGAGAGCCAGCGCTCGGCCTCGGCCACGCTCCAGCCCTTGCGCTCGGCGTAGGACTCCACCTGGTCGCGGGCGATCCGACCGACCACGAAGTACTGCGACTGCGGGTGTGAGAAGTACCAGCCGCTCACCGCAGCGCCGGGCCACATCGCCATCGAGTCGGTGAGCTCGATGCCGGTCGTGGCCTCGACGTCCAACAGCTCGAACAGGGTGCGCTTCTCGGTGTGCTCGGGGCAGGCCGGGTAACCGGGGGCCGGGCGGATCCCGGTGTACTTCTCACCGAGCAGAGCGTCGTTGTCGAGGGACTCGTCCTGCGCGTAGCCCCAGAACTCCTTGCGCACCCGTTCGTGCAACCGCTCGGCGAAGGCCTCCGCCAACCGGTCGGCCAAGGACTCGAGCAGGATCGCGCTGTAGTCGTCCAGCGCCTCCTTGAACTCCGCGATCTTCGCCTGGCTGCCGAGCCCGGCGGTGACGGCGAAGGCCCCGACGTGGTCGGCCAGGCCGGAGTCTCGCGGTGCCACGAAGTCACCGAGCGAGCGGTTCGGCACGCCCTCGCGGTGCTCCCCCTGCTGACGGAGGCTGTGCAGCGTCGTGAGCACCTCCGAACGGTCGGCGTCGCGGTAGACCGCGATGTCGTCGCCGATGGCGTCGGCTGGGAAGAAGCCGATCACCCCGTTGGCGGTGAGCCACTTGTCCTTGATGATCCGGTCGAGCATCTCCTGCGCGTCGTCGTAGAGCTTGCGAGCGGTCTCGCCCGAGGCCGGGTTGTTCAGGATGTCCGGGAACTTGCCCTTCATCTCCCAAGCGTTGAAGAAGGGCTGCCAGTCGATGTACTCGCGCAGCTCGGCGAGGTCATAGTCCTCGAAGACGCGGGTGCTCCGGGCACCCATGACGGGCACCGGTGGAGCGTACGACGACCAGTCGATCGGCGTCCGGTTGGCGCGTGCTTCCTCGATGGTGAGCAGCGGCCGGTCGTTCTTGGCGGCGTGACGCTCGCGCAGGGAGTCGTAGTCGGCCTGGGTGTCTGCCAGCAGCTTGCCGCGCTGTTCCGCCGAGAGCAGCGCCGCCGCCACCGGGACCGAGCGAGAGGCGTCCTTCACCCAGAGGACCGGCCCCTTGTAGCGGGGGGTCACCTTCACCGCTGTGTGGGCGCGCGAGGTGGTGGCGCCGCCGATGAGCAGCGGGATCGTGAACCCCTGGCGCTCCATCTCGCTGGCGAAGTGCACCATCTCGTCCAGCGAGGGTGTGATGAGTCCGGACAGCCCGATCAGGTCGGCACCGACCTCGCGGGCGGTGTCCAGGATCTTCTGCGCCGGGACCATCACCCCGAGGTCGATGACCTCGTAGTTGTTGCACTGCAGCACGACGCCCACGATGTTCTTGCCGATGTCGTGCACGTCGCCCTTGACGGTGGCCATCACGATGGTGCCGTTGGTGTCCTTGGCGGTGGCGTACTCCGGCTTGTCGAGCTTCTCCTGCTCGATGAACGGGATCAGGTGGGCGACCGCCTTCTTCATCACGCGCGCCGACTTCACCACCTGGGGCAGGAACATCTTGCCGGCGCCGAACAGGTCACCGACGACGTTCATGCCGTCCATCAGTGGCCCTTCGATCACCTCGATGGGCCGGCCGCCGCGGGCCTCGATCTCGGTGCGCAAGACCTCGGTGTCCTCGACGGCGAAGGTGTCGATGCCCTTGACGAGAGCGTGGGTGATCCGCTCGGCGACGGGAAGCGAACGCCACTCGCTGACCGACTCCTCCTGCTTCTCCCCGGACCGGTTGTGCTGCTCGGCGATCTCCAGCAGCCGCTCCGCGGCGTCCTCGCGACGGTTGAGGATCACGTCCTCGATGCGCTCGCGGAGCTCCGGCTCGATCTCGTCGTAGACCACGAGAGCGCCGGCGTTGACGATGCCCATGGTCAGCCCGGCCTGGATGGCGTGGAAGAGGAACACCGAGTGGATCGCCTCGCGGACCGGGTTGTTGCCCCGGAACGAGAACGACACGTTCGAGATGCCGCCGGAGACGAGCGCGCCGGGGAGGTTCTCCTTGATCCAACGGGTGGCCTCGATGAAGTCCAAGCCGTAGTTCGCGTGCTCCTCGATGCCGGTCGCGACTGCGAACGCGTTGGGGTCGAAGATGATGTCCTCGGACGGGAACCCCACCTCGTCCACCAGGATCCGGTAGGCACGCTCGCAGATCCGCTTGCGGCGTTCGAGGTTGTCGGCCTGGCCGTCCTCGTCGAAGGCCATCACGACCACGGCTGCGCCGTACTTGCGGCACAGCCGGGCGTGCTCCCGGAACTTGTCCTCGCCCTCCTTCATGGAGATCGAGTTCACGATCGGCTTGCCCTGCACGCATCGCAGGCCCGCCTCGATGACCTCCCACTTGGAGGAGTCGATCATCAGCGGGACGCGGCTGATGTCGGGTTCGCCGGCGATCAGCTTGGTGAACCGGTCCATGGCCGCGACCCCGTCGATCATGCCCTCGTCCATGTTGACGTCGATGATCTGGGCGCCGTTCTCGACCTGCTGGGCGGCCACGGAGAGGCCGCTGTCGTAGTCCCCCGCCTTGATCAGGTTGCGGAACTTGGCAGAGCCGGTGATGTTGGTGCGCTCGCCGATGTTGACGAAGAGCGAGTCCTCGTCGATGGTCAGCGGCTCGAGGCCGGAGAGCCGCATCGCGGGGCTCGGCTGAGCGGGCTCCCGGGGCGGTTTCCCCTCGACCACTGCCGCGAGGCGGGAGATGTGCGCCGGCGTGGTCCCGCAGCATCCCCCGACGAGGTTGACCAGTCCTGCGTCGGTGAACTCCTCGAGCACCGCCGACATCTGGTCGGGCGTCTCGTCGTACTCCCCGAAGGCGTTGGGCAGGCCCGCGTTGGGGTAGCAGGAGACGAAGCAGTCGGCCACTCGCGAGAGCTCGGCCAGGTAGGGCCGGATCTCGGCTGCACCCAGCGCACAGTTGAGCCCGACTGCGAGCGGGCGTGCGTGCCGCACCGAGTTCCAGAAGGCTTCGGTGACCTGACCGGAGAGCGTGCGACCCGAGGCGTCGGTGATCGTGCCGGACAGGATCACCGGCCAGCGGCGGCCGCGCTCCTCGAACAACGTCTCCAGCGCGAAGATCGCCGCCTTGGCGTTCAGGGTGTCGAAGATCGTCTCCACGAGCAAAAGGTCGGCGCCGCCGTCCACCAGTCCGGCGGCCTGCTCGGTGTAGGCGTCCACGAGCTCTTCGAAGGAGGTGTTGCGGAAACCCGGGTCGTTGACGTCGGGCGAGATCGACGCGGTTCGGTTGGTGGGCCCGAGCCCTCCGGCCACGAACCGCGGGCGAGCGGGATCTGCCTCGGTGACCGCATCCGCGGCCTCGCGTGCCAGGCGGGCGGACTCGTAGTTGAGCTCGTAGACGAGCGACTCCATGCCGTAGTCGGCTTGGGAGATCCGCTGGGCGTTGAACGTGTTGGTCGCGACCACGTCGGCGCCGGACTCGAGGTACTCACGGTGGATCGAACGGATGATGTCGGGCTGGGTGAGGCTGAGCAGGTCGCTGTTGCCCCGGACGTCGCTCTCCCAGTCGGCGAAGCGCTCTCCCCGGTAGCCGGACTCGTCGAGGCCGTGGCCCTGGATCATCGTGCCCATGGCTCCGTCGATCACCAGAATTCGTTCGGCCAGCAGGCTCGCCAGAGCCTCGCTGGCGTCCGGACGCGGCCGCGAGGGGCGCTGGGTGTCGCTCGGGGTGCTCACAGGGGCCTCTCCGTCATCGTGCTGGTATCCAAGACTAGGCAGTGGGCGCCGTTCGCCCGCACCGCTTTCACATGGTGGCAGGTGACCGGTGGATGCCCCATCCTCGGCCCGGCACACGCGGTGTCCGTACGCCGCGCCTGTGATCCGCGACACGTTCTGGGCAGAACGTCCTAGGGTTGGCCCGTGATCGAGATCGACGACGTGCCTGCGCTGGTCAACCCGGTGATGGTGGCCGCATTCGAGGGTTGGAACGACGCGGCGGGTGCGGCCACCGGCGTTGTCGACCACCTCATCGACGTCTGGGACGCGCAGGTGGTGGCCGTCGTCGACCCCGAGGAGTTCTACGACTTCCAGGTCAACCGGCCACTGGTCGCAACCACGGACGAGGGGATGCGCAAGATCACCTGGCCCACGACGCAGGTCTACCTGGCTCGGCCGCCCGGTGCCCATCGCGACGTGGTCCTGCTGCGCGGCATCGAGCCGAACATGAAGTGGCGCCAGTTCTGTGCCGAGCTGCTCGCCTGCTCCGACGAGCTCGACGTGCAGCTGGTCGTGACGCTCGGTGCCCTGCTGGCCGAGACCCCGCACACCCGGCCCATCCAGGTCAGCGGCACCGCCACCGAGCTCGACCTCGAGGACCGGCTCAAGCTCGAGCCGGCGACCTACGAGGGGCCGACCGGGATCATCGGCGTCCTCCAGGACGCCTGCGTCCGCCTCGACATTCCGGCGGTCTCGTTCTGGGCGGCGGTCCCGCACTACCTGCCCCAACCGCCGTGCCCGAAAGCCACCCTGGCGCTGATCGGTCAGGTCGAGGACCTGCTGGAGACGAGCATCCCGCTCGGCGACCTGCCTGAGGACAGCAGGGCGTGGGAGCGCGGCGTGGCCGAGCTCGCCGAGGAGGACGAGGACGTCGCGGAGTACGTCCGCAACCTCGAGGAGAGCCAGGACGCCGCCGAGCTGCCCGAGGCCAGTGGCGAGGCCATCGCCCGGGAGTTCGAGCGCTACCTCAAACGACGCCGCCGACCGGAGGACTGATCGGCCGGGTTCGCGATCAGAGGTCGACGCCGAGTGCGGCGTCGACGAGCGCGCGGACTGTCTCGCCCGCACCCGCCTCGCTCTGGTCACCGAAGTCCGTGGTGTTCGCCCAGTGGTCGATCAGCCGCAGCGCGTAGGGGGCGTCGAGATCGCTTGCCAGCGCCTCGAGCACGTCGGTGACCAGGTGCTCGGTCTGGGCACCGGCGCCCTTGGCCACGGCGCTCCGCCACTTGTCCAGCCGGGCTCCGGCGGCGGCCACATCGGCCTCGTCCCAGTGCCAGTCCCCGCGGTAGTGGTGTCCGAGCAGCACCAGCCTCACCACCTGCGGGTCGAGCCCGCCCTCGCGCAGCTTGGACACCAGGACCAGGTTGCCCTTCGACTTCGACATCTTCTCGCCGTCGAGCCCGACCATCCCCGCGTGCACGTAGGCCCGCGCGAACGGGGACTCCGGGTCGGCCACCTGGGCCTCCGAGGCGCTCATCTCATGGTGCGGGAACACCAGGTCGCTGCCACCGCCCTGGACGTCGATCGCCGAGCCCAGGTGCACCCGCGCGATCGCGGAGCACTCGATGTGCCAACCCGGGCGACCGCGGCCGAAAGGCGAGTCCCAGGCAGGCTCACCCGGTCGCTCGGCCTGCCAGAGGAGGCAGTCGAGCGGGTCCTTCTTGCCCACGCGGTCGGGGTCTCCCCCACGATCGCCGAAGACCGCGAGCATCTGCTCGCGGGACCAGCCCGAGACCTCACCGAACGCGGGGTCCCGGGTCACCGAGAAGTACAGGTCGCCGTCGACGTCGTACACCGCGCCGACGGCCTGGAGCTGCTCGACCATCTCCAGCACGAACGGGATCGACTCCACGGCTCCGACGTAGGCGTCCGGTGGCAGCACCCGCAGCGCCTCCATGTCGGTCCTGAAGAGCTCGGTCTCGCGCTCGGCCAGCTCACTCCAGTCCTCGCCCGTGGCGTTGGCTCGCTCCAGCAACGGGTCGTCGACGTCGGTGACGTTCTGCACGTAGCGCACCTCGTGACCAGCCGACCGCCACGCACGGTTCAACAGGTCGAAGGCCACGTAGGTCGCGGCGTGGCCCATGTGGGTGGCGTCGTACGGCGTGATGCCGCAGACGTACAGGCGGGCCGGTCCGGCGACCGGCGTCACGTCGAGGAGACCGCCGGTGGCGCTGTCGAAGACACGCACCCTGGGTCCCCGGACTCCACCAGGAAGGGCGGTCGGGCCGGCTGCACCGCCGGGTGAGGTCCACGCACGCATGCGGTCGAGCCTAGCCGGGTGGCTCAGAACGGCGGCCACGGGATCGAGGGCCATCCACCGCGCGCGACGGGGTACCGGCGCACCCGCAGCAGCCGCTCGCACCGGCGGGCCACCGCATCGACCTCCGCAACGGTGAGCAGGTCCTCCAACGACTCGCGCAGCGAGCCCTCGAGACCCGACAGCACGCACTCGACCCCTCCGACCTCGGCGCCGGAAAGCTCCTCCCCGGCCCACCCCCACAAGACCGTGCGCAGCTTGTCCTCGGTGTGGAAGCAGACCCCGTGGTCGACCCCGTAGCGGTGTCCGTCCGCCATGGGCAGCACATGGCCCCCCTTGCGGTCGGTGTTGTTCGTGATGATGTCGAAGACGGCCATCCGGCGCAGCGGAGGTGAGTCCTCGTGCACCAGCATCACCGGTTCGTCATGCGCGCCGGTGGCGTCGAGGACATGCAGGTACCCGTCCGGGACCGGCCCCTCCGGCAGCACGTCGACGATCGCGGGGACGACGCCTGCGACCTCCTCCGGCTCCATCCACAGCTGCACCATCCCGGGGCCCGCCGGTCCGTCGCGCAGGACCGTGGGCGGCACCACGTTCCACCCCAGCCAGTCGGAGACGAGCCAGGCGGCGTACTCGCGGGCGGCGAGGGTGCCGTCGGTGAAGTCCCAGAGCGGCCGTTCGCCGGACTGTGGCTTGTAGACGCAACGCGCGCCCTCCTCGCCGAGCGTGGCCAGGAAGGTGTGGTTGGAGGCGGGCATGATCCGGCCGACGACGACCAGGTCACCGTCGAGCAGACGAGTCGTGTCAGGTGCCGGCACGCCGATCAGCCACGCGTTCGCCGGAAGCCGTTGGCACGGGGGCACAGGTGTCCCTCGGGGTCCATCGGACCGCCGCAGAACGGGCACGGGGCACGCCCCGCAGAGACCACCGACTCGGCACGCGCTGCAAAGGAGCGGGCCATCGCAGCCGGCATCCTGACCAGCAGGATCTCGGTGGGTTCGGGCTCCTCGATCGGCAGGTCGATCAGCTCCTGCTCGGCAGCGTCGACGGGCAGCTCGACCTCCACCTCGACCACGGGGAAGACCTCGATCACGACCCGTTCGTCATCGGCGTCCCAGGACAGGGTGATCGTGCCGGCGCGGAACTCCTCCTCGATCGGCTGCTCCAGCGGCTCGTTGTCGACCATCGCGACGGGCGTGACCGCGGGCACCGTGGAGGTGGTCGCTGCGGTCTCGATCAGCTCGTCGAGGAGCTCGGCCACCCGCTCCCCCAGGATCTGGACCTGCTGCTTCTCCAACGCGACCGAGGTGACCTGGCTGCCGACTCGCGCCTGGAGGAAGAAGGTCCGGTTGCCGGGCTCGCCCACGGTCCCCGGGACGAAGCGCTCCGGCGGGTCGAATCGATGGATGACCGGCATGGACCCGAGCCTAGGGGTTGGGCGAAGCCGCTGACGCCGAGGGACCCGCGCCTCCGCCGACCGTCGCGTCCACCCGTCCACGCCGCCCCCGTGACGGTTTGCGCGCCAGGTGGGACAGCGAGCCCGACGCCGAGTTCATGGTGTGCACGAAGGCGCGGTGCGGGGTGTAGGTGACCACCGAGAGGCTGGCCGGGTCCACCACGATCCGCTGGAAGGCGTCGAGGTGCATCCCGAGTGCGTCCGCCAGGATCGCCTTGATGACGTCCCCGTGGGAGACCGCGAGCCACACCGCGTGGTCCCCCGTCCGGGCCTCGATGGCAGCGTCGTGCTCGCGGATCGAGGAGACGGCCCGTGCCGACATCTCCTGCAACGACTCCCCTCCCGGGAATCGAGCGGCCGAAGGCTGCATCTGCACCGTTCGCCACAGCTTCTCCTTGGCCAGCCGCTTCAGCTCCTGACCTGTCCACTCGCCGTAGTCGCACTCGAGCAGTCGACGGTCGGTGACCGCCCGGCTGCCGGGGACCATGAGCTTCGCGGTCTCCCGGCACCGCTCCAGAGGACTGGTGACCACAGCAGCGAGGTCGAGGCCGGTCAGCCGGTCCGCGGCCGCGGCGGCCTGGGCCGTCCCGGTGTCGTCGAGGGACACCCCTTTGCTGCGTCCGGCCAGCACGCCACCTGCGTTCGCGGCAGTACGTCCGTGCCGCGCGAGGATCACAGTCGCCATGCCGGGAGCGTACGCGTCGTAGCCTGCTCTCGTGATCGTCGACAACGCGCTGTACCGCAGGGGTGAACGGGTCGATGTCGGCCGCGAGACCCACGACCTCCCCGGCGTGCTCGCCGAGGCCACCGAGGAGCACGACTTCGTCTGGGTGGGTCTGCACGACCCGACCAGCGAGGAGCTTCAGGCGGTGGCCGACCTCTACGAGCTGCACGAGCTCGCCGTGGAGGACGCCATCCGGGCCCACCAGCGCCCGAAGGTCGAGCGGTACGACGAGTCCCTGTTCATCGTGCTCAAGACCCTCTGGTACGTCGACGCGGAGGATGCCGTCGAGACCGGGGAGATCAGCCTGTTCGTCGGACACAACTTCGTGATCACCGTCCGGCATGGCGCCGGCGGCGCGCTCAGCGACGCACGGCACCGCCTCGAGGGCATGAGCAGCGTGCTCGCGCACGGCCCCTCCGCGGTGGTCTACGCCGTCTGCGACCAGGTGGTGGACCGCTACGAGGAGGTCGCGGGCTCGCTGCAGGAGGACGTGGACGAGGTCGAGGAGTCTGTGTTCTCCACCGAACGCACCAACGACTCCGCCCGGATCTACGTGCTCAAGCGAGAGCTGGCCGAGATGCGACGCGCCGTGATGCCGCTGCGAGAGCCGATGAACAGGTTCACCGTGGGCTCGGTGCGGGGCATCCACAGTGATGCCGGGCCGTACTTCCGCGACGTCGCCGACCACCTCACCCGAGTCGCCGAGACCATCGACAGCCTGGACCTGCTGCTGTCCAGCGCGTTCGAGGCACACCTCGCTCAGATCTCCATCCAGCAGAACGACGACATGCGTCGCATCTCAGCCGCAGTCGGCCTGGTGGCGGCCCCCGCGCTGGTCGGCAGCGTCTACGGCATGAACTTCGACCACATGCCCGAGCTGCACTGGACCTTCGGCTACCCGTTCGCGCTGCTGCTGATGTTCAGTGCGTCGCTGACGGTCTTCTTGATCAGCCGACGCGCCGGCTGGCTGTGACTTCCTGCCGGCTCCGCCTCAGGCGGTCAGCACGCCCGCGGACAACAGGCCGAGGGTGAGCAGACCGAGGGCGACCCGGTAGATCACGAACGGCAGGTAGGACCGGGTGGAGACGTAACGCAGCAACCAGGCGATCGCGGCGTAGCCGACCACGAAGGAGACCACCGTGGCGACGATCGTGGGGCCCCACCCGTAGGCGTTGTCGCCGTGCGGGATCTCCTTGAGCTCGAAGAGACCGGCGCCGACCACCGCGGGGATGGCGAGCAGGAAGGCGAACCGCGTGGCGGCCTCACGACCGAGCCCGAGGAAGAGACCCATGGAGATGGTGGCGCCGGAGCGGGACACACCCGGCACGAGCGCGGCGGCCTGCGCCAGGCCCATCAGGACCGCGTCACGCATGGTCAGGTTCTTGATCCCCCGACGCCCCGAGGACATCCGGTCGGCCAGGCCGAGCACGAGGCCGAGCACGATCAGTGCCGTGGCGATGATCCACAGGTTGCGCAGGTCGCGCTCGATGATGTCCTTGAGCAGGATGCCGAGGATCACGATGGGCAGCGACCCGACGATCACGTACCAGCCCATCCGCGCGTCGATGTGACCGCGGAACTCCGGCTGGAACAGCGAACGGCTCCACGTCGTCGCGATGCGCCAGATGTCCTTGCGGAAGAAGATCAGGACCGCGAGCTCGGTGCCGATCTGGATGACGGCGGTGAAGGCCGCTCCCGGGTCTCCCCACCCGAACCACTCCGGGAAGATGCGGAGGTGGGCGCTGCTCGAGATCGGAAGGAACTCAGTCAGGCCCTGGATGAGCCCGAGGGCCACTGCCTTGAGGAAGTCGAGCACCGGCTCAGTGTAGGGACGGGCGGGCCGGCGTCTCGGGGTGGTGGGCTCCGGCGAGCCGTGCCCGTCGTCTGGGCCGGGCTGGATAACGTTTCATCCATGCAGCAGAGGTACCTCGGCTCCACCGGCCTCGCGGTCTCACGTCTGGGCCTGGGCACCATGACCTGGGGCCGCGACACCGACGAGCACGAGGCACGTGAGCAGCTGATCGCGTTCGTGGAGGCCGGCGGCACCCTGGTCGACACCGCAGCGGGTTACACCGACGGGGACTCCGAGCGGCTGATCGGCACGATGATCGGCGACGTCTGCGCCCGGGACGAGATCGTGCTGGCCACCAAGGCCGGGATCAGCCGACGCAGCGGCAAGCGGCTGACCAATGCCTCACGCGGTCACCTGGTCTCCACGCTCGACGCCTCCCTCAAGCGGCTGGGTGTCGACCACGTGGACCTGTGGCAGGTCCACACCTGGGTCGACGACGCGCCGCTGGAGGAGACCCTGTCGGCGCTCGACTACGCCGTGACGACCGGCAGGGCGTCGTACGTCGGGGTGAGCAACTACAACGGGTGGCAGTCCGCCCGAGCAGCGACCTGGCAGCGTGCGGTGCCCGGCCGCGCCATCCTGGCGTCGAACCAGGTCGAGTACTCCCTGCTCAACCGGACCGCCGAGACCGAGGTCATCCCGGCAGCTCAGGCACTGGGGATGGGCATCCTGCCGTGGTCACCACTGGGTCGCGGGGTGCTCACCGGGAAGTACCGCTCGGGCACGCCTGCGGACTCCCGCGCCGCGTCGCCGCACTTCTCCACCTTCGTCGGGCGCTACCTCGGCGATTCCTCCCAGCGGGTGGTCGAGGCGGTTGCCCGTGCCGCGGACGGCTTGGGCATCTCGACCCTCGAGGTGGCGCTCGCCTGGGTGCGCGACCGCCCCGGTGTGACGGCGCCGATCCTCGGTGCCCGTACGGCGGCACAGCTCAAGGAGTCCCTCGGCGTGGAGGAGTGCACCCTGCCCGTCGAGATCGTGCAGGCCCTCGAGGATGTGTCCGCCGAGCTGGAGGTCCCGGAATGAGCTCGGCGAAGTCGCGTCGCCCTCGGGCCCTGCGCCCAGGGGTCGAGTACGAGTACGACCGGCTGCTGATCTCTCGGGAGCACTCGCGCAACGCTGTCACGCGGATGCTCGTCGAGCGCGCCGAGCGCGGCGGCTGGGAGCTCGACCGGGTCCGGCTCACCCCTGACGGCACCCGGCGGGTGCAGCTGCGGCGGCGCATCATCCGCCAGCCGATGACGTTCTGGTACTAGCTCACAGCTTTGCGAGGAAGCGGTCCAGGACCCGCGCCCCGAACTCGAGCGCGTCCACCGGCACCCGCTCGTCGACCCCGTGGAACAGCGCCGTGAAGTCGAGCTCGGCAGGCAGCCGCAGCGGCGCGAAGCCGAAGGCACGCATGCCCAGCTCGCTGAAGTGTTTCGCATCCGTGCCACCGCTCATCAGGTACGGCGCCACCAGCGCGTCCGGGTCCTCCTCCAGCAGCGAGGCGGTCATCGCATCGGCCATCTCCCCGTCGTAGGCGGTCTCCAGACCGGGCATCAAGGTGTCGAACTCGATGGCGATGTCGGGTCCGGCCAGCTCTCTCAGCGTCGCCAGGAAGTCCTCCTGGTGTCCGGGCAGGAAGCGTCCGTCGACCTGGGCGGTGGCGTGCCCGGGCACCACGTTCACCTTGTAGCCGGCCTCGAGCATGGTCGGGTTCGTGGTGTGCCGCAGCACCGCGCTGATCATCCGCGACGCGGAGCCGAACTCCTCGGCGAGCGCGTCAGCGTTCTCCGGCGTGGCCTCGGTGCCCGCCAGCTCGGCCACCGTCGCGAGCAGCACCCGCATCGTGGGGGTGAGCTGGACTGGCCATTTGTGTCGGCCGATCCGCGCGACGGCCTCGGCCAGCGTCGTCACTGCGTTGTCCGGATGACGCATCGACCCGTGTCCCGCGTGACCGGTGGCGCTCAGGCGCATCCAGGCCATCCCCTTCTCCGCCGCCTCGACCAGGTAGAGCCGTCTGTCCCGCACCGTGGTGGAGAAGCCGCCCACCTCCCCGATCGCGTAGGTGCAGTCCTCGAACCACTCCCGGTGCGCCTGCACCAGGGGTCCGGCCCCCTTGTGTCCACCAGCCTCCTCGTCGGCGGTGAAGCAGAGCACGATCGGTCGCTGCGGCACGACGCCGGCCCGCGCGCGGGCGCGCACCGTCGAGAGGAGCATGGCGTCGAAGTCCTTCATGTCGACCGCGCCACGACCCCAGACCTGACCGTCCTGGATCTCTCCGCTGAACGGGTGCACCTGCCAGTCGTCGGCGTCGGCCGGTACGACGTCGAGGTGGCCGTGGAAGAGCACCGGGTCACCCGTGGAACCGCCCCAGCGGGCGAGCACGTTGGTCCGACCCGGCTCGGCCTCGTAGAGCTCGCAGGCGATGCCGACCTCCTCGAGCAGGGTGGCGACGTGCTCGGCCGCTTTCCGCTCCCCCGGGCCGGGCTGGTCGCCGAAGTTCGTGGTGTCGATGCGGATCAGGTCACGGCAGATCTCGGTGACCTCACCGGCCGGGTCGTACGGCACGGGGTCCTGGTGCTCGCTCATGCGCCCATAGTGCCCCAGGCGACGAACGGCAACCGCTCACCACTGGGCGCCGGACCGCCTCTCGCAGCGTCTCCGGTGGGCTGGTCAGCTCAGCGCAGGTGTCGGGCGGTCGCCCTGGGCGTCATCGGTCGGGGGTCGGCCCACCGGACCGCACCGTGGGGGCTGAGCACACCGAGCTGGAGCACCTCCGCGACGGGGCGGGTCTTGACTGCTTCCCAGGACTTGGCGTGCTGCCAGCTCTCCTCGAACACCTGGATCTCCAGGACCGTGGTGCCGGGCTTGGCTCGGGCGACGGTCCGCTCGCACCAGGCACGAGCCGAGGCCATGTCGGGCCACCGTCGCTCGATCACGACTTCCTCGAAACCGTCTTCCTCCGCCACCCGGAGCTCCAGCCGTCCGAGGGCCGTGGTGCCGATGGAGGTCACCGAGTAGGTCGTGGTCGGCGCGTGGTCCATGGGCAGAGGCTAGGCCCACGGACTATTTGTGGCACCAACGGACACCCGGACGCCGGCCACCTGTCTAGGCCGCCTTGCTGCGCCGGCGGCCGCAGCGCGGGATCGGGCGCGGGTCCGGCCGCGATCGGCAGGCACCCGCGCCCGAGCAGTGCTACTTGGTGAACGCGTCCTTCACGTTTCCGGCCGCGTCCTTGAGGTTCTCCACCCCGTCCTTGATCGATGCCTCGACCTGGTCGGCCTTGCCCTTGCTCTCCAGCTCCTCGTCGTTGGTCACCTGGCCGGTGGTCTCCTTGACCTTGCCCTTGGTGTCCTTCAGGGAGTTGCTGATCTTGTCCTCGGTACCCATGACAGGCTCCTGTCGTTGTCGAGCAATGGACTTCCAACGCGCCACTGATACCCCCTCTCGGCCCGGACCATGTCTGTGACCTTCGTCGCTGCCCCAGCCTCGCTGAGCGGGGTTCAGTGTCACTCCATGTGACCGCGCTAACACGTGCTAACGCTCGATTTGCACTTCAGCGGCCTGTCTGGCGTACTGGATGAGTCCGTTGCTAACAAAAGGCAGCGTGACCTGAAAGACAAGATCCGGCACGGGAAGCGCCCTCTGCTCGTCCCCGGCCGGCCCCTCTAGATGAGACACCTCTGACGAGCAGCGACGCGCGCACCGCGCGCCCGGCCACTCGGGAGCCTTACTTCGTTCGCGGCGCAACGAGGAACCACCGAGGCCATGCTCACCAGACACCACTTCCGACGCTTCGTCGCGCCCGCGCTGCTCAGCGGGCTGATGACCACGTTCACCGTCGCGGCTGCTCCCCCGGCGGCCGCTGCCCTACCGGAGCCTGTCTCGCCGTACCGGGTGATTCCGGGTGTCGAGCTCAAGGCCAAGCCGCCGCCGTGGGTGCTCCCCGTCGCCGGGTACCGCCTGACCGGCCGCTTCGGCGCCTCGAGCGGGTTGTGGAGCAGCACCCACACCGGGCTGGACTTCGCCGCCCCCGAGGGCACGCCCTTGCGCGCGGTCGCGCCCGGGGTCATCGAGGAGACCGGCTACGACGGCGCCTTCGGCAACAAGACCGTGCTCCGGCTCGATGACGGAACGGTTCTCTGGTACGCCCACCAGAGCGGCTTCGCCGCCTCGCCTGGCGAACGCGTAGCGCCGGGCCAGGTGATCGGCTACGTCGGCTCGACCGGCAACGTGACCGGGCCACACCTGCACCTCGAGGTGCATCAGGACGGCGCTCAGCCCGTGGACCCCGAGGCGTGGCTCTCCGAGCACCGGCTCTACGCCTGAGCTCGCTCCACCTCGACGCCCCCCACGGACGCAGCCGCTCCCGGGACGGCTGCGTCCGAGCACGGGGTCGACCAGAGGGCCGAACCTAGTCCGGCCTACTCAGCGGCGGGTGGCTGGTCTGCGGCGGCCTGGCAGTCCTCGTAGGCGGTCTTCGCCTCGCGCAGTGCCTTCTTGGCTGCCTCGAACGCCTGCTTCGCAGCAGCCCGCTCGGCCTTGACCTCCGCGACCAGGGCGCGCTTGTTGTGGAGCAGTCGGAACGCCTGTCTTGCCTCGGTGCGCGCCTGCTTCAGCTCCGCGCGCCGGGCGGCTCGGTCCGATCGATCGGCAGACTTGTCGGCCGCCTTGCGCAGCGCCTTCATCTCACGCAGTGCCGTGCGGAGCTCCGAGCGAGCCTCGCGTCGCTGTGCGGCCAGCACCTTGTCCATCGGACCGTGGATCGAGGTGAACGACTTCCGCGCCTCGCGGAGTTGGCCCTCGGCGTTGTCGCGCGCGGCGGCCTCGCTGGAGCAGCTCGTCGACGGCGCATCCGTCCCCGAGTCTGCCGTGGCGGCCCCTGCACCCGCTCCGGTGACCACCAGTACGGACAGTGCTCCTGCGACGCAGGCCTTGCGCATGACGTGGCTCATTCAGCTCTCCTACTGCTCGACGATCTGAGGTGTCCCGAGAGCCACACTGTAGACCGATGTGTCCGTTATGTCCGCGGATCCCCTGCACAAAGGTGGGCCGCTCGCACACAGGGACCCGGGCAGGACCTTCGCCTCTGGAAGCCCAGCTGATGCCAGGCAAGCCTGGGCAGTGAGGCGTCTCGGGACCTCTGTGTCTCGAGAGGTGGGGACGATGCGGCGACCAGCAGCCCTGCTGCTGACCTTGGCACTCGCCGTTACCGGGTGCGGTGGTGGCGACGCTCCTGGAGTTGGACCTCCTCCGGCACCGACCACGAGTTCCGGGGCCACCGAAGGTTCAGACCAGGAGCCGAAGGGCGCCCAGGAAGGGGACGACGCATCGGATGGCGGTGCGCCGACTGACCTGCTCCCTTGCCTGGAGCAACCGGTGCCGGCCACTCCAGACTCCGTGCCACGTCCGGAGTCGCCCGCGACGAAAGGACTCGGCGAGGAGACATCACCAGACGACTCCTCGCGTGTGGAAGTTTTCATCGAGGCCGCCCTGGCGCAGCGTGGCGACCCCTACGCCTTCGGCGCCGAGGCGCGTCTCGATGACCCGGACCCGGACGCCTTCGACAACTCGGAGCTCACCCAGTGGGCGGCGCACCAGGCCGGCGTGAGCATCCCCGACGGTTCCATGAGCCAGTACCTCGAGCTCAAGTCGAAGGGCAAGCTCGTTTCCGTGGCGGAGGGGCTCCGCACCAAGGGAGCGCTCCTCTTCTACTTCTCGAGCGAGCCCACCCCCGGCGGTGGCAGACCGGCTGCGGCCCACGTGGCGATCAGCCTCGGCGACGGTCGCACCATCGAGGCGCGAGGCAAGCAGTACGGCGTCAACAACTTCCCCGCCGGGGAACGGTTCAACTACGCCGGCGTGATCCTGGAGCTCGCCCGCGCGACGCCGTCGTCACGTAGTGGATCGACCGCCCGCGAACGGTCGACCACGGTGCGGAGCGTGCGGCTGAGCATCAGGGAGATCTACAACGCCGCCCGAGCCGCGGGCTTCACCCCGAAGCAGGCCACGATCTGGACGGCGATCGCGCTCGCCGAGTCGGGAGGCGAGACGGGGGTCCTCGATGCGACGGGCGGGAAGGTGGGGCTCTGGCAGATCGACGTCTCCCCCGGGGTACGCGCGAACACGTGGGGTGACCTCAGCGATCCGTACGTGAACGCGCGTGCCGCCTACGAGATCTCCCGCCAGGGCACCGACATGCGCCCGTGGCCCTCGACGCACGCCAGTCATGCGGGGACCGCGACCGACTACCGGACCTACCTCGACGAGGTCAGGGCTGTCACGGGTGTACTCCCTGACAAGGAGGGAGCCGATCCCCCCGTGGTCGACTCGGACGGGGACGGTCTCTCGGACTCCTTCGAGAGGAGCTCCGGGCTTGATCCCTGCGCCCCGGACTCCGACGGGGACGCCCTCGAGAAGATCTCAGGCACTGACCCCGCGATGCCGGACCCGGGTGACCCGACTCGTGACGAACGAGGTACCACAGGTGGTTCAACCAAGCCCGAATGCCTCTACTCAAGGGGGCGAGCCGACGCATTCGTCGCTGCTGCACAGACGCAGCGGGGCGATGCCTATGTCTTCGGGGTCGAGGTAGCCCTCGATGACCCTGACCCGGACGCGTTCGACAACTCAGAGCTCACTCAATGGGCGGCTCACCAGGTGGGTGTGGAGATCACCGACGGCTCCTGGTTGCAGTACCTCGAGCTCAAGAAGAGGGGCCGGCTCATGCCCGTGGAACAGGGCCTCAACACCAAGGGAGCTCTCCTCTTCTACTTCTCCAGCGAGCCCACGCCCGGTGGCGACGCGCCGTCGCAGAGACACGTCGCAATCAGCCTCGGCGACGGCCGCACCATCGAGGCGAAAGGCACGTCGTACGGCGTCAACGAGTTCGGAGCCGCCGGACGCTTCAACTACGCCGGTGAGATCCTGGAACTGAGCGAAGCGTGCGTGCCGGGCAAGGCCGGAGAAGCTCCCCTGACGACTCCCTCGCCGGACCCCCCCGATTGGGACCGTGACGGCCTCTCCGACGCCTTCGAACGGATGCTCGGGCTTGATCCGACGAGCTCGGACTCCGACGGGGACGGCACGGATGACGCCGTTGAAGCCCTGGGTGCCGGTGGGATCTCGGCCACCCCCGCCGACAGCGACAGCGACAGCGACAGCCTTCTCGCCGACGCCAGCCACTGGGCGGCGGACGTATTCGTCGCCGCGGCGCAGGCGCAACGTGGCGACTCCTACGCCTTCGGGGCCGAGGCATCGCTCACGGACCCGGACCCTGACTGGTTCGACTGCTCAGAGCTCACTCAGTGGGCGGCTGCTCAGGCCGGCGTGACCATCCCCGACGGCTCCTGGTTGCAGTACCTCGAGCTCAAGGGGGAGAGCCAGCTCGTGTCGGTGGCCGAGGGCCTCCGCACGAAGGGAGCCCTGCTCTTCTACTTCTCCAGTGAGCCCACTCCTGGCGGGGGCAGACCGTCGTCGGCACACGTGGCGGTCAGCCTCGGCGACGGGCGCACCATCGAGGCGAAAGGCTCGTCCTACGGCGTCAACGAGTTCCCTGCCGCCGGTCGCTTCAACTACGCCGGTTTGATCCCCGAGATGGTCAAGCCGCTCCGCATTCTCGACGACTGGTTCGCGGTCCCGGTTCCCGACTCCGATGCGGATGGCCTCTCGGACGCCTTCGAGAGGACTGTGGGACTCGACCCCTTCGGCCCCGACTCCGCTGCAGATCGCTGGGATCAGGCGCTCGAAAAGCCGGTAGCGAAAAAGTGACCGCAAACGACGATAGGCCGCGCTGTGCGCGGCCTATCGTGATCTGTGTCCGAGGGGGGACTTGAACCCCCACCCCCTAATACGGGGACTAGCACCTCAAGCTAGCGCGTCTGCCTATTCCGCCACCCGGACGAGCGACGCAACCCTAGCAAGCCGGGCGGCGCAAGCAGTAATCGGCTCGGCGGTTCGGCTACTCGGCCTCGGGGCCCCGCAGATCCAGGCCCGCCTTGCCCGCGTTGTCGAAGCTGTCGTCGACCACGACGGTGTTCCTGCCGGCCGCGTGGACCACCGAGGCCGCCACGGACGCCCGGTAGCCACCGGCGCAGTGCACCCAGATCTCACCGTCGGGGACCTCACCCACCCGTTCGACGATCTCGTGGATCGGGATGTTCAGCGCCCCTTCGATGCGAGCGGCGGCGTACTCCTCCTCGCGGCGTACGTCGAGCACCACCACGTCCCGGTCCTCCCGGGCCTTCGCCAGGTCCTCGAAGGTGGCGGACTCGAACGAGACCGTCTCCGCCGTGGTCCACTCCTCCGGCTTCCCGGTGGCGTGCGCGGCCGGGCGGTCGATGCCGATCCGGGCCATCTCGCGTTGTGCCTCGGCGACCTGCTCGGCACTCTCGCCGAGCAGGGTGACCGGCGTGCCCCACGGGATCATCCAGCCCAGATAGGTGACGAACTGCCCGTCGATGCCGAAGTTGAAGGTGCCGGGAGCGTGTCCGGCGGCGAAGGCCGTGCGGTTGCGCAGGTCGACGACCCACTCCCCCTCCTTGAGCCGCCGCTCGAGCTCCTCGGCCTCGGCCACGGCTGGGGCGCTGAGGTCCGGCTCGGCGGGACCCTCCTGGTTGGCCGGCATCATGTGCACGTAGTACGCGGGCCACGCACCGAGACCCTCGATGAGCTCACGCACGTAGGTCTCCTCGTCCTGGGTGAGGACGGGGTTGGACTTCTTCTCCTGGCCGATGGTCGAGTCGGTGGCCTCCGACTGGCTGGCTGCGCAGAAGGAGCCGAAGCCGTGGGTCGGGTAGATCGAGGCCTCGTCGGGGAGCATCTCGGCCAGCTTGTGCGAGGACGCGTGCTGCTTGCGCGCCAGGTCCTCGGTGTTCTCCTCGCCGAGCAGGTCGGGACGTCCGGTGGCGCCGAACAGCAGCGAACCCCCGGAGAAGACAGCGACCGGCTCCTGGGCCTGGTCCTGTCCGGACACCTCGTCCAGGACGTAGGAGAGGTGGTTGAAGGTGTGGCCCGGGGTGGCGACCGCGGTGACCCGCAAGCGTTCGCCCACCTCGATGACGTCGCCGTCGCTGATCGGAGAACGGTCGAAGGAGACGTCGTCCTCGGCGTTGACGTGGTACTTCGCGCCCGTGCGGTCCGCCAAGGCGAGACCACCGGTGACGTAGTCGTTGTGGATGTGCGTCTCGAACACGTCGGTGAGACGGACACCGTGCTCGTCGAGCAGGTCGAGCACCCGGTCGATGTCGCGTTGCGGGTCGATCACGAAGGCGACAGAGCCGTCGTGCACCAGGTAGCTGCGGTCCCCGAGACTGGGAGTCTCGATCGGGACGATGGTCGAAGACATCTTCTCGTTCATGGTCGAACCTCCTTGTGCGTGTGGCGTACCCCGTCGGGGAGTTCGCCTAACCGTCAACCGGTGCTCAGGCCTTCTTGATCAGGTAGCGGTAGACGCCGTCCTCGACGGAGGTCTCCAGCAGCTCGTTGCCGGTGTCCTTCGCCCACGAGGGGATGTCGCTCTGCGAGCCTCCGTCGGTCGCCTCGACCAGCATGGTCTGGCCGGGGCTGAGCCCCTTGATCCCGCGGGAGGTCAGCAGCACGGGCATCGGGCACTTCTGGCCCTTGGCGTCCACGGTGACGTCAGCGTGGTTGATCATCAGGTTTCTCCATTTCGGGTCGACCGGTCAGCCGGTCTCTTGGTGGTCAGATGAAGAGGTTGATCTGCGAGCGGCTCATCTCCGAGAGTGCGGTGGCCGCGCCGACAGGGTCGCCCAGGCCGTCGATGAGCTGGTCACCACGAAGGCCCATCAGCTCCATGGTCATCTCGCACGGCCACAGGTTCACGCCGAGCTCCTGGCACATCTCGAGGAGCTCCTTGGGACTCGCGACCTTGTTGTCGCGCGCCAGCTTCTTCATCATCCAGGAGCCCGCGCCACCCATGTTCAGCTTGGAGAGCTTCATGTGGCTGACGCCGGGGCGGTTCATGCCCGCCAGCGCCTTGGTCATCGCGTTGGTGCCGGTGATGCGGACGTCGTCGCGGACCAGCGGGAACAGACCCCAGAAGGTGAAGAAGATCGTGGTCTTCATGCCGTAGGCGGCCCCCGTCGACCCCAGGATCAGCGTCGGCCAGATCTTGTCGAGGTCGCCGCTCCAGGCGACGATCGTCATGCTCTCCGGAGTCTCTGCATCTGCTGACACGCTGTCCGTCATCGGCCAGGCCCTTTCACTACGGCGTTGCGTACTGTGACCTCGGACACTACATTCGCACTTGCGCATATAACAAGACCCGGCCGCGGACGGCGCGGCGAGTCGGAAGGGCACCGATCATGGCCGAGACCATCACCCCAGCCGAGCTGTTCCGCGAGATCAGTGAGGGCCGGGTTCCCGAGATCCTGGACATCCGCAACACCGACGAGTTCGCCGCCGGCGCCGTGGAGGGCCACCGCCCGGTGCCTACCCGGCACGTGCCGGTCTACGTCGTGATGGACGACGTGGACGACCAGGCCGTCGCCACGAAGGACGGCGCCGTCGTGGTCTGTGGCCAGGGCAACGGCTCTGCGCTGGTGGCCGAGGAGTTCGCCGCCTGCGGCGTACGTGCGAGGTCGCTGGAGGGTGGGACGGACGCCTGGAACCGACTGCTGGTGCCGGTCGAGATCGATGACCTGCCCGGCGAGGTCCGGGTGTGGCAGTTCCAGCGTCCGGCCAAGGCCTGCCTGTCCTACCTGGTCGGCGTACCCGGGGGCAGTGCTCTGATCATCGACCCGACGAGACAGCCGCAGCCCTATCTCGACCTGGCTGCGGAGCACGGCATGGAGGTGACCCACGTGATCGACACCCATGTGCACGCCGATCACGTCAGCGGTGGGCCTGCGCTGGCCGCGGAGCTCGGGGTGGAGTACCACCTGCCGCCCGAGGACGTGCAGGGCGTCATCCCGTTCCCCAACCGGCCTCTCGTCGACGGCGAGGTCCTCGACCTGGGTTCCGCCGAGGTGCGGGTGATGACCATGCGCCTGCCCGGCCACACCCCGGGGATGACGGCCCTGCTGGTCAGCGACAAGGTGCTCCTGGTCGGAGACACCGTGTTCGTGCGCGGTCTCGGTCGGCCCGATCTCACCGGCCAGGCAGAGGAGCTGGCCCGCGACCTGTTCCACAGCGTCCACGAGCGGTTGCGGCCGCTGGACCCGCAGACCTTGATCGCGCCGGCCCACTGGTCGACCAGTGAGGAGGTCAACGAGTCGGGCCAGGTGATCACCACGGTCGACGACATCTTCGCCTCGACGCTGCTCAGCGACCTGGCGCTGGAGAAGTTCGTCGAGGAGATCGTCACCACCCTGCCTGCCGCGCCCGAGACCTACGACACCATCAGGTTGGTCAACTCCGGCCAGCTGGCCCCCGGCCCCGCCGAGGTGGACGAGCTCGATGTGGGACGCAACCAGTGCGCTGCGTCCACCTCGATGGGTTCCTCCCCCGCCACCGACCACTGATGTCCTCCCCCCGTTCGCGGAGACCGTTGCGCGAGGTCGGTGAGAACCCCGACTACCGCTTCACCCTCGCCAACGAGCGCACCTTCCTGGCCTGGGTGCGCACGTCACTCGCCCTGATGGCCGCCGGGGTCGCCGTGGTCCAGTACGTCACCGGAGCCGAGGTGCTGCGGCACGTCCTGGGCATCGTGATGATCACGCTGGGTGGCGTCCTCGCGGCCGTCGCCTACCGGAACTGGGACCGCAACGAGCGCGCCATGCGGCTGGGCGAGCAGCTCCCGTACTCCCACGTCCCCCGGCTGGTCGGTCTCACGCTGGTGCTGATCGCGTTCGCCGCGCTCGGCCTGATCATCCTCGAGCTGGCCGGGTAGGGCCGTGCCGAGCGACCCGCAGGGACGGGACCAGGCGCCACCGGACGTGGGCCTGGCCGCGGAGCGCACGGCGATGGCGTGGCGGCGTACGGCGCTCGCGGCGGGTGCGTTCTCGGCCATCCTGCTGCACGCAGCCGACCGGCGGGTGCTGGTCCTGCTGCCCGGCCTCGCCGGGCTGCTGCTCGGCCTGCTGATCCTGGTGGGCGGTGAGCGCAGGTACCGCAGAGTCCTCACCCGCGCGGCGGCCGGGGACTCCTGCGCCTCGCCGCACCTGGCAGCGGCACTGGCTGCCGGAGTGCTCCTGCTGGCCGTGGGCTCGTTCACGGCCCTGGCCCCAGGCGTGCGATGAAACCCGGGCAACCACCTGATGGTCGGCGGACTCGATCGTTGAGAACCCAACTAGACTTACGACTTCGGCAGCGGGGAGGTGCAGACGATGGACCAGCAGGTGGCAGCACAGCTGCATGAGCTGCATGCGCGCGTGTGCAAGGCGATTGCCGAGCCCAAGCGCCTGCTCATCATCAACGAGCTGCGCGACCAGGAGCTCAGTGTGAGCGACCTGTGCCTCGCGCTCGACCTGAGCCAGTCCAACGTCAGCCAGCACCTGTCGATCCTGCGGGAGCGCGACATCGTGACGACCCGGCGCGAAGGCAGCAGCATCTACTACTCGCTGCGGAGCCAGAAGGTGGTCCAGGCCATCGACCTGCTCCGCGAGTTCCTCGCCGAGGATCTGGCCGAGCGCGCCACCCTCAGCAAGGGGATGACCGGCTAGACCCCTCCGGGCCGGGAGCTACCACCCTCCGGGCAGTGGTCGTCCCTCGGCGAAGCCGGCCGGTGACTGCACCCCGATCACCGCGCGCTCGGAGAATTCTCCCAAGGTGCGGGCGCCCGCGTAGGTGGCCGCAGAGCGAACCCCCGAGCAGATCTCGTCCACCAGGTCCTCCACCCCCGGACGCTCGGGGTCCAGGAACATCCTCGAGGAGGAGATGCCCTCCTCGTAGAGGCCCTTGCGGGCACGGTCGAACAAGCTGTCGCTCGAGGTCCGGTTGGCCACGGCGCGCGCCGAGGCCATCCCGAAGCTCTCCTTGTAGGGGCGCCCGTCGGTCCCGACCTGCAGGTCACCCGGGGACTCGTGCGTGCCGGCGAACCAGGACCCGATCATCACCTGGGCCGCCCCGGCGGCCAGCGCGAGGGCGACGTCGCGCGGGTGCCGCACTCCCCCGTCGGCCCACACGTGCTTGCCGTGCTCCCGGGCAGCCTCGACGCACTCCACCACCGCACTGAACTGCGGCCGGCCGACCCCGGTCATCATCCGCGTGGTGCACATCGCGCCCGGACCGACGCCGACCTTGACGATGTCGGCGCCTGCCTCGATCAGGTCGTGCACACCGGTCGCGGAGACCACGTTGCCCGCGACCACCGGCACGCTTGGCGC
This sequence comes from uncultured Actinomycetota bacterium, assembly GCA_963834245.1. Lineage (GTDB taxonomy): Bacteria > Actinomycetota > Actinomycetes > Propionibacteriales > Nocardioidaceae > Marmoricola. The sequence goes on from CAWIAV010000002.1 coordinate 1,919,581, forward strand.
GGTCGAACGTACGGCGGAAAGGGCCTCGATCATGCGCTCCTGGTGCCCGTGCGCGGTGTCCACGACGAGGCAGTCGACACCCATCTCGAGGAGACGACGAGCCTTACCGGCGACGTCGCCGTTCACGCCGATGGCGGCCGCGACCCGCAGTCGTCCGTCGCCGTCGAGCGCCGGTTGGTAGATCGTCGAGCGCAGGGCTCCGGTGCGGGTCAGGATCCCGACCAGCCCGCCGTCGTCGTCGACTGCCGGTGCCAGCCGGTGGCGGGTGGAGGCGAGGACGTCGAAGGCCTCCCGCGGGTCCATCGTCGCCTTGAGCGTGACCATGTCGGTGGTCATCACGTCGCCGACCTGCGTGAACCTGTCGACTCCTAGGCAGTCCGCCTCGGTGATCACGCCGACAGGTCGGCCGTCGTCGACGACCACCGCGGCCCGGTGCGAGCGCTTGGGCAGCAGGGCCAGAGCGTCACTGACCGGGTGCAGCGGACTCAGCGTGATCGGGGTCTCGAACACCGGGTGGCGACCCTTCACCCAGCTCACCACCTCTTCGACGATGTCGAGGGGGATGTCCTGGGGCAGCACGCTGATCCCGCCGCGGCGCGCGATCGTCTCGGCCATCCGGCGGCCCGAGACGGCCGTCATGTTGGCCACGACCAACGGGATCGTCGTACCCGTGCCGTCGCCGGAGGCCAGGTCGACGTCGTAGCGCGAGGTCACCCCGGAACGCTGCGGCACCATGAACACGTCGTCGTAGGTCAGGTCATAGGCTGGCCGGATGTCGGAGAGGAATCGCACAGCACCCGAATCTACCGGTCCGCAGTGGCCGGTGGAGCCCGCGGTCCCGGTGGTCACGGCGGTGGCGCCGGGGCGGGTGAACCTCATCGGCGAGCACGTCGACTACAACGGCGGCCGGTGCCTGCCGATCGCGCTCACCCGGTCCACGCGTGCCTCAGTCACCCTTCGTCAGGACGACGTGGTCCAGGTGGTGAGCGGGTCCCGCTCCTGGTCTGGGCGGCTGATCGAGATCGATGAAGCCGAGACCTGGGCGCTCTACGTCGTCGGGGTGCTGCTCGCTCTGGGAGTGGAGAGTGGCATGGACATCGAGATCGCCGGCGACGTACCGCTGGGCGCCGGGTTGTCGAGCTCGGCATCGCTCGAGTGCAGCGTGGCGCTCGCCGTCGATGCCGCCCTCGAGCTGGGGCTCTCCCGCGATGCACTGGTGACGGCGTGCATGCGCGCCGAGGGCGAGACCGTGGGCGCTCCGACCGGTGGGCTCGACCAGACGATCGCGGTGTACGCCGAGTCGGAGCACGCACTGCTCCTCGACTTCGCTGGCGGCAGCCGTGAGCAGGTGCCGTTCGCGCCTGGGGCGCACGGGCTCTCGCTGCTGGTGATCAACACCAGGGTGAGTCACGCTCTGGCGGACGGGGGCTATGGCTCGCGACGCGCCGAGTGTGAGGAAGCGGCCAGGCTGCTTGGCCTCCCGCACCTGGCCGAGGCGACGTCCTGGGACGGGTTGCCAGAGCCGTTGGACCGTCGTACTCGTCACGTCGTCACGGAGGTGGCGCGGGTCGACCAGTTCGTGGAGGCCCTGCGCGAGGACGAGTGGTCGGCCCTGGGCCCCTTGCTGGACGCCTCGCACGCGTCGCTGCGTGACGACTTCGAGGTCTCCTGCGAGGAGCTCGACGTCGCCGTCGAGGCCGCGCGCGGCGCGGGAGCCGTGGGCGCCCGGATGACCGGCGGCGGCTTCGGCGGGTCCGCGATCGCCCTGGTCCCCAGCGACCGTCTCGACCCGGTCGTGCGGGCAGTGCGCACCGCCTTCGACGACCGCGGCTGGGAGGACCCCGAGGTCTTCCTGGCCGAGCCCGGTCCCGGCGCCCGGGTGCTCACCCCGGCAGTGCCCGCCTGAGTTGTCCGGAACCGTCACGGGTTGCCCGGGGTAGGAGCCGGTCTGTCCTAGACCGGGGGGTGCGAAGCCGGCGCGTTCGCCGCATCCTGAGCCGGTCTGCAACGGGTGCAGCGGGGGATGTTCGGGAGGCATCGTGGGGAAGTTTCGTAGGGCCGCGCAAGCGGCAGTAGCGGTTACCGGGCTTGTCGTGGCGGGTGCGCTGGTCGTTCCGCCCACCGCCGTGGCCGCCAAGGGGGACCCTCCGAGTGCGGTGCGGGTGATCGCCCGGGGCCTCGACGGACCGTTCGGGCTCGACTCGCACGGTCGCGGGTTCGTGGTGGCCGAGACCGCCACCGGCAAGGTGACCAAGATCGACCGACGCGGTCGTCAGCGTGTGCTGGTCCCCGACGCGCCCGGTGTCGCGGGCGTGGCAGCCGGACGCCACCGGGTCTTCTCGGTGCTCGGCGGACCCAACGAGGAGGGCGAGCCTGCGGCCGGCGCCTTCCCACCGTCCTCGGTGCTGCGCACCAACCTGCGCACGATGCGCACCGTGGCGATCGCCGATCTGCTGGCCTACGAGCTGAAGAACAACCCCGACGGGCAGGTGCAGTTCGTCGACGGCAAGCCGGTCGAGACCCTGTCGAACCCCTTCGCGGTGACCAAGTACGGCCGGGGCCTGCTGGTGGCCGACGGAGGCGCCAACGCGGTGCTGCGGGTCAACCCGCGCACCGGCAAGGTCCGCACGTTCTTCGTGCCCCCGACGGTGAAGGACGTCCCTGCGTGCCTGGAGGACGGAGCCCAGGCCAACCCCGGGACGGAGGGTTGCGACCCGGTGCCGACAGGCGTGACAGTCGCCCACGGGAGCGTCTATGTCAGCACGCTGGGTGCCGAGGTGCCCGGGGCCGGGCGGGTCTACAAGCTCAACCGGAAGACCGGTCGGGTGCAGCGGGTCTGGAAGGGGCTCACCGCGCCCACGGGCATCGCCGTGGGTCGGGACCGCTCCATCTATGTCTCGCAGGTCCTCGAAGGCGCCCCCGAGGGTGACGGTCCGCCGCCACCGGGATTCGACCCGGCAGAGGTCGGTCAGATCACCAGGATCGCCCGCAGCGGGCGCCGGAGCGAGGCGCAGGTGACGATGCCGGTCGGGCTGCTGGTCCGAGGAGGGCACCTCTACTCCACGGCGTGGAGCATCGCGTTCTTCCTGGGCATCAACGACGCCGGGCAGGTCGTCGAGGTGAAGCGCCGCGCCTTCCGCTGAGACGAGCCGGTGGCCCGGCGCGCACACCGCGTCGGGCCACCCACGTCACTTGAGCTGGGCGGAGGTCAGGTTCAGCAGCCTGCGCGCGATGATCAGCTGCTGGATCTGCTGGGTGCCCTCGAAGATGTCGAGGATCTTGGAGTCGCGGCCCCACTTCTCGAGCAGCTCGGTCTCGGAGTAGCCGAAGGTGCCGGCCAGCTCCACGCAGCGCAGCGTGACGTCCGAGCCCATCCGGCCGGCCTTCGCCTTGGCCATCGAGGCCTGCATCGAGTTCGGCTGCCGGTTGTCGGCCATCCAGGCCGACTGCAGCGTGAGCAGGTACGCCGCCTCCCAGTCCGCCTCCAGCTGCAGGAAGGTGGCCGCCGCCGCCGACTGGGCCAGCGCCGGCTTGTCGTAGTCGATCGTGACGCCTGCCTCGGTGAGGATGCCGCGTGTCAGGTCGAGCGCGGCCTTGGCGCAGCCCACTGCCATCGCAGCCACCAGCGGACGGGTGTTGTCGAAGGTCGCCATCGCGCCGGCGAACCCCTGCTTGGGGTCGACCTCCTCAGAACCGAGCAGGTTCGCGGCCGGAACCCGGCAGTCGGTGAAGGTGATCGCCGCGGTGTCGGAGGCGCGGATGCCCAGCTTGTGCTCGAGGCGCTCGACCTTCATGCCCGGCGTGCCCTTCTCCACCACGAACGACTTGATGGCCGCGCGTCCCAGGCTCTTGTCGAGGGTCGCCCAGACGACCACGCTGTCAGCGCGCTCACCGGAGGTCACGTAGATCTTCTCGCCGTTGATGACGTACTCGTCGCCGTCCTTGACCGCGGTGGTCGAGATGTTGGCCGAGTCCGAGCCGGTGCCGGGCTCGGTGATCGCCATCGCGGCCCAGGTGCCGGCGAACCGCTCGAGCTGCTCGTCGTTGGCGACCGAGGCGATCGCGGAGTTGCCCAGCCCTTGACGGGGCATCGAGAGCAGCAGGCCCACGTCGCCCCAGCACATCTCCATGATGGAGAGCGCGGAGGCCAGGTTGGCGCCGTTCTTGTTGCCCTTCTTCTCCTCGGGCGACTCGTCCCGACGTACCCCCGCGGCGCCGGCGCCACCGGTGGCTCCGGACTCGGAGATGCCGTCGATCATCGCGGCGAGCATGTCGAGCTCTTTGGGGTACTCGTGCTCGGCCTCGTCGTACTTGCGGGAGATCGGTCGCAACATGTTCATGGCGACCTGGTGGGCCTGGTCGACAAGCGGGCGGATCTTCTTGGGGGTCTCGAGGTTGATCATGGCGTGCTCCCTTTCGTCTGTGGGTGGTGCGGAGGTCTCGCTGGGCTCGACCGCCGAACTCAGACCAGGACCCCTCCTTCCATCAGACCGATGGCACGCAGGTCGCGGTACCAGCGCTCGACCGGGTGCTCCTTGACGAAGCCGTGCCCGCCGAGCAGCTGTACGCCGTCCAGACCGATCTGCATCCCGCGCTCCGCGCACAGGCGGCGTGCGAGGGCGATCTCCCGCTCGGCGGGCTTGCCCTGTGCGACCCGACTGGCCGCCCGATAGGTCACCAGGCGCATGCCCTGGAGCTCGATCGCGATGTTGGCGACCATGAAGGCGACCGACTGGCGGTGCGCGATCGGCTCTCCGAAGGCCTCGCGCTGCTTGACGTAGGGCGTCACGTAGTCGAGGACTGCCTGTCCGGTACCGAGGGCCAGCGCGCACCACGCGAGTCGCGAGAACCGGACGCACTCGAGGTAGTCGGCCGCGTCGCCCAGCTGGGCGATCTTCTCGACGGCGACGTCGTTGAGCAGCAGCCGGGAGAGGCTGGCCGCGCGCAGGCCCATTGACGGGTCCGACTCGATGGTGATGCCCGGCGCCGAGGACTCCACGATGAACAGCTGCGCCATGCCGTCGAGCTCGGCGCCCACGATGAACAGCTCGCTGTCGGCACCACGCACCACCCCGGACTTCACGCCGTTGAGCACGAATCCCTCGCCACGCCTCTCGGCCCGGGTCGCGGGTGCGGTCGGGTCGAAGAGGGCGGTGGGCTCGGCCAGGGCCAGCGCCGCTGCCGGGACGGTGTCACCGGTGAACGCAGGGAGGTAGGTCGACTGCTGCTCGTCGGTGCCCCACAGCGACAGCGCTGTGGCCACGGCGCCCGGGGACAGGGTCGCGACGGCCAGGCCCATGTCGCCCTTGGCCAGCGCTTCGTGCACCAGCGTGCCTGCCATGGCGGAGCGTTCGGTGGCGATGCCCCCGAGGTCCTCGGGAACCCCGAGGATGGGCAGGCCGATGTCCAGCGAGGCCTTGAGCAGCTCGTCGGGCGCGGCGCAGGCCTCGTTGGCTGCTGCTGCCGCCGGAAGCGCCATCTCCTGGGCGAACTCCCCCACCACGTCGGCGAGCATCTGCTCGTCCTCGGTCGGGGTGAGATCGAAGAGACCAGTGTTCTTGGCGGCCGGCACGCGGTTGCCCCGCGTGGCCCTGCCGGCGCGAGCGAAGGTGCGGCCGACGTTGCCGGCGGTCCGGAAGCCGGCGCTCGTGACGCGGTAGACGGTCTGCTCGCTGGCCTTGCGCAGACCGAGGGAGTCCAGCAGGTCGCTGGAGGCGAGCCGGTTCAGGGCGGCCACGGCGAGCCCGATCGGGTCCCGCTTCTCCGCGTCGGCGAGGCCGTGACGGCCCCCCGCGCGCAACAGGCTCCACGGAAGCTTCTGCGGCTCGTTCACGGAGTTCGACATGGCAGAACTGTAACTGCGAGTTACACAGTGCGCCACACCTGCCGTACGTGTCGCGGGTCACGCATAGGATCCCGCCATGGCAGCACCCCAGTCCTCCAGTGAACCGCCCACCAGCGAACCGCTCCCCGCCGGCGGCAGCGTGCGAGGCATCGTCCGTTGGGGGGAGCCGGTGATGCACCGACCCGCCCGGCCGGTGACGGCGTACGACGAGGAGCTGCGCGTGCTCGTGGCCGACATGGTCGCCACGATGTACGCCGCCCAGGGTGTCGGGCTCGCGGCCTGCCAGGTCGGCGTCGATCTGGCGGTCTTCGTCTTCGACTGTCCAGACGACGACGGCGTGGTTCACCGCGGTGTGGTCTGCAACCCGATGCTCGAGCTGCCCGAGGGACGCGAGCGCCACCTCGACGCCGACGACGAGGGCTGCCTGTCCTACCCCGGCGCGTTCGTCGAGTGTGCGCGCCCGGACTGGGCCAGGGTCACCGGCCAGGGGCTCGACGGGCAGGAACTGGAGCACGCGGGCAGCGGACTGCTGGCGCGGTGCCTCCAGCACGAGACCGACCACATCAACGGCACCGTCTTCGGTGACCGGATCAGCGACCGCAACCGCAAGAAGCTGCGCAAGCAGATGGAAGCCTCGACCGAGGACTACCCGGCGGACTGGCCGGTCGGTGTCGAGCCGGTCGGTGCGGAGCCGGTCGGTGCCCCCGAGCCGGACGCCTGAGGCAGGGACCCCGCGGCGGACCGCGGCGCAGGGGCGTCGGGCCTGAGCGTGCGTGTCGCCTGGAGCTCCACCAACACCTGCGTCCCGACACCCAGCTCGCTCTCGATCCAGACCTGACCACCCTGCAGGTCCACCAGCTCGCGGACACTGGCCAGACCCAGCCCGGTGCCACCGTCGTCACGAGCCAGCCGCCCCCGGTTGAACTCGTCGAATATCGACTCGAGGTCGGCCGCGTCGATGCCGCGACCCCGGTCGCTGACACACATGCGCAGCCGGTCCGCGCGCGGCGTGCTGAAGGTCACCTCCACCGGGGCGTCCACTCCCGAGTACTTCAGGGCGTTCGTGACGAGGTTGGTCACCACGCGGTGCATCGCCACCCCGTTACCTCGAGCGATCGCCACGTCGTTCCCGACCCGGACCCGTTGTCCGGGGTCGAGGTGCGGCGACACCTCCGAGACAGCGTCCCGGGTCACCTGGGCCACGTCGATCTCGCCGAGCACCAAGCTGGCTTGCGCCGCGTGACCCGTCGCGAACTCGACGAGCCCCTCGACCATCGCCTGCAACCGCTCGCAGGTGGCCTGCAAGCGGTCGATCATGTGTGACCGGTCGGATGGATCTTCGACGTCTCGCAGGGCCTCGATGTAGCCCTTGAGTGCCGTGATCGGCGTACGGAAGTCATGGTCGAAGGTGGCGTAGAACGCCTGCTGGGCCTCCTCGAGCGCCTTGAGGTCCGAGCGGTCCCTGGTGACGACTGCGTAGCCGGTCAGACCTCCGTCCTCGTCGTGCAGCGAGGTGAGCACCACCTCGGCCCAGAACCGGGAGCCGTCCTGTCGCACCTGCCAGCCCGCGTACTCCGCGCGGCCGCGGTGCCGGGCCACCTCGAGCAGGGAGTCGGGCACCCGCGCGGCGCGGTCCTCCTCCGCGTAGAACACCGCGAAGCTCTCGCCCAGCGCCGCGTGTGCCGGGCGACTGTGCAGCCGCTCGGCGCCGAGGTTCCACGTCTGGACCAGGCCGGCCGGGTCCAGGGCGACGATGGCGTGGTCGACGACCTGGCCCACCAGAAGCCGGAACCGTTCCTCGCTCTCCCGCAGCGCCCGTTCGAGCTCGTGCTTCTCGGTCAGGTCGCGGGTGACCTTGGCATAGCCCGTGACGGCTCCTGCGTCGTCGTGCAGGGCCGTGATGACCACGTCACCCCAGAACCGGGTGCCGTCCTTGCGGACGCGCCAGCCGGTGTGCTCGACGCGGTTGCGGGTGCGCGCGTCGGCCAGGAGGCGGTACGGCAACCCGCTGCTGCGGTCCTCCTCGGAGTAGAACATGTCGAAGCTGCGACCGATCGCCTCGTGGGACCGGTAGCCCTTGAGCTTCTCGGCGCCGGCGTTCCAGGTGCGGATCACCCCGTCGACGTCCAGGGCGATGATGGCGTAGTCCAGCACCTGCCCGACGAAGTCGTCGAAGGTCAGCGATTTCCTCACAACCCAGCCCACGTCACAAGGTTACGAGGAAAGTCTCAGTTCTGCCTCCCCCGCGCCCGATCGACCACATAGCAAGCAACCGCGGTAGCCGCACCGACGTTGAGCGAGTCGATTCCGGGGCGCATCGGGATCACGGCCGTACGGTCGGCCGCACGCTCCCAGCGGGACGAGAGGCCGTGCCCCTCGGAGCCCAGGACCAGGGCGATCCGGTCGAGGCCCGCCACCGCCTCCGCGAGGTCGGTCGCCCCCTCGGCCAACGTGAGCGCCACCGTGGTGAACCCTCGCTCCGAGATCTGGGGCAGGGCGTCGTACCAGTCCGGGAGTCGGGTCCACGGCACCGTGAAGACCGCACCCATGGCCACCTTCACCGAGCGGCGGTACAGCGGGTCCGCGCAGCGCGGTGCCAGCAGCACGGCGTCGATGCCCAGGGCGGCAGCCGAGCGGAAGATCGCACCGATGTTGGTGTGGTCCACGATGTCCTCGCAGACGACGACGCTGCGGGCTCCCTCCAGGACGTCGTCGAGCGTCGGAAGCGGGGTCCGGGCCAGTGAGGCCAGCGCCCCCCGGTGCACGTGGAAGCCGGTGACCTGCTCGGCCAGCTCCTCGGAGACCACGTAGCAGGGTGCGTCGGTGGGTTCCATGACCTCGGCCAGGCCGTCCAGCCAGCGAGGGGCCATCAGGAACGACCGGACCGGGAAGCCGGCCTCGACCGCACGGCGGACCACCTTCGCACCCTCGGCGAGGAACAAGCCGTGCTCGGCCTCCAGTGACTGGCGCAGCTGCACGTCGCGAAGGTGCCGGTAGTCGGAGAGCCGTACGTCGTCCGGGTCGGTGATCTCGATCTGGGTAGCCATCCTCAGGAGTCCGGCGCAGCGAAGCGATCGGGATGTGCCACGCCGACGACCTCGCCGACCACGATCACCGCCGGCGGTTGCACCCGCTCCTCCTCCAGGGCGCCGCCGAGATCGCCCAGGGTCGTCAGCACCGTCCGCTCGGTCGGCATCGAGCCGTCGCAGACGATGGCCACCGGGGTGGGAGCGGGCCGTCCCCCGCGGAGCAGGACCTCCGCGATCAGCGGAGCGTTGTCGACCGCCATCATCAGCACCAGCGTGCCGCGCATCCGAGCAAGCGCGCCCCACCGGACCAGCGACTCCGGGTGGCCAGGTGGCAGATGCCCCGAGACGACCGTCAGGTCGTGGGTCACACCACGGTGGGTCACCGGGATCCCGACCAGGGCGGGGACTGCGAGCGGGCTGCTGATGCCGGGGATCACGGTGACGGGCACACCGGCCTCACGACACGCCTGCACCTCCTCGTAGCCGCGGCCGAACACGAAGCTGTCGCCACCCTTGAAGCGCGCCACGCGCCGCCCGGCAAGCGCCGCCGTCACGAGGAGCTCGTTGATCTGCTCCTGGGTGGTGGCGCGTCCGCGCGGCAGCTTGGCGACGTCGATGATCTCGGTGTCGGCCGGGAGCTCCGCCAGCAGCTCACGGGGTGCGAGGCGGTCGGCCACGACGAGGTCCGCCTCCATCAGCGCCTTGCGGCCGGCCACCGTGATCAGCTCCGGGTTGCCCGGGCCGCCGCCGACCAGGACGACGCCCGGGGTGACCTGGCGGCGGTGGTTGCGAGCGGCGACCGACCCCTCGCGCAACCCCGCCACGATGTCGTCGCGGACCCCCGCCGAGCGGCGAGGGTCGCGGTCCGCAGCGGCACTGCCCATGACCGCGACGGTGACTCCGCCGTGGTTGCCGACGGCCGGCGTGAACGCGGTCGCGGCGTCGGCGTCGTCGGCCCGGACGCAGAAGACACGGCCTTCTTCGGCGAGCACGCTGATCCGCTCGTTCACGGCGACGTCGTCGGTGGCCGCCAGCACGTACCAGGCGCCCGCCATGTCGTGGTCCTCGAACCCGCGCGCGATCCAGTCCACCTCACCCGACCCGACGAGCCCCTCGATCGCCGGGGTGACCACCGGGGAGACGAGGCGCACGTCGGCGCCGGCAGCGATGAGGGTCGGGACCCGGCGCTGCGCCACGTTGCCACCGCCGACGACCAGCACCCTCCTGCCGGCCAGACGCAGGCCGACCGGATAGGTGGGGAAGTCCTCGAGTGGTCGGGTCACCCCACCATTGTGCTGAACGCGCTCCCCCTGCCGGCTTCCTGCGCCCACCTGCCGGACCACCCCGCCATGTAAATCGGGGTTATGGACGCTCATCAAGGCTTCTGCCGCCTCGAGACCGTCCACAACCCTCTCCAAAGCAGGTCCCGTACGCCGCATGGCAGGATCGCGCCATGTCCGACTGGGAGACCGACCTGCTCGGGCCGCCGTACACCACCCGGACCCTGGGTCTCCGGCGCGACGACGAGGGTGAGGTCGCGGCGACGCTTGTTCGCCGAACTGCCCTCCCCGAGGGCTCACGCCGAGCGGTGCTGCACGTGCACGGGTTCTGCGACTACTTCTTCCAGACTTCCGCAGCCGACTTCTGGGTCGACCGGGGCTACGACTTCTACGCGCTCGACCTGCGCAAGTACGGGCGTTCGCTTCGCCCCCACCAGACTCCGAACTACGTCGCCGACCTGGCCGACTACTACGAGGAGCTAGATCTCGCCTATGCCGAGATCGCTCGGGAGCACGACCACGTCGTCGTCTCCGCGCACTCCACCGGTGGCCTGACGACGCCGTTGTGGTTGCACGATCGCCGGCACCCCGTGGCGGGGCTGTTCCTCAACGCACCCTGGCTGGACATGCACGGCAGCGCCGTCACGCGCCTGCTGACGATGCCCGCACTCCATCACCTGGGCGGTGTCCATCCGAAGCGGCTGGTCCCGCGGGAGGTCAGCGGCTGCTACACCCGCAGCCTGCACCGGGACCACATCGGCGAGTGGGACTTCGAGCTGGCCTGGAAGCCGGAGACCTCCTGGCCGGTGTACGCCGGCTGGATCCGGGCGGTGCGGAGCGGCCAGGCACGCGTCGCGCACGGCCTCGAGATCGATGCGCCGGTGCTGCTGGTCAGCTCGACCCGGTCCAGCAGCCCGTTCTCCGACGACGACCCGGACCTGCTGCGCACCGACGTGGTTCTCGACGTGGAGCGGATGCGTGTGCGCGCCGCCCGGCTCTCCCGGCACGTCACCATCGCTCAGGTCCCCGGAGCGCTGCACGACGTCACGCTCTCCCCCGAGCCGGCGCGGTCCCGGGTGTTCGACGAGCTGGCCCGGTTCCTTGCCGCGTACGTCGAGTGAGGCGGTCGTTCTGGACACCGGGGTCGGCTCTCGCGTGACCCGCTAGCCTCCCACCATGGATCCCATTTCTGGTCTCGCAGCCGGCCGCATCGCGATCGGTTCACTGTCCATGCTGGCCCCGCGGCTCACCGCCAAGATGTTCCTGCTCGACCCTGCGGCCAACCAGCAGCTGCCGATCATGACCCGGCTCTTCGGGTCTCGGGAGATCGCCCTGGGAGTCCTGACCCTTGCCTCGTCGGGCGCAGCGCGCAGACAGCTGGTGCAGGTGGGTGTCGCCGTGGACAGCGCAGACGTGTTCACGGGCCTGGCCGCCGCGCTGTCGGGCGGCGTACCCAAGACCACCGGGTTGTTGTTCGCCGCAGCAGCGGCTGGCGCTGCCGCTGCCGGTGTCCTGGGGCTCGACGACGCCTGAGCTCACCCCTCACCGGGACGTCATCCAAATCGTGGCTTCGAGGTCACGATCCGTATGACGTCCGCGCTTCTCGACGTCCCGGCACCGCCGATTCGACGTCGAGCAACCTCAGAGGGGGAAGACGAACGCGGTCACGGCGATCAGGCCGACCACGACGATGACTCCGCGCAAGACGTTGGCGGGCAGGCGGCGGCCGACCGTGGCGCCCAGCTGCCCACCGATCACCGCCCCGATCGCGATCAGACCCGCGGCCGACCAGTTCACCGTCTCGCTGCCACCGATGCTCAGCCCCGGTACGTCGAGGAACGCGAGTACGACGAACACGACAGCGGCGATGCCGTTGACGATCAGAGCGAGCACGTTCTTGGTGGCGTTGTGCCGCTGCATCGAGTCGACGACCCCGATCCCCAGGATCGCCATCAGCAGCACACCTTGCGCAGCGCCGAAGTAGCCGCCGTACACGCCCGCGAGGGCCACCGCTGGCCATACCCACCAGCTGCCGTGCTCGGCGATCCCGCCGCGGGCTTCGGCGCGCGCCGCCACCCGGCGGGCGATCCGCGGTCCTGCGACCACGAGAGCGCAGCCGAGCAGGATCAGCACCGGCACGATCGCGTCGAAGGCAGCCGACGGGAGCACCAGCAGCAACAGGGCGCCAGCGATGCCACCGACCAGCGATGCCATGCCCAGGCGCACCAGCCGGGCCCGCTGGCCGCGGAGCTCCCGGCGGTACCCGATCGCGCCGGAGAGCGAGCCCGGCGCCAGGCCGATGGTGTTCGAGACGTTGGCCGTCACCGGCGGTATCCCGAACGCGAGGAGGGTCGGGAACGTGATCAGCGTTCCCGACCCCACCACGGTGTTGATGGTCCCGGCCGCCACCCCTGCCAGCAGGATGGCGGTGATCTCCCACGGACTCACTGAGGGGCGGGAGCCTCTCCCGTGGGGTCACCGGGGTCGATCTGCTTCGCGCCGCCGGCTCGAGGAGCGCCCCCGGCCGACCGGGCTGCACCCTCGGCTGCGGCGATCGCCTTCTGCACCTCTTCGTGCGTGCTGGACAGCGAGGACTCCGAGGCTGTGCGCGGCTCGAGCGTCGGGGCCTCGACGCGCTTGCGCGGCCCGTCGACCTTCTTGGGGATCCCGGCCGCCTCGTGGACAGCGGAGCCCAGGCCCTCGAGCGCCTTGGTGATCTCTGACGGGACGACCCAGACCTTGTTGGCCGACCCCTCGGCGATCTTCGGCATCATCTGGAGGTACTGGTAGGCCAGCAGCGCCTGGTCCGGCTGACCGTCGTGGATCGCCTGGAACACCGTCTGGATGGCCTGCCCCTCCCCCTGGGCCTTGAGGATCGCGGCCTCCCGGTTGGCCTGGGCCCGCAGGATCAGCGCCTCACGGTCGCCCTCTGCGTTGAGGATCGCGGCCTGCTTGTTGCCCTCGGCGGTCAGGATCGAGGACTGGCGCTGGCCCTCGGCGGTCAGGATCACGGCGCGCTTGTCGCGGTCGGCCCGCATCTGCTTCTCCATCGAGTCCTTGATCGACGGCGGCGGGTCGATGCCCTTGATCTCCACCCGGCCGACGCGGATGCCCCATCGGCCCGTGGCCTCGTCGAGCACCAGGGAGAGCCCACGGTTGATCTCCTCACGCGAGGTCAACGTCTGCTCCAGCGTCATGCCACCGACGATGTTGCGCAGCGTGGTCATGGTGAGCTGCTCGACCGCCGAGATGTAGTTGGCGATCTCGTAGGTCGCAGAGACCGGGTCGGTGACCTGGAAGTAGATGACCGTGTCGATCGAGACCACCAGGTTGTCCTCGGTGATCACCGGCTGCGGTGGGAAGGACACCACCTGCTCGCGGATGTCGATGACGTAGCGGACCCGGTCGACGAACGGCGTGATCACGTTGAGCCCGGGCTGCAGGGTGGTGCGGTACTTGCCGAACCGCTCCACGATGCCGGCACGTGCCTGCGGAATGATCCGGATCGTCTTCGCGAGCACGAGGCCGACGAAGACCAAGGCCAGGACGAGCAGTCCGAGTAGGACTTCACCCATCGTGACCACCTCCTTCTGTTGTCGGATTCGGCCGGGCCATCAGGACCCGAGCCGGTGATGGCGCAGCACGTAGGCCGTCGCGCCCTTGATCTGTACGACGTCGACCGTCTCCCCCGCCTCGATGCGGTCGTCCTCGTCGTAGGGTTCCGCGGTCCACTCCTCGCCGGCGATCTTGACGCGTCCGGGTGTGCCGTGCGCGAGCTCGCGCAGCACGGTCGCCCGCTGGCCGATCAGTGCGTCCGCGCCGACGCGGAGGTCGGGGCCGCCCCCGTGGAGCCGGCGTACGACGCTGGGTCGCAGCAGGGCGAGCAACCCGACCGAGGAGATCAGCGCCATCACGGCCTGCACTGGAAAGCTGAAGCCGATCAGGTCGGTGAGGGCACCGACGAGAGCACCGCCGGCCAGCATCACCAGGAACAGGTCGAGACTGACCAGCTCCAGTGCGCCCAGCGCCACGGCAGCCGTGAGCCAGGCCGCCCACGCATACTCGTTGAGCCAGTCCATGGCCCGACCCTATCCAACGGCTGCCAACAATCAGGGCAACTCCGGCGGGAGCCTCAGGTACGCCGCCGCGCCGCGTACCGGCCGTCGTCCTCGCTCAGGGACAGGTCCATCCCGAAGGTCTCGCTGAGCACCGACTCGGTGATCACCTCGGGCAGTGGGCCCGCCGCCACGACGCGACCTTCCCGCAGCAGCAGCCCGTGCGTGAAACCCGGCGGGATCTCCTCGACGTGGTGGGAGACCAGGATCGTCGCCGGAGCGAACTCGTCGAGTGCCAGCCGCGACAGCGTCGCCACCAGGTCCTCCCGACCGCCGAGGTCGAGCCCGGCTGCCGGCTCGTCGAGGATCAGGACCTCGGGGTCTGTCATCAGGGCTCTGGCGATCTGCACGCGCTTGCGCTCACCCTCGCTCAAGGTCCCGAAAGTACGGTCCAGCAGTCCGCCGGCGCCCACCTCCACGAGCAGCTCGGTCGCACGGTCGTGGTCGAGCTCGTCGTAGCGCTCCCGCCACCGCCCGAGGACGCCGTAGGAGGCGGAGACCACGACGTCGCGGACGAGCTCGTCGCGCGGGATCCGCTCGGCCACGGCCGCGCTCGTCCAGCCGATACGGGGGCGGAGGTCGAAGAGGTCGACGGTGCCGACCACCTCGCCGAGGATGCCGACCACGCCGGAAGTGGGGTGGATCTGCGCCGAGCAGAGCTGCATCAGCGTCGTCTTGCCTGCACCGTTGGGTCCGAGGATCACCCAGCGCTCGTCCTCCTCGACCGCCCAGTCGACGTCGTCGAGCAGGGTGGCCTGGCCTCGTTTCACGGTCACGGACGCGAGCTCGAGCACGGCGTTCACTGAAAGGGGACCTCGCGACGCAGTCGGGACAGGTTCGGTCGCGGTCAACCTACCGGCCGACCTGGTGACGGTCCGAAGGAGGGCGCGCAACTGGGCCAGCCAGCAGTGTCCCTATTGGCCCACTTAGAGCGACATTTCCGAAAACGGGTGATTCACCGACCGCGGACCCCTACTTTGCTCCGGGCGGGCTCATTCGGCGCCCGCATCCCCGCTGACGTCAGGAGCACGCCGCATGCGCACCACCCAACTGAAGAGCCACCCGGTCCGGGCCGTCACAGTGGCCGCGGTGTCGGCGCTGGGACTGGCGCTGGTCCCCGGGACCGCGCAGGCCGACCTGGGCTTCTCGGTCACCTCGACCGACACCCTGAGCGTCCCGGCCACCGGGTCCACGGCGCTCACGGGACTGACGGTTGTTCCCGACGAGCCCGCAGATCTGCTCCAGGTGACTGTCTCCACCGATGTCGGCACCCTGTCGTTCTCGGCGACCGACGGGCTGACCGCGGCCTTCGGCAACGACTTCGAGCAGGAGCAGTCGATCACGTTCACTGCCACCGCCGAGGACGCCAACACCGGGCTGGGATCGGTGACGATCGAGCCGGGCGAGAGCAACGCCGGCGAGACCGCCACGGTGAAGCTGTCGGCCCTCGTCGACCGCCCGGGCTATGTCTACTCCCCCACCAACGAGCACTTCTACGAGTTCGTGGCCGCGGAGGGCATCACCTGGACGCAGGCCGAGGGCGGCGCGGCGACGCGCTTCTTCGGTGGCCAGCAGGGCTACCTGGCCACGGTGCCGAACGCACAGGTGAACGAACTGATCGCCTCCAAGATCGAGGGTGCGCAGTCCGTCTGGCTCGGCGCACGTGGCGAGGCAACCTACGACGACATGACGGAGGTCGGCTCCAGGGCCTGGCGGTGGGCGACCGGCCCGTTGGCGGGTCAGGTGTTCACCCGGTGCACGACCTACAACGGCGATTGCGCGCCGGAAGCGAGCACCGTGTACTCGAACTGGGCACCGGATGAGCCGAACAACGCCGGCGGCGAGGACGCGATGGTCACCAACTGGGGCAAGGCCGGTGAGTGGAACGACCTCGACAGCGGACAGATCGACGGCGGCTACATCGTGGAGTACGGCGACCAGGTCGTCGGCTCGGCCGGCTTCAGCGGGGTCGCCAAGGACTCGTCCACCGTCTCCATCGAGGCGCTGCCCGAGCCCGTGAGCGTGCCGGAGGCACCCGATGGGGTGTCGGTCCGGCCGGGCGACCGCACGCTGTCCATCTCGTGGGACTCCTCGAAGCACCTGAGGTCGAGCGAGGTTCCCTCCTACGAGGTCAGCATCGACGGTGGCAGGCACTGGAAGCGGGTGCAGCCGACCGACTCGAAGGACGGCATGAGCACCGTCGTGGGTGGAGTACGCAACGGGCAGTCCTACTCGGTCCAGGTGCGCGCTCTCAACACCGCCGGCGCCAGCGAGCCCAGCCTGGCGGCGTCGACCAAGACGACCCAGTGGTTCCGCGACCCGCTGAGTGCTGCCGTGCGCAGAACTCACGTCGCGGTGCCGGCGAAGCCGACTCGCTACCGGGGCCCTGTGCGCAACACGGTTGCCACCGCACAGGCACAGGGCGGTGGCGCTGCGATGGCCGCCGGTGACCTGGGTGGCCGTCACCTCCAGTCGGGACAGGCGGTGGGCTTCGGTCCCCGACCGATGTTCGCCTACAACAGCACGGTCCTCTCGAAGCAGGGACGGGCTTCGGTCAAGTCCCTCGTGAGGAGCCTGACCTGGGTCGACGCGGTGACGTGTGACGGGTACGCCGACTTCGGTGGCCGCAAGGCGCGGGAGAGCCGACTGGCCAAGAAGCGTGCGGCCGTCGTGTGCAAGGCGTTGCGCTCCTACGGCGCCGACGTGACCACCACCGTGCGCGGTCACGGAAGCTCGGTGCCCGTCGTCATCGGTGGCGACCGGGGTGACCGGTCCGCGAACCGCCGGGTGCTGGTGCGCATCACCCAGGGCTGACGCGCTCGTGTCCCGGCAGTCTGGGTAAGTCCTAGGCTGCCGGGATGAGCTCGTTGCCCGTCTCCGTCCTGCTGGCCGCCTGGCTGGGAGCGGTGCGCGACGGTCACACGGGTCCCGACGACCTGGCCGGGGCGGTGCGGGGTGGGGATCCTCGTCATCTCGTGGTCGGGCTGCCGGACAGGGACGTGGTCGAGCTGCACGAGCTGCCTGCTGCGCTGTGGGGTCCTGGCCCGGCGCAGCTGTCGATCACCCCGGCGCTGCCGGTGCCGGGCGACCCGGTGGGGCTGGGTGGGCCCGCCCCGTTCAACCATGCGGCGATCGAGGCCGGTGAGGCGGTCGTGGTCGGCAACTTCGGGTTGGTGCCCGAGCTCGACGCCCGCACCGTGCTGTGGCGCGCCCATCCGGCAGAGCCCCCACCCTGGGTGGACGAGCGCGAGACCGCGTCCGAGCTACGGATCGTGCTCAGCGACGTCACCGGAAGGCTGGTGGACCTCGATGTCGCCGCCTGGCAGCCGGACATCCCCGACCTGCTGCTCAACCTGCGGCACCGGCCGCCCCTCCCGCTTCCTCCCGGGTACGACGCGCGACGGATCGAGACCGTCGAGCGCGCGGTGCTCTGTCTGGACATCGTCGAGCTCGCCCGGTCCGGTGAGGGCGGCGCCGTCTCGGCGTACCAGATGGGGCTGCGTGAGACCGCGCTGGCAGAGCTCGACCGCGCCGCCCGTCGGGCCCTCGTCGGCGCCTGCTCCTGTCCCGGCTAACCTCATGGCGTGCTGGAGGAGAACCGCCCACCGTCGCGGACACTGCTGATCACGCTGACCGGCAAGGACCGCCCCGGCGTGACCTCTCTGGTCTTCGACACCCTCGCCCAGTTCGGCGTCGAGGTGATCGACATCGAGCAGATCGTGCTGCGCCGGCGGCTGATCCTCGGTGTGCTGGTCAGCTCGCCGCGCGACTGGCGCACGCTTCGGGCGGCCATGCGTGACGTCGCGAGCAACCTGGACATGACGGTGGAGATGGACGAAGGGTCCGGTGACAACCGGCCGCGGTCCGAGGGGCGCAGCCACGTCACCGTGCTCGGCACGCCGCTGAAGTCGCCCGCCGTCGCTGCGATCGCGGGGCGGATCGCCGACACCGGGGCCAACATCGACCGGATCGAGCGGATGGCGCGCTACCCGATCACTGCCATCGACCTGCACGTCTCCGGCGTCGAGCCCGACAAGCTGCGCGACATCCTCACCCGCGAGGCGGCCGTCCAGGGGGTCGACATCGCGGTGCAGGCCGCCAACCTGCTGCGGCGCGGCATGCGCCTGATCGTCATGGACGTCGACTCGACCCTGATCCAGGGCGAGGTGATCGAGATGCTGGCCGCGCACGCCGGGTGCGAGGCCGAGGTGGCTCGGGTGACCGAGGCTGCGATGCGCGGCGAGCTCGACTTCGCCGCGAGCCTGCGTCACCGCGTGGGTCTGCTCGAGGGTCTGGACGCGAGCGCCCTCGACCGGGTCTACGACGACCTCGTGCTCGCGCCCGGCGCGCGCACGACGGTGCGGGTGCTGAAGCGTCTGGGCTACCGCTTCGCGATCGTCAGTGGTGGCTTCACCCAGCTGACCGAACGACTCGCTGAGGACCTCGGTATCGACTTCACCGTGGCCAACGAGCTCGAGATCGTCGACGGACGGCTCACCGGCCGCCTCGTGGGCGAGATCGTCGACCGTGCGGCGAAGGCTGCGGCGTTGCGGAGGTTCGCCGCAGCGGCCGGTGTGCCGGTGAGCGCCACGATCGCGATCGGTGACGGGGCCAACGACCTCGACATGCTCAACGCCGCTGGTCTGGGCATCGCCTTCAACGCCAAGCCGGTCGTCCAGGAGGCTGCCCACACCGCGGTCAACGTGCCCTACATGGACGCGGTGCTGTACCTCCTCGGCATCAGCCGCGAAGAGGTGGTGGCCGCCGACGCCGAGGCCGGGATCACCACACCCGAGCCCAACCTCTGAGGTCAGTCCTGACCGACGTGGAAGGCCACCAGGTGGCAGGTCGCGTCGTCCAGGTCCTCCCAGGGGACCGACAGCTCCAGCACGGCCATCGCCGAGGTCGGGAAGCCCGCGCTCATGGCTCGGAAGGCGGCCGTGTCCGGTTGACCGTCGTCGAGAGTGTGTGCCAGCGACGCCGCAGTGGGGTTGTGTCCGACGTAGATGGCTACCGGCGCGTCCGAGGGGACCGTGCGCAGCAGGTCCACCGCCGTGTCCGCGGACGCGGTGTATGCCGCGTCCTGGACATCGGCCTCGGCCACCGAGCCCGAGGCCTCCGCCACGGCGCGCCAGGTCTGCCGTGTGCGCGTGGCTGAGGAGACCAGTGCGTGCGTCGGGACGAAGCCGTGGACGGCCAGCCACTTGCCGGCCTCGGCCGTGTCGCGGTGACCACGGTCGGTCAGCCGACGGCGGTGGTCGTCGTCGGAGTAGGGCTCGGCCTTGCCGTGGCGCATGACCACCAGCAGGCGACGACCAGCCGCGGACTCGACCGGAGAAGACGGGCTCACTGGCGCAATATCTCACCCCTTAGGCTGCCTGTCATGCCAATGGGTGCCGATGCCGGCGAAGGTGACCTGCTCGTCATCGGAGGAGCGGAGGACAAGCTCGGGAGGCGCACCGTTCTGACGGAGTTCGTCCAGCGCGCCGGCGGGTCCGAGGCCCGGATCGCGGTCGTCCCCACTGCCTCGTCCCTGGGTCCGGAGATCGTCGAGGTCTACGACGCGCTGTTCACCAAGCTCGGCGCGGCCGAGGTGTACGGCGTCCGCCCCGAGGACCGCGCCCAGGCCTCAGAACCCGAGCTGGTGGCTCGGCTCGAGGGCGCGACCGGCATCTTCATGACCGGCGGCAACCAGCTCAAGCTCTCGACCACGATCGCCGGCACCCCGTTCGGCGCGGCGATCGTCGCGGCGCGCGAACGGGGCGTGACGATCGCCGGCACGTCAGCCGGCGCCAGCATCCAGTCCTCCCACATGGTGGCCTTCGGTCCGGGGGGCTCCACCCCGAAGCAGCGGATGACACAGGTGGCCGCCGGGTTGGGTCTGGTGCAGAACTGCGTCATCGACCAGCACTTCGCACAGCGCAACCGCTACGGCCGGCTGCTGATGATCGTCTCCCAGAGCCCCCAGCTCCTGGGGATGGGCGTCGACGAGGACACAGCGGCGGTGATCACGCGCACCGAGCAGGGCGACCAGCTGCGCGTCATCGGCCGTGGGTCCGTGACCCTGATGGACGGCACCCACATGGTCACCGACGCGCACGAGGCCAAGGAACGCAAGCCGATCCTCGCCTCGGGCGTGGTGCTGCACGTGCTCCCCGCTGGGGCGCAGTTCGACATCACGACCCGCAGCCTGATCACCGCCGCCCCCGCGATGGACGCGGCCACGGCTGACGAATTGGCTTCTGCCAACCGTGGTCTGCGCAAGATGGCCCGGGACATCGCCGTCGCGGACGTCTCACCCACGGCGCTGCGCCAGCGCATCGCCAGACGAAACAGAGGAGCCATCCAGTGACTGACAGCGTCAACACCGGCGTAGGCGTGCGCAGCGGCGGAGGCCGCGCCACCGCCGACCTGGCCATCATCGAGACGCGCGTCTATCGCGGCGCCAACATCTGGTCCTACGACCGGGCCATCCACCTGGTGGTGGACCTCGGCGCGCTCGAGGAGCACCCCACCAACACGCTGCCGGGCTTCACCGACAATCTCCTCGAGGCTCTGCCCGGGCTGCGCGAGCACTCCTGCTCGCGCGGACGCCGCGGCGGGTTCGTCGAGCGGCTCCACGAGGGCACCTGGCTCGGCCACGTCGCCGAGCACACCGCGTTGGCGCTGCAGCAGGTGGTCGGCCACGACATCCGACGAGGCAAGACCCGCCAGGTCAAGGGGCAGAAGGGTCGCTACAACGTCATCTTCGGGTACGTCGACGAGCAGGTCGGTCTGGAGGCCGCGCGGCTCGCCGTACGGCTGGTCAACCATCTGGTCGAGGCCGACCCCGACTTCGACTTCGCAGACGAGCTCGACGCGTTCATCCTCCGGGCGCAGCGCACGGCCTTCGGACCGTCGACCCAGGCCATCATCGACGAGGCGGTGTCGCGAGACATCCCGTGGATCCGGCTGAACAAGCACTCGCTGGTGCAGCTCGGCCAGGGTGTGCACGCCAAGCGCATCCGCGCCACGATGACCTCCGAGACCAGCTCGATCGCGGTCGACATCGCCTCGGACAAGGACCTGACCACGCGCCTGCTCGGGGCGGCCGGGCTGCCGGTGCCCAAGCAGGAGTCCGTGCGCACCGCTGACCAGGCAGTGACAGTGGCCAAGCGCATCGGCTACCCCGTCGTGGTCAAGCCGCTCGACGGCAACCACGGTCGCGGGGTCTGTCTGGACCTGCGCAGCGAGAGCGACGTCCGGGAGGCCTTCGACGTGGCGCAGGACCAGTCGCGCCGGGGCTGGGTGATCGTCGAGTCGATGGTCACGGGCAAGGACTACCGGTGCCTGATCATCGACGGCCGGGTGGCCGCCATCGCGGAGCGGGTGCCTGCGCACGTCATCGGTGACGGCAGCAGCACGGTGCAGCAGCTGGTCGACCTGACCAACGCCGACCCCCGTCGCGGGGTCGGGCACGAGAAGATCCTGACCCGGATCAAGATCGACGCGGCCGCCCAGGAGGTGCTCGCCGGACAGGGGCACACGCTCTCGTCGGTCCCGACCGAGGGCGAGATGGTCAAGCTGGCGCTGACCGGCAACATGTCCACGGGCGGCATCTCCATCGACCGCACCTTCGAGGCGCACCCGGAGAACGTGGAGATCGCCGAGGAGGCGGCCCGGATGATCGGACTGGACATCGCCGGGATCGACTTCATCTGCCCCGACATCACCCAACCCGTGCGCGAGACCGGCGGCGCCATCTGTGAGGTCAACGCCGCCCCGGGCTTCCGGATGCACACCCACCCCACGATCGGCGAGCCGCAGTTCATCGCGAAGCCGGTGGTGGACATGCTCTTCCCGCCCGGAGCTCCCAGCCGGATCCCGATCGTCGCGGTCACGGGCACCAACGGCAAGACGACCACGAGCCGGATGATCAGCCACATCTTCAAGGGCATGGGGCGCAAGGTGGGCATGACCTCCACCGACGGAGTCGTGATCGACGAGCGGCTGCTGATCCGTGCCGACGCCTCGGGACCCCGCAGTGCGCGGATGGTGCTGCAGAACCCGCGGGTCGACTTCGCGGTCTTCGAGGTCGCCCGTGGCGGCATCCTGCGCGAAGGGCTCGGCTACGAGCGCAACGACGTCGCCGTGGTGCTCAACGTGCAGCCGGACCACCTCGGCCTGCGCGGCATCGACACAGTCGAGCAGCTCGCCGACGTCAAGGCAGTGCTGGTCGAGGCCGTCCCCCGCGACGGCCACGCCGTGCTGAACGCCGACGACCCGCTCGTGCGCGAGATGCGACGCCGCTGCTCGGGACAGGTGGTGTGGTTCTCCATGGCCGAGCCCGGTTCCGACGAACGGGACATGATCGACGCGCACTGCCGTCGAGGCGGCAAGGCACTGGTGCTCCAGCCCACCGAACGCGGCGAGATGATCGTCGTACGGCACGGTGGCCGCGACATGCAGCTCGCCTTCACCCACCTGTTGCCCTCGACCTTCTCGGGCCGGGCCCGGATGAACGTCCAGAACGCGCTCGCAGCGGCGGCTGCTGCCTTCGCCTCGGGCGCCCCGCTGCACGACATCCGTCAGGGTCTGCGCACGTTCTCCACGAGCTACTACCTCTCCCCCGGTCGCCTCAACGAGGTCGAGGTCAACGGGGTCAATGTGATCATCGACTACTGCCACAACGCACCCGGAATGCGCATGCTGGGCGACTTCGTCGACCGCGTCGGGGACAATCTCGACTCGGGTGTGGAGCTCGGCAAGCCGTCACGGATCGG
Source organism: uncultured Actinomycetota bacterium (assembly GCA_963834245.1). GTDB lineage: Bacteria > Actinomycetota > Actinomycetes > Propionibacteriales > Nocardioidaceae > Marmoricola. The sequence continues at coordinate 1,942,612 of CAWIAV010000002.1, forward strand.
CGTCATCGCCACCGCGGGCGACCGCCGGGACGAGGACATGCGCGAGCTCGGTGAGGTCGCGGCCAGGCACTTCGACGTGGTCGTCGTCCGCGAGGACGAGGCACTTCGCCGGCGCAACCGCGGCGAGACCTCAGGGCTGGTGGCCGAGGGGGTGCGGACCGCGATGGAGGACGGCGCCCGGTGCAAGCAGGTCGAAGTCATCGTCGAGGAGATCGAAGCCGTGCGGCACGCGATGAGTCGAGCCAACTACGGCGACCTCGTCATCTTGTGCGTGGACAAGCACCAGGCCGTGATGGCAGAGCTCGAGGAATGGTCACCGCACGCCCAGGCCGGGGCCTCGTCGGCCGGCGACGACACGCATGTCGCAGACCCCGACTACACCCCGCCGTCGGAGGAACCGGCCGAAGGCGCCCCCGGGTCCGGCTGAGCCTTCTTCACGCCTCGGCGTGAGGAGGTGGCCTTCTTCTTCGCGGGCTTCTCCTCCGCCGCGGCCGCTGCGGGGCCGGCGGACTTGCGTGCGGAGCTGCGGCGCTTGAGTCGCACCCACAGCTGGCCCTGACCGGACGAGGTCTGGACGGTCTTGGTCTCCAGGTAGGGCTGGTCCTTGACCAGGTTGCTGAGCTTGGCGAAGCCGTAGGTGCGCGGGTCGAAGGACGGGTCGGTGCGGTTCAGGTGGCTGCCGAGCGCGCCCAGCGCCGACCAGTCGTCGTCGTCGGTGGCGGTGCGGTTGAGGGCTTTGGCGAGCATGCTCTCCAGGTTGCCCTTGTCGCGCGCAGGCTCGGGCTCTGTCTCCGCAGCTGCGGGGTCGGCTGCGGCGGGGTGGGAAGCAGGCACCCGCTCCTCGGTGGTCGGGCTGCCCCCGGCGTCGGCGCGCAGGACCTCGACGAACGTGAACTTGTCGCAGGCGTCGCGGAACGCCTGCGGCGTCTTCTTGGCACCGACGCCGTAGACCCTCATCCCCGACTCACGCAGTCGCGTGGCGAGCCGGGTGAAGTCACTGTCGCTCGAAACGAGCACGAACCCGTCGAGGTTGCCCGCGTAGAGCAGGTCCATCGCGTCGATGATCAGCGCCGAGTCGGTCGAGTTCTTGCCGGTGGTGTAGGCGAACTGCTGCATCGGCGCGATCGCGTGCGCGTGCAGCTGGTCCTTCCAGCCGTTCAGGTTCGACGTCGTCCAGTCGCCGTACGCGCGCTTGACGGTGAGAGTGCCGTAACCGGCAAGCTCCTCGAAGACGTCCTTGGCCACCTTGGCCGAGACGTTGTCGGCATCGATCAGCACGGCGAGCCGTTGCGCTTCGTCACTCATGGGTCTCCTCGTTGGTCGGCCCGATCGGGTCTGGCTCGGTGGTGGGCGGCTGCTCCGGACGACCGACCCCGCGCAGGCCGAACCACGAGACCACCCCACCCAGGCCCAGCATGCCCGATGCGATCACCATGGCTCGGTAGTGGCCCTCGGTGAGCGCTGCCGAGTTCTCGTAGTCCTGACCGGCCAGTCCCACCAGAGCGGGAAGCGCTGCCACGGCCAGCAGGCTCCCGGTCCGCGCGACCGCGTTGTTGACGCCGCTGGCCACTCCGGCGTTGCGGTCCGGTGCCGCCGCCAGAACCGCCACGGTCAGCGGGGACACCAGTGCAGCCAGTCCGAGTGAGAACACCAGCACCCCGGGGAACACGCCCGTCCAATAGGAGCTGCCCTCGCCCACATCTCGCAGGAGGAAGGTCCCAAGGCCGCAGACGATCGGCCCCAGCGTCATCGGCAACCGGGGACCCGCGGCGTGTGCAAGCACCGAAAGACGTCGGGACAGCAGCAGCATGACCAACGGAAGCGGCAGTGTCGCGATGCCCGCTGTGATGGGGTCGTAGCCGGTGCTCACCTGCAGCTGCAGCACGAGGAAGAAGAGCACCGCCCCGAGCGCGCCGTAGACGAGCAACGTCATCAGGTTGGCGGCGGCGAACACCCGCGAAGCGAACAGCGACAGCGGCGCCATCGCCCCCGGCCGCCTCTCCAGCCACAGGAAGGCACTCGTGGCCGCGAGCGCAGTCACGATCCCCACGAGGAGGAGCGGAGGCTCCAACGTCCGCCAGGATGTCAGCAGGTAGGTCGTTGCCCCGAGTGCTACTACGGCCGTCAGAGCACCGGGCACATCGAAGCGGTGCCCACGCGCCTGGTTCGACGTGTCCCGCGACTCCGGGACGCTGCGCGCGAGCAGGAGCACCAACGCGCACAGGGGCAGGTTGATCGCGAAGATCCAGCGCCAACCCACGCTGTCCACGAGGAAGCCACCCAGGAACGGTCCCAGAGCAGCGGCGATGCCCGAGAACCCTGCCCAGGTGCCGATCGCCGCCGGCCGGTCCTCCCGGCGGAAGCTGGACTGGATGAGCGCGAGAGCGCCGGGAGTGAGCAGCGCGGCGGCCGCACCCTGCAGCACCCGGAAGAGCACCAGCTGACCCGGTGACTGCGCGAACGCGCACAGGGCGCTGCCCACCGCGAAGCCAGCCACCCCCACGACGTACACCCGGCGGCGCCCGAGGCGGTCGCCCAGCGCGCCGCCGACGAGGATCAGCGAGGCGAGACTGAGCAGGTAGCCGTTGGTGATCCACTGGAGCTCGACGAGCGAGGCGTCGAGGTCGGCCCCGATCCTGCGCAGGGCGATGTTGACGACAGTCCCGTCGAGCAGGGCTATGCCGGACCCGACGATCACCGTGACCAGCGTGAGGCGTCCGCGCGTCGAGGCGAGCTCCAGCGGGGCTGTCGCCTCTGGTCGCGGCACCGGATCAGCCGTCGGCGGAGGCGCTGCGAACCTTGCTGCGCAGCTGCTCGGGGGTGTCCGGCGTTGCGCCCTGAGCGGCCAGCCAGTCATAGACCTGCTGCCGCTCGGCGTGGCACATCAGACCGACCACGTCACCCGGCTCCGCGCGCTCCACCAGCGCCTGCAGCGACGCGAGCTCGGTCGGGTAGGCGTCGATGTCGGTGACCCCCACGCGCTCGGCACCGGCGCGGAGAAGGCCCTCGAGCTCAGCGGTGGTGCGCCCACGCAGATAGTGGTCCTTGTGTCCGATCACCAGGACGTCGGCGTCCCGCGCCGCGATCTCGCCCAGCAGCTCCAGCAGGTCGTCCTGTCGGTCACCCACCGCGCCGAGGGCCAGCAGCAACCGGCTGCCGGGGGCCCGGACCCCGCGCATCACCTCGATCATCGCTTCGAGACCGGCCTCGTTGTGGGCGAGGTCCATCACCACCGTGTGCTCGTCGAGGGTGAAGACATTCATCCGCCCGGGGTTGTGCTCGGCGTCGGGCAGGAACGAGGTGAGCCCTGCGATGACGTGCTTGCGGTCGATCCCGGCGGCCAGGGCCGCCGAGGCTGCTGCGAGCGCGTTCTCGACGTTGAAGTGCGACAGCCCGGCCAGCGTCATCGGCACGTCGACGACCTCGATCAGTGGGTCGGTCGAGCCGCTGCCCTGGAGCACGGTGATCCAACCGTCGATGACGGTGGTCGCGCGGCCGCCGTGGGACAGCACCTCGCGCAACGCCGGTGAATCCACGTCCCGGGAGAACACCCACGGTCGTGCGGGAGTCGTGGCGCGCATGGCGAAGACGCGTGGGTCGTCGGCGTTCAGCACCGCCCAGCCTGACTTCTTGGTGATCCGGGCAACCACGCCCTTGACCTCGGCGAGCTGGTCGACGGTGTCGATCCCCTGGTGTCCCAGGTGATCAGCGCTGACATTGGTCACGACCGACACGTCGTTGCTGACCACGCCGATGCCCTTGAGGAGGATCCCACCGCGGGCGGTCTCGGTGACCGCGAAGTCCACCTCGGGGTACCCGAGCACGCGACCCGCTCCGGAAGGTCCCGAGTAGTCGCCGGCCTCGACGAGCTCCCCGTCGACGTAGATCCCGTCGGTGTTGGACCAGCCGACGAGATGGCCGGCCTCGCGGGCGACGTGCGCGATCATCCGCGAAGTCGTGGTCTTGCCGTTGGTGCCCGTGACCGCGATCACCGGCACCCGTGGGCGGATGGTGGTGGGCCCCGGTCCACGGTCGGTCGATGCGACCCGCAGCGAAGCGGCCTCGACCAGCGCGACGACGTCCTCGGAACCCAGCCCGTCGATCACCGACGCCACTGCTTCGCCGAGCGCGGTGGCCCGGTGGCGGTCCCGCCACGGGTACGCCACCACGAGCTGACCCGGGTCTGCGGTGAGTCGGACCCGCACCCCCAGTCGGGTGGTCCCGGACTCCGCGGCGATGCGTCGTACGAGCCGGGTGACCAGCCGCGTCAGCGAACGCTGGCGAAACCCCGACGACGGGGCACCCGCGCGGATCGAGGGCAGCCCGAGACGGCGGGCGAGTCTGCCGACGTCGGCCTCGTCGGCCTCGGCCAGCGAGCTGACGTCGAGGGTCAGCTTGATCGCGGCGCGGGGGAAGTAGAGGTTGGGTCCTTCGAGGACCCGTAGTTCGAGCAGGGAGGACACGCTCGGATCAGTCGTCCTCGAGGCGGAAACCCACCTTGAGCCCCACCTGGAAGTGCTCGACGGTCCCGTCCTTGACCTGGCCCCGGACCTGGGTGACCTCGAACCAGTCGAGGTGTCGCAGCGTGCGCGAGGCACGCTCCACGCCGTTGCGGACGGCCTGGTCGATCCCGTCCGGGGAGGTGCCGACGATCTCGGTGACGCGGTAGGTTCGGTTGGACATCGGCGGACACTCCTGCGTTCGTGGGACTGGACCTGTCAAGGATGCCACGCCGGTTCTGGCGCTGGCGGCCCGACGTAGGCTGAGTGATGTGGCAACACCTCACCGGGCCCGGCGTGAGCCGGAGCCAGTCCGCATCACCACCGCGCCGACCAGTCGTCGCGCGGACATGGAACGTCGTCGCCGTCGTTACCTGTTCTCGATGGCGGTCCGCACACTGTGCTTCATCGGCGCCGTGGCCGTGGGCGACGGGTGGCTTCGCTGGGTGCTGGTGGCGGGAGCCTTCATCCTGCCCTACGTCGCCGTTGTGATGGCCAACACCGCGAGCCCCCGCATCGAGGGCAGCGACCTGGTGCAGCCGCAGACCACGCGCCGGGAGCTCGGAGCGTGACGGACTCGGCAGAAGCTCCGGCACGCTGCTCGGCGAAAGGATGCCAGTCGGCGGCGCTGCACGAGCTGCACTGGAACAACCCCAAGCTGCACACGGCAGAGCGCCGCAAGATCTGGCTGGCCTGTGACCAGCACCGCGGCAGCCTCGCCGAGTTCCTCGGCGCCCGCAACTTCCTCCGCGAGATCACTCCACACCCCCACTCCCCCTGATCCCCCGAGACGGCGCATCTGTCCCGCCGTCGTACGCCGAGAAGGCGCATCTGTCCCACCCCAGCCCGCCCACACGGCGCATCTGTCCCACCCCAGCCCGCCCACACGGCGCATCTGTCCCGCCCAGGGCCGCCCACACGGCGCATATGTCCCACCGGCGTACGCGGGCCGACGGCCGCGCTCGACGGCGACGCGGTGGTGCCTGGTCAGAGGGAGGCTGTCGTCAGCGACCCAGGAGGAATGCATGATCCTGGACCACTTCTCAACCGTCCACCAGACGAAGCTCGATGCCCTCCGCTGCGGTCGGCTCTTCGAAGAGCAGTGCCAGGTGACGCACGCCGTCGGCATCGACCTCATGGGCAATCGCATCGCCTTCGCGCCTCGCGCCCACGCCGCTCAACCCGCGCGATCGCCGTCTCGACCGGCACCCTGAGGTAGTGCAGGACTACGTGGTGACCAACAGCCCCGACCTTGTCGCGCCACGAATGTCGTTGAGAGCGACTCCAGAGGTTCCAGTCCAGAACCACATCGGTCCCGGTCACGAGAACCTGCTTCGCGAGGTCCCAGATCATGGCCTGGCACCTGGCACTCAGCTCGGGATAACGAGGGTCGTCGTAGGACAGGTCGTACAGCCTCAGCATCCACTCGTCCAACGTGAACCGCGCTGCGGGGCATTCGCGCTCGAGCGCGCGAGCGTAGGTCGACTTGCCCGCGCCATCGAGCCCCGCAAGGAGGTGAACGGTCGCGCCCGTGCCGTTGCCCATGATCTAGATGATGCCGGACCGGTCGGCCCCACCGACCGGCGGAACATTTGCGCCGTCTCGAGGTGATCGGGCGGAACATTTGCGCCGTCTCGGCGTACGCGGGCGGGACAGATGCGCCGTCTCGGCGCACGCGGCTGGGACAGATGCGCCGTCTCGGCGTACGTGGGCGGGACAGATGCGCCGTCTCGGCGGGTTGTGGGGGTGGGGGTCAGCCGCCGATGGCGGACATGGGACGGGTGGGCTGGAGGAAGGTCTGGTCGTCGATGCCGTGCCCGGGGCGCTTGGTCATCATCGCGAGTCGCCACTGGTCGGCGATCTGGGCGTCGTCGGCGTCGCCGCGCAGCGCTGCCCGCAGGTCCGACTCCTGCCGCGCGAACAGGCAGTTGCGGACCTGCCCGTCGGCTGTGAGTCGCACGCGGTCACAGTCGCCGCAGAAGGGCCGCGTCACCGAGGCGATCACGCCGACCTTCGCTGGTCCCCCATCGACCAGGAACGTCTCCGCGGGCGCACTGCCGCGGTGCTCGGGATCCGGTGTCAGCGTGAACTCGGTGGCGAGGGTCGCGAAGATCTCCTCGGCCGTGACCATCCCTTCACGCGACCAGCCGTGCTGGGCGTCCAACGGCATCTGCTCGATGATCCGGAGCTCGAAACCCTGCTCCAGGCACCAGCCGAGAAGCTCTGGTGCCAAGTGGTCGTTGACCCCGCGCAGCAGGACGGCGTTCACCTTGACCGGGGTGAGGTCGGCCTCCTTGGCCGCCATCAGCCCGGCGATCACATCGTCGAGCCGGTCCCGGCGGGTGATCTCCAGGAAGACGTCGCGACGAATCGTGTCGAGGCTGACGTTGACCCGGTCGAGCCCGGCCGCAGCCAGCGCCCGTGCGGTGCGTGCGAGCCCGAGAGCGTTGGTCGTCAGGGACACGTCCGGGCTGGGATTGAGCGCCTTGGTGCGGGAGACGATGTCCGGGAGTCCTCGGCGCAGGAGCGGCTCGCCACCGGTGAAACGGACCTCGCGGATGCCGAGGTGCTCCACCCCGATCCGGACCAGTCGCACCACCTCGTCGTCGGTGAGCGTCTCCTCCGTCGGGAGCCAGTCCAGCCCCTCCGCGGGCATGCAGTAGTTGCAGCGCAGGTTGCACCGGTCGGTCAGCGACACGCGCAGATCGGTGGCGACCCGGCCGTAGCTGTCGAGGAGTCCGCTGGAGTCCGAGGAAGGCATCACCCGGTCAGTCTAGGTTCTGGGTCCACGAACTAGTCTCACCGCGTGAGATTCATGCTGACTCGCCGCTGGGCGCTGTTCGCCGTGGTGGTGACAGTGCTGGTCTGGGTGGCGCTGCAGCTGGGGCAGTGGCAGTTCCACCGCCTCGAGGAGCGCAAGGACCTCAACGAGATCGTCGCGACCAACCTGGGCCTGCCGCCGGCGCCCGTGGACGAGGTGCTCTCGACCGAGAAGGCGCCCGCACGATCCCAGGAGTGGCGCAGGGTGACCGTGCACGGGACCTGGGACCCCGAGCACACCATCGTCTTGAAGTACCAGACCCGGGACTCCGGAGCCGGGATCGACGTGGTCACGCCGCTGGTCACCGACAGCGGCGCCGCCGTGCTCGTGGACCGGGGCTGGATGGCCACCCGACCGACAGGGGCCTCCCGGCCCGACCTCCCGGCGGGGAACGAGGGGCAGGTCACGGTCACCGGGTGGGTACGTCGGGACGCGACCGGCAACGCGACCAAGGTCAGCGACCTGTCGACCCGGGCCATCTCCTCGACCCGGATCGCGGAGGTCACGCCGTACCCGCTCTACCGAGGCTTCATCGACCTCGCCCTGGAGAGCCCCGAGCCGGCCACTCCGCTGGGGCGCCCCGACCTGCCCGACGACACCAGCAACGGACCGCACTTCTTCTACGGGCTGCAGTGGTGGTTCTTCGGGGCGCTGGCGGTCTTCGGCTTTCTCTATCTTGCCTGGGACGAGTACCGCCAGCGCAGCAGGCGACGACGCTCAGAGCGCCCGGAGCATGCCGCCGTCCACGGGCAGCATCACGCCGGTGACGAACGATGAAGCGGGGCTGAGCAGAAAGGCCGCCGCGGCGCCGAACTCCTCGGGCCGGCCGTAGCGCCCCATCGGGATCCCCGCGATCGCCTTCGCACGTGCGGCCTCGGCATCACCGGTGGACGCATCGAGCTCGTCGAGGCGGTCGGTGCCGATGCGACCCGGCAGCAGCCCGTTGACGCGGATCCCCCGAGGGCCGAGCTCGTCGGCGAGGGTCTTGGCAGCCATCGCCAGGCCGGGTCGCAGCCCGTTGGAGATGGCCAGGTTGGCCAGCGGCGAACGCACCGAGCTGGACAGGACGAACGCGATGGACCCGGCTCCGTCGATGGCATGCGCCACCGTCCGGGCGACACGCAGCCCACCGAGGAACACCGACTCGAAGCTGCGGGTCCAGGCGTCGTCGGTGGTGTCCAGCACCGTGCCGGTGGGCGGCCCGCCAACGGAGATCAGCGCGCCGTCGAGACGATCCCAAGCATCCTTGGCGGCCTCGACCAGGCGGGCCGGGGTCTCGGGGTCGGCGTTGTCGGCCACCACGGCGACGGCGCTGTCACCGAGCTCCCTTCGCGCAGCCTGCAAGGTGTCCGCGCTGCGGCCGGAGAGCACGACGCGGGCCCCCGAGTCGACCAGCACCTGCGCGGTGGCGCGCCCCAGCCCACGGGCGCCGCCGGTGACGATGAAGACCTGTCCTGAGAGTCCGAGATCCATACGCACAACCTATGCCGGGACCGCCCCAGGGGCTCAGCGCACGGGATCGGCCTCGTGGGTCGCGTCCTCCTGGAACTGTGTCCGGTAGAGGTGGGCGTAGAGCCCGCCCTCGGCCAGCAGCTGGGTGTGGGTGCCGCGCTGCACGATCCGACCGTCCTCGACCACGAGGATCAGGTCGGCGTTGCGCACGGTCGAGAGGCGGTGGGCGATGACCAGCGACGTCCGGCCCTCCAACGCCTCGTCGAGCGCACGTTGTACGGCGAACTCCGACTCGGAGTCCAGGTGCGCCGTGGCCTCGTCGAGCACGACGATCCCCGGCGCCTTGAGCAGCAGCCTGGCAATCGCCAGCCGCTGGCGCTCACCGCCGGAGAGCCGGTAGCCGCGATCCCCGACCACGGTGTCCAGCCCGTCGGACATGGCGCGCACCAGTCCGGCGATGCGTGCGGACTCCAGCGCGGCCCAGATCTGGTCGTCGCTCGCACGCGGGGCCGCGTAGCGCAGGTTCTCGCGGATCGTGTCGTGGAACATGTGCGCGTCCTGGGTCACGTAGCCGACGGCGTCCTCCAAGGACTGCAGCGTCACGTCGCGGACGTCGTGGCCACCGACGCGTACCGCTCCCCCGGTGACGTCGTAGAGCCGAGCGACCAGGTGGGTGATCGTGGTCTTGCCGGCACCGGACGGGCCGACCAGCGCGATCATCTGACCTGGTTCGGCCACGAAGCCGAGGTCGTGGAGCACCTGGCCGTTCTCGCGGCTCTCGACGCGGGCCACGGTCTCCAGGCTGGCCAGCGACACCTCGTCGGCCTGGGGGTAGGTGAAGTCGACGTGGTCGAACTCGACCCGGGTGGAGCCGGCCGGCAGCGCGCGAGCCCCCGGCTTCTCGGCGACTGTGGAGGGCAGGTCGAGGACTTCGAAGACCCGGTCGAAGCTGACCAGGGCGGTCATCACGTCGACGCGCACGTTGGAGAGCCCCTGGAGGGGACCCAGCAACCGCAGCAGCAGGGTCGCCAGCGCGATCAGGGTGCCGGGGGTGAGCGAGCCGTTGATGGCGAGCGTGCCTCCGATGCCGTAGACGAGGGCCGTGGCCAGCGCCGGGATCAACATCATCATCGCCATGAACACGCGCGTGACGAGCGCGATCCGGACGCCCAGGTCGCGAACGACACCGGCCTTCTCGGCGTACTTGGAGTCCTCCTCGTCGCGCCGGCCGAACAGCTTGAGCAACAGCGCTCCACCGACGTTGAACCGCTCGGTCATCATGTTGCCGAGGTCGGCGTTGCCATCCATCTGCCTGCGGGTCAGGCCGCTGATCTGGCGACCCACCCAGCGGGAGGCCAGCAGCAGCAGCGGGAACAGCGCCAGGCACGCGAGGGTGACCTGCCAGCTCAGCGCGAACATCGTGATGCCCACGACCACGACGCTGATCGAGTTCGACACCGTGCTGGAGAGCGTGGAGGTGAACGCCCGCTGGGCGCCGATCACGTCGTTGTTGAGCCGGGAGACGAGGGCTCCGGTCTGCGTGCGAGTGAAGAACGCCAGCGACATCCGTTGGACGTGTCCGAACACCTTCGTGCGCAGGTCGAAGATCAGGCTCTCGCCGATCCTCGATGACAGGAAGCCGGAGCCGACCCCGAGCACGGCGTCGAGCACGGCCACGAGCCCCATGGCCAGGGCCAGCCAGAGGACCAGACCGGCGTCGCCCTTGAGTACGCCGTCGTCGAGGAGCTTCTTGATCAGCAGCGGGTTCACCACGACCAGGGCGGCGTCGAGGACCACGAACACCAGGAAGCCTGCGATCAGCCGTTTGTGCGGTATCGCGAACCCGACGATGCGGCGCACCGTCTCGCGGGTGAGCTTCTGGTCGATCACGGACGGGTCGCGGCGCAGGGACCGCATCATCATTCCGGGATGCATGGAGCTCATGTCGCTCCTTTCGTCATCCGGGACGGACCCGGTTCTCTTCCCAGCCTGTCAGGCGCCACCGACAAGTTCGCGGAACCTGCGCAGCTGCGCCTCACGCTCGGCCGACCGTTGGCCGTCGAGATCACGTGCACCCGCCGCCTGCAGCAGGGCCTTGGTCTCCCGGACGGCCCCGGTGCTGCTGGCGAGGACTGCGGCGACCAGGTCGGCCACGGTCGCATCGAGATCGTCACGCGGCACGACTGCGGTGGCGAGGCCCAGCTGGCGGGCCTCGTCGGCCTCGACGTACCGCGCGGTCGCACAGATCTCCAACGCCCGCGCATAGCCAACAACGTCGACCAGCGGTTTTGTTCCCGCCAGGTCCGGCACCAGCCCGAGTGCAGGCTCCTTCATGCAGAACCGCACGTCGTCGGCCACCACGCGGAGGTCGCAGGCCAGTGCCAGCTGGAACCCCGCACCGATGGCGTAGCCGTGCACCGCCGCGACCGAGACGATCCGCGGGTCCGCGAGCCACACGAAGCCGGCCTGGTAGCCCTCGATGGTGGCCAGGACCTGGTCGTCGCTGCCACGCATCAGGGCGTGGACGGACTCCTCACCCTCGATCCCCTCGGCGGTGAGCAGCCGCGTGTCGATCCCGGCCGAGAAGCAGTCCCCGGCTCCCCTGAGCACCACGGCACGCACGTCGTCGGGCAACCGGTCACCGATCTCGGCCAGGGTGTGCCACAGAGCCGGTGTCTGGCTGTTGCGTCGCCCGGGTCGGTTCAGCGTGATCGTCACGACCGGCCCGGAGTGCACCACGTCCAGCCCTGCGCGGTCGAGCCGTTCCTGCTGCACGATCGTCATGGCGCAGAGCCTAAACGGCCCCTTGGGCCCGATCGGGTTGACTGTCACCCATGTCCACAGGCAGCAGCGTCGAGCCCCGACCGGTGCTGCGCGTCGTCCGACGCGGATTGCTCGCCCTCCTCGTGATCCTGCTGCTGCTCCTGGCGGCCGGCAGCTGGTACTTCTCCGGCCTGATCCGCGCCGACGGCCTCGAGGTGAAGGAGTACGCCGTCGAGCAGGACCTCGCGCTCACTCCCGCCGCTGACGGCACCGTGCGGATCTCCTCCAGCGACGCGACGGAGTCGCAGATGGTCAACGGGCCGACGACGTACGGCGTGGAGTGGGACGGCGGCTACGGACAGGTCTCGGGCCCCGTGGTGTCGGGCCGTGCGGTGTCGGGCTCGGTCGACTCGGGCGGGGAGCCGGAGGTCGTCCGCCGGTTCGAGGTGCTCACCGGTGAAGCGCCGGGTGAGGCCACGCCGGCCAGCCTGGAGCTCGGAGCCTTCCCCGACGACCCCGCCCTGTCGCTGGGCCCGCGGGCCACGGAGGTCACCTACACCTCGCCCGTGGGCAGCCTCCCTGCCTGGTACGTGCCCGGGTCGGGGGCGGACAACAGCACGTGGGCGATCCTCGTGCACGGCAAGGGCGGGACCCGGACCGAGATGTACCGGATGGCGCTCAGCACGATCGAGCAGGGGTTGCCGACGCTCGACATCAGCTACCGCAACGACGTGGGTCTGCCTCGCGACCCCTCGGACCAGTACCAGTACGGACGCACCGAGTGGCGCGACCTCGCGGGCGCGGTGGAGTACGCCGCAGAGCGCGGCGCCGAGCGGATCGTGCTCGGTGGCGACAGCATGGGCGGCGGGATCATCGCCGCCTACCTCCGCAACACCAGCGGCACGAGTGGTTCGCCGGAGGTCGTCGGGACGGTGCTGGACGCACCGATGCTGGACTTCGCCGAGACGGTGCGCTTCGGGGCCCGCCAGCTCGACCTACCGGTCCCGGGACCGGCTCGTGACCTGCTCACCGCCACGGCTCTGCAGCTGGCGGCCGTGCGCTTCGACGTCGACTGGGACGCCACCGACTACCTCACGGACACCGACTGGCTTTCCGTGCCGACCCTGGTCTTCCACGGCACCGCGGACACCACGGTGCCGATCTCGACGAGTCGTCAGCTGGCCGGAGCCCACCCCGAGCTCGTCACCCTCGTGGAGACCGAGGGCGTGGAGCACGTGCGCTCGTGGAACCACGACCCGGAGGCCTACGACAAGGCCGTGCGAGCCTTCATCGAGAGGCTCTGAGGGACCGCCACGGCCCCGTCGGTCACGCCAGGGAGACCAGGTCCGCGTAGTCCGGGGTCCACAGGTCCTCGACCCCGTCGGGGAGGATCAGCACCCGGTCCGGTTCCAGGGCGTGCACCGCTCCTTCGTCGTGGGTGACCAGCACGATGGCACCGGCGTAGGACCTGATCGCGGCGAGCACCTCCTCGCGCGAGGCCGGGTCGAGGTTGTTGGTGGGCTCGTCGAGCAGCAGCACGTTGGCACTGGAGACGACCAGGATCGATAGTGCCAGCCGGGTCTTCTCACCACCGGAGAGCACCCCCGCGGGCTTGTTGGCGTCGTCGCCGGAGAACAGGAACGAGCCCAGGACCGACCTGGCCTCGGTGTCTGTCAGCTGGGGCGCGGCGGCATGCAGGTTCTGCAGCACGGTCATCGAGGTGTCGAGGGTCTCGTGCTCCTGGGCGTAGTAGCCGATCTTCAGCCCGTGGCCGGGCTCCACCACGCCGGTGTCCGCCCGGTCGACGCCGGCGAGGATGCGCAGCAGCGTGGTCTTGCCTGCACCGTTGAGCCCCAGGATCACCACCCGGCTGCCCTTGTCGATGGCCAGGTCGACGTCGGTGAACACCTCGAGCGAGCCGAAGGTCTTGGACAACCCGCTGGCGGTGAGCGGGGTCTTGCCGCACGGGGCGGGTGCCGGGAACTTGATCCGGGCCACGCGGTCGGCCTTGCGCTCGCCCTCGATGCCCTCCATCAGCTTCTCGGCGCGCTTGAGCATCGACTGCGCGGCCTGGGCCTTGGTGGCCTTGGCGCGCATCTTGTTGGCCTGGTCGGTCAGCGTCTTGGCCTTGCTCTCGGCGTTGAGCCGCTCGCGCTTGCGACGCTTCTCGTCGGTCTCACGCTGGGCGAGGTAGGACTTCCAGCCGATGTTGTAGATGTCGATGACCGCCCGGTTGGCGTCGAGGTGCAGCACCCGGTTGACGCACGCGTCGAGCAGCCCGACGTCGTGGGAGATCACCACCAGCCCGCCCTTGTGGTTGCGCAGGAAGTCGCGCAGCCACACGATCGAGTCGGCGTCGAGGTGGTTGGTGGGTTCGTCCAGGAGCAGCGTCTCGGCGCCGGAGAACAGGATGCGGGCCAGCTCCACGCGCCGGCGCTGGCCGCCGGAGAGGGTCCTCAGCGGCTGGTCCATCAACCGGTCGGCGATGCCGATCGACGAGGCGATCTGAGCGGCCTCCGCCTCGGCCGCGTAGCCACCGGCGGCGTGCAGGTCCGCATCGGCGCTCTCGTAGCGCCTCATCGCGCGGTCTCGGATGTACGGGTCGTCGCTGCCCATCTCGGCCTCGGCCTGGCGCAGGCGGCGTACGACGGAGTCGAGGCCGCGCGCGGAGAGGATCCGGTCGCGGGAGAGCACCTCGGGGTCGCCGGTGCGCGGGTCCTGCGGCAGGTAGCCGATAGAACCCGAGGCCGTCACCGTCCCACCGGCGGGCAGCGACTCTCCGGCGAGGATCTTGGTCAGCGTGGTCTTGCCGGCGCCGTTGCGGCCGACCAGCCCGATGCGGTCGCCGGCTGCGATCCGGAACGAGACGTCGCCCATGAGCAGGCGGGCACCCGCGCGGACCTCGAGCTGGGAGACAGTGATCAAGACATGCTTTCGCGGTGGGGGACGACACCACCTCGTCGGGCGGGTCCGGGCCGGCACGGCTGGCCGGTGGCTAGTCTACGAGCCCACGGCGGGTGAAAGGACACCGATGCGCTTCAACCCTCGGGCCCGGATCGACCAGGGCCAGGTCGAGACCCGTAGCGGCGGGAGCCGCGGAGGTGGCATGCGCCTGCCGATCCCGGGCGGTGGCGGCGGCAAGATGGGTCTCGGCACGCTCGTGATCGTGATCCTGTTCGTGGTGATCTCCCAAGTGATGGGGGTCGACCTCAACGGCGGCGGAGGCACCCCCTCGGCCGGCGGAGACCGGACCAGCGAGAACGAGTGCCGCACCGGTGCCGACGCCAACGAGTCGGTCGCCTGCTCCATCGACCTGTTCACGACCTCGGTGCAGAACTACTGGAAGTCCGCCTACCCCGAGGAGACCGGGGAGGAGTACGACGTCGTCAGGACCGTGCGCTTCGAGGGGTCGACGAGCTCGGGCTGCGGCCCGGCCAGCTCCGACATGGGCCCGTTCTACTGCCCCAACGACGGCCTGGTCTATCTCGACACCACGTTCTTCACCGAGATGCTTGAGGGCCGGCTCGGCGCGAAGGGCGGCCCGTTCGCCATCGGCTACGTCGTCGCCCACGAGTACGGCCACCACGTCGAGGACCAGCTCGGCGTCCTGGGCCGGATCCGCACCCAGAAGGGACCGCGCAGCGACGCCGTCCGCGTCGAGCTGATGGCCGACTGCCTGGCCGGGGTGTGGGCCCGCGGAGCCCAGGAGACCCGGGACGACCAGGGCCAGGCGATCATCGCCGAACTGACCCAGGACGACATCAAGCTGGCGATCGACGCGGCGCAGGCAGTGGGCGACGACAGGATCCAGCAGCGCAGCGGAGGCAGGGTCGACACCGACTCGTTCACCCACGGCTCCTCCGACCAGCGGATGCGCTGGTTCAACAAGGGCCTCTCGGGAGGGACGATCCGCGGCTGCGACACCTTCGCCACCGACGATCTGTGACACCGGTGCGCCCCGCGGCGACCGGTCGCTTGTGACTGTCCAGTACTCACCCGAGTCGCCCCGAGTCCCCGGAGGTGGGCAAGAATGACCGGCATGTCAGTCCACACCGAGTACACCCCGACCGACGCCGCCTTCCTGGCCGACCTCCGCGAGCAGGTGCTCGAGCAAGGAGTGCCCCTGGAGGAGGCCCAGATCCTGGCCGTGCTCAAGTCCGGGGACGAGCTGCTGCCGGACCTGCTCGCGCTGGCCCACGACGTGCGGATGAAGTGGTGCGGCCCCGAGGTCGAGGTCGAGGGCATCGTGTCCATCAAGACCGGCGGTTGCCCCGAGGACTGCCACTTCTGCAGCCAGAGCGGGCAGTTCACCTCCCCGGTCCGCTCGGTGTGGCTGAACATCCCCGAGCTGGTCAAGGCAGCCGAGCAGACCGCCGCCACCGGAGCCAGCGAGTTCTGCATCGTCGCGGCCGTCCGGGGTCCCGACGAGCGCCTGATGACCCAGATGCGCGCCGGCGTGAAGGCGATCAAGGAGGCCGTCGACATCGAGGTCGCCGCCTCGCTCGGGATGCTCACCCAGGAGCAGGTCGACGACCTCGCCGACATGGGCATCCACCGCTACAACCACAACCTCGAGGCCGCGCGCTCCTACTTCCCCCAGGTGGTGACCACGCACTCCTGGGAGGAGCGCTGGGACACCTGCCAGATGGTCCGGGAGTCCGGCATGGAGCTGTGCTGCGGCTGCCTGGTCGGCATGGGCGAGACCGTCGAGCAGCGTGCCGAGCTCGCCGCCCAGCTCGGCGAGCTCCAGCCCGACGAGGTGCCGCTGAACTTCCTCAACCCCCGTCCCGGCACGCCTTTCGGTGACCTCCCGCTGATGGACAGCAAGGACGCGCTGCGCACCATCGCCGCCTTCCGCCTGGCCCTCCCCCGCACGATCCTGCGCTACGCCGGTGGTCGCGAGCTCACGCTGGGCGACCTCGGCACCCGCGAGGGCCTGCTCGGCGGGATCAACGCCGTCATCGTCGGCAACTACCTGACCACGCTCGGCCGCGACCCCGAGGACGACCTCGCACTCCTCGCCGACCTCAAGATGCCCATCAAGGCCCTGAGTGAGTCGATCTGAGGTCATGGCCGACGAGTCCGGCGTGGACCGCGGGGCTGGGGTTCCCGCGCCCGAGTTCTGCGGCCACTGCGGAGGCGAGCTCGCCGCCACCGACCACACGCAGTGCCGCGCCCACCTGGAGCTCGAGCCGCCGCGCTTCTGCGCCCACTGCCGGCGACGGATGGTGGTGCAGGTGACCCCGCGGACATGGACGGCCACCTGCGTCGAGCACGGGACGACGACCCACGGTGCCTGAGATGACCACGGATGACCTCCTCGCCTGGGACCGGGCGCACCTGTGGCACCCGTACTCCTCGGCCGCGTCTCCGTCCCCCGTGCACGAGGTCGATTCCGCCAGCGGCGTACGCCTCCGGTTGCGGCGCCACGGTCGGTCCGTCGAGGTCGTGGACGCGATGTCGTCGTGGTGGTGCGCGGTCAACGGATACGCCGTACCGGAGCTGGACGCGGCGGCCGCCGACCAGCTGGGACGCATGTCGCACGTGATGTTCGGTGGGCTCACCCACCGCCCTGCCGTGGAGCTCGGCCGACGCCTCGTCGACCTGGTCGGGCTGGAGCACGTGTTCCTCGCCGACTCGGGCTCGGTCTCGGTCGAGGTCGCCATGAAGATGGCGTGGCAGGCACAGGCGGCCACCGAGGGATCCGCCGGCGCCCTGCGCCGCACCCGGATGTTCACCATCCGTGGGGGCTACCACGGGGACACCTTCTCGCCGATGAGCGTGTGCGACCCCGAGGGCGGCATGCACTCGATGTACGGCGGCCTGGTCCCCGAGCACGTCTTCGCCCCTCGTCCGCCGGCCGGTCTGGAGCGCGCGGCCGACGACCCGGAGGTGCTGGCGTGGCAGACAGAGACCCGCGCCCTGTTCGAACGGCACGCCGACGAGATCGCTGCGGTGATCATCGAGCCGGTGCTGCAGGGGGCGGGCGGCATGTGGGTCTACCCCGCCCGTTGTGCGGACTTCCTGGCCCGGCTGGCCCGCGAGCACGGCGCCCTGGTGATCCACGACGAGATCGCCACCGGGTTCTGGCGGACCGGCCCGGCGCTCGCAGGTCACCACGGCTCGGAGCGGCCGGACATCGTCTGCGTCGGGAAGGCCCTGACCGGCGGCTACCTGTCGCTCGCCGCTGTGCTCTGCACCGGCGAGGTCGCTCAGCGGGTCAGCGACTCCCCCGCCGGCGCGATGATGCACGGCCCGACCTTCATGGGGAACCCACTCGCGTGCGCCGTCGCGGTCGCGAACCTCGACCTCCTGGAGGCGCGCGACGCTGGTGGGCTGGTGGAGAAGGTGAACGCCGGGCTCGTCAACGGTCTGGCCCCGGCGCGGGAGCTGGGCTCGGTCACCGACGTCCGCACCCTCGGCGCGGTGGGCGTGATCGAGCTGGCCAGCCCGGTCGACGTACCTCGAGTGACCGAGGCCGCACTCGACCGTGGGGTGTGGGTGCGCCCCTTCCGCAACCTCGTGTACACGATGCCGCCCTACGTCTCGACCCAAGATGACCTGCGGACGATCACCGAGGCGCTGGTGGGCGCGGTCGCCGAGGTCCACGGATGACCGCCTTCGACGACTGGCTGGCCGAGCAGGCCCAGCAGCGAGAAGAGGCCGGCCTCACCCGTCACCTGGTGCCACGGCACCCTTCGGAGGCGACCATCGACCTGGCGGGCAACGACTACCTCGGGCTCTCGCGGCACCCCGCCGTGGTCGCGGGCGCGGTCGCGGCCACCGAGGAGTACGGCGCCGGGGCGGGCGCCTCGCGCCTGGTCACCGGGACCCTGCGACTGCATGAGCAGCTGGAGACGGCGCTGTCGGAGTTCACCGGCTTTCCCGCCGCCCTGGTGCTTTCCACCGGCTACCACGCCAACCTCTCGGCGATCTCAGCGCTGGCCGACGCCGACACGCTGATCGTCTCGGACGCCCACGTGCACGCCTCGATGATCGATGCGTGCCGGCTCACCAAGGCGCAGGTGCAGGTCGTCCCGCACAACGACGTGGCAGCCGTCGAGTCCGCGCTGTCGAGCCGCTCCCAGCCGCGGGCGCTGGTCCTGGTGGAGACGATCTACTCGGTGCTGGGCGACGCTGCACCCGTGGCCGAGCTCGCCGACATCTGCGCGCGGAACGGCGCCGTGCTCGTCGCCGACGAGGCGCACGCGCTCGGTGTGGCCGGCGAGGCTGGGCGCGGCCTGGTGCACGCTGCGGGCCTGTCCCGACGCTCGGACGTGGTCGCGACGCTGACCCTGAGCAAGTCGCTCGGGGCGCAGGGAGGTGCGGTGCTGTCCTCCCCAGCGGTCAGGGAACACCTGGTCAACCGGGCCCGTCCCTTCATCTACGACACCGGACTCGCCCCGGCCGCCACGGGTGCCGCGCTGGCAGCCCTGGCGGTGGTACATGCGGAGCCCGAGCGCGTCGCCCGGGTCGGGCTGGTCGCCGCGGCGCTCGCACTGGCGTGTGCGGTCGAGCGACCCGCGGGTGCCGTGCTCGCGGTGCCGATGCCGGGCCCGCTCGAGGCCCTCGCCGGCGTCGAGAAGGCGGCGGCCCAGGGCGTGCGGATCGGCTGCTTCCGGCCTCCGTCGACCCCCGACGGCATCTCCCGGCTACGCCTGACCGCCCACGCCCATCTCGGCGACGACGACCTCGTCAGAGCCGTCGAGATGCTCGAGCAGCTGTTGGGAGACAGACGATGAGGGTCCTCGTGGTGACCGGGACGGACACCGGGGTCGGCAAGACTGTGGTCACGGCCGCGATGGCAAGCGTGCAGCTCTCCCTGGGTCGGCGCGTGGCTGTGGTCAAGCCCGCCCAGACCGGCGTCACCACCGACGAGCCCGGTGACCTGAGCGAGGTGCTCCGTCTCGCAGGCGAGGTGAGCCTGCACGAGGGTGTTCGGCTTCCTGATCCGCTCGCCCCCGAGGCGGCCGCACGGGTCGCGGGAGTCGAGCTCCCGGCGCTCCAGGCACAGCGCGACCTCGCGGCCGCCGTCGCTCGGGAGCACGACGTGACTCTCGTCGAGGGCTCGGGAGGGGTCCTGGTCAACCTCGGCACGGGCTGGAACGTGCTCGACCTGGCCGCCGGGCTGCGTGACGTCGGGTGCGAGGTCAGCTTCGTGGTGGTGGTGCGTGCCGGGCTCGGCACCCTCAACCACGCAGCGTTGACCGTTCAGGCGATCCAGGCTCGCAACCTGACCGTGACCGGCACCGTCATCGGTGCGTGGCCGGCTGACCCGGACCTCGCTGCGGAACAGAACCTCCTGGACCTGCCGACGCTCACCGGTGTCCCACTCCTGGGCCGGGTCCCGGAGGCTGCGGCACAGCGCCCCGTCGATGACTTCCGCCGAGGGGCAGGCGAGTGGCTGCCGATCCTCTGAGCCCGACCGGGCTGCTCCCGGCTCAGCCGATGTCGCGGATCCGGTAGCGCAGCCAGGCAGCCACGAGCAGCACGGCCGCCAGGGCGGTCATCAGCACCGATGACAGGGGGGTGAAGTCCTCCGCCGGCAGCCTCGGCACGTGCACGTACGGCGAGACGTCGATCAGCCACCGCGGCAGGCGCAGCAGCTCGCCGAGCTGACCGAGGGTGATGAACCCGATCGGAAACGCCCACCCGAGGACGGCCCAGCCACGTCGTGCGGCGTACACCGCCACCGCGAGAGAGAGCACCAGCCACACCGCCGGTGCCTGGACCAGGGCACCCGGCACCATCCGCCCGAAGGTGTCGCCGACCGTGCCCGACGCCCCGGCGTAGCCGATCGCCATCCCGGAGCCGACCACGAGCAGCAGCCACACCGACCCGGGCAGCACCACCGTGAGCGTGGCCACGAGGGTCCGGGCCCGGGAGGTGGCGGTGGCCAGCACCTGCTCGGTGCGCCCGTCGCGCTCGTCGGCACCCCCGTGCCCGATCACCGCGACCCCGAAGCAGGTCACGACCACGGCCATGAGCGAGAGAACGGCGGTGATCAGGGTGTCCTCGAGGGCACCCTCGCCGCCCAGGAGCCGCATCATCTCGCGCATGCGGGGTGAGTCGATCATCGCGCCGACGCCCGGCGTGATCGAACCGAACACGGCCCCGAAGACCACCAGGGCGACCGTCCACGTGGCCACCATCGGAGCGTGCAACCGCAGGCTCAGGGAGATCGCGTCGGAGAGCCGGGGCGACCCCGTGGCCGGGCCGGGCCGCGCAGGCAGCAGTCCCGAACCCAGGTCGCGTCGGCCGCGCAGGAGCCGGGCCCCCTGGACCAGCCCGACGAATGCCCCGACGTAGAGGCCGAGCACCCACCACCGCGGATCGGCCCAGGCGTGCAGCTGGGTCGACCAGCCGAACGGCGAGAGCCAACTCAACCACGGCACGGAGATGTCCCCCACCGCGCGCAGGAGGTAGAGCAGAGCCAGCACCGTTGCTGCCACGGCCGCGCAGGTGCGTGAGCTCGCGGAGACCTGGCAGGCGACGGCCGTGACCCCCGAGGCGACCAGGCCGATGCCGGCCCAGGAGGCCCCGAACGCCAGCGAACCGGTGACCGGCAACCCTCCGGCGATGCAGGCCAGTGCCCCGAGCACGCCGAGCAGCAGCGCGGTGCCGGCCCCGACGGCCACGGCCGCCGTCAACGGGGCGTAACGGCCGACCGCCGTGCCGCCGAGCAGCTCGGCGAGCCCAGTCTCCTCCTGGCCGCGCGTGTGTCGGCGTACGACGACCACGAAGAGGATCGACAGGATCGCCCCGTAGAGGACGGTCAGCTTGAGCATGGACAGCTCACCGAGGCTCTGCACATCCAGGAGGGGACCGTAGAGAGCGACGGCCGCCGGGCTGGCGTTGACCGCTTCGGCGGCCGCGACGCGCTCGGCCTGGGTCGAGTAGAGGCTGGCGGTCGCGGTGGCTGATCCGTAGCAGAGTGTCGCCAGGGCGGCCAGGGAGACCAGCAGCAGCACCCGGTCGCGGCGAAGCGCCTGCCGGGTCAGGTGTCCCGCGCCGGGCCAGGTGGCCGAGCTGCTCATCGGAGCTCCTCGACCCTCGTCTCGTCGTTCGCTCCCCTGTAGGCAGCCAGGAACAGCTCCTCCAGTGTCGGTGGAGTGCTGGTGAGCGTCCGCACACCGGCGTGCGTCAGTGCTTCCAGGACGGACGGGAGCGCTTCGGGATCCACCATGCAGGCGACGCTGGAGCGCTCCGTCACGACGTCGTGGACGCCCGGCAGCAGCGTCAGGTCGGGCAGCGCGCCATCGACCTCCGCCTTCACCTGACTGCGACGCAGGTGCCGCAGCGCCTCCAGCCTGCCGGTCTCGACCGTGCGACCCTCCCGGATGATGGTGACCGAGTCGGCGAGCCGCTCGACCTCGCTGAGGATGTGGCTCGAGAGCAGCACCGTCGAGCCCCGACCGGTGTGCTCGGCGATGCACTCGTTGAACACTCGCTCCATCAGCGGGTCCAGGCCGGTCGTCGGCTCGTCGAGGATGAGCAGCTCGGAGTCCGTGGCCAGCGCCGCGACCAGTGCGACCTTCTGCCGGTTGCCCTTGGAGTAGGCGCGTCCCCGCTTGGTCGGGTCGAGCTCGAAGCGTTCCAGCAGCTCGGCCCGCCGGGACCCGACGGGGTCGGCGCCGCGCATCCGGATGAGCATGTCGATCATCTGTCCGCCGGAGAGGTTCGGCCACAGGGCTACGTCACCCGGGACGTAGGCGAGCCGGTGGTGGATGGCCACCGCGTCCCGCCAGGGATCCAGCCCGAAGACGGTGGCCGTCCCGGCGTCGGTGCGCAGCAGGCCCAGCAGGGCGCGCAGCGTGGTGGACTTGCCCGAGCCGTTGGGTCCGAGGAAACCATGCACCTCCCCCGCCGCGACCGTGAGGTCGAGCCCGTCGAGCGCACGGAACGTGCCGAACCTCTTGACGAGACCGTGCACCTCG
Source organism: uncultured Actinomycetota bacterium (assembly GCA_963834245.1). Taxonomy (GTDB): domain Bacteria; phylum Actinomycetota; class Actinomycetes; order Propionibacteriales; family Nocardioidaceae; genus Marmoricola. The sequence goes on from CAWIAV010000002.1 coordinate 1,965,084, forward strand.
ACGACGGGGGCGGTGACTGGTTTGCCCATGCCTCCATCATGGTCCTACTGCCCCAGAACACCCCCAGGCTCGCTCCAGGCCTGCCCCGACCCCGACGAGAGGCCTCCAGATGGACGTCGCCCCCCGGCTGATCGCCACCCGCGTCCCACGCGACCCCGAGGGGCTCGTCCTGGTGCTGCACGGCGGCGCGGCGCGACGCGACCGCCCGGCCGTGAGCCCGACCCAGCTCTCCGTCCTCCGGATGGTGCCGATCGCCCACCGGATCGCGCGCGCCGGCCGCGGCCGCCTGGCCGTCGTACGCCTGCTGAACTCGGTGCGCGGGTGGAACACCCGGCACACGCCCGTACAGGACGTTGCCTGGGCACTCGACCAGCTCCGTGCCGATCACGGCGCCGACCTGCCGATCTGCCTCGTCGGTCACTCGCTGGGTGGGCGGGCTGCTCTGATGGCCGCCGGAAACGACGGCGTCCGCAGCGTGGTCGCCCTCAACCCCTGGATCGACGGTAGGGACCGAGTGGACCTGGTCGGGCGCCCGGCCCTGGTGGTGCACGGGACCGAGGACCGGGTCGCGGACCCCGCACGCGCGGCGGCGCTCGCGCGGACCCTGGCCCTGTCCGGTCCGGTGGGCTTCTTGCGTGTGACCGGAGGACGCCACTCCATGCTGCGGCATCGAGGCGTCTTCGAGGGAGCCGCGGCGGACTACGCGCGCGCCACCCTGCTGGGCGATCGGGTCACCGGTCCCGTCGCCGACCTGCTCGACGGCGAGCAGGTCGTCACGGTCTGACCGCTCAGGGGCTCGGCTCAGGGGCTCGGCTCAGGGGCTGGCTCAGGGGCTGGCTCAGGGGCTGGGGCTCGGTGAGGCGTTGATGCTCGCCAGGTCCTCGGGTGAGTAGCAGACCTGCGTCATCTCCTGGAAGGGCTTGGGGTACGCCGCGCCGATCGTGTCCAGGGTCTTGTAGTACTTCTGCGCGGACCTGTCCTGCGACTTGCGCTCGTCACTGTCGAAGCCGGCGAGCAGCTCCTCGACCTGGCTCTTGAGCCCGATGTAGGTCACCTGCGCCTTGCCCAGCGACTCGACGCACTCCGCCGGGAGCTCCCGTCCGGCGAGCGTGCCGAACACTGTCGCGAGGGCGCCCAGCTCGGTGGCGAAAGGATCCAACAGCTTGTGCAGGCACGCTCGATAGGGCTTGACTCCCCGATCCGCGGCCTTGTTGCAGGCTTTGACGCGCTTGGTCTCGGCGGCGTGCGCGCCGGCCTTCGAGACCTTGGCGGCGACCACGTTGATCTCGTCGGTCTCGGTCCGGGTGAAGTACGTGCCGCCGGGGACCGCCGACGACCCGGCGGACTCCTCCGGCGTGGCCGCACCGGTCTTGGCGTCTCCTGCGGTCCCCTCCGAGCCGTCAGGGGACGCCGACGAGCCACATCCGCTGCCGAGCAGCAGGACCGACAGGCTCACCACCAGGAGTCGACGCACCACCTGAGACTGGCCTCACCCGGACCGGGCGTCAATGCCCAGTTCGGGTCATAGCGGTCTAGGCGATGAGGTGCTCGATCTGCGAGAACTGCCGCTGCAGGGCGCGCAGGTGGGGCGCGACCGCCGGGTGTCGATACTTGCCTGCTAGCGCTCCGGACCCCTTGGCGGCCTGTGCCAGGGCCCACTCGGCCCGGGACAGCACCGTGTAGGTGGCGGTGACGCGCGCGGTCAACGCGATCGCCTCCGCGTCGACACCTGCCCCGACCCCTGCCCCGACGCCACCGAGGAAGGCCTCGAGCAGCACGTCGAACTCCTCGCGGCACGAGAGCGCGTAGTAGCCCAGGTCGGTGCCGACCGGGCCCACCCCGAAGCACTGCCAGTCGATGCTCACCACGTCCTCGGCGCGGGCGGCGAGGAAGTTCGCCGGCACCGCGTCACCGTGCAGACCTCCTTGCGGCGCTGTCTCGCACCGCGCCAGGAAGTGCTGGCGTCGGGACCAGAGTCGGTCCGCCACGTCCGCCAGCGTGGTGCGCGCCAGGGTCGGCCACCCACCGCGTTCCTCGGCCAGCCGGAGCCGGTCCGCGAGCACGTGCCGGGACGCCCAAGTCGGGACGGCGCGCTCGGCCGCGGCGAACCTGCCCAACGCTCGGGCCACGAAGAGAGACGGTGGGGGTTCACCCTCCTGCTCCCTGGCCCAGATGGTGACGCCTTCGTCGTCCTCCTCGACGGCGCCGAAGTCGGCCGGCACCAGGCCCGGGCCGTCGACCACGCTGGGGTGTAGGGCGACCTCCGCCTCACGGCGCCAGTACCCCACGAACGAGGGGTCTTCGACGGTGCGGCCCGACTCCGACGGCCTGCTCAGCCGCTTGACCACCCAGCGCCGGCCACCGGAGTCGGCCGACCACAGCCCGGCGGTGCCTGGGCCTCCGACTCCCCGGAGCGGGCGCCACGACGGGTCCGGTTGCCACATGGCCCACTCCCGTCAGTCCGCGCTCAGGCGTTGGTGGGGCTCATCCTGACAGAGCGCACCCTGCGCTTCAGCCGTTCCCGCCCTCACTCAGCTCGATGTCCACCATCAGCTCGTCGGCCAGGCTCTCCAGCGACTTGCGCACCTCCTCCAGCGATCCCTCGGCAGGTACGGCGAGCTTCGCGTCGACCTCGAAGAGCAGCTCGGCCGACATGGGGGCACTGACGGTGAAGGTCTGGAGCTCCTCGATGCTGACCTGGTGCCGCGCCAGCGCGTGGGAGACCTCGTGGACGATCCCGGGCCGGTCCTGGCCGACCAGGTGCAGGCTGAACCTCGTGCTGGGTGCCGGTTCGTCCTCCTCGGTGGCGACCTCGGCGGTGACGTCGAGCAGTCCGCGCAGCTTGAGCGGCTCGAGGTCGGCCAGCAGGTGCTCGGTGTTGTGATCGGGCACCGTGACCACCGCGATGCCGGCGAACTTGCCGGCCAGATGAGCCAGGTGGCTTCGCTGCCAGCTGCCACCGTGGGCCACGATCGCACCGGAGAGCGCGTCCACCAGCCCGGAACGGTCGTTGCCGATCATCGTGAGCACCAGAGTCGTCATGACGCCAGTCTCTCAGCGTTGCGCAGGAACGCTAGAGCGGGTCGATCACGGTCACGGCGACCGACCTTCCGTCCGCGGCCGCCTGCTCGAGGACGGCACGGCGCGGGTCGGGCACCGGCAACCACGGCTCGACCCTGCGCTCGGCCAGTGGCCGCAACCGGCGGTCCTGCAGCACCTGCTCGACCGCCGACCGGTCTCCCCCGCACAGCAGCACCGGCAGGTCGGTCCCGAGGATCCGAGCCGCGTGCTCTGCTGCGGCCTCGTAGGCAGCGCGGGCCTGGTTGTCGCGTCGTCGGGCGAACCGCTGCTGGCTCTGGCCCCCGGCCTTGGTGCGTCCCTGGACGTGGCGTTGTCCGACCTTGGAGGCGATCGTCTCGGCACCCGAGAACCGAGCCACGGCGAAGCCGCCCTTGCGGACCAGGAGGATGCCCCAGCTGCGCGGCGGCGCACACGTCATCGCGAAGGCGGCCGGATCCGCCGCCCCGGCGTACGACGCACCGAACGGCGGCCGTGCCACGAAACGGGAGCCGTCAGCCGCGGTCCCCGTCAGCGTCCCGTCGACGACGTCCAGCGCCGTCTCGCCGTGGCGGGTGACGAAGTTGCGCACCCACGGCTCGATCCGCGCGACCGGCACGAGGACCTCGGTCATCGGCGGTGTCGTCTATCAGACGTTGAAGCCGAGGGCCCGCAGCTGCTCGCGACCGTCGTCGGAGATCTTGTCCGGGCCCCACGGCGGCATCCAGACCCAGTTGATCGTGACGTCCCCGACGATGCCCTCGAGGGCGGAGTTCGTCTGGTCCTGGATCACGTCGGTGAGCGGGCAGGCCGCGGAGGTCAGGGTCATGTCGAGCACTGCGTTCGAGTGCTCGTCGAGGTGCACGTCGTAGACGAGACCGAGGTCGACCACGTTGATGCCGAGCTCGGGGTCCACGACGTCCTTCATCGCCTCGAAGACGTCGTCCTTGGTGGCGGTGGCGGTGCCGCCACCGGAGGCCTCGGGGACCTCCGGGAGGTCGCCGTGGTCGATCGGGGTGTCGGTGTGGTCGGTCATGAGTCCTCCTTGGAGACGACCTGGTGGGAAATGCTCTGGCTGGCCACGACCTGGGCGGTGGCGTCCTTGAACGCCATCCAGGACAGCAGCGCACACTTGATCCGTGCCGGGAACTTGGCCACTCCGGCGAAGGCGATGCCGTCCTCGAGGACGTCCTCGTCTGGCTCGACGTTGCCGCGGCCGTGCATCAGCTCCACGAACGCGTCGAGCTTCTCGAAGGACGCGGTCACCGGCTGGCCGATGACGAGGTCGGCCATCACCGAGGTCGAGGCCTGGCTGATCGAGCAGCCCTCGGCGTCGTAGGAGACGTCGACGACCTGCTCCTGCCCGGGCTCCCCCTCGAGGTGGACGCGCAGGGTCAGCTCGTCGCCGCACGTGGGGTTCACGTGGTGCACCTCGGCCTCGTAGGGCTCCCGCAGGCCCGCGTGGTGGGGGCTGCGGTAGTGGTCGAGGATGATCTCCTGGTAGAGCGAGTCGAGATCCATCAGGCCACCTTGAAGTAGGACTTGGTGTAGTGCAGACCCTCGATGAGGGCGTCGATCTCCGCCGGCGTCGTGTAGAGGTAGGACGACGCACGCGTCGAGCTCTGCACGCCGAAGCGCTTGTGCGCGGGCTTGGCACAGTGGTGCCCGGCGCGTACGGCGATGCCGCGGGCGTCCAGCGTCTGCGCGACGTCGTGCGGGTGCACGCCCTCGAGCTCGAAGGACACCGCTCCCCCGCGCATGGTGGGGTCCAGCGGCCCCATCACGGTCACGCCACCGACGGAGGCCAGGCCGTCGAGGAGGTAGCCGGTGACCGCCTGCTCGTGACGGTGGATGTTCTCCAGGCCGATCTCGGTGAGGTAGTCGACGGCTGCACCCAGGCCCACGGCCTCGACGATCGGCGGGGTGCCGGCCTCGAACCGGTGCGGGATCCCGGCGTACGTCGAGCGCTCCATCGACACGGTGGCGATCATCTCGCCCCCGCCCAGGAAGGGCGGCAGCTGTCCGAGCAGGTCCCCCTTGCCCCAGAGCACGCCGATGCCGGTGGGACCGGTCACCTTGTGACCGGTGAACGCCAGGAAGTCGGCGTCGACCTCCTGCACGTCGACCGGCAGCTGGGGCGCCGCCTGCGAGGCGTCGACCACCACCAGGGCGCCGACCTCGTGGGCCCGTCGGGCGATCTCCGCGACCGGGTTGACGGTGCCGAGCATGTTGGAGACCCAGGTGAGCGCGACGACCTTGGTGTTGGGGGTGATCAGCTCGTCGAGGTTCGACAGGTCGAGCTGGCCGTCGTCGGTCAGCCCGAACCAGCGCAGCTCGGCGTCCTTGCGCTCGGTGAGCAGCTGCCAGGGCACGATGTTGGAGTGGTGCTCCATCTCGGTGATCACCACGCGGTCGCCGGCCTTCACCTCCAGCGGGCCCGCCCAGGCCATCGTGTTCGCGACCAGGTTGAGCGCCTCGGAGGCGTTCTTGGTGAAGATCACCTCGTCGCGCGAGGGGGCGTTGATGAAGCGCGCCACCTTGTCGCGCGCCTCCTCGAAGGCCGCCGACGACTCCGCCCCGAGCTGGTGCATGGCGCGGGCGACGTTGGCGTTGTGCCGCTCGAGGTGGTCGACCATCGAGTCGATCACCACCTGCGGCTTCTGGGAGGTGTTCGCGCTGTCGAGGTAGACCAGCGGCAGGTCGCCGCTGAGACGACGACCCAGGATCGGGAAGTCCTTGCGGATCACGTCGAGCCCCGGCAGCAGGCCGGGCAGCAGACCGGAACCGGTCACCTCGCTCACCCCTTTCGGATGCGTTGTCGCGCGTTGTTCAGACGGTGGCGTTGACGTACTTGTCGTAGCCCTCGGCCTCGAGCTGGTCGGCCAGCTCGGGGCCACCCTCCTCGACCATCCGGCCGTCGACGAAGACGTGCACGAAGTCGGGGGTGATGTAGCGCAGGATGCGGGTGTAGTGGGTGATCAGCAGGACGCCCTTGTCGCCGCCCTCCTTGAACCGGTTCACACCCTCGGAGACGATCTTGAGCGCGTCGATGTCGAGCCCGGAGTCGGTCTCGTCGAGCACGGCGACCTTGGGGTCGAGCAGCTCGAGCTGGACGATCTCGTGGCGCTTCTTCTCACCGCCGGAGAAGCCCTCGTTGACGTTGCGGGTCGCGAACGCCTTGTCCATGTTGACCCGCTCCATCGCCGCGTTGACGTCCTTGACCCAGTGGCGCAGCTTGGGGGCCTCGCCGTCGATTGCGGTCTTCGCGGTGCGCAGGAAGTTCGAGACCGAGACACCGGGGACCTCGACGGGGTACTGCATCGCGAGGAACAGACCGGCGCGGGCACGCTCGTCCACGCTCATCGCCAGCACGTCGACGCCGTCGAGGGTCACCGAGCCCTGGGTGACGGTGTACTTCGGGTGCCCGGCGATCGAGTAGGCCAGCGTGGACTTGCCGGACCCGTTGGGGCCCATGATCGCGTGGGTCTCGCCGTCCTTGATGGTCAGGTTGACGCCCTTGAGGATCTCCTTGGGACCGTCCTCGGTCTCGACCGCGACGTGCAGGTCCTTGATGTCCAGCGTTGCCATGTGTTGCTCCTTCGTTGAGTCTGTGTGGTCAGCCCGCGAGGGGCGAGTCGATGTCGACGAGCACGTCGTCCCCGCTGATCTGCACGGGGTAGACGGGAACGGGTTCGGTGGCCGGCAGGCCGGTGGGCTTGCCGGTGCGGAGGTCGAAGCGGGAGCCGTGCAGGAAGCACTCGATGGTGCAGTCCTCCACGTCACCGTCGGAGAGCGGCACGGCCGCGTGGCTGCACTCGTCCTCGATGGCGAAGACCTCGTCCGCGTGGCGGACCATCGCCACGTCGACGCCGTCCACCTCCACGCGCAGCGGGGTGCTGTCGGTCAGCTCGGAGAGGGCGCAGGCGCGCTGGTAGCTCACTGGACCTCCAGCGGGGCGCTCGCACCGGTGATGCGGTGGACGTTCTTCTCCAGCTCCGCCTCGACGGTGCTGACCAGCTGCTCCTCGAGCTCGGGAACGCCGATCTTGCGGATCAGGTCGTTGAAGAACCCGTGCACGACGAGGCGACGGGCCTCGGACTCCTCGATGCCCCGCGAGCGCAGGTAGAACAGCTGGTTGTCGTCGAAGCGGCCGGTGGCCGAGGCGTGCCCGGCGCCCTCGATCTCGCCGGTCTCGATCTCCAGGTTCGGCACGGAGTCGGCCTGGCAGCCGTCGGTGAGCACCAGGTTGCGGTTCTCCTCGTAGGTCTCGATGCCCTCGGCGACCTTGCGGATCAAGACGTTGCCGATCCACACAGCGTGTGCGCCCTCGCCCTGCAGCGCGCCCTTGTAGACGACGTTGCTGCGGGTGTGCGGTGCCGTGTGGTCCACGAAGAGCCGGTGCTCGATGTGCTGACCCTCGTCGGCGAAGTACATGCCGAGCATCTCGACCGAGCCACCCGGGCCGGCGTACTCGACGGTGGTGTCGTGGCGCACCACGTCACCGCCGAAGGAGACGGCCACGTGCCGCAGGGTGGCGTCGCGGCCGACCATCGCGTGCTGGGTGGAGTGGTGCACGGCGTCGTCGTCCCAGTCCTGCAGGGTCACGACGGTGAGCTCGGCGCCGTCGCCGACGACGATCTCGACGTTCTCGACCAGGGTCGCGGTCCCGAGGAACCGCAGCACGACGGTCGACTTGGAGAAGGCACCGGCGCGTACGACGAGGTGGCCGGCCGACGCGACGTCGTTGCCGGTGCCGGTCACGGTCACGGTGGTCGCCGCCTCGCCGGTGTGCTCCTTGGGCACGTCGACGAGGAACAGCGACTGCGCGGACGCCCACGCACGCGCGCTGACCCGGTCCGGCGGGACCAGCCCGGAGGTGCCGCGGCTCTCGTGGTCGATGGCGACCTGCTCGGCGACGACCCCGGGGGCCGCGTCCACGGCCACCTCGAAGGCGCTCCCGTCGAGGGGCGCCTCCTGGTGCACGCCGCGGAGGCGCTTGAGAGGCGTGAAGCGCCACACCTCCTCGCGGCCCGTCGGGACCTCGTGGTCGGCGAGGTCGAAGGACCCCACTGGGTGCAGATGGCTGGACACCGTCGTCGGCATCTCGAGCGCGTCGCGCACGCTATCGGTAGTAACAGTCACAGTTCCTTGGCTTCCTGGCTTTCTGGGGTGGTCCGGGGCGCGCCGCTGCGGGAGCGGGCCGACGCCGCCGGGCGGGTCGTGGATGGGACTGGCCCCCTGCGGAGCGAGGCACCGGTGGAGCGGGTGGTTGGGCCGCCGCTGAGTCCAGCGGCGCCCCGGGCGCCCCGAAGGGCGAAGGTCACCCGACAGCCCCCTCCATCTGCAGCTCGATCAGGCGGTTCAGCTCGAGGGCGTACTCCATGGGCAGCTCCTTGGCGATCGGCTCCACGAACCCGCGCACGATCATCGCCATCGCCTCGTCCTCGGCCATGCCGCGCGACATCAGGTAGAAGAGCTGGTCGTCGGAGACCTTCGAGACGCTGGCCTCGTGGCCCATCGACACGTCGTCCTCGCGGATGTCCACGTAGGGGTAGGTGTCGGAACGGCTGATCTGGTCGACCAGGAGCGCGTCGCACAGCACGTTGCTCTTGGAGCCGTGGGCGCCCTCGTTGATCTGGATCAGGCCGCGGTACGACGTACGCCCACCGCCTCGGGCCACCGACTTCGACAGGATCGAGCTCGACGTGTTCGGGGCGGCGTGCACCATCTTGGCGCCGGCGTCCTGGTGCTGGCCCTCGCCCGCGAAGGCGATGGACAGCGTCTCGCCCTTGGCGTGCTCGCCCATCAGGTAGACCGCGGGGTACTTCATCGTCACCTTGGAGCCGATGTTGCCGTCGACCCACTCCATCGTGGCGCCGGCCTCGCAGGTCGCCCGCTTGGTGACGAGGTTGTAGACGTTGTTCGACCAGTTCTGGATGGTCGTGTAGCGGACGCGGGCGCCCTTCTTCACGATGATCTCCACCACGGCCGAGTGCAGCGAGTCCGAGCTGTAGATCGGCGCGGTGCAGCCCTCCACGTAGTGCACGTAGGAGTCCTCGTCGGCGATGATCAGCGTCCGCTCGAACTGGCCCATGTTCTCGGTGTTGATCCGGAAGTAGGCCTGCAGCGGGATCTCCACGTGGACGCCCTTGGGCACGTAGATGAACGAGCCGCCCGACCACACCGCGGAGTTCAGCGCGGAGAACTTGTTGTCACCGACGGGGATGACGGTGCCGAAGTACTCCTGGAAGATCTCCGGGTGCTCCTTGAGCGCGGTGTCGGTGTCCAGGAACAGCACGCCCTGGGCCTCGAGCTCCTCGTTGATGGCGTGGTAGACGACCTCCGACTCGTACTGCGCCGCGACGCCGGAGACCAGCCGGGCCTTCTCGGCCTCGGGGATGCCGAGCTTGTCGTAGGTGTTCTTGATGTCCTCGGGAAGGTCGTCCCAGGTCTGGGCCTGCTTCTCGGTGGACCGCACGAAGTACTTGATGTTGTCGAAGTCGATGCCGCCGAGGTCCGAGCCCCACTTGGGCATCGGCTTGCGACCGAAGAGCTTGAGGCCCTTCAGGCGCAGGTCGAGCATCCACTGCGGCTCGCTCTTGAGCGTGGAGATGTTGCGGACGACGTCCTCGCTCAGCCCACGCTTGGCGGTGGCGCCGACGTCGTTCTTGTCGGACCAGCCGAACTCGTAGCGGCCGATGCCCTTCAGCTCCGGGTTCAGCTCTTCGATCGAGGTCACTTGGCCACCTTCTCTGCGGTCGACTTCTGGGGGTCTGGGATACAGGTAGTGCACACGCCGTCGCCGTGGGCGATGGTCGCGAGACGCTGCACGTGGCTGCCGAGGACGCGACTGATCGCCTCGGTCTCGGCCTCGCACAGCTGCGGGAACTCATGGGCCACGTGGGCCACCGGGCAGTGCTGCTGGCACAGCTGCTCGCCCACGGGCAGGTCACGGACCGCGGCAGCGTAGCCCTGGTCGCTGAAGACCTGGGCAAGCGCCTCCACCGGACGCAGGTCCGGGTTGGCGGCGACGATGCCGGCGAAGTTGGTCTCGATGAACTCCACCCGCTTCTGGGCGAACGCCTTCACCGCCTCCTCCCCGCCGGTCTCGGCAAGGAAGCGCATCGCCTGCACGGCGAGGTCGTCGTACTGCTGGTCGAACAGGTCGCGGCCGTGCTCGGTCAGGGCGAACACCTTGGCCGGGCGGCCGCGTCCACGCACGGTGTTGCTGCGTGGTTCCCGCGGCTCGAGCGCACCGTCGTCGATCAGCTGGTCGAGGTGGCGGCGCACCGCTGCGGGAGTCAGCTCGAGTCGCTCGGCGAGCGCCGCAGCAGTGGAGGGGCCGTTGACCAGGATCGACCGCACGACGCGCTCACGCGTCGGGTGGTCGTGCTGGCTGATTTCCACAACATCAGTGTGCCCTTATTACCGGGTGGCTTTCAAATAAGGTCTGCCTAACCTCGTTGGTGCCCGGGTGGGCACAGGGAGGGGGTCACTTCGGGCCTCCCGGGCGCGCGACCGCGGGCGTAGCGTCCCCTCATGGACACAGGAGCGCTGCTCGCAGACCAGTTCGGCCGGATCCGGGAGCTCTACGTCGACGTCACCGCCGACCTGTCCCCGGAGGTGGCGCACGCTCGCCCGAGCGGCACCGGCAACTCGATCGCCTGGCTGCTCTGGCACGCCGCCCGGGTGCAGGACGACCACGTCGCGGGGCTCACCGACGGCACCCAGGCCTGGCACGACGGGTGGTCCAAGGAGTTCGACCTCCCGTTCGACCCCGACGACATCGGCTACGGGCACTCCTCCGACGACGTGGACCAGGTCCGGATCGCCGACCTCGCAACCTTGGTGGACTACCACGAGGCGGTGCACCGCCTGAGCCTCGACTACTGCGGGATCGCGGGCGCCGAGGAGCTGGACCGGGTGATCGACCGGCGGTGGGACCCGCCGGTCACCGCCGGGGTGCGGATGGTGAGCCTGCTCGGGGACTGCCTGCAGCACCTCGGCCAGGCGGCCTATGTCAAAGGGCTGCCGGGGAACGGCGGCTGAGCCCGGCGCGAGTCCTGACGCCTCCTGATCCGTAGAATCCACGGGTGCCTCCTTCCCCCAGCCCCGAAGCCGCCGTCGCGGTCTCCGGGCTGGTGATGCGTTACGGCGACAAGGTGGCCGTCGACGGGCTGGACCTGGAGGTCGCGCGGCACACGATCACCGCTGTCCTCGGACCGAACGGCGCCGGCAAGACCACGACGTTGGAGACCTGCGAGGGCTACCGCAAGGCGCAGGGCGGCACCGTCTCGGTGCTCGGGCTCGACCCGCAGGCCCAGCGCCGCGAGCTGCTCCCCCGGATCGGGGTGATGCTCCAGGACGGGGGGGCCTGGTCCGGCGTACGGGCCATGGAGATGCTGCGGCACATCGCCCGGCTGCACGCCGACCCCCTCGACGTCGACCTGCTCGGTGAGCGCCTCGGCCTCGGCGACTGCGGCCGCACCCCCTACCGGCGCCTCTCCGGTGGCCAGCAGCAGCGGCTCAAGCTCGCGATGGCGATCGTGGGACGTCCGGAGCTGGTGTTCGTCGACGAGCCGACCGCCGGGATGGACCCGGCGGTGCGGCGTACGACGTGGGACCTGCTGCGCGAGATGCGCGACGCCGGCGTGACTGTCGTGCTGACCACGCACCACATGGACGAGGCCGAGCGGCTGGCCGACCGGATCCACATCATCGACCGCGGCCGGGAGATCGCCTCGGGCACGCCGGTCGAGCTCACCCGTGGCGGCACCTCCACGATCCGTCTCGTGGTGACCAAGCCCTTCCCGCCGGGAGCGCCCGACCTGCTCCAGGACGCCCTCGGCCACCGGCTCGAAGTGACCACGATCAGCGACGTGAGCCTGCTGATCACCGGCCCCGCCGACAGCACCACGCTGGCCCGGGTCTCGGCCTGGTGCGAGCAGCAGGGCGTGCTGCCGGAGTCGCTGCAGCTCGGCCAGCGCAACCTCGAGGACGTCTTCCTCGAGCTCACCGGCAGGGAGCTGGTCACGTGACGACGCCACTCGACCTCTCCCCGCGTCCCGGGGCCGCGCCGCTGCTGCGACAGGTGCTGGCACAGGCGGCGATGGAGTCCCGGCTGATGGTGCGCAACGGCGAGCAGCTGCTGCTGGCCGTGGTCATCCCGGTGATCGTGCTGATCGGCGGGGTGCTCGGCGCGGAGACCCTGGGGCTCTCCTTCTCCCGCGCCCCGATCGACGTGTTCACCCCCGGGGTGCTGGCGCTGGCGGTGATGTCGACGGCGTTCACCTCGCTGGCGATCGCGACCGGCTTCGAGCGCCGCTACGGCGTGATCAAGCGGCTGGGGTCCTCTCCGCTCCCCCGCTCCGGCCTGCTGCTGGGCAAGGTCGGCGCCCTGCTGCTCATCGAGGCGGCTCAGATCGTGGTGATCTCCACGGTCGCGCTGGCCATGGGCTGGCAGCCGGAGACCTCGCTGCTCGGCGCGCTGCTCGCGATCGTCGCCGGCACCGCCGCGTTCGCCTCGCTGGGTCTGCTCGTCGCCGGGGTGCTGCGTGCCGAGGCGACCCTGGCGGCGGCCAACCTCGTCTACCTGCTGCTGATGGCCGGCGGGGCCGTCGTACTCCCCTCGACGGCGTACGGCGCCTTCGGAGCCGTCACCCGACTGCTCCCTTCGGGGGCGCTCGGCGACGGTCTGAGGGAGGCCTTCTGGTCGGCGGACATCCCGTGGAGCCCGCTGTTGGTGTTGCTCGTGTGGGCCGCCGTCGGCGCCGCGCTGACCGCGAGGACGTTCAAGTGGGAGTGACCTCGGCGCAGGGTGGCGGTGCCCTCGGCGGCCGCACCTGGCTGCGACGGCTCGGCTGGGCGACGCTGGTCGCCAACATCGGGATCGTGCTCACCGGCGGCGCGGTCCGGCTGACCGCCTCCGGGCTGGGCTGCCCGACCTGGCCGCGCTGCACCGAGGAGTCGTTCACCCCGCGCGGCGAGCTGGACTACCACTCGGCCATCGAGTTCGGGAACCGCATGCTCACGTTCGTGCTGGTGGCCGTCGCCGTGGCAACGTTCGTGAGCGCGTGGCAGTCGGGGCGCGGCGAGCTGCGCCGGATCGCCGTCGTCCTGGCTCTCGGCATCCCCGCCCAGGCCGTGATCGGCGGCATCACCGTGCTCACCGACCTGAACCCGTGGGTGGTCTCCTTCCACCTGCTCGTGTCCATGGCGATGATCAGCCTCGCCGTGCTCTACCTGCACCGCATCGACGTGCCCGCGACGACGGTGGAGGTCCCCCGGTCGCGGCTGGTCCCGCTCGCGTGGGTGACCTACGCCGCCGCGTGGGTGGTCCTCTACGTCGGCACGGTCGTCACCGGCTCCGGCCCGCACGCCGGCGACCTGGAGGCCAAGCGCAACGGGCTCGACCCGCTCGAGCTCTCGCAGGTGCACGCCGACGTCGTGTTCCTGCTGGTGGGGCTGACGACCGCGCTGGTGATCGCGCACCCCACCCGTGCGACCGGGACTCTGCTCCTCGTCGAGCTGGCCCAGGGCCTGATCGGGTTCGTGCAGTACTTCACCGACCTGCCAGTCGTGCTCGTCGGCTTCCACCTGCTGGGTGCCGCACTGGTCTCGGCGGCGGTCACCTGGGTGGTCATCGACGTACGCGAGCCGTCGCGGGAGCGGGTGCCGCAGCCGGTGTGACCGGGCTGCCCCCTGGTCCCGGGTGGCGGTTGCCGCCTGCTGACGGTGCTTTCGCAGTCTGCGACACTGACCGGATGGACTGGTACCTACCAGAGAACGCGGCAGAGACCGTCTCCCTGCTGCGACGCGAGCTGGTCGCGTACCTGAGGCGTCACGGCGACCCGGAGAGCGACTTCGACGCCGCCGAGCTGCTGGTGGCGGAGTCGGTCGGCAACGCAGTCCGGCACACCGAGGGTCCGGTCTGGGTCTCGCTCATCTGGAGAGGCACCAACCCCACCATGTCGGTCTTCGACCTCGGGCGGGGCTTCGACCCGGTCTCCGAGGGGGAGTCCCTGCCTTCCGGCGGGTTGTCAATAATCGCCGTGGAAGCCACTCCTGGCGACGGAAACCTCGACCACGTCGGCAGTGCCGAGCCGGACCTCGCGAAGCTGGAGTCCCTGCCGGAGTCGGGCCGCGGGCTGTTCATCATGCAGGAGCTGGCCCCCCGGCTCGAGGCGCGCGAGCGCACCGGTGAGGGCCTGTTCGTCTCGATGACGTTGCCAGTGTCGCGGCCGGCGACGCTCGACCACGACCCGCCCCGTCGTCGGTCCGCAGCGCTGCCGAGGATGGAGGAGGCACTGCCCGACGGAGCGTTCGGCAAGGAGTCCTTCCTGCGAGCACTGGTCGTGCAGCTGGCGCAGGCCATCGAGGTCGAGCACGGACAGGACGCTGCCGACGCGGCCGTCGCACAGGTGGGCACCGATGTGGGCGGTCAGATGGAGGAGGAGTTCCGCACGGCCTCGGCGATCACGGAGCGGATGACGCCTGAAGAGATCGGCAGCTGCTACGTGCGTCTCAAGCACGCCATCGACGGTGGCTTCCGCGTGGTGTCGGCCACCGCTGAGCGCATCGTCCTGGTCAACGACCGCTGCCCCTTCGGCGCTGCGGTCCACCAGGCACCGTCACTGTGCCGGATGACCTCGAGCGTCTTCGGTGGGATCGCTGCCCGCAACAGTGACCACGGTGCCTCCGTGCTGCTCGAGGAGAGGATCGCGGTGGGCGACCCCGGTTGTCGCGTCGTCGTCGACCTGAACGTGCCCCAGGCCTCGGCGGCCCCCGGGGCGCACCACTACGCCTCTCCCCTGCCGTGACGGCGGACCACTAGCCAGGCGGATCTTGCATCCGATCCGGGTCAGAACATCGTGCGCTGCGCCCGCTTGGCCTCGATCTTCGCCTCCTCGGCAGCAGCACGCGCGACCTGCGCCGCCTCCACCGTCGCGGCCCCGATCGCCTGCGGTCGCGCCACCGGCCCGACCACCTCGGTGGTCGAGGTCGCAGCGCGAGCCTGCGCCGGGATGGTCGCCCCGCGCTCCGCCGCGAACGCCGAGGTCACCGTCTTCACCGCCTCGGTCAGCTCGCCGGGGATCAGGAACCAGCCGTTGCCGTGCTCAGCGAGGCGGGGCAGCATCTCGAGGTACTTGTAGGCGAGCACCTTCGGGTCGGCGTTGTTGGCGTGCACCGACTGGAAGACCCGCTCCAGCGCCTTCGCCTCGCCGTCCGCCTCCAGGATCATCGCCTGCTGGCGGCCCTCGGCCTCGAGGATCAGCTTGTTGCGGGTTCCCTCGGCGGTGAGGACGAGCGACTGCCGCTCCCCCTCGGCGTGCAGGATCACCGCGCGCTTGTCCCGCTCGGCGCGCATCTGCTTCTCCATCGCCTCCTTGATGCTGATCGGCGGGTCGATCGCCTTGATCTCCACCCGATTCACCCGGATCCCCCACTTGCCGGTGGCCTCGTCGAGCACCTCACGCAGCCTGGTGTTGATGGTCTCTCGCGAGGTGAGCGTGCTCTCGAGGTCCATCGAGCCGATCAGGTTGCGCAGGGTGGTCACGGTGAGCTGGTCGATCGCCTGCAGGTAGTCGGCCACCTCGTACGCCGCTGCCCGCGGGTCGGTGATCTGGTAGTAGAGGACGGTGTCGATGGCGACCACGAGGTTGTCCGCGGTGATCACGGGCTTGGGTTCAGAGGAGTAGACGTGCTCGCGCACGTCGAGCTTGGTGTTCACCCGGTCGACCAGCGGGATGATCATGTTGAGCCCGGGTTGCAGGGTCCGTTGGTAGCGGCCGAACCTCTCGATGTTGTAGCGCCTGGCCTGCGGGACGATCCGGATCGCGGAGGCCACCACGAAGGCGACCACGAGCGCGAGAATGGCGACCGGTATCAACAGCTCCATCGTGCTCACCCGTCCTTGGGTAGGGGTAGGGGTTCCGGCAACGCATCCCGCGGATGTACGAGTGCGGTGGCGCCGTCGATCTGGAACACGTCGACGCGGACTCCCGGCGGGATCACCAGGGTTTCGTCGAACGCACGCGCCGACCAGTCCTCCCCGGAGAGGTGCACGAGCCCACCGGTCGCGCTGACCTCGCTGGTGACGAGCGCCGACCGGCCGACCAGGGCGTCGCTGCCCTCTCGGGAGATCGGGGGGAGCGCGAGGTGCCGCTTCGCGATCGGGCGGACCGCCACGAGTCCGACCGCGCCGGTGACGGCGAAGGCGAGAAGCTGGACCGTGATCGGCGCCCCGACGCCGGCCGTGACCGCGGCGACGAGGGCTGCACTCGCCAAGAGGCCGAACACCAGCGTCAGCGTGAAGAACTCAGTCACGCCGAGGAGAACCGCTGTCGCCAGCCAGAACAACCACCACATAAGGCATCACCCACCAGGGATGTGCTCCCATCGTACTCGCGCGGGCCGAGCAGCGACTTGGCTCAGGATGTCCTCACCTCTGGTCGAGACACTCCGAGCTCGACAGGACAGCGGAGAGGCCTCCGCCCCACAGCGCCTACAGCCGAGTGTGGCGCGCGGACTGTGGCGGTCTCAATCGCGCGCTGCCACACTGGTCAGGGCCCGCTCACAGTGCGACTTGGAGGCACGAGATGTCAGGCGACGCAGCCACGCACGGGCCCAGTGGGCTGAAGGCTCGACTCGGCCAGTTCGGTCCCGGCCTGATCGTCGCCGCGGCCTTCGTCGGGCCCGGCACCGTCACCACCGCAAGCATCGCCGGGGCCGACTACGGGTTCGCGCTGCTGTGGGCCCTCATCTTCAGCGTGGTCGCTGCGATGGTGCTGCAGGAGATGGCGGCTCGTCTCGGCGTCGTCAGCCGTGAGGGCCTCGGGGAGGCGCTGCGCTCGACGTTCGCCAACCCGGTCGTCAAGATCGCGGCAGTCGTGCTCGTCGTCGCAGCGATCGCGGTGGGCAACGCCGCCTTCCAGGGCGGCAACCTGATCGGAGCCGCCCTCGGGCTGGAGGCGATCTTCGGCGGCAACACCGGCTTGTGGTCCACCCTGGTCGCGGTGCTGGCCGCGGCCCTGCTGGCAACCGGCAGCTACAAGGCAGTCGAGCAGACGCTGATCTGGCTGGTCGTCGCGATGGGGATCGTGTTCCTGATCACTGCTGTCATCGTCACACCCGACCTCGGCGACTTCGCGTCCGGGTTCGTGCCGCGAGTGCCCTCGGGCTCGGTGCTCACAGTTGTCGCTCTGATCGGCACCACGGTGGTGCCGTACAACTTGTTCCTGCACGCCAGCTCGGTGCAGGACAAGTGGTCCGAGGATGTCCCCACCGACCAGGCCGTCAAGGAGGCTCGACTGGACACGCGGTTGTCCATCGGCCTCGGAGGGCTGGTCACGCTCGCCATCCTCACCACGGCCGCCGCAGCGCTGTTCGGCACCGGGCGTGGGGTGGAGAGCGCGGCCGACATGGCCAGCCAGCTCGAGCCGCTGCTGGGACCGAGCGCGAAGTACTTCTTCGCCTTCGGCCTGCTCGCGGCGGGGGTCACCAGCTCGGTGACGGCGCCGCTGGCTGCCGCCTACGCCACCGCCGGCGCCTTCGGCTGGAAGCGAGACCTTCGCGACCCCAAGTTCAAGATGCTCTGGGCGATCATCATCCTGGTCGGCACGACCTTCGCGATCCTCGGCTCCAGCCCGACCCAGGCGATCGTCTTCGCCCAGGCCGCCAACGGCCTGATCCTCCCGATCATCGCGGTCTTCCTGCTCGTGGTGATGAACCGCCGCGACCTGCTCGGCGACCACGTGAACGGCAAGGCAGGCAACGTCGCAGGCGGCGTCGTCGTGCTGATCGCCATCGGGCTGGGGCTGCGATCCCTGGCCAGCGCGTTCGGTCTCATCTGAGGCCGCCACGGGACCCTCTATTGAGGCCGAGTCCCGCCGCGCCGAGCGCCGGCTCGAGCAGAAGTCGACAGACGGCGAAGCCGACCCCTGCTCGAGACTGCGGAGGGGCATCTCCAGGACATCCCGTCGGAGTGGCGCCCGCTGGTGCACGACAGCGACCAGTTCCGGGAGGCCTGTCCGGAGGCCGCCCCCGCCGGCACCCGGACCATCCTGGGCCGGGAGGCGATCGGCTACGCCCACGGCTGCTGCGACCCGAGCCGGCCCGGGAGGGAGTCCCCCTGGCACTGCGAGAGGGTTGAGGCATGACCGGACCTCAGATCGAGCTGGAGCGAGTGGTACAGGCATCCCCCGAGCGGGTGTGGGAGGTCCTCACCGACATCGAGCACGCCGATCAGACGTTGAGTGGCGTGGACCGAGTGGAGATGCTCACCGAGGGCCCCTACCGGGTGGGCACCGAGTGGCGTGAGACCCGCCGGATGTTCGGCAAGGAGGCGACAGAGCAGCTGCAGGTCACCTTGGTCGAGGCCCCTATGCGCACGGTCATCGAGGCCGACTCCTCAAGCGTCCACTACGTCACGGAGTTCACGCTCGCCCCCGCCTCGGATGGTGCCACCCGGCTGACCATGAGCTTCACCGCGGTGCAGGGACAGGCCAACCTGCTGCACCAGGCAATGTGGCGCGTGTTCGGCGGGCTGGGCATCAAGGCAACCGAGAAGCTGATGGCGAAGGATCTGCAGGACATGGCTGCGCGAGCCGAGCAGGCCTGACGCGGGTCGGCCCACAGCCAGCCGCATTGGGCGGGTCAGAGCTCTCTGGTGGTGAACAAGGTCGTCCCGTGGACCGCGTCCACTTCGGTGCGCTCTGCCTCGGTGAACCCGAGCTTGGCCAGCACTCGGCGTGAAGCGGTGTTCCAGTCCCAGACGGTGGCCCACAGCCGTTCGTAGCCGGATGCTCTCGCCCAGTCCATGACCGCCCACGAGGCCTCGGTGGCGTATCCCTGGCGCCAGACCCGGCGCAGCAGCTCGAACGCCAGCTCCGGCTCCCCCGCCGACCCGCGTCCGCTGTCGACCAGCCCGCAGTAGCCGATGACGTCACCCTGGGCCTTCCGCTCGAGCGCCAACAAGCCGATCGACGACGGCTGGTCGTTGCGGATCGAGTCCTCGAGCTCAGCGACCGTGGGGTGCCCGTTCGCGTCGATGCGGCGGTGCGGCGGCAGTCGTGGATCGCGTTCGGCCCACAGCTCGCGCTGCACGACGGCCTCCGCCACCCGCCACGGCCTGAGCAGCAGGCGATCGGTCTCGAGCACCACTTCGTGGCCCGGGGTCGCCCGATCTGTCATGACGGCAACGCTCTCACGGGCGAACGCAGTGTCTCGTCGGGAGGCGCCCTCGGACTGCACGGTCTGAGCAGCCAGATCTGCCGAACCTCGGTCCGGCGACAACCCGCCCGCATCGGCCTAGAGTTGAGCTCCCTGACCCAGGACGAGGTGTGGCATGGACGCTGCTCGGGACCCGATCGCCACCTTCCAGCGTCTGCACTCCTCGGGCTGCTTCGTGATGGCGAACCCGTGGGATGTCGGGAGCGCGCGGGCACTGGAACAGATGGGCTTCAAGGCACTGGCGACGACCAGCGCCGGACTGGCCTGGACGTTGGGCCGTGCCGACGGGCACGTCGACCTCGACCAGACGCTGCAGCACCTGCGGGACATCGCCGCAGCTGTCAGCGTGCCGGTGAACGCTGATTTCGAGGGTGGGTACGCCGTCGATCCTGCTGGCGTCGCAGCGAACGTCACGTTGGCCACGGAGACCGGGATCGCCGGTCTCTCGATCGAGGACTCATCGGGTGACCCGGCTGACCCGCTGTTCGAGTTCGGGCTCGCTGTGGAGCGGATGAGCGCCGCGCGCCGGGCGATCGACGAGAGCGGCACGGGCGTCGTGCTGACGGGTCGATCCGAGGGCTTCGTGTGCGGGAGGCCGGACATCGACGAGACGATCCGCAGACTCGTCGCGTACGCCGAAGCGGGCGCCGACTGCCTCTACGCTCCCCGGATCGACAAGCTCGAGCACATCACGGCGATCGTCGACGCGGTTGCCCCGAAGCCGGTCAACCTGTTGATCAACGCTCCCTTCACCACCGTGGCGGAGGCGGCCGGCCTCGGCGTACGTCGGGTCAGCGTGGGTGGCACGCTGGCCCGCACCGCGTGGGGCGGGTTCCTGGAGGCTGCCGCGGAGATCGCCGAGGCCGGGACGTTCTCCCGGTTCGAGCATCTCCCCAACGTCGATGGCTTGCTCGGCTGAGGAGACAGAGCCATGTCCAGGCACGCTGCCGCGCGATGGCCACGGTGACGCGGGAGTCGCCGACGTACTTCGAGACACCTCGGCTGCGCGTGCGTGGTTTCACCGACGACGACGTCGATGCGTTCGTGTCATACCGGGCCGACCCCGACGTGGCCCGCTACCAGAGCTGGACCGACTACACCCTCGAGCGCGGCCAGGCGTTCGTGACATCCCTGCAGGGTGCCGAGCCCGGGGTGCCTGGGGTGTGGTTCCAGTTCGCGCTCGAGGCTCGCTCGAGCGGCGCCCTGGTGGGCGACCTGGCGCTTCGTGTCGATGCCGACGAGCCCCGTCAGGCCGAGGTGGGCTTCACCCTTGACCCCGCACACCAGGGCGAGGGCTATGCGACCGAGGCCCTCCGTGCGTTCCTCGACTGGCTCTTCCCGATGTTCCGGCTGCACCGCATCATCGCCGTGACCGACGCGCTGAACGCTCCGTCGGCCCGCCTGCTCGAGCGGGTGGGGATGCGCCGAGAGGCCCATTTCGTCGACAACATCTACTTCAAGGGCGCCTGGGGCAGCGAGTTCCTGTACGCCGTCCTCGAGGATGAGTGGGCCGGTCGCCGTGAGGGCGTGCGGCCTCGGCGAAGCGGGTCAACCTCGTGGAAGCCTCCGTCCGTCGGGCAACGTCCGACCGCTGACGAGTGCCACCAGAGATCCGGTTTCGGCGCGGACGACCTGACCGCTGCCCCAGCACCAGTCGGTGTCGTCGGCCTCCAGCCGGACATCGGTCAGGTCGATGCCGAACCAGGTGCCGTTGGCCGCGGTGAGCTCTTCGAGGATGGAGGCGACAGCCTCGGGCGGTGCGACCGAGGGCCGGTCGAGCCCGATCGTCACGTCCAGGGAGTGGATGACGGCATGGCTCAGGGCCCCGACAGCGCCTCCACCCGGCGGCTGCCACGCGTGCAGCTCCGGTGATCTGAGCTGGTCGAGGAGCTCGCCTTCGGGCAGCGAGGCGTCCCGCGCGGCCACCGTGTCGGAGAGCACGGTGAAGTCACCCCCGGCCGCAGCCATCTCCGCACCGAACTGTGCCGGAGTCAGCCGCACCGGCATCGTCACGTGGGCGACCACGTGACGCACCAGCCAGTGCTCGCACAACGATGGGGAGTTCCAGGCGTCAGTCGTGTCGGTGAGGAGCTCCGCCAGCCCGGCGTACGTCGGCTCCACCCAGGCCTGCAGGTCGGTCATGATCGGTCTCCCTGTAGTCGGTGAGCGAGGTGTTCCTCCAGCTTGTCGAGCGAGGTGAGGAAGCCGGCGCGGGCTTCGGGTGTGCGCATCGGCTCGGGCACCTTCCGCTGATGGATGACGACCTCGGTGATGCCGTTCCCGACGTCGTCGAGCGTGCTGGTGGTCTGCATCCCGTTCGCCGAGTCGACCCAGGAGAGCCGTTCGGGCGGCACGACCTCGGTGAACGTGGCGACCATGCGGTGGCTGCCGGCCCCGCCGACCATCAGGGTCTCGAACCGGCCACCGGCGTGGAGCTCCACGACGATGCCGTCGATCGGTGTGTTCATGCCGCTCGGGCCCCAGAACTGCGCGAGCTCGGTGGGCTCGGTGAGACACCGCCACACCAGGTCGCGCGGCGCGCGGAACACTCGCCGGTAGACGAGCTCGTCGTCGTTCACTGGTTCTCATCCTCCTGCAGTCGGTCCAAGTGCGTCTCCAGCCGGTCCATCCGCTCCGACCAGGCGCGCCTACTCTCCTCGATCCAGGAGAGCGCGGCTTCGAGCGCCGCGGGCTCGAGCCGGCACGGCCGGGTCTGACGGTGCCTGCCCCGGCTGATCAGCCCGGACCGCTCGAGCACCCGGATGTGCTGCGACACGGCCTGCATGCTCATGGCGTACGGCTCCGCCAGCTCCTTCACCGTCGCCTCGCCGGCACTCAGTCGGACCACGATGTCCCGCCTGGTGGGGTCGCCGAGCGCCGTGAACAGCGAATCGAGCTGGACCCCTGTCGTGGTCGCCGCCATCGTCGTCTTCATGTGGTGTATTCAACCGATCGCTTTATCAAGTGTCAACTAGAGGAGGTCGGCCGGCTCCCGAGGGGCAGGTCCTCCCCCCCAACGGGCAGGCCTTCGTGGCCAACCCCCAGAGGATCTGGTACGTCGCCGAGTCGACGGCGACGTACGCCGGCACGGACTTCGGACCACCGGGACGACTCGCCCAACGGGCGAGCCTCGGCGAGTTCACCATCCCCCAGCAGGGTGTGTTCGCCCTGGGTCGCGCCTTCTTCGGCTGATCGCCGGACCGGGCGCGCCGATCGGCACCGAGGCGGCGCCTCAGATCTGTCGTCCACCGAAAGTCTTGCGAGAGCCCCCTTCATTCCCCCGCAACCGGGCGTGGGCTGGCATGGTGATGGGTGATGCCTGACGACACCGCCCGACCCAAGCTCGACATCGACTGGTCCAGGACGCTCGCGGGCGCCTTGGCGGCCATGTCGTCTGCGGTGCTGCTCTCCACCCTCGGGGCCGTGGGCACCTTGATCGGGGCGGCCGTCGGCAGCCTCGTCGCCACCATCGGGACGGCGCTCTACGCGCAGGGACTCGCCAAGAGCAGGGAGAAGGTCGCTCTGGCGCAGGTGGCGTCGCGCAACAAGATCGCGGTCGCGAAGGCCGAGGTACGCCGCGCCCGCCGAGGCACCAACGGGCCGACCACGGAGATCCGTCTCGAGCACGCCGAGGAGGAGCTCGCCGAGGCCGAGGCCGAGCTGGACGGGGCAGTCGGGGACGACCACGAGGTCACCCCTGGAGACCCGGCGCCCGACGGGCCGCCGGCTGACCTCGGACTCGGGTGGCGCGAGCGACTGGCCCGGTTGCCGTGGAAGCGGATCGCGCTGTCCGCAGCGGCCACGTTCGTCGTGGTCGTGCTCGCGATCGTGATCTTCGAGCTCATCGCCGGACGCAGCGTGTCCTCCTACACCGGTGGCAGTGACCGCGACCGCACCTCGACGTTCATCGGCGGCGGGGAGAAGGCCGAGCAGGACACCGATACCGACACCGACCAGCAGACGCCGGAGCAGGACCCCACCGACTCCACTACCCCGGGCCAGGAGCCTCCCGCTGAGCCCACGGACGTACCCAGCGCGACGCCCACCGAGCTCCCGACGGTGGTTCCCAGCGCGACCCCGTCGGAGTAGCCCCCTCGCCATCACGTCGACACCCTGGACCTCTTCCACCTCGAGGTCGTCGGCCGCTGACCACGCGGCGGCTGTTCGGGAAAGGGCGGCAAGACTGAGGATCCTTTCTCGACGGCTTCGGGAGTGACCGCTCGTCAGCATATGCTGACACGCATGGAGACTCTGGTGGGAGCAGACGACGGCGGGGTGGTGGGTGAGCTGGTGGCGGTCGCCGAGGCCAAGCGTGCGTTGGCTCGTCGCGAGGTGGTCGCGGTCCGCAGGGCCCGGCACAGCGGGCTGAGCTGGGCCGAGATCGGGACCCTGCTCGGCGTGACCAGACAGACGGTCCATCGCAAGTACCGCAAGGCTGGCTGACGGCGAGCAGTGCGCAAGGACCTGCGCGGCCGGGTCGTGCCCTGGTCGGCCAGTTGCTCGTGCCGCGCCGAAGATCTTCGACAATCCCTTTCACAGCAGCGGATTCTCGGCAGAAACTGTCGGTGGTCGCTGCTTGGATTCACCCATGACCAGCCAGCTGATCGACCCCCGTGGCGGCACCGGTGCCGGTGGTGTCGCGGGTGCGCTGGCGGCGGTGCGCGGGCAGGTGCGTGAGCTGGGCTCGACGTTGTGGGCGGCCCGTCCCCGGGCCGAGCTGATGGACGCGGTCACCGAGGTCGAGGCGCTGAAGTCGACCCTGGACGCCCTCGAGCTGGCCATCCTCGCCGAGCTCGACGCCACCCACGCGGTCAAGACCGCCGGCTGGGCCTCCACCCAGGACTACGTGACCGCGGTCGCCGGTGGCCACAAGGGCACCGGCCCCGCGACGGTCCGGCTCGCCAAGGCCGTCGAGACACCCCTGCTCGCCCCGGTCGGTGAGGCCCTGGCCGACGGGTGGCTCTCGCTCGCCAAGGCCCAGGTCATCGAACGCGCCATCGACACCCTGCCCGGTGACCCCGACCTACGCCGCCGCGGAGTCCAGGTGCTGCTGGAGGAGGCCAAAGCCCTCGATGCCACCGAGCTGCGCAAGCTCACCCGCCGGCTGCTGTGCCTGATCGACCCCGAGGGCGATGACCGCCGCGCCGAACGCGAGCTCGACCGCCTCGAACGCGCCGCCCACCTCGGCCGCCACCTCACCATCACCGACGACCAGTGCGGCGGCGCCTGGATCAAAGGACGCTGCAGCACCGAGGACGCCGCCCACCTCAAAGCCACCCTGATCCCCCTGGCCGCACCCCAACCCACCGCTGGCCCCGCCGGCGCCCCGGTCTGCGACCCGGGCACCTGCGAGACCCCGGGCTGTGGTCACGACGGCCGCGACCCCCGCGACCACGGCACCCGGATGCTCGACGCGCTCGTCGAGGCCTGCCACCGACTCCAAAGCGCCGACCTGCTCCCCCAGACCCACGGCGCCACCCCCCGACTCACCCTGACCATGACCCTCACCGACCTGCAGCAGCTCTCCGGGTTCGCGACCACCGAGACCGGGGATCAGCTCTCCCCCGCCACCCTGCGACGCCTGTGCTGCGACGCCGACCTCATCCCCGCCGTCCTCGGCGGAGCATCAGAGGTCCTCGACGTCGGCCGCACCCGAAGACTGAGCACCACCGCGATCTGGAAAGCCCTCGTCGCCCGCGACCACCACTGCCGCTTCCCCCACTGCACCCGCCCACCACTGCTCTGCCACGCCCACCACATCCAACACTGGGCCGACGGCGGCGAAACCTCACTCCCCAACATGATCCTGCTCTGCGGCCACCACCACCGACTCATCCACGCCGCACCCTGGACCATCCGCACCACCGGACCCGGCACCCACGAGTTCGACCCACCCCACGACCAACGCCGCCGAGACCGCAGCAGACCACCACCCGACGACTGACACCCGCGGCAGCGGGTCGACTCCCCGGGCGGTCGACACCCCGCGGGTGGACTCCCCGAGTGGACCCCCGGTCGGCCCCCCGGGGGCGGCCGACCGCCCGGGGATACTCCGCCCGGCGGACGTCTCACGGGCGCGATCGGCGGCCAGCCCGAGAAGGCGCGTTGCTGCCCGCAGCCCAGCGCCCTGTGGTGAAATGTCCAAGGTCGCCCAACCACGACGAGGAGAGCCCATGCCGGCACGGCGCACTGCGCAGCTCGGAGCCCTGTTGGGCACCCTCCTCCTGGCCGCGGGGTGCGGGAGCACGGAGCCGGAGCCGCTGACAGCGACGGAGCCTGAGATCCCGGCCGACCTCTGCGCGACGGTGCCCGCCGAGCTTCGCAAGGGAATGATCGCGAACGCGAACACCGACGAGACCGGTCACCCCACTGCCGCCTGCTCCCTGCGCTCCCCCGACGACGCCAGCCCGGCCGTGCGCACCGTCGTGACCTGGCTCCAGGCCAGCGACGACATCTCCGCCGACGAGATCTTCGAGAGCCAGTGCCGAGCCGTCGACGTGGGCAAGAGCCGCGAGCAGGCCGGGTTCCAGGCCAAGGGTGCCGCTCGCTCCTGCGCGTCCAGCGGGAAGGCTGACGGCGCCGACTCAACAACCATGGCCGCGGTGACCGGGCGCGAGGTCATCACGGTGCGCGTGAACTCCACCCCGGCCGGCGACCAGCCGGCACTTCAGCGGGGTCAGCTCATCCTCGAAGGCGTCCTCGCGGCGATGGCCGAGTAGGGCTCTGCACGCCACACCGAGCCCGCACTTGCCTCAGAGCTTGAGCAGCGGGTCCAGTGCGACGGCGACGAACAGCAGCGAGAGATACATGTTCGACCAGTGGAACAGCCGCATCGGGCGCACCTCGGCGAGGTCGTTGCTGCGGCGCGAGCGCTGCCACATCAGGTGCGCCTCCACCAGGAAACCGGCACCCAGCAGCGCGGCCACGACCGGGTAGAGCAACCCGGTGTCGGCGACCGGCCACAGGGCCAGCGACGTCGCGACCATCACCCACGAGTAGACGATGATCTGGCGCGAGACCCCCTCGGCGTCCTTGACCACGGGGAGCATCGGCACGTCCACGCGGGCGTAGTCCTCGCGGTAGCGCATCGCCAACGCCCAGGTGTGCGGCGGCGTCCAGAAGAAGACGACCATGAACAGCACCACCGGCGGCCAGGCCAGCTCGTTGGTGACCGCTGTCCAGCCGATCAACGTCGGGAAGCAGCCCGCGAGGCCGCCCCACACGATGTTCTGGGTGGTACGCCGCTTGAGCAGCATCGTGTAGCCGAAGAGGTAGAACGCGCTGGCCCCGAGCGCGAGCCCCGACGAGAGCCAGTTGACGTAGAACCCGAGGATGAGCGTGGAGGCCACCATCAGCACGAGCCCGAAGACGAACGCTGCCCGCGGCGTCACGATGTGCCGAGGCAGAGCGCGTCGCCGGGTGCGGCGCATGTGCTCGTCGATGTCGCGGTCGTAGACGCAGTTGAGCGCGTTGGCGCTGCCCGCGGAGAGCGTGCCGCCCACGACGGTGGCGACGACCAGCCACAGCGGCGGGACCCCGCGCTGGGCGAAGAACATCACCGGCACCGTGGTCAGCAGCAGCAGCTCGATCACGCGCGGCTTGGTCAGCCCCACGTAGGCCCCCACGACGTCACGCAGCGTCGCTGATTCCGAAGTAGGTCCGGTGAGGGACACCTCGGAGTCGAGCGCGGTCACGCAGGCCTCGCCTTCAACGCCCCGGGCGAGCGGGCGGATCGTCGGAGAAAGGGGGTACAGACCGGGTGAGTCTATCTCCGGTGCGGGAAGCCCGGCCAACCGACCGGCGTGACCTGCACGGCATCTCCCCACTAGGCTCGAACGCGAAGCCTGACTCCACTTCGAGAGGACCCCTGACGTGCCCACCGAGACCCACCTCGACTGGACCGAGCTCGACGACCGAGCGGTCGACACAGCCCGGGTGCTGGCCATGGACGCAGTGCAGAAGGTCGGCAACGGGCACCCCGGCACGGCGATGAGCCTGGCGCCGGCGGCGTACCTGCTCTTCCAGAAGGTGATGCGCCACGACCCCGCCGACCCGGACTGGGTCTCGCGCGACCGCTTCGTGCTCTCCTGCGGCCACTCCAGCCTCACTCTCTACATCCAGCTCTACCTCGGGGGCTGGGGCCTCGAGCTCGAGGACCTCAAGGCGCTGCGGACCTGGGGCAGCAAGACCCCGGGGCACCCGGAGTACGGCCACACCGCCGGGGTCGAGACCACCACCGGCCCGCTCGGACAGGGCATCGGCAACGCGGTCGGGATGGCCATGGCGGCCCGCAAGCAGCGCGGCCTGCTGCACCCCGAGGCGCCCGTCGGGGAGTCGCCGTTCGACCACCAGATCTACGCGCTGTGCTCCGACGGTGACATGCAGGAGGGCGTCAGCTCCGAGGCCTCCTCCATCGCCGGCACCCAGAAGCTGGGCAACCTCACCGTGATCTACGACGACAACCAGATCTCGATCGAGGACGACACCAACATCGCCTTCAACGAGGACGTCGCCGCTCGCTACCGGGCCTACGGCTGGCACGTGCAGACCGTCGACTGGACCAACGACGGCAAGGAGTACAAGGAGGACATCCCGGCACTGCACAAGGCAATCCGTGCGGCCGAGAAGGTCACCGACCAGCCCAGCTTCATCGTGCTGCGCACGATCATCGCCTGGCCCGCGCCGAACGCCCAGGGAACCGGCGAGTCGCACGGCTCTGCGCTCGGTGAGGACGAGGTCGCCGCCACCAAGAAGGTGCTCGGCTTCGACCCCGAGCAGACCTTCGAGGTGCCGGCCGAGGTGATCGCCCACACCCGTCAGCTGCGTGAGCGTGGCGCAGCCGACGGCGCGACCTGGGACGACCAGCTGGCCGAGTGGGCCAAGCGCTACCCCAAGCGCTTCGAGCTGCAGCAGCGGCTGCGCGAGCGTCAGCTGCCCGAGGGCTGGGCGGCGGACCTGCCCACGTTCCCCGCCGACGCGAAGGGGATGGCCACCCGCAAGGCGTCGGGCGCCGTGATCCAGGCCATCGCCAAGACCGTGCCCGAGCTGTGGGGTGGCTCTGCCGACCTCGCCGGCTCGAACAACACCACGATCGAGGACGCGTCCTCGTTCATCCCCGAGGAGCGCTCCTCGAAGATGTGGAAGGGCGACCCGTACGCCGGTCGCGTGCTGCACTTCGGCATCCGGGAGCACGGCATGGGCGCGATCATGAACGGCATCGCCGCCCACGGCGGCACCCGGGTCTTCGGCGGGACGTTCCTGACGTTCTCGGACTACATGCGCGGGGCTGTCCGGCTGGCCGCCGTGATGCAGCTGCCGGTGACCTATGTCTGGACCCACGACTCGATCGGCCTCGGCGAGGACGGCCCGACGCACCAGCCGGTGGAGCACCTCGCCGCACTGCGCGCGATCCCGGGTCTGGACATCGTCCGCCCCGCCGACGCCAACGAGACCACCGCCTGCTGGCAGACGGTGATGGAGCACACCGACCGCCCGGCCGGCATCGTGCTCACCCGCCAGAACGTGCCGGTCTTCCCTCGTGGTGAGGACGGCTTCGCCGACACCAGCAACGTCAGCAAGGGCGGCTACGTGCTGCTCGACGCGGAGAACGGCACCCCGGACGTCGTGATCGTCGGCACCGGCTCGGAGGTGCAGCTCGCCGTGCAGGCGCGCGAGATCCTGGCCGAGAAGGGCATCTCGGCCCGCGTCGTCTCGATGCCCTGCCGGGAGTGGTTCGACGCGCAGACGCCGGCGTACCGCGAGACCGTGATCCCCCCGACGCTCAAGGCCCGGGTCTCGGTCGAGGCGGGAGTCGCCATGGGCTGGCGCGAGATCGTGGGCGACCACGGCCGCATCGTCTCCCTGGACCACTACGGCGCATCGGCGGACTACGCCCGCATCTACCGCGAGTTCGGGATCACGGCCGAGGCCGTGGCCGCAGCCGCGGAGGACAGCATCCGCGTGGCCACCGGCTGACGGTGAGCCACCGCTCCACACCGACCACGCAGTTCAGCTACAGGAGGAACAATGACTGATCACCTGCAGAAGCTCTCGGAGGCCGGTGTCTCCATCTGGCTCGACGACCTCTCCCGCGAACGACTCGAGTCCGGCAACCTCGCCGACCTGGTCAAGAACGACAGCATCGTCGGGGTCACCACCAACCCCTCGATCTTCGCCGCCGCGCTCGCCGAGGGTGAGCGCTACGACGAGCAGGTCCGCACTCTCGCCGCCGATGGCGCCGACGTGGACCGCACCGTCTTCGAGCTGACCACCACCGACGTACGCAGTGCCTGCGACGTGCTCCGTCCGACGTTCGACGCCACCAACGGGGTCGACGGCCGGGTCTCCATCGAGGTGGCCCCGGACCTGGCCCACGACACCGACGCCACGCTGACCTCGGCGAAGAAGCTGTGGCAGGCCGTGGACCGACCCAACCTGTTCATCAAGATCCCGGCCACCACCGAGGGGGCGCCCGCGATCAGCGACACCCTGGCCGAGGGCATCAGCGTCAACGTCACCCTGATCTTCGGGCTGGACCGCTACCAGTCGGTGATGGAGGCCTACCTCGCCGGTCTCGAGAAGGCCCTGGCTGCCGGTCGCGACCTGTCGCAGATCCACTCGGTCGCCTCCTTCTTCGTGAGCCGGGTCGACTCGGAGATCGACAACCGACTGAACAAGACCGGCGCCTCCGACGACCTGCTCGGTCTGGCCGGCGTGGCCAACGCGCGCCTGGCGTACGAGGCCTACGAGAAGTTCTTCTCCGGAGATCGCTGGGAGAGCCTGGCGGCCGAGGGAGCCAACCGGCAGCGCCCGCTGTGGGCCTCCACGGGCGTGAAGAACCCCCAGTACCGCGACACGATGTACGTCGTCGACCTGGTCGTGGAGAACACCGTCAACACCATGCCGGAGAAGACCCTCGAGGCGGTCAAGGACCACGGTGAGATCATCGGCGACCAGGTGCGGCCCAACTACGAGGACGCACGTCAGGTGATGAAGAACCTCGCCGAGGCCGGCATCGACTACGACGACGTCATCGCCACCCTGGAGCAGGAGGGCGTGGACAAGTTCGTGGCGTCCTGGAACGAGCTGCTCGAGACGGTCGAGAGGAACCTCGAGGCCGCCCGGTGAGTGGACCGGCGGTGAGTGGACCGGTCGACCCCACCACCACGGATGCGTGGGCGCGCCTCACTTCCCTGGCGGACGGCTTCAGCCCGGACCTGCGGGGCTGGTTCGCCACCGACCCGGACCGGGTGAGCGGCCTGTCGTTCGAGGCTGGCGACCTGATGGTCGACCTGTCCAAGTCGTTGCTCGACGGCGAGGTGCGAGATGCTCTCGTGGCACTCGCGGACGAGGTCGGGGTAGCCGCCCGTCGCGACGCGATGTTCGTCGGCGAGCACATCAACGTCACCGAGGACCGTGCCGTGCTGCACACGGCGCTGCGGCTCCCGGAAGGGGCCAGCGCCGAGGTTGACGGACAGGACGTGGTTCCCGACGTGCACGAGGTGCTGGGTCGGGTCTACGCCTTCGCTGAGTCCGTCCGCGACGGTTCCTGGACCGGTATCACCGGCGAGCGGATCCGCACCGTGGTCAACATCGGGATCGGCGGCTCGGACCTGGGACCGGTGATGGCCTACGAGGCGCTGGCGGCCTATCGGCTTGCCGGTCTCGAGTGCCGGTTCATCAGCAACATCGACCCGACCGACGCGGCGACCACCCTGACCGGACTGGACCCTGCGACGACGCTGTTCATCGTCTCCAGCAAGACCTTCAGCACCCTGGAGACCCTGACCAACGCTCGACTCTGCAAGGCGTGGCTGCTGGACGGTCTGCGCTCGGCGGGGGCCGTCGGCGACGACTCGGCCGACGCTGTCGCCCGCCACTTCGTCGCGGTCTCCACGGCGCTGGACAAGGTGGCGGCGTTCGGCATCGACCCCGCGAACGCGTTCGGCTTCTGGGACTGGGTCGGCGGCCGCTACTCCGTGGACTCCGCCATCGGCACCTCCCTGGTGGTCGCGATCGGTCCGGAGCGGTTCGCGGAGTTCCTCGGCGGACTGCACACGATGGACGAGCACTTCCGCACCACCGACCCGGAGCGCAACGTCCCGCTGCTGATGGGTCTGCTCAACGTCTGGTACACCAACTTCCTCGGGGCCGAGAGCCACGCGGTGCTGCCGTACTCCCAGCTCCTGCACCGCTTCCCGGCGTACCTCCAACAGCTCACCATGGAGTCCAACGGCAAGGGCGTGCGCTGGGACGGCACGCCCGTGACGACCCAGACCGGTGAGATCTTCTGGGGCGAGCCGGGCACCAACGGTCAGCACGCCTTCTACCAGCTGATCCACCAGGGCACCCGTCTCGTGCCGGCCGACTTCATCGCGATGGCCACCCCGGCCTACCCGCTGAAGGACGGGGATGTCGACGTCCACGAGCTGCTGCTCGCCAACTTCCTCGCCCAGACCCGAGCGCTGGCGTTCGGCAAGACCGCCGACGAGGTCCGCGCCGAGGGCACTGCCGAGGAGATCGTCCCTGCCCGGGTGTTCGACGGCAACCGGCCGACCACCTCGATCATGGCCCCGGAGCTGAGCCCGTCGGTGCTCGGGCAGCTGATCGCCCTCTACGAGCACATCACCTTCACCCAGGGAGTGATCTGGGGCATCGACAGCTTCGACCAGTGGGGAGTGGAGCTGGGCAAGCAGCTGGCCCAGGAAGTCGGTCCGGCAGTCGCCGGTGATGCCCCGGCGCTGGAGCAGCAGGACGCCTCGACCCAGTCCCTGATCGCCTACTACCGTGACCACCGCGCCCGATGAGCGTCCAGGTGAACCCGCTCCGGGATCCCCACGACCGCAGGATGCCCAGGATCGCCGGGCCCAGCGGACTGGTGCTCTTCGGCGTGACCGGTGACCTTGCGCGCAAGAAGGTGATGCCGGCGATCTACGACCTGGCCAACCGCGGTCTGCTGCCGCCCGGATTCAGCCTCGTGGGCTACGCCAGGCGTGACTGGGCCGACCAGGACTTCGCCCAGATCGTGCACGACTCCGTGCGAGAGCACGCCCGGACCGAGTTCCGCGAGGAGGTGTGGCGCCAGCTCGCCGAGGGCTTCCGCTTCGTCCAGGGCGACTTCGACGACGACGCTGCATTCGAGACGTTGCGCCGCACCGTCGAGGAGCTCGACCAGGCTCGGGGCACGGGCGGCAACCATGCCTTCTACCTCTCCATCCCCCCGCGGTTCTTCGGCACCGTGATCGGCCAGCTCCAGGAGCACCGCCTCACCGAGCAGACCGATGGCTCGTGGCGCCGGGTGGTGGTGGAGAAGCCGTTCGGCCACGACCTCGAGTCGGCGATCGAGCTCAACGCGGCGATCAGCGAGGTCTTCCCGCCAGAGGCGGTGTTCCGGATCGACCACTACCTCGGCAAGGAGACGGTGCAGAACATCTTGGCGATGCGCTTCGCCAACAACCTGTTCGAGCCGATCTGGAACGCCAACTACGTCGACCACGTGCAGATCACGATGGCCGAGGACATCGGCATCGGCGGCCGGGCCGGCTACTACGACGGTATCGGCGCGGCCCGCGACGTGATCCAGAACCACCTGCTTCAGCTGATGGCGTTGGTGGCCATGGAGGAGCCGATCGCGTTCGACGCAGAGAGCCTTCGCATCGAGAAGCAGAAGGTGCTCGCCTCCGTCGTACTCCCCCGCAGGCTCGACCTCACCACCGCGCGTGGGCAGTACGCCGCAGGGTGGGCAGGGGGCGAGAAGGTCAACGGCTATCTCGACGAGGACGACATCCCGGACTCCTCCACGACCGAGACGTTCGCCGCCATCCGGCTCGACGTCGAGACCCGGCGCTGGGCCGGCGTCCCGTTCTACCTCCGCACCGGCAAGCGACTCGGTCGTCGGGTCACCGAGGTCGCCGTGGTGTTCAAGTGCGCACCGCACCTGCCGTTCGGCGAGACCGCCACCGAGGACCTCAGCCACAACGCAGTGGTCTTCCGGATCCAGCCCGACGAGGGGATCACGATGCGGTTCGGCTCCAAGGTGCCCGGCACCGCGATGGAGATCCGCGACGTCAACATGGACTTCGCCTACGGGGGGTCGTTCACCGAGGCCAGCCCCGAGGCCTACGAGCGGCTGATCCTCGACGTGCTTCTCGGTGACCCGCCACTGTTCCCGCAGCCAGCCGAGGTGGAGCTGTCCTGGAAGATCCTGGACCCGATCATGAAGCACTGGGCCAAGCAGGACGCCAGCGGCAAGCACCCGGTCGAGCAGTACGAGTCGGGCCGGTGGGGACCGGCGTCCGCCGATGCCATGCTGGCCCGCGACGGCCGTGTCTGGAGACGACCATGATCGAGCTGCTCGACACCAACTCCGCCGGAATCGCCGCGGAGTTCCTGCGGGCCCGCAAGCGAGCCGGTTCCCCCGCGATGGGGATGGTGATGACGTTGGTCATCGTCGTCGACGAGGACGAGGCCAAGCAGGCCATGGAGTCGGCCCAGGCCGCGTCCAAGGAGCACCCGGCCAGGGTGCTCGGCGTGATCCTCGGTGACGCCCGCGGCCACGCCCAGATCAACGCCCAGGTGGGCACCGGCTCCGGCTGGAGCGGCGAGACCGCTCTGATCCGGCTCAACGGCGAGGTGGTCAAGCACCCCGAGTCCGTGGTGCTGCCGCTTCTCCTGCCCGACTCCCCCGTAGCTGTGTGGTGGCCGGCCGACCCACCGCCTGACCCGGCGGCCGACCCGCTGGGTGCCCTGGCGCAGCGCCGGATCACCGACGCCGCCGCGGCCGTGACGGCCAAGACCAAGGCCATCGGGCGCCAGTGCGCGAACTACTCCAAGGGAAACACCGACCTCGCCTGGACCCGCATCACGCCGTGGCGCGCCCTGTTGGCTGCTGCCCTGGACCAGCACCCCGAGAAGGTCACCTCCGCCTCGGTCACTGCGGAGCGGATCAGCCCGAGCGCCGACCTGCTCGTGGCCTGGCTCACCGACAGGCTGAAGGTGAAGGTCGAGCGGCACAACTCCGAGGGCCCCGGGATCACCGAGGCGGTGCTGCGCACGAAGTCCGGAGACGTCAGCATCAGCCGAGGTGACGGGAAGCTGGCGAGGTTCAGCTCCCCCGGCCGGCCCGACCGTCCGGTGGCGTTGAAACGCCGTTCGGTCCACGAGCTGCTGGCCGAGGAGCTGCGGAGGCTGGACGAGGACGAGGTGTACGCCGCGACCGCGCGGCGACTGGCCAAGCTGGCTTCGAAGTGAACGACATCTCCGTCGCCCCCGACGCCGAGACGCTCGCCCAGCAGGTGGCCGAGGCGCTGGTGTCCCGATTGGTCTCGATCCAGGCCGAGGGCCGGGTCCCCTCGGTCGTGCTGACCGGCGGCACCATCGCCGGCGCCATCTACCGCAAAGCGGCCGAGCTGGCCACCGACTCCGTGGACTGGATGCGGGTCGACTTCTTCTGGGGCGACGAGCGCTACGTCTCAGCCGACTCCAGCGACCGCAACGACCGCGACGCCGAGCTCGGCCTGCTCGACCTGGTCGGAGCGGACCCGGCGCGCGTGCACGCCATGCCTGCCCGCGACGAGGCGCACACCGATGTGGCAGTCGCCGCTGCGTCGTACGCCGAGCTGGTGCGGGCGCATCCGGGCGGTCGGTTCGACCTGGTGCTGCTCGGCGTCGGTCCCGACGGGCACGTCGCGTCGCTGTTCCCGGGCTCGCCGCAGCTCGAGGTCGACGACGACATCGCGGTGCCGGTCACGGACTCCCCCAAGCCACCCTCGGAGCGGATCACGCTCACCTTCCCGACCCTGAACCGGGCCGCCGAGGTCTGGTTCCTCGTCTCGGGCGCCGAGAAGGCCGATGCCGTCGCCCGCGC
Source organism: uncultured Actinomycetota bacterium (assembly GCA_963834245.1). GTDB lineage: Bacteria > Actinomycetota > Actinomycetes > Propionibacteriales > Nocardioidaceae > Marmoricola. Next base: position 2,000,236 of record CAWIAV010000002.1, read on the forward strand.
CCTGGCGGAGTCCGGCACGGTCGCCGAGACCCCCGCTCGCGGCATCACCGTGGACCACCGCACCTGGTGGCTCGACACTCCCGCCGCCTCCGCCCTCTAGCGCCGAGCGGGCACTCCTGGCCGCCCCCACCCCACCGAGCGGGCACTCCTGGCCGCCCCCACCCCACCGAGCGGGCACTCCTGGCCGCCCCCACCCCGCCGAGCGGGCACTCCTGGCCGCCCCCACCCCACCGAGCGGGCACTCCTGGCCGCCCCCACCCCACCGAGCGGGCACTCCTGGCCGCACCTCAGCGGCGGTGGTGCGGCGTCCACAGCCTCCGCTCACGCGCACGCCCAAAACCGCGCAGCAGAGTTGCCGGCGGGAAGCGCTTCGACCCGTAGACGTCCACCTTGGTGAAGACATCGATGTCCCAACCTCGCTCGTCCGCCAGCCAGGCCCGGCGGCGGGCGTCGTGCTCTCGATCCGCCGGAGACGAATGGAACTCCTCCCCGTCGTACTCGGCGCAGTAGCGGAACTCAGGCGCCGTGATGTCGAGCCGGTGGAGCGGGACGCCCGCGTCGTCGTACACCCAGAACTGCAGGGTGGGCGGCGGCAACCCGGCGTCGTACCAGTACAGCCTCAGCGCCGACTCCCCCGGGGACTCCGCCAGTCCGTCGCCCAACGGCGCCAACGCCCGCAGCTGCCGGACGCCGCGGTAGCCGCGGAACCGGTCGATCTCAGCCAGCAGTTCGTCGTGCGGTACGCCGATGCGCAGGAAGCCGTCGATGGCCGCGAGCGCATCGAAGCGCCAGAGCAACCTGCCCAGATCGAGTGTGGTGCGCAGCGCGGTCGTCACTTGGACTCCGTGGACGTCCGTGACATCGTCTGCCCGCAATCCCCGGCGACCCGCCGTGACACCCGGGCGCCGCACGCGGGTGTCGTCGGTGTGGAACACGCTGACCGGCGGCACCGTTGCGAGCGCGCTGCGAGGAAGTACATCGACCCCGTGCAGCCAAGCGGCGGTTCGATCCGTGATCACCGCAGTGTTCGGGATGACCAACGCCAGAGCTGACGCTCTTGCTTCGACGGTGTCAGCAGCCTGGGCCGCGACGTACACCTCGTGGAGCATGCGGCGTACGAAGCCCGCTCCGTGCAGCGTGCGGAGGCGGCGCCGCGAGACTCCGTATCCCAACGCTTGGCGCGCGGTGAAGGGTGCGTCCAGCGGCAACGGGCAGTGGGCGCCCAGGAACAGTCCTGTGTCGTCGAGCCAGTCCGAGATCATCCGCTGATGATCCGGAGTTTCGGCCCGACGCGCTCGCAGTATCCACAAGCGCCCAGTGCCCCGCGACCAGGAGTGCCCGGTCGGCGACACCTGGGGCGGCCAGGAGTGCCCGGTCGGCGACACCTGGGGCGGCCAGGAGTGCCCGGTCGGCGACACCTGGGCGACCACAAGTGCCCGGTCGGCGATGTCGGAGCGACCAGGAGTGCCCGGTCGGCGAAGGGTTTGGGCTTAGAAGATGATGTCGCCGGACTTGCGGCGGGCGCGCAGGGTGGAGAGGGCCTCGTTGAGGATGTCCTTCGCCTCGGCGTCGGAGCGGCGCTCCTTCACGTAGGCGAGGTGCGTCTTGTAGGGCTCGATCTTGGGGGCCGGCGGGGGGTTGTCGCTGTCCACGCTGGCCGGCAGGCCGCATCGAGGGCAGTCCCACGTCTCGGGGACAAGGGCCTCGACGGCGAACGCGATCAGCGTCCGGTGCTCGTGGGAGCAGAAGTACGTGACGTTCTGACGAGCAGCGGCCTCACCGCGCTCAGCCTCCCCCATGGGGCCGGCACCGACCCGGCTGCCCCGGATGGCACTTCCTCCGCCTGCCACGCTGGTCTCCTTCGAGGTCGTTGAGGATCAGTTGCCGGTCTTGAGCAACAGCCCAAGCCCGACCACACATGCAGCCCACACCAGGCCGATACCAACAGTGATGCGGTCCAGGTTGCGCTCGGCCACGGACGATCCGCCGAGACCGCTGGAGACACCACCACCGAACATGTCGGAGAGCCCGCCACCGCGTCCCTTGTGAAGGAGCACCAGCAGGATCATGAGCAAGCTCGTGATGACGAGCAGCACCTCGAAGACGATAACCACGGGAGGGAGCCTAACCGATCAGGCGCGCGGTTCAGAGTACGGGCATGTCGTAGAACCGGCAGATCCCGCCGAACTCGTCGGCCTGCAGGCTCGCGCCCCCGACCAGACAGCCGTCGACATCGGGCTGCTGCATGATCCCGCCGACGTTGGCGGCCTTGACCGAGCCGCCGTACAGCACCCGCAGGCCCTCGGCCGCGGAGTCACCGGCGGTCTCGGCGACGCGCGCCCGGATCGCCGCACAGACCTCCTGCGCGTCGTCGGGGGTGGCCACCTCGCCGGTGCCGATGGCCCACACCGGCTCGTAGGCGACCACCAGCTCCGCGAGCTGCTCCGGGGTGAACCCGGCGAGCGACCCGTCCAGCTGACCCAGGCAGAAGTCGACCTGACCACCCTCCTTGCGGACCTCCAGCCCCTCACCCACGCAGACGATGGGGGTCAGGCCGGCAGCGAGGGCCTTGTGCGCCTTGGCGTTGACCAGCGCGTCGTCCTCGTCGTGGTGCTCACGGCGTTCGGAGTGCCCGACGACCACGAAGGAACAACCCAGCTTGGCCAGCATCGCCGCCGAGATCTCGCCGGTGTAGGCGCCGTCGTCGTGGACGGAGACGTCCTGGGCGCCGTACTTGATCTGCAACCGGTCGCCGTCGACCATCGTCTGCACGCTGCGGATGTCGGTGTACGGCGGCACCACGACCACCTCGACGCGGGAGTAGTCGTGCTTCTTGTCCGAGAGCGTCCAGGCCAGCTTCTGCACCAGGACGACTGCCTCCTGGTGGTTCAGGTTCATCTTCCAGTTGCCGGCCATCAGCGGCGTGCGAGCGGTCTTTGCCATGGTGGTGTTTCTCCAGATCGTGGTTGCGGTGGGGCGTCGGGGTCAGGCCAGTACGTCGATGCCCGGCAGGTCCTTGCCCTCGAGGTACTCGAGGCTGGCACCGCCACCGGTCGAGATGTGACCGAAGGCCGCCTCGTCGAAGCCGAGCTGTCGTACGGCGGCGGCGGAGTCGCCACCACCGACGACCGAGAGACCGTCGACCTCGGTCAGTGCCTGGGCGACGGCCCTGGTGCCGGCCGAGAACGCCTCGAACTCGAAGACACCCATCGGACCGTTCCAGAACACCGTGCGACCGCCGCGGATCGCCTCGGCGAAGGCCTTGGCCGAGTCGGGACCGATGTCGAGGCCGATCTGGTCGGCAGGCATCGCATCGGCAGCCACCGTCGTCGCGGGGGCGTCCGCCGCGAACTCTGGCGCGACCACCACGTCGGTCGGCAGCAGGATCTCCACACCGCTCTCGGCCGACCGGCGAAGGTACTCCCGGCACACCTCGATCTGGTCCTGCTCCAGGAGGCTCTTGCCGACCTCGTGGCCGTTGGCCGCCAGGAAGGTGAACACCATGCCGCCCCCGATCAGGAGCTTGTCCGCCTTGCCCAGCAGGTTGTCGATGACCGCGAGCTTGTCGCTGACCTTGGACCCACCCAGCACGACCACGTACGGGCGCTCCGGCTCGACGGTCAGCCTGCGGAGCACCTCGATCTCGGCACCCACCAGCCCGCCCATTGTGTGCGGCAGCCGCTGGGCGACGTCGTACACGCTGGCCTGCTTGCGGTGGACGACGCCGAAACCGTCGCTGACGAAGGCGTCGCCGAGCGCCGCGAGCTGGTCGGCGAAGGCGCCACGCTCGGCCTCGTCCTTGCTGGTCTCACCCGCGTTGAAGCGCACGTTCTCGAGCAGCGCGACGTCACCGTCTGCGAGCCCTGCGACCGTCTGCTGTGCGGACTCACCCACTGTGTCGGAGGCGAACCGCACGTCGGTCTCGAGCAGCTCACCCAACCTCGACGCCACCGGCGCCAGGGAGTACGCCGGATCGGGCGATCCCTTGGGCCGGCCGAGGTGCGCCATCACCACGACGCGGGCACCTGCCTCGGACAGCGCCCGGATCGTCGGCACGCTGGCCCGGATGCGGCCGTCGTCGGTGATCCGCTCGCCGTCCAGCGGCACGTTCAGGTCCGAGCGGACGAGCACCCGCCGACCGGCGAGGCTGCCTCCCAGCTCCTCGGCCAGGGCGTCGATGACTGAGCTCACCGGACCGCCCGTCAGAGGGTCGAGCCGATGTGCGTGATCAGGTCGGCGAGCCGGTTGGAGTAGCCCCACTCGTTGTCGTACCAGCCGATGACCTTGACCTGGTTGCCGATCACCTTGGTGAGCGGGGCGTCGAAGATGCACGAGGCCGGGTCGGTGACGATGTCGGAGGAGACCAGCGGGTCCTCGGAGTAACGCAGGAAACGACCGTCGGCCGCGGCCTTGACCGCGGCGTTGACCTCCTCGACCGAGGTCTCCCGGCCGGCCTCGAACGTCAGGTCGGTGGCCGAGCCCGTGGGGACCGGGACGCGGATGGCGAAGCCGTCGAGCTTGCCCTTGAGCTCTGGCAGCACGAGCCCGATCGCCTTGGCCGCACCTGTGGAGGTCGGCACCAGGTTGATCGCGGCGGCACGCGCACGACGCGGGTCCTTGTGGATGTTGTCCTGGAGGTTCTGGTCGGCGGTGTAGGCGTGGATGGTGGTCATCAGGCCCTTGACGATGCCGAACTCGTCGTTCAGCGCCTTGGCCATCGGCGCCAGGCAGTTGGTGGTGCACGACGCGTTGGAGATGACTGTGTGCTTCTCCGGGTCGTAGTCGTCGTGGTTCACGCCCATGACCACGGTGAAGTCGTCGTTGGAGGCGGGCGCGGAGATGATGACCTTCTTGGCACCACCGTCGATGTGCGCACGCGCCTTGGTCGCGTCGGTGAAGAAGCCGGTGGACTCCACGACGACGTCGACACCGAGGTCACCCCACTTGAGGTTGGCGGGGTCCCGCTCGGCGAAGGTGGTGATCTGCTGGTCGCCGACCTTGATGTACTCCTCGGTGGAGGAGACCTCGGCGTCGAGGCGACCGAGGATCGAGTCGAACTTGAGCAGGTGCGCGAGGGACTTGTTGTCGGTGAGGTCGTTCACGCCGACGATCTCGATGTCGGCCCCCGACGCGCGCACTGCGCGGAAGAAGTTGCGGCCGATGCGGCCGAAGCCGTTGATACCTACGCGGACAGTCACAGCGTTATCTCCTGGTCAGCGAAAAAGAGGTCTGGCAGCGACCCTATCGCGCGTCCAGCAGCCCCCGATCAGGTGCGTCCGCGGTACTTGCGAGTAACCGCGCCGACACCCACCAGGGTGTAGAAGGGCGTGGTCTCAGACTTCCTCGACCAGCATGTCGGGCGTCAACGAGGCCTCGGTGTCCGGGATGCCCAAGTCCTCCGCACGCTTGTCCGCCATGGCCAGGAGCCGGCGGATCCGCCCGGCGATGGCGTCCTTGGTGAGCACCGGCTCGCTGAGCTGACCGAGCTCCTCCAGGGAGGCCTGCTTGTGCTCGAGACGCAGCCGGCCGGCCTGGCGCAGGTGGTCCGGGATCTCCTCCCCGAGGATCTCCAGGGCACGCTCGACCCGGGCCCCGGCCGCGACGGCCGCTCGCGCGGAGCGTCGCAGGTTGGCGTCATCGAAGTTGGCGAGCCGGTTTGCGGTGGCCCGGACCTCGCGACGCATCCGGCGCTCCTCCCACGCCAGGAGGGACTCGTGGGCCCCGAGCCGGGTGAGCAGCTGACCGATCGCGTCACCGTCGCGGATCACGACCCGGTCCACGCCGCGCACCTCGCGGGCCTTGGCGGAGATGCCGAGACGGCGAGCCGAGCCCACCAGGGCCAGCGCAGCCTCGGGTCCGGGGCAGGTCACCTCGAGAGAGCTCGACCGGCCCGGCTCGGTCAGCGACCCGTGGGCGAGGAAGGCACCACGCCAGGCGGCGACCGCGTCACAGCCGGAGCCGTTGACGACGACCGGGGGAAGTCCGCGGACGGGGCGGTTGCGTTGGTCGATGAGGCCGGTCTGTCGCGCCAGGGACTCACCGTCGCGGGAGACCCGGACGATGTACCGCGTGCCACGGCGGATCCCGCTGCCCTTGAGCAGCACCACCTCGGGCTGGTGACCGAAGACCTCGGCGATGTCCTTGCGCATCCGACGGGCGGCTGCGCCGGTGTCGAGCTCGGCCTCGACCACGATCCCGCCGTTGACCAGGTGGAGCGCGTCCGCGAAGCGCAGCATCGCGGAGACCTCGGCTTTGCGGCAACAGGTCTTCGTCACGTTCGTACTGGCCAGTTCTGCCTTCACCTGTGCCGTCATCGCCATGGCGTCACCCTATGTCGCGGCGAACAATGCCGCATACGCAGCGCCAAGTTTTTGCGGATCATGTACGCCGGGTCGGTCCGAGGCCACGTCGGTGACCTGCAGCCGGGCCCCGGCGGCGGCTACCGCGTCGCGCAACCGCGCGCTGTCGCGCACCGCCGTGGGGTCCGCCAGCACGCTGTGCACCTGGAGCTCGGGAGCGTGCCGGCGCAGCACGTCGAGGTGGTCGGCGAGGTCGTAGCCGCGAGTCTCGTCCTTGTGGGGTTCGAGGTTCATCGCCACCACGACGCGCCCGGATGTCTCGCAGAGGGCGTCGCGCAGGCCGGGCACCAGCAGGTGCGGGATCACGCTGGTGTACCAGGACCCCGGACCGATCACGATCCAGTCGGCGTCCCGGATCGCCTGCATCGCCTCCGGGCACGCGGTCGCGTCGTCGGGCTCCAGGCTGACCGACATCACCTTGCCCGTGGTGGTCGCCACCTCGTACTGACCCCGGACGGTGGAGACCTCGTCGGGGTCCACGCCGGCGCCGTAGACCTGGGCGGTGATGTCGAGCGAGGTCAGCGCCATGGGCAGCACCCGGCCGTGCGCCCCCAGGAGCCCTGCGACCCAGTCGAGCCCGTCGACGTGGTCGTGGAGCAGCTCCCACAGCGTGACGATGAGCAGGTTGCCCATCGAATGCCCGTCCATCTCCCCTTCCGAGGAGAACCGGTGCTGCAGCACCCGAGCCCACGTCTGGCCCCAGCGGTCGTCGCCGCACAGTGCGGCCAGGGCCATCCTCAGGTCGCCCGGAGGCAGCACGCCGAACTCGTGGCGCAGCCGCCCCGAGGAGCCTCCGTTGTCGGCGACCGTCACGACGGCCGTCAGGTCTGCGCTCACGCTGCGCAGGGCCGTCAGCGTGGCTGCGAGTCCGTGCCCACCTCCGAGCGCCACCACCGATGGCTCCGTCGAGAGGCGCATCCCGGGCTACTCCCTACCCAGATCGCGGTGCGTGGCCATCGCCTCGAGCCCGCCGGCGCGCAGGCGTGCTGCGATCTCCTCCGACATCGCGACGCTGCGGTGCTTGCCGCCCGTACAGCCGATGGCCACCGTCATGAACCGCTTGCCCTCGCGCAGGTAGCCCTCACCCACCGTCTCGATCACGGGCAGGTAGCGGTCGAGGAACTCGGCGGCACCCGGCCGGTCCTTGACGTACGCCGCCACGTCGGCGTCCTTGCCGGTCAAGTCGCGCAGCTCGGGGATCCAGAAGGGGTTGGGCAGGAAGCGCATGTCGGCGAGCAGGTCCGCGTCGACCGGCACGCCGTACTTGAAGCCGAAGCTGACCACGGTGATCTGCAGCTGGACGGTCTCCGGGGTGCCGAACGCACGGGCCACCTTGTTCTTGAGCTGGTGCACGTTCAACGGCGTCGTGTCGATCAGCACGTCGGCATCGCCACGGAGCTCGGCCATGACCGCGCGCTCACGCTGGATGCCGAGCAGCAGGCGGCCCGAGCCCTGCAGCGGGTGCGGCCTGCGGGCGGCTTCTTGACGGCGGACCAGGATGTCGTCGGCGGCCTCGAGGTAGAGCAGGGTGGTCCGGCGGGTGCTGAAGCCTTTGGCCAGCTGCTCGCGCAACGACTCGAAGAAGACGCCTGCGCGCACGTCGACGACTGCCGCCACCGGCTGTTCGACACCTTGCTTCTCGTCGATCAGCCGCACCACGTCGCCCACCAGCTCGGGTGGCAGGTTGTCCACGACGAAGTAGCCCAGGTCCTCGAGCTCCTTGGCTGCCGTGCTGCGGCCGGCACCGGTCATGCCGGTGACGACGACGAGCTCGCCTTCGGTGGTCATCAACGTTCCTCGATCTCTCCTGTTGCCGTGTTCACCGACGTCGCCCTCGGGGCCGACGCCACTGCCTCCACGATCGCCGTCGCCGTGCGGGTGCCGATCCCCGGCACCTGTGCGATCTCCTCGATGGTGGCAGCCCGCAGCTTGCGCAGGGAGCCGAAGTGCTTGATCAGTGTCTTGCGTCGCACCTCGCCGAGGCCGGGGACGTCGTCGAGCATGCTCTCCACCATCGTCTTCGAGCGACGGGAGCGGTGGTGCGCGATCGCGAACCGGTGCGCCTCGTCCCGGATGCGTTGCAGCAGGTAGAGCCCCTCGCTCGAGCGGGGCATGATCACCGGGTCCTGCTCTCCCGGCACCCAGACCTCCTCGAGACGCTTGGCCAGCCCGCACAGCGGGATGTCGTCGATGCCCAGCTCGTCCAGCGCCCGTTGCGCGGCCGCCACCTGCGGTGGGCCGCCGTCGACCACCACCAGTCCGGGGACGTAGGCGAACTTGCGCGGTCGTCCGGTCTCGGGATCGACCAGCATCGGCCCCTCGTCGTCGCGGTCGACCTCGCCACCGGACAGGGCAGGTGTGTCCAGACGCTCGTCGAGCAGCCGACGGAATCGCCGCGTGATCACCTCGTGCATCGAGGCCACGTCGTTCTGACCGTCGACCCCGCGGATCACGAACCGGCGGTACTCGCTCTTGCGAGCCAGCCCGTCCTCGAAGACCACCATCGAGGCCACCACCTCGGTCCCCTGGAGGTTGGACACGTCGTAGCACTCGACCCGCAGTGGCGCCGTCGGAAGGTCGAGCGCCTCCTGGATCTCCTCCAACGCCTTGTTGCGCACGGTCAGGTCACTGGCCCGACGGGTCTTGTGCAGGGCGAGCGACTGGGCCGCGTTCTTCGCCACCGTCTCCTGCAGCGACTTCTTGTCTCCGCGCTGCGGCACCCTGATGGCGACGCGACTCCCCCGCGTCTCGGAGAGCAGCTCCTCGAAGGTCGCGGCGTCGGCGGGCATGGCCGGCACCAGGATCTCCCGTGGGATCGCGTCCGCCTCCTCACCGGCGTAGAGCTGGAGCAGGAACTCGCCCACCAACCCCGCGGTGTCGATGTCCTCGACGCGGTCGGCGACCCAGCCACGCTGGCCGCGGATGCGACCCGCTCGCACGTGGAAGATCTGTACGGCGACCTCGAGAGGGTCCTCCGCAAGGGCGATCACGTCGGCGTCGGTACCGTCGCCGAAGACGACCGCCTGCTTCTCCAACGCCTTGTTCAGCGCCCCCAGGTCGTCGCGCAGCCGGGCGGCCCGTTCGTAGTCCTGAGCCTCGGAGGCGGCGTACATCTCCCGCTGGATCCGCTTGACGAAGGCATCGGTGCGCCCGCCCATGAAGTCGGCGAAGTCCTCCGCGATCTCACGGTGCTCCGCCGAGTCGACCCGGCCCACACAAGGTGCCGCGCACTTCTCGATGTAACCGAGGAGGCAGGGCCGACCGATCTGTGCGGACCGTTTGAACACCCCGTTGCTGCACGAGCGCATCGGGAACACCCGCAGCAACAGGTCAACGGTCTCGCGGATGGCCCAGGCGTGGCTGTAGGGACCGAAGTACTTGACGCCCTTCTTCTTCGCCCCGCGGCCCACCATCACGCGCGGGAACTCCTCGTTCATGGTGATGGCCAACCACGGGTACGACTTGTCGTCGCGGTACTTCACGTTGAAGCGCGGGTCGTACTCCTTGATCCAGGAGTACTCCAGCTGCAGCGCCTCGACCTCCGTGCCGACCACCGTCCACTCGACCGAGGCCGCGGTGGTCACCATGGTCGCGGTGCGTGGGTGCAGGTTGCCGACGTCCTGGAAGTACGACGACAGCCGCGCACGCAGGCTCTTCGCCTTGCCCACGTAGACGACGCGACCGTCCTTGTCGCGGAAACGGTAGACGCCGGGCTGGGTAGGAATGGACCCGGGCTTCGGACGGTATGTCGACGGGTCGGCCACGCCCCAACCCTACGAGGCGCCCGTCAGCGACGCGCGGACCCCGCGGGCAGTACGTGCTCCGGCGTGAGCTCCCGCTGGACGAGGGAGGTCGCGACCTCGCCGATCTTCAACCGGTGGGTCCGGCTGTACTGGCGCAACGCCGCGAACGCGACGTCCATGTCCACCGCGCCGTACTCGGAGAGCACGCCCTTGGCCTGCTCGATCGTGATCCGCGTGGTCAGCGCCTGCTGGAGCTGAGCGGCCTCCACGGAGGCACGCTGGGAAGACCGCTGCTGGAGGATGCCGATAGTCGCCATGTCGGCCAGCGACTGCGCCACCTCGAGGTCGTTCGCACTCATCGAGCTGTCCACTCCGAAGAGGTTGAGCGCACCGATCGTCTCGCGACGCAGCCGCATCGGCATCGCATGCACGGCGGTGAACCCGAGGTTCGTTGCCAGCTGAGAGAAGCGCGGCCAGCGCTGCTCGGCGGTGGAGAGGTCCTCCACCGACACCGGGGCACCGAGGTGCACGCACTCCAGGCACGGTCCGCCCTCGGTGCTCTGCAGCTGGAACAGCTCGAGCAGCTTGGTCGACTCACTGGTCGATGCCAGGAGCTGGGCGTCGTTGTCGGTGTCCAGCAACAGCAGTCCGGCCTGCTCCACGGGGAGGACCTCGACGACCGTGTGCACGAGCTGGTCGAGCAGGTCCACCACGTCGAAGTCGTCGACGAGTGTGTCCGCCAGCGCGACGAAGCGCCGCGCGAGCAGCGCGTCGCGGCCGATATCCGAGTCGTTCATTGCTCTCTCCCGCCATCAAGAGTACGCCTGCGCGCAACCACGTCGCGAGCAAGCTCTGGGAGGGCGACCCCCTCGGTGAACGCCGTGGCGCGGAGCAGCGCCATCGCCTCGATGATGCTGACCTCGAGCTGGATCATCACCATCCCGGCCGCCTGGTGGAACAGCGCACTGCCGGCCACGGTGATCCGACGATCGGTCCCCGGCGCCTCTTCGGGAGTGGCGCCGAGTGACTCACCGAGCTCGAGCAGCACCGCGGCGATGTCCTCCACCGCCGTCAGCGCCCGGCCCAGCTGAGGGGTGCTCAGCGCTCCCGGTCGGCGCCGGTACAGTCCCAGCGTCCCCATCGACACCGAGCTCGCACGGATCGGGAAGGCGAACACGCCACGCACGCCGAGTGCCTGCGCCTCCCTGGCGAAGAACGGCCACCGGTTGCTGCTGTCCGACTCGGCGTCGGCGAGATCCGGAACCATGACCGGGGCCAGCGCGGTGGTCGCGTCGAGGGCTGGGCCCTCCCCGAGGCTGAGCTGGGCGCCCTCGAGCGCACCTGCCACTTCGTCGGTGCTGCTGAGCAGGACCCGTTCGCCCTGGAGCGACAGCAGTGCCACGGAGCCACCATCGGTGGCGGTCGCTGCGGCGCAGTCGCGACAGAGCCGCTCGACGCGCACGTTGGCGTCGTTCGTGCCGGTGGCATGCACCTGGCGGCCCCACTCCCTGGCGTCCCGTCTGCCCTTCCCCACCACGGTACCGCGCGCCGCGCGATGACGGTCGCGACCCGATCGTGCTGTAATGAGAGGAGTGGTTCCGGTCGTCTCGGACAGCACACTTCACCTCTCGGCGACGCGGAAAGCAGCCCGGACCCCGCTGCCTGCACGGCAACTCAGGCATGCGATCAGGGGTTCATATGACAAGTCTTGTCCCGCCTTCCTCGTCTCGGGACGACGGTCCGGCGTGGATCCCTGCCGGCGACCCCTACATCAGCGGCGAGGCGATGGCCGCGAGCGCACGCGTTCTCGCCGCGGGTTGGAGGCGGAACGGTCCGGAGGTGCGCGCCTTCGAGCGGGAGTTCGCGGCCGAGGTGGGTGCCGCCTTCGCGGTGGCGGTCTCCTCGGGCACCACTGCGTTGGAGCTGGCATTGTGCGCCCTGCGCCTGCCACCCGGATCGCGAGTGCTCGTCTCCGGTCTGAGCTCAGCGGGGGTGTTGCTGGCCGTCCTGAGAGCGCACCTGCGCCCTGTGCTGATGGATGTCTCGAAGGAGAACGGACGACCCACCGAGCTCACGATCCGCGAGGCGGCACAGCGCCCAGGCGCAGCGGGCCAGCCAGTGCGCGCCATGGTGCTGGGGCACTGGGCGGGCTACCCCGAAGACGTCGAAGCCTGCGCGAACGCCGCTGGTCTGTCCGTGGCCGACGTCATCCAGGATGCCCAGCAGGGGCTGGGAGCAGGAGTCGCGCAGCGGCAGGTGGGAGCGACGGGCACTGCCTGCTTCAGCTTCTACTCCACCACCAACCTGCCCATCGGCGAGGGCGGCATCGTGACCACAGACGACGCCCTCACCGCGGCCGAGATCGCCCGCACGCGTCTGCGCACGGCACGACTGACGCCGAGGGGCACCGGCGGGCACGGGCTGCATGCGCCGTACGGCGTCCACGACGGCGGGCTGGACGCGACCCTGGTGGACCACAAGGCGGCGATCGGGCGTGCCCAGCTCAGGCACCTGCCTGACTGGCAGCGGCTCCGCGAGCACTGGGCCAGGCGGTACGACGACCAGCTCGCGGACCTCCCCGGGGTGGCGATCCCAGCTCGCCCGGGCAGCAGCGCGGGCAGGCATGCCTGGGCCTTGTACCCGGTCCGGCTCGCTCACCCGAGGGTGTCACGAGACGAGGTGCGAGCGGCGCTGCACGCGGCCGGAGTGCGCACGGGTGAGCCCTGGGTGCCGTTGCATCGTCTCGCCGTCTGGAAGAGCGCGAGCGAAGTGCCGACCGATGGGCTGCCCGGCGCTGATGCCTACACCGGGCAGCTGCTGGCTCTGCCCATCTATCCCCGGCTGAACGAGTCGACTGCCGAGCGGGCGCGACGGGCCATGGCAGGCGCGCTGAACAACGGCGCAGCGCATCGGGCGGATCCGGCGCCTAGCTGACCGACAGGTCTTCCCCGTCGACGGTGACGCTGAGCTCGGGCAGCGGCTTGGTGGCGGGCCCGTTGACCACTGAGCCGTCGGCGATGGAGAACTTGCTGCCGTGACAGGTGCAGTCGATGTCGGCGCCGTTGATCTCCGCGACCACGCAACCCTGGTGCGTGCACACGGCACTGAACGCCTTGAACTCACCCTCGGTGGGTTGGGTGACCACGACCTTGTCGGCGGTGAAGATCTTGCCGCTGCCCACCGGGACCTCCGACGTCGTGCCGACCGGCCCCGAGGTGGTGCCGCCGTTGCCCTCGCCGCTGCTGGGCTCCTCGTCCGAGCCGCACGCGACCAGCAGGGGTGCTCCCAGGCCGACCCCGACCAGGCCCCCGATCACCACTCGACGCGACGCGTCCTTCTTGCTCTGAGCCATCAGGTCCTCCAGGTGGGTTCGGCGCGTCCCCCCACGCTAGCGCTTGCGTGCACGCGCTTTCGGGGACACCTGCGGGGTGCGGGCCGTTCCGGCGAGCAGCGGTGCGAGGAACTCGCCGGTGAAGCTCGCGTCATGGGCAGCCACCTGCTCTGGGGTGCCGGTCGCGACCACGGTGCCGCCCTTGTTGCCTCCGGCAGGGCCCATGTCGACGATCCAGTCGGCGGTCTTGATCACGTCGAGGTTGTGCTCGATGACGAGAACGGTGTTGCCCTTGTCCACCAGGCTTGACAGCACCCCCAGCAACTTGCGGATGTCCTCGAAGTGCAGCCCTGTCGTCGGCTCGTCCAGCACGTAGACGGTGCGCCCCGTGGACCGCTTCTGCAGCTCGCTGGCCAGCTTGACGCGCTGGGCCTCGCCACCGGACAGGGTGGTGGCCGGCTGCCCGAGCCGCACGTAGCCGAGCCCGACCTCGACCAGTGTCCTCAGGTGCCTGGCGATGGGCGGGATCGCCGCGAAGAACTCGACCCCCTCCTCGATCGGCATGTCGAGCACGTCCGCGATCGTCTTGCCCTTGTAGTGGACCTCGAGCGTCTCGCGGTTGTAGCGAGCCCCGTGACACACCTCGCAGGGCACGTAGACGTCGGGGAGGAAGTTCATCTCGATCTTGATCGTGCCGTCACCGGAGCACGCCTCGCAGCGGCCACCCTTGACGTTGAAGGAGAACCGTCCCTGCAGGTAGCCGCGCATCTTTGCCTCCGGGGTGGAGGCGAACAGCTTGCGCACGTGATCGAAGACACCGGTGTAGGTGGCGGGGTTGGATCGTGGGGTGCGTCCGATCGGGGACTGGTCGACGTGGATGACCTTGTCGACGTCCTCGACCCCGGTGATCTTGCGGTGCCGGCCGGGAACGGTGCGCGAGTTGTAGATCTGCTTGGCCAGCGACGTGTAGAGGATGTCGTTGACCAGCGTCGACTTGCCGGAGCCGGACACACCCGTGACCGCGACGAAGCAGCCGAGCGGGAACGCCACGTCGACGTCCTTGAGGTTGTTCTCGCGGGCACCGTGGACCTTGAGCTCACGGCCAGGCGTCGGCGGACGACGTACGTCGGGAACCGGGATCGACTTGCGACCGGAGAGGTAGAGACCCGTCTCGGAGTCACGGTGCTTGAGGAGCTGCTTGACGGTGCCGGAGTGCACCACCTGGCCACCGTGCTCACCCGCGCCGGGGCCGATGTCGACGACCCAGTCGGCCGCCATGATCGTCTCCTCGTCGTGCTCCACGACGATCAGCGTGTTGCCGAGGTCCCGAAGGCGCACCAAGGTCTCGATCAACCGCTTGTTGTCCCGCTGGTGCAACCCGATGCTCGGCTCGTCGAGCACGTAGAGCACCCCCACCAGGCCGGCTCCGATCTGTGTCGCCAGCCGGATGCGCTGGGCCTCGCCACCCGAGAGCGTCCCCGAGGGCCGGTCCAGCGACAGGTAGTCCAGGCCCACGTCCAGCAGGAAACGCAGTCGCTCCTGGATCTCCTTCAGCACACGTTCGGCGATCTGACGCTCTCGGTGGGAGAGCTCGACGTCGGCCAGGAACTCCGCGGCCTCGTTGATGGGCAGCGCGCAGACCTCGGCGATGTTGCGTCCACCGGCGTCCTTGTCGCCCAGGGTCACCGCCATCGAGACGGGCTTGAGCCGGGTGCCCTGGCAGGTCGGGCACGGCACCTCACGCATGAACCCCTCGAAGCGGTCCCGGCTGGTGTCGGTCTCCGCCTCGCGGTGTCGACGCTCGATGTAGGGACGGACGCCCTCGAAGTTGGTGTAGTAGGACCGCTCGCGGCCGTAGCGGTTGGTGTGCCGCACGTGCACCTTGGTGGCGTGACCCTCGAGGATCGCTGCGCGTCCCTTGGCCGGCAGCTTCTCCCAGGGCGTGTTCAGGTCGAAGCCGAGCTCATCACCGAGGGCGCCCAGGAGCCGGGTGAAGTAGTCGCTGACGTGGGCGCCGGACCAGGGTCCGATGACTCCCTCCCCCAGGGTGGCCCCCGGGTCGGAGATCACCAGCTCGGGGTCGACCTCCATGCGGGTGCCGATGCCGTGGCACGCCACGCAGGCCCCGAAGGGCGAGTTGAACGAGAACGACCGCGGCTCGAGCTCATCGGTCTCGATGTCGTGCTCGTTCGGGCACGACATCTTCTCGGAGAAGCGCATCTCCTTGTGCGGGTCCTTGGCATCGAGGTCGACCAGGTCGAGCAGCACCAGCCCCGAGGCCAGGTTGAGCGCGGTCTCGATCGAGTCGGTCAGGCGACGCTTCGAGGAAGGCTTGGCCGAGAGCCGGTCGACGACGACCTCGATGGTGTGCTTCTTCTGCTTCTCCAGCCTCGGTGGGCCCTCGATCATGTCGGCGAGCTGGACCGTCTCGCCGTTGACCCGGGCACGGCTGAACCCCTGGGACTGCAGGCTGCGGAACAGCTCGACGTACTCCCCCTTGCGTCCGCGGACGACCGGGGCCAGCACCTGGAAGCGGGTGCCCTCCTCGAGCTGCAGCACCCGGTCCACGATCTGCTGCGGCGTCTGCCGCTCGATCCGGGCGCCGCACACCGGGCAGTGGGGGCGGCCCGCCCGCGCGTAGAGCAGGCGCAGGTAGTCATAGACCTCGGTGATCGTGCCGACCGTGGAACGCGGGTTCTTCGAGGTCGACTTCTGGTCGATCGAGACCGCGGGGCTGAGCCCCTCGATGAAGTCGACGTCGGGCTTGTCCATCTGCCCGAGGAACTGACGGGCGTAGGCCGAGAGCGACTCGACGTAGCGACGCTGACCCTCGGCGAAGATCGTGTCGAAGGCCAGGCTCGACTTGCCGGACCCCGAGAGCCCGGTGAACACGATCAGGGAGTCGCGGGGAAGGTCGAGGGAGACGTCCTTGAGGTTGTGCTCGCGCGCGCCTCGGATGACCAGCTGATCAGCCACGGATGAGACCCCTGGAATGTCTGTGGATGGGTTCGAACAAGTGTTCGCTCATCCTAACGGATATGACAAGCCGCCACGCGGGCGGCCGGACTCGCAGTACCCAGCCCTTAGGCTTTCCCTCCGTGGCCCCCTTACACACCCTCGTCGACCGTGCCGCGCTGAGCGCCGTCGCACTCAGCGCGCTCCCGGCAGCGCTGGCAGCCGTGACCGGACGACGTCGCGCCGCGGCGGCGCTCGCCACGCTCCCACTCGGCGTCACGGCGTTCTTCCGCGACCCGGGCCGGACCCCCGACCGCGAGGCACTCGACCCGGACCTCGTGGTGGCGCCGGCTGACGGCAAGGTGATGTACGCCGGTCCGGCGCAGGTCGGCGTCGCGCCCGCAGGGCACTGGCAGCAGGTGAGCATCTTCCTCTCGCTCTTCGACGTGCACATCAACCGCACGCCGTACGGCGGAGTCGTGGAGGAGGTCACCTACCGCCCGGGCAAGTGGCACGCCGCCTACCGCTTCGAGAGCGCCACCGAGAACGAGCGCAGCGAGATCGCCGTCAGCCAGACCGTCGACGGTGAGGCGCGGCGGGTCGTCTTTCGCCAGATCGTCGGCCTCGTGGCCCGGCGTGTGGTGACCCGGGTGCAGCCCGGCGACGAGATCCTCACCGGTCAGCGCATCGGCCTGATGAAGTTCGGCTCACGGATGGACATCTTCGTGCCCCCGCACGTGGAGCTGGTCGCGCGCGAGGGTGACCGCACCGTGGGCGGCGACACCGTGATCGCGCGCTGGCCGAGGAGCGACTCCTGAGCACCGACGCCGAGAGGTCCGGGCGTCGCCTCCTGGACCGGTGGAGGCTGAAGTCCCCCTCGGGTGCCGATGTCGTCTCGCTGCGCCAGCTCAGCCCGCGCGAGCGGCTCCGGGTGACCGCACCGAGCATGTTCACCACCGGCAACATGGCGTGCGGGTTCTCCGCGATCCTGCTCGCGTTCGGTGACGAGTTCGTCTGGGCCGCCGTCGTGCTGGCCGGCGCCATCGTCCTGGACATCGCCGACGGGGCGGTCGCCCGACTGGTGGGCGCCACCTCCCCCTTCGGCATCCAGCTCGACTCCCTGGCCGACCTGGTGTCCTTCGGGCTCGCACCCGCGGTGCTCGTGCACACGTGGGCTCTCCCGGAGAACCCCGTGCTCGCGTGGCTGTCCGCGTTCTTCTGGCTGGCCTGCGCCGCGTTCCGGCTCGCGCGGTTCAACGTCACCGTCGACCCGATGGCCGACAAGAAGTACTTCGTCGGCCTGCCGAGCCCCGGCGCCGCTCTGGTCGTGATCGCCACGATCTTCGCCCTGGAGACACCCGACCGCGGCCCGTGGGTGCTGGTGCCGGTCGCGGTGAGCGTCCTACCAGCCCTGTTGATGATCACGACAGTGCGGTTCCGCTCCTTCCGTGGGCTGCTCAATCCCAAGACCCGCCGGACCAGGGTGGTCACCACGGTCCTCTCGCTGGCACTGGTCACCGGACTGGTCCTGGACGCGTCCGCGACCGGTCTCGTCGTGGCCTGCGCCTACCTGCTCACCGCCCCGCTGGGGGTCGTGACCGCGTCGGCTCGCGCACGCATCTTCGGCCCCGAGTCGGTGGCACCGCCACGCACGCGGCTGCAGTCGGTGTTCCTGCCGATCGACGACGAGGCCGACCCGACCGAGGCCTGACCCGGGGGCTGGCACACGTGGCCGCTCTCGGGATTGGATGGGTCCATGAACAGTCCCGGGGACCCGATCGACCTCAGCGGTCTCGACCGCTCCTGCCGCGCACTCACCCGCACCGTCGACGCGCTCACGCCCGACGACCTGGCGGCACCGTCGCTGCTGCCCGACTGGACCAGGGCCCACGTGGTCGCCCACCTCGCCCTCAACGGTCTCGCCCTGGCCGGGGCAGTCGACGGCCTGGCCCACGGCCGGAACGTGGCGATGTATGCCTCCGACCAGGAGCGCAACGACGCCATCGACGAGCTGGCGGCGGCCGGGCCGAGCGCACTGCGGGAGCGTCACCTCGAGGCCACGACCGCCTTCTCGGACGCGGTCAGGGGGCTGCCGGCCGAGCACTGGTCCGGACACATCGAACGCCTGCCCGGGGGACCGACGTGGCCCATGGGCACCGTCGTCGCGAGCAGGCGACGAGAGGTGGAGATCCACCACGCCGACCTCGGCGCGGCGTACACGCACGCGGACTGGCCCGACGACTTCGTGGTCGAGCTCCTGGACGCGGTGAGCGTGGACCAGGCCGGCTCGGGTCCGTTCGAGGTCCGGGCCCCAGACCTCGCTCGGTCCTGGAGCCTCGGCACCGGTGCGGGCCCGACGGTGACGGGCACCGGCGCAGACATCGGCTGGTGGCTCACCGGTCGCGGCGCGGGCGCCGGGCTCACCTGTGACTCCGGAGGCCTACCGGAGCTGCAGCCCTGGCGACGGGCCGCGACGCCGGCGCCCTGATCCTCACCAGCCCCAGGAGCCCGGGATGCCCTTGAACGGGCCGACCACGCCGGCAGTGACCCACCCGCCGTAGAAGCTCCCCGGCTGCGGCTGCACGACCTCACCGTCGACGGTGCACCGGTCGACCAGCGCCGGCATCACCGCGACGGCACCGGCCAGGGGTGCGTACGCCGCTGCGGGCGTCGGATAGGTCCAGGCGGCCCGGCTGGCCACAACGCCTCCGGAGACCAGGTCGAAGTACGTCGCCCGGCCTTTCCACTCGCACAGGCTGGCGCCCTCGACGGGACGGAGTGCTCCGGCCTCGAACGCCTCTCGCGGCAGGTAGTAGGTCGGCGGGTGGCTGGTCTCGAGGACCCGCCATCCGTGCGTGCTGCTGGCGATGACACGGCCACCGAGCCCGACCACGATGCTGGAGGTGGTCGGCTCCAGCCGGGGCGGTCGCGGGTAGTCCCAGACCGACTCCTGTCCAGGGCCGGGCTTGTCGGGCTTCGGGTGCTTCATGCTCCGAGCCTAGGGTGGGTCCCATGGCAGCGAGCATCGGCGACAGCGGTCCCTACTCCGGCGAGGTCAGGCCCGGTGGCCCCCCGGACGTGCGCGAGCTGGCCGAGATGATCGTCACCAAGCTGGCCGTCGACCCGGAGATGTCGAACAACTGCTACCTGCTGCGCTGCCGGGCCACCGACGAGCAGGTGCTGATCGACGCCGCCGCCGAGCCCGGGCGCCTCCGGACGCTGATCGGGGACTCCGGCCTGACCAAGGTCATCACCACGCACCAGCACTGGGACCACCACCGTGCGCTGGCCGACGTCGTCGCGTCGACCGGCGCCGTAGTGGTCGCCGGCACCCCGGACGCGGCCGCCATCACCGAGCAGACCGGGGTCGCCGTCGACGACACCGTCCAGCAGGGCGACACCGTGGAGTTCGGGCGGTGCCGGCTCGAGGTGATCCACCTGGTGGGTCACACCCCGGGCTCCATCGCGCTGCTCTACGACGACCCGGAGGGGACCCCGCACCTGTGGACCGGGGACAGCCTCTTCCCGGGCGGAGTCGGCAACACCTTCGGCGACAAGGACGCGTTCGCCACGCTGGTCGACGAGGTCAGCACGAAGGTGTTCGACCGCCTCCCCGACGAGACCTGGTTCTACCCCGGGCACGGCAACGACTCGGTGCTCGGGCGCGAGCGGCCCCACCTCGAGGAGTGGCGCGAACGCGGCTGGTGAGGGTGCGCAGCAGCACTTGCCCACCAGTGGTGCGGGGGCGCAGAGTGGGTCGAACGCACTTGGGGGAGGAACCATGAAAGAGCTGCTCTGTCGGGACGCCGGGTTCGACTGCGACGCCGTGATCCACGCCGACACCGTGGACGAAGTGATGGCCCAGGCGGGTCCCCACGCCAAGGAGGTGCACGGCGTCGACGTGACTCCAGAGATGGCCGACGCCATCTCGGGGCACGTGCACGACGCCTAGACGTCATACGAACGGTGGTCTCGAGGCCACGGTCCGGATGACGTCCCGGTGGATCAGCCGTTGTAGGAGATCTTGAGCTTCTCGCTGGCGGGCAGTGACTGGCACACCAGCCGGCAGCCGTCAGCGAGGTCGTCGGCGTCGAGGACCTCGTTGCGCTCCAACGAGACCTCACCCTCGAGCACGACGCAGGCACACGCGCTGCAGTTGCCCTCGCGGCAGGAGAACGGTGCGTCCACACCCTTCTCCTCGAGGAACTCGAGCAGCACCTTGTCGCCGCGCCAGTCGTCGAAGTAGTAGTGCTCGCCGTCGAGCTCGACCTCGACCGTGACCGGGCCGGTTACGGGCGCGGTGTCGTCATCCTCGCGGTCGTCGGCGTCCGCCAGCGTCCTTGCGGCCGCCTGCAGCTCCTCCACGTCGCCGAACGGGTTGCCACCCAGCGAGACGAACTTCTCCTGGTGCCGCCGCTCCCGCGGGAAGCCGAGCTCCTTGAGCGAGGCCACGGTGGCCTTCATGAACGGTGCCGGGCCGCACACGAACGCGGTGTGGTCGGCGAAGTACGACGCGAACGCGGTCA
This sequence comes from uncultured Actinomycetota bacterium, assembly GCA_963834245.1. Classification (GTDB taxonomy): domain Bacteria; phylum Actinomycetota; class Actinomycetes; order Propionibacteriales; family Nocardioidaceae; genus Marmoricola. The sequence continues at coordinate 2,021,150 of CAWIAV010000002.1, forward strand.
GCTGCTCCTGGGTGGGCAGGCCCTGGACCGACTCGAGCCAGTGCACGACCAGCAGGCGGTCGCCGTACTCAGCGGCGAGCTCGGCGAGCTCGCGGGCGAAGATCACGGACTGCTCGTCGCGGTTGGCGTAGAGGAGCACGACCTTGCCGTGACCCTTCTCCAACGCAGTGCGGGTGATCGACATGATCGGGGTGATCCCGGAGCCACCGGCGAAGAGCAGCAGATCCGCGTCCAGGTCGCGGGGAGTGAAGATCCCACTGGGCGGTAGCACCCGCAGGGTGTCCCCGACGCGCAGGTTCTCGCAGATCCAGTTCGAGGCGTAGCCGCCCCGGGTGCGCTTGACCGTGATCTGGTGGCGGCCGGTGTGCGGTGCGCTGGACAGCGAGTAGCACCTGGCGGCGAGCCCGGTCTGCTCGCTCGGCACGGCCACGGTCAGGAACTGACCCGGCGTGTAGGCGAACTGCTCGGCGAGCTCCGCCGGCACCTCGAAGACGATCGAGTGCGCGTCGGCGGTCTCCTCGACGACGTCGAGCACCTTCAGCACGTGGGACTCAACAACCATCCTCGGCTCCGATCTGCAGCACGCCGTGCGTACGGCACGGTCGATCGAGGATCGTAGCCGTGCACGGTGGCCAGGCGGTCCAGACCCCGGGCGTTCGCGGAGAAGCGCGCGCCCGGTTTCACGGGGCGCTAGCGTGCCCGCGTGAGCACGATCCGTCTCGTCACACTGTCGCCCGAGCACTTCCCCGCCCTGCTCCGGACCCTCGCCGACCCCGAGGTGCTGCGCTTCACCCGCACACCGGACCCGCTGCCCGAGGGCTGGCTCGAAGGCTGGCTCCCACAGTTCGACGGTGTGCACCGTGCGGCCTGGGCCATCCTCGAGGGAGACGAGTTCGTGGGGTACGCCGTGACCGGGCCGATCAACCGCGACCGACCTCGAGTGCGAGCTGGGTTACGCGATCTCCCCGTGGGGTCGCGGCCGCGGGGTTGCCACCGAGACGTTGCGCCAGCTCAGTCGCTGGGCGTTCGAGGAAGGCATGATGCGCGTCACCGCGCTGGTCTCGGTGGACAACCCGGCATCCTCGCGCGTGGCCGAGAAGGCGGGCTACACGCTGGAGGGGGTGCTCCGCTCGGTGCACCACCGCAACGGCCACCGCGGTGACCTGCAGTGCTGGTCGCTGCTGCCGAACGACGTGCCGAACCCGAGGTGAACACCGTGTGACCTGACCGACCTCACACCTGCTGAGGTGTGACCTGATCGGCTTCGGGTCGTTGACGGGGCATGCCCATCACCCACTTCGCGCACGGGGTCGCGTCGGGAGACCCGCGCCCCACGTCCGTGGTCCTGTGGACCCGCGTGACCCCGACCGCGGCCAGTCGACCCGGGTCCGGGGTCGGCCCCGCCGTCACGGTCCGCTGGCAGGTCTCGACCACGAGCACCTTCCGACGCATCGTCCGCTCGGGCAAGTTCCGGACCGGCCCGAAACGCGACCACACCGTGAAGGTGGACGCGGACGGGCTCAAGCCGGGTACGACGTACTACTACCGCTTCGTCTACGGTCGACGACGCAGTCCGGTCGGCCGCACCCGCACCGCGCCGGCACCGACATCGTCACCGGGCAACCTCCGGCTCGGCGTCGTCTCCTGTGCCAACCTGCAGGCGGGCTGGTTCAGCGCCTACCGCCACCTCGCCAAGCGCAACGACCTGCACGCCGTGCTGCACCTGGGCGACTACCTCTACGAGTACGCGCCCGGTGAGTACGGCTACGGGCAGAGCGAACGGGACATCCGCACCCACGAGCCGAAGAACGAGATCCGCACCCTGGCCGACTACCGCATCCGGCACGCGCAGTACAAGCGGGACGCCGACCTCCAGCGGCTGCATGCCCGGTACGCGTTCCTGCACACCTGGGACGACCACGAGTCGGCCAACGACGCGTGGAAGGACGGGGCGGAGAACCACTCCGCCGACGAGGGCAGCTGGGCAACCCGCAAGGCCGCCAGCAACAAGGCCTACGACGAGTGGATGCCCGTGCGGATGAGCGGCACCGCCGCGACCGGGGACGGCACCCAGCTCTACCGCAGGCTCCGGTTCGGCGACCTGGCCGAGATCAGCCTGCTCGACCTGCGCACCTACCGTGACGAGCAGCTGAGCGCACAGGTCGACCCCGCCATCGCGAGTCCGGACCGCACGATCACCGGGCGCAGGCAGATGGACTGGCTGAAGACATCCCTGGCCCAGCAGGCGGTGCAGTGGAAGGTCGTGGGCAACCCGGTGATGATCGCGCCAGTCACCTTCGCCGGTCTCCCCCGCGACCTGGTCAAGCCGGTCAACGACACCGTCGGGCTGCTCCCGCCGGAGGGCACGCCGTACAACATCGACCAGTGGGACGGCTACACCGACGACCGTCGGGAGGTCTTCGAGCACCTGCGCGACAACGGCGTGACCGACACCCTCTTCGTGACCGGCGACATCCACTCCGGGTGGGCGTGCGACCTGCCCGCGGACAAGGCCACGTACGCCGGCAACAGGAACTCGGTCGGAGTGGAGTTCGTGGCCACGTCTGTGACCTCGAACAACCTCAAGGACATCACCGGCACGCCCGCACGGACGACGAGCATCGCCGTCGAGGAGGGGCTCAAGGCCAACAACCCGCACATCAAGTACCTCAACTTCGACGACCACGGCTTCTCGGTCCTCGACATCAACGCGAAGCGAGCACAGATGGACTGGTACGTCATCGGAGACCGCGCCGACAAGAATGCAGGCGTCACTTGGTCGACCTCGTGGGCCACCACAGCGGGCAGTCAGGTCGTCCGCCAGGTCGACGGGCCGGTGTCCTGATGTGCGGGGAGAGCGCCGTGGGGCGCACCGACGTGACGATGACCGACCGCCGCACGCTGCTGAAGGTCGCCGGGGCGTCGGGGGCTGCCTTCATGTTCTCGACCGCCCTCGGGACCGAGCGTGCCGCAGCGGCCGAGCCCGGGAGCAAGCGCGCCTACGTGCTGGTTGTCGACGGCTGCCGCCCGGGCGAGATCGACTCCATGCCGAACCTGATGGCGCTACGGGACGGGGGCACCTGGTACCCGGCCGCGCGATCGCTGCCCGTGATGGAGACGATCCCCAACCACGTGATGATGATGACCGGCTGCCGACCGGCTCGTAACGGTGTGCCCGCCAACCAGATCTACGACCGCAGCGAGGGCCAGGTCCGCGACCTCGACCGACCGAGCGACATCTTGGTCACCACGATGATCGAGCAGCTCAATGCGTCGGGACGTACGACGGGCACGGTGCTGTCCAAGGAGTACCTCTACGGCATCTTCGGCGAACGGGCCACGCACCGTTGGGAGCCGGCACCGGTCGTCCCGATCTCCGGACACGCACCGGATGCGGCCACCATGGAGGCCGCGCTGGCCATGGTCGAGGAGTTCGACCCGGCGCTGGTGTTCGTCAACCTCGGCGACGTCGACCGCGTCGGCCACTCCGACCTGACCGGCACCACCCTCAAGGCGGCCCGCAGCGCTGCACTGGCCTCGACCGACGCTCAGGTCGGCCGGTTCGTGGAGATGCTGAAGTCATCGGGCAAGTGGTCCTCCTCGATGATCGTGGTGCTCGCCGACCACAGCATGGACTGGTCGGTGCCCAACCAGACCGTCAGCCTCACCAAGGTCTACGACGCCGATCCCGCTCTCGCGGGCAACTTCGAGATCGCCCAGAACGGCGGCGCCGACCTCGTCTACTGGACCGGAGGCGCCTCGGGCCGGTCGGCAGGCGTGATGAAGATGCGCGAGCTGGCCATGGCCACGCCCGGGGTGTTCCAGGCCCACGTGGTGGACCAGACGCCCAGCCTGCGTCTGGGCTCCAACGCCGGTGACGTGATCGCCTTCTGCAAGGCCGGCTGGCGGTTCAGTGACCCGGGTCCACAGAACAACCCGATCCCGGGCAACCACGGGCACCCCGCGACCGAGCCGATCCCGTTCTTCATCGCCGGTGGCTCACCCGCCGTCCGCAAGGGCGTCGCCCGGTCCGCCAAGGCGCGCACGATGGACGTGGCGCCCACGCTCGGCAGGTACTTCGGGGTCGCCGCCCCGCGCACCGGCTGGGAGGGCACCTCGCGACTGTGAGTCGTGACGGCAGGCTGCGCCGCGGCTAACCTGCCGATCAGGAGGTCCACCATGGACGTGCGCGAGCTGGTCACTGCCCACTACAGCGGGCCCGACCTCAGTGAGGCCATCCTGAGAGCGCTCGCCGAGGCGGGGGTCGACACCAGCACCCTGATGCCGGAGGACCTGTTCCCCGTCGACCAGCTGCACGCCGGCGGGGCCCCGGCCACGCGGTACGCCATGGAACGGCTCCTCGCCGAGCAGGGCACGCGCGTGCTCGACGTGGGGTGTGGCATCGGCGGGACCTCGCGCATCGCCGCCCTGGCGGGCGCTGAGGTGACCGGGATAGACCTGACCCCGGACTTCGTCGAGGCCGCGACCAGTCTCACAGCGAGGGTCGGGCTCGAGCACCGTGTCACGTTCCTGCTCACACCAGGAGAGTCGGTGCCGCTCGAGGATTCCTCCATGGACGCCGCGGTGATGATCCACGTGGGCATGAACATCCCCCGCAAGCAGGTGGTCTTCGAGCAGGTACACAGGGTGCTGACGCCCGGCGGCCGGTTCGTGATCTTCGACCAGATGCGGACGGGGCCCGGCGCCCTCCCCTACCCGTTGCCCTGGGCCGACGACGAGCGGTCGTCGTTCGTGGAGGCGCCCGAGGAGTACGTCGCTCACCTGGAGGCGGCCGGCTTCAGTGTCGAGGACGTCGAGGACCGCACCGCGGCGACGCAGCCACCACCGGCCACGGGGCTGTCGCCGAGGGCCGTCTTCGGTGCCCCTTTCGCGGAGCGCATCGCCAACGACGTCGCGGCCCTCCGGGACGGAGAGCTGGGCGCCTTCCTGATCGTCGCCCGCGCCTAGGTCTGTCCGCCTCGAGGATGAACAGCACCTCGGGGCGGTTCGGTGCCAGCAGCGCAGCCGGAGCTCGGCGGGTGAACGAGACCAGAACGTGTTGCGGAAATGGTCAATCAGCAGCTGATTGACCATAGGGAATCACTCTGCGGCAGCACCGGAGGCGAAGGTCGCCAGCGCCTGCACGCCTTCGGGCGGCAGGGTCAGCCCGGACTCGCTGCCGGGGTTGACCGCCAGCCACAGCGCGTCGTCGGGCCAGTTGGCCGCGAGCTCCGCGAGCGGCAGACCCACCGCGGCTGCGGGATCGGCGCCGGCCGAGACCAGAGCTTCTTCCGAGGTGAACACGGGCACGTACTGGGTGCCGTCCTGCTCGATCACCGGGATCGCGATCGAACCGTCCGGAGGCGTCTCACCCTCGTTCAGGCCCTCCTGCGGCAGGTAGGCGACGCTGGTGGCGAGCGCCTGCAGCATCGCCTGCGCCTCGACCTCCTCGGAGGCAGCAGCGGTGCCTGCGGTGTCTTCGGGCTGGTCTTCGGGAAATGCGGTGCTCATGGTCGTTCCTCTCGTGAAGCTCGTCCTGGGCAAACGTCAACCGTAGCGGAGCCGGTCAAACCACCGATTGACCCGGCGGCGCACCCTTGTAGCCCCGGTCTCGCGCGACGGCCCGGACCTCCTGTGGCGAGCGACCGCCGAGCAGCGGACTGGAACGTGTTCTCTCACCCCAGCCCGCGTCCCCGATGATGTGCAGGTCATGGCCTGGTCACGCATGCCGGCGAGGAACGTACCTCCTCGGTCTCGAAGATCGGCTGCCAGCCGTCCGCGACCTCCACCGTTTCTCGCCGCGTGGTGGTCGGTTCGGAGCGCCCGACCAGCTGCCTGCCCCGTTCGCCGGTGGTGAACACCATTGCATCTCGAGAATCGCAGTTACATGATTACTTCATTACGCAAATGTAGGAGGTAGTCGTGGCCACCAAGAACGAGATCACCGGATGGCTCCGTGGTCGGCTCCCCGAGTCCTGGTTCGTCGAGCCCGCCGCCGTGACGATCGACCGCGAGGAGATCGTGGTCACCGGCACAATCGCCGCCCCTGACGGCATCGAGGGCGAGCCGGACGACGGCCCGGAGATGAGTGAGGCCGCACACGGCCGGATATCCCGGTTCCGTGAGGACACCCGCGAGGAGCGGATGGCGATCGCCCGCGAGGCCGAGCACAGGTTCGGCCGCAAGGTGGCCTGGGGAGCCGAGTGCGGTCCGGTACATGCGCTCTTCACCAACCTCGCCGTACCCGTGATGACGCGGCTGCGTCAGCGTGACCGGATGGTGCTCGACACCCTCGTCGAGGCCGGGGTCGCGCGCAGCCGGGCCGACGCCCTGGCCTGGTGCGTGCGTCTCGTCGGCGAGCACTCCGAGGACTGGCTCGAGCAGCTGCGCGAGGCGATGACCAGCGTCCAGCGCCTGCGCGAGCAGGGCCCGAGCACGACCTGAACGCTGCCCCGCGGACGTCATACGAACGGTGGCCTCGAAGCCACGATCCGTATGACGTCCGCGGCAGGGTGAGGATGGATCGGGCGCATCTGGGGCGAAACGTCAGCCCATCAGTCCGAGCACGGTCCGGACGCGTCGCAGCGCGAGGCTCGCACCGGCCCGCATCGTGGCCGGCGCCCCGAGCTCGTCGAGCACCGGGGCACGCATCCGGGTCCATCCGGGATCACTCGGGAGCGGCGCCTCCGGGTGGGTCCCGGTCTCGTCGAGGGCGCGGGCCATCGCCTCCCGCACCCCCAGCAACGGACCGCCGTCGCGCGGTACCCAGGTGTGTCCGCTGCGGCAGACCATGTCGTGGCGCAGGCTCTCGATCAGCGCGGCAACCGTCCAGAAGGGTGCCGCCGAGAGGGCGGCAGCGCCGAGGCTGACCAACGGGGCGGGCACGGCCAGCGTCGGCACGCGGACCCGCAGCAGGCCCGAGGCGCGCGAGCACTCGGCGAGCAGCTTGGAGTACGCCAGCACGTTCGGCCCGCCGATGTCGACGGCGCCGGTGAGCCGATCGTCCGCGAACGCCTCCACCATCGCGCGGAGCACGTCGCTCACCGCGATCGGCTGGACCCGGTGCTCCAGCCAGCTCGGCACCGGCTGGACGAGCAGCAGCGTGGCCAGCTGCCGGATCACCTCGAACGAGGTCGACCCTGCGCCGAGGACCACCCCGGCACGCAACGACAGCACCGAGCGCTCGGGGGAGCTTGCCTGGTCGAGCACCTGCTCCACCTCGAGGCGGGAGGAGATGTGCCGGGAGAGCTGGTCCGAGGGCACATCCGGGACCAGGCCCGAGAGGTACACGACCCGTCTAACGGCACTGTCGCGCACGGCGTCCCGCACCACCTCCGCGCCACGACGGTCACGTGAGGCGAAGGACCGCGTGTTCAGCGAGTGCACCAGGTAGCAGACCGCGTCCACGTCGGTGAGTGCCCGGCGAGTCTGGGCCTCGTCGGTGACGTCGCACTGCACCCAGTCGACCCGCCTTCCCCACGCGAACCGCGACGGGGCAGGCTCCGACGACGAGGCAGCCACCACCTCGTGGCCCGCCTCGAGCAGCGCCGGCACCAGCCGTGAGCCGACGTAGCCCGAGGCCCCCAGGACGAGGATCCGCACCAGTCACTCCCCCAGGTGCCGCAGGAGGTTGGAGGCGAAGCGCCGACCCATCAGCGCCATCACCGCTCGCATGCCGCCCTCCACCGCGGGCCGGGCCAGCTTGGTGAAGGGCAGGTCGACGGTCACGCTCAGCTCGATCGCGACACGGGTGCCGGAGCCGCGCTCCTCGAGGATGTACTCGCCCTCGACCGAGCTGTGCTCCTCGGCGCGCTCAGGATCGTGCTTGTACCCGATCCGGCGCGGCTCGTCGAAGCTCATCACCTCGGTGAAGGTGGTGCCGATCGACTTCCCGAGCAGCGGGATCCTCGCGACGTGCCACTGCCAGCGGTCGCCGTCGACATCGATGCGATGCAGGTACGGCGTCAGCTTGGGCAGCAGCACGGGGTCTGTGAGCGCCTCCCAGATGTCCTCGCGGGAGGACTTCAGATTCGCTGATGAGCTGGTCTTGGCCGTGAAACGCGTCATGGTTCTCCCTGTCCGGTTGCCGCTCCTGCCAACTTAGCCGTCGGCTAGCGTCGGCCCATGACCGCCCTCATGCTGCGCGCGCACGGGCAGGCTCCAGCGGCCCTCGCCTGGGAGCGGTACGCCGACCCGGCACTCTGGTCGACCTGGGCGCCGCAGATCCAGCGCGTGGATACCGACATGGCGCGGCTCACGGCCGGAGGACGCGGCACCGTGCGCGCCGGACTGCTGCCCCGTCCGACCATCGGAGTCCCGTTCGAGGTGATCGCCGTCGACGAGGCCGCCCGCGAGTGGGAGTGGGTCGCGCACCTCGGGCCGCTGCGGCTGCGACTCGAGCACGGCGTCACCGAACACCTGACCGGCTCCTCGACGTGGCTGCGCGTGCACGGGCCGCTCCCCCTGGTCCTGGTCTACGCGCCGGTGGCCCGGCTCGCCCTCGGCAGATTGGTCGCCGCTGCCGCACCGCCGGGGTGATCTGTCCTAGGCTGTGCCCTCCCACCGACACTCGGGAGGCAACATGCCCACCTACGCCTGGCTGCTGATCTGGGGCGTGGTCATCGCCGGAGTGGTCGTCCTGGTGGTCCGCGAACGTCGCAGTGGTCGACGTGGCCCCGACGACGTCGACCGCATGAAGCACGAGGCCAGCCGCGAGGCCGGCATGCACCGGGACATGCACGGTCCCAACGGTGGCGCGTCCCTGTGGGGCGGCTGACTCAGCTGCCGTAGACCGGCAGGCCGGCCCTGGCCGCGCCGTACGTCGCCGTGCCCGGCGAGGAAGCCGTCAGGTTGCGCCCGATCAGCTTGTCCGAGAAGCGGGGCGAGACCCTGGAGCTCGAGATGATGACCGGGATGTGCTGGCGGGGCCAGTGGCCCAGTGGTCGGAGTGATGGGTGACCTGCCCACCTGCGAGGAGCTCGTCGACAGGGTGGTGACCCTGGCCGCGGCCCGGCGGCGTCAGACCGCGCCGCTGCTGGCCTGATCGGCGCGAGGTAGGCCACGCGGCTGGTGGTCCAGCAACCGACCCACGACCCGGTAGCCCAGCTGCTCGTTGATGGCGATCATGTGGTCGTTGGACTCGGCGTTCTCGGTGTCCAGGGTCTCGATCGCGGGCTCGGCCTCCGCCAGCCAGCGCATCATGTCCGCCTTGAGCAGCAGGCCCAGCCGGTGCCCGCGGTGAGGGGCGACCACGGAGGTGTCGTGCTGGTGGGCCTGCTCGGGGGACTCCGCATCGACCAGGACGACCGTCTGTCCGACGTATGCACCACTGCTTCGGTGCCGGGCCAGCAGCCGGTAGAACCGGTGACCTGACTGTATGGAGGCCTGCTCGTAGGCCGTGATGCGCTCCACGGGGAAGACCTCGTCCTCGACGTCGAGCTCCTCGGTGGGGGCGTCGTTGATGGCGCCGGTGATGGCGGCGACATCGGGCAGCAGGTCCGCAGGCGTGTAGCCGGGCAGGCGTTGCAGCTCGTAGTCGGCTGCGTGCTCCTGCGTGTCGGCCACGGCGCGTTCGGCCAGACCAGCAGGCAGCTCCTGCGGCCGCTGGACTCGGTAGGCCTCTCGGGCGCCCACCACGAGACCGTGTCGTCGGGCGAACGGCCCGGTCTGCGCCAGGTCCCATCCGGTCACCCCGAACTTCGCGCGTCCCGCCTCCCTGCCCAGGGCCCTGAGCTGCTCGAGCATCGCCGAACCATGACCGCGGCGACGATGCTCCGGATGCACGTAGAGGTAGCACCAGGCGTGGTCGGTGTTGTCCCACTCCCCCAGCTCGAGCTCCGCGACGCCGACGGCCACCCCGCCCTCCCAGGCAAGGAGGTGTCGGACCGGGCTCTGGTCCCAGCCGTAGCGCACGTCCATCTCCCGCCTCTGCGTGGTCAGCTCCGGGAGCCACGGGGTGTCGCTGGCGCGCGCGGCGTTCAGGATCTGCCGGCCCGCCTCGACCGAGGCGTGGTCGTCGGCCTCGTAGGCTCGCAGGAGCATCCACCCATGGTGCTTCGGCGGGCTGCGCCCTGTCGAACGGGTTTCCGCTAGAGCCGCTGCCAGCCCACGAAATCCTGGACGGCCACGCCGTTGTACGCCGGCGTGGCGGCCTGCATGGCGTCGATCGTGGTGAGGGCGCTGTTGAGCGCCGTGCGATCGAGACCGTGGAAGGTCTGCTTGCGCGAGACCGGATCCGGACCGAGGTAGTTGGTCTCGACCGCCAGTCGGCAGGGGATCCCGAGCCTGGTCGCAGTCGCCAGCTGGGGGGCGGCGATCTCGGCGATGCTGTCGCGGCCGGTCACCGTGTTGCGGAAGCTCAGCACCGTCACGGCGTCCACGATCCGCATCACCGCCGCGTCCAGCCCGCCGCCGTTCGCGGAGGGCACCTCGTGCAGCCAGTGGGCCAGGTCGACCTCGAGCGGAAGGGGGCAGACGCTGCCGACCCGCCGCAGCAGATGGAGATAGGCCCTGACCAGCTCGTCCCGGCGCACGATCCAGTCCGAGTGCGACCAGGGCTCCAGGTCGAGGTGGACCCCGTCGAAGATTCCCGCACCGACCACGACCCGCAGCCAGGCCAGCGCATCGGCCGGTGCATCGATCCAGTCGCTGTCGCCCCCGAGGGCCGCGACGCGCAGGCCCGTCGGCCTCGCGAGCTCGACCACCGCGCGGGCCCAGTCGAGGTCAGCCACGGTGTGTGGCTCTGGACCGATCCCGAGGAACATCTCACCGACCCCGTGCTCCTGCGCCCAGCCCACCAGCTCTTCAGGCACCGGTCGCTCGTCCGGGGTGGCCTCGCTCCGGTGCCGTCCGACACTGGTGTCGATGACGGGCCACACCCAGACGCTGCGTTTCATGACGTGTTCAGTCCAGCCGTTCGATGATCGTGACGTTCGCCTGCCCACCACCCTCACACATGGTCTGAAGCCCGTACCGTCCGCCGAGGCGCCCGAGCCTGCGAGCAACGTGGTCATCACCGGGACCAGGAGCAGCCTGGTCCACGGGTCGCGGAAGCGGGTGTTGCGCTCCGCGAGATAGGCGAAAGCCGCGCCTTCGAGCTTCTGCCGGGGAGTTCGAGCAGCTGGTGCTCAAGCGCGCACGCGCGCTGGCCCCCAGCTGTGGGAGCCAGCGCGACGTGGCGCGAGCAAGGTTGCTGCGGGACCTCAGATGAACAGCAGCTGAGCACCCTCGGTCATCTCGATGAAGTCGGCAGCGCTGATGACGCCCTCGACCTCCTCGTAGAGATCTTCGGGCTGGAGGTGCTGCATGTCCGCCGACATCCGGCAGCCCCACAGGTGGCCCCCCGAGTCGGCGATCTGCTGGAGGAACTCGGGCACCTCGGGCACGCCGACATCGGCGATCGACTTCTTGAGCTGGTGGGTGGCCATGGCCGTCATCCCGGGCAATCCACCGAGGCCCTGCGGCATGTGGGTGGCGGTGTTGCCGAGCATCGTGAACTTCAGGTGCCCCATGGTCTTCGGGTTGATCATGTCGAAACCCCAGAACGTGAAGAACAGGTGCGTCTCCACGCCCTCGCCGAGAGCGGCGTTGGCAAGGACGAGGGCCGGGTAGGCCATGTCCAGGTTGCCCTTGGAGCAGATGATGGCGAGCTTCCGGTCGGTGGCGGCGTCCTCGAAGGTCGGCACGAGCGGGGCGGTCTCGGTGGTGGTCATGTCAGTCTCCTGGTCGGTGGTCACACGCAACCGCGGGGCTTGGGCAGCCCGGCGATGTAGGCCATCTTCTTGGCCGGCTTCTTGGGGAAGAGCTCGAAGAGCTGCTTGGTGGGGATGCCGCCGAGCGTGGAGACGCGGCGCAGGGTCGCGGTCTCGCCGTGCTCGGGAAAGTCGCTGCGCAGGAACCTGATCGCCACCCAGCAGGGGTCGCTCAGCGGCACCCCGATCTGAGCGGCCAGGCAGCCGGCGAGCTCCTCGTTCCACTCGTCGTAGTGGGTCATGAACCCCTCGTCGTCGACCTGGATCTCGTGCCCTGCAATGGTGGTGGTCGGCATCTCAGGCCTCCTGCTTCTCGGGGTTGACGGGAGCGCGCTTACCGCGCATGGACATGTTTGCCGGCAGCGGGACCGGTCGTCCTGGAAGCAGCACGTTCCAGTAGATCCAGCGGAACGCGAGCTTGCCGAGGTGGTTGGTCCGGGTCTCCTTGAGCAGGTCCAGCGGGCCGAGCACCGGGAGCGGGTACTTGCCGGGGAGCGGCTCGGTGTCGTAGTTGAAGTCGATCAGCAGCGCCTTGTCGTCGCCGGACTCCACGAAGCAGTTCGCGTGCCCGTCGAAGGAGCCGGTCATCGGCTTCCTCTCGATGTGCTGGAGGAAATTGCCCACGAAGACGTCGGCCGCGAAGTGCGCCACCGAACCGGCCTTGGAGGTGGGGATGTCGCTGGCGTCGCCGATCGCGAAGATGTTCTCGCGTGCCTTCGATCGCAGCGTGTGCGGATCGACCGGCACGTAGTTGAGCTCGTCGCCGAGGCCGGAACGGGCCACGAAGTCGGCGCCCATGTTCAGCGGCACGGTCACCAGCAGGTCGAACGGGATCTCCCGCTCGTCGTACGACCTGAGCAGCTTGCGGTCCTGGTCGATGCTCTCGACCAGGAAGTCGGGCTCGACGTGCACCTTGCGCTCCTCGAGCATCCCGCCGAGGTGGTCGGCGGCCACGGGCTTGGTGAACGCGCCGTCCAGCGGGGTCACGTAGACCAGCTCCACCCGGTCGCGCATCTGGTGCTTGCGCAGCCACGACTCGACCAGGAAGGTGAACTCGAGTGGTGCCACGGGGCACTTGATCGGCATCTCGGTCACGTGCACCACCAGGCGGCCCCCGGCGAACCGATCGAGCGCCTCGGCCAGCGCCTCGGCGCCGTCGAGCGTGTAGAAGTCGAAGATGCTCCTTCGCCACTCCGGACCGAGCATCCCAGGCGTCTGGTCTGGCCGCGGCGTGGTCCCGGTGGCGATGACGAGCTGGTCGTACGGCAGCTCCCGGCCGCCGTCCAGGACGACGACGTCGCCCTCTGCGTCCACCCGGTCGACGTCGCCGATGACGAGCTCGATGCCCTCGGCGAGGAGCCCTGCCCTGGAGCGCACCACCTGGTCGTGGCGGTAACCGCCGAAGGGCACGAACAGGTAGCCCGGTTGGTAGTGGTGCTCGTCGTCGCGGTCCACGACGGTGACGGCCCACTCGGTGTCCGCCAGCTTCTGGCGCAACCTGTTGGCGACGATGGTCCCGGCGGTGCCACCGCCGAGGATGACCAGGTTCCTCATCAGCTCTCCTTCTGCTCGGTCACGTTGACGCTAGGGGTGACCGGGGGCCGCGAAGGAGTGTCAAAGGTCCCGGACCGCAGTGACCTAGGGATGCCGTGGGCCTCGGCAGCGAACGACGCCGGTGCCGGCTGGCGAGGATCGTCCGCTGTGGGTGGGATTCGTCATACCGCGTCGGACGATCACGCTGCTAGCGTCCGGCCATGCGCAGCGCCAAGGACTTCTTCGCCCCCCTCGCCGTCGGAGCACCCGATCCGGTTCGCGAGATCCCTGCCCGGCCCTCACGTGCCATCCACTTCTTCGACCCCGGAAACCCCAAGATGGCCGCGAAGGTGCCCGACATGGTGGGCAGCACCGACGTGCTGCTGGGCAACCTCGAGGACGCGGTCAAGGCGGAGAACAAGGAGACCGCGCGTGCGGGGCTGGTCAAGATCGGGCAGGAGGTCGACTTCGGGCCCACCCAGTTCTGGACCCGGATCAACTCGCTGGACTCCCCGTGGGTGCTCGACGACCTCACCACGCTTGTGCCGGAGATCGGTCACAAGCTCGACGTGATCATGGTTCCGAAGGTGCAGGGCGCCGAGGACATCCAGTACGTCGACCGGCTGCTGGCGCAACTGGAGGCCAAGGCCGGTCTGGAGAAGCCGCTGCTCGTGCACGCCATCCTGGAGACCGCCCGCGGCGTCGCCAACATCGAGGAGATCTGCGGGGCCAGCCCGCGGATGCAGGGGCTCTCCCTGGGTCCGGCGGACCTCGCTGCTGACCGCCGCATGAAGACCACTCGCGTGGGCGGCGGTCACCCCGGTTACCTCGTGCGTCAGGACCCGACCGACGGTGACATCGAGGGCCAGCGCACGACGTACCAGCAGGACCTGTGGCACTACACGATCGCGCGGATGGTCGACGCCTGCGCCATGCACGGGATCTTCCCGTACTACGGCCCCTTCGGGGACATCGCCGACACGGTCGCCTGCGAGGACCAGTTCCGCAACGCCTTCCTGCTGGGCTGCGTCGGCGCCTGGTCACTGCACCCCAAGCAGATCGCCATCGCCAACCGGGTGTTCAGCCCGTCAGTGGAGGACGTCACGCACGCCCGCCGCGTCATTGCCGCGATGGGTGACGGCACCGGAGCCGTGATGCTCGACGGCAAGATGGAGGACGACGCCTCGGTGAAGCAGTGCCGGGTGATGGTTGCGCTCGCCGACGAGCTGGCCGCGATCGACCCCGAGCTGAAGAAGCAGTACGACGCGATCGACGTCTCCGCCACCGAGAAGGGAGCCTGACCCGTGACCGACGCTGCCTTCCGTCCACGGCGGTCCGTGCTCTACATGCCGTCCTCCAACGAGCGTGCGCTCGAGAAGGCCAAGTCGATCCCGTGCGACGGGCTGATCCTCGACCTCGAGGACGCGGTCGCCCCCGACGCCAAGCCTGCAGCGCGCGAGGCTGCGTGCGCCGCGGTCGCCTCCGGTGAGTACGGCAACCGCGAGCTCACCATCCGGATCAACGGCGCCGACACCGAGTGGCACGCCGAGGACCTGAAAGCGGCCTGCGCCGCCGGCCCGGACGCCATCGTGGTGCCCAAGGTCGACTCCGCCGACGCGGTCCTCGAGCTCGTGGAGGCGATGGCCGGTCACGACGCCCCCGAGCACACCAAGCTCTGGGCGATGGTGGAGACGCCGTACGCCATGCTGCATGCCGAGGAGATCGCCGCGGCCGCCGACCGGCTCACCGTCCTCGTGATGGGCACCAACGACCTGGCCAAGGAGCTCTACGCCGAGCACGTCCCCGGCCGCCAGCCCTTGCTCACCGGGCTCTCCCTGGCGCTGCTCGCGGCGCGAGCCACCGGCAAGGCGATCATCGACGGGGTCTACAACGACGTGTTGGACACCGAGGGCTTTCTGGCGGAGTGCCGGCAAGGTCGCGAGATGGGCTTCGACGGCAAGACGCTCATCCACCCGGGGCAGGTCGAGGGTGCCAACGAGGCGTTCGCGCCGTCAGCGCAGGCCGTCGAGGACGCGCGCGGCATCCTGCAGGCCTGGGAGGACGGCAAGGGGTCCGGCGTGGTCACCTACAACGGTCGGATGATCGAGAACCTGCATGTGGAGTCGGCGCAGCGCACGCTGAGCATCCACGACGCGATCGCCGCCCTGTCCTGACGCTGCTAGCCGTTCTGGTCCCCGTCACCGGTGGTCTGCTCGTCGACGCGATGGACCGGGCAGTCAGGGTTGGGGCAGAAGTCGACCATGACCATCTCCCCGGGCGCGAGCTCGACGGAGTCGCGGTTCGACTTGTCGAAGTCGATCACGCCTCGTTGCAGCGCGGTTCCGCATGTCGGGCACTCGCGTGGCCACTCGGTCTCGTCAACGGTGGGCGACTCCATGCGAGCACTCTAGCCCTCGGGAGCCTCCCGGCCGCCCGTCACAGTCAGCCTGTCTGAGCGAGCAGCTGTTGGTGGAACTCACGCTCGAGATGAGCCACCCAGTAGGCGGGATCCGTGTGCAGCACCCGATGGTCACTGAGCACCACGATCCGCCAGCCGACGCTCTGCAGCGCCACCAGGTCGGCCGCCGCGACCTGTCCCGCGAGCACCGCACCGAACTGCCGTTGCGGGACACCCAGGCTCAGCCGCACCAACCGCCCAGCCGCACTCACGGGCAGACCGGGGATCGCGGTCGGCAGGCGTGCCTCGTGCCAGTGCAGTCGCAGGGCCGACTCCGCCGCGCCCAGGGAGCGGGCGTCCACCTGGACAGCGAGGCGCCGGAGCTGCGGGGCCCCGGGCAGACCACCGAGTCGCGAGACCTCCGCGAGCAGCTGCGCGTGGGTGAACGTGCCACCGGCCAGCAGCCCGTCCATGGCCCCCAGTGCGAGGGCGGGAGACACGGACCGACCCAGATCGAGAGCGGTCCGCAGCGGGGAGGTGACCAGCAACCCGTCGATCCGCTCCACGTCGTGGGCTGCCAGCTGCCGGGTGCTGCGGCGGGATCTGCGCCCGCTGGCGCTCTGCATGACTGTGTCCAGCGGCACCGGACCGGCGGGCAACAGCGGAGCAACGTCAACGCCGTGCACCCAGGCGGCCGTCCGGTCCACCACCACGTGGTCCGGGTCGGCGACGAGCGCCGCCGCCGCTGCCCGGAGCTCCCGGGTGTCGGGCACGGTCGCGTCGGCGTACACCCCGCGTAGCAGCCGGCGCACGGACCCGGCGCGCATCATCCGGTCCAGGGCGGCGCGCTCCACCCCGGCCGCTCGGGCCGTGGCCCGGGTGAACGGTCGGTCGCTCGGAAGGGCGGCTGCGCCGCTCTCGATCGGCAGGGTCTCGTCCATGCGCTCAGGGTGGCCCGGACCGACTGAGCAGTCGAACGACAATCCACAGGCGCCGAGGCGTCGTCTCGAAACCGGGACGTGGTGGTCACCGTCGGCCGGGCGAAGGCCTCCTGCTCACCACGGCACGGCGACCAGGTCCTCGCGGCATCCGCACGTCACGACCTCTTCCCGCCCACCCGTCAACGCCTGGCGCAGCGGCGGCGTGACCAGCGGCACGAGCTCGTCGATGTCCAGGGAGGCGATCGGCTCGACCTTGAGGACGTAGCGGATCATCGCCAACCCGATCAGCTGGGAACCCACCAGCTCCAGCCGCACGGCCGAGGCGTTGACGCCGCTGGCGCGGGCGACCGGGTTGAGCACCAGCCGGTTGACCAGGGCGTAGAACCGGCGACCCGCACCGGCGTTGCTGACGCTCCCCCGGACCAGCGCGAGCACCCGACGCTGCGTCCGCGGGCTCTCGCACAGCAGCAGGAAGCGCCGGACGGCCCGTTCGGCGAAGTCGGCGGTCGCACGCTCCTCGGCCATGGGCCGAGCCTGCCAGAGGACTACTCCGGTTGGGTGTAGGCGCCGCGGTGGAACAGCAGGGGTGTCGCAGGATCTCGCCTGCCCCCGTGGCCGTCTCCCACGGCGAGCTCCTTGACGCGCCCCACCACGATGTAGTGGTCACCGGCTTCGTGGACACTCTCGATCGCGCAGTCGACGTAACCGAGCACCCCGTCGATCACGGGAGCGCCCGTGCCGGCTGCGGTCCAGCCGAGGCCGTCGAACTTCTCCGAGCCCTTGGTGGCCATCACGTTGGACAGCTCGCGCTGGCCGGCGTCGAGGATGTTGACGCAGAAGAACCCGGCCGCGCGCATGAGCGGCCATGCCCGGGAGGTCCTGGCCGGGCAGAACATCACCAGCGGCGGCTCCAGCGAGACGCTCGAGAAGGACTGGCAGGTCATGCCCACCGGGCCGCTGGTCGACATGGACGTCACGACGGTCACTCCGGTGCAGAACAGACCCAGGACGTCGCGGAACTGGCGGGCCCTCTCGGCGGCCAGCGGATCGTCGGCCGGGATCGGGGTGTGCTCACCCAGCCTCAGCTCGAAGTCGAAGCCGGTGCCGAGGAAGGAGTCGATGAGCTCCTGGCTGGGCCAGGTCTCGCCATCATCGGAACGAGGCCCGTCCTCCGGGATATCGGAGGACGGGCCAAGGGACGGGCCGGAGGACGACATGGATGCAGTCATACCAGCAGCGTTCCCACGCCGTTCACTGACCACCGAAGCCACAGCCCCAGCGGCTGACTGCCGTGCTCTTCCAGGCCACCTAGCCGAGAGCGCGCCTTGAGCTCGACGGCAGGTCGCACACGCAGTCCAGATCCGCTCGGCTCATGGGCTCCTCCGCGGGCGCGGTCGCCTCCCCGGCGGTACCAGACCACGTTCTGGGTTTCCGTCCATGACGTGGCACTCAGTGGGTCTAGGGTCGAACTCATGACCGAGATGTGGACGACGATCGCCGCCGAACGCGGCGCCCTTGCCGACGACCTGGCCGAGCTCGACCCTGCCACCTGGAGGACGCCCTCGCTGTGCGCAGGCTGGAGCGTCGAGGACGTGCTGGCGCACATGACCTCCACCGCCGCGATGACCCCGCCGAAGTTCTTCGCCGGATTCGTGGGCTCCGGATTCAACTTCCCGAAGTTCGCCTCCCGCGGCATCGAGCGGCACCGCGGCGACTCCCCCGGCGAGACCCTGGCCAACTTCCGGGCACAGCAGAGCTCGACCTCCTCACCTCCCGGACCCAAGCTCTCCTGGCTGGGCGAGACGCTCGTGCACGCCGAGGACATCCGGCGCCCTCTGGGAATCACCCATGCCTACCCTGATGACGCCGTGAAGTCGGTGCTCGACTTCTACAAGGGCAGCAACGCCCTGATCGGCACGAAGAGCCGCATCGAGGGGCTCACGCTCCGGGCCACCGACCGGGACTGGTCGCACGGCACCGGCCCGCTGGTCGAGGGCCCGCTGATGTCCCTGCTCCTGGCCGCCACCGGCCGCGCCCCCGCCTGCGACGACCTCAGCGGTGACGGCGTACCGTCCCTGCGCGCCCGGATCACCTGAGCCTGGGGCTGCGTGGTCCGCCCAGCCCACCGGAATAGTCACGGGGTCAGGCTGTTGGACCGGGAGTACGCCGGACACCCCCCATCAGCACCAGGAGAACACGTGAGCTCGATCCTCTTCGTCGTCACCGGAGCACGCCACTGGACCCAGAAGGACGGCACCGAGCACCCGACCGGATTCTGGGCCGAGGAGCTCGTCGCGCCGCACCGGGTGTTCACCGGCGCCGGCCACGACGTCAGCATCGCGACCCCCGGAGGCGTCGTACCCACCGTCGACCGGGCCAGCCTCGCCGCAGACGCCAACGGCGGGCAGGAGAACGCCGACCAGATCGAGAAGGAGCTCGGCGAGATCGACGAGCTGCAGCAGCCGTTGCGGCTCGAGGACGTCGACCTCGGCGACTACGCGGCTGTGTTCTACCCCGGCGGCCACGGCCCGATGGAGGACCTGTCGGTCAACGAGGTGTCCGGCCGGCTGCTCGCCGACACGCTCGCCTCGGGCAAGCCGCTCGGCATCGTCTGCCACGCACCGGCCGCTCTCCTCGCGACCGCAGGCGCCGACGGCACCTCGCCGTTCGCCGGCTACCGCGCCACGGCGTTCACCAACGCCGAGGAGACGCAGGCGGGACTGGCCGACAACGCTCCCTGGCTGCTGCAGGACCGGCTCGTCGAGCTCGGGATCGAGTTCGAGGAAGCCGACCCCTGGACGCAGCACGTGGTCGTCGACCGAGACCTGTTCACGGGTCAGAACCCGGCCTCCTCCGGCCCGCTCGCCGAGAGGATGCTGGGCTCGCTGCCTGGCTGACGCCTCCCGCGCGTCGCCGCCGGGCAGCAGGTCTTGCCGACGGCGGCGGCGCGGGTGAGGCTGGTGTTTCCACGCCGGCCGACCTCGGAGAACGCCATGATCGCCAGGACCCTGTACGACCAGCTCGTGCCTGACGCCCCCGCTCACCGGCGCACCGAGACGGACCGTCGCGCGGGCGATGAACCGCGGCTTCGTCGGTTGTCCGGCGGGCTGCTGGCTCGACGCGAGGCGATTCCCGGTCTGCAGGAGCCCCGGCTGGTCTCGTCGTACGACGGGTCGATCGAGCAGATCATGTTCTGCTTCCCCGCGTGGGCGGTGGCCGACCCGGCCCTCTCGGCCGGGTACCGCTCGGTCATCGCCGCGCTGCGGCCCGGCACCCGCTTCGTGGTGGTGCACTCCACGAGCGTCCGGGACCAGATCACCGCGTGGTTCGACGAGGCCGGGCACTCGCCCGGATCGGTCGACCTGGTCGCGCTGCCGGAGTACGTGAGCTTCACCGACTGGGCCGAGGACGGCTACCTCGCGCTCACCGACGTGGCGGACGACAGCACCTACCTGCTGGAGCCGTGGGAGTTCCCTCGCGCGGGAGATGCGCTGATCGCGGACGCGGTCAGCGACACTCTCGCGTTCCGCAGCCAACAGGCTCCGTTGATCTTCCAGGGAGGCAACTGCCTGGTCGGTGACGACTTCTGGTTGCTGGGCCGCGACTACTTCGCCGACACGCTCGCACTTCTCGCCGGCCGACGTCCTCCCGTGGAGCCGCCGGAGGGCACCCTGCCCGCGGCGTTCGCCACCCAGCTCTTCTCCGACTACGTCGACCGGACTCGCCGGCTCGTGCTGCTCGGAACGGCGCGGGAGATCCCGCTTCCACCACTGCGCGGATCACGCTCCGCAGCCGGCTTCCATCTCGACGTGGTGGGTGACGGAGCGGGGACCTACCAGCCGATCTTCCACATCGACATGTTCGTCACGTTGGTGGGCACGGCCGAGGACGGTCGCTTCCACGTCCTCGTAGGCGATCCCACGCTCGCCGACGACCTCCTGGGAAGCACCAGTCCTTGGGCGCTGCCCGAGGTGTACGACGCCATGGCGGACGCTCTCACCGCAGAAGGGCTGGTCGTGCACCGCAACCCGCTGGTGCACTGGCCCACGGTCACCCAGCAGCTGCCGTTCGATCGGCTGATCGAGCTCGCGACGCAACCCGGCAACGAGGACCTCGGGCCGGCCGTGGCCGAGCTGCGGGCCGCGGGCGCCGAACCCGCCTCCCCGGTCACCGTGCGCAAGTGGCACCACATCACCTGGAACAACTGCCTGGTGGAGAACAGCCCCGAGCACGGCCGCCACGTCTACCTGCCGACGTTCGGTCACGGGGAGAAGGCGGCCCTCGCGACGATCGACGAGACCATGGCCGACCTGTGGGCCGAGCACGGCTTCGAGGTGCACGCCCTGGGCGACTTCAACGCCTTCGCGGAGCGTCAGGGCGTCGTGCACTGCATCAAGAAGTACCTGCAACGCAGCTGAGGCCTCGGGCTCAGCTGTCGGGGGCGAGCCCGGAGACGAACTCGAGCTTGTCGAGCACAGTGTCCGGGATCACGAACGGGTAGAGGTCCTCGTGGCCCATGCTCCGGTTGATCATGTTGAGCGCGACGCTCAGCGGCACCCAGATCCCGACGACCACGTCGCGGAAGTGCGTGAACGACGTGACCGTGCCGACTGTGGCCAGGCCGTACTCGGACGCGGTCTGGATCGTGTCGCAGATGTGCATGTAGTGCGCCCACGTCTCGGCGAAGTCCTCGTAGGGGTGCATCGTCGCGTAGCTGGAGATGTACGACGACTCCCAGCCCGGCGGCGGCCCATCGGCGTAGTGCCGGTCGATCTCCCCCTGGTAGTCCAGGGTGTCGTCGCCGAAGAGCTTCCGGCACTCGGCGAGGAGGTCATCCTCGCGGACGAGCTGCCACTCGTAGTAGTGACCGACCTCGTGGCGGAAGTGGCCGAGCATCGTGCGGTAGGGCTCGCCGAGCTTCTCCCGGATCTTGAGCCGGTGCGCGACCTCGCTCTCCGCGAGGTCGATCGTGATCAGCCCGTTGGCGTGCCCGATGGTCACGTTCTCCTCGACGCTGCTGAGCAGGTCGAAGGCGAGACCGTTGTCCGGGTCGGTGACCTTGTCCACGACCGGGAAGCCGAGGGTGTCCAGCTCGAAGACCAGGCGCCTCTTGGCGCGCTCGGCCGCCGGGTAGTTCGCCAGCCCGGTGGCGTCGTCGTCGTTGGGCCGGGTCCGGGTCAGGTCGCAGCTGAAGCACTGCCCACCCTCGTCCGGGGTGAGCCAGGTGCAACCCGACAGCTTGAGGTTGCGACACACGAACCAGGCGTCGCCCGAGGCATCGACGTAGCGGCCGTTCTCGTCCATCGGGACGATCGCTCGTTCGATCCGGGAGTACCCCAGCCGGGATCCGCAGGAGACGCAGACAGAGTTCTCGAAGTGCAGCGAGTTGTCGCACGTACGACAGCGGAAGGCCTTCACCCGCCGAAGCCTTGCACAGGGACCCGCGGGGGTCGGTGGCAGGATCACCCGCATGACCCAGCTCGAGACCTGGACCCGCGCGCAGCACTCGTTCGCGGGGGTCAGCCATCCGACGTACCGCAAGGGCACCGGACCGGGCGTCGTCGTGATCCACGAGATCCCGGGAATGACGCCGGACGTCATCGGCTTCGGCGAGGAGGTGGTCGAGGCCGGCTTCACGGTCGTGATGCCGCACCTGTTCGGCACGCCGGGTGCACCCCTGGGGCCACGCAGCGTCACGAGCGCCTTCCGCCAGGTCTGTGTCAGCAACGAGTTCACCAAGCTCGCCACCGGGGTGACCACGCCCGTCGCAGGTTGGCTGCGAAGCCTGGCCCGGGAGCTCCACGACGAGCTCGGCGGCCCAGGCGTGGGCGCGATCGGCATGTGCTTCACCGGGGGTTTCGCCCTCGCAATGATGGTGGACACCTCGGTCGCAGCACCCGTCCTGGCCCAGCCGTCGGTGCCGTTCGCGGTCAGCCCAGGCCGGTCCGCAGACCTCAACCTGAGCCCCTCGGACCTGGCTGCGGTCAAGGCCCGCGCCGCGGGCGGCTGCCAGGTGCTCGGCCTGCGCTACAAGTCCGACCCCATGGTGGGCAAGCGCTTCGAGACCTTGGCCCGCGAGCTCGGGGACGCCTTCATCCGGGTCGAGTTCGACGGCGTGAAGCACTCGACGCTCACCACCCACCGCCAGCAGGCGGGCGTGGACCGGGTGCTCGCCTTCCTCGAGGAGAAGCTCCGCACGAGCCGATGAGCCCCGCTCAGGAGAGAACAGCTGCGGCCTCGGTCGCCAGCCTGCCCAGATAGCCGGCGAAGCCGTGCGGCGCACGTCCCAGCCGCCGGCCGGAGGTCACGACCTGGGTGCGCGCGGTGGAGCACCATGGCACTTCGGCCTGCCGCATCCGGGCGACGAGTCCGACGTCCTCCGCCGTGCGGACGAGCGGGAAACCGCCGGCTGCGTCGTATGCCGCCAGGGTGAACCCCAGGTTGGCGCCGTGCACGTGCTCGTGCCCGTCGACAAGGCTGTGGCGGGTCCGCCACAGTCGCAAGACCTCGGGCGAGACGTCCGCGGGGTCGGGGTGGACGGTACCGATGACCAGCCCGTGCCCCTGCCCGGCCAGACGCAGCTGTTCGCTCAACCAGGTCGGGGGCACCACGGTGTCCGCGTCCGTGCAGGCGATCCACACGCGCGAGGAATCCGTCCCGAGCGCTGTGCCGCGAGCCCGCTCCACCCCGCAGGCACGCACCTCGCCCACCACGCCTGACTGCAGCTCGAGGACGTCCAGCCACGGGTACTCGGCGACCACCTGCGCGGAGTCGTCCGTGCAGGAGTCCAGCACGACGGTAACCCGCACGCGGAGCCCGGGCGAGGCACGACGGACCGACGTCGCGGCGGCGTGGACGGACCGGAGGTGACGGTGCAGGAACTCGGCCTCGTCTCGCGCCGGGACGACTACGTGGACCACGTCCACCGGCGCCGGGCGCCTCACTTCGCCATCACCGCAACGGGTCCGGCCAGCCGTCGTCTCTTGCGTGCACCCGGATCTCGAAGTCGCGGTCGCTGTAGGTGGCGCTGAGCGGCGGGATCCGCTTGTCCTCGAAGGCGGCATGCACCTGCTCAGCGTCCAGCACCCAACCCTCGACGCGGTGGCGCCAGTGGCACAGCACCACGACGCCCTCCGGCTCCAGGGAGCCCACCACCCGGTCCACGAGCAGGTCCAGGTCGGCGGGGCTGAGGAAGTAGCCCATCTCGGAGACGACGCACAGGTCGAAGGTCGCGTCCGGCTGCCACTGGTGCGGCACGTCGAGCTCGGTGACCTGCACCCGGTCGTCGTCCTCGAACCTGCGGCGAGCCGCAGCCAGTGCGGCAGAGGACCTGTCGACGGCGGTGACCTTGCGGGCCCTGGCCGTGAGCGCCTCCGCGAGGGCGCCGGTGGAGCATCCCAGCTCCAGCACCCGGTCGAACATCGGCCGGGGCAGCATCGCCAGGACCAGGTCACGCTTGCGCTGCTCGTACCACCGCGACTCGGTGCCCCACGGGTCGCTCTCGTTGCGGTGCAGGCGGTCGAGGGAGTCGTCCGGGCACTCCGCCGAGGGGGTCCGCAAGAAGTGCTCCGGGGAGTCGGCGAAGTGGGCGAGCAGCTCCGGGCCGAGCAGGGTCTCGTCCCCCTCGAGAGCCGAGAGCGGACGCACCTGGCTGGTGTGGGCCTGCACCGCGGACGCCTTGGCCCGAAGCGCTTCTGCCTCGAGGTGGAACGGGTGCAGCGAGGGCCAGGGGGCCTCGTCGGGGCTGCCCCAGTGCCAGAACCACACGGGGTACTCCCACAGGTCGGCGCCGGTACGACGTGCCGCCACTGCGGCCGCCCGACCGGCGGCCTCGTGGTCCGGGTGACCGTCGCGCCGCCAAGGCGCCACGATCACGGTGCGGCGACCGTCACCCACCAGGTCGACCAGGCGTGTCGCCAGCAGGTCCTCGTGATCAGCCACCCCGCCGTCGGGGAGCTCGAGCCGACGGAGGTCGGAGACACCGAGGGTGGCCGCAGCGGCGCGGCCCTCCTCGGCCCGGAGCGGCCCCAGCTCGGTGGGAGTCAGCGTCGGTGAGTCGGGATGGCTCTGCTCACCGTCGGTGGCGCACACGATGAGGACCTCGGTGCCGGCACCGACCGCGGTCGCGACCAGTCCCCCGGCCCCCAGCGTCTCGTCGTCGGGGTGCGCCGCCAGCACGACCAGGCGCGCGTACCCGTCCAGGGTCAGCGGCTCGGCCGAGCCCCATTCCGGATGACGTCGCCACACCACTGCCGGGGTGCCCGGGCCGAGACTCGTGAAGCCCCGCTGCTCGTAGGTGCTCACCACCATGACCACTCTCCTCTCGCGGCTGGTTCCAAGAGGGTCGCTCCGAGCGCGGCCGCGTCGCGCTCGGCGTGATGTTGTCTCAGGTAGAGGCTCAGGTCGGCGACCCGGCGGGCGTGCTCCTCCTCGTGGGCCAGCGGCCCGGGCCCCAGAGCATGCCCCGCCCGCTCCAGGGTCTCCTCGGCTGCGTCGGCCACTACGTGGCGCACGCGCAGAGCCAGTCTGCTCGCCACCTCGGGGTCGGAGACCGGGCCGTCGACGGGGCCGTCGACGACGTCTGCCGCGAGCACCAGGACCGAACGCGCCCGCGCAAGCGCGACGTCGACGCCGCCCAGATGGGCCAGCGCGATCTGGTCGGGCACCCGGCTCAGTGCGGCCTGTCGCAGTCGGCGCGCCACGGCGACGGCACCGCCGTACCAGACCGCCGCGACGCCGATGCCGCCCCAGGCGAACCCGGGCCGGGCGAGGTACCAGCCGGGCTCCCCCACTGGCGTCGCCGCTGCGGCGTCCAGGTCGAGCCCGGTGCTGCGCACCTGGGTCAGCCCCCGGGCGGCCCACGGCACCTCACCGCGCGTGGCACGCACCCCTGGGTGCCCGAGGTCGACCACGAACAGGCCGCGTCGCTCGTCGTCCAGCCACGCGGTCACCAGGGCGTGACTGACCCGGTCGGCCAGCGAGCACCACGGTTTGTGCCCGGTCAGCGTCCAGGACCCTGCCGAGCAGGTGGCATGCAGCCGGCCGCCGGGTCCCTCGGCGGCGAAGACGCCCCAGGTGGCATCCCGAGGCTGTCGGGACGGACCAGGCTGGCGCTCCCGGTCGGCCTCGGCGAGGATCGCCAGCGCGTCGAGGTGAGGCTCGACGACGCGGGCCAGGGTCAGGTCCGCGGCACCCAGGGTGGCCAGCGCCGACCAGAGCGTCAGGGTGGCACCGCCGCCGGGGTGGGGCAGCAGATCGCCGAGCGTGCGCGCGAGGTCGAGCGCTGCGTCCAGGTCGGGAGCGGCGCCGTCGGGACCGGGCGCAGCAGCGGCCTCACCCGCACGCCGGGCGACGTCACCGAGCAGAGGGTCCCGGAGGTGCAGCGTCACGGGATCGACCTGCATCGGGGGCTCCTCGCTGTGCCTGAACTCCAACACGTCCTTCTGTTCGGTCCGGCTCGGTGTCAGCCCGAGCCCGAGACGAGTACCCCGGACCGCCTCCGAGATAACGGGATCCGAGAGGCAAGCCCTCAGCCGCCGGCGAGGAAGACCAACGCCTGACGGTATCCGTCGACGCCCTGGCCGATGATCTCGCGGGCGGCGTGGGCCGTGACCACGGAGTGGTGCCGGAACTCCTCGGGCCGGTTCTTCGGATCACTGATGTGCACCTCCACGAGCGGAGCGGTGAGCTGTGCGCAGGCGTCGTGCAGGGCGTAGGAGTAGTGCGTCCAGGCGGCCGCGTTGAGCACGACCGGAGTGCGGTCGTCGGCTGCCTCGTTGAGCCAGTCGAGCAGCTCGCCCTCGTGGTTGGTCTGCCGCACGTCGACGTCCAGGCCGACCTCCGCGCCCCAGGCGCGGCACAGCTCGACCAGCTCGGCGTACGTCGTGCTGCCGTAGATCTCCGGCTCGCGACGACCGAGCCGGCCCAGGTTGGGTCCGTTGAGGACGAGGACCTTCACGCCGACACCCCGCCCAGGTGGTCGTACGCCGCCCGCAGGTCCGCCTCGTCCGGTGCGGTGAGGATCGCCGCGCGCGCCAGGGCGTCGAGCACCACGAACCGCAGGTCGTCGCCACGCGACTTCTTGTCCACCCGCATGGTGGCAAGCACCTCTGCGAAGGGCAGCGGGTCCAGGGACAGGTCCGCAAAGCGCGTGGGCAGACCGACCGAGGCCAGCACCTCGGTGTGCCGCTTCGCCGTAGCGTCGTCGAGCCGGCCGCAGAGTCGGGCGAGCTCGGCGACGAACACCATGCCGAGCGCGACGGCCTCCCCGTGCCGCACGGCGTACCCGGTGCCCTTCTCGACGGCGTGCGCCAGCGTGTGGCCGTAGTTGAGCGTCTCGCGACCTGGGTGTCCCTCACTGCCGCCCTGCTCGCGCAGGTCGCCGACCACGATGTCGATCTTGACGCGGATCGCCCGCTCGACCAGCTCCCGGAGCACCGGGCCGCTCGGGTCGGTGGCGGCTTTCGGGTCCTGCTCGACCAGGGACAGGATCTCGGGGTCGGCGATGAAGCCCGCCTTGACGACCTCGCCCAGCCCCGCGATCAGCTCGAGCGCCGGGAGAGTCGCCAGCACGTCGAGGTCGCACACGACGCCCGCCGGCTCGTGGAAGGAGCCGACCAGGTTCTTGCCGGCTCCGGTGTTCATCCCGGTCTTGCCTCCCACGGCGGCGTCCACCATGGCCAGCAGGGTCGTGGGCACGTGCACGACGGGAACCCCGCGCAGCCAGGTCGCGGCGATGAACCCGCCCATGTCCGTGGTGGCCCCGCCCCCGACCGTGATGACCGCGTCGGAGCGGGTGAACCCGGCCTGCCCGAGCTGTTCCCACGCGTCCACCGCCACCTCGGCGCTCTTGGCCGCCTCACCCTGCGGCAGCACGAGGTGCAGGACCGTTGTGTCCTCGCCCAGCGCGGCGACGACCCGATCGGCGAGGTGTCGCAGCTGCTCGGGATGGCATACCGCGACCCGGCGGACGCCCGGACCCAGCAGCCGGCCGACCTCGCTGAGCACGCTGTGACCGACCACCACGTCGTAGGGCGATGCCCCGCCCACGTGCATCCTGGTAGGTGCGCTCTCAGGCATCCGCGCCTTCCTCCGTCTCGACCGCGGCGCGCACGCGGGCGACCACCTCGTCGAGCGTCACGCCGTCGGTGTCGACGACATCGGTGGCCACTGCCTCGTAGACCGGCGTGCGCTCGTCGATCAGCTGCTTGATCCGGCCGCGGACGTTGCCGAGCAGCAGTGGCCGCGAG
Organism: uncultured Actinomycetota bacterium; assembly: GCA_963834245.1. Classification (GTDB taxonomy): domain Bacteria; phylum Actinomycetota; class Actinomycetes; order Propionibacteriales; family Nocardioidaceae; genus Marmoricola. Next base: position 2,049,021 of record CAWIAV010000002.1, read on the forward strand.
ACGCCGAGGCCGACGCGCTTGGCGGCGTCGCTGAGTCCCACCCGCAGGAAGACCACCCGATGACCGGCCAGGAGCGCGCGGGTCGACTCGTCGAGGACGGCGCCACCTCCGAGGGCGAGCACCCCGTCGTGCGTCTCCAGCGCGGCGGCCACAGCGGCGCGCTCCAGCGCGCGGAAGTGCTCCTCCCCGGAGTCGACGAAGATGTCGGAGACCGACCTGCCCTCACGGTGCTCCACGTCGTGGTCGGTGTCCCGGAAGCCGACCCCCCACGCCCTGGCGAGGCGGCGCCCGACGGCGCTCTTGCCCGCTCCCATGGTGCCGACGAGGACCAGTCTGGGTCGGCTCACCTGAACCTCAGCGTGGACAGGTAGCTCTCGACGTTGCGCCGGGTCTCACCCACCGAGTCACCGCCGAACTTCTCGAGCACGGCGTCGGCCAGCACCAGTGCGACCATCGCCTCGGCGACGATCCCCGCCGCGGGCACGGCGCACACGTCCGAACGCTGGTGGTGGGCCACCGTGGCCTCGCCGGTGGCCACGTCAACGGTGCGCAGGGCGCGCGGCACCGTGGCGATCGGCTTCATCGCGGCCCGGACGCGGAGAACCTCGCCGGTGGACATGCCCCCCTCGGTGCCGCCCGAGCGCCCCGACGTACGCCGCAACGCACCGTCCTCGGTGACGATCTCGTCGTGGGCCTGCGAGCCGGGCGTGGCCGCGAGCTCGAACCCGTCGCCGACCTCGACGCCCTTGATCGCCTGGATGCCCATCAGGGCCCCGGCCAGGCGCGCGTCCAGACGGCGGTCCCAGTGCACGTGCGAGCCGAGCCCGGGCGGGAGGCCGTGCACGACGACCTCGACCACCCCGCCGAGCGTGTCGCCCTCCTTGTGGGCCTGGTCGATCCGCTCCACCATCAGCTTCGAGGCGTCCGGGTCAAGGCAGCGAACGGGGTCCTCGTCGAGGTGGGAGACGTCATCGGCTGTCGGCACCGAGCCGACGGGAGCGCGCACGCCGCCGAGCTCCACGACGTGGGAGACCATCCGGGCACCCGTGGCCTGCTCCAGGAAGGCCGAGGCGACCCGTCCCAGCGCGACCCGGGCAGCGGTCTCGCGGGCCGAGGCGCGTTCGAGGATCGGCCGGGCCTCCTCGAAGTCGTACTTCTGCATGCCGACCAGGTCGGCGTGCCCTGGACGAGGCCGGGTCAGGGGTGCGTTGCGGGCCATGGCGTCGAGGGCGTCCTGGTCGACCGGATCGGCCGACATCACCTGCTCCCACTTGGGCCACTCGGTGTTTCCGACCTCGATCGAGACGGGGCCACCCTGCGTGCGTCCGTGGCGGATGCCGCCGGTGATCCGCACCTGGTCCTGCTCGAACTTCATCCGGGCCCCACGGCCGTAGCCGAGGCGTCGCCGGGCGAGAGCGTCGGAGATGTCGTCGGAGGTCACCTGCACGTGCGCAGGCAGTCCCTCGAGGATTGCGGTGAGTGAGGGGCCGTGGGACTCCCCTGCCGTGAGCCAGCGCAGCATGTCGTCAGTCTTTCACGCACGCGGGACTGCGCCGGCGATGGCCGTCAGTAGCCGAGACCGCGAGCCAGCCACGGGCCGACCAGCACCGCGAGGGCGGCACCGACCAGCATGAACGGGCCGTAGGGGAAGCGGCGGCGCAGGCTGCGCTTGACCAAGGCCAGCACCACCCCGCCGATGCCACCGGCGAAAACCATCAGCCCGAGGCCCATGAGCAGGTAGGACCAGCCGAGGTAGCCGAGCGCGGGCCCCAGGACCCGGGAGAGCCGTACGTCGCCGAAGCCCCAGGCGCCGAACAGGAACCAGAACAGCCAGAACCAGCCACCGATGACGAGCCATCCCCAGCCGGCCCGGTAGAGGGACCCGAGGTCACCGTCGATCAGCGCGGCCAGTGGGATCAGCACGGCGAGAAGGCCGTAGGTCGGGTGGATGATCGCGTTGGGGAGCAGGGTGGTGCGCCAGTCGATGAGCAGCAGCACGACGCCGATCGGCACCAGCGGAACCAGGTAGACCAACGCCCCCGCCCAGCCGATCACCAGCCCGAACGAGGCCCCGACCAGGCCGGACCCCGCGGCCAACCAGAGCGCGAGGTGCGGCAGCGCGGCGATGTCTGCGTAGGGCTCCTTGGAACCCGCCGGAGCGAGGTTGTGGCCGAACGAGGTGCTCTCGCCCTCGGCGCCCGCCTCGTCTGCGGCCGTCTCCGACGGGGCCGCGGGCTCGGGGAGCCGTGCGATGACCTGCGGCGCCATGGCGCCCAGTGCGGTGCACAGCACCAGGCACACAAGGGCGGCCTGGAGGTGCGGGGCCGTCAGCGGAACAGCCAGGAGCCAGTGCATGGGCCCGAGGCTAGGCGATGCTCAGCCATCACCCGGTGCGTTCTGCACAGCCCTGCGCGCCAGTTCTTCCGACCCTGCCTCGCGGAGGAGGTCCACGGACACGCTGCGTCCGGTCATCAGCTCGACCTGCAGAGCGCCCTGGTGGGCCAGCAGGTCGAGCCCACCGACCAGGTTCCGCTCCGAGCTCTGGGCGGACCGGGCGAGCGGCGTCGGCCAGGGCTCGTAGGTCACCTCGAAGACTGCCGGGACCGAGCTGCACGCGGCGACGAGCGCGGGGGTCTGGGCCTGGGCCGGGATCGTGGACACGACGAGGTCACCCGACAGCTGCTCGGCCCGGTCCAGCGGGGCCACTGACAGCGCGGGTGCCCGCGGATGTGCCGCCACCGCGGTCACGGTCTCCTGTGCGCGCGCCGGTTCGCGCACGAGCAGCGTTGCCGTGGTGCAACCGAGCTCGGCGAGGGCGAGCAGCACCGAGGTTGCGGTCGCCCCTCCTCCGAGCACCACTGCGGAGCGCACCGGACCCGGGACGCGCTCGCGCACCGCGGCCACGGCACCGGGGATGTCGGTGTTGTGACCACGGCGCCGGCCCGCGTCGAGCGTCACCGTGTTGGCCACCCCCGAGAGTCGCGCCCACCCGTCGAGGTCGTCGACCAACGGCACCACGGTCCGCTTGAGCGGCATCGTCAGGGACAGACCGCGCCAGTGCTCGTCGAGGGAGGCGAGGAACGCCTCCAGGCCGAGGGAATCGACCTCGATCGCGTCGTAGGTCCAGTCCAGCCCGAGCGCGGCGTACGCCGCCCGGTGCAGGGCAGGCGAGAGCGAATGGGCGATCGGCGAGCCGAGCACGGCGCAGCGCATCACCGGTCCCCTAGCAGTCCTCGCTGGAGCGGCAGTACTCCCGGAGCTTCTCGACCCACTTGTTGTGCTCCTCCAGCGTGACGGAGAACCGGGTCGTCTCCTCCTCGTAGTCGGGCACGAAGAACAGCCAGTCGCCCTCGGCAGGCTCCAGCGCCGCGGTGATCGTCTCCTCACCCGGGGAGCCGATGGGTCCAGGTGGCAGACCCGTGTGCACGTAGGTGTTGTAGAGCGAGTTGTTGGACCGCTCCTCGGCGGTGGTCCACACGTCACCCTTGCGCTTGCTCACGTAGGAGACGGTCGAGTCCAGCTGCAGCGCCATCCCCTTGTCGAGCCGGTTGTAGAGCACTCGCGCGACCTTGGGGTAGTCCTCGGACCGGTTCGCCTCGTACTCGATGATGCTGGCGACCGTGATGACCTCCTTGGGGGTCAGGCCCAGCTCGGCGGAGCGCGCGACGAGGTCGAGCGACTTCTCCACCTCCACGCTCTTGGCGACCATCTGGCTGATCAGGCCGACGGCGGTCTGCTTGGGCGGCACCGTGTAGGTGGCCGGGAAGAGGAAGCCCTCGGGGTTGCCCTTGGCCTCGGCAGGCAGCCCGATGGCGTCGGTGTCCGCGAGCGCCTGCGTCACGGCCTTCCGGGTGATGTCGGTCTTCGCCACGATGCTGTCCACGACCTGGCGCACGCGCGCCCCCTCGGGCACCACCACCAGGCTCTGCACCAGGTTGGCGGGGTCGACCAGCACCGCGAGGGCCTCGCTCGCCTTCATCTTCTTCTGCAGCTCGTAGTAGCCGACCTGGATGTTGCGCGACTTCTCCTCCTCGCGAGCAGCCTCGGCGAACGCGTCGACGCTCTTCACCACCCCTGCCTCCTTGAGGTCGCGACCGATCGCGGTGGAGGTTGCACCCTGCTTGACCTCGTAGACCACGGAGCCATCACCCGGCCCGGCGTAGTCCGGCGCAGGTGCGAACCGCGAGGTGATCTCGTCGTAGGCCAGCCGTCCGCCGTACCAGCCACCACCGAGGAGGATCGCCAACACCACCAGCACCGGCACGCAGCCACGTCCGCGCCGACGGCGGCGCGGCTCGGGCTCGTCGACGTACTCGTACTCCTCGGCGTGCTCGCCGTCAGGGACGTCCTCGTCGAGCGCCTCCTCGTGCGGTTCCTCGTCGTGACGATCGTCGCCTTCGAGGTAGTTGCTCAACGCATCCGTCCTAGTCGCTCGTGGCCCCGGCCGGGACCGGCTCACCGGCGACTCGGCCGGTCTGCCGTTCCCGCTCGAGAGCTCCTTGCAGGATCACGACGGCTGCAGCCTGGTCGACCACGGCACGCCGCTTCTTGCCCTTGCGGCCCTGGGCGCGCAGCTGCCCCTCGGCGGTCACGGTGCTCAGGCGTTCGTCGCAGAGCCGCACCGGGACCGGGTGGACCCGGGTGGACAGCTCACGCGCGAACGTTCGAACCTTAGCGGCCGAAGGCCCCTCACCCCCGCTCATCGACCTCGGCAGGCCCACGTACACGCGGGCCGCTCCCAGCTCCTCGACCAGCGCAGCGAGCCGGTCGAGGTCGCCCTCGCCGCGCTGCACGGTCTCCACCGGGGTGGCGAGGATCCCGTGGGGATCGCTGCTGGCGACGCCGATGCGGGCGTCCCCCGGGTCCAGACCGACGCGTACGCCGGCCAGGTCCGCGGGCGGGTCAGCTGCCATCCTGGTCAGCCACCCGGCCGGGCAGAGACCAGCGCCTGCCGGATGGCGGCCACGGCCTCACCGGTCCGGGACGCGTCCGCCCCGCCACCCTGCGCGACGTCGTCCTTGCCGCCGCCCTTGCCGCCGAGCACTGCCGAGGCGGCTCGCACCAGGGTGTTGGCGGAGATCCCCGCCGCGCGGCCGGCGTCGTTGACCGCCACGACCACCGACGGCTTTCCACCGGCGGCTCCCACGATCGCGGCCACTCCGGGCCGGTCCGCCGGCATCCGGTTGCGCACGTCGAGCGCCAGGGTCCGCACGTCGCCACCTCCGGCTCCCGCAGCCTCGTGGCCCACGAAGAGGACCCCGGAGACGTCCTCGGCCTGCGCCGCGAGCTGGCCACCGGCGGCCAGGAGCTGCTGGAGACGGACCTTCTCGATCTCCTTCTCCGCCACCCGCAGACGATCCACGATGTCGTTGACCCTCTCGGGCAGCTGCTCCGGGCGGACCTTCAGCGCCTCGCTGAGCTGGGCCACCAGGACGTGCTCGCGTGCGAGGAAGCGGTAGGCGTCGCCGCCGACCAGCGCCTCGACCCGGCGTACGCCGGACCCGATGGAGCTCTCCCCGAGCAGCTTGACCACGCCCAGCTGGCCGGAGCGCTGCGCATGGGTGCCCCCGCAGAGCTCGCGGGCCCAGTCGCCCACGGAGATGACGCGCACCGTGTCGCCGTACTTCTCACCGAACAGCGCCATCGCACCGGAGCGGACGGCCTCCTCCTGGGTCATCGTCTCGGCGTGCACCCCGAGGTCGGCGATGACCAGGTCGTTGACGCGGGCCTCCACGTCGCGCATCGCCGAGACGGGCACGGAGCCGGTCGCGGAGAAGTCGAAGCGGAACCGGCCCGGCGAGTTCTCCGACCCCGCCTGCGTCGCGGTCTCCCCGAGCGCCTCGCGGAACGCCTTGTGGACCATGTGGGTCGCGGTGTGCGAGCGGCTGATGGAACGACGTCGTTCCACGTCGACCAGCGCCTGGGCGTGACCGCCCACGGACACCTCACCGGAGAGGACGCGGGCCTTGTGCACGATCAGACCGGTGATCGGCGACTGGACGTCGTAGACCTCCAGTCGGGCACCGGAGTCGAGCTCGATCACGCCCTGGTCGGCGAGCTGACCGCCGCCCTCGGCGTAGAACGGGGTGCGGTCCAGCACGACCTCGACCTCGTCGCCCTCCCTGGCTGACTCGACCAGGGAGCCTGCGCTGACGATCCCCCGCACCGCGCCCTCGCTGACCACCTCGCCGTAGCCGGTGAACTCCACCGCGGACCCGATCTTGTCGGCGACGTCCCGGTAGGAGCCGGCCGCGACGTGCTGCCCCTTCTTGGCGCGCGCGTCGGCCTTCGCCCGCTCGCGCTGCTCGCCCATCAGCCGGCGGAACCCGGTCTCGTCGACCGAGAGCCCCTTCTCGGCAGCCATCTCCAGCGTGAGATCGATCGGGAAGCCGTAGGTGTCGTGCAGCGCGAACGCCTTGTCACCGGAGAGCACCGCGCCCCCTGTGGAACGCACCTCGGCGGCCGCGCTGTCGAAGATCGTCGTCCCGGTGCGCAGCGTCGAGCGGAACGCGTCCTCCTCGGCGAAGGCGACGGTCGAGATGCGCTCCCAGTCGCTGGTGAGCTGCGGGTAGCCGTCGGCCATCTTGTCCCGGCTGACGGGGAACAGCTCGGGCAGTGCCCGGTCCTCGTAGCCGAGCAGTCGCATGGATCGCACGGCGCGGCGCAGCAGTCGGCGCAGCACGTAGCCGCGCGACTCGTTGCCGGGCGTGACCCCGTCGGCGATGAGCATCATCGAGGAGCGGATGTGGTCGGCCACGACCCGGAACCGGACGTCGTCCTCGCGCCCCTGGGGCCCGCCGGCGCCGTAGCGCCGACCGCTGAGCTGTTCGGCCCTCTGGATCACCGGCAGCATCACATCGATCTCGTACATGTTCTCGACGCCCTGCAGCAGGAACGCGACCCGCTCCAGCCCCATGCCGGTGTCGATGTTGCGCTTGGGCAGCGAGCCTGCGATGTCGAAGTCCGACTTCGACCGGACTGCGCTGAGCTCGTCCTGCATGAAGACCAGGTTCCAGATCTCCAGGTAACGGTCCTCGAGCGCGGGGTCCATGTCCGTGCCCATGGCCTCCCAGTCGGCCTCCGGACCGTACTCGGGGCCCCGGTCGTAGAGGATCTCCGAGCACGGGCCGCCAGGGCCCGGGACACCCATCGACCAGTAGTTCTCCTTGGGGCCGAGCTTGACGATGCGGTGCTCCGGGAGACCCGTCACCTTCTGCCACAGGGCCAGGGCCTCGTCGTCGCCGTGCAGCACCGACGGCCAGAGCCGGCTCTCCTCCAGACCCCAGCCGCCGTCGGTGACGGGCTTGGTGACCAGGTCCCATGCGAACTCGATGGCACCCTGCTTGAAGTAGTCACCGAAGCTGAAGTTGCCACACATCTCGAAGAAGGTGCCGTGGCGAGCCGTCTTGCCGACGTCCTCGATGTCGGGGGTGCGCACACACTTCTGCACGCTGACCGCGCGCGAGTACGGCGGAGTCTCCTGGCCCAGGAAGTAGGGCTTGAACGGCACCATCCCGGCATTGACGAACAGCAGGTTGGGGTCCGGCACGAGCAGCGACGCGGACGGGACTGCCTGGTGTCCGGCTGCCTCGAAGTGCGCGACGAAGCGGCGGCGGATCTCGGCGGTGTCCATCAGTCGGTGTTCTCCATCTCCTGGGCGGTGCCCGTGTGGCCATCAGATCGGGCCGCGACGCTCGCCAGCTCGGGGGGGCCATCTGGCACCAAGCCGAGCCGTTCGCGCAACTCGGTTTCCTTCTCGGTCATGCCGGCGCGCACCTCTTCTGCGAACAGGTGCGCCCCCACGCCCAGCCCGGCGGCCCGGTCGCGCAGTCCTTCGGGGGTGAACGTCTCGGCGGCTCGGCGGGCCTTCACCATCGCGTAGACCCCCGCACCTGCGCCGGCGACGAACCATACGGCGCGGCTCATGCGGCTCGTTCTTCGGCCTGCATCCGGCGCCAGGCCTCCTTCATCTCGCGACGACGCTGCTTGCGCGTCCGGCGTACCTCGCGGCGCATCTCGAACCAGATCTTGTTGCGCGACTCCGCCGACAGGGCGCGGCGCATCCCGTGGGCGAACGCCACGACCTTCACCAGCGGCTCACCGACCGCGGCGCTGAGCACGACGCCGTCGGAGACCGTCACGGACGGCGTTGCGGCGCCCGCATCTGTGATGACGTACGCCGGGTCGTCGGTGCGCACCATCTCGGCGGAGGTCCGGGCCAGCTGCTCGCTGAGCTGGTCGAGACGCAGGCGCAGCTCGGCCGTCTCCAGCAGGGCCGCGTCGAGCTGCCTGCGTGACCTGCGCCGCTCGCGCGCGACGACCACGAGCACGCAGGCGAACGCGAGCAGCACCGCTGCTGACGCTGCCGCGACGAGGCTCGCAGATCCCATGGGCACCGACCCTACCTGCCTCGGATCAGGCGGCGGATGCGCTCCCACCGCTCCCGCACCGAGGCCTCGGCGCCGAGAGCCGTGGGCCGGTAGTACTCCGCGTCGAGCACCACGTCGGGTGCGTACTGCTGCTCGGCGATCCCGAAGGGCGCGTCGTGGGAGTACTGGTAGCCCTTGCCGTGCCCCAGCTTCTTCGAGCCGCCGTAGTGGGCGTCGCGCAGGTGGGCCGGCACTGGCCCGATCTTGCCGGCCCGCACGTCGGCACTGGCCGTCCCGATCGCCGTGGTGACGGCATTCGACTTGGGAGCGAGCGCGAGCGCGATGGTCGCCTGGGCGAGGGTGAGCCGCCCCTCGGGCATCCCGATCAGCTGGACAGCCTGCGCGGCGGCAACGGCGGTGGTGAGCGCCGTCGGGTCCGCCAGGCCGATGTCCTCGCTGGCGAGGATGACCAGCCGCCTGGCGATGAAGCGCGGGTCCTCCCCCGCCTCGATCATCCGCGCGAGGTAGTGCAGGGCGGCGTCGGCGTCGGAGCCCCTGATCGACTTGATGAACGCGCTGGTGACGTCGTAGTGCTGGTCGCCCTGCCGGTCGTAGCGGACCGCCGCCCGGTCGACGGCCGTCTCGGAGGTCGCGAGGTCGACCACCACGGGGGTGTCGGTCGAGCTCGTCGAGGCCAGGGCCGCGCCCGCCGCGGCCTCCAGGTAGGTCAGTGACCGGCGCGCGTCCCCGCCTGCGAGCCGGACCAGGTGCTCGAGGGCCTCAGCCTCCAGCGTGACCTGGCCGTCGAGCCCCCGCGGGTCGGTCAGTGCCTTCTCGATCACCCCACGCACGTCGTCGTCGGTCAGCGGCTCGAGGGTGAGCAGCAGCGAGCGCGACAACAGCGGGGAGATCACCGAGAAGAAGGGGTTCTCGGTGGTGGCGGCCACGAGCGTGACCCACCGGTTCTCCACGCCCGGCAGCAGGGCGTCCTGCTGGGCCTTGGTGAAACGGTGCACCTCGTCGACGAACAGCACTGTCTCCTGCCCCGAGGAGACCAGCTTGGCGCGGGCACCGTCGATGGCTGCGCGCACCTCCTTGACCCCGGCCGCGACCGCGGAGACCTCCACGAAGTGCCGGTTGGTCTGGCCCGAGACGATCGAGGCGATCGTCGTCTTGCCGGTCCCGGGCGGGCCCCAGAGCAGCAGCGACATCGGCTGGTCGCCCTCGACGAGCCGCCGCAGGGGCGCCCCCTTGGCGAGCAGGTGCTGCTGCCCCACGAGCTCGTCGAGCGTGCGCGGTCGCATCCGCACCGCGAGCGGCGCCGACGAGTGGGTGTTCCCGGCCAGCGTGCCCCCGGACCCTGCGGTGCCCCGATCGTCGCCCCGGTCGTGACCCGGGCCGCTACCCGGGCCGTCACCGGGCGATCGGGCCGTCGTACGCGAAGAGGCCGTCCGTCACCATCACCGAGCGAGCCTAACCAGCCACCCCGCCGAGCGGGCACTCCTGGCCGCCCCAACCACGCCGACCGGGCACTCCTGGCCGCCCCAACCCCGCCGAGCGGGCACTCCTGGCCGCCCCGACCCCGCCGAGCGGGCACTCCTGGCCGCCCCGACCCCGCCGAGCGGGCACTCCTGGCCGCCCCAACCCCGCCGAGCGGGCACGAACGGGGGTCTGACTCAGGGGCGGACCTTCTCGTTGGACGGGTCGAACGGTGGCTTGAGCGAGACCGCGATCCCTCGCCGCTCACCGCCGATGTCCACCTCGTACTCGCCGGCGCGGACCCAGTCGGCATCGATCTGGCCACCCTCCGGGTCCCACAAGTAGGCCAGGCCGACGCAGGCACCGATGCTCTCGCCCCAGGCCGCCGAGGTCACCTGACCTGCCGCGACCCCTCCGCGCAGCACCAGCTCCCCGCCCCACATCATCTGCTCGGCGTCGGCGACGACGAAGGAGACGAGCTTGCGGCTCGGCCCTTGGGCCTTGGCCTTCTCCACCGCTTCGCGACCCAGGAACGCGATGTCGGTCTTGAGCTTGCAGGTGAACAGCAGACCCGCCTCGACAGGGTTGTAGTCCGGCGTCAGCTCGCGTCCGAAGGCGCGGTAGCCCTTCTCCAGCCGCATCGACTCGATCGCGTAGTAGCCGCCGTCCTGCACGCCCAGGTCCTCACCCGCGGCCATCAGCGCCTCGTAGACCCCGACCGCGAACTCGGTGGGCACGTAGAGCTCCCAGCCCAGCTCGCCGACGTAGGTGATCCTGGTCGCCCGAACGGTCGAGTAGCCGAGATCGATCTCCCGGCTGCTGCCGAAGGGGAATGCCTCCTCGCTCAGGTCGGCGCGTGTCAGCCGCGAGAGCAGGTCTCGCGAACCCGGACCCATCACCCCGTACACGGCGTAGCTCGACGTGACGTCGAGCAGCGTTGCGTGCTTGTCGCGCGGGATCCGCTTGCGGATCAGGTCCTTGTCCCGCTCCGTGGTCGCGGCACTGCTGACGATGAGGAACTCCCCCGCGCTGAGCCGCGTCAGGGTCACGTCGGACTCGTAGGTGCCGCGCTCGTTGAGGATCCCGGTGTACACCGTCCTTCCGGGCGGCACGGCAACGTCGGCCGTGCAGATCCACTGCAGCACGTCCTCGGCGTCCGCCCCGACGAGAAGGAACTTGGAGAAGGAGGTCTGGTCGAAGACGGTGACCTTCTCGCGGGTGTTCACCTGCTCCGCCGCCGACCACGGCAGCCAGTTCGGCTTGGACCACGAGTACTCGATGACCGACTCCTCGCCGTCGGGCGCGAAGAAGTTCGCCCGCTCCCAGCCCATACGACTGCCGAAGTTGGCGTTCCTCTGCTCCAGCAGGTGGTACGCCGGTGAGCGGCGGAACGGCCTGGCGGTCCGCATCTCCCGGTTGGGCCAGGGCACCTCGTAGTGGAGGCCGAGCACCTCACCCACACGGTCGTGCAGCCACTGGTTGTTGCCCTGGAACGGCGCGAACCGGCGGATGTCGACGGCGGTGAGGTCGGAGGTGGGCTGGCCGTTGACGATCCACTCGGCGAGAGCGCGACCGGCACCACCGGCGGAGGCGATGCCGACCGAGTTGAAGCCCGCGCCTACGAACAGGTTCCGCACCTCGGGTGCCTCCCCCAGGATGAACTGGTTGTCCGGGGTGAAGCTCTCGGGCCCGTTGTAGAACTTGCGGATGCCGGTCTCCTCCAGCGCCGGGATCCGCAGCAGAGCGTTCTCCATCAGGATGCTGAAGTGCTCCCAGTCCTCCTCGAGCAGCTGGAACTCGAACGGGTACGGCAGCTGGTCAGGGGCGACCCACGGCTTCGCCTCGGGTTCGAAGCCGCCGACGACGAGACCGCCGACCTCTTCCTTGAAGTAGGTGTAGCCGTCCGGGTCCCGGAGGATCGGCAGATCGGTGTGCACGCCCTCGAAGGGCTCGGTGACCACGTAGAAGTGCTCGGCGGAGTGCAGCGGGACGTTGACGCCAGCCAGTGCACCGACCTGCTTGGCCCATTGGCCCGCGCAGTTCACGACCACCTCGGCCTCGATGTCGCCTGCGTCGGTCGAGACCCCGACCACGCGGCCGTCGGCGGTCAGCACGTCCAGCACGCGAGTGCGCTCGATCACGCGAGCCCCCTGCTGCCTGGCCCCCTTGGCCAGGGCGCCGGTCAGGTCCGTCGGATTGGCCTTGCCGTCCCCGGGGAGCCAGATCCCGCCGACCAGGTCGTCGACCTGCATGATCGGGTAGTGGGCGGCGGCCTCGTCCGGGGTGAGGAGCTCGCACTCCAGGTCGAAGGCCTCCGCCGTGGCAGCCGTACGACGCAACTGCGTCATGCGCGCCTCGCTGCGAGCCACCGTCACGCCGCCGCACCGCTTGTAGCCGGTGCTCAAGCCGACTTCGTCCTCGAGGTCCGCGTACAGCTCCGTGGAGTACTGGACCAACCGGGTCCCGCTCTCCGATGCCCGTAGCTGCCCGACCAGGCCAGCCGCGTGCCAGGTGGTTCCCGAGGAGAGCTGGCCCTGTTCGACCAGCACCACGTCGGTCCAGCCGAGCTTGGTCAGGTGGTAGGCCACGCTGGTGCCGATGACTCCGCCGCCGATGATGACGACCTGCGCGCGGTCAGGGACGCTTCCGCTCATGCGTTGCCTCGCTGTTGTCCGTTCGGTGGCCGGCCTTCGGGACCGGCAGCCGGTGGAGTCAAAAGACTAGACGATTGACCACGACGCGTGTCAATGGTTGACTCCCGGCCATGCCCAAACCCCCGCCCGAGGCCGGAGTCGGCACGCCCACAGCTGCGTCGAACCCGCTGGCTGACGTCGTGGCTCGGTGGAGCGAGCACCCGCAGCGGGCGGTGATCTTCGACTTCAACGGCACCCTCTCCGACGACGAGATCATCCTGCAGGAGATCTTCGCCCAGATCTTCGCTCAGCGTCTCGGCTGGCACCTGACTCCGGAGGACTACCACCGACGGTTTGCCGGCTACAGCGACCGCGAGATCGTGGAGAAGGTGCTCGAGGAGCAGGGGTTCGGTGAGGCTGGGGTCGTCGATGAGCTGTTGGCGCGGCGCGGCGACCTCTACCGGCAGCGGGTCGCCGACACCTCGCCCATCGGCTCCGGCGCGGTCGGGCTCGTGCAGCGGCTGGCTGCCGAAGGAGTTCCGCTCGCGATCGTGACCGGTGCGCAGCGGGAGGACGTCGAGTGCGTCCTGGCGAACTGTGAGATCGGTGCCCTCATCGACACCATCGTCACCGAGGAGGACGTCGCCCGCGGCAAGCCCCACCCCGAGGGGTTCCTGCGTGGCGCCGAGCTGCTCGGGGTCCCCGCCGACGCCGTCCTCGTGTTCGAGGACTCGGTCCCGGGCGTGACGGCCGCGCGGGCAGCCGGGATGTCATGCGTTGCGGTCAGCTCCGAGACCGGACCATCGCGTCTTGCAGAGCTCGCCGATGCCACCGTGCCCCGGTTGCAGTCCTCCCTCGTGGACGTGGCCCCAGCGCTGCCCAGCTGAGGGACAACGGCCGGACTCTTCAGGACGCAGGATCAGTGCGAACCTCGGCGACCGACGCCTTGTCCACTTCCGTGTGCAGCGTGATCCGCGTCCGGTCGGCGCGGAACAGATCGCACGCGAACTCCACCGGCACTCCGTCGGCGGCGTACGCCGTCCTGGTCACCTGCATCAGGGGGGCACCGGGCTCGACGTCGAGGAGGTCGGCCTGGACATCGGAGGCCAGGACCGGATCGAGCACCTCCACCGCAGAGTGCGGCGGTCGCCCGTAGACCTCGTCCATCAGCTGGTAGAGCGAGCCGGTCAGCGCGTGGTCGAGCAGGTCGACGAAGACGGCGGCCGGGAAGTAGCTCTCCTCCAGGGCGATGGGCTCACCGTCGGCCGACCGGATGCGCGCCACCTCGTGGACCTGGCCACCACGCTTGAGCTGCAGAGCGTCGAGGACCGCGGGGGCAGCCCGACCCGTCGAGGCCCGCAGCACCTCGGCACCGGCTCGAACGTGCAGCCGTCGCATCTGCTCGGTGAAGCCCGGCAGTCCCGACAGCTCGAACTGCAGCCGGGGCTCCGCGACGAAGCTCCCGCCCCAACGGCCCCGCTTCCGCACGAGGAACCCTTTGGCTTCCAGAGAGGACAACGCCTGTCGCAGCGTCATACGGCTGACCCCCAGACCCGAGGCGATCTCCACCTCGGCGGGAAGCCTGTCACCGACCCTGAGCTCGCGCCGTGTGATCAGCTGTTCGAGCCATTCCTCGATGCGTGCGTGGGCCGGCAGGTCGCTGGACTCCTGCAGGTCTGGCGCGGTTCGCAGCACCGGGGCGTCCATGGACAGGCTGGTCACGAATTCACCCTATCCGTCGCACGGCGCGCTCGGCCGGTGCGCGCGAGGACGTGCCACCGAAAAGACTAGACCGAGAGCGCTTGAGGTCTAGACAAATAGAAACGCCGCTCCTAGGGTCGGCCATGCGACCTGCGTCACACGGTTTTCTCGCCTGACCGGATCGGCTCGTCGCGGACAAGGAGAAGCTTTTCGATGGCCGAGACCGCCGGAACAGCCCCAGGAACGCCTTCGCCGTCCGGCTCCCGCTGGGACGACGTCCTCGACCAGGTCCGTTGTCTGTGCGACCAGCCGCGCCAGGTGGAGGAGCTCCCGGGCGGGCTGACCAACGTCAACCTGAGGGTCGACTGCCCTGATCGGACGCTCGTCGTACGCATCGCCCAACCCGGCAGCGAGCTGCTGTCCATCGACCGCCGGGTCGAGCACGAGAACTCCGTGGCTGCCGCCCGGGCAGGCGTCGGTGCTCCGGTGATCGACTACCTCGAGGATGCCGGTCTGCTCGTCATCGAGTACATCGACGGCACCACCTTCACCGATGACGACCTAAGCAAGGACGGCAACCTGGCGCGGGTCGCCGCCGCCTGCCGACAACTCCACGAAGGCCCCCGCTTCGTCAACGACTTCAACATGTTCGACATCCAACGGGGTTACCTGCGTCTGGTGCAGGAACACGGCTTCCGGCTTCCTGAGGGCTACCTTCGCCATGAGCCTCAGCTCGAACGCATCCAGCGCACGTTCGCCCGTCGGCCGATGCCGACGGTGCCGTGCAACAACGACCTCCTCGCCGGCAACTTCATCGACGACGGGGACAAGATCTGGCTCATCGACTACGAGTACTCCGGGAACAACGAGGCGTGCTTCGAGCTCGGGAACATCTGGAGCGAGGCGAACCTGTCCCTCGAGCAGCTCGAGGAGCTGATGGAGGCCTACGACGGGGAGCTGCTCCGGCACCGGGTCGCGCGAGCGCGCCTGTGGGGTCTGGTGTCGAAGTACGGCTGGATGCTCTGGGCCTCGATCCAGGCATCGGTCAGCGCGATCGACTTCGACTTCTGGTCCTGGGGCATGGAGAAGTACGACCGCGCCGTCGCGGAGTTCGACGGGCCGGACTTCGATCGGCTGCTCGAAGAAGCTCTCGGCAACGACTGAACCTGCACAACCCGTCCAGCTCGACTACGAAGGAGGGGCGCATGGCGCTCATCGGTCAGATCGTCATCGGCATCATGATGTTCTTCGTCGTGGTCGGCGCAGTGGCGGCGATCCGCGACGACGACACGGGTCTCGGCGCGGAGTTCAAGGCGGGACTGCACTCGATCGGCCCGATCTTCATCCCGGTCGCGGGGATCATGGCATCCATCCCCTATCTCTCCATCTTCGTCGAGAAGGTCATGGGACCGGTCTTCGGCGTCTTCGGCGGCAGCCCGGCGATGGCCTCCACCACGTTCATCGCGGTGGACATGGGTGGCTACCAGCTGGCGCAGGCGACTGCGGAGAACACCGACGTCTGGTTGATGGCGATGGTGACCGGCTACATGGCCGGCGCCACTCTGGTGTTCAGCATCCCCGTGGGACTGGCGATGCTCGACAGGGCCGACCACAAGTACATGGCTCTCGGGGTGATGTCCGGGATCCTCACGGTGCCGGTCGGCGTCCTCATCACCGTCGGGATCCTCGCCGCCTCGGGCACCATGCTGCGACCGGACATCTCCACCGACGGGGCGTCGACCCACGAGTTCGCCATGAGCGTGCCGACGATGATGGCCAACATCGCCCCGCTGGTGATCGTCGTCGTGCTGATCGCCCTCGGTCTCAAGTTCCGGCCGCAGATGATGATCACCGCCTTCATCTGGTTCGGTCGGCTGCTCGACGCGAGCCTGAAGCTGGTGCTTGCCTTCGCGATCGTCGAGTACTTCACGGGGTTCTTCAGCGGACTGCTCGGCATGTGGGGCTTCGACCCGATCATCGCCGACGAGGCGGACCAGTTCCGCGCGCTCGAGATCGCCGGCTACATCGGGATCATGCTCGCGGGCGCCTTCCCGATGGTCTGGGCGATCAAGACCTACCTCTCCAAGCCGCTGGCCGTGATCGGCGGCAAGGTCGGGATCAGCCCGGAGGGCAGCGCCGGCATCCTCGCCGCCGCCGCCAACATCCTCGCGCTCTTCCACCTGATCAAGTCCATGCCGGCCAAGGACAAGGTCCTGTGCATCGCGTTCTCGGTGTGCTCGGCCTTCCTCCTCGGCGACCACCTCGCGTTCACTGCGAACTTCCAGCCGAACATGATCGGCGCACTGCTGATCGGCAAGCTGTCCGGCGGGATCCTCGGGCTCATGCTGGCGCTGTGGATCGCCGTACCCACAGCGAAGAAGCTCGAGCAGGAGGATCAGGCGGCACTGGCTGCCGACGCCGCCGCGGCCGCGGAGCACGCGGGAGACCGAGCGCCCGACCACGCCTGACCAAAGACGGCCACGAGTGCCCGGTCGACGTGCTCGGTGCGGCCAGGAGTGCCCGGTCGAGGTCGGGCGGCCAGGAGTGCCCGGTCGGGGTGCTCTGGCGGCCAGGAGTGCCCGGTCGGCGTGCTCTAGGCGGCCAGGAGTGCCCGGTCGGCGATCAGGAGATGCCGGCGCGGGTGATCAGCTCGTCGCGGGCGAGGCGGCGACGGCGCTGCTCGGCCGGGTCGGGCACGGGTACGGCGGAGACCAGGCGCTGGGTGTACTCGTGCTGTGGGTTGCGCACGATCTGGTCGCGCTCCCCCAGCTCGACGATCTTGCCCATGTACATCACCGCGATCCGCGAGGCCAGGATCTCCACGACGCCGAGGTCGTGGCTGATGAACAGGCAGCCGAAGCCCTGCTCCCGCTGGAGCTCCTGGAACAGGTCGAGCACCCGCGCCTGCACCGACACGTCGAGCGCTGAGGTCGGCTCGTCGGCGACGAGCAGATCAGGCTCGAGAGCGAGGGCGCGGGCGATGCCGACGCGCTGCCGCTGCCCCCCGGAGAGCTCGTGCGGGTAGCGGTTGCGGAACCCGCGCTGCAGATGGACGCTGTCCAGCAGCCGCTCGACCTCTGCGTCCAACGCCTTGCCCTTGAGCTTGCGGTGCAGGAAGAGAGGCTCGCCGATCGACTCGCCGATCGGCAGCCGCGGGTTGAGCGAGGACCCAGGGTCCTGGAAGACGATGCCGACACGCTCGCGCAGTGGCCGCAGATCCTTGTGGCGCGCGCCCTTCATCTGGACGCCGGCGATGGTCAGGTTGCCGTCCGCGACGGGCAGCAGGCCCAGGGCCGCGCGACCGATGGTCGTCTTGCCCGAGCCGGACTCGCCCACGAGCCCGACCACCTCACCCCGCGCGATGGTCAGCGAGACGTCGTCGACCGCCCGGAAGACCGGCTGGTTGCCCCGCTTGGGGTACTCCAGGACCAGGTTCTCGGCGATGAAGATCGGCTCCCGGGTCTCGGCCGCCGCGATCACGCGGTCCTGCTCCGTCCGGTCCTGGGCGGCGGCAGCGGTGATCGCGCCGAAGTGCGGCACCGCACCGAGCAGCTGGCGGGTGTACGGGTGCTGTGGGTCGTTGAAGATCTGCTCCGCCGTACCGGTCTCGACGATGCGGCCGTGCTGCATCACCGCGATCCGGTCGGCCATGTCGGCAACCACGCCCATGTCGTGGGTGATCAGCAGCACCCCGGCGTTGACCCGCTCGCGCAGGTCGCGCATCAGCTTGAGGATCTCTGCCTGGACGGTGACGTCCAGGGCCGTGGTCGGCTCGTCGGCGATCAGCAGCTGCGGCTCACAGGCGAGGGCCTGCGCGATCATGGCGCGCTGCCGCTGACCGCCGGACAGCTGGTGCGGGAACGCGTCGAACCGGCGCTCGGGCTCGGGGATCTCCACCATCGTCAGCAGCTCGAGTGCCCGGGCCTTGGCCTGCTGCGGGGACATGTCGAAGTGCGAGCGCAGGGTCTCCACGATCTGGAAGCCGATCGTGTAGACCGGGTTCATCGCGGTCATGGGCTCCTGGAAGATGACCGCGATCTCCTTGCCCCGGATGCGGCGCAGCGGACTTCCGGTGAGCCCGACCAGCTCCTGACCCTTGAGCTTGGCGCTGCCGGTGGAGCGGCCGTTGGGCGGCAACAGCCCGAGCAGGGACATGGAGGACTGGGTCTTGCCCGAACCCGACTCGCCCACGATGGCGAGCACCTCGCCGGCGTCGACGTAGTAGCTCAGGTCGATGGCCGCGGGGAACCACTCACCGTCGACGTAGAACGCCACGCTGAGGTCCTGCACCTCTAGGATCGGGCCCTCCTCGTCGGGCCTGACGGGCTGGACGGGGTCGCGGGTCGGGTCCTGGGCGGAACCGCCGGTTGGAGTGCTCACGCGTTGCCTCTCGGGACTGCCGGAGATGTCGATCGGGCATCTGTCAGGGTGGCGCCATGGGTTCGACGGTTCGGTTGCAGTCTCGTCCGGCGCGCATGCTGGGTGGCTTCATGGTGGTGGTCTCGGCCATCGGACTGCTGTCCGTGGCAGTGGACGGCCTCGACGTGCTGCTGCGGTACGGCGCACCGGTGGCGCTGCTCGGACTGCTCGGATGGGGCGCCTTCTGGAACCCCTACGTCGAGGTCTCCGACGGCGGCGTGACGCTGGCCAACACGCTGCGCACCGTCGTGGTGCCCTGGCCGGCCGTGGAAGGCGTCGACGGGCGCTACGGGCTGAGGCTGCAGACCGCCTATGGCCCGGTGACGGCGTGGGCGGCCCAGGCGCCGGCCGGGCGGCAGCGCGCTCGCGGGCAGCGCAGCGAGGCTGCCGCGCTCGTGGAGGAGCGGCTCGAGAGCCTTCGCGCGGCCGGCTACCTCGAGGACCGGCGACTGGAACGACCACAGCCCGCGATCACCTGGCACCGGGGAGTGGTTGCGGCCATCGCGGCGCTGGGCGTGGCCAGCGTGGCGCTGCCACTGCTCGTCTGAACCAGCTCCGCGTGACCCGGTGATCACTCGTCGTCCTTGGCAGAGGAGGGACCGCCGCCGACGAGCATCGCCGCCCGGTTCATCTTGCGGGCCGAGGGCACCCGCTTCTGCCGGGGGTCGAAGGCGTCGCGCAGACCGTCACCGATGAAGTTCACCGAGAGGGCGATCATCACGATGAACAGGCCTGGCCACCAGAACAGCCACGGGCGCGTGGAGAACGCGGACTGGTACTGGGAGATCATCGTGCCCAGCGAGACGTCAGGCGACTGGATGCCGAAACCGAGGTAGCTCAGCGCGGTCTCCAGCAGCACCGCGGTCGACGCGAGCAGCGTGGTGTTGACGATGATCACGCCCATGGCGTTCGGGATCATGTGCTTGCGCATGATCCGGAAGCTGCTGGCACCGGCGACCTTCGCCGCGTCCACGAACTCACGCTCGCGCAGCGTGAGGAACTCCCCGCGCACCAGACGCGCCAGCGTGGTCCAGGTGATCGAGCCCAACGCAACCGCCAGCCAGAACGCGCCGCCGCCACCGGCGATCTTGCCCAGGACCGCACCGATCACGACCACCGGGAAGGTGATGAACAGGTCCGTGAACCGCATCAGGAACTGGTCGACCCACCCCCGGAAGTAACCCGCGAGCGCGCCGATGGTCATCCCGATCAGGGCGGCCAGCAGGCTGATGACGACCATCACGTTGAGCGAGGTCTGGGTGCCCTTCATCGTCCGGGCGAAGATGTCCCGGCCGATCTCGTCCTGGCCGAAGGGGTGGTCGCCGATGGCGAATCCCCCACCGCCGACCCATACCGGCAGGCTCAGGCTCGGTGAGCCGCCGTCGACGACGTCGCCGGGACGCGCCGGGTCGAACTTCCACCATCCGGGGAGGCCGAACGCGCCGATGGAGCTGTAGGCGAGGATCGCGAGCAGCACGATCGTGAACAGGCCGGCCAGGGCGCCGCGGTGCCGCAGGAACCTGCGGCGCACGATCTGGCCCTGGGACAGACCCTCGACGTCCTTGAGCTCGATGGCGTTCTCGACGTTGTCCTCGTCTGCGGCGCCCGGGTTCTGGGGGCCGTTGTCGTTGGTGCTCATGCTGCCACCCGGATTCGTGGGTCGAGTACGGCGTAGATCAGGTCAGCCACGAAGTTCGCGGCGACCGCGAGGATGCCGACGATGAGGATGTAGGCCATCACCGGGTCCTGCTGGTTGCCTCCGAGGGAGACGACGAACAGACGGCCCATGCCGAACCAGCCGAAGACCGTCTCGGTGATGATGGCGCCGCCGAGCAGCGTGATGATGTCGATCGGCACGATCGAGGCCAGCGGCAGCAACGCGTTGCGGAACGCGTGCCGCATCACCACGGTGCGCTCGGTGAGCCCCTTGGCCCGGGCCGTGCGGATGTAGTCCGCGTTCATCACCTCGAGCATGGAGGCGCGGGAGTAGCGCGTGTAGGAGGCGAACGAGATCAGGATCAGAGTCGCGGTCGGCAGCAGCAGGTGGGTGCCGAGGTCGATGGTCTGGATCCAGAAGTCACCCTGGAGGTTCGGGGTCGAGCTCCCCAGCGTGGCGATCGGGCGGTTCTTGATGACGTTGTTGCCGTTGTAGGCCGCCCAGCTCTGCATCAGCCGGTCCACGAAGAGCATCGAGGAGACGGGGATGGCCGTCAGGGCGGCAGTGCGGGCCGACCGGGTGCGGTCGGGTCCACCCCAGGCCAGGCCCACGCCGGCACTCACGACCAGGGCGACGATGAACATCGCCGTGACCAGTGGCCAGCCGAGGATCCCCGCGGAGCGGGCGAACTGCCAGAAGAACAGCATCGGCAGCCACAGCACACCACCGAGGGCGGCCACCGTGAGCGCGGAGTACAGCGCCTTGCGGTTGCGCAGACCCGTGCTCAGTGCGGTCATCACGAAGGCCCAGCCCACGGAGCTCACCAGGATCAGCACGATGCCGATGGACGGCTCCTTGAACCACTCGGTGAGGTTCAGGTACGCCATCAGGGCGGCGGTGGCTCCTGCGGCGGCGGCGAAGTTGCGCAGCCGGACGCGCGTCGTGCCTGCTGCGGCGGCGGAGATGACCACACCTGCCAGCAAGGATGCGACCACGATCGTGGACACGTCGATCTGGGGGTCGAACAAGAAGTTGTTGAAGTCGATCGCGAGGAACACCTTGGCCAGCACCGCCACCCAGAAGATCGGGAGCGAGTACAGCAGGAATGACAGGAAGGTGATCCCGTAGTCGAAGCCGGAGTACTGACGCAGTGCGCTCACGATGCCGACGAGGACGCCGAGCAGGATGGCGAGGAAGGTCGCCGCGCCGACCAGCTGGATGGTGGTGACCACGGCGCCCTGGAGCAGCGAGCTGACCCGTTGGTTGGTCAGCCAGTTCTCGCCGAGGTCGCACTGGCCGTAGAAGCACCCGCCCGCGCCGCGGAGCCAGTCGAGGTAGCGCGTGAGAACCGGCTCGTTGAGCCGCAGCTCGGCCGTCCGGCTGGCGATCTGCTCCGCCTTGTTCGGGGCGGTGCTGGTGCGGAGGTCCTCGAGCGGGTCGATGGACATGTCCACCAGGACGTACATGATGACCGTGGAGATCAGCACCACGAGGAGCGACATCAACAGCCGCTTGACGAAGAAGACAACCATCTGGGCGGGCACGCCTCTTTCTGGACGGTGTGAAGACTGACCGAGCACGTGGTGGGTGCCGCCGGACTGCGGCAGCACCCACCACGTTGGAGCTCAACTACATGATGCCCTCACGAGGAGGAGATCAGTTCGGGACCTCCCAGTCCCAGAACCCGTGGAACATCGTCGGCGAGAGAATCGCCGGGTCGACGTTCGTGACTCGGGTCTTGTTCGAGATGGTCGCGCTCGGGAACTGGAAGATCGTGATCCCGATCGCGTCCTCGAACAGGATCTTCTCGATCTCCAGCTGAAGCTCGAGCTGCTTGGCCTCGTCGGTGGTCACGATCAGCTCGTCGAACAGGGTGTCGACCTGCTTGTTGGAGTAACCGATGAGGTTGTTGATCCCGCCGGTGGCGAAGGTCGCCTGGTCCGAGCTCACGCCCGTGCTGGTGGACTGCCAACCGAAGTACACGGCGTCGTACGTGCCGTCACCCAGCTTGGAACCCCAGTCAGCGTTCTTCTTGTCGATCAGGTTGAACCCGCCCTGCTTCATCGCGGGCTTGTAGAGCTGGAACTCGTTCTCGCGACGCACGTTGTCCTTGGCGTACATGACGCGGACATCGATGGGCGTCTTGACTCCGGCCTCCTTCAGGAGTGCCAGCGACTTGGCCGGGTCCACCTCGGCGTACTCGGCGGAGCCGTTCTGCGCCACCATCTCGTCGTAGCCAGGAGCACCAGCGGTGATCAGGAACGAGTTGCGGACGTCACCGTCGGGGTTGATGGGCTTGATCAGCTTGTCCACCACCTCCTGGCGGGGAATGGCGTGCAGGAACGCCTGGCGGACCTTCTTGGCCTTCTCGGCGTCGCCGCCGTAGCTGGCCGGGTCGAACGGGCCCTTGTTGTTGAAGACCAGGTCGAAGTGCTCGTAGGTGCCCTCGACGCCGGTCTGGATCTCGGCGTTCTCGACCTTCTCGGCGGCCTCGACCACGTCGGAGGTGACCTGCGGGGAGAACATGTCGATCTCACCGTTCTGGAGTGCCTGGACCTGAGCCATCGGGTCCTCGTTCCAGCGGATCGTCAGGGTGTCGATCGCACCTTCGTGCTCACCCTTGTAGTCCGGGTTCTTCTCCAGCGTTATGTACTGGTTCTCGACGAAGTCCTTCATCAGGTACGCACCGTTGGAGAGCGCGAGATCCATGTCCTCGGGCAGCTTGGTGTAGTCGAAGCCGGTGTTCCAGAACTCGGAGATCTTGGCGAGCTGCGCCTCGTCCTTGTCCTGGACCGCCTTGATGAAGGTGTCCTTGGCCTCCTGGGCGTCATCGATGCCCAGGGCCTTGCCCGCGGTGATGTGCGCCGGGACGCCCAGACCGGTCATGTCGACCTGCCAGTCAGCGAAAGGCTCGGTGTAGGTCAGCGTGAGGGACTTGCCGTCGTCCCCGATCTCGGGGACCTCCTTGACCAGGGCGAGGCCCGGGGAGGAGCTGTCGAAGTACGACTTGCCCTTGGTGTTCAGGGGGAGGCCGGTGGCCTCGTCCGTCTTGACCTTGTCGGCGTCGATCGTGTTGACGTTGCCGCTCTGCGCGGCCCAGACGAGCAGCATGTCCGCCGCGTCAACCGGAGTGCCGTCGGACCACTTGGTGTCGTCCGCGATCGTGTACTTGACGGTGAGCGGGTCTTCGCTGACCTGCTCCATCGTGCCGAAGGACGTGTTCTCCTTCAGCTCCGCCTCTGCGTTGTAGTACACGAACTGGTCGTTCATCAGGTACTTGATGTTGGCGTTGGCGGTCGCGTTGCCGTTCGAGGTGTTCTCGTTGTACGAGTAGAACGGCTGGTTCCAGCCGAGGTTGAGCGACGTCTTCTTGTCGCTGCTGTCACCCTCATCGGCCTCGGGTGTGGCGCAGGCCGTGGCCGCCAGGCTGAGCGCGGCAATCACCGCTCCCGCCGCAAACATGCGCTTGCTTCTCACGTATTCCTCCTCTGTGCGGCCCGTCGATCTGAACGCGGCCGGCAGACGTCACCAGTCAGGGACCCGACTGAACTAGGTGACCCTAGACACATCGGCTGCGTCCCGATAACCCCAGACGCTCCAACAGAGCGGGATTGTTACCAGAGCGCGACCATCAGGGCGAAATGTCGGATTTCTCGGGTTCATCGGGCCGAGCATCGACGCCCGCCTCCTTGCGCTGCTCCGGCGAGATCGGGGCCGGTGCCGCGGTGAGCGGGTCGAAGCCGCCCCCGCTCTTGGGGAACGCGATCACGTCGCGGATGGAGTCCGCACCGCTCAGCAGCGCGCAGATCCGGTCCCAGCCCAGCGCGATGCCACCGTGCGGGGGCGCCCCGAAGGCGAAGGCATCGAGCAGGAACCCGAACTTCTCCTGCGCTGCCTCCTCGTCGATGCCCATCAGTGCGAACACGCGCTTCTGGACGTCGCTGCGGTGGATCCGGATCGAGCCACCGCCGATCTCGTTGCCGTTGCAGACGATGTCGTAGGCCCAGGCCAGCGCGTTGCCGGGGTCCTGGTCGAAGCCGTCGAGGTCCTTCGGGCTGGTGAAGGCGTGGTGGACGGCCGTCCAGGCGCCGCTGCCCACGGCGACGTCACCGGCAGCCGTGGCGTCGGCGGCCGGCTCGAACAGGGGTGCGTCCACCACCCAGAGGAAGCTCCAGGCGTCCTCGTCGATGAGACCTCCCCGACGGCCGATCTCGAGGCGGGCGGCACCGAGCAGCGCACGGCTGCTCTTGACGGGTCCCGCCGCGAAGAAGATGCAGTCCCCCGGCTCGGCGCCGACGTGGGCGGCGATGGCGGTCTTCTCCTCGTCGCTGATGTTCTTGGCCACGGGACCGGTGAGCTCCCCGTCCTCCTTGACCAGCAGGTAGGCCAGCCCGCGGGCGCCACGCTGCTTGGCCCACTCCTGCCAGGCGTCGAGCTGCTTGCGGGGCTGGCCGGCGCCGCCCGGCATCACGACCGCGCCGACGTACTCCGACTGGAAGACCCGGAACGGCGTGTCCTTGAAGAACTCGGTGCACTCGACCAGCTCCAGGCCCATCCGCAGGTCGGGCTTGTCGGTGCCGAACCGCGCCATCGACTCGGCGTAGGTGAGCCGCGGCAGCGGGGTCGGCACGTCGTGACCGATGAGGCCCCAGAGCGCGCTCAGGATCTCCTCGGTCAGCGCGATCACGTCGTCCTGCTCGACGAAGCTCATCTCGACGTCGAGCTGGGTGAACTCCGGCTGGCGGTCGGCGCGGAAGTCCTCGTCGCGGTAGCACCTCGCGATCTGGTAGTAGCGCTCCATGCCGGCGACCATGAGCAGCTGCTTGAACAGCTGGGGGCTCTGCGGCAGGGCGTACCAGCTGCCCGGCTGCAGCCGGGCCGGCACCAGGAAGTCGCGGGCGCCCTCGGGCGTGGACCGGGTCAGCGTGGGCGTCTCCACCTCGACGAAGCCGTGCTCCCCCAGGACGTTGCGGGCGGCCCGGTTGACCTCGCTGCGCAGCCGCAGGGCCGCGTTGGGGCCACTGCGGCGCAGGTCGAGGTAGCGGTGACGCAGACGCGCCTCCTCGCCGACCTCCACGTGGTCGTCGATCGGGAACGGCAGCGGAGCCGCTTCGCTGAGCACCTCGACCTCGGTGGCGATGACCTCGATCTCACCGGTCGGGAGGTTGGGGTTCTGGTTGCCCTCGGGCCGCAGGTTCACCGTCCCGGTGATCTTCAGGCAGTACTCGCTGCGCAGGTTGTGGGCCACCGCCTCGTCGCGGATCACGACCTGGACGACGCCGCTGGCCTCGCGCAGGTCGATGAAGGCCACTCCGCCGTGGTCGCGTCGACGCGCGACCCAACCGGCGAGGGTGACTACGGAGTCGACGTCGCCGGGTCGAAGGCTGCCGGCGTCGTGGGTGCGGATCACTGTTGCTCCTGTTCGTTGCGTCGGACACGCGGTCGAAGGTCCTCGACCGGTGGCGTCCACGTCGTGAGGTCCACAGCGGACTGCTCGCCGCTGCGGATGTCCTTGATCTGGGGGTCGCCCCCGTCCGGAGGCGGGAACAGCACGTAGGGGATCCCCCGCCGCTCCGCGTGCTGGATCTGCTTGCCGAACTTGGCCGCCGTGGGTGCCACCTCACAGGGCACCCCGTTGTCCCGGAGCCGGGCGGCGAGCAGGTCGCTGTCAGCCCGACTCTCCTCGCCGACCACCGCCACCAGGACGGCGCTGGGGACCGAGCGATCCGCCTCGACGACGCCCTTGGTGAGCAGCGGGACGAGCAACCTGCTGACGCCGATCGAGAGCCCGACGCCCGGGTAGGTGGTCCGCCCGTCGGAGGCCAGCGCGTCGTAGCGCCCACCCGAGCAGATGGACCCCAGGGACTCGTGGCCGAGCAGTCGTGTCTCGAAGACGGTCCCTGTGTAGTAGTCGAGGCCGCGGGCGATCTTGAGCTCGGCGACGATCTCGACCCGGTCGTTCACCAAGGGGGCACAGCCCTCGATGACCGCCGCGAGCTCGGTGAGCCCCTCGTCGAGAAGCTCGTGGCGTACGCCGAGCGCGCGCACCTGCTCGACGAAGGACGTGTCGGTGGTGCTGATCCGCGCGAGGGCGAGGCACAGCTCGGCCTGCTCGGCGGTGAGGCCGGCATCGGCGACGAGCTGGCCGGAGACCTGCTCCTCGGTCAGCTTGTCGAGCTTGTCGACCGCCCTCATCACGGCGTCGAGGTCGGTGGCACCGAGCCCGGTGTAGAACCCCTGGATGAGCTTGCGGTTGTTGACCTGGAACCGGAAACCGGGCAGGAAGTCCAGGCCACGGAGGGCGTCGAGCATCACCCGTGCGACCTCGACGTCGTGGTGGAAGTTCAGCTTGTCGCGGCCGATGACGTCGATGTCCGCCTGGGTGAACTCGCGGAACCGGCCCTCCTGGGGCCGCTCACCCCGCCACACCTTCTGGATCTGGTAGCGCCGGAACGGGAACTCCAGCTTGCCGGCGTTCTCGAGCACGTAGCGGGCGAACGGCACGGTCAGGTCGAAGTGCAGCCCGATCCCGGCGTCGCCCTCCTCGGCCTGCAGCCGGCGCAGCACGTAGACCTCCTTGGAGGTCTCCCCCTTGCGCAGCAGCTGGTCCAGCGGCTCGACCGCACGGGTCTCGACGTTGGCGAAGCCGTACAGCTCGAAAGTGGCGGCCAGGCGTGCCAGCACCTGCTGCTCCACGTAGCGCTGGGCGGGCAGCAGCTCAGGAAACCCGCTGAGCGGGGTGGGTCGACTCATCGTCACAGCCCTCGCGTGACCGGGCTGGTGCGGCCGCCCCGGGCCTCATCGATCAGCTCCAGCAGGAACGGGTTGGTCGCGCGCTCGCGCCCGATGCTGGTCTGCTCCCCGTGACCGGGCAGGACCACGATGTCGTCCGCGAGGGTGAGCACCTTGTCCCGCAGGCTGCGCAGCATGGTCGGGTGGTCGCCGCCGGGGAGGTCCGTGCGACCGATCGACCCAGCGAAGAGCAGGTCACCGGAGAACATCAGCTCGGAGATGTCCGGCCCGGTGGGTTCGTCGTACGGCGTGCGGAAGGTGACCGATCCGCGCGTGTGCCCCGGGGTGTGGTCGACCAGGAAGCTCAGCCCGGCGAGCTCGATCGTCTGGGCGTCGGAGAGCTCCTCGACGCGGTCGGGCTCGACGAACTCGTACTTGCCGCCCAGCAGCATCGACGTCGTCTCCGCGGACATGCCGGCCATGGGGTTCGAGAGCAGGTGCCGGTCGTCGGGGTGGATCCAGGCCGTGGCGTCGTAGGTGCCCGCGACCGGGGCCACGCACCACATGTGGTCGACGTGGCCGTGGGTGACCAGGACCGCAACCGGCTTGAGATTGTGCTCACGCACGACCTGGGCCACGCCGTCGGCTGCGTCCTTGCCGGGGTCGATCACCACGCACTCGCTGCTCGGTCCGGTGGCCGCGACGTAGCAGTTGGTGCCCCACGGTCCGGCCGGGAAGCCTGCGATCAGCACCTTTTCGTCTCCTGCGTCGGGGGTCTGGGTCTGGATTGGGCTGTGGGCCAGCCTACTGGCCCGGGATCGTGGTCCTGGCATGCGTACGATGAGGCGACGCCGAACCGCACCCGGACAACGCAGAAGCAGGTGTAACAACGTGACCGCGCAGGGCAACTCCTCGACCGAGGGCGAGCAGGACCGACCCGGCCCCGAAGCCGTCGCAGGCGCGGAGCCGGCCCAGGAACCCGCGCAGGGGGTCGCTCACGAGCCGGCGCAGGAGTCCGCCCCGGAGTCCACGCAGGAACCCGCCCAGGAACCAGCGCAGGAGCCCACCCCGGAGCCAGCGCAGGAGCCCACCCCGGAGCCCGCCCAGGAGCCAGCGCAGGAACCCGCCCAGGAACCAGCGCAGGAACCCACCCCGGAGCCCGCCCAGGAACCAGCGCAGGAGCCCACCCCCGAGCCAGCGCAGGAACCCTCCCCGGAGTCCACGCAGGAGTCCGCCCCGGAGTCCGCGCAGGAGTCCGCCCAGGAGTCCGCCCAGGAGCCCACCCCGGTGCCAGCGCAGGAACCCGCCCCGAAGCCAGCGCCGCGAGCGACACCCGCCAACGTTCCCAGGCCCGGCCCGGTCCCCGGACCGACCCCCGCCCGGGTCTCGGCAACGGCAGCCACCCCGTCGGCCAGCCGCTGGGGTCGTGTCGACGCCGATGGCACCGTCTACGTCCGCACGAGTGACGGCGAGAGGGCCGTGGGTCAGTACCCCGAAGGCACTCCCGAGGAGGCGCTGTCCTTCTTCACCCGACGTTTCGAGGCCCTCGAGTTCGAGGTGCAGCTGCTCGAGCAGCGAGTGCACAACGAGGCCCTGAGCCCCGACGAGGCGACCGAGTCGATCAAGCAGGTGGCCGCCCAGCTGGTCGAGCCCAACGCGGTCGGCGACATCGTCGGGCTCAGCGCCCGGCTGGACGCCCTGGGCCCCCTGATCGGTCTGCAGCGCAGCAAGCGTCGCGAGGAGCGCGCCCGACGGGTGCAGGAGTCACGCTCGCGCAAGGAGGCGATCGTCGCCGAGGCCGAGAAGATCGCGACCGGCAAGGATTGGCGCAACGGCGTCAACCGGCTGCGCGACCTGCTCGAGGAGTGGAAGCTGCTCCCCCGCCTGGAGAAGAAGGTCGACGACGAGCTCTGGCACCGCTTCTCCGGTGCCCGCACCGCCTACACCCGTCGCCGCAAGGCGCACTTCGCCGAGCTGAACGAGTCCCGCGAGGGCGCCCGGGTGATCAAGGAGAAGCTGCTCAAGGAGGCCGAGTCGCTCAGCGACTCCACCGACTGGGGACCCACGTCGAGCCGCTACCGCGCCCTGATGCAGGAGTGGAAGGCAGCCGGTTCGGCACCGCGTGACGTGGAGGAGCAGCTCTGGCAGCAGTTCCGCGCCGCGCAGGACGCCTTCTTCGGGGCCCGTGAGGCTGCCAACGCCGAGCAGGACAAGGAGTTCGCCGCCAACGCGGAGAAGAAGCTCGAGCTGCTCACCGAGGCCGAGGCGCTGCTTCCCGTCCGGGACCTCGACGCTGCCAAGCGCGCGTTCCGCGACCTCAGCGAGCGGTGGGACGCAGCGGGCAAGGTGCCGCGCGAACAGATGAAGCCACTGGAGTCGCGCATCCGCAAGGTCGAGCAGGCCATCCGGTCACTCGAGGACGACCAGTGGAAGCGCAGCGACCCGGAGAAGTCCGCCCGCGCCGACGACATGCTGGGTCAGCTCGAACGCGCGATCGAGACGATCGAGTCGGACCTCACGAGGGCTCGGGCCGAGGGCAACCAGAAGAAGATCAAGGAGCTCGAGGACAACCTCGCCTCGCGCCAGCAGTTCCTCGAGATGGCCCAGCGCGCCGCCTCCGACTTCTCCTAGCCGCCGATCGGGCACTCCTGGCCGCCCCGCACCCGCCGACCGGGCACTCCTGGCCGCCCCGCACCCGCCGACCGGGCACTCCTGGCCGCCCCGCACCCGCCGACCGGGCACTCCTGGCCGGCGAGAAGCTCACTCAGGCCGAGCCGGGTGGGGCGAGGAGCACCTCAGCCGGCGTCAGTGGGTCACCCGGTAGGCGTCGAAGACGCCGTCGACGTTGCGGACGGACTTCAGGATCGCGCCGAGGTGCTTGGGGTCGCCCATCTCGAAGGAGAACTTGCTCTTGGCGACGCGGTCGCGGCTGGTGGTGAGGCTGGCCGAGAGGATGTTCACGTGCTGGTCGGAGAGCACCATCGTGATGTCGGAGAGCAGCCGTGCCCGGTCGAGCGCCTCGACCATGATCTGCACCAGGAAGGTCGACTGCGAGGTCGGCGCCCACTCGATGTCGGCCAGCCGTTCGGGCTGGCTGAGCAGCGCTGTCGCGTTGGTGCAGTCGCGCCGGTGGACCGAGATCCCGTCGCCACGGGTCACGAAGCCGAGGATCTCGTCACCGGGCACCGGTGTGCAGCACCGCGCCAGCTTCACCAGTACGTCGGTGGCCCCCTTCACGACGACGCCCGAGTCCTGGGTGGCGTTGCCGCGACGGCGCGGACGGGTGATCGTCACGGCCTCGGCGAGGTCCTCGGCGGCGCCGTCGTCCCCGCCGACCACCTCGATGATCTTGCGGACGACCGTCTGCGCCCCGACGTTGCCCTCGCCCACCGCGGCGTAGAGCGCGGACACGTCGGTCAGTCGCAGCTCCGAGGCGACCAGCATCAGCGACTCGTGCGTCATCACGCGCTTGAGGGGCAGGCCCTCCTTGCGCATGAGGCGGCCGATCTGCTCCTTGCCCTGCTCGATGGCCTCTTCGCGCCGCTCCTTGGTGAACCAGTGCCTGATCTTGCTGCGGGCCCGCGGTGACTTCACGAACGACAACCAGTCGCGGGTGGGGCCGGCGTTGGGCGACTTGGAGGTGAAGACCTCCACGACGTCACCGTGCTCGAGCACCGACTCCAGCGGCACGAGGCGACCGTTGACCCGGGCACCGATGGTGTGGTGTCCGACCTCGGTGTGGATGGCGTAGGCGAAGTCGACCGGGGTCGAGCCGGTCGGCAGGCCCATCACATCCCCGCGCGGGGTGAACACGAAGACCTCGGAGCTGTTGATCTCGAAGCGCAGCGAGTCCAGGAACTCCCCCGGGTCGACCACCTCGTTCTGCCAGTCCAGCAGCTGCCGCAGCCACTGCATGTCGGCGTCGGTGGCGGGCTTGTCCGTCTCCACACCGGCGCGCACGTCCTCCTTGTACTTCCAGTGCGCGGCAACGCCGTACTCCGCCCGACGGTGCATCGACACGGTCCGGATCTGCATCTCCACGGGCTTGCCGAACGGGCCGATCACCGTGGTGTGCAGCGACTGGTACATGTTGAACTTCGGCATCGCGACGTAGTCCTTGAACCGCCCGGGCAGCGGGTTCCAGCGGTTGTGCAGCACGCCGAGCACGCCGTAGCAGTCCTGGTCGTTGTCGACGAGGATCCGGATGCCGACGAGGTCGTAGATGTCGGAGAACTCGCGCCCGCCGTGGATCATCTTCTGGTAGATCGAGTAGTAGTGCTTGGGCCGGCCGGTCACGCGGGCGTTGATCCGCGCCGTGCGCAGGTCGTTCTCGACCTGGTTGGTCACCTGGGCGAGGAACTGGTCGCGTGAGGGCGCGCGCTCGGCCACCAGGCGCACGATCTCGTCGTAGATCTTGGGATGCATCGTGGCGAAGGCGAGGTCCTCGAGCTCCCACTTGAGGGTGTTCATGCCGAGCCGGTGGGCCAGGGGCGCGTAGATCTCCAGCGTCTCGCGGGACTTGCGCTCCTGCGTCTCGGCCTTGACGTAGCGCAGCGTGCGCATGTTGTGCAGGCGGTCCGCCAGCTTGATGACCAGGACGCGGATGTCCTTGCTCATCGCCACGATCATCTTGCGGATGGTCTCGGCCTGCGCGGAGTCGCCGTACTTGACCTTGTCGAGCTTGGTCACGCCGTCGACGAGGATCGCCACCTCGTCACCGAAGTCCCGCCGCAGCGCCTCGAGGGTGTACGCCGTGTCCTCGACCGTGTCGTGCAGCAGGGACGCCACCAGCGTCGGCTCGGTCATGCCGATGTCTGCCAGGATCGTGGTGACGGCCAGCGGGTGGGTGATGTAGGGGTCGCCACTCTTGCGGGTCTGGCCGCGGTGGTACTGCTCGGCGATGTCGTAGGCGCGCTCGAGGAGGGCCAGGTCGGCCTTGGGGTGGTTGGCCCGAACGGTGCGGAACAGTGGCTCGAGCACCGGGTTGCCGACCTGCTTGCTGTTGCCGATCCGAGCCAGGCGCGCCCGGACGCCACGCCCGGTCAGCGAAGCCGCCCGCTCGGGCGTGGGTGCAGCGTCGGTCGACGGTTCGGTCACCACCGGATCATCCGCCATGCGGCCCGCACCTCCCAACGCTCATGGACAACCGATTTCAGTCTAGGGCGTCGGTCGGGGGCCGACCGGGTCAGACGGTGTGCAGCACCGTCAGCGGGACGTCGCCGATCAGCTCGCGCCCGCTGAGGAAGCTGAGCTCCATCATGACAGCGAGTGCGTGCACGACGGCTCCCGGCTGCTCGATGAGCTCTGCCGTCGCACGGGCCGTGCCACCGGTGGCGAGCACGTCGTCGACCATGAGCACCCGCTCGCCCGGGGCTACCGCGTCGATGTGCATCTCCAGGGTCTCGTGGCCGTACTCGAGCTCATAGCTGACGGCTCGGGTCTCCCACGGCAGCTTCCCGGGCTTGCGCACCGGCACGAACCCGACCCCCAGAGCCAGCGCGACGGGCGCCGCGAGGATGAACCCGCGAGCCTCCATCCCGACGACCTTGTCCACGACGACCGCACCCGTCTCGTCGCGCCCGGCTGCGGCCAGCGCCTCGATGACCGCGGTGAAGGCGGCGTGGTGGTCCAGCAGCGGGGTGATGTCCTTGAAGACCACCCCCGGTTTGGGGAAGTCCGGGATGTCGCGGATCAGCGAGCCGATGAGCGTGTCCAGCTCCTCCGTCCCGACGCTCACGCGGCGGTCACTTGCCACGGCGCGATCGCGGCTGGCGCGTCGGCTGGGCCCGCTTGGCCGCTCCCGAGTCACGGATCGGGGCCTTCGACTCGGGCACCACGCGACCGGAACCTGAGGCCTCCGGACGGCGCGGGGGTGCAGTGGACGGGGTCGCGCCGCGTCCCGCGTCACGATCCGGGTCCTCGTCCTCGTCGTCGTCCTCGAGAACGGCGAAGCGACCGCCCTCCGGCTCCCCGATCGGGAGGTCCTCCGCGAACGAGGGCACGTTGGCGTAGCGGTCGACGTCACGGCGCGCGCGAGCGCGGGCCCGCGCGTCCGCGTCGGTGATGTCCTTCTCGTTGGCCTTGAGCTGCACCGCCAACGGGGTGGCGATGAAGATCGAGGAGTAGGCACCCGCGGCCATACCCACGAACAACGACAGCGCCAGGTCGCGCAGTGCCCCGGAACCGAGGGTCGCGACACCGACGTAGAGCAGCGCCCCGACCGGGAGCAGCGCGACGACCGTGGTGTTGATCGAGCGCACCAGCGTCTGGTTGACGGCGAGGTTGGCCAGCTCGGCGTACGTCCGCCGGCTCTGCTTGAGGTTGGCGGTGTTCTCGCGCACCTTGTCGAAGACCACGACCGTGTCGTAGAGCGAGAAGCCGAGGATCGTGAGCATCCCGGTGACGGTGGCCGGGCTCACCTGGAATCCGGAGAGCGCGTAGACGCCGATGGTGATCACCACGTCGTGGGCCAGTGCCACGATCGCGGCAACCGACATCTTCCACTCGCGGAAGTACGCCCAGATGAAGAGCACCACCAGGAACAGGAAGACGGCCAGACCGGTCAGGGCTCGCTGTGCCACCTGGGCTCCCCAGCTGGCGCCGACCTCCTGGGAGGAGATGTCGTTCGTGGCATCGACCCCGACGGCTGCCGCGATCGCGTCGCGCACCTGGGTCGCCTCGTCGTTGCTGAGCTCCTCGGTCTGCGCCCGGATGGAGTCGGCGCCCGAGGTGTTCACGCTCGGCGCCTCGGCGGGCCCGATGCCCGTGTCGGCGATCGCTGTGCGGATCTTGTCGACGTTGTCCTGGGTGACCTGATCGCTGGGGACGCTGACGGTGTACTCGACGCCGCCCTCGAACTCGATGCCGAAGTTGAGCCCCTTGAAGTACAGCCCGCCGATCGCGATCAGCACGATCACGCCGGAGGCGGCGTACCAGAGCCACTTGCGGCCCACGAAGTCGATCGAGACGTCACCCTCGTAGAGCGCGTTGCCGAGCCTGCTGACCTTGCCCATCAGGCACGACCTCCCACGAGCTGCGCGTTGGCCGGACCGTCGATGCCGAGCGTCGCATCGGAGAGGCCGGAGAGTCGGTGCCCGGTGTTGAAGAAGCGTCGGCGGGCCAGCAACGTCATCACCGGCTTGGTGAAGAAGAAGAAGACCGCGACGTCGATCAGCGTGCTGATGCCGAGCGCGAACGCGAAGCCGCGGACCACGCCGATCGCGAAGATGTAGAGCACCACTGCAGCGAGAACCGAGACGGCGTCGGCCGCGAGGCAGGTGTTCCGCGCCCGGGCCCAGCCCGTCTCGACCGCGACGCGCATCGACTTCCCGTCCCGCATCTCGTCACGGATACGTTCGAAGTAGACGATGAACGAGTCCGCGGTGATACCCACCGCCACGATCAGACCGGCGATGCCCGGCAGCGTCAGGGTGAAGCCTGCGGCGACGGCGAGCACCAGCACGGCGCCGTAGAGCACGAGCGCAGCCACCAGCAGGGACAGGATCACCACGGCTCCCAGGCCGCGGTAGTAGACCAGGCAGTAGAGCATCACGATCGCCAGGCCGACGGCGCCGGCGATGATCCCTGCGGAGAGCTGGTTGCCGGCGAGCGAGGGGCCGATGGTCTCCACCGTGGGCTTGGCGAACTTGATCGGCAGGGCGCCGTACTTCAACGAGTTGGACAGCGAGCTGGCCTCGTCCTCGGTGAAGTCACCGGTGATCTGGGCGTTGCCGTCCAGGATCGGCTCGTTGACACCCGCGTAGGAGATCACCTTGCCGTCGAGGACGATCGCGAAGGTGCCACCGTTGCGGTTCAGCTCCGTGGTCGTGTCGCCGAAGACCGTGCGGGCGCTGGTCTTGAAGCTCAGGTTGACCGCCCAGCCCACGCCGTTCTGCGGGGTGCCGTAGGAGGCGTCCTTGAGCTCGGTGCCCTCGATCAGTGACTGGGAGAGCAGGAACTTCAGACCCTCGTCGTTGCAGACGATCAGCGGCTCGTCGGGGTTGTCGGCGACCGGGGCGGCATCCTCACCCGGGGGCGGGCAGGTGTACTCGGCGAACTTCTGCAGCCACTCGATGCCGGGGTCCTGCGTCCAGGCGAGCGGCTGGTCGACCGGGGCGCCCTTCTGGCTCACCTGCGGCTGGTTCGGGTCCACCGGAGCCTCGCTGGGCGCTGGCTCCTGCGTCTGGTTCTTCTTCGGCGCCGGCGTGTGGTCGGTGAACGGCGCGGGGCGCGGGTTGGGGGTGGCAGCGCCCTTGCCGGTCTTCGAGGGACCGGTCGTGGCACCGTCGCTCGGCTCGCCGGAGGGGCTGGCGTCCCCACTCGGGGCCGGCTCCTCGGAGGCCTCGGACTGTGGCTGACCCGGTTGCGGCTGCCCGGCCACCAGCCGGAAGCGCAGCTGAGCGGTGCGCTTGACGGCGTCGACGAGGTCGGCGCGGTTCTCCCCGGGGATCTCCACGATGATGTTGCGGTCACCCTGGGTGGACACCTCCGCCTCGGAGACGCCGCTGCCGTTGACCCGGGAGTCGATGATGCCCGCGGCCTGCTCGAGCTTGGTGGGCGTCACGTCGCCGCCCTCGGCCACCGCGGAGAGCGTGATCCTGGTGCCACCCTCGAGGTCCAGTCCCAGGCGCGGGGTCCAGGTGCCGCCGAGTGCGGCCAGACCGTAGAGCACGCAGATCGTCAGTCCGAAGATCAGCAGGGTGCGTGCCGGACGGGGCGTCTTGTTCGCCACGGTGGTGTTTTCTCCTCAGTCCTCTGCGCCGGACGCGTCGTCGCGCCGGTCGCTCGGCGCCTCGGTCGTCGTGTCGGTGCGGTCCTCGACCTCGTCGACACGACGTACGACGACCTGCCGAGCCACCGTCAGAACCGTGCCGGGCGCGACCTCGAGCTCGACCCTTCCCTCGTTCAACGCGCGTACGGTGCCGAAGATCCCCGAGGAGAGGATCACCTCGTCGCCGATCATCAGCTCGTGCTGGAGCTGCGCGACCCGGCGCTGCTGGGTGCGGGCGGGGCGCATCACGATGGCCCAGAAGCCGATGAGCGCGACGACGATCACGAGCCACTGCACGAGGGCAGGCATGACAGATATCTCCAAGGGAAGGGGACGGGGTCCACGGGTGCGGTTGCCGAGTCGAGCCCAGGGCTCGGGCGCGGACGGGCACCGAGATGGAAGTGTAACGGCCGTCACCGGCTCAGTCGGACTCCGACCCGAACAACGCGTCATCCCCCAACGAGCCCGCGGGGACAGCGAGGCCGAGGTGCGCCCACGCGGCAGCGGTGGCGACCCGGCCACGCGGTGTCCGCGCGAGCAGGCCCTGACGGACCAGGAACGGCTCCGCGACCTCCTCGACCGTCTCACGCTCCTCGCCCACGGCCACTGCCAGCGTGCTCACGCCGACCGGTCCGCCACGGAACCGTCGGCAGAGCACGTCCAGCACCGCCCGGTCGAGCCGGTCCAGGCCCGACTCGTCGACCTCGAACAGGTCGAGTGCCGCCCGGGCCAGGTCACGGGTGACCACGCCGTCGGCACGCACCTGGGCGTAGTCCCGCACGCGGCGCAGCAGCCGGTTTGCGATGCGGGGCGTGCCCCGGGACCGCAGGGAGATCTCGCGGGCACCGTCCGGGCGCAGCGCGACGTCGAGGAGTCCCGCCGAGCGGTGCACGATCCGCTCGAGATCATGGGCCTCGTAGAACTCCAGGCGTGCTGTGAAGCCGAACCGGTCGCGCAACGGACTCGGCAGCAGGCCGGCACGGGTGGTGGCTCCCACCAGGGTGAACGGAGGGATCTCGAGCGGGATGGCCGTGGCTCCGGGCCCCTTGCCGATGACCACGTCGACCCGGAAGTCCTCCATTGCCATGTAGAGCATCTCTTCGGCCGGTCGCGACATCCGGTGGATCTCGTCGACGAAGAGCACGTCGCCCTCGTTGAGACCCGAGAGGATCGCCGCGAGGTCGCCGGCGTGCGTGATGGCGGGCCCGCTCGTCAGCCGAAGCGGCGCACTCATCTCGGCGGCGATGATCATGGCCAGGGTGGTCTTGCCCAACCCCGGCGGACCGCTCATCAGGACGTGATCGGGCACCCGCTGACGGCCGCGAGCCGCCTCGAGGAGCAGCGAGAGCTGCTCGCGCACGCGCTCCTGTCCGACCACCTCGTCGAGCGTCCGGGGACGCAGCGCGGCCTCGACCACCCGCTCGTCGCCGTCGGCCTCCGCGGCCGTGACCGGCCGGGACGTCATGTAGGCGAGCTCGGCTGCCTCGAGCTCGGAGTCGTTCACCTCGCTCACGCCTTGCTCATCGTGCGCAGCGCCGAGCGCAGCAGCGCAGCGACGTCAGGGGTCCCCGACTCCGCAGCCTCCGGTGCCACCGTCTCGACGGCGCGATCCGCCTCGCGGGCCGACCAGCCCAGCCCCACCAGCCCTGCCTGCACCTGGCTCTTCCAACCCTCGGACGTGGGCGCGCCGGGGGTGGCCGGGAACGCGGTGGTCGAGGGGGTCCCGATCCGGTCGCGCAGCTCGAGGATGATGCGCTGCGCGCCCTTCTGGCCGATGCCGGGCACAGCAGTGAGCGTCTTGACGTCGTCGCCGGTCACCGCACGGCGCAGCGCCTCGGGGCGGAGAACGGCCAGCATCGCCTGGGCGAGCTTGGGTCCGACGCCGCTGGCGGTCTGCACGAGCTCGAACATCTGCTTCTCGTCGTCGTCGGCGAAACCGAACAGGGTCAGGGAGTCCTCGCGGACCACCATGCTGGTGGGCAGCGCCGCCTCGGCCCCGACGCGCAGGCCGGAGATCGTGTCCGGCGTGCACTGGAGCTCCAGCCCGACGCCGCCGACCTCTAGCACCACCGCGGTCAGTCCCACGTCGGCGACGCGGCCCCGCACGAAGGCGATCACCGGGCCGCTCCGTGAGCGGCGGCCTGGGCGGCCACGGCCGCGGCGATCCGACCGGTTGCGCCACCTCGCCAGATGTGACAGATGGCGAGGGCCAGCGAGTCGGCAGCGTCGGCGGGCTTGGGGGTCTGGTCCAGCCCCAGCAGACGGGTCACCATCGCGGCGACCTGCGCCTTGTCGGCGCGTCCGCTGCCCGTGACGGCCGCCTTGACCTCGCTCGGCGTGTGCAGCGCCACCGGCAGCCCCCGACGGGCGGCGACCAGAAGGGCGATCCCGCTTGCCTGGGCGGTGCCCATCACGGTCTTGACGTTGTGCTGGCTGAACACCCGCTCCACGGCCACCGCATCGGGCCGGGTGGCGTCCAACCATTCCTCGATGCCGGTCTCGATCAGGCACAGGCGCTGCTCGATGGGCAGCTCGGCGCCGGTCCGGACCACGCCGACGTCGACGAGTGTGAGCGGCCGGCCGACCGACCCTTCGACCACACCCACCCCACACCGGGTCAGGCCAGGGTCAACGCCCAGCACGCGCATGAGTTCTCCTCGGTCGTCCGAACACCTGTTCGCACCACGCTAGCCGTGCGGGTCGGCGAGGTGGCGCTGCGACGCGCCGGTCGGGAGCAGTCTCAGGCCTCGATCGAGGCCATCACGTCGTCGGACACGTCGAAGTTGGCGAACACGTTCTGGACGTCGTCCAGGTCCTCGAGCGCCTCCATCAGGCGGAAGACCTTGGTGGCGCCGTCCGCGTCCAGCTCGACCTGCATGCTCGGCAGGAACGACGCCTCCGCCGAGTCGTAGTCCACACCGGCCGCCTGCAGCGCGGTGCGTACGGCGACCAGGTCGGTGGCCTCGCTGACCACCTCGAAGGACTCGCCCAGGTCGTTCACGTCCTCGGCACCCGCCTCGAGGGTGGCCTCGAGCACGTCGTCCTCGGAGACCTGCTTCTCGTCCTGGGCGACCGGGACGATCACGACGCCCTTGCGGTTGAACATGTAGGCGACCGACCCGGGGTCCGCCAGCGAGCCGCCGTTGCGGGTCATCGCGGTGCGGACCTCCATCGCGGCACGGTTCTTGTTGTCGGTGAGGCACTCGATCAGGAAGGCGACGCCGTTGGGGCCGTAGCCCTCGTACATGATCGTGCTGTAGTCAGCGCCGCCGGCCTCCGCACCGGAGCCGCGCTTGACGGCGCGATCGATGTTGTCGTTGGGCACCGAGGACTTCTTGGCCTTCTGGATGGCGTCGTAGAGCGTCGGGTTGCCGGCCGGGTCCCCGCCGCCCATGCGCGCCGCGACCTCGATGTTCTTGATCAGCTTGGCGAACATCTTCCCGCGGCGGGCGTCGATGACGGCCTTCTTGTGCTTGGTCGTTGCCCACTTGGAGTGGCCTGACATCAGCGCGTTCCTTCCCTGCGGCGAGTGGCGACGAGATCACAGAAGAGCCGGTGGATGCGCAGGTCCGCCCCCACCTCCGGGTGGAAGGACGTGGCCATCACCGAGCCTTGCTGGACCGCGACGATCCTACCCACGGCCTGCTCCTCCACCTCGCGGCCGTGACCCACCCGTGCCAGCACCTGCACCTCGGGGCCGGTCTCCTCGACCCAGGGCGCGCGGATGAAGACCGCGTGCACGGGATCTCGCAGCCCGGCGAACTCCACGTCTCCCTCGAAGGAGTGCACCTGGCGCCCGAAGGCGTTGCGGCGCACCGTGATGTCGAGCCCGCCGAGCGTCTCCTGGTCGGCGGTGCCGTCCTCGACCCGCTCGGCGAGCATGATCATGCCCGCGCACGTCCCGAACGTGGGCATGCCCGATGCGATCCGCTGCTGAAGTGGCTCGAAGAGGTCGAAGATCCGGGCGAGCTTGGCCATCGTGGTCGACTCGCCGCCGGGGATGACCAGCCCGTCGCAGGCGGCGAGCTCCGCCGGCCGGCGTACGGAGTGTGTGGCCACGCCGAGGGCGGACAACGCGGCGAGGTGCTCCCGGACGTCGCCCTGGAGGGCGAGAACTCCGATGCGCACAGGGTCGGTCACACCGGAAAACTACGGCAGTGCGCGCCCAGCAGCACACGAGCCCGGCAGGATGCCTCCCCCGCGGCGGCACCCCGCCGGGACCCGGCGGAACGGTCGCACGTGGCGACCTGGACCCATGATGACCGATAGAAGGTACTAATATGTATATAACGGGTAAATCGAACCGTTGTTGCTAGCCCTCGGAGGGTCCCCCTGCCTCCGAAGCTGGCTCACCTGATGGTGAAGCGCACGATGTGCGTGCTCACGTTGCCGGCCACGTCGGTCGTGGTGAGCCTGGCGGTGTAGTCCCCCTTCGGCGGGCCACCCGACTGGGTGTCACGCGCCCAGTTCTGCTCGAGCGTCACCGCCAGCGGTGCACTGCACGCTGCTTCGGTGAAGTTGCCGGACTCGTTGAGACACGTGCTCGGCGACCCGGTCAGCGTCAGGTCGAGACCGAGCTGGCCGACGCCGGAGACGTAGCCGCTGGCCTGGTCGATGGCGGTGCCGCAGATCGAGTAGTCGCCCCGGCCGCCGCACAGGTTCCGGAACTGGGCGAAGTTGCCGCTCCAGCCGTCGGGCGGGCTCACGATCTGTCCCTCGGGAGCCGTCGCGTCGAGGTGTACGTCGAAGGCGGCCGAGTTGGGCGAGGTGTTGCCCGCCAGGTCGGTGGTCCTCGCGACGAACGTGTTGGTGCCGTCGACGAGCGTGACGTCGATGCTGAACTGACCCGCGTCGTTCGCCGTCACCGAGCCGGCCGACGCTCCGTTCTGCCCGACCACGACCCTGCTGCCCGGCTCGGCGCTGCCGGTGACGGTCTGGGCGGCCTGGTTGGTGACCTGGTCGTTGTTCGAAAGTCCGGTGTCGTCGCTGATCGCGGTCCAGGTGGGGGCGTCCACCGTGGTGTCGAGCACCACGTCGAGCAGCGGCGAGGTCGCCGAGTTGCCGGCCACGTCCTCGCTGATCGCGGCGTAGGTGTTCCTGCCCTCTACCAACGTGACCGCGACGCTGAACGTCCCATCACCGCCGGCAGTGGTCGTGGCCACGGGCGACCTCCCCAGAACTACAGTGATCACACTTCCGGGCTCCGCGGTGCCCGAGAGCGTCTGATCGGCGACCTTGGTGATTCGGTCGCTGTCGGAGGAGCCGGTGTCCGCGCTGATGCTCGTGAGCGCGGGTTGCGGCATCGTCGTGTCCAGCGTGATGACGAGCTCGGTCGAGGCGACCGACGAGTTCCCGGCCGCGTCCGTGGCCACGGCAGCCAGCGGGTTGCCGCCTTCGACCAGCGCGACCTCGATCGCCCAAGCGCCGTCGCCGCCGGCGGACCCGCTCCCGATGGTGGAGTCGCCGCGCCTGATCGTGACCGTGCTGGAAGCCTCGGCCGAGCCGGTGAGGGTCTGAGCGGCCTGGTTGGTGATCCGGTCGCTGCTCGAGGCTCCGGTGTCGTTGCTGATCTTGGCGATCGACGGCGCCGCCGGAGCCACGTTGTCCAGGGTGACCACGAAGGTGGTGGAGGTGGCCGACAGGTTGCCGGCAACGTCGGTCGCGGTGGCGGTGAAGGTGTTCACCCCCGCGAGCAACGTGACCGGCGCGGTGAACGTGCCGTCACCGGCGGCCGTCACGGTCGTCAGCGTCGAGACACCTCGCTTCACGGTCACGGTGCTGTCCGGTTCGGCTGCACCGAGGAGGTTCTGGGCTTGCCTGGTTGGTGAGCTGGTCGGAGCTGGAGGTTCCCGTCGTCGTCGCTGATCGCGGTGTAGCTGGGCGCAGCCGGAGCCGAGGTGTCCAGCGTGACCGGGTAGCTCGGCGACACCACCGAGTTGCCGGCCACGTCGCCACTGGTGGCCGTGAAGCTGTTCACGCCGGGACGAGGGTGACGGACGGCGCTGAAGGTACCGGTGCCGCGATCGCCGTCACCGTGGCGAGCGTCGCGCCATCGCGGCTGACCACGACCGAGCTGCTCGGCTTCGCGGTGCCGGAGATGGTCTGGGTGGCGACGTTGGTGATCTGGTCGCTGTTCGACGCGCCGGTGTCCGCGCTGATCCCCGATGAAGGTCGGCGTCACCATGGTGGTGTCCAGGGTCATCACGTAGGCCGCCGACGACGCAGAGGTGTTTCCGGCGATGTCCGTGGCCCTGGCCGTGACGCTGTTGGAGCCCTCGATCAGGGTGAGCGGGATCGCATACGTGCCCGACCCCGTGGCGGTGCCCGTGGCCACAGGGGCGCCCCCACGGACCAGCTCGACGGTGCTGTTCGCCTCGGCGGCGCCCGAGATGGTCTGCTGCGCTTCCGTGGTGATCCGGTCCGTGCCCGACGTCCCGGTGTCGCTGCTCATCGAGGTGATCGTCGTACCGGTCGGGGCGACGCTGTCCATCCGGATCGTGGTCACCGTCGTCGTGCTGGCGTTGCCGGCCTTGTCCAGGGCGTAGTGGCTGACCAGGTTGTTCCCCTGCACGCCCGTGCCCACAGTGACGTTCCTGGTCGCGGTGGTGACCGAGGTGTAGGCCGCGCCATTGAGCTTCGTGTAGAGCTTGTCGGTCCCACCGGTGCCCGGACCGGTGTCGGCCTGGCCGATGTTGACAGTGGTGGACAACCTGCTCCAGCCGGCGGCGTTCGGTGCGGGGGTGGTCGTGTTGTGGGTGGTCGTGGGCGGGGTCTGGTCGACCCTGACGAGGTAGGCCGACGAGCTGTTGGAGACGTTGCCCGCGACGTCGGTGGCGGTGGCGGTCAGCGTGGTCGCCTGGTCCACCACGAAGACCATCGGGAAGCCGAAGGCACCCCCGGACGTCGCCTGCACGGTGCCCAGCACGACGGTCGGGGTGGGCACTGTCTGCCGCACGGTCACCGTGCTGTTGGCCTCGGCGGTGCCGTTGACGACCTGGTCGGCGACCATGGT
This sequence comes from uncultured Actinomycetota bacterium, assembly GCA_963834245.1. Lineage (GTDB taxonomy): Bacteria > Actinomycetota > Actinomycetes > Propionibacteriales > Nocardioidaceae > Marmoricola. Next base: position 2,091,793 of record CAWIAV010000002.1, read on the forward strand.
GATCTCGTCGGTGACGGAGACGCCTGTGTCTGTCTTGAGCGTGGTCAGCACGGGGGCGGCCGGCTTGGTGGTGTCGAGGGTGACCGGGAAGGTGGCCGACACCTCAGAGACATGGCCGGCCGGATCGGTGGCGGTGGTGGTGAAGTTGTTGAGGCCACTGGCGAGCGTCAAGTTGCCGGTCGCGAAGGTCCCGCCACCTCCGGCGATGACCGTCGCCATCGTGGTGGTGCCGCGCTTCACGATCACCGTGGTGCCCGGTTCCGCTGTGCCCGAGAGCGCCTGTGACGAGGCGTTGGTGACCTGGTCGCTGGCCGAGATCCCGGTGTCGTTGCTGATCGCGGTCAGCTGAGGCGGTGCGGGAGCCACTGTGTCGATCTTGAGCGTCAGCGTCTTGGTGTTCTCGGCGTTGCCGGCGTAGTCGGTCGCGTAGTACGTCACGTTGACAGTGCCCTCGTCCGACACCGGGAACGACGTCGAGCTCCCCGGGTTCGTGACGGGAGTGTCACCCGCGACGCTGTAGGTGATCTTCTCCACGCCGGAGCCGCCGGAGTCCGTGGCAGTCAGGGTCACCATCACCGAGGAGTTGTTCCACCCCGCGCCGTTGGGCACGGGCGAGGACGAGCCGCTGGTGACCGGCTTGACCTGGTCGGAGACGAAGGTCGCGAGCGGACCCTCCAGACTCGTCCAGTTGTCAGCCTTGCGCGCCACCACGCCGTACTGCACGGTGCCCACCAGCGGCGCGGTGTCGAGACAGTCGTTGGTGGGTGCCACGGCCGTGCACACCACGGTCGACCCGCCGCCGGAGTGCCGCAACACGTCGTAGCTGTCGACCGCCGAGCCGTCGCTGAGCACGACCCCGGGCCAGCTCAGTCGCACAGCGCTCTGGCTGTACGACGGTGTCGGAGCCGCCGGCCGGTTGACGGTGGCTGACGAGACCGAGGAGTTGGTCGTGGAGCTGGAGCTGAACGCCGCGTAGGCCCCGCCGATGGTGAGTGCGCCCAGCAGCACGGTGGCCGAGAGCACAGGGACGGGGGCTCGGCGCAGCAACGCGACGTACTGCCCGCCCGCTGCACCGAACAGGCTCCGGACATGCCACATCGGCCCGCGGCGCCCTTCTGGGGCTCCGAGGACCGGCACGGTGGCGGGGTCATGGGTCAATGACTACTCATTGCCTCAATTCGGTCATACCCCTACATTAGTGCAGGAATACAACTATGACCGCCACAATGGTCGGTCTGTGACCGATCAGGCACCCGCGCGGGGCCGGCAAGGGCTCCGCCGGTTGCTACCAGCCGCGCTCGGAGAGCCGGTGCGGCTGTGCCAGCTCCTCGACGTTGATGCCCACCATGGCCTCGCCGAGCCCGCGCGAGACCTTGGCGACCACGTCGGGGTCGTCGAAGAACGTGGTCGCCTTGACGACGGCCTCGGCCCGCTGCGCCGGGTTGCCGGACTTGAAGATGCCCGAGCCCACGAACACACCCTCCGCGCCGAGCTGCATCATCATCGCCGCATCGGCCGGAGTGGCGATGCCGCCCGCGGTGAACAGCACGACCGGGAGCTTCCCCGTCGCGGCGACCTCCTTGACCAGGTCGTAGGGCGCCTGCAGCTCCTTCGCGGCGACGTACAGCTCGTCCTCGGGCAGCGAGCCGAGCCGGCGCAGCTCACCCCTGATGGTGCGCATGTGCGTGACGGCGTTGGAGACGTCACCGGTGCCGGCCTCGCCCTTGGACCGGATCATCGCCGCGCCCTCGGTGATCCGGCGCAGCGCCTCCCCCAGGTTGGTGGCGCCGCAGACGAAGGGCACGGTGAACGCCCACTTGTCGATGTGGTTGGCGTAGTCGGCCGGGGTGAGGACCTCGGACTCGTCGACGTAGTCGACCCCGAGGCTCTGCAGCACCTGCGCCTCCGCGAAGTGACCGATGCGAGCCTTGGCCATCACCGGGATCGAGACCGCGTCGATGATGCTGTCGATCATGTCGGGGTCGCTCATCCGGGAGACGCCGCCCTGGGCCCGGATGTCGGCGGGGACACGCTCGAGGGCCATCACCGCCACGGCGCCGGCGTCCTCGGCGATCTTCGCCTGCTCGGCGGTGACGACGTCCATGATCACCCCGCCCTTGAGCATCTCGGCCATGCCGCGCTTGACGCGCGAAGTGCCGCGCTCCGGGGAGCTTTCGGGGATCGAGGAAGGGATGTGAGCCATGCTCGGAATCGTACGTCCGCCGCGTGACCGCAGACGAACCGGCCGGACCCTGCGCGCTCAGGCGGCGGGCGGCTCGCTCATCGCCTGACGTCGCACCATCAGCACGCGCTGCACGACCGTGGCCGTGGTGGCGACCGAGAGCACCCAGATGGTGGCGTGCATCAGGATCGGTACGTCGAGCAGGGCACCGAGTCCGGTCATCACCAGGATCGCCACGAGCCGGTCCGCCCGCTCGGCGATCCCGCCCTTGGCGTCCATGCCCAGTGACTCCGCGCGCGCTCGGGCGTAGCTGGTGACGCTGCCCATTGCGAGGCAGTAGAGGGTCAGGCACAGGTAGAGGTAGTTGTCACCCGGCCCTGCGAAGTACAGCGCCAGCCCGCCGAAGATCGCTGCGTCACCCACCCGGTCCAGCGTGGAGTCGAAGAAGGCTCCGAACTTCGAGGTTCGACCGGTAGCCCTCGCCATGGCCCCGTCGATGAGGTCGCTGAACACGAAGGCGGTGATCACCAGGACCCCGGTGAGCAGCTGCCCGCGCGGGAAGAAGACCAGCGCGCCGGCGCTCACGCCGAGCGTCCCCACGAGCGTGACCGCGTCGGGGCTCACCCCGAGCCTGATGAAGGTGTTCACGAACGGCGCCAGCACGACGCCCTGCCAGAAGTTCTTGAATCGGTCCAACATCAGGGCAGGAGGCTATCGCCCGAGGAGGTCGCCCCGGACGCGCAGGGCCTCACCTCGGTCAGGACAGGTACTGCTCAGACCAGCTCGGGCACCCGCAGGTGCGCGAGCACCAGGTCCAGCTCGGCGACGTCCATGACGTCGAGCCCGACGTCGCGAGCGCCGGCCTCGCGCAGCGCCCACGCGCGCTCACGCGTGGCCTCCATCGCCTCACGTGAGTCGTACGTCGCGGTGCTGCACGCCCTGCCCAGCTCTCGGTCCACGAACAGGCTGGCACTGCAGAACCCCTCGAGCGTCTCCATCTCCGGAAGCATCGCGGTGCGGTAGACGTTGATCCCGCGGTCGATGTCTCCCCGGCCGAGGCGCAGCCAGGTCACCCTGCAGCAGGACCCCTGGCCGGCGTGGTGCTCGCGGTGCATCACCGCGACCTCCCACGCCTCGACCTGGGGGGCACCACCCAGGATCTCGCCGCCGCGTCGCCGCAGCGGCGCCAGGTGCAGGTCGCTGGAGCTCATCGTCTCCTCGTCGCGCCAGGAGCTGGTCACGATGCACAGACCGGTCTCCCGGTCGACGAGCATCGAGAGCCCGACACAACCCTCCAGTGCGGTCACCGCCGGCATGACCTCGTCGCGGACGTAGGCGATCCCGGCCTCCAGTGCGGTCGGGTCGCCGGTGATGGTGGTGGAGCGTGCGAACACGACGACACCTCCTGCTCCGGGGCGGCACCCCAGCGGCACCGCCGGTCCTCCCCACGTTCCTCCCGACCCACGGGTAGCGCAATGGCTCCCCCGGGTCAGGTGGCTACCAGGACTCGGCCAGCAGTCGCCTGGTCTGCTGCAACAGCTCCGGCATTGCCCTGGTCTGTCCGACGACCGGCATGAAGTTCTGGTCCCCCGCCCACCGTGGGACGACGTGCTGGTGCAGGTGGGCCGCGATACCCGCGCCGGCGATCGCGCCCTGGTTCATGCCGATGTTGAATCCGTGCACCCCCGAGACGCGCCGCAGCGTGCTCATCGCCTGCTTGGTCAGAGCTGCGATCTCCTCGACCTCCGCGTCGGTGGTCTCGGTGTAGTCGGCGATGTGCCGGTAGGGGCAGACCATCAGGTGTCCCGGCGAGTAGGGGTAGAGGTTGAGCACGACGTAGGCGTCGGCACCACGATGGATGACTAGTCCGTCCGCGTCCTCCTGCGCCGGGATCCGGCAGAAGGGGCACTCCCCCTCGGTGTCGTCCGCGGGCTTGCTCTCCCCCCGGATGTAGGCCATCCGGTGCGGGGTCCACAACCGGTCGAGAGCGTCGGGTCGCCCGACGCCGTCCTGACGGAAGCCGTCGTCCATCGAGCGCTCAGACCTGGGTGCGCGAGGCCACGGCCTGCGCTACCCGTGCGATCGCCTCGTCGACGGGTACGCCGTTGTCCTGGCGCCCGTCGCGGTAGCGGAAGCTCACCGCGCCGGCCTCGATGTCCTCGGTGCCCGCGATCATCATGAAGGGCACCTTCTGCAGCTGGGCGTTGCGGATCTTCTTCTGCATCCGGTCGTCGGAGTCGTCGACCTCCACGCGGAGTCCCTGGGCCCGCATCTTGCGCGCCACGTCGTAGAGGTAGTCGGCGTGCACGTCCGCGATCGGGATGCCCTGCACCTGCACGGGCGCGAGCCAGGGCGGGAAGGCGCCGGCGTAGTGCTCCACGAGTACGCCGAAGAACCGCTCGATCGAACCGAACTTGGCCGAGTGGATCATCACCGGCTGCTGGCGGGAGCCGTCACTGCCCTGGAACTCCAGGCCGAAGCGGGCCGGCTGGTTGAAGTCGTACTGGATCGTCGACATCTGCCAGGTGCGGCCGATCGCGTCGCGCGCCTGGACGGAGATCTTGGGTCCGTAGAAGGCCGCGCCACCGGGGTCGGCGACCAGCTCGAGGCCGGTCTCGGTGGCCACGTCCTCCAGGATCTTGGTGGCGACGTCCCAGTCCTCCTGGGAGCCGACGAACTTCTCCGAGGTGTCGTCGCGGGTCGACAGCTCGAGGTAGTAGTCGTCGAGACCGAAGTCCTTGAGCAGGCTGAGCACGAAGTTCAGCAGGTGCTTGATCTCCTCAGGCGCCTGCTCGGGCGTGCAGTAGGAGTGCGAGTCGTCCTGGGTCATCCCGCGCACCCTGGTCAGTCCGTGCACCACCCCCGACTTCTCGAAGCGGTAGACCGAGCCGAACTCGAAGAGCCGCAGCGGCAGCTCGCGGTAGGACCGCCCGCGCGACCTGAAGATCAGGTTGTGCATCGGGCAGTTCATCGCCTTGAGGTAGTAGTCGGTCCCCTCCATCTGCATCGGCGGGAACATCGTGTCGGCGTAGTAGGGCAGATGCCCCGAGGTCTCGAAGAGCCCCTGCTTGGAGATGTGCGGCGTGCCGACGTACTGGAAGCCCTCCTCGATGTGGCGAGCGCGGACGTAGTCCTCCATCTCCCGCTTGATCACACCGCCCTTGGGGTGGAAGACCGCCATCCCCGAGCCGATCTCGTCGGGGAAGCTGAACAGGTCGAGCTCGCGCCCGAGCTTGCGGTGGTCGCGACGCTCGGCCTCCTCGAGGCGGTGCAGGTGCGCGTCCAGCGCCTCCTTGCTCTCCCAGGCGGTGCCGTAGATGCGCTGCAGCTGCTTGTTCTTCTCGTTGCCCCGCCAGTACGCCGCGGCCGAGCGCATCAGCTTGAACGCCGGGATGCGCTTGGTGGTGGGCAGGTGGGGCCCGCGGCAGAGGTCCTTCCAGGCCACCTCGCCCTTGCGGTTGATGTTGTCGTAGATGGTGAGCTCACCGGCACCGACCTCGGCGCTGGCGCCCTCGGCCGCGTCGGCTGCGGAGCCCTTGAGGCCGATCAGCTCGAGCTTGTAGGGCTCCTCCGCGAGCTCCTCACGGGCCTCCTCGTCGGTGAGCGGCCTGCGCGAGAAGCGCTGGTTCTCCTTGACGATCTTGCGCATCCGGGTCTCGATCTTCTCGAGGTCCTCGGGCACGAACGGGGTGTCCACGTCGAAGTCGTAGTAGAAGCCGTTCTCCACCGGCGGGCCGATGCCGAGCTTCGCCGCGGGGAAGAGCTCCTGCACCGCCTGGGCCATCACGTGCGCGGTGGAGTGCCGCAGGATGTCGCGCCCGTCGGCGCTGTCGATCGCGACGGGCTCCACCTCGTCACCCTGGCTGAGCTCGTGGGCGAGGTCGCGCAGATCTCCGCCGACGCGGGCGGCGATCACCTCGGCGGTCTCGGCGAACAGCTCCCAGGCTCGGGTGCCCTCGGCGACCGTCCTGTCCTCACGCGCGTCGGCATGGACGAGGACGACGGTGATGTCGGACACGAGGTTGGCTCCCTGGGTGGTGGCACGTCGGTGGTGTTCGCGCGATCGGCGGACCGAACGATCGTAGCGACGGACCGACGCCGCGCCCTACCGGGTTTGCCGGGGGACGACGTCGCCCCGGTTGCTCAGGGCGTCAGCCGGCGTCGGGTGGGCAGCTCGGCGGCCGGCCCCCGCTCCGGCATCGACTCGTGCACGCTCGCGAGCCGGGCAGCCAGTCGGCCCGTCCAGGCAGCGGCGGTCAGCCCGTGCAGGAAGACGCTGATCAGCACCGTCCAGACGGCGATCGTGAACACTGTCTCGGCCGCGGCCGAGTCGGTGCCTTGCGCCACGAGCAGCGCGAACAGTATCGAGGCCAGGCCCCGTGGCCCGAACCAGCCGAGGAAGAGCCTCGTCTCGAAGATCGTGCCGCTGCCGGTCAAGGAGAGCACGAGCGGCACCATCCGGACCACCGTCAGCGACGCCAGGGCGTAGAGCAGCACCTGCCACGTCAGCTGGTCGAGGACGGGCCCCATCACCACGGCGCCGAAGACCAGGAAGGTCAGTGCACTCAGCAGCTCACCCTCGTCCTCGGTGAAGTCCTGGACTCCGGTGCAGTGGCGACGGGCGACGTGACCGAAGGCGAGACCCGCCGTGAACGCGGCGATGAACCCGTTGCCGCCCACCACCTCGGCCAGCGAGTACGCCGACACGGCGATCGCGATCGTGGCCAGCTGCCGGTAGACGCCCTCGACGGCCCCCGCCATCGCCCGGTTGTCCAGCAGCAGACCGCCGACGATGCCGAGGCCCACACCCGCGAGCACGCCGTACCCCACCTGCTCGCCGGCGAGGGTGAGCCAGTCCGCCGCTCCCCCGGCCTCCTCGGCCACCACGGCGGCCAGCAGCACGGTGACGACGGGGAGAGCGATCCCGTCGTTGAGGCCGCTCTCGACGTTGAGGGCCTGGCGCACCCGCACCGGCAGGCGCTGGTCGCTGACCACAGCCTGGCCGAGCGCGGCGTCCGTCGGCGCCAGCACCGCGGCGAGCAGCGCAGCCTCCAGCACCGACAGGCTCGGGACGAGCAGCAACGCAGCGCCGGTGCCCGCGGCGATGGTGAGCGGCAGCCCGATGCCCAGCATCCGCACCGGCAGCGCTGCCTGGTGCCGGAGCACGCGCAGGTCGATCCGGATTGCGTCGGTGAACAGCACCAGCACCAGCGTCGCCTCGACGAGCAACCGCACGGACTCGTCGTCGATCTCGAGGTCGAACCACCCGAGGCCACCCACCCCGATGATCAACCCGACGCTGGTGAACACCATCGGTGCGGTGACCGGCGTCATCACGAGTCGACCCGAGACCAGCGCGTAGCCGAGGACCGAGAGACCCACCAGGAGCAGCTCGACCACGCCTCCTCCGATCACGGTGCCCACTCAGCCTAGCCTCGGCGACAGCGATCGGCCCGGAGGTCTCCCGCAGCCTGGCAACCAGCCGATGGCGGGGACCTGCCCGTCCCAGGGCCCGGCCTTGGGTTCATCCGCCCGGGCGCACCAGTCCCAGCTCGTAGGCCGCCACTGCCGCCTGGGTCCGGTCGCGGACCCCGAGCTTGCGCAGGATCGCCGCCACGTGGGTCTTCACGGTGCCCTCGCTGACGTAGAGACGTTGGCCGATCTCGACGTTGGAGAGCCCGCTCGCCAACTCACGGAGCACGGCGGTCTCCCGCTCGGTGAGCCGGTCGAGAGCAGGTGAGCGAGACACCCGCCCGTCGGCGTACTCCCGGAGCAGTCGCGCGACCAGCCGTGGCGCGACCGCAGTCTCGCCACGCGCGGCGGCGTGCACCGCCGAGCGGATGTCCTCGGGCGGCATGCTCTTGAGGAGGTAGCCACACGCACCCGCGCGCGCCGCACGCACGAGCAGCGCGTCGTCGGCGAAGGTGGTGAGCACCACGGTGCGCGTGTCGGTCAGCGTGGGGTCGGTGGTCAACCGCCGGATGGCCTCGATGCCGTCGAGCCGCGGCATCCGGATGTCGATCAGCAGCAGGTCCGGGCGGTGCACCCGCACCTGCTCGAGGGCCTCCACGCCGTCTCCGGCCTCGGCGACCACCTCGAGCCCCGGGTCGAGCTCGAGCACCAACCGGAGCCCCTCCCTGACCAACGGTTCGTCATCGGCGATGACCAGGCGGGTGGTCACGGTCCGCTGCCGATCGGGATGCGGCCCTCCATCGACCACCCCGAGCCGTTGCTGCCGGTCTCGAGGGTGCCGTGGAAGAGTGCCAGCCGCTCGCGCAGGCCGGCGATGCCGTGCCCGCTCCCGGCCACCAGCGCCTCCCGCGCGGAGCCGTCGTCGACGACCCTGGCCATGACCGCCCGCCCGTCGCTGCTCACCTCCACCCGCGCATGACGGGCGTCGCTGTGTCGGACCACGTTGGTGAGACCCTCCTGGACGATCCGGTAGACGGTGGTCGCCACACTGGGCGGAAGATCGGCGAGCACCTGCACGTCGAGGTCGACGTCGAGGCCGCCGCGGCGTACGCCGTCGACGAGGTCGGGCAGGTGGGCGAGACCGGGCGCCTCGTCGTCGTCGGGGCCGAGGAGGTCGAGGAACCGGTGCATGTCTGCCAGGGCCTCCCGGCCGGCCTGCTCGATCGCCCCGAAGGTCTCTTGGACGAGGGGCTCGTCGGCACGCTCTCGCGCCCCACCGGCCTGCAGCGTGATCAGGGTCAGCGCATGCGCCATCGAGTCGTGCAGATCGCGGGCGATGCGCTCCCGCTCCGCTGTCACGGCATCGTCGGCGGAGCGGGCGGCGTCGAGCTCTACGCGGATGCGCCGGTCGGTGGTGAGGCGCATGAGGTGCACCACGGCCCACACCATCAAGATGATCACCGCGTTAACGATCAGGTCCGCCCACCGGAAGTCACTCGTGGTCGCGTCGTAGACCAGACCCGCGGCCAGCGTCACCCCCACGCCGACCACACCGGTGCGCAAGGAGGCGTACCAGCCGAGGGAGCCGAGCAGGAACAGCAGCGCGAGGTACGGCGTGGCCACCGGTGCAGAGCCCATCAGCGGCTCGACGGCGAACCCCAGCGCAGCCACCAGGATCGAGCCCAGCGGGGTGAGCCGCCGCAGCGCCAGCGCCGGGAGGATCAGCAGGTTGACCAGGTGGTGACCCAGGACGGGGCCCTCGATCTGGGCGGGCGCCAGGGCGAGCAGCTCGACCTCGGCGACGGCCGTGACCGCGACGCCGAGCAGGACGTCGCGGATCACCACCGAGCGCGGGAGCCGAGCCACGAAGCGATCGTAGGACCCGCGCACGCCCCACGTCCTCTGCCTCACGAGAGAGGCGAAGTGGCCGTTCGGTGGACGACCGCAGGCGCCCAGCGCTCCTACGTTCGGTGCCAGCCGACGCACCGGGCGTCACCTCAGAGTTGGAGAACGACATGTCACTCGACACCACTTCGCCGGTCAGCACGTCGACCGGCACCGACCTCCCGGCCCGGGTCGCGTGCGGCGCCGCAGCCGCTCTGGCCCTGGTCCCCTTCGCGCTGTCCAGCTTCTCGGGCGATACGGGCGAGGCGATCACCGCCTCCCTGATCGAGAACTCCGTCGAGCTGCAGATCGGTGCCGGCGTCGCCGCGCTCGCAGGGGCACTGCTGCTGGTGGCCGCGGTGAGGATGGGCGGGCAGCTGTCCGGGACTCCCGGCCGCGTGATGACCATGGCCGGGGCCGCCGTCGCGGTGCTGTTCGTCGCCTACTACGCCTCGTTCGGCGCCGGCGCGGTCGTCGCCGATGTCATGCTGACTGACCCCGGTGCCGGTGTCGGGGAGGGCACGGCACTGCTGGTGAACTTGACGGAGCTGGCCCGCTACGCGCCCGGACTGGCGCTCACGGCGGCCGCCGTGGTGGCCAGGCGCCAGCTGCCGACCGGCGTCTGGGTGACCGGCGCGGCGCTCTCGCTGCTCACGCTGGTGCCGCTCACCAGCTGGGTGGCTGCGCTGGCGATCCCGCTGTGGCTGGGGATCTCGGCCGCGTTCGTGCAGCCTCGGCGCTGACCCCTGCGGGCGCAGCCGCCGGAACAGCCACGGACCTGCGGTGCTTCGGTGGGCGATACTGGGTTCGAACCAGTGACCTCTTCGGTGTGAACGAAGCGCGCTACCACTGCGCCAATCGCCCCGGTGGGGTGGTGCTCCTGCGCGTTGCCGTGCAGGTGTTGCGCGGGAAACCCTAGCGCAGGCCTGCCGGGGGTCCGACACCCCCCGGTCCACACCCGGATCGCCTCATCCCTCGTTATCTCGGACCAGCCTCACTTGTCACATATCGGCCTTACGTGACTAGACCATCGACACGCCAAAATAGACCAGTCGCCTGGGAAAGTTAGACCACCGTGGGGATTAATCGGACATATCGGAACTTCACCTACCGCGAAGGGGCAACCGTGCGCACTATTAGCCCATCGCGTGGAGGGCGCGGTAGGGGTTTCTGGAGGGGGACCCCGTGAGGGATCAAGGGAGTACCGATGAAGCAGACGAAGACGGCCCAGGTCGTCACGGAGAGTGTCGAGCTCGAGTTCGTGGACCCGCAGGGGGAAGCAAGCTCGATCGAGGCAGACCTGGTCTTCGACCCGGCCGACCCGTACGCCATCACCATGGTGTTCCGGACCGGCGTGCAGGAGGTCCTCTGGACCTTCGGCCGGGAGCTGCTCGTCGATGGTCGCTACGAGCCGACCGGTGATGGTGACGTCCACGTGTGGCCGTGCCTGAGCTCCGACGGTAGTGCCGTGGTGATCATCGAGCTGTGCTCCCCTGACGGCGAGCTGCTGGTCCAGGCCGGCGCTCGCAGCATCGACAGCTTCGTCTCGGCGATGCTGGCTTCGGTGCCGGACGGCCAGGAGAGCTCGTTCGTCGACTTCGACGAGGAGCTCGCCCGGATGCTCACTGCCTGAGCACCGCCCGCGATCCACAAACGCAGAGCCCTGGCCCCTACGGGTCGGGGCTTTCTGCTTCCCTGAGCGACCACAGCTCCATCAGCTCCCGCGTCACCGGGCCCGGGGCAGCCACCTCGCGGTCGTCGAGCAGGTGCACCGCCTGGACGTCGCGGGTCGTGGACATCAAGAAGATCTCCGCGGCGCTGTCGAGCACGCCGATCGGCTCGTCGACCTCGACGATGTCGGCCCACTCGAGCAGCAGCGCCCTCGTCACTCCGGCGAGGCAGCCCGCTCCCAGCGTCGGGGTCCGGACCTCACCGTCGACCACGTAGCCGACGTTGGAGCCGGTGCCCTCGCACAGGTGCCCGGCGAGGTTCTCGAAGATCGCCTCGGACGCTCCCCTCTTCGCGGCGGCGGCGAGCGCGACGACGTTCTCGGCGTACGACGTGGACTTGACGCCGGCCAGGGCACCACGCTCGTTGCGCGGCCACGGCACCCGAACGGCTGCAACGCTGCGCGGGGTCGGGTCCATCGCTGCGGCCACGACCACCACGGTGGGTGCGGCGCCTGCGTCGTCGGTCGTGCGGCCCGAGCCCAGCGGTGCCGGTCCCCCGGTGTAGGTGATCCGGATCCGACCAAGCGGCAGGTGCTCGCGTCCCAGCACCTCCGCCACCGCGCCGCGCAGCACGTCGAGGTCTGGGTCGGGCAGCCCCAGCGCCGCAGCAGACCTGCCCAGCCGCGCGAGGTGTCGCGTCAGCGCGAACGGGTTGCCGTCGACGACCTTGATCGCCTCGAACACGCCGTCTCCCACCGTGAGCCCGTGGTCGGTGACGGCGATGGCTGCCGCCCGGGGGTCGTCGAGTATCCGGCCGTTGACCCAGGAGTGCATGAGCCCGAGATTAACCCGTCCCTACGGGGTGATCGGAGTGTCCGACGCGCGGGAGATCCCCCGAGTTTGTGCCGGTGCGCAGTTGGGCTATGGTTTCCCACGCACCGCAGGGAGACCGGTGGTTGCAAGCGGACGTAGCTCAGTTGGTAGAGCGCAACCTTGCCAAGGTTGAGGTCGCGAGTTCGAGCCTCGTCGTCCGCTCGGAGAAGAACTAGCCGAAGCCTCCACGGTGGGTTGGCCGAGAGGCGAGGCAACGGACTGCAAATCCGTCTACACGGGTTCAAATCCCGTACCCACCTCGAACTCAATAGCTAGGGCGATTGGCGCAGTGGTAGCGCGCTTCCTTGACACGGAAGAGGTCACTGGTTCAAACCCAGTATCGCCCACCAGCACGGAACGGGCCTCTGACCGGCGGAAACGCTGATCAGAGGCCGTTCTGGTTCTGGCGCTGCCTCGGATCGTTGCCCTCCGAGATCTTTGTCGTCGGAGACTCCCCTGGCCCCTGGCCAGCACATCCTCCACTCGATGCCGACCGTCAACGCCGACGAACCGGCCGATGCGCTCTAGGCTGACTGCCACCGATCAGCCGTCTGCCCAGCCAGCCGCCCGGAGGCCCGATGACCGCCGTTCTACTGCTGGTGGCCGGCATCGCGCTGCTGGTCGTCGGCGGCGAGGTCCTGGTCCGCGGCGCCAGCACGATCGCCCGTTCGTTCGGGCTGTCACCACTGGTGGTCGGCCTGACGGTGGTCTCGTTCGCGACGTCTGCTCCTGAACTGGCGGTTACCGTGGAGGCAACCCTGTCCGGCAGCCCGGGGCTCGCGGTCGGCAACGTGGTCGGCTCGAACGTCGCGAACATCCTGCTGGTGGTCGGCGTAGCCGGGACGATCATGTCGCTGCACGTGCAGAGCTCGGTGTTACGCCGGGACGTGCCAGTGCTGATCGCCCTGTCCCTGCTCTTCTGGGTGATGGCGCTCGACGGGACGGCTTCCACCGTGGACGGCCTGATGCTGCTCGGCCTGCTGCTCACCTACACGACGGTGACTGTGGTTCGCAGCCGACAAGGCAAGGACCCGGGACCCGTAGAAGATGCACCGACCGCACCCGGCGGCGTACCGGTGGCGGTACTGCTGGTGGCCGCTGGCGTCGGACTACTGGTCTTCGGCGCGAGCTGGCTGGTGAGCGGTGCGGTGGACATCGCTACCGCACTCGGACTGAGCGAGACGGTGGTCGGCCTGACGATCGTGGCGATCGGCACCTCATTGCCCGAGCTGACCACCTCGGTGACCGCGGCGCTGCGCGGCAGCGTGGAGATGGCGGTGGGCAACGCTGTGGGCAGCTGCATCTTCAACCTGGGCGCGGTGATGGGGCTGACTGCCGTGATCAGCCCCTCCGGGGTGCCGGTGACCGACGGCGCGCTGACCTTCGATGTCCCGGTGATGGTGGCGGTGGTGGTGTCGCTGCTGCCGGTCGTGTTCACCGGGCGGCGGGTGGCCAAGCGAGAGGCGTGGCTCTTCGTCGGCTACTACACCGCCTACACCGCCTACCTGCTGCTGGACTCGACCGGCCACGACGCACTGCCACAGTTCAGCTCGGTGATGCTGGCGTTCGTCATCCCGATGACGGTGGTGACGCTGGGTCTGCTGGTGATCCAAGAGATCCGGGTACGCCGGTCGCGCAGAGCGCCCGACCGCACCCTGACCGTCATTCGGCACTGTCTCGCGCTGCGGCTCCTTGCGCTGTGGCGTCGGCGTCACCCCGGGCCATTCCCACGGTCAGCGCGGGAACTGGTGCGCCCATCGCTGGCCATCAGCAAAGGGCGCGCGGTCCGTAACGTCTGCTCACGGGTGGTCTCGGGCTCGGCCGGTGCAAGCTCGGCAGAGGTGCGGGAGGCGCCTCGGGGCCGGGGTCGTGCGGCGCGCGGCGGAGACGCGAAAGTTCTCTGTTCCGGTCTCGCTGAGTGGACAAAACCGCAGGTCAGAGGCACTTTCTGTCAGTGCTCGGTGCTTGGATTCACTCATGAGCAGTAGTCGACGACGAGGACGATCACCGGCACCCGGTGGCCGAGTTCGCGTGCCGGCTCACGGGTCGTCTGGACGGCCTGGCCCAGGTGCCGTTGCTCTCGATGACCCCGGCCCAGAAGCGGGCCGCGTTGGTCGAGCTGGCCCGCGGCGAGGCACAGCTGGCGGCGTTGCGGTTGCGGCTGCTCGCCGATGCCGAGCAGTCCGAGGCCACCGTCGAGTCCGGTGCGGCCACCGCAGCGGACTGGGTGGCCGTGGAGACCCGCCAAGTACGACGTGAGGCCCGCTCCGAGCTGCGTCTGGCCCAGCGCCTGGACCACCACGAGACCCTGTCCGCGGCGATGGCTTGCGGACGGGTCAACCTGGCCCAGTCCCGGGCGATCGTGGCTGCGCTGGACCGGCTGCCCCGCACCGGCGCCTTGGGCGCTCACCACCGAGCAGCGGGCCGCGGCCGAGCAGCACCTGGTCGACCTCGCCGCCCACCACGACGCCAAAGACCTCCGCGTCCTGGGCCGCCGGGTCTTCGAGGTGATCGCCCCCGAGGTCGCCGAACAGTTCGAGGGCCGCGCCCTGGAACGCGAAGAGGCCCACGCGCTGCGCCGGACCACGCTCACCCTGTGGGAGGACGACGAAGGCACCTGCCACGGCCGGTTCCGCATCCCCACCCTGCACGGCCAGATGCTGACCAAGATGATCCTCGCCCTGGCCTCACCCACCCGCACCACCACCACCAACGGCACCAGCACCACCACTGCCAGCGCGGCGGCCGTCGACGCTGTCGTTGACCGCGCCTCCGGGATCGACCCGGACCTGCCCACCCCGGTCCGGCACGGGATCGCCTTCACCCAGCTCCTCGAAGCCATCCCCGCCACCGCCCTGCCCAAGACCGGCGGCTGCTCGGCGACCATCGTGGTCACCATGACCCTGACCCAGCTCCTGGCCGACCTCGAGACCGCCGGGGTCTGCACCCTCGACACCGGCGGATCGATCTCCGCCGCCGAGGCCCGGAGGCTCGCGTGCCGGGCCGGGATCATCCCGATGGTCCTCGGCGGACCCAGCCAGGTCCTCGACGTCGGCCGCCGACGCCGCCTGCACACCGAAGCCATGCGCCTGGCGATGAGCATCCGCGACCGCGGCTGCACCACCCAGGACTGCCAGACCCCACCAGGGATGTGCCACGCCCACCACGACACCCCCTGGTCCCGGGGCGGCCACACCAACACCGCAACCGGCCGACTCCTGTGCCCCCACCACCACCGCCGAGTCCACGACCCCACCTACGAGACTCGACACCACCCCGACGGACACGTCACCTTCCACCGCCGCGAGTGAGGGAAGCTGCGGGACTGCTGTGCCCGGCCCACGGCCAAGTCGCAGGTCGTGACCAGCGAACTCGGGGACGGCTGGCCCCGGCTCGTCGGCGGCCTTGTCGTGCATGTCTTCCGAGGAGTCTGCAACCTGAGGTCAGCCCAGGGTCTCGAGACCCGGAGCTGTGGCTGGTCGGCGTCCGGAGCCGAGATGAGCGAGGCCGGGGATCCTGAGCCCGTCCGGGGTCAGGTACCGCGACAGCCGGTCGCGGACCGTCTCCCGGATGGCAGCCAGGTCCTGGGCGGGCAAGGCGGCGAGGCGCTGCTTCAACGGACCCGCGAGGTCGGTGCGCAGCTGCCAGTAGTCGTCGAACGACGCGTCGTGGGTGGGTACGTCGACCTGTTGCACGGCAACCTGGTCGAGGCCTGCCGCGGTCAGCACGCTCTCGAGGGCGCCGTCCGCGCCCAGGGAGAACGGGCCTGGTGTGCCAGGTGGGGGCACGGGTGTGCCGGTGTGCTCGTGCACCGCATCTGCCAGCACTCCGAGCCACGGGTTGCGATCGCGTGGACCCCACACCGCGACGGCCACCCGGCCACCTGGCCGCAGGACACGGGCGATCTCGGTGGCGGCCCGGACCGGGTCGAGGGCGAACATCAGTCCCTCGCGACACACGACGACGTCGAAGGACTCGTCCGGCACGTCGATATCCTCGAGATCGAGGACGTGCGCGCTCACCTGTGTGGCGGTCCTGCCGACACGGTCGCCGTACGCCGCCGCCCTCGTGGACGCGATCGCCACCATCTCCGGCGCGACGTCGGAAAGGACGACCCGCCCGGCCGGCGAGAGCTGGTCGGCGATCGCCAGGCCCAGGCCTCCCGCGCCGCAGGCGAGCTCGAGCACCGCGTCATCGGGGGCCGGTGCGGCGGCATCGATCATGAGCCGGTTGACCTGCCTCCGCGCGGTGCTCGACGTGATCGAAGTGCTCACCCCAGGACTCCGCGACGGAGCCCCACATCTGGTGCACGCGGCGCCGGATCTGTTCGGCGGCGGGCAGTGGAACAGCCTCTGTGGACATGACTGGCCTCCTTCGGCAGTTCGTTACACTCTACCGAGTAACGAATACTGCTACGTTAGCCCCATGACCGCCGAAGTCAAGGGATCGCGTACCTATGACTCCACGCTGCGCACGCAGCAGGCCGAGGCCCGACGCCGCGCGTTGGCGCACGCCGCCCGGGACCTCTTCGTCGAGCAGCGGCTATCCGGCAACCACGATGGAGGCGGTCGCGAAACGCGCAGCGGTGTCGCTCAAGACGGTCTACAACGCCCACGGCACCAAGCCGGGCCTGCTCAGGGCGGTATGGGACCTCTCGCTCAAGGGCGACCTCGACGACGCACCCGTCGCCGACCGGCATTGGTACACCGCGCTGCTGGCCGAGCCCGACCCGCACCGGCAGCTCGCCATGACTGCGGAGAACTCTCGGATCGTCAAGACGCGCATCGGACCGATGCTCAAAGTCATCCGAGACGCCGCACCCGTCGACGGCGACCTCGAGGGTCTGTGGGAGCTGATCCAGACCGACTTCTGGGCCAACCAGCGCGCCATCGTCGAGAGCCTTGCCGACAAAAACGCCCTGCGACCCGAGCTCGACGTCCAGCGCGCCACCGACCTGCTGTGGACCCTCAACCACCCGGATCTCTGGCTCCTGCTCGTCGATCGGCGAGGCTGGTCGCCGCAGGAGTGGGAGAGCTGGTTCGCCAGGACCTGCCAGGAGCAGCTGCTCGCCCCTGGTTGAGGTCGCCTCGTCATGTCGGGACTGCGCTCCACGAGGGGACCGGTGACACTCCACGCGGGCCTGACCCACCGGGCCAGGCCTAGCTGAACGCCTTGCGGTTGGCCTCACTGAGGATGCGCCGGACCATGGGCGCGAAGTGGCTCAGAGGTTCCGAGTCGTAGTCGGGGTCGAAGGAGTTCTGGTCGTAGTTCGCGCAGAAGTCGATCGTGGCCTGGTAGTGCGGGTGATCGCGCCAACGGTCTCGCACGTTCGGGTCGGTGCCGAGGTGGTGGAAGTAGTAGAAGCCCTGGAACACGCCGTGGTGCTTCACGATCCAATAGTTCTTGTCGCTCACGTAGGGGCGAAGGACCGCGGCGGCCACCTCTGAGTGGTTCGCCGGCGCGAGGTGGTCGCCGATGTCGTGCAGCAGTGCGCACACCACGGTCTCCTCGTCCTCACCGGCTCGCTCAGCCCTGGTCGCGGCCTGCAGGCAGTGGTCGAGCCGAGTGATCCGGTAGCCCGCCGAGTCCTTCATGGTCTCCAGCCAACCGAGGACGCGATCGGGGAAGCCCTGCATCTCCTCGGCCTCGATGCGACTGAGCAGTGCGTAGTCCTCGGCCGTCCCGTCCTCCATCCGGGTGAAGCCGACGACGGCGCTCACCACGCACCTGCTTGGGCTGAGACGGGCTTGTGCTGACCGAGCAGGACGCGTCGTCGCGCCATCAGATCGTCGTACTCCATGTAGACGTCCTGCAGGTGTCGTTCGCCGCTGGCCGGGTCGAAGGGCAGGCGTCCGTGCATGACCCGGTGGCCGTGCACCGTGACCAGGTCACCGCTCGCGGTCTTGAACGCCACCTTGTAGATGTCGCTGTCGATCATCCGGCCGAGCTTGCGGTAGGCCCGGTAGAACTCCTCCATCACCTCGAACGGAGAGTCCACGGGCTGGGCGAGCTGGTTGGAGAACCGGAAGGTGGCGACGTTTCCCTGCGTGTCGAGCTGGATCATCGGCGCTCGGGCGTAGGTGTCCTCGGTGTCGCTGAACAGCTGAAACGCCACCGGCACCCGGACGAGCGTCTCGAAGGCGGCCGGGTCGCTCGCCCGCAGGTCCGCCAGGATGGCCCAACCGTCGGTGACGGTGCTCTCTCCGCCGGTGGCGTCGTTGCGCAGGAAGTGCAGCAGCTGCACGCTCGGTGGCCAGTGGTAGCTGGGCATGTCGGTGTGCGGCTTCAGCTCCAGGGAGGTGTGCGCCACGTTGTAGCCCGTCGGGTCGTGCCGCACGTTGTGGATCCGCTCGAAGGCGGTCTCCCGCACGTGGCCGAGGGTCTCGGCGAAGCGGGCGACCTCACCGTCGTACGACGGGGTCCCACGTACGAGCGCCACACCGTAGTCACGCATCGCGTTGAGGTAGGCCAGCTGTCCCGCCGCGGTGCCGACCACGTCCGCGTGCTCGAACGTCGGCACGCTGCTCAAGGTCGCGTCCCACAAGGTGGGCTCGTGAGCGCTGGCCACGCGCTCGCGCCGGGAGTAGTCGTGGGTGGCCAGCCACTCGGCCGTGTACGTCGAGCAGTGCCCGTCGTCCCAGCAGACTCGCAAGACCTCCGCGTCGAACTCGGCCGTTGCCGGAGCGATGTCGTCGCCGATGTCGGCGGTGAACAGCCGACGCTCGCCGGACTGAACCACGCGACACGTTGGACACCAGCAGTTGTCCCGCAGCCAGACGTAGTGGAAGGTCGCTGCCCCCGTGTCCAACGGCAACGTCAGGTGGCGCTCGGCAAGGACGAGTCGAGCGGACGAAGGCTCGGCGTGGTCGGGGACACGGGTGCTCAAGGTGTCTGTCACAGGCTCTCCTGGCCGACGAGATGATGACTTGACTCAGTGTCAACCGGACCTCTTGCCCCAGTCAAAGGATGTTTTCGATCACTATGGGGTGCAGAATGTGTGGCATGAAGCTCGCACATGCTCCCGCAGGCGGCATCCCGCCCCTCCTGGGTCTGCACGCCTACGAGGCCAGCGCCCGCCACCTCAGCTTCGTCGCTGCGGCCGCCGAGCTGCACCTCTCCCCCTCGGCGATCAGCCAGCGCGTGCGCAACCTCGAGGCCCACCTGGGCATCGACCTCTTCGAGAGAGGACCACGCAGCCTGCGGCTCACCGAAGCCGGACAGGCCTACCTGCCCGCCGTACGCGACATCTTCGAGGACCTGGCCGCGGCCACGAACGGCCTGTTCGGCACGCCGGCACAATCCAGCCTGACCATCCGGGTCCAGGTCTCCTACGCCACCACTTGGCTGGCCAGCCGACTGGCCGGGTTCGCGGCCGCCTTCCCCCACATCAAGCTCCAGGTGGTCACCACCATCTGGGCCGACACCCTGCTGCCGAACGAGGTCGACCTCGAGATACGTCAGGGCAACGGCGTCTGGCCGGGCCACCGGGCCTCGAAGGTGCACGACGACTACGCAGTCGGCGTCTACGGGCCCGGCTATCTCGACGAGCACGGTCCCGACATCGAACGAACCTCGTTCATCGACAAGCCACGCGTGCAGGTGCTGGGCTTCGACGACCTGTGGCGGCCGTTCTTCAACGACGACGACAGCGACGACACCGACGACAGAGACAGCAGTCGCGATGACACTGCCACCACCCCGCGGGCGGCCATCGCCGTCGACACCTCGGTCGCCGCCATCGAGATCGTCGCCACCAGCAGCATGTGGGCGCTGCTTCCCGAACGCTTCGCCCGACAGAGCCTGAAGGACGGGCGGATCTTCGCGGTTCCTGGCGAGCCCATCCGGATGCGACAGGCCCACTACCTGCTGCGCCCCGACAACGCGGAACCGCTCAGCGGTCAGGCGGTCGCCTTCTCCCACTGGCTCCGTGACCAGGACGCCGACGACCCGGCCTTCGCCTGACCGGTTTCACTGCGCGTCGAGGTCGCGCGAATGCGCAGCACTACTGAGCCTCGGGCGTTCGCCCCGCAGGCGTAGTTTGGGGGTCGACCCCCGCCGACGAGAGAATCGGGGAGGACGCCATGCCTGGTGGATCCGCCTATCCCGGACCGGCCGAAGCGCTCGAGCTGTACGCCGCCGTGGTCGCACGCAGCGCATCGGGCGGCTCCGTCAAGGGAGCCAAGAACCCGTACACGTCCCTCAACGGCCACATGTTCAGCTTCCTCGACGCCGATGGGGTCATGGCACTTCGATTGTCGGACGAGCTGTCCGAGGACTTCCTCACCCGCTACGACAGTGGTCCGGTGAGGCAGTACGGCAGCGTGATGCGGGGGTACGTCTCCGTGCCCGATGAGCTGCTGCACAACGCCGACGAGCTCGTCGGCTGGTTCGACATGAGCCACGACTGGATCGGCTCCCTGGCACCGAAGCCGACCAAGAAGTAGCTACCGCCGGCGAATCGGCAGCTTCGAGTCCAACGATGCCGCGTCAGTCCTGCAGCCGGCCGGTGTCGTAGGCCCACATTGCGATCTCGACCCGGTTGCGGGCGCCGATCTTGGTGAGCAGGCTCGCGACGTGGGTCTTGGCGGTCGTCAGGCCGATGAAGAGCTCAGCAGCGATCTCGGCGTTCGTCCGACCGCGGGCGACCAGCGCGAGCACTTCCTCCTCGCGTTCGGTGAGCGGCTCGATTGGTTGGGTACGTCGGGTCGACGGTGCCCTGGCGGCCAGGCTCGCGAGAAGTCGCCGGGTGACGTTGGGGGCGATCAGGGCATCGCCGGCGGCGGCGGCATGCACGGCCTGGACGAGCAGCTCCGGGCCGGCGTCCTTGAGGAGAAAACCTCGGGCACCGGCCCGGAGCGCGCCGTGGACGTACTCGTCGAGGTCGAAGGTCGTGATCACCACCACCGCCATCGGGTCCGGGATGCCCTTCCCGGCCAGGAGCTCGGTCACCTCGATGCCGTCGAGCCCGGGCATCCGGATGTCGACCAGGCACACGTCGGGGCGCAGCCGACGCGCCAGCTCGACCGCGGCGTGGCCGTCGGCGGCCTGGCCGACGACCTCGATGCCAGGCTGCGCGTCGAGGATCATGGAGAGGCCGGTACGCACCAGATCCTGGTCGTCGGCCACCAGCACGCGCACCGTCATCGGCGTACCTTCGTGGGCAGCTCGGCCTCGACCGTCCACCCGCCCTCGGGCGCCGGCCCGGCACGCAGCGTGCCACCGAGCAGCTGCACGCGCTCGGCCATCCCCAGCAGCCCGAAGCCGTGGCTCGACGACCGCTCCGGGTCGATCTGTCCGTCGTCGCTCACGCGGAGCTGCAGCCTGCCAGCGCCCTCGACGAGCCGGATCTCCACACGCGAGGCGTTGCGGGCGTGCCGCAGGGCGTTGGTCAGCGCCTCTTGCGCCAGCCGGTAGACCGCCGCGTCGACCGGGAGCGGAAGATCGTCCAGGTCATCTGGCAACTGCACGTCGACGACCGGTACCCGGTCGCGGCGGGCGAGGGACATCAGGTCGGCAACGCCGGGTGCGGGGGCGAACTCCGCGGGCGCTCCGTCGCGCAGCACGCGGACCATCGCCCGCATCTCCGCGAGCGTCCGCGACGCCTCCCCTTCGATGACGGCCAGAGCCTCGAGCCCCGCTTCAGGTCGCTGCCCCGCCATCGCCCGGCCCGCCTGCGCCTGCACCGCGATCGCCGAGACGTGGTGGGCGACCATGTCGTGCAGCTCGCGCGCGAGGCCGACCCGCTCCTGGCTGCGGATCTGGTCCAACGCCCGGCGCCAGCTCTCGGCGCGGTAGCGGAACGCCGCTCCGCCCGCCACCGCCGCCGCCAGGATCGCGAACCCGCCGAAGAGCTCGGCAGGCCCGGTGTAGTCGGCGACCGTGCCGACGACTGCAGCCACCAGGACGACCGCCAGCCCCACCACGATCTCGTGCCCCGAGCCCCAGCGGACCAGCGCGTAGACGAGGACCAGGACGTAGATCATCGTGATGAGGCCGACGCCGGGTGCACCGACGACCAGGCTCGCCAGCCCCAGCACCATCGTGGTCCCGAAGGCCACCACGACGCACGTCAACGGCTGGGTGCGCCGCCACAGCAGCAGCGGCGCCAGCCCGACCGCCACGATCGTCACGACCGGACGCCAGGTGACGTCGGCTCGCAGGAAGCCTTCGAGCAGCGCCGTGACCATCAGCACCCCGACCAGGACCCAGTCACGCCGCATGGGCGCGGGGGCGTCCGTCGCGCGGGGCTCGGCCCGGAGAGCACGAAGGGCGGCGGTGATCATCTGCTCAGCCTAGGGACAGCGAGGCCGTCTGGGACCGGCCGAAAGAACGAGTCACCGCTCCTCCCATGGACCGAGGCGGGCCCGGCCTGCACGCCGATGTCTCCTGGGCGGTGCTCCGCGAGCGTGGCACCACCGGGCGCAGCTGCCCGGACCACGGAGCAAGGAGAAGCCTCATGTCGCAGTTTCTGTACCGGTGGGGACGCTGGTCGGCCACCTTCCCCTGGATCGCCATCGGGGCCTGGGTGCTCCTCTCGGTCCTGGTCGTAGCCGCCTCGGCCGGCTTCGGGAAGCAGCTGGAGGACTCAATGGCCGCACCGGGGACCGACTCCCAGGCTGCCGCCGACCTGCTTGCGGACGTCGAGACCGGCGCCGGCGGTCTCACGGCCTACGTCGTGGCGACTGCCAGCCAGGACAAGCAGACCTTCGTCGACTCCCGGCAGGCCAGGGGCGAGCTGGACCAGCTCGAGTCGGCCCTGGCCGGGCTGCCGAAGGTGCTGGGCACGACCGAGGAGGTCTCGCCGGACGGCCGCGTGGCCCTCGTGCGCGTGCAGTACCCCGAGATCGGCGACCTGGCCGCTTCCGACCTGGACGCCCTCAAGGCCGTCCTGGCCGAGACGAGGGCCACGTCGTCGCTGCGGCTCGAGGCGGGGGGCGACCTGTACTTCAGCTTCGAGCAGCCGCCTGCCGACGTGGGCCATGTGGTCGGTCTGGTGGTCGCGGCACTGATCCTGTTCGTCGCCTTCGGGTCACTGCTGGCGGCCGGGCTGCCGCTCGCGGTGGCGCTGTTCGGGCTTCTGGTGGGCGCGAGCCTGATCCCGCTGCTCGGGCTGCTGGTCGACATCCCGGTGTGGGCGCCGGTGATGGCAGCCATGGTCGGGCTGGGCGTGGGCATCGACTACGCCCTGTTCCTCCTCTCGCGCCACCGGGAGCACCTCGCCGCAGGCGTCCCGGTTGCTGAGTCGGTGGGTCGTTCGCTGGCGACCGCCGGGCAGGCCGTCGTGTTCGCCGGCGGCACGGTGGTCGTCTCGATCCTCGGGCTGTCCTTCGCCGGGCTCCCGTTCGTCGCGGCCGCCGGAGTGGGCATCTCGGCGGTGGTGCTCGTCATGGTGCTGGCGGCGATCACCCTGATGCCGGCCCTGCTCGGTCTGGCCGGTCACCGCCTGCTCAAGCGCGGCCTGACGATCCGTCGTGGCCGGCGTGGCTTGCAGCCCGCCGGACCTGGCACTGACACCGCCGTGCTGCGGTGGTCCCGCTGGGGTGCGCACGTCTCGCGGCACGCTGCGGCGTACGCCGTCCTGGGCACGCTGCTGCTCCTTGCTCTCGCCGCACCCGTCCTCGCTCTGCGGTTGGGGGTGCCGGACCAGGGCAGCTACCCGCAGGCGCGCACCGAGCGGCGGGCCTACGACCTGGTCGCCGAGGGGTTCGGGCCCGGTGCCACCGGCCCGATGGTCGTGGCCGTCGACGTCTCGCGCGACCGGTCCGTGGTGGAGCCGCTGGTGTCGGCTCTGGCTGCCGACCCTGGTATCGCGTCGGCCGCAGCCGCGCCGCTCGATGCGACGTCGGACGTCGCTGTCATCATCGCCCAGCCGACGACGACACCACAGGACGTCACGACGACACGGACACTCGACCGGGTGCGCAGCGAGGTCCTGCCCACCGCGCTGGCAAACAGCCCGGCGACAGCGCACGTCGGTGGCTACACGGCCACCATGTCCGACCTCAGCCAGCGCGTCGAGGACCGGCTGCCGGTCTTCCTCGTGGCAGTTGTCACGATGTCGTACCTGCTGCTGATGGTGCTGTTCCGCTCCCTCCTGGTGCCGCTCAAGGCGGCGGTCCTGAACCTGCTGAGCGTCGCTGCGGCGTACGGCGTGCTGGTGATGGTCTTCCAGTGGGGCTGGGCCGCGAGCCTGATCGGGTTGGAGTCGACGGTGCCGATCATCTCGTTCATCCCGCTGTTCATGTTCGCGATCCTCTTCGGGCTCTCGATGGACTACGAGGTCTTCCTGCTCTCGCGGGTACGTGAGGAGTACCTGCGCACCCGCGACAACGGCTACGCCGTGGTGCGAGGGCTCGGGGTCACCGCGCGAACGATCACCTGCGGCGCCGCGATCATGGTGTCGGTCTTCGTCGGATTCGGGTCCGGTGACGACCCCGGCCTGAAGATGCTCGGTCTCGGTCTCGCGACCGCAGTGTTCCTGGACGCGACATTGGTGCGCCTGGTGCTGGTCCCCGCAACGATGACGCTGCTCGGCGACGCCAACTGGTGGCTGCCGGCGTGGCTGGACCGGTTGCTGCCCGAGTGGGACCTGGAGAGTGCCGGCGACACCCGCACCACTCCTGCTGCACCAACCACGGAGGCGCACGCTCCGCAGCTCCCGGTGGGTGCTGGATAGGTGCGCACCACCCGGGCTCCCGGGACGGAGACGGCCTCCGGGCCACCGTCCAGTTCCGAGCAGAGGTCGCAGACCCTGCGGAGCCGGCCCGATTGATTCCGGTCGCATGCTTCCGCTGAATACGAGACGGGTCTAGCGTGAGGCACTCGGATATCAACGGCTGGCGGGAGCCCGCGATGGCACGTGGCATCTCACTCCTCGACCTCGCGGCGCCCTTCCCCGGGAGCCAAGCGGTCGTCCCGGACGACCTGGCCGCCCGGCTGGAGAACTTCGCAGTCGTCTCCCACCGGTCGACGACCAGTCCCGGTGCGGTGATCCATTCAGGCGTCATCCAGCCGATCAGCGACCTGGGTTTTCCCTCGCTGCGTAACTGGCCCGTCGAGGTGCCCGGCCTCAACGCCGGGCTGCCCTTCCGGCTGGTGCGTTCCCGCACCGCGCCCGGCGCAGGCGAGACCCTGGAGCCGGGCGGCTCGAGCGTCTTCGTTGACCTGGTGGTCGACCGGATCGCGATCGTCGTACCCGGTCTCCGGCCGGCGACGCTGGTGCCCTCGGCCCCCGCATCCGTGGCCCACCTCGTGCCCGACACCACCCGGAGCAACGTCAAGATCGTGGGCTCGGGCGTGGTGCGCATCGACCTGTCCGGCAGCGGCGACGTGGTCCGGTTCGTCGACTGGCCGGACCCGTTCGACCCCGCCGCACCATCAGGCGCCGTCTACCGCGTGAGCTTCGACCCGGTCAGCTTCTTCATCGGCGGCTCGGAGGTCGGGATGACCGTCGACCGCCTGGTCTTCGACGCCTCCGCGCAGGTGACCCCTCCCGAGATCATCGCTCGCGGCCAGACCCCCGCGTGGCAGGGCATCTCGATCGCCGAGGCGACTCTGTTCCTCCCCCCGAACACCCCGCTCGTCGACAAGGTGACGGTGGGGGTGAAGGACGTGCTGCTCGGCAGTCCGGCCGGGCTGCAGGGCGAGATCCGCGTCGAGCTGGGACGTACGCCGATCAACGCGGCCGCGGTCCAGTTCCTCCAGGACGTCGACGGCGCCGAGCAGCCGCGCACGCCGTCCGGGTCGGGGCGCGAGCTCACGGTCCCGTTCGTCACCGGGACCCCGGCCACCGGGCGGATGCGCGCCAAGCTCGACCCCTCGGCGGTGGGCGCCGCGACCCAGCCGCGAATGACCTGGACGCTGCCGGACGGCAGCGTCATCGACGCGAACGACTCGGGCTGGTTCGGCACCTCCGTGGGCGAGACGATGAGCGGCCGCTTCTCCGAAGAGGTCTCCGGCGAGCGCGTGCACGACTCCCCCAACAGCTACACGTTCGTGCAGTCCGAGGCCACGGTGCAGCACGCCGCCACCGTCAACGCGCACGTGGGCGCGGTCGACATCGCGAACGTCGTGTCGGTGTCGGGCACGCACCAGTCGCTGAACCTTCTCGAGTTCGAGTCGGCGCTGAACCCCGCTGATGCCGCTGACCTGCGCTGGCAGCACGGGGAGGGCACCGATGCGCACGTGCGGACCGGCCCCGACTTCGTCCTGTTCCCGAGCACCGAGCCCGGCACCAGCCACGTCGTGGTCACCGACACCGAAGGGCGCACCCGTCGGATCCGGGTCGACGTGCTGGCCGAGGGGCCGCTGCTGATCGGCGCCCAAGACGGCGTACACGACGCCACCGGAGCTCTCGTTCCGGTGCGCGGCGTCGATCAGACCTACGACCTGAACGCCTTTCACCGCAGCGCGGCGCTGAACCCCTTCGCCACCCCGGCCACCGTCGCCGGTGCTGCCGCCACCGTCCCGGACGGCGGACTGGCCGAGGTGACCGTGCCCATCGGGACGCCGACCGATCCGGGCGCCACTCCCCCGCCCGTCACCGAGGAGGAGGTACGCCGCCTCGAGATCCGGTTCGACTACGGGCTGAGCAACCCCGAGGCGTTCGGCCGCTACGTGCCGCGGACCAGGGAGGGGACGATCGAGGCCACCGTCCGGGCCTGGGCCGCGTTCTTCCCCGGCGCCACGTTCGTGGTGATCGGTCGCTGCTGCGACCTCGCCTCGGACGCCTTCAACGCGAGCCTGTCCAGCACGCGGGCGAGCGCGGTCTCCGCCTGGCTGCCCGGCGGATCGACCCAGTCCCGCGGCGAGCAGGCCACCCCCAGCGCCGCGATGACGACGGCGCAGAACGCCATCACTCCCCCGCTCACCGCCGCGCAGATGGCCGGCGGCCGCCTGATCATGGCCGAGCACTCTGCCCAGACCCGGCAGGCGTGGGGTGAGGTGACCACCCACCCGATCCGGCAGGAGTACCGCCGCGCCGACATCTTCGCGGTGGGCGGCACCTACACGCCACCGCCCGGCGCCGGCAGCACCGACCAGCAGCAGCCGACCGACACCCAGGAGCTCGACCCGGCGCTGCGCCGCAGCTACCTGCCGGGCGAGGACGTCGACGAGGTGACGCTGCCGCAGCCGCGCGACCCGCGCCTGGCCTTCCTGGTCCGGCTCGTCGTCCGTTGGGACTCCCCGACCGTGGTGGACCTCGCCGACGCGATCCCGACGCAGGCGGAGTTCACCCTCGAGTGGGCCACCACCAACGTCACCACGCTGCCGTCCCCGGGCGGCGGCGAGGCCAACCTGCCTGTCCGTGCGCCCTCGGAGCCTGCCGGGGTGCCCTCCACGGAGGTGTACATCCTCACCGGGCGCTGGTCCCACGACTCCCGGTCGGGCCAGACCGTGTTCTCGCTGTCGATCGCCTCCTCCGGCGACCCCAAGGGTCTGGCGGCGGTCGACTCGGACTTCCTGGCGGTGGCGCTCGCACTGGCACCGGCCCTGCTCGCCGGGATCGGCGCCAGCGGCGTCGACGGCGCCGCCGTACGGCTCACCGCGCTGGCGCTCGCATCCGGAGTCCTGGCGACGGTCGCCAAGGACGGCGAGGTGGTGATCCACTCCGCCGAGGTCGAGCATCGGCAGCGCAGCCTCACCGACCTGACCGGCAGCCGCACGCGGGTGCTGCTCGACTACACCGCCGCAGTCGGCCTGGACATCGACGCGGGCGGCATCGGCTCGGTCAGCACCGACGACGGGCACCCGCTCAAGGTGCGCTACAAGAAGGTGGGGCTGGAGTACGACGACTCCAAGACCGAGTGGTACGAGAAGTTCGGGCTGGTCTTCGAGGACGTCTCGTTCGAGGTCTCGGACCCCGGTCGGTGGCGGATCGACGGACCGCTCGGCCAGCTGCTCCAGGTGGTCGCCACCCGGGCCGGTGTCGGCTCGAGCTGGTTCGAGTGCGATCTGGAGTTCGCCCTCGACCTCGGTGTGGTGTCCATCGAGGGTGCCACCGTGCGGTGCACCTTCGACGACAGTGGGTTCACCGCTGAGCTGCGCGGACTCGCCGTCGGCGTGGAGATCCCCGGTGTGCTGCGCGGAGATGGCCGGCTCGTCCTCGGAGACGGTGGTGCGTTCAAGGCCGCCATCGAGCTCGAGCTGATCAGCGTCGGTGCCAAGGCCATGGGGTCGCTGGCGTTCGACCCTGCCGAGGACTTCCTCTCGATCGGTCTGGGACTGCTGCTCCCGGTCGGCATCCCGCTCGGCGCCACCGGTCTCGGGATCTTCGGCTTCTTGGGCCTGTTCGTCTCCAACGGTGCCCGCGAGCTGCCCGGGGGTTTCGTCGACGACCCGGTGGGCCGCGAGATCGCCTGGTTCAGGGACACGCCCGCCGAGGACAAGTTCGCCCCCGAGCGGGGCCAGTGGGCGCTCGGGCTCGGCATGATCGTGGGCACGCTGCCCGACCAGGCCTTCACCTTCAACGCCACGGGAATGCTGGTCGTCGCCTTCCCCGACCCGGCGGTGATCTTCGGCATCGACGCGAAGCTGGTCCGGCAGCCGGCGGTCACGCCCAGCACCCAGGGGGCGCCCCCCGAACCGGGGCTGAGCATCCTCGGCCTGATCGCGGTGGACGACGAGGCCGTGATGGTCGGCGTACGCGGGCGCTACACGATCCCGAAGGTGCTCGAGCTGCTGCTGCCGATCGACGGCTACTTCCCCTACCCCAGCACCCCGAAGGACGCCTACGTCCGCATCGGCTCAGACGGGGTGGTGAGCCAAGGCCGCCCCGGAGACCCGGTCACCATCACGTTGCTGCCGGGCACGTTGGACGTCTCCGCCTTCTCCTACCTGATGGTGGAGGAGAAGAAGCTCCACCGCCTCGGCGACAACCCCGACTTCAACTTCGACGGGTTCTGCATCGGCTTCGGTGCGGGCTGGGAGATCCGGTGGTCGGCCGGCCCGATCAAGCTCGAGGCGTCCGCCAAGATTCTTGTCGGCTTCGGCACCAACCCGTTCCTGCTCAAGGGCGGCATCTTCGTCAGGGGCGAGCTCGACCTGGTCGTGGTCTCGATCTCGGCAAGCGGCGAGGTCGTCGCCACGGTGTGGGAGGACGGCGGCGTCAAGGTCAACCTCAAGGGCAAGTTCTGCGGCAAGGTGTCGTTCTTCTTCTTCTCGGTCAGCGGCTGCGTGGGCATCGAGATCGGCGACCCGATCACCCCCACCGCACCGCCACCCCCACCCCCGATCGGCAAGGTGTCGCTGACCGACCGTCGCGGCTTCACCACGGCTGTCGCCGGACCAGGGGCGCCCGGGGTCGAGCAGACCGTCTGGCCCGACACGGTCCCGGTCATCGAGTTCACCCATCACCTCGCCGTCGACCTCGGTGGCAGCGCCTTCTCCCCCGGCGCCGGACCGGCCGGCCCCGTCTGGTCTGGTACGTCGGAGCTGAAGTACGCCTACCGGCTCACCGGCGTGGAGATCGTCCCGGACGGCGGCGCCGCCCTGACCGGTCCGCTGGACTCCGGGTGGTGGCTGCCGACGTCGCGCCCCGGCGTGCTCGCCGACGGTGACGTGGCCGTATCCGAGGGCGAGGGGATGTTCCTCGCACTCCTCGCCTGGGACCCTGCTCCCTGGACGTACTGGCTGACCGACGGCGGGGCCGGCACCGACGGCGATCCCGGCCAAGTGCCGGGGCGGCTCTGCGACCCGCCGCCGCGCCCGCGTCGGACCTGCCTGCCCGGCAAGCTGGCGTCCCGGACCGACATCGACAGCGTCCGCTTCCTGGCGCCCGACGCCGGCTCGCCGCCCTTCCCCTCACGGTTCCGGATGCTCGGCGAGGAGCGGGCGTTCGGGGCGCCCTTGGGCGCAGTCGTGCCTCTGCTGGCCGCCAGCGGCCGCAGCCTGACCCCGGGACAGGTCGGCCCAGGACCGTTCGGGGACGAGGTCTGGTGGCTGGCGAGCATCACCCGATACGGCTTCACCGACCGCACCACCGAGCTGCGCGGACGGCTGACGCCTGGCATCTGGGACGCCGAGCTCCTGCTGGTGGTGTGCCGCGACTTCCGGGGACGCCCGGACCCTGGGCAGACCCGCGACTGCGCAGTCGTCGCGGACCACTTCCAGCCCGACCAGGACCTCGGCACCGACGCAGCCCTGGGGCCGGTGAAGCTCGAGTCGTTCGACGACGCGATGCATACCTTGAACGGTGTCGGCGGTGCGGGCACCGTGCTGCACTTCCCCGACAAGGGCATGGTCTTCCACCTCCCCGAGGCCACGACCGAGGTGCTCATCACTCTCCAGCCGTTCGGCGGGTCGGTGAAGGCCGAGGCACTCGACGAGCGGGGCAACGTGGTGGCCGCCGACGTCGCCCGGCCTGGAGAGCTCCCGGTCGACCTGAGACTCACCGCGCCGGGCATCGTGCGGGTCGAGCTCCGCGGCGGGCAAGGCGAGGTGGGAGTGCTGCGGATCTGCTGGGCCGACGAGGGATCCGGGGAGGCCACCACCGGGCCGCTGCCCGTGGTCGTCGGCACTGCCGTCGGTGCCGACGAGGTGGAGTGGACGCCCAAGGTGGTCCACGAGGTCAGGACCGGCGCTGGGATGTGCGCACTGGTCCGTTACGTCGCGCCCGACCAGGACGCCTCGTGGTCCGAGGTCAGGATCCTGGAGTGGGGCGGCACGCAGAAGCAGGACGCCGGCCGGGTCGGCGTCGTCCAGGTCTGCGGCACCAGCGCGAGCGCCGTCTGCTCTGGCGGACGCCAACGCCGCCTACGCCAACCACCTGATGTTCCTCATCAACACGCTGGCCGCCACCGACGAGCCCGCGCGCCGTCACCTCCTCGAAGCCGACCGCGGCTACACGATCCGCGTCGCGTGGGAGTGGCAGGGCTGGGTGAAGTCGGAGTCACAGCCCGATCCGCCGGTGACCCCGCCCGCCGGCGGCTGGCAGCCTGGTCCGACCCAGGCCTACCGGTTCCGCACGGCACCGACGGCGGTCACCACGGGCGCCCCGCCGGCCGAGCTCACCGACGAGCGCGACTTCGACCCACGCTCCCTGCTGCGCTACCTGATCGCGTTCGACCCCGACACCCACTCGGCCCCGCACCTGATCGACGACGAGCTGCACGTCCACCTGGCTGTCGACCACGCGGACCAGCTCGCCCAGCTCTACGGCCGTCGACTGCAGCTGCGGCTGCGGCGCACGGACCCGCCACCGGGCAGCCAGGCCGGTCAGGCTCACCCCGACGACGAGCTCATCGTCGTCACCTGGGGACCACTGTTCGACGCCTTCCGCCCGCTCGGCCAGAAGCGGTTCCTCGACGCGATCCGGGAGGCGCCGTGCCTGCAGGAGCCGACCACTGGGCGGGACGACGGGGTCGGTCCGGGCCGACCTCGAACCCGGCGCCTGGTACGACCTGATCCTGATGGCGACCCCCGCCGCCACCCCGGACGCCGAGGACGTCGTCGTCTCCCGGGCCCACTTCCAGGCCTCCCGCTACCGCGACGTGACCGACCTGCTGGCAGCCCTCGGCTTCGCGGTCGGCACCCCGGCGGCGTACGTCGCCCCTGACGCCGTGGTCACCGCGGCCGTGCCGAGCGGCTCGCTCGCGGTGGGCGATGACGAGCTCGACGGCCTGCTCCGCGCCACCGGGCTCGATCCGTGGCCCCTCGCGGACCAGGCACGCACCTCGATCCTGTGGCTGCACGACGCAGGGGTCTGGAAGCTGGCCGGGCTGCTGCTCGAGGCACCCGAGGCCATCGTCCGCACCGGCCGCACCGCCCTCGACGTCGCCGCCTGCACCTACGGATCGGTGGCGCTGAGCCAGCGCTGCCGTAACCGGGCAGGCACTCGCGTGCTGCTCACGCCGACAGCACCCGTCGTGGTGACCGGAGCCGACCGGATCAACCTCGTCCTGGCCCGGACGCTGACCGACAGGACGGGCAGCACCGCGACCACCACGGTGACCGGCTCGCGGTTCACCGAGGACCTGCCGCGCTCGGTGCGGATGGAGGCCGGGGCATGAGCACGCACGGAGGCGCGTCATGGGTCTGAGCCCCTCCTGGGCCCTCTCGGGCCAGGCCGTCGACGGCGTCGGCGACGCCCACCTGACGGCCGGCATGCACTACCGCGTGCTGACCCACCCGTTCCTGGGCCTGCCGGTGGTGCCTCTCCTGATCGGTCGGATGAGCCTGGGGCCGTGGGCCAAGGGGTTCACCCGCCGTGATGTCGTGTGGGTCGACTCGCGCGGCGCCACCCTGACCACCCCGTTCGACGTCACCCCCGACAACCCGGTGACCGGGCACCTGCCGCGGGGCGCGCACTGCTGCTGGGCCGGTCTCGAGGCCAAACCCGCCCGGGACGGACGGCCGCAGCTGCCCGGCCGTCCCCCTGTGGTCGGCAGCCTCGACCTCAGGCCCGGTTTCCGTCCCGGCCCCCGGCCGACGCCCCTGCGACCGGAACTGCGACCGGACCTGCGACCGGACCTGCGACCGGACGTTCTGCTGGGCGTCCTGTCCGGGCGCCGCACGGCGCCGCTGCAGCTCGAAGGCATCGTGACCACCCCGTTCGGGGACGCGCCCGTCGCGCGGCGCAGCAGCGCGCCGTACCACGTCTATGCCTCGCACCTCGAACGCCTGATCGTTCGCGGCAGCGGCCGGGTGACGGGCCTGTCCTGGCTCCCCGCCGAGGCGGTCAGCGACGTCTCGCACTTCCGCACCACCCCGCTACCCACCAAGTCAGGAGCGCGGTACGCCGGTCCGGCAGACGGCCCGGACCAGGGCAGGCAGCGCGTCGAGCGGGGTGCGCCGCAACGGTTCGGCATGCACGAGGTGCCGACCGCGGCTGCACCGACCGGCTGCCCCCCGGTGGGCCCCGGTGACGAGGTCGACCGGGTGGACGCCCTGACCGCAGAGCCGGCGAACTCGCTCGACCGGCTGGTCAACGACGTGTCGGCACCGCAGCACCTGCTCGCGGCGGCCGAGAACGTGCTCGACCAGCACGGCAACCTGCTCGGGACCTCGGAGCGGTTGCTGCTGATGGACCTGCTCCAGGGGGCGGTGGACCCCGGGATCGCGCGCTGGCTCGGCTTCCTCGACGTGGACGAGGACAAGCCGTCGGAGGGCGAGGTCGTCGCCTACGTGGTGGACGCGCTGTTCGCTCCCGACTGGAAGCAGATCCAGGCCTCGAAGCTGCACCGCACCTTCCGGCCCGGGTCGGTGACCGACGACCCCGTAGCTGCCGTGCTGCACCTCGCGCAGCTGGATCCGGAGCTGGAGCGGTTCGTCGACGAGGTCGCCGCGATGCGCCGCGGCCCGTTCGTGCTGCAGCGGGTGGTGCTGGCGGCCACGGCCGCAGTGCCGCTGGACCCGCCCGCGCCACCGGCGCTGGGCGGTCCGCACTCCGGCGACTGGCAGCCGGCGCAGGCGCCGACCGCGGTCCGCGAGCTGACGCTCCACCTGGAGCGCCTGGTGCCCGCAGCCGGGCTGGCCTCAGCCATCGCGCAGCCCCCTGGTGACCCTGCGGCCGAGCGCAACCCGGCTGACTCCCGGGGCCGTCGGCTGCTGTTGACCGCTCGTGCGGCGGAGTCGGCGAGCACGGCCACCAGCGGAGTGCTCGCCGACCGGCTGTGCGACGAGCGCCCCGGGTCGTGGCAGGTCGCGCAGTCCGACTGGTTCGGCCGCTGGTCCTCCCTGAGCGTTCAGGGGTTCGCCGACGCCGCGCGCCCCCGACCACCGCGGCCCACCTTCACCCTCACGACCCGGCCACCGGAGGTGACCAGCCCGACCGCACCACTGGCCGGCGTGGTGCGGATCGAGATCTCGGTGCCTCCCGTCGCAGGTCTGCCGTCGGGTGGTCGGCTGCTGCACCGCCTCGAGCTCACCGTCGCCGGCGCGAGCGGCACCACCATGAGCCCGCACCCGGTGCCGAACCCCGCCGCGCCGCCCGAGGTCATGGTGGTCGAGGTGCCCGGCCCGGCCCTGCTGCCGACGCAGTCCGGGACTGTGACGGTGACCGGTGTGTGGCGCGATACCGGTGGGGTCGCCTCGGAGGTCTCCGAGCCGAAGCGGGCCACGCTGCACGACCCACGTCCACCCACACCGGTGGTGATCCCGCCGACCCTGACCTACACGGCCCGCCCGGACGCGACCGGCCGGGCGCGGGCCACGCTGACGTGGACCCCGGCGACCGGACAGGCGGCGTACCGCGTCTTCGTGGCCGACGAGACGACCATGCGCGCCAAGCTCGAGGACGTCGTGGCCGGGGCCCTGGCCCCGGGCGACGCCGGGCAGGCGCCCACCACGGCACAGGCCCAGGCGCTGCTCGCCGCGCTCGATGGCGCCGTGGACGCACCCGCACGCGGGGCGGTGTGGGACGGGAGTCGCCACCTGCTGCCCCGCCGGTGGTGGTTGCAGCTCACCGCCGAGCCGCTGCCACGGCCCGCCAGCGGAGCCGCAAGGTTCACCCACGACGTGTCCGGGTCGCTGTCGGTGCTGGTGCTCTACCGCGTGGTGGCCGTCAGCGCGGCCAGCGTGGAGTCCGACTTCCGCAGCTCTCCGCTGCTGCCGCGCGCGGTGCCGAACCAGCTCACTCCCCCGGCACCGACCGTGGACGTCCTCCCCGTCGTGGGCGCGGGCGGCGAGCTCCAGGCGCAGCTCACCGTCACCGTGCCGAGCGGGCCCACCGCAGCCGTCCGCTACCGGCTCCGCCGGGCCACCGCCGCCTCCGACCCGGAGCTGATGCAGGTGGTCGGCACCGGCGCCGTTCCCGCGCCCGCGACCAGCGACGCCGCACCCCAGGTGTTCACGATCATCGACACCGGCTCGTCGCCGAGCGGTCCCCGGACCGCGCTGCCGGCGTGGCTGCGCTACACCTGGCGCGTCGAGGTTCAGGGACCCCCGGCACCCGGCGGTGGCCCGGACGGGGAGTGGTCCGCCCCGTCGGCCCCCGCATCGACCGTGCTGCTCCCGCCGGACCCACCCGCTCAGGTGGCCGGACTCACCGTCACGCGCGACGGGGCCGGCGTGCACGTGCGGTTCACCCACCCAGAACCGCTGGCCGGCGGAGGTACGACGGGCTACACCGTCGACGTCTACCGGCAGCTGGCCGGTGGTCTGCTGCGCCGGTTCGCCAGCCTCCCCGGGCAGGAGCCGGCCCCGGCGGGTCGAGGCCCGGACGTCACCGGCAGCTTCGACGTCATCGACAACGATCCCGCCGCCCTCCCGGGCACGCTCTACCGCGTCGTGGTCACCGACCCGATCGGGCGCTCCTCGATCCCCAGCGACCCGCAGGAGGCGCCATGACCGCTTTGGTCCCCGACCCAGGGACGCTCGGTCTGGAGTCACCGACGCTCGGGCCGTGGTTCTCCACCGACATCACCCTCCCCCCGCCGGGCGAGGACCTGGCGGTCGCCGTGACCATCCCCAGCGGCACCTCATGGCTGCCACCGGCCGCCGGCTTGCTCTCGCTCGCCGTCGCGGGCGGGAGCCCGCCCCCGATCCTGGCCTCCCTGCGCGGGCCGACCGGTGCTCCACCGTTCGCCGCGGGCCGGTTGGTGGCGGTCTTCCGGCTGCTCCCCGAGGTCGAGCAACGGCTCGCCGCGCTGCTGGCGGACATCCCACCGGCGGACGGCAGCGCGGTCACCGCCGGCCGGGTCACCCGGGCCGCCGTACGCACCTTCGCGCTGGAGCTGCCGGAAGACCCACCCGACGTTGACCAGCCTGCGGACCCGGCTCGACCCGGACCTCGAGTCGCTGTCGTCCCCGGCCGAGGAGGCAGCGCTCGTGGGCCTCACCGAGTCCGCCGGGTCCCTGCAGAACGGGCCCGAGCCGATGACCGACCTCAAGCGGCCCGGGTCCTTCATCGGCGAGACCGAGAAGCTGCTCGAGTTCGCCGCGAGCACCGACGTCCGGCTGTTCGCCTTCGACTCCCGCGGCCGCCCGATCGACCCCGGCGCCGTGGCCGCCTGGTGGGCCCGGCTGACCACGTCATTCACCAACCTCTTCGCCCCCGGCGGAGTGAGGACCGCCAGCGTCGCCGCCCAGCTCACCGCGCACCTGGTGGGGCCGGACGAGGCCCCTGCAACCGAAGCGGTGCTCCCCCGGCTGGTCGCGACCAACGTCACCGGGACCGGCCCGGTCCGGGTTCGCGGGACCGACTCGGCTGCCGCGCACTTCGACCTCACCGGCGGCACCCTCGACCAGGCGCCGCTGCCCCTGCTGGCGCCGTTGCCCGCCGGCCCCTACGGCGCGGCCGTCGACCTGTGGGCGACCGGAGCCGTGGGCGGGGTGATCCGCGACTTCGTCCGCGTCGCGCTGGTCGACGTCGAGCAGCACCTCACCGGTCAGCCACGCGTGGCGGCACCCGGTGCCGGCGACGACGCCGTACGACGCGCGGCGGACCAGCGCCGGACCTCCACCCGGACGCTGGTCGAGCGCGCCACCGTGAGCGCCGGCCAGTCGGTGCTGCTGCCGACCGCCGACGAGGCGATGGCCGGGCTGGTCGAGGTCGTCACGGCCGGTCCCGCCACCGTCGTGGCCCCCGTGCTCGAACGGGCCGCAGGCGCCCTCAGTCCGCCGACGCTGCCGATCGTCGCCGCGCCCGACGCGCTGCCCAACCCAGTCACCATGACCGCACTGACCGGCGGCGGCACCGAGGACAGCGGCACGGTCGTCGGCCAGCGCGTCCTCGTCGCGACCACCCTCGACCCCGCCCTGCAAGGTGCCTGGCTGCGGGTGTGGCCGCAGTACTTCGACTCCCGGACCGGGCGCCACGAGCGGGGAGCCGGTGGTGGCGGCATCGTCGATGCCACCGGCACGGTCCGGGCGGTGGTGCGGCTCGCGGACGGCGCCGTGGCCCCGTCCAACCGGATGGGCCTGGACCTCCTGCTCGTCACCGGCTCGCAGTCGGTGCGCTACCCGGAGATTCGGCTGGAGCGACCGACGCCGGTGGGTGGCACGATGCCGGCGCTGACCACGGTCACCGAGGCGGTCGTCGCCTGCGAGACGGGTCAGTCGTTCACCGGCGGAGTCCCCCCGGGGTCGCTGCCCTCCGGGGTGACACTCGTGGCGCTGTCCAGTCCCCCTGCCCTGGTCGACCCGTGCCAGCGTCGCAGTGGCGCAGTGGAACAGCGGCACCGTCGCCGCGGCGCTCGCGGCCGGAGACGTGGTCCAGCTGACCGAGCCCGCCTGGTCGGGATGGCGTGGCGGTGCGAACGCTGCCACGCGTGTCCGGACCCGCCACGGCGACCCGGATCGACCGCACCGGACTGACCCGGCTCACCCGGGTCGGTGCACCGGTGCCCACGCAGTCGCGCGACGAGGTCGCTGCTGCTGTCCTGACCGCCACGGTGGCAGACGGGCTGGTGGCCGGCGTACGTCCTCTCGGGGCGCACCACGAGCTGCTCCCCCACCAGAACGGGCATCCCGGCGCGCCGGGCGACGACGAGCGCCACGGGTCCGGCGCCCGGCTTCGCGGCCCGGCGGCACTCGGGCTGGCGGAGATCCTGCGCGAACGCGTCGCCGGGACCACACCGGAGCTCGCCGGGGACGCCGCGACCCCCTTGCCGCGGCCGGCAACGCCCACGGTGCCGACGTCGTGGGCAGCCACACTGCGCACCGTCGGGTTCGGGGTGGAGGCCGAGCCTGGTCTTGTCGAGGCGCTCAACGCGATCGGCACCGATGCCTTCCCGTTCGACGGTCCGCTGAGCGCGGTGCAGTCCCGACTGAGCGCGCTGGGAGTCACGATCCCCGGTGGCACCGGGGACGCGGCGACCAGCATCCTGCGTGCGGTCAACCGCAGGCTGCTCGGCGCCCGCAGCGGCTACCGAGAAACCGCGACCGCTCTCGCGGCGGCGTGCGCTCGCGCGCAGGACTTCGTCTACCTGGAGACACCCGGCCCTGGACGGCCTGACGCTGGGCAGCGGTGCCGCCGCTGTCAACGTGTGGCAGTCGCTGGTCGACCGCGTCTCGGCCAACCCGGTGCTCCGAGTGCTGGTCTGCCTGCCCGTGCGGCTGTCCCCGGGAGCGCCCGCCAAGCTGCAGCGCGTCCGCGACCGAGGCGTGCGCAGCGCCCTGGAGACGATGCGTGCGGTGGCGGGCGACCGACTGACCGTGTTCACCCCGACTACCGGTCCCGGTCGGTCCCTGCACCTCGATACGACCAGCGTGGTCGTGGACGATGCGTGGGCCATGACGGGCAGCACCCACCTCTGGCGCCGCGGATTGGGGTACGACGCATCGCTGGCGGTCGCGGTCTTCGACGAGCGGCTCGCGAACGGCCGGCCCGCCGACGTGGTGGCGTTCAGGCAGGCCTTGATCGCCGGACGCCTCGGCCTCCCCGAGAGCCTGCTCCCCGAGGACCCTGTCGAGCTCGTGCGCGCCGTGCGCGAGCTGTCCGGGCGCGGCGGGGGGTTGCGGCTGAGCCCGCGGACCATCGACCCACCGGACCCGGCGCCCAGCGACCTCGACGTGGAGGTGTGGAACCCCGACGGGTCGGTCACCTCCTCCTTCGACGCCACCGCCTGGCTCGCGGCTCTCGCGGTCGCGGTCCAGGCCGAGCTCCGCGCCGAGGTGCCCGGGTCACCGTGAGCCCCACGACGCCGCCACTCCAGCGCTGACGATCAGCACCGCACCCGGGTGGCGCCGGTGCGAGGTCGGTGGATGATCACTCCCCCGGTGAATCGAGTCCGCAGGGTCCGGCCGACTCGGAACCGTTCGGTGGTCGGGAACCCCAGGCAGGACCGCTGATAGCCGCGCGCGGCGTACTTCCGCGCGATCGGGCCCTGCAGCAGGTGGGCACCGTTGCGCGGTGACCAGAAGATGGACCGGCCGCCGGTGAGGTGGACGTAGGCACCTCCCGGCACGGCGACCTCCTCGGTGCGCGGCAGGCCGACCAGCGCGGGGCCGCCGGCGGCCAGATACCGCGCCAGCACCGAGCCTCGCAGGAGCCGAGCACCGGTGGACGGCGAGTAGTAGATGCGCGCCTGGGTGAAGTACGACGCCCGTCCCCCGGGCACGCCGAGCTCGTCGCTCGTCGGGAGTCCGTGCGCCACCGGTCCGCCCGTCGCGAGGTAGCGCGCCAGGATCTCGCCGCGGACCTCCCGTGCCCCGGCTGCGGGACTCCAGTACAGCCGTCCACCGGTGTACGCACGACTCCGGCCACCTGCAACGTCGTGCTCCAGTCCGGTCGGGTCACCGAGCCGCGAGTCGGCGCCACCCAGGTCTGCGTGGCGCAGGGCGATGGCCGTGACGTACGACGCCGCCAGCGCCCGGTCCGCGTCCGGCATCGTGAGCGCGTGCGCGGCCGCACCGCCATCGCTCCAGCCCTGGAACCGCCAGTAGGTGGAGTTCACCGGTGCCCCGAGCTGCACCGTGGAGCCGGCGACCACCTGGCTCGCGGCCGTGACGACCCCATTGATGGTCACGGGCACCGGGCTGTCGACCGACACGGTGCGCAGTCTGGGGACAGCCTCGAACGTGCGTGACACCGAGGTGCCTGTGGAGTCCTGGACCCGGGCCGTGACCAGCATCGAGGTGTCGGCGCCGTGGTCGGTGAACGTGCGGCTGTACGACGCCCCGGAGTCCGTCCCGTCGGGGTGCCGATGGCAGCTGCCCGCGCCGGAGCAGTGAAGCAGCGCGGTGTCCCAGCTGACGGAGAGGGGACCGTCCTCCGCGTCGATGGCCGTCGCGGACAGCTTCACCACGTCCCCCACGGCGAAGGTGCCCGTCGCCGGCGGGAGGACGTCGAGCTGCGGCGTGTGGTTCGCCGGATGGACCTCGGTCGTCAGCGTCGAGGCACCCCCCACCTGATCGCGCACCGTGAGGGTGACCTCGACCGGCGAGCCACTGGCGTAGGTGTGCTCGGCCGACCGGCCCGTGCCCGCGGTGCCGTCACCGAAGTCCCACTCGAAGGCGAGCTCGTCCCCGTCCAGGTCGTCGGACTCGGCCGCGTCGAACCGCACCGACCGGGTCAGCGGGTCGACGGTGTGCGTGAAGCGGGCGCTGGGCGGGCGGTTTCCCGGGAGGTACACCAACCGCCGGACCTTGCCCGTGACCAGGTCCGCGTAGGTCACGTCGCCGTTGGGACCGGGCTGGAACGCCACCGGCGCACCGACGTCGAGCGCGAACCCGTTCGGCTCGGGCATCCGGGTCAGGCGCCCGGCGGCGTCGGTGGCAAGTGTCCAGATCTTGGTGCGGCTGTAGTCGCCGAAGAACCAGGAGTCGCGGTACTGGGACGGATAGGCGGCTCCGGTGTAGTGCATCCCTCCGACGATCGCCGCCGACGTGGCCGTCCCCTGCGTGTGCGGATAGGTGACCAGGGGCATCAGCGCCGAGCCGGCGGCGTACAGCGCCTGGCATACGGGTTGCGCGGCGAACGTGGTCCTCTGTGTTCCTTCGTAGCAGGGCCACCCCGCATTGGCTCCCGGCTGGACGACGTCGACCTCCTCGACGCTGTTCCAGCCCACGTCACCGACGTACGGCCTTCCCGACCGCGGGTCGAGCGAGAACCGGAACGGGTTCCGGAAGCCCGAGGCGTAGACCATGCTGCGCCAGGATCCGGGCGCTGCGGCGGAGTAGAACGGGTTGGAGGGCACGCCGCGTCCCTCGGGGGTCACCCGAAGGAGCTTCCCGTGCGGCAGATCGAGGTCCTGCGCCCGCAGCGTCCGCAGGTCCCCGTTGTTCGCTGCGTCGTCGCCGATGCTCACGAACAGCGTGCCGTCGGGTGCCACCACCACGGAGTCGATCGCGTGGGTGCGGCCGTCCTGGCTCAGTGGAGGCGAGGTGGTGGCTCCGTCGATCAACACACGGCTCCGCACGAAGCTCACCGGGTCCGACGGCGGGGACGCGGTCCACTCCTCGACCATGCCGACTCCGGTGCCGAGCGCGTCACCCTTGTCATAGGTGAGGTAGACGCGACCCGTGGTCGGGTAGTCGTTGGCCAGTGCCAGCCCGAGCAGCCCGTGGTCGCCGATGGCACGCACGGTTGGCACCGTGACGAGCACCCTGGGCGTCCCAGAGGGGGGCGCGTAGGTGACGGTGCCGTCCTTGCCGGTGGCCAGCAGCCCACCCCCGTCGAGCCACGCGAAGTTCGTGAGGTTGTACGGCGTCTGGCCGGTCGGGTGGTCGACCAGCTGGAAGGAGGCGGGCAGCGTGAGCGCCGCGGCCGAGTGGGGTGGCGCCACCAGCTGGGCCGCGCCCAGCACCACGAGACCGAGCAGAGCCCGAACAGTCTGTGACACGGCGGCCCCCAGCGCGGTGACAGTCTCCCGGTCGGGAGGAAGTCAGGCTAGGAGCGCGGCGCCGGTTCGTGGTGGTTCTGACGGTTTCCGGAGGTCCTGGTCTAGAGCGCAGCGGTCCGTGCCACCCGGCTCAGCAGGCGGGTCGCACCCTCCCCGGCTCAGCTGGCCGGACGACGCTCGCGGCGGCGCAGCCCGAGCCCGATGAGCAGGTGCACCGCGGCGAGGAGGAGCATCAACAGGCCCGCCTCCGGTGCCGCCAGGAGCACGACGAGTCCGAGGAGGACGAGTCCGATGCCGACGTAGAAGAACGCGCCGGACAGCCGGAACGTCATCGGCGCCACCGCCGGCACGGCCCGACCTGGGGGCTCCCCAGCCGCTTCGCGGTCATCCTCACGCGCTGTTGGCCGGAGCCTCTGCGCCGCGACGCGTCCTGTCGACGTCAAGCTCCCGGAAGTGGCGATAGCTGTAGACCAGCAGCGCGCCGGCGATCAAGCCGCTCACGATCAGCGAGATCCCGGTGGCCAGACCACCTGGTAGCCACCAGCCGTCACGAAGCGGCCACCAGCCCGGGACCGGTGGGTCGGTGCTCCAGTAGGCGCCGAGCGCGATCAGCCAGAGCACGCCCACCCCGGAGACGACGATGCGAGGCCAGGTGCGAACGCTGTCCGACGCAGCCTGGAGAGCCTTGACCTTCACCGGTTCGAGCTGCCGCTCGGCCCACTCGTACTGCGTGGCGAGCAGCGCGACACCGGCGAAGAGCGCCAGCAGTCCCGGCCCGGGCAGCACCAGGGCCGCGATCCCCAGCACGACGAGCACCCAGCCCAGTCCCTCCACAGCCACCCTCTTGGCGGTGCTCTTCACGTCGTCTTCCCCGTCCTGCGTCCGTGCAGACCTGCCGGTCGGCTCCCCCACATGTTACGAGGTGGTGCGAAGCAGATCACGCGTCAAAACTCAGTCGTCCTCATCTGCGCCCTGTTCGTTGTGCGTCCCGGGCCGTGGCGCCCACGGAAGCTCCTTCGAGGGGCGTACGACGATGAGCTTGTCGCCACGGGCCAGCAGCGTCACCGTGGGGTCGAAGTAGCGGTAGACCTTCTCGTCGCGGACCACGGCGATCACCTGGTCGGGCAGCGACTGGGGCGCCTTGCCGACCTCGTTGACCAGCAGGTCACGCTCGGCGACCTCGAGGCCCTCGCCGTAGGTGAGCAGGTCCTCCATGACGTAGCCGAGGTTCGGGGAGAACGACGAGAGCCCCAGCAGCCGCCCGACCGCGTCCGAGGAGGTGATCACGGAGTCGGCGCCGCTCTGCCGCACGAGCGGCACGTTGTCGGCCTCACGGACCGCCGCGACGATGTAGGCCTCCGGGTTGAGCTGACGCACGGTCAGGGT
This sequence comes from uncultured Actinomycetota bacterium, assembly GCA_963834245.1. Taxonomy (GTDB): domain Bacteria; phylum Actinomycetota; class Actinomycetes; order Propionibacteriales; family Nocardioidaceae; genus Marmoricola. Next base: position 2,134,422 of record CAWIAV010000002.1, read on the forward strand.
GGCGAGCACGGTGGTGTCGTCACGGGCGGTGGTGATGATGACCTGCTGCGCCCGGTCGACCCCGGCGCGGCGCAGCACCTCTCGGCGGGTCGCGTCCCCGGTGACCACGGCGAGGCCGTCCGCGTGCGCTTCCTCCTGGGCGACCGACCCCGGGTCGACGACGACGACCGCCTCACGGGAGGTGCCGTTGTTCACGAGCGTGTCCACGGCACTGCGGCCCTTGGTGCCGTAACCGATCACGACGACGTGCTGGTCCATGTGCTTCCTCCACCGGGCGACCCGGAACATCTCTCGCCCTTGCGAGGCGAGCACTTCGAGGGTGGTCCCGATCAGGACGACCAGGAACGCGATACGGAGCGGGGTGACCATGAACGCGTTGATCAGCCGGGCGCTGGACGAGACCGGCGCGATGTCGCCGTACCCGGTCGTGCTGAGCGTGACGGTCGTGTAGTAGATGGCATCGATCAGATCGACCTTGCCGGTCGGGTCGTTCGCGTCGCGGTAGTTGTCCTTGTCGATCCAGACCAGGAACACGGTGAAGACCAGGATGCCGATCGCGATCAGCAGTCGCCTGGTCAACTCCCACCAAGGCGAACGCGTCCTTGCGGGCAGCTTGAGCAGGCCGGTGAAACCCTGCGCGGGCAGTTCGTCGGCCATCGTGGTCAGTCGACCACGTCGCCGTAGATGACAACCTGCTGCTCGGCCTGGCCGTCCACCTCACCCGAGGTGCGCACCGAGACGAAGCGGAAGCTGTCTCCCTCGGCCGGTGGCTTCGAGTTCGGGGTGCGGCGCAGCGTGCCGCAGAGCTTGCCGTTGGGGTCGACACCCTCCTGGTCGAGGATGGCATCGCCCTCCAGGCAGAGATGCGACTGCTTGGCGTCGAAGCTGACGACCTCAGCGGTCGTGCGCTCAGGGGTGTCCGGCCCGACGACCGAGCCGGCGAGATACCCGGCCACCAGGCACAGGGCGCCGCCGGCGAGGAAGACCGGAGTCGGCAGGGTCACGTTTCCCACGCACGAAGCATGGCACGCAAGTACCGGCGCGTCCGGCAGCGACCCTCATTCGTCGCCCCGGGGGGGCCTCGGTGGAACCCGGGCGCCGCGGGCATCAGGTGCGATCAACCCTTCGGGGGGCGCCGCCGGCCCGTCCGAGGCCGGGTCGCTGGCCTCGGCCGCACGCTCCTCCTCCGACGCGGCGCGCTCCAGCGACGAGCGCCACGGGAGGACGTTCTCGAGCTTGAGCCGCCGGAGCCGCTCGAGCCGCGCCGAGGTCAGCTCCTTCTGCGGCCAGACCTGATCGAACGCGGCATTCAGGGCCGCGCCGATCAGCACCGCGATCGAGAGCAGGTAGAGCCACAGGAGCACCGCGATCGGAGCCGCGAGCGGTCCGTAGATGGAGGTCGACCCGGACGCCGTACCGACGAGCACGAGCCGCAGCAGCGCAGACCCGAAGACCCAGCAGAACATCGTGAACACGGCGCCGGGGAGGTTGTACCGCCAGGCGGTGCGGACCGGCACCGACACGTGGTACAGCGTCGTCAGGAAGCAGATGCACAGCACGATCACCGTGGGCCAGTACAGGCCGTTGAGCACGTCCAGCCGCTCCGGGAGCCACCGGCGCACCAACGTCGGTCCGGCCACCACCAGCGGGATCGTGATGACGCCCGTGATCATGCCGAGCACGTAGAGCACGAAGCTCAGCGCTCGGGTGCGGACGATGCCCCGGTGGCCGCCGAGGCCGTACATGATCGTGATCGTGTCGACGAAGACGTTGAGCGCGCGCGAGCCCGACCACAGCGCGAGGATGAAGCCGATCGAGACCACGTCGTAGCGGCCACCGCCGCTGAGCACCTCGTTCAGGGTCGGCCTGATGATGCTGTCCACCGTCTGCGGGGTCAGCGCCTGCCCCGCCAGCGAGAGCACCGAGTCCCGCACCTCGTTCACCTGGCTGTCGCTGAACTGCGCGAAGAAGTAGCCGATCGAGCCGGCCAGGGCGAAGATGAGCGGCGGCAGCGAGAGCACCGCGAAGAACGCCGCCTCGGCCGCCAGACCAGTGACCCGGTTGCGCATGCAGGTGCCCACGGTCGAGACGATCAGCCGCCAGATCGCCGCTCTGATCGTGGGCCAGGAGAGCGTCCGCGCAGGGGGATGCGGAGTGCTCTCGGCTGCCATGACAACTACGGTAAGGCCATGACGTTCGACATCCGGGTAGCCCGCAACCAGCCACCGCCACTGGTCGGCCACAACACAGTGACGACGGACGCGGCCCTGGTCGAGGCAGTCACCCGGCACGCGTCGCCCGAGGTCGTCGACGACCTGCTGGAGCTCGGCGACGAGGCAGGCTCGGCCGAGGCACGCGAGCACGGGATGCTCGCCAACCAGCACCACCCCGAGCTTGTCCCCTTCGACCGCTACGGCAACCGCATCGACGAGGTGCGCTTCCACCCGTCCTGGCACTGGTTGCTCGAACGCGGGGTCGGCCACGGCCTGCAGGCCGCGCCGTGGGAGTCCGACTCGCCACACGCGCACGTCCGTCGCGCAGCCGGGTTCTTCGCGTGGCAGACCGAGCCCGGTCACGGCTGCCCGATCTCCATGACGTACGCCGCGGTCCCCGCACTGCGAGTGGACGACGCGATCGCCAAGGAGTGGACCCCCAAGCTGGCCTCGACCTCCTACGACTTCGGGCTGCGGCCGGTGGCCGAGAAGTCGGGCGTGCTCGCCGGCATGGGGATGACCGAGAAGCAGGGCGGCTCCGACGTGCGGGCCAACGAGACCGAGGCCCGACCCACGTCGGTGGACGGCGAGTACACCCTGCACGGCCACAAGTGGTTCACCTCCGCGCCCATGAACGACGTCTTCCTGGTGCTGGCCCAGGCGCCCGGCGGGATGAGCTGCTTCCTGGTCCCCCGCGTGCTCCCCTCCGGCGAGCGCAACCGGCTGGACGTCGTACGACTCAAGGACAAGCTGGGCAACCGCTCCAACGCCTCCTCGGAGCTGGAGTTCCACGGCACCTGGGCCCAGCGCCTCGGCGACGAGGGTCGCGGCGTGCGGACGATCATCGAGATGGTCGCGGCGACGCGGCTCGACTGCGTGATCGGCTCGGCGTCCCTGATGAGACGCGCGCTCGCCGAGGCCTCCTGGCACGTGGCGCACCGCTCCGCGTTCGGTGGGTTGCTCGCCGACAAGCCGCTGATGCAGAACGTCATCGCCGACCTGGCCGTCGAGTCCGAAGCGGCCACGGCCGTGGCGATCCGTCTGGCAGCGGCAGTCGACAACCGCTCCGACCCGCATGAGGCGGCGCTGCGGCGCATCGCGCTCCCGCTGTCGAAGTTCTGGGTCTGCAAGCGCACCCCGATGATGGTGGCCGAGGCGCTGGAGTGCCTCGGCGGCAACGGTTACGTCGAGGAGTCCGGGATGCCGCTGCTCTTCCGTGAGTCGCCGCTGAACTCGATCTGGGAAGGCTCCGGAAACGTCAACGCGCTGGACGTGCTGCGCGCGCTCGGCCGGGAACCCGAGGTGCTGGAGGCCTGGCTGACCGAGGTCGGGCTGGCCAGCGGGGCGGACCCGCGCCTGGACCGCGCCATCGAGGGGGTCCTGGCGATGCTCGCCGACACCACCACGCTGGAGATGTCGGCGCGACGCCTGGCCGGACAGATGGCCGCCTGCCTCCAGGCCTCCCTGCTCGTACGCTTCGGTCCCTCCGAGATCGCCGACGCCTTCTGCGCCACCCGCCTCGGGGGCGACTACAACGGCACGCTGGGCACCCTGCCGATCGGCACCGACCTGCGCACGATCGTGGAGCGCACCACCCCCACCCGCTGAGCCCCCTCACCTCCCCCGGGACGTCATACGAACTGTGGCTTCGAGGCCACGGTTCGTATGACGTCCCGGGCGCCGGAGGGGTACGTCGAGGGCGGGGCGGGGCGGGGCGGGTGCGGTAGGCGGCTCAGGCAGTGCGGCCGAGACGACCTCGCGCGCCTCGGCCTGGACCTCGGCCAGGTGGTCGGGTCCCTTGAACGACTCGGCGTAGATCTTGTAGACGTCCTCGGTGCCGCTGGGGCGTGCTGCGAACCACGCGGACTCGGTCGTCACCTTCAGCCCGCCGATCTTCGCGCCGTTGCCGGGCGCGGCGGTGAGCTTGTCGAGGATGGGCTCCCCCGCCAGCTCGGTCGCCGCGACGTCGTCGGGCGAGAGCGCGGCGAGCTTGGCCTTCTGGGCACGGTCCGCCGGCGCGTCCACTCGGGCGTACGCCGGCTCGCCGTGCTGGGCCACCAGATCGGCATAGTGCTCGCTGGGGGTGCGGCCGGTGGCGGCCAGGATCTCCGAGGCCAGGAGGGCCAGCAGGATCCCGTCCTTGTCGGTGGTCCAGGTGCCGCCGTCGCGCCGCAGGAACGAGGCGCCGGCGGACTCCTCGCCGCCGAACCCGAAGGACCCGTCGATCAGGCCGGGCACGAACCACTTGAAGCCGACAGGCACCTCGACCATCGGCTTGCCCAGCGAGGCGGCCACCCGGTCGATCATCGAGGAGGAGACCAGCGTCTTGCCGATGCGGGCAGCCTCGGGCCAGTCCGGTCGGGCGCCCCCGAAGAGGTAGCCGATCGCGACGGCGAGGAAGTGGTTCGGGTTCATCAGCCCGCCGTCGGGGGTGACGATGCCGTGCCGGTCTGCGTCGGCGTCGTTGCCGGTGGCGATCGCGTACTCGTCCTTGCGACCGATGAGCGAGGCCATCGCCGAGGGCGAGGAGCAGTCCATCCGGATCTTGCCGTCCCAGTCGAGGGTCATGAAGCGCCAGGTCGCGTCCACGAGCGGGTTGACCACGGTCAGGTCGAGCCCGTGCCGCTCCCCGATCTCGCCCCAGTAGGCGACCGACGCACCACCGAGCGGGTCGGCACCGATGCGCACCCCCGCCTCCCGGATGCGGTCCATGTCCAGCACCTGGGGCAGGTCGTCGACGTAGGTGCCGAGGAAGTCGTAACCGCTCGCCGCCGCGCGTGCACGTGAGAACGGCACCTGCTCGACGCCCGCCAGCCCCTGCTTGATCAGCTCGTTGGCCCGGGCCGCGATCACACTGGTGGCGTCGGTGTCCGCCGGGCCGCCGTGCGGCGGGTTGTACTTGAAACCGCCGTCACGCGGAGGGTTGTGCGACGGCGTCACCACGATGCCGTCCGCCAGCCCGGTGGTCCGCCCCCGGTTGGCGCGCAGGATCGCGTGCGAGACCGCGGGCGTGGGGGTGTAGCCGTCCCGGTCGTCGACCAGCACCGTGACCTCGTTGCCGATCAGCACCTCCAGCGCCGTGGCCCACGCCGGCTCGGAGAGACCGTGGGTGTCGCGGCCGACGAACAGCGGCCCGTCGTACCCCTGCTCACGGCGGTAGTCGCAGATGGCCTGGGTGGTCGCCAGGATGTGGGTCTCGTTGAACGACGTGCTCAGGCTCGAGCCGCGGTGGCCGCTGGTGCCGAAGGCGACCTGCTGATCGACGTCGTCGGGGTCGGGCACCCGTGTGTAGTAGGCGGTGACCAGGTGGGCCACGTCCACGAGGTCGGCCGGCAGCGCCGTGGTGCCGGCCCGTGAGGCTGCGTCACTCATGCTGCTCCTAGGCCTTGACGGTGCTCGGCACGGCCTGGTCCTTGGCGAGGACCGTCAGCCCGTCCTCGACCACGAAGCCGCGCGCCCGGTCGTCCTCCTCCGAGACGCCGATCGTCGCGCCGGGTGGGACGACGACGTTCTTGTCCAGGATGCTGTTGCGCACCACCGCGCCCGCGCCGATGCGCACGCCCGGGAGCAGCACCGAGTCCGAGACCTCGGCACCGGTGTCGACGAAGACGGCCGGGGACAGCACGGACTTGCTCACACTCGCGCCGGCGACCACCACTCCCGGGGACAGGATCGAGTTGTGCGTGGTGATCGGAGCCCCGTCGTGCCCCTCCACCAGCTTGGCCGGGGGCTGCGGGCCGTAGTTGGTGTAGATCGGCCACTCGCTGTTGTAGAGGTTGAACACCGGCAGCGGCGCCACCAGGTCCATGTGCGCGTCGTAGTAGGACCGCATCGTCCCCACGTCACGCCAGTAGCCGCGGTCACGGTCGTTCGACCCGGGCACCACGTTGTCCTTGTAGTCATAGACGGCCGACTCGGTGCGGTCGACGAACCAGGGGACGATGTCCCCACCCATGTCGTGCTTGGACCGCTCCAGCTCGGCGTCCCGGGTCACGGCCTCGCGCAGAGCCTCCGCGTCGAAGACGTAGTTGCCCATCGAGGCCAGCACCTCGTGCGGCGCGTCCGATAGCCCGACGGGGTCCTTGGGCTTCTCCAGGAACGCCCGGATCCGCTCGGGCGAGGTCGGGTCCATGTCGATGACCCCGAACTGGTCGGCGAGCTCGATGGGCTGCCTGATCGCGGCGACGGTGCAACCGGCCCCGGACTCCACGTGAGCGTCCACCATCTGCGAGAAGTCCATCCGGTACACGTGGTCGGCACCTACCACCACGACGATGTCGGGCCGCTCGTCGTTGAGCAGGTTGAGCGACTGGAAGATCGCATCCGCACTGCCGAGGTACCAGCGCTTCCCGACCCGCTGCTGCGCGGGCACCGGCGTCACGTAGTTGCCCAGCAACGTCGACATCCGCCAGGTCGTGGTCACGTGCCGGTCTAGACTGTGCGACTTGTACTGCGTGAGCACGACGACCTTGAGGTAGCGGGAGTTCACCACGTTGGACAGCGCGAAGTCGATGAGCCGGTATATGCCGCCAAAGGGCACGGCCGGCTTCGCACGGTCGGCGGTGAGCGGCATCAGCCGCTTCCCCTCGCCTCCGGCCAGCACGATGGCGAGGACGTTCTTGCGGTTGGGGGATCTGCTCATGCAACGAACCTAGTGCGGTCGGCTGCAGCGGTCGACCCTCCTCGCTAGGTAGGTTCAGTTCATGCGCATCGACGTTCTTTCCCGCGAGTACCCACCCGAGGTCTACGGAGGGGCCGGCGTGCACGTCGCCGAGCTGGTCCGGGCCCTGCGCGCCGTCGAGGACATCGACGCGCGCGTGCACTGCTTCGGACCCGCCCGTGACGAGGCCGGCACGACGGGGTACGGCGACCCGCCGGGGCTGGCCGAAGCCAACGCCGCGATCCGCACCCTCGGGGTGGATCTCGAGATGGTCGGGGGCTGCGCCGGCACCGACGTGGTGCACTCGCACACCTGGTACGCCAACATGGCCGGCCACCTCGCCGGGCTGCTGCACGGGGTCCCCCACGTGTTGAGCGCGCACAGCCTGGAGCCGATGCGGCCGTGGAAGGCCGAACAGCTCGGCGGCGGGTACGCCGTGTCCAGCTGGGCCGAGCAGACGGCGTACGAGGCCGCCGATGCCGTGATCGCTGTCAGTGCCGCCATGCGCGAGGACATCCTGCGCAGCTACCCGAACATCGATCCCGCCCGCGTGCACATGGTGCACAACGGCATCGACACCGACGACTGGGCGCCGGTGCACGACCCCCGTCGCGTGCGCGCGCTCGGCGTCGATCCGGACCGGCCCAGCGTCATCTTCGTCGGTCGCATCACCCGCCAGAAGGGCCTGCCGCTCTTCCTGCGCGCCGCCGCGCAGCTGCCCCCCGAGGTGCAGCTCGTGCTGTGCGCCGGGGCGCCGGACACCGCGGAGATCGAGGCCGAGGTGCAGGGCCTGGTCGACGGGCTCGCCAAGGACCGTGAAGGCGTGGTGTGGATCCGCGAGATGCTCCCCCGCCCCGACGTGGTCACCCTGCTGACGGCGGCGACCGTGTTCGCGTGTCCCTCCATCTACGAACCGCTCGGCATCGTGAACCTCGAGGCGATGGCCTGCGAGACCGCCGTGGTCGCGACCGCGACCGGCGGCATCCCCGAGGTCGTCATCGACGGCGAGACCGGCTGGCTGGTGCCGATCGAGCAGGCCGCCGACGGCACCGGCACCCCGCTGGACCCGGACCGGTACGTCGCCGACTTCGCCGCCGCACTGGTCGAAGCGGTGGACGACTCGGAGGTCGCCCGCGAGCGTGGTCTTGCGGGTCGGGCGCGGGCCCAGGAGCACTTCAGCTGGTCGGCGATCGCCGAGCAGACCCTCGAGGTCTACCGGTCGGTCCTGCCCGGCGCTTGACGCTCGCCTCATGAGGGAGCACCGTCGATTGGGCACAGTCCTTCGTCGGCAAGGTGGGTCACGGTGCAGGATCGCAGCGCCCTCGGGCGCGCAGACGTCACCGAGGACCAGCTTGCGCGGATGGTGGCGAACCTGCTGGGCACCCCTGCGGACGGGACCGTCGTGCTCGACTGCGTGGCCGAGGAGGTCGAGTACGACCTGCCGGCCATCACGACGGCGGGACGTTACTGGGTGCGGGGCACCGCCGAGGCCGGGGAGCTCCTGCTGCCGTTCGAGTTCTTCGTCAAGCACGTGCAGGCGTGGTCCCGCTCCCCCGAGTTCGACCTGGTCCCTCCTGAGTTCCAGCCGATGGCTGAGGCGCTGGTGCCGTGGCGCACCGAACCACTGGTCTACCGCTCCGACCTGGCTGCACGGCTTCCCAGTGGTCTGAGGATGCCCCGCGCCCTCGGGGTGTTCGATCTCGACGAGCTCTCCGCCAGCGTGTGGCTCGAGGTAGTGCCGACGCGGACCATGGTCTGGGACCTGGACCGGTACACCCGCGCGGCGTACCTCCTCGGCCGGCTGGCCGCGAGTGCATCGGTCGGCGAGCTGGCTCGGGTCGGCGGACACCCTTTCCACGTGAGCGACTACCTGAACGGGCGGCTGGCCGTGCAGGTGCTCCCGATGCTCCATGACCCACGGGTCTGGGAGCACCCGGTCGTCGCGCACGCCTTCGACGACGACCTGCGGCGCCGCCTCCTCGCGGGCGCCGCCAGAGCTGCCGAGCTGGTCGAGGAGCTGGCGGCGTTCCCGATGCTCACCAGCCACGGAGACGCATGTCCGAACAACCTGCTGGTTCCGGTCGAGGGTGAGGGTTTCGTGCTGATCGACTACGGCTTCTGGCACGCGCAGCCGGTCGGGTTCGACCTGGCCCAGCTCCTCGTCGGAGAGGTGCAGCTCGGCCGCTCTCCCGCCGCCGACCTGGACGCCGTCGAGGCAGCGATCCTGCCGGCCTACGTCGACGGCCTGGCGGCAGAGGGTTGCGACCTGCCGCCGGCCCTGGTCCGACGGGCGCACGCCGTGCAGCTGTTCGTCTTCACCGGACTGTCCGCGCTACCGGTCGAGCTCCTGGACGAACCGATCACCGGACAGCTGCTGGAGATCGCAGTCGAGCGCGCCGCCATCACCCGCTTCAGCCTGGACCTGCTCGAGGCCACCTCCTGAGCCCGGATCCGGACACAGGGGCGGTCAGCTCGGGGCGTCGACGCCTTCGATCCGCTTGGCCCGGTCGCCCTCGGAGTGGTCGTCGTCGAGCATGGTGGTCTCGTCGAAGGGGTCGTTGCCGGCCAGCACCTCGTCGAGCTGCTCCCGGTTCAGGGTGCCGGTCCAGTGCCCGACCAGCACCGTGGCCACCGAGTTGCCCGCGAAGTTCGTCAGCGCCCGGGCCTCGGACATGAACCGGTCGATGCCCACGATGAGACCCACTCCGTCGAGAAGGTCGGGGCGGTGTGAGGCCAGTCCACCGGCCAGCGTGGCCAGTCCGGCGCCGGTGACCCCGGCAGCTCCCTTCGAGGCGATGACCATGAACAGCAGCAGCGACACCTGCTCGCCGATGCTCAGCGGGTTGCCCATGGCGTCCGCGATGAAGATCGAGGCCATGGTCAGGTAGATCGCGGTGCCGTCGAGGTTGAACGAGTAGCCGGTCGGCACGACCACCCCGACCGTCGTACGGTCCACACCGGCGTGCTCCATCTTGGCGATGACGCGCGGCAGCGCGGACTCCGAGGACGAGGTCGAGAGGATCAGCAGGAACTCGCGCGCGAGGTAGCGGAACAGGCTCCAGATGTTGACCCCTGTCACCAGCTTGAGCAGCCCACCGAGCACCACGAACACGAAGATCACGCAGGTCAGGTAGAAGGCACCCATGATCACGGCCAGGCTCCGCAGGGCGTCCAGACCTGTCTCTCCGACCACTGCGGCGATCGCCCCGAAGGCGCCGACGGGCGCGGCCCACATGATCATCGCCAGGACCCTGAACACCAGGCGCTGCAGGTGCCCGATGCCGACCAGGATCGGCTCCCCCGCGCGCCCCATGGCCTGAAGCGCGAACCCGACCAGAAGCGCAACCAGGAGCGTCTGCAGCACCTCACCGGACGTCAGTGCCGAGAACAGGGAGTCCGGGACGATGCCGATGACGAACTCCGTGGTGGAACCCGCGCCCTCGGCCTGGGCGGCGCCCTCCTTGGCGACCTCGTCCGACAGGTCCAGCCCCTTGCCGGGCTCGATCACGTTGCCCACGACCAGCCCGATGGCCAGCGCGATGGTCGACATCGTCAGGAAGTAGCCGAGCGCCAACCCACCGACCCTGCCGACGCTGGCCGCGCTGCGCACCGATCCGACCCCGAGCACCAACGTGCAGAAGATCACCGGCTGGATCATCATCTTGATCAGCGCCACGAAGGCCTCGCCGATCCAGCCCAGCTGGGCGGCGAAGGCGGGGGCGACGAAGCCGACGATGATGCCGAGCATCACGGCAATGACGACGGCGACGTAGAGGAAGTGCGTGCGGTCCTTGCGGCGTGGTGGCGCGTCAGGGCTCGTCTGGTGCGGGGTGTTCATGCGTGCGGCCTTCCGAGAAGTGGTGTGCGAGCTCTCGGACCATGCCCTGAGGGCCCTCACCTCGAACATCTCGGTGGAGGTCGCGTCGATCCACGGGTCGACGCAGGTGTCAGCTCAGCTCAGCTGAGCTCAGCTCAGCTCGAGGCCCGGGTACAGCTGGTGCCGGTCGAGCATCTCGGTGGCCTGTGACTTCACCCGGTCCGCGACACCCTCGACCGTGCTGTACGTCGCCTTCGACGGCGCGCCTGCCTTGTTGGTGCCGGGCGAGGTGTTGCTGAGCACGTCGACGACCAGCTCGGCCACCTTGTCGAACTCGGCGGCCCCGAAGCCGCGGGTGGTCAGGGCGGGCGTACCGAAGCGGATCCCGCTGGTGTACCAGGCCCCGTTGGGGTCGCTGGGCACCGAGTTCCGGTTGGTCACGACGCCGGCGTCGAGCAGCGCCGACTCGGCTTGGCGACCACTGAGGCCGTAGGAGGAGACGTCGAGAAGCACGATGTGGTTGTCGGTGCCACCGGTCACCAGGGTCGCGTCACGCGAGAGGAAGCCCTCGGCCAGAGACTTGGCGTTGTCGGCGATGTTCTGGGCATAGGTGCGGAACGCGGGCTGGCGCGCCTCGGCCAGCGCCACGGCCTTGGCCGCCATCACGTGCGACAACGGGCCGCCGAGCACCATCGGGCAGCCGCGGTCCACGTCGGCTGCGAACTCCTCCTGGGCCAGCACGAGCCCGCCCCGCGGGCCACGCAGCGACTTGTGCGTGGTGGTGGTGACGACGTGGGCGTGCGGCACGGGGTCCTCGTCGCCGGTGAAGACCTTGCCCGCGACCAGGCCCGCGAAGTGCGCCATGTCGACCATCAGCACCGCGCCGACCTCGTCGGCGATCTCGCGCATCTTGGCGAAGTTCACCCGGCGCGGGTAGGCGGAGTAGCCGGCGACCAGCACCAGCGGCTTGAACTCACGGGCCTTCGCGGCCACGGCGTCGTAGTCGAGCAGGCCCGTGGTGGGGTCGGTGCCGTACTGCTGCTGGTGGAACATCTTGCCGCTGATGTTGGGGCGGAAGCCGTGGGTCAGGTGTCCGCCGGCGTCCAGGGACATCCCGAGCAGTCGCTGGTTGCCGAACTCGTGCCGAAGCGACTCCCAGTCGGCCTCGGAGAGCTCGTTGACGTTCTTGGCGCCCAGACGCTTCAGGCCCGGGGTCTCCACACGGTTGGCCAGGATCGACCAGTACGCCACCAGGTTGGCATCGATGCCCGAGTGCGGCTGCGCGTAGGCGTACGGCGCACCGAACAGCTCGCGGGCATGCTCGGCAGCCAACGCCTCGACGGTGTCGACGTTCTGGCAGGCCGCGTAGAACCGGTGGCCCACGGTGCCCTCGGCGTACTTGTCGCTGAACCAGGTCCCCATCGTCAGCAGCACCGCGGGCGAGGCGTAGTTCTCCGACGCGATCAGCTTCAGCGAGGACCGCTGGTCGGCGAGCTCCTGCCGTGTGGCCTGCGCCACACGCGGCTCCACCGAGGCGATCACCTCGAGTGCCGCGTCGTAGGCGGTGGAGACCGTCTTGGCCAGGCCCTCCGACCCGTCGTCCACGCCTGAAACTGCCGATCCGGGAGTCACCACGTCGCTCATGGGGCCACCCTAGGGGACCGTCCTCGGCGTGGTCAGAGGGCCGGACCACGCATCCACATTACGGACACGCGTCTCACTGCATGAGATGCAGGTTTGTGGAACGGGTGTCCGAAACCTGAGACTCTTCGCATGATCAGCGGGAGCACCTCGACCTGGCTCGTGGCACGACGCCACGTGGACCTGGGTCGTACCCGCAGCATGTTGTGTCCTCGGGCCTGACCTCCGGCTCATTTCCCCGGCCAGAGCCGCACCGTCCCGACACCGTCGTCGGCTGACGTCCTCCGGCCCCGAGAACCCCAGGACCAGACACATGACCATTGCTCCCCCCACCCCAGGCAACCCCCAGACAAGCGACGCCGCCGTCGGCCGGTCAGGACGTCCGCGTCCGAGGCGTGGCGAAGGCCAGTGGGCGCTCGGCTACTCCGAGCCGCTGAACAAGAACGAGCAGACCAAGAAGGACGACAACCCGCTCAACGTGCGGGCTCGGATCATCGACATCTACTCCAAGCGCGGATTCGCCTCGATCGACCCCGCGGACCTGCGCGGCCGGTTCCGGTGGATGGGCCTCTACACGCAGCGTGCGCCGGGTCTCGACGGTGGCAAGACCGCCATGCTCGCGGAGGAGGAGCTCGACGACGAGCGCTTCATGCTGCGTGTGCGCAGTGACGGCGCCCTGCTCGGCGCCGAGCAGCTGCGCGCCCTGGGCGGCATCTCCACGGACTTCGCCCGCGGCACCGCGGACATCACCGACCGGCAGAACATCCAGTACCACTGGATCGAGATCGAGTCCGTGCCCGAGATCTGGGAGCGGCTCGACGCCGCCGGGCTGAGCAGCGTCGAGGCGTGCGGCGACTCACCACGCCCGTTCCTCGGCTCCCCGGTCGCCGGGGTCGCCGCGGACGAGATCATCGACGCGACGCCGGCCCTCGAGGAGATCAAGCGGCGCTACATCGGCGACCCGGCGTTCTCGAACCTGCCTCGGAAGTTCAAGACCTCGGCCAGCGGCCACCCCAGTCTCGACTGCGTCCCCGCGGTCAACGACGTGTCCTTCGTCGGCACCGTGCACCCCGAGCACGGCCCGGGCTTCGACCTGTGGGTCGGCGGTGGTCTGTCGACCAACCCCATGCTCGCCCAGAAGCTCGGCGTCTGGGTCCCGCTGCACGAGGTCGCCGACACCTGGGAGGCGGTGGTCTCGGTGTTCCGCGACTACGGCTACCGCAGGCTCCGCTCGCGGGCGCGGCTGAAGTTCCTCGTCGCCGACTGGGGCGTGGAGAGGTTCCGCGAGGTGCTCGAGACCGAGTACCTGTTCCGCAGGCTCGTCGACGGTCCCTCCCCCGACGCCTCCGGTGTCTCCGGCGACCACGTCGGCGTACACCCCCAGAAGGACGGCAGGTTCTACGTCGGGGTCGCCCCCGTGGCAGGTCGGGTGAACGGCGCCACCTTGACCGCGCTCGGAGACCTCGTCGAGCGGCACGGCGCCGACGGCGCCCGCTTCACCGCCCAGCAGAAGCTGGTCGTGCTCGGGGTGGAGGCGTCCTCGGTCGAGGCGCTGGTCAGTGACCTCAGCGAGATCGGGCTCGAGGCGCGGCCCTCGAACTGGCGCCGCAACACGATGGCCTGCACCGGCATCGAGTTCTGCAAGCTCGCCATCGTGGACACCAAGCAGCGTGCGATCGATCTCGTGGCCGAGCTCGAGAAACGCTTCCCGGAGCTGGACACCCCGATCACCGTCAACGTCAACGGCTGCCCCAACGCCTGTGCGCGCACCCAGGTCGCTGACATCGGGCTCAAGGGTCAGCTGGTCCTCGACGACGCCGGCAACCAGGTGGAGGGCTTCCAGGTCCACCTCGGCGGCAGCCTCGGCCTGACAGACGCCTTCGGCAAGAAGCTGCGGGCACACAAGGTCACCAGCGCGGGACTGACCGACTACGTGAGCGCGATCGTGGGCAACTACCTCCGCTACCGCACGCCCGGCGAGAGCTTCGCGGCGTGGACGCTGCGGGCCGACGAGGTCCTTCTCCGCTGCGACGAGGACGCCTGAGATGTCCGGTCGAGCGGTCCCCTTCCTCTGCCCCTACTGCGGCGACGAGGACCTGCGCCCGCACGAGGTGGAGTCCCCCGAAGGCGGCACCGAGTCCAAGCACGGCTCCTGGGAGTGCCGCTCGTGCCTGCGAGCGTTCCGGTTGTCCATGATCGGCCAGCTGCGTTCCCCGACGAGCACCACACCGGCACCGGGCTCGCACGGGACCGGGGGCGCGGCATGACTGCCCCGTCGACCCTCGCCGCGCGCGCCTACCGCGGTTCCGAGACGGCCGGGCGCAGCACGGCCGAGCTCCGCGAGATCGTCTCGCACGTCGGAGCCGAGCTGGAGCTGGCACCCGCCGAGGACATCATCGAGTGGGCGGTGGCCACCTTCGGTCCACGGTTCTGCGTGACCTCCTCGATGAGCGACGCGGTGCTGTCCCACCTCGCGGCCAAGGTCGCGCCCGGCATCGACGTGGTCTTCCTGGACACCGGCTACCACTTCGCCGAGACCATCGGCACGCGCGACGCGGTGCGGGCCACGATGCCGGTCAACCTCATCGACCTCACCCCCGTCCAGTCGGTCGCCGAGCAGGACGCGGCGTACGGCAAGGAGCTGTTCCTGCGCGACCCCGATCTGTGCTGCCGGCTGCGCAAGGTCCAGCCGCTGGCCGAGGGCCTCTCGGCGTACGACGCCTGGGCGACCGGACTGCGCCGGGCGGAGACGCACAACCGGGTGATCGCTCCGGTCGTCGGCTGGGACGAGAAGAAGCAGAAGGTCAAGGTCTCACCGCTCGCGCGCTGGTCGGACGAGCAGGTCGAGTCCTACATCGTCGAGAACTCGATCCTCGTCAACCCCCTGCAGTACGACGGCTACCCGTCGATCGGGTGCTGGCCGTGCACCCGCCGGGTCGCGCCGGGCGAGGACGCCCGTGCCGGCCGATGGGCCGGCACCAACAAGACCGAGTGCGGGATCCACCAATGACTTCGAACATCACCAACGCCGAGGACCGCGCCGTCAACGACGACGGCGTCCGGAGCACTACACCGAAGGGAGACGGATCTCCATGACCGCTCCAGCCCTGATCACCCTGGCTCACGGCAGCCGCGACCCGCGGTCCGCAGCCACCATCAAGGCCCTCGTGGCCGAGACCCGCAAGATGCGGCCGGACCTGCGCATCGAACCAGCCTTCCTCGAGCTCTCCAAGCCAGACTTCGGCAAGGTCGTGGACCGGCTCGTCGCCCGTGGCGTCGAGGAGATCGTCGTGGTTCCCCTGCTGCTCAGCAACGCCTACCACGCCAAGGTCGACGTACCGCGGGCCATCGCTCTGGCCTCCGCCAGGCACCCCGGGCTGCGGATCCGCGCCTCCGGGATCCTGGGTCTCGAGCCCAGCTTCCTGGAGGTCCTCGACCGACGTCTGCGTGACGTCCTGCGCGAGGCGCGGGTGCGCGAGCTGGACGCGCTCGTGCTGGCCGCCGCCGGTTCCTCGGACCCGCTGGCCAACCAGGCGGTCACCCGGCTCGCCCGGGTGTGGGGCGCGCGGCACCGGCTGCCGGTCACGGCGGCGTTCGCGTCGTCTGCTCCCCCGGCCACCGGCGAGGCGGTGCGTGCCTTCCGGGCGCAGGGTCGCCGGCACGTGGCCGTCGCGTCGATGTTCCTCGCCCCGGGCTTCTTGCCCGACCGGGCGGCCGAGCTGGCCCGTGAGGCCGGTGCGGTCGCCGTCTCCGCCCCGCTCGGGAGCGACCCCGAGCTGGCTCGCACCATCCTCGCCAGGTACTCGGTCGGAGCTGTGGAGCTCGTCCCCGTCTGACCCGCCGCGACGTCTCGCGGGTCGCTACGGGAGGTCGCGGAGGAAGGTGCGGTAGCTGGCGACGCGGTCCTCGGTGCTGATCAGGCAGCAGCTCGCGCAGGTCTCGGCCTCGGCGGAGGTGTAGTAGAGGCAGCAGGTGTGGCGCAGGTAGAACAACCCTTCGCGCTCACCCTCGCGCAGGCGGACCACGTCGCCGAGCCGGCCCAGGCCGCTGTCGCTCGCCGAGACGAAGTCGGCCCAGGCCTGCTCGAACCTGTCGACGTCGCCGCGGCGGCTGGCGATGGTGAACGCTGCCGAGCACCCCTGGGCGATGCCGCCGAGCAGCTGACGGCGACCAGCACGCGTGCGGATGTGCAGCGCCTCCGCCAGTGGCAGCAGGTGCTCCTCCAGCGTCCACGACACCAGGTTGTCGAGCGAGCCGTCCACTGCGCGCGGCTCACGAAGGCCGACCTCCTCGAACCCGTGATGCTCCGAGAGCCGCAGCGCCATGTTCGACGGGCGCACGTCGAGAACACCCTCTCCCAGGGCCCAGGCGAGCAGTCCGGAGACGGTGACGGTCCCTGCATAGACGGCAATCACGGTGAGTGCGGTGGCGTGGTCCGAGACCTGCCCGCTGGCCACCCGCTCCGCCTCGAGGACCCGGTCGAGCTCGGCGGAGGCGGGGTCGAGCAGGCGGTCGCACGCGATCCAGTCCTCCTCCTCGGCGAATCCCGCTCGCCAGGTGGAACCGTTCGCCGTAGGACTCCAGCCGAGCCAGCACGCCGGCGACGTCAGAGTCAGCGGTCACCGGACCAACCTCCCCAGCAGCCGATCGAGCTCGGCGGCCGGGTCGTCGGTCAGCCCACCGTGCACCGGGCCCGGTTGGACGACTGTGCTGCGCGGCGCACGCAGGAACCCGAAGCGCGTGCTCGGGTCGTCCCGCCCGGCGCGTACGCCGTACGCCGTGGCCCTCGAACCGACACCGAAGTCGACGTGCGCCTCGCCGCGGCACACCTGCTCGACCGCGGCCAAGGCGTGTCGAACCGCCTCGACGTCGAGGTCCGGCGCGAACGCACGCAACCGGTCCGCGTCCACGGCGGACGCCGAGCCCAGGAAGTCCTCGGCGTGGCAGTAGAGCACCACGCCCACGTTGACGAACTCCTCGCGGTCGACGCGGGGAACGCAGCGCAGCGCGACGTACTGATAGCCCTTCATGCCACGGCCTCTTGGGTCGGGAGCCATCCGCGCGGAGCGGCGACGCGGGCCACGAGGTAGTCCACGTAGCGCCGGCGCAGCTCGTCCGGTGTCTCCGCCTCGGGCGCGGGCTCGAGCCACTCGTCCGGCACCTGGGCGAGGATGCCTTCGAGCGCCTCGCGGGTCACCCGTGCGGCCAGCTCCACGTCCTGTGCCCCGGCCTCGGCCGCGTAGTGGCGCAGGATGTGCTCGCTGACGTCGTAGGGCTGCGTCGCGAAGCGCGCGGCAGAGCCCCGACCGCCCGGCCAGGCGTGGTGGAAGTAGAGCGCCGCGCCATGGTCGATCGCATAGAGCGCGCCCCGCCAGACCAGCAGGTTCGGGTTGCGCCAGGAGCGGTCCACGTTGGCGCACAGCGCGTCCAGCCACAGGATCCGGCCGGCGAGGTCGCGATCCGGCTCGTGGGCGGTGTCATAGCCGAAGGCTCCCGGCAGCAGGTCGACGCCGAGGTTGGTGCCCAGGCTGGCGTTGAGCAGGTCCTGGACCTCCTGGTCGGCCTCGTACCGCCCGATCTCCGGGAGCAGCTCGATCGTCACGAGGTCCGGCACCGGCACGTCCAGCAGCCGCGCGACGCCGGCGACGACGACCTCGGCGACGAGCACCCGCAGCCCCTGACCGGCGCCGCGGAACTTGCACACGTAGGTGCCCAGGTCCTCGCCCTCGACAACGCCGGGAAGTGATCCGCCCTCGCGCAGCGGGGTCACGTAGCGAGTCGCCTGCACGTGCCTCAGCGCTTGGCTCAACTCTCGGTGCCCTCGGCGTCGAGCCGGGCGCGCTGCTCCGCGACGTCGTAACCGGGCTCGGGCCAGCCGAGGCCCATGCCGCGCAGTGCCTCCAGCAGCAGCTGGCCGACAGCCCAGTTGCGGTACCACTTCTTGTCGCTCGGGATGACGTACCACGGGGCCGCGTCGGTGTTGCAGCGCTCGAGAGCCACCTCGTAGGCACGCTCGTAGTCGCGCCAGTGGGCACGCTCGTCGACGTCACCGGGCTTGAACTTCCACTGCTTCGCGGGATCGTCGAGGCGCGCGCGAAGGCGCTCGGCCTGCTCTTCGGCCGAGATGTGCAGCATGCACTTGAGCACGACCGTGCCGGAGTCGACGAGCGAGTGCTCGAAGTCGTTGATGGCACCGTAGCGACGCTCGATCTCCTCCTGCCCGGCCAGCTCGTGCACCCGGGCGATGAGCACGTCTTCGTAGTGTGAACGGTCGAAGACCCCGATCATCCCTGCGTCGGGCAGCGCCTTCTCGATGCGCCACAGGAAGTCGTTGGAGAGCTCCTCCTCCGTGGGCTTCTTGAACGAGGTGAGCCGGAAGCCGTTGGGGCTGAACAGCCCGAGCGCGTGCTCGACCACGCCCCCCTTGCCGGAGGTGTCCATCCCCTGCAGGACGAGGAGCACGCGCCGCGAACCACCGGTGTAGGCGTCGGCGTACATGCGCTCCTGAAGGTCGGCGAGCTCCTGGCCGAGCCCCGCGAGCTCCTTCTCCGCGGCCTTCTTGGTGCCGTCGAAGGCGGAGGTGTCGGCGGGGTCGAGCTCCGAGAGCTTGACCGGTCCTTGGGGAAGCCGGAGCTTGTCCGTGACGGCGTAGGTCATGGGTCGCAGTATGTCGCAGCCAGAGGCACTGCATCCTGCAGCCGGGCCGTTCGAGCCGCTGACCCCGCGAGCAGCAGGTCCTACAGTGACTACCGGGGTGGACCGGGCCACCCCGGGAGGCCGTGAACCGGCAGCCGCGACGAGTCACCGAGGAGCGCGACCCATGACCTACGTCTACGACTTCACCCAGGGCGGCATGGAGCACAAGGAGCTGCTCGGCGGCAAAGGCGCGAACCTGGCCGAGATGACGAAGCTGGGCCTCCCGGTGCCGCCGGGCTTCACCATCAGCACGGAGGCCTGCCGGGCCTATCTGGCAGCAGGCGAACCGCCGGAGGGCCTGGCCGAGGAGATCGAGGCCCACCTCGAGGCCCTCGAGCAGGAGCGTGGCAAACGGCTCGGCGACCCCGACGACCCCCTCCTCGTGTCCGTGCGTTCGGGGGCGGCGGTCTCGATGCCAGGAATGATGGAGACGGTCCTCAACGTCGGCCTCAACGACCAGTCCGTCAAGGGTCTGGCCGAGGTCGCGGGCGGTGACGACCGTTTCGCCTATGACTCCTACCGGCGCCTGCTGCACATGTTCGGGAGCACCGTGCTCCACGTGGAGGGCGCACTCTTCGGCGAGGCGCTCGACGACCTCAAGGAGCAGCGCGGCGTCGAGGCGGACGTCGACCTCACCGCCGATGACCTGCAGGCACTCGTGCTGACCTACAAGTCGCTCATCCGCGAGCACTCGGAACGTGAGTTCCCCCAGGACCCACGCAACCAGCTCGACCTCGCGATCCGAGCGGTGTTCGACTCGTGGAACACCGAGCGCGCGGAGCTCTACCGCCGGCGCGAACACATCCCCCACGATCTCGGCACCGCCGTCAACGTGTGCTCCATGGTCTTCGGCAACGGTGGTTCGGACTCCGGCTCGGGCGTTGCCTTCACCCGCGACCCCGCCTCGGGGGCTCAGGGCATCTACGGCGACTACCTCCAGAACGCCCAGGGCGAGGACGTGGTTGCCGGCCTGCGGAACACCGTCTCCCTGGCAGATCTCGAGGGCATCGACAAGACGTCGTACGACGAGCTGCTCGCGATCATGGAGAAGCTCGAGCTGCACTACAAGGATCTGTGCGACATCGAGTTCACCATCGAGCGCGGCAAGCTGTGGATGCTGCAGACCCGCGTGGGCAAGCGCACCGCGGCCGCCGCCTTCAAGATCGCCGTCCAGCTCGCCGACCAGGGTTTGATCGATCTCGACGAGGCGCTGCGCCGCGTGACCGGCGAGCAGCTGGCGCAGATGATGTTCCCCCGCTTCGACGAGGACGCCGAGCGAGACCTCATCGGGACCGGCATGAACGCCTCTCCCGGCGCCGCCGTGGGCAAGGCTGTCTTCGACTCGGCCACCGCTGCCGAGTGGGCCGAGCGCGGCGAGGACGTGATCCTCGTGCGCCGCGAGACAAACCCCGACGACCTTCGCGGGATCGTCGCGGCGCGCGGGGTGCTCACCAGCCGCGGCGGCAAGACCTCCCACGCCGCTGTGGTCGCTCGCGGCATGGGTCGCACCTGCGTCTGCGGCGCCGACTCGCTCGACGTGGACGTCAAGAAGAAGCGGTTCACCGCGGGGGACGGTGTCGTGGTCAACGAGGGCGACGTGATCTCGATCGACGGCACCACCGGTGAGATCTTCGCCGGCTCGGTGCCGACGGTCGACTCGCTCGTCGTGCGTCACTTCGAGGGTGACGAGGCCGCGGAGGGCGACGAGCTGGTCGCCGCCGTGACGCGGCTGATGGAGCACGCGGACACCACGCGCAGGATGTCGGTGCGCGCCAACGCAGACACCCCCGACGACGCTGCCAGGGCCCGTCGCTTCGGGGCCCAGGGCATCGGCCTGTGCCGCACCGAGCACATGTTCCTGGGTGACCGGAAGGAGCTCGTGGAGCACCTGATCCTCGCCGACGGGCACGACGAGCGGGAGTCCGCGCTCGCCGAGCTGCTGCCGATGCAACGCGATGACTTCGTGGGCGTGCTCGAGGCCATGGACGGGCTGCCGGTGACCATCCGGCTGATCGACCCTCCCCTGCACGAGTTCCTGCCCGACTACACGTCGCTGTCGGTCGACGTCGCGCTCGCCGACGAACGCGGTCACCACAACGAACGCGCCAGCACCATGCTTTCAGCGGTCAAGCGGCTGCACGAGGAGAACCCGATGCTGGGCCTTCGCGGCGTCCGCCTCGGCATCGCCATCCCGGGTCTGTTCGCCATGCAGACGCGGGCGATCCTCGAGGCCGCCGCCATCCGGCTCAAGGCGGGAGGAGATCCGCAGCCGGAGATCATGATTCCCCTGGTGGGGTCGGTGCATGAGTTCGCACTCGTCAAGGCCGACATCGTCGAGATGGCAGAGCAGGTGCAGCAGGAGAACGACACGCACCTCTCGTTCAAGGTCGGCACGATGATCGAGCTCCCTCGCGCGGTGGTCACGGCCGGGGAGATCGCGGCAGCAGCGGAGTTCTTCTCCTTCGGGACCAACGACCTCACCCAGATGACGTGGGGCTTCTCCCGCGACGACGTGGAGGGCTCGTTCTTCGGCACCTACCTGGAGAAGGGCATCTTCGCGGTGTCACCCTTCGAGTCGCTGGACGTGGAGGGTGTCGGGGGGCTCGTCCGGCAGGCCGTGAAGTCCGGGCGGGAGGCGCGAGCAGACCTGCACCTCGGCGTCTGCGGTGAGCACGGTGGTGACCCCGCATCGATCCACTTCTTCGACGAAGTGGGGTTGGACTACGTCTCCTGCTCGCCCTTCCGGATCCCGGTGGCGCGGCTGGAGTCGGCAAGGGCTGCGTTGGTCGACGGCTGAGGCGATATCACGACGGCCGGGAATGTGCCAGTGCCGAGGCACCGCAGAAGGTGGAGGTCATTCGACCCGCTCGCGCCTCGCAATTCAGGGCTAGCATCCGAACCGGCCTTCCCGTCAACGGATGCGGGGTGGCCGGGGCGGCAAGGGGGCGTGGATGCAACCGGACACGGGGACGACCAGGACGGCCGTCGGGCTGAAGCCAGGCCCGGTCACTTCGGACCTGCTGGGACCGGGGCAGCCCACCTGGGTGTTCTCCACCTCCGACGCCAAGCTCCTGGCGGACTGTCGGCGCGGCGACGGCGGGGCATGGGACCAGCTGGTCGCCCGCTACGAGCGGCTGGTCTTCGGCGTTGCCCTGCGCAGCGGGTTGGACCGCGAGGACGCCGCCGACGCGACTCAGTCGACATTCGTGGCTCTGCTGGACTCGATCGACGACATCCGTGAAGGCCAACGTCTGGTGACCTGGTTGGTGACCGTGGCCCGTCGCTGTGCCTGGCGGATCCGCAAGCAGCACGACCGCCACCTGACCGCCCCGGTCCAGTCCACCGGGTTGGACCACGAGCTCGTGGATCCGGTCAGCGACTGGGAAAGGTCGGACTGGGTGCACGCGGGGCTGCAGCAGCTCGAGGAGCCGTGCCGGGGGCTCCTCATCGCGCTCTACCTCGACCCTGCGGAGCCGACGTACGCCGAGGTTGCGTCGCGGCTGCGTCGTCCGGTCGGCTCGATCGGACCCACGCGGGCGCGCTGCCTGGGACGACTTCGCCAGCTCCTGGACGAGTCCGACCGATGACCCGACGTCTTCCTGGTGATCGTCCAGAGCTCGCCGAGCTGCTCGACTGGCTGGAGGGTCGGCTGGACCCGGTGGCCGCAGCCGCCCTCGAGCAGGAGGTCGCCGACGGAGACGCCCGAACTCTGGGGACGGTGCAGTGGTTGGCGAGTTTCCTGGCTGCCACCCGCGCTACCCGGGTCCCCGACGTCCCACCGATCGTGCGACAGAACCTGCGCCGTCAGTTCGAGCTCCGGCATGCGACCCAGAGAGATCCGGCTGTCGCGCCGACGGAACTGGTGGCCACCCCGATCTTCGACAGCCGGCAGGACCTGGCGCTGGTCGGCGTACGCGGTGTCGACGGTCTTGACGGCGTGCTGCACCTCGCCTGGACCACCCCGGTGGCGGAGGTGGTGCTCGACGTGCACCGGCTCGGCGGTTCGCAGGTCCGTCTGGAGGGCCAGGTGTTGGTCACCTCGGCGGAGCAGGGAAGTGTCTTCGAGGCCAGTGCCAGCGGACCCGGTTTTGTGAAGCGAACTGTCGACGGGGACGAGCTCGGGCGCTTCGGCCTCGCGTCGGTCCCTGACCACACCACCGAGCTGCGCATGACCAACGGCCAGATCGTGATCACGGCGCCTCTGGACCTCCGCGAGGAGCGGTGACCCGATGACGACCACCGACTGGCCGGACACCGCAGTCGCGAGCCTGCTCGAGCTCCCGGAGCAGTCGGACCGGATGGCGTACCTGCGCCGCGAGGGGCTCGACAGCATGGAGGGGCTCGAGTGGGTCCTCGACCGCGTCGAGGACCTGGTGCACCACGATCCGACCTCCGCCGAGTCGTTGTCGCAGCTGTGTGCCGAGGCCGCGGGCCCCGCTGAGCCGGGCGTCGCTGCCCGCGCCCGCTACCTGCAGGCCCGGGTGCTCGCCGACAGGGGCGCACTGGACCGTGGTCTGGCGCTGATCGACGAGGCTCGTGCCCTGTGGTGGCACAGCGGCCGGCAGCTGCTGTCCCTGCGAACTGCCCTGGGCCGCATGGCGATCCTCGACGACCTGGGCAGGCATGCCGATGCGGCCGTGGTCGGCGAGGAGAGCCTGGACGCTCTTGCCCTGGTCGAACCATCCCGAGACGAGCAGGACCTGCACCGCTGGCTGCGCGCTGCGCTCCTGGAGAACCTCGGCGTCGCGCGCGGCTACCTCGGGGACCACCAGCGCGCGCTGGAGGCCTACGCCCAGGCTGCCACCACCTACTCCTCCCTCGGGCTGGAGGCGGAGACCGCTCGTCCCCTGGCCAACCGCGGTATCGAGCTGCTGGAGCTGGGTCGCGGCCGTGAAGCTCTCGAAGTTCTGCTCGACGCCGCTGACCGCTTCGAGCGCGCGGACGACCGGTTGTGGGCTGCCAAGTGTCTGGGCCATGTCGCCCAGGCACACCAGCAGCTGGGCGAGCTCCTCGCGGCGTTGGACGCGATCAAGGTGGCTCGCCCGCGTCTGGACGAGCTCGGAGCCGAGGCCGAGTCGGTGCGGTTGCAAGTCGCCGCAGCCGAGCTGTCCCTGACGATCGGTCTTGTCGACGAGGCCCTGGCCGAGGCAACCGAAGGGGCGGCACGCGCGAGCGCTGCGGGCATGACCCACGACGCAGCCGCTGCGCGGTTCACCCTGGCCGTGGCCCAGCTGGCCGCGGGACACCTGCCCGAGTCCGAGGAACAGCTCGACCTGGCCGCAGGGCTCTTCGACGAGGTCGGTGACCAGCACCGCCGGGCCCTCGTAGGGCTCGCCCAGGCCGAGCTCCTGCTGCTTCGGGGCCGGGGCGGTGACGCTGTTGTCCTGGGCGAGCAAGCGGCCGAGCAGCTGGCGGCCGGCTCCTGGTTGGTGGACCTCGCGATGGCAGAGCTGTGGTTGGCCCGCACCGTGGACGACCCGGACGCCAGCGCCACCCACCTCGACCGGGCGGAACGGCTTTCTGAGTCGCTGGATCTTCCTCAGGTCCGGTTGCCGCAGCTGCACGGCTCCGCCAGAAGGCTCCGTCGGGAGTCTCGCCTCGACGAGGCGATCACGCTTCTCCGCACAGCCGTCGACGAGGTGGAACAACACGCCTGGCACCTTGCCGACCAGAGACTCACGCGTGCCTTCCTGACCCAACGACTGGCGGCCCACGACGAGCTGCTCGACGTTCTCGTGGAACGAGCCGGCCCGGGTGACCTCGAGGAGGCGCTCCAGGTCAGTGACCGGGCAAAGGCGCGCACCCTGGTCGACCTGGTCGACGGGACGCTGGGACCGCGTGATCGCCGGCGCGCTGATCCGGACGACGGCTTCGCGGACGCCCGGCGAGACGAGCTTGCTGCTTCGGAGGGAGGCTTCCCTGCCAGCGGCACGCCACCGACCCGCCCGTTGGCCCGGACCCTGAGCTACCACGTCGCAGGCGACGACGTGATCGCCTTCGTCGTCCACGACGGCCGAACGACAGTCCACCGGCTCGGGCCGGTCATGCCGGTCGTGGGCAGGGAGCTCGAGCGCCTTGCTGCCCAGTGGAGTCGTTTCCGTATCGGAGCCGGTTTCACCGAGCGTGTAGGGCAGTCGCTGCTCGCGACGGCCGAGGCGAGCCTGCGGCGGCTGCACGACCTGCTGGTGGCGCCCGTGGTGGAGCTGCTCGCCGGACCCGCCGGAGGTCACCTGCTCGTGGTGCCCCACCGCCGCCTCCTCGAGGTCCCCTTCCACGCCCTCGATGACGGGACGGGCCCGCTCGTCGCCAGATGGAGCCTGACGGTCTCTCCGACGTCGGCCGTCAGCCCCGAGACGGTGGACATGGCCCGGGCAAGGGCGCTGGTACTCGGCGTACCCGACGAGCGATCTCCTCGCGTCGGAGCCGAGGTGGCGGCCGTGAGCGGTCACCTGCGCTCTGCGAGCGTGCATCTCGGGGACGCAGCCACTGCTGAGGCGCTGCTCGCCGGTGCCGGGGACGCACAGCTGCTGCACCTCGCCTGTCACGGGCTGTACCACTCGGGCAACCCCCTGTTCTCCTCGCTCCAGCTGGCCGACCGTTGGGTCAGCGCCGCCGAGATCCTCGAGCTCGACCTGCGAGGCACCCTGGTCGTGCTCAGCGCCTGCGAGTCAGGACGTCAGGGAGGGAGCACGGCAGAACCCGTCGGCCTGGCCTGGGCCTTCCTCGCGGCAGGCGCCTCGGGACTGGTCGTGAGCCAGTGGGTGGTCGACGACGACGTGACCGCGGAGCTCATGTCGTCGCTCTACGAACACCTGATGAAAGGCCACGACCCCGCCGCTGCCTTGCGCATCGCGCAGATATCGACCGCCCGTCAGCACCCGCACCCCTTCCACTGGGCGCCGTTCACCTACGTCGCGGCCCCAGCCGGCTCCTACAACCTCCGGAGATGACATGTTGCGTCCCAACACCCGCCGAACGCTTCTGACCACGGCGACCGTCACCGTCTTGGGCACGGCGCTGCTCACGGCGGGTGGAGCCGCCGAGGCGGCCAAGACCTGCGCAACCACAGATCGGGCGCAGGCGGTGGTGAAGATGGACGTGGCCGGCGGGCACAGTCTCGCGCAGGTGCTCGACGCCTACCCGGTGCAGGTCTCTCGCGACCTGGTCCCCTCCCGGGGAATCAGCCTGTTGCGTTCCACCGACCCGGAGTTCTGCGCCGACAAGAAGTGGTCGAAGAAGCTCGCCGGACAGCTCGAGCGCGCGGACGGGGTGCTCAACGCCGAGCCGGACTACGACACCGAGGTCTCCGACGGTCGGTTCCACGCGTGGCCGTCGGGCCCGCCGTCCGAGGCGGGGCAGGGCCCCGCGGAATGGCGCAGCCAGCCGGCCGTCCGCGGGCTGCACCTCGACCGGGCGCACCAGACCTCCACAGGGACCGGGCAGATCGTGGCCGTTCTCGACACCGGGGTCGCTCAGCACCCGGCCCTCGCCACGAAGGTGCTGCGTGGCTGGGACTACGTAGAGGACGACGCGGACCCCGACGAGGAGCGCAACGGCGTCGACGACGACGGAGACGGGCACGTGGACGAGTCATTCGGTCACGGCACGTTCCTCAGCGGCTTGGTGACCCTGGTGGCTCCGGACGCCCGGGTGCTCCCCCTACGCGTGCTCGACAGCGACGGTCAGGGAAACACCTTCGTCGTGGCGCAGGCCATAGACGACGCAGTCCAGGCCGGTGCCGGCGTGATCAACATGAGTTTCGGAACCGCAGTCAAGCCCGGTTCGGACATGCTCGACGACGCCCTCAAGCGAGCTGCGAAGCAAGGGGTGGTGATCGTGGCTGCTGCGGGCAACGCCGGAACCGATGACCACCAGTACCCCGCCGCACACGCCGACGTGATCGCGGTGAACGCCCTCGCCGAGGACGAGTCCCGGCTGGCGGACTTCTCCACCTCCGGAGACTGGGTCGACGTCGCGGCACCCGGCGAACGGATCGCCGGGCCGGTGCCGGGTGGTGGCTACGCCTGGTGGAGCGGCACGTCGATCGCCGCGCCGCTGGTCGCCGGCCAGGTGGCGCTCATCGAGGCGCGCGGCCGGCACAAGGATGCCAAGCACGTCGTCGAGGCAGTGACCAAGACGGCCAGGAAGCTGACCCCGAAGGACCGGCCCAAGGCCCGGGCCATCGACGTCCTCGGCAGCCTGTCGCGCGACTGAGCCGACCGAGGGCGAGGTCTGGCGAGGCCCACCGGGGTCTGGCGAGGTCCACCGGGGGCGCGCACGACTAGACCGGATGTACGCCTGTGGCTGCCGCTCCGGGTCGCGATGTATCAAACCCGCTCGTGGACGACACCGTGCGCACGCGATAACCCGATGAGGAGGCGCAGCACCAGTCTTGTCCTCTCTGATGCCTCGGACGAACGTGGCGGCTCAGACACCTTCCAGGAGGGCAGACGGTTGCCCCCCGACCGATCAGCAAGGAGCAGACCATGGGCGACGTTCAGGACTCGTCAAGGCCGTGAAGCCGGCCAAGCGCGGCGGCGGCAAGAGCAGCAAGTCCAGCAAGTCCAGCAAGTCGAGCAAGTCGAGCAAGTCGCGTTCGCGCGGAGGGCACGACGGCCACTGCCCCTGCTGCGGTGGCAACGGCGGTTCGTGATCTGCTGCTGACAACGACGAACCACAGATGGAACACGAGTACGCCGGCGCTCTGCGGCGCGTCCATCACACCGATGGTCGCGCCTGGAGCGCCGGCGTGCTCACGTCTCCTGGCCGACCGCGTTCACCCGCCGCTTCCTCGAGCCGCCGAGCGCCGACAACGCCCTGGTGCACGCTTCTCCCACCCTGACCCTGCGCGAGGCGTGGCAGCGGTTCTGGCCCGACGTACGACCACTGCGCTGGAAGGTCCTGCTCAGCACTGCCCTGTCAGCGGTCATCTCGGCCATCACCATCGTCGAGATCGGGCTGTTCAAGTACGTCGTGGACGACGTCCTCGTACCCGCCGACCTGGGTCCGCTGGTGTGGATCGGCGCCGCCTACGTCGGGTTGGCGGTGCTCTCGGGGGTGCTGTCCGGAGCGAACTCCTACCTGTCGACCTGGCTGAACCACACCTTCCTCACGCACCTGCGCACCCGGGTGTTCAGCCACGTCCTCTCCCTGCCCCAGGAGGTGCACGACCGTCGCCGCCTCGGCGACTCGATGATGCGGATCACCGGCGACTCCGCGGCGGTCCAGAGCTTCATGATCGGCACGGTGCGGTCGGGGATCTCGACCGTGCTCACCTGCGTGTTCTACCTCACCGCACTGCTCTTGCTCGACGCCTGGCTGACCGTGGTCTCGCTCGTGGTCATCCCGATCTTCTGGTTCGTCTCCCACAAGTTCTCCAGGCTGATCAAGCTGACCGCGCGCGAACAACGGCGACGTGGGGGGTCGCTGTCGGCGATGACCGAGGAGCACCTGGGCAACGCGCCGCTCGTCCAGACGTTCAACCGACAGACCGATGCGACCAGCAAGTACCTGCAGGAGAACCTCGGCATCCGGGCGGCGGCGCTCGCGGCCAGTCGCGTCCGCGCGGTCTTCTCCCCGGTGGTGGACATCGCCGAGCTGGTCGGTGTGCTCACGGTCATCGTGCTCGGCACGCAGTCCCTCGCGTCGGGACGGTTGACCCTCGGTGGGCTGATGGCCTTCCTGACCCTGATGGTGCAGCTGTACCGCCCGATGCGCTCGCTGGCCTCGCTGATCCCCGGCGCACTCACCGACGCCGCAGGGTGCGAGCGGATCGCGGAGCTGCTCGACGAGACGCCGCCTCCGGAGCGGGACGACGCCGAGGAGCTGCGTCAGGACAGCTGTGCGCTGACCCTCGACCACGTCAGCGTCACCTACCCCGGGGCCAGCCGGCCGGCCCTGTCCGACGTGACGCTCCGGCTCGAGCCCGACAGCGTGGTGGCGGTCGTCGGACCCAGCGGTGCGGGGAAGTCCACGCTGGTGAAGCTGCTCCTCCGGGCGCTCGATCCCGATCACGGGGCGGTCCGGATCGGGGGGCAGGACCTGCGCGAGGTCACCCTGCACTCGGTTCGCGAAGCCGTCTCGCTGGTCCCCCAGGAGATCGCGCTGCTCGACGCGTCCGTCTACGAGAACATCGCCTTCGCCAGGCACGGGGCCGATCCAGCAGAAGTGGAGGCCGCGGCCAGGGCTGCTGCCGCGGAGGACTTCATCCTGGCACTGCCCGAGGGTTACGCGACCACGTTGGGACAGAAGGCTCGGACGCTCTCGGGCGGACAGCGCCAGCGACTCTCGATCGCGCGAGCGTTCCTGCGCAACAGCCCGCTCCTGCTGCTCGACGAGCCGACGGCGGGACTCGATCCCGGACAGTGCACGGCGCGTCCTCCAGCCGCTGTGCGGCAGCAACGCTCGGGGGCGTACGACGATCATCGTCACCCATGACCCGATCGCGCTCGAGATCGCGGATCGTGTGATCACGCTGGACAGCGGACGCATCGTCTCCGACGTGACCGTGCTGGACGCTCGACTGGAGTCGGCGACCGCATGACCGAGCAGCTGGAGCAGGTGGAACCGACCGTGGTCCTGGCCGGTGCCGAGGTCGTGCCCGGATATGACGTCGTGGCCCACCTGCGCCGGGGCAACCGCCTCGACGTGTACGACGCATGGAGTCGTGACCGGCAGGCACGATGCATCGTCAAGGTGGTGCGACCTGATCGCGTCATCGAGTCGCACACCGCGTTCTTCCTCCGCCGAGAGGGCACGACTCTTCGTGACCTGGCCCACCCGCACCTGGTCCGTGCCTACGAGGTCATCGAGGATCCGCAGGTCGCCGTGGTGATGGAGACCCTGACGGGTCCCGACCTCGGCAGCGTGCTCGACGAGCACACCCGTCTCTCGACCGACGACGTCGCGACGCTCGGTGCGCAGCTGGCCTCGGCCCTGCGGTACCTGCACCTCCACGACTGCGTCCACGGAGACCTCACCCCGGGCAACATCGTCCTCGAGGCCGGCACCGCCAAGGTCATCGACCTGAGCCTGTCCGGGCCGCCCGGACCGGTTCGCGCCGGATCGGGCACGCGGGGGTACCGGTCTCCTGAGCAGACCAACGGCGAGTGGCAGACCGCGGCAACGGACGTCTGGGGCCTGGGTGCGGTGCTGCACCATGCGCTGACCGGCCGGACCCACGACGATCCCCGCGGGCTGGGCGAGACGTTGCGGCTGCTGGTCCAGCGTCCCGACTCCTCCAGGCGCAGCCTGCTGGCCCTCATCACCCGCTGTCTCCAGCTCAGGCCCGAGCACCGCGACTCCCTCGACGAGGTCGCCGACTGCCTGAATGGACTCGTCTCCCTTCGCGAGGCCTGACCACCAGGCCGGTGCTGCTTCGCGAGGCGGCCGTGCAGTCGTGCCTCGGAGCGACCCTGGTGACTCAGACGACGGTGAGCGGCAACAGCTCCCGCAGGTTCGCGTTCTCCCCCGGGTCGAGGACGCTGTGCTGGACACAGGCGGGGACGAGCTCCCCGGTCTCCGGGTGCGCCATGGCGTAGGTGCAGGCCTGCAGCCGTTCCTGCGCCGCGCGCACGGCAGGGTCGTCGGCCTCGCGCCCCGCCCTCAACAGCTCCCACGCAGGCGCGACGACGTCGGCGTCCATGAAGCTGTGCACCACGTAGGTCAGCGGAACCACGCTGCGACGAAGCAGGGCGCCCGCCACCCGGCCCCAGCCACCGGCCCGACGGCCCATCCGCCACAACCAGCCCGATGCCAGCGGGAGGTCGCCGGGGTGGTGCAACAGCACGCGCAGCAGCTTCACGGCCAGCAAGGGAGCCGGCGTGCCGCCGAAGCTGATCCCCCCGAAGTGGGCCAGGGCCCGGTCGCGCGCCGCGAGGTCAGCCGGTGAGTCCGGGTCGAACATCGCGACCCAGCGCTTCCCGACCCGTACGCCGAACGCCGTCCGGTTGCAGCGCGGGTCCCCGAACTGCAGGGCCTGCCAAGCCACGCGCTGGCCGAGTCCTGCCTCGATCTGGTGCCACACGTCATCGATGCTCACCGTCGTGTAGTCGCCGCGCCACCGGCGCTCGTCGCCGACGTGAGCCGCGGGTTGGAACGACAGCATCGAGTAGCCCATCGCGCTGACGTCTCGGGTCACCTCGGCGACCTGGTCGATGTTCTCGGGAGTGACCGTCATGTTGTGCGCCAGGTACGAGTCGACTCCGTGCTCGCTGTGCAGCTGTCGGAACATTTCCACGAACGAAGTCCGGAACGGGTTGAGCTCGCTCTCCCGGGTCGGCCGTGGGATGCCCCGACGGCCCCGCATCAACGAGTCGAAGTGCGCGGCGAACGACAGACGTCGCAGGCGCGGGCGGCCGTCCGGACCGAGTGCCAGTGCCCGGAGGTACTCGAGGTCGAAGTCCCCGTGGGTCATCGACATCGGCTCGCGCCCGTGGGCGCGCATGGTGAGCAGTGCCGCCGCGTGGTCGTCGGGGTCGAGCAGGCTCACCTCGCCCCCGATCAGCTGGGCGTGCGCGCGCGGGCCGCGGAGCTGCTCGAGCAGGGACAGCTGCTCCTCGACGCGGGCGAGGGTGTGCGCGCCGTCGGTCCGGACCTTGTTGGCGTCTCGTGAGTGGTAGCACGGGCTGCAGGTCAGGTTGCACTTCGGAAAGACACCGTGCGTGCCCTCGCAGCCCACCGCGTTGCGTCCCAGGATCTGAGCGGGGGTTCGCACCCCCAGGGGCAGGGCTGCCCAGCGCTCGCGCAGGACCCGCTCGGTCACCGGATGGACCGGGCGGGTGGCCAGCGCCCAACGTCGCCACAGCCCGAGCGGGCTCACCGCTGGTCCTCGAACGGCGCTCGGAGCAGGTCGGTCTCGGGGTGGAAGGTCACCCAGGCGAACCAGAACGTGTCCAGGTGCTGCACAGGCTCTAGCCGCGTGCCCTCGAGCGGACCCGTCCGCGCGCGGCCCAGCACGTCCCAGGTGCTCCCGGTCTCCTGGTCCCGGAACCCTTCGGAGTCGGCGATGAAGTGCAGATGCCGCCCCTCCACCACAGGGTCGTAGACGCCCACTGTCCCGATGTCTGCTCCCCCGGCGATCTCGCCCGCCCCCAGCGCGGAAACCTGTCCGGGTCGGTGCCAGAGCACCACGGGCCTGCCGTCGATCTCGAGCTCCTGCGGAGGCCGATCGGCCAGGGACTCACGGACCACCGCCACACTCTCTCCCGAGTCGCCGATCCCGATCACGCGCTCCTTGACGGCCAGCCGGTCGTCGGTCTTGCCGGGGAGGTCGAAGAGCAGCGCTCCCTCCGGGTCGTCGTAGCCCTCGTAGGGGTTCCGCCCGTAGGGGCGCTCGAACCCGGTGTCGCGCGAGAGCACGAGGGCGTCGGGGTTGGCCGTGCGGAACTCGGTCCACGACACCGTCCCCATCGGGATGGCCACCAGCTTGGTCCCGGTCAGCACGCCGATCGAGGCCTCGCCCGTCAGCTGCGGCCACAGCGACTCGGTCTGCCGGTCGTACATCACCAGGTTGTCGGCGTACAGCATCCCCGAGGTGCCGAAGGAGAACACCCGGTCGTCCACCTCGCGTTCGAAGGCGACACCGGAGTTGCACAACGGGCAGTAGGTCACCGTCGACCGGAACCCCACCGACGGAGTCGTTGACGATCTCGTGCCAGGTCATCACCTGGAGCGGATAGGCGCGGGTCTCTCCTCCGACCGTGAGGGAGAGCACCGGCTCGGACTCGTCCAGCCAGGTGACCTTCCCGGCTCGTTCGAAGGTGGGCTCGTCGATCGGCGGGATCCCGTCGGGCGGGGGACCTCCGGAGAGGATCAGGTCGGGATCCACCAGCGGCTTCGGGAAGCTCGGGTGGTCGCGGTCCTCCAGCGCGGACGGTCCGTCCTCGCGCGGGCCAGGTGCGACCTGCGTGACAGTCTCGACCTTCCCGGTCGGCAGCGCCTGTGGTTCCTCGTTGCTGGCACCACCGCAGGCCGTGACCGCGAGGAGCAGTCCGGCGAGCGGCAACCCCCACCGCCGCACATGCCGACCGCCGGAGCGATGGCCACTCATTCGCCTCGCCGCCTTCCCGCAGGTGCCGGGCACGAGCGTGCCCACCACTGCCCAGCATGACCCCGGTCCCTTCACCGGTCTGTGAACGCGGTCACCGACGACGTACCCATCGGGGGGACAGACTGGTGGAGCCGCACAGACCGGAGGAAACATGCGTGCCAAGACTCTCGCCGTCCTGCTCGCCGGGACACTCCTGTCGGTGGCGGGGTGCGGCTCCGTCGGTGGCGGCGGCACGTCGAGCGCCGAGCCGGCCTCGAACGTGGCGGCGGTCGACCTCGACTTCACCGCCACCACCCTCGAGGGCGACTCGTTCGACGGGAAGCAGCTGCGGGGCAAACCGGCCGTGCTCTGGTTCTGGGCACCCTGGTGCCCAACGTGCCGCGCACAGGCTCCCGCCGTGAGCAGGCTCGCCCTGAAGTACGCCGACCAGGTCAGCGTCGTGGCGGTCGGAGGCCTGTCCGACACCGCCGCGATCCGGGAGTTCGCCGAGCAGGTGGACGGGACCCACTCATCTCGTCGACCCGAAGGGTGAGGTCTGGCGACACCTGGGCGTCGCGGCCCAGAGCACCTATCTGGTGCTGGACGCCGATGGCGACCCCGTCGCGGAGGGCTACCTCGACGACCCGGTGCTGGCCGAGAAGGTCGCCGAGCTCGTGGACTGACCCAGACATGTCGACCACTACCGAGCCGCAGCGTGGCCTGCGGGATGCAACGGGCACCCCGGCTGGGGCGCCGGCGTCATACTGTCTGGTGAGACGTCTGGGCGAGATCCCCCATGACCTGGCGCCCTGGTCTCCCGGTCGTCGTGAGGAGCTGGCAGACGTGGAACGCCGTAGCGGCGAGGCCGAGGACCTCTGGTGCATGTCGGAGGTGGACATCTTCGCCGACCTGGACGAGGCCGAGATGGCCGGCATCGCCGCCGCCGCGCCGATGCGCGCGTTCGCGGCCGGGGAGCTGCTGTTCTCGCCCTCGGAGCCGATCGAGACGCTGTTCATCCTCAAGGAGGGCCGGGTGCGAGTCTTCCGCGTCTCCCCCGACGGCCGGGCGCTGACCACCGCGATCGTCTCGCCGGGCACGGTCTTCGGAGAGATGCTGCTGCTCGGCCAGCAGATGTACGACAACTTCGCCGAGGCACTCGACCCCGTCACCGTGTGCATCATGAGCCGAGCCGACGTGGAGCGGTTCCTGCTCTCCGACGCCCGGATCGCCGCACGCATCTCAGCGATCCTCGGTCAGCGGGTCTCGCAGCTGGAGCGGCGCCTGTCCGACACCGTCTTCAAGAGCGTCCCTGAGCGGATCGCCACCACCTTGTGCCTGCTGGGCGACGGTGAGGAGAGCCGGACCCTCACCGGGCGCCCCCAGGTCTCCCTCACCCACGAACAGCTCGCCGCACTGGTGGGCACGTCGCGGGAGTCGACGACCAAGGTGCTCAACGAGTACGCCGCCCAGGGCCTGGTCCGGCTCGGTCGCGGCAAGCTCGTGATCCTGGATCCGCTGCGGCTGGCGGCGGCGCGCGGCGAGTAGCGGACCACCGCGGCAGGGATCGTCTGGGACAGGGGCGCCGGGACAGGCCGACAGGTCAGGCGATCTGCTGCGCGCTGGACACCTGGTCGTCCAGCAGCGCGATGAACTCATCAGCCATGGCGAGCTGGCGCTGCAGCTCCTCACGCCGCTTCACCGCCTCCGCGACGACGTCGCCCAGCCGGTGCTCGAGCTCGTTCCTGTCGGCCGCCTCGGCCGGGCTCCTCAGCGCGGTCAACAGGTCCATCACGTCGTGCATGGCCTCCAGGGAGAACCCGAGGGGCTTCATCCGGCGGATCACCAGCAGCCGGTCGAGATCGTCCTGGGTGTAGAGGCGAAAACCTCCCTCGCTGCGCGCCGACGGCTCGAGCAGACCCACCTCGTCGTAGTGACGCAGCGTGCGCAGCGACAGACCCGTGTGCTCGGCGATCTCGCCGATCTGCATGGTCCGTCCCGGTCCAGGTGCCCGCATCGGTGTCCGCCCTCTCGTTCGTGTTTCAACCCTACCCTCACGTCAGGGTAGAGTGCGGCTTCAGGCTTCGCCGGGGCCTGGCCAACATCCCGCCCCGCACCCCCATGACCACACTCCGGCGCCCATGCTGCCCGTGGTCGCACATCCCGAGAACGAGCCAGGCCGACGTACCACGTCGTGCCCGGACGGAGATCCCATGAGCACCACGACCACCACACCTGTGATCGAGCCGAACACCGTGCGCGCTGCCCTGCGCAACCCGCGCCGGCTGCGCATCGAGATTCTCGCTGGACTTGTCGTGGCCCTGGCCCTGATCCCGGAGGCGATCTCCTTCTCGATCATCGCCGGCGTCGATCCTCGTGTCGGGCTGTTCGCGTCGTTCACGATGGCGGTCTCCATCGCCTTCCTGGGCGGGCGTCCGGCCATGATCTCGGCGGCCACTGGCGCGATCGCGCTGGTGATCGCCCCGGTCATGCGCGACTACGGGTACGACTACCTGATCGCGACGGTGCTGCTGGGCGGCGTGCTCCAGGTGACGCTCGGGCTGGCCGGGGTCGCGCGGTTGATGCGCTTCATCCCCCGCTCGGTGATGGTGGGCTTCGTCAACGCGCTGGCCATCTTGATCTTCCTGGCCCAGGTGCCCCACCTCTTCGGGGTGCCGTGGCTGGTCTACCCGATGGTGGCCGTGGCCATCGCCGTGATCGTGCTGCTCCCCCGGCTCACCAGCGTCATCCCGTCCCCGCTGGTGGCGATCGTGCTGATCACCGGCGTGGCGCTGGCCGGCGGCCTCAAGCTTCCCGACGTCGGTGACGAGGGCCAGCTCCCCGACAGCCTGCCCAGCCTGTTCCTGCCCGACGTGCCGCTCACCCTTGAGACGCTGAAGATCATCGCCCCCTACGCGCTGGCGATGGCTCTGGTCGGTCTGCTCGAGTCCCTGCTGACCGCCAAGCTCGTCGACGACGTCACCGACACCCACTCCCAGAAGACCCGCGAGGCCTGGGGCCAGGGTGCGGCCAACATCATCACCGGGTTCTTCGGCGGGATGGGTGGCTGCGCGATGATCGGCCAGACCATGATCAACGTGAAGGCCTCGGGGGCCCGCACGCGGATCTCCACGTTCCTGGCCGGGATCTTCCTGCTGATCCTCGTGGTCGGCTTCGGCGACGTCGTGGCTCTCATCCCGATGGCGGCACTCGTCGCGGTGATGATCATGGTCGCGGTCGGCACGTTCGACTGGCACAGCGTCCAGCCGGGCACCCTGCGCCGGATGCCGAAGAGCGAGACCACGGTGATGGTCTCCACGGTCGCGGTCGTCGTGGCCACGCACAACCTCGCGATCGGCGTCGCCGTGGGTGTGCTCGTCGCGATGACCCTGTTCGCCCGCCGCGTCGCCCACCTCGTGGAGACCCACCGCGAGCTGGTCGAGGACCCCGACGGTTCCGTGCACGCGGTCTACACGGTCACCGGAGAGCTGTTCTTCGCCTCCAGCAACGACCTCTACACCCAGTTCGAGTACGCCGTCGACCCCGACCGCGTGGTCATCGACCTGAGCGCCTCGCACGTGTGGGACGCCTCGACGGTCGCGGCGCTGGACGCCATCGAGACCAAGTACCACACCAAGGGCAAGGCGGTCGAGATCCGCGGGCTCAATGTCGGCAGCGCGCACATGCACGGCCGTCTCTCCGGACAGCTCGGCTCCGCCTGAGCCGACGACGAGGTCCGTCGTCCCGAGGGCACCTGGTGGCAGACTCGCGGGGGTGACCCTCCTGAAGCGGCTGCGCGAACGATTCTGGTTCGTCCCGGCAACGATCTGCGTCCTCGCCGTACTGCTGGCCGAGCTGCTGATGGCGCTCGACGAGGTCGTCAACATCGAGACCTTCCCCGGCTGGCTCAACGCGATCATCTACCGGGTCGGCGAGAGCGGCAGCCGCGACATCCTCGGCGGCATCGCGGCCGCCAGCCTGGGTGTGGCAGGCACGACGTTCTCGATCACCATGGCCGTGCTGGCGTTGACGTCGTCGAGCTACGGACCGCGGCTGGTGCGCAACTTCATGGCCGACCGCGGCAACCAGATCGTGCTCGGCGTCTACGTCGCGACGTTCCTCTACTGCCTGTTGGTGCTGCGCTCGGTACGCACCCTCGGCGACCCGACCGTCGAGGGGGGCACGGTGTTCGTGCCGCACCTGGCGGTCAACGTCGCGGTGCTCCTGGCCATGCTCAACGTCGCGGTGCTCGTCTACTTCATCCACCACATCAGTGACTCGATCCAGATCTCGACGCTGGCCGGCTCGCTGCGCTCGGACCTGCGCAGCACCGTCGACCGACTGTTCCCCGAGGACATCGGCGACCACGGCGCCGAGGTGCCGGCCGTCGAGCTGCTTCCGGCGAACCTGGAGACGCACGGCAGCCCGATCGCCGCGGGGCGTCCGGGCTACGTGCAGTCGGTCCACTCCGAGAACCTCTTCGAGCTGGCACAGGAGCACGACGTGCTGCTCGCCCTGCAGGTCCGACCGGGCCAGTACGTCCTGGAGGACACCGTCGTGCTGCTGGTGCACGCACCCGGCCGCCCCGACGCGCGTGAAGCGGTCGAGTCCGGTGTCCGCGGCGCCTTCCAGATCGCCAACTCACGCAGCCCCTACCAGGACGTGCAGTTCGCCGTGCAGCAGCTCACCGAGATGGCGGTCCGGGCACTCTCGCCCGGGACCAACGACCCGTTCACCGCGATGAACGCGCTCGACGACCTCTCCACCGGTCTGGCGCTGCTGGTCTCGCGCCCGACCCCGTCCCCGGCGCGTCTCGACGAGGACGGCCGGCTCCGCGTGCACGCGCCCGGGTTCGAGCACAACGAGCTGGTCGACCTGGTGCTGGACAACATGCGCTGGTACGCCGTCTCCGCCCCGGCCGTGATGCACGCCTGTCTCACCTTCGTGGAACGAGTCGGCTCCAACGCCCGCTCCCCAGACCTTCGCCACCACCTCGCCGCCCAGGTCGAGCTGCTGCGCGAGGCCTTCTCCGCGGCCGGCCACCAGCCGCACGACGTACTCGCCTTCGACCAGCGCGCCCGCGAGGTCACCCGGCCGCTGTTGCCGGCCTGAGGGTTGGCGGGGCGCAGTTTCACTGGGTCCCCCGTTAAACGGCCACTTCCCCACCGTTGCAACGCGGGGGAAGTGGCTGTTTCACGGGGTCCCCAGTGAAACCGCCAGCCCCCCTTGAGACCACTCAAGATGGGACAACCACGCCCGGGCGCACGACCACCTAGCTGCGCGCGGCGGCGTACCCCAGGAGAGCGGCGAGACCCAAGGCGCTCCGAGGGGCGTACGGCGCCCGCCACAGACCGCCGTGGGCAGCGGCGTACGCCTCGTCCTGCCAGGGGTGCTCGTGCGCCGGGCCACCGGCGGTGTGCAGGTCGTGGACGAGCATCGCCGCCATCAAGACGTTGGAGGTCGCCGGCTCGAACACCTCGACGCCGAAGCGGTGAGCTCCCGCGTACGCCGCGGCCAGCGCGCGGTTCTTGACGACCGACCGGGTGCGGGTGGGTGGTGCGACGTGCAGGGAGACCAGCGTCCCGGCGTCCCTCGCCACGGTCGCCCGCCAACGCTGGAGGCGCTTGGCCAGGGCGTAGTTCGGGCCTTGCTGCGGCACCAGGCTGTCGTTGATTCCGGGGTCGGCCGTGGGTGCGTAGGAACGCCGGAGCAACCTCCCGGCGCTCACCGCACGCAGCGGACGACCGAGCAGCTTGGCGGTGCCCGACCGCGACTCGTAGGCCTGCGTGGACTGGCGCACGGCGTCTGCGGGCACGGCGAAGACGTCCGTGGGAGTGGCCAGGAAGGCCAGCGCGGCATCGCTGCGCTCGTTGAGCACCCGTCGCGAGAGCTCGTCCACCGCCACGGAGACCCGCACGTTGGTGGCACCGTCCGCGTAGACGTAGTTGCCCACGGTCAGCGACCCGTCCAACTCGACGAGCCAACGCGCCACGGAGGGTCCGTCCGCGATCAGGTCGACGCCGATGTTGGTGGGGTCGGCCTCGCCGACGCCGGCTGGCACCGGCAGCAGGAGCGTCCCTGCACTTCCGCGAGCGGTGTCGAGCACGCGGGTCCAGATCTGCGGGTTGGGCAGGTCGACGGCCGCAACCCGCGCGCCCCAGCGCATGAGCGCTTGCAGCGGGCCCATCTCCGCACCGGCCCCTAGGACCGCGATCGTGTGGCCCTCGGCCCGGAGCCAGTCCGGGTTCTCCATCACGCTCCGCACCACCTCGGCCACCGACGGCTCCAAGATCCCGGCAGCCACCCAGGTGTCCAGCTGGCGGTGCAGGGCGTCGCCACGCAACCTGGTCCCGTGGAACGGCACGGACAGCTCCGGCTCCGGTGCGGCCGCACCCGTGACCTCGACTCGGCCCAGCTCGGTGGCCGAGGACCAGTCCGCCAGCCGGCTCTCACCGTGCTCACCGAGCACGCGCATGCGGTCGTTCACCGCGTGGAGTCCGTCGGTGGCGATCCTCAGCGCGGCCTCCCGCGACTCGACACCGGCCTCCACGGCTCTGCGGAAGTGCACCAGGTAGCCGGTTCGCCAGTTCGTCTCCTGCTCGACGGCGAGTGCTCCGGGATGATCCACCGCCCGCAGCGCCTCGGCGAGCACGGCACGGCCGAGGGCCGCGGTGCTTCGTCGACCCTCCTGGTCGGCGGGGAAGACGACTCCGTGGGTCTGCTCGGGGGACATGGGTGCATCATGCCCGAGCCGGTGTCGTGACCCGGGCACTCGTGGAACGGCCACGGGTGCTGTAGGACTTGGGCATGTGGTTCGACAACTGGTCTGACATCGTCCGGGTGGTGCTGGTGGGCGCGGCGGCGTACGGATCCCTGATGCTGGTGCTGCGCTTCTCGGGCAAACGCACACTGGCCAAGCTCAACGCCTTCGACTTCGTGGTCACAGTGGCGCTGGGCTCCACCCTGGCGACGATCCTGCTCAACTCGAGCGTCTCCTGGAGCGAGGGCGTCACCGCGCTGCTGGCCCTGGCCGTGTTCCAGTTCCTGGTGGCTGGGGCTTCGGCGTGGATCCCCGGTGCACGCTCACTGGTCACCGGGAGCCCGACACTCCTGGTCCGCAGCGGCGCGACCATCCCGTCGGCCATGCGAGACCAGCGGGTGACCGACGCCGATGTCCGTCAGGCTGTCCGCCAGGCCGGTCTCGGGGACCTCGGCCGGGTAGCGGCCGTGGTGCTCGAGACCGACGGTTCGCTGAGCGTCATCACCGCGGACGCAGCCGGGTCCGGGTGGGCGCTGGAGGACCTTCGCTGACTCGGGTCAGCCCGTGCTCCTCGGCACGATGTGCGCGTCCGCCCCGGGGAACATCAGGCCCTCGTGTCCGTCCGCCCACCGCACGACGTACGGCGGAGCGCCGTCCTGGCCGTGGACCTCGAGCACCTCACCGACCTTGCGGGGAGCATCCACCGTCCTGCTCTCGATGACCAGCTGATCGCCCACGTCTGCTCGCACCACGCACCTCCAGGAGTCCTGCTTCCACGATGCGGCCGGGCACCGGTCCAGGCAAGGGCTGCGTGGCACCTCCCGCGCGTGGTGCAGTCAGGTGGTGTGTCTCCGGGGGTCCGAGTGCTGTGTCGCGACTCATACCGCCAAAACTTGGATCGTTCCAATTGATTCCGGGAGACTTGAGCCAACCAACCAGATGGAGGAATCCATGTCTGTGAACAGCATCGACCAACAGCTCACCCACCTCGAGAACCTCTACGCCACCGAGATCCGTGCAGCCCTCCTCCGTGAGGACGACCTGGCCGCCGAGCGGCTCGGCCGGGCCTATGACAAGAAGGTCGCTCGTCTGTCGGCCCGACGCGAGGGCTCCTCCGCCACCCTGCGTGACCTCGCCCGGCGGCTGACGCCCTCGCGCGCCGCCTGAGGTTCAGTCCCCGACCCGACGCAGCGGGACCACGACCGTGTCGCCGTACCCGTGGGTGAGCACCGGGTGGGACTGGGTCGAGACCAGGTCTCCGACCTCGAGCGAACGGCTGGCTCCGCGTGGCGCCGAGACGTGCACGCGCACGGTCAGCTCGGCTCCGGCGTCCACGTCGCCGACCTCGACCTCGGCGACGGCCTCGCTTCCGGTGCTGACGTCCTCCAGGATCGTCTCACCCACGACGACCGAGGACTCGTCGGCCAGGGTGGAGTCCTCGACGCTGACCCTCGCGCGCGAGTGCGGCGGCAGCTCCTCGAGCGCCTGGGGCCACTGGATCCGGACGGTGACGCGAGTCATGGTGGCTCCTGCGGCTTGAGTACGGCCGGCCCTCAGGACCGGTCGAGGTCGATGAGCAACTGTGCCATGGCCCTCGTGATCGGCTGTCGGGTCACGTCCTCCACGAAGCGCCACTGCCCGGCGGGGTTGACCTCGAGGAAGACATAGCGGCCGTCGGGCGTCAGGCGCATGTCGATGGCGCCGTACCGTAGGCCGGCCTGCTTGAGCAGCCGCAGCAGGCCCTCCGCCACCTCATCCGGCAGCGTCGCCGGGCTCATCCGGACGCCGGGTCCCATGTCGAGGAACAGTCGGAAGTCCAGCGCGTAGGGAAGCTCCTGGGAGTGGATGGCAGCGGCGAAGATCTCCTCCCCAACGACCGTGATCCGCAGGTCCACCGCGGCGGGGACGAACTCCTGGAAGATGACCGGGGCCACTGCGACGGCGTCGAGGGTCCGGTACTCCTCCTCCCCGATCAGCCGGGTCTCCCGCCAGTTCTCCTGGGTCGCGGAGAAGGCCTTGCAGATGACGTGACCCAGGCCCAGGGAGTCGATGAACGCGCGCGCATCGTCGGGGTCACTCGTCACGAGCGTCTCCGGGACCTCCAACCCCGCCGCCCGCGCGGCCGGGAGCTGCCAGGTCTTCATCATCGACATCTCGATGGCCCGGGGCGGGCTCACCCACGTCACCGGAACGGCATCCCAGAAGCCCGACATCGCCTCGTAGGTCTCGTTGACCGCCCATGCCGCCTGGACCGGGTCGTGGACCCGCGGGTCCTCGCCGGGGGGCAACGCCCGGCGCCACCAGCCCGATCCGCACTCACCCAGGTCGAGCCATCCACCGCCGGCGAGTCGGA
The DNA here is from genome assembly GCA_963834245.1 of uncultured Actinomycetota bacterium. Classification (GTDB taxonomy): domain Bacteria; phylum Actinomycetota; class Actinomycetes; order Propionibacteriales; family Nocardioidaceae; genus Marmoricola. The sequence goes on from CAWIAV010000002.1 coordinate 2,176,588, forward strand.
GCCGCCACCGGTCCCCGTCCGGTCCGTGCCTCGCGGCCATGGCGGTCGCGAGGGGCACCTGCGAGGTGTCGACGACGACCGCCTCACCGCCCATCCGGTCCAGCTCGAGCCTGACCGGTGCGAGGTGGTCGTCGTCGACGTGCGAGACGAGCAGGATCACGAGCTCGTCACAGCGACTGGATCGATGCCACGACCGCCTCGTAGCCTGCCTGCGCCCGGGCCAGCTCTGACGTGGCGCCGGTGAGAGCTGTCTGCAGCGCGACCACGTTGCGCCGGGCCTCGTCCACGGCCGCCCCGGCCTCCTCCAGTGCCTCTGCGAGGGCCGCCTCGAGCTCCGCCGCACCCTGCGGGTCCAGACCGTCCCCGCCCAGCCCACCTGCCACGGCTGCGTGGTGGCCCGTGCCGAGGATGAACGGCGAGAGCCCACCGGGCCCGAACGGTCCGGGCCGTACGAACGGTCCCGGCACGGGCTGGATGATGTCGTCGCGGAGCTTCTTGAACCGCGGCACCGGGTCGTCGGACGGCTTCTTCACCACCACGGGACCGTCATCACGCAGCTTCTTGAACTGCGGCACCGGGCCGTCGTCCCGAAGCTTCTTGAACCGCGGCACCGGGTCGTCGGACGGCTTCTTCACCACCACGGGACCGTCATCACGCAGCTTCTTGAAGGGCCGCACCGGGTCGAGCGTCGCCTTCGTCACCGTCGGCTGTGGTGCGCCGTACATGCTCGCGACCGCGTTGAGGTCACCCGCGCTGAGCGCCACCCGCTGACCGATCGCAGCCGTGGCGGGGTTGGTCGGCGTGATCGTGTCCTGTCCGTTCCTGGAGAACGCCCCTCGCTCGTAGTGCATGATCGAGCCGTAGTCGTAGGCGCCGACGTCGTCTCCGTCGCTGATGTGCTGGTTGAAGTTGTGCTCCTTGCCCGGAGTGATGTTCTGCCAGTGGATGGTGACGAACAGGTCCCTGTCCTCCCGGCTCTGCTCGTGCCAGAGACCCACGGCGTGCCCGATCTCGTGGATCGCCCGGCCGGCGTCACAGCCGGTGCCCAGCGAGATGTTCTGCTGGCCCCCGCGCATCCCGACCGCCGAGGAGCATCCGGTGCCGTGGTGGAAGTGCACGAAGTTCGGGTGGCTGGCCGCGTTGGCCGCGGTCCGCAGGACGAAGCGGATGACCGTGTTGGTCTCCCAGTGCGCGATCGCGTCGGTGACCCGCTGCTGGTTCGGCATCCCCGAGGCGATCTCGTACGGCACCACGCCGTTGGGCCAGCGGAACTGGCTGCCCGGCAGGGTCACGCCCTCGGCGATCGCGATCCCGCGCATCGCTGCGTTGCCCTGCTCCACCTCCTCGACGCTGCCGAGGTCGATGTCGCCCTCGAACATGGCCCGGCCGTCGACGACGGCGTACTGGACGGCCCGGGCACCGAAGCTCAGGCCCGAGATGATCGCGGTACCCACCTCGTCAGACCCGAGGTACTCCGCGGTCTCGGCGGAGTCCTCGGACTTCTTCGCCCTGGACGTGCTCTTCTTGGCGGTCTTGCGCTGCGGTGTGTCAGCCATGCTGGATTGCCCCCTTGGAGTCCAAGGTGACGCGATCGAGAGGTGACCAGCCTTCCTGGCATTACTAGGCGCGCGCCCCCCTGCGCCACTCGTTAATCGAGGCTAGGCCTCCGCTCCCCTGCCCGGCAATAGTCCGACCCGGTCAGTTGTCCCATCCGGCGTCTCCCGGCGTACGACGCGACGGCGGAGCAGCCGCTTGTGGGCACCGACGACCACCGAGGCCAGCGCGCCGATGACCAGCACGCGCAGCCAGACCCCCGCGTCGATGGGCGCGGTGTGGAACACCGTGTTCATCACCGGGAGGTAGGTGATCGCCGCCTGTCCGACCGCCTGGGTGACCACGCCGACGACCAACCAGCGGTTCGAGAAGAAGCCGATGCTCCACGCCGATCGGGTCAGCGACCGGCAGCTGAACAGGTAGAAGGCCTCGACCACGACGAACACGTTCATCGCGGCCGTGCGCGCCTCCGGCAGGGTGGCACCGTGGGACACCTCCCACTCGAAGAGCCACCACGAGCCGGCGACGAGCAGCGTGGAGACCAGCAGGATCCGCACGACCAGCGAGACGCCGAGCAGGCGTTGGGAGGGATCGCGTGGCCGTCGGGTCATGATCATCGGCTCCTTGGGCTCGAAGGCCAGCATCAGGCCGAGCGCGACAGCGGTGCTCATGTTGATCCAGAGGATCTGCGTCGGCAGGATCGGCAGGGCCGAGCCGAGCACGATGGCTACCAGGATCACGAGACCCTCACCGATGTTGGTGGGCAGCGTCCAGGCGATGAACTTGGTGAGGTTGTCGAAGACGCCGCGACCCTCCTCGATGGCCGCCTCGATCGTGGCGAAGTCGTCATCGACCAGGACCATGTCGGCCGCATCCTTGGCGACCTCGGTGCCGCTCCTGCCCATGGCGATCCCGATGTCCGCCTGGTGCAGCGCCGGGGCGTCGTTGACGCCGTCCCCGGTCATGGCCACGACGTGACCTTGCGCCTGCAACCTCCTCACGAGGCCGAGCTTCTGCTCCGGCGAGACGCGGGCGAACACCTTGGCCCGAGCAACCAGCTCGGCGTGCTCGCCTGCCTCCGCCGACGCGATCTCCGCGCCGGTCACGACCGCGTCGGCCCCATCCGCCTCGGTCAGCAGTCCGACGTCGCGGGCAACAGCCGCAGCCGTGGCGGCGTGGTCACCGGTGATCATCCGCACCGAGATGCCGGCGCCCAGACAGGCCAGGACGGCTGAGGCCGCGGCCGGGCGCGCCGGGTCCAGCATGGCCTGCAGGCCGGTGAGCACCAGGTTGCCCTCGAGGGCGCTCTCCGCGAGCTGCTGTGTCCCGGCGGGTTGCCACATGGCCGTGGCCAGCACTCGCAGGCCGCGGCCAGCCAGCTCCTGGGCAGCGCTCAGGACGAGCTGGTGATCCAACGGCACGCTGGAGCCGTCCTCGGTCATCTGTGCCCCGCACAGCGCCAGTACTCGTTCGACGCCACCCTTGAGCAGCACCACCTCGCCGGCCGAGAGCGGGTCCTGGTGCGTCGTCGCCATGTACTGCCGTTCGGAGCTGAACGGGATCGTGGCCACTCGTGGGTACTCCGCGCGAAGCTCGTCCTGGTCCAGGCCGGCCTTGGCCGCCACCACGAGCATGGCAGCCTCGGTGGGGTCGCCCACGATGCCCCATCCGTCCTTCCCCCGGACCAGGCCCGCGTCGTTGCATCTCGCACCGGCCAGCAGGCACCAGCGGAGCGCCTCGCTCGAGTGGACTCCCACCTCGACCCCCGAGGTACTCAAGGTCCCCTCCGGTGTGTAGCCGGAGCCGCTGACCTCGACGTCCGCGTCGCGGGTCCAGATCTTGCGCACGGTCATCTGGTTCTCGGTGAGAGTCCCGGTCTTGTCGGAGCAGATGACCGTGGTGCTGCCCAGGGTCTCCACTGCCGGGAGTCTCCGGATCACGGCCCGTCGCCGAGCCATCCGGGACACGCCGATGGCCAGCGTGATCGTCACCGCCGCCGGCAGCCCCTCCGGGATGGCGCCGACTGCCAAGGCGATCGCTGCGGTGAACATCTCCACGGCGTCGTGACCACGGAGCAGGCCGATCACGAAGGTCACTGCGGCCAGCCCCAGGATGACCACGGTCAGCACCTTGCTGAAGGCGGCCAGCTTGCGCGTCAGGGGCGTGAGCAGCGGCTCGCACGCCCCCGACCAGTCGGTGGATCTCCCCCAGCTCCGTCTCGGCCCCCGTCGCGACGACGACCCCGGTGCCGCCACCGCTGGTGACCAGGGTTCCCGCGTAGGCCATGTTGCGCCGATCGGCGACCGGGGTGGCTGCGGGCAGCACCACCTCACCCTTGTCCACCGGCACCGACTCACCGGTCAGGGTCGACTCGTCGACGCCGAGCCCGGCCGACCGCACGAGCCGGATGTCTGCCGGCAGCTTGTCCCCGGCTTCGAGCCGCACGAGATCACCGGGCACCAGGGCCTCGGAGGGGACCGTGTGCTCCTGTCCGTCGCGCACCACGCGTGCCTGCGTGCCGGCCATGTCCCGCAGGTCCTGCAGGGCAGCCTCGGCCCTGGACTCCTGGAGGTAGCCCAGCACGCCGTTGACCACCACCACGGCGAAGATGACACCGGAGTCGACGTACTCCGCCAGCACGAGTGTCACGAAAGCCGCGACGAGCAGCACGTAGATCAGCGGGTTGTGGATCTGGCGCGCCACCCGCACGAGGACTCCGGTCCCACCGTCGACGGGCAACGTGTTGGGTCCGAAACGCTCGAGCCGGAGGGTCACCTCGTGTGGGCTCAGCCCGCGCAGCCTGTCGGTCTGCAGCAGCAGCACGACCTCGTGGGCAGCCAGTCGGTGCGCCGGCAGGTCCTCGCCCATGCTGTCACGGTCAACCGGGGGCGCAGAGGAGGGTGCGGTCACGGCCTCACCTCGTCTCGCTCGGGCACCCACGCGGTGTGCTCGTGCCAGCCTCACACCGCCGCCGAGCGCGCTGGCAGGGCCTTTGGTCCCGCGGGCAGGTGCGCAGCGTCACCTCGGCCCGCGGTGAACAGACGTCGGTCAGGCCGGTACGCGCAGGGTGACGATGGCAATGTCGTCCCGGGGCCGTCCACCCTGGAACGCGAGCACTTCGGCCAGCAGCGCCTCAGCCGGGTTGGTCTCCGCACTCAGGGTCGTCGCCGAGTCGCGCAACCGCTGCTCGCCGTAGAACTCCCCACGTCGCCTGGCCTCGGTCACCCCGTCGGTGTGCACCACGAGCATGTCACCGGGCTCGAGCGCGAACTCGACGTCGTGCACGTCGACCTCGTCGAGCACCCCGATCAACGAGCCCGCCGCACCCACGTGGCGCGGGACGGCGCCGCGCACGTGCAGCGGCAGCGGGTGACCGCCCATGGCCATCACGACGGACCAGCCCGTGCTGCTGTGGCCCAGCCGGAGCAGCGCCACCGTGCTGAACCGCTCGGTCTCGTGAACGAGCAGCACGTCGTTGAGCGAGTCGGAGCATCTCGCTGGGCTGCCGTGTCCCGACCGCCAGCGCACGGATCGTGTGCCGGACCAGGGCGGTCACCACTGCGGCGTCGACACCCTTCCCGCAGACGTCGCCCAGGGCGACCACCCAGTCACCGGAACTGACCTGGAAGATGTCGTAGAAGTCACCGCCGACCTCCTCGCCGTTTCCGGCCGGGCGGTAGGCAGCCGAGACGTCCAGGTCGGGGATCGAGGGAGGCGCGGGCGGTATCAGCGTGGACTGAAGCGTCCGCGCCAGCGCCTTGGCCCGGTGCTCGGACACCTCGGCGCGTTCCTTGGCGCGCCAGAGCTCACGCTCGTACTCGCGTCTCTGGGTCGCGTCGAAGACCGCGATCCGGACGCGCACCGGAGCCCCGTCCGGGCGCCGTTCCATGACGGCGTTGACGAGCACCGGAAGCCGGCTGCCGTCGGCGCGAACCAGGTCGAACGCCACCTCGCGTGCACGGCCCTGCAGTCTCAGCATCGGCGCGTAGTGCGTCTCGTGGTAGATCTTTCCGCCCGCCGTGAGCAGGTCCGCGAACGAGCGTCGGCCGATGACCTCGTCGGGCGAGTACCCGACCATCGACAGGAACGTCTGGTTGGCCTTGACCACCGTGCCGTCCGGGGCGGTGGTGATGTATCCGCACGGCGCGCTGTCGTAGAGCTTCTGCGGGTCGTCCTCGAGCAGTGCGACGTCGAAGTCTGCGCTCGTGGGAGCGGTCATCTAGTCCTTGCCCCGACCCCGCGGACGAAAGGCCTCATCGCCGCGATGGTCTCCGCGGGCGCACTGAGGTTGGGGCAGTGACCAGTGGCCTCCAGCAGCGCGAACGTGGCGTTCGGCATGTTGTCGGCGACGTAGTGCCCGACCGAGATGGGCGCGATCACGTCGCTCTTGCACTGCAGCACGAGCGTCGCGGTGCCCGACCTGGGCAGGTCCGCCCGGTTGTCGGAGCGGAACGTCGTCTCGGCGAAGCGGCGGGCGATCTCCGGGTCGCTGCGGCAGAAGCTCTCACCGAGCTCCTCCCCCAGCTCCGGGCGATCCGCGTTGCCCATGATGACCGGGGCCATCGCGCTGGACCACCCCAGGTAGTTGCTGCCCAGGCTCTCGAGGAGCTCGTCGATGTCGGCGTGGCTGAAGCCCCCGGTGTAGCCGTCGTCGTCGATGTAGCGCGGCGACGGCCCGACCATCACCATCTTCTCGAACAGCTCGTCGTCGGCCAGGTCGGCCAGCAGCCCGATCATCGCCGAGACGGAGTGACCGACGAAGACCCCGTCCCTGACCTCGAGCTCCCTGCAGATGGCGACGACGTCGTCGGCGTACCCCTGCAGGGAGGCGTGGCGCACCGGGTCGTACACGCGTGGATCGGCGCCTCCGCACCCGGCGTGGTCGAGGTTGATGATGCGGAACTCGTCCTCGAAGGCAGGGGTCACGTGCCGCCACATGTGCTGGTCGCAGCCGAAGCCGTGCGCGAACACCATGGCTTGGCCGTCGGGTCGCCCGCTCACCGTGACGTTGTGCCGTTCGACCGCGCTCATTCCCGGAGACTAGTCCGCGCGTATCGGGCACCGGAAGCAGGCTCCGTACTTCCCGGCGCCCGTTCTAGCCCACCTGAGGGCCTTTACAACGGTTCGGGCGCTCTCGACCGATCGGTCGTGACCGGCCCGGCCGGCCTCACACGAGCTCGGGCACGTGCAGGTGGGCGTGCACGAGCTCGCACTCGTCCACGCGCAGCACCTCGGCGCGCGCCTCCTTGGTCGCCTTGCTGCGGATAGCGTCGGCGTTGCCGCGGCTCGCCTCGAGGTTCGCCCGGCCGTCGAAGGTCACCGTGGACACGGCCGCACCTGACGCGCGGTCGACCATGAGGCTGGCGCTGCAGAAGCCGTCCAGAGCCTCGATGGCGGGCAGTGCCCCGAACTTGAACACGTCCACCGCGTGGCCCAGATCGGCGGGGTCCGCCTGCATCCACGTGAGCCGTGCGCACGCGCCCTCGGGGGCGTAGCTGACGCGGTGCACCGCGGCTACCTCCCAGTGCTGGACCATGACCGGGGCCGCCATGATCTCGGCGGCCCGCTCGCGCAACGGTGTCACGGCACTCTCCGACTCACGCATGGCGCTCTCGCTCTCCCATGACGTGGTCACGATGCACCGGCCCGTCTCCCGGTCGACGGTCAACGACAGGCCGCTACAGCCCTCCATGCCCTGCGTGGCAGGAACTACTTCGGCACGGATGAACTCGATGCCCTGGTCGATCGACTCTGCCTTGGTCTGGATGGTGTTGCTTCTGGCGAACACGGCCGACTCCTCGCTCAGGGCGACGCCCAGGCTGACATCGCCGGATGCTGCCGACACTGCGCCTGCCGCGGGCAGGCGTCAATGCGCCATCTAGACCGCCGGAGCCGGCCCGAACCTGCTCGTCCCGGGGCGACGAGAACACTGCGAGGTCGCCGGCAGCTCAGGCGCCGATCGGCCGACGCCGGGAGCACGCACCACTGTCCGTGATGAGAGGTGGGTCACCTTTTCCGGCTGATGGGTTTAAAAGTCGCCGACCGTGGGAAAGGCCGCGGCGCACATCGTCGGGTATGGTGATTCGGACAGCACACTTGATGCCCGGACCTCGCATCGCAGCGGTCCTGGCGGCTTCCCGGGGGAGGGAAGCGTACGTCTCGGGTTGCCCACGCATCAGTGGGAGGAGGACTCGCATGAAGGACGTCGAGGCTCGACTGATCCACGACATCAAGAACACCGCCACGGTGCTGCGCGGAGCGGCGCTGCAGCTCGAGGACTCACACGAGTCGTTGCCGCCTGCCGCAGTGAGCCGACTCACCGAGATGCTCGTGCGCCGCAGCGACATGCTGGTGCGCCTGCTCGGAGACCTGTCGACCTCGCACCTCGCGGACCGCGACGAGCTCGACCTGGCGCTGACCCGCGTGTCCTTGTCGGAGCTCTGCGCCCAGGTCCTGGCCGCGCGCACGCTGGACGCCGACACCCTGATCACGCTGGACGTTCCCGATGACGTGTTCGTCATCGCCGACCCCCTGCGGCTCACCCAGGTGCTGGACAACCTGGTCTCCAACGCGCTGCGCTACGGAGGGTCGAGCATCCGCGTCAGCACCGTGCACGACCAGGATGTCGTCGAGCTCAGCGTCCACGACGACGGTGTCGGCGTCCCAGACGCCCTGGTGGAGCGGCTCTTCGAGGCCTACGTCCACGGCTCGTCCTCGCAGAGCCTCGGAGGCAGCGGCCTGGGGTTGTCCATCGCCCGTCAGCTCTGCGACGCGATGGGTGGCACCCTGACCTATGACGGGAGCGGCGGCACCAGGTTCACCGCCGGCTTCCCGGCGGTACCGACGCCATCGGTCGTGCTCGACGCGGACCCGGCACCCGATGGGCACTCGGTGGCGTTCTGGGCCGACACCTACCACGCAGACGTGCTGCTCGACTACGTCGCCAACGGCCTGGCGGCCGGTGAGGCAGTGGTGGTGGCTGCCACGCCCGAGCACCACAAGGCCCTCGAGGAGCGGCTCAACGAGGTCGGCATCGACCACATGGCGGTCACCGGCTCCGGCCAGTTCGTCGCCCTGAACGCCGACGCGCTGCACCGCGACCTCGCCCATGACGACCACATCGACACCGAGAGGTTCGACCTGCTCATCGGCGGGCCCGTGAGGCGCGTCAGCGGCCGCTGGGGCGCGATGCGCGTGTACGGCGAGATCGTCGATCTGTACTGGCGCCGCAGCGACGACCACCTGGCCCTGGAGCTCGAGGCCTGCTGGAACGACCTCCGCCGGCACGTGGAGTTCCCTCTGCTCTGCGGCTATCAGCTGGCCGAGGGCGAGCACGCGCACGACATCATCGAGTGTCACGACGTCGTCGTAGCTGCCTGAGTCCGGAGCCCCGGGCCGAGCGCTCTCTGCGTTCTCGTGAGTGGCGTCCTGGTGGATCGGCGTCCTGGTGGATCGGCGCCCTAGTGGATCGGCGCCGGGCAGCGCAGCTCGGCCCAGGTGACCTTGCCACCAGGCAGATCCTCGCAACCCCACACGTCTGCGACCTGGTCGATGATCGCGACGCCCCGGCCACCGAGACCGTCGACACTGTCCGCCAGGAGCGCTGGAACGCCCGCACCCAGGTCCTGGATCGAGATGCGGACTCCAGCCGGTGACTTCTCCACCGATGCCCGGAAGGGCGAGACGCAGTGCACCAGGGCGTTGGTGCCCAGCTCGGAGGCCACCAGCCGAGCGTCCCCGACGAGCTCCTCGAGGTCCCACAGGTGCAGCGCAGCGGTGACGAATCGGCGCAGTGCCGGCACCGCCTGGGTGACGGGGAGGAAGACCTCCGAGTACTCATCGACGCTCGGGTCCATCCAGGTCGGGGCGGTGGGTGAGCCGTAGCTGGCCGGCGGATTCACTGAGTCGTGCAGCTCGCAGACGCGGCGCACGTCGTCGAGCCCGGCATCGCGCAGGGCACCTACCTGGTAACCGCAGAGCAGCGAGAAGGCCCGCGTGACCGCGAGCTCGTTCCACAGCTCCTCGAGGGCCAGCGCACCGGCGACGTTGCCCTCCTCCCACAGCAGGGCCACCATCTCGCCGTACACCCGCACGTGCGCGCCGTCGGCAGCGGCCAGCTCCACCAGCGCGCCGATGGTCGAGCGGAACCTCTCGGGGTCAGGCACCCCTGCGACCATGAACCCGTCGAGAGCACGCGCTGCGTCCAGCATCAGGCAGCCGCTCGCCATGTGGTCCTCGGTGAGGCTGCTGTCCCGCACAGCGCCCAGGGCCTCTTCCACGGCTGCCAGACGCGCCGCCGACGCAACGACCACCACTCGCTCTTCGCGAGCGAGCCCGTCGAAGACGAACCGCACGAGGGCGGTGGTGGCCTCGTGGTCGTTGGCGTAGTAGCTCACCGCGTGCTCGTGCGGCGAGGCGACACTCTGGGCACGTGTCATGGCCAGCAGTTTACGCCGGATCGGAGGGAAAAGGGGGGTGGTTCCGGCTCATCTGCCGATAACCCACTGCGACTCTCCTCGTTGGGACCGTAGGGAAACCCGACTCCGTGAGGCAGACCATGACATTCTCGCAACGACTGACAGGCGCCGCGATCGCCGTGCTGCTCACGATCCCCGCCGTGGGGTTGGCTGCACCGCCGGTGGCGGCGACACCGCCGCAGGACTGCTTCTGGACGAGCGTCTTCGACGAGAAGAACGGCAATCTCTTCTACCCCGACACCGGGGTCAACTACTACCTCGGTCGACTGAACCTCCCCCCTGGCAGCGAGATGGTGGTGCGTGGGCGCTACCCCCACGCGCGGTACACCTCGTTCAACGTCTACGACGAGCTGTTCCGGCCGACCGACGCCATCGCCGACCCGGTGATCCGGCCCGACCGCGGCAGCACGAACCCGTTCGTGGCGGGCCACCGCCGGGACAAGCCGATGCGCAGCTACACGGTGCGCGTCGTGCCGGATGCGGCTCCCAGCCGGCGAGCGCCCAACACGGTCTACCTCGGTCAGGACGGGCGGCCGCGCTTCGTCGGATCGCTGGTCTACCGGGTCTACCTGCCCGACCGGGGACGCGACCAGTTCGGCGGGACCGGACTGCCCGAGGTCTCGCTACGTCTTGCCGACGGCACCGAGGTCGATCAGCCCGCAGCCTGCGGCGCGCCCACCAACCAACCGGACACCGGCGTGACCGAGACCGACCAGCGCTCGAGCAGCCCTGTCACCGCGAACCACACCACCGCCAAGGCGCGCCCGGAGTGGGAGCGGTTCTTCAACGTCACGAGGACGATGACACGCCAGTTCTCCGAGGAGGCGAGCGAGGCAGCCGGGTACGAGCAGCGCGGCGGGCTGTTCAGCGACGCCAACAACGCCTACGTGACCAGTTTCATCGCTCGTAAGTACGGCGAGGTCCTGGTTTTGCGGGGACGTCTGCCGGATGTCCCCGACACCTTCGCAGGGCAGCGTGTCTTCGAGCGAGCACCCCTGCGGTACTGGTCGCTGTGCAACGGCTCCGTACAGCCTTATGGCGTCACCGACACGATCGGGTGTGTCCACGACGAGCAGGTGCGCACCGACCGCAAGGGGTGGTTCACGATCGTGCTGAGCACGCCCGAGCAGCGACCTGCGAACGCGCGGCGTGCCTGTGGAGTCACCTGGATGCCCTGGGGTGCCCGGCCGAGTGCGGCACTGATCCTGCGCAACCAGCTGCCCTCGCCGTGGTTCGCACAGGCGATTCAGCGGGTGCACCGACCGGGCACCGAGCGTCAGGTGATGGGTGACTACCTGCCCCGGGGCGCGTACACCTCCAAGGCATCGTTCCAGCGACGGGGCTGCTAGACCCGACAGGATGGCCCATCGGCCCTATGCTGGCGCGCGATGCGCCCTCCTGGGCAGCTGACGAACAACGCCACAAACGGTCGGACTCGAGCTTCCCGGAGGTTCCCCTTGACGATGCCCGTCGCCAAGGAGCGGCTCGCGCGCACACTCCCCTTCCTGCGCTGGCGACACCTGGTGGACCGCAGGTCAGCGCGGTTCGACCTGACGGCCGGGCTGACAGGTGCGCTGATCGTGCTGCCCCAGGGTGTGGCCTTCGCGACGATCGCCGGATTGCCCCCCGAGTACGGCCTGTACGCCGCCATGGCGCCGGCCGTCATCGCGGCCCTCTTCGGCTCGAGCTGGCACCTGGTCAGCGGGCCGACCACGGCCATCTCGATAGCGGTCTTCGCCTCGATCTCACCCCTGGCAGAGCCTGGGTCGGCCGAGTACATCGGGCTGGTCCTGACGCTGACTTTCCTCACCGGGCTGTTCCAGCTCATCATGGGTCTGGCCCGCCTGGGCGCGCTCGTCAACTTCATCTCCCACACCGTCGTGATCGGGTTCACCGCCGGGGCAGCGGTGCTGATCGCCGCGAGCCAGGTGAAGCACTTCCTGGGTCTCGAGCTCGAGCGCGGGCTGGCCTTCCACGAGGTGATCTACCAATCCGCGCGTCAGATCGAGAACCTCAACATCTATGTGACGACCGTCGCGACGGTCACCTTGGTCTCGGGAATCCTGCTGAGCAGGCTGTTGCCCAAGCTGCACATGATCCTGGCGCTGGTGATCGGCAGCCTGGTTGCGCTGGGTCTCGAGCGAGCCGTCGGCGAGGGCGCTGCCGGGATCGACAAGGTCGGGGCGTTGTCGGCCTCGCTGCCGCCGATCTCCGTGCCGAACTTCTCGCTCGATGCCATCGGCCAGGTGATCTTCCCAGCCCTGGTGGTCACGATGCTCGGACTCACCGAAGCCGTGTCGATCGCCCGGTCGATCGCAGTGAAGTCGGAGCAGCGCATCGACGGCAACCAGGAGTTCATCGGCCAGGGACTGGCGAATCTCGTCGGCAGCTTCTTCTCCAGCTACGCCTCGAGTGGCTCCTTCAACCGCAGCGGCGTCAACTACGCCGCCGGGGCACGCACGCCCCTGGCGGCGGTGTACGCATCTGTGTTCTTGCTGCTGATCCTGACCGCCGTTGCCTCGCTGGTGGCGTACCTGCCCACGGCCGCGATGGCCGGTCTGCTCTTCCTGGTGGCTTACGGGCTCATCGACTTCCACCACATCAAGTCGATCCTGCGAACCAGCAGACCCGAGACGGCGGTGCTGCTGGTCACCCTCGTCGGCACCCTGATCGACCTGGAGAAGGGCATCTTCTTCGGGATCCTGCTCTCGCTGATGCTCTACCTCGCCCGCACCTCGCGACCCGACATGGCGCCCGTGGTGCCCGACCCCGACCCGGCGAGCTACTACTACGTGCCCGCGGACGACCACCCGGAGTGCCCGCAGTACAAGATGATCCGTATCCACGGCTCGCTCTTCTTCGGTGCCGTCAGCCACGTGCAGTCGAAGCTCCACCGCATCGACGAGAAGAACCCACAGCAGCGACACGTCATGCTCGCCGCCAGGGGCATGAACTTCGTGGACATCGCCGGCGCGGAGCTGCTCGCCCAGGAGGCACGACGACGCCGGAAGCTGGGTGGGGGGCTGTACCTCTACCGCGTGCAGACGGCCGTGCGCGAGCTCCTCGAGCACGGTGACTACCTCGAGGAGATCGGTCCGGAGAACGTCTTCCCGACCAAGTCGCACCCGATCGACAGCATCTACCCGACGCTGGACTCCGAGATCTGTCGCAGCTGCACGGCCCGGATCTTCCCGCAGTGCCACGTGGCCCTGCCCAACGGTGAGCCACGGCGGGACTGAGCCCGCGGCCGGCCGCTGCGCGCGATGTCTCAGCCGCCGCCGGACTGCAGGTACGGCGCGTCGTTCCCCTGGGAGTCCTCGGGCTTGATCGCCGAGTCCGACTCCGCGTCGCTGGTCCCTGCGGGGCGATCAGCAGGGCCACCCCCCGGGCCGTCGGACCCCGTGTCACGTGACCCGGGAGCGCCGCGCTCCTCCTGGGGCTCTTCCTCGAGGTGCTCCCCTGGCTTGTCACTCATCGCTGCCTCCTTCGTCATGTCACCCCGTGCCGACGCCTGCCCAACGGTTGAGGAGTCCTCTCCCCGGCCACCGCAGGCGTTGAGTGACGTGTGCCACCTGCGGGTACCCACTGACCCGCGAAGCAGTCCAGGTGCCGTCACCCATGCCCCGCCCGCTCGCAGGTTCGCTGCATCAAGTGGTCCTGGCACGGGCCCGGGACATCGGCCTCCTGGTCCGAGCAACCAGGGCTTGATGTGGTCGAAGGCCACCGCTCGCGCAACAGCGGATCGGCCGTCAGATAGACCTCACCCACCATGAGGTAGTCAGGTCACCGGCCACCATGTCGTGGTTCCTCTGACTCAGCCTCCCGCCTTGCCGACCGTCAGCAGGACTGCGGAGTCCTCGACGGCCTCGAGGGAGTGACGCGAGTCGGGAATGGTGATCAGGTCCCCCGGCGACCCGTTCCACTGGTTGTCCCCGGCCACGAGCGTCACCCGCCCGTGCAGCACCTGGAGCGTGGCCTCGCCCGGGTTCTCGTGCTCGGCGAGGCTGCTTCCCGCTCGCAGGGCGATCAGGGTCTGGCGCAGGACGTGCTCGTGCCCGCCGTACACGGTGTGGGCGCTTCGACCGCTCGATCCGTTCCTGGCGGTCTCCAGATGGTGGCGGACCAGCGCGGTCAGGGACTCCTTCTGCATGTGCACTCCTCTGTTCGGGGGCATGGACTGCCACTCCTCGCCCCACCCTGTCCCAGCCACGACGTGGCCGGTGACTGCCGAGCTGCGCGTCGTCGCGGCTCCGATAGACGATGTAGGGACGGGTCAGGTAGCCCACCGGGGCGCTGAAGACGTGAACCAGGCGGGTGAAGGGCCACAGCGCGAAGAGGCCGAAGGCGACCAGCGCGTGCAGCTGGAAGCCCAGCGGCGCCTCCGCCATCAGCGCGGCGTCGGGCTGGAAGGCGAGGAACGAGCGGTACCAGACCGACACGCCCTCGCGGTAGTTGTACTCCCCCCCGATGGTCAGGATCGAGCCCGCGATCGTGTTCCACATGCCCAGCACGATCACGACAGCCAGGAAGGCGTACATCACCTTGTCCATCACGGTCGTGGCCGAGAAGACCGGACCGACGGTGCGTCGGCGGTAGATCAGGATCGTCATGCCCACCACCGTCGCGACCCCGGCGAGCAGACCGCCTCCGACCGCCACCACGTGGTACACGCGGTCGCTGACGCCCACCGCGTCCGTCCACGACTGAGGCACGAGCAGACCGATAACGTGACCCGCCACGACGCCGAGCATCCCGAAGTGGAACAGCGGGCTCCCGATGCGCAGCAGGCGGTTCTCGTAGAGCTGGGAGGACCGCGTCGTCCAGCCGAACTTGTCGTAGCGGTAGCGCCACAGGTGGCCGACGACGAAGGTCGTGAGGCAGAGGTAGGGAAAGACGACGAAGAGGAACTGGTTCATGCGCGGGCTCCTGGGAAGGAGGGCATCGGCAGCAGGGTCGTCTCGGAGGCGGCTCCGGGGCTGAACTGCGGGGCGGCGAACGGTGCGAGCCCCACTTCCTCCTCGGGTGGGCCCTCGACGGCCAGCCGGCGTACGGCGTCCCGCTCGTCGCCGCGCAGAGGGGGCAAGGTGAGGGAGACCGCTTCGATCAGCGAGGCCCACGGCGAGGACATGTCCGTGAGCGAGGCACGGAGCAGCTCCAGCCCCGCCCGGTGGTCCAGCATCAGGCTGCGGCCACGCTCCTGGTCCACTGTCGCCGCGAACTCCAGCACCACGCACAGGTGGTCTGGCAGCTCTGCGTCGGAAAGCTCGTAGCCCGCGTCGAGATAGGTCTGCTTGAAGCGCAGCAGCGCCATCCCGCGCTTGCGGGTGTCGCCGTGGGCGAAGTAGGTCAGGAAGAGGTTGCAGCGGCGTCGGTTGTCGAAGGTCTCGACGTACTCGGCCTGCAGCTCTGCGAGAGGCACCCGCTCCAGGTGGTCGGCAAACCCGCGGATGGCTTCGCCGACCGACACCGGCAGCTGCTGCGACGCCGCTCTGACCACGTCGAGCCGCGTCAGCATCTCGTTGTCGGGGTAGTCGAGCAGGAGGGACACCGACTGCCAGGTGATCATCAGCTGGCGCGTGGTCAGGCTGGTTCGTCTCCGGCGCTTCATGCGTCCTTCCCTCTCGACGGGAACAGCCCCTGGGTGGCGCACCCTTGCCGTCCCAGCTCAGGAGGTTGACCCGGCCGCTCTTGTCGGTGGGCGAAGCGAGCGTGTCGGCCGTCTGACGGTCCTGGAGCATCTGGAAGTTCTCGACCGCGATCGGCGTCGGCACACCCGATCCTTCGCCGAAGAGGTCCTGCTGCCCACCGCCGTACTCGGAGACCGCACACTCCGTCGCCAGCTCCTCGAGAGAGTGTGCCTGCTCCGCGTGGGCCGGCGGGATGACGTAGCGCTCGTCGTACTTCGCGATCGCCAGCAGGCGATACATGTCGTACATCTCCTCCTCGCTCATCCCCACGGCTGCCGGGATCGAGCCGTCGGGGTCGCGGCCCATGTTGATGTCACGCATGTAGGAGCGCATCGCGGCGAGCTTCTTGAGCACGGCGTCGACCGGCGCCACGTCGCCCGCGGTGAACAGCTCCGCGAGGTACTCGATCGGGATCCGCAGGGCGTCGATGGCGGCGAACAGGTTGCCCTTGTCCTCGGCGTCCTCCCCCGTCTCCTGCACCACGTCCACCACCGGCGACAACGGCGGGATGTACCAGACCATCGGCATCGTGCGGTACTCCGGATGCAGCGGGAGGGCCACCTTGAAGGTGTTGATCAGCGCGTAGATCGGGGAGCGTTGCGCCGCGTCGACCCAGTCGCGGGCGATCCCGGCCTTCTCGGCCTCGCGGATCACCTCCGGGTCGAAGGGATCGAGGAAGACCTCGCGCTGCGCCTCGTAGAGCCCTTGGTCGTCGGTGGTCGAGGCGGCCTCGAGCACCTTGTCGGCGTCGTAGAGCATCAGGCCGATGTAGCGCAGCCGGCCCACGCAGGTCTCGGAACACACGGTGGGCAGGCCGACCTCGATGCGCGGGAAGCAGAACGTGCACTTCTCGGCCTTGCCGGTCTTGTGGTTGAAGTAGACCTTCTTGTACGGGCAGCCCGACACGCACATCCGCCAGCCGCGGCACTTGTCCTGGTCGACCAGGACGATGCCGTCCTCCTCGCGTTTGTAGATCGCGCCACTCGGGCACGACGCCGCGCAGGACGGGTTGAGACAGTGCTCGCAGATGCGCGGCAGGTAGAACATGAAGGTCTGCTCGAACTCGAACTTCACCTTGTCGCCGATCTTCTTCAGCATCGGGTCGAGGTGCGCCGTGGCGGTGGACCCACCGAGGTCGTCGTCCCAGTTGGCCGACCACTCGATCTTCATGTCCTTGCCCGAAATCAGCGACTTCGGACGTGCCACGGGGGTGTGTTCCTGGGCCGGGGCATCGGTGAGCGTGGCGTAGTCGTAGGTCCACGGCTCGTAGTACTCGCCGATCGAGGGAAGCTTGGGGTTGGAGAAGATCGTCAGCAGCTTCTTGAACCGGCCGCCGGCCTTGAGCTGCAGCCGCCCTCGCCTGTTGAGCTCCCAGCCGCCCTGCCACTTCTCCTGGTCCTCGTAGGTCCTGGGGTAGCCGAGGCCGGGCCGGGTCTCGACGTTGTTGAACCAGATGTACTCCGTGCCGGTGCGGTTGGTCCAAGCCTGCTTGCAGGTGACCGAGCAGGTGTGACAGCCGATGCACTTGTCCAGGTTCATCACCATCGCCATCTGCGCCATGACCTTCATCAGTACGTCACCTCCTGGCTGCGCTTGCGGATGATGGTGACCTCGTCACGCTGGTTGCCCGTCGGGCCCAGGTAGTTGAAGGCGAAGGACAGCTGGGCGTAGCCACCGATCAGGTGCGAGGGCTTGACCAGGAGTCGGGTGAGCGAGTTGTGGATGCCACCCCGCTTGCCCGAGGACTCGGCCAGCGGGACGTCGATCAGCCGGTCCTGGGCGTGGTACATGTACACCGTCCCCTCTGGCATCCGGTGCGAGACGATCGCCCGGGCCACCACGACGCCGTTGCGGTTGACCGCCTCGATCCAGTCGTTGTCGACGATCCCGACCTTTGCTGCGTCGCGGTCGCTCATCCAGATGTTCTGGCCGCCGCGGGAGAGCGACAGCATGAAGAGGTTGTCCTGGTACTCCGAGTGGATCGACCACTTGTTGTGCGGTGTCAGGTAGCGCAGGGTCAGCCCCTCGACCTGTTCGGCGCCGTCGACGGCAGAGCCGTCGGAGACCGTGCCCAGCTGCGGCTCGGCGAACAGCGCCGCCATGTTCAGCGGTGGGCGGTAGACCGGCAGGCCCTCGCCCAGCTCTGTCATCCAGTCGTGGTCGAGGTAGAAGTGCATCCGCCCCGTAAGCGTGTGCCAAGGCTTCTTGCGTTCCACGTTGATGGTGAAGGGCGAGTAGCGGCGCCCACCGCTCTCGGAGCCCGACCACTCCGGTGAGGTGATCACCGGGACGGGCGGGCCCTGGGTGTCGGCAAAGGTGATCTGCTTGCCCTCGTGCTCCGCGGCGAGGTCGGCGAGCCGGACGCCGGTGCGCTTCTCTAGGGTCTCGAAGCCCTGCGTCGCGAGGTGGCCGTTGGTCGTTCCGGACATGGCCAGGATCGCTTCGCAGACGTGCACGTCACGCTTCAACGTCGGCCGCCCGTCGGCCACCCCGCCGCGCACGGACCCGTTCTTGGACAGGAGGTACTCGACCTGCTTGCCCAGCTCGAAGGTCACGCCCTTGGTGGTCGCCCCGAGGGTGTCCACCAACGGACCGAGCGCGTTCATCTTCTCGGCGACCGCTCCGTAGTCACGCTCCACCTCGACGAGCCTGGGCATGGTGACCCCGGGGATCGGCTCGCACTCACCCTTCTTCCAGTCGCGGACGACACCGTGCGGGTTGGCCATCGCATCGGGGGTGTCGTGCGTCAGCGCCACCGCGACGACGTCCTTGCGGACACCCAGGTGGGTGGCGGCCAGCTCGCTGAACTTCTCGGCGATCGTCTGCCACGCGTCCCAGTCCGTGCGGGTCTGCCACGGCGGTGCAATCGCGGGGTTGAACGAGTGCACGAACGGGTGCATGTCGGTGGTGCTGAGGTCGTGCTTCTCGTACCAGGTCGCTGCTGGCAGCACGACGTCGGAGAAGATCGTGGTGCTGGTCTGCCGGAAGTCGATCGTCATCAGCAGGTCGAGCTTGCCCTCCGGAGCCTCGTCTCTCCACCGGACGTCGACCGGCCGCTGGTCCTCGGGCGTCTCAGCGGCGCGCAGCGAGGAGTCGGTGCCCAACAGGTGCTTGAGGAAATACTCGTTGCCCTTGCCCGAGGAGCCGAGCAGGTTGGCCCGCCAGATGGAGAGGATACGTGGGTAGTTGCCCGGAGCGTCGGGGTCCTCCCCCGCGAAGTCGAGGTCGCCGGCCTTGAGCTGCTCAACGACGTACTCCCCCACCGGCTTGCCTGCAGCGGCCGCGTCGTCGCTGAGGTCGAGCGGGTTGCGGTCGAACGTGGGGTAGGACGGCATCCAGCCCATCCGCGCACTCTGCGCGATCACGTCGGCCGTGGACTTGCCCGCCAGCTGGCCCTTGCCGGTGGTGGCCGAGAGGGTGTCGGCACCGAACTGGTCATAGCGGAACTGGTCGGAGTGCAGGTACCAGAAGGCGGTCTGGATCATGTTGCGCGGTGGTCGGTTCCAGTCGAGGGCGTTCGCGATCTGCGTGTAACCGGTGATGGGGCGTACCTTCTCCTGCCCGACGTAGTGCGCCCAGCCGCCACCGTTGACTCCCTGGCAACCGGTGAGGTTGGTCAGGGTCAGGAACGCGCGGTAGATCGTGTCGGAGTGGAACCAGTGGTTGGTGCCCGCACCCATCACGATCATCGAGCGCCCCTTCGACTCCTCGGCGTTGGCCGCGAACTCACGCCCGATCCGGGCGGCGGTGGCCGCGGGCACGCCGGTGATCGCCTCTTGCCAGGCCGGGGTGTACGGCGACTGCGCATCGTCGTACCCCATCGCCCAGGTACCCGGCAGGCCAGGACGGCCCACGCCGTACTGCGCCATCAGGAGGTCGAAGACGGTGGTGACCAGGCGCCCGCCGACGCGACGCACCGGCACGCCGCGCGGGAGGTCCGCGGCTGCGCCGTCGGGGGTGTCGAACCGCGGCATCCGGACGACCACTGACTCCTCGGCGGTCTCGAGCAGGGACAGGGCCGGGTCGACGTCGCCGAGCTCGAGGTTCCACTTGCCGACGCCGGCATCGCCGTAGCGGTGACCAAGGGAACCGTTCGGGACGACGGGCTCACTGGTCCGCGAGTCGATGAGCACGGTCTTGAACGCGGCGTTCTCGTTGCCCGAGTGGTCATCGAGGTCGGCAGCGGTCAGGAACTTGCCGGCGGTGTACTCACCCTCGGACGCCGGGTCGAGGCGGACCAGATGAGGCAGGTCGGTGTAGGACTTCACGTACTCGGTGAAGTACGGCGCCGAACGGTCGACGAAGAACTCCTTGAGCACCACGTGGCCCATCGCCATCGCGAGTGCGGCGTCGGTGCCCGGTTTGGCGGCCAGCCACTCGTCCGCGAACTTGACGTTGTCGGCGTAGTCGGGCGCAACGGCGATCACCTTCTGGCCGCGGTAGCGCGCCTCGGTCATCCAGTGCGCGTCGGGCGTGCGGGTCACCGGGAGGTTGGAGCCCCACATGATCAGGTAGCCGGCGTTCCACCAGTCACCCGACTCGGGGACGTCGGTCTGGTCGCCGAACACCTGCGGTGAGGCGACCGGGAGGTCGGCGTACCAGTCGTAGAAGCTCAGCATCGAGCCGCCGATGAGGTTGACGAACCGCGCACCGGACGCGTGCGAGACCATTGACATGGCCGGGATGGGCGAGAACCCGGCGACGCGGTCGGGTCCGTAGTTCTTGATCGTGTGCACGTGGGCGGCGGCGATGATCTCGCTGGCCTCCTCCCAGGTGGCCCGGACCAGTCCGCCCTTGCCACGCGCAGACTTGTAAGCCTTGGCACGCAGCGGGTTCTCCACGATGTGCTCCCAGGCCTTCACCGGGTCTCCGCCGTGCTGGCTCTTCGCCTCGCGGAACATCTGGAGCAGGACACCGCGTACGTAGGGGTAACGGACCCGGGTCGGCGAGTAGGTGTACCAGGAGAACGCGGCGCCGCGGGGGCATCCGCGAGGCTCGTACTCCGGGGAGTCCGGGCCGACGGACGGGTAGTCGGTCTGCTGGGTCTCCCAGGTGATGATCCCGTCCTTGACGTAGACCTTCCACGAGCAGGAGCCCGTGCAGTTCACGCCATGGGTGGACCGCACCACCTTGTCATGGCTCCACCGGTCTCGGTAGAAGTCGTCGGCGTCGCGGCCACCCTTCTGCGTCAGGGTCCTGAGGTCCGCTGAGACCTTCCCCCTCGTGAAGTAGCGACGGGTGCGTAGGAGCGCGTCGCTCAACGGACCGTCCAGGCCCGGCTGATCCGGGTGCTTCGACACGGTGCTCATGCGGCCGCCATCTCCTCGTCGTGCCGCCGTTCAGTCCCACGTACGACGGTCAGGGTCAGCACCAGCGTGAGGGCTGCGGTCACCGCCAGCATCAACAAGCCGATCGCGTAGGAGTCGGTGAGCCCGTAGATGTAACCCATGATCAGCGGTGGGACGAAGCCACCGAGGCCGCCCGCGGCACCCACCAGGCCGGTCACGCCCCCGACCCGCGACGGGTCGGTGACTTTGGCGATCAGAGCAAACGTGGCGCCGGTGCCGGAGCCCAGTGCCATCGCCATGGCCAGGAAGGCCATGGTGCCCACGGAGTTCAGGGCCGGTGTCGTGGACGCGATCGCCGCGCAGACCACCACCGTGGCGTATCCGCCGGCGAGGACCGGGATCGGTCCGAGCCGGTCGGCGAGCCAGCCCCCGACCGGCCGCATGATCACCGCGAGGACGACGAAACCTGCCATCCGGTTGGCCGCGTCGGCGGGACTGAGGTCGTAGGCGGTCTTGAGGTAGGCGGGCAGGTAGACCGAGAACGCGACGTACCCCCCGAAAGCGACCGCGTAGAGGATGCAGGCCTGCCAGGTGATCGCCAGGCGAGCGTTCGCGTTCAGTCGTGAGACCAGGGAAGAAGTCGGGGCCTGCCGACCCGGCGCGTCCTCGAGAAGCACCCACGCCACGACCGCGAAGATCGTCAGCGCTGCGGCCGCGAACAGGAACGGGGCCTTGTCACCCACGCCGGTGTAGAGCTTGACCGTGGTGAGCGCGCTGATCGCCGTGCCGCCCATGCCGGCCCCGAAGATCCCCACCGCCAGGCCCCGCCGCTCCGGGGGGAACCAGGCGTTGACGAACGGGACACCGACCGCGAACGAGGTCCCCGAGATGCCGAGGAAGAACCCTCCGACCAGCAGCGCGGCAAAGTTCGTCTGCCCGTAGAAGCCGATGAACAGAACCGGCACGATAGTCGTGAGCGAGACGATCACGAACATCTCGCGGCCCCCGTACTTGTCGGTCAACGCTCCGACGGGGATTCGACCCAGCGAGCCCACGAAGACCGGCACGGCCACGATCAGGGACAGCTGCCACTCGCTGAGGGCGCCCAGGGTGCCGTTTTCGCGGAGCACCGGACCCAGCGGGCTGAGCAGCGCCCACGCCCAGAAGTTGATCGCGAACCCGGTGGTGGCCAACCCCAGCATCAGCCACGGCGACCTGACGGCGCCGCCGGGCTCGACCGAGGTCGGTCGGGTCGAACGCGGCACCTGGTGGCCTGGCATCGCGCACTCCTCGCTGGGTCCACCGGCGTTGGTGGGAGACCTCGGTCCCATTTCATCGGAGTTGGAGAAGCTTGGCGCGTGGAGGAGGTCCCGACGCGAAGGGCCTTTAGGCCCGAGGTGGCAGGTTTCAGCCACTCCGTACGGGTGAGGTTGTGAGGGTCACACCAGCGTGTGGGCACGGTGACCCGATCCGGAGTCGGCGCCTGACCCACTCGATCTCGAGGTTGAGGAGCCAATTGATGTCCGTTCACAGCGCGAGGTCGAAGGAGAGGTCGTCAGGGCTCTCAGCCGTGATGAGGCCGATCAACTCTGCCGTCGAGCGCTTCATCCCCAGTGCCCTGGTCTTCGCCATCCTGCTGACCTTCGTGGTGGCGATCCTCGCGCTGACCCTGACCGACACCGGTCCGGTCGACGTCGTCAAGGGCTGGGGCGAGGGCCTGTCGGGTCTGTTGGCGTTCATGACGCAGATGGCTCTGATCCTCCTGCTCGGCCACACCTTGGCCAACACCGGCCCGGTGCGGAAGTTGTTGGGCACGCTCGGTGGGCTCCCCAAGACTGTGCTCCAGGCCTACCTCTTCGTCTTCCTGGTGGCCGCCGTCGCGTCGCTGATCACCTGGGGCCTCGGCCTGGTGGTCGGCGTGCTCCTGGCCGTGGAGGTCGCCAAGCAGGGTCGCGAGCGGGGGCTGAACCTGCACTTCCCGATGCTGGTCGCCGCCGGCTACTCCGGCTATGTCGTCTGGCACATGGGCTACTCCGGCTCCGGCACCCTGGCCGCAGCAACCGAGGGGTCGTTCATCGCCGAACAGCTCGGCGAGACCGTACCGATCGGCGAGACCATCTTCGCCTGGTGGAACATCCTGGCGATCCTCGCCACGATCATCGTGGTGGGCGTCGGGCTCGCCCTGGTGGCCCCGCGCGCAGGAGACAAGGTCACCGAGCTGCAGGCTCACGCCCGATCCGACGACGACGTGGTCGTCGACGACGAGGTGGTCACCCCGGCCGATCGGATCGACGCCAGCCGTGTCCTCACGATGCTGGTCGGCCTGGCGTTGGTCGCCTACCTCGTCATCCACTACATGGAGGGCGGCACCGCGACCCTCGACATCGTCAACTGGACCTTCCTGGCGCTGGTCTTCCTGATGGTGAAGAGCCCCCTCGAGCTGATCGGCCTGGTCAAGAACGCCGCCTCGAACGTGGGTGAGATCCTCCTCCAGTTCCCGTTGTACGCCGGGATCATGGGGATCATGGCCACCTCGGGGCTGATCACGGTCTTCTCCGACTTCATGGTCGAGACCGCTGGTCCCTCGACCTTCGGAGTGCTGGTCTTCCTCTCGGCCGGGGTGGTGAACCTCTTCGTTCCGTCCGGTGGCGGGCAGTTCGCCGTGCAGGGACCGGTGATGCTCGACGCCGGGGGTCGGCTGGGTGTCGACCCCGCGGTGACGATCATGGCCATCGCCTACGGCGACCAGTGGACCAACATGATCCAGCCCTTCTGGACGTTGCCGGTGCTGGCCATCTCCGGGCTGAAGATCCGCGACATCCTCGGCTACACCATGATCACGCTGATTGCGTCCGGTCTGGTGTTCACCACGACGTTGTTCCTGCTCGGCGTGGCGAACTAGGACGCCGAGCGCGTGAAACCACCCTCGTGGTCGAGCATCGTCGCGCCCATCTCCAAAAGCGCTCCGAGGATCTCGGGGCTGCGCACCTCGCCCATGACGACGACGCCCTTCAACTCCAGCACCTTCATCGCCTCGTCGCGCAGGCCCACCCGGGCAGCCCCCTCCTCGTACTCCGCGAAGGCGCCCTCGTCGGTGAACTCCTCGAACATGGTCAACGTGCCGTTCGGCTCGTCGAGATAGCACTCCCAGGCCAGCGTTCCGGGGTGGTTCTCCTTGACGTACGTCGTGGCGCGCCCTACGAAGTCCGTCACGGCGTCGTGATCGGTGTAGGTGCCCTCAGCGACCACCCTCAGGTGTCCCATGGCTGCTCCTCATCAGTGGATGTGCCCTAGAACTTCGACGCTACGCCTGGGGTTCGTGGCGGTCGACCGGCACAAGTCCCGCTTCAGCCGCCGATAGATGGTCCACCTTCCGCAGACCTTCCGCGCGTGGTGGTCGACGTCCATGCGGAACCCCCCGGAGCACAGGTGCATGCGTCTGCGAGGAGCCGGGTGATCGTCGCCGCGACGTCGAACCCGAGCGCGCCGTCGGGCGCCGCCGGGTCGTTGCCCAGCAGCGCTTCGTAGACACCGAGGTAGTGCGCCGTCTTCCGGTCCACTGTGCCGGTGTACGCCGAGTGCTCCGTCAGGCTCTGGCCGACGAGCAGGTGCCCGGTCATCGAGGTGTGATCCATCCGCAACCGCACGGCTGCCTCGTCGTAGTGGATCGTCGTCTGCTTGCTGGTGCCGGCCGCCAGCCAGTTCGACGTGAGCACCGCCGTGCCACCGGGGTGGCGAACGTGGGTGACGGCGCGGCGTCCCGCGTCGGTCTCGAGGTGGTCGACCACCTCGAGCCTGTCGGTGAACCGGGTGAGGAGGCTGAGCTGGTTGGGCCCGGAGTCGACCCAGCTCGAGACCAGGCTCCGGCCCAGCCCTGGCGCGAGAGCGGTGTACTCGTCGTTGAACATCGACTCGATGTGGGTCGGAGCGCCCCACTCGGGGTGCGCGACGGCCTGCGCGGCGGCCCACACCACCTCGGGTGAGAACGCGAAGTGGTGGGCGACGCGCAGCCGCCGGTTGAGCACCCCGGCCCCGTGCCGGCTCACCAGACCTTCGAGCTCGTCGCGGGAGAACGACAACGGCTTCTCGCACAGCACCAGCGCCTCGGTCCGGGTGAGCAGCTCGTCGACGATGGTCACGTGCGTGGGGGTCGGGGTGGTCACGACGACGAGGTCCGGCTGGACGGCGACGGCTCCGTCGAGGTCCCGGTGCAGGGCCACCCCTTCCGGCAGCAGGTCGGCGGCCAGCGGCTCCCCGTCAGGGTCGACAGCGGCGACCAACCGGACGTCGTCGCGCCGGGTGAGCACGCCCAGGTGGGTTCGCGCGATCGTCCCGAGACCGACGAGGCAGGTGGTCAGCGGCTCGCCGGTACCGGGCTCGTCAACATCCGTCATCGACATGCCGCCAGTCTCCTCACTGGCACAAGATCCCGTCGGGTCAGCTGCTCGCCCCGCTCGAGGCGGCCGACGTACGTCTCCTGCACGGTCGCGTCCTCGAGCCGTCAGACGCAGCAGTACGCTCGACTGACCACCTGCGGTGCCGGCGTGTGCGATGCACCGTGAGGCAGCGCGGCCAGGCGCAGACAACCTGTGGAGAGCTGAGGACGAAATGAAGATCTTGGTGACGGGCGCAACCGGCTACGTCGGCGGCCGACTGGTTCCCGTGCTGCTGGACCGCGGCCACGACGTGCGGACCACCACGTCCGACCCCGCCCGCGAGCAACCCTGGTGGGGCGGTCGAGTCGAGACCGTCGTCATGGACGCGCTCGACCCCGACCAGGTCACCGCCGCCTGCGAGGGCGTGGACGCGGTCTACTACCTGATCCACGGAATGGGCGGCGACGACTTCGCCGAGACCGACTTCAAGGCGGCCACCAACTTCGCGGAAGCCGGGCGCGCCCACGGCATCGAACGGGTCGTCTACCTCTCCGGGGTCGTCCCCGACGTCGCCGAGTCCGAGCTCTCCGAGCACATCACGTCGCGACTGGAGGTCGAGCGGGTCCTCGGCGGCGCGCCCTGGACCGTAGTCGTGCTGCGCGCGGCCGTGCTCCTGGGCAGCGGGTCCACCTCGTTCGAGATCATCCGGCAGGTCAGCGAGCGGATGCCCGTGCACACCGTGCCGTCCTGGATGGACTCCCTGGTGCAGCCGATCGCGATCGTCGACGTGCTCGAGGCACTGGCCGGGGCGTTGGCGTACGACGGCCCCTCGCGTCACTTCGACGTGGGCGGCCCCGACCAGCTGCGCTACGGCGCCCTGCTCGAGGCCTACACAGAGCACGCGGGTCTCGAGCGACCACAGGTCCACGTACCGCTGCTGCCGACAGCCCTCGTCGGCACCCTCGTGGGCAGTCTCACCGACGTGCCCCGGCCGACAGTCGAGGCGCTGGTCGAGAGCCTGCACCACGACATGATCGTCGCGGACGACGACTTCCAGAAGATGCTGCTGCCCGAGCGGCACCAGCTGGTGGGCCTGGACGAGGCCTTCCGCCGCTCGCTCGCTGAGCCCGCAGGATCGCCGGAGGACGTCGACCCGATGGGGCCGCTGCCGCAGGACCCGGTCTGGGCCAGCGGCGGCGACGCCCGGCCGGCCCTGGCCAAGGTGGTCGATGCGGTCAAGGACGTGCTGCCGAGCTCCTGAGCGACAGGCTGTCACCCGGACGTGCACGAGCATCGCCCAGTCCGACGCGACCGTTTGCTAGTGGACCTCCGGGATCTCCGGCGCCTCCTGGCGCAGGCCGAGTGATCCGATGGCGGCGAGGATCAGTAGCGTCCCGACCACTCCAGCGAGCGTCAGCCTCTCGCCGAGCAGCAGGACCGCGATGACCACGGCGGTGGCTGGCTCGAGGAGGGTGGCCACCGTCGCCGACCCGGGAGCAGTGGTCCGCAGCCCCGCGAAGAGGAGGACGTAGGCCAGGGCCATGGTGACCACACCGAGGTAGGCGAGCCCTCCCCACGTCGCGGCGTCCGCGGCGAGAAGCGGATCCCCCCGCACGAGCCCAACCGTCAGCGCGGCCGGCACCATGATCGACGCCGCCACGACCATGGTGCCCGTGGCGACCGGCACGGCGTCGTGGCCCTGGGACACGGAGCCGCCCACTTCGGCGGAGAGCGCGAAGGCGGCACCGGATCCGAGTGCGGCGAGAACACCCAGCGTCGGGGCCGAACCGGCGGCGTCGCTGCCAATGAGGCTGACCAGCATCAGACCGACGACGCCCATCGACACCGTGATCAGCTGCCCCGCGCCCGGCATGCTCCTTCGCTGCACGCTGTGCAGCAGGAGCAGGAGCACCGGCGCAGATCCCAGCGCGACGACGGTCGCCAGGCTCACCCCCGCGGCCAGGACAGCGACGAAGAAGAGGAGCTGGAAGGCGGTGGTGAATGCGCCCATCGCCAGAATCCGGGTCGGGTGCGCGCGCACCAGGGCGACGCAGGCACCGAGCTGTCCGCGGACGAGCACCCACACAGCCAGCGTCAGCACCGCTGCTACGGATCGCCACCCGCTCATCGTCAGGACCGACAGCATCGACCTCTCGTGCACCAGGGCCACCGCCGGCCCGATGGTCCCCCAGATGACCCCGGCACCACAGACCAGAGCGAGGCCGCGGCCGCGACCCGAGCGGCGGACCTCTCCTGCCTCGACTGTCATGCGGGTGATGCTGCCAGTATCCGCCCCGTCAGCCTCCCCCCTCCCGGGGTCGGGAGAGGTAGCCGAGGGCACGCAAGCTGGGGAGGAAGAAGTAGGCGCCGCCGCGCAGCTTCACGAACTGCGGGAGGTCACTGACCCGTCGCCGCACATCTCCCTCGACCGGCAGGTCGAAGCAGTTCGTTGCGGTACCGGCCGCAAGCGGCTCGCGTGCGCCGAGCAACGGGTCGGCCTCCCCCGTCATGCCGTCGAACTTGCTGTTGGCCACCCAGGCGCCCTGGACGAACTCGAACTGTCGAGCGATGTTGGCGTTGAGGCAGATGAAGAGCAGGCCGGTCGGCGCCGTGGCGGCACCGGGCGCCCGATCGGACCCCGGGGTCGGGCCGTACGAACGGCCGCGACGCAGGATGCGATGGAACCGCACCGACGAGACGAGGTCGTACCGGAAGTCTTTCGGGCCGAAACCCAGCGCAATGCGCAGCCGCGCCAACGCGCCGGCACGCGTGGGATAGTCCGCGTTGCGGGGATTGACCCGCCGGATGTGCGCACCGAAGGGGCACTGGCTCCCTGTTGGATCGTCGTCGAACGTGAACGCGTTCTCAGGCGGGCCGAAGCCGGCAGCCTCCGTGTCCCCGAGGCTGTCGTCGCCACGGACCAGGGGTTCCCCGCTGCGCGTGCGACCGACCATCGATGCTGCGAGCCCCTCGGCGGCACCCGGGCTGTCGCTCTGCGCGTTGATGAACTCCCAGAAGCCACGGACGTCCTGCTCGAGCTGGCGCAGGACCAGATAGGTGCCGTTGCGTGCCAGGTCCTTCTTGTCGGGGGCCTCGGCAGCACTGAGCAGTCCCGCCGTCGATGCGTCCGACCCGAGCAGTGGGCGGTCGGTCAGCTTGCCGTACTCGTTGCGGTAGCCGAGGAGGAACTCACCAAGGGTCGTGAGGTTCGTGTATCCGGACTGTGTCGTCGGGGTCGTTCTGCGTTGCTCCCAGTCGATCTGCGGCTGACTGATGCCGTCGGCGAACCCGAAGGGCTCGACAGGATCGGGCCGCGCGCCGTCGAGCGAGCGGGCTGCGAACGCCCTCCGGTAGAGCTCGCCGGAGAGGCGACCGACGAGTTCCTCGAAGACGTTCTCCTCACCGAAGAACATCGCCAGGACGTGCGGTTCGCGGCCCGGGCCGCCCCACAGCCAGTGCTGCGGCGCGTTGCTCCCCACGTCGCCGATCTGCCGGGCTCGGGACTCAGCGGCCATCCCCGTTCGGAACTCGTGGGAGAAGTCGGCGATGACCGACTCGGAGATCCCGAGCTCCCGCAGCCCGGGCGCGGAGAAGGCGAGCTGCAGGGCCGTGCTCGGTCGCGGGCTTGCCTTGCGTGCACTGACGACGTCGGGGAGTGCCATCCGCACCCACGCTCTGGCAGCGTCGGCGTCTCTGACCTCGAGCAGGTCGTAGCGCGTCATGGTCATGTGGCCGTGACCGAAACGCACGAGACCCTGGACGTCGGCGAGGTCGACCTGGTCCCTCACAGCAGGGCCAACCATTCTGCTGCTGCCCGTTCGCTCCTCGGTGGGGTGAGCAGACCCTTGCGAAGACGACTGTTCCGATCGAGATCGACCGCTGTGAGACCGGGGTAGGCCTTGTACCAGACCTGGGTGGGGATCGTGTGGCGACGCAAGAACTCCTTGTACTTGCGCTCGTCCTTGCACCCTTCTCGGATGAGCCAGCTGGTCGCCGGATAGCCGATGCAGTTCGAGAACGCTGCATTCAGACCGAAGCCGGCCTTGTTGATGAAGTCATCCATGTAGCTGTCCACCGCGCCGTCGTAGTTGCTGCAGAAGATGACCCGCTCACGCCCGGCCACGAAGACCCATCGGGCGAAGTGGATGGTGCGGATACGGCCGAGGCGACCAGGCCAGGTCAGGTGTCGTGCGGCGTAGTCGATCGTGAGGAGGACGCCGAGCGAGGTGATCAACCGAGTGCTTCCGGGCTTCAGCGTTCCGATCGCGCTGAACTGATTGGTGACATCGTGGTCCTCCGCCCGCGCGAGGGCGTCGGAGTACTCCTGGTCGACGGTCGGGACCAGCTCGGGGTCGGTCTTCTCCAGTCGCCGAAGCGCCACGACGTAGAACGGCAGCACCAGGATCAGCACTGGCAGCAGCACCAGCAACAGCAGCGGCATGCCGATCAGGTGCACCGAGTCACGGACGCGCCACCGCACCGGCGTACGGGCGGGAGGGGTGAGGCGAAGACGGCCCGCGGCGACTTCCGCGTCAGCGAACTCCCGAAGTGACTCGTAGCGGACGAGAGCCGTGCCTCCGGTCACGCCGGTCTGGATGCGGCACTCCATCGCATCTCGTAGTTGGGCCTCTTCGCGGATCTGGGTGACCGTACGGCCACGGGTGTTCACGTAGTTCGCGGTCGCCGGGCTGCGATGCTCCTTCATCCACGACAACAGATCGGTCGTCCCCTCGAATCCCTCGCAGCAGGAGAAGACAGCCCTCAGGCCAGGCGCTGCCCGATGCGACAGGTCGCGCAGGAACGTCTCCTCGTCCCCGTCGACGTCTCCGAGGAACGCCAGGAACAGCGGGTACACCCGGGGAACCAGACCATGGACCTCGACGTCCCCGGTGGTCTGGTCGTCGAGGATGAGCAGCCGCGCGAAGTGCAATGTGTCGAACTGCTCGAACGGAACGAGATCGTTGCCCGGCCGGACGCGGCCCGGAACCTCGTTCATCGAGTCGAGCAGGCGTCGCAGCTCCTGCTCTCGCGTCCGGTCGATCGGCGCCAGCACCATGAAGCTCGATTGCGGAGTCACGAGTCGAACGTCTCGTCGCCGGTGGGCTCGTAGTGCTCCACGTCGTTCATCTCGCGGCGCAGGTCTGAAAGCGCGAGGTACATCCGGCGTCGCGCGCGACTCTGGTTGCCGAGCGGCCGGTGCTCGGCGATCGTGTGCCACGGGTTGTACGAGAGCTCCCGGGCGAAGGCCATCTGTGCGGCCGAGTCGAAGGTCTGCCGCGGGATGCGCAGGGTGGCGACCGAGACCCGCGGCGAGAGACGCTCGGGCCACAGCACGGCGTTGTTCTCCACCGGCATCAGGTGGGGGTCCGTCTGGAGCTGCAGACGGATATCGAGCTCGACGTCCTGCTTGGCCAGGGTGGCCACCATCGCGTCGCGGAGGTAGTCGTCGGGCGGACGGAGCGGCAGCCTCGGGATCCGGCTCCGGACCTTCGACCTGGGCCACACCGAGTACTGCATCGCCTGGCCCTCGCCCAACAGGTAGGGCACACAGCTGAAGTACGGCGCTTCCAAGGGGCTGGTCTGCGTCTTCGTCCACAGGCCCTGCATGATCAGGTCGAGAACGTGTGAGTTGCGCAGGTTCAAGAAGTAGAAGATCGATGCGTTGCGACCGCTCTCGAGCTGGAGCTGCGCGTTGGCCTTGGTGTCAGGGGTGACGAACGTCGGTGTCGACACCCCGAACATGTCGAGCGTGTGCTTCTCCTGTTCCATCAGCTTCGGTCCTGGTACGCCCATCAGCTTGATGCTGATGCTCATGAAGCCGACATCGTCGATGTCGGGAGTGATGTAGGGGCCCGGACCCGAGAAGCGCACCCAGCAGCGGAAGCTCTGGGGTCGGGCATAGATGCCGTGACGGAACCGGAGCGGGATGTCGTCGTGCACGACGAACTCAGCGCGCACGATCCCGTGCGTCTTGGTGTTCCCACCGCGCTCGAAGGCGCCTGGTTTCCAGAGCCCGCGCATCTGGGTCTCGAACGACGAGATGATGGAGTCGAGGTGTGCCTCCTCGTCGTCGAGCAGTCGCTCCTCGGCCGGCGACAGACCTTCGTCCTTGCGCCGCACGTTGATCAGCCAGGTGACGAGTCGAGCGACGAGGTCGCGGAGCAGGAAGTCGAAGAGCGGGCGCACCCATCGGTCGATCCGCCGCTCGCACTGGATCAGGAACAGCAGCGCGGCCACCACGAGGTCCTTCGTCCTCGAGCCGGTGTTGGCCGCTGGGACGGGCCGACTGACGTTCGCAGTCACGGTCAGGCTCAGATCACGAGCTCAGTGTGAAGTCGAGCGCGTGCCACTTGCCCACGAACACCTTGCCGAGCCACAACCCCGGCGCCACCTCACGGATCTCGTCACGGATCATCTTGGCCACGAACGACGTCCTCGAGTAGTCCAGGATGATCGCCGGTCTGTCGTCCATCCAGCTCTCGCCGACGTAGACCTTGGCCGCGATCGCCGGGATCCCCGCCGGGCTGATCCGATTCTTCAGTTTCGCGGAGACTTCGTCGAAGTTCTTCCCTTGCCAGAGGAGGATGCGGGCAAGAGCGCGGAGCAGCTTGCCGACCCTTCTCCCGGGAAGCAGTCCAGCAGTACCCCGGGTCCTGCCCACGGGGATGGCCCCCGGGGACTCGACGCTGCGATAGAGGTCGTCGAGCTCGGACTGGGACATGCTCATCAGGGTGTCGTCGGTCAGGATGCCGCCCGTGTGCGTCATGGTGCTCCTCGTTTCATGGTCGAAGCGTCACGTTCGTGACGGGAAACGATCTAGGGAGTGGATCTGACGCGAGCTCCTGCGCGCCGCCGACCGGCCCCCAGCTGGCCCGCGCCAGTGCGGCCTTGCAGATGAAGAGGATCAGGTCCTCAGCGGGGCAACTGCGAGCCCCGGTGAGAAACAGGTTCGAGACCGGCGGAGGGTCGCTCATCCATCGTTCGGGCTGGAAGTCGTGCGTCGTGGGATCGCCCTCGTTGCGGCAGTACAGCGGGAAGAAGTGCACGATCTCCGTGCCCGCGGGGATCCTCCGGCCATCGAACTCGCCACCACGGGGCGCCACGTGAAAGGTCTTCGTCACTGGGGGGAACAACCTCCCCGTTTCGCGGAGGCAGGCTTCGGCGTACTCGAGCTTCGCGACCGCGCTGGCGTCGTCGTGGCCGCCGAGTGCCAGAACCTCGGCCGCAAGGCTCGCCTGCACGTCTGGGCGTGACGCGACGATCGCGAGGGTACGGCTCAGGAGCGTGGTCGCCGAGCCGGTGAACGTGAACAACCAGTGCGGGATCTGCTCGATGGTCTCCTCCGAGGCGCCTCGGTAGGTCCGCGCGCGACCGACCAGGGTGTGGTCGGGGGCGTCGTCCCAGCGCTGGTCGATCAGCTCGTAGAAGCGGCGTCGTCGCCGTGCGTAGCGCCAGCCGAGCGCGGCCCGCTTGACCGGGCTCTGCACGACGCCGATCAGCGCGTCGACCTCGGCCGGCAGGTCTTTCGGCGACGTCCCACCGACGACGACCTCCCTCATCAAAGTGGCCATTCGTTCGTGGACCTCGGCGGTCGTACCGAGTGGTGTGGAGAAGGCCTCGTTGACGTGACGATGCACGGTCTGGCTCAGATCGTGCGCACGGCCCGTGCAGAGCACCTGCTCGTTGAACTCACGACGCTCGACCCACTCCTGCCCGTCCGAGATCGTCAGCGCGTGGGGCGCGAACCACGCCATGCTCTTCCGCTTGACGTTGCCCGTGATGAAGCTGTCCTGGCTCGGTGGGTCGGCGAGCACGTGAGCCGAAAGCCCCGGACCGGTCACGAGCATCAGCTTCTTGAACCCCAGGTTCACGATGACGGCGTCCTGGCCCTCGCTGTGTCGCCGAGCCCAGTGATCGAGCACCGTGATCCGGTCACGACCGCGCATGCGCGCGACGAGCAGGGCTCCCAGCAGGCGCACGATGCCAGCGACACCGACCTCGGGAAAGGTATTCATCGTCAGGTGGCTTTCGCCGCGTCCCCGGTCCAAGGGTCCTTCTTGAGCTCGGGATCGAAGCCGCGGAGCGGGTGGCGATCAGGAGCGAGCTGACCCGTGTCCCATGGTTCGAAAGCGTTCTTGATGTTTCCGAGACCCGTAGCGGCAAGCTCCGGGAAGTGCCGGAGGATGACCGACTTCATGCTCGCGCGGTCGATCCACTCCATGCCCTCCTTGGTGTAGACCTCCTCGCGGTAGTCGGTCGTGAAGAAGCGGTCGGCCTGTAGCCGCCTACTGGCGTTGAGGATGAATATCTGGAACATCGTCTCGCCGAAACCGAACCCGGTGGGTCGGTGGCCTTCGGCCAGTGTTCCGACCATCAGGTCCAGCTTCTCGACGTCGTCGCCGTACACCGACTTGATCTTCTCGACGGTCGCCTTGTCGTCGGTGAGGTCGTCGAACGTACGGATCGGGTTCAGCCCGAGCTGGCGTCGGAACTCGTTGTACCGGGGTACGCCGCGCTCCCGGGCCCGCAGGATGTCGATCGCCCCGAGGTCGAAGACCGGGTTCCCGGGAAGGCTCAGCTGCTGCATGAAGTGCGGGTAGTTGTTGAGCACGAGCTGGCCCGGGTGTTGATTGCCGAAGGAGTAGAACAGGTCCTTCATCCCGATGCGCCGGGTGACCTTCACCGAGCCTGCCTGCCTGCTCGCGGGGAAAGGCAACTCCTCCACCTCGTCCCCGGTCTCGGCCCGCCTCATGCGCAGCGCCTCGGGCAGCAGGGAGTGGAGCCGATAGACCTCCACGAACTCCTCGGTGAGGCCGAAGGGAGCACCGTGCTTGTCGAGGTCGTTGCCGACGAGGCCACCCATCTCCGGGTTGTGCACGTTGAACGTCGCGACGGTCTTGCGGTGCTCGGCGCTGCGGAACCGGTAGGTCAACATCCCGTACCAGTTCGCGTTGAGGCCCATGCTGAGGCTCGGGTTCGGCAGGATCGCAGGCGTCCACTCCACCGAGTGGATCTTGGCGGTCACTGCCGCGTTGACGAGCCGGGCCACGTTGAACAGCCGGTCGTCGTCCCAGTCGGTGTAGACGCTCTTGAGGTGGTCGCAGATCGCATTGTGCTCGCGGGCGAAGAGGTTGTGCAGCATGGCGAGACCAACCCACCAGTTGCGCATCATCCCCGACGCCTCGACGCCCTGGTCGCCGACCGGCAGCGTGAAGTCGTCGTTCAGCCGTAGGTGGCCGTCCACGCCGCTGCGCAGGCGGTCCTGAGTCTGTTGGTCACTGCCGTAGATCTGCGAGCAGTCCCACCAGTGCGTGACCTCGTTGATGAAGGTGACCGGCGTCTCCTCACCTGATTCCTGCCGCGTGGGGTCGGGCTGGGTGCGCCCGACGAACATGTTGGTCTGGCGGAACTTCGTGCGGGCAGGGTCGTCCTCGTCGAGGGGTATCTCGATGACCTCGCGGGAGAGGTTCTCGCCGTGAGTGATCCAGTCGTGGTTCTGGAACTGGATCCACGAAGCAGCCAGGAGGTTGAGGAACGGCACCTCCTTCATCTTCTCGCCACGGGTGAACAGGGTGCGGCTGACCATTCGCGGATTCGGCGACATCAAGTCGTGGTGACTCGGCGCAGCAATCACGTCGTTGGCGACGTTGCGAGGGAAGCGGGTTCCGGCCGCCCCCTCCTTGGGATCCGCGAGGTTGTTCCAGCTTCCGTCGGCAGTGCGGAAGTGCGAGACACCCGCTGGTGGCTGCAGGTCGTCGGGCTGGAAAGCCACCTTCGCGCCGCGCGGGTAGGTCGATTTCAAGTTGTCCTGGTTCAGCTTCTCGCGCATGTAGGCGAGGGTGAGGATGCCGGTGTAGAGGCGCTTGCGATACCAGTTGGTCCAGACCTCGCCGCTGTAGTTCCGGCCTACGGTCCTGGTCAGCCAGTCGAACGTGACACCGCCGATGGAGCCCAGCGCGCGCCCGGCGACGAAGAGGGCCCGCTCGGAGATGCTCGGCTCGGACCGCTGTCTCGGAGGATCAGGAAGCGCCCCTTCCTCCGGTGGACCGAGCAGTTGGGTGCGATCGAAGTAGAAGACCGGCGGCACCGGCTCGTCGACCCCGGCCGAGGCATTCGCCCGACACAACGCCGCCATCTCGGCCCACTCGGCGCTGTGTCCGTTGGCGCCGGCGGAGAGGGCGGCGTCATAGTGGACAGCCGCCTCGGCGTACTTCTCGGCATGGAAGTACGCGAGACCGAGCAACGCACTGCTCTCACCGGACGGGTCGCCCCGCGTGGCGCTCGCCAATCGGGTCATAGCCGCCGGTAAGTCGCTCGCTTCGAGCAACTTGATGCCGTCGTCGCGGTCGGCCTCCCAGCCTTGCGACGCGTCGTCGTCCTGGTCGCTCATGGGGCCCCTCTCGTCGCACCCGCCCCGTCGATGACGGAGGGGAGACGGCGCACCAGCGCCACCGAGACCCGACCCCGCAGTCGACACTGAACGAGTTTGCGATGAATGTCACCGCACCGCTTACTCGACGTTCTTCTGCCGTTCAGCAGCGTACCGCAACCCATTTCCGGGTCAATTTTCCTATT
Source organism: uncultured Actinomycetota bacterium (assembly GCA_963834245.1). Lineage (GTDB taxonomy): Bacteria > Actinomycetota > Actinomycetes > Propionibacteriales > Nocardioidaceae > Marmoricola. Next base: position 2,212,545 of record CAWIAV010000002.1, read on the forward strand.
TGCGGCCACTAGGATTGTTTCGACCGTGTTGCGCACTGGGCTTTCGCGCTCCCCGAAAGCACACCGACACAAATAGAGAACGTATTCTTCGCGGTTTTCAGGAGGGAACTGCGCTTGCGCGGCACGACAGGGCCCCGGCGTTCCAGGGGTTCCCGCTCTTTTGTCGAAACGCTCGCCATTCGGCGGGATCGCGATTTATCGCCCTGGTCTGAACCGTCCGAAGTGGACCCACGGTCCACTATCGACCATCGCGATCGTCTGGCATTAGACGCACAGCGTGGTCTAGATCAATTCTTGCGCACCCCGTCGTGTCGCTGACAACAAGCCGAGGTCGATCTTCCACTGCTCGCAGGAAGATTCTGTGCCGGAGAACCGCTTCTGATCACCAGCGTGCCCGGGCGCGTGGCCGCCCTAGGCCTGGGACTGGATGACCGCCATGGGACAGCCGACGAAGTGCAGCAACTTGTGGGTCACTGATCCTATGGCGAGGCCGTGGAAGCCGCCTCGCCCGCGCGAGCCCACGACCAGGAGGTCGGCCTTGTGCGTGGCATCGGTCAGCACGGGTACAGGGTCCAGCCGATGGACGTGCACCTCGACCACGACGTCGGGGTATTGCACGCGCAGCGGCGCAAGCTGGTCCTCAACCTGCCTGCGTCGTTCGGCAACCTCCTCGTTGTCTTCCGGCAGCGGGCGCAACAGGTGCCGTGGCCATCCCTGGGGCAGGCCAAGGGCGCTGACCACTCGCAGCCGCGCCTCTCGCAAAGATGCCTCCATGAACGCGTACTCGAGGGCCCGGTCGGAGTCAACGGAGCCGTCAGTGCCCGCCACGACGCGGTGATGTCCGGCCGAGGCGTGTCCGACCACGACCACCGGACAAGGCGCGTGCCCGACCAGCTGCAGTGCCGTGGAACCCATCAGCATGTTGCCGACGTCTTCGCCCTTGGCACCCAGCACCACGCTGTGCGCGTCCTCCACCTCGGCCAGAAGCACCTGTGTGGGGGTGCCCTTCAGCAGGTGATCGGTGATCACCAGGGTCGGGTAGGCCTCGCGGACCAGCGAGCTGGCCTCCTCAACAGCAGCACGACCATGCCGCTCGGCTTCCACGAACCGCCCGGGCGGGAAGAGCGGGAAGTCGCCCTCCCAGCGTGGCAGCGCGTGGATCAGCCGAAGCGAACACCCGCGCAAGGCTGCGTCGTGCGCGGCCCACATCACCGCGCGCAGACTCCGGCCCGAGCCATCCACGCCGACCACGATCGGCTTCATCATGCTTGCCCCTTTCCGGCGCACCCGCGTGTTCGCGCAGCGCGGCCACCTCACGCCCAGTACAGACAGCCACATCCGTGCCGAGTAGGGCCGAAAGGCCCCGGACGGCCAGGCTCCATCCGTAGCTCACCGCCCCCGGGGGGCTCAGTCCTCGTCGTCGAGCGTTTCGCCGTACAGCCTCTCGACCAGCGCGACCTGCTCGTCGAGGTTGGCAACCGTCCAGTCTGTGGTCGGCACCGGTGCGAGCACCCGAACGCGCACGGTGCCCGGCGTCAGGATCATCGAGTGGGCCGGCATGATCTCACCGGCGTTGCGGATGACCACGGGCACCATCGGCACCCCTGCCTGCATCGCCAGGTGGAAGGCGCCCTTCTTGAACGGCAGCAACCGCGGCGTGGGCGAGCGGGTGCCCTCGGGGGCGATCACCAGGGAGGTGCCTGTCTCCAGGCTCTCGAGGGCCGGCGCGAGTGCCTCGCGGGCGGCGACCTTGTCGGTGCGGTCAACGTAGGCGACGTCGGCGAGCCAGCCCATTGCGGCGAAGGTGGGGTCCTTGGCGAGCTCCTTCTTGGCGACGCCGGTGAAGTCGCGGCGCAGGAGCGCGGCGAGGATGATCACGTCGAGCTGGCTCTGGTGGTTGAAGACGAAGACCGCCGGGCGCGAGAGCCACAGGTTCTCCTGGCCCTCGACCTCCAGCGAGACGCCCGCACCGGCGAGCGCGAGCTCGGAGCTGATCGCGGCGGCGACGGTGAGCGCCGTACGTCGGTCCCGGTTGACCAGCCCCATCCCCAGCCCCGCAGCCACCCCTGCGCCCAGGCCCGCGAAGGACGCGGCCGAGCGGACGACGTTGGCCGGGGTCAGGCGCCGTTGGCGGTGCAGCCGGTGCACCGGCCAGCCGCGCTCTTCAGCGGCCTGGGTCAGGGTGCTGTCGGCGTTGAGGGGCCGGGGTCGCCCCACGGTCTCGAGGTAGAAGACGTCCTCTCCCCCGTTGCCGTAGGCGTAGGACTCGCCGAGGTCCAGACCCCGCTCCTCGGCGAAGGCCACCACGGCCGCAGCCTTGCCGGGTCCCCAGAGAATCGGTCCGTCGACCTGCCCCGTGACGATCCCGTCGAGGGCCTCGACCTCGGTGACGAGCAGGTGCTCGATGTCGAGATCCTCCGCGGCAGCCTGGGCCTGGAACCTCGTGGCCGACGAGGCGAGAGCAACGGTGTGACCGGCGCGCAGGTGGGCCCGGACGAGTCGGCGGGCGTCGGGATAGAGCTGACCGGAGATCCGTGAGCGGAAGAGCTGCTGGCCCATCTCCTCCAGGTCGGTCAGGGCGGTGCCACGCAGGGCGCCGAGGCCGACGCCGACGAGGCGTGTGACGTCGTGACCGCGCTGCTGCATGTTGAAGACCTCGACGAGGGTGCCGATGAGCTCCCGCGGGCTCACCGCCCTGCTCGCCAACCGCTGCCGGAAGTAGAGCGCCGCCGAGTACCCGTGGATCAGGGTGCCGTCGAAGTCGAAGAACGCGCCCACCTCAGGGCCCTGTGGTCCGGCTGCGACGGCGGTGAGGAGGTCGTCGATGTCGGCCACGGATCAGTCCTCCACGGCGTGGGAACGCACCACGGCGATGGCATCAACTGCTGCGGCCAGCTCATCGGCGAAGCGCTGACGTGACTGGCGGAGCTCGTCTCCCCCTGGGCCCTGGAGGTCGCGGTTGCCGGCGAGCTTGAGCGCGCCACCCATGAGGTCCTTGGAGATCGACTCCGGCGAGTGCAGGTCGTGCTGCAACCACCGCTGGTGGGCGACTCCGAGACTCTCGGCGACCAGCCCGTCGCGGTCCAGGGGGGCGGCGGGCTCGCGCGTGACCAGACGGTCGGCCACCACCGAGTAGGCCTCCAGGAACGGGCCGATCACCCGGTGCGCCAGTAGCAGATGGGAGCCGGCGAGCTGCTCCACGATGTCGCTGGGTGTGGCGCTGGCCTCGGCCCAGCCGGGGAGCATCAGGTCGGTCTCGTAGCGCAGCTGGGTGTCGAACTCGCGCTTGGTGGCGAAGAAGAACTCGTACTTGAGCAGGTCGCGCAGGGCCAGGGCACGTGCCCAGGTGGCAGCGACGACGTCGACGTCGGGGCCCTCGTCGGCTGCCTGCACGAGCGCCACCTCGAGGATCGCACGGTCGATGAAGTAGTGCGTCACGGTGTTGCGGTAGAACGCCGCCTCGTGCTGCCGGTCGGGCGCGATCGCGTAGACGGGCTCCAGCCCGCCGGCGTACTCGACCACGACGCCTTCGCGCACGAGCGTCGCCAGCGCCTTGCGCAGCCCCTCGGGGCGGCCGAGATCGACATCGGCGGTGAGCGGCAGCTGGCGGCGGCGTACGTAGGCGACCAGCGGTTCGAGGACGCCGAGCGTCTCGGCCAGGGTCATCGCCCGACCGTCGTTGTCGAGCAGCCCGAAGGCCACCAGCGCGGACGGGGTGATCGGCGTGGCGGCGTTGATGCGGTGGGCGACCTCGAACGCGACGCGGGGCACCACCGCTGTGGGGTCATCGGTATGGGCACGTGAGCCGGCATCGGCCAGGGACTCGCGCAGGGACAGCGGCGGACCGAACCGCACGTGGACGCGCCCACGTCGCCGCCCCTGGGCGCGGGCGAAGCGGTAGAGCCAGGTGAGGCTCTCGGGCGTCTTGGCCCCGCCGCTCTCCTCCCGCGAGAGGGCCGAGACCTCATGCTGCTGGTCGTAGACGATGGAGACCGGCACGAGGTAGGTGTCGTCGGACTCGTCGCCGTTGGCGCGGAAGGCGTCGACGAGGTAGCGCAGCACCCCCATCCGCGGCGGGCGGAGCTTGCCCGTGCGGGTGCGCCCCCCCTCGAAGTACCACTCGAGGTTGGCGCGCTGACGCAGCAGGAACCCCAGGTAGAGGCGGAGCATGGCCGGGTAGACCGGGTCCTCACGGCTGGATCGGCGGATGAAGATCAGCCCGCTGCGCTTCCCGAGCTCCGAGAGCGGCCACATGGCGAGGTTGATCCCACCGAGGGTGTAGTTGAGGGGGAAGCCGTGCCCTGTCATGGCCGCCCTCAGGACCAGCGGGTCGAGGTAGGAGCGGTGGTTGGGCAGGAACACCAGCGAGTGTCGTCGCCCCAGCTCGGCCAGCTCCGCCAGTCTGTTGGTGTCGACGTCGACCTCGTAGGAGCGCGTCAACCACCGGCCCATCCGGTCCCACACGCGCGAGGCCGACTCGTCCACATGGGCCGCCATCTCGGCGAGCGCGGTCTTCGAGTCGTCCCGCAGGTCGGCGTCGGTTCGCCCGGTCCGGTCCACGAGGGCGGCCAGCGTCTCGGCGTACTGCTTGGTGCCCATCACCAGCTCGACGGCCCTGCGTTCGTGCTCGACGTCGCTCATCCGTGCAGCCTAGGGCGCGCCTGCCCGTTGTTCCGCACTCGTCACCCCTCGCCGCTAGCCTGAGCCCATGCGTCGCACCGCGGACGTCGTCGTCATCGGCGCCGGGATCATCGGGTGCTCCGTGGCCCACGCCCTGGCCGGCTCGGGTCGTTCGGTGCTGGTGGTCGAGCGCAACCCGGGCCCGGGGCAGGGCTCGACCAGCGCCTCCTCGGCGATCATCCGGTTCAACTACTCGACTCTGGCCGGCGTGGCGACGGCCTGGGAGGCGCACTGGTCCTGGCTGGAGTGGGAAGCGTTCCTCGGTGGTCCCGACGAGGACGGCTCGGTGGCGAGGTTCTGTCACACCGGATCCCTGTGCCTCGACGCTCCCGCCCACGATCGGGCCAAGGTGCTGGGCCTCTTCGACCAGGTAGGAGTGCCCTACGACGTGCTCACCGCGGCGCAGATCCGACATGCGTACCCCTGGTTGGATCCGGCCCGCCACTACCCTCCGAAGCCCGTCGACAGCGACGCCTTCTGGAACGACCCCTCGGGCGAGATCGGCGGGTACGTCACGCCCGACTCCGGGTTCATCGACGACCCCTCGTTCGCCGCCCACAACCTGGCGACGTCGGCTGCGCGGCGCGGGGTCCAGTTCCAGTTCCGAGCCACGGTGTCCGGGATCCGGGGCCGGGACGACCGTGTTTCCGGGGTCGAGCTGACCGACGGGACCGTGGTCGACGCCCCCGTCGTGGTCAACGTCTCGGGGCCGAGCTCCGGCCACGTCAACGACCTGGCGGGCGTCTCGGAGGACTTCGCCGTGCACACCCGCCCACTGCGGGTGGAGACCCACTCGGTGCCGGCGCCGCCCGGGTTCGCGGTGGCTGACCGGCCCGGCCCGTTGGTGGCCGACGTCGACCTCGGCACCTACTTCCGAGGAACTCCCTCCGGCGAGCTGTTGGTCGGTGGGGCCGAACCGGAGTGCGACCCGCTGGAGTGGCTGGAGGATGCCGATGACTACGACCCGTCCGTGACCCGATCGCTCTACGAGGCGCAGGTCTACCGCGCCGCGCGACGACTGCCGGAGCTCCGCGTCCCGAACACCCCCCGCGGCATCGCTGCGGTATACGACGTCACCGACGACTGGATCCCGATCTACGACAAGACGGCCCTCCCCGGCTTCTACGTCGCGATCGGCACGAGCGGCAACCAGTTCAAGAACGCGCCCCTGGTGGGCAGCTATCTGAGGGCGATCATCGACACCTGTGAGTCGGGCGTCGATCACGACGAGAACCCGGCCAGCTTTCACCTGCCGCGATCCGACATCAACCTGGACCTGTCGGCGTACAGTCGGCGACGCCGGCCAAGCCCGGACAGCAGCAACACCGTCTTGGGTTGAGGGCTCGCCGGTCGCCGAGTCCGCGGGCAACGCAGCACCGGACGGGAGCACTCGTGAAGCAGAGCCACTACAGGGCCGTGGTGATCGGCGGCGGCGTCGTCGGCGGCAGCGTCCTGTACCACCTGGCCAAGCTCGGCTGGAGCGACCTGCTCCTGATCGAGCGGTCCGAGCTGACCGCCGGATCAACCTGGCACGCAGCTGCCGGCTTCCACACGCTCAACGGCGACCCCAACGTGGCCGCACTCCAGAAGTACACGATCGACCTCTACGCGGAGCTCGAGGCCGAGACCGGCCAGTCCTGCGGCCTGCACATGACCGGCGGCATCAACCTCGCGGGCACCCCCGAACGCTGGGAGTGGCTGCAGTCGCAGTGGGCGTTGTTCCAGACCATCGGCAACGAGACGGTTCGCCTGATCGGACCGGACGAGATCAAGGAACTGTGTCCGATCGTCGACGTCGCCGGCATCTACGGCGGCATGTACGACACCTACGAGGGCCACCTGGACGCGTCCGGTACGACGTACGCCTACGTCGCCGCTGCGCGCAAGCGTGGCGCCGAGGTCGTGCTGCACAACCGTGTGGTCGAGCTGCACCAGCGGCCCGGCGGCTGGAGCGTGGTCACCGAGCACGGCACGATCACCGCCGACCACGTCGTGAACGCCGGCGGTCTGTGGGCCCGCAACGTGGGCCGCATGGCCGGGGTGGACCTGCCGGTGACGCCGCTGGAGCACCACTACCTCGTGACAGAGCCCATTCCCGAGGTCGCCGGCCACGACGGCGAGCTCCCGATGATGATGGACCTCGAGGGCGGCACGTACCTCCGACAGGAGGGCCAGGGGCTGCTGCTGGGCGTCTACGAGCAGCAACCGCAGCACTGGCACGTCGCAGGTGCTCCCTGGGACTTCGGGATGCGGTTGCTCACCCCCGACCTCGACCGGATCGGGCCCCAACTCGAGACCGGGATCTCCCGCTACCCGTGCCTGGGGACAGCGGGCATCAAGACCTGGGTGAACGGCGCCTTCACCTTCACCCCGGACGGCAATCCACTGGTCGGTCCAGTCGCCGGGCTGCCGGGGTTCTGGGTCGCGTGCGGAGTGATGGCGGGGTTCAGCCAGGGCGGCGGCGTCGGGCTGGCGTTGGCACAGTGGATGGTGCACGGCGAACCGGAACAGGATGTCTTCGGCATGGATGTCGCCCGCTACGGGTCGTTCGCCAGCGCCGACGGCTACCTCACCGCGACCACCGGCCAGTTCTACGAGCGTCGGTTCGTGATGACCTACCCCAACGAGCAGCTCCCGGCGGGCCGCCCGCTGAAGGTCAGCGCGATCCACGAGCAGCTGGTCGACCAGGGTGCGCACTTCGCCGTGAACTGGGGGTTGGAGACCCCCCGCTACTTCGTCGCGGCTGACCCGGACTTCACCGAGACCCCGACGCTGCGGCGCAGCAACGCCTTCGAGGTCGTGGCAGCCGAGGTGCGCGGCACCCGCGACGGCGTCGGGATGCTGGACACGACTGCGTTCTCTCGCTACGAGATCAAGGGGCCCGGGGCCCGGGCGTGGCTCGACGAGCTGCTGGCCGGCGTCGTACCCGAGCCCGGCCGGATCCGGTTGACTCCGATGCTGAGCGACTCGGGACGTCTGACCGGCGACCTCACCACGACCTGCTGGGCCGAGGACGAGTTCTGGCTGATGGGCTCCTACTACCTGCGAGCCTGGCACCTGCGGTGGTTCCGCGACCGCCTCCCGACCGACGGGACGGTCCGGATCGAGGACATCTCGGACCACGTCGCCGGTGTCTCGTTGTCTGGTCCGCAGTCGCTGGCGCTGCTGTCCCGCATTGCGCCGGACGCGGAGGACCTGCGCTGGCTGCACGCCACCGAGCTCGACCTGGGTCCCCATCGCGTGCGCGTTGGACGACTCAGTGTCACTGGGGAGCTGGGCTACGAGCTGAACGTGCCCGCAACCGAGCTGGCGGGGGTCTACCGCCTACTTCGTGAGGCGGGCGAGGGGCTGTCAGTCGTGCCGCTCGGCTACGAGGCGCTCGACTCGATGCGCCTGGAGAAGTCCTTCGGCATCTGGTCCCGCGAGTTCACCTGGGCCTACACACCAGGGATGAGCGGGCTGGACCGGTTCGTGGCCTTCGACAAGCCCGCCTTCGCGGGCCGCGACGCCGCCCTGCGGGAGCGGGACCGTGGTGCAGCGCAGCGGCTGGTCACCCTCGCCGTCGACAGCGCCGATGCCGAGGCGATGACCTTCGACCCGATCTGGTCCGGAAACTCGCGAGTCGGCTTCGTGACCTCCGGCGGCTACGGACACAGCGTGGGCACCAGCCTGGCTCTGGCGTACGTCGACCGCGCCTTGGCGCAGGTGGGCTCCGAGCTCGACGTCCACGTGGTCGGGAAGCGCACGTCGGCGCGAGTCATCCCGGACAGTCCCCATGACCCTGAGGGTGCGCGTCCACGCGTACGGAAAGGCGGCGCCTGATGTTCCGCAACGACATCCCCTACGTCGAGGTCCTGTCCCCCGCCGCGCTCGAGACCATCGAGGGAGGCTGGCGGCGACTGGTCAGCGAGATCGGGATCGAGTTCATGCACGAGGAGGCACTGGACCTCCTCCGGGAGGCGGGCCAGCGCGTCGAGGGCGAGGTCGTGCACTTCGATCCCGACTGGGTCCTCGAGCAGGTGGCCCTCGCTCCGAGCCAGTTCCAGCTGCGAGCTCGCGACCCCCGCTACGACGTGACGATCGGCGGCACCAACATGGTGTTCGCGTCGGTCTCCGGCCCGCCGTTCTTCCGGATCGGCGACGTACGGCGCGACGGCACGCTGGCCGACTACGAGCTGATGGCCAAGCTGGTGCACTCCTTCCCGGAGCTCGACATGGTGACGATGCCGGTGATCGAGCCGGACGACTCGCCGCTGGACTCCCGCCACCTGGAGATGCTGCTCACCGCGACCAGGTCGACCTCCAAGCCGGTCTTCGGGTCGGCGCTGTCGACCACCAACGCCGAGGACAGCATCGAGTTCGCCCGGCTGGTGCATGCCGGAAAGGAGCTGTTCGTGCCGGCGAGCTCCACCGACCCTCTTCCGACGACGTCCATCATGACGATCGTCAACGTCAACTCCCCGCTTCGCTACGACTCCCGGATGCTCGAGGCCCTGCTGGCCTACGCCAAGGCGGGGCAGGCCGTCGTGGTGACACCGTTCCTGCTGATGGGCGCGATGTCTCCGGTGACGGTTCCGGCAGCGCTGGCGCAGCAGACCGCCGAGGTGCTGACCGGGATCGCGCTGATGCAGCTGATCAAGCCCGGGGTGCCGTCGGTGATGGGCTCCTTCCTCTCCACCATCGACATGCAGTCGGGGTCACCGGCCTTCGGCGGGCCGGAGTCGGTCCAGGGCCTCTATGCGTCGGGTCAGCTGGCAAGGCGCTACGACCTGCCCTGGCGTGCCGGTGGTGGTGGCCTGACCTCGAGCCAGGTCGTCGACGCCCAGGCCGGTTACGAGGCGTTCAACACCCTTCAGGCAGCGTTCGGCGCGGGTGCCAACCTCGTCGTACAAGCAGCCGGCTGGCTGGAGTCCGGGCTGGTCTCCTGCCCGGAGAAGCTAGTCCTCGACATCGAGATCCTGCGCACGTTGCGGCGGCAGTTCACGCCGTTGGAGGTCGACGAGGAGTCACTGGCCTTCGGGGCGCACGAGGAGGTCGGCCACGGGGGCCACTTCCTCGGCGCGATGCACACGTTGGAGCGGTTCCGGGACTGCTTCTACCGGCCACTGCTCGGCTCGACCGAGAACTTCGAGCGCTGGACCCGCAACGGCGCCCCCGACACGGCCGAGCGGGCGGGACGGATCTGGCGCTCCACCCTCGACGCCTACGAGGCACCTGCGCTCGACGCCGAGCTGGAGGAACGGCTCTCGTCCTTCGTCGCGCGACGTCGCCATGAGCTCGGTGACTGACACGTTCCCACCACGGCGTGGGCGCCGGGGTGCAGGCAGCCCACGTCGCACTGGGCGAACGAGGCGTTCCCTGGTGGGAGCGGCCCGAGGAAGAACGTCGAGACCGGTGGCGCACGGGGGTGCCTGAGCCACGAGGTGACACCTAGTTCTCCCGAGCGAGCTCTGAACTCGTTGGCGCGCGCCGCTAGGTTCAGGTGACGGCTGGAACGACTCGGAGGACCGCATGGAGCATCACGAGGTACTGATCGTCGGAGGTGGCAACGCCGGCATCTCGTTGGCCGCCCGACTGCTTCGCGACGGCGCACAGGACGTCGCTGTGGTGGAGTCCGAGTCCGTGCATCGCTACCGGCCACTGCTCAACTACGTCGGCGCTGGCGAGGCCAAGATGGCCTCCCTGGAGAGGCCTGCGGCTGCGGTGATGCCACAAGACTGCACATGGATCCACGACCAGGTCGTGACCGTCGATGTCGACGAGTCGAGCGTTCTGACGCTGGGCGGCAGACGTATCGGCTTCACGACGCTGGTCGTCTGCACCGGTCTCGAGGAGGACTGGGAGGCCACCCCCGGCCTGGCGGAGTCGTACGCGGCCGGTTGGGCCGGGTCGACCTTCGTCGTCGAGAGCGCGCCGCGGGTGTGGCCCGCGCTGCGTGACCTGGTCGGAGGTCGCGTGGTCTTCACGATGCCTCCCGAGCCGGCCCCCTGTGGCGCGACTGCCCTCAAGCCGCTTTTCATGGCGTGTGACCACTGGCGACGTTCTGGGGTGCTACGAGATCTCGACGTGCACCTGGTCATCCCCGGACCTACACCCCTCGGCGTTCCGGAAGCCGACGTGCGGCTCGAGCAGACGTTGGCGTCGTACGGCGTCAAGGTGCTGCGGAACGCCCGGGTCACACGCCTCGAGGAACGACGGATCAGGGTGACGACTCCCGAGGGTGACCACGAGCTGGACGATCTTGCCTACGCCCATGTCGTTCCGCACTACCGGGCGCCGGGCTGGGTGGCCGAGAGCGATCTGGCCGGCGTGACGCAGGCCGGCCTGGTGGACGTCGACCCGTTGACGCTGCAACATCGACGCCATCCAACGGTCTGGGCGTTGGGCGATGTTGCCGACCTCGGCATCAAGCCGTCAGGGCGGTGCGCTCCGCAAGCAGGTCGCTGTCCTGGCCCACAACATTCGTGCCACCGACACGGCTGCCTATGAGCACTATGACGGCTACACCGTCATGCCGATCACGGTCGCGCGACGCCAGCTCATGCTGGTCGAAGTCGATCGCGAGGGTCGGCCGGCGCCATCGGTTCCCTTCCCCGACCTGGTCCGCCCGCGACGGACCACGTGGTTGGCGGACCGCTACGCCCTCCCGGTGACCTACTTCAGGCGCATCCTGCGCGGCAAGGTCTGACCGCCGGGCTCGACAGCCAATCGCCCGACACGTTTGTTGTGCCATGGTGTGGTCGTGCCCTCTCCGGACGACGACGTCGAGTGGCTGCTGACTCCCGCCGAGCGCGGCAACGAGCAGACAACGATCGATGACGCCCACCAGGGCCAGGCGTGGTCTGAGCGGAACCTGGTGCGGCCGCTGATCCACGGCGCGACCTACTTCGCCGAGCTGTACGAGCGGATCGAGGCCACCGGGGCCGGAGACTTCATCGTCTTCGCCGACTGGCAGGGCGACGCCGACGAGCGACTCACCGGCGAGCCTGGCAGCGAGATCCTGGCCGTGCTGGGCCGGGCCGCCGCACGCGGGGTCGACGTACGCGGCCTCGTGTGGCACTCCAAAGTCGCAGCGGTGGCCGATGCCGGGGAGGGCGACAACGCGGAGTTCGGGGAGCGGTTACGGGCCCACGGTGTCGAGGCGTGGTTGGACATGCGGGTCCGGAACCGTGGCTCGCACCACCAGAAGCTGGTGGTGCTGCGGCACCGGGATGACGCGACGCGCGACGTGGCGTTCGTGGGGGGTATAGATCTGTGCCACTCCCGGCGGGACGACGCCCGCCACGGCGGCGACCCGCAGCCCTTCGAGATGGCCGCAGAGTACGGGGCCACCCCACCCTGGCACGACATCCAGGCCGAGATCTCCGGGCCGGCCGTGCACGACGTCGAGACGGTCTTCCGGGAGCGCTGGGAGGACCCCGCTCCATTGGATGGCAGTCCCCGTCGCTGGTGGGGACTGCGGCGAAGCAGCAGCCCTGCCACGCAGGGTCCGATGCCCAGCCCGCTCCCACCTCAGCTACCACCGCCACCACCCGTCCTCGGTGGAGCGCACGTGGTGCAGCTGCTCCGCACGTACGCGAACCTCCCGTCCAGCAGGGACTACCCCTTCGCCAGGGGCGGGGAGCGGAGTGTGGCGCGCGGGTACACGAAGGCGATCGAGCGCGCCCGTCGCCTGGTCTATGTCGAAGACCAGTACTTGTGGGGGCGGCATGTCGCGCAGATGTTCACCGACGCCCTGGAGCGGCATCCTGACCTGTTCATCGTCGGGGTGGTGCCCCTGTACCCCGACCTGGAAGGCGTGCTGGGTCGGCTGCCCCAGCTGGAGGGTCGGCGCCGAGCGATGCAAGGCCTGTTGCGCAAGTATCCAGACCGAGTCGCGATCTACGGCCTCGAGAATCATGCGGGCACACCTGTCTACGTGCACGCCAAGGCCTGCGTGATCGACGACACCTGGACCACGATCGGCTCCGACAACTTCAACCGGCGCTCGTGGACCCATGACTCCGAGCTCTCTGCAGTGGTGATCGACGGGGAGACGCGAGTACGGCCGACGACTTCGACTGACCTTGGCCGCCGAGCACCTGGACAGAGCCGCGGCTGATCTGTCTGACATGACTGACTGCCTCGAGCCGGCGGACATGTTCGAAACCTACGCAGCGAGTGCGGCCCGCCTGGATGAGTGGTGGGACGGCGGCCGGATCGGACCCCGACCGGCGGGGCGCCTTCGCAGGATCGAGCCTCCCGCGCTCGGACCGCTGGCTCGTGCGATCGCCACGTTGCCGTACGTCCACCTGCACGACCCCGACGGACGGTCGGGTCGGCTGCGGCGCAAGGACGACTTCTAGATCCCCTGCGGGGCGGCCGCGAGACGGGTCCGACGTTCGGCCGTAGCCGGCTTGCGTGCGTCCACCCGCACCATCACTCGCCCGACGCACCGGTGGCCCGCACACCGCCCCCCGGAGTCACCTGTGCCTCGCCTGAGATCGCCGCTCTCAGACTCGGAGTCGCCTGCAAGACGACGATGTCGGCAGGCATCTCGATGCCTGCGCCATCCAGGGCGGTCTTCACCGCCCGAATCGCCGAGTCGGTGGCCAGGACCACGTCATGTTGCTCAGGACTGCACCAGAAGCGAGCTTCGATGTCGACGGTGGAGACACCCAGCTGGGTGACGACGGCCTCGGGTGCTGGCGTGGCCTCGAGGCGGGGCATGTCCACGGCGAGCGCGGTCTGGATGATTCGGCACGCCTCTCCAGCATCGTTCTCGTAGGCGATGCCCACGACGAAGTCGACCCTGCGACTCGCGAAGTGCGTGCGCACCGTGATGACCGCCTTGTAGACGTCGCGATTCGGGATCAGCACCAGTTGTCCGTCGAAGGTCTTGAGGCGGGTCTCGCGGATGGTGATCGCCTGCACGGTGCCGGAGATCTCGCCCACGGTGATCTGGTCTCCGGAGCGAAAGGGCTGGCGCAGGATCAGCAGCAGTCCGGAGAGCAGGTTCTCCAAGATGTCCTTGAACGCGAATCCGGCCGCCACGGAGAAGAATCCGAGCCCGGCGAGCATGTCCACTGGTTTCACCGATGGGAAGACCACAACGATTGCGACGATGACGGAGAAGGACAGCAGGATCCATCCGGCCAACTTGCTCATGACCGTCGCGAAGCTCGGGGTTCGGCGGGTCCTGAGCAGGTGACGTAGTGACCAACGAACGCCCCGCGAGAGCACGTAGCCGATGACGACGATGGAGACCGCGCCCAGCAGCCTGGGGACCGCGTCGATGACAGCGTCGAGTAGTTCGGTGGCCTCGGGTCCCATGAACGAAGGCTAGCCGTGGCCGAACGCCGACTGACATCGGTGCGCTCGCACTTCCTGAGGCATTGATCCTCGGTTCGCGGGCACAATGAAGCGGTGCAGACCTTCTTGCCCTACTCCGACTTCGAGCGCTCGGCGCGAGCCCTCGATCACAAGCGGCTCGGCAAGCAGCGTGTGGAGACCATCCAAGTCGTACGAGCACTGACCAGACCCGATTACGGGTGGAAGAGCCACCCGGCCGTCCTCATGTGGAAGGGGTTCGAAGAGGCTCTCGGTAGATACGGATTCGCGTGCTGCGAGGCCTGGACCGAGCTCGGCTTCGCCGACACCTGCGCGCTCACGATCGCCACGGATCTTCGGGCAGCCGGCATCGACGCAGTGCGCACCCAGTCCGAGCTTGCTGTCGCGGGCGCTCTGCCCTGGTGGCTCGGCGACGAGGCGGTGCACCGCAGCCACCAGTCCGCGCTCGTTCGCAAGGATCGCGAGCACTATTCAGGGCTGTTCATGGACGTCCCTGAGGACTTGGCCTACGTCTGGCCGGTGAGATCCGCATCGGTTGTGGCCTCCGAACAACGCAAGGCCGACAACGCAGAGCGACGCAGGGGGCGGCAAGCCGAGCGTGTCGAGATGGAGGCGGAGCGGTTGCATCGCATTCGCAGCCGTGCGGCGAAGAAGGCCTGGCAGACGAGACGCCGGAACACCGCCCACGAGACACCGCAGCGAGCGCCAGTCGAAGTCGACGACGAGGGATAGCCCGGACACCTGCGGCGATCGAGGCAGTTGGCCGTCGATCGCGACCACGTCACTCATCGGGCAGGGCCCTTGATCCAGTCGTCCAGGGTCAGTAGACGGCCGATGAGGCCTTCGCCGGAGTCCTCGACACCCTGGCCGAAGGGGAGGCCACGGTGGTCACGTCAACCCCCCGGTCCTACAGGTTCCCCACCTCGACGGCAGGGGACCCGCAGAACGCGCTCGGGTCAGCCCTTGAAGACGTCCTTGACGTCCTCGCCGGCCTTCTTGGCGCTGGCCTTGGTCTGGTCAGCCTTGCCCTCGGCTTCGAGCTTCTCGTTGTCGGTTACCTTGCCGGCGGCCTCTTTGGCCTTCCCGGCGAGGTCCTCGGCAGCGTTCTTGGCCTTGTCAGCGATTCCCATGCGCTTCCTTCTCTCATCAGGGGGTGACAACCCCAGCGTGGAGCAACTCGGTCGAAACATCCAGCGGGCCGGCGCGTGGGCAGGTGCACTGGTCTGCGCGTAGGCGGACAAAGCGCCAAACGAGGCCTCCGGTTTGCTGGTCGCTTCACAGCAATGGGTAGACCTTCACCCTGGCTGATCGTGCTCGAGCAGCGTCCCGCTGCGGGCGAGCTCGAAGACCGTTTCGAGATCGGTCGCAAATGGTGTGTGCGGCCCGGCGAAGGGGATCTGCTCGCGGATTCGCCGGTGTGCAGCTGCGGCGCCGTCGCCGAGTCGTGTTGGGTTGCGCAGGTCGACGGCCTGTGCCGCGACCACCAGCTCTATGGACAGGATGCGCCAACCCAGGTCGATCTGTGTGGCGAGCTTGCGAGCCGACAACGGCGCCAGCGTGATGCGGTCGGCGATTCCCTCTTCAGCGGTGGTGGTCGCGATCTCGAACGAGACCGGTTGAGCAAGGTGTCGCGCTTCGGCGGTCAGTGCGTGCATCGACCACAGGAGCTCGGCGAGGCCGCTGTCGGCCTGCCCTGGCTCCGACGACAGTCCGCTGGGCAGGCCGGACAACGGTGCCTGCAAGAGCTTGGCGCTGCGCTCCAGACAGCAGGTCAGGGTCGGCGCCAGTGCAATGCGCAAGAAGTCCAGGGCGGTGGACACCGGTAGCGAGTCGTAGCAGCCGACAGAGATCACCCGGTCCTCGCCAGGCACGACCAGCGGGTTGCTGTCGTGGGCATTGAGCGCGATGCCGATCTGGGTCTCGGCGAAGAGCAGCGCATCTCGGGTCACACCGTGCACCTGCGCGATCGAGCGATAGCTCAGCGGGTCCTGCAAGTTGCGGGCGCTGCCATCGCGCCACAGGTGGCTGTCGCGCAACGCCGTGCGCAGGGCTTCGGTCTCGGCCGCGAGTCCCGGATAGGGGCACACGGACGCAATGGTGGGATCCAGGATGCTCAGGTTCGCTGCGAACGCCTCCAGGTCGAGCGCACCGGCGATCGTCACGGTCTCGACCAGACGTCGAGCGTCGGCCAACGTGGTCGCCGCCAGCCCGGTGGAGAAGGCGTTGTTGTTCACCAGCGCCAGTCCCTCGTTGGCCTGCAGGGTCGGTGTCGGCGAAGACCTCGGCGGCCAGATCGGCCAACGGCGCCAGGTCTGCCACCCCGACCGAGCCCAGCATGCGCACCTTGGGTTGATGCCCCTGGTTGAGGACATCGACGAGCCGCTCGGCCAGCAGGGCGCGCACTCCCCTCGTGCCCGTGGCGAACCCGTTCAGCAGACACAGCATCGTCGCCCGGACGATGTCGTCGCTGACCTGGGCGCCGGTACCGACCCGGTGAGACGCGATCAGGCGCTGGTTGAAGTCGTTCATGTCGGCGAGATCAACGCGGACCCGCTTTCGCTCCCCCAGGCCGGTGGACAGTCCGTAGACGGGTTCGCCTCGACGCAGAACCCGTTCCACCCGCCTGCGGCTCTCCGTCATGCGAGGGACCACGTCGGCGCCCAGCTTCACCGCCTCGCCGTGTCGGGCGACGCGGTCGACCTGGTCGATGGTCAGACTCGAACCGTCGACGGTGACAGCCATCGTGAACCCCCAGGGTCTTCCCCGGTTGTGGACAACGCTCGGGGCTGATGGTTTCAGGCCGCGTCTACAGCCTGCGTCGATCATCGCACTCGACCGGGCTTGGTATGCCGGCTCGACCGCGACGTAGCCCGGGCTCGGAGACTGACGGGGGCGGCGTGGGCATCGCAGGGCCATCGGGACAGAATCGGCGACATGGACCTGGACGCAGTGCTCGAGGAGATCTGCGCGGAGGTCGCGCCGTACGTCGGCTCCGGAACGGTCGCCGACTACATCCCAGGTCTTGCCCTCGTCGACCCCGACCAGTTCGGGATGGTCGTGGCGATGAACGACGGCCAGGTCCATGCGGTCGGGGACTGTGACACCCGATTCTCGGTGCAGAGCATCTCCAAGGTCTTCAGCCTCGCGCTGGTGATGGCGCACGACGACGACGAGATCTGGCGGCGGGTCTCCCGCGAGCCCTCGGGCAACCCGTTCAACTCGCTGCTGCAGCTCGACCAGGAGCAGGGCCGGCCTCGCAACCCCTTCATCAACGCAGGTGCACTGGTCGTGACCGACCGGCTGCACCGGGTGACCGGCGACGCCGCCGCGGCCATGCGCGACCTGGTGCGACGCGAGAGCGGCAACCCCGACATCGACGGGGACACCCTGATCGCCCGCTCCGAGGCCGAGCGGGGTCACCGGATCGCGGCCATGGCCCACCTGCTCGCCAGCTACGACAACCTCGAGAGCACCGTGGACGCCGTGCTGGAGCAGTACTTCTGGCAGTGCTCGCTGTCGATGAGCTGCCGCGAGGTGGCGCTCACGGCGGGCCTCCTGGCCCGGCACGGGGTCCTTTCGGACGGCACCCGGATCCTCACCTCCAGCCAGACCAAGCGGATCAACGCGGTGATGCTCACCTGCGGGACCTACGACGCCGCAGGAGAGTTCGCCTATCGCGTCGGGCTCCCGGGCAAGAGCGGCGTCGGCGGCGGCATCGTCGCCGTGATCCCGAACGTGTGCACCATCTGCGTCTGGAGCCCAGGGCTGAGTGCGTCGGGGAACTCCGCGGCCGGGTTGGCGGCGCTGGATCTCTTCACCACGCGCACCGGTTGGTCGATCTTCTAGGTCAGGACTCGTCACCCAGCCCGATCGCAGCGTCCTGCTGCGACCGGCGACGGACGCGTCACAGCCCGATCGCCGCGTCCTGCAGCCACCGGCCGATGCTCGCCGCACCTCGGGACTCGTCACCCCGCCCGATCGCAGCGTCCTGCTGGCACCGGCCGGACTACTCGCCGGCACCCGTCTTGGCGTGGTCAGCTCGAGCCCGTGTCCATCCTCGGCGACGCCGACTTCTTCGCGGTGCTCTTCTTGGCAGTGCTGCTCTTGGTCGCGGCGCCCTTCTTGGCAGTGCTCTTCTTGGCAGCGCTCTCCTTCGCAGGGCTCTTGGTCGCTGCACTCTTCTTCGCGGTGCGCTTCTTCGAAGGCTTGGCCAGCGCGCTGCGGGTCTTCGACGACGCGCCCGCTGCGGCCCTCTCCCCTCGCTTGGACGATCCCACAGGGGGGACGGTGACGCCGCTGTCGGCGCCGGACGGGAGGCCGAGGCCACGCTCGAGTGCGGTCAGCGCCTCACCGGTGTAGACAGCGAGCCGTTGCAGGTGCGGCACCGCTTCCCGGTCCCCGATGAAGCCGAAGTTCAGCGTGTCGGCGTAGGTCTCCAGGGTGATGTTCAGCGCCATGCCGTGAGCCGGGATGGAAACCGGGTAGACCGCCTCCAGACGCGATCCGCGCAGGTAGAGCGTCTTCGTGGGACCGGGCACGTTGGAGAGCACCAGGTTGAAGGTGGTTGGCAGCGGGTTCTTGACACCTGCGATCGCGGCCATCGTCTGTGCGACGCCCGGAGCGAGCAGGTAGCCGGAGTAGGCCAGCGCGGGCAGCTGTCCCAACCCGGCCATCTGCTTCTTCGCCAGCCTGGTCGAGTCCATCACCGCCTCCAGCCGGAGCGCTGGATCCTCGACGTGGGTCCCCATGGAGGCCATCAGTACGGCGACCTTGTTGCCGCCGCCCTCGTCTCCCCCCTCGCGGATGTTGACCGGCACGAACGCCACCAGCGGCTTCTCCGGCAGCTCGCCGAGCTCGTCGAGGTAGGCGCGAAGCCCGCCGCCGCAGACCGTCATCACCACGTCGTTCAAGGTGCCGCCCGACGCCTTCGCAATGGCCTTGAACCGTGAGGTGGCGAACTGCTGGGTGGCGAACCGGCGAGTCCGGCTCGTGCGCTGGTTGAGGATCGAGTCGGGCGCGCTCCACCCGCCCTTGAGGTTCTTGTGCTCCTCGCCGCGGCTGAGCTCGAGCTTGGCGACGGCCTTGGCCACACCGGCCGCGGACCCGACCGCACCGAGCGCACTCTTGGCTGCCCCTGTGGCTGTGCCACTCACTGCGCGGACCAGGGAGACCGACTGCTTCGGCGGCTTGGAACGCTTCGGCGGCTCGAGGCTGAAGAAGAACTTCCCGTCGTTGCTCTCCGGGTCCTCCGAGAGCGAGCGACCGAGCATCTTCACCGCAGTGAAGCCGTCCACCAGGGCGTGGTGCACCTTGGCGTAGAGCGCGAACCGACCACCCTCGAGACCCTCGATGACGTGCAGCTCCCACGGCGGTCGGGTGAAGTCGAGCTGGTGACTGTGCAGCCGCGAGACCAGCATGCCGAGCTCGCGCTCGTCGCCCGGGCTGGCCAGCGCGGAACGGCGTACGTGGTAGTCGAAGTCGAACTTCTCGTCCTCGACCCATGCCTGCCCCGGGTGGCGCAGCAGGAACGGGTGAGTCAGCTTCATGTTCCACGGCGAGGTGATCGGGTCTTCGCGCGCCTCGTCGAGGATGTCCCGCAGGTACGTCGGTCCCGCACCAGCCGGTGGCGTGAACGGCATCAGCGAGGCCACGTGCATCATCGTCTCGGGCGTCTCGGTCCACAGGAACATCGCGTCCTGCGGCGGGACCCGTCTCTTGGTGCTCATGGTTTGATCTTCTCTCACGCTGGCCCACCCGCGAAGTCGGCGGGCGGTTGGCCGTCAGGAGGTCCGGAGGAGCCGCCCGTGGACCTCACGGCTGGGTCCGACGCTGTCGACGCCGTACGCCAGGTCACGGTGCTGAGCGGAGACCTGACCATCGCCGCGGGCGACGACGGTCTCCACTCCGACAACGTGCTGCGCATCGCGGGTGGAGACGTGAGCATCACCGAGAGCGTCGAGGGCATCGAGGGTGCGTACATGTACCTCTCCGGCGGCGAGGTCTCGGTGGTCTCCACCGATGACGGCATCAACGTCTCGGGGGGTGTCGAAGGGCTCACGGACACGGCCGCCGACACAGACGACGGACCCGGAAGCCGACCCCGGCGGGTGCGGACGTGGGTGGCCGCCCGAATGGTGGTCCGCCCGGCGGTGGGGCCCCACCGGCCGGTGACACGATGGGCGGCGGCGGGGGCCCTGGCGGTCAGGCCGAGACGACCGACCCCGTCGATGATCTCGCGTCACTCACGGTGTCCGCGATGGAGGGCAGCGGCTTCGGCGGTCCCGCCGAGGCGGACAACGGCACCAGGCTCCTGGAGCTCAGCGGCGGCACCTACGTGGTCGACGCAACGAGCGACGGCGTGGACGTCAACGGGGCCATGGCCATGACGGGCGGCACCCTGGTGGTCTCCGGCACGGACGACGCTCGCAACGGTGCCCTCGACGTGGACGACGTTTTCACGATCTCCGGCGGCACGCTCGCGGCGAACGGCATGGCCACCATGGCGGTCGCGCCCGGAGAGGGCTCCACGCAGGCCACTCTCGCGCTCACCTTCGGCGCCGTCGTGCCGGCGGACACGCCCATCACCATCACCGATGGCGATGAAACGCAGATCGCGTCCTTCACCACCCTGAAGGCCTCGCAGTCCTACATCTACTCCTCCGATGTCCTCGAGGCGGGAGCCGACTACACGATCTCGGTGGGTGGCGAGGTGACCGGGACGAGCATCGGCTGGCTGGTGCTCGACGGCACCGCCTCCGATGGCGACGTCATCGGCACGGTCGCCGCGGGGTAGGCGTTCGACGCGGCCCGCACCAGGTGCGGGCCGCGTCGGCATGCGAGCGACACCGGGCTCACGTGCAACCGCTGCTGCAAGTGATCTCGCGTGACTTGCCCGTCGGACCTGTCCGCGCGCAGGCGCGGCAACCCCCCTCGGTCGACGCGATCTGCCTGACGGCGCTCGGACGCGTCCTCGCCCTTGACGACTGCCCTCACGATCCGGACGATCCGTCAACCATTCGACAAGCTGCCACACCAAGCCGTTCGGATCGCCGAACTGGCAGAACCGCTCGCCCCACGGTTCGGTCTCCGGTGGCGTCACGACTCGGGCACCGCCGGCCTGGATGCGCTCGAACTCTGCGTCGAGGTCGTCAACCACGAACGCGAGAAGCAGGCCCTGTCCGGCCGGGCCGGCGATCTCCGCGGGCTTGAACGTCGACAGGCCCGTCGCGAGGAATACCAGGTTCACACCGGCGGTCGGATGGGCGAGAGAGACGAAGCCTTCGGCAGCCATCTGCTCGGCGAAGCCGAAGTGGGTCCGCGCGAACTCGGCGGAGGCCGCCACGTCCTCGGGACGTTGAGCGACACGGCGGTCTGGTTGATCTGCATGCGGACTCCCTCTCGGCTGGGTCGGTGGGGCGACGAGCCGCCGCGTTCGTGCTGACCCACCACCTGCGACCGTCTTCACTATCGCCGACACGACGTTCCACTCGCCACCGGCGACCCTGCTAACGTCCTGGCCCGGGCGTGCTAGCTCGAGGACCCCTTCGGCATCGTCTTCGAGGTGTAGAGCAACAGCTACGAGCTCACGTAGTCCGCCGACGCCTACAGCTGAACCCGCCGCATTCTGACGCCGTCCGGACCAGGCGCGAAATATGCTCGTGCAGGACTGCTCGCACCTCCGACCAGATAGATGATCGCTCCATGACGTCGACAAGCCAGCCGTGGAGGATCGTCCCGCTGGACGGCGACTACGGCCGGCCGGGGCGACGACCACGAGGTGAGGTGGACTGGCACCGGCACGTGCACACCGCTGGCGTCGCCGGGTCCAGCCTGCACTACTTGGACTACGGCGACCCTGGGCCGGACGGGCTGGTGTTCGTCCTCGCGCACGGCCTCGGAGGGCGCTGGCAGCACTGGATGGAGAACGTCCCCGAGCTGGCCGAGCACGGTCGTGTCATTGCCGTCGACCTGCCTGGTTTCGGCCGTTCCGGGCCGCCGTCAGGTGGGTACTCGATCGATGCTTTCGCCGACGCGATCGCCGAGCTGGTCACGCAGCTGAACCTGCCCAAGGTCGTCCTCGTCGGGCATTCGCTCGGCGGGCCAGTGGCCCAACGTCTCGCTCACCGTCATCCCGAACTGGTCGGCGCGGTCGTCCTCGCCGCCGGCACCGTGCAGGCTTTCGCCGCCGTGCTCGGCATGCAGCGCGCCGGCTACAACTTGCTCAGACGTCCCGCGACAGTCGTGGCGACCTACTTCGAGGTACTCACAGCGGGCCTGCCCGTCCCTGCGTTCCTGCGAAACCGACTCATCGAGCACCCGCGACTGCGCCGCCTCGTCCTGTGGCCATACCTACACCGTCCGGAGGCGCTCCCGTCCGAGAGCGTTGCTCTGCTGGTCGACGGAGTCGGCGCCCGCGGCGTCCTGCCCACCGCCCGAGCAGCCGGCAGGCTGCGCCCCGGGCAGTGGCTCACCCAGGTCAGCTGCCCCGTGCTCGCGATCGGCGCCGACCACGACGCGATCGCCCCGTTGACCGAACTCGCGAGGTTCGCCGAATCCGTGCCTGGCGCGCGCACCGTCGTCCTCGAAGGCACCGGACACATGGTCATGCTCGAACGGGCCAGCGCGTTCACCGCCGAGGTGGTCAGCTTCGCCAAGCAGCCGACGCGGAGACCGTGACGCTCGGCTCTTGATCGTTCCCTCCCTGCCACTCCTCATTCGGTCTTCAGTTCTGGCAGGTCGGGGCGGCGGTGATAAGTCGCCGGCTTCGCTGGTCCACCACGCCTGGGTCGTGCGCAGGTGCGTGGGTGGGTCGATGGCGCCGGGGCAGATCGAGACGGTGTCCGGCAGCTCTGCCGATCGCCAGAACAGTCCGCGCTGACATTTGGCCTCCATCGGCCCGACCATGAGCAGGCGATCCAGGTGCTCATCGGATGGATCCGGGTTCGAGGGTGACGTGTGCCCGAGCTGCTCGTTGGGTATTCGGAACCATCTTCACCGAGGGAGTGACCGTGCAGGCCAACAAAGCCATGTCCCTGCTTCTCAGCGGAGCAGTCGCAGCCACACTCGCTGTCGCCGGAGTCGCGGCTGAGTCGACGACCAAGCAGGCCGTCGCCGCGGAGTCCGACCAGGTGTACGAGGTGCAGTACGTGCCGACTGTCGGCGATGCCGTGATCCGCGTCGAGATCTGGCGGGATGCGTCGTACGACGCGCGCAAGCAACCCGTGATCCTGACCTACTCGCCGTACAACTCTCTCAGCGAGCCCGAGACCGCCCGGGACTCGGTGGGCGAGACGTTCGTGCCGAAGGGCTACGCCCGTGCGGTCGCCGACGTGCTCGGCACCCGTGGTTCCAGCGGGTGCTGGGACTACGGCGGCCCCAAGGAACAACAGTCCGGCGTCGATGTCGTGAAGTGGCTTGCGGACCGCGAGTGGTCCAACGGCAAGGTCGCGATGATCGGCGGGTCGTACAACGGCACCACTGCGTCGATGGTGGCCGCCCGTGGCGACGACGTGCCCGAGCTGAAGGCGATCGTGCCGATCGCCGGGATCAGCCGCTGGTACGGCTACGCCTACGGCAACGGCGTTCGCTACTTCCTGAACTCGAAGGTGCCTTCAGACGAGGGCTTCGACACCCCACTCGCTTTCGACTTCGGTTTCGCCAAGACGGTCGCGGCCGACCCGATGGGGCAGACCTTCGCCGACACGATCCGCGACAAGGCCGCCGAGTGCGGTGCGGTCGAGCACACCGAGGAGGGGTACAACCGGAACCCTGACTACGACAAGTTCTGGCTGCAGCGCGACTACCGCAAGGACGCTCGTGCTTTCCGCGCGGCCGTGCTGCTGGCGCATGGTTGGCAGGACTACAACGTCAAGCAGGAGGAGGGCACCGAGCTCTTCCGGCAGATCCCGGTCGACCGACCCGGGACCCGAGCCGTCGAGGGTGTCCCGTTCAAGATCATGCACCTGACCCAGGGCTCGCACTCCGGTGGCACGAACAGCCCGCACTGGAACGACCTTCTGGAGCGCTTCTTCGCCCAGACGCTCCAGGGCACGGTGACCGGGATCGCGAACGAGGGTCCAGTGATCACCCAGGGCCGCACCAGTGCCGGGGCCGGTGAGTTCACGACGGAAGCCGACTACCCGTTGCCGAGCACTCGCAGCACGCGACTGTGGCTGCGCGAAGGCGGCCGACTTGCCAGCCGGGAGGACCGCTCCGGGCAGGTTGCGTCGTACACCGAGACCGGTACGTCTCTCGAGGAGGCCCCGCTGGTCAACGGGCTCAGCTACCAGTCAGCGCCCGTCGCGAGGGCCACCCGTCTGGTCGGTTCCGCGGTCTTCGATGCGAAGGTCAGGGTCTCGAACGAGACGATGCACCTGACGCCGGTGCTGGTCGACATTGCACCCGACGGCACCACGCGCACGATCGAGCGCGGTTTCCTGCACCTCGACTACCGCAACGGTCTGAGGACCGACCAACCGTCCACCGGGCGCTGGCTGGACGCCTCGGTGCACATGCTGCCGCAGGACTACACCGTTGCCGCCGGTCACCGGATCGGCCTGCGTGTACAGAGCTCAAACACGATCTGGGCGGTCCCCGGCAACCCCGGGACGGTCGACATCGCCGAGGGTTCGCTGAGCAAAGTCATACGAGGCTCGTCGCTGACGATCCCCACCATCGACAGCCAGGCCGTGTTCCGCTGACCCGCCCCGACGCCGTGGCGGGTTCCGGTGCTCAGCGCGACACCCCGGCGGGTCCCGGTGATCGTGTACGAAGCCGAGGGTCTGTCGAGGGCGTTCGCCGCGGATCCCGAAGGCCTCGGTTGCGTGTGGTACGCCGATGATGGGGTGCATGAACACTGCCACTGGGCGGTGCCTCTGCGGCGCCATCACGTTCCGGGTCTCCGGGGAGCTTCGCTCGGTCTTCAACTGCCACTGCCACAGATGCAGACGATTCACCGGTCACCACATGGCGGCCACTGCGGCCAAGACCGGCGATCTCACCGTGGAGGACGCGGGATCGAACCTGCGTTGGTACGACCCTGTGCCCGAGGCGGAGTACGCCTTCTGCGCTCACTGCGGGTCCTCGTTGTTCTGGCGATCGCCAGAGCTGCCGGACACTGTCTCGATCTGCGCCGGCACGATCGACCCACCCACGCACCTGCGCACGACGCAGGCCTGGTGGACCAGCGAAGCCAGCGACTATCACCGCCGCCCCGACCTGCCAGAGCGGGAAACCGAATGAGGATCGGCACGCGAGCGTGCCACAGCCGGGGTCTGCTGTGGGGATCACGACGAAGGACCGCACTTGGGTCACGTTGTTCGACCCTCGACACTCGCGCGACGTCATCGATCCAGTCGGTGCCTCAGCTTCTGGGGAGCGCAGAACCGGTAGCTCTCGGTCACGAGCTCGGCCACCTCGTCCCAGTCGGTCTGGTCGTCGAGCACCATGCCGACGACGGTGGGCGACCACGGCGGCTGGTAGAACGGCGGCCCAGCGTTGGCCAGGGCCAACAGCTCGTCGCCGGAGGATCGGAAGGTCAGCACTGTGGTTGGCTCGGTCACCCCGGTCATGTCGCGGTACGCCGCTGTGTAGCCCTCCTGGGCGACCAGCACGTGGGCGAAGGTCTTCTTCCGGACCCGCCACCGAACGCCGGTCCAGGCGTCCTCCTCGTAGGCGTCGGGCAGAGCCAACGCGGTGGACGCCACCCGGGCAACGACGTCGCTGGAGGGCTCGATGCGGGACGTCCTGGACACGCCCCGAGTCTGTCAGCGTGTGCCGACATCTGGCGCAGGTCTGCTGTGCGCCTGCCCCTCCCCGTGATCGACCGAGAGCCCCGCTCGCCTACGGTGGCGCGTACCGGTGCGGGACCGTCACTCGGTGCGTGCCACTAGACGATCCTCATTCGGTGACCACGACCGGGACGCCCTCGAGCAGCAACCCGGCGCCGATGACGGCCGCGAGGGAGTCAAGCTCGAGCAGCAGGTCTGATCGCGCGAAGCGATGCACGTTGACACGTCGGCATCGGCCGCATACTTTCTATATCAGTTATTAAACCTGCTTGGAAAATTAACGGGGATGATGTCGACATGCGATCAGCGACCGCAACCCGCGAGGACGCGCGATTGGACGAGACCTTCGCAGCACTCGCCAACTCGACGCGACGCGCAATTCTCGCTCGTCTCGCCGCTGGAGAAGCGAGTGTCAACGATCTTGCCGAGCCCTTCGACCTGACCCTGCCCGCCATCTCCAAGCACATCAAGGTGCTCGAGCAGGCGGGGCTCATCACCCGGAGCCGGCGAGCCCAGTTTCGGCCCTGCACGATCGCCGCGGCACCACTGGCCCAGGTCGCCGACTGGACCGAGCAGTACCGCCACATCTGGGACGACCGCTTCGACCGCATGGACAACTACGTCCAGAACATCCAGCAGAGCACCAACCAGAAGGAGTGACCATGACCGAGACCAAAGACGTCCAGATCGAACGCACCTTCGATGCCCCGATCGATCTGATCTGGGCGATGTGGACCGAACCGGAGCACTTCGCCAGCTGGTACGGCCCGATGGGCGCCGAGATCCCGCGCGCCGACATGGACGTCCAGGTCGGTGGCCGTCGACACATCGCCATGAAGATGCAGACCCCAGATGGTCCGATGGAGATGTTCTTCGTCGGCGAGTACCGAGAAGTCGACCCGAAGACTCGCCTCGTCTACACCGAGTCCATGGCCGACGCCGATGGCAACACCATGACCGCCGAACAGGCCGGAATGCCCGCCGGCGCGCCAACGGAGACCTCCATCGTCGTCCAGCTCACCGACCTCGGAGACCACACCGGCATGGTGATGACCCACATCGGCGTACCCGCTGACTCGCCAGGCGCTCAGGGCTGGGCGATGGCGATCGACAAATTGGAAGCTCGAATCGCCGAAGCCCGCGATTGAACCCACACCCTGCGGCGCCTCCACATCGATATCGCCGCACCGTGATGTTCACGCGGACGTACGATCTCCGCGTCCGGTGGTGGCAGTCGGGCGACCCAGAACGGCTCGTCGGCGAAGACCGAGCACACCACCGTCGGGACGCCGGCCACGCACGAAGTCGTCCTCCACATCCGGAACGCGACGAGGTGGCGATGGCAATCGCAGACTGTCGGTCACACCACCATCATCAACGCGATCGGCGCCGTGCAGTGCCGCCGAGCCGAGTACCTTCACTGGATGGAGCCACAACCCTTCGTCCCAGCTGAGTTCGATCCGCCGACATCGCTGCTCACGGATGGGTTCCACCTCGAGCCGCTCGGCGAGCGGCACAACCGGGCGGACCACGCCGCGTGGACGTCGAGCATCGCGCACATCCGCTCGACGCCCGGCTACCCGGACGGTTCTTGGCCGCCACTCGAGGGGATGTCGCTGGAGGACAACGCCCGGGACCTGCGCCGTCACGATGCTGATTTCGCGGCGGGCAGGGGTTTCACCTTCACCGTCCTGGATCCCGGAGACGGTGATGTGGTCGGTTGCGTCTACCTGTATCCACCCGAGCGCGAGGGTCACGATGTCACCGTCCAGTCGTGGGTACGTGCCGACCGGAAGGACCTCGACGTGGCGCTCGCCGACACGGTGGCTGACTGGCTTGCTACCGACTGGCCGTGGGAGCGTCCGGACCGCTGCGGTAGGTGAGCCCCGGTGAGGCGATGCCGTACATGACCCCGCACCGTCGAACCGACTGAACGTGGAGGGTGGCAGTCATGGGTGTGAGCGTGCGGATCGGTGCCTACTGCCTCACGGCACGTGGCCGCGTTACGTTGACGACGCACAGCGAGCACAGCACCGACCTCGTCGTAGGGAGTCGCCATGACTGAACAGGTGAGGACCGCTCGGGCCGCCGGCGCCTGGTACCTGGGCCTGGCCGTCACGGGGATCCTCGGGTTCTTGCTGGTCCGACCCACGATCTATGTCGAGGGCGATGCAGCAGCGACGTTGGCGAACCTGCAGGACAGGGAGGCGCTGGCCCATCTGGGCGTCCTGCTGGAGATGGGCATCGTCGTCACCCAGGCGATGGCGGCGCTCTGGTTCTACAAGTTGTTCCGTGATGTTCGCAACGTCGCCGGGGTCTCGGTCGCGGCGTTCGGGCTCCTCAATGCGGTGGCCATCATGGCCAGCGCCGTCTTCCTGGCCACGGCGGTCACTGTCGCCAACGACGACTCGCTCGCACCCGCCGGCGACGCGGCCGCGGCCGTCGGTGTGCTGTACCAGCTCAGCACCGACGCTTGGGGGATCGGCGCCCTGTTCTTCGGCCTGTGGCTCATCCCGATGGGATGGACCGCGATCACGACGGCCCGCTTCCCGAAAGCTCTCGGCTGGAGCCTGGTCATCGGCGGCGCCGGCTACCTGCTCAGCAGCATCGTGGACTACGGCTTCGCGAGCCCGCCAACCCTCCTGGTCGACTTGCTGGCTTTCCCCGCGACGATCGGTGAGTTCTGGATGATCGGGTATCTCCTGCTCCGCGGCATCCGACCCGAGCCGACTGGACCCTGACCGCGCGACACGGTGATCGTCACACCTGCGTGGGCGTCCGGCCCGTCCGGTCGTTCATCGCTGTGGCCGGAATCGTCAGTTCGTGATCGCTGACGCCTGCCAGAAGGCGCTGAGACAAGCAACACCCGGACCTGCGGTGCAGGTCCGGGTGTCGCCGATGTCCTGAGACATCACATTTGTCGGGCTGACAGGATTTGAACCTGCGACCCCTTGACCCCCAGTCAAGTGCGCTACCAAGCTGCGCCACAGCCCGAAGCCCCGGAGTCTCATCGAGACCTTCGAGGCGAGTGGAACCATACCCCAGCGGCGCGGTCAGCCATGAATCGGGCTAGCGGGTCGCCGCCGAGCCATGGCTCCTGCGCAACTTGGCCGTGTCCACGGCCACGAAGGCCGAGGCGGGGACGCGCTTGAGCTCCGCAATCAGGCCCGGCGGCCAGTCCGGGTGCTGCTCACCCTGGAAGAACCACGGCGAGCCGTTGTCGGCGAGCACCAGCCCGTAGCGCTTCATCGCGGTGAGCACGACCCGCGCGTGGTAGCCGTACCCCGCCGTCCGGAACTTCGCCTTCAGCCGGAACCGCGCCCCCATGGGCGGGTAGGCCCGGCCGGCCTGCGATCCGGCGTCGTGCCGAGCGGGCCAGACATGGCGGCGTCCGGTGATGTTGGTGGTGAACCTGATCGCGTGGTTGACCCGCCCCGACTTGACCTCGCTCCAGCGCAGCAGCCCGGGCAGAATGGGAAGCCCGGCCGCGTCGGCCGAGGTCCATGAGTCGGGTCGCAGGGTGTTCGAGCGCAACGACCAGGTGGCACCGGAGCCGGCAGTCCAGCGACCGTCCCGCTCTCGGGTGTTCCAGGTCTCGTAGAGCCGGCACGAGTCGCGGTCGACGACGATCGCGTGCATGTCGCCTCCGGAGTCGCGACCACCCTCGATCCGGGTGGCGCTGCCAAACGGGTAGCCGACCCGGTCGCTCTCGTCGGCGTACGTGAACGACACCGGGACCCGTGGGTGGGAGGCGCCGACGACGGTCACCGGGATGCCGTAGTCCGGGCCCTCGCCGTACGACGGTCCGAAGTCGGGATGCAGCCTGCGCCCGGTGGACATGTGCGAGAGCCAACGGGCGCTGAGCCGGTGCGTCTTGAGCCGGCGGATGTCGCGGTTCCAGAAGTTGTCGGCCGGGAACACCGGACAGCCCGCGATCGTGGGCGACGGGCGCGCCGCCACCGGTGTCACGGTCGGCGTCGAGGACCCGTCGTCAGTGACGGCGACAGTCGCAACCGCCAACGCCGAGCAGAGCAGCCCAGCAAGGAGTGCGCCGAGGGCACGGCGCGGCGTACGACGCATGTCCGAAACGGTAGGTCAGCTCGCCGACTCCGACAGGGTTATGGACGCATCTAGCCCGGCACAGGCCTTGATGAGCGTCCATAACCCCGATTTACATGCGCGTCGCCGGGGCCCGGGCTCAGCGCTTGCGCTTCTCCCGGGGCCGCACGGAGAGGTTGATCGGGGTGCCGACGAAGCCGTGCTCCTCGCGCAGGCGACGCTCGATGAAGCGCTCGTAGCCTGCGTCGAGCTTGCCGGAGGTGAACAGCACGAAGGTGGGCGGCGAGGTGGCGGCCTGGGTGCCGAAGAGGACCTTGGGCTGCTTGCCGCTGCGCACCGGGTGCGGGTGCTCGGCCACGAGGCGGCCCAGGAAGGAGTTCAGCTGGCCGGTGCTGATCCGGGTCTCCCAGCCCTCGAGGGCCTTCTCCAGCGCGGGCACGATCCGGTCGATGTGCCAGCCGGTGCGGGCGGTGAGGTTGATCCGGGGCGCCCACTGCACCTGCACCAGGTCACGCTCGATCTCCCGGTCCAGGTAGTAGCGACGCTCCTCATCGACGAGGTCCCACTTGTTGAACGCGATCACCAGCGCCCGACCCGACTCACGGACCGTCTGGATGATCCGCATGTCCTGCTCGGAGACCGACTGCGAGCCGTCGATGACCAGCACACACACCTCCGCGCGCTCGATCGCGGTCTCGGTGCGCAGCGAGGCGTAGTACTCGTGGCCCGACGCCGTCTTCACCCGCTTGCGGATGCCTGCGGTGTCGATGAACCGCCAGGTCCGTCCGGCCAGCTCGACCAGCTCGTCGACCGGGTCGACCGTGGTGCCGGAGGCGTCGTCGACCACCACCCGGTTCTCGCCAGCGAGCTTGTTCAGCAGTGAGGACTTGCCCACGTTGGGGCGACCGATGATCGCGATCCGGCGGGGTCCGCCGCTCTCCCCGAAGGTCTCGGGCGGCGTCTCCGGCAGGGCCGCCAGCACAGCGTCCAGCAGGTCGCCCGAACCGCGGCCGTGCAGCGCCGAGACCGGCAGCGGCTCCCCCAGCCCGAGCTGCCACAGCGCGTAGGCCTGGGCCTCGGCGCGCTGGTCGTCCACCTTGTTGGCGGCGAGCACCACCGGCTTGCCGGACTTCCGCAGGATGCGTACGACGGCCTCGTCGTGGTCGGTGACGCCCACGCCCGCGTCGACGACGAACATCACCGCGTCGGCGATGTTCACCGCGATCTCGGCCTGGGCCCGGATGCTCTCGGCGAGTCCCTGGGCGTCGGGGTCCCAGCCGCCGGTGTCGACCACGGTGAAGGCGCGGCCGTTCCAGATCGCGTCGTAGGAGACCCGGTCGCGCGTGACGCCCGGCTTGTCCTCGACCACGGCCTCCCGACGACCGATGATGCGGTTGACCAGCGTCGACTTGCCCACGTTGGGGCGGCCGACGACGGCCAGGATGGGGACGCGCACGTCGGCGGGTCCGGTGTCGGTGTCGTGGGTGCTCATGCTCACTTCTTCTCGCGCTTGGGGCCCAGGGGGCCGGGCAAAGTCATGCCTGTCGTGTCCTGTGCCGTTGTGATGGTCTCGCGGATCGCCTGGGTGACCACATCGCCGGCCCTGCGCACCTGCTCCTGGGTGCGTGGCCACGGGGTTCTGGCCAGGTGCACCGGCTTCCCGAAGGTCATCGCGATCCTGCTTCCCCGCGGGGGGAGCGAGCTGCTGTGACCCCCCGGCACCCGCGTGCCGAGGAACGACACCGGCACCACGGGGGCGCCGGTCACCAGCGCCAGGTAGGCGGCGCCGGCGCGCGGTGAGGTCAGGTCGCCCGCACCGCGCGTGCCCTCGGGGAACACTCCGACCACCTGTCCTTGTTCCAAGGCCTTGACCGAGGTGCGGATGGCGGCCACGTCGACCCGGAACCGGTCGAGCACGATCTGCCCCGAGGCCCGCAGCACCGGACCCAACGGCCCGTTGAACATCTCCTGCTTGGTCAGTGCGTACACCGGCCGCGGCGCGCAGATCGCCAGCAGCGGGCCGTCCAGCCAGCCGATGTGGTTCGCGGCCATCACCACGGGGCCCTGGGCCGGCACGTGCTCTGCCCCGTGGACCTCGAGGTCGTACAGGGTGCGGAGCAGGGCCCGAGCTACCGGTCGACCGGCGGTGAGCAGCCCGGACCGCGGTGCGCGGACTCCCTTGGTCGAGGGCAGCTCTCCACCGTCGATGCGGAGAGCGTGCGTCATGACCGGCTCATCCCGTCGGCTCCGAGAGCGACCCCGAGGAGAGTGCCTGCTCGACGATGCCGACGACCTGCTGCACGACCTCCTCCAGCGTGTACGGCGTGGTGTCCAGGTGCAGCGCGCCGTCGGGCATCATCAGCGGCGCGGCGGCCCGACCGCTGTCGATGGCGTCGCGACGGCGCAGGTCCGCCTCGGTGGCCTCGACCGTTCCCGCGCCGTTCTCCTTCGTACGCCGAGCCGCGCGAGCCGCCGGGTCGGCGGTCAGGAACAGCTTGACGGCCGCATCCGGGGCCACCACGGACCCGATGTCGCGACCCTCGACGACGATGCCACCGGTGCCGATGATCGACCGCTGCAGCTCGAGCAGCCGCTGACGGACCTCGGGCACGGAGGCCACCGCGCTGACGTGGTCGGTCACCGACTGGGTGCGGATCGCCACCGAGACGTCCTTGCCGTCGGCGGTGATCGTCGGGTTCGCGGGATCGGTGCCGCTGATGATCTCGACGTCGCCGACACGGGTCGCGATCGACGCCGGGTCGTCGAGGTCGACCTCGTGGTCGAGCATCCAGGCCGTCACGGCCCGGAACTGCGCGCCGGTGTCCAGGTAGCGCAGACCGAGCCGGGCGGCGACGCCGCGCGCCGTGCTCGACTTGCCCGATCCCGACGGCCCGTCCATCGCGACCACGATGGCGTTCATCCCACTGCTGGACACTGCTCGAACTCCCGCTGTCTCGACTCCCCCGGCGGGGCTGGTGCAAACAGCCAGCCTACCGGTGACCGGTCGATTCGCCCGCCTCGACCGGTTCACCGTGGCCGGGCCCACCCTCCCCGGAGATGCTCAGGAGGTCGGCGGTGTGACGGTGCCGTGGATCCGCCGGGCGTAGCGGCGGTAGGCGGCCCGACCCAGCCGCGGCAGCAGGGGGCGCATCGGGGCTGGGAGCTTGCCGATCTCCCCCGCGATCGCCTCGGGATCACCCTCGTAGAGCATCATCCCGAAGCCGATCAGCGTGAGCCGGCGGGGAATGGCCTCCATCCCCCGGCGGGTGAACTCCTCCCACTCGGCTGCGGTGACGTGCCGCGCCATCAGCGGGAGCACGTGCGCCTCCTCGGTGTCGAGGTGCTCGTAGAGGGCCACGACCAGGTCGTGCAGGGCTTCGGCGAGCCGCTCCCGATCGGCCGCCGACGCCGATGCTCGCCACGGCGGCACCAGCCTCTCGACCAGCTCCAGCCGACGGTGTACGCCGGCGTGCTGGTCCTGCATCAGGTCGACCAGATGCGCGACTTCCGCCGACACCCGTGCCGCCAGTGGGTCCCAGAGCAGCTCGTCCTCGATCGAGTGGTGGTGGTGCAGCATCCCCAGGAACAGCTCGACGTGTTCGGCCACGAGCGCCGCTCGGTCGATGTCCCCGGCCAGGGTGTTCCGGACCGCCGGCACCGACAGCTTCAGCTCCCGCCGGAAGCTCGAGTGCGCGACCACCATCATCCGCACGTCAGTCAGTCCGGGACCGTGCAGATCCGTGCGCGTGGCGGTCATCGCGATGCCCCCAGACCCGCGACGAAGTCCGCGTGAGCGACCTCGCCGTAGTACTCGAAGATCTCCCGGATCAGGCCGTCGCGGAAGGTCACCCGCAGCGCCAGCGTGTTCTCGTAGCGGCCACCCCCGTGCAGGTCGGCGACCATCTTCTCCTCCACGAACGCGACGTTCGGGTCCACGGTCTGGTGGAAGTGCACGTCGTGCACCCGGATCTCCCTGGCGGCGGAGGTGAGACCCCCGAAGAGCTGTCGGAAGGTGTCGTGCCCCTCGACGACGGCGGGCACGCCCGGGACGGGGTAGGCGACCTCGTAGCGACCGTCGGCCGTCCAGTACTCCAGGAAGGTCTCGATGTCGCCGGCGTACATGGCCACGGCCGAGGCACGGAACGTCGCCTCGTTGCGGGCCCGCGCCGTGTCCAGGTCGGGTGATCCGACCGGCTCCTGGATGCTCGTCATCACATCGTTCGCAGTCATGGTGTGCTCCTGTGCTCGTTTGCGGCTGGTGCTGAACAGGTTCGCGCGGAGCAGCAGTGCGCAACATCGGGAGATCCCCTACCCATGACCCGGCCGGGTTGCCATGCTCAGCAGATGCAGCTGGTCGGGCGGGAGCAGGAGCTCGCTGTGGTGCGGAGCGCCCTCGACGCGGTGGTGTCCGGCGGGTCGAGGGTCCTGCTGGTGCTGGGCGAGGCCGGGATGGGCAAGACCCGGCTTCTCGGAGCCGTGGCGGCCGAGGCCGAGAGGCGCGGCTGTGAGGTCCGGCAGGGGCGTGCCACCGAGCACGAGGCGGACCTGCCCCTCGCGCTGTTCGGCGACGTGCTCGCACCCGCTCATGCCGTCCTCACCCCGCCGGAAGAACGTCAGGAGCGGTGGCTGCTGTTCAGGTCTCTTCTGGCCGAGCTGAGCCGGTCCGCCACCGACGCCGCTCTGGTTCTGGCGCTCGACGACGTGCACTGGGCCGACCCGGCTTCGCTGGAGCTGCTGGACCTGCTGCTGCGTCGGCCGCCGGCGGGGGCCCGGCTCATCGTGCTCGCCCTGAGACCTGGCGCACTGGCCGACGGGCTCGTCGGCGCGACCAGGTCCACCCTCCCCGACGGCGAGGTGCTTCGGCTTGCCGCGCTCACCCACGAGCAGGCCGGGCAGCTGCTTCCCGAGCTGTCGACGACCGAGCTCACCGATCTCCTCGACGCCTCCGCGGGCAACCCCCTGCTGCTCACCGAGCTCAGCCGGTCAGGACCCGGCTCACCCACACCCTCGGGGGTCGTCGCCGCGGTGGCTCTGGAGGTGGGCCGGCTGAGCCCGGGCGCGCACAGGCTGCTCGAGGCCACCGCCGTCCTCGGGGATCCCTGCCTCGTCGACCTCGCCGTGCGCACGGCGGACCTGGCCGAGGACTCGTGGCCCGCTGCTCTCGACGAGCTGATCGAGACCTCCCTGCTGGCGCCGGGCGCCTCGGCTCGCGAGGTCAGGTTCCGGCACCCAGTCGTACGGACCACGGTGCACGACGCCATGACCGCGGGCAGCCGGCTCCAGGCCCATGCGCGGGCCGCTGCTGCGCTGGACGATGCCGGGGCTCCAGCCGTCCTGCGTGCCCACCACTTGTCCCAGGCCGCCGCCCCCGGAGATCTGGTCGCCGCGAAGACCCTCCGGGAAGCCGCAGCCGCGGTTCGCTTCCGGGCTCCCTCGATCGCCGCAGACTGGCTGCTGGTGGCCAAGCAGGTGGCACCGCCCCGGCAGACGGCCGACTTCGGTCAGCTGGCGCACGTGCTGGTGCAGGCCGGGCGGCTCGACGAGGCGTTGGCCGCGGGAGAAGAGGGGCTCGCCTTCGGTGCTGGGGCCCCGGTGGACCTCCTCGACCTGACGCTGGTCGCGGCCTCGGTGGAGCGCCAGCTGGGCCACCACGAGTCGGCCCGGCGGAGACTGACCCGCGCCGTGGAGGAGGCGCGCGGCCAACCGGTCCACCCCGAGCTGCTGGCAGCGCTGGCTCTCACCGCCTACGAGAGCGGCGAGTACGACGTCCTGGCCGGCTGGGCCGAGCGGCTCCACCAGAGCGCCCCCACCGACCGTGTTCTGCGTGCCGTCGCCGAGGCCCTGATGGCGATGGTGCGCAGATTCGCAGGCGACGCCGTGTCCTCGGCCCACCACGCCGACCGTTCGGTCGCCGACCTCCGGGACGCAGGAGACCCGGAGCTGGCCGAGCAGGCAGAGCTCGCCATCGCCGTGCCGTGGGCCCTGATGGCCGTTGAACGCTTCGCTGACGCCGCGGAGGCCAGCCGACGCGCCACAGCCGTGACCCGCGCGGCCGGCAACCTGTCTGCAGCGGTGGCGCTCGCGCTGCCCGAGGTCCTGGCACTGGCACTCCTGGGTCGGCTGGACCGTGCAGACGATGCCGCCGAGGCCGCCGAGCTGACCGCGCGGTTGACCCACAACGCGCAGGCCACCCAGTGGGCCCTGTGGACCCGTGCCTGGGTGCTGCTGGAACGCGGCGAGGTCGAGCGGGCCTCGATCGCGGCGGCGGAGAGCGTCGCCATCGCCGAGCACCTGGACGACTCCGCCATGGTGACGGTGGCCAGCGCCGTGCTGGGCGCCGTCCGCCTGGCGCAGGGCCATCCGCGCGAGGCCGCCGAACGGCTCGCCGCCTACGACGCCGACCCCAGCTGGATCTGCCGCTGGTCTCCCCGACTCGTGGAGGCACTGATCGCCACGGCCGGACCCGAGGCGGCAGCAAGGGCTGCGAAGCGGGCCGAGACGCTCGCCGCCAGGTCAGGACTCGCCGGCGCCGTCGCGGCCGCCCACCGCTCCGCGGCCCTGGTCGCACTGGCCGCCGGGCAGACCGAGACGGCGCTCGCCCACGCTCTGGAGGCAGTGACTGCGGCATCGAGCATCGGCGCCGACCACGACCGGGCCCAGGCGCATCTCCTGGCGGGTCGGGCAGCGGAGTCCGCACAGGCCGTCGAGCACTTCACCGAGGCCCACCGGCTGGCGGTGCGGTGCGGCGCCGGACGCACCCGTGACCAGGCCGTGCGCGAGCTGCGTCGTCTCGGCCGCCGGGTCGGTCGCGGTGGCGCGCGGGCGCCGGGGCACGAAGGGGTGGCGTCGTTGAGCCCGCGAGAGCGTGAGGTCGCGGACCTGGTTGCTCAGGGACGCACCAACCGCGAGATCGCGGCCCGGTTGTTCCTCAGCGAGAAGACCGTCGAGTCACATCTGTCCAAGACCTTCACCAAGCTGGGCGTCACCTCGCGCGCAGCCGTGGCCGCGCAGGTGGCGCAGGACCGGACCGCGGATCCGGCTCAGCGCTCCTAGCGGTGGGTGACCCACTCGCGCTTCTCGAGCGCCGCACGCAGCGTCTCGGCGGCGGTGTCCTGCACCACGAGCTCGACCAGTCCGACCGGGCGACCCGGGTCGTGGTCGATGAACAGGTCCTCGATGTTGACGCCGATCTCTCCGACGTCGCCGAACAGCCTGGCCAGCTCCCCGGGGTGGTCGGGCAACGAGACGAACACCGAGGCGGTCGACAGGGCGGGGCCACCGTGCTTTCCCGGGATGGCCTGGGTGCCCGCGACGCCCCGGCTCAGGATCTCCTCCAGGTCGTCGGGTCCACCCCCGGCGAGAACGTCGACGAGCCGAGCCAGGTCGGCCTGCACGTCACGCAGGATCTCGGTGACCGCAGCGTGGTTGGACCGCAGGATCTGGGTCCACATGTCCGGGTCGCCGCCGGCGATGCGGGTCACGTCGCGCACCCCCTGGCCCGACAGCGACAGGTGCTCGGGCAGGGCGTCGGCGAGCTGTCCGGCCGCCAGGACCGCGAGCAGGTGCGGCAGGTGCGAGGTGCGGGCCACGGCGCGGTCGTGCTCGACGGGAGAGAGGCGGACCGGCTCCGCGCCGCACAGCCGCGCCAGGGTCTCCACGAGCGCCACCGCCTCCGGCTGGGAGTGCGTGTGCGGGGTGACGGCCCAGGGCCGGCCGTCGAACAGCGCCACGGTGGCAGCCAGCGGTCCGGAGCGCTCGCTGCCGGCCATCGGGTGGCTGCCGACGTAGCGGGCGAGCAGCCCCTCGTCGACCTGGTCGGCGATCCGCTCCAGCGGAAGGCCCTTGACGCTGCCCACGTCGGTCACCACTCCCCCACGCTCGAGGGCCTCGATCACCGACTCGGCGATGTGGTCGGGCGGTACGGCGACCACGGTCAGCTGCGCAGCACCTTCGGCGGGCGCCGCACGGCCCGCTCCGAGGCCGCTGGCGGTGCGCACGTGCTCGTGGTTGCAGTCGCTGAGCCACACCTCGAGGCCCGCGCGGCAGGCGGCCAAACCCACTGAGGTGCCGAGCAGACCGGCACCGACGATGTGGACAGGTCCCACCAGCTCACTCATCGGGGATCGCCCGCACCCGGGTGAGGTCACGGCGCAGCGCGGCGGCTCCGTGGAGGTAGACGTGCGTGACCGCCGGACGCTCCAGGGGAGTCTCGACGTGGGCGAGCATCCGCACCACGCGCGGCATCGAGCCCTCGATCTCGAGCTCGCGGGCGCAGATCAGCGGTACGTCGTCGAACCCCAGCTGTCGCGCGGCGTACGCCGGGAACTCGCTGTGCAGGTCGGCGGTGGCGGTGAAGACGATGCTGATGAAGTCGTCCACGTCGAGGTCGTTGACCTCCATCACGTCGCGCACCATCTCGGCCACCCGGTCGAGCATGTGGTCTCGGGTGTCTGACTCCAGCTGGGTGGCACCGCGCACGGCACGGACGGACACGAGTTCTCCTGACGGCTATCGGCTGGTTGAGAGGGTTCCGCCAACCGGGGGTGGTCGGGGCCCGACTCGGGGCACTCTTCGAGACTACAAGCCGGCGGCGTCGAGCAAGGTGCCGATCTCCCGCTCGTCGAGCTCACGCAGGTGGCCCTGCTTGAGCCCGGAGAGCCGGACCGGACCGATGTGGGTGCGGGTGAGCTGTCGGACGGGGTGCCCGACGTGGTCGAGCAGCCGCCGCACGATGCGGTTGCGACCCTCGTGGATCACCAGCTCGACCAACGAACGCTCGCCGTGGCTGGACCGCACCTTCGCTGCGCTGACCTGCACCGGTCCGTCCTCGAGCGTGACGCCGTCGCGCAGCTGCTGGAGGGTCGCCCGGCTCACCAGGCCCTCGACCTCCGCGACGTAGGTCTTGTCGACCTCGTAGGACGGGTGCGCCATCCGGTGGGCGAAGTCGCCGTCGTTGGTCAGCAGGATCAGGCCCTCGGTGTCGGTGTCGAGGCGCCCGACGTGGAAGAGCCGTTCGGGGCGGTCCTGCACGAAGTCGGTGAGCGTCTTGCGTCCCTGGGGGTCCGACATCGTGGAGACGACCCCGCGTGGCTTGTTCAGGACCAGATAGACGTGGTCGTTGATCGGCGGCAGTCGCCGGCCCTCCACGTGGATGTTGGCGGTGCGCGGGTCGACCTTGGTGCCCAACCGGGTGACCACCTCGCCGTCGACCTCCACCAGCCCGGCGAGCATCAGCTCCTCGCACTTGCGCCGACTGGCGACCCCGGACTGGGCGAGCAGCTTCTGCAGCCGGACCAGTCCCTCGTCGTCGGTCTCGATCTCCCTCATTCGTCCGCGACGCCGGTCGGGGACTCGGTGTCGGTGGGGCCCGTCGCCACCACGCCGCCACCCGAGATGATCTCGGACTCGTCGTCGAACTCCTCGACGCTCGGCAGGAACGGCGCCAGCTCGGGCAGCTCCTCGATCGAGGTCACGCCGATCCGCTCGAGGAAGTAGTTCGACGTGCGGTAGAGATGCGCGCCGGTCTCCTGGTCGGTGCCGGCCTCCTCGACCAGCCCACGGTTCAACAGCGTGCGCATCACGCCGTCCACGTTGACGCCACGGATCGCGGAGACCCTGCTGCGGCTGACCGGCTGCTTGTAGGCGACAACGGCCAACGTCTCCAGCGCCGCCTGGGTGAGCCGCGCCTGCTGCCCCTCCAGCACGAACTTCTCCACGACCGGCGCGAACTCCTCACGGGTGTAGTAGCGCCACCCGCCCGCGACGTTGCGCAGCTCGAAGCCGCGACCGGACTCGTCGTACTCCGTCACCAGCGCGGCCAGCGCCTCGACCACCTCGGCAACCGGGTAGCCGACCGCGGTGGCCAGCGTGGCCTCGTCCAAAGGCTGGTCGGCCACCATCAGCACCGCTTCGACGGCCGGGCGCAGCTCGGCCAGCGGCACCTCGAGCGCCTCTGCCTCGGTGACCGACACGTCCTCGGTCTCCTCGACCGTGGGCGTCATCTCGGCCAGCTCGGCCGTCGCAGCCGTCTCGTGGATCACGGTGGTCTCGGTGCTCACGGGCCCTCCTCGGGCGTGGGTTCGGGCTGCCCGGCGGCCTCGGGGCCGGTCTCGGGGCCGGTCTCGGGGCCGGTCTCGGGTTGGGTGTCTGGTTCAGGGTCGATCTCGGAGACGGGCTCCGGGGGTGTCCCGTCGAACTCGTCGTTGATCTCCACCTCGACGTCGTCCTCACCCGTCCAGCGGATGCTGAGCTCCCCCAGCGGGGTCATCTGCTCGAAGGCCACGACGCCCTCGCGGAACAGCTCGAGCAGCGCCAGGAACCGGGCGACCCGGGTCATCGTGTCCGGTGCGTCGGCCGCGAGCGCGCGGAAGGTCATGGTGCCGCTCCCCCGCAGCCGGCCGACCACCACGGTCGCCTGCTCGCGCACGCTCACTGCCGGGGCGTGGATGTGCTCCAGCCCGATCAGCTCCGGCTCGGGCTTGGGTGCCAGCGCCTTGGCCGCGAGGCCGGCGAACTCCGCCAGCCCCAGCCCGATCAGCACCTCGGGCAGCAGCGTGGCGAAGCGCTCCTCCAGCCCGACGGCCCGCGCGTACCGGCGGTCCTCGGCGACGATGCGGCGGTCGAGGATGTCGGCGACCTGCTTGAACGCCTTGTACTGCAGCAGTCGCGCGAACAGCAGGTCGCGGGCCTCGAGCAGCGCAAGGTCCTCCTCGTCCTCGACGTCCCCCT
Organism: uncultured Actinomycetota bacterium; assembly: GCA_963834245.1. Classification (GTDB taxonomy): domain Bacteria; phylum Actinomycetota; class Actinomycetes; order Propionibacteriales; family Nocardioidaceae; genus Marmoricola. The sequence continues at coordinate 2,253,131 of CAWIAV010000002.1, forward strand.
GCGGAAGCAACCGGGCGGCCTTGAGATCGAGCAGCGTGGAGGCCACCAGCAGGAACGACGTCGTCTGCTCGAGGTCCCAGACCTCGCCTGCCGCCTTGATGTGCGCGATGAACTCGTCGGTGACCTTCGACAGCGCCACCTCGGTGACGTCGAGCTTGTGCTTGCTGATCAGGCTCAGCAGCAGGTCGAAGGGACCCTCGAAGTTGTCCAGACGGACGGCGAAGGGACGTGCGCCCAGGGGTGCGGCATCCGGGGTTGCGGCGTCGGGGGTTGCCTCCGGCGCCGGCTCCGGGTCAGTACCGGTCGCCGCAACGTCTGCAGCGTCCTCGGTGGAAGGCTCGACCGCGAGGTCGGTCATCGGCCGATCAGCCGCTGCACCAGCACGCTGTCGTCACCGTTGAGCTCGAGGTCGGCCAGCACGATGGCGATCGCCTCACGGACCAGCCGGCCACGGTCGACCGCCAGCCCCTGGTCGCGGCGCAGCGAGAGCCGGGCGTGCTCGATGTCCAGCAGCTCGTCGGCGGTCACGTAGATCGTCATCTTCTCGTCGTGGCGCACCCGTCCACTGGAACGGCGACCGTTCTTCTCAGACGACTCCTCGACCGGCTCCACGACGACGGTTGCCGCCCGCGGCGGTGCATCACGAACAGCACTCATCCCCCGGCCGGGCGCAACCCGCTCACGCGCCTCGTGCTCCCGGGCGTCGTGGGCTCGCGGCGTGGGCCGGAACAGGTCGTCGGCAGCCGGCAGGCTCACGCGTCGGGACACCGGGAGAGCACCTCCTTGGCGAGCTGACGGTACGCCGCAGCGCCGGGTGAGTTGGTGGCGTAGCTGGTGATCGGCTCGCCCGCCACGGTGGAGTCGGAGAACTTGATGGTGCGCCGGATCACGGTGTGGAACACCGTGTCCCCCCACGCCTCGACGAGTCGCTGCATGACCTCGCGGCTGTGCAGGGTGCGACCGTCGTACATCGTGCCGAGGACGCCGTCGACGTGCAGTCGCGGGTTGAGGCGCTCCTGGACCTTGTCGATCGTGGTCTTGAGCAGCGCCACGCCCCGCAGCGCGAAGTACTCGCACTCCAGCGGCACGATCACGCCGTCGGAGGCGGTGAGGGCGTTGACCGTGAGCAGGCCGAGCGAGGGCTGGCAGTCGATCAGGATGACGTCGTAGTGGTCCATCGCGGGGGCCAGGACGCGCTGGAGGGTCTGCTCCCTGGCCACCTCGTGGACGAGCTGCACCTCGGCGGCCGACAGGTCGATGTTGGACGGCAGCAGGTCCATGCCCGGGATGCCGCTGGGCACCACGACCTCGTCGAGCGCGACGTCACGCTGCATCAGCAGGTTGTAGATGGTGAGGTCCATCTGGTGCGGGCTCAACCCGAGACCGACCGACAGCGAACCCTGCGGGTCGAAGTCGACGAGCAGCACCTTGCGGCCGAACTCGGCGAGGGATGCCCCCAGGTTGATCGTGGTGGTGGTCTTGCCGACCCCGCCCTTCTGGTTGCACATCGAGATCACCCGGGCCCGGCCGTGCGTGCTCCGCGGCCCCGGCTCGGGGATGTGTGGCATCGGGCGTCCGGTCGGTCCGAGCTCGGCCTCCCCGATGGCGTCCTCGACGGTCTCGGTCGCGGGCGCGTCCACGGTCGTCGCGGGGGCGTGCGCCTCCACCTCGACGGCCTCGGCTCGTGGCGCGACCTGGGTCGTAGTCGGGAAGCGGAGCGGCTCTCCGGCACCGTGCTCGGGTTCGGCACGTCCGGGAGGTCGTGTCAGCGGGGGCACCTCGGAGGCTGCGTTACCGAAGTCGTTCCCGAATCCGCCGGCACCGCTCATGGAAGCTCCCTGTATTCGTGTGTTACGCGTTCGTGAGGTTCGGTCGTCACCGTGGACCCGAAAATGTCGACTTGCCGCCACGCCGAGGGCGCGACTCTATGCACCCCAGTCGCCGAGTCACAAGCCAATCGGGTCCACACGCCTCCATCATCTGAATCTGGGGACACGATGTGGGTAGCGCCTCGCCGTGGATGCACAACTTCTGTTAGCCCTGTGCACAAACCTGTGCACGGACTGTCTGGACCACGATCACCGAATTCTGGACCGGATCTGGCTCACTCCAGAGCGCGCGGATGGGCCGCGGCGTAGACCTCGCGCAGGCTGTCGACGGTGACCAGGGTGTAGATCTGCGTGGTGGTCACCGAGGCGTGCCCGAGGAGCTCCTGCACCACCCGCACGTCGGCGCCCCCTTCGAGAAGGTGCGTGGCGAAGGAGTGCCGCAGCGTGTGTGGGGAGACCTCGGCAGTGAGACCCGCGCGCTCCGCGGCCTTCACCATCACCGTCCAGGCGCTCTGCCTCGACAGCCGCCCGCCGCGTGCGTTCAAGAAGACCGCGCCGGCTCGCTCGGTCACGGCCGTGGACTGCTGCCTTCCGGTCGCGCGGGTCGCAGGCCCCGCTGCCAGCAGCGCCGGCCGGCCGCGCACCAGGTAGGCCTGCACGGCGTCCCTGGCGAAGCGACCCACCGGCACGTGGCGCTCCTTGGAGCCCTTGCCGCGGAGCAGGACCGAGCTGCGCGACGCGTCGTCGGCGTCGAGATGGAGGTCGTCGACGTCGAGGCCGACGGCCTCGGAGATCCGGGCGCCGGTGCCGTAGAGGACCTCCAGCAGGGCGCGATCACGCAGGGCCAGCGCCGTCCCGGCGGCCCCGGCGGCCTCCAGCAGGCGCTCCACGTCGTCCAACGGCACCGCCTTGGGCAGCCGCTTGGCCGGCGTCGGGGGCCGTACGCCGACCGAGGGGTCGATGAGCGCCAGACCGTCCTTGACGGCGAACTTGTGGAAGCCGCGCACCGCCACCACCGACCGTCCGGCCGAGGTGGCGCTCAACGGCGGGTGTCCGCCGCCTCCCTCACGCAGGGCCATCAGGAAGCCGCTCACTGTCTGCTCGGTCACCTCGTCGAGCTCGCGCACGCCCAGGGCGTCGAGGTAGGCCAGGTAGCGCCGCAGGTCGCGCCGGTAGGACTTCACGGAGTTCTCGGCAAGGCCGCGCTCCACGACGAGGTGGTCCAGGTAGGTGCGCACCGCGCGCACCAGGCTTGATCCCGGGCTCGGGCCCTGCTCCTCCGGCGCCACCTCGCCCACGCTCAGCCGAGCACGTCCTCGAGCGAGACCGCGTCCATCTCGTGGGCCTCCGCGACCGGACCGTTGGTGACCTTGCCCGCGTGCGTGTTCAGGCCCAGGGCTAGCGACCGGTCGTCGCGACAGGCCTGCTGCCAGCCCTTGTTGGCCAGGGCGACCATGTAGGGCAGGGTCGCGTTGGTCAGCGCGTAGGTCGAGGTGTTCGGCACGGCGCCGGGCATGTTCGCCACGCAGTAGAAGACCGAGTTGTGCACCTCGTAGGTGGGGTCGTCGTGCGTGGTCGCGTGGGTGTCCTCGAAACAACCACCCTGGTCCACGGCGATGTCGACCAGCACCGATCCCGGCTTCATCTGCGCCACCAGGTCGTTGGTCACCAGCTTGGGCGCCTTCGCACCGGGGATCAGCACGGCTCCGATGACCATGTCGGCCTCGAGCACCTGCTTCTCGATCGTCAGCTTCGAGGACGCGAGCCCGTGCACCCGGTTGTTGTAGCGCCAGAACGACATCCGCAGCTTGTCCAGGTCGGTGTCCAGCAGCGTCACGTCGGCGCCCATGCCCAGGGCGATGTTGGCGGCGTTCTGACCGGAGACGCCGGCACCGATGACGACGACCTTGGCGTTCGCCACGCCGCCCACCCCGCCGAGCAGGACGCCACGACCCCCCTGGGCCTTCATCAGCGAGTGCGCACCCACCTGGGGCGCGAGACAGCCGGCGACCTCGGACATCGGGTACAGCAGCGGCAACGACCCCGAGGGCAGCTGCACCGTCTCGTAGGCGATCCCGGTGACCTTGCGCTTGGCGAGCTCCTCGGTGAGCGGTCGGTCTGCGGCGAGGTGCAGGTAGGTGAAGAGCGTCAGACCCTCGTGCATCCGGGCGTACTCCTCGGCGACGGGCTCCTTGACCTTGAGCACCATGTCGGCCTGACCCCAGACGTCATCGGCCGTGTCGATGATCGTGGCACCGGCGGCGACGAACTCGGAGTCCTCGATCTGGGAGCCGGCACCCGCGCCCTTCTCGATGCACACCTCGTGCCCGTGCGAGGAGAGCTCGTGCACCCCGATGGGGGTGATGGCCACGCGGTACTCGTGGTTCTTGACTTCCTTGGGTACGCCGATCCGCACTGGTTCTCTCCCTCGATCGTGGTGGTCACCATGGTGACCGTCGCCACACCTTCGGGGCGACGCGGCGAGTCTAAGCCCGGTCGGACTCCCGCCCTGCGGTCAGGCCCGCGTCGCCCATGGCACGCAGCACGTTGCGGCAGGTGAGCCCGGCCAGGTCGTCCTCGGACCAGCCACGCGCCGCCAGCGCCTCGAGCAGCCGGGGGTAGCCGCTGACGTCCTCGAGGCCCACGGGGAGCTCACCGACCCCGTCGTAGTCACCGCCGAGGCCGAGGTGCTCGACTCCGGCCACCTCGCGCACGTGCTCGAGGTGGGCCACCACGTCCTCGACCGAGGCCTTGGGGTCGGGGTGGCTCTGCTGGTAGCGCGCGAGGAACTCCTCGCCTCCCTCGCCGTCCTCGTCGACGCCCGCCTCCTCGGCGGCCTGCTCGAACTCCGCCCACCAGTCCGCGACCTGCTGGTTCACGAACTTCGGCACGAAGGTCACCATGCAGACTCCCCCGTTGCCGGAGAGCCGGGCCAGGACGTCGTCGGGGACGTTGCGGACGTGGTCACAGACCGCACGGGCCGAGGAGTGCGAGAAGATCACCGGCACGTTGGAGACGTCGAGCGCCTGGCGCATCACGTCGGCACTCACGTGGCTCAGGTCGACGAGCATGCCGATCCGGTTCATCTCGGCCACGACCTCGCGGCCGAAGTCGGAGAGACCACCGAGCACCGGCTCGTCGGTGGCCGAGTCGGCCCACGGGACGTTGTCGTTGTGGGTCAGGGTCAGGTAGCGCACCCCCAGTCGGTGCAGCATCCGCAGGGTGCCCAGCGACTCGTTGATCTGGTGGCCCCCCTCGGCGCCCATCAGGCTCGCGATCCGGCCCTGCTGCCAGGCCCGCTCGACGTCCTCGACCGTGGTCGCGAGGGCGAGCTGGTCGGCGTACCGCTCGATCATCCGGTGACCCGCGTCGATCTGCTCCAGCGTGGCGGTGACCGCGGCGCCGCCCGTCAGCGTCGCCGGGACGAACACCGACCAGAACTGGGCGCCGACTCCCCCGGCCTGCAGCCGCGGCAGGTCGGTGTGCGTGCCGATCGTCCGGCACGCGTCACTGTCGGTGAGCTCGAGCCGATCGAAGTCGTAGTCGACCTTCTCCCGCGCCGCCCACAGCAGGTCGTTGTGCCCGTCGAGGACGGGGTGGGCACTCAGCAGCCGGCTCGTTCGTTCGGTGGTCACGGCGCACATCCCACCACAATCCGCCGAGACGGCCCATCTGTCCCACCCCAAGCCCGCGACACGGCGCATCTGTCCTACCCCAAGCCCGCGACACGGCGCATCTGTCCCACCCCAAGCCCGCGACACGGCGCATCTGTCCCACCCCAAGCTCGCGAGACGGCGCATCTGTCCCACGGCATCCGCGAGGAGCGAACGGCGAGCAAGGTCGCCATCGCTCGGTCAGAGCGTCCCGCGCCCCTTGAGCACCTCGTACGCCAGCACCGCCGCGGCCAGGGGTCCCTCGCGCACCCGCTCGTCGAGCACGGCGTCGAGGAGCTCCTCGAACGGCACCCAGAGCTTCTCCATCTCGGCTTCCTCGGCGTGCAGCTCGAAGTCCCCGCGCCCGGCGTGCGTGAGCCCACGCGCGAGGTAGATGTGGTGCAGCTCGCTGGTGATCCCGGCAGTCGGGAACAGCGTCAGCAACCGACGCCAGTCGGCCGCCTGCAGCTCCACCTCCTCGCGCAGCTCGCGGGCCGCGGTGACCTGCGGGTCCTCGCCGGCCGCGTCGCAGATCCCCGCCGGCAGCTCGATGAACACGGCTCCGCCCGCGTGGCGGTACTGCCGGAGCACGCAGACGCGTTCGTCCTCGTCCACCGCGAGCACGACCACGGCTCCGGGGTGCTCGACCACGAGGCGTCCGAACGTCTCGTCGGGGTGTCCGGGGCGCTGCACGATGTCCTCGCGCAGCGCCACCACCCAGTCGTCGCGGTGGATGTCGCGCGACCCCAGCACCGGCCAGGAGTGCGGCTCGTCCGCGATCCCGGCCACGCGTCAGGCCTCGGCGCCGGCGGCGTCGAGGCTGAGGTCGTCGTCCTTGATCCAGCGGCGGCGCAGCGCACTTTCGTCGATCGGGATCAGCAGCTCCCGCTGGCGCGTGATGGCGGCCTCCACCAGCCCGGCGAAGAGCGGATGCGGCCGGGTCGGACGCGAGCGCAGCTCCGGGTGAGCCTGGGTGGCCACGTAGTAGGGGTGCACGTCGGCCGGCAGCTCCACGAACTCCACCAGGTTGTTGTCCGGCGAGGTCCCCGAGAACACCAGCCCGGCGGCCTCGAGCTGGTCGCGGTAGGAGTTGTTGACCTCGTAGCGGTGCCGGTGACGCTCCTCGACCCGTGCCTCGCCGTACGTCGCCCGCACCACGCTGTCCTGCTTCAGCTCGGCCGGGTAGAGCCCGAGCCGCATCGTGCCACCGAGGTCACCGGCGCCCTCGACGTACGCGTGCTGCTCCTCCATGGTGGCGATCACCGGTTCGGGGCACTCGGGGTCGAACTCCGTCGAGGCGGCCTTCTCCAGCCCGGCCAGGTTGCGGGCGAACTCGATGACCATGCACTGCAGGCCCAGGCACAGCCCGAGCGTGGGGATCTTGTGCGTGCGCGCGTAGGTGAGTGCGCCCAGCTTGCCCTCGATGCCGCGGATGCCGAAGCCCCCGGGGACGCAGATCGCGTCGACCTCGCCGAGCATGCGGGCCGCACCCTCGGGGGTGGCGCACTCGTCGGAGGGCACCCACTCGATCTTCACCCGGGCCTCGTGGGCGAACCCGCCCGCTCGCAGCGCCTCCACCACCGAGAGGTAGGCGTCGGGCAGGTCGATGTACTTGCCGACCAGCGCGACGGTGACCTCTTCGTTGGGGTGGTGGACCCGCTGGAGCAGGTCGTCCCACAACGTCCAGTCGACGTCGCGGAACGGGAGGTTGAGCCGGCGGACCAGGTAGGCGTCGAGGCCCTCACGGTGCAGCACCTTGGGGATGTCGTAGATCGACGGCGCGTCGGCCGCGGTGACCACAGCCTCCTCGTCCACGTCGCACATCAGCGAGATCTTGCGCTTCACCGACGCCGGGATCTCCCGGTCGGCCCGGCACACGATGGCATCGGGCTGGATACCGATCGAACGCAGCGCTGCGACGGAGTGCTGGGTGGGCTTGGTCTTCAGCTCGCCCGACGGGCCGATCCAGGGCACCAGGGAGACGTGCAGGAAGAACACGTTGTCGCGGCCCACGTCGTGCCGGACCTGACGGGCGGCCTCGAGGAACGGCAGCGACTCGATGTCACCGACCGTGCCACCGATCTCGGTGATGACGACGTCGATCTCGTCACCGCCCATCGCGAGGATGCGGTCCTTGATCTCGTTGGTGATGTGCGGGATCACCTGGACGGTGTCCCCGAGGTAGTCGCCGCGGCGCTCCTTGGCGATCACCGAGGAGTAGACCTGTCCGGTCGTCACGTTGGCGATCTGACCGAGGTCGGTGTCCAGGAAGCGCTCGTAGTGGCCGATGTCGAGGTCGGTCTCGGCGCCGTCGTTGGTCACGAAGACCTCGCCGTGCTGGAAGGGGTTCATCGTCCCCGGATCCACGTTGAGGTAGGGGTCGAGCTTCTGCATGGTGACCCGCAACCCCCGCGAGCGCAGGAGGCGACCCAGGCTGGAGGCGGTGAGCCCCTTGCCGAGGGACGATGCGACGCCTCCGGTGACGAAGACGTGCTTGGTCTGCTGCGGTGTTACCAACAGGGCTCCCCGTGGGCTCGAATTGCGCCCGCACCCGGGCGCGAAGAATGACTCAGAACGATCCTGAGCGTGCGGTCTTCCACGGGGTTCGAGCCTACCAACGAATCCGCACCGAGCATGCCTCGCCCGGCATTTCAGCCTCGACGTGTCGGACGCGGCGCCGCTACGGCACGCGACTCCTGGGCCACCTCGAGGAGCTCCTGGGCGTGCGCCATCGCCGTGTCGGACTCCTCCAGGCCCGCCAGCATCCGGGAGAGCTCCTGGACCCGACCGGCGTCGTCGAGCGTGGCCAGACCAGAGGTGGTGACACTGCCGTCGCTGGACTTGCGTACGACGACATGGCGATCGGCGAAGGCCGCCACCTGCGGCAGGTGCGTGACGACCAGCACCTGGGCAGACCTCGCCAGCGCGGCGAGTCGGCGACCGATCTCGACAGCGGCCTTTCCACCGACCCCGGCGTCCACCTCGTCGAAGACGAACGTGGGCACCGCGCGGGTGTCGGCGAGCGTGACCTCGATCGCGAGCATCACCCTGGACAGCTCGCCCCCGGACGCTCCCTTGGACAGCGGACGGGGCTCCGAGCCGGTGTTGGCGGCGAGCAGCAGCTCGACGTCGTCAACACCTGTGGGGGTGAAGTGCCAGCGGCCACCGTCGATCTCGAGCCCGTTCTGGTCCGCGGTCCGGTCGAGACCCACCACGAAGCGCGCGTGCGGCATCGACAGCGACGCGAGCTCACGCGTCACCGACTCCGAGAGCCGCTCCCCGGCCAGGTGCCGGAGTCGGGTCAGCTCGGCCGCGTCCGCGGCCAGGCTGCGACGCAGCGACTGCCGTTCCTCGCGCAGCTCGGCGATCCGCTCCTCCGAGCCGTCGAGGCCGAGCAGCCTCTGCGAGGACAGGCGCGCCCACTCCAGCACCTCGACCGTGGTCTCGCCGTACTTCCGGGTGAGCGCGGTGAGGGCGGCCCGACGATCGGAGACCGCGGCCAGGCGTGCCGGGTCGGTGTCCACGCCGGTGGAGTACGACGCCACGTCGGCCGCCACGTCGGCAAGCAGGTAGCTGACCTCGGCGACCCGGTCCGCGAGGCTCGCCACCTCCGGGTCGTGCTCGCGCACGCTGTCCAGCGCCCGTCGAGCTCCCGCGACGGCACCGAGCGCGTCCGGCTCGTCCCGGTCCGACGACAACGCCTCGCGTGCGGTCTCCGCCGCCGTGCGCAGGGTGTCGGCGAAGCCCAGCCGGGACTCCTCGGTCGCGAGGGCAAGCTCCTCCCCGGGCTGGGGGTCCACGGCCTCGATCTCCTCGAGACCCAGGCGCAGCACGTCGGCCTCCCGGGCGCGCTCGCGTGCCGAGCCGAGCACCTCACGCAACTCGGCCTCGACCTCGCGCAACCGGCCGAAGCACGCTCGGTAGCGACTCAACACCTCGGTGAGGTCCGACCCGGCGAAGGCGTCGAGCGCCGCCCGCTGCGCCTCGGGCCGCAGCAACCGGTGCTGGTCGGACTGGCCGTGCACGGCGACGAGAGCGTCGCCCACCCGGGAGAGGACAGACGCCGGGACCGAGGCCCCACCCAGGAAGGCCCGGGACCGCCCCTCCGCGGAAACCTGCCGTCCGAGGATGAGCAGCCCCGACTCGACCTCACCACCGTGCTCGTCGGCGAGAGCCGCCAGCGGCTCGTCCGCCCGGACGACCCCTTCGACGCGCGCTGTGCGCGCGCCCGTGCGCACCGAACCGGTGTCGGCGCGACCGCCGAGCAGCAGGCCCAGCGCCGTCACCAGCATGGTCTTGCCGGCTCCGGTCTCGCCGGTGATCACCGTCAGCCCCGCACCCAGCTCCAGGACCGACTCCTCGATCACCCCGAGGGAGGAGATCCGGATCTCCTCGATCATGCCGGCGATCCCGCCGCCGAGTCGTCGCCGGTGCGTCGCCGCCGCTGGGCGGCACCGCGCCAGCCCTCGACCGGCAGGCCGAACTTGGCCACGAGCCGGTCGGTGAACGGTGCTTCGTGCAGGCGCACCAGCCGCACCGGCGTACGGCCACGACGCACCTCGATCCGAGCGCCGGGTGGCAGGTCTACCGTGCGACGCCCGTCGCACCACAGCACCCCGGCGCCCTCGGTCTGGGCCAGCACCTCGACCGCGAGCACCGACGAGGGGGCCACCACCATCGGTCGGGCGAACAGGGCATGTGCGCTGATCGGCACCATCAACAGCGCCTCCACGCCGGGCCACACGACCGGCCCACCCGCGCTGAAGTTGTACGCCGTCGAGCCCGTCGGTGTCGCGCACACGACACCGTCACAGCCGAACCGGCTCAGCGGCCGCCCGTCGACCTCGATGACCACCTCGAGCATCCGCTGACGCGCGGCCTTCTCCACACTGGCCTCGTTGAGCGCCCAGGTGGTCTCGACGAGCTCCTTGTCCTGGTAGACCAGCACGTCGATCGTGAGCCGCTCCTCACTGACGTAGCGTCGCTCCACGACCATCGTGATCATCTTCTCGACGTCCTCGCTCTCGGCCTCCGCGAGGAAGCCGACGTGGCCGAGGTTGACGCCCAGAAGAGGCACCGAGGTCCCGTGGGTGAGCTCCGCGGCTCGCAGGATGGTGCCGTCCCCGCCGATGACCACGGCCAGCTCACACCCCTCGGCCGCGGTGTGGTCGGGGGTGACCATCTCCACGCCATGTCCGGCCGGCAGCTCGAGCTCCTTGGCCTCGTCCTCCAGCATCCGCACCGTCAGCCCGTGGTGCGAGAGCGACGAGACCACCGCTCGCGCGACGTCGCGGGCCTCTTCCCGACCGGTGTGGGTCAGCAGCAGGATGCGTCGTTGGGCGTCGGGGTCGCTTGCGGTCACGGTTTCACCCTCTCACCCGGCACCCCCAGGTTCGCGGATCGGTGGACCTCGGTGGCGATCGCGTCCCGGTCGACCTCGACGGGGCCCTCCCGCAGCCACAAGAAGAACTCCACGTTCCCCGACGGTCCCGGCAGCGGGCTGGCGATCACGGCACGGGCGCCGTAGCCCCGACGGCCGGCGGCCTCGGCGATGGCCACCACCGCCTCCGTCCGGTGCTCCAGGTCGCGCACGACTCCCCCCTTGCCCAGCTTGTCCTTGCCCACCTCGAACTGCGGCTTGACCATCAGCACCAGGTCGGCACCCGGCGCGCAGACCCCGATCAGCGGTTCCAGGACCAGGTCGAGCGAGATGAACGAGAGGTCTCCCACGACCAGGTCGACCGGACCGCCGATCTGCCCGCTCTCGATCGCGCGGACGTTGGTCCGGTCGTGCACCTGCACCCGCGGGTCGTTGCGCAGGGCCCAGACGAGCTGTCCGTAGCCGACGTCGACGGCCACGACCTCACGCGCCCCGGACCGCAGCAGCACGTCGGTGAACCCACCGGTGGAGGCTCCCGCGTCGAGGCACCTGCGTCCCTCGACGACGAGGCCCAGCGGCGCGAACGCTGCCAACGCCCCCGCAAGCTTGTGGCCTCCCCGGCTGGCGTACTCCGGGGTCGACGGGTCCTCGCGCACCACCAGGTCGGCGTCGGTGGTCACACCGGTCGACGGCTTGTTGGCGACCGCCTTGTTGACACTCACCCGACCGGCCGCGATCAGCTCACCGGCGTGCTCCCGCGAACGTGCCAGCCCTCGGCGGACCAGCTCGGCATCGAGCCGAAGGCGCCGCGGCGGCACGGCTCAGCTCCGGACGACGCCGGGGCTGTCCTGCCCGGCGCCGGCGAGGGTACGCCGCAACGACTCGTGGGCGTTCTCGAAAACTGTCACGTGCTCGTCCACCGGCAGTGCGTCGAGCCCGCCCAGGGAGGCGATCACCGCGTCGACGGCGTCGTCACCGGTGGACTCGAACGACTCGACCGGAGCCGGCTCGGTCGCGTCCGCCCACGGCTCGGCGTCGGTCGGGGCTTCCGTCGGGGCGTCCGTCGGTGCACCGGTCTCCTGCGCGTGCTCGCTCATGCGCGACACGCTACCCGGGCGGTCGCAGACCATCGATCGCGACAGGCTGTGCGGCCGTGTCGAGATGGTCCCAGGCGGCCACTGTCGCCACCCGCCACCAGTCGGCCACCGACCCGTCCCCACACACGACCAGTCGCCCGTCCTCGACCGTCGCGCTCCAGCCACCGAGCTCGACCCGGGACTCCTCGCGGCGAGGTGCGGACTGCGGCTCGGCCAGCGCTGCCAGGTCCGGTGCGAGGTAGGTCGGGCGTTCGTGCGCCCCGGCTCGGGCGAGCTCCTCGAGCCCGGTGACCCCGGTGAGGACGAGCAGGCTGTCCCAGCCCATGGTGACCGCACCCTCGATGTCGGTGTCCAGCCGATCGCCCACCACGAGCGGGCGCTCACCGCCCACGCGCTCGAGGGTCTCCTCGAACAACGGGGCGAGCGGCTTGCCCGCCACCTGGGGCTCACGACCCGAGTGCTCCGCCACCAGCCGGACGACCGCACCGTTGCCGGGCGCGATGCCGGCGGGAGTGGGGATGGACATGTCGGTGTTGCTGGCCACCCACGGAAGCCCGCTGCTCACCAGCACGGTGCCGTCGACGACTCGCCGCCACGGCATGTCCGGACCGTAGCCCTGCACCACGGCCGCGACGTCGTCACCGGCCTCGGTCACGGGGACCAGGCCGCGTTCGAGCAACGCCTCCTCCAGGCCCTCTCCCCCGATCACGAAGACCTTGCTGCCCGACTCCAGCTGGTCGCTGAGCAGGTGTGCGGCGGCCTGCGCACTGGTCACCACGTCCTCGTCGCGCGCGTCAACTCCGAGCGCGCGCAGGTGCTCCCCGATCGTGGCCGGGGGGCGGGCGGCGTTGTTGGTCACGAACGCCAGGTGCATGCCGCCGGCCTGCGCCGTGTTGAGCGCCTCCGGGGCGCCGGCAACGGCCTCCGCCCCGACGTACACGACGCCGTCCAGGTCGAGCACCGCCACGTCGTACGCCGCCGACAACGGCTGGTCACACGAGCCGAGCACGATCAGGTGCCCGCGTCGAGCGACTTCTCGATCTCGGCGGCACGGGTCGCGGCATCGGTGACCTGCTCCCCGTCGACCGCCTCGGTCCGGTGGAACCAGGTGAGCGCGTCCTGTGCCCGACCGGCCTCGACGAGGGTGTCGGCGTAGGCGTATCGCAACCGAGCCACCCAGGGTTCACGGCTCTTGGAGTTCAGGTGCGAGGTCTCCAACGTCCGCAGTGCGGCGTCCAGCTCGCCGCGGTCACGGCGCGCGCCGGACTCGACGATGGTCAGCTCGGCGAGCAGCGCGTGCGAGAGCTTCTCCCGAGGCGCGTTGCGCACCAGCGCGAGCGCGCGGTCGGGGCGGCCGAGGGCCCGCTCGCAGTCCGCCATCATCGCCACGTAGTCCTGCACGCCGTTCATCCGCTTGGCTGCACGCAGCTCGGCGAGCGCCTCGGAGTACTCCCCAGCGGCGTAGGCCGCCTCGCCGACGGCCTCGCGCACGACCGCGAGCCTGCTCGCGCGCGCTCGGGCGGCCAGGGTGTGCTCATAGGCGGTGCGGGGCTCGGTGTCGATGAGCAGACCGGCAGCCACCAGGTGACGAGCCACGCGCTGACCGAGCTTCTCCGGCAGCGACTTCAGCTGGGCAGCGATGTTGCGATCGAGCTCCCTGCCGGTGATCTCCTCCGGAATGGGTGGACCGTCGTAGCGCGCCTGGCTCACTGTGCGGGCCTCGTCGGACCGCTCGTCGCGCCGTGGCCGGCTGAAATCGCGCTTCGGCCCGTCCTTGCTGAACCCGTCCTTCTTGGGCCCGTCCTTCTTGGGCCCGTCCTTGCGCCGGTCCCCCGATCCCCCGCGAGCGCCGCTCGTCGGTCCGCCGGCGCGTCCTCCGGCACCGCGCCGGTCATCGTCGCGACCGCCCGAACGGGCGCCGCTGCTCGGTCGGCCGGCTTCGGGACGGCCCGGACGCCCTGAGCTGCGCGGCTTTCGTGGTTGGCGATCTTCGGGCACGGAGAACTCCTGGTGACATGGTTACGACTACTTGCTGGGAAAAAGACTAAGGGCCGCCCCACGAGGGGGCGGCCCTTAGAAAAAGTATGTCCGGCGACGTCCTACTCTCCCACAACCTCCCGGTTGCAGTACCATCGGCGCTGAAAGGCTTGACTTCCGGGTTCGGAATGGAGCCGGGTATTTCCCTTTCGCTATGGCCGCCGAAACTCTATGGAGTTATGCAAAAGCCAGATCTTCATCAGGCTCCCGACCGTAACTCGGGAACCACACAGTGGACGCGCAACATCTTTGAGGGACAAGCCCTCGGCCTATTAGTACCGGTCGGCTAGGCATTTCTGCTGTACACCTCCGGCCTATCAACCCAGTCGTCTACTGGGGGCCTTACCCGGTTAACCCGGTGGGAAACCTCATCTTGAAACGTGCTTCCCGCTTAGATGCTTTCAGCGGTTATCACTTCCGAACGTAGCTAACCAGCCGTGCTCCTGGCGGAACAACTGGCACACCAGAGGTTCGTCCATCCCGGTCCTCTCGTACTAGGGACAGCCTTTCTCAAGTTTCCTGCGCGCGCGGCGGATAGGGACCGAACTGTCTCACGACGTTCTAAACCCAGCTCGCGTGCCGCTTTAATGGGCGAACAGCCCAACCCTTGGGACCTACTCCAGCCCCAGGATGCGACGAGCCGACATCGAGGTGCCAAACCATCCCGTCGATATGGACTCTTGGGGAAGATCAGCCTGTTATCCCCGGGGTACCTTTTATCCGTTGAGCGACGCCGCTTCCACATGCCAGCGCCGGATCACTAGTTCCGACTTTCGTCCCTGCTCGAGGTGTCACTCTCACAGTCAAGCTCCCTTGTGCACTTACACTCGAAACCTGATTGCCAACCAGGCTGAGGGAACCTTTGAGCGCCTCCGTTACATTTTAGGAGGCAACCGCCCCAGTTAAACTACCCATCAGGCACTGTCCCTGATCCAGATAATGGACCTAGGTTAGATATCTAATACGACCAGAGTGGTATTTCAACGTTGACTCCACCTGAACTGGCGTCCAAGTTTCACAGTCTCCCACCTATCCTACACAAGTCGAACCAAACACCAATACCAAACTATAGTAAAGGTCCCGGGGTCTTTCCGTCCTGCCGCGCGTAACGAGCATCTTTACTCGTAGTGCAATTTCGCCGAGTCCACGGTTGAGACAGCGCCCAAGTCGTTACTCCATTCGTGCAGGTCGGAACTTACCCGACAAGGAATTTCGCTACCTTAGGATGGTTATAGTTACCACCGCCGTTTACTGGGGCTTAAGTTCTCCGCTTCGCTGACGAATCAGCTAACAGGTCCCCTTAACCTTCCAGCACCGGGCAGGAGTCAGTCCGTATACATCGTCTTACGACTTAGCACGGACCTGTGTTTTTAGTAAACAGTCGCTTGGGCCTGGTCTCTGCGGCCTTCACCGCTTTGCAGAGCAAGTCTGCTAACGGATCCGGCCCCCCTTCTCCCGAAGTTACGGGGGCATTTTGCCGAGTTCCTTAACCATGGTTCACTCGATCGCCTTAGTATTCTCTACCTGATCACCTGAGTCGGTTTGGGGTACGGGCGGCGCATAGCTCGCTAGAGGTTTTTCTCGACAGCATAGGATCATCCACTTCGTCCATACGGACTCCCCATCAGGTCTCAGGCATGTGCAACGCGGATTTGCCTACGTTGCGCCCTACACCCTTAGCCGTGGTCTACCATCGCCACGGTTGGACTGCCTTCCTGCGTCACCCCATCGCTTGACTACTACCGGTTTGGGTCGTGCGCTCCGCCTTCATCGTCCCGAAGGATCCCGAAGGTTTTGGGCACTTAGCATTACCGGGTTCGTCATGGGCGCTATTTTGCCGGTACGGGAATATCAACCCGTTGTCCATCGACTACGCCTGTCGGCCTCGCCTTAGGTCCCGACTTACCCAGGGCAGATTAGCTTGACCCTGGAACCCTTGATCATTCGGCGGAAGAGTTTCTCACTCTTCATTCGCTACTCATGCCTGCATTCTCACTCGTGTGGCGTCCACAACTGGTTCACACCGCTGCTTCACTCGCCACACGACGCTCCCCTACCCATCCATGCACCTGGACCACGAAGGCCTAGTTTTACGCATGAATGCCATAGCTTCGGTGGATAACTTGAGCCCCGCTACATTGTCGGCGCGGAATCACTTGACCAGTGAGCTATTACGCACTCTTTCAAGGATGGCTGCTTCTAAGCCAACCTCCTGGTTGTCTTTGCGACTCCACATCCTTTTCCACTTAGTTATCGCTTAGGGACCTTAGCTGATGGTCTGGGCTGTTTCCCTCTCGACAATGGAGCTTATCCCCCACTGTCTCACTGCCGCGCTCTAACTTACCGGCATTCGGAGTTTGGTTAATTTCGGTAAGCTTGTGGGCCCCCTAGACTATCCAGTGCTCTACCTCCGGCAAGAAACACGCGACGCTGCACCTAAATGCATTTCGGGGAGAACCAGCTATCACGAAGTTTGATTGGCCTTTCACCCCTATCCACAGGTCATCCCCTCAGTTTTCAACCTAAGTGGGTTCGGTCCTCCACGCGGTCTTACCCGCGCTTCAACCTGCCCATGGATAGATCACTTCGCTTCGGGTCTTGGTCGTGCCACTCAGTCGCCCTATTCGGACTCGCTTTCGCTACGGCTTCCCCACACGGGTTAACCTTGCGACACAACGCAAACTCGCAGGCTCATTCTTCAAAAGGCACGCTGTCACAAAGACCGAAGTCTTCGCTCCAACGGATTGTAGGCACATGGTTTCAGGTACTATTTCACTCCCCGCCAGGGGTACTTTTCACCTTTCCCTCACGGTACTTGTCCGCTATCGGTCACCAAGGAGTATTTAGGCTTAACGGGTGGTCCCGCCAGATTCA
>CAWIAV010000002.1:2272500-2891444 GCA_963834245.1 uncultured Actinomycetota bacterium
TTTCAGATCAGTCGGACGGGTATAATTAATTCGTCGACTTTTGGCACACTGTTGAGTTCTCAAGGATCAAGCGCGCACCGCAGTCAGGCCTCTCGGCCGTTCTGGGGGGCAACCTGTTAAAACTTACCGGGTTCGTTCTGCGGAGTCAAATCCGCTTCCTGCTCCCGGCCCCCTGGCGCAGCACACTCCACCTCAGTGTCCCGAGGCCGCCGAAGCGCGCACCCGGATCACCTCGGCTGAGGTGTTCGTTTGGGGTTTTGGTCCGGTTCGGCCGCTCAACCTCTCGGTCTCGCGTCCCGCTCTTCCGGCCCAACGAGGAAAACATTAGGCGTCCTGCCAGCGACCGTCAAATCGGACCCGAGTGGCCCCGGTCACACCGATCGTTCACGCAGGTCAGCGCCGCATCAGGGGCCGAATCCCCCACCAGGACTGGCGATTCCCCGCGCTGAGGTGCCCGTGGGGCACCCCGAGAGGCGCATCGCCTCCACCAGCTCGACCCCCAGATCGTCCAGCGCGCGGCTCACGCCCTCGGCACCGCCAGCGGCCAGCGCATGGAACATCGGACGACCCACGAATGCGGCGTCGGCACCCAACGCGAGGGCGAGCAGGACGTGCAGGCCCGAGCGGATCCCGCCGTCGACGTACAACTCGGGCTCCTCCCCCACGGACGCGCGAACCTGCTCCACGCAGCGGGCCGTGGCCACCACCTGGTCGAGCTGTCGCCCGCCGTGGTTGGAGACCCACACCGCGCGGGCACCGGCTGACACGCAACGGCGAGCATCGTCCCCGCGCAGGACGCCCTTGACCACGACGGGCAGTCCGGTCACCTCCGCGATCCAGGCGACGTCCGCCGGCCCCAGGTCCATCGCCTTGGGACGCGTCACCGGGTCGAGACCGGGCGTCCACGTCGCATTGGCGCCGAACCACGAGGGGTCGGCCACCTGCCAGACCGAAGGCCCTTCAGGCAATGGGTACCTGGTGCCCACGACCGGGGTGTCCGCGGTCAGCACGACCGCGCCGGCGCCCGACTCGACGGCCGCTTGGAGCAGCGGGCGGCACAGGTCGCGGTCGGGGGGCATGTACAGCTGGAGCCACCAGTCGGCGCCCGTCGCCGCGACGTCGGCGAACGTGCTGCCCGAGTTGCTCGACAAGACCATGGGGACCGCAGCCCCTGCCGCAGCCCGGGCCATCGCCACCTCCCCGTCGCGATGGGCGGCCCGCTGCAGCGACATCGGGGCGATGCCTAGCGGCAGGTCGAAGGTGCTGCCGAGCAGCTCGGTCCCGGTCGATACCTCGCGAACGTCACGCAGCACGTGCGGGGCTATCCGGAAGGACTCCCAGGCGGCGACGGCCTCGCGCGCGGAGATCTCGCCCCGCGCGCCCTCGACCACGTAGCGGAAGACGGGCCCGGGCAGGACGTCACGCGAAAGCGACTCCACCTCGTCGAGCCAGCGCGCGCCCATGCGATCAGCGCAGCTCCACGCCGGCGAAGTGCTTCTTGCCCCGCCGCAGCACCAGCCAGCGGCCACCGAGAAGGTCACCGTCGTCAGGGACGTGCTCGACGTCGGTGACCCGTTCGTTGTTCAGGTAGGCGCCACCCTCGGCGATCGTGCGGCGCGCCTCCCCCTTGCTCTTCACCAGACCAGCCTCCACGAGCAGCTCGACCACGGCTGTCCCGCGTGCGGCTGTGGTGGACCCCGCGTCACGCAGCGCCGCAGCCAAGGTCTCGACCCTCAGCTGCCGCAGGTCGCCCCCGCCGAAGAGCGCCAACGCAGCGGCCTTGGCGTGCTCGGTCTCCTCGGCGCCGTGCACCTCGGTGGTGACCGCGTCCGCGAGTGCCTTCTGTCCAGCCCGAAGGAAGGGTTTCTCCGCGGTCTGGGCGTCCAGTTCCTCGATCTCCGCTCGGTCGAGGAAGGTGAAGATGCGCAGGAGCTCGCCGAGCTTCTCGTCCTCGACGTTGAGCCAGAACTGGTGGAAGGCGTACGCCGACATCAGCTGCGGGTCCAACCACAGGGCGCCTCCCTCGGTCTTGCCGTACTTCGTCCCGTCGGCCTTCGTGACCAGCGGCGTCGCAAAGGCGTGCGCCTTTCCTCCGACCGATCGCCGGATCAGCTCGACCCCGCCGGTCAGGTTGCCCCACTGGTCGCTGCCGCCGAACTGGAGCGTCACGCCGTGGTCCCGGTACAGGTTCAAGAAGTCCATGGACTGCAGCAGGATGTAGCTGAACTCCGTGTAGCTGATGCCGTCCTCGAGCCGGCTTCGCACCACGTCGCGAGCGAGCATCCGGTTCACCGGGAAGTGCTTGCCCACATCTCGCAGGAAGTCGATCGTGGACAGGCTTGCCGTCCAGTCGTAGTTGTTGACCATCGTGGCGGCATTGGCACCCTCGAAGTCGAGGTAGGGCTCGATCTGCCGGCGTACGTTGTCGACCCATTCCTTGACAGTGTCGAGGGAGTTGAGGCTGCGCTCCCCCGACGCGCGTGGGTCACCGATCATGCCCGTCGCACCGCCGACCAGGGCGTACGGCGTGTGGCCGGCGCGCTGCAGCCGCTTCGCCGTCAGGATCTGGACCAGGTTGCCCATGTGCAGACTCGGTGCGGTCGGGTCGAAGCCGACGTAGAACCGGACGGGCGCCGTGGCCAGTGCGTCGCGCAGCGCGTCACGGTCGGTGGAGTGGGCGATGAGTCCGCGCCACTCCAGGTCGTCCAGCAGGGTCGGGTCGGTGGTCACGCGGGGCTCTCCTGAGGAGTCGTGCGCCGGGCTCGGCATCGGACATGGCGGGCGGCTCCCGTCACCGGGACTCGCCAGATCGGCACCAGCCTGCCACGCACGGATCTGCCAGCCGTCAGCGCGTCAGCGGGCGGACCACTCCGGGTCCCGTCCGGACAGCGCCAGGACGCGGCTGAAGTCGTCGGCCTCCCCGGACAGCTTCACCTCGGGTCCGAAGGCGCCCTGGGCGCGACCCTGCTCGGCGATCACGTCGAGGATCTCCTGCGCTCGGTCGATCTCCGGCTGGTCGAGCTCGAGGTTCTGGCCGGAGCCGCGCGCCAGGTCCCAGCCGTGGAGGATCATCTCCACGTAGCCCATGTCACCGACCAGCTGTCGTGGCATGGCACCGTCGAGCGCGTCGCCCTCCCACGCCTCCGGTAGGGCCCAGGCATCGGCGAGCGCGCGGAGCTTCTCGCTCAGCTCGCGTCGCCAGTCCTCGACGAGCTCGGCTCCGTTGGCACCCCACGGGTCGTGGGGATCCAACGGCTCGCGTGCACCCACCCGGCGGATCGCCTCGATGGTGCCGAGCATGTGGCTCGCCACCGACGACACGTCGAACTCCGTGCAGGGCGTGGGGTGGTCGAGGACGTGGTCGGAGACTCCATGGACCACGGGCTGGAGAGCCGCTGCGACG
This sequence comes from uncultured Actinomycetota bacterium, assembly GCA_963834245.1. GTDB lineage: Bacteria > Actinomycetota > Actinomycetes > Propionibacteriales > Nocardioidaceae > Marmoricola. Next base: position 2,275,904 of record CAWIAV010000002.1, read on the forward strand.
GTGTGGAGGTGGTTGCGAGTGGACACGGTTGGTCCTTTCCGAGCGTTCCGAGGACTTGGAGGGTACTCCGAGTGCCGGTGGCCATGGTGGCGACGCCTCAGCCGCTCCCGAGGGGAAGCACCACGATCTTGCCGACGTGCGCCCGCTCGGCGAGCAGCGCGTGGGCGGCGTGGATCTCGGACAGGGGAAACGACGCCGCGATGCGCGGGTGCACCGAACCGTCGCGGGCCAGCTGGGCGAGGGTCGCGAAGTGAGCCGGGGTGTGCATCGTGGAACCGACCAGGCGCAGGTTGTGCAGGTAGAGCCGCCGAAGGTCGATAGAGACCTCCGCGCCGGCGACGGCGCCTGCGATGACCCAGCGGCCGCCGTCGCGCAACGTTGGAAGCAGTCGTCGGAGTTGCGGACCGGCCACCACGTCGACGACGGCATCGAGTCCCCCGGACACGAGTTCGGCAAGACCCGTGGCATCGCGGTCGACCACCTCGTCGGCGCCGGACTCCCGGACCAGGTCTTCCTTCCCGGCACTGGTCTGCGCGATCACGCGACACCCACGCGCCGCCGCCAGCTGGACTGCGGCTAGGCCGACGCCGCCGGAGGCGCCGGTGACCAGCACGGTCTCTCCGGCACGGATGTCCCCGCGTTGCAGCATGCCCATCGCCGTCCCGTAGGCGATCGGCAGGCAGGCGAGCTCGGCGTCGGTCAACGGGGAGTCCGTGACGTCGTGAACCCGGTCGGCGGCCACGACGACGTACTCGGCGAAGCCGCCGTCGGACTCGCTGCCGAGGACTCCGACCAGGGTCGGCTCACCCGCCCCGGTGGAGTCGTCGAAGGTCGCCGGGTCCACGAGCACCCGGCGGCCGACGAGTCCGCGGTCTCCCCCGGGGCCGACGGCGTCCACGCTGCCCGCGACGTCCGCGCCCTGGATGCGCGGGAAGTCGATGGGGCCACGCCACCCGGCGAGTGCGTCCGGGCTACCGGCCGACCCGTAGGCCCCTTCACGCGTCCAGAGGTCGGTGTTGTTCGTCGCCGCCGCACCGACGCGAACCCTGACCTGGCCGGCCCCCGGCTCAGGGTCCGCGACAGTCTGCACCTCCACGGCTGAGGGTCCGCCGAAGCGGGTGAGCACGGCGGCTCGCATGGGACCTCCCGGGGTTCGCCGGCTCGACCGTCCTGGTCGTGAGCCAGTCTCGCACCCTGCGAGGAGCTGCTACCGGCTTCGAGGGACGGCGGGACGGTACGACGAGACGGTGGGGTCGCCGGTCACCCAGAAGCGCCAGGGGCGCTCCGCCGCGTGGCGCAGCCCGACGCGCGGACCCGTGCTCACCCCTTCGAGGGGCGTGCCGAGCTCGAGGCGGTCGCGCAGGTCGAGGCCGTTGTGACCCCGGTCCAGTCCCAGCGCCTTGCACAGCCGTGCCGGGCCTCGGGCGAGGTCTCGGTCGCTCGCACCGGGTCTCCGCTCGCGGGCGACCTCTGTGCCGTCGATGATCTGACCTGCGCGCAGCAGGACGGCGCTCGCCTCGCCCTCGGGTCCGCAGACGACGTTGCTGCAGTGGTGCATGCCGTAGGTGAAGTAGACGTAGAGCCGCCCGGCGGGCCCGAACATCGCAGCGTTGCGGTCCGTGCGGCCCCGGTAGGCGTGCGAGCCCGGGTCGTGGGCGCCGTCGTACGCCTCGACCTCGGTGAGGCGGACGGTGACACCCCCATGGGTGAACGTCGCGCCCAGCAGCCGCGGCGCGACCTCGAGGGCCGGCCCCTCGAGCAGGTCGCGCAGGCTCACCGGAGCCAGCCGCGGTGGTCAGCCACCACCGCTCGGAGCTCGCTGAGCTGCTCGGCCACACGCTCGGGGGCCGTGCCACCCCGGCCGACGCGGGAACCCACGGAGCCTTCGATCGTCAGCACCGCACGTACCGCTGGGGTGAGTCGCTCGTCGATCTCCGCGAACTGCTCGTCGGTGAGCTCGTCGAGATCGACCCCGAGCTCCTCACAGCGGCGTACGCAGGCACCGGCCAGCTCGTGGGCGACCCGGAACGGCACGCCCTCGCGGACCAGCCACTCGGCGATGTCCGTGGCGAGCGAGAAGCCCTGGGGGGCGAGCTCGGCCATCCGCGCGGTGTCGAAGCGCAAGGTCGCGACCTGGCCGGTGAATGCGGGCAGGAGCACCTCGAGGGTGTCGACCGAGTCGAAGACGGGCTCCTTGTCCTCCTGCAGGTCGCGGTTGTAGGCCAGCGGCAGCGCCTTGAGCGTCGCCAACAACCCGGTCAGGTTGCCGATCAACCGGCCCGACTTGCCGCGCGCGAGCTCGGCGATGTCGGGGTTCTTCTTCTGCGGCATGATGCTCGAGCCCGTGGAGAAACCGTCGTCGAGCGTGACGAACCCGAACTCGCGGGTTGCCCACAAGATGACCTCCTCGGCCTGCCGGCTGACGTCGACCCCGATCATGGCCAGGACGAAGGCGAACTCGGCCACGAAGTCGCGTGCGGCGGTGCCGTCGATCGAGTTGGCCGTGCTTCCGGTGAAGCCGAGGTCCTGCGCGACACCCTCGGGGTCCAGGCCAAGGCTGGAGCCGGCGAGTGCGCCGGAGCCGTACGGCGAGTCGGCGGCTACCCGCGCGTCCCAGTCGCGCAGCCGAGAGACGTCGCGCAGCAACGGCCAGGCGTGGGCGAGGAGGTGATGGCCGAGCAGCACCGGCTGTGCGTGCTGGAGGTGCGTGCGCCCCGGCATGATCGCCGTACGGTGGCGATGGGCCTGCTCGGCGAGCGCATCGACGAGGTCCAGGACCTGGGCCGCGACGACCTTGCCGTGGTCCCGCAGGAAGACCTTGAACAACGTGGCGATCTGGTCGTTGCGGCTGCGTCCTGCGCGCAGCTTGCCGCCCACCTCCGGACCGACGAGGTCGACGAGCGCACCTTCGAGGGCACCGTGCACGTCCTCGTCCGAGGGTCGCGGCAGCAGCCGGCCGTCGGCGACGCGCTGGTCGAGCTCGTCGATGCCGTCGAGCAGCACCGTCAGCTCGACATCGCTGAGCAGTCCTGCCCGGGCGAGGGCGCGAGCGTGCGCGCGGGAACCGTCGAGGTCGTAGGGCGCCAGGCGCCAGTCGAAGTGGGTGCTCCGCGAGAGCGCCTCGAGCTCAGGGCTGGGTCCGCTCTCGAACCGGCCGCCCCAGAGCTTGCCCGCGCCCGTCGTACCCGAGCCGGTGGTGCCTTCGGTCATCGTGTCCTCTCTCGTCAGCTGCTGCTGCTGCTCCTGCCCGCCCCGCTGTAACGCGGTGTTATTGCCGCTTAGTGCATCTCATGACGCGGGTGCACGGGCCATAACTCCGCGTTACAGCGGGGGGTGGGGCCCGATCAATCAGTCCGTGCCGATCTCCATCGCCACGTGGTCCAGGGCCTGGTCGCTGGCGTCGGCCTCGGCGGCGGGGTTGCGGGAGATCCGGTCGGCGCCGCCGGGCTCGAGCGCGCCGAGCAGGTTGCCGTGCTCGACCAGGACGTGGCCCTGGTCGTCCGGCTGGGTGGCGTACAGCTCGAGCTTGGCGCGCGAGTCGGCGATGTCGAGGTTGCGCATGGTCAGCTGTCCGATGCGGTCGGTGGGGCCGAAGGCGGCGTTCTCGGTGCGCTCCATCGAGAGCTTGTCGGGGTGGTAGGAGAACGCGGGACCGTCGGTGCGCAGGACCGTGTAGTCCTCCCCGCGCCGCAGCCGCAGCGTGACCTCGCCGGTCACCAGTGAGGCCACCCACCGCTGGATCGCCTCGCGCAGCATCAGCGCCTGCGGGTCCAGCCACCGGCCCTCGTAGAGCAACCGGCCCAGTCGGCGCCCCTCGGCGTGGTAGCTCGCGATCGTGTCCTCGTTGTGTACGGCGTTGAGCAGTCGCTCGTAGGCGATCCACAGCAGCGCCATGCCGGGCGCCTCGTAGATGCCGCGCGACTTGGCCTCGATGATGCGGTTCTCGATCTGGTCGGACATCCCGAGGCCGTGACGACCGCCGACGGTGTTGGCCTCGTGGACCAGGGCCACCGCGTCGTCGAAGCGGGTGCCGTTGATGGCGACCGGGCGACCCGCCTCGAAGCGGATGCTGACGTCCTCGGGCTCGATCGTGACCGAGGGGTCCCAGAACTTGACGCCCATGATCGGCTCGACGGTCTCCAGGGACACGTCGAGGTGCTCCAGCATCTTCGCCTCGTGGGTGGCGCCCCAGATGTTGGCGTCGGTGGAGTACGCCTTCTCCTTGCTGTCGCGATACGGCAGGTCGTGCTCGGTGAGCCACTGGCTCATCTCGTCGCGACCGCCGAGCTCGGCCACGAAGTCGGCGTCCAGCCAGGGCTTGTAGATCCGCAGCGACGGGTTGGCCAGCAGTCCGTAGCGGTAGAACCGCTCGATGTCGTTGCCCTTGAACGTCGAGCCGTCACCCCAGATGTCCACGCCGTCCTCGTGCATCGCCCGCACCAGCATGGTCCCGGTGACCGCGCGGCCGAGCGGCGTGGTGTTGAAGTAGGTACGCCCGCCCGAACGGATGTGGAACGCGCCGCAGGCCATCGCCGCGAGGCCCTCGTTGACCAGCTCGGTCTTGCAGTCGACCAGGCGGGAGATCTCGGCACCGTAGAGCAGGGCGCGGCCGGGGACGCCCTCGATGTCCGTCTCGTCGTACTGGCCGATGTCGGCGGTGTAGGTGCACGGGATCGCACCCTTGTCGCGCATCCAGGCGACGGCGACCGAGGTGTCGAGGCCGCCGGAGAAGGCGATGCCGACACGTTCGCCGGTGGGCAGTGCGGTGAGGACCTTGCTCATGGGAGTTCCTTCGTGGTGCTGACGTCGGGGGTGGTCATGCGGGGTGGCCGCCCTCAGGCGGCCCGGTTCGGTGGGTGCCGTTGGCCAGGTCGAGGAAACGCTTCTCCAGCGCCGCTCCCCCGGCAGGGTCCCGGGCGATCACCACGACGGTGTCGTCGCCCGCGATGGTGCCGAGCACGTCGCCGAGCTCGGCCTTGTCCATGGCCGCAGCCAGGAAGTTCGCTGCTCCCGGCGGGGTCCGGAGCACCACCAGGTTCGCCGAGGAGTCCGCCGAGACGAGCAGGTCGGCACACAGCCGGGAGAGCCGCGCTCCACTCGCAGCGGACTCTCGACCGACCAGCGGGGTCCGGTCGCCACCCTCACCGGGTACGGCGTACACCAGCGTGCCGCCGGCCGTCCGGACCTTGACGGCGTCGAGCTCGACGAGGTCGCGGGACAAGGTGGCCTGGGTGACCGTGAGGCCCGCGGCGTTGAGCCGGTCGGCCAGCTCGGTCTGCGAGCGGACCTCGCCGGTGGACAGGACCTCGATGATGAGCTGCTGCCGGGCGTTCTTGGTGGCCGGGATGTGGGCGTGTTCGGTCACGACGTCACTCACCCTCCATCAGCCAGGCGATGACCGCCTTCTGCACGTGGCGCCGGTTCTCGGCCTCGTCCCACACGACGCTGCGGGGGCCGTCGATCACCTCGGCGGTGATCTCCTTGCCGCGGTAGGCGGGAAGGCAGTGCAGCACGATCGCATCCGGGTCGGCCACCTCGAGCAGCGAGTCGTTGAGCTGCCACGGGGCGAACACCTCGGCCCGCGCCTCGGCCTCGGTCTCGAAGCCCATCGAGACCCACGTGTCCGTCGCGAGCACACCGGCCCCGGAGGCCGCCTCGATCGGGTCGGCCACGAACTGCGCCGATCCCCCGGTCCGGGCCGCGATGTCCCGGGCCCGCGCGAGGATGTTCTCGTCGGGCCGGTAGCCCTCTGGACCGCTCACCCGGACGTGCATCCCAGCGGTGGCGCCGCCGAGTAGGTAGCTGTGCCCCATGTTGCAGGCCGGGTCGCCGACGAACGCCAGGGTCTGACCGGTCAGCTCGCCCCGGTGCTCGCGGATCGTGAGCAGGTCGGCGAGCACCTGGCAGGGGTGGAACTGGTCGGTCAGCGCGTTGACCACGGGCACCCCGGCGTGCTCGGCCATCTCCTCGAGCCGCGACTGGTCGTGGGTGCGCCACACGACGAGCGCCGCCTGGCGGCCGAGCACCCGCGCGGTGTCCGAGACGGACTCCCGGACGCCGATCTTGGCGAGCGAGCCGTCGATGATCATCGGGAATCCGCCCAGCTCGGCGATGCCGGAGGCGAACGAGGCCTGGGTGCGCAGCGTCGGCTTGTCGAAGAGCACCGCGACCGTGCGGGGCCCGGCCAGTGGCTGCGCGTGGAACGGCGCTGCCTTGAACCACGCCGCCTGGTCGAGGAGCCTGGACTGCGCCGCGGGGCTCAGGTCGTCGTCGCGCAGGAAGTGCCGGGTCATGAGGCTGGTCCGTAGGCGATGTCCAGGATCTGCGGCCATGCGGCCAGGAACGAGTCGGCCTGCTCACGGGTGAGCACCAGCGGTGGTGCCAGGCGGATGCGCTCGGGTGTGGGGTTGTTGACGATGAACCCCAGGTCGAGGGCGGCGGCGGTCACGTCGGCGGAGCGGGGCTCGCTCAGGTCGAGGCCGATGAGCAGGCCGGCCCCGCGCACCTCGGTGACCCTGTCGTCGCTGCCGAGCCCGTCGCGCAGGTGCTGCCCGAGCGTGGTCGCGTGGTCGAGCAGCCCCTCCTTCTCGATCGTGTCGAGCACCGCCAACGCGGCGGCGCAGGCCACCGGGTTGCCCCCGAAGGTGGTGCCGTGGTTGCCGGGCTGGAGCAGGTCGGCCGCCTCCCCGGTCGCGACGCACGCGCCGATCGGGATGCCGCCCGCAAGACCCTTGGCGAGGGTGACGATGTCGGCCGACCCGTCGAGGGGCGCGGCCACGGCCGGGCTCTGGTGGGCGAACCACGAGCCGGTGCGACCGACACCGGTCTGGATCTCGTCCAGCCAGAGCAGCGCGCCGTGCGCTGCGGTGATCTCACGAGCATGGGCTAGGTACTCCAGCGGCGGGGCGACGACGCCCGCCTCTCCCTGCAGCGGCTCCAGGATCACCGCCGCAGTCTGGTCGGTCACCGCGTCGGCGAGCGCCGCCGCGTCGCCGTACGGCACGAAGGTGACACCGCCTGGCAACGGCTCGAAAGGCTCGCGGTAGGCCGCCTTCGCGGTCAGCGCGAGCGCTCCCATGGTCCGGCCGTGGAAGGCACCCTCGGTGGCCACGACGTGGGTGCGGCCCGTCCGACGGGTCAGCTTGAGCGCCGCCTCGTTGGCCTCTGCCCCTGAGTTGGCGAAGAAGACCTTCCCCTCGCCGCGCTCGACGCCGAGGAGGTCGAGCAGCCGTTCGGCCAGGGTGATCTGAGGCTCGGTGGCGAAGAAGTTCGAGACGTGACCGAGCGTCCGCAGCTGTGTGGTGACTGCGTCCACCAGCGCGGGATGGCCGTGCCCGAGCGAGTTCACGGCGATGCCACCGAGCAGGTCGAGGTAGCGCTTGCCGGCGTCGTCCCACACCGAGGCACCCTCACCGCGGACCAGCACCAGCTTGGGCGGACCGAAGGTGTTCATCAGGGCCTGGCCGTAGCGCTCCTGGAGCCCGCTCATCAGCTGGACTCCTTCGCCGAGTTCGCCGAGCCGAGTGCCTTGCGCAGCCGCGTCTCCACCCCGGGCAGCACCTGCGTGCCCACTCCCTCGTCGGTGAACAGCTCGAGCAGCACCGCGTGCGGCTCCCGCCCGTCGACCACTGTCGCCCGGGGCACGCCGCCGGTGACGGCGTCGTAGCAGGCCTGCATCTTGGGCACCATCCCGCTGTCCAGGGAGGGCATCAGCTCCCGCAGCGCCTCGGGACTGATCTCCTGGATCACGTCGTCGCTGTCGGGCCAGTCGCGGTAGAGCCCTTCGACGTCGGTCAGCACCAGCAGCTTCTCGGCGCCGAGGGCGACTGCCAGGGCGGCGGCCGCGGTGTCGGCGTTGACGTTGTGGACGAGACCGTGCTGGTCGGGGGCGACGCTGGAGATGACCGGGATCCGTCCCGCCTGGACCAGGTCCTCGACCGCCTCGGGACGCACGTGCGCCACCTCGCCGACCAGTCCCAGGTCGACCTCCTCACCGTCGACCACGGTGTTGGTGGCCTTGGCCGTGAACAGGCCGGCGTCCTCACCGGACAGGCCGACGGCGATGTGGCCGTGCTGGTTGATCAGGCCGACCAGCTCGCGCTGCACCTGCCCGACCAGCACCATCCGGACCACGTCCATGGCCTCGGGGGTGGTCACCCGCAGGCCACCCTTGAACTCCGACTTGATGCCGAGCTTGTCGAGCATCTTCGAGATCTGTGGCCCGCCGCCGTGCACCACGACGGGCTTGAACCCGGCGAAGCGCAGAAAGGCGATGTCCTGCGCGAAGGCCTGCTTGAGCTCGTCGTCGATCATCGCGTTGCCGCCGTACTTCACCACGACGATCTTCCCGTGGTACTTCATCAGCCACGGCAGCGCCCCGGCGAGCGTGGCGGCGGGAGGGGACTCGTTGAGCTTCACCTTGTCCATCGGGCTGCCGTTCATGAGGAGTACGCGCTGTTCTCGTGGACGTAGGCGTGGGTCAGGTCGTTGGTCCACACGGTGGCACGCTCGGTCCCGGCCTTCAGGTCGATGGTCACCGCGACCTCTCGTTCGTCCAGGTCGATGCCGGCCGGGTCCTCGGCCGGTGTGGAGGCGCGGCAGACCCAGACGCCGTTCATCGCCACGTCCAGGTCGGCCGGGTCGAAGGCTGCGCTCGTCGTACCGATGCTCGCCAGCACGCGGCCCCAGTTGGGGTCCTTACCGAAGACGGCCGCCTTGAACAGGTTGCTGCGGGCGACGCTGCGCCCCACCTCGACGGCGTCGTCCTCGGACGCGGCGTGGAGGACGGTGATCGCGATCTCGTGGTCGGCGCCCTCGGCGTCCTTGAGCAGCTGCATCGCCAGATCCGTGCAGGCCTGGGTGAGCGCCTCGGTGAAGTCAGCCGGCGACGGCGTCACCCCGCTCGCGCCGCTGGCCATGATCGTGACGGTGTCGTTGGTCGACATGCATCCGTCGGAGTCCAAGCGGTCGAAGCTCAGCCGCGTCGCGGACCGCAGGGCGGCGTCCAGCTCCGGGGCAGGAACGACAGCGTCGGTGGTCAGCACCACGAGCATCGTGGCGAGCTGGGGCGCCAGCATCCCGGCGCCCTTGGCCATGCCTCCGACGGACCAGCCGTTGCCCTCGACGACGACCTGCTTGCTCACCGAGTCGGTGGTCATGATCGCTGTGGCGGCATGCTCGCCGGAGGCGTCGTCGAGGGCGGCGATGCAGTCGTCCACGCCCTTGAGCAGGTTCTCGCGTGGGTTGCTCAGGCCGATCAGCCCGGTCGAGCAGACCACGACGTCCAGGGCACCGATGCCAAGCCCGTCCGCGACCTGCTCGGCCACCGCGTGGGTCGTCTGGAACCCTTCGCTGCCGGTGTAGCAGTTGGCGCCCCCGGAGTTGAGTACGACGGCTCGAACGACGCCGTCCTTGACGACCTCCTGGCTCCACAGGATCGGGTTGGCCTTGCAGCGGTTGGCGGTGAACACCGACGCGGAGTCGAAGGTCGGTCCGGCGTTGACGACCAGGGCCATGTCCTTGCCGCCGCTGGTCTTGAGCCCGGCCTCGACCCCGGCGGCGGTGAAGCCGGCCGGGTGAGTGACGCTCATCGGTTCTTCCGCTCCTTGCGTTCTTTGGGGCGTTCTTTGGGGCGTTCGTCGGAGCGTCCGTTGGGGCGTCCGTTGGGCTTCGATCGCTTCGGCTCGCTGGTCGGCGTCACTGGGGTCGCGACCACGACCTCGTGGCCGGCGCCGTCCCACGCCTCGGCGGCGCGCTCGGCGTCGCCGACGGGCACGAGCACCCAGTCGGTGTCGAAGGTCGAGATCGTGAAGACGGCGATCCCCGCCTCCGCGAGCGGCTGCAGCAAGGACACCAGGACCCCGGTGAGGGCGAAGTCCAACGGTCCCTGGACGGCGAACGCCGTGAACGGCCCCGCGGCCTTGGCCTTGTTGGGCACGCTGCGCATGGCGCAGACGACGCTGGTCTCGCGGGCCGTCGCGGTCACCGAGAACAGCGAGGACGACTCGGCCCAGCCGGGCACCTCGGCCCCGGGACCGAGACGCACGACCGCGAGCTTCTCGGGGAACATCTCCAGGGTGAACTGCTGGGGTCCGGCGGTGACGGCGGTCTCCTCCACGGGCTCGCTCATGGGGCGAGCCCCACCGTCGAGAGGCCGGCTTGCTCGGACAGGCCCAGTGCCAGGTTCATGCACTGCACCGCGGCTCCCCCGGTGCCCTTGGCCAGGTTGTCGACGGCGCCGACGGCGATCATCCGGTCGGCGGCCTCGTCGAGGGTGACCTGCAGGTGCAGGCTGTTGGAGCCGACGACCGACTTCGTGGCGGGCCACTGTCCCTCGGGCAGGAGGTGCACGAACGGCTCGTCGGCGTATGCCTTGACATAGGCGGCGCGTAGGTCCTCGGCAGTGACGCCGTCCTGCACGGTGGCGCTCGCGTGCGCCAGGATGCCGCGCGGCATCGGCACCAGCACCGGAGTGAAGCTGACCTTCACCTCCGCGTCGGTGAGAGTCCGGAGGTTCTGCAGGATCTCGGGGGTGTGCCGGTGCACCCCGCCCACGCCGTACGCCGACGCGGAGCCCATCACCTCGCTGCCGAGCAGGTTCGTCTTGGGAGCCTTGCCGGCACCGCTGGTCCCGGACACGGCCACCACGACCAGGTCGTCGGCGTGCACCAGCCCGGCCGCCACCGCCGGCGCGAGCACCAGCGTCGAGACCGTCGGGTAGCACCCGGGCACCGCGACCCGGCGGGCCCCGCTGAGCTGGTCGCGCTGGCCCGGGAGCTCGGGGAGCCCGTAGGGCCAGGAGCCGGCGTGGTCGGAACCGTAGAACTTCTCCCAGTCCTCCGCGTCGGTGAGGCGGAAGTCCGCCCCGCAGTCGATCACGACGGTGTCCTCGCCGAGCTGCTCGGCCACCGGCCCGGACTGGCCGTGCGGGAGGGCGAGGAAGACGACGTCGTGACCCGAGAGTGTCTCGCTGGTCGTCTCCTCCAGCACCCGGTCGGCCAGCGGCACGAGGTGCGGCTGGAGGACGCCGAGCCGCTCCCCGGCGTTGGAGCCGCCGGTGAGGGCGCCGATCTCGACGTCGGGATGGGCGAGGAGGAGGCGCAGGACCTCGCCGCCGGCGTACCCGCTGGCTCCGGCCACGGCAACACGAATGGAGGGCATGTGCATGACTATACATTGGACTGCATGCGCGCGCGAACGGGTGTCCCCGCCGCACCCGGATGGGCCACGATGGGTGGGACGGGAGGTGAGGACGTGGCTGACGTCTGGCAGCAAGGGGATGCCTACGAGCGCTTCATGGGGCGCTGGAGCCGCCGGGTCGCGCCGGTCTTCCTGGACTGGTTGGCGATGCCGCAGGCCCTGCGCTGGGCCGATGTCGGCTGCGGCAGCGGCGCGCTCACCGCCGCCGTTCTCGACCGGTGCTCCCCCACCGAGGTGCTCGGCCTCGACCCCGCACCGGCCCAGGTGCGTGAAGCCACCCGCCGGGTGCATGACCCGCGCGCCCGGTTCGCGTGCGCCGGCGCCGAGGCCCTCGAGGAGGACGCGTTCGACGTGGTCGTCTCGGGCCTGGTCCTGAACTTCGTCTCGGACCCGGTCGAGGCCGTGACCGCGATGGGCCGGGGCGCACCCGGCGGCACGGTGGCGGCCTACGTCTGGGACTACGCGGAGGGGATGCAGATGCTGCGGGCGTTCTGGGACGCCGCGACGGCACTCGACCCGGCTGCCGCCGACCTCAACGAGGGTCACCGGTTCGCGCTCGCCACCCCCGAGGCGCTGCGAGAGGTGTGGGTGGGGGCACGGCTCTCCGACGTGCTGACCACCGATGTCACGGTGCCGATGGTCTTCGGCGGGTTCGCGGACTTCTGGGAGCCGTTCCTCGGCGGCCAGGGGCCGGCGCCGGGGTACGTCGCGTCGCTGGACGACGCCGGCCGCGAGCGCCTGCGTGCAGCGCTGGAGGCCCGGCTCCCCGTCGAGCCGGACGGGCGGATCCACTTGTCGGCCCGTGCGTGGGCCGTGCGGGGAGAGGCCGTCTGAGCTTGCGGCTCAGCTGGCCTCGAACTCGCACGAGCCTCGTCCCAGTGGTCGCCGTCGATCATCATGTTGCGCACCTTCGGCGTCTCCTGCACGTACTGCGGGAGCTCGGTCTGGGCCTGCTTGAAGTGGGCGCTGGTCACGTGTGCCTCGGCGGCGTCATCCTGGAACGCCTCGACCAGCACGAACTCGTTCGGACATCGGTCCGGGACGTCATACGCATTGTGGCCTCGAGCGCACGGTTCGTATGACGTCCGGGTCCGGCGGCGGGACGCGTCCCAGCGGCCTCAGGTGCGCTGCTCGGCCCCGTGGCGCTGGACGGCCAGGGCCACGGCGGCGTCGCGCGCCACCGAGGTGTCCTTCTCGGTCAGCGTGCGGTCGGGAGCCCGGAAGCGCAGTGCGAAGGCGAGGGACTTCAGCCCCTCCCCGACCTGCGGCCCCGTGTAGACGTCGAAGAGCCGCACCGACTCGCACAGCGGGCCCGCGCCCTCGCGCAGCGTCGCGGCGAGCTCCTCGGCGGGCAGGTCTGCGGCCACGACGAGGGCCACGTCCTCCTTGGCCACCGGGTACGTCGAGAAGGTCGGCGCCTTCGGCACCGCCACCGCGCACGCCAGGAGCACGTCGAGGTCGAGCTCGGCGACCGAGGTGCGCGGCGGGATCCCGAAGGAGCGGCACACCTTGGGGTGCAGCTCACCGGCGTGACCCACGTGGGTCTCACCGACGAGCAGCTCGGCGCAGCGCCCTGGGTGCCACGGAGCCACCGCCGCGGACCGGACGGTCAGCTCCAGTCCCAGCGCCCGGGCGACCACCCGCGCGGTCTCGATCACGTCGTTCCAGCCCGCGGGACGCCCCTCGCCCCACCAGCCGGCCCGGTCGCGGTCACCGCAGACCGCGAAGGCCAGGTGCAGCGGCTGCTGCGGCACCGCCTTGGCCAGGTCGTCCCACTCACCGTCGGTCGGACGACGGTCGACCGGGAGGATCGGCGCCCCCGACCCCGAGTGCGGCTGCGTGACCGGAGCCGTCTCGAAGAGCGCGAGGTCGGTGGTGCCCCGGCTGACGTTGCGCGCCACCGTGCGCAGCAGGCCGGGCAGCAGCGTCGTCGTCATCAGCGGCTCTTCGCTGCTCAGCGGGTTCGCCAGCCGCAGCGTCGTACGACGGGCGTCGGCGACGTCGAGGCCGAGCCGGTCGAGGTCGCTCTCCCCGACGAAGGGGAAGTTCAGCACCTCGGCGTAGCCCTCGCCGGCCAGCGTGCGACCGACGCGGCGCCGCATCGACTGTGCCGGGGTGAGGCCGCGTCCGGCCGGAGCGGTGGGAAGCACGCTCGGCACGTCCTCGTAGCCGACGATCCGCGCGACCTCCTCCACCAGGTCGAACGGGTCGCTCAGGTCCGGGCGCCAGCTCGGCACCGTCGCGGTCAGGGTGTCCGCGCCCGCGTCCACGACGCAACCGACCGCCTCGAGGTTCGCGATCGTCGTGTGCGAGGCGATGTCCATGCCGGTGATGCGTGCCGGCAGGTCGATCGGGATGGTGATCGTGCGCGGCTCCGGCGGCGTGCCCACCAGGGTCGCGCCCGGCTCGATGGTGCCGCCGCCGTAGGCGACCAGCAGCTCGGCGACCCGATCGGCCGCGGCAGCGGGCAGCGTCGGGTCGACACCCCGCTCGAAGCGCTTGGAGGCCTCGCTGGGCAGCTTGTGCCGCTTCTGGGCGCGGAAGATCGTGACCGGCTCGAAGTGAGCGGCCTCGATGACGATGTCGGTCGTGCTCGCGCTCAGCTCGGTGGTCTGCCCCCCCATCACGCCGGCCAGACCGATCGGGCCGCTGTCGTCGCAGATCAGCAGGTCTTCGGGCGAGAGGGTGCGCCGGACGTCGTCGAGGGTGGTGAGCTGCTCACCGGCGGTGGCCCGGCGTACACGGATGGGGCCGGCCAGCTTGGCCCGGTCGTAGCCGTGGATGGGCTGGCCGAGCTCGAGCATCACGTAGTTGGTCACGTCGACGGCCAGCGAGATCGGCCGCATCCCTGCGAGCTGGATCCGGCGGGCCAGCCAACCGGGTGTGGGCGAGGTCGGGTCGAAGCCGGTGACGGTGCGCGCCGCGAAGACCGGGCAGCCCTGCGGGTCGTCGACGACCACGGGGTAGCCGCGGTCGTCGGGAGCTCGGCACCTCACGCACGGCAGGATCCCGGAACGGGGCACCGTAGGCCAGCGCCGCGTCGCGCGCGACGCCACGCAGCGAGAGGGCGTAGGCACGGTCGGGGTTGATCTCGAACTCGATCACCTCATCGCGCAGGTGCAACAGCTCGAAGACGTCGTCACCGGGCTCCCCCGCGTCGGCCGGCAGCACCAGGATGCCGTCGTGGTCGTCGCCGAGCTCGAGCTCGCGCGTGGAGCAGATCATCCCCGAGGAGACGTGTCCGTAGGTCTTGCGGGCGGAGATCTCGAAGTCGCCCGGCAGCACGCCGCCGGGCAGCACCACCACGACGAGGTCGCCCGGCGCGAAGTTGTGCGCCCCACAGACGATGCCCTGCGGCTCGCCCGTGCCGTTGGCCTGGCCCACGTCGACCGTGCACCAGTTGATCGTCTTGCCGTTCTTCTGCGGCTCGGCGTCCATCGTGAGCACCCGACCGATCACCAGCGGGCCGCTGATGTCGTGGCCGGGACGCGTCAGCGCCTCGAGCTTGAGCCCGAGCGCGGTGAGGCGGGCCGCGAGGTCCTCCGTCGAGACGTCGGCCGGGAGGTCGGCGTACTCACGGATCCAGGAGACAGGGGCCCTCATCAGATTTCCGTTCCGAAAGCAGTGGAGAAGCGGACGTCGCCCTCGAACATGTCGCGCATGTCGGCGACACCGTGGCGGAACATCAGGGTGCGGTCGATGCCCATGCCGAAGGCGAAGCCGGTGTAGCGCTCGGGGTCGACGCCGCAGGCGGTGAGCACCCGGGGGTTCACGACGCCGCAGCCGCCCCACTCGATCCAGCCCTCGCCCTTGCAGGTGCGGCAGTCCGCGACGGCCGGCGGGAGTCCACGACACACGAAGCAGCGCAGGTCGACCTCGGCGCTCGGCTCGGTGAACGGGAAGTACGACGGTCGGAAGCGAGTGGTGATGCCGGCGCCGAAGATCGCCTCGGCGAAGTGGTCGAGCGAGCCCTTGAGGTGGGCCATGCTGATGCCCTCGTCGATGACCAGGCCCTCGACCTGGTGGAACATCGGGCTGTGCGTGGCGTCGTACTCGTCGGTGCGGAACACCCGGCCCGGGCAGACGACGTAGATCGGTGGCTCGCGGGTCAGCATCGTGCGGGCCTGCACCGGCGAGGTGTGCGTGCGCAGCACGAGGTGGTGCTCGGCCGGCTCGGTCCAGAAGGTGTCCTGCATCGTGCGCGCCGGGTGGTCGGGACCGAGGTTGAGCGCGTCGAAGTTCAGCCACTCGGCCTCGACCAGCGGGCCCTCGGCGACCTCCCAGCCCATCGCGACGAACACGTCGGCGATCCGCTCGGAGAGCATCGTGATCGGGTGCCGCGCGCCGCGCGTGCGACGGTCCCACGACAGGGTGACGTCGACGGTCTCCTCGACCAGCATCCGCTGCTCGGCCTCGACCTCGAGCTCGGCCTGACGCGTGGCGATGGCGTGGTTGACCGCTCCCCGCGCCTGACCCACCCGGGCACCTGCGTCCTTGCGGGCCTGCGGCGGCAGCGCCCCGATCTCACGGTTGGCCAGCGCCAGCGGCGAGCGGTCACCGGCGTGCTGGGTGCGGACCTGCTTGAGCCCCTCGAGGTCGGTGGCCGCGGCGATGGCGGCGAGCGCCTCCGCGCGCATCGCGGTCACGTGCTCCTCGTCGAGCGGGGTCACCTGGACCGGGTCGTACTCGGAGTTGGGGCCCGACATCGCTGCCTTTCGGTTGCTCGGCCGGGAGGACACCCGGAGTCGCAGGGGGATCGCACTCATCGCACGGGGCGTGCGCGGGCCAGTCTAGGAAGTCCGCTCCACCCGCGGCCAACCGGATTGCCGCCCGGCCCGGGCGCGCAGGGGTCAGCGGCGGTCGTCGGAGGGCCAGTAGATGTCGAGACGCGCCCCGCCCGACTGGGAGCTGGAGACGCGGACCTCACCGCCGTGCACTCGGACCAGGCCGTTGACGATGTACATCCCCAGGCCCGTACCGCCGCGGACGCCGTGCTTCCAGAACTTGGTGAACACGCGGGCGCGGATCTCCTCGGCGATCCCGTCGCCCTCGTCGTCGACCCGGATCAGCGCGCCCACGAAGGGGTCCTCGACCGGCGTGACGCTGACCTGGACCCTGCCGTCACCGTGCCGCACGGCGTTGTCCACGAGGTTGGTGACGACCTGGGTCAGCTTGTCCGGGTCGGCGAAGACCTGCGGTGTCCCAGGCGCGTACGACGACTCGATCGTGCGGGAGCTCCCCGCACGGACCGACTCCACACAGCGTTCGACCAGGGTCTCGGTCTCCACCGCGCGGGGGTAGAGCGGCAGCCGGCCCGTGTCGATGCGGGCCACGTCCAGCAGCTCGGTGATCAGCCGCGAGAGCCGCTCGGAGTCGGCGTGGACGGTGTGCAGCATCAGCTTCTTCTGCTCGTCGTTGAGCCGCTCCCACTTGCTGAGCAGGGTGGAGACGAATCCCTTGACGCCCGTCAGTGGCGAGCGCAGCTCGTGCGCGACGGTGGCCACGAGGTCCGACCGGTCGCGGTCGAGCCGGGCGCGGCCGCGCCCGGAGCGGATCACCACGCCGACGCTCTCGACGGGGCCGAAGCGCCGGCTCCGGTTGATCCGTCCGGTCACCAGGACCTCGGTGCCGTCGGCGGTCAGCCAGGACTGCTCGGTGAGTGCGACCCGGCTGCCGAGGCCGGCGTACGGGGTGTTGGCGGCGTACCAGTCACAGCTGTCCTGGTCCATCAGCGCCATCACCTCCGAGAGGTGCCGGCCGACAGCCACGCTGCCGCCCAGCAGCCGCCGCGCCTGCAGGTTGGCGACTGTGACGATGCCCTCTGCGTCCGCGATGACCACGCCGTCGGGCAGCGTGTCGACAGCGCTCAGCTCAGGGCTGACGGTCTCCTGGTCCTCCACGTCGGTCAGCGTAGTGCCGGGACCGGGCCGCGAGGTCACTCCAGGGCCGAGCCACCACGGGTGCAGTCTGCTTCGTCGGGGAGCTCCAGGCCCGCCAGCACGTCCCGGGCCCGGTCGCGAGCAAGGTTCCACCCCGCCCATCCGCCGTCATCGACGCTGCCGGCGCTGACGGCGCTGCCGCTGCCACTCAGGGCGCACGCTGCCTCGCCGGGCGGCAGCTCGGCCAGCGTGGGCGTGGCGTCAGCACTCAGGTTCTGCAGGTAGACCCAGTCCACCTTCCCGGTGCTCTCGTAGCGCTCGAGGTTGTGGCGGGCGATCCAGGCGTCCGGATTGGCGACCCCGAGACCGAGGAGCAGAGTGGCGCCGGACAGGAGCGCCATCCGGGGCAGCCACCACCCCCGGAGCCGCACGCCCGCGACGATGACGGCCAGGATCAGCAGCCCCAACCATGCCTCGAAGGCGTCGACCAGCAGGCGCAGGCGGGTGAACCCGTAGGCGTCCTGGTAGAGGTCCATCCGATGCAGGGCCGAGGCCACGACCACCAGCGTCAGCAGGCACAGCGCGCCGAGGGACCCGCGCAGCCACGCACGGTCGCGCGGTCCGTCGCCGACCTTGCGAGCAGCAGCCCACACCACCAGCAGCGTCAGCACCGTGGCGACGGTCAGCTGGGCGAAACCCTGGTGGACGTAGTCGGCATACGTCAGGCCGGTGACCTCGCGGATGTAGTCGTCACCGCCGAAGATCGCCGCTGCCTGGGCGGCCAGGAACAGCACGAAGACCGCGTCCACCAGCAGCACCGGAGCCAACCACTCGAAGCGGTGCTGGGTGGGTCGCGTGCGGGTCTTGCCCTCGTCGACGTGCGCGATCGGCAACGGGTTGAGCGCGAGGTACGCCGCAGCGAGCACGATCCCGGACACCGCCACGGTGACGAAGACGCGGAAGACCACGCTGCCACCGAGGTCCGGCAGCAGCAGGCTCACCCAGCGTCCGAAGATCGCGTCCGCGCTGGCGAACAGGGTCCCGAAGACCAGTACGCCCAACCCGGAGAGCACGACCGTCCGGACGAGTGCTGCGCTGTTCGAGCCCCCGGAGAAGGCGCGCAGCGTCCGACCCAGCCACGGCAGGCCGCGCAGCCCGGCCAACGGCCAGGCCAGCGCACCGAGAGCCATCCCGAGGACGGTGCGTGCCCCGGTGAGCGCCGTGGTGACCAACAGGGCTCCGGTGAGCAGGCCGAGCACCACGATCCACTCGGCGTCGCGCACGACAGCCAAGGTGGCAAACGCAGCCGCCAGACCTGCGCAGGCCCATGTGAAGGCGGCGCGCCGGTGTCGCGTGAGGACCAGCAGCAGCGCCCCGGAGGCCAGCAGCACGAGCGCAGCGCCCAGACCGACCGGCGCGAACGGCAGCGCCAACCCCGCGAAGACACCGATGCCCAGGCAGGCGAGAAGCACGCCACGTCGGGGGGCCAGGTCGCGCCCGGGCCAGAGGTCACCGAAGAGGGCCTCCGTCAGCGGGGTGGCCGTCAGCGGCTGGCTGGGTGGGCCGGCGTCGGGGCGCGCTGGCGGGGTGGGCGCTGTCGTTGCGGTCATGGGTCGTGCCTCCTGGGAAGTCGAGCGGGCCGCTGGTTGCGGGGCCGCCGGGGAGAGGTCCTGCGGGAGGTCGACGCGCAGGCGTGCCCCACGTTCGCCCGGGAGCGGGTCTGCCACGGCGATCCGGCCGCCGTGCAGGTCGGTCACCCACCGGGCGATGGCGAGCCCCAGGCCGGTCCCGCCCCCACCGGCGTCCTGCGAGGTGCCGAAGCGCTCGAAGACCCGCTCGCGGTCGTCGGGGTCGATGCCGCTGCCCTGGTCGGCGACCTCGATCCGCACGACGGTGCCGACCCGGCCCGCCCAGATGTGTACGACTCCCCCGGTCGGGCTGTGCCGGACCGCGTTGTCCAGGAGGTTCGCGAGCAGCTGCAGCATGCGGGATCGGTCCACCGACAGCCTCAGCCCGGGCGGCTCCACACGTACGTCGAACGAGACCCCCCGCACTCCGGCGCGAAGCTCCTCGACGGCTCGGTCGAGGAGCTCCGCGACGCCCACCTCCGAGCGGTCCAGGGCGACCACACCCGCATCGACCCGAGACAGGTCGAGCAGGTCGGCGACCAGGGCACTGAGTCGCTCCGCCTGGCCCAGTGCGACCCGGATGGTTGCCGGGTCCGGCTCGGTCACGCCGTCGTCGAGGTTCTCCAGCACGGCGACCAGTGCGGTCAGGGGGGTGCGCAGCTCGTGGGACACGGTCGCGACCAGCTCCCGGCGCTGCCGGTCGACGGTGGCCAGGTCGGCGGCCATCCGGTTGAACGCCCGGGCGAGCTCGCCCACCTCGTCGGTCGCGGAGGTGTCGACGCGGACGTCGTAGTCACCGGCGGCCATCCGCCTGACCGCCTCGGTCATCTGCCTCAGCGGTGAGGTCATCCCCGAGGCGAGGAGCTGGGTCACCCCCAGGGCCAGCAGCACCGTGACCGGGATGCTCAGACCGGCCGGCACGGTCCCAGCGCCGAGCGTCGCGAGCACTGCAGCGACCAGCACGCTGGCCGCGACGAGCAGCCCGAGCTTGACCTTGATCGAGGTGACCTGCTCCAGGGCCCCGTGCGGAGGAGCCGGGTTCACCGGATCTCCAGCGCGTAACCGACCCCGTGGGCGGTACGCACCCGGTCGGCGCCCACCTTCGCGCGCAGCGCCTTCACATGGCTGTCGACGGTGCGGGTCGCGCCGGCTCCGCCGTCCCAGCCCCAGACCTCGGCGAGCAGGCGCTCGCGGGTGAGCACCTGTCCCGGTGCGGCCGCGAGCGCGCAGAGGAGGTCGAACTCGGTCGGGGTCAGGTGCAGCTCCTCGGAGTCCGCCCACGTCCGCCTCGCCCCCGGGTCCACCCGGAGACCGCCCACCTCGATGACGTCTGCCGGCCCGGCGGCCACCTCACGCGCGAGCTGCGCGGCACGCTCGACCCGACGCAGGAGCGCGGAGACCCGGGCGACCAGCTCGCGCATCCGGAACGGCTTGGTGAGGTAGTCGTCGGCACCCACCCCGAGTCCGACGAGCACGTCGGCCTCGTCGTCGCGAGCGGTGAGCATCAGCACCGGCACCGGCCGGTGCTGCTGGACCCGCCGGCACACCTCGAGCCCGTCGAAGCCGGGCAGCATCACGTCCAGCACGATCAGGTCGGGCTGGTGCTCCGCGTCAGCCGCGACCGCCCCCGGCCCGTCGTACGCCGAGAAGACGCGGTGCCCCTCGGCGCGCAGGCGGTCGGCCACGGCCTGGTTGATCAGCGGCTCGTCCTCGACCACGAGCACGGTCGTGGCGCCTTCTGCGGTCTCCCCCATGCCGATGAGCCTAGGAGCGTCACCGGGCGGGAGGGGTGCGCGCAACGTGAAGGTTCTGTGCAGATCCCACCGGACCTGCGGCTCAGTCGACCCTTGCCCGGTGCCCCTAGCGCGACTTCGGCGGTTCGGAGCGAGCGAAGGACACGGCCGTCTCGACCCAGTCCTCCAGCACCTGCCGGGCCTGGAGCTGTTCGCCGGGGACGATCACCATGCTGCGCATCGGCCGACCGGTGAAGTCCATCTCGCGGGCGCCGCGGGCCAGTGCAGCGTCGTGGTTCTCCTTGCCCACCCGGACCATCAGGTCCTCCCCCATGACACCGCAGGCCATGTGGGTGTTGACCATGAAGGCCAGGCCACCGAACATCTTGCGTTCCTCGAAGTCGGTGCGCTCGGTCAGCGCGTGCCGGGCACGCTCGGCCAGGTCCTCGTCGTACGCCATGCCCGCATCATCCGCCGATCCGGGCGTGCGGGGTCAAGGGGTCGCCGGAGGTTCAGCGGGCGGCGCGGGCGCTGGCGTAGAGGCACACCGCCGCGGCGGTGGAGAGGTTGAGGCTCTCGGCGCGGCCGAAGATCGGGATCGAGACGCGGTGGTCGGCGAGCTCGGCCAGCTCCGGCGGCAGCCCCCACGCCTCGTTGCCGAACAGCCACGCCACGTCCTGGCCCAGCAGGCCGGAGGCCTCCGCCTCGAACAGGTCGATGTCACCGGCCCCGTCGGCGGCGAGTACGACGAACCCGGCCTCCTTGGCCAGCTGCACGGCTCGCGCCGCGTCCTGCGCGAGCGCGAGCGGCAGGTGCCACAGGCTCCCTACGCTGGCGCGCACGGTCTTGTCGTTGTAGGGATCCACGCTGTGGCCGGCGAGCACCACCCCTGTGGCCCCGGCGGCGTCCGCGCTGCGGATCACCGTGCCGGCGTTGCCGGGGTCGCGGACGTCCGCGCAGATCACGAGCGTGCGCGGGCTCCCGGACCCGGACCGGTTCTCGAGCACCGCCTCGGGAGAGACGTCGAGGAAGCGGCAGATCGCCACGATGCCCTGCGGAGTCACCGCGCCGCTGAGCGCCTCGATCGCCGCCTCGCTCGCGGGCAACCACGGCACCCCGGCCTCGTCGACCGCCTTGCGCAGCGCAGAGTACTGCTCGCTGGCTGCCTCGGTGGCGAAGACCTCGACCACGCCGCCCGGCACCAGCATCGCCTCGGTCAGCGCCTTGGCCCCCTCGGCCAGGAAGAGCCGCTCCTCGGTCCGCTCGCGTCGGCGCGCCAGCTTGCGCGCCGTACGCACCCGCCCGCTACGCGGGGTGAGCGTCTCGGTGGTCATCGGGTGGGGTTGGGGCTGGCGGGGACGGCGGTTTCCCAGGTGAAGAATTGAAACTGCCTCTTCACACACATCGCGACGTGTGTGAAGAGGCAGTTCGGGTTCAACACCTGGGAAACCGGACCCGGTACGTCGATCAGGCCGATGCCGGCGCGTTGACGTCCTCGGGGAGGTTGTCCTTCGCGGTCTGGACGAGCGCGGCGAAGGCCGGGGCGTCGTTGACGGCGAGGTCGGCGAGGATCTTGCGGTCGACCTCGATGCCGGCGGCCTTGAGGCCCTGCATGAAGCGGTTGTAGGTCAGACCGTTGGCGCGGGCGCCGGCGTTGATGCGCTGGATCCACAGCCGACGGAAGTCACCCTTGCGCTTCTTGCGGTCGTTGTAGCTGTAGACCAGCGAGTGGGTGACCTGCTCCTTGGCCTTGCGGTAGAGGCGCGAGCGCTGGCCCCGGTAACCGGAGGCCCGCTCGAGGACGACCCGGCGCTTCTTGTGGGCGTTGACTGCCCGCTTGACGCGTGCCATATCTGTACTCCTTCAAAGATTCTTCGCGGCCACGACTGCTCGCGACCTCCGGATGTGGGACACCCGGTGTGTCTGGGGTGGGGTTGCCTTACAGGCCGAGCAGCTTCTTGGCGCGCTTGACGTCGGCCTTGGCGACCTCAGTGGTGCCCGACATACGACGGGTCATCTTCGAGGGCTTCTTCTCCAGGTTGTGGCGCAGGCCCGTCTTCTGGCGACGGATCTTGCCCGAGCCGGTCACGCGGAAGCGCTTCTTCGCCCCGGAGTGCGTCTTGTTCTTGGGCATCTGTATCTGTCCTTCTTCTCGTTACGCTTCGATCTCGGGGTCAAGGTTCTCGGAGCGACCGCGCTCCTTCTTCGGCGAGGGAACGGGGTGCGCGGCCTTCTGCTCGGCACGCTCCTGGTCCAGCTCCGCCTGTCGCGCTGCTGCGCGCTCTTCCTTCTCGGCCTTCACCTCGGCCTTGGCCTCGGACTTCTTCTTGTGCGGACCGATCACCATGGTCATGTTGCGACCGTCCTGCTTGGGGTTGGACTCCACGAAGCCCAGCTCCGTGACGTCCTCGGCCAGCTTCTGCAGCAGGCGGTAGCCCAGCTCGGGACGGTGCTGCTCACGACCGCGGAACATGATCGTGATCTTGACCTTGTCGCCCTGGCGGAGGAACCGTACGACGTGACCCTTCTTGGTCTCGTAGTCGTGCGCGTCGATCTTCGGCCGGAGCTTCATCTCCTTGATGACCGTGTTCGTCTGGTTGCGACGGGCTTCACGGGCCTTCTGCGCGTTCTCGTACTTGAACTTGCCGTAGTCCATGAGCTTGCAGACGGGGGGTCGACCCATCGGGGCGATCTCCACCAGGTCGAGATCGGCCTCCTGGGCGAGGCGCAAGGCGTCGCTCGTGGAGACGATGCCGACGGTTTCGCCGTTGGGTCCAACGAGTCGGACTTCCGGTACCCGGATCCGATCGTTGATTCGCAGCTCGGTGCTGATGGGTCCTCCTGTGTAGATCAAGTGGGATGACCGGAGGAGTCCCGTGCCCGAACGTGAGAAAAGGGCCTCCGCGACGCGCGGAAGCCCCATACCCAAAACCATCAGGTGCGACCGAATTGCCGCCCTGCTGGTGACTTGGACCCGACGACCTGTGGTGCGTGCGGTCGATGCGGGTGGGAGGAGGCCTCCACTTGTCGGATCCCACCGGCTCGCGCCGCTGGGGATCAGTCAGGCACAAGGGTACAAGTAGCGAGCGCGGCAGGCCAAATCACCCAGCCGAATCACCCGGCCGGCGCAACCCAGCCCCACCGGTCCCCGGGCAGCGGGACCAGCCGCTCACCGGTCGCCAGGGCGGTCAGGTCCTGACCCTCGATCACGAACCTGACCGGCCCGGCCACGTCGATGAGCAGCGCCGCTGCCTCGTCCTGGAGCGCCGCCTGGGCTGCCTGCCGGGCCGGCACCGGCACCGGCCTGGCCTCGGGGTTCCAGGCGTTCAGTCCGCTTGTGCCCGTGAACGCCACCAAGGCGGTGCGGCCGTCGCGGCCGGTCAGCAGGACCGCCGCCATGTCGCTGCTCTTGTCGTGGGCGAGCCCGCGCTCGTCGTACTCCACCTCGCCGAGCACCGCCACCACCGGCACCAGCAGACGCGAGTCCTGAAGCGCCGCCAGCGTCGCGTGGTGCTGGGCCGCGACCTCCGGTCGGTCGGCGTACGCCGCCAGCGCAGCCGCCACGGCGGGGTCGACGGAACCGTCGTCCCCCGCGAAGCCGGGATCGGGGATGGATCGCACCGGGAGATCCTTCCAGACCGGGTCTCCAGGGCGAACGTAGGCTGGAGCCATGCCGCTGGACACCACCGTCACCCTGGACTCCACCACCTGGGCTGCGCTGGCCCTCGTGCTCTCGCTGGTGGGTGTGGTGCTCTCCTGGGTGGCCTGGCGCCGCCGCGGGGTGGCAGCCGGCATCCGCGGACTTGCCTGGTCGCTGATCCCGATCGCCGCCTGGCTCACCGGCACCCTGCGCCTGCTCGCCAACGTCATCAACGACGTCGTGGCCTGGGGTGCCCGGCTGGTGTTCTCCCCGGTCGTCTGGCTCGGCATCGTGGTCGCCGGCGTGGCCGCGGCGCTGTGGGTCGTGTCCGGGGTGATGCGCGCCCGCGGCATCGGGGTCCGCGAACCGGTGGCCGGCCGGTCGCTGCGCAGGTCGCGACGCGCACGTGCGGTCGACGCGGGTGCCGCCGGATCGGCGGGCAGCAAGGGCGCCAAGCGTGCGCCCACGGGATCCCGGAAGGGCGCCGACGACATCGAGGACCTGGACGACATCGAGGCGATCCTCAAGCGTCACGGGATCTGAGCGTGACCGCCGGGGGTTTCGCCAGCGACGTCGCGCGCCACCAGCTCGCCCGACGGCTGGAGATCGCCGTCCGCAACCTGCCTGACCCGGCCACCCCCATGGTGGTCGTGGATCTGGAGGCCTTCGACGCCAACGCGGCCGACCTGGTCCGCCGCGCCGGGGGTACGCCGGTGCGGGTCGCCTCCAAGTCGTTGCGGATCCCCCACCTGGTCAGCCGGGCGCTCGCCGCACCGGGGTTCTCGGGTGTGCTCGCCTACTCGCTGCGCGAGGCGCTGTGGCTGGTCCGGCAGGGGATCACCGACGACGTCGTACTGGGCTATCCGACGGTGGACCGGGTCGCGCTTCGAGACCTGCTGGCCGACGCCGAGGTGGCCTCCCGGATCACGCTGATGGTCGACGACCCGGCGCACCTGGCCCTGATCGAGTCCTGCTCCACCCCCGGGGTCCAGGCGCGGGTGGCGATCGACATCGACGCCGGCCTGCGGATGGCGGGCTCCCACGTCGGCCCGAAGCGCTCACCGCTCTACGACACCGCCGAGGTCGTCGACCTCGCGCGCGACGTGCTGGCCCGCGGTCTGGCTCTGGTCGGGGTGATGACCTACGAGGGCCAGGTGGCCGGTGTGCCCGACGACCTGCCCAACCAGCGCGCACGATCGCTGCTCGTGCGCAAGCTGAAGTCTGCTTCCCTCGCACAGCTGGCCGAGCGGCGAGCGGGAATCGCCCAGGGCCTGCGCGACGTCGTCGACCTCGAGTTCTGGAACGCCGGCGGGTCGGGCAGCATCGAGGCCTCCGCCACCGACCCGGTGGTCACCGAGGTCGCGGCCGGGTCCGGGCTGCTCGTGCCCGGGCTGTTCGACCACTACGAGTCCTTCGACCCGCGGCCGGCTGCGTTCTTCGGTGTCCCCGTCGTACGCCGACCCAGCGCGGAGATCGCGACCGTGGCCGGCGGTGGCTTCATCGCGAGCGGGGCCACCGGCAAGGACCGATCCCCGGTGCCGTGGGCTCCCCCCGACCTGCACCTGACCGGGCTCGAGGGCGCCGGGGAGGTCCAGACGCCGCTGACCGGGACCGGCGCCCGGCTGCTCCAGATCGGCGACTGGGTGTGGTTCCGGCACGCCAAGTCAGGTGAGCTCGCCGAGCACACCAACGTGGTGCACCTGCTCGCCGGTTCCGAGATCGTGGACACCGTGCCGTCCTACCGTGGTCTCGGGTGCGCCTGGTGACGGTCGCCGACCCGGCTGCGATCCTGGCGTCAGCCCGCGCCCGCCCCCCGACGCTGGGCGAAGGTCGGCTGGTCTGTGTCGACGGCCCCGCCGGCTCCGGCAAGACCACCCTGGCCGAGGCCATCGTCGGGTTGGCCGGACCGTCCACCCGGCTGGTGCACATGGACGACCTCTACGCCGGGTGGTCCGGGCTCGCCGAGGTCGACGCCCAGCTGGGAGACCTGCTGCTGCCCTTGGCAGACGGACGCCCGGGGTCGTTCCGTCGCTACGACTGGCTCGCAGGGGAGTTCGCCGAGGTCGTGGACGTGCCGCCCTCCCCGTTGCTGGTGGTCGAGGGTGTGGGGTCCGGCGCCGCCCGGCTCGCCGGGCTGGTCACGGTGCTCGTGTGGGTCGAGGCACCGCACGACCTACGGATGCAGCGCGGCGTCGAGCGCGACGGTGACGCATTCGCGCCGCACTGGGAGCAGTGGGCCCGCGACGAGGCGGCGCTCTTCGCGCGGGAGCGGACGTGCGAGCGGGCCGACATCGTGGTGGACGGCACCCTTCCCTACTCGGGTCCCGGCGCCCCGTAGCTGGTCAGGCGCACCTGGGTGACGAACCCCGCGCGCTCGTAGATCCCCAGCGCGCCGGTCGCGTTCTCCGAGTCGACGTCCAGCGCCGCTCGGTCGTAGCCGGCCTCCCGGTACCCCTGCATCGCCCGCCGCAGCAGCAGCCCCGCAAGTCCTCGGCGACGGTGCTCGGGCGTGGTACCGACCTTGGCGACGTACGCCTCCCGGAGGCCGGTGACCGCCTCGACCCCCTCGAACTCCGCGGACTGCACGTACGCCGCGATGGCGCCGTCCTCGTCGCGGACGACAAGGCTGTGCTGTGGTCGGAACGCGCGACTGTCCGTGACGTGGTGGTTCCACATCTCGGCGCTCCACGGGGCGAAGCCGTAGTGCCCGACGAACGCACGGTTGTGCACCAGGCGGATCTCGTCCGGGTCGAGCCCCTCCCAGGAGCTGAGCGTGTAGCCAGAGGGGAGCTCCAGTGCCTCCCCCGCCCCGACCTTCGCCAGGTCGGCAATCATCACGAACATCCACCGGGTGGGGGCCAGTCCGTGGGCCGCCATGATCTTCTCCAGCCCGACGTCCGCGGCCGGCCCGCCGCCGGAGATCACCGGACGCAGGTCGGCCCCGAGGTCGGCGACGTACTCCTGGGCACGCGCCAGGATCCGCCCCACAAGCGCCGTGCCGATCCCCTGCCGGCGATGGTCGGGGTGAACGACACCCTCGACGCTGACCAGCACCTCGCCGTCGGCCGGTGGCCGGGCCCGCAGCATGACGTGGCCGACGACGCGGCCTCCGACGACGGCGAGCAGCCAGTCCCGCGCAGGGTCGGTCATCGGGTCCGCGAGGTCCTCGAGCACGTCCTCGACGGTGTAGTGCTCCTCGATCCGGTCCACAACCTCTGCCGCCGCCAGCAGCGCGTTGACCGCGCCTGCGTCGTCGCGGGTCATCGGGCGCAGCTCGAAGTGATTCACATCCCGGATCGTAGGGTCGACCCCGCCGGGGTCGCCACCGACTTAACGGCCAGGAGTGCCCTCTCGGCGTGGTCGGGGCGGCCAGGAGTGCCCTCTCGGCGTGGTCGGGGCGGCCAGGAGTGCCCTCTCGGCGTTAAGGGCCGGGGTGGGTGTTCGCGGCGATGGTGGCGCGGATCTCACGGACAGCACGGCGGGCGCGCTGTCCGTCGGAGCCCTGCACGCCGATCAGGGACACCGTCGTGCCGTCGGAGAGATCCAGGCTGCCCCAGGGGGCGCCGCGGCGCAGCGAGACCCCGATGACTTGGGACCACTCATAGGTCCGGCTGCGGTAACCGTTGACGACCGTGAGGCCCTCGGTCGAGGCGGTGACCCGGGAGCGCACGAGCGCGTTCCACGTCGTCGCGAGCAGCAGCCCCATGAAGACCAGCGTCCCGCGCTGGAAGGTGGTGAACTGCCCCCGGACCTCGGCACCGAGCGCGACCCACACCGCGACGATCAGGGCCAGCAGCATGCCGCCGAAGACGTATACGGCCAGTCGCACCCCGAGCGGACGCCACGTGTGCGGGAGGGACGGTGCCGCGACCCCGGCACCCTCGGCTCCGCCGTGACCGGGACCCGAGTCAGAGCCGGCAGGCATGGATGTCGGTGAGCAGGATCGCTCGGGCACCGACCTCGTAGAGGTCGTCCATCAGCTTCTGGGCACCGTCGCGCGGCACCATGGCCCGAACGGCCACCCAGCCCTCGCGGTGCAGCGGCGACATCGTGGGGCCCTCGAGACCCGGAGTCAGAGCGACCGCCTGCTCGACCGCGCGCTCCTCGATGTCGTAGTCCATCATCACGTAGGTCCGGGCGACGAGGACGCCGTCGAGACGCCGCTTGAAGATCTCGAACCCCTCTGGTTCCGCAGCGCCGGCACGCGTGATCAGCACGGCCTCGGAGTCCAGGATGACCTCGCCGATGACCTCGAGACCGGCGGCCTTCAGGGTGCTGCCGGTCTCGACCACGTCGGCGATGACGTCGGCGACGCCGAGCTGGATGCTGGTCTCGACGGCGCCGTCGAGGCGGATCACCTCGGCGTCGATGCCGCGCTCCTCGAGGTGGCGGCGTACGACGCCGACGTAAGAGGTGGCGATCCGCTTGCCGGCGAGGTCGTCCAACGAGCCCAGGGTGCCCGGCCGGGCGGCGAAGCGGAACCGCGAGCGGCCGAAGCCGAGCGAGCGGACCTCTTCGGCCTTGGCCCCGGAGTCGAGCAGGAGGTCACGTCCGGTGATGCCCACGTCGAGGGTGCCCTCCCCGACGTAGAGCGCGATGTCGCGCGGGCGGAGGTAGAAGAACTCCACCCCGTTGGCCGTGTCGAGGAGGGTCAGCTCCTTGGAGTCGCTGCGCTGGCGGTAGCCGGCCTCGCGCAGGATCTCCGAGGCAGCCGTCGACAGCGAGCCCTTGTTGGGGATGGCGATGCGCAGCAGCGGCTGCGCCTGGTCGTTGGCGTTCGTGGTGCTCATCAGTGGTCCCCTACAGGTGTGCGTAGACGTCGTCGAGCGAGATTCCGGCGGCGATCATCAGCACCTGCGCGTGGTACAGCAGCTGGCTGATCTCCTCGGCCGCCCGCTCATGGCCCTCGTGCTCGGCGGCCATCCACGACTCGGCAGCCTCCTCGACCAGCTTCTTGCCGATCGCGTGCACCCCGGCGTCGAGGGCCTGCACCGTCCCGGAGCCCTCCGGTCGGGTCGCGGCCTTCTCGCTCAGCTCGGCCCAGAGCTCCTCGAACGTCTTCACGGGATCAGCCTAGGTGGTCTCAGCCTGCGAGCTGACGCAAGGTGTGCGCCGTGAGCAGCGCGGCCGACGTGGCCTCGTAGCCCTTGCTCTCCCGGCTGCCCTCGAGCCCGGCCCGATCGAGTGCCTGCTCCTCGTTGTCACAGGTGAGCAGGCCGAACCCGATCGGCACTCCGGTGTCCAGGGCCACCCGGTTCAGCCCGTCGGTGGCGGCCGAGCAGACGTACTCGAAGTGCGGCGTCCCCCCGCGGATGACGACCCCGAGAGCCACCACGACGTCGTACCCCCGGCGGGCCAGGGCCTGGGCGGCGACGGGCAGCTCGAAGGAGCCGGGAACCCGGACCACGACGCACTCCCCGACCCGGTAGCGCTCGACGGCTTCGGCCGCTCCCGCGAGCAGACCGTCCATCACGCGTTCGTGCCAGGATGCCGCGACGACGGCGACCCGCAGGTCGCTGCAGTCCACCGGTTCGTCCTTCGGGCTTCCTTCTCCGCTCACTGCGGTGCTCCTTCGTGGTCCTGCTCGAGCCGGTCGAGGTGGTGACCCATGCGGTCCCGCTTGGTTTGCAGGTACGCCAGGTTGTGGTCGTTGGGCCGCGGCGTCAGCCCGACCCGCTCGACGACCGTGATGCCGTAGGACTCCAGGCTCGAGGTCTTGGCCGGGTTGTTGGTCAGCAGCCGCACCGAGCCCACGCCCAGGTCCCTCAGGATCTGGGTGGCGGCACCGTAGTGGCGCGCGTCCGCGGGCAGACCGAGGTCGAGGTTGGCGTCCACGGTGTCCCGGCCGCCGTCCTGGAGCTGGTAGGCCTGCAGCTTGGCCAGCAGTCCGATGCCGCGCCCCTCGTGGCCGCGCAGGTAGACCACGACTCCCCTGCCCTCCTTGACGATCAGGTCCATCGCCTCGTCGAGCTGGGGGCCGCAGTCGCAGCGTTCGGAGCCGAACACGTCGCCGGTCAGGCACTCGCTGTGCACGCGGGTCAGCACGGGCGCGCCGTCGGCGATCGCGGCCGGGTCGCCGTACACGAGTGCCACGTGCTCGCTGTCGTCGACGGTGATCCGGTAGCCGTAGGAGGTGAACGTGCCGTGCCTGGTCGGCAGCGCGGTCTCGGCGACCCGTACGACGTGGGTCTCGGTGCGGCGGCGGTAGTGCACCATCTGCTCGATCGAGATCATCTTCAGCCCGTGCTCGTCACAGAACACCCGCAGCTCCGGAGCGCGCTTCATGGTGCCGTCGTCGTTGACGACCTCGACGAGCACTCCCGCAGGGGTGAGGCCGGCCATCCGAGCGAGGTCCACCGCCGCCTCGGTGTGACCGCGGCGGGTCAGCACCCCGCCCTCCCGGTAGCGCAGCGGGAAGACGTGCCCGGGCCGGGTGATCTCCCAGGGCTCGGTCGCCGAGTCGGCGAGCACCCGCGCGGTGTGCGCCCGGTCCGCCGCAGAGATACCCGTGGTCACGCCGTCGCGCGCGTCGACGGAGATGGTGTACGCCGTGCGCAGCTTGTCCTTGTTGTGCGGCGTCATCAGGGGGATCTCGAGCCGGTCGAGCATCTCGGCCGGCATCGGTACGCAGATCACACCGCTGGAGTGCCGGATCGTGAACGCCATCAGCTCCGGCGTGGCCCTGCTGGCGGCGAAGATCAGGTCGCCCTCGTTCTCGCGGTCCTCGTCGTCGACGACCACGACCGCCCTGCCGGCGGCGATGTCGGCGAGCGCCTCCTCGATGTCGTCGAGGCGCACACCCGGGTGGTCTACGGGGTGGTCTACGGGGTGGTCACTCACAGCTTCACCATCTTCTCCACGTACTTCGCGATGACGTCGACCTCGAGGTTGACGAGGTCGCCGGCCTGCTTGGTGCCCAGCGTGGTGCGGACGAGGGTCTCCGGGATCAGGCTCACCGTGAACGAGGCGGGCAGCACCTCCACGACTGTGAGCGAGATGCCGT
This sequence comes from uncultured Actinomycetota bacterium, assembly GCA_963834245.1. GTDB lineage: Bacteria > Actinomycetota > Actinomycetes > Propionibacteriales > Nocardioidaceae > Marmoricola. The sequence goes on from CAWIAV010000002.1 coordinate 2,306,986, forward strand.
CGACCGTGATCGATCCCTTCGCCACGAGGTAGCGCTGCAGGTCCTCGGGCAGCGAGACCTCCACCACCTCCCAGTGCTCGCTGGGCGAGCGCCGCAGCACCGAGCCGGTGCCGTCCACGTGCCCCTGCACGATGTGGCCGCCGAGCCGGGTCGCCGGCGTCACCGCCCGCTCGAGGTTGACCCGGTCTCCCGGCTCCAGCCCGCCGAGCGAGGTCTTGACCAGGGTCTCGCGCATCACGTCCGCGGTGAACGAGTCGGGCGCCGGACCCGTGCCGTTGTCGCCGGTCGCGCTCGTCGCGACGACCGTCAGGCAGCAGCCGTTGACCGAGATGGAGTCGCCCGGAGCGACGTCGCTGGTGACGAGCGGGCCGCGCACGGTGAGCCGGACCGCGTCACCCTGGTCCTCCAGCGACGCGACGGCGCCGAGCTCTTCAACGATTCCGGTGAACACGGGTCAGGCACCTCCGCGCGAGCCGGCGGGACGGGACTGCTGTGGAGTCATGGTGATCCGGACGCAGGCTTCCGCGCCCGTGCCGACGGTCGTCGCCTCGGCGATGTGCAGCCGGCGCGCGTCGGCGATCGTGGTGATGCCGAGGTCTCCTACGGCGGGCACGCCTGCACCGAGCAGGGCCGGGGCCACGTAGGCGACGACCTCGTCGACGAGCCCGGCCCGCAGGAACGCGGCCGCGAGGGTGGGACCACCCTCGAGGAAGACGTGCTGGCGATCCCGGTCGTGGAGCAGCCGGAGCGCCTCGTGCGGGTCGTGGGTCTCCAGGCGCAGGGTCTCGGCCTGCTCGTCGAGGACCCGACGGCCAGCGTCGAGGGCTCGCACACCCATCACCGCCCGAAGCGGCTGGTGCTGCAGGGGTTCGTCGTACTCGTCGCGGACCGTGAGCACCGGGTCATCGATCTCCACGGTGCCGGTGCCGACCAGCATCACGTCGCACAGGGCGCGCAGCCGGTGGCTGTCGACGCGGGCAGCCGCCGAGGTCACCCATCGGCTGGTGCCGTCCGCGGCGGCGCTGCGCCCGTCGATCGTGGTGGCCAGCTTCCACGTGACGAAGGGGCGGTGATGCTCCATGGCGAAGGTCCACGCGCGGTTGAGCGCCCGGGCCTCGCGTTCCATCAGGCCGAAGTCGACCTCCACGCCGGCCGTCTGCAGGGTGACCGCGCCACCGGCTGCCACCGGGTTCGGGTCCGGCTGGGCGAAGACCACCCGGCGCACACCCGCCGCGAGCAGCGCGTCGGCGCAGGGCGAGGTTCGCCCGGTGTGGTTGCAGGGCTCGAGCGTGACCACAGCCGTCGTACCGCGCGCGTCGACGCCGGCCTCGGCCAGCGCCGCCGCCTCGGCGTGCGGGCTCCCCGCGCCCCGGTGATAGCCCTCCGCGATCTCGACGCCGTCGTCACTGAGCAGCACACACCCGACGCGCGGGTTCGGCCCCAGCGGTACGCCGGGAGTGCTGGCCAGCTCGAGGGCGCGACGCATCGCACGCTGCTCGGCTGCTGAGAAGCCCATCGTCCGTCCTCACCTGGTCCACGCGGACCCCGGGGACAGGACGCTTCACGACATCGCGTCGCGAACGACCATGCGTGCGTCTTCTCATCCGGACTTTGACCGTCGGTCCAGGAGTTCCACCTGATCAACCGGCCACGTGTTGTCGACCGGGTCGCGGACTGTCACCGCCGGTGCGGAGTTCCACCGCCCCCAGAGCACGCGAGCTCATCACTCGTCCCCTGAAGTCTGCCACAGCAGGGCCACCGGGAGCCTCGTGACCTTCCTCACCCGGAGCAGCCGCACGATCGCTCGCTCAGCCTGCGACCGGCAGCAGCGACCAGTGCACCAAGGTGCGCAGCTCCGCCGGAGGGAGGTCGGGCTCGGTCACGTACTCCTCCCACATCAACCCGGCGGGATCGACCTCGCGGCCCTGCTCCCTGGCACCGTCCCTCAGCGCGTTGTAGGCGTCGCCCAGCTGGTCGTACGCGCCCACGTGCATGGTCGTGGCCGTGTCAACGTCGGGGAGCTGGAACGGCTCCACACCCGGACCGGGCTCCACCGGGGAGGCGACGACGAACCCGGCGGCGACGTGCATGCCGTCCATCTCGTCCATGCCCTCACTCATCTGGTAACAGGACGCAGCTGGGCCGGCGACCGCAGCGCCCACCTGTGTCAGGTGGTTCATGACCGCGCCGAAAGCCTCGCCCATCTGGGCCGTCATCTCCTCCGGGCGGACGTCGAACTCGTGCACGGCCAGGTGTCGACCGCTCTCGTGGTCGATGGTGACTTCGTAGCTCATGTCGGCCTCCTCAGGTCCCTCCACGCTAGGAAGCGCCCCGGTGCCCGAGTAGGGCCGGAGGTCACTGGCGACGGAACCGGGGTCCCCTGTCGCGCGACCCTGACGGGTGGGCGCGGAGACGCGGGACCGCCCCCGGGTGGGTGCCCACGGAAACTGCCCGGTTGTTTGCGTTGTTGGAACGTTCGTTCAAAACGCAGTTTGATCGAACGCTCCAACAACCGGATCGAGGGCACGCCGTGGCTCGGCCGTGTCGAACCGGGCTTGGCCTGCGGCAAGGCTGGGAAAGCCTGTGCACCGTCGTCGCTCGATGTCACCGGTGGCTGCTGGGCTACTGCTATGCCACTGCTCATCGACACCGAGACCCGCACCGACGCCCTCGTGGCTGCCGTGAACGAAGCGCTCGTCCTGCACGGCCCAACGGGACTGACCCTGCGCCGGATCGCGCGGATCAGCGGCGTGAGCACCTCCTCGATCCTGCACCACCTGGGCAGCAGGGAGCATCTGCTGCGCGTCTGTGCCCATCGAACGGGACGCACCCGCCTCGCCGAGCTCGACTACCGGGCGGAGGCTGAGGGTGTGTTCGCGTTCCTTCCGCAGAGCGACCTGCACGTGGTCGAGTCGCGGGCATGGTTGGCGTGGGAGGAGCTGTGGCGCTGCGAGGACTCACTCGGAGCCATCGTGGTCGAGACCCGCGAGAACGAGCTCGCGCTGCTCGCGCGGGTGCTGGACTATCGGCTGGCTCGCGACGACCTCGACCTGGCGATGGCGGTCATCGACGGCCTCGCCACGAAGGTGTGCCAGCCCACTGCGCCCATGTCTCCTGGGCGGGCGCGGGAACTCCTGGCCCGCCACCTCGGGGTCCCGGCACCGGGACCGGGCGAGTGCGCCCGGCCCCGATACGGGGAGCCGTGGTGAGGCTCAGCGTTGTCGGTTACTTCTTCTTGCCCTTCCTGGCCTTGGGCTGGGTCACGGCCGCGGGGGCTGGACGCACCGCGGTGGCCGCTGCCACGACGTCGACGAGGCCGTAGCCCTTGTCGAAGCTGGTGGTGCCCGACGGACCGGTCTCGTAGGGCGCACCGTCGGTGTACTTGTACGCCGTCGTCTTGATCGCGTCCTCGACCTGGGCCGGCGTCGCGGAGGGATTCGCCTGGAACAGCTGCGCCACGATGCCCGCTATGTGCGGTGCGGCCATCGAGGTGCCGCTGATCGTGTTGAACGTGCCGATGTCGGTCGCGCCGGGGCCGTTGCGGAAGTCACGACCGGTCGAGCAGATCACCAGGTAGGGGCGGCACGAGGAGGTGATCTTGTCCCCGGGGGCCGAGATGTCGGGGTACGTCGACTGGTCACCCGCCTTGCCGCGCGAGGAGAACGTGGAGACCTTGCCGTCACGGGTGCCGGAGTTCAGGTCGTTGTAGGACGCCACCGAGATCACGCCACCGGTGGGGTCCATGCCTGCGGGGTTGGAAGCGCTGGCCGACCCGTCCCCGCCGTCGTTGCCGTTGGCCCACACGGTGACGACACCGTCGGCAGCGAGGGCACGTTGCAGCTTGACGGTCGCGGACTGCGGGTCGAACTCACCGCCACCGATCGGGCCGTAGGAGTTGTTGGTGACCTTGATCGGCGGGCACGTGGTGGCCGAGACGCCCGCGCCGCAGGGAGCGGCGTGGTTCTCCAGCACCCAGTTCAGCGCAGCGTCGGCGCCGATGATGACCAGCCCGGCACCGGTCGAGACCGAGACGAGCTTGGCGCCGGGAGCCGCACCCTGGAGCTTGGCGCCGTCGGAGAGCGTCGTGGGGCGCCCCGCAACGATGCCGTTGACGTGGGTACCGTGCCCGCCGACCGAGAGGGTGTCGGTGTCGACCGAGCTCGGCATCCGTTGAACGGAGCAGGCGACCTCGAAGGGGTCGCAGAAAGCCTTCAGGTTGGCCACGACCGCGCTGCTGCCGTCTGCTTCCTTGAAGTACGGGTGCGTAGGGTCGACTCCGGAGTCGATGACGCCCACCGAAACGCCCGTGCCGGTCAGCGCGGTGCCGTCCGCGCCGGTCAGCGTCTGGGTGGCCTCGAGCCCGCGGGTCGCGGTGTTGGAGGTCATCTGGAAGTACTCGATCGGCTGGTCGCCCGCCTCGACGTACTCGACACCCGGCTGGGTGCGCAGCGCCTCGATCTGGCTGCGGGTGCCCTTGGCACCGACCACGCCGATGCGTGCGAACGTCGTCCGCTTGGCCATGCCTGCGGCGGTGACCGCGGCGTCGGCGTCGGCCAGAGTGGCACCGTGCACGAGGACGGTCGTGGTCCCGGTCAGCGAGGACAGCTGCCGGCTCAGGTACGGCGAGAGGTCGGCCTGGTCAGCCGCCCCCGCAGGGCTCGGCACGGCGAGGCCGAGCGCCAGGACGGCCGCCGCACCGGCGGCGAGGGAAGTGGGGATGCGCAGTCGCACGCGAGAGCTCCTTGCCCGTGACCGTCTCGGCTGGTGTGCTCCGGGTCTGCCGGAGCGCCGGACGGCGTTGCATGCCCCAACGACCAGCAGTCACAGGAGTCACGCGCGCCTTCTCAGGTCCACTCAGGAGAGGCGGGCCACCTGCTCGGCCGTCTTGCGCAGCTCGGTCACCATCGCGTCCGGGTCCTCGGCCGAGTAGACGGCGGAGCCCGCAACGAAGACGTCGGCCCCGGCCTCGGCGCAGCGCTCGATGGTCTCCAGCGAGACCCCGCCGTCCACCTGCAGCCAGACCTCGAGACCGGCGGCCGAGATCAGCTCACGCGCCCGGCGGATCTTGGGCAGGCACAGGTCGAGGAACTTCTGGCCACCGAAGCCCGGCTCGACGGTCATCAGCAGGAGCATGTCCAGCTCGCCCAGCATGTCGGCGAAGGGCTCGACAGGGGTGGCCGGCTTCAGCGCCATGGAGGCCCGGACGTCCTTGGCTCGCAGTTCCCGAGCCAGCCGCACCGGCGCCGCCGCCGCCTCGGCGTGGAAGGTGACCGAGCCCGCTCCGGCCTCGGCGTACGCCGGGGCCCAGCGGTCGGGGTCCTCGATCATCAGGTGGACGTCCAGCGGGAGGTCGGTGGCCTTGGCCAGGCTCTCGAACACCGGCAGACCCAGGGTCAGGTTGGGCACGAAGTGGTTGTCCATGACGTCCACGTGCACCCAGTCGGCGCTCGGAATGCGCGCCACCTCGTCGGCGAGTCGGGACAGGTCGGCGTTGAGGATGCTCGGCGTGATCTGGATACCCATGGTGGGTCGATCCTAGGGCTCGCGGAAGTCCCCTCAGCCGTCGACCGTCGCGCTGGGCTTCCCGCTGGACTTCGCGCTGGGCTTCCCGCTGGGCTTCCCGCCGCGCTCACCACCGGAAGGGGATCCCTGGGCTTCGGCCCCTTCCTGCCCGGGCTCGCGGTCGGGTTCGACGTCAGGTCGCGTGGCACCGGTGTGGCCTGCGCCACCCTCGATGCGGGCGCTGACACTCGGCATGAGCGAGGTCATGGTGGAGAGCAGGGCGTTGCGCTGCAGCACCGTGCTGGCGCGCAATGCCTTGGACCTCCCGGCGATCGGTGGGGCGCGCTCCGGTCGCTGGAGCTCGAAGTTGCCGAACTTGATGCTGCGCACGAACGGCGTCACAGTGAGCAGCAGGCCGAAGGCCAGCAACGTCGCGCGGACGGTGGCGACCTCGATCCCCGGGACGTTCCTGGTCACCCAGCCCCACTCGAACAACGTCACCGCCACCACGACCAGCCCGAGGCCGAGAGTGCCCCCCAACTGCAGAACGCGGCGGCGGCTGGCGCGTCGGTAGCCCGTGAGGAGGTGCGCAAGCCGAACCGCCTCATCCCGGTCGCGGCGGTGTCGCAGCCGATGCAGCCGCGAGGGGACGGGCTGCGCGTGAGCGTCGAGACAGGTGGCGCAAGGGTGAACCGGATCATGCCCGCGCATGCGGCTCAGCAGCAGCTGGGCGTGCCGCTCCAGCTCTCCGTCGCGGGTCAGACCGAGCCGGTCGAGCCCCTCCTGAGCGATGATCGCCGCATGTAGCCCACGACGGCAGACCTGAACCACCTGCCTGGGCGTGAGCATGTCCGACCCCAGGGGCACAGGCGAGTCGGGACGCCGGCTGCTCATGAAGGACTTCGTGCGCGCGTCGAGCACCACCGCGTGCTGGTAGTCGGCGACTGCCATGATGAGCTGCTGCACGTTCTCCATCGCCACCGCCTCGGCATTGGCGGTAGCGGCGTCCCCCTTTTTGGTCGAGGTGGGAGTCAAGGTCTCGCGCCGAAGTGCGAGCTCGAAGCGGCACTCGGCACGCACGACACGGGCCATCGTGTGCTCGGGCACCATCTCGACGATCTCGTGCGACTCCTGCGCTGCCTCCTCCACCTGTCCGGCCAGCAGCGCCGCATGTGCGTAGAGCACTCGCAGGTCGACGTCGAAGCGCCGCTCCGACATCACCGCCCGCAGCAGGTCGAGAGCAGTGCCGTCCTCACCGAGCTGCAGGTGCAGCACCGCTCGCAGGACCCGGCCGGCCCAACGGTCACCGACAGGGGCGGGCAGTTGCTCCGACAGGGCCTTGGCCTTCAGCTCGTCGCCCGCCAACAGTGCGACGCGCATCCGCTGGGCGACACCGGCACCGTGCGAGCGGTGCCAGAGCTCGCGCGCCATGACCAGCCCGCGCGCGCGGGCGAACTCGAGGACCTCACGCTCCGCGGTGAACCGGTCTCCACCACCCGGCGAGCGCCAGGTGCCGTCGGCTGACTCCCAACGACCGGCGGCCCAGAGGCAGCCCTCGATGTGCAGGGTGTCGAGCATGGGGAGGGCAGGTGCGGTCGACCCTGCGGAGAGACGTTCCAACGCCGACAGCCGGTCTGCTGCGGCTCGTTCATCCGCGGCCGTCACGAGACCGACATAGGCCAGGATGGACCGGGTCGCGGAGTTGAGCCGCTCGTCGTCGAGCTCAGCGGCTCGTCTGAACGCCGGCCAGGCCAGGTCGTAGCGACCCCGCAGGTAATGGATGCGTCCCAGGTCGACCGCGTAGTAGCAGTGCAGCCATCGCGTCTGGACCCACTGCTGGCGAGCCGGGTGCTCGTCAGGCACTCCGCCGGACTCCCCGTTCCGAACCCTTTCTCGCTCGGCCGCAGCGATCGCCTCCCGCAGCCTGCGTTCCTGCCCGACGACCTCGTCCAGCGCGCAGCGGCACTCCTCCTGGGCCTCGATCAGACGACCCACCTCGACGAGGGTGCGGACCCATTGATAGCGCAGCGCCGTATCCGCGGGAAAAGCGCGCATGGAGTCCCAGATCTCGCTTAGCCGGTCGAAGTCTCGCGCCGCCGCTGTGTGCTCCTGCAGCGCCAAGTGCGCCTGGAGCCGGGCCTGCACCGCCTCGTTGTCGAGCTGCTCGAGCGCCAGATCCTTCAGGGTGCCCAGGGTCCAATCCGGCTGCTCCTCGGCCAGGAAGTACGCCGCGGCAGTCCGGCACACCGGGAGGCGATCTGCGAGGCGCTTCACCGTGGCCGCGCAGGTCGAGGTCCGACCCGGAGCCGCGCGCCCATCGGATCCGATGCGGTGCTCCCACAACAGCGACAGGAGCTGGCGACCTCGCTCCTCGCCGTCGGCCACCTCGACCAGGGCACACGCCGCCCGCCAGCCGCGCTCGTCCCGGTCACGACGTTCCACGCCGTCCACGGCGTGCGGGGCAAGCTCCCACCACAGCGAGGCGACGGCCAACAGCGCGTCCCACCCATCAGCGGCCCCCAGCGCCGCCCGTTGAAGCTCGCGCGCCGCCTGGGTGTGGGCGCCCAGCCGGACCAGTGCCCGCACCCAGAGGAGCTTCTCCCCCGTGTCGAGCGGCCCATTGCGCGCCAGGCGCGACAGCATCCGGGTGCACCCGTCGGCATCACCCGCGCGCTCGCAGGCCAGCGCCGCCTCCCGCAGACGCGACACGTCGCGCGGGGAGCGCTCGCCGAGCTCACGGGCGAACCAGGCGGCCTCGGTCCAGCCCTGCAAGCGCGACCACCGGTGCAGCTGCTCGGCGAGGGCATCCTCGCTCAGCGGTGTGGCCACCGGCGGGGTGATCAGCTCAGGCATCTGCTCCGCCGAGGCCCAAGGACAGGACCGTGTCGGTGAGGAGCGCGCGCAGGTCCGCGTGCGAGGACTCCAGCGACGTCGCCGTCGTGGTGATCGCTCGGCCCTCGAACACGACATAGAGCTGCAGCTGCCGTGTCGGGCTGGCGCCCTCAGGCGTCCAGCCGTAGTCGCGGAGCATCCCGGCAATCCCGCCCGAGACCACCACCGGCTCCAGTCTGTGCTCGCGGTAGTCGGGGAAGTTCTCCCGCAACAGGTCGCCCTGCAGCTCGACGTACTCCTCGAGACCCATCCCGTCGAGCGGTTCGCAGCTGGCAATGACGTTGCCACTGCCGTCCGGAGACAGCAGGGTCAACTTTTCCTGGACAGACCACCCCTGCGGGACCTCGAGCGACAACTGGTGCGCCGTCCTGGTCGTGAGTTTCTCGAGCTGCTCTGTCATGTTCGCCCCCGGTGACACGTGTGCCTGAGATCGATGATCCTCCGGAGAGTTCCGAGCCGCAAGGGTCCGAAAAGCCGCAAATTCACCCGAGGGCAGTGTCGGCGGGGTAGAACCGGCTCATGCCCGGCGCAGCAGCGCCAGGAACATCGCGTCGGTGCCGTGCCGGTGCGGCCACAGCTGGACGGCGCCGGTGAGGTGCGCGGAGGCCGCGTCCTCGGCCTCGGGGACCAGCGGGGTGGCGTCCTCGAGCGCGACGTCGTCTCGTCGGGCCAGCACCGAGGCGACCACGCCCGCAGACTCCTCGACCACGGGCGAGCAGGTGGCGTAGATGACCACTCCCCCGGGACGTACGGAGTCCAGGGCACTGTGCAGCAGTGCCTCCTGAAGTGGCACCAGGGCCACGACATCGGCGGGGGTACGCCGCCAGCGGCTCTCGGGGCGTCGCCGCAGGGCGCCCAGGCCCGAGCAGGGGGCATCAACCAGGACCCGGTCGAACTCGCCGGCCGGCCACGGTGGCCGGGTGCCGTCGGCGGTGACCACCTCCGCGGCGGTGGCCCGCACAGCCTGGCTGACCAGCTTGGCGCGGTGTGGTTGGACCTCGTTGGCCAGCAACCGTGCACCACGTTCGGCGGCCAGCGCGGCCAGCAGCGCGGCCTTGCCACCCGGGCCGGCGCAGAGGTCCAGCCAGCGTTCGTCGCGTCCGGTCACCGTCGCGCGCGCCAGGGCGAGCGCCACCAGCTGGGAGCCCGCGTCCTGCACCCCGGCGCGTCCCTCACGGACCGCAGGGATGGTGCCGGGGTCGCCGCTCTCGAGGACCACCGCCAGGGGCGAGATCGAAGCCTGCATCGGCTCGATCGAGGCCTGGCCAGGCCCGGCGGCCGAAGTCAGCTCCTCGACCGTGGAGAGTCCGGGCCGTGCCACCAGGGTGACGCGGGGTCGCGCGTTGTCCGCCTCGAGCAGGGCGTCGAGCTCTTCGGAGCGCGCGAGCGCTCGCTCGAGCTCGTCGACGATCCACTCCGGATGGGAGAACCTGACGGCACGGGACGCGTCGACCTCATCCATCCACGCACCCAGGTCGCGCTCGGAGATGCGGCGCATCAGAGCATTGGTGAAACCCGCTGGCTTGTGGCCCACCCGGTCGCGCACCAGCTCGACCGTGCTGGTCACGGCTGCGTGGTCGGGCACCCGCATGGCGAGCAGCTGGTGTGCGCCCAGCCGAAGCGCGTCGCGCACGCCCGGGTCGGGAGCCCTGCCGGCGACATGGTCGATGATCGCGTCGTAGCTGCCCAGGCCGCGCAGCGTCCCGCCGACGAGCTCGGTGGCGAAGGCGGCGTCGCGCCCGTCGAGGCCGCGCTCCCGCAGCAGCTGCGGGAGCACGAGGTTGGCGTAGGCGTCCTCGACCCGGACCGCGACGAGCACGTCGTAGGCCGCCAGTCGGGGTGCGTCGACCTTGGTGCGTTGCGGCGGACGGCGAGATCGTTCCGCGCTCATCCGAGGTGCTCGCGGACGAGCTTCTTCGGTGCCACCGCTGCCCACGCCTCGCTGATGACCTCGGTGAGCTCGTCGCGGGTGATCTCACCCAACCGTGACTGCTGCACCAGCACCGCGTTGAACCTGGCAAAGTGCTCGATGGTGAAGAACGGGCCGGGGGCTGCGACGAGGGCGCGCTTGTCGTCGGTGTTCGCGGTGCGGATGACCAGCAGGTCGTCGTACGGCACACCGCTGACCGGGTCCGTGGCTGTCGCGTGCGGCTTGCGGTAGAGGACGAACCCGCGACCCTTCGGACGCGGTGGCACCAGCCAGGTGGGCACGTCACCCCAGGAGGTGCCCAACCACGTCTCCGGGAGGGACGCGCAGATCACGTCGACGTCCTCGGGCGTTGCGCGGGGAGGTTGCGCCACTGCCATGACCGCGAGGCTACTCGCCGAGTCGCGCACCGGACTCCAGCCGTACGCCGCGCGCCCAGTCGGCCGCCTCCATCTCCTTGCGGCCGTGCGCCTTGACCCGGCCCAGCTGCACCGGTCCGGTCGCAGTGCCCACGAACACGGCCTGCTTGGTGACCTCCAGCTGCCCCGGCATCAACGAATCGCGTTGGACCGGACGCACCGGGCCGAGCTTGATCCGCTCTCCCGCGAACGTCGACCAGGCACCGGGTGCTGGAGTGCAGGCGCGCACGCGCCGGTCGACGGCGATCGCAGGCTCCGCCCAGTCGACACGGGCGTCCTCGACGAGGATCTTGGGGGCGAAGCTGAGTCCCTCGGGGGGCTGTTCGCGAGCCTCCAGGGTGCCGTCCTCGATGCCGTCCAGTGTCTGCACGAGCAGCCCGGCACCGCCCTCGGCGAGCCGGGCGAGCAGGTCGCCGGCGGTGTCGTCGGGAAGGATCGTCTGCGTCATCAGCCCGTACGTCGGACCGGCGTCGAGCTCCTTGACGATCCGGAAGGTGGTGGCCCCGGTGACCTCGTCGCCGGCCCAGATCGCGTGCTGCACCGGTGCCGCGCCCCGCCAGGCAGGCAGCACCGAGAAGTGCAGGTTGACCCAGCCGTGGGCGGGGATGTCGAGAGCCCGCTGAGGCAGCATCGCGCCGTAGGCGACCACCGGGCAGCAGTCGGGGCGCAGCGCCTTCAGGGCGTCCAGGAACTCGGGTTCGCGTGGGTGCTGCGGCTTGAGCACCGGCACGCCCAGCTCCTCGGCGCGCAGGGCGACCGGGGAGGAGGCAAGCGAGCGACCACGGCCCGAAGGCGCGTCCGGGCGGGTGACCACGCCGACAAGATCGTGCCGGCTGGCGGCGACGGCCTCCAGGGCAGGCAGGGCGACCTCGGGCGTGCCCGCGAAGACGACTCGCATCAGATGCCGAGGCCGTTCGTCGCGTGCGGCGAGATCTTGAACTGAGGGGTGGGAGCACCGAACCACTCGGACTCGCGGATGTAGCGCATCGCCTCCTTGCGCGCCTCCCGATCGAGCCGGTCGATGAACAAGATCCCGTCGAGGTGGTCGGTCTCGTGCTGGATCGCCCGCGAGAGCATCTCGGTGCCCTCGATCACGACCGGCTCGCCGTACATGTCGAAGCCGTGGGCCACCACCGAGAACGCACGCTTGCAGTCGATCCGCAGCTCCGGGATCGACAGGCAGCCCTCCGGACCGTCCTGCAGCTCTTCACCGAGCGTGAGCTGGGGGTTGACCAGGTGGCCCAGCTCTCCGTCGACGTACCAGGTGAACACACGCAGCCCGACCCCGAGCTGCGGCGCGGCCAGGCCCGCTCCGGGGGCGTCCAGCATGGTCTCGGTGAGGTCCGCGACCAGGGTGCGCAACTCCTTGTCGAAGTCGACCACCGGGACCGCCGGGGTGCGCAGGACCGGGTCTCCGAAGAGCCGGATCGGCCTGATGGACACGTGCATTCCTCCGTGGGGCAGACATGGTGCAGACATGGGGGCAGAAATGGGGCGGCGCGGCGGGGTCAGTCTAGGAGGCGGCTCGAAGAGCCGGTCACCCGAGCGTCGCCGGGTCCACCTCGACGCGGACGTGCGGGAGCTTGCGCGTCGATCGATGTGCCTGGAGCGCCACCAGCGCGGAGGACAGGGCGGGACCGGCGGCGCGGGGCACCCGGACGACGTACCGCACACCGTCGTCGACGGGCCCCCGGTCCCAACCGGGCTCCACGGGCACCGGCCCCAGGACCTCCGCGCCCGGCGGGAGCTGCAGCGAGGCGAGCGCCGACTCCAGGTCGTCCGGCGCGCCGGTCAGGGTGGCCACGCGAGAAGCTGGTGGCAGGTGAGCCGACAGGCGTTCCTCGATCTCGCGGCGCGCCAGGCCCCCTGGGTCCCACCGGATCAGTGCCTGGAGTCCGGGGTGGGTGGCGTCGCCGACCGCGAGCACCCGTCCACCGCCGGTGGCTGGCCGCACGAGCGCGGCGGCGTTGGCCCAGCGGCGCATCGCCTCCTCGGTCGCCCGGAGGTCCGAGCGGGCCAGCAGCAGCCAGGTGTCCAGGAGCAGGACGGCGGCGAAGCCGCCATCGGCGACCGGCTCCGCCCCCGGTGTGGCCACCACGATCGCCGGCGTCGCGTCGACGTGCGCCAGGATCCGGTCGCCCGACGAGGTCCGGACGGTGACACCAGGGAGCGCGCGACCGATCTCTTCGGCCGTCCGGGCGTCGCCCAGCACGGGCGCGCGCAGACCCTGGCCCCCGCACTCGGCGCAACGCCAGCCGGATGCCACCGTGGCGCACCACGAGCACTGCGGGGGCCGCTGAGGGCCGGTCAGCCGCAGAGGACCGCGGCAGGCGGTGCACTCGGCCGGCGTACGGCACCGGTCGCAGGCGAGCCGGGTGGCATACCCGGCCCGGGGCGTCTGCACCAGGACCGGTCCCCGTGCGACCGCCTCCCGAAGCAGGACCAGCGCCTCGCTGGGCAGCCGGGCGGAGCGAGCGGCAGGGTCCCGCTCGAGGTCGCGGTCGGAGTCTCCGGTGAGACCGACCGAGATGCGCTGTCGCACGGTCGCGCGCGCTGCGGTGACCTCTTCGGCCCAACCGGTGCGCAGCAGGTACTCCGCCTCCACGCTGCGGGCGTGGGCGACCAGCAGTGCGGCACATCCCGTGTCCTGGGCGCGCATGAGCAGCACCTCCCGGGCGTGGGCGTAGGGCGCCCGCGGCTCGTCGTACAGGTCGTCGCCGTCGTCCCAGATCGCCACCAGGCCCAGGTCGCGCACCGGGGCGAACGCGGCAGCTCGGGTACCGATCACGATGCGGACCTCCCCGCGGCCGACCGCGAGGAAGGCGCGGTAGCGCTTGGCCGGTCCGGAGTCGGCGGCTAGGACGACGTGCCCCCCGGGGCCCGTCCGGGCGGTCAGGGCGGCGTCGAGACGATCGACGTCCCTGTGGTCGGGAAGGCACACCAGCGCGCCCCGGCCACCGTGCGCGGTCGCGATCGCCGCCTCGGCGATCAGCTCCGCCCAGTCGTCACCGGGCAGCACGGTCCACACGGCCCGCGGTGCCTCGCCCGACGCGAGTCGCTCGATGAGCTCCGGCCCGGACGGGTAGGCGTCGGCGATCTCCGGTCGGGGCTGTTCAGGACGCGGCGGCGCCGACCTCGGGGTCACCTTCTCCACCGTGGCGTGCCGCGGAGGCACCGCCAGGCGCAGCACGTCCGAGCGGGTCCCCGCGTAGCGCGCGGCCACCGCCCCGGTCAGCCGGGCGACCTCCGGGGTCAGCACCGGCTCCGCGCTCACCACGCGGCGCAGCGGCTGCAGGCGGCCGGTGTGCTCGGTGGTGGCGGCGCGCTCGATCACGAACCCGTCGACGTCCTGACCGGCGAAGCGGACCTTGACCCGCACGCCGGGCTGCGCGTCGGCGGACATGGCCTCCGGGACCGCGTAGTCGAACGGCCGGTCGAGATGGGCCAGGGCCACGTCGACGAGCACCCGCGCAACCGGGTCGACCTCGGCGATCACCAGCTGCTTGCGTTCCTTGGGCGGCCGCGCCTTCCGCGCCACCTCCTTCACCCGCTCAGGCGCGGGCAGCAGCGCCGGCTGCTCCTCATCCCCCGTGCTCACAGGGGCATGCTTTCACCTGGGTACGACGGGGGGCCGTGGCGCCACCGTGCGCCGGGCTGGGCGATCCGGTTTTGCCAGGTTGGCGATCCGGTGTTGCCCGGGTTGGCGATCCGTTTCCCAGGTTGGCGATCCGGTTGCCCGGGTTGGCGATCCGGTTTCCCAGGTTGGCGATCCGGTTTCCCAGGTTAGGAAGTGAATCCGCCTCTTCACACATCGCGCGTGGTGTGTGAAGAGGCGGATCGGGTTCTTAACCTGGGAAACCGGAACCCGGAAACCGGAAACCGGAAACCCCGAACCCAAGGCCCTCAGACGCCGGCAGCAGCCTTGAGCTTGTCGGCGCGGTCGGTGTTCTCCCAGGTGAAGTCGGCGAGCTCGCGACCGAAGTGGCCGTAGGCCGCCGTCTGGGCGTAGATCGGGCGGAGCAGGTCGAGGTCGCGGATGATCGCGGCGGGGCGCAGGTCGAAGACCTCGAGGACGGCCTGCTGGATGGTCTCGTCGGAGACGACCCCGGTGCCGAAGGTCTGCACGAAGACACCGACGGGCTGCGCCTTGCCGATCGCGTAGGCGACCTGGACCTCCGCGCGGCGGGCCAGACCTGCGGCCACGATGGTCTTGGCCACCCAGCGCATGGCGTACGCCGCAGAGCGGTCGACCTTCGAGGGGTCCTTGCCCGAGAACGCGCCACCACCGTGACGGGCCATGCCGCCGTAGGTGTCGACGATGATCTTGCGGCCGGTCAGGCCCGCGTCGCCCATCGGGCCACCGACGACGAAGACACCGGTGGGGTTGACCAGGAGACGGTAGTCCTCCGACGGGATGTCGAAGCCGGCCAGCACGTGGTCGATCACGTGCTTCTTGGCGTCGGCCTCCAGCGTCTCCAGCGTGATGTCCTCGGCGTGCTGGGTGGAGAGCACCACGGTGTCGACGCGGACCGGGCGGTCGTTCTCGTCGTACTCGATGGTGACCTGGGTCTTGCCGTCGGGACGCAGGTAGCCCATGGTCCCGTCCTTGCGGACCGCGGTGAGCCGTTCGGCCAGCCGGTGGGCGATCGTGATCGGCAGGGGCATCAGCTCGGGGGTGTCGTCCGAGGCGTAGCCGAACATCAACCCCTGGTCACCCGCGCCCTGCATGTCCAGCTCGTCCACGGAGGCGCCGACGCGGGCCTCGTGGCCGGAGTCCACGCCGGCCGCGATGTCGGCGGACTGGCCACCGATGGCCACCTGCACCCCACAGGACTTGCCGTCGAAGCCCTTGAGCGAGGAGTCGTAGCCGATCTCGAGGATCTTCTGGCGCACCAGCTCCGCCACCGGCGCGTAGGCGTTGGTGCGGACCTCGCCGGCCACCACGACCAGGCCGGTGGTCAACAGCGTCTCGACGGCCACGCGCAGGTTGCGCTTGTCGTGGTCATGCTCGATCAGGTAGTCGAGGACCGTGTCGCTGATGGCGTCCGCGATCTTGTCCGGGTGACCTTCGGTCACGGACTCGGAGGTGAACAGGCGTCCGGTCACTTCGTACTCTCCTGCGCAGGGTTGGCCCAAGATGTCTCTTCGGGTGCCGGTTCTCGGCGCATCGAGCCTATCCGAACGTCCTAGGGCGTGGACGTCGGTCTCAGGGGATGTCTCGCGTCGTTTCGGTGCTGATGAGCATCAGCACCCGGTCCCAGATGACATGGGCGAGCGCGGCCTTCGAACCGCGGGGGACGCTGACGGAGCTGCCGTCGGCCGCGAGTACGACGGCCTCGTTGTCCTCGGCGCCGAAGACAGCACCACCGCCGACGTCGTTGACCACGAGCAGGTCGCAACCCTTGCGGGTCAGCTTCGCCCGGGCATGCTCCATCACCGTGCCGGTCTCGTCACCGGTCTCAGCGGCGAACCCGACCACCACCAGGCGGTCGTTGGGGCGTTCCGCGGCGAGGCCGGCGAGGATGTCGGGGTTCTGGGCCAGGCGGATCTCCGGGGAGCTGCCGTCCTCGGACTTCTTGATCTTGGCCGTCGAGGTCTGCACCGGACGGAAGTCGGCGGGTGCCGCTGCCATCACGACGACGTCGGCGGACGCACTCGCCTCGACGACGTGCTCCTGGAGCTCGGCCGTGGTCTCCACCTTGACCACCTTGACCCCCGCGGGGTCCGGCAGCGTGACGTTGGCGGCGACCAGGGTCACCTCGGCTCCACGTGCGGCGGCGGTGCGGGCCAGGGCATAGCCCTGCAGGCCCGAGGAGCGGTTGCCGATGAACCGCACCGGGTCGAGGTACTCCCGGGTCCCCCCGGCCGAGACCACGATGCGCAGGCCGGCCAGGTCCTGGGTCGCGGCGCTCGCCTGCTCCTCGCCGCGAGCCAGCAGGTCCACCACCACGGCGTAGATCTCGGCAGGGTCTGGCAGCCGACCCTTCCCCGTGTCTGCCCCGGTGAGGCGGCCTTCGGCAGGCTCGATGACCAGGGCCCCGCGGGCGCGGAGAGTGGCCACGTTGGCCTGCGTCGCCGGGTGCTCCCACATCTCGGTGTGCATGGCAGGAGCGAACACCACCGGGCACCGGGCCGTGAGCAACGTGTTGGTGAGCAGGTCGTCCGCGAGACCGTGCGCGGCCTTGGCCATCAGGTCCGCGGTGGCGGGCGCGACCACGACGAGCTGTGCCTCCTGCCCGATCCGGACGTGTGGCACCTCGTGCACGTCGGCCCAGACCGTGGTGCTGACCGGCTTGCCGGACAGCGCTGCCCAGGTCGGCGCTCCCACGAACTCGAGCGCCGCCGCGGTGGGGACGACCGTGACGTCGTGTCCCGACTCGGTGAGGCGACGGAGCAGCTCACAGGCCTTGTATGCAGCAATCCCGCCGCTCACGCCGAGAACGACGCGAGGGCGGGACACAGCGTGCTCCACCGATGCCTGCTAGCTCACTCGACCGTGGGCTCGGCGGCGGGGGTGGCCGGCTGCCGGGCGATCGAGTCGGCCAGCGCTGCCTCGGCAGCGACCTCGTCGGGGTCGATGTCAACGCAGGTCAGCAGGTCGGCATTGATCTCACGGAGCGCGATCGAGAGCGGCTTCTCCTGCACGTGGGTGTCCACGAGGGGGCCGACGTACTCCAGCAGGCCCTCGCCGAGCTGGGAGTAGTAGGCGTTGATCTGGCGCGCCCGCTTGGCGCTGTAGAGCACCAGCTTGTACTTGGAGTCGGTCTTGGTCAGCAGGTCGTCGATCGGGGGGTTGGTGATCCCCTCGGCAACGGGCTGGGCACCGGACACGCTCATCGAGCCTCACTAACGAAGATTTGGTCTGCGGCGACGGTCTGGGAGCGATCCTGGACACGTCAACGACCGGGGGACGCCCCGGACCGCATCAACTCTACCAATTCCTCGCCAGCATCGTGAATCTGGCGGTTCACCACCGTGACGTCGAACTCCGGCTCGGCGGCCAGCTCCTCGCGCGCGGTCTCGAGCCGGCGCTCGCGCTCGGCCTGGTCCTCGGTCCCGCGCCCCACCAGGCGACGTACCAGTTCCTCCCACGACGGCGGTGCCAGGAAGACGAACAGCGCCTCGGGCATCCGCTTCCGGACCTGCCGGGCACCCTGGAGGTCGATCTCGAGCAGAGTGGGACGCCCCTCGGCCAGCGCCGCTTCCACGGGGCCACGCGGCGTCCCGTACCGGGCTCCGCGGTGCACGACTGCCCATTCCAGGAGCTCGTCGTCGGCAACGAGCCGGTCGAACTCGGACTCGGAGACGAAGTGGTAGTGCACCCCGTCCTGCTCCCCCGGCCTGCGGCGTCGGGTGGTGGCTGAGACCGAGATCCACACTTCCGGGTGCTGCTCGCGCACCCAGGCGGTCAGCGTGCCCTTGCCCACCGCCGTGGGACCGGCCAGCACCGTCAGTCGCGACGTAGGCCGGGACGTAGGGAGGGGCACCAGGTCACTCGGTCGAGAACTCGTCGACCAGAGCCGCGAGCTGCTTGGAACCCAGGCCGCGCACGCGGCGCGACTCGGAGATCTTGATCCGCTCCATCACCTCGCGGGCGCGCACCCGGCCGATGCCAGGCATGGACTGCAGCAGCTCGCTGACGCGCATCTTGCCGATGACCTCGTTGTGCTGGGCCTCGGTGATCACCTCGGACAGCGAGGCGCCAGAGTGCTTGAGACGGTTCTTGACCTCCGCACGCTCGCGCCTGGAGGCAGCTGCCTTGTCGAGAGCAGCTTGGCGCTGCTCGGGGGTCAGGGGCGGCAAGGCCACGGAGGGTTCCTCGTCTTCCTGCTCGACTGCTACGAGCGGGTGGGGAGTGTGCGCCCGCTGGGGGTGCGCGGACACCGGCAATCTAGTCACGCGGCGCGGCGCCCTGCAACGCGGCATGGCCCAGGGGGACGTTGTCGAGACGAACATCACCGCCTCGATCGCGGGCTCGGCAGGCGGGCGGGTAGACGAGCGGGCAGGCGGGCGGCGCCGCTACACCCCGATGTTGACCTTGCAGACGTCGCGGGCCTGCTGCTCGATGCCCGAGGCCGCGGCGACGACCTTGTCGCTGGCGATGTTGTCCGCCGCCTCCGCGATCGCCTGCTGCTCGGCCTCGGAGAGGTCGGCCGGGGGTTGCCCTCCCTCGAAGTCCGCAGGCTCCACCCCCGCGTCGCTGAGCGCCTGGTCGAGCCCTTCCACTGCGGCGAGGAACACCCGCCACTCGTCGGCGAGGTCCTCGGGTGCGTCCTCGGCGAGGTCCCGGAGCAGCGGCAGGTTGCTCAGCAGCGCGGACGGCGACTCGGCGGCGACCATGTCGGCCAAGGCCCTCCTGTTCGTCTCGAGGTCCGCGCAGTAGCTCGTGCCGCCGCATCCCGAGAGCGGCAGCAGCGCGAGCACTGCCACACCGGCGATCCGCCGCCGCATCATCGGCCGGCTCGCAGGGCGGTGAACGCCTCGACCGCGCGCTCGGCGGCGGCGTGCAGCTCGGCTGCCGCAGGTCCGGCACCGAGGATCTCCCGCGAGCTGGACGGCAGGACGAGGTCGAGCACGTCGCCGAAGATGCGGCGTACGTCCTCGGGCGTGCCGCCCTGGGCTCCGATGCCCGGCACCAGCAGCGGGCCGTTGATGGCGAGGTCCTCGCTGGTGTCGGCGATGGTCGCGCCGACGACAGCACCATACGAGCCCATCGGGGCGGTGTCGCCGTTGCGGTTCCTGAGCTCATCGAGCACGGTCCCTGCCACGGTCCGGCCCGTCTGGGTCTGGGCGTGCTGCAGCTGCGGCGCCTCCGGGTTGGAGGTCAGCGCCAGCACGAACACCCCCTTGTCGTGGAGGCGCGCGGTCTCCAGCATCGGGTCCAGGCTGCCGAAACCGAGGTACGGCGTCACGGTGATCGCGTCGACGGCGATCGGCGACCGCGGGTCGAGGTAGGCGTCCGCGTAGGCCTGGGCGGTGGAGCCGATGTCCCCGCGCTTCACGTCGAGCACCACCACGGCGCCCGCCTCCCGGGAGGTCTCGATGACCCGCTCCAGGACGGCGACCCCGCGGGAACCGAACCGCTCGAAGAAGGCGGACTGCGGCTTGACCACTGCCACCTGTGGCGCCAGTGCCTCGGCTGCGGCGAGAGCGAACTTCTCCAGCCCGTTGACCGAGTCGGTGAGTCCCCAGGCATCCAGCAGCCCCGCGTGCGGGTCGATGCCCACGCACAGCGGCCCACGGCCGTCCATCGCCTCACGGAGTCGTGCGCCGAACGCACCTGCCGGCTGCCCGCTCATCGGTCCCTCCCCTGGTCGTTGTGCTGCTCGACGGCATGGTCCCGGTTGCTCGGCGTGCCGGCGAGGGCGGCGTTCATCCGCGCGGCCCACCACGGCCCCTCGTAGACGAAGCCGGTGTAACCCTGCAGCAGGTCGGCGCCGGCTGCCAGCCGTTCGCGCGCATCCTCGACGGTCGTGATGCCACCGACGCCGACGAGCGTCAGGTCGGGTCCGACCCGGCCACGGAGCAGTCGCATCACCTCGTTGGCCCGGCGCCGCACGGGGGCACCGGACAACCCGCCGTCCCCGGCCGCCCGCACCTGCTCGGGCGTCGAGACCAGCCCGTCGCGGGAGATAGTCGTGTTGGTGGCGATGATCCCGTCGAGCCCCATGGCTACGGCAAGGTCGGCCACCGCGAGCACGTCCTCGTCGCTGAGGTCGGGGGCGATCTTCACGAGCAGCGGGACGTGCTCGTCGGTGACCTCGTCGGTGCGCGCGCGCACCGCTCGCAGCAGCGGCTCCAGCAGGCTCACGGCCTGGAGGTCGCGGAGGCCGGGCGTGTTCGGGGAGGAGACGTTGACGACCAGGTAGTCGGCGTACGGCGCCAGCAGCGTGGTGCTCTTCTCGTAGTCCGCGATCGCCCGGTCCTCGGGCACCACCTTCGTCTTACCGATGTTGATGCCCAGCGGCACGGCACTGACCACTCCCGAGCCGGCGCGTGTGGCGAGTCGGTCGGCGACCACCTCGGCACCGTCGTTGTTGAAGCCCATCCGGTTCACCACCGCCCGGTCGGCGGGCAACCGGGCCAGCCGGGGGCGCGGGTTGCCGGGCTGCGGCTCGCCGGTGACGGTCCCGATCTCCACGGACCCGAAGCCCAGCGCCGCCAGCGCGTCGATCCCGACGCCGTTCTTGTCGAAGCCGGCGGCGAGGCCCAGCACCCCGGGGAACTCCAGGCCGAGGACCTGACGCCTGTCCGGGACGCCGTGGCGCCCGGAGACCAGCCCGGAGACCAGCCTGGTGACGGGCCGCGCGGCGCGGATCGCCCGGAAGGCTGCCTGGTGGGCGGTCTCGGGGTCGGTGCGCGTCAGCACCCGGTCGAACAGGGTGCGGTAGGGCTGCACTCAGACGTCCTGGGCTTCGGGGAGCTCGACGTGCTGCTTTGCCCGCCTGGCCCAGTCCTGCAGCGAGCGGACCCCGATGTCGGAGGCGCGCATCGCCTCGATCCCCTGCACCGCCGCGCCCAATCCCTGCACGGTGGTGATGCACGGGATGTTGGTGATGATGGCCGCGGTGCGGATCTCATAACCGTCCAGTCGCGGCGACCCACCGCTGGTGGTCCCGTGCGGGGTGTTCACCACCAGGTCGATCTCGCCGTCGAGGATCCGGCCGACGATCGTCTTGTCGCCGTCCGGTCCGTCGCCCTCGCTGTGCTTGCGCACCACGGTCGCCGAGACCCCGTTGCGACGCAGCACCTCGGCGGTCCCCTGCGTGGCGAGGATCTCGTAGCCCAGGTCCGCCAGCCGCTTCACCGGGAAGACCATCGTGCGCTTGTCCCGGTTGGCCATGGAGACGAACACCCGCCCGGTCAGGGGAAGCGGACCGTACGCGGCCGTCTGCGCCTTGGCGAACGCGTTGCCGAAGTGGGCGTCGAAGCCCATCACCTCGCCGGTGGAGCGCATCTCCGGACCGAGCACCGCGTCCACGGTCTTGCCGTCGAGGGTCTTGAACCGGTTGAACGGCATCACGGCCTCCTTGACGGCAATGGGCGCGTCACCGGGCAGGTCTCCCCCGTCGCCGCGCGCCGCCAGCATGCCTTCGGCCCGCAGCGAGGCGATCGAGTCACCCAGCATCACCCGTGCCGCTGCCTTGGCCAGCGGCACCGCGGTCGCCTTGGAGACGAACGGCACCGTGCGGCTGGCGCGGGGGTTGGCCTCGAGGACGTAGAGGACGTCGGAACCGAGCGCGAACTGGATGTTGATCAGCCCGAGCACCCCGACTCCGCGCGCGATCGCCTCGGTGGCCTCGCGGATCCGACCGATCTCCTCACGTCCCAGGGTGATCGGGGGCAAGGCGCAGGACGAGTCGCCGGAGTGGATCCCCGCCTCCTCGATGTGCTCCATCACGCCGCCGAGGTAGAGCTCGGTGCCGTCGTACAGGGCATCCACGTCGATCTCCACGGCGTCGTCGATGAACCGGTCGACCAGCACCGGGTGCTCGGGGCTGATCTCGGTGGCCCGTTCGATGTAGCCCCTCAGCGACTCGTCGTCGTAGACGATCTCCATGCCGCGGCCGCCGAGCACGTACGACGGGCGCACGAGCACGGGGTAGCCGATGGTGGCCGCGATCTGCTGGGCCTCCGGGAACGAGGTGGCCATGCCGTGCTTGGGCGCCGGGAGGCCGGCCTCGGCCAGTACCCGGCCGAAGGCACCGCGTTCCTCGGCGAGGTGGATCGCGGAGGGCGAGGTGCCGACGATCCTGACCCCGGCGTCCTCGAGGCCCTGCGCGAGCCCGAGGGGGGTCTGCCCGCCGAGCTGGCAGATGACGCCGGCGATCGGCCCGGCCTTGGTCTCGGCGTGCACGATCTCGAGCACGTCCTCGAGCGTCAGCGGCTCGAAGTAGAGCCGGTCGGAGGTGTCGTAGTCGGTGGAGACGGTCTCGGGGTTGCAGTTGACCATCACGGTCTCGTAGCCGGCTTCCCGGAGCGCCAGACTGGCGTGCACGCAGGAGTAGTCGAACTCGATGCCCTGGCCGATCCGGTTGGGCCCGGAGCCGAGGATGATCACCGCCTCCTTCTCGCGCGGTGCCACCTCGGACTCCTCGTCGTAGGAGCTGTAGTGGTACGGCGTCCGCGCTGCGAACTCGGCCGCACACGTGTCCACGGTCTTGAACACCGGTCGCACGCCCAGGGCGTGCCGCACCCCGCGCACCACCGGCTCCTTCATGTCGCGGATCCGACCCAGCTGCGCGTCGGAGAACCCGTGCCGCTTGGCGCGGCGCAGCAGCCCGGGGGTCAGCTCCTCGGCGGCGATGACCTCCTGGGCCACCTCGTTGATCAGGCACAGCTGGTCGACGAACCACGGGTCGATGCCCGTGACGTCGTGGACCTCCTCCGCGGTGGCGCCTGCGCGCAGCGCGTCCATGACCTCGCGGAGCCGCCCGTCGTGCGGCGTCCGGATCTGCTCGAGCAGCGCGTCCTTGTCGAGGTCGACGTGGCGGTGGCTCCACTCGAACAGGGCCGACTTGCTCTCCAGGCTGCGCAGCGCCTTCTGCAGGGCCTCGGTGAAGTTGCGGCCGATCGCCATCGCCTCGCCGACCGACTTCATGTGCGTGGTCAGGGTCGGGTCGGCGGCGGGGAACTTCTCGAACGCGAACCGCGGCACCTTCACCACGACGTAGTCCAGCGCCGGCTCGAAGCTGGCCGGGGTCTCGCGGGTGATGTCGTTGGGGATCTCGTCGAGGGTGTAGCCGATCGCCACCTTCGCGGCGATCTTGGCGATCGGGAAGCCGGTCGCCTTCGAGGCGAGCGCGCTCGAGCGGGACACCCGCGGGTTCATCTCGATCACGACGACGCGACCGTCCGCCGGGTTGACCGCGAACTGGATGTTGCAGCCGCCGGTGTCCACCCCGACCGACCGGATGATGCCGATGGAGAGGTCACGCAGGTGCTGGTACTCGCGGTCGGTGAGCGTCATCGCGGGCGCCACAGTGATCGAGTCGCCGGTGTGGACGCCCATCGGGTCGAGGTTCTCGATCGAGCAGACGATCACCACGTTGTCCGCGGTGTCCCGCATGACCTCGAGCTCGTACTCCTTCCAGCCGATGATCGACTCCTCGAGAAGCACCTCGGTGGTCGGACTGGCCGAGAGGCCCGCCCCGGCGATGCGGCGCAGGTCCTCTGCGTTGTAGGCCATGCCGGATCCCGTGCCGCCCATGGTGAAGCTGGGGCGCACCACCACCGGGAAGCCGAGCTCGGCGGTGGCAGCCAGGGCCCGGTCGAAGGCGAAGTCGACGCGCTGCGCGGCAGTCGCGCCCTCGGGGGCACCCTCGGCGTTGCAGATCACGCTGCGCGCGACCTCACCGCCGAGCTCCTCGACGATCTGCTTGAACGACTGGCGGTTCTCGCCTCGGTTGATCGCCGCGATCGAGGCTCCGATCAGCTCCACGCCGTACTTCTCCAGGACACCTGCCTTGTCCAGGGCCATCGCGGCGTTCAGGGCCGTCTGGCCGCCGAGGGTGGCGAGCAGGGCGTCGGGGCGCTCCTTCTCGATCACCTTCTCCACGAACTCGGCGGTGATCGGCTCGACGTAGGTCGCGTCGGCGAACTCGGGGTCGGTCATGATCGTGGCCGGGTTGGAGTTGACCAGGATCACCCGCAGACCCTCCTCCTTGAGCACCCGGCACGCCTGGGTCCCGGAGTAGTCGAACTCGCAGGCCTGGCCGATGACGATCGGCCCGGAGCCGATCACCAGGACGCTCTGGATGTCGGTGCGCTTCGGCATCAGTTGTTGCCTTCCATCAGGTCGCAGAACCGGTCGAACAGGTAGGCCGCATCGTGTGGACCGGCGGCGGCCTCGGGGTGGTACTGCACCGAGAACGCCGTGAGCCTGTCGTGGGAGTCGCGCAGCTCGAGGCCCTCGACGACGTCGTCGTTGAGGCAGACGTGGCTCACCGTGGCTGTGCCGTACGGCGTCTCGGTCGCGCCCTCGAGCGGGGCGTCGACGGCGAAGCCGTGGTTGTGGGCAGTGACCTCGACCTTGCCCGTCGTACGGTCCATCACCGGCTGGTTGATGCCTCGGTGGCCGTACTTCAGCTTGTAGGTGCCGAAGCCGAGGGCCCGGCCGAAGAGCTGGTTGCCGAAGCAGATCCCGAAGTAGGGCAGGCCCGCGGCCAGGGCGCCCTGGAGCAGCTCGACCTGGCCGGTGGTGGCGGCCGGGTCGCCCGGGCCGTTGGAGAAGAACAAGCCGTCGGGCTGCACCGCCTGCACCTCCTCGAGGGTGGCCGTCGCCGGGAGGACGTGCACCTCGATGCCCCGAGCGGCCATCATCCGTGGCGTGTTGGCCTTGATGCCCAGGTCGAGGGCGGCGACGGTGAACCGCTTCTCCCCGACTGCCGGGACGACGTACGCCTCGGCGGTGGAGACCTCGCCGGCGAGCTCGGCGCCGGCCATCTGGTCGGCGGAGCGGACGCGGGCCAGCAGCGCCTCGACGTCGGTGGTGGTCGAGGAGATCCCCACCCGCATGGCGCCGCGCTCACGCAGGTGCCGGGTCAGGGCGCGGGTGTCGATCCCGCTGATCCCGACCACGCCCTGTGTGCGCAGCTCCTCGTCGAGCGAGCGCACCGAGCGCCAGTTCGACGGCACCCGGGCGGGGTCGCGGACGACGTACCCGCTCACCCAGATGCGTCGCGACTCGGGGTCCTCGTCGTTGATCCCGGTGTTGCCGACGTGCGGGCTGGTCATCACCACGACCTGCCGGTGGTACGACGGGTCGGTGAGCGTCTCCTGGTAGCCGGTCATCCCGGTGGAGAACACCGCCTCGCCGAACGTCTCCCCGGTCGCGCCGTAGGACTCGCCGCGGAAGACGCGGCCGTCCTCGAGGACGAGGATCGCCTCTGCGGTGGTTGAGCTTGTCGAAACCACTTACATACCCCCAGCCGTGTTACGGGCCATCTTCGAGATCGTCCGCACCCACTGGTCGAGCTCGGGTGCGCTGGCGCCTGTCTTCAGGTTCTTGCTGGCCTCGAGCCGGAAGCCGGTCCGCCACTCCTGTCCGCCGTGCTCCCAGCGCACGACCAGGAGCGTCTCCACCTGCTTGCCGCCGAACTCGCCTGCCGTGGTGGCTCCGCGCAGCGCCTCGACTGGCACCCGGAACGACCCGGCCATCCGCACCACGTCCAGCCCCTCGACGGACAGGTGCAGCCGCGAGGAGCTCTTGGCCGCCAGCGTGTGGCCGACGACCTTCGACCCGTCGGTGGTCAGCGTCCCCAGGTAGCGCGCGGGTGACTGGAGCTTCGGCCGGGGCAGGTCGGCCATCGCGGGGACGGGCATCAGTGCCGGGACGTCCGCGTCACCTCGACCCGCGAGCTTGCGGAGCAGACCCACTAGACCTCACCACCGCTTCGCGTCTGCGCCAGCACGCCCTCGAGGAGGGTGGGTCGTCCGCGCAGGAACGTGGCCACCACCGCGCCGGTGAGCTTGCGCTCGTGCCACGGGTTGTTGCGGGAGAGCGACGCAGACGCCGCAGCGTCGACGACGACCACGGCTGCCGGGTCCACGAGGGTGACGTTGGCGGGCTGGCCGACCGCCAGCGCGCCGCCGTGACCGGCCAGGCCGGCGATCCGAGCCGGGTTCTGCGACATCACTCGGGCGACGTCGGTCCAGGTCATCGCGCCGGAGCCGACCATGACCTCACTGACCACCGAGAGCGCGGTCTCGAGACCGAGCATGCCGAAGGCCGCATCGACGAAGGCGTGCTCCTTGTCGTGGCGGGCGTGCGGTGCGTGGTCGGTCGCTACGGCATCGATGGTGCCGTCGGCCAGCGCGTCCCGCAGCGCCGCGACGTCCTCGTCGGGGCGCAGTGGCGGGTTGACCTTGTAGACGGGGTCGTAGCCGGTGAGCAGGTCGGTGGTGAGCAGCAGGTGGTGCGGGGTGACCTCGGCGGTGACGTCGATGCCCTGCGCCTTCGCCCAGCGGATCACCTCGACCGAGCCGGCAGTCGAGACGTGCGCGACGTGCAACCTGCTGTTGGTGTGACGGGCCAGCATCACGTCGCGCGCCACGATGGTCTCCTCCGCGATCCCCGGCCATCCCGGCAACCCGAGACGACCGGAGAGCTCGCCCTCGTGGCAGCAGGCGGTTGGCCCGGCCAGGTCGGGGTCTTGTGAGTGCTGGGAGATGACCCCGCCGAACGCGCGGACGTACTCCAGCGCGCGACGCATCACCCGCGGGTCGTGCACGCACTTCCCGTCGTCGGAGAACACCCGGACCTTGGCTCGCGACCGCGCCATCAGCCCGAGCTCGGCGAGCTCCTGCCCGGCGAGACCACGGGTCACCGCACCGACGGGCTGCACGTCGACCAGCCCCGCGGCGCGGCCGAGGTCGAGCACCCGCTCGGCGGCCTCGGCGGTGTCGGTGACCGGGGAGGTGTTGGCCATGGCCAGCACTGCGGTGAACCCGCCGAGCGCCGCGGCGCGGGACCCGGTGAGCACGGTCTCCGCGTCCTCGCGACCCGGCTCGCGCAGGTGCGTGTGCAGGTCGACCAGACCGGGCAGCGCGACCAGGCCGTCGGCCTCGACCACCTCTGCCCCGGCGGGCGCCTCGTCGACCAGGACCCCGTCCACGACGTGGAGGTCACGCACGTTCTCTCCGAGGACGGAGGCGCCCTTGATGGTCAGGCGGTCGCTCACGCGATGCTCCCTTCTCCGGCAAGCAGGTGGTAGAGCACGGACATCCGCAGCGCGACTCCCGCCGAGACCTGGTCGAGCACCGCCGACTGGGCGGCGTCGGCGGCGTCGGCGGCGATCTCGAGGCCGCGGTTCATCGGTCCGGGGTGGCAGATCGGGGCGTCGGGCTTGAGCAGCGACAGCCGGTCCCTGGTGAGGCCGTAGCCGACGGTGTACTCCCGAGCGCTGGGGAAGAAGGCCCCGCTCATCCGCTCCCGCTGCACGCGCAGCATCATCACGGCGTCCGCTTCGGGGAGCACCGAGTCGAGGTCGTAGGAGGTCTCGAAGCCGGCGTCCTTGGACCAGGCGGTGACTCCGGCAGGCATCAGCGTGGGCGGGGCGACGACCGTCACGTGTGCGCCCAGCTTGGCCAGCAGCAGCACGTTGCTGCGGAACACGCGGCTGTGGGTGAGGTCCCCGACGATGGCCACGTGCTTGTCCTCGAGCGTGCCCAGGCGCCGCTGGAGCGTGTAGGCGTCGAGCAGCGCCTGCGTCGGGTGCTCGTGGGTCCCGTCACCGGCGTTGATCACGACCGCGTCGGTCCACTGGCTGACCTGGCGGGCCGCGCCGCTCGCACCGTGCCGGATCACCAGGCCGTCCACGCCCATCGCAGCGACCGTCATCACCGTGTCGCGCAGGCTCTCCCCCTTGCTGACGCTCGAGCCCTTGGCCGAGACGTTGATGACGTCGGCGGAGAGCCACTTGCCGGCGAGCTCGAAGGACGACCGCGTGCGGGTGGAGTCCTCGAAGAACAGGTTGACCACGGTGCGTCCGCGCAGGGCGGGCAGCTTCTTGACGGGCCGGTGCTGCACGTCGTGCATCTCCGCGGCCGTGTCGAACAGGGTGACCACGTCGGCCACCTCGAGGTCGTCGATCGAGAGCAGGTGCTTCCTCATCACGCGGCTCCGTTCACGGTGTCCGTGTGCGGGGCGATCCGCACCTCGTCGTACCCGTCGGACTCCTCGAGCCGCACCATCACACGCTCGTTGCGGGCGCTGGGGAGGTTCTTCCCGACGTGGTCGGCCCGGATCGGCAGCTCGCGGTGCCCGCGGTCGATGAGTACGGCGAGGCGAACGGTCCCGGGCCGGCCCAGGTCGTTCATCGCGTCCAGGGCTGCCCGGACGGTGCGACCGGAGAACAGGACGTCGTCGATCAGGACCACGACCTTGCCGTCGACCCCACCGGGAGGCATCTGCGTGTGCTGCGGCCCTCGGGTGGGGTGCTTGCGCAGGTCGTCGCGGTACATCGTGATGTCGAGCGTGCCGACGGGAACGTCGACCCCCTCGACCTTGGCGATGCGCTCGGCGATGCGGCTCGCGAGGTGGACGCCCCGGGTCGGGATGCCGAGGAGCACGAGGTCCTCGCAACCCTTGTTGCGCTCGAGGATCTCGTGGGAGATGCGAGTCAGTGCCCGGGAGATGTCACGGGCGTCGAGGACTGTGTTGCCCTCGGGCGTGGCCGCCTCTGGTGCGGCTGAGTCGGACAGAGGGCGCGTAGGCACCATCGGCACCGGACCTCCTTCTCCGCCTCACAGGACGGCTCGTTAAAGGATGTCGATCGCGGTGAGACTAGCAGCCAGAAGCGCTCCTCCCGCAACCCGCCACCCGCGAGCGGGCACTCCTGGCCGCCCCACCGAGGGGCACTCCTGCCCCCACCCCCACCGAGCGGGCACTCCTGGCCGCCCACCCCCACCGAGCGGGCACTCCTGGCCGCCCCACCCCCACCGAGCGGGCACTCCTGGCCGCCCCACCCCCACCGAGCGGGCACTCCTGGCCGGTCTGCGCGACCACGAGTGCCCGGTCAGCGACGTCCGCGCGACCAGGAGTGCCCGGTCAGCGACCCCAGAGCGACCACGAGTGCCCGGTCAGCGGATCAGCTGTCTGCCTCCCAGCAGCACGCCCATGGTGTACGTCGCAGCCGCCCCCAGCGTCACAGCACCCCAGGCCGAGCCCACGCTGAGCAGATCTTCGGGGAACAGCAGACCGGCGACCCCAACGACGGCCGCCGAGACGGAGACGAGGGCCACCACGACGATCTGACCGGGCTGGCGGATGCTCCCGACGGCTGCGGCGAGCACCAGCGCCAGGGCGAGCACGGCCGCCTGTGCGTACTGGCCGTGCAAGGTGTACTCACCGCTCGGCGTGTCGAGGACCCGGGTCGTCCGGCTCGCGAGCGCGACGTCGAGCGCGAACCAGCAGCCGGGCACGGCCATGACACACACGACAACGAACGGGATCGGCTGCAGCGGCCCCTCGCCACGTAGGACCCGCAGACCGTCCGGGTGCAGTGCGACCAGAGCCGCCGCGGGCAGCGCAACGGCCGCGAGATACTCGAGGTGCTGGACCTTGAAGCCCACCAGCCCGACGACCAGCGCCGCACCGACGAGCGCGACGAGACCCTGCACTGCAGCCGTGGCGGGGCGCCGCAACACGGCGAGGGCGAGCCCCGGGATGAGGACGCCCGCCAGCACCCCCCACACGACGTACGCCGTGCGCAGTGGCAGCTCGTCACCCGTCGTGGACCAGGACAGGAACAGCGACGGGAGCCCGAAGGAGGCGACGGCAGCGAACAACGCGTACCCGACGGCGACGATGCGCATCGTGAGCAGCCGGCCCCGGGCGGGAGCACGAGTGGCGAGAACGGTGGACATGGTGGGTTCCTTTCGGCTTCGAGTCCTCCTCACCGTCCCCCTTCCGAGCTGGCGGCGTCGGGAGCCCTGGTGGGCGTCCTGATGGGGGTGCAGGCATCCCCGGGACAGGCAGGCGCGGGCTACTGCGCGGTGCACCCGGGCCGTGGCAGGTTGTCCGCATGGGAAGAGGAGCGGCCACCGTGGTGGGACTCAGCGCTGCCGCTCTCGGCGCACTCAACCTGACCGGTGCGATCCAGTACGAGCTGTTCGAGGCGCTGCGGTCTCCCGACGCGTGGCTGCCCCTGAGTGCCTCACTCGCCGGCTGGCTGGTCACGCGGCTCTCACCCGCCAACGCCATCGGCTGGTTGCTGCTGGCGATCGCCGTCTCCTCGGCGCTCTTCGGTGGAGCCGCCGTCGTGGTTCTCGGCGACGTCGCGGTGCCGTCGGCGTTGCACGCGACAGCAGCCTGGCTGTCCGCGTGGGCCTTCCTGCCGGCGTACCTGCTCACCTTCCTGGTTCTCCCGCTGCTCTACCCGGACGGCCGACTACCGTCGCGTCACTGGCGTCCGGTGCTGTACGCCGCGGTCACTCTCGTCGTGGTGGAGTCGACGCTGCTCGCCTTCGGTTCGCGTGAGGGGGTGGACCCGGACGTCGCGAACCCCTGGCGCCTCGCCCCGGCCGGCGCCGTGCTCGACGCCGTGGAGCCGGTGGTGTTCTTGTCCATGCCTCTGCTGGCCGTCCTCGGCGCGGCCTCGCTCATCCATCGGGCCGTGGTCGCCGGGCCCGCCGAGCGTCCACTGCTGCTGGCGCTCGCGGCCACCGTCGCCCTCGGCATCGGTGTCCTGCTGACCACCGGACTCGGTCTGGTCCTGGGGTTGTTGCTTCCGGTCGTCGTCGCCGGCGCCGTGGCCCAGCGGCTCCATGACCGACTGGGCGAGCAGCTGGCCGTCGCAGAGTCCCGGGCCGAGGCCCTGCGCGAGTCGCGGGTCAGGATCACCGCGGCGTACGACGACGCGCGGCGCGGGATCGAGCGCGACCTGCACGACGGTGCCCAGCAGTCGCTGCTGGCTCTCTCCATGGGGTTGGGGCGGCTGGCAGGCCGGTCCGAGGCACCGGTCCGGGATGACGCAGAGCACCTCCAGCACCTGGCCCAGCGAACCCTCACCGAGCTGCGCGAGCTCGCCGCGGGCACCTACCCGAGCGCCCTGCGGGAGCTGGGTGTGGGTGCGGCTCTGCGCGAAGCCGTGGGGCCGGGGGTGCAGGTCCACGACGGCTTCGGCGACCGGCCGCGACGGGCGACCGAGGAGGCGCTGTACTTCGCCTGCCTGGAAGCTGTGACGAACGCGCGCAAGCATGCCGACGCCCTGTGCATCACCGTGACCCTGGATCGGACACGCGACGGCGCGTTCCGGTTCACCGTCTGCGACGACGGCACCGGGATCGCCGGGACGACGGCAGGTAGTGGCATCGACGGAATGGCCGACCGTCTCGGCGCGCGCGGCGGCACGCTGACGGTCGACAGCTCGCCGGGGCGTGGCACGACGGTCCGTGGGGTCGTCTACGACGCTCCGAGGTAGAGCAGCACGGCCTGCACCCGCCGGTGCGCCGACTCCTCCTGGTGCAGCGAGAGCTTCGTGAAGATCGAGTTGATGTGCTTGGCCACGGCTCGCTCGGTCAGCACCAGCTCGCGGCCGATGCCCTGGTTGTTGCGTCCCCGTGCCATCTCGCGCAGGACCTCGAGCTCGCGGGGGGTCAGGCGGGCCAGCCGCTCGTCGCTCGGCGCCAGCAGCTCCTCCACGACGATCGGGTCGATCACCGAACCTCCGCGAGCGACCTCACGGATCGCGTGCGCGAGCTGGCCGGCCTCGGCCACGCGGTCCTTGAGCAGGTAGGCCCTCCCCGACGCTCCGTGCTCGAAGACGCGTGCGGCGTACTCGCGGCGTACGTACTGGCTCAGCACCACCACGCCGCTCGCCGGCGAGACCTCGCGGATCTCCGCTACGGCACGCACTCCCTCGTCGGTGTGCGAAGGCGGCATCCGGACGTCCGTCACGACCACGTCCGGGTGATGCTCCGTCACAGCCGTCAGCAACGAGTCGAGGTCTTCGACCGCGGCGACCAGCGTCATGTCGGGCTCGTCGATCACCAACCGCGAGACGGCTTCTCGGATCAGGTAGGAGTCGTCGGCAGTGACCACTTCTATCGGCATGACAGGAGTATCAAGCAACCGGCACCTCGAGATGGGCAGCTTGGGCGACCAGCACGACATCGGGTGGCCATGACGACCACTAGTGCCCGGTCAGCGACCCAACCCGACCAGAAGTGCCCGGTCAGCGACGTCCGCGCGACCAGGAGTGCCCGGTCAGCGACCCCAGAGCGACCACTAGTGCCCGGTCGGCGTCCTAGGCTGGCGGGCATGGCGACCGGGACCCACGACCACACCGACGATCCGCGCAACGCTGGGATCCTGATCTGGGTCAACGGCGAGCTGCTCCCCCGCGACCGGGCCATGGTCTCGGTCTTCGACTCCGGCTTCGTGCTCGGGGACGGGGTGTGGGAGGGACTGCGGGTCAGCGGCGGGCACCCAGCGTTCCTCGAGCTCCATCTCGACCGGCTCGAGGAGGGTGCACGGGCGCTGATGCTCGACATCGGACTCAGCCGCGAGGAGCTGGCCGAAGCGATCTACGCAACGCTGCGGGCCAACGAGATGGTCGACGGCGTGCATGTGCGGCTGATGGTGACGCGCGGGGTGAAGTCGACGCCGTATCAGGACCCGAGGATGACGATCGGGCCGGCGACCGTGGTGATCATCGCCGAGCACAAGGAGCCGATGCCGGCCACGGTGTCCGAGGGGATCACCCTGTTCACCACGCACGTACGCCGCGCGACACCGGACACCCTGGACCCCAAGCTCAACGCGCACAGCAAGCTCAACGACATCCAGGCGTGCATCCAGGCCTACACCGCCGGCGCCGACGAGGCGCTGATGCTCGACCCGCACGGGTTCGTGGCCACCTGCAACAGCACCCACTTCTTCATCGTCACCCGCGCCGGTGAGGTGTGGACCTCGGACGGCCGGTTCTGCCTCGGCGGGATCACTCGCGGCAACGTGCTCGAGGTCTGCCGCGACAACGACATCCCCGCACGGGAGACGACGTTCAGCCTCACCGACGTCTACAACGCCGCCGAGGCGTTCGTGACCGGCACGTTCGCCGGCGTGGTGCCGGTGCGCACGGTCGACGGGCGCACCATCGGCACCGGCGTCCGGGGCCCCGTCGTCGAACGACTGCAGCAGCTCTATCAGGCGCACGTCGCGGACGACGTCGGCAGCCGGAGCGCGCCATGACGGTCCGGGTGGCCATGTGGTCGGGACCTCGCAACATCTCGACCGCGATGATGCGCGCCTGGGAGAACCGCCCCGACACGGCCGTCGTCGACGAGCCGTTCTACGCCGCCTACCTCGCGCGCACCGGGCTCGACCATCCCGGCCGGGCAGAGGTGATCGCCTCCCAGCCCACCGACCCCGAGGAGGTCGTGCGGGCGCTGACCACAGGGAGGTCCGCGCCGGTGCACTACTCCAAGCAGATGACCCACCACATAGCCGAGGACATGTCGATGGCGTGGACGGCGGCCTTCCGCAACGTGCTGCTGATCCGCGACCCGCGCGAGGTGGTCGCCTCCTACGTGCGCTCGCGCGAGTCCTGCGAGCCCGAGGACATCGGGCTGCTGCAGCAGGTGCCGCTCCTCGCGGCGCTGCCGGACGACACCCCGGTGATCGACGCCGGCGACTTCCTGCGAGACCCCGAGCTGCACCTTCGTTGGCTGTGCGACTGGGTGGGCATCGTCTTCACGGATCGCATGCTGCACTGGCCCCCCGGCATCCGGGACTCCGACGGGGTCTGGGCGCCGCACTGGTACGACGCCGTCGCGCGATCCACCGGCTTCGAGGAGTGGCGCCCGCGCAGGGTCGAGCTCAACCCGCACGACGCCGCAGTCGCCGAGACCTGCCGTCCGGCGTACGACGAGCTGCACGACCGCCGCCTCGTGCTCTGAAGGCTTCACTCCAGCGAGCGCAGCGCGTCCTCGATCGCCCGGTGGAAGGTCGGGTAGGCGTAGATCATCGACCGCAACGTCTCGGTCGGCACCTCGGCGTGGACCGCCGTGCTGACCAGGCCGAGCATCTCCCCTCCGCTGGGGCCGACAGTGGTCGCACCGACCAGCACGCCGCGATCGGCGTCCTCGACCAGCTTGACCAGTCCCTCCGCCTGGGCGATCCAGCCCCGGGCGGAGGTGGACAGGTCGGCCTGGCCGATGCGCACCGTGAGCCCCGCGTCCCGGGCCTGCTGCTCGGTCATCCCGACCGAGCCGACCTCGGGGTCGGTGAAGGTCACGTGCGGGACGGCCCGGTAGTCCGCGGCGTGGCCCTCCTGGCCGAGCACGTCGCGCACGCACACGGCGGACTGGTACATCGACACGTGCGTGAACGCCCCCTTGCCGGTGACGTCCCCGATCGCCCAGAGCCCGTCCGCAGCGCGCATGTGCTCGTCCACCTCGATGCTGCGCGCGGACGGGTCGAGCCCGACGGTCTCGAGGCCGAGGTCGGAGAGGTTCGGTCGCCGACCGGCCGCGACGAGCAGCTTCTCGGCGTCGAGGGTCTGACCCTCGATCTGCACACGGAACCTGCCGTCGTCGTACGCCACGGAGTCGATGCCGACCCCGGTGAGGACCTGGATGCCCTCCTTGGCGAAGACGTCAGCCACGAGAGCGCTGGACTCCGGCTCCTCCGGCGCGAGGATGCGGTCCGCCATCTCGAGGATCGTGACCCGTGACCCGAAGCGCGACAGCGCCTGCGCGATCTCGGCGCCGATCGCTCCCCCGCCGATCACGATCAGCGAGCCGGGGACGGACTCGATCTTCACGATGTCGCGGTTCGTCCAGTACGGCGTGTCCGCCAGTCCGTCGATCGGGGGGACGGCCGGTGCCGTGCCCGGGTTGAGGATCACGCCGCGGGCGCACTCGAAGGTCTCGCCGTTCACCTCCACCGACCGCGGACCGGCCAGTCGCGCGTGCCCACGCACGAAGCGGACGCCGGCACCCTCGAGCCGGTCGACGGCCACCTGGTCGTTCCAGTCGTCGGTGGCCTGGTCGCGCACGCGCGTGGCCACCGGCCCCCAGTCGGGGTGCACCTCGACCTCGCCGGCGAGCCCGGGGACTCTCCGCGCCTCGCCGAGAGCGTCGCTGGCCCGGATCATCATCTTGCTGGGCACGCAGCCGTAGTAGGGGCACTCACCCCCGACCAGGTGCTCGTCGATCCCCACCACGACGAGCCCGGCCTTGGCCAGCTCGCTCGCCGTCGCCTCGCCGCCCGGGCCGAGACCGATCACCACCACGTCGCAAGAAGTCGTCATCAACCCAGTCAAGCCGGTACGTCAAGCGAGGCCGGTCAAGGCGCGCCGGGTACGTCGACCGTGGTGACGAGCGTGGTCACGGACGGTCGCCGCGGAGTGGATCCGAACCCGAAGCCGGGCTCGGGCGCCACCGGTGCCAGGCCGCCGAGGTCTGTACCGCACCAGGTGCCGGAGGCTGACGTGATCAGGCGCAGGTCGGTTGCGCCGTAGTACTCACGCCGGCCGTGGCCCGCACTCCCCCTGGTGCGTACGCCGCGCAGCAGCACGCGCGCCACCGGATCGGTGACCGATGCCCACGCCGGTGCGGTGGCCACTCGCTGCGGCACCAGACGGAGCAGCCACCCCAGCACGGGCCTGGTCCCGAGCACGAGCTCGAGGGACAGCCCCGGCGCCTGCACCTGCCAGCGTTCGGCGTCGACGGTGGATGTGACGGGGCCGATCTCCACACGGTCGAAGCTGTAGGTGGCGGCGACGAACTCAGCCACCTCAGCGCTCGGGGCGAGCAGCACTCGGGTGCCGTCGGACTGCGCGAGCATCACGTCGGTGAACTGCCCGATCGGGGAGGACTCCCAACGCCCGACCACGACTCGCACACCACTGGCCGAACCGAGGCCGGCGATGGCGCCGCTGAACCGTTGCCGTGTCGCGTCGGTCCCGGCTGCCGGGCTCACCGGTCGAGATGGCGGGCGCGGGCGAAGCAGAACAAGCCGTAGCACGCGATGCCCACTCCCATGGCGATCAGCAGGTAGGGACCGAAGGGCTGTTGCAGGAGCTTCTGCAACGCCTGGTCCAGTCCCCCCGACTGGTTGGCCTCGTGGGTGAATCCCGCGTAGCAGAACAGGCCCCCTACCATCGCGAGCGCGATCCCCTTGGCGATGTAGCCGACCTTGCCCAGCAGCACGTAGGCCGTGCCGTCCCGACCCGACTTTCCGTCGGACTCGAGATGCTCGGTGAACTTCTCCTGCCAGCCGCGCCAGGCCGTCACGGCGGCGTACCCGAGGATCGCGAGGCCGACGGCCACCACCAGCCACTGGCCGCCGGGGAGGTTCATCACCTTGGCGGTGGTGCCCTTGGAACCCGACCCGGAGCTGCCACTGCCGGTGGCGACGCGCAGGGCGGTGACCCCGAGGGCTCCGTAGATGCCCGCCTTCAGCACCGAGACGAGCCGCTTGCGGGTGCGGTCGCCCCCGTCCTTCTCGCGGTGGCCGAAGACCGCTTCGATGACCCGCCACACCACCAGCAGGAGCATGCCGAGTGCGACAGCCCAGACCATCGTCTGTCCGAAGGGTTTCTGCGCCAGCTCGTGCAGCGCGCCGGTGGCGCTGGCCTCCTCGCTGCGGTCACCGAGCGCCAGCTGGATGGCCACCCAGCCGATCAGCACGTGCACCACGCCATAGGCGATCAGGCCGACGCGGACGGCATGGTCGAGCCAGTCGCTCTGTTCGGCCTTGCGGCCCATGGTCCCGGGATCGTTCACGAGGGTGACTCTGCCAGCAATACCCAAGTCATGGGGATAATCGAGCGGGCGGAAGGGAGTCAGTGCGAGGCGTCGAAGTCGACGTCCTTGAACCATGACTCGAGCACGTAGTCGGTCTTCCACCCCATCGCGCGGTAGAGCCCGTCGGCGCCGGTGGGCGAGTCGGCGTCCACCTCGAGCCCGACGCGGTCGCGACCGCGCTCGGCGGCGTCGGCGATCACGGTGTGCAGCAGCGCCTTGGCGATGCCGCGACCTCTGGCCTCGCGGTGGACCCCGATGTACTCGATGTAGCTGCCCTCATGTCCGTGGGCGTTCGCCGGTGACACCGTCCCTACCAACGCGCCGGCGCACAGCGGCTCGCCGTCCTCACCGGTGATGAAGGCCAGCCACCAGTGGTCCCAGCGATGACCGGGATCCTCTCGCAGGCGCTGGACGAACTCGGCGAAGCTCTCGCGGTAGGAGTTGAAGTGGTCCTCGAAGGAGGACTCGAGCATCTCGTGCACCAGGTGGAGGTCGCCTGCCACCGGAAGCCCGTTGTCGTGGCTCGCCACGCGGCGGATGCTCACGCCCTCGCGGGGCGCGGGCAGCGACGTGGCCTCGGCCGGGGTGACCGGCCTGGTCATCTGCGGCCACGTGCGTCGCTTGGTGTAGCCGGCCTCAGCGAGCCAGCGCTGCTGCACGTTGTCCTCCGCGAACGGGCTGGCGTCGAGCCTGGTGGCGGTGACCTCACGCAGCGCGCAGATCTCGCGCGCCTGGTCCTGCGCCCAGCCGTAGAGCGCAGCCGCGACGGCGTCGGCTTCGTCGACCGTGCGGTCGACGTAGACCATGACCATGATCCGCCCAGCCGCACGGTCGTGGACCGTGATCCAGGCTCGGGGCAGGTCGTCGGCGTCGATGGCGAGCAGCTGTCGGCGCGTCCAGGAGGCCGGGCCGGCGATCTCTGCCTCGACCACCTCGGGGGACACGGACGCGGAGCCGGTGAAGGCCAACCGGTCGGCGCCCCGCAGCTCCAGCAGCGTGTCGAGGTCCTCCAGCTGCGGCACGCGTGCGCTCCAGCCGAGCGGAAACCCCTGCGGAACGGGCACGGGCACCTGCGCGGGATCGCTCACGGTCCCATCCTGCCGGATCGCGTCGGTCACGGAACCAGAGACTCCCGGTCACGCACGATGTTGCCGAGGACGCCGTTGACGAAGGTCGGTGAGTCGTCGGTGGAGAGATCGCGGACCAGCTTGAGCGCCTCGGACACCGCGACGGCGTCGGGTACGTCGTCGACGTACAGCACCTCGAAGGTCGCCAGGCGCAGGACGTTGCGGTCCACGGCAGGCATCCGGTCCAACGTCCAGCCCTTGGCGTAGGAGGCGATGACCTCGTCGAGCCGGGCCCGGTGCTCGGTCACCCCGTGGACGAGCTCCACGGTGTAGTCGTTGACCGGTCCCTCCTCCTTGAGCTGCTCGAGCGCATCGACCGTCGAGCGGTTGCGCATCTCCGAGGCGTAGATCAGGTCGAGCGCCCGCTTGCGTGCCTTGGATCGAGCGGTCATCAGCTGCTGACGCGTCCCAGGTAGGACGAGTCGCGGGTGTCGACCTTGATCTTCTCGCCGGTCGTGATGAACAGGGGCACGTTGACCTGGTGGCCGGTCTCCAGCGTGGCCGGCTTGGTCCCGCCGGTGGAGCGGTCGCCCTGCAGACCCGGCTCGGTGTAGGTGACCTCGAGCTCGACGGACGCAGGGAGCTCGATGTAGAGCACCGCGCCGTCGTTGGTCGCCACGATCGCCTCCTGGTTCTCCAGCAGGAAGTTGGTGGCGTCACCGACGACCTCGGGGGGGACCTCGAGCTGCTCGTAGGTCCCGGTGTCCATGAAGACGAACGAGGTGCCGTCGTTGTAGAGGTACTGCATGGTGCGCTTGTCGACGTTGGCCACCTCGACCTTGACGTCGGCGTTGAAGGTCTTGTCGACCGTCTTGCCCGAGCTGATGCTCTTCAGCTTCGAGCGCACGACCGCACCGCCCTTGCCGGGCTTGTGGTGCTGGAACCAGATGACCTGCCAGAGCTGGCCGTCGAGGTTGAGCACCATGCCGTTCTTCAGGTCGTTCGTCGTAGCCATGCGTGTATTCGCGCCTTCACGGTCGGGGAGCTGTGTATGGGGCGACCCAAGCGGTCGCGGCCGCCGAGTCTAGCGGCACTCCGGTCCTGGGTTAACTCGCCGACCGGGCACTCGATGCGCGTCGGACGGGCGCCGAGGTGCCCGTGGGCGCCGGATGGCGTTGGCGGACGGGCGCACGGGACGGGCGCACGGGACGGGCGCACGGGACGGGCGCACGGGACGGTTTCCCAGGTTAGGAGGTCATCCCGGCCACCGGACACGGCATTTCGCCTCTTCGCACACCGCGTACCGCGTGTGAAGAGGCAATCCGGGTTCCTAACCTGGGAAACCGGCGGCGCCCCGGATGGCCACCACGA
The DNA here is from genome assembly GCA_963834245.1 of uncultured Actinomycetota bacterium. GTDB lineage: Bacteria > Actinomycetota > Actinomycetes > Propionibacteriales > Nocardioidaceae > Marmoricola. The sequence goes on from CAWIAV010000002.1 coordinate 2,346,417, forward strand.
GGACCGGCACGGGACCTGGGCCACGTTCCAGTTCCTGTGCAACGGCCTGCTCACACCAGGAAGCCGTCGAGCCAGCACTAGCCTGCTGGTCATGTCCTACCGCCGCCGCCAGCTGCTCCTCGCCGCCCTCACCGCGAACGCGATCCGCCCGCTGAGCGGCCGCTACGCCTCCATGCCCGCCTTCTTCGCCGGGTGGCTGACGAGCGAGCTGGCACCTCAGCTGCTGGTCCTGACCGCCGCGGACACCGCGACCGAGCTGACCGCACGCCGCCACCGCGCCGGTCACCCCAGCGCCAGCGGGGTACTCCTCTCGGGCCTCGCCCTGGCGGGCCTGGGACACCTGATCGTGAACGCCAACCGCGCCGCCACGCACGTCGAGACCACCCTGCGTGACGGTCTCGGCACCGACTACCTCGACGCGCTCGACGATCCCTACGACGCCGAGGACTTCAAGACGTCTCTGCGCGAGCTCGCCAGACCGTTCAAGTTCGCCAAGCCGGACGTGGAGGTGATCCGCGACATCAACTACACGACCGGGGGCCGGCGCGCGCGCCTCGACATCTACCGCCGCAAGGGCGCGGACCTCCACAACGCCCCGGTGCTCGTGCAGGTCCACGGTGGCGGCTGGACCATCGGCAACAAGGACCAGCAGGGCCTGCTCCTGATGAACCGGATGGCGCAACGCGGCTGGATCTGCGTCGCGATGAACTACCGGCTCGCGCCCAAGCATCCCTTCCCCGCGCAGATCATCGACGTGAAGCGGGCGATCGCGTGGACCCGCGAGCACATCGGGAAGTACGGCGGCGACCCGTCGTACCTGGTGATCACGGGTGGCAGCGCCGGCGGGCACCTGGCCGCGCTCGCGGCGCTCACCCCTGGTGAGCCGGAGTACCAGCCAGGCTTCGAGGACGCCGACACGAGCGTCGCGGGCTGTGTGCCGTTCTACGGTGTCTACGACATGGCCGGGCTCGACGGGGACAAGCACGTTCTCGCGCTGCGTGACTACTTCCTGGCCCCCCGCGTGTTCGGCAAGGACCCGGCCGAGCACCTCGAGGACTTCGTCAAGGCCTCACCGCTGACCCACGTCTCCCGTGACGCCCCGGACTTCTTCGTGCTGCACGGCGGCAACGACTCGCTGGTCGACGTCCGGCAGGCACGCAGGTTCGTCGATCGGCTCAAGGCGGAGTCAAAGGCCACGGTCACCTACGCGGAGTTCCCCGGCGCCCAGCACGCGTTCGAGGTCTTCGGCTCGATCCGGAGCCACCACGTGATCAAGGCCGTCGAGCGCTGGCTGCTGCACCAGCGCGCCGCCTACCTCGCCCGCTAGACCCGGGCTCAGCCCCGCGGTCGGCCGAGGATGCGCGCCCACGACTTGGCGCAGCCTCGCCCGCCCGTGACGTCATCCGAATCGTGGCCTCCAGCGCTCCGTCCGGATGACGTCCCGGCGGGCCAGCACCTAGGCTGCCGCCCGTGACGGAGATGCCCCCCGAGCTGCTGGCGCACGCGCGCGCCGCGAAGGGATTCATGCCCGAGGACGAGGGCGCCTTCCTGCACGACCTGGCGCGCAGGCATCTTCGGGACGGGCCGGGCCTGGAGGTGGGGACCTACTGCGGCAAGTCGGCCATCTACCTGGGCGCCGCGGCCCGGGCGGCCGCCGGCGTCGTGTTCACCGTCGACCACCACCGCGGCTCGGAGGAGAACCAGTCCGGCTGGGAGCACCACGACGCCAGCCTGGTCGACCCCGACCTCGGGCTGATGGACACGCTGCCGGTGTTCCGCCGGACCATCGCGGACGCGGGCCTGGAGGAGGAGGTGGTGGCCGTGATCGGCCGGTCCACGGTCGTCGCCGCCCACTGGCGTACGCCGCTGGGGCTGCTGTTCATCGATGGCGGCCACGCGGAGGAGCCCGCCCAGGACGACTACAGCGGTTTCGCCCACTGGGTGCTCCCCGGCGGGGCGCTGGTGATCCACGACGTGTTCGAGCGGCCCGAGGACGGTGGGCAGGCGCCGTTCCACGTGTGGCAGCGTGCCGTTGCCGGCGCTGCGTTCGAGCCCGCCGGTCAGGTCGGGTCGATGCGGGTGCTCACCCGGATCTCAGGCGCGGCGGGCGAAGACGTCGGCTGACTCGTCCTCGGCGCAGCCGCACTCCAGCCCGATTTCCTGGAAGGGAGCGGCCAGCGTCTCGCCGCGCATGATCCCCGAGGCGGGCGTCGTCCGCGACAGCCCGTCGGCGGCGAGGATCACCGCCGCGGCCGTGTAGGTGGTCTGCTCCCCGGGCCAGTTCACGTCATCGGGGAAGACGTACCCGGTCCAGTAGCTGCCGTCGTCGTGACGCAGGTGCTGCATGTCGGCGTACAGCTGCACCGCACGGTCGTGGTCGTCGAGACAGTCCAGTGCCATCACCAGCTCGCAGGTCTCCGCCCCGGTCACCCAGGGGTTCGTGTCGACGCACCGGATGCCGAGGCCGGGGACCACGAAGTCGTCCCAGCGCGTGGCGATCAGGTCGATCCCGGCCTGGCCGCGCACGGCACCGCCGAGCACCGGGTAGTACCAGTCCATCGAGAAGGAGGACTTGTTCAGGAACAGGTCGCGGTGCTCGCGCAATGCGTGTCCGAGCCGGCCGCCGGCCAGCTCCCACTCCGGCTGCGGATCGTCGACGAGCTCGGCGAGCGCCACCCCCGCGCGCAGCGACTGGTAGATGCTGGACGAGCCGGCGACGAGTGCCTCCCGGTTGACGTCGGCCGGCCCGTTCTCGTCCCACTCCTGGGACCAGGAGATCCCCCCGAACGGCAGCTGCATCCCGACGACGAAGTCGAGCCCGGCGCGCACGACCGGCCACAGCCGCTCGATGAGCTCGATGTCGCGGCGCAGCATCCAGTGGTGCCACACCCCCACCGCGAGGTAGGCGCACATGTTCGTCTCGCCGCTGCGGTCCTCCACGACCCCGGCGACGACCTTCATCGGCCACGAGCCGTCGGGGCGCTGGTGGCGCTCGCACCAGGCGTACGCCGCCTCGGCGGCCTCGACCTCCCCGGCGACGAGCAGGGCCATCGCGCCCTCGACGTGGTTCCACACGTCGACGTGCTGGCCCACGGTCCAGGGGATGGCCCCGTCGGCCTCCTGCATCCGGGCGATCGAGGCCCCGGTCCGGCGTACCTGCTCACTGCTCAGCACGCCCCGCACGGACGGGATGTCGTAGGTCTGCGCGCGGCTCCGGGGGCTCATGCCGGCTTGCGCAGGTAGAGCACCATGCTCTTGCCGATCAGGGGGTTGAGCGCCCTCTCCGCCGCACGGGTCAGGGTGCTCCAGCGCGGCGTCCGCATGATGTCCCAGACGAGCACCTGGTGGTAGGCCTTCACGATCGGGTTCTGGTCGTTGTCCACGCCGACAGCACACTTGATCCACCAGTACGGCGAGTGCAAGCCGTGGGCGTGACCCTTGCCCTCGAAGACCATCCCGGCCCGCTCCAGCTTCGCGACGAGCTCGTCACCGGTGTAGATCCGCACATGGCCACCCTCGACCTCGTGATAGGCGTCGCTGAGCGCCCAGCAGATCTTCTCGGGCAGCCAGCGCGGCACGGTCACCGCCATGGTGCCTCCGGGCCGCAGCACCCGGACCAGCTCGGCGATCGCGGCCTCGTCGTCGGGGATGTGCTCGAGCACCTCTGAGGCGACGACGCGGTCGAACTCACCGTCGGCGAAGGGCAGTGAGAGCGCGTCCCCCTCCTTGACGTCGGCCTCCGCCCCCTCAGGCACCTCGCCGGCCGCGCGCATCGCCGCGAACAGGTCCGAGACCCCCGCGAGCTCGTCGGCGTCCTGGTCGAGCGCGATCACGTCGGCGCCGCGGCGATACATCTCGAACGCGTGCCGTCCGGCACCGCACCCCATGTCGATGACGCGGTCACCGGGCAGGAGACCGAGCCGGGCGAAGTCAACGGTCAGCACGGCACGTTCTCCTTGGTGGTCGATCCGATCACTTCGTCGTACGCCGCCGCGGTGGCCGTGGCCACCGCGCGCCAGCTGAACCGCTCCTGCACCCTGCGTCGACCGGCCCGGCCCATCCGTTCCCGTCGATCCGGGTCGTCGAGCAGGGCGGCCACAGCAGCAGCGAGCTCACCGACGTCACCCGGGGTGACGAGGTCCGCACACTCACCATCGGGTCCGACCACCTCCGGGATGGCGCCGGCTCGACTGACCACCAGGGGCGTCTCGCAGGCCATCAGCTCGGCGGTCGGCAGCGAGAAGCCCTCGTAGAGCGAGGGGACGCAGGCGAGCTCCGCGGAGCCCATCACCTCGACGAGCTCGCTGTCACTGATGCCGTTGACGAACGAGACGTGCTCGCCGATTCCGAGCTGCTCGATCAGCTTCTCGGTGCGACCACCGGGGGTCGGCCTGGTGACGAGGAGCAGCTCGATGTCGCGCTCGGTGCGCAGCTTGGCGAACGCCTCGAGCAGCGTCGCGATGCCCTTCATCGGGGCGTCGGCGCTGGCCATCGCCACGATCCGCCCCGGCACCCTTGGCAGGGTCGGTGGCACGAACACCTCGTCCACGCCCAACGGGATCACCTGGATCCGGGCGTCGTCGACCCCGAAGTCGGTGACGATGTCGCGCCGGCTCGACTCCGAGACGGTGAGGATCCTGCCCACCTGGCGGGCCACCCTCCCCTGCATCCGCAGGAAGCCGTACCACCGGCGCAGGGTCAGCTTCTTGCGCCAGGTGGTCGCCGCCTCGATGTCGATCCTCTTGTCGAAGGTGATCGGGTGGTGGATGGAGGTGATCAGTGGGAAGCCCATTTTCGCGATGTCAAGCATCCCGTAGCCGAGCACCTGGTTGTCGTGCACGATGTCGAAGTCGCCGAGGCGGTCGCCGAGCAGCCGGACGACCCGCTTGCTGAACGTCTTGGGCTCCGGGAACCCGGCCGTCCACATCGTCAGCACCTCCTCGACGTCGACGAGGTCGCGGATCTCCGCGGGCTTCGGCGTACGGAAGGGGTCGGGCTCGCGGTAGAGGTCGAGGCTGGGCACCTTGGTCAGCGTGACGCCCTCGTCGAGCTCGGGGTACGGCTGGCCGGAGAAGACCTCGACGCTGTGCCCGAGGGCAACCAGCTCCCGACTGAGGTGACGGACGTAGACGCCCTGGCCGCCGCAGTGCGGCTTGCTGCGATAGGACAACAGTGCGATGCGCAAGTGGCGCCTTCCCGGGCCCCGCGCCGGTTTCACCCGGTGTGGGACCGCCAGTCAAGAACTGAAACGTGTTTCTATTATGCCCGAGTCCACTGATAGCCTCGGACAGCACGTCCGCAGGTCAGTCTGCGGGTAAGCGACTCCGAATTCACCCCGGAGGGGATGAGATCTTGGCCACCGTGAGCTCACTCTCCGCCGACGGGCTCGGCTCCGCCGCACAGCGAGACCGACGTCGCCGCATTCTCGACGCCACGGTTGCACTGGCCTCCAAGGGCGGTTTCGACGCCGTGCAGATGCGAGCGGTCGCCGAGCAGGCGGACGTGGCGCTGGGCACGCTCTACCGCTACTTCCCTTCCAAGATCCACCTGCTCGTCTCGGCGCTCGCCCGCCAGTTCGAGGAGACCGAGGCCAACCTCGGCCGTCGCAGCATCCCGGGCGACACCCCCGCGGACCGCGTCACCTACGTGCTCAGCCGCGCCACCCGCGGTCTGCAGCGTGAGCCCCACCTGACCGAGGCACTCACCCGGGCGTTCATGTTCGCCGACTCCAGCGTCGCCGGGGAGATCCACATCGTCGGCCTGCGGCTGACCTCGATGCTCAACCGGGCGCTCCAGGGCGACCAGTTCGTCGAGGGTGCCGGGCCCACCGACCACGAGATCGCCGTGGCCCGGGTGATCAGCGACGTCTGGCTCGCCGCCCTGGTCTCCTGGGTGACGGGTCGCTCCACGGCCGCGGAGGTCACCGACCACCTCAACACCGCGGTTCGCCTGATCCTGCGCTGACACCGGCGCGGGCCGACTCGGATCGGAGCCGACAATGAACGACGTCATCATGGTTCGCACGGACGACCACGCCCACGTATGTGTCGAGGCGATCGGCAACCGGACCGACCCCGCGCTGCTCCTGATCGGGGCCGCGACGTGGTCGATGGACTGGTGGGAGGACGAGCTCTGCCGACGCCTGGCTGACCAGGGCCGGCTCGTGGTCCGCTACGACCAACGCGACACAGGTCGCTCGACGACCTGCCCGCCGGGGTCCCCGGACTACAGCGCGACCGACCTGGTCACGGACGCGGTGGCAGTGCTCGACGCCCTGGACCTCGACCGCGCCCACGTCGTGGGGCTCTCCATGGGCGGCGGGATCGCGCAGCGCCTGGCACTCGAGCATCGCGAACGGGTGGCCACCGCGACGCTGATCTCCACGAGTCCGATCGATCCCGGGTCAGCTGAGCTGCCTCCCCCGACCCCGGAGATCCTGGCGACCTTCTCCGAGGTGAGTCAGGAGCCTGACTGGACCGATCGCGATCGCGTCATCGACCACGTCGTCGACGGCGAACGCCCCTACGCGGGGCCAGGGACCTTCGACGGACCGCGGATGCGCGCCCTGGCCGGTCGAGTGTTCGACCGCACCGCGGACATGGCCTCCAGCATGACCAACCACTTCCTGCTGGAGGACGACCACACCACCAGGATGCAAGCAGCCCCGCGCGCCAGCCACCCCCCGACGCTGGTGCTGCACGGGACGGCCGACCCACTGTTCCCACTCGCGCACGGGCAAGCACTTGCGGACACCATCCCCGGCGCGCGTCTCGTCGAGCTCGATGGCGTCGGCCACCAGCTCCCACCTCCTGCCACCTGGGACCTGGTGGTCGGCGCCCTCCTCGCGCACACCAGCCGCGGTTAGTACGCCGGACGGGCCCGCGACCACACCCGCCCGCAGGGGGGACAGATGCGCCGTCTCGGCGGCGTGCGGCGGGACAGATGCGCCGTCTCGGCGCTGCAGCCCTTACTCCTCGACGAGGCTGATCGCGGACTTCGGGCACGAGGCCACCGCCTGCTCGACGTCCGAGAGGTCCTCGTCGGTGACGCTCTCGTCGATGATCTGCAGGAAGTCGTCGTCGTCGACCTGGAAGTGGCTCGGGGCGAGCGCCTCGCAGATGGCGTTGGACTCGCACAGGTCGAAGTCGACCTTGATCTTCTTCATGTTCTCCTCCGTGTTCTGCTCGGGACGCGGACAGGGTCCGCCGGCATCCACCCACCACGTCCTCGGGGTGATCCCGGGGCGCCTTGCTCAAGCACCGGGTGGGCCCGCCATCTTGCGGTGGTCCCAGCTGGCCGCCTTGATGGGCTCGACCACGACGCCGACGCGCTTGCGCGCCTGCTGCTCGACGATCTGGTCACCGAGCTCGCCGAGGTCGACCCCACGTGCCATCCGTCGGGTCACGCGTGCGCCCAGCGCCCGCACTTCGTCGAGGTCCTCGAGCAGTCGAGCCTTGCCGGTGATGCTGACCCCCCGCAGCTCGAAGTAGTCCTCACCGTCCTCGACCAGGCAGGTGATCCGCGCATCCCGCCTCAGGTTGACCACCTTCTGCGAGCGAGCGTAGGTCCAGAACGCGAGCTGACCATCCTCGATCACGTAGAAGAGCGTCGTCAGGTGCGGCGTCCCGTCCGGGCCCACCGTGGCGACCTGCACCTTCATGTTCGCGGCGAGGAACTGCTCGGTCTCGGAGTCGCTCATCGACACGGCACCGCGGCTCGAAGGCATGGCTCAGGACCCGTCGCTGGAATGGCCGGGGAAGACGTGCGCGTCCGGGTCGACGAGCACGGCCGCGTTGTTGACCGCCGTGGCGACCTCGCCGAACCCGACCGCGATCAGGCGGACCTTGCCGTCGTACTCGGTGATGTCGCCGGCCGCGAAGACACGCGGGAGGTTGGTACGCATGGCCGTGTCGACGCGGATGTGTCGCTTGTCGAACTCCAGGCCCCACTCCTGCATCGCGCTGAGGTCGGCGACGAACCCCAGCGCCGCGACCACCGCCTGCGCCGGGCGTTCGTGGACCTGTCCGTCGCTCGTGGTGATCTCGACGCTCTCGACGTGGTGGTTGCCGTTCAGCGCTGTCACCTGGGCCTTCGTGACGACCTCGGTCCTCCCGGCCAGGACCGCGTCCACGGTGGCCTGATGGGCCCGGAACTTGTCGCGGCGGTGCACCAGGGTGATCGAGGCTGCGATCGGCTCGAGGTTGTGGGCCCAGTCGAAGGCGCTGTCACCTCCACCCACGATCACGATGTCCCGGCCGGCGTACTCGGCGAAGGACGGCACGAAGAACACCAGGCCGCGGTCCTCCCAGCCGTCTCCCGCGGGCAAGGGCCGCGGGGTGAACTTGCCGATCCCCGCCGTGATGATCATGACCTTCGCTCGCACGACCGTCCCGTCGTCGAGGCACATGGTCACCGCGTCGTCGTCGATGGTCAGCGCGTCGGCCGTGCGCCCCAGGAGGTACGTCGGGTCGGCGCTCGCGGCCTGCTCGACCAGCTGCTCGACCAGCTCGCGGCCCTTGACGTTCGGGAAGCCGGCGACGTCGAGGATCGACTTCTCGGGGTACAGCGCGGAGACCTGGCCGCCCAGCTCGGGCAGCGAGTCGACCACGACGACGGTCATGCCGCGGAAGCCGGCGTAGTAGGCACCGAAGAGCCCGGCAGGACCCGCGCCGACGATGAGCAGGTCGGCGTCCACCTCGGGCGCGCTGCCCGCACTGTGCACCGACCCTTGCATCCACGGAGCCTTTCGACGCGGGAACTGGAACGTGTTCTAGTTTATCAGAACGCGTCCATCTTCGACACGCGCCACTCTCCACCATCACGGGCCAAGGTCACCAGTACCCGGTTCTGATCGAGCCGCGGATTGGTGGATCCCTTGGCGGTGGAGACCTGGTTGACGAACACGAGCGCGACCACCTTCTTCTCCGTGGCCGTCACGACCGAGCTCGCGACCACCGAGGCCACCAGCTCGACCTGGTTCTCGACCGTCTGGCCCTTCACCTTGGCCATGGTCTCGTCGTACTCGTCCCGGAAGCTCGGCGTCAGCACGGCTTTCGCGTCCTCGACGTCCTGCTCGAGGGTCTTCCAGTCATAGGTGAGCACCCGCTGGGTCAGCTCGGTGGCGGCCTGGAGCCCGGCGTCCCGCACCTGGGCGGTGGCCAGCGCCTCGTCGGCTCGGTGTTCGCTGCGCCACCAGGCGTAGCCGGCGGTCGCAGCGAGCACCACGCAGAGTGCGACCAGCCCACGCAGCAGCCGCTGGCTCGCCAGGAACGGCGGCGGGGCGGGCGCTCCTGCCGGCTTGTCCGCTGGGTGTTTCGGTGTGTCTGTCGCTGTGTCTTTCGCTGTGTCTTTCACTGTGTCTTTCACTGGGCGTTCCGCCTCCGGGACCTCGAGCAGCTCGTCGGGGCCGTCGTCCGGCGGCTGCCGAGGTGCCGGAGGGACGACAGGGGCATTGGCCGACGGCGCCCGGCTGGCGGCGCCGATCGTCTCGCTCAGGTCACTTCGGCAGTGGCGGCACCGGATTGCGGCGGCCTCGATGGTCTCGGCGCAGTAGGGACAGACCTTCTCGTCGGGCGGGGTCGTGTCGTCCATGGCGATCAGCCCACGAACTGCAGGTTGGAGGTGAGCCACCGCTCGCCCTTGCGGACCATGGTGAGCTCGAGCCGGTAGTAGCGCGGCTGCGCCTTGCCCTGGGTGGACTTGTTGCTCACCTCGGAGTCTGCCGCGACGAGGACCACTGCGTTGTCCTCGTCGATGTCATTGATCCCGACCGAGAGCACCTCGCCGGTGGAGACCGCCTGCGACTGCTGCGCGGACGCCTTCAGGTTCGCCTTGCCCTGCTCGTACTCCGCCTTGAACGTCCCAGTGGCGCCGTCGAGCACCTTCTCGATCAACGGGTCCATGTCCTGGTAGTCCACTGTGAGAAAGGCCTTGGTCTGCGCACGGGCCGCCGCGGAGACCGCGCCGTAGGGCGCCTCGGGGGTCTCCTCGTTCCAGAAGAACACCGTGGTGGCCAGCAGGGCAGCCGCGACGAGTCCCAGGACGACGTTGGTCACCCGCCGTGAAGCACCTGCCTCGCGCTGGGCAGGATCACTCACTCGCCGTCACCGGGCCCGTCAGCATCCACTTCCACGAATCGTCCCCGAACACCGTCCGCAGCCCTCCCTGAGCTCCCAGCACCATGGTTGTCCCGTTGCCGGCTAGACCAAGCCGGTGCTGGCATCGTACGGCGACACACGGTAGCTGTTGCCGTCCGAGCGCGCCGACCCGGAGCTCGGCGCGTACTTCGCCGTCTCCCCCGCAGAGGTGCGGGCTCAGCGGGGCAGCGTGACGCCGCGACCCAGCCGGGTCAGCGGGGGGTCGAGCTCGTCGAGTCCCTCGTGCCCCGCCCAGGCGAGATGTTGGGACAGCACCAGGGCACGGGTGCGGCGCCGGTACCGCCAGATCTGCACGACCCCGAGCGACCACAGCAGGTACTGCACGCTCATCGCCCAGGTGAACGCCGACGGCGTGTAGTTCGCACCGTCGCCCGGCGTCCGCCAGTCGAGCACCAGCCCGATCGCGACCACCAGACACAGCGTCGCGAAGAACCCGGCCTGGTTGATGATCCCCGTGGCACTGGCGAGTCTGCGTGCCGGGTTGGAGGTCCGGCCCAGGTCGAACCCCACCAACGAGGCTGGGCCGCCGACCCCGACCACCACCATCAGCAGCACCAGCAGCGCGAGCGGCGCCTCACCCGGCCACGCCAGCACCAGGGTCCAGACGCCCGCGATCGCGGCCACGATCCAGAGCACGACCGTGGAGCGGTGCCAGGGGTGGGCGCCCACGAACCAGCCCAGCAACGGCCCGCTGAGCATGATCGCCACCACGATCACCGTGAGCAGGAGCCCGGCCGTCTCAGGTGTCCGCCCCTCCCCCCGCACCAGGAAGGGGTAGCCCCAGAGCAGGCTCAGCGTGGTGGCGCTGAACTGGGTGGTGAAGTGCATCCAGAAGCCGAGCCGGGTGCCGGGCTGGGCCCAGGAGGTCGCCAGGCTCTCGCGCACGGCCCGGAGCGAGAGCCTCCCGCCGCGCAGGTTTCGTCCGTCCGGGGTGTCGTGGAGGAGGACCAGCGCCGCCAGCCCGAGTACGACACCCACGGAGGCGGCCACCAGGTAGGCGCGGGTCCAGCCGAACTGACTGAGCGCCCAGGTCATCGGCACGGCGGCCACGATGGCCCCCGACTGTCCCAGGGTCCCGGAGAGCTGGGTGACCAGCGGGATCCGCCTGGCGGGGAACCAGCTGCTCACCAGCCGGAGCAGGCAGATGAAGATCATCGCGTCGCCGATGCCGACCAACGCCCGGGCCAGCAGCGCCACCGGGTAGTGCTCGGCGAAGGCGAAACCCGCCTGCGCCACGGTCATCAACGCGAGACCGACCAGGAGCACACTGCGCGAGCCGAACCGGTCGACCAGCAGTCCGACCGGGATCTGCATGCCGGCGTACACGAGCAGCTGCAGCATCGTGAAGGTCGCCAGCTGGGTGGCGGAGATGTCGAAGCGCTCGGTGGCGACCAGGCCGGCGACGCCCAGCGAGGCCCGGTGGAAGACGGCCAGCACGTAGACCAGCAGCCCGACCACCCACACGATCCAGGCACTGCGGAGCCGGGATCCTCGGGGCGCTGTCACCGGGCGGATTTTACCGGCCCGTGGGCCGGCTCCTCGCCACGGCCCGACAGCGGGCACCGGCCACCAACTGGCTCAGTCGAGGCAGAACTCGTTTCCCTCGGGGTCGGTCATCACGATGAAGCCGTCGCTCATCTCGGTGCCGGGCTCGAAGCGCCGCTGCCGGGTGGCACCCAGGGCCGTCAGCCGGGTGGCCTCGGCCTCGAGCGCGGTCATCCGGTCGTCGCCCTCGAGCCCCGGCGCCGCTCGCACGTCGAGGTGCACGCGGTTCTTGGCGGTCTTGCCCTCGGGCACGCGCTGGAAGTACAGCCGTGGGCCCGAGCCCTCGACCGGGACTGCGGCGGAGCGGCTGTTCCACTGGTCGTGCGGCACGCCGACGCTCTCGAGGAAGGAGTCCCAGGACTCGAAGCCGGGCGGAGGCGGCTGCACCTGGTAGGCCAGGACCTCGACCCAGAAGCGACACAGCGCGTCGGGGTCGGCACAGTCGAAGGTGATCTGGACCTCGGCGCTCATGAGGTCGCCTCCCCGGCCCCGGCAGAGGGGTCCCAGTGGCAGACCGCCTCGACGTTGTTCCCGTCGAGATCGCGCAGGAACACGGCGAAGTAACCGTCGTGGTACTCCGGCCACTCCCGTGGCTCGTGCAGGATCTCGGCGTCGAGCTGCACCGCTGCGTCGTGCACGGCGTGCACCGCAGAGCGGTCGGGCGCGGTGAAGGCGATGTGCACCTCACGCTGGGTGCCGCCCTCGCTCGCACCGACCCAGAACCGGGGGTTCCCGTCCGGCCCGGCAAATCCCACGGCCACGCCGTAGTCCATCGTCGCGGCCACCCCGAGCGGGGCGAGCAACCGGGTGTAGAACGCCTTGCTGGCAGGTACGTCGTCACACTGGACGCCTAGATGGTCGAGCACGCTGCTTCCTCCTCCGGTCGAGTGGCGGACCTACTTGGTCGCCTCCATCATCTGCCGCAGCTCCTTCTTGAGCTCCGAGATCTCGTCGCGCAGCCGGGCCGCCAGCTCGAACTGGAGCTCGGCCGCGGCGTGGTGCATCTGCTCGGTGAGCTGCTGGACCAGCTCGGCGAGGTCGCTGGAGGGGATGCCGGCGGTGTCGGGCAGCCGGTCGTGCATCTTGGACAGGCCAGGCACCGGCGCCTTCTTGCTCTTGTCGCCACGCGCGCCCGTGCCCTGCCAGGTCTGCAACAGCTCCTGGGTGCTCTCGTCCTCGCGGGCCAGCATCTCGGTGATGTCGGCGATCTTCTTGCGCAACGGCTGGGGATCGACGCCGTGCAGCTTGTTGTAGGCCACCTGCTTCTCGCGGCGGCGGTTCGTCTCGTCGATCGCCTTCTCCATCGAGGCGGTCATCCGGTCGGCGTACATCACCACCTGACCGGAGACGTTGCGAGCCGCCCGGCCGATCGTCTGGATGAGGGACTTGTCCGAGCGCAGGAAGCCCTCCTTGTCCGCGTCGAGGATCGCGACCAGGGAGACCTCCGGCAGGTCCAGGCCCTCGCGGAGGAGGTTGATGCCGACGAGGACGTCGTACTCCCCCATCCGGAGCTCACGGAGGAGCTCGATGCGGCGCAGCGTGTCGACCTCGGAGTGCAGGTAGCGGGTGCGGACACCGTTCTCGAGCAGGTAGTCGGTCAGGTCCTCGGACATCTTCTTGGTCAGGGTCGTCACGAGCACGCGCTCGTTGCGCTCGACGCGGGCGCCGATCTCGGCCATCAGGTCGTCGATCTGCCCCTTGGTCGGTCGTACGACGACCTCGGGGTCGACCAGGCCGGTCGGGCGGATGATCTGCTCGACCACGTTGTCGATGCCACCGCCCTTGCTGATCTCGTAGTCACCGGGCGTCGCGGAGAGGTAGATCGTCTGACCGATCCGGTCGAGGAACTCCTCCCACTTCAGCGGCCGGTTGTCCATGGCGCTCGGCAGCCGGAACCCGTGGTCGACGAGGTTGCGCTTGCGGGACATGTCGCCCTCGTACATCCCACCGATCTGCGGGATGGCGACGTGCGACTCGTCGACGACCAGCACGAAGTCCTCGGGGAAGTAGTCCAGCAGGCAGTTGGGCGCGCTCCCCCGGCTGCGGCCGTCGATGTGCATCGAGTAGTTCTCGATGCCCGAGCACGATCCGACCTGGCGCATCATCTCCACGTCGTAGGAGGTGCGCATGCGCAGCCGCTGCGCCTCCAGCAGCTTGCCCTGCTTCTCGAAGGCGGCGAGCTGCTCCTCGAGCTCGACCTCGATGCCGGCGATCGCGCGCTCCATCCGGGCGGGGCCGGCGACATAGTGCGTGGCCGGGAAGACATAGAGCTCCTCGTCGTCGGTGATCACCTCGCCCGTCACCGGGTGCAGCGTCATCAGTCGTTCGATCTCGTCACCGAAGAACTCCACCCGGACGGCGTGCTCCTCGTAGACCGGGAAGATCTCCAGGGTGTCGCCACGCACCCGGAAGGTGCCGCGCGTGAAGGAGAGGTCGTTGCGGGTGTACTGGATCTCCACGAGGCGGCGCAGCACCCCGTCGCGGTCCATCTCCTGACCCACCTTGAGCCGCAGCATCCGGTCGACGTACTCCTGCGGGGTGCCGAGGCCGTAGATGCACGAGACCGTGGAGACCACGATGACGTCACGCCGGGTGAGCAGCGAGTTGGTCGCGGAGTGGCGCAGCCGCTCGACCTCCTCGTTGATCGAGGAGTCCTTCTCGATGTAGGTGTCCGTCTGCGGGACGTAGGCCTCGGGCTGGTAGTAGTCGTAGTAGGAGACGAAGTACTCCACCGCGTTGTCCGGGAACAGCTGGCGCAGCTCGTTGGCGAACTGCGCGGCCAGGGTCTTGTTGGGCTGCATCACCAGCAGGGGTCGCTGCAGCTGCTCGGCGACCCAGGCCACCGTCGCGGTCTTCCCGGTGCCGGTCGCGCCGAGGAGGACCACGTCCTTCTCGGCGCCCTGGATGCGCTTGGTGATCTCCGCGATCGCGCTCGGCTGGTCACCCGACGGGACGTAGTCGGACTGCACGTCGAAGGGCGCCACCCGGCGCTCGAGATCGGTCACTGGACGCATGCGCCGAGCCTACGGGGACCCACCGACAGGTTTCCCCCGGGAACGAGCGCAGGCGCGGTCCGCTCCGGGTCTTCTGCTTGGATGGCCGTGTGCAGGCCCGTCATCCGCTGATCAACACCGCACACCCGGTGGCTCAGCTCCTCAAGCGGGTGCTCCTGACCCTGTTCGGGGTTCCGATGGCGGTCGCTGTCGCGATGAGCCTCGTGGACTCCTACCGACGGCGCGGCAAGAAGCCGAAGCCGTTCCCGACCCGCACCGCGCACGAGACCCCCGTCGGGGGAGGCAGCGTCACGACGTACTCCTACGGCCAGGACCTGTACGACGACATGCTCGCCGCGATCGAGGGCGCCGAGAAGCAGGTGCTCTTCGAGACCTACATCTGGAAGGGCGACGGGGTCGGGCAGCAGTTCAAGCAGGCCATCATCGACGCGGCGGACCGCGGCGTCGACGTCCGGGTCATCTACGACTCGTTCGCCAACATCGTGGTCCGGCCGCAGTTCCTGAGCTTCCCTCCCAACGTCAAGGCGCTGGCCTACCCGATCTACTCCGCGGGCTGGCGGTTCTTCGACCTGCGCCGCTACGGCCGCGACCACCGCAAGATCCTCGTCGTCGACGACAAGGTCGCCTTCGTCGGCGGCTACAACATCGGGTCGGCCTACGCCACCGAGTGGCGCGACACCCACTGCCGGATCACCGGCCCGGGCGTCTGGGACCTCGCCCGTGCCTTCGCCGACTTCTGGAACCTGCACCGCGGCAAACGGTTCGGGCGCAGCGAGCCACCGATGCTGATGACCACGACCTCGAGCTGGGAGCCGCGGATCCGGGTGCACCGCAACATCCCGAGGCTGTGGATGTTCCCGATCCGCAACATGTACCTCGAGGCGATCAACCGGGCCCAGCGAAAGGTCTGGCTGACCCATGCGTACTTCATCCCGGACGAGAACTTCGTCGACGCCCTGGTCGATGCGGCCGCCCGCGGTGTCGACGTACGCCTGCTGCTGCCGGCGAAGTCGAACCACATCGTCACGGACTGGATCTCGCGGGGCTACTTCCGCCGGATGCTCGCCGCCGGGATCGCCATCCACCGGTTCCGCGACGCGATGGTGCACGCCAAGACCGCCACCATCGACGGCAACTGGACCACGATCGGCACCGCCAACGTGGACCGGCTCAGCATGAGCGGGAACTACGAGATCAACGTCGAGATCATCGACGCCTCCCTGGCCGAGGAGATGGAGCGCATCTTCGAGACCGACCTGACCAACGCCCTCCAGCTCACCCTGGCCGAGTGGGAGGCGCGGGACGTCTACAGCCGGTTCACCGAGCTGATCCTCAAGCCGCTGCGGCCGCTGCTCTGAGCTGCCACGAGCGGCGTGCGGTCTACTGGTCCGACTCGACCGCGTCGCTGACCGACCGCGGGCCCGGGATGGTGAGCAGGCGCGGCACCTCACCCCGCCCTTCGACGCCCGAGGCCGGCTCGTGAGCCGTGGGTCGATCGGTCTGCCCCGCGGGGTGGACCGCCTGCTCCGGAGCCCGGCGCGCGGCGGGTACGTCCCTCGACTCGCGCGCGCTCTCCCTGCTCGGTCCGGAGCCACTGGGTCCGGCGCCGCCTGGTTCGGCGCGCTCAGCCGGCCCCGAGGTCGCCTTGGCCGGCTTGATTCCTGCCCTGATCATTTTTCTCCCCCGATGTGTCCCGAGAAGGTGAGATTAGGGGGAGTTTGGCGCTACGTCGAATGCCCACACATACGTTGATACACCAGCAGAGACAGACAAAAGACGTGCACCCAGGTGGGTCATCTTTTGGGACCGGATCGCCTAACCTCGATCCAGTCGCCCGGGCGTTGGTCCCGGACCCCGCTCGCAGAGGTGTTACCGATGACCGAACCCAGCTCCGACGACTCCCGCCAGCGCGCCGCCAAGGACCACCTGTGGATGCATTTCACCCGGCACTCGACCTTCGACGCCCGTGACGTTCCCACGATCGTGCGCGGCGACGGCGTCCACGTCTTCGACACCGAGGGTCGGCGCTATCTCGACGCGCTCTCGGGTCTGTTCGTCGTCCAGGTCGGCCACGGCCGCACCGAGCTCGCCGAGGCCGCGGCGAAGCAGGCGGCGGAGCTCGCCTACTTCCCCCTCTGGGGTCACGCCACCCCGGGGGCGGTCGACCTCGCCGAGCGACTGGCAGGTCACGCCCCTGGTGACCTCAACCGGGTCTTCTTCACCACCGGCGGAGGTGAAGCCGTCGAGACCGCGTGGAAGCTCGCCAAGCAGTACTTCAAGCTCACCGGCAAGCCGACCAAGCACAAGGTGATCAGCCGCGCGACGTCGTACCACGGCACTCCGCAGGGTGCGCTGTCGATCACCGGCCTCCCGGGCATGAAGGCGCCGTTCGAGCCGCTCGTCCCGTCGACGTTCCGGGTGCCGAACACGAACTTCTACCGCGCCAAGGCGCACGCCGACGACGAGTACGCCTTCGGACAGTGGGCGGCGGACCGGATCGCCGAGGCGATCGAGTTCGAGGGGCCGGACACGGTCGCGGCGGTGTTCCTCGAGCCGGTCCAGAACTCCGGCGGGTGCTTCACTCCCCCACCGGGGTACTTCGAGCGCGTCCGCGAGATCTGTGACGCCTACGACGTGCTGCTCGTCTCCGACGAGGTCATCTGCGCCTTCGGCCGGCTCGGGCACATGTTCGCCGCCAACCGCTACGGCTACCAGCCCGACATCATCACCGTCGCCAAGGGCCTCACCTCCGGCTACGCCCCGCTCGGCGCGATGATCGCCACTGACCGGCTCTTCGAGCCGTTCTCGAAGGGGGTGACCACCTTCGCGCACGGCTACACCTTCGGCGGTCACCCGGTCTCCACCGCCGTCGCGATGGCCAACCTCGACATCTTCGAGCGCGAGCAGCTCAATGAGCACGTTTTGGCGACCGAGGGTGACTTCCGCGCCACCCTGGAGAAGCTGCACGACCTGCCGATCGTCGGTGACGTCCGCGGAGAGGGCTACTTCCTCGCCGTCGAGCTGGTCAAGGACAAGGCGACCAAGGAGACCTTCACCCCCGAAGAGCGCGAGCGGCTGCTGCGCGGCTTCCTCAACCGCGAGCTCTTCGAGGCCGGCCTCTATTGCCGCCCCGACGACCGCGGCGACGTCGTCGTCCAGCTAGCACCGCCCCTGGTCTCCGACCAGGCAGTCTTCGACGACATCGAGGCCACCCTCCGCGAGGTCCTCACCCGCGCCTGGGCCCAGCTGTAGGCGCGCGCCGCGCGGCTGGTCCGCGCAGGCAGCGGATGGTCGAGCAGCGAGCTCACGCCAAAGGTGGTCGAGCAGCGAGCGAAGCGAGCGGCCAGTCGAGACCACGCCACGCATCCCGGTCGGTCGGGAGCGCTTCGTGCACCCACCCTCGTCGCCGTGGCGGGTGTCCACAGGCGTCGAACTGGTGCTCGAAAGTGTCGGTGCACAGTGATGTGATCAGCCCATGAGCAGCCAGCTGCTGGACCACCACCCGGTCACCGCGTTCGCCGGGCGCCTCGTCGCCCGGCTCGACGAGGTCGCTGGTGTGGCGACGTGGTCGATGACCCCGGCCGAGCAGCGGACCGCGCTGGTCGACCTCGCCCGGGCGAAGGCCCAGCTGGCGGCGTTGGAGCTGCGGGTGCTGGCCGAGGCCGAGCGTGCCGGGGCCGGGGACATCACCGCCGCCGCCTCCGCGGCTGACTGGGTGGCCATCGAGACCAGGCAGACCCGGCCGGTGGTGCGCGCGGACCTCAAGCTCGCCCAAGCCCTCGAGCGGCTCGAGGTGCTGGGTGCGGCGATGGGCACCGGGGCGGTCAACCCCGCCCAGGCCCGGGCGATCGTGCGGGCGTTGGACCGGCTCCCGGCCACCGGCGAGTTCGCGGTCACCCCCCAGCAGCGGGTGGCGGCCGAGCGGCACCTGGTCGACCTGGCCGCGGACTACGACGCCAAAGCCCTCGCGGTGCTGGGCCAACGGATCTTCGAGGTGATCGCCCCCGAGATCGCCGAACGCTTCGAAGGCAAGACCCTCGAAGCCATGGAGGCCGCCGCGCTGCGCCGCACCACCTTGGAGCTGCGCGAGGACGACGAAGGCACCTGCCACGGCCGGTTCCGGATCCCCGCCCTGCACGGCCAGATGCTCCGCAAGATGCTGCACGCCCTCACCACACCCACCAGCGACCCCGGGCAGCGGCTCCCGGGTCCGGTCGAGCACGGGATCGCGTTCTGCGACCTCCTCGAACGCATCCCCGCCAACACCCTACCGAAGGCCGGAGGCTGCTCAGCCACCGTGGTGGTCACCATGACCCTCGAGCAGCTCCTCACCGCGCTCGGTGCCGCCGGCCTCGACACCGGCGGCCGGATCTCCGCGGCCGAGGCCCGCCGCCTGGCCTGCACCGCCGGGATCATCCCGGTCGTCCTCGGCGGCCGCTCCCAGGTCCTCGACGTCGGACGCCGCCGCCGCTTCCACACCGAAGCCCAACGCATCGCGATGAGCATCCGCGACCACGGCTGCACCACCCAAGACTGCGACCGCCCACCCGGCCTCTGCCACGCCCACCACGACATCCCCTGGTCCCGAGGCGGACCCACCACCCTGACCAACGGCCGCCTCCTGTGCGGACACCACCACCGCCGCATCCACGACCCCAACTACACCGACCACCCACCACCCCAACGGCCAAGTCAGCTTCCACCGCAGGACATAGACCGGCAGGGTCCACACCCATGACCGGGCAAGCCCGGGCTCTGCAACTAGCCTGAGACGGTGATCATCATCGCGGGCCATCTGCGCGTCGCCGCCTCGGAGCGTGACGAGTACCTGACTGCAGTGGCAGACGTGTCCACCCGAGCGCGCCGTACGCCGGGGTGCCACGACTTCGTCCAGGCAGCGGATCCGCTCGACCCCGAACGGATCAACATCTACGAACGTTGGGACAGCGACGAGGCTCTGCTGGCCTTCCGCAGCTCCGACCTCGATGGGACCGAGCCACCGTCGTTGCCCACCGTCGTTGCTGCCGAGGTGGCCAAGTACCGGATCTCGGCGGTCGAGAGTCCCTGACCACCAGCCGACGGGCCCGGCCGCACCGCTGTACGCACCGGTCCATCCGCCCGAACGCCGGTTCCATGCCGGTAGCTACCGGTCGCGCGCGCGGCCTTACCGATGGGCGGCGAGCATCTCGGCGAAGCTCGCCGTCAACATCTTGTCGATCAGCGGGCCGGTGAATCGATCGGCCGATCGGGCCACCGACGCCAAGGGGCTAGCTGCCACCGCTGCCGTCGCCCGTGCCGGCGGGTGGGAAGCGGCTGGCCACGACGACCCTGCCGCTGTACTTGCCGCACCGCCCGCATTCCTGCCAGCGAGCGTCGGCGTTGACGCGCGTCACCCACGGGTGCATGCCCATCCAGCAGCGGATCGACTTCGCCAGTCTGCTTTGCCCCATGGTCACCTCGTCCCCACGAGAACATATCGCTGCGCTCGGAGCCGGGGAAGTCTGCGTGCGAGGCGGAAGCGGCGCAGCCCGTCTCCGGCGCGGTCGCACGCGGCGGTGGGCGAGTCCAGTCGCTCTCTGCTTCCGGCGTAGGGCCCGGCTCAGGTCGATCCCCCCGGTGAAACTCGGTAGGACCCACTCTTGTCTGCGACTCGGCCGCGCTCGGCCCGTATGGCTCGAAAACTACGCCGGCCGCAACGGCGGAGTACATGCTCCTTCTGGGTCATTCGGGCTGCCTCGAAGCCAGCCCACGCGCGTACGATCGATTGCTATGAACGCGTGGTCCGGACATCTGGTCGGACGCCGCTGGGTGCTCGTGCAGGGCGGCCGCGGCGCGGTAGCGATCGCGGTGCTGGGGCTCCTCGGCTGTGGCGGCGACGACGCCACGTCCGAAGACACGAAGGCCACCGACGACGTCACGCCGACCCAGCCCGGCGAGGGCAGTACGCCTGCGAACGAAGGTGGCTTGGCCTGGTCACGCGTCGACCTCGGGTTCGTCTCCGCCTACGTGCTCGTCCGCGGCGGCGAGGCCGCCGTGGTCGACACCGGCGTGGGTGGCAGCGCGGACGCGATCGGGAAGGTGCTGACAGAGGCGGGGCCCGGCTGGGCCGGAGTCAGGCACGTGGTCCTGACGCACAAGCACGCTGACCACGCCGGGAGCATCAGCGACGTGCTGGACCGGGCCACGCAGGCCAAGGGGTACGCCGGCGCGGCCGACCTCGTGGACGTCGAGAGCGGCGATCGCCTGAGCCCGCTGGCCGACGGCGACGACGTGCTGGGGCTGCAGATCGTGGCGACCCCCGGTCACACCGCCGGCCACCTCGCGGTCTTCGACGCCGACTCGGGGGTGTTGGTGGCCGGCGACGCGCTCACGAACGACGGCGGGCTCAAGGGGTCCAACCCCCAGTTCACCGACGACGAGACCGCGTCGGCGGGGTCCATCGCCAAGCTCGCCGCGCTGCAGCCGACCACGATCCTCGTGGGGCACGGCGCTCCGATCCTCGACGGGGCCGCGGCAGCCCTCACGGAGCTCGCCGCGGCGGTCTGAGGGCTTCGCCCCCTGCCCGTCGGCACTGCGTCCGGGATCCTCGGACGCGAGATCCCGGCGCGGCCCGCGCGAACGCTCTCGTGCTCCCGTGCCTAGGCTCGTGCACATGTCCTCTCGGCCGAGCTTCACCACGCGTCCCACGCTCACCGGCACCTTCGGGATGGTGTCCTCCACGCATTGGCTCGCCTCCCAGTCAGCCCAGCGGATGCTCGAGCTGGGCGGCAACGCCTTCGACGCCGCCGCCGCCGGTGGCTTCGTCCTGCACGTCGTCGAGCCGCATCTCAACGGCCCCGGTGGCGACCTCCCCGCGATCATCGCCACCGCCGAGGCCCCCACACCCCGGGTGCTGTGCGGCCAGGGACCGGCGCCCGCGGCGGCCACCCCCGAGGCGTTCGCCGCGATGGGCCTCGACCACGTGCCCGGTTCGGGTCCGTTGGCCGCGGCCGTCCCGGGCGCGGTCGACGCGTGGCTGCTCCTCCTCCGCGACCACGGCACGCTGCCGCTGGCCACGGTGCTCGAGCCGGCGATCGGCTACGCCCGTGCCGGACACCCGCTCCTCGCTGCGGTCGCGACCACGATCACCAGGGTCACCGACCTCTTCCGTGACGACTGGACCACCTCGGCCGAGCTGTGGCTGCGCAACGGCCGGCCTCCCGTGGCCGGGGAGCTGTTCGCCAACCCGACGTACGCCAGCGTCCTCGGGCGTCTCGTCGCCGCGGCTGAGTCCGCCGGCGCCGACGTGGGCGACCAGGCTGAGGCCGCGAGGCGCGAGTGGGCGCACGGCTTCGTCGCGGAGAGCATCGACGCCTTCGCCGGGCGCGCGTGGCGGCACTCCCAGGGTGAGGTGCTGCCCGGGTTGCTGACCGGCGCGGACGTGGCGGCCTATTCCGCGACGTGGGAGGAGCCTGCGCTGCTCGACTGGCACGGCTTCCAGGTGGCCAAGACCGACCTGTGGGGCCAGGGACCCGCCCTGCTCCAGGTGCTGGCGATGCTGGACGCGCAGGGACCCGGCGTCCTGGACCCGGACACCGAGGGAGGAATCCACGCCATCGCGGAGACGTGGAAGCTGGCGATGGCCGACCGCGAGGCCTGGTTCGGGGATCGCTCCCCCGTCGGCGTCGAGGACCTGCTGGCGCCTGACTACGTCGCCCACCGTGCCGCCCTGGTCGGTGCTCGCGCCGACCGGACCTTGCGCCCGGGATCGCCGGCCGGGCACGAACCGGTCCTCGCCGAGCACGTACGCCGCCTGCTCGACGGCCTGCCGACCGGGCGCACCACCGACGCGACCACCGGCGAGCCGACCGTCGCGCGCGACGGCACCACGAAGGGCGACACCTGCCACATCGATGTCGTCGACCGCTGGGGCAACCTGATCTCGGCGACGCCGAGCGGTGGCTGGCTGCAGAGCTCGCCGACCATTCCCGAGCTCGGGTTCTGCCTGGGCAGCCGGTCGCAGATGTTCTGGCTCGACGCCGGCCTCCCGGCCTCGCTGGCACCCGGCGCCCGTCCCCGCACGACGCTCACCCCGACGCTGGTGCTGCGGGACGGTCGCCCTGTCTTGGCTTGCGGCTCCCCCGGCGGCGACCAGCAGGACCAGTGGCAGTCGCTGTTCCTGCTGCGACACCTCGTCGGGGGAATGTCGCTGCAGGAGGCCATCGACGCCCCGATGTTCCACACGACCAGCTTCCCTGGTTCCTTCCACCCTCGCGACATGGAACCCGGCGTGCTCGTCGTCGAGGACCGCATCGTCGCCTCCACTCTCGAGGCCCTCGGCCGTCGGGGCCACGAGGTCGTCCGACAGGGGCCCTGGTCGCTCGGCCGGATGTGCGCGGTCAGCCGGGACCCGGACTCGGGCCTGCTGGCGGCGGGGGCCAACCCGCGCGGCATGCAGGGGTACGCCGTTGGCCGCTAGGTCGGGCTTGGTAGGAAGGACCATGCGCATCCTGAGCGTGCGGGGCGTCCTCCCTGACCACCAGTACCAGCAGTCGCAGATCACGACGATGCTTCTCGACACCATGCTCGACGAGCAGGCGGAGCCGAAGCTCGTCGAACGGCTGCACCGAAACGCCGGCGTGGACTCGCGACACTTCGTGCTGCCGCTCGAGCGCTACGCGGCCCTGCGTGACTTCGGTGAGTCGAACGACGCGTTCATCGAGGCCGGCGTCGAGCTGGGTGCGCGAGCGGTCACCGACGCGCTCAAGGCGGCCGGCCTCACGCCCGAGGACGTCGACCTGATCGTCTCCGCCACCGTGACCGGTCTGGCCGTCCCGTCGCTCGACGCGCGCGTCGCCGGCGTCATCGGGCTGAGGCCCGACGTGGTGCGGGTGCCGATCGTGGGCCTGGGCTGCGTGGCCGGGGCGGCCGGAGTGGCCCGACTGCACGACTACCTGGTCGGGCATCCCGACAAGGTGGCCGTGCTGATGTCGGTGGAGCTGTGCTCGCTGACCTTCCAGCGCGACGACGCGTCCGTCGCCAACCTGGTGGCGACCGGGTTGTTCGGTGACGGCGCGGCGGCCGTCGTGGCCGCCGGCGCGGCACGTGCCGCCGACCTCGCGGTGCCACAGGACGCCTCACAGCCCGAGGTTCTCGCCAGCCGCAGCCGCCTCTACCCCGACTCCGAGCGCATCATGGGCTGGGACGTCGGGGCCAGCGGCCTGCGGATCGTGCTCGACAACAGGGTCCCCGAGATGGTGGAGACCCACATCGGCGGTGACGTCGACGCCTTCCTGGCCGACCACGAGCTGAGTCGCGCCGACATCGAGTGGTACGTCGCGCACCCCGGAGGCCCCAAGGTGCTGGAGGCGATGGAGTCGGCGCTCGGGGTCGAAAGAGAGGCGCTTCAGGTCACCTGGGACTCCCTGGCCCGGATCGGCAACCTCTCCTCGGCCTCGGTCCTCAACGTGCTCGCCGACACCCTGGCCGACCGCCCGCCGCGACCCGGCTCCTACGGTCTGATGCTGGCGATGGGCCCGGGGTTCTGCTCCGAGCTGGTCCTGCTGCGGGCGTCCCCGGACCTCCCATGAGCGAGGTCCTCTTCACCGTCCTCATCGTGGCGGTCGCCCTCGAGCGGCTGGCCGAGCTCGTCGTGTCCAAGCGCAACGCCGCCTGGAGCTTCGCCCGCGGCGGCGTCGAGACCGGTCAGCGGCACTACCTGGTGATGGTGGTGCTGCACAGCGGCTTCCTGGTCGGCGCCCTGGTTGAGGTCTGGCTCCGGCGTCCGGACTTCGTGCCGGCGCTGGGCTTCTCGATGCTGGCCCTCGTGCTCGCCTCCCAGGCGTTGCGCTGGTGGTGCATCACCACGCTCGGCCCTCGCTGGAACACCAGGGTGATCGTGGTCCCCGGCCTTCCGCTGGTCACGGGCGGCCCCTACCGCTTCCTGTCCCATCCGAACTACGTCGCCGTCGTGGTCGAGGGTCTCGCTCTGCCACTGGTCGGCTCTGCCTGGATCACCGCGCTGGTGTTCACCGTGCTCAACGCCGCCCTGCTCACCGTGCGGCTGCGTGTGGAGAACGCCGCCCTGCAGGCGGCCGAGCCGGGCCCCACTGGCCAGCCGACCCGCCCTTCTGTGGGCCCGTCTGCGGGGGTGGCCTCGTGACCGACCTGCTGGTGGCCGGGGGTGGACCCGGCGGACTCGCGACCGCCCTGTACGCCGTACGCGCCGGCCTCTCGGTGACCGTGCGCGAGCGGCGAGCCGGCGTCGTCGACAAGGCCTGCGGCGAGGGGTTGATGCCCGGCGCGCTCGCCGCGCTGCTCGACCTCAAGATCGACCCGGACGGCCAGCGGATCACCGGGATCCGCTACGTCGCCGGCGACCGGTCCGTGTCGGCTGACTTCCGGGACGGGCCGGGGCGCGGCGTGCGCCGTACGACGCTTCACGCCGCGATGCGCGAGGCTGCGGTCGATGCCGGGGTGAGCATCGAGCAGGGCGCGGTGACCGACGTGACGCAGACCGACGCCGGGCTGCTCGTCGACGGCGTCCGAGTCAGGCACCTCGTGGTGGCGGACGGGCTGCACTCCCCGATCCGCCGCTCGTTGGGTCTCGACGGTCGCTCGGGTGCACCGCGTCGCTACGGGCTGCGCCGGCACTTCGCGCTGGCCCCGTGGACCAGCCATGTCGAGGTGCACTGGGCGCAGTCGACCGAGGCCTACGTCACTCCTGTCGGTCCGGACCTGGTCGGGGTGGCGATGCTGACCTCCTCCCGAGGCTCCTTCGAGGAACATCTCGCAGGCTTCCCTGCCCTGCGCGCGCGCCTCTCGGGAACCGGCATCGGCGAGGTCGCCGGCGCCGGCCCGCTGCGGCAACACGCGACCGCCCGCGTAGCCGGTCGGGTGCTCCTCGTCGGCGACGCTGCAGGTTACGTCGACGCGCTCACCGGCGAGGGCATCGCGCTGGCCGTCGCCCAGGCCCGGGCCGCCGTCGCGGCGATCGTGGACGGGGACCCGGCCCGCTACGAACGCGAGTGGCACTCGATCACCCGCCGGTACCGTCTGCTCACCGCCGGGCTCCTCGGCGCCACCCGGTTGCGACCGCTCCGACGCGCGCTGGTCCCGGCTGCCCAACGACTCCCCAGAGTGTTCGGCGCAGCCGTCAACAGCTTGGCGGGCCCGGCATGACCCCCGAGGCGCAGGCCGAGCTGGTCGTGCTGGTCGACGACTCCGGCCAGGCGATCGGCACAACTGCCAAGGCGACGGTGCACCACCAGGACACCCCGTTGCACCTGGCCTTCTCCTGCTACGTCTTCGACTCCGACGGCCGTCTCCTGCTCAGCCGCCGGGCGTTGCACAAGCCGACCTGGCCGGGCGCGTGGACGAACAGCTTCTGCGGCCATCCGGCCCCCGGCGAGGACATCTTCGGCGCCGTACGCCGACGCGCGCAGCAGGAGCTCGGACTGACCCTCGACCACCTGCAGCTGACCCTTCCGACCTTCCGCTACGACGCCACCATGGACAACGGCGTCCGCGAGAACGAGCTGTGCCCGGTGTTCACCGCGACGACCAGCGCACCGGCGCGGCCCGACCCCGCGGAGGTGGACGACGTCGAGTGGACCGACTGGGAGCGGTTGGTCGACGACGTCCGCTCCGGCGTACGCGATGTCTCGCCGTGGATGCTGCGCCAGGTGGTCGAGCTGGCGGCGTGTCAGCAGGACGGCGGTTTCCGGTCCGCTCCTGCCTCGGATCTGCCGGCCGCCGCGCGCCGACCTCCGGCCTCCTGAGCACGCTGCGGGTCAACGACGAGGCTGGGGCGGCACCATCACCGCGTTGAGCGCCAGCGCCTTGGCCCGGTTGCCCTTGACCTTCATCGCCCCGGTGAGCACGCCGCGGACCGGGTGCAGCTGACCGGTGGCGAGCCGCAGGAAGTCGGCTCCGTCGATGATGATCGTGGCATCGCGAGGCGTCACCTCGTCGGGGCTGACGTCGATCCGGCACACCCCGTCGAATACGTGGACGAGGTAGCGGTCGTACTCGCCGTCGGCCCGCCCGCCGATCCGGAATCCCACCGAGATCCGCAGGTCGCGCGACTTCTCGGAGTCGATGAAGTCGGGGAACCGCCGGAAGACCTCCTCCAGGACGATCGGACGGAACCCGCCCTGCATCACCGCGCGCATGTGCTTGGCCGACGTGGACGCGACGGCGGTGGCCACCTCGACAGGGTCGAGTGCCGTGGGGTCGACGCCCGGCTGCCCGCTCCCAGGCACCGTGAACACCGAGCCCACGGCCAGGGCCAGCAGCTCGGCACCCTCGATCGCCAGGTGACCGGCGAGGTAGAGCAGCGCGGCGTTCGCCTCGCCCGTGACCAGACGCAGGAAGTGGGTGACGTCCAGGGCGATGATCACGTCGGGCGTGCCGTCCTCCAGGATGACCCGACCCGCTGCGAAGCGGGCCGTGTACGGCGCGGCATGACGCTTCGACCCGGCCAGGTCGAAGCGGACGACCCCGTCGATCTCGCCGAGCCGCTGGGGGTCGGAGAAGTCGGCGAACCGCTCCAGGATCGCCGCCACACCGTGGCTGCGGAACTGCTCGAGCTCGACCAGGGCCTTCAGCTCGGACTCGGACGCGGCGCGGATCAGGTCGGTGATGTCGACGACGTCTGCCGCGAGGAGGAACTCACGCACCTCGTCGGCGGACAGGGCGGCAAAGCGATCAGTCACAGCAGGCACGGGCGACTCCTGGGCGGGGGCTCGCCACAGCGTAGTGGTCGGCTCGCCTGAGTCCCCGGAGCGCTCGGCGGTTTCACTGGGGCCCCCGTGAAACAGCCACTTCCCCCGCCTTGCAACGGTGGGGAAGTGGCCGCTTTTCTGGGGCCCCAGAAAAACTTGTGGCCAACGACAGCCAGACCCGTCAACCGGGCAGATGCGTCCGCGGCGCCATCCGGGGGCCGCGGCGTGGCCGGCTCATGCCGGCGAGCTCGACCAGCCGCTGCACCCGGTGCCGGTGCCCGGCGTACGGCGCGAGCAGGTGCGCGAGCTCCTCGTCGTCCACCGGAGCCCCCGTGAGCACGTAGCCCACGTTGGCGGCGACGTGGTAGTCCCCGAAGCTCACCGAGTCAGCGTCACCCAGGGCACGCGACCGGACCTCGGCGCTCGTCCACACGCCGACTCCGGGGATCGTGCGCAGTCGGCGGTCGAACTCGGCAGGAGCCTCTCGGCCAGCCCGTTCCAGGGCCGTAGCGACCCGAGCGACATGCTGGATCGGCCGCGAGCGCGCGCCGTCGACCGGCATCCGTAGCCACTCCCAGGACGGGATCGCGCGAAGCTCGGTCGGCGTCGGCTGCACCCACAGCCGCACGACCGGGTCGGGCTCGCTGGGCGGGCCCGGGGCGCGCTGACCGAACCGGTGCACCAGCGAACGGAAGCCCTTGAACGCCTCACCCCCGGTGACCTTCTGCTCCAGGATCGCCGGCACCAGCGACTCCATCACCAGGCCGGTCGCGCCCAGCCGCCAGTTGCGGTTGCGTCGCCAGGCGTCCGCGATCGGCTTGTGCAGCGGTTCGAACCCGCTCGGGTCGTCGTCGGCGCCGAGCATCCGCGGCAGCGAGTCGAGCACCCACGCGGCGCCGCTCCCCCAGGCGCGCCCGGTCACGGTGCCCGCGCCCGGGTCGGCAAGCAGCCGCAGGGTCGCCGGCCCTTCGGGGGTCCTGATCCCCCGCCAGATCGCGCCGTCCGACGTGGTCCGGTACGTCGGGTCGGCGCCGCCACGGCGATGCGTCGCGAGGATCTGGCCCACTGGGCATGGCCAGTCCGGCCGCCACTCGCGGACGAGCGGCGTCGGGTCGGCGGGCATGGAGGCAAGGGTATGTCGGTGCAGCCGGACACAATGAGTCCATGCTCCTGGCCCGCCTCGTCGACGCCTCCGCCGCAGTCACCGCCACTCGCTCGCGGTTGGCGAAACGCGACCTGATCGCCGACCTGCTCGCCCAGACGGCGGCCCAGACGGCGGCCCAGACGGCGGCCGACGATGCGGCATCCGACGAGATCGACATCGCGGCCACCTACCTCTCCGGCACGCTGCGTCAGCGCCGCACCGGCATCGGGTGGCGCGGACTCTCGGAGCTGCCCACGCCCGCCGGCGACGCCACGGTCAGTCTCGCGGAGGTCGACCGCACGTTGGCGGCGATCGGCGCCCTGTCCGGCGCCGGATCGGGCACTGCCAGGCGTGCGGCCGTGACCGCCCTGTTCGGGCGGCTGACCGACGCCGAGCAGGTGTTCCTGCGCGCGCTGGTCACCGGCAACGTGCGCCAGGGCGCGCTCGACTCGGTGATGCTCGACGCGATCGCCCGGGCGGCCGACCTGCCACTGTCGGCCGTACGCCGAGCAGCCATGTTCAGCGCACCCACCGGTCCCATCGCTCACGCCGCGCTGACCGGCGGTGCCGCCGCCCTCGACGCCTTCAGCCTC
Organism: uncultured Actinomycetota bacterium; assembly: GCA_963834245.1. GTDB lineage: Bacteria > Actinomycetota > Actinomycetes > Propionibacteriales > Nocardioidaceae > Marmoricola. The sequence goes on from CAWIAV010000002.1 coordinate 2,375,574, forward strand.
GTGGTGGGTCGTCCCGTGCGACCGATGCTGGCGAGTGCCGCACCGGACGTGCCGGCTGCGGTCGACAAGGTCGCGGGACCGTACGCCGTGGACACCAAGCTCGACGGGATCCGCATCCAGGTGCACAAGCACGGCGACGAGGTCACGGTGTTCACGCGGAGCCTCGACGAGATCGGCGACCGGCTTCCAGAAGTTGTGGCTGCGACGCGGGCGCTGCCGGCGGTCGACCTGATCCTCGACGGGGAGGCGCTGACGCTGGACGAGTCCGGTCGCCCACGCCCGTTCCAGGAGACGGCGTCGACCACCGCGACCCATGCCGGTGCCACCGGCATCCGGCCGTTCTTCTTCGACCTGCTGCTGCACGAGGGTGCCTCGCTCATCGAGGCCCCGGCCGTCGAGCGGCTCGATCGGCTCGACTCCGTCGTCCCAGAGACGCTGCGTGTGCCCCGACTGGTCGCCGAGTCCGTCGAGCAGGCCCAGTCGTTCTTCGACCTCGCGGTCACCGACGGGCAGGAGGGCGTCATCCTCAAGCGCCTCGACGCGCCGTACGACGCGGGGAGACGGGGTTCGGCCTGGGTCAAGGTCAAGCCCCGGCACACCCTCGACCTCGTCGTGCTGGCCGTCGAGTGGGGCAGCGGCCGCCGCCAGGGCTGGCTGTCCAACATCCACCTCGGCGCGCGGGACGGCGAGAGGTTCGTGATGCTCGGCAAGACGTTCAAGGGGATGACCGACGAGATGCTCGCCTGGCAGACCGAGCGGTTCCTCGCCCTGGAGACCCACCGCGAGGGTCACGTCGTACATCTGCGGCCCGAGCAGGTGGTGGAGATCGCCTTCGACGGGGTGCAACGGTCGACCCGCTACCCCGGTGGCGTCGCTCTCCGTTTTGCACGCGTGCTGCGCTATCGCGACGACAAGGGGCCGGGCGAGACCGACACGATCGCGGCTGTGCAGGCCCTGATCTGACACTCCCGACGGGCGCGCGCCTCTATGATCGGCCGCACCGGCACCCGGGCGCTGCGGCGAAGGAGGCATCCCATGGCCATCGTCAGCGAAATGCTGGTCCCTGGCGCGTCACGCGCTGACGCAGATCTGCTCGATGCCAGCGTCGAGCAGACGTTCAAGCACAGCGGCGGGCCTCCCGCGGGCCTCATGGTGCATCTGGTGCGCCCAGAGGGAGACGGTTTCCTGATGGTCGACGTCTGGCGCAGCGAGGAGGAGATGCAAGCCTTCCTCGAGGAGGTGGTCCGGCCCCGCTTGGCGGCTGGGGGTCTGTCCGCCGGGGAACCACGCGTTTCGCCCGTGTGGTCGCTCGGCCGCCCCTGATGCTGGCGCCCGCGCAGCCCCTTGGGCGGCGGACCGTCCGTGCGCCGAGATGTTGGCACACGTGCGGCACGCCTGTGTAACCCGGAGTTGCACTACCATCGCCCCATGACCGCCACGCGCAGCACCTCCCGGCAGCCCGCTGCCGCGCGCCGACGGGCGCGCGAGCGCGAGATCCTGCAAGCCACCCGCGAACTGTTCGACGAGAGTGGGGTGCGCGACGCCCAGATCGAGGACATCGCGCGCGCGGTCGGAGTGAACCGAGCGATCATCTACCGCCACTTCAGCGGCAAGGAGGAGCTCTTCGCGCTCACCCTGGTGAGCTACCTCGAGGACCTCGAGGGCAGGCTCACCGCCGCGGCCAGGAGCGCCGGCACACCCGGCGAGCGGCTCGACACGGTGGTCTCGGCCTTCGTCGACTTCGGGGTCGAGTACCCCGCGTTCGTCGACTGCGCCCAGACCTTGATGCGCCGACCGGGACCCGAGCTGCTCGAGGAGATCAGCGAGGGCGCGCTGTTTCGACTCGGTCGCGGGATCTCGGCCTGCCTGGTGCAGCTCAGCGACGTGCTCGAGGCGGGGCTGGCCGACGGGACCTTCCAGGTCTCCGACCCGACGCTGCTGGCCAACCATCTGTACGCCAGCGGGCTCGGGGCGCTCCAGCTCGCCCGCGTCGGCATGGTCGTCAAGGAGTCCGCGCCCGGGATTCCGGCGATCACCCCGGTCTCGGCAGCCGAGGTCAAGAAGTACCTCGTCGCCTCCGCGCTCGCCCTGGCCGCCTCGGCCTGACCAAGCCCGCCGAGACGGCGCAGAAGTCGGCCCTCAGCCCGCCGAGACGGCGCAGCTGTTCGACAGCTGCGCCCTCTCGGCGTACTCACTCGGGACATTCGCGCCGTCTCGGCGTGCTTGCGCGGGACATGTGCGCCGTCTCGGCGTGCTTGGGCGGGGGTTAGCGCTCGAGGATCGCGGTGACGCCCTGGCCGCCGGCGGCGCAGATGGAGATCAGGCCGCGGCCGCCGGTGCCGGTGGACTCGGCCTTCTCGTGCAGGATCTTGGCGAGGTTGGCCACGATGCGTCCACCCGTCGCGGCGAACGGGTGGCCCGCCGCCAGCGAGGAACCGTTGACGTTGAGCTTGGTGCGGTCGATCGAGCCCAGCGGGCCGTCGAGGCCGAGACGCTCCTTGCAGAACACCGGGTCCTCCCAGGCCTTGAGCGTGGAGAGCACCTGCGAGGCGAACGCCTCGTGGATCTCGTAGTAGTCGAAGTCCTGCAGCGTGAGGCCGGCGCGCTCCAGCATCCGCGGCACGGCGTACGCCGGGGCCATCAGCAGGCCCTCGCCGCCGTGCACGAAGTCGACAGCAGCCGTCTCGAACTCGGCGAAGTAGGCCTGTACCGGAATGCCGTGGGCCTCGGCCCACTCCTCGGAGGCCAGCAGCACCGTGGAGGCACCGTCGGTCAGTGGCGTCGAGTTGGCCGCGGTCATCGTGGCCGCCTCGCCCTTGCCGAAGACCGGCTTGAGGGTGGCGAGCTTCTCCAGCGAGGAGTCCGCGCGCAGGTTCTGGTCGCGGTCCAGGCCGTTGAACGGCGTCACCAGGTCGTCCTGGAACCCGCGGTCGTAGGAGGCCGCGAGGTTGTGGTGCGAGGCCACGGCGAGCTCGTCCTGCGCCTCGCGGGTGATCTGCCACTCCAGCGCGGTCAGCGCGGCGTGCTCGCCCATGGAGAGCTTGGTTCGCGGCTCACCGTTCTGCGGGATCGAGGGCACCAGGTCGCCGGGGCGGATCTTGGAGAGAGCGGCGAGGCGCTGCCCGTTGGTCTTGGCGCGGTTGAGCTCGAGCAGGACCTTGCGCAGCCCCTCCCCTACGGCGATCGGGGCGTCGGAGGTGGTGTCGGTGCCACCGGCCACGCCCACCTCGATCTGCCCGAGCGCGATCTTGTTGGCCACGTAGTTGGCGGCCTGGAGCCCGGTGCCGCAGGCCTGCTGCAGGTCGGTGGCGGGGGTCTCGGGCGCGAGCTTGGAGCCCAACACGGACTCCCGGGTCAGGTTGAAGTCGCGGGCGTGCTTGAGCACGGCACCCGCGACGACCTCGCCGAGACGCTCGCCCTCGAGGCCGAAGCGGGTCACGAGACCGTCCAGCGCTGCGGTGAGCATCTCCTGGTTGGAGGCGGTGGCGTAGGCGGTGTTGGAGCGAGCGAAGGGGATCCGGTTGCCGCCGAGGACGGCTACGCGGCGAGTCTTGGGCTGCATGGCGTGATCTGCTCCTGAGGTCGGTGGGCGCAACCATCATCTTGGCGCGTGACGGTGCGAAAATAAACGGGATGAGTGGCACATCACCTTGGTTGGACACCGAGTTACAACGCTCGTTACATTCGTGACGTACCCGCGAGTAAGTAAACCAGAGGAAGTCAGATGACCGACCGCTACCAGTCCTTCACCGCCAGCCCGATCGGCAAGCTGCTCGTCAAGAACCTGGGCCTGCCGGCGCCCACCGAGCTCGAGCGCTGGTCCGAGGGGGCCCCCACCGTCGACGGCACCGTCGTGACCGGTGGCAGCGGACGCCTCGGCAAGGCGGTCACCACATCCCTCGACCGGCTCGGCGTCGCCAGCGTGGGCACGGCCGTGGACGGTGAGAAGTACAAGGGCCTCGTCTTCGACGCCACCGGCATCACCGACGCCACCGACCTGATCGCCCTCCAGCAGTTCTTCACCCCGCTGCTGCGCAGCCTCACCGCCAACGCCCGCGTGGTCGTGCTGGGCACCGTCCCGGAGAAGGTCGAGGGTGGCGAGCGCATCGCGCAGCGTGCCCTCGAGGGGTTCACCCGCTCGCTGGGCAAGGAGATCGGCAAGGGCAGCACCGTCAACCTGGTGTACGTCGCCCCCGGTGCCGAGTCCACCATCGAGTCCACCCTCGCGTTCTTCCTCTCCCCCAAGAGCGCCTACGTCTCCGGCCAGGTGGCCCGCCTCGGCGCGACCGGCACCAAGAAGGCCAAGCCGGTCGCCGACCCCGCCAAGCCCCTGACCGGCAAGGTGGCGATCGTCACCGGCGCCTCGCGCGGCATCGGCGAGCAGATCGCCCGCGTGCTGCACCGCGACGGAGCGACCGTGCTCGGCATCGACGTACCCCAGGCCGCCAGCGAGCTCCAGGTCCTGATGAAGGAGCTCGACGGCGACCACCTGACCCTGGACATCACCGGCAAGGACGCGCCGCAGCGGATCGCCCAGCACGTCAAGGAGAAGTTCGGCAGCGTGCACGCCGTCGTGCACAACGCCGGCATCACCCGCGACAAGAAGCTGGCCAACATGCCCGAGGACCGGTGGAGCTCGGTGATCGCGGTCAACCTGACCGCCCCCGAGCGCATCACCCGTGAGCTGCTCGACCAGGGCCTGATCGCCGAGAACGGTCGCATCGTCGGGGTCTCGTCGATCGCCGGCATCGCCGGCAACCTCGGCCAGACCAACTACGCGGCCTCCAAGGCCGGCGTGATCGGCCTGGTGGACAGCCTGGCCGGCGAGCTGGACAAGGGCATCACCGTGAACGCGGTGGCCCCCGGGTTCATCATCACGCAGATGACGGCGGCGGTCCCGTTCGCGACCCGCGAGGTCGGTCAGCGGATGAACGCGATGAGCCAGGGCGGTCTGCCGGTCGACGTGGCCGAGGCGATCGCGTGGTACCTCTCCCCCGGTTCCACCGCGGTCAACGGCAACGTGGTCCGCGTCTGCGGCCAGATGATGCTGGGAGCCTGAGCCATGGCGGCCGAGAGCACCGAGCGCATCGTCGAGGGCCAGCCGAGCGCGCTGCCGACCATGCTGAAGGCGGCACTGCCCGTGCTGCCCGGGGTGAACCTGCTGCCCGGGGTTCGCAAGTCCGGCAGCACACTGCCCGAGCTGACCCTGCGGCGCCGGGACATCGCCATCGACCGCGACCACGTCGCGGCGTACGCCCGGGTCTGCGAGTTCGAGCCGACCCAGACACTCCCGTTCACCTACCCGCACATGCTGGTGTTCCCACTCCAGATGGGGATCATGACCGACGCGTCGTTCCCGTTCCCAGCGATCGGGACCGTGCACGTGGCGAACTCCATCACCCAGCACCGTCCGATCGCACCGACCGAACGGCTCGAGGTCGCTGTACGCACCGCAGACCTGCGGGCGCACCCCAAGGGGCGGGTCTTCGACCTGGTCTCCACGATCACCTCGACGGGCTCGGGCGCGGACGAGACGGTGTGGGAGTCGACCTCGACGTACCTGCGGATCGGCAAGGGCGACAAGTCCGCGAAGCCGGCCGGTGAGCCGTTCGACGTCGTGGGCGGGAGCGGGATCGTGTGGCGGCTGCCGGGCGACCTCGGCCGCACCTACGCCGGGGTCTCGGGAGACCACAACCCGATCCACCTCTACCCGTTGACCGCCAAGGCGTTCGGCTTCCCGCGCCACATCGCGCACGGCATGTGGAGCAAGGCCCGCTGCGTGGCCGCGATGGCCAACCGGCTACCCGACTCCGCGACGGTCGACGTCGAGTTCAAGAAGCCGATCTTCCTGCCCGCCAAGGTGGCCTTCGGCTCCAGGATCGTGCCCGACGGTCTGGACTTCTCGCTCACCAAGCCCGGTGACGGCGCGCCGCACCTGGTCGGACGGGCGCGCCGCAGCTAGCAGGCTCGCAGTGGTTCACTGCTGCTAGCGCCCCTGCCCGTAGCGCTTGACCATCACTCGGTGGGTGGTCGCGCTCTGTCGGGGCTCCGTAGGTAGAACCGTGCGTTGTCCGGTCGCCACACCCCGATGTCGGTCTCGCGATCGCGGTTCCAGTCGCCGGTGACGGGAAGGTCCCCGGACCGACCGAAGACGAAGCGTTGGGTGCTGAAAGTGCCGGCCGCGAGGCACCCGCAGCGTCCACGTGGCCGTCATCGGGTTGTAGGTGCCGATGTCGTCACGACCGTCCTTGTTCCAGTCCCCGGTCACCGGCAGGTCGCCAGCAGCAGACCCCCACGGCACCACCGCAGTGCTCCCCGTGGAACTGCGTAGGTGGAACTCGCGCGTGGACGGGCGATAGACCCCGACGTCCGTCTTGCCGTCGCCGTTCCAGTCGCCTGCCAACGGCTGGTCGGAGGCATGGCCATAGCTGACCTTGGTCGCGCGACCACCCTTGGGGAGCAAGTAGAAGGTCGAGGTGTGCGGTGAGCGCACGCCGACGTCGGTTCGTCCGTCACCGTTCCAGTCTCCGGTCACGGGCACGTCCCCAGGACGTCCCCAGCTCTGTCTGGTGGTACGCCGCCCGACCCGGGTTCGGAAGACGCCGGTGGTCGATCTGGTGCGGTAGACGCCCAGGTCCATCTTCTGGTTTCCGTTCCAGTCGCCCGCGATGGGCCGATCGGTGCAGTTCGCCGATCCGTTCGTGGAGCCGAACCCGAAGCGCGCCCGGTGGAGGTAGGGGTGGAAGAACGCCCCCTGGTGCCGTTGCTCGAAGTGCAGGTGCGGACCGGTGGAGGCGCCGCTGGTGCCGACGTAGCCGATCAGCTCCCCCTGGTCGACGAAGGCACCCACCGCGGTGGCGATGCGGTCCAGGTGGGCGTAGAGCGAGGTGAAGCCGTTGCCGTGGTCGAGGATGACGTAGCGCCCGTAGCTGCGCGTGAGCGAGACCGCGCGCGTGACCACACCCGGCGCGCTGGCCAGCGCGGGTCGACCCAGGTCGCTGCTGGTGTTCCAGTCGATCGAGAAGCGGCTCGGCGAGTGCGAGGAACGCGTGCTGCCTTTCCAGCGCTGCCCGCACAGGAACGGCATCTCGAAGTCCGGTCCACGGGCCGGGTCGACCGCGGTGGTCCGGGCCGAGCGGGGTCCCATCCGGCCCAGGCCGTGGCCGTCGTCGACGGCCACCGCCTGACCTGCCAGGGAGACTACGACGACCCCTGCCGTTGCTCCCGCGATCACGCTGTCCTGCACCACACTCGACCCGACATCTCACAAACCTCACTGGACCCTCAGGCAACACGAGTTCACAAAAGTAACTCAAATCACGGCGTGTTGACACCTGTGGTCCCAAATCGGGGTGATATGCTGATCAGCGGTCGTGCTTGCGGATCAGGCCTTCCTGGGCCACGCTCGCGACAAGCTGGCCGTCCTGGGAGAACACGCGCGCCAGCGCGAGCCCACGGCCTCCCGAGGCCGACGGCGACGCCTGGTCGTAGAGCCACCACTCGTCCGCGCGGAACGGACGGTGGAACCACATGGAGTGGTCCAGCGACGCCGCCTGCATGCCCGGCGTCTCGATGTAGAGGTCGTGCGGCACGAGGGCGGTGGGCAGCAGGGTCATGTCCGAGGCGTAGGTGAACGCCGCGAGCTGGGTCACGGGGTCGTCGGGCAGGGTGCCGCTGGCCCGGATCCACCACTGGGTGCGAGCGGGGTGGTCATGGCTGCCCAGGCTCCCCCCCGGACGGGAGTCTGCGACCGGGCGCACGTCGAGGGCGGCCCACTCGCGCAGCCACGTCTGCTTGTACCTCGAGGTGGCGTCGACGGCGGGGGCGCACTCCTCGGGAGAGGGCACCTGGGGCATCGGGTCCTGGTGCTCGAGGCCGACCTCGGGGACCTGGAAGTTCGCGGTCAGGAAGAAGATCGGCCGACCGTGCTGACGCGCAGCGACCCGCCGCGTGCAGAACGACCGCCCGTCGCGGATGGACTCCACGTCGTAGATGATCGGGACCTTGGTGTCCCCGGGCCGCAGGAAGTAGGAGTGGAGCGAGTGGCAGGTGAACGGCTCGGGCACCGTGCGCACAGCAGCCACCAGCGACTGCGCGAGCACCTGACCGCCGAACACGCGCTGCATCATCGTGTCCGGCTGGCGTCCCCGGAACAGGTTGTCCTCGATGGCCTCGAGATCGAGCAGGTCGACGAGCTCTTCGACTGAGGAGGGCATGGTCAGTCCCCTTCTGGTTCCTCGAGCTTGGCGAGGAACTGCTCGAACTGGGCGCCGATCTCCTCGCCACTCGGCAGCGGCTCGTCGTCGGCCAGCAGGTTGGCGGCCTGGCTGTGGAAGGCGTCGTACTGCTGCTCCAGGCCCATGACGACTTCGCGGACGTCGTCGGAGTCGGCGATCTGGGTCGCGATCTCGATCTGTCGGGCCTCTCCGGCCTCCTTGAGCTCGGCAAGCTCCCACTGCAGACCGGTGACGTCCTCGACGCCTTCCAGCAGCGCTGCCGCAGCCTGCGGATAGTCGAACTGGGCGACGTAGTGGGGGATGTGCGCCACGAACCCCATGGCGTCGTACCCCCACTCCCCCAGCCTGAGCTCGAGCAGCGACTGCGCGCTGGCCGGCACCCGGATCTCGCCCTTCCAGACGTTCTGCTGCACCAGCAGCCGCTGGGCGGTGGCGTGGTTGGTCAGCTGCACCGGGCGGGTGTGCGGCACCGCCATCGGCACCGAGCCCATCGAGACCACGAGGCGAACCGCGAAGTGGTCGACGACGACGCGGACCGCCTTGGAGAACGCCTCCCACCGGGTGTCCGGCTCGGGGCCGGTCATCAGGAGGTACGCCGAACCCTGGCTGTCCTCCATCAGTCGCACGACCAGACGCGGTGCCTCGTAGTCGGCGTAGTGGTCCTCGAGGAAGGTGAGCGGGGGCCGGCGTGCCCGGTAGTCGTAGAACTCGTCGACCTCGAAGCTCGCGACCACCCGACCGGGCTGGTCACTCACCAAGTGGGCCACGGCGTGCCCGGAGGCGTTGCCCGCGTCGAGAAAACCCTCGAGCGCCGTCACCAGCACCGGCCCATCGGCGCGCCCCTCGAGCTCGGGGACGTCGTCGACGATGTGCACGAAGCGTGCCTCGGTCACTGCTGTCCTCCGGTCGTGGGGCGAATGTGGCGGTCGTGCTGTGCGGTCGTGCTGTGAGGTTGTTCGGGCGGGGTGAGTCCTCATCACCCTAGTGCGGCCGGGGGGCGGCGCGGACAGGGCGGGGGCCGAGCCCGGCACCGACCGGTCCGAGGCGGCACAATCGGGTGATGCCATCCACTGACGACCGGCTCGTGGACCGGGTGCGCACCGAGCTGCGCGACGCCGCCGGAGACCCGGAGTGGGCCGCGGGCATGCAGGCCTACCTGAAGTCGGCGCTGCCCTGTCACGGCATCAGGGCCGACGCGCAGCGCACAGTGATGCGCACGATCCTCCGGGACCACCCACTCGTCGACGAGGACACCTGGCGCACGAGCGTGCTCGAGCTCTGGGACCACGCGGCGTTCCACGAGGAGCGTTACGCCGCCCTCGCACTGGCTGGGCACCCCCGCTACCGCGCCTACCGCGACCACCGCGCCCTGCCGCTCTACGAGCACCTGATCCGCACCGGCGCCTGGTGGGACCTCGTGGACGGCGTCGCGACCAACCTGGTACGCGACCTGCTGCTCGACGACCGCGCACGGGTCGAAGCCGGCATCCAGACCTGGGCCACGAGCGAGGACCTGTGGCTTCGGCGGGCGGCGATCATCTGCCAGGTGGGCACCCGGAACCGCTGCGACGAGCAGCTCCTGACAACGGCCATCGAGGCCAACCTGGACGGGTCCACGCGAGCGACGGCGCCCCTGTCACCCTTCGGCCGGCAGTTCTTCATCCGCAAGGCGATCGGCTGGGCCCTGCGCGACCACGCCCGCACCAGCCCGCAGTGGGTCACCGCCTTCGTGGCCGCCCACGAGGGCGAGCTGTCCGGACTCACCCGCCGCGAGGCGCTGCGTCACCTGCCGAGTCAGCCGTAGATCTTCTGGATCCGGGCAGCGGCACGCCGCGCCAGCTCGCCGCTGTCGTAGCCGAGGACCTGCTCGAGCACGCGGTCCTGAGCGGCATCCGGGGTGCCCTCCCCCCCGTTGTGCATGGCCTCGACGAGCTCCCACACGCGCTCCTCGCCTGCGGTGGCGGCGATGTGGTCGAAGGCCATCCAGCTCAGGGCGTAGTGCCACTCCTGGTCGGTGTTGTTGAAGTCCTTCGTCGCCGGCATCGACGCGACCTGGGTCTTGGCCCGGCCCAGGGCCGAGGTCGGGATGATCCGCTCGCGCGCGGGGATCTCCCTGGCGCCCAGGTACTCGGCGACCCCCTCCGAGACCCAGGTCGGCGCCCCGTCGTCGCGGACGCCGAGCGCCACATGGCTCAGCTCGTGCCGCGTGATCCGGCCGAGGAAGGGCTGCCCCGCCTGCACCGAGCTGGCCATCACCAGCATCCGCGTGGAGGCAACACGGCGCTCCTCGTCGGCGTACGTCGGGAAGGTCAGCGCACCCAGCTTCTCCAGCACCCCGCCCGGGACGTCGCTGAAGGACGCAAGCACCCGTGGGTTCTGCACGCTGTAGACCACCACCCGCCCCGACCAGCTGAACGGCAGTGCCCGGTCGATCTGGTCCACCCCGTCGCGCACGGCCGCGGTCAGCGCGCCTGCGTCCGGGGCGGTACGCCGGTCGAAGATGCCGAGCACGCCACGGTCCTCGCGCACGGTGACCGCGGTGAGGTCCCACGGGAACTGGGTGCCCTCGTAGAGCGGCCTGCCGGCTCCGGTGCGGTCGGAGACGATCGTGGCTCGGCCGTCACGGAAGGAGAAGACGAAGCCGACGGTTCGCTCCACGGGTACGGCGTCATACCCGGCGAGCTGGAGCGAGAGCCGCACCCGCGGCACGTGCACGTCCGGTCCCCAGCGGTCGACCGGTGCGACGCCGTCCCACTCCGCGGCCTGCACGCGGTAGCGGAAGGTGGACAGCGGCAGCTGCACCAGGTTGCGGTAGTAGCGGCGCTGTCGGGCCAGCAGCCCCTTGTCGCTGCGGTCGACGCGCCGCAGGAACAGCTCCTGGTCGCGCTGCTCGACGGCACGCACCCGCTGGTCGAGGATGCGCTGCTCCTGCGCCCTGGCCTCGGCCAGGGTGACCCGAGCCGCTGTCCCCCCGCCCGCGACGTCCTGGCTGCTGTCGTCCTCTCGCGAGCAGGACGCCAGGGCGAGCAGCATCGCCGCCACGGCCACCAGCGTGACCGGACCGCTCAGAGGATCAGTTCGCCGCACCGTGGTCGGACCGCGTGCCGATCGAGGTGTCGGCCGGGGCACCGGGTCCACCGTCGGCCGGCGTCCCTCCCCAACGGTCCAGCGAGGTGACCTCCTCGACGATGCCGCGCGCCAGCGACTGCGCGGTGAGCCCGATGCGCTCGAGGATCGCCTCTCGCTTGGCATGGTCGAGGAACTCCTGTGGGATCCCGTGGTGCCGGTACGGCGTCGACACCCGTTCGTCGTTGAGCAGCTGCTGCAGTGTCGAGCCACAGCCGCCAACCCTTCCGTTGTCCTCAACGCAGACCACCAACGCGTGGTCACGCGCCAGCGGCACGACGGCCTCGTCCCACGGCTTGACCCAGCGGGGGTCGACCACCGTGACACCGACGCCCTGGTCGGCCAGCCGGGCGGCCACGTCGACACAGACCGCTGCCATCGAGCCGATGCCGATCAGGAGCACGTCCAGGGCGCCGTCGCGCACGAGCACGTCCATCCCGCCTGCCTTGTCGACCGCCTCGAGGTCGGCCTGAGGTGGACCCTTGGGGATGCGCAGGACCGTGGGCGCGTCGTCCACGTCCACGCACTCGCGCAGCAGCTCGCCCACGCGCGCACCGTCCCGCGGCGCGCACAGACGCAGTCCGGGCACGACCTGGAGGATGGACATGTCCCACATGCCGTTGTGGCTGGCCCCGTCGTCCCCGGTGACGCCGGCGCGGTCGAGCACGAAGGTGACGCCGCAGCGGTGCAGCGCCACATCCATCAGCACCTGGTCGAAGGCGCGGTTGAGGAACGTTGCGTAGATGGCCACCACCGGGTGCAGGCCGCCCATGGCAAGACCGGCCGCGCTGGTCGCGGCGTGCTGCTCGGCGATGCCGACGTCGAAGGTGCGCTCGGGGTACGCCGCCGCGAAGCGGTCGAGGCCAACTGGGTAGAGCATGGCCGCGGTGATGGCGACGACGTCCTGCCGCTCGGCACCGATGGCCACCATCTCCTCGGAGAAGAAGTCGGTCCAGATGCGTCCCTTGGGGGTGCCGACGCCCGTCTCGACGTCGAAGGGACCGATCTGGTGGAACTGGTCGGCCTCGTGCCGCTCCGCCGGGTCGTAGCCGAATCCCTTGCGCGTCATCACGTGCACGATCACCGGGCCGCCGAACCGCTTGGCCTTCGCCAGGGCGTGCTCGAGGGCGCCGCGGTCGTGCCCGTCGATTGGACCGACGTACTTCAGGCCCAGGTCCTCGAAGAGCCCTTGCGGAGCGAGCGCGTCCTTCATGCCCTTCTTCATCGCGTGCAGGGCGTCGTAGACCGCGGGCCCGACGCCGCGCACGCCGTTCAGCCGCCGCTTGACCAGTTCCAGGACCTGCTCGTAGCGGGGGCTGGTGCGCAGCGTGGTGAGGTGGTTGGCGAGCCCGCCGACCGTGGGCATGTAGGAGCGACCGTTGTCGTTGACGATCATCACCAGACGGCGGTCGTCACCTTCGGCGATGTTGTTCAGAGCCTCCCAGGCCATGCCGCCCGTCAGTGCTCCGTCACCGATCACTGCGACCACGTGCCGGTCCTCGCCCCTGATCGCGTAGGCCTTGGCGAGGCCGTCGGCGTAGGACAGCGAGGTGGAGGCGTGTGAGTTCTCCACGACGTCGTGCTCGGACTCGGCCCGGCTGGGGTAGCCAGAGAGGCCGCCCTCGGTGCGCAGCGTGTCGAACTCGATCGCCCGACCGGTCAGCATCTTGTGCACGTAGGCCTGGTGTCCGGTGTCGAAGACGACCCGGTCGCGGGGAGAGTCGAAGACGCGGTGGATGGCCATGGTCAGCTCGACCACGCCGAGGTTGGGCCCCAGGTGGCCGCCGCGGGGCGCACAGGTGCGAACCAGCTCGTCGCGGATCTCCGTGGCCAGGTCGGCGAGCTCCTGGTCGTCGAGCCGGCGCAGGTCCGCAGGACCTGTGATGTGCTCGAGGTGACCCATCGGGTGGCTTCTCCCAGGTGTTGGCTGATCGGACGGCGTGAGCCGCGGCTGGACGGGCCGAGTCTAGTCGGGGGTGCCCACCAGGCTCAGCACGGCCAGCGCAGGCTCGTGGAGGCTGGCCAACCAGAGCGTTCCGTTGTGCTCGCGCACACCGGTGACCATGTGGAACCTGCTGGCGTCCGCGTCGAGGTCGTGGACCAGGGTGCCGCGGTCATCGTAGGCCTGGACCCGGACAGTCTGCTTCGGCTTGGGTTGTACCGCCTCGGGGATGCGGGTCACCAGCTTGCGCACGAAGCGGGGTGCCCGGTTGCGCAGCGCTTCCAGCAAAGGGTCCAGCGGGGAGGCCAGGCTGACCCAGATCAGGCCGTCGCTGCCCCGCGAGATGTTGTCGGGGTACCCGGGTAGGTCACCGATGAGCAGGTCGGAGGAGCCGGCACGCTCGCCGGTCAGTCGCAGCCGCACCACGGTCCGCGCGCCCGTCTCGGCGACGTAGACGCAGGACTCGTCCGCGGCCAGCGCGACCCCGTTCGCGAAGTCGAGGCCATCGAGGTGCACCCTCACCGACCCGTCGGCCCGTCGGCACAACAGCCGTCCGGAGCGGGTCTTCTGGACGAAGTCGGCCTTCCAGTCCTCGATCGAGTAAGAGGTGCTGGAGTCGGAGAACCAGATGTCACCGTTCGTGGCGACCGCCGCGTTGTTGCAGAACACCATCGGGCGCCCGTCGACCTCGGTGACCAGCGGTTCGACTGCACCGGTGGTGGTGTCCAGGGAGAGCAGCCCCGCGTGGGCATCGGCGACCAGCAACCGGCCCTCGCCGTACAGCTCAAGCCCGAGGGGTCGACCCCCCGTGTGGCCGACCTGCTCCACCGAGCCGTCGCCCGTGACCCGGAAGATGCTGCCGTCCGCGGTGCCCGTGAAGGCATGGCCGTGGGCATCGACGACGACGTCCTCGGCACCCATCTGTGGCACCTCGATGCGCCGCAACGGATCCGGTCTCAGGTTCACGGTCATCGGGGGGTCCCTTCACGGAGGCGGAGGTAGAGGTCGGAGTCGAGGAACAGCGGGAGGAAGTGCGCGCAGGACTCGGCCCTGTCGAGCCGAGCGGCCTCCTGGGGATCGACGAACACGATCGCACGTCCCTCGCCCAGCACGATGTCGGCGTCGGTGAGCGCGACGCGGCCGGCGTAGACCCGGTAGCTGCTGCGGTGCCCGTCGGAGTAGGTGAACTCCGTCGCCTGCCACAGCTCGAGGTCACCCGGCGTCGTCTCGATGCCGGTCTCCTCGAAGAGCTCGCGGCGCACGGCGGTGTCGAAGTCCTCCCCCGGTTCGACGTGGCCACCGACGAGTCCCCACTGGTTCGCCGCCCGCGGGGCGTGCTCGTCCCGGTGCTGGAGCAGCACGTGTCCACGCGGGTCGACAAGCAGCACGACGGCGATACGAGGCATTGCGCCCACCCTAGGCCCGCACCGGTGACTGCTGGAGGCCTCCCTAGAGCCGAGCCACGAAGCGCCGGCCCCGGAGCGCCTCCTCCACCAGACCGACTGCGCGGCGTACGCCGATCAGGCGTGCCGACTCGCACTGCCAGGTGTCGACCGCCGCGTCCACGACCGCGCCGTCGGCGACCTCGCGCAGTCCACCGCGGGCTTCACTCAGGCCACGGTTGACCGCAACCTGACACGCCTCGACGTGCAGGACGGCGAAACGGGCCAGCACCACAGCGTGTCGACGCAGCGTGGGGTACCCGCGGTACTCGGGCGGGCACAGGTCGAGCAGCCACGCCACCGCCGTGACCTCCCAGTCCGGTGCGCCGGGTGGGCGCACCGGGTCCGGCCAGCCCGGCGGGCGCACCGCTCTGCCGGGTACCTGGTTTCGCCCCACCCTGGAACCGCCTCGCGCCTGCTCGACCATCGCTCCAGCCTAGCCGGTGTTCGAACAGGTGTTCGCACCGAGTAGACCAGTTGGCCTCGATTGCTAGACCACCGGTGTGACCCGTGTCATCTCGGGCCCCGCCTCGTTTAGCAGGATGCACCGAACTCCATCCACGAATCAGCCAGCAGGAACGGTCATCATGGAGCAACCGTCAGTCGGGGCGGACGTCGTCCGCATCACGGTTCCCTTCGTCTCTGGGGAGATCCACCAGGAGCTGCTCAAAGGCACGCTCGTCTACGACCGACTCGATCCCTTCGCGGTGAGGATGTCGCTCGAGGCGCATTCGGGGACGATCGTCTGGACGTTTGCGCGCGAGCTGCTCGCCGAGGGGCTCTACGCCCCGACCGGCGACGGCGACGTGCACGTGTGGCCCTGCCTGAGCAGCGAGGCCGAGGCCGTCGTGGTCATCGAGCTGACCTCACCCGACGGCAAGGCGATGCTGCACGCCCCCGCTCGGCTCGTGCACGACTTCGTGGCCGCGACTGTCGAGGTGGTCGGCCTCGGCCAGGAGTCCGCCCACCTGCCGATCGACTCCCTGATCTCGCGGCTGCTCGCCGGCTGAGGTTCGGAGCCCTCACTCGCGAGCGCGCATCGGACCGCCGTTGCGGCCGTAGGTGCACGCCACGATCTCGGCGACCACCGACAGCGCGATCTCCCCTGGGGCCTTGCCACCGATGTCCAGCCCCGCAGGCACGTGCAGCTTGTCCAGGCCCGGCAGACCCTCGCGCTCCAGGTCCTCGAGCAGCCCCGCGGCCCGTCGACGGCTGGCCATCATGGCGACGTACGCCGCCGGGGAGGCCAGGGCGTCGCGCAGGACGCCGGGCGCATCGGGGGCGTCGTGGTCGCAGAGCACCACCGCGTCGTGCTCCCCCAGCCCGACCAGGCCCACCGCCGCCCGTCCCGCTCCGTCGGCGTCCGGCTCGATCACGACGACCTCCCGGCCCGCGCTGCGGGCGATGGACTCCACCGCATCGGCGATCGGGTTGCGGCTCAGCACCACCACCCGGCCCACCGAGGTCGTGTCGTCGGACCAGGGCTGCTCGCGCGTCATGGAAGCAGCCTGTCACGGCCGCGGCGAACGCCGCCTAGACCACACTGCGCACCAGTAGCGCGACCGCCGAACCGGCGGACACGACCAGGACGGCGTACCGCACGCTCCGGTCGGGCACCGCCCCGCGCAGCCGGTGACCGATCCAGGCACCCAGGGCCAGCGCCGGGGCCAGCAGCAGTGCCACCAGCAGCACCCGCGGCTCCAGCCGGCCGCCGAGCCAGATCCCGAGCAGGCTGATCACCGCACCCACGGTGAACATCACCGCCAGGGTGGAGCGGATCTGGGCCGGGTTGCGGTGCTGGTACAGCAGGGCCACGGGTGGTCCCCCGATGGAGGTGGTCGTCCCGGTGATGCCGGAGACCACGCCAGCCGCGACCAGCGTCACGGGGCGGACCGGAAGCCGCACGAACGTCACACTGACCCCGATCGCGAGCAGCACCACGAGGGAGACGGCCAGACCGAGGGCCTGCTCGGAGAACATCGCCAGCAGCAGCACCCCCACAACAGTCCCGGGCACACGTGCCGGCAGCACCCAGCCGAGGCCGGACCAGTCGATCTCGTCGTGGGAGCGAATCAGGGTGAACAGCGGCAGCAGCGCGGCCAGCACCAGCATCAGCACGGGCATCAGCGAGGGGTCGAGGAGCGTGACCACCGGCGCCGCGACCAGTCCCAGCCCGAGCCCGACCAGCGACTGGACCACGGATCCGACCACCAGCACCAGCACCAGAGCGACGAGGGTCGTGTGGTCGACCCCGAGGGTCATCGGTCGCTCATCCGGGCAGGAACGAGAGGCGGACCTCGCGCTCCGGGTTGTCCACGTTGAGGTCCACCAGGCAGATGCTCTGCCAGGTGCCCAGGGCCATCCGGCCGCCGAGCACCGGGACCGTGGCGTACGGCGGCACCAGGGCGGGCATCACGTGCGAACGACCATGTCCCGGTGATCCGTGCCGGTGCCGCCAGCGGTCGTCGGCGGGGAGCAGGTCCTGCAGCGCCGCCAGCAGGTCGTCGTCGGACCCCGCGCCGGTCTCGATCACGGCGATGCCCGCGGTGGCGTGGGGCACGAACACGTGCAGCAGCCCGTCCCCCTGCCCGGCGACGAACGCAGCGCAGTCGTCGGTGATGTCCTTGACCACCTCGTCCCCGCCGGTGGCGTACTCGCGTGTCTCGGACCTCATCGGTACCTCTCCTCCAGCTCGGCCAGCAACGGGTCGCGCGGCCCTGCAGCATCATGGCGCCACCACCCGTCGCGGTGGATCACCTGGCCCACCATCTGGTCCTCGTGTCCCGGGGGCGAGCCGCCCGCTCTCCTCGCCACCGAACGCCTCCCGGATGACCGCCAGCACGGGGTCGCGGGGGGCTGCACCCCGCAGCACGAGCTCGCTCTGACCCATGGGACAGACCCTGACGGCGAGGCGGTCACTGGCGGGCCCTCGACCACCAGACCCTGCTCACCCGGGTCGCGGCGCCGTGCCCGAGGCCGGCCAGGTTGCCCTCAGGGGTTGATCGACAAGAACACGAAGGCGGCCAGCAGGACCAGATGGACCCCTCCCTGGAGCGGCTTGGCTCGTCCGGGGACCACGGTGAGCACCGCGACGACGACGCTGACGGCCAGCAGGACCATCTGCACCGGCTCGAGCCCGAGCTCCAGCGGGCCTTCGAGGAAGAGCGAAGCCACCGCGATCGTCGGGATGGTCAGACCGATGGAGGCCATCGCGGAGCCGAATCCCAGGTTGAGTGCGATCTGTACTCGCTGGCGGGCGGCCGCCCTGGTGGCTGCGATGGTCTCGGGTGCCAGTACCAGCAGGGCGATCACGACGCCCACGAAGGCGTAGGGGAAGCCCACGGCACGGACGGCGCCCTCGATGGCCGGCGACTCCACCTTGGCCAGGCCCACCACCGAGACCAGAGCGACGACCAGGAGGATGCCGCTGGCGGTGGTCTGTCTCGATGTCGGCGGATCGGCGTGGACGCCGTCGTCCGACGGGTCGACGGCGCCTGAGCTCGTCGCGTAACCGTCAGCACTGGGCACACGATCAGTGCTCTCGACCGGCAGGAAGAAGTCACGGTGCCGCACGGTCTGCGTGAAGACGAACAGACCGTAGAGCACCAGCGAAACGACGGCGGCGAACGCAAGCTGCGCTCCGGAGAACTCCGGTCCGGGCTCGCTGGTCGTGAAGCGGGGCAGCACCAGCGTCAGCCCGGCGAGCGCGACCAAAGTGGCCAGTGCCGCCCCCGTGCCCTCGGGGTTGAACCTCGCGAGGTGGTGTCGGAGCGAGCTGACCAGCAATGACAGCCCGACGATGCCGTTGAGGCTGATCATCACGGCGGCGAACACGGTGTCGCGAGCCAGCGACGCGACATTGGCACCTCCGGAGACCATCAGGGTCACGATCAGGCCGACCTCGATGACCGTGACCGCCACGGCGAGGAGCAACGACCCGAACGGCTCGCCCACCTTGAGAGCGACGACCTCGGCGTGGTGCACCGCCGACAGCACGGCACCGACGAGCAGCAGGCCAACGGCCACGTAGACGAGCACGCCCGTTGCGCCGTCCGGCTCCCGTCCCCACGTCAACGCGAGCGCCAGGGCCGCGCCCACCGGCACCAGAGTGGTCCAGTCCCGCCAGGACGTGTCCCGCACTCCGCTGCTCATGGACCGAATGGTAGGGATCTGCCACACAGGCAACGGCCACCGGTGGGTCGAGATGACCCGACCGGTGGCCGTGGACCGCCCTCGGGGTCCGTCGCTGCGGACTGCTCCTAGGGGCTGCTGCCTGGGACTAGAACTTCTTCAGGCACTCCGAGAGGTTCACCTTGGCCTGCTCGCCGCGTCCGACGACGACCGGCACCTGCTGGAGCACCTTGCCGTCCTTCTCGCACGTGAGGGTCCAGTTCTCGATGAGCCCGCCGACCTCTTCGGAGGAGACCACCTTGGAGTCGTACAGGGTCGCGGTGACGGTGTACGTCGGCGCGGTCGAGGCGAAGTTGATCACCCGCAGCACGTAGTCACCCGGTGCCGGCGCCGCGATCTCGGCCCGCTCCTTCTCGCCGACGAAGTTGCCCGACGAGCCGACCTGGGTCAGCGAGCCGTCCGCGTTCTTCTTGTAGACCTCGAGGTCCATGTCGTCCGGGGTGGGCCAGTCGAGGTCCACGTGCATCAGGTCCATGTCGCTCTCGGTGACCTTGAACTCGTGGTCCACGCTCTGGCCGATGGTGGTGGGGCCGCCCTGGAACGTCTCCGAGCGCACGGGCGTGTCCTCGCTGATCTCGACCAGCTTGCTCTGCACCACGGGCCGGGTCGACTGGTTCACGTGCCAGGTGTACTTCCCGTCGGAACCGACCTGCATGGTCGAGCTCAGGTTGTCGGCGAACGAGCCCGACCATGTCGGGGTGGCGAACTGCTTGCGCAGGCGCAGCGTCGCGCCCTTCGGCGCCTTGCCGCTGATCACGGCGTGCGTGGCGGTGTCGACGGTGTTCTCCAGGGCGAGGAGGTAGGCCTCACGGTTGCCCTTGCCGGCGAGCTCCCCGGCACCGAGGTACTCGTCGACCACCTGCGGGAACGGCGGGTGGAACTCGTCGGCACCGATCTCGAAGGTGTAGCCGTAGCCACCGGTGGCGTTGTACGACCAGTCCTCGGTCGTGCCGGTGGTGTCGTAGAGCTCCCAGCCGTGGATGTTGCGGTAGCCGTTGGCATCGGTCATCTTCGCCCCGAGCGCCTTCAACCCCTCCTCGTCGGGCGCGTTGCCGACGGGGTTGCCGTCATGCCCGATGGTGTCGGGGTGCACGCCGTTGGGCCGCAGCACCAGGTTCGAGAACGTGTGGTTCGAGATCAGCGTCGTCACCTGACGGTTGCTGACCAGCTCACGCACGTTCTGGATCTCCGGCTCGGAGAACGGTCCGGATCCGCGGTAGGTCGGGTCGGCGAACGTCGCCGAAGCCCCGGGACCACCCCAGAGGCCGCCGTAGTTGCGGTTCAGGTCGACGCCCGTGCCGAAGCCACCCGGGCTGGTCGCGCTGCCGGCCCGGCAGGTGCCGTCCGGGGTGTCCTGGCCGTCGACGACCCGGCAGTTCTTGCGCTTGTAGGCGTTGCCCGGCGTTCCGAGGATCGTTGCGGTGCCGCCGTTGTCGGCCTCACGGAGATCGATCAGGCCACCGTCGGTGCGCGAGAGCTCGAAGCCGTCCACGTTCACCACGGGGACAACGACCACCCGGGCCCGGTCGAGCAGACCGGTGATGCGGGCGTCGGAGCCGTAGTTCTTGACGAGGTCGTAGGCGAACTCCATTGCGAGCTCACCCGAGGGCCACTCGCGTGCGTGGTGCACGCCGAGCAGCACGAACGTCGGGCGGCCGTCCGGTGCGGCGTTGACGTCGCGACCGATCTCGATGCCGTAGACCGTGCGACCGTCCAAGGACTTGTGCGGCATGGTGATCCGCTTGGCGATCGAGGGCCGGATCGCCGCGAGCTCGCGGACGTCGTCGTTGTAGTCGGCGAGCGTCCGGTAGGTGTCGCGTCCCGACGGGAGCGGCGACTCCAGCGTCGCGGCGGCGTACTCCGCGTTGACGCGGTTGTTCTGCGCCGCGCGCAGGTTGAGGTCGGGGATGCGGACGTCGTAGTCCAGGCCCGCGTCGACGAGGCGGGTCAGGTCCTGTCCGTTGTGCAGCACGACCTCGATGTAGTCGTGGCCGGCGTGCTCGGTCAGGTCCAGCCCGAGCGTCTGCAGCAGCTCCTTGTCGGCCCGGGTCGGGGTGTCGACCGTGACGAGCCGCGGAGCGAACCCGGTGTTCTCCGCATGAGCGGTCCCACCCGTCACTGCGAGGGTCGTGCCGGCGAGCGCGAGAGCGGTCAGGGCTGACGCGGCGAGCAGGCGGAAGCGTCGAGATTCATGGCGCATGTGTGTGCTCCTGTAAGGGTGGCAGTTGCGAACCCAACGAGCGAACGTGCCCCAGGTCACGCCTCAGCCGTCGCACCTGCGCTTCCATCGCCATCACCTCGCCCGGGACGTCATACGAAACGTGCGCTGGTGGCCACATCTCGTATGACGTCCCGAGCGGTCGGTCTCCCGGGCCGCACTGATCCCGGTACGTCGCCGCGCTGGGTGCCCTCCTTGCGACGACATTTCACGGTCTACGTGGCGCGGGACCGCGGCCAGCCGGACACGAGGCGGCACTATGACTGCCAAGTCGTCACCGAGGAGCACTGGACATGTCGAAGGCGCGGTGGGCACAGTGCGTCCTGCTCCTTGCCCTGGTGGCTGCACCGATGTCCCTGCGTGGCTTGCAGGCGACCTCCTACGGCGGTTGGCCCTCGATCGGCTTCGCGGTCGCGCTGTTCGTGGTGGCCGGGCCCGAAGGACGCCGGCTGATGATCGCCATCGCGGCGCTCGTGACCAGCCTTGCCCTGTCCTTCAGCTACGACGTCGCCTTGTGGCAGGGCGCCGCGGGGAGCCTCGCGGTGGTCCTGCCGGCACTGTTCACCGCGGACCGACTCAGCCACAGCCCGTCCGGGGGCTTGTTCCGCCTCGACAACGTCGACACCGCCCGCTACCACCTCGCCATCGCGGGTTCGGCGGTGATCTGCGGCGCCCTGGCGTTCGCCGCGGGGACCACGGTGCTGACCGTGCGGGAGTCGCTGGTCGCTGCCATGGTCTCCACCCTGGCCGCTCTCACGGCACAGCTGGTCGTGCTGCCACTGATGGTCCGCACCTCGGGGCGGAAGGCGGCAGGTGGCCACCTCGAGCTGATGCTGCAGCGGGTCGCGATGGTGGCGGTCACCGTTGCGGTCTTCTGGCCGACCTCGCGGCTGGTCACGGCCTTCCTCGTGCTCCCGGTTCTGGGCTGGGCCGCCACGCGGGCCACCCGGCGCGAGGCTCACGTCCAGCTGTTCCTGGTGTGCTTCGCCGGCTACTTCATGACCTTCCGCGAGCAGGGGCCCTTCGCCGGCACCATGAGCGGCCTGCCCGACGCGCTGGCGCCGGTCCTGCTCTACACCTTCGTCGCGGCGGCCTGCTTCATGACCGTGCCGCTCGCGCTGATGGTGGAGAAGCTGTACTCGATGACCGCACAGGCCACCCGGGCAGCGACCACGGTCGAGCGTCTGCTGGACTCGGCTACCGGGGCCCTGATCATTGCGACCGACTCCGTCGGGGTGATCACGCACTACAACGCCGGCGCCGAGCAGACGCTGGGCTACCGCCCCGAGGAGGTCGTCGGCCACCGCCCCGAGATGTTCCACCGGCGTGAGGAGATCGAGCGCCAGGCCGCTCACTTCGGCGTACCCGCCGACCACACCGCCATCGTGCTCGAGATGGTCCGGCAGGGGACCCGCCGCGACTGGGAGTTCATCTGCAAGGACGGCGACGTCCGGATGGCCTCGCTGACCCTGAGCGAGGTCACCGACTCGAACGGTGAGGTGCTGGGCTACATCGGCGCCGGCGAGGACATCACCGACCGCCTGCGCGCCGAGCAGGCTCTCCGTACGGCGCTGGAGCGGGAGCGATCGTCGGTGCTGCGGCTCGAGGAGGTCGACCACGTCAAGCAGGAGCTGGTCTCCAACGTCAGCCACGAGCTGCGCACCCCGATCACGAGCATCGCCGGGTACGCCGAGCTCCTCGCCGACGGGAGTCTCGGTGAGCTCAACCGGCAACAGCTGGACGCTGTCCTGCGGATCGAGCGCAACACCGGTCGTCTCGGTCTCATCGTGCAGGACCTGCTGACCTTGTCACGGGCGGAGTCCGGCCACCTCGAGCTCAGCACCGACACCGTCGACCTGCGTGGCGTCGCGGCCGAGGCGTTCGAGATGCTCGACGAGCTGCTGCGCCCCCGCAGCCTGGAGGTCCACCTCGCCCTGCCCGAGGAACCCGTGCAGGTCGTGGGTGACTGCAACGCTCTCGAGCGCGTGGTGCTGAACCTCATGGGGAACTCCATCAAGTTCACCCCGGACGGCGGGCGGGTGGTGCTGTCGGTGCACACCGAGGGCAGCGACGCCGCTGTCACGGTCTGCGACACCGGCATGGGGATCAGCTCCGTTGACCAGAAGCACCTGTTCACGCGGTTCTTCCGTGCGCCGGGCGCGACGGAGCAGGCGATCCCGGGGACCGGGCTGGGCCTGAGCATCGTGCACTCCCTGGTCACCCAGCACGGAGGCCGCGTGTCGATCGACTCCACCCAGGGGGTGGGCACCACCGTCCAGGTGCTGCTCCCACAGGCCTGAGGGTGCTCCTGCGAAGACCCGACGAGGCCCGTCACCCTGGTGGGGGGTGACGGGCCTCGTCGCGTGCTCAGTCCTGGCGCAGGTTCCTCAGGACGTACTGCATGATGCCGCCGTGGCGGTAGTAGCTCGCCTCGCCCGGGGTGTCGATGCGCACCGTTGCGTCGAACTCGGTGTCGCCGGCCTTGACCTTGACGGTGCGCGGAATGGTGCCCTCGTTGAGCTCGGTGACGCCGGTGAAGGAGAACTCCTCCTCGCCGGTGAGCCCCAGCGACTCGGCGGTCTCGCCCTCGGGGAACTGCAGCGGCAGCACGCCCATGCCGATCAGGTTGGACCGGTGGATCCGCTCGTAGGACTCGGCGATGACGGCCTTGACGCCGAGCAGCGCGGTGCCCTTCGCCGCCCAGTCGCGCGAGGAGCCCGAGCCGTACTCCTTGCCCGCGAGCACGACCAGCGGGATGCCCCGCTCGAGATACTTCTCGCTGGCCTCGAAGACCGTGGTCACGCTCTGCTCGCCAGTGGCGTCGCCGCTGAAGTCGCGCGTGAAGCCACCCTCGGTGCCCTCCGCGAGCTGGTTGCGCAGCCGGATGTTGGCGAAGGTGCCCCGGATCATCACCTCGTGGTTGCCGCGTCGCGACCCGTAGGAGTTGAAGTCGCGCTGCTGGACACCGTGCTCGGCGAGGTACTTGCCGGCCGGGCTGTCCTTCTTGATCGCGCCGGCCGGGCTGATGTGGTCGGTGGTCACCGAGTCACCCAGCTTCAGCAGCACCCGGGCACCCTCGATGTCGGTCACGTCCTCGGGCTCCGCGGGCATGCCGTCGAAGTAGGGAGGCTTGCGCACGTAGGTGGACTCGCTGTCCCACTCGAAGGTGTCGCCCTCGGGGGTCGGCAGCGACTGCCACTGCTCGTCACCGGCGAACACATCGGAGTAGTCGTTGGTGAACATCTCCGAGGTGATCGCGGTGGCGATCACCTCCTCGACCTCCGCCGCGGACGGCCAGATGTCCTTCATGAAGACGTCGTTGCCGTCCTCGTCGGTACCCAGCGGGTCGTTGTAGAGATCGACGTCCATCGAACCGGCCAAGGCGTAGGCCACCACGAGCGGCGGCGAGGCCAGGTAGTTCATCTTGACGTCAGGGTTGATCCGGCCCTCGAAGTTGCGGTTGCCCGACAGCACCGAGACGACCGCGAGGTCGTTCTCGTTGACCGCCGCGCTGACCTCGGGGATGAGCGGCCCGGAGTTGCCGATGCAGGTGGTGCAGCCGTAGCCGACGAGGTTGAACCCGAGCTTGTCGAGGTACGGCGTCAGCTCGGCGCGCTCGTAGTAGTCCGAGACGACCTTCGAGCCCGGCGCCAGCGTGGTCTTGACCCACGGCTTCGTGGTCAGCCCCTTCTCCACGGCGTTCTTCGCCAGCAGGGCGGCGCCGATCATCACCGACGGGTTGGAGGTGTTGGTGCAGGACGTGATCGCCGCGATCACCACGGCGCCGTGGTCGAGCTCGAACTCGGTGCCGTCCTTGAGCGAGACGCGCGCCGAGTTCGACGTACGCCCGTGGCCGCTGCCGGCCGGGTGGTTGCGCCAGTTGTCCGGAGCACCGTCGCCGTTGCCGCCCTCGGAGTGCGCGGGCGCGTCGCTGGACGGGAACGACTCGTCGGAGGCCTCGTCGACCTTCGAGTGCTGCGCCGCGTCGGGCTTCGTCTGGGCCGGTACGCCGGCCTGGTCGGTCCCTCCGGCGGGTTCGCCACCGGCGTAGTCGGCGAGCGCACCGCGGAACGCCTCCTTGGCGTCGGACAGGGAAACCCTGTCCTGGGGGCGCTTGGGCCCGGCCAGCGAAGGCACCACAGTGGCGAGGTCCAGCTCGAGGCGCTCGGAGAACCGCGGCTCGGCGTCCGGGTCGTGCCAGAGGCCCTGCTTCTTGGCGTAGGCCTCGACGAGGGCGATCTGCTCGGTGGAACGGCCGGTGAGCTCGAGGTACTTGGTGGTCTCCTCGTCGATCGGGAACACCGCGATCGTGGAGCCGAACTCCGGGCTCATGTTGCCGATGGTGGCCCGGTTGGCCAACGGGAGCGCAGAGACACCGGGGCCGTAGAACTCGACGAACTTCCCGACCACGCCGTGCTGGCGCAGCATCTCGGTGATCGTCAGGACCAGGTCGGTGGCGGTGGCACCCTCCGGCAGGTCGCCGTTCAGCTTGAAGCCGACCACGCGCGGGATCAGCATCGAGACGGGCTGGCCGAGCATGGCCGCCTCGGCCTCGATCCCGCCGACGCCCCAGCCGACGACGCCGATGCCGTTGACCATGGTGGTGTGCGAGTCGGTGCCGACGCAGGTGTCGGGGTACGCCGTGAGCTCGCCGTCGACCTCGCGCGTGAACACGACGCGGGCGAGGTGCTCGATGTTGACCTGGTGCACGATGCCGGTGCCGGGCGGGACGACCTTGAAGTCGTCGAACGCACCCTGGCCCCAACGCAGGAACTGGTAGCGCTCGCGGTTGCGCTCGTACTCGATCTCCACGTTGCGCTCGAACGCCTCGGGGGTGCCGAACACGTCGGCGATGACGGAGTGGTCGATGACCATCTCGGCGGGCGCGAGCGGGTTGATCTTCGACGGGTCGCCACCGAGCTCGGCCATGGCCTCGCGCATCGTGGCCAGGTCGACCACGCAGGGCACCCCGGTGAAGTCCTGCATGATCACCCGGGCGGGGGTGAACTGGATCTCCTTGTCCGGGTGGGCATCGGCGTCCCAGCCGGCCAGGGCTCGGATGTCCTCGGCGGTGATGTTCTCGCCGTCCTCGGTGCGGAGCAGGTTCTCGAGCAGGACCTTGAGGCTGAAGGGCAGCGACGCCACGTCCAAGCCGTCACCCTCGACCGCGTCCAAGGCGTAGATCTCGTAGGACTTGCCGTCGACGTCCAACGTGCCCTTGGCACCAAAGCTGTCAGCGCTGGCCATGGTTCTCCCTCTGTTCGGGGTCTCGATCGATCAGGTCTGCCGGGTGGGTGCCATCTTGCCCACGCGCGCACTGCCGTGGGAAGCAAGGTCACCCTTACCCGATATATCTTGACGTCAAGATATCATGGTGGGTCCCGCGCTCGTGGGGTCCCCTAGGGTTGGCGGATGCGCTATCGAACTCTGGGAAACAGCGGCTGCGCCGTGTCCGAGCTCTGCCTGGGCACGATGACTTTCGGTGCGGAGACCGATGAGGCCGGGTCGCACGCCCAGCTCGACCGCTTCGTCGAGGCCGGCGGAAACCTGGTCGACACCGCCGACGTCTACACCGCCGGCGCGTCCGAGGAGATCATCGGAGCCTGGCTCGCCGCCCGACCACGAGAGGTCACCGACTCCGTCGTACTCGCGACCAAGGGGCGGTTCCCCACGAGCGAGCGCCCCAACGGCAGCGGCCTGTCCACCCGTCACCTCACCCGGGCCCTGGACGCCTCGCTCCGACGACTCGGCGTCGACGCGGTGGACCTCTACCAGGTGCACGCGTGGGACCCCTGGACCCCGCTGGAGGAGACGGTCCGCACCCTCGACGGGTTCGTGCGCGCGGGGAAGATCCACTACTACGGGCTCTCCAACTTCGCCGGCTGGCAGCTCACCAAGGCGGTGCACACTGCGCGCGCCCTCGGGCTCACCGAGCCGGTGACGCTGCAGCCGCAGTACAGCCTGATCGTGCGCGAGATCGAGTGGGAGGTCGTGCCGGCCGCCCTGGACGCGAACATGGGCCTGCTGCCGTGGAGCCCGCTCGGCGGAGGGTGGCTGACCGGCAAGTACCGGCGCGACGAGCGACCGACCGGATCCACCCGCCTCGGCGTGGATCCGGGGCGGGGCATGGAGGCCTGGGACCGCCGCGGCACCGACCGCACCTGGGACATCGTCGAGGCGGTCCAGCAGGTGGCCGACGGGCGTGGGGTCTCGATGGCACAGGTGGCCCTGTCCTGGGTCACCAACCGGCCCGCCGTGACCTCCACGATCCTCGGCGCCCGCACGATGGAGCAGCTCGAGGACAACCTGGCCTCCACCGCCGTCGCTCTCGAGGACTCGGAGCTGGAGCTGCTGGACTCCGCCTCCGACCTGCACGCCACCGACTACCCGTACGGCACCCTCGGTCTGGAGCAGCGCTCCCGCAACCTCTCCGGCTAGTACGTCGACCGGGCACTCCGAGCGACATCGAGTGCCCGGTCGGCGGCTGCGGTGCGACATCGAGTGCCCGGTCGGCGGCTGCGGCGCGACATCGAGTGCCCGGTCGGCGGAGCTAGCTGGGGAGGCGGTCGGCGCGGGCGGCGACGAGCGAGGCGGGGGCGGAGAGCCGCCACGCCTCGAAGGTGAGCTCGGCGAGCTCGGCACGTTCGAGCCCATCGAGACGGGCCACGACCCAGCCGTACCCGCCCGCGGTGAACTGCACCTCGAAGACCTCGGGTCGCTCCCCCACCAGCGCCGCCTGTTCGGCGAGCGTCTGCTTCAGACCCACGGTCCTGGTCAGGGGCCAGAGGTAGCCGAAGGTCTGCCCGGCCACCAGCAGCTTGGAGTACCGGTCACGATCGGTGACCTCCACCTCCTCGAGCTGCCCGACGAGGTCGAGGACGTCCGCCACCGCCGTCATGTCCTGTGTCCCGCGAGATGTCCCTGGTCGCGCGAACGCGGCGCCAGCAAGGCCTCGCACTCGACGTGGTGCGTCATCGGGAAGACCCTCCTCGGTCCGAGCGTGGACGCGATTTGTCGTCATCAGCAGCGATCAGGAGCACAAAGTAGCCGAGTAGCTCGAGATCGAGCCGAACGCAGCGCTTGGGAGCCCCGGGGGCAGAGCTGTGGTCAACATCGATGACGATCTGGTCGAGCTGCTCGACGCCCAGGATGCGAGTGACCGGGGCGGGGCGACGTAGCTCTCGGCGGTGTGCAGCGACATCATGGACCTGGAGCTTTGCCGATCAGCGAACCCCCAGTTCCCTGGCGATTGCCTTGGCCGCGTGCCTGGCCTGTTTGGCGGCATACCCGATCTGTGCGGCGCGTGGGACGAAGCCGATGAAGCGCAGCCCGGGTTCCGCGGGCACCTTGCCGGTGGCTGTGGGGCGGCCCCGCTCGTCGAGCACGCCGAGGTGGCCGACCAGCTTCGCCAGCCCGCGTGTGAAGCCGGTCGCGCAGACCAGGGCATCCGGGCGGATGGTGCTGCCGTCGACGAGGCGCACGGTGTCACGCGTCAGCGACTCAACTGCGCCGACGACATCGAAGGCACGGTCACGGATGGCGGTGACGACCTCGCGGTCGACGATCGCAGGAGCGACCCCGAGCCGCTCACTCCGGGCGAAGAGTCCCTCTGCGGGTACGGGGAGTCCGAACTCGCTCAGGTCGCCGATGGCGATCCGGCGCCCGAAGCGGGCGATCGCATCCGCGATCCGGATCGGCGAGTTGTGGAGAGGGATGGCGATCACGTCACCGGGCAGGCCCAGCGGACCTTCGCGCAGCATGATGTTCGGCGGTGTTCGTACTGCAAGCCAGACCTTGCTCGCGCCGCCGGTGGCCAGGTCGAAAGCGAGCTCGAGGCCGGAGCTGCCGGAGCCGACGACGAGGACCGTGCGCCCGGCGAAGGCAGCGGGGTTGGCGTAGTGCGAGGAGTGCACCAGGTCACCGATCCACGACTCGCGACCGGGCCACTCGGGCACGAAGGGATCGTGGTCGTAGCCCGTCGCCATCACCACCTGGAGAGCGTCGACGGCGCCGTCGGAGGTGATGACCCGCCAGCCGTCCCTGCTCCGGTCGATCCGCTCGGTCGCGCAGCTCAGTCGCAACTCGATGCCGCCATCCATGGCGTGCTGCTCGAGGTGCGCGATCACCTGGTTGCGGGTCGGGTAGGTCGGTGTTCCCTTGGGGTACGGGCGATTCGGTAGGTGCGAGAACTGCCGTCCGGTGTTCAGGCACAGCCGGTCGTAGCGGCTGCGCCAGGATGACCCGACCTGGTCGGCCCGGTCGATCACCACTGGTTGGATGCCGCGGTCGGCGAGCGCGACCGCGGCCGAGAGGCCCGAGGTACCGGCGCCGATGATCACGACCTGGTGGGGGTGCATGTCAGACTCGCTTTGCGATCACGGCGCTCTGTGGCCCGGCCAGCGGCTGGTGCTGTTCGAGCTGCCAGCCGGTTTCGTCCAGCCAGCCCGTGACTTCCTCGACGCTGTAGACATCACCGTCTGAGTTGTGTGCGGCGAATTCGCCGGCCATCAGGGCTGCGGGGACGGGCTGGGTGTGGGTGGGGTCAGTCCAGAAGTCGGCCATCACGAGCAGCGCATCGGGTCCGACGGCCTGCGCAATCCGGGCCAGCAGTGTCGTGTTCGTGTCCGGCGTGTAGTAGTGGATGACGTTGTTGAGCATCACGAGGTCGTGGCCGGTCGGGATCGGGTCGGTGAGGATGTCGGCGCCCAGCACGCTCGCACGGTCGGTCAGACCGGCTGCTGAGAGGTGCTTTTCCGCAACCCCGATGGCGATCGGAAGGTCGACGAGGGTGGCCGTCAGGTCGGGGTTCGTCTTCAGCGCGGCGGTAGCCCACGAGCCGTTGCCGCAGCCGAGGTCGAGGAGCTGGCGGCGGTCGCTGAGATCCACGCTCGCAACCAGGGCGTGCGTGGGTCTGGCGAGCATGGCCTCGATGCCGTCGAGCATGATCTGCTGTGTCTCAGGCGGCAGCTCGACGGCCAGCTGGCTGGGTCCATCCGCCAAGCTGTCGGCGAATCGAGTCCATGCCGGGAAGCTGATCTGGTCCCAGAACCGCAGACCCGGGGCGAGCCCGCCGCCGGTGAGGAACCGGTCAGCGGGCGCGCTGTTGGAGTAGACCCCGTCCTGCTTGTGCAGCAGGCCGATCGCCACGCACCCGTCGGCCAGGATGCGGGTGGAGCGCTCGGTCAGGCCTGTCCGGGCCGCGAGCCCGGCGAGACCGACCGGGGAGTCCTTGAGCGCGTCGAAGAAGCTGAACTCGTTCGCGGCGAACAGGAACTTGGCGGCCATGAAGCCGCTGGCGATCTGCATGATCGGGTCGGGGGTGATGTCGTCCATGCCTCCAGCATCCGGCTCCCGCTTGCGGAGGTAACTCCCAGATTTCTGGGCTGTTCAGCAGTTCCTGCAGGCCTATCGTGGAGCCATGGACGTCGACCGGCTCGCCGACCAGCTGCGCGGCCTGGCCCGTGACGGTCTGGACTGGACCGACTACGTGGCCGCGGCCGATCAGCTGCTCGGCCGAGCCATCGACTTCGACCGGTCCTGCTGGCACACGGTCGACCCGGGCACGGTCTTGCTGACCGGCAGCGTCAACCGGGCAGTGGCCTGCAGCGGGTCGTGGCTGGCGGAGTACGAGTACGTCGTCGAGGACGTCAACAAATGGAGCTTCCTCGCACGATCGGGGCAACTGGCGGGAGCCACGAGCCAAGCGACCCACGGCACCTTGACGCGCAGCGCGCGTCACCGATCCCGCCTCGGGGTCGGGATCGGCGATGAGTTGCGCGGCAGCATGGTCGACCCGGACGGCTACTGGGCCGCCGTCGGGCTGCTCCGCGACGAAGGACGCGCCTGGTTCAGCGACGAGGACGTCGCCCTGCTCGCCCGCCTCTCCGCCATCATTGCGGCCGGCGCACGGCGGGCGCTGGTGAGCACGATCGCGACCGAGGCGATGGCGGACACGGTCGGCCCCGGGGTGGTGACCTTCGACGCCGACGGCAACGTCGAGTCGCTGACACCCGCGGCCGTGCAGTGGATCGGCCTCATGACCGAGAACCCGCCACCGGACACGCCCGGGGAGTCAAAGGTCCTTCAGGCCGTAGCGGCCCGAGCCCGCAACGCGACGGATGGTGACCCCCTGGAGACGGCGGCACGCGCCCGCCTGCGAGCCGCCGACGGCACCTGGCTCCTGCTCTACGGCAGTCCGCTCAGCGGCGGCGAGGGTCGGACCGTGGTGGTCATCCAGCAGGCCTCGCCCTCGGAGGTCGCGCCGCTCGTTGCTCTGGCCTACGGGCTGACCCCACGCGAGGTGGACGTGACCCGCATGTGCATCGCCGGCCTCGCCACCAAGGAGATCGCCGACCAGCTGCACCTCTCGGCGTACACGGTCCAAGACCACCTCAAGGCGATCTTCGAGAAGACGGGTGTGCGGTCGCGTGGAGCGCTGCTCGGGCAGGTGTTCCTCGAGCACTACATCCCCCGCTGGCAGCCCCTGCAGAACGCACCCGAAGGCTGGCACGGCTACCAGTCCCGGACCCCCTGAGCCCGGTCTCGGCGAGCCGATGGCTTCAGTCTGAAACGCTCCGCCGCAGGTCAGAGCCAACCTTCTCCAGCAGCGCCACGCACTCGACATGGTGGGTCATCGGGAACAGGTCGAAGGCGCGTAGGTCGGCGAGGCGGTAGCCGTGCTCGGCGAAGTACGCGATGTCACGGGCCAGGGCTGCCGGGTCACACGCGACGTAGGCCACCGCCCGGGGCGCCAGCTCGGCGATCGCGCGCACGACCTGACGCTTGGCCCCCGCCCGCGGGGGGTCGAGCACGACGAGGTCGGCACCACCGCTGTTCTGACGACCGCGGTGCAGCGCCCGGTCGACCCGGTCACGGACCACGACGGCCTGGGGCATCCCCGCGAGGTTCTCGGTCGCGAGCTCGGTGGCGCGTCTCTCGCCCTCGATGGCGGTCACCGAGCCGGTCGGCCCGACCGCGTCGGCAAGGAAGGCGGTGAAAAGTCCGACGCCGGCGTACAGGTCCAGCGCCCGCTCCCCCGGGACCGGCGAGAGCATCGAGAGGACCGTCTCGACCAGCACCCTCGGGGCTCCGGGGTGCACCTGCCAGAACCCGTCGCCGGCGACCGTGAACTCACGGGACCCGGCGGACGTCTCGACACGCTCGAGCACGGGTCCCGTCGCACCGGGCTCACGGGCATCCGGGTGCGCGATCAGGCAGCGCTCCACCTCGACGACGTCGTGCGAACGGTGCTTGCGCAGGCCCTTGCGGCCATCGGGGAGCTGGACGTACTGCATCCGCGTGCGCCACCGCAGCCCCTCGGTGTCACCGGGCACGGCCTCCACCTCGACCTCGCGCTCGATCCCGGCAAGCCGGGCGAGCTGCTCGGTGACGACGGCAGCCTTGAGCCGCCTCTGCTCGTCGAGCGAGACGTGCTGGAAGTCGCAACCACCGCAACCGCCGGGGTGGGCCAGCGGACACGGCGCCGACACCCGGTGCGGAGAGGGCTGCGCAACCTCGACCGCGTCGCCACGCAGGAACCGGCCGCTGTCCTCGGTGATCTCGACGGTCACCGACTCCCCGGGCAGGGCGTGCCGGACGAACACGACCATCTCCCGGTCCTCGGGTCCCTGAGCCTGCGGGTCCTCCGCGCCGGTCGCGACGCGGGCCACGAAGTGGCCACCGTGCGCCACGGCGCCGACCTCGACATCGAAGCGGCGTCCGACGAGCGGCTCCCGCTGTCCGGTCATCGCCCGGTCCGGCCGCGCCGGATGTCGCCGGGACGGGGACGGTCCAGCTCCCAGTCGTCGCGGTCCTTGGCCTTCTCCGACCCCTTGAGCTGGTAGGGCACCGAGGTGACCATGACGCCGGGCGTGAACAGCAGCCGTCCCTTGAGCCGCAGAGCGGTCTGGTTGTGCAGCAGCTGCTCCCACCACTTCCCGACGACGTACTCCGGGATGTAGACGGCCACGACGCCTCGGGGGTTCGCCTCACGGATCTCCACGGCGTACTGCACGATCGGCCGGATCACCTCGCGGTAGGGCGAGTACAGCATCTTCAGCGGTACGTCGATCCGCTGCATGTCCCACTCCTCCACGAGCTTGTTGGACTTGCCGCCGTCGATGTCGACGTAGACCGCCTCGAGGATGTTCGGCCGGGTGGCCCGCGCGTAGGCCAGGGCCCGCATGGTCGGCTTGTGCAGCTTGGAGACCAGCACGATCGCGTGCACCCGCGTGGGCATGATCGGGTCGCTCTCGCGGATGACCAGCTCCTCCTCCACGCCCTGGTAGTGGGACCGGATCCGCAGCATGATCGAGTAGAAGGCGCCCATCGCCAGGATCGTGATCCAGGCGCCCTCGAGGAACTTCGTGACCAGCACGATCACGAGCACGACCGAGGTCATCCCCAGCCCGAACGTGTTGATCGCCCGCGACCGGAGCATCCGACGCCGAGTCGAGGCGTCCGACTCGGTCTTCAGGTTGCGGGTCCAGTGCCGGATCATCCCGAGCTGGCTCAGGGTGAAGGAGACGAACACCCCGACGATGTAGAGCTGGATCAGCCGGGTCGTCTGAGCATCGAAGGCCGCGATCAGCAGGATCGCCATCACCGCGAGGAACAGGATGCCGTTGCTGTAGGCCAGCCGGTCCCCGCGCGCACCGAGGGCCCGCGGCGCCAGTCCGTCCTTCGCGAGGATCGAGCCGAGCACCGGAAAGCCGTTGAAGGCTGTGTTCGCGGCGAGCACCAGGATCACGCCCGTCACGACGACGACGAAGTAGAAGCCCGGCGGGAAGTGGTCGAAGATCGCCCGGGCGAGCTGGGCGATCAGCGTGTCCTGGGTGTAGTCCTCGGGGAGCATCTCGCCGGCTGCCGTGCGCA
Source organism: uncultured Actinomycetota bacterium (assembly GCA_963834245.1). Lineage (GTDB taxonomy): Bacteria > Actinomycetota > Actinomycetes > Propionibacteriales > Nocardioidaceae > Marmoricola. The sequence goes on from CAWIAV010000002.1 coordinate 2,409,603, forward strand.
GCCGGTCCACGTGGTGCGGGTCGACGTAACGGAGGCCCATCTGCTTGGCGAGCACGATGACGCTGATCATCATCGTGATCGCGATCAGGCCGAGCAGCAGCAGGGTGGTCGCGGCGTTCTGGCTCTTGGGCTTGCGGAAGGCCGGCACCCCGTTGGAGATCGCCTCGACCCCGGTGAGGGCGGCACACCCCGATGAGAAGGCTCGTGCCAGCAGCAGGATCAGCCCCACGGTGGTGATCGGCTGCTCCCACCCGGGCTCGGGAATGATCGTCAGAGAGGCGCTCTCCACGTCGGGAAGCGTGCCGAGGAACAGCCGGAGCAGCCCGTAGGCGCACATGCCGAGGATCGCGACCATGAACAGGTAGGTGGGTACCGCGAAGAACGTGCCCGACTCCCGGACCCCGCGCAGGTTCATCGCGGCCAGGACCACCACCATGACCGTGGCCACCAGCACCTCGTGTCCCTTGAACCCGGGCACGGCCGCGGCGGCGTACTGCGAGGCCGAGGAGATCGACACAGCCACGGTCAGGATGTAGTCGACGAGCAGGGCGCTGGCCACGGTCACCCCGGCCGTGACGCCGAGGTTCTTCGTGGCCACCTCGTAGTCGCCACCACCCGAGGGATAGGCGTGCACGGTCTGGCGGTACGACGCCACCACCGTCATCATCACCAGGGCGACGGCCAGAGCGACCTTCCACGACCAGACGTAGACGGATGCACCCGCCACCGCGAGCATGATGAAGACCTCGTCGGGGGCGTACGCGACCGAGGACAGCGCGTCGCTGGCGAAGACCGGGAGGGCGATGCGCTTGGGCAGCAGCGTCTCGCCGAGCTGCGAGCTCCGGAGCTTGCGCCCCAGCAGTATCCGCTTCGAGACATTGCCAACTCCCACACAGGGAGGCTAGAGCACTCCGACAGGGCGCGCGGGCGTACCCGACTCAAGCGTCCTCCGATGGCCTAGTGTTCCTCACGTGCACGTCGTCATCATGGGCTGCGGCCGCGTCGGTTCGGCGCTCGCCAGAAGCCTCGAGGACCGGAACCACACGGTCAGCGTCATCGACAGCAGCCCGGACGCCTTTCGTCGGCTCGGGCCGTCCTACAACGGCACCAAGGTCACCGGCTACGGCTTCGACCAGGCGGTCTTGAGCGAGGCCGGGATCGAGCGCGCTGACGCCTTCGCGGCGGTGAGCAGCGGCGACAACTCCAACATCATCGCCGCCCGCGTCGCCCGCGAGACCTTCGGCATCCAGCAGGTCGTGGCGCGGATCTACGACCCGGGCCGGGCCGAGGTCTACCAGCGTCTCGGCATCACCACAGTCGCCACCGTGAAGTGGACCGCGGACCAGGTGCTGCGCCGCATCCTCCCCGTCGGCGCCGAGCCCGACTTCCGGGACCCCTCCGGCACGATCCGGGTCGACCAGGTCCCTGTCCAGGACACCTGGGTCGGTCACCGCACCATCGCGCTCCAGGAGCAGTCCGGCAGCAGGATCGCGTGGATCGACCGGCTGGGCGAGGGCATGCTCCCCACCCGAGAGACCGTGCTCCAGGAGGGCGACATGCTCCACCTGGTCATGCGCGAGCAGAACGCGAGCAAGGTCTACGACGTGCTCACGAAAGGTCCGGAGGAGGACTGATGCGAGTCGCCATCGCAGGTGCAGGCGCCGTGGGTCGTTCGATCGCGCGGGAGCTGATCGGCAACGGTCACAAGGTGCTGCTCATCGACAAGGAGCCGTCCTCGATCAAGCCCGACCGCGTGCCCGACGCCGAGTGGTTGCTGGCCGACTCGTGCGAGCTCTCCTCCCTCGAGGAGGCCAGGCTGCAGGACTGCGACGCGGTCATCGCCGCGACCGGTGACGACAAGGTCAACCTGGTCACCTCGCTGCTGGCCAAGACCGAGTTCGGGGTCCCCCGCACCGTCGGCCGGGTCAACCACCCCAACAACGAGTGGTTGTTCACCGAGGCCTGGGGGGTCGACGTCAACGTGTCGACCCCGCGGATCATGTCGGCCCTGGTCGAGGAGGCCGTCACGGTCGGGGACCTGGTCCGACTGTTCACCTTCCGCCAGGGCAACGCCAACCTCGTCGAGATGACGCTGCCGGAGGACTCGCCGTACGTCGGCAAGCCTGCCGGGCTGGTGCCGTTCCCCGAGAACTGCTCCCTCGTCACGATCCTGCGGGACGGGCAGGTCTACACCCCCAGCCCCGAGCAACCCATCGAGGCCGGCGACGAGCTGCTGTTCGTGGTCCCCGCCGAGATCGAGGACGAGCTGGAGAAGCTGCTCGCCCCCGGCGAGCACAGCGACCAGCCGCGCAGCAGCAACTGAGCAACCCCCTCAGAGGTGGGGCTCGGGCTCCCCGGGCCGAACCGGGATGCTGTTGCGGCCGAGCACCCACACCATCGCGCCCAGCGCGGCGATCTGGAGCGGCCAGCCGAGCCCGAGCTTGGCGACACCCAGCGCCGCAACGGCCGCGTCCGTCGACCACCATCCGTTGCGACCGGCCAGGTAGATCGGCCCCTGGATCGCGACCCGGACCAGGCACGGCAGCGCCAGCAGCCACGTGAGCCTGCTGCAGAGCCGTACGACGCGCCGGTCGGTGTGCCACTCGAGCGGGTCACCGGCGACGCTGCCGACCAGAAAGCCGACGAGGGGCCAGCGGATCGCCACCGTGAACAGCATGACGATGGCGTAGCCGAGGTTGTAGAGCAGGCCCGGCAGGAAGTAGGCCAGCGCCTGCTCCCCCGCGTCACCCCCGCCACGGGCCGCACGCCAGGCGAACAGCGCGCCGATGCCGATCCCCATCAGGCTGTTGAGCACGAACTGTGGTGAGGACCGCTGCACCAGCCTGATCGCCAGCAGCACCCCCGCACAGACCACGCTGACGTAGATGGCCAGCCGCAGATCGTGCGCGGTCAGGAAGATCACGGTGAAGGCGATCGTCGGGACGGCTGTCTCCGCCATCCCGCGGGCGCCGCCGAGCGCGTCGCCGAGCTGCTTGCGCACCACCTGCTCGACGGTGTGGGTCGTCGTCTCCCCCTCAGGGGCCTGGGGGTCCGGGTTCATCGTGGCCTCAGGTCGTAGCGCGGGTTGTACATCAGCCGGACGCCGTCCTGGACGCCGATGCGGCCCTCCACCCGGATGCCGCGGCCCGGGGCGATGCCGCCGATGCGTCGGCGTCCGAGCCACACCACGGCGATCGTGCCCGACCCGTCGTAGAGCTCGGCCTCGAGCGCCGGCACGCCACCGCGAGGCCGCAGGCTGACAGTCTTCAGCGTGCCCTGCACGACGACCCGCTCCCGGTCCGGCGCCTCCGCAATGGTGACCAGCCCGGCTCGCTCCGCGTCCAGGCGCAGCTCGCGTGCCTCGGCGTGCTCCTGGTTCGCCCACCGCGCGATCGTGGCGCGCAGGCGACTCTTGTGCTCCGGCATGAGTCGAAGCGTAGTCAGTCGGACGTCACTGGACGCGTCGCGCCTCGGGGGGAAGGGCGAGGGGAAGCGGGGTGCCCGGAGCCATCGCCTCGCGGCCACGCCTGACCACGACCTGCCTGATCGTGTCCTCCCAAGGCCCCACCACGTCGGCGTCGAGCGCGGGCCGGCCCATCAGGGTCGCGCGCAGCAGCCAGGTCGGGCCCTCGTGGCCGACGATCCGGCTCACCTGGGTGGCGCCCTCGCCTTCGGCGTCCGGCACCGGCACGAAGCAGATCAGCTCGGTGCCGAAGCTGCCCTCCTGCTCGGTGGCGGTGCCACCCATCTTGGCCATCTCTGCCGCGATCCGCGGGCGCAGCTCCTCCCAGGCGCCACCCGAGCGCGAGGCCGCGAACGCGCGGAGCTCGAGGGCACCCTCCTGGCCGACCAGCACCACGGCCAGCACCTGCCCGCTCTGCTCGTCGACCTGCAGCTGCAGCTCGAGAGCACCCACCGGCGTCACCAGGAGACTGCCGAGATCGATGTGCTCGCGCTGCTCGAGGTCCACGTCGGACTCGTCGAAGGGCCCCACCGGACCGGTCTGCTCCGCGCCCGCGGACTGCTCGTCGCCGGCCTCCGGCGTCGTCGCCCCGTCGCCCTGCTGACCTGACTTGCGGCCGAACCTCACGAGCTTGTCCCTCCCACCCGGATGTCCTCCGGGGTCTGCGTCTGGTTCTGGGTGAATCCCCCGGTGGAACCGTATCCCCCGGCCCCACGCGCGGAGTCCGGCAGGTCCTCGGCCTCCACGAAGGCGGCCGTCTCGAAGCGCTGGATCACCAGCTGGGCGATCCGGTCTCCGCGGCGGACCTGGAACGCCTCGTGCCGGTCGGTGTTCACCAGGCACACCTTGACCTCACCGCGATAGCCGGCGTCGATGGTCCCGGGGGCGTTGACGATGCTGATGCCGTGCTTGGCGGCCAGCCCCGAACGCGGGTGGACCAGGGCGACGTACCCCTCAGGCAGCGCCATCGCGATGCCGGTCGGGACCACCGCCCGCTCCCCCGGCCCCAGGGTCAGGTCCACCGCCGAGTGCAGGTCGGCTCCCGCGTCGCCGGGATGTGCGTAGGACGGGAGCGGGAGCCCGGCGTCCACCCGTCTGATCGAGATCTCCACCATGGCTCGCGACCCTACCCGCGCCCGCGGCGCCACCTGATGACAGGCTTTGCCCGTGCCATCGGTCCCTCCCTCGACCTCCGTCGCCTACTCCGAGCGCCTGCACGCGCCGCTGCGCTGGTGGGTGCAGGCCACCATGCTCCTGGCCAGCCTGTGGCTGGCGACCGTGGTGGCGATGCCGGCCTGGGCTGCCTGGTCGGTCACCGGCATGTTGCTCGTGCTGGCCTTCGGGTTCCTGCTGTGGGTGGGTAGCGCGAAGGTCGAGGTCCGAGACGGGGTGCTGTACGCCGGACCTGCCCACATCGCGGTGGCCCTGCTCGGTGACGCGGAGCCCCTCGACGCGGAGCAGACCCGTCGCGTGCACGGTGTGGACGCCGACGCACGTGCCTTCCTGCTCACCCGCCCCTATCTCAAGCGCTCGGTGATGGTGACGGTGCAGGACCCGGCCGACCGGACGCCGTACTGGCTGCTCTCGACCCGACACCCCCAGGAGCTGGCAGCGGCCCTGTCGCCGGGCGTCATCACGTCGAGCCACCAGCAGGGCTCCGACTAGCCCGGCAGGGTTCTGACTAGGCTTGGCGGGTACCCGCACGCAACGGCACCAGCACCTCGCGAAAGGCAGGACATGGCCAAGGACAAGTCAAAGGGCAAGTCGAAGGACAGCTCAAAGGTCTGGTCGATCTTCTCCCTCGTGGCTGCGCTGCTCGGCGCCACGGTGGCACGCAAGGGCCTGACCAAGTCGTGGCAGACCGCCACCGGCAAGAATCCGCCCGCCAACCCGGCCGACCCGGACGTCGACATGTGGGAGGCGGTGCTGTGGGCCTCGGCCAGCGGCGTCGCCGTGCAGCTCGCCCGGATGCTGGCCACCCGCAAGGCGGCCAACTACTACGCCAAGTCCACCGGCCACCTGCCTCCGGGACTGCGCAAGGACGACCAGGACGCGGACGCCCCCGCGCCCCCGCAGTGACGCACACCCTCCCGGATCTCCGCCGGGGATGACCAAGGGCCGCCCCCATCGGGAGCGGCCCTCAGTCGTGTGTCGGCGCGTCTTCAGACGCAGTCGCGGCAGATCAACTTCTTCTCGTCCGCGAGCTGGCTGCGGTGGTGCACCAGGAAGCAGCTCATGCAGGTGAACTCGTCCAGCTGCTTGGGCTTGACCTCGACGGCCAGCTCCTCGTGCGACAGGTCAGCACCGGGGAGCTCGAAGGACTCGGCGGCTTCCGCCTCGTCCTCGTCGACCTTCCCGGAGTTCTTGTCATGACGGCGCGCCTTGAGCTCTTCGAGGCTGTCCTCGTTCTGCTCTTCCTCTGTCTTGCGCGGTGCGTCGTAGTCGGTTGCCATTGGTTCTCTCCTGCTCCCAAGTCCCAGTTTTGGTCCCGGGCATTCGTTCGGGCCTGTGCCCTGATCGAGCCCCGATGCTCGTTGTGGTCCAAGTCCGCGTGACGGCGCAGATTGTGCACTAGTCCGAGCGGTTCTGCACAACCGCCCCGCGGAATCGGGGCTACGTGGGTCAGACCACCAGTGAACGCACCGCGAGCAGCGGTTGTTCCCGAGCCCGGAGAACCGCTGCGGCCGGCGGGCTCCGAAGCCTGTTTTCGGGGACGTCCTCAGGCTCGGCCCGCCACCGCTTCCGCGAACCCGCACTCGCGCACGAGCGCGGAGAATCCCGCCCAGCCCGGCGTCGGGGCACAGACCACGAGCTCCATGTCGCTCAGCGTCGGCCAGACCTCGAAAGTGGCCCCGGCCTCGGTCGCGACCAGGCCGCCCGCGGCGTAGTCCCACACGTGAGCGCCCGACTCGACGTAGCCGTCGCTGCGCCCCGCAGCCACCGCGCACAGGTCGAGGGCGCACGAACCCATCCGCCGGACGTCGCGGACCCGCGGGAGCATCCGCGCGACCGCCTGGGCCTGGAGCCGTCTGGTCGCTGCCTCGTAGCTGAAGCCGGTCGAGATCAGCGACTCCTCCAGCGGCGGAGTCCCGCGCACCTCGACCGGCACGCCGTCGCAGGTCGCCCCACCACCGAGCAGAGCGGCGTACTCGGTGCCCGGGACCGGGCTGCGGACCACACCTGCGACCACCCGGCCGGCGCGTGCCGCGGCGATGGAGATCGCATAGTTGGGCAGGCCGTAGAGGTAGTTCACGGTTCCGTCGATCGGGTCGACGATCCAGGTGACTCCCGATCGGCTCGGGACGTCGGCGCCCTCCTCGCCGACGAAACCGTCGTCGGGCCGGGCGCCCAGCAGTCGGGTGCGGATCAGCTCCTCGCAGCGTCGGTCGGCCTCGGTGACCACGTCGATCGTGCTGGTCTTCGTGCCCGCGACGTCGACCCCAGCGAGACGCATCGACATCACGAGCTCACCGGCCTCGCGTGCGGTCGTCACGGCCAGCTCGAGCAGGGCCCGGTCGTGCGGCTCCGTTCCGACCAGGTCCCGATCGGCTCCCCCGGGGCTCACTGGTCAGTCCTGTCCACACAGGGCCGGCTTCGGACCCCGCGGGTTGGGGCAGCAGCCCACCGGGCAACGGTCCCAGCTGGCCTCTGACCCGTCGGCCAACCGCTCGCGCTCCTCACCGCGCTCGACAGCGCTGCGTTCGAGCAGGAGGTTCCGGATCATTGCGACGAACCGAGGGTCCACCCCCGCCGTGGCCGCCCGCGCGAACGGCAGTCCGATCTCCTGCGCTGTGGCCTGGGCCTCGGTGTCGAGGTCGTAGATGACCTCCATGTGGTCAGAGACGAACCCGATCGGCACCACCACGACGCCTGCGACGTCACGGTCCGCGAGCTGGCGGAGGTGGTCGTTGACGTCGGGCTCGAGCCACGGCACCTGCGGCGGACCCGAGCGTGAGCAGAACACCAGCTCGTGGGGGTAGCGGTGGCCGGTCTCCTCCCGCACCCGCTCGATGATCTCGGCTGCGACGGCCCGGTGCTGGACGACGTAGGCATCGCCATCGGGACCGCTGTCGGCGTTCATCTGCACGGGGATGGAGTGGGTGACGAACGCGATGTGACCGCCGCGACGGGCGGGCTCGGGCAGCTCGGCCAGGGCCGTCAGGGTGGCGTCGACCATCGGCTCGATGAAGCCGGGATGGTTGTAGTAGTGGCGGAGCCGGTCGATCTCAGGGGCACCCGGCACCTCGGCCACGGCGGCAGCGAGGTTCTCGCGGTACTGGCGGCACCCGCTGTAGGAGGAGTACGCGCTCGTGAGGAACGCCGCAGCACGCGTGATGCCGTCGGCGCGCATCTGGGCCAACGCGTCCCGCAGGAACGGGTCCCAGTTGCGGTTGCCCCAGTAGACCGGGATGTCCAGACCGCTCGCCGCGAGGTCCGACTCGATCGCGTCGATCAGCTCGCGGTTCTGGTCGTTGATCGGGCTGCGGCCGCCGAACGCGAAGTAGTGCTCCCCCACCGCCTCGAGCCGGTCGTCGGGGATGTCCTTGCCCGCCGTGACGTTGCGCAGGAACGGCAGCACGTCGTCCGGCTTCTCGGGTCCGCCGAAGGAGACGAGAAGCAGGGCGTCGTATGGCCGCAGGTCAGACATGCGCCCAGCCTAGAAGCACCCCCCACGGGTCGCCGCGCAGCGCACCGCCACCCCTCCCTAGGGTGGGCGGCGTGCTGACTGCCTACCGCCGGGTGTTCGCCCATCCCGGAGCACCGGCGTTCTCGGCCACGGGGCTGCTCGCGCGCCTGCCCATCTCGATGATGACGCTGGGCATCGTGCTGCTGGTCAGCGCGCTCACCGGGTCCTACGCCCTCGCGGGCCAGGTGTCCGCGGCGTACGTCATCGGCAACGCGGCGTTCGCCGTGTTCCACGGCCGGCTCGCCGACCGCTTCGGCCAGAGCCGGGTGCTGTACGCCGACTCGGTGGTCTTCGCACTGTCCAGCACGCTGCTGGTCGTCGCGCTCACGCAGGAGTGGGCGCTGGTGTGGCCGCACCTGTTCGCGGTGCTGGCCGGCGCCTCGATCCCGCAGATCGGCACCATGGTGCGCGCCCGGTGGGCGCACCTGCTGGGCACCGACCGCGACCGGCACACGGCGTTCGCGGTCGAGAGCGTGGCCGACGAGGTCGTCTTCGTCACCGGCCCGGCGCTGGTGACCGTCCTGGCGACCGCCTGGGCGCCGGAGGCGGGGATCCTGGTGGCCGTCGTCGTGGGCACCGCCGGTGCGCTCGCCCTCGCCACACAGCGTCGCACCGAACCACCCGCGCATCCACGTGATCCCGCCGTCGCGCGCAGCCCGATGCCCTGGGGGCTGCTGGTGCCACTGACCGTCGGGGCGATCGCCCTGGGCAGCCTGTTCGGCGGGCTGGAGGTCGCCACCGTGGCGTTCGCCGACGACGCGGGGCGCAAGTCGGTCGCGGGACTGATGCTCGGTGCGTTCGCCCTGGGCAGCCTGCTGGCGGGGGTGGCCTCTGGAGCCAGGGCCTGGACGTACGGGCCACTGCGCCGCGCCCGGGTCGGCATGTCGCTACTGGCACTCGGGACCCTCTCGCTGCCGTGGCTCTCGGGGCTGGCCGCGGTGACCGCCGCCCTCTTCCTGGCCGGCCTGACGCTCGCCCCGACACTGATCGCGCTGTTCTCGCTCACCGAGGCGGCCGTGCCGCGCTCCCGGCTGAACGAGGCGATGGGGTTCCTCCAGACCGGCATCGGCGCGGGGATCGCGCCAGGTGCCTGGCTGGCGGGTGTCGTGGCAGACCGTGCCAGCGGCTCGACGGCCTTCTGGGTGGTCAGCGTCTCCGCGGTGCTCGCGGCGGCCTCGGGGCTGATGGTCCGCGAGCGGACGCTTTCACCCCGCGCCTGATCCGGCCCCGGACCCAGCCCGTGGTCCGGCGTCGTGTGCCAGCAGCGCGAACGAGACCAGCCAGTGCGTGGACATCAGGTCGCCCGCCACGATCTCCGGCTCGACCGCGGCCACCTGGCGCTCGGCGGCGGCCAGGACCCGTGCCCGCCGCTCCGGGGTGAGGTGGTCGGCCAGCGTGCGCAGCAACCAGGCCCGGGAGAGCGCGAGTCCGAAGAGGTGCACCATCTTGCCGTCGTGGCGGTCCCGGACCTCGGGCACGGACTGGAGCGGGTCGTCGGCTGCCCCCAGCCGTGGCACGAAGCCACGCAGCCAGGAGGCGAACGCGTCCCGGGGCAGCACCCGTCGCATCAGCTCGGCCTCGCACAGCGCGGGCGAGAGGAAGTCCTCGCCGCTGGGCTCCCAGGCGACCGGGCAGTCGCGGTCCCCGCCGTACCACTCCACGGCGCGGCGGTCCACGGCCGCGACCACGTCCTCGCGGCCGAGCCGGTCGTACGCCTCGCGCGCGAGCGCCAGGGCGAACGCCGTGTTGGAGTGCACGCCGTGCCGCACCGGGTGGACCTGGCGTGGCAGCCAGGTGAGCAGGTGCGAGGCGACGACCTCGGCCACGGGCCCGGTGGCCTGCTGCCAGGCGCGGGCCTCCGGCAGGGGTGAGCCCTCCACCTCGGCGGCCAGCAGCGCCATCCAGCCCCAGCCGTAGGGCCGCTCGTAGCCGGGACGAGCCCGCAGGTACGCCGCCTCGGTCGCCCCGTGCTCGGCGGTGAGCCGCTCGTCCAGCAACCTCGTCAACCGGTCGCGCCGCTCCGGGCGCAGGTGCTCCCCGGCTCCGCCGAGGAGGCGTACGGCGGACCACTGCATGTGCACGGAGGAGTGCCAGTCGACGCTGCCGTGAAAGGCCGGGTGCAGGTGACGCGGCGTGACGTCGCAGTCGTCGGGACCGAGGGAGAGATGCCCAGCCGCCCACGGGAACTCGGTCTCGAGCACCTCGAGCACGGTCTGCGCCCAGGCGTCCCAGGGCCTGCCGGCCTGCGTCGACCCGTCCGCCACGATGGTGGTGCTCAGGATGTGCACGTCAGGCCCGGTCCAGGCTGGGCACCCGGACGGGGTCGACCGTGAGGTCGTCGAGCCGGTCCGAGACCGAGGCGACCACTCCGAGCAGCAATCCGATGGACACTGCCATCACGATCCTCATCCGGCGAGGCTAGCCACGATCCGCACCCTGGCCAGCCCGAAACACGCCAACGAACACACCGGAGGGCTAACCTCCCCCGCATGGCCACGTGGACCAACTGGAGCGGCCTGGCGACCGCGCACCCGGCCCGGGAGTCCAGCCCGCACGACCCGTCCGAGGTGGCCGAGGCCGTGGTCGCCGCACGCCGCGAGGGCATCACCGCGAAGATGCCCGGGACCGGCCACTCGTTCACCGACATCGCCGTCACCGACGGACTGCTGCTGCGCCCGGACAGCCTGCGCGGCGTCGTCGCCGTCGACCGCGACGCGATGACCGTCACAGTTCTCGCCGGGACGCCGCTGCACGAGCTGAACCAGGCGCTGGAGCGCCTCGGGCTGTCGTTGCACAACATGGGTGACATCCAGGAGCAGACCGTCGCCGGAGCGATCTCGACCGGCACCCACGGCACCGGCGGGGTGGTGGCCTCCCTGAGCGCCCAGGTGGCCGGGCTGGAGCTGGTGACCGGAGAGGGCGACCTGCTGCGGGCGGACGCCTCGGAGAACGCGGACGTTCTCGAGGTGGCGCGGATCGGCCTCGGCGCGCTCGGCATCCTCACCACGGTCACGCTGCTGGTGGAGCCGCTGTTCGTGCTGGAGGCACACGAGAGCCCCATGGGCTGGGACGAGGCGTTGGCGTCCTTCGACGCGCTGGTCGCGGAGAACCACCACTTCGAGATGTTCTGGTTCCCCCACACCGACCGGCTGCTGACCAAGCGCAACAACCGCACGCTGGAAGCGGTGCAGCCCCTGGGCCGGTTCCACGGGTGGTTCGAGGACGAGTTCCTGACCAACCGCGTCTTCGGCTGGACCAACCGGCTGGGCAACGCGCGCCCCGGGGCGATCCCCCGGATCAACGGGATAGCTGCCCGCGCCCTGGGCGAGCGGACCTTCCGTGACGTCCCGCACCGCGTCTTCACCTCCCGACGCGGCGTGGTGTTCCGGGAGATGGAGTACGGGCTTCCCCGGGAGGTCGGTCTCGATGCCCTGCGCGAGGTCCGGGCCCTCATCGAGCGACGCGGCTGGCGGATCAGCTTCCCGGTGGAGGTCAGGGCGTGTCCGGCCGACGACGTGCCGCTGTCGGCCGCCCACGACAGGGAGACGGTCTACCTGGCCTTCCACACCAACGCGGGCACCGACCATCGCGCGTACTTCGGCGAGGTCGAGCAGGTGCTGCGGTCCTACGACGGTCGACCGCACTGGGGCAAGCTGCACCAGCGTTCTGCGGAGGACCTGGCGCCCGCGTACCCGCGCTGGCAGGAGTTCCTGGACCTGCGTGAGCGCCTCGACCCGGAACGGGTGTTCACGAACCCCTACCTCGACCGGGTGCTGGGTCGCTGATCCCGGACCACGGGTTGCAAAGGTACTACCTTTGGTCCACAGTGGGCTGCGTCGTTGTGACCACCACCACATCCTGGAGCCCCGATGGAAGCCATCTCCCCGGCGTACGGCACCACCACGCTGCTGCTGATCGCAGCCGCCGCCGTGGCCGTCCTGCTGTTCTTGATCATCAAGGTCCGCCTGCACGCGTTCATCGCGCTGACGCTGGTCAGCCTCGGCACCGCAGTGGCGGCCGGGATCCCGCTGACGTTGGTGCCCACCGCGTTGCTGAGCGGCTTCGGCAGCACGCTCGCGTCGGTGGCGCTGCTCGTCGGCTTCGGGGTGATGCTCGGACGGCTGCTCGAGGTCACCGGCGGGGCACAGGTGCTGGCAGACACCCTGATCAACCGCTTCGGCGCCGAGCGCGCACCGCTGGCGCTCGGCATCGCGGCGCTGGCGTTCGGCTTCCCGATCTTCTTCGACGCCGGCCTGGTCGTGTTCCTGCCGATCATCCTCACCGTGGCGCGCCGCTTCGGCGGGTCGGTGCTCCTGTACGCGCTGCCTGCGGCCGGCGCGTTCGCGGCCATGCACGCGCTGGTGCCGCCACACCCGGGTCCGGTCGCCGCCGGCACCTCCCTCGGGGGTGACATCGGCGTCATCCTCCTCGTCGGCCTCCCCGTGGCGATCGTCTCCTGGTACGTCGGCGTCTACCTCGTCTCGCGGGCCCTGGGCGCCCGCATCGACGTACCTCTGCCCGACCTGCTCTTCGGCGAGGTCAACGGTGGCCGCACCGAGACGGCGAGCAGCGTCGACGCCCCCACCGGCTCGTCCGTAGCCCAGGACCACGGCACCGCCGTCGCGACGACCCGCACCCGCACGTCGACCGGCACGCCGCCCGCCTTCGGGGTCGTGCTCGGTCTGCTGGTGGTGCCGCTGGTGCTGATCTCCCTGAACACCGTGCTGACCACGCTCGTCGCGACCGAGTCGATCGCCGAGGGCAACGGGCTCGTCGAGGCGCTCCAGCTGCTCGGGCAGACCCCGGTCGCGCTGCTCGTCACCCTGCTGGCGGCGATCGCCGTGCTGGGGCGCCGGGACCGCTCGCTCGCCGAGACCACGACGATCCTCGACGAGGCCCTCGCCCCGATCTGCGCGGTCATCCTGATCACCGGCGCCGGGGGCATGTTCGGCGGCGTGCTGCGCGCCAGCGGCATCGGCGAGGCGCTCACCTCCTCACTCTCCGGTCTCGGCATCCCGTTGCTGCTGCAGGCGTTCCTCATCGCCACGGCCCTGCGCGTCGCACAGGGGTCTGCCACCGTCAGCCTGACCACCACGGCGGGGCTGATCGCCACCCAGGCGGCAGGTCTCAGCGACCTGCGCATCGCACTGCTCGTGGTGGCCATAGCTGCCGGGGCGACCGTGCTCTCGCACGTCAACGACTCCGGTTTCTGGCTGGTGAGCCGGTTCTTCGGGATGGACGAGAAGACCACGCTCAAGACCTGGACGGTCATGGAGACGACTCTCGGGCTCAGCGCCTTCGCCTGCGCGGCTGCGCTGTGGCCGGTCGTCGGCCTGCTGTGACGACGTCAGCGGCCGCGGTTCATCTCCGAGAGCACCTCGGTGCAGATCGCCGTCATCGCCGCCTGGGCGACGCCGGCATCCCCGGCTGCGACCGCCTCGGCCACCATCAGGTGCAGGCGCCTGGCCTCCGGCTTGGGCTCGGCGGGCATCAGGTCGTGCTCCGTGCGGCCGCGGAGCACTTCCTCCACGACGTCGGCCAGCCGGGCGAACATCACGTTGCCGGAGAGCCGCAGCAACAACCTGTGGAAGGCGACGTCGTGCTCCAGGAACGTGCGCAGGTCGCCCTCGGCCCCGGCCGCTTCCATCGCGTGCGCCAGGCGCACCAGCTCGGCCCCGGCGGCAGTGTCGGCCCTGCTGGCGGCCAGCGCCGCGGAGTGCGGCTCCACGGCTGTGCGCAGCTGGGCGAGCTCGTGCAGGTGCTCGGCACGTCCGGCTCCGTCGAGTCGCCAGCGGACGACCGCCGGGGCGTAGGAGTCCCACTCCTCCCGCGGCCGCACCCGGATGCCGGTGCGGCGGCGCATCTCGACGATGTTCATCGAGGCGAGGACCTGTGCGACCTCCCGGGCCACGGTCCGAGAGACGCCGTACTCCTGCCCGAGCCACTCCAGGGTGATCACCGCCCCCTCGGGGAGCGAGCCGTCGACGATGCGCGGTCCCAGCTCGGCAAGCACCCCGTCGTACACGGTCGACATGTGGGGCAGCCTAGCCAGCCACCGCGCCTGCCCGGGAGCGCGGCATGACCGGCCCGCTGAGCGTGGTGGTGATGGGGGTATCGGGCACCGGCAAGAGCACAGTGGCCGCGGCGCTCGCCGAGGCGCACGGGCTCGTCTTCGTGGAGGGCGACAGCCTGCACCCCGACAGCAACGTCGCGAAGATGAGGGCGGGCATCCCGCTGACTGACGAGGACCGCTGGCCGTGGCTGGACGCGCTCGCCGAGGCTGTGGCCCGGCACCACGCCTCCGGTCGGTCGACGATCCTCACCTGCTCGGCGTTGCGCCGCTCCTACCGCGACGTGCTGCGCCGGCCCGGCGAGCGCACCATCTTCGTGCACCTCGACGCGCCACTCGAGGTCCTGCAGCGCCGGATGGAGCGTCCGGACCACTTCATGCCGGCCTCACTGCTGGCCTCCCAGCTGGACACGCTCGAGCCACTCGAACCGGACGAGGAGGGCGGGTGCGTCGACGTCTCCCCGCCGCTCGACGTGGTGACTCAGCGGGCCACGGAGCTGCTGCAACGGCTGGCACCCGGCATCACCTGAACCACGCCCGAGGCGACCCAGCGCCTGACGCGTCCGGCTCCCTCTGGGTCGCTCGCCGGTCACACGCTGGCGGGACCCCGCGGCAGCGGCGCCCGCCAGCCGCGCCACAGCGCCAGGATCCGCAGCCCGAAGCAGATGAGCACCCCGGGGAACGCCACCAGGGCGATCGGCGCGCCCCACCCCTGGGCCAGCACCGCCCAGAGGGCACCCAGCAGCGCCGGGGTGGCGTACAGCTCACTGGAGAAGATCACCGGGACGCGACCGGCGAGCAGGTCACGGGCCATGCCCCCACCGATCCCGGTCACCATGCCCATCAACGCGGCGGGCACCGGGCCGAGACCGTAGTCCTGCGCCTTCAGCGCACCGGTGACGCAGAACAACCCCAGCCCGGCGGCGTCGAAGACGATCACGACGCGCTCCAACCGGCCCACCGCCGGGTGGAAGACGAACGTGACCAGCCCCGCGGCCACGGGCACGAGCAGGTACCGCCAGTCGCTCAGGGCCGCCGGCGGGGTCGCGTCGATGAGCACGTCGCGCAGGAACCCGCCGCCCAGCCCCGTGGTCCCGGCCAGCACCAGCACCCCGAAGACGTCCAGCCCCTTGCGCACCGCGACGAGGGCACCCGAGATGGCGAACACGAAGATGCCGCTGAGGTCGAGCACCAACAGCAGCGCGCCCTGTTCAGCCATGAGGGGCAGCCTAGGGCGCCCGGCAGCACCACGAGGCAGTACGGCGCGTCGCCCTGCTCAGGCGTGCGTCGCGCTGAAGTAGGCTCGTGCCCGGACGACGTGAAGGAGCGGCAACGGATGCAGGACCTCACTCCGGTGGGGCTGAGCCAGGACGGCAGGCGACTGCGGCTGGTCGGCCCGTCGGGCGAGGAGTTCACCGTTCTGGTCGACGCCCGGCTACGCGCCGCACTGCGTGGCGAGAACGCACGACTCGGCCAGTTGGAGATGAAGATGGAAAGCGCACTGCGCCCCCGTGACATCCAGGCGCGCATCCGTGCCGGTGAGTCCGCCGAAGAGGTCGCCGCTGCGGCGCAGACCACGGTCGAGGCGATCATGGCCTTCGCCGGGCCCGTGCTGGCCGAGCGCGCCCACGTCGCCCGTACAGCCCAGAGCGCCTCGATCCGTCGACGCTCCGGCGAGTCGTCCTCCGCAGGCCGCAGCCTGGCCGAGGCGGCCCAGCTGTTCCTCGCCGGTCACGACCTGCACGACGAGGACCTCGCCTGGGACGCGTGGCGCCAGCCCGACGGGCGCTGGGCGCTCGAAGCCAGCTTCGACCTGGGCGGTCGGACCCGCACCGCGCAGTTCAGCCACGACCTGCCGGGCCGCTACGTGGTGGCCGAGAACGACGACGCCAGGATCCTCACCGGCGAGCTGCGCGACCCCGCGGCCGCAGACGCCCCCGGCGTCGGTCGGGCAGCTGCGGCACGGCGACTGAGCTCGGTCCCCTCCCAGGACGAGCTGCCTCTCGGCGACGACGCCATCGAGATGGTCCGCGGGGCGGGGACACCTGACGCCGACGATGCGCTCGCAGCCGCCGCACCGGACCAGGAGTACGCCGGCGACGACTGGATGACGCACACGGATACCCCGGCCCCGATTCCCGGCGACCTGCCGGACGAGCCGACGCCCACGGAGCCTGCGCGGGCCGCGACCGTCGAAGCAGAGGCACCCGTGGAGACCTCGCTCGACCTGCCCACGGAGGAACCCTCCCCCGTCGCCGACTCCGACGTCGAGCTGCCCCTGGCCCCGGCGGAGTCGAAGGCCTCGGCCGTGGACGCGACGGCCTCGGCCGTGGACGAGGAGACGGACACGCCGCAGGGCGTGCCTGCCGACGACGCGGACGCCGGGTCCCAGGGTGATCCGGAGGAGCCCGCTCGCAAGGCCGCCCCCAAGCGCAAGAGCCGCTCCTCGGTCCCGTCGTGGGACGAGATCATGTTCGGCGGCGGCTCCAACGAGTGACGAGGCCCACCCCCGCAGGGGATGACAGCCTAGGTTACCGGCCGGTAATATAACCGCCAGCACGTGACGCGACCCCACGCGACGCGTTGAATGACCAACACACTCCCAATCTGCGAGAGCGGTGGATTTCGCCCATGACCTACTTCGTGACCGGAGCGACCGGATTTCTCGGGCGCTTTCTCGTCCAGGAACTGATCGACAACCGCGAGGGTCAGATCTTCGTGCTCTGCCGCGAGGGGTCCCGGCGCCGGCTGGACACCCTCATCGAGGAGTGGGACACCGACCGGGTGACCCCGGTCGTGGGCGACCTGGGTGAGGCCGACCTCGGCGTCGACCCCCAGTGGATCACCACCCACGCGGGCCAGATCGACCACTTCTTCCACCTGGCCGCGATCTACGACATGACCGCCTCCGACGCGATGAACGAGACGATGAACGTCGGCGGCACACGCAACGCCGTCGCGCTCGCGGGTCGCCTGGACGCCGGCCACTTCCACCAGGTGTCCTCCGTCGCCGCGGCCGGCGACTACGTCGGCGTGTTCGACGAGACCATGTTCGACGAGGGTCAGCGTCTGCCCTCGCCGTACCACCGGACGAAGTTCGAGTCCGAGCGGATCGTCCGCGAGGAGAGCCCGGTCCCTTGGCGGATCTACCGTCCCGCCGTGGTCGTCGGCCACTCCGAGACCGGGGCCATGGACAAGATCGACGGTCCCTACTACTTCTTCCCGCTGTTCAAGAAGATGCGCGACACCCTGCCCAACTGGATGCCGATCATGGGCGTCGACCTGGGTGACACCAACGTGGTGCCGGTGGACTACGTGGCCAAGGCCATGGACCACATCGCGCACAAGCCGGACCTCGACGGGCAGGCCTTCCACCTGGTCAACCCCGAGCCGATGAACACCGTGGAGCTGATCAACACCTTCGCCGCTGCGGCCAAGGCGCCGCAGTTCGCCGTGCCCGTGGACCGCACCGTGACCGCCAAGCTCCCCACCGGCGCCCTCCCGCGAGCGCTCCGTCCGGCCAACCTCCTCGGCGCCGCGCTGCGACTGCCGCCGGTGCACCTGGTCCTGAACCAGACCATCGGGCGACTGGGCATCCCGCCCGAGGTCCTCGAGCACGTCTCGTTCTCCTCGGTGTTCGCGACCCGCGCGACGGAGAAGGCCCTGGCAGGCTCCGGCATCTCGGTGCCCGACCTCGACTCCTACGCGAACACGCTGTGGTCCTACTGGGAAGAGATGCTCGACGACTCCATCAAGAGCGACTCGGCCGCAGTCAAGGCCCTGGCCGGTCGGCACGTGGTGATCACCGGTGCGTCCTCCGGCATCGGCCTGGTCACGGCCGTGCAGATCTCCAAGGCCGGTGGCATCCCGATCCTCGTGGCGCGCGGACAGGAGAAGCTCGAGGCGACCCGTCGCCTGATCGAGAGCCAGGGCGGGGTCGCGCACTCCTACCCGTGCGACCTCTCCGACCTCGACGCGATCGACGCCCTCACCAAGCAGCTGCGCGAGGACTTCGACCACATCGACTACGTGGTCAACAACGCGGGCCGCTCGATCCGGCGCTCGCTCAAGCTCAGCGAGGACCGGTTCCACGACTTCGAACGCACCATGCAGCTCAACTACTTCGGTGCCATCCGCCTGGTCATGGGGATCCTGCCGAAGATGCGGGAGCAGAAGTCCGGCCACATCGTGAACATCTCCTCGATCGGCGTTCTGACCAACCCGCCGCGGTTCTCGGCGTACGTCGCCTCCAAGGCGGCGCTCGACGCCTGGGCCAACGTGGTCTCCAGCGAGCTCATCGGCGACGGGGTGTCCTTCACGAGCATCCACATGCCGCTGGTGCGCACGCCGATGATCGCGCCGACCAAGATGTACGACCGCTTCCCGACGATCAGCCCGGGGCAGGCTGCCAGCAAGGTGATCACGGCGCTGGTCGACCGCCCGCACGAGATCAACACCAAGACGGGCAACCTGGGTGCGCTGATGCACACCCTCGCCCCCAAGTCCTCGTTCCGGATCCTGCACATGGCCTACCAGGTCTTCCCCGACTCCTCCGCCGCCAAGGGCGAGGCGGGCGAGGGCAAGAACGAGGCCATCACTGCCCAGATGGTGCTTTCCCGGATCCTCCAGGGCGTGCACTGGTAACCTCGTCGTCGTGCTGAACCTGTGTTGTCGCTGTCGCTGACACCAGCCTGCGGGCTGGTGCGCCTCTCGATGCGTCCGCGGCCCCGACACACAGGAACCTTCAGCCATGACTTCGACGTTCACCAGCTGGACCCGCGCCCTCCGGGCGCGCGGCTTCGGCGTCCTGCCCACCAGCCACGCCGTCCCGGTGTCGCTCTGGCTGCTCGACGGTGAGAGCGAGGATGGACGCGTGCTGCACTTCGCGGCGCGCGGCACCCGCCTGGTGCTCACCGCCTGGCGGCCCACCGATCTGACCACCTTGCTGCTCCGGGCCGCGTGTGACTGCACCGAGCACCGGCAGGCCGGGGCCACCGGCCGCACGGTGGTCAACCCCGGCGCGCAGCCCCTCGAACGCCACGAGCTCGACGGCTCCGAGGTGTTCGGCTGGCAAGGACACGAGGCCGCCCTGCTTCCGCTGCAGGACGCCGCAGGTGTCTTCGAGAGCCTGCTGGCCCGACTCACCCCGTCGGAGGTCGAGTCGGCGGGTCTGGCGGGCAGCCGGCCCGTCTCTGCTCGGTCGGGCAGCCAGGCCGTGTCCGCCTGAACCGCCCGCATCCGGGGACGCCACAGGCACGCGGTGGGTCGGTGACACCATGCGCGCATGCGGATCTTCCACATCGCCACCGTCGCCGACTGGGAGGCGGCTCGCGCCTGCGGCGCCTACACCACCTCCACGCGCGGCCGGACGCTGGCGGACGAGGGCTATCTGCACGCCGCCCACCGGACGCAGGTCCGCGCGGTCTTCGACCGCTACTACGCCGACGTGACCGAGCCCCTCGTCCTGCTGACCATCGAGACCGAGCGGCTCGGCGTCCCCTGGCGCGACGAGGCCGTCGGCGAGGAGACCTACCCGCACATCTACGGACCGCTCTCCCCGCAGGCGGTCGTCGGGGTGGCGACGCTGGACGCTCGAGGGGCGACGAGGTCGTTCAGCTCGCTCTTCTTCGCCGACATGGGGCTGCGCGCAGGTCTGGTGCTGGTGGCGATGCTGCTTGCCGGGGTGGGCTCGCGCATCGGGCTCACCGTCGACCGGGGGTACGGCGAGCTGCTCGGCGCCCTGGTGGGTCTCGCGGTCGGCGTGACGCTGATGGTCGTGGTGCTCCGCCGCCGCTGAGGTCCCGTTCAGCCGCGCAACAGGAGGCCGGCCACCGCCAGGAACGCGATCCCGATCGCCGCCAGGAACGGCGTACGCCCCCTGCCGGCCACGGCCAGCGCAGCCAGCAGCACCGACCCCGCCAGCCCCAACCACGGCCACACCGATGCCGGGGCCCCCGGACCGAGGACGGTGAGCACCGATCCGGCCAGCAGCACGAGCGGGGCAACGACCCGGACCCGCCGCTCCCCCAGGCGATGAGGCAGCCCGTGGACGCCGGTCCGGGCATCCTCGGCCAGGTCGGGCAGCACGTTGAGCAGGTGGGCACCGACCCCCAGCAAGGCTCCGACGGCGAACGTCCAGAGGGGCGGGAGGCGGGGGTCGTCCAACGCCAGCGTCACCACCGCGGGAAGCGAGCCGAAGGCCACCGCGTAGGGCACCGGTGACCAGGGCGTGCGTTTCAGCCCGAGGTTGTAGGCCCAGCCCGAGCCCACGCCCAGCACCAGGTGGACGAGCCCGGACGCCAGACCGCAGGCGAGCGAGAGCACCACGGTGCCGGCGAGCGCTACGGCGGTGGCGGTGCGCACCAGCGCGGCATCCAGGTCTCCACGCGCGATCGGCTTGTCGGAGCGGCTCACGTGCCGGTCGCGCGCCGCGTCGATGAGGTCGTTGGACCAACCGATGCTGAGCTGGCCGGCGCCGACCGCCGCCGTGACCAGCAGACCCGTGCCGAGCCGGTGACCGGCACCGACAGCCAGCAGGGCCGTCAACACGGTCACCGCGGAGCCCGGGGCCGGGTGGCTGGCCAGCCACAGCGCGAGCGGACGGGACGGAGGCGGCACGCGCTCGAGCCTAGGGCCGCGCCCGCCGGCTGGGCACCCGGGCGCTGTTCAGCGCGCACCGCACGGCGTAACTTGCCCAGATGGACGATGTCGAAGACGTGCTGGTGCGTGCCACCGGTGCGGTGAGACGGTTCCGGCAGTCGCTGCCGGACCGAAAGGTGGCACCCGGTGCCGACGTGGCCGCTGTTCGCACCGGCTTCGACGAGCCCCTCCCCGAGGGCCCGACCAGCGCCCCTGTGGTGGTCGACGAGCTGGCGATCGCGGCCGAGCCCGGACTGGTGGCGTCCGTCGGACCACGGTTCTTCGGCTTCGTGATCGGCGGCTCGCTGCCCGCGGCGATGGGCGCCGACATCCTGGCGGCCGGGTGGGACCAGTGCGCCTTCAACGCCACCCTCTCACCGGCCGCCATCGCGGCGGAGCAGGTCGCCGGCACCTGGGCGAAGCAGCTGCTGGGGGTGCCGGCGTCCGCGTCCGTCGGGTTCGTGACCGGCGCCCAGGAGGCGAACACGGTCGCGCTCGCCGCCGCCCGTCACCACGTGCTGGCCGAGGCGGGCTGGGACGTCGAGGAGGAGGGTCTGACCGGTGCGCCACCGCTCACGGTGCTCGCCAGCGAGGAGCGGCACGCCACGATCGACCGTTCGCTGCGCCTGCTCGGACTGGGGAACAAGGCAGTGCGGCCCGTCCGGGCGGCGACCGACGGCTCCATCGACGCCGACCACCTCGCCGAGCTGCTCGCCGTGACCTCGGGGCCGACGATCGTCTGCCTGCAGTCGGGGAACGTCAACACCGGCGCCTGCGACGACCTGCGTCGCGCCGTCCCGATGACCCACGAGCACGGGGCGTGGGCGCACGTCGACGGGGCGTTCGGGCTGTGGGCGGCGGCGGCCCCCGATCGGGCGCACCTGGTGGCCGGCCTCGAGGAGGCTGACTCGTGGGGCTGCGACGCGCACAAGTGGCTCAACGTCCCCTACGACTCCGGCCTGGTGTTCGTCTCCCGCCCAGACGTGCACGCCGCAGCGGCGTCGTACACCGCGGCGTACCTGGTCGGATCCGGCGAGGGCGCCTCGAGTGGGAGCGACCTGGTGCTCGCATCGTCGCGCCGGGCGCGCGGTTTCGCGGTCTGGGCAGCGATCCGCGAGCTGGGTCGCCGTGGTGTCGCGGACCTGGTGGAGCAGAGCTGCCGGCTCGCCACCCGGTTCGCGGACCAGCTCGGTGCCGCGGGCGCGGAGGTCGTCAACGAGGTCGTGCTCAACCAGGTCCTCGTTTCGTTCGGTGACGACGCCGTCACCGACGCGGTGGTCGCGGCGGTGCAGCGGGACGGCACCTGCTGGATGGGCGGCACCAGCTGGCGTGGGCGTCGCTACATGCGGATCTCGGTGTCGAACCACAGCACCACCGAGCACGACGTCGACCTTTCGGTGGCCGCCATCCTCCGGGTCCGGGACTCGGTGGTCGCTGACCGTGCGCCTCAGGCGCCGGTGGCGACGGGGCGGGCGGGATCGGAGACCCACTCGCTCCAGGAGCCGGGGTAGAGCGCCGCCTCGATGCCGGCGACGGCCATGGCCAGGATGTCGTGGGTGGCCGTCACCCCGGAGCCGCAGTAGGCCGCGGTCTCCCGGCCCGCGGCCGCAGCGTAGATCTCGCGCAGCTCCTCGGGTGAGCGGAACCGGCCGTCGGGAGCGAGGTTGTGGCCCGTCGGGACGTTCACGGCGCCCGGGATGTGCCCCGCGACGGGATCGATCGGCTCCTCTTCGCCGCTGAAGCGCTCCGGGTTGCGGGCATCGACCAGCACGCCCCGCTCGGCGAGCGCGAGCACGTCGGGCGCCTGGACCGTCGGGAGCCCGCCTGCTCGGGCGGTGAAGTCGCCCGGCGGCGGCTCGGCCGCAGTGGTCGAGACCTCCAGCCCCGCCCGCCACCACGCCGCCCACCCGCCGTCGAGCACCCGGACGTCGGCGTGCCCGGCCCAGCGCAGCAACCACCACGCCCGGGCCGCCGCGCGACCGGCCCAGTCGTCGTACACCACGACCGGACGGGCGTCCCGGACCCCGGCCGCCCGCATGGCGGCCTCGAAGACGGCCACGTCGGGCAGCGGGTGGCGCCCACCGGTGCCCGAGGGAGCTGCCAGGGCGGTGTCCAGGTCGACGTACGCGGCTCCCGGGATGTGTCCACCGGCGAACTCCTCGGCCCCGTTCGGTCCCCCGATCCGGTAGCGCACGTCGAGCACCGCGCAACCCTCATGTCCGAGCAGTGAGGCCAGCTCCGCGACGTCGATCAGTGGTCGGACACCGGTGGGCTGCATGGCATGATCCTCCCCGATGGCTGAACTCCAATTCTTCACCGGCACGATGGATTCCGGGAAGAGCACGCTCGCGCTGCAGACCAACCACAACCACGCGGCCCGCGGGCGCACGGGGCGGATCTTCACCACCCACGACCGCGCCGGTCAGGCGCTGATCTCCTCCCGGTTGGGCCTGACGCACGACGCCGCGGAGGTCGACGAGCACTTCGACTTCTGGCGCTACGTGGTCGGCGAGCTGACGCACGGCGCCCGGATCGACTACCTGATCTGCGACGAGGCCCAGTTCTACACAGGCCTTCAGATCGAGGAGCTCGCCAAGATCGTCGACGAGCTGCAGATCGACGTCTTCGCCTTCGGGATCCTCTCCGACTTCAGGACCGTGCTCTTCGAGGGATCCCGCCGGCTGGTCGAGCTCGCCGACCGGATGCACGTCCTGCAGGTCGAGGCGCTGTGCTGGTGCGGCAAGCGCGCCACCCACAACGCCCGCACCGCCGACGGCGAGATGGTCACCGAGGGTGAGGTGATCGTCGTCGGCGACGTCGACATCCACGAGCCCGCGGAGGTCGGCTACGAGGTGCTCTGCCGCGCCCACCACCGCCGCCGGATGACCGCCGCCCGGGCCCGGGCGATCTCGATGATCGCCGAGCCGCTGCCGTTCGCCTGACAGTTTCACGGGGTCCCCAGTGAAACCGCCGCTTCCCCCGCGTTGCAACGCGCGGGAAGCGGCAGTTTCACGCGGGGAGCGAGTGGGCCGTACGGCGCCACACCGGTCCTTCCCGCCGACGTGTCACGCCGCGGCCTTCCTCGGCGTCGTTGACCCGGACCGCGACACCGTGGCACGCACTGTCATCAGGAGAGCCACACCGAAGGCGGCCCCGCCCGCCACGGCGAAGCCGACGGATGTCCCGGAACGGGCCGCAACCAGCCCGAGCAGCATCGGCCCGCCTCCGAGTCCCACGTCGATGAAGATGCTCAGGCTCGCGGCCGCGCTCCCGCGTTCGCCAGGATCGACGCGGGCGAACACCATGGCGAAGATCGCCGGGGTCAGGAAAGCCACGCCCACGGCCGAAACCGCCGTTCCCAGCAGCAGCCCAGTCGGGTGGGGCAACACGGCCATGATCAGCAGACCGGTGCCGAGCGCAGCCAGCGACGCGGCGGCGAGCGCGAGGGCCGGGGCTCGGTCCGGGAGTGTCCGGAAGAGCACGCGACAGCCGATCACCACCGCCCCGAAGACCAGCAGGACCAGGCTCCACGCGTCCAGTCCCACCTCGCGCGCACGGAGCACGGCGAAGGCGAGGAACCCGGACATGCACGCCACACCGATCAGGAGCACGAGGCCAGGGCGCAGCGTTCCACGGTGCACCAAGGGGGTCGGCTCCCGGCCGGCAGAGGGCGAACGCGTCTCAGGGACTCGCAGAGCCATCACTACTGCGACCGTCGCGAGGCCGGCAGCCCCCAGCCACGCTGCGCGGTAACCCCCGAGCCGCAGTAGCGCCTGGCCGACGAGCGGTCCGATCGCGATCCCGACGAACAAAGCCAGCGAGTTCAGGCTCAGCGCCTCGCCCGCTCGCCCGGCCGGCGCGAGATCAGCCAACGCAGCGAAGCCCGCCACGAAGAAGAGCGCCTCGGCGACGCCGAGCAAGAGACGCAGCACGATCAGCGGGATCAGCGAGTCGACCAGCAGATGGCCGGTCACCAGTACGGCGCACAGCGCCGCACCTGCCACCAGCGGCGCGCGTCGACCGACTCGGTCTGTCCACCTGCCGACGAACGGACGCAGCGCCAGCGTGGTCACGCTGAACGCCCCGATGGCGAGGCCCACTCCCGCCTTGTCGGAGCCGAGCGGCCCGACCACGAACAGCGGGGTCACTGCGAGCAGGACACCTGTGGCGGTGAAGTAGAACAGGTCGGCCAGAGTGAGTGCCCAGAACGCCGGCGTGAGCAGCTTCTCGGTCGAGGTGATGGGCACCCGTCCAACCTAGGAGCGCCCGGCACAGCCGTCGACGGTTGTGTAGACCGTGGCCACGAGTGCCCGGTCGGCGACTCGGGGCGACATCTAGTGCCCGGTCGGCGATTGGCGCGGCGGCCACGAGTGCCCGGTCGGCGACTCGGGGCGACATCTAGTGCCCGGTCGGCGAGCTTCTTCAGCCGACCAGGATCGGGATGTGCATCTCGCGGGAGGTCAGCGAACCGTGCAGGCCGATCAGCGTCATCTCGTAGGCGAAGTCGCGCGAGCTCATCAGGGCCCAGGAGTCATGGGCCGCGACCACGACGTCTCCGAGCCGCAGCCGCACGTTGGGTTCGACCGGGCCGAACCAGCCTCGCTCGACCGCCTCCCCGCGGGTGAGCACGGTCGCCTTGTCGCCGAGGACCGCGCGCCAGGTCGCCGCGACGTCCTCGACCGCGCCGCCGCGGCAGTACACGTGCCGGAAGCGCGCCTCGCCACCCAGCAGCGTGACGCCGTCCCGGAGCTCCGGGGTGGCGTCGACGTCGATGTGGGTCTCCTTGCTGGAGTCGACCATCCCGTGGTCGGCCACGACGAGCAGCCGCACGTCGTCGGGCAGCTCCTCACGCAGCTCCTGGACGTCCTCGTCGATGTCGCGCAGCTGGGCCCGCCAGCGCTGGGAGTCGACCCCGGCCCGGTGGCCGTGCCAGTCCAGGTCACCGTCGTAGACGTAGGTCAGCGACGGTCGCCGCGCGGCACCCGCGACCGCACCGGCGATCCGCTCGGCGACGTCGTCGGCGCCGACGAACTCCGCACCGCGCTGGCCGCACCTGGTCAGCCCGGAGCCGGCGAACTCGCTCTTGCTCACCACGCTGGTGTGCACGCCCGCGGACGCGAGCCGGGCGAAGGCGGTCGGGTTCGGTTGCCACTCCAGCGGGTCGACGGGCTGGTCCCAGAACAGCGAGTTCAACAGCGCCCCGGTCTCCGGCACCCGTGAGGTGAACCCCACGAGGCCGTGCTGTCCGGGGGTCAGCGCGGTGCCGAGCGAGGTCAGTGAGGTGGCGGTGGTCGAAGGCACTCCGCAGGTCGCCGGGGCCTCACCCAGCAACGAGTGCAGGTACGGCGCCTGGACGCGGTGCTCGGCGAGCAGGTCGTAGCCGAGGCCGTCGATCAGCATCACGACGTACGCCGGCGCGGGCGGCAGCTCGAGCGCGGTCTCGTGAAACCCGACCGGGACACCGAGCGCGGTGGCCACGGCTGGAAGGACGTCGCCGAGGGTGCGGCCCGCCGCGGCCGGTGAACCGGAGCCGGAGTACTCGGGCTCGACGAAGGCCGGTCCGGGCGGAGCTGTCACGCTCAGCTCTGGGTGCGAGCCGACAGGCTCTCGGCGAACGTCAGCAGGTCATCGACTGCCGTCTGGCCGTCCGCCGCCGAGCTCACGCGCAGCGAGAAGTCGTCGGAGACCACCATGCCGGTGTAGCCGTGGTCCGCGTCGCACTCCGGGTCGGCACACGCCGCCGGCTCCAGGTCGATGCGGTTGATTCCACCCCAGCCGACGGTGAGCACCGCCTCACTGGGGACGGGCTCGCCTCCGCCCCCGCCGTCGAACGCGGCCGGGTTGGCGACCATGCGGTTCACCACGACCGAACGCACCGAGGCCAGCGTGATCGCCTCGGTCGAGGTCGAGGTGTAGGGCTCGGGGAGCAGGTCGTCGGGAGCGTGCTCATCGGTGTGACACAGGATCAGCCGCGTGTCGGTGAGCACCACCACGGTGATGTGCCGTCGCACCTCGTCGCGGTCGATGGTCGGCTCGTGGTGCACGAGGAACGCGGTGACGTTCTCCCGCGACACGGCCGACCGGACACCGGCTGCCACCACCTGGGGGTAGTAGCCGGTCTTCTCGATCGCGACGACGAGGTCGTCGAAGCGATCCTGTGAGGTGACTGAACGCATGGCCTCAGTCTGTCACGCGTTCGCCGGGGCGGCAGCCTCCCTGCTGGCCGGCGCCTCAACCGGGCAACGTGTCCTCGGGTGGGGACGTGAGCCGGCGTACGTACAGGTCCGAGCGCGGCTCGCTCACCTGCTCCACGCGGGCGGTCCCGTGCAGCACACGTACCCCGCTCACGGTCGCGTGCACGAGCATCAGGTCGATGGCACGGATCTGCGGCAGGTCGATCTTGAGCTGGGCCACGCGGCGCAGCAGATCCTCGACCGAGGCGACGTCGACCGGGTCGCTGCCCCGGTAGCCGAAGAGCAGCGGTGCGGCCTTGATGGAGCGCACGGTCTCGGCTGCGTCGAGCGGGCTCAACGGCGGGATCCGGTAGGCGCGGTCACCGACGAGGTCGGTCAACGCGCCTGAGACCCCGAAGGAGACCGCCGGCCCGAAGAGTGGGTCCTCGAGGCCCGCAACCGCCACCGGCACACCCGGCGCAGCCGTGCGTTGCACCACGAAGTCGGCGTCGCTGGGGTCGGTGATGATCTCCAGCAGGGACTCCCACGCGTCCCGCATCTCGGACTCGTCGTCGATGTTGCGCAGCACGTGCGCCAGGTCGGGCCGCTGCCGCAACCGCTCGGCGGTCGCCTTGAGCACCACGTCCCAGCCGAGACGTCCGCCCGCCTCGACGGCCTCCTCCACAGTGGCCACCGGGACCCGCTCCCACAGCTCGATGCCGTAGCTGCCCAGGAGTGTCCGCAGCTCGGCGTCGCTCAGGTCGTGGCCGTCGGGGTGCAGCATCAGCAGCTCGTTGACCTGCCTCCTGGCGTCCTCGAGCTCGATGCCGTCGAGGACCGCCACGGTGTCGTCGCGCCGCTGTCGCCAGGCCGCGTAGTCCACGACACGGGCGAGGGCGCGTACCGCCGCCTCGACGGCCGGATAGGACGGCACCGAGCCCCGGCCGGCCGTGTGCCCGGCCAGGTCGGGGACCCGCAGGAGCTCGGGCACTCCTTCGCGGCCGAGGAATGTCGAGACCAGGGGCTTGTCGGACTGCTCCCCCACGGCCGCGAGCACGTTGGCGACCTCCTCGCCCTCGGCGTCCAGGGGCGGGATGTAGACCGCCACGACCCCGTCGACGTGGTCGTCGTCGATGGCCGCGTCCAGGGCGTCCTCGAAGTCCTCGGCAGTCGCGTCGGCGCCCAGGGCGGTCGCGCTGGTCACGGTGAGACCGTTGGCGACCGCGGCATCCACGGCCAGCAGGCCGAGCGCGTCGGAGTTGCCGACGATGGCGACCCGGGAGCCACCGGGCAACGGCTGGTGCGCGAGGAGCTGGGCCACGTCGAACATCTCGTCGAGGGTGTCCACCTGGATGATCCCGGCCTGCCGGAACATCGCGTCGACGGCCTCCGGTGGTGCCGCGATGTGCCGGACCGCGTGCCCCATCGGCACGCCCTGCGTCGTACGACCCGAACGCACCGCGATGATCGGCTTGGCCCGCGAGACCCGCCGCGCGATGCGGGAGAACTTGCGGGGGTTGCCGATGGACTCCAGGTAGAGCAGCACCACCTCGGTGGCCTTGTCCTCCTCCCAGTACTGGAGCAGGTCGTTGCCGGAGACGTCCGCGCGGTTGCCCGCGCTGACGAACGTGGAGAGCCCGAGACCGCGGCCCCTGACCTTCTCGAGGATCGCGGTGCCCAGAGCCCCCGACTGGCAGAAGAAGCCCGCCCGTCCCCGGGGCGGCATCAACGGGGCGAGGGAGGCGTTCAAGGAGATGCCGGTGGCGGTGTTGATGACACCGAGGCAGTTGGGGCCGATCAGGCGGAGCCCGTAGGACCGGGCCAGACCCACCAGGCGTCGCTGGCGCTTGCGGCCCTCCTCACCGGTCTCGGCGAAGCCGCTGGAGATGACGATCAGGCCGTGCACGCCCTTGGCGGCGCAGTCGAGCACGACGTCCTGCACCGCCTCCGCGGGCACGGCCACGATCGCCACGTCCACGTCGCCGGGGATGTCGCCCACGGTGGAGTACGCCGGCATCCCGGCCACCGCGTCGGCGGCGGGGTTCACCACGTAGACCCGGCCCCCGTAGTCACCGAGCACCAGGTTGCGCACCAGCACCGCGCCGATGGTGTCGCTGCGCCGCGACGCACCGATCACCGCGACGCTCTTGGCGTTGAGGAACGCGGCGATCGAGGCCGCCTCGGAGCGGTGCTCGCGCGCAGCGATGACGCCCATGGAGGTCTCGGTCGGGTCGATGTCGAACTCGAGGTGCATCACCCCCTCGTCCCAACCGCCCTTGACCTGGTAGCCCTGCTCGCGGAAGACCTGGATCATCCGGCGGTTGTCGGGAAGCACCTCGGCGACGAACCGGTCCACCCCTCGTTCGCGCCCGGCCTGGGCGAGGTGCTCGAGCAGCAGCTGCCCGATGCCGCGACCCTGGTGGTCGTCCTGCACCAGGAAGGCCACCTCGGCGCGCGAGCTGCCGCCGATCCGCTCCACGACGTCGTAGCGCCCGACCGCGACGATGTGACTGGCCACGGTCATCACGAGAGCCACCCGCTCGCGGTGGTCGACCGTGGTGAACCGCTCCACGTCCCGATCGGAGAGGGTCGGCATCGGCGCGAAGAACCGGAAGTACTTCGACTGCTCCGAGACCTGGCCGTAGAAGTGGACGAGCCGCTCGGCGTCGTCGGCCAGGATCGGCCGCAGGTGGGCGGTCTTGCCGTCCCGGAGCAGCACGTCGGCCTCCCAGTGCTCGGGATAGTCCCGGGGCGAGGGAGTTGCGGGGTCTGTGTCCTGGGCGGTCACGATTGAAATGTACCGTCCGCCTCACCGGGCGGGTGTCGTGAACTGCTCGGGCGGCTCGCGCGATGTAGGGGTATGACGACCATCTGCGTGCATCCTCCACCTTCCTCGGGAGAACCCGTGCCACCCGTTCCTGACCGCGACGTGGTGGCGGAGTCCCTGACTCGCCCCGAGGCGTTCGCCGAGCTGTTCGAGCGCCACTCGCGCGTGGTGCACGGCTACCTGAGCCGACGGGTCGGCGACCTGGCCGACGACCTCCTCAGCGAGGTGTTCCTGACCGCCTTCGCGAAGCGCGCGTCGTACCGACCCGAGACACCCGACGTACGCCCGTGGCTGTTCGGCATCGCGGCCAACCTGGTTCGTCGCCACTCCCGCGCCGAGGCGACCCGCTACCGGCTTCTCGCCCGGACCGGAACGCCGCCCGAACCGGACACGGACTGGGACGGGGTCCTCGATCGCCTCGACGCCACCGGGCTGCGGCCCCTGCTCGCGGCCACGCTTGCAGCCCTGGAGCCCCGGGACCGGGAGGTGCTGCTGCTCGTCGCCTGGGGCGACCTGACCTACCCCGAGGTCGCAGTGGCCCTGGGCATCCCGCTGGGGACCGTGCGGTCGCGGCTGCACCGGGCACGACACCGGTTGCGTGCCGATCTCGGCCACCTCTCTGCTCCCCTCGACACGACCACAGGAGACCTGCGATGAACCACACCGACGAGATCGAGCTCCTGCGCTCCCTGGGACCCGCTGCCACTCGAC
Source organism: uncultured Actinomycetota bacterium (assembly GCA_963834245.1). Classification (GTDB taxonomy): domain Bacteria; phylum Actinomycetota; class Actinomycetes; order Propionibacteriales; family Nocardioidaceae; genus Marmoricola. Next base: position 2,440,173 of record CAWIAV010000002.1, read on the forward strand.
TGGACCCTGCCGCACGCGAGCAGGCGCGGACCGCGCTGCTGGCGGGGATCGCCGAGGAGCGGGGCGCGCGCCCACTCCAGCCCTCACGGCCGCTGCGCCCCGGGCGCCGCGGCACAGGTCGCCGGGTGCTGGCCGCGGGGTCGCTCGCCGCGGCCGTCGCCGCCATCGCGTTGCTCGCCCCCAGCCTGTTGGGTCGTGGCGAGACCGCCCTGGCCCGGATCGACCCACTCACGTTCCCGGTGACGCCGACCTCGCTGCCGGCCGACCTCGGCGATCCGGTCTTCGAGCTGGACCCCGGGTTCGCCCTGGCTCGCTACGGAAACGGCGGCGCCACGCTGACGGTGATCGCCCCCGACTCGATGGAGCACTGGACCGTGCCCGCCGACGCCGGGCACGTGGCCCTCGGCGCCCGCGACGCACTCGCCTTCAGCACCGCGGCACACACCTTCACCCTGGCCTGGGAGGAAGCTGACGGTCAGGTCCTCGGCGTCACCGGTCGCGGCCCGTACGCCGACCCGAGCACGGTCGAGGAGGTGGCACGCTCGCTGGTCGAGCGTGCTCAGCGGGTCCCGCTCAGCCTCACCCTGGCTCCGCGCGGCTGGCAGGTCTCGGCGTACCACTCCAACCGCACCGTGGAGTACAGCGGTGACGGCCGGCGCCTCACCGTCTCGTTGCTCCCGCGGCTCTCCTCGGACCTCGACGACTACGGCGTCACGGACGTCAGCAAGGTGCAGGTCAACGGCGAGGACGCGCTGCTCGGGCGGCAGTCTGACGACTGGGTGCTCGAGGGACGGACCAGCGACGGTCAGGCGTTCTCACTGCTGGCTCCCTCCAGCCTCACCCGGGAGCAGGTCGTGGACGTCGCCTCCGGCGTCCGCCACCGCGACTGAGGCGAGACCGGGACGGGTCGGGGGCACGTCGACGGCGTGCCCCCGACCCGTTCGGATTCGGCTGTTGGGAGAATCGGCCCATGGCCCGTCGCACCGCACCGCCCCCGGAGGACTTCGAGGAACACATCGTCGACATCGACGTCGGCGACGAGATGCGGGCCAGCTTCCTGGAGTACGCCTACTCGGTCATCTACTCCCGCGCCCTCCCGGACGCCCGGGACGGGCTGAAGCCGGTGCAGCGCCGGATCCTCTACGGCATGCACGACATGGGCCTGCGCCCCGAGCGCGGCCACGTGAAGTCCTCCCGGGTCGTCGGCGAGGTCATGGGTCGCTTCCACCCGCACGGCGACGGCGCGATCTACGACGCGCTCGTCCGGATGGCCCAGCCCTGGTCGATGCGGCTGGCGACCGTCGACGGGCACGGCAACTTCGGCTCGCCGGACGACCCGCCGGCCGCGATGCGCTACACCGAGGCACGGATGGCACCGGCTGCGGTGGCGATGACAGCGACGATCGACGAGGACACCGTCGATTTCCGGGGCAACTACGACGGCCGTGAGCAGGAGCCGTCGGTGCTCCCCGCCGCGATCCCGCACCTCGTGGTCAACGGGGCGACCGGCATCGCCGTCGGCATGGCCACCAACATCGCCCCGCACAACCTCGTCGAGGTGGTGCAGGCGCTGCGCCACCTGATCAAGAGCCCCAAGGCCGACCTGGACGCGCTGATGCGCTTCATCCCCGGCCCCGACCTCCCGACGGGCGGCAAGATCATCGGCCTCGAGGGGGTCCGTGACGCCTACGAGTCCGGACGAGGCTCGTTCCGGATGCGCGCGACGACCAGGATCGAGTCGGTCAGCGCCCGCCGCAAGGGCATCGTGGTCACCGAGCTCCCCTACGGCGTGGGCACCGAGCGCGTCATCGCTGCCATCAAGAAGCTCGTCCAGACCAAGAAGCTCGTCGGCATCGCGGACGTCAAGGACCTCTCGGACCGCACCAAGGGTCTCCGGCTGGTCATCGAGGTCAAGAACGGCTTCCACCCCGAGGCACTGCTCGAGCAGCTGTTCAAGAGCACTCCGTTGGAGGAGTCGTTCGGCATCAACGCGGTCGCGCTCGTCGACGGCCAGCCGCGCACCCTCGGGCTCAAGGAGATGCTGGAGGTCTTCCTCGAGCACCGCTTCGAGGTCGTACGCCGGCGCTCGACGTTCCGGCGCGGCCGGGCCGCCGACCGGCTGCACCTCGTCGACGGGCTCCTGCTGGCGATCATCGACATCGACGAGGTCATCCAGCTGATCCGGTCCAGCGACAACGCCGAGATGGCCCGCGGCCGGCTGATGGACGTCTTCGACCTCAGCGAGATCCAGGCCAACTACATCCTCGACATGCCGCTGCGCCGGCTGACCAAGTTCTCGAAGATCGAGCTCGACAAGGAACGTGACGAGCTGTTGCGCACGATCGCCGAGCTCGACGAGATCCTCGCGGACGAGTCCCGGTTGCGCGGGGTGGTCTCCGACGAGCTGGCCGAGGTCGCCAAGACCTTCGGCACCCCGCGCCGCACGGTCCTGCTGGAGGCCTCCGGCCAGACGAGCACGGCGAGCGCGACGCCGCTCGAGGTCGCCGACGACCCCTGCTACGTGTTCCTGTCCTCCTCCGGCCTGCTCGCGCGGACCACGACGCTCGAGCCGCCCGGCGGTGCCGACGGGCACGCGGACTCACGGACCCGGCACGACGTGATCGTCTCCGCGGTCACCGCGACCGCGCGCGGTGAGGTCGGGGTGGTCACCTCGGCCGGTCGCGTGGTCAAGCTCGGCGTCCTCGACCTGCCCACGCTGCCCAGCACCGCGACCCATCCGAACCTCCAGGGCGGAGCACCGGTCGGTGAGTTCGTCACGCTCGACGGTGAGCGGGCACTGACCCTGACCAGCTTCGAACCCGGCTCGCCCGGCCTGGCCCTGGGCACCAAGCAGGGCGTGGTCAAGCGAGTGAACCCGGAGTACCTCTCCAACAGGGACGACTGGGACGTCATCACCCTCAAGGACGACGACGAGGTCGTCGGCGCCACGGAGCTGAGGTCGGGTGAGGAGACCTTGTGCTTCGTGACCAGCGACGCTCAGCTGCTGCACTTCGGCGCGTCGCAGGTGCGCCCGCAAGGGCGTTCCGGTGGTGGGATCGCCGGCATCAAGCTGGCGGCCGGCGCCAGCGTGGTCTCGTTCACCGTCCTCGACCCGGACACCGCGGTCCTCGTCTCGGTCTCGGGCGCGAGCTCGGCGCTCCCGGGCACCGAGGCGGGCTCGGTCAAGGTCACCCCGTTCGAGGAGTACCCACCCAAGGGCCGCGCCACCGGCGGGGTCCGCTGCCACCGGTTCCTGCGCGGTGAGGACCAGCTGGTCTTCGCCTGGGCGGGACCGGCCCCGGCGCGCGCGGCCGCGGACAGCGGGGCTCCGGTGGACCTGCCCGACCCGGTCGCTCGTCGGGACGGATCCGGGACCCCGGGTAGCCAGCCACTCGTCGCATGTGCCGGCCCCGTCGCAGCCGTGCTCCCGGGTACAACGACGAGCGACTCCACGGACCCCGTCGGACCGTGAGCGCCCGCGAGGCCCGCGACGACGTCGACCCTGTGGGTCGGTTGTTGCTGGTCCTCGCAGCGGTAGCGGTCGCCTTCGCCGCCGCCGACACCTATGTGGTGGTGCTCGCCCTGCCGGAGATGATGGTCGGCTCGGGGCTCTCGGCAGAGGACCTTCAGCGCGGGGCCCCGATCATCTCCGGCTTCATGCTGGGGTATGTCGGGGCGCTGCCCCTGGTGGGTCGGATCGCCGACCTCCACGGCCGCGTCCCGGTGCTCGTCGGCTCGCTGATGCTGTTCTCGCTGGGGTCCCTCATCACCGCGGCGGCGTATGACCTGCCCTCGATGGTCGCGGGTCGGGTGCTTCAGGGCGTCGGCGGTGGTGGCCTCCTGCCAGCGACGCTGGCGCTGGTGGCCGAGCTCTACCCACCACATCGTCGCGGGGTGCCTCTCGGAGTGGTGGGCGCGGTGCAGGAGTTCGGCAACGTCATCGGCCCGTTGTACGGCGCCGTGGTGCTCTCCTTCGGCACCTGGCGCGACATCTTCCTGATCAACCTCGCGGCCGGACTCGTGCTGGCCTTCGTCATCCGCCGGAGTGGCGGCACCTCCGGCAGAGCCGGTCCCTGGCACATCCCCGACAGGCTCGGGCTGGCACTCGCGGGCGGCATCCTGGCGTGCCTGCTGCTGGTCATGACGCAACCTGCACCGCTGACTGAGAGCGTGACGCTCGGACTGGGGTTCGTCCCACTCGCCGGCACGACGCGGTGGTTCTCGCCCCTGGCGCTCACTGCCTACGTCCTGTGCGCGCTGTTCGTTCTGCGGTCGCTGAAGGCGCGCTCTCCTGTCGTGGACCTGAGGTACTGGCGATCGCTGCTGGCCAGGGTCGACGTTCTCGGCGCCGGGCTGCTCGCGACTGCGCTCGCGGGGATCATCCTCGCCTTCGCCTCCGCGGACCCTGAAGTCCAGGTGCTCTCGCCCGCAGGGCCCTGGCTGCTCGGCGGCAGCCTCCTGGCGACCGTCGGCTTCTGGCGTCGCAACCGTGCCGTGCAGAACCCGCTGGTCCCCGCCGGTGCGTTGGGCGCAATGCCTGCGTGGGGTGCACTGGTGGTCAGCTTCTTCGTCGGCGCAGCGCTCATCGCCGCGCTCGTAGACATCCCCATCTTCGCCAGGATCACGGTGCACGGCGACTCCCAGCTCGCAGCGGCGCTCGTGTTGGTCCGCTTCCTCGTGGGGCTCCCTGTGGGCGCCTTCCTCGGTGGCTGGTGGTCCCACCACGCACCTGCGGGCATCGTCACGGCCAGCGGAATGGCCGCCAGCGGCACCGGTTTCGCCTGGATGTCCCAGTGGGGCCTGGAGTCCCTCACCAACCCCCTGTCCACCGTGCCGCTCGTGCTCGGCGGCCTGGGCGTCGGCCTCGCGATGGCACCGACCAACGCAGCGCTGCTCGCCTCCACTCGCGACAGCGTGCACGGCGTGACCAGCGCGCTGCTTGTGGTCGCGCGGACGGTCGGCAAGCTGGTCGGTGTGAGCGCCCTGACCACCATCGGGCTGCGTCGCTACTACGCGGCGCAGGTGGACCTCCCGGCGCCGGCAGACGTGTGCGAGAACGGCCGTACCCGATGTGCCGAGTACACGCTGCTCATCCGCGAGACCGGTCTCGTGCAGCTGCAGACGATCTTCCTCGGCGCAGCCGTCTGCTGCGTCGTGGCCGGGCTGGTGGCGCTCGTCGTGTTCCGCGGGGCCGCGACCAGGGGCATCGACGTGCGCACCTTCGCGAGCTGAGCGGTCGCAGGGTCCTGCCGGTGCCAACAGAGCCACCGCCCACATGGCAGGCTGAGTCCATGCGTCCTCCCTTCCTCTCCCGCCGTCCCCGGCGCAACCGCACCCACGCCTCCCTCGCCCTCGGCCTGGCCGCGGCACTGGTCCTTTCCGGGTGTGGTGGCGGTGGTGGCGACGACGAGAAGAGCCCGAGCGAGGTGATGGCCACCGCCAAGAAGAACCTCGACGAGACGAGCAGCGTGCACCTGGTGCTCTCCACCAAGGCCACTCCGGCCTCGGGCAACGGGGTCCTCGGTGCGACCGGTGACCTGACCAGCGAGCCGGCGTTCGAAGGTGAGGTCAAGGTGGTGCTCAGCGGACTGACGGCCACCGTCCCGGTCACCTCCGTCGGCGGCAAGGTGTACGCCAAGCTGCCGCTGCAGACCACGTTCCGGCCGATCGACCCTGCGGAGTACGGCGCGCCCGACCCGGCCGACTTCGCCGACCCGGAGAACGGACTGTCCGGGCTTCTCACCAAGCTGAAGGACCTCGAGGAGGCAGGTGAGAGCCGCCAGGGCGAGACGATCCTGACGACCTACTCCGGCACCCTCGACGGCGCCGCCGTCAAGAAGATCATCCCGAGCGCAGCCGCCGACAAGACCTACAAGACCCGCGTCGGCGTCGACGACAAGGGCTTCGCGATCACCGTGCGCGTCACCGGCGCCTTCTTCGCCGACAGCGAGGACGTCACCTACGACGTGACGTTCGACAGCTACGGCAAGGCCGTCACGATCAAGCCACCGCCCACGTGATCCGTTGAGCACGCTCGCCCCGACAGGTCCCGGCCGCTCCGCGCGGTTGCTGCTCGGTCTCGCCGCGGTCGCCGTGGCATTCGCCGCCGCAGACACCTACGTCGTGGTGCTATCGCTGCCCGACATGATGGCGTCGGTCGGCCTCAGCGTCAGCGAGCTCCAGCGGGCCGCCCCGATCGTGAGTGGCTTCCTGCTCGGCTACGTCGCGATGCTGCCGCTGATCGGCCGCATCGCCGACCTGCGCGGCCGCACGCCCGTCCTGATCGCCGCGCTGGTGATCTTCGCGTTCGGCTCGCTGGTCACCGCGGCGGCGTACGACCTCGGCAGCCTGGTCGCCGGCCGGTTCCTCCAGGGGGTGGGCGGCGGCGGGCTGGTCCCGGTGACCCTCGCGCTGGTGGCGGACCTCTACCCGGCCGACCGTCGCGGCGTACCCCTCGGCGTGGTCGGGGCGGTCCAGGAGCTCGGGAGCGTGCTGGGGCCGCTGTACGGCGCCGTCGTGCTCTCCTTCGGCACCTGGCGCGACATCTTCTGGATCAACCTTGCCGCCGGCCTCGTCCTGGCTGCCGCCATCGCCACGCTCGCCGGGCCCGCAGGAGACCCCGCCGGCGCTCCCTCGCGATCCGGGCGCCGTCCCCGGGGGTGGCGCGGACTCGACTGGGTCGGTATCGGGCTGCTCACCCTCGCCCTCGCGACGATGCTGCTGGTGATGTGGCAGCCGGAGGGGCTGGTGGCATCGGTGGCGCTGGGTGCCCCCTTCGTGCCCTTCACCAGCGGGGGATCGATCTGGTTCTCCCTGGCCGGGGTGGTGACGGTACTGCTCGCTGTCGCGCTGTTGGCCAGGATGCTGCTGGCCGACCGCCCGCTGGTCGACCTGCGCGACTGGTGGTTCTCCGTGCGGGAGGCCGACCTGGTGGGCGCAGGTCTGCTGTCGGTCGCTCTCGGGGGCATCATCCTGGCCTTCGCCACCGCGGACCCGGAGGTGCAGGTGTTCTCCCCCGCTGGGCCCTACTACCTCGGGCTGGCCGCACTGGCGGGCCTGTTGTTCGTGCTGCACAACCGGCGCTCACCCGCCCCACTGATCCCGCACGGAGCGTTCGGGCTGCGGCCGGCCTGGGGCTCGGTGCTGGTGAGCTTCTTCGTCGGGGCGGCTCTGATCGCGGCACTGGTCGACATCCCGATCTTCGCGCGGATCACCGTCGCCGACGGCTCGCAGATCAAGGCGGCGCTGGTGCTGGTGGAGTTCCTGATCGCCCTGCCGGTCGGTGCGCTGGTGGGCGGCGTACTGACCCGGCGCGTGCCCGCCGGGGTGGTTGCCGCCGCCGGCATGGCGCTGTCGGCCGTGGGGTTCTGGCTGATGGCCGGCTGGAGCTTCGAGTCCCTCGAGCACCTCTCCGCCTCGGCGGTGCTGGCGATGACCGGCCTGGGCTTCGGGCTCGCGCTCGCCCCCGTCAACGCCGCCCTGCTGGCGAGCACCTCCGACGCGGTGCACGGGGTCGCCAGTGCGCTTCTCGTGGTCTCCCGCATGGTGGGGATGCTGGTGGGCATCTCCGCGCTGACCACGATCGGACTGAGGCGCTACTACGCCGTCGAGGTGGGCATCCCCGCACCCAGTGAGGTCTGCACCGACGGCAGGACGCGGTGTGCGGCGTACACCAGGCTGATCGAGCAGGCCGGGATCGAACAGCTCCAGGCGATCTTCCTCGGCGCCGCCCTGTGTGCGGCCATCGCCGCTGCGGCGGCGCTGCTCCTCTTCCGGGGGGCCGACACCCGAAGCATCGCCCCGGACCGGGCCCTCCGAGTCGGCTGAGCGACGGCTCACCGAACGGACCACCCAGAAACGGGCGGCGTCGAGGCAGTAGGTTCTGACACGTGACCGATCACGACTTCGACGATGTGCTCGCGGCCAACAAGGCCTTCGCCGACTCCTTCGACCTCGCGGGCTTCGACGGCGTGGCCCACGCGGGGATCGCCATCGTGACCTGCATGGACTCACGGATCGATCCTCTGGGAATGCTCGGACTGGCGCCGGGTGACGCGAAGATCTTCCGCAACCCCGGCGGCCGCGTCACTCCCCAGGCCCTCGAGGCGCTCGTCCTCGGCGTGCACCTGCTGCAGGTCGAGCGAATCCTCGTCGTGCCGCACACCCGTTGCGCGATGGCCAGCGCCACGCTCGAGGAGCTCCGCGCCCGCGTGGGTGAGTCCGCCGGGCTGGACGCGTCGTGGCAGCACTTCGGCGTCGTGGATGACCAGGAGGCGGCGCTGCGCGACGACGTCCGCAGCATCCGGTCGCACCCGCTGATCCCCGAGACGGTGGCCGTCGGCGGCTTCCTGTACGACGTCGACACGGGCCTGCTCGACCGACGCGCCTAGCGACTTGTCAGTGGCCGTCGGGCTGGTCCGGAGCGAACGGCCACTCCTCGAACGACTGGCACCGCCCATCGGGCGCGAACACCAGCACCCACAGGTCGCGCCAGCGATGGTCGCCGGTGAGGTAGTGGATCTCGACCCGGACGACAGCGGTGTCACCGTCGAGAGCCACCACCTCGGAGGTCAGGTCGAAGCGCTCGTCGGGACCGTTCCGCTCGGACTCCCAGAGCTCCCCGATCGCTGCGAGACCCTCGACCGGGTCCCGCCAGGGCGACATCAGGTAGCTCGCCGAGTCCGTGAAGAGCGCGCCGAGCAGAATCGGTGCCGGGTGAGCGCCAGGCGCGCTCGTAGTCCCGGACCCACTGCTCCACGCCGGTACGCTCCACGCCCCGATCGTGCGACGGTCGGGCGTCCCGTCGCCCCAGGCCGTTTCCGTGGCTCGGACAGACTGTCCCGCATGGACCTCGACAAGGCACGTGACTTCGTCCGCTCACACCACCGCGCCGTCATTGCGACACGCAGCGCCAGTGGCATCCATCAGAGTCCGGTGCTCGTCGGTGTCGACGCCCACGGCCTGCTGACCGTGAGCAGCCGCGAGACGGCGTACAAGACCCGGCACCTGCGTGCCGACCCGTGGGTGCAGGTCTGCGTGCTCAGCGACAAGTTCTTCGGCGAGTGGGTCTACGTCGAGGGCACCGCCGAGGTGGTCTCGCTGCCCGAGGCCATGGAGCCGCTGGTGGAGTACTACCGCGACATCAGCGGCGAGCCCGACGACTGGGACGAGTACCGCGCCGGCATGGAGCGAGAGCAACGCGTCATCGTCCGGATCACCCCCCTGCGCGCGGGGCCGGACCGCCAGGGCTGAGCCCACGAGCCGGTGCCACTCCCTCAGGTGTCGATGGCGTCGGCGTCGACCTCGTAGGCCCCGGCCACGATGAAGTCCTTGCGCGGCGCGACCTCGGTGCCCATCAGGAGCTCGAAGACCTCGGCCGCCTGAGCCGCGTCGTCGGCGGTGATCCGGCGAAGGGTCCGCTGCCGCGGGTCCATGGTCGTCTCGGCCAGCTGGTCGGCATCCATCTCGCCGAGACCCTTGTAGCGCTGCACCGGGTCCTTCCAGCGCACGCCCTTCTTGGCGAGCTCGGCGAGCTTGCGCTGCAGCTCGGCGTCGGAATAGGTGTAGACGTACTTGTCCATCCCCTTCTTGGGGTTGGACAGCTCGATCCGGTGCAGCGGTGGCACAGCGGTGAACAGCCGGCCCTGGGTGACCAGCTCGGGCATGTACTTGAAGAACAGCGTCGCCAGCAGGCACCGGATGTGGGCACCGTCGGAGTCGGCGTCGGCCATCAGGATGATCCGCCCGTAGCGTGCCTGCTCGACGTCGAAGGTGCGTCCGGACCCGGCGCCGATCACCTGGATGATCGAGGCGCACTCGGCGTTCTTGAGCACGTCGGCGACGGTCGCCTTCTGCACGTTGAGGATCTTGCCGCGGATGGGCAGCAGTGCCTGGAACTCCGAGTCGCGCGCTGCCTTCGCGGTGCCCATCGCCGAGTCACCCTCGACGATGAACAGCTCGGAACGCTCCACGTCGGTGCTGCGGCAGTCGTTGAGCTTGGCCGGCAGGGCGGAGGACTCCAGGGCGTTCTTGCGGCGTTGGGTGTCGCGGTGCGCGCGTGCCGCCAGGCGGGTCTTGGCGGCCCCGGCGACCTTGTCCATGACCAGCTTCGCCTGGGCCTTCTCGGCGCGCTTGGTCGAGGTGAGGAAGCCCTTCAGCTCGGCGGCCACGACCTTGCGTACGACGCCGCGAGCCGCCGGTGTGCCGAGCACCTCCTTGGTCTGTCCCTCGAACTGTGGCTCGGCCAGCCGGACGGTCACCACCGCGGTCATGCCTTCGAGCACGTCGTCCTTGACCACGTCGGAGTCGTTGGACTTGAGCACCCGGGCACCACGCATGACCTCGTTGAACGTCTTGGTGAGCGCGGCCTCGAAGCCCGAGACGTGCGTCCCGCCCTTCGGGGTCGCGATCACGTTCACGAACGACCTCAGCTCGCTCTCGTAGCCGCTGCCCCAGCGCAGGGCCACGTCGACCCCGAGCTCGCGCTCGATGTCCTGCGGCGTCATGTGCCCCTTGTCGTCGAGCAGCGGGACGGTCTCGGTGAAGCGGTCCGAACCCTGGAGCCGCAGCACCTCGGTGACCGGCTCGTCGTGACTGAGGAACTCGCAGAACTCGGTGATGCCGCCGTCGTGCCGGAAGGACTCGACGACCGGCTCGACGCCGCGGAGGTCGGTGAGGTTCAGGGCCAGCCCGGGCACGATGAACGAGGTCTGCCGGGCGCGGGTGACCAGCTCGTCCCACGTGAAGGCGGCGTCACGGGTGAAGATCTGCCGGTCGGGCCAGAAGCGCACCCTGGTGCCGGTGACACCCTTCTTGACCCGCGCCCCCTTGGTCAGACCCGACTGCGGATCGAACCCGGTGCCCGGCCCTTCACCGGCGAACACGCCGGGAACACCACGCTGGAACGACATCTTCTGGGTGGCCGGCGAGCGGTCCACCTCCACGTCGAGGCGCGCCGACAGTGCGTTGACCACCGAGGAGCCGACGCCGTGCAGGCCACCCGTGGCGGCGTACGAGCCACCGCCGAACTTGCCGCCTGCGTGCAGCTTGGTGAAGACCACCTCGACGCCGGACAGCCCGGTCTTTGGCTCCTTGTCGACCGGGATCCCGCGACCGTCGTCGTGGACCTCGGCGGAGCCGTCGCCGTGCAGCGTGACCTCGACCGAGGTGCAGTGGCCCGCCAGGGCCTCGTCGACGGAGTTGTCGATGATCTCCCACAGACAGTGCATGAGTCCGCGAGTGTCGGTCGAGCCGATGTACATGCCCGGCCGCTTGCGCACGGCCTCGAGGCCCTCGAGGACCAGGAGATGCTGGGCGTTGTAGGTGTTGTCGATTGGTCTACCTCAGTGGATGGTCGCGCTGGCCGAGACGGTGCACCGAATCTACCGACCGGCCGACGCCACCGGTTGATCGACTCGCCACCGGTTCGCACACTCCCGACCAATCCGATGACGCGCCGCGCGACGAATGATCAGCAGCCACCTTGTGCGGTGTGCTGAACTGTAGATCCGGAGACAGACTTTGGAGGAGTTCGTCCGTTTCGCTGACGTTTGGTAGTTGGCGGTTCAAACTCAGTCCAGGACGTGTGAGCCGTTTCACCTCAGGTCCAGGTGGGGAGACTCGTTCGTAGGGGAAGTATCCGGTCTGGTTGACTGTTGTGACTGACACGACGAGCAGTGGGACGGAAACCCTTTCCTCCTCTCGGCCGTTGTGGAAGCAAACCGAATGGAAGCGAGGCCCGACGTGACCACTGCTACAGCCCCCACCGTGTCACCGCTCACTGCGGTCGACCGGTGTGACCGATGCGGCGCCCAGGCCTACCTCCGTGTGATGCTCAAGAGCGGTGGCGAGCTGCTGTTCTGCGCCCACCACGCCCGGGAGCACAGCGAGAAGTTGCGTGAGGTCGCCGAGCACGTGCATGACGAGACCGACCGTCTCGCCGACCGCCCGACCGTGCAGGACGACGCCTGAGAGCCGCTCCGCCCGAGATCTGACGCGATGGCCCCGGTCCTTCGGACCGGGGCCTTCGCCTTCTCCGAGGTGAGAGAGTCCCCACATGACCGGAGTCGAAGTCCTCGTCGCACTGACCATCGCCGTCGGGCTGGTCGGGGTGGTGGTGCCAGTGCTCCCCGGCTCGGTGCTGGTGCTCGGCGCCGTGCTCGTGTGGGCCTGGGACGTGGGCACCGGCACCGCCTGGGTCGTCTTCGCGGTGGCGGCCGCGTTCATCGCCGTCGGCAGCATCATCAAGTACGTCGTCCCCGGCCGCCGACTGAGCACCGCTGGCATCCCTGGCTCCACGCTGGTGCTCGGTGGCCTGCTCGGCGTCGTCGGCTTCTTCGTAGTGCCTGTGGTCGGGCTGGTCATCGGCTTCGTGCTGGGGGTCTACCTCGCGGAGCTGCGGCGACTGGGCGCCGATGCCGCCTGGCCGGCAACCAAGCACGCCCTCAAGGCCGTCGGGCTGTCCATCCTCATCGAGCTGGTCGCCACGCTGTCCGCCGCGACCACCTGGGCCGTCGGGGTCGTCGTCACCTGATGGCGATCTTGCTCGCCCTCGGGGCAGCGGTCGCCTACGGCGCCTCCGACTTCGTCGGCGGCGTAGCCTCCCGGCGCACGACCGCGTGGCCGGTCGCCTTCCTCGGGGCCACGTTCGGCGCCGTCGGGGCCACGGTCCTGGTGGTGGTCTTCCCGGGGGCGCCCACGGTCTCCGACCTGCTCTGGGGTGCACTCGCCGGTGTCGGCAACGGTCTCGGCGGCGCGTTCCTCTATCGCGGGCTCTCGCTCGGCCGGATGGGCGTGGTCGGACCGGTCTCGGCGGTCGGCGCCGCGGCGCTCCCGGTCCTGGTGGGTGTGCTGGGCGGGGAGCGGCCCGCCCAGCTCGTCTGGGCCGGCATCGTCCTGGCGCTCCCGGCCATCTGGTTGGTGGCTCGCGAACCCGCGATCAGCGACGGCGCAGTCAGGCTCGCCGACGGTCTCGTCGAGGGCGTCCTGGCCGGCGCCGGTTTCGGGCTGCTGTTCGCAGCGCTGGGGCAGGTCCCGGACGGAGCCGGCTACGCCCCGGTCCTGCTGAGCCAGCTCATCGGGATGCTCGCGATCATCGGCCTGGTGACCGTCATGGGAGGGCGTTGGGTGCCACGCCACCGGAGCGAGGTCGTGGGCGGTGCCGCGGCCGGGGTGCTCTCGGTCACCGCCGTCGTCGGCTTCCTGCTCGCCACCCAGCAGGGCCTGCTCGCCGTCTCCTCCGTGCTCGCCTCCCTCTACCCCGCGGTGACGGTGCTGCTCGCGAGCGTGCTGCTGCGAGAACGCATCCACCGTGCCCAGGGGGTGGGCCTGGCTCTGTGCGCCGTGAGCGTCGCGTTCGTGGCTCTGGGCTGAGGGTGCAGCCGGATGTGGGCCGCGACACGGTGAGAACAAGGAACATTGCGCCCACGTGGTTGGTTGTCATCACCAACTACCCAAGGAAGTGGAACGCAATGACCCTGCTTGACCTGCTGCTGGCCCGCGAGCTCGATCGCGAGCGCGGGAGCCGCCGCATCACCCCGTCGCCGAACGTGCCGTTCGTGCGCTACTGACCCTGAACCGACTCCGGCACTGACAAGGACAACGCGAAGTCCGCGTCGGGGTCGGTCCACCACTCGGTGAGCACCAGCCCCGCCTCCGCCAGCTCGGCGGTGACCCGCTCGCGGGTGAACTTCGCCGAGATCTCGGTGCGCATCTGCTCCCCCGCCGCGAACCTCACGTCGAGGCCCAGTGCGGGGACGTGCACCAAGTGGTCGCGTACCGACTCCAGCCGCATCTCGATCCACTCGTGCTCGGGCACCCACAGAGCCCGGTGCCGGAACGCCTCGGGGTCGAAGTCGGCGCCGAGCTCTCGGTTCAGCACGGACAGCACGTTCTTGTTGAACTCCGCGGTGACCCCCTGCGCGTCGTCGTACGCCGCCTCCAGTCGCTCGGGCGCCTTGACGAGGTCGGTGCCGAGGAGGAAGGCATCACCCTCGTGCAGGGTCTCGCGGACCTCGCGCAGGAACGTGGTCCGGTGTGCCGGGTCGAGGTTGCCGACGGTGGACCCCAGGAACGCGAGCAGGCGTCTCGGGTGCCGACGGAGTGCGCCGAGGTGCTTCTCGAAGTCCCCGACGACGGGCTCCACGTCGATGGTGGGGAACTCCTCGGCGACCGCTGCGCTGGCGTCCTTGAGCACGGCGGGGTCGACGTCGAAGGGCACGAACCGACGCAACGTGCCGGTCCGGCTCAGCGCCCGCAGCAGCAGCCTGGTCTTCTCCGAGGTGCCGCTGCCCAGCTCGACCAGCGTCTCGGCCCTCGTGCGGGCGGCGATCGCCGGCACATTCTGCTCGAGGATCGTCCGCTCCGCGCGCGTGGGGTAGTACTCCGGGAGCCGCGTGATCTGGTCGAACAGGTCGCTGCCGCGGGCGTCGTAGAAGTACTTGGGGGGCAGCACCTTGGGCGTGGCCGTCAGTCCCGTGCTCACGTCCGCGGCCATCTGGGCAGCCAGCGCCCCCGGGTCGAGGTGGACTTCGGCGTCGGCGGTGGGCATCAGCTCTCCAGTTCGCTCACGGTGACCCCCGCGGAGGTCACCTCCAGCAGGTGTCGGTCGGGGACGTCGACCCAGCGGTCGTCGTCGTCGAAGGGTTCGCTCGCCACGACGATGCCGTCGGGCAGCGCGAGGTAGCTCATCGTGTCGCCCCACGAGATCGCGGTGATCCGCTGGCCGTCGGTCAGCAGCACGCTCAGGTAGGCCGAGGGATCGGCTGCCGCGACCGTGCGAATCGTCTCGCTCACCCGCTCGGGCCCCTCGGCGAACACGTGCGCGGCCAGGACCGCCGAGTCGCACACGGACTCCGCGTCGCGACGGGCCGGGAGCACCGCGCGGTCCACCTTGCCGTTGTGCGAGAACAACCAGCGACCGTCGCTGAACGGAGCTGTCGCGCTCTCGTCCATGGGCATCCCGACGGTTGCCGAGCGCACGGCGGCGAGCACCGCCCCGGAGGAGAGCACCGGAGCGACCGAGGCGAACGAGGCGTCGCCCCACAGCGGCCTCGCCGACCGCCAGCGCACCGGCTCCTTCACGCCGGGGACGTAGAAGCCCACCCCCCAGCCGTCGGCGTTGAGCAGGCCCCGCGACTGCCGCCGAGGAGCGTAGGACTGCCGCTGGAGTCCGTGAGGCGGGTCGAGGACCAGCGAGGCGATGGTGCGCGGCTCGCCCAGCCACGCCAGGTGTCTACACAACGTCCCACGCCAGTCGCAGGCCGCTGAAGATCTGGCGGCGCGCGGGCAGGTCCCAGTTGCGGAACGAGGGGCGGACCGACGCACCGCCCACCGCCCAGGAGCCGCCGCGCAGCACGCGGTAGTCCCCGCCGAAGAACGGCGCGCTGTAGTCGGCGTAGAGCATCGACTCGAAGCCGGGCCACGCCTCGAAGCCGGACGTGGTCCACTCCCAGACGTCGCCGATCATCTGCTCGACCCCGTACGCCGACGCGCCGGCCGGGTAGGCCCCGACCGGTGCCGGCCGCAGCGCCTCACCGCCCAGGTTGGCGTGCCCGGGGCTCGGATCGGCGTCACCCCAGGGCCAGCGGCGTCGCCGACCCGCGGCCGGGTCCCACGCGCACGCCTTCTCCCACTCCTGCTCGGTGGGCAGCCGGGCGCCGGCCCACGCGGCGTAGGCCTCGGCCTCGTGGAAGCTGACGTGCTGGACCGGCTCGTCGGAGGGGATGTCCTCGACGTGCCCGAACCGGCGACGAGACCCGTCCGCGGACCAGAACAGCGGTCGTTCCAGGCCGCTGTCGCAGCGGTGCCGCCAGCCGCGCTCGGACCACCACCGCGGCTCGTCGTAGCCCCCGGACTCGAGGAAGATCCGCCACTCACCGTTGGTGACCGGGACCCGGGCGATCCGGAACGCGGGCAGGTCCACCGTGTGGGCGGGGCGTTCGTTGTCCAGCGACGCAGGCTCGACCTCCGCGTCCACCCCCATCACGAAGGGACCTGCCGGCACCAGGACGGCGTCGGCAGGAACCAACCGCCCGGGTGGCAGGGGCGAACCGGCACCGAGCAGCGGGGCGCCGCGCCGCAGCTGGTGCGTGGCCAGCATCGTCTCGACGTGCTGCTGCTCGTGCTGCTCGACCATGACGTAGGGGAACAGCGCATCCGGGCCCCCGTCGGCGACCCGGTCCAGTCCGTCGAGGACACGCCCGCGGACGTCGGCGATGAAGCCGCGCGCCTCCACGGGCGACAGGAGCGGCAGACTGGCCCGGCTGGCTCTGGGGTGCTCGAAGGCGTCGTAGAGCCGCTCGATCTGGCACGACAGCAGTCCCTGGGCGGCGGCGTCGCCGCCACGCAGGAGCCACAGGTCCTCCTGCTGCCCGATGTGCGCGAGGTCCCACACCAGCGGGCTCATCAGCGGGCTGTGCTGGCTGGTGAGCTCGGGCTCGTCGATCTCGGTCAGCCTGAGGGTGCGGGCCCGCGCTGCCTCCAGGCCGCGGGCGGTCTGCTCACGCATGCGCCTCCTCCTCGAGTACGGCGAGCGGCCCGCTCGCCCGGATGCGGTCTCGCAGCTCACCGCTGGGGGTGTTGCCGGAGTCGATCAGCTCGGCAAGCCGCTCGGCCTCGGCCCGCAAGGGCTCGGGGCAGCGGCGAGCGGCAAGGTCCACGGAGCCCACGACGGCGCGCCGGATCGCCGGGTCCTCCAGACCCAGCCGGGCAGCGGTCTCCCACGCTCCGGCCACCGGAGCGCACAGCTCGGCCGCTCCGTCGGCGGCGACCGGGTCGTTGGCCAGGGTGGCGGTGACGGCGGCGACCGCCGGCCACCACCGGTCGGGCATGGCGTCCACGCACCGGATCTCGAGGTACCCACGGGGGCGCACGGGCGGGAACAACGTCGTGAGGTGGTAGTCCAGGTCCTCGGTGGTGGGGGCGCGGCCGAACGGTGAGTGTCCGCGCAGCCAGTCGCCGAACGACACCCGGCGGGTGACGGCACGCAGCTCGCTGCCGTCCCGGATGAGCATCACTGCCGCGTCGAGCGCGTAGTCGGCCCAGGCCGACGTCGGTTCCCCGGCTGCGACGGGATCACTGCGCCCGTGGTCGATCCCCTGCCAGGTGCCCTGCCGCATGGAGTGCCAGCCGCTGGTCCTGCCGCCGAGGTAGGGGGAGGTCGAGGACAGGGCCACCAGCATCGGGACCATCGTGCGCAGGAGGGCGAGCCGGTCGCCCCAGCCCTCGGCTGGGCCTGCGTCGAGGTTGACCTGCAGGGCCGCGGTCGCGGACATCATGGCCTGCCCCGACCCGGCGCAGCCGAGAGCGTCGAAGTGCGCCTCCATGGCCGCGTACCTGACGTTGGGGTTGATCCGGGCGACCGGTCGGGCGAGGTCGGCGCCCAGTGGCGCGGCCCCGAAGCCGGCCGCAGCCAGGTGGTCGCGCAACGCTGCGCGATCGGCGCGGAGCGCCTCGACCGCGGCGACCAGGTCGGCGGCGGGCGGCGTGGACAGCTCGATCTGACCACCCGGTTCCAAGGTGACGCTGCTGCCCGCGGGCAGTGACCCGGCCCGGGCGGCGAGCTCGCTGGCCTCGGCCCAGCTCGGTCGGCGACCGGGCTGCGCCAGGTCGACCAGGTGAAACTCCAGCTCGAGGCCGACGCGGCCACCACTGTCGGCGTTCAGCGCATGCGCGGCGACGTGCTCGCGAGCGGCCTCGACCGGGTCGACGGCCCGCAGCAACGGGTCATCGCCGGTGCGCTGCCACGGCTGCTCGGCGGTCTTCTGAGCGGTCATTCCGCCCCCTCCAGGTCCGGACCGGCTGCCGGGGCAGCCGCGGGTCGGTGCGGGGGCGACCGCAGGTGCCGGCCGTCCTCGTTCGTGCTGACTCGACTATGGCAAATGGCGACAACTTGTCCAACCCCGGGCGCCTGTCGAAGCCGTGCGGGTCATCTCCTCGAGAGTGCGACGCACACCCGTTCCAGGTCGTCACCGGTCAGGCCGACGTGCGGGCTGAGCCGGAGCAGCGGCCCGGAGCCGCTGAGCGTCGGGTCCGCCGGTGCGCGCCACGGCAGGCAGACAGTCGTCAGGATGCGGTCCTCGGCCAGCAGGCGCCGACGGGTGAGCTCGACGTCCTGCCCCGCGGTGGCGACCAGCGCGGTGACGGCGCCGGCCGGCGCGTCGGGGCGCAGCACCTGCCACCCGTCGAGGGTCTCCACGGCAGCACGAGTCTGCCTGCCGATCTCGGTCAGTCGAGCCCCGACCAGTGCCGGACCCAGGTCGAGGTGCTCGCGGACGGCCACACCGAGCCCGATCCGGCCGGCAACGTGCGCCTCCTCGGACTCCAGGCAGTGCACCACCGGCAGGTCAGGTGACTTGGCCGGGCGGCGTACTCGCAGGGCCGACCGGCTGGGGGCAGCCACGGCGAGCATGCCCACTCCGCGTGGGCCACCCAGCCACTTCCGGCTGGTCCCGAACACGGCGTCCGCCGCGGCGACGGGCAGGTGCCCCACCGTCTGGGCGGCGTCCACCCACACCGGCACACCGTGTCGTCGCGCGATCGCCACAGCCTCGTCGACGGGCTGCACCAGACCGCGGTGCGCGGCCACCTGGTCGAGGAGCACGACCGCCGGCGGGGAGGTCGCCAGGACTTGTTCGAAGCGCTCGAGGTCCAGCACCCCGTCGTCGTCCACGGCGAGCAGCTCGACCATGAAGCCGTGGTGCCGGACGACCTCCAGGACGGGGCCCCAGCCGGCGGGAACGCAGGCGATCGTGGCACCTCGCTCGAGCGGCCACGACTCCAGCAGGGCTGCCAGCGCCGCGATCGCGCTCTCGGTGAAGGCGACACCGTGCGCGTCGGTGCCGAGCAGCTCACCGGTGTCGCGGCGCAGCGCCCGCAACGCCTCACCGGCCTGGTCCTGCGCGACGTACCCGCCCACCACGGCCTCGAGCCGGGCGTGCTCCGCGGCGGCCGTCAGCGTGGCCACCGACGACCGACCGACGGCCGCGTGGTCGAGGTGCAGCACCTGTGGGACCGGGCGGGCGTCGGACCATCGGTCCCAGGCAGGCGCACTCACGAGGACAACCTGCCACAACGGACCAGCCAGCCTTTCTCAGCCAGCCTTTCTCAGCCGTCTTCCCTGATCGGCGCCCGGCTCGCCGGGAGCTCAGACCAGGTGCAGGCTGAACGGGTGGCCGGCGGGGTCGGCGTAGATCCGGTAGGGGCGACCCTGCTCGACCGGCGGCGGTTCCACCGGGTCCAGCGGCACCGCGCCCATCGAGGTGACCAGCGAGTGCGGTCCGACGAAGTCGGAGACGGCCAGGTCGAGCCGGACGTACTCGGGGTGCCCGTCGGGCCAGTGCGGGTTCTGGTAGTCCGGCACCGCGTGGAAGCTCAGCAGCTGCCCGCCGACCACGAGGTCGGTCGAGTCTGCCCCAGGCCCCACCTCACCCCCGAGCAGTCCGCGGTAGAACTCCGCCAGCGCGTCGGGGTCCGAGCAGTCCAGCACGACGCTACCGAGCCTGATCGGGCTGACCGGCTCCGGCACACGAGCCCGACCCGCTCGCCCCTTGAACCGCACCCGGACCCGCGGCGCCAGCACCAGGCGCGCCACGAGCCGACGCTGTCGGCGCTGGGCTGCGGCCTCCCGCGCTCGTTCTCGTGCCGCCGCTTGGTGCACCTCGGCGAACGCCATCCGTTCCCGGTGCATCTGTGTGGCGATGGCGACGTCGGACATCGACTGCATGCCGTACTCCCCAGATGGTTGGATCCCCCCAACGTGGCTCCAGTCTGCTCCCGGGCCGGCGAGTCCGCCTAGACCCCGTGGTCGCCACTTAGGATGGCCCGGCTGGGTCATGGAAGTCCGAAATAGGCCCGGAAAAGAGAGACAAGCGACGCCCTGTGCCGCGGCACCGGCGCGTGGTTGAGTTGCCTGATGGAGACTCGGGCGAGCCGCACCTCGGTGCACTACGTAGAGCACGGGACGGGCAGACCGGTGCTGGTGCTCCACGGCGCAGGCGTGGACCACCGCGAACCCGAGGCCTGCTTCGAGCCCACCTTCGAGGGCGCGCCGCGGTTCCGGCGGATCTACCCCGACCTCCCCGGGATGGGCCGGACGGCGGCCCCCGCCGAGGTTCGCAGCGCGCAGGACGTCCTCGACACCCTGCTCGACTTCGCCGACGAGGTCGCCGACGGCGCCGCGCCCCTGCTGATCGGACACTCGGCCGGCGCCTACTTCGCCGAGGCGATGGCCTCGAGGATGCAAGGACGGGTGGCCGGCCTCGCGCTGGTCTGCCCGATGCTTCCCGGCGTCCGCGACGTCCCCGAGCACCGCGTGGTCGAGGGGTCGGGTGAGCTCGGCGACGAGGTCTTCCGCGACTACTTCGTGGTGCAGAACGCGGAGACGTTGGAGCGGTACGAGCGCTACGTCGCTCCGTCGGCCGAACTCGTCGACCAGGCTGCCCTCGAGCGCATCGGGGAACGATGGGAGCTCGAGCCCGCTACGGGGCCGGCGTACCCGGGTCCGACGCTGGTCGTGGCCGGAAGGCTCGATTCAGTGGTCGGGTACGCCGCTGCCGCCGACCTGCTGGATCGCCACCCGCGCGCCTCGCTGACCGTCGTCGACGGCGCGGGCCACGCGCTGCCCCACGAGAAGCCCGAGCTCCTGCGCGCGCTCGTCACCGAGTGGCTGGCTCGCGTCGAGCGCGATGGGCCCGCTCAGTCCAGGTAGTCGCGCAGGACCTGCGAACGGCTGGGGTGGCGCAGCTTCGACATGGTCTTGGACTCGATCTGCCGGATCCGCTCGCGGGTGACGCCGTAGACCTTGCCGATCTCGTCGAGTGTCTTGGGCTGACCGTCGGTGAGGCCGAACCGCATGGAGACCACCCCGGCCTCGCGCTCGGACAGCGTGTCCAGCACGGCGTGCAGCTGCTCTTGGAGCAGCGTGAACGAGACCGCGTCGGCCGGGACGATCGCCTCGGAGTCCTCGATCAGGTCGCCGAACTCGGAGTCGCCGTCCTCGCCGAGGGGCGTGTGCAGGGAGATCGGCTCGCGGCCGTACTTCTGCACCTCGATGACCTTCTCCGGGGTCATGTCGAGCTCCTTGGCGAGCTCCTCGGGAGTGGGTTCGCGACCGAGGTCCTGCAGCATCTGGCGCTGCACCCGGGCGAGCTTGTTGATGACCTCGACCATGTGCACGGGGATGCGGATCGTGCGGGCCTGGTCGGCCATGGCACGCGTGATCGCCTGCCGGATCCACCAGGTGGCGTACGTCGAGAACTTGTAGCCCTTGGTGTAGTCGAACTTCTCGACCGCGCGGATCAGGCCGAGGTTGCCCTCCTGGATCAGGTCGAGGAACAGCATCCCGCGACCGGTGTACCGCTTGGCCAGCGAGACCACCAGCCGGAGGTTCGCCTCCAGCAGGTGGTTCTTGGCGCGCCGCCCGTCCTCGCAGATCCACTCGAGCTCGTCCTGCATCTTCGGGCTGACCTTGCTGCCCTTGTTGAGCTTCTCCTCCGAGAAGAGACCGGCCTCGATGCGCTTGGCCAGCTCGACCTCCATCTCGGCGTTGAGCAGCGGGACCTTGCCGATCTGCTTGAGGTAGTCCTTGACTGGGTCTGCGGTCGCGCCGGCGACCATCACCTGCTGCTCGGGCTCGTCGGTCTCGTCCGCGGCCGAGACGATGAACGTGGCGGTCTTCTCGTCCTCCTTGATGGAGGGGTCCGCCTTGACGTCCTTCTCGAACTGCTCGTCCGGGAGGTCGACGAGGATCTTCTTGCCGTCGGGGCCGACGGCAGCGGCCTCGGCCTGGATCTGTTCCGCGGTCTTGGTCGCGGCGGCCTTCGTCGCCCTCTTCGCGGGAGCCTTCTTCGCGGCGGCCTTCTTGGCGGCAGGAGCCGCGGCCTTCGCTGTCGTCGGTGCTGCGGACTTCTTCGCCGCCGCCTTCTTGGCGGTCGAGCTTGCCGAACTCGAGGACACGAACTACCTCTCGATTGCCGTTCAGGGGCTTTTCAGGAAACTACAGGGGCGCGACGAGACCCGTACCTGTCAACTGCCGCGTTGCATATTCTGACACGCGCCTCAAGCGCCCGCTCCCCCGGCTCTCGTCAGTCACGAACGGGCAGCCGCCTTCTTCTCCTTCTTGAACGCCCGCACCTTGTCCAGCGACTCCGCATCCACGACGTCGGCGACCGACCGGTGCCCCTCGAGGCTGTAGTCGCCGACCACCTTCTCCCATCCTGCTGGACGTACGCCGAGCTGCTTGGCCAGCAGCGCGACGAAGATCTGTGCCTTCTGCTTGCCGAACCCCGGCAGCGCGGTCATCCGTCGGAGGAGCTCCTGGCCGTCGGCCGCCTCGGTCCAGATGCGGTCGGCCTGTCCGTCGTACTCCTCGACGACCACGCGGGCCACCGCCTGGATCCGCTCGGCCATCGAGCCCGGGAACCGGTGCACGGCCGGAGGCTCGGCGCACAGCGACGCGAACTGCTCGGGGTCGGCGGCGGCGATCTCGGCAGGCTCGAGGCTGCCGAACCGCTCCAGCACCTTCGCCGGTCCCGCGAAGGCGCGCTCCATCGGGAACTGCTGGTCCAGGAGCATGCCGAGGAGGAGGGCGAAGGACGAGTCGGTGAGGACCTGGTCGGCACGCTCGTCGCCGGTGATGTGGATGGCCATCGGGCCATCATGCCAAGCCCCGGCCCGGCCGGGCGGGCTCACCTGTGGATGGCCGGGGGCGGGCGGTGGCCGCAGCGGGCAGGGTGGCCCCATGGACTCAGCCCTCGCGAACGCCGTCACCGGCGAGCTGCGCGCGCTCGTGTCGGCCCTGGGCACCCGCCGTGCCTTCCCCACCGTGTGCCACGTCGGCCACCCGGGTGGCCAGCGCGTGGACCTGCTCCACGCGAGCGAGGCCGACCAGGGACTGCGGTGCGACCTGGTCGAGCGGGCAGTCGACGGCCTGGTCGTCGTCGAGGGCGCATGCGTGTGGCTGACGCGCTGGGGCGATCTCTCCCCCACCGATGCCGACCTCGCCTGGCTCGCGGCCGCTCGCGGCGGGTTCGGTCGCCACGACCTGCCACTGCCCGCGTTCGTGGTGCTCAACCGGGTCGGCTGGGTCGACCTCGTGAGCGGCGAGCGTCGGGAGTGGAGCCGGGTGCGGCTGCCACGGCCACCTGTCTGAGCCTCACACCGGCCAGGTGTGCACCGGCTCGTTGGCGTGCATCAGCTCGCGGTAGTCCTGCAGCGTCAGCCGCAGCGCCTCCGCGCGGTCGGCACCTGCCTGCTCGTGGACCGCCACCTTGTCGACGTACCAGGAGGCGCCGTTGCGGTGCAGCACACAGCGCTGCTCGATGATCGACAGCAGTCGGTCGGCCTCGTCTGCTTCGACGCCCCACCGGCTCAGACCTTCGTGAGCCATCGGCAGCAGCCGCCGCAACACCAGCTCGGTGGCGTCGACCTCACCCACCCCGGGCCAGTAGACCCGGGCGTCGATCCCGTGCTGGGCAGCGACGTGGAAGTTCTCCTCGGCGGCCGAGAACGACATCCGTGACCACAACGGGCGGTCATCCTCCGCCAGCGCCCGGGTCAGGCCGAAGTAGAAGGCTGCGTTGGCCATCGTGTCGATCACGCTGGGTCCGGCGGCGAGCACCCGGTTCTCCACCCTCAGGTGCGGGACCCCCTCGACCACGTCGTAGACGGGGCGGTTCCAGCGGTAGATGGTGCCGTTGTGCAGCTTCAGCTCGGACAGCGCGGGCACTCCCCCGGCGTCGAGAACCTCGAGCGGGTCCTCGTCGTCGGTGATGGGAAGCAGGGCCGGGAAGTACCGCACGTTCTCCTCGAACAGGTCGAAGATCGAGGTGATCCAGCGCTCTCCGAACCACACCCTGGGACGGACGCCCTGCTCGCGGAGCTCGTCGCTGCGGGTGTCGGTGGCCTGCTCGAACAGGGGGATTCGCGTCTCCTGCCACAGCTGCTTGCCCAGGAGGTAGGGCGAGTTGGCGCCGACCGCGAGCTGGATGCCGCTGATGGCCTGGGAGGCGTTCCAGTACGCCGCGAAGTTCTCCGGGCTCACCTGGGTGTGCAGCTGGGTGCTGGTGCAGGCGGCCTCGGGCATGATCGACTCCGAGGTCGTACGCAGCCGCTCGGCGCCGTGGATGTCGATCACGAGGTCCTCGCCGCGGGCCGCCAGGATCTGGTCGCTGAGCAGCTTGTACCGCGGGTTCGGACTGATCCTCGAGGGGCTGAGGTGGCCGTCCTCGAGGGTGGGCAGGATGCCGATCATGACCATGTGGGCCTGGACCTCGTTGGACTTCTCCTCCGCGTGGTTCAGGCTGGTGCGCAGGTCGTCCTCGAAGCCGGAGACACCGCGGGCATCCAGCCGGCGGGGTAGCACGTTGATCTCCAGGTTGAACTGCGCGAGCTCGGTCTGGAAGTGCGGGTCTGCGATGGCCTCCAGCGCCTCGGCACTCTTGAGGGCGGGGTTGCCGTCGTCGTCGACCAGGTTGAACTCGATCTCCATGCCGGTCATCGGGTTCTCGATGTCGAACCGGGACTCACGCAGCATCCGGGCGAACACGTCGAGGCAGCGGCGGACCTTCTCGCGGTGACGGGTGCGGTCGGAGCGGGTGAACTCCTGCAGGTCGACTTCTTCTCCCATGCACGCACCCTAGTCGCGTGGACGCAGTCCCACGAGGTCCCAGCGTCCGGACGACCTCGCGTGCCTCAGGTGGCCAGCACGGGGAGCTCCGACTCCGGGATGCCCTCCCAGGCATCGGGTGGCACCGCAGCGGTGAGCATGTGTGCGACGCAGTGGGCCATCGAGTAGTCCGGGTCCTCCTCCAGGCAACGGTCGAGCGCGCACCAGGCCAGGGCACCGTCACCGTCCTGCCAGGCGGCGAACGCGAGCAGCGCCGCGGCACCGGGCAGCAGGTCGCTCGGTGCTCGCCGGACCAGCTCGCGCCACAGCTCCACGTGCCCCTCGGCGGCAGCTCGGGTGATCTCGGCCCAGGCAACGTCACGGGTGGGCACGAAGGACGCCAGCACCAGCAACCGGCCGGCGTCGCGGGGCGCGAACGTCAGTCCGTCGGCCAGACGGCCGCGGAGGCGTCGCTGCAGCCACCGCGCCTCGTCGCGCAGGAAGTCTCCCGGCTGGGACCGCTTGCCGGGGCCCTGCACCGCGGCAGCCATCAGATCGAGGAACCGCGTGGCAGCGATCGCCACAGCGACGGCGTCGTCCTCGTCGGTGCCCACGAGCGAGTCGGCGAGCGCCTCGCGGTCGCGGTGGACCACGCGACCCTCGAAGACCTGGCGCGCGGTGAACGGGTGCGTCTCCAGGTCGTACGCCGTCGGGCGTGCGTCGTCCTCCAGCACCGGGTACCAGGTCCCGTCGTCGACCAGGATCACGTCGATCACGGCGATGTCCACCTCGAGCAGCCGGTCCAGCAGCAGCCGCCCCTGGGCGCGCGCCGCCTCGACGTCGTCGGTGTAGAGCAGGACGGCGGCGCACTCCACCTGGTTGGTCTGCGCCGCCCCGACCAGCACCGTCACCACGCCCTCCTGCTCGGCCGTCTCGACGGGCAGGTCCACCCGGGCGTGGAAGGCGCGGCCTGGAGACCCGAAGGTCAGGAGCACCACCGAGTCCTGAGGATGGAAGCCCAGCACGGCGGGCACCAGAGCGATCAGGTCGGTCGGGTTCCGGGCGACGTAGCTGGGTGTCGCGGACGCGGGGTTGCGGGGGGAACGGGACGGTTCGGCGGGTGAGGTCATGCCGCCCACCCTTGGTCTGCTCGATGAGGTGGGCACGCGCTCGGTCCTGGGTTGTGCAGCATCGGCCGCATCGCGCCGCTGTGGAAGCGAGCCGGACAGGCCGCGCTCGCGACAGTCCCTGCCGGCCGGGCCGTGACACGATCACCCGGTGCGCCCCGAGCCGACGATCCTGCACGTGGATCTCGACGCCTTCTTCGCCGCCGTCGAGCAGCGCGACAAGCCGTCGCTGCGCGGCAAGCCGGTGGTCGTCGGAGGTGTGGGCGGGCGCGGCGTGGTGGCCACCGCGTCCTACGAGGCCCGCGCCTTCGGGGTCCACTCGGCGATGTCGACTGCGGAGGCCCGGCGGCGCTGCCCGAACGCAGCCTTCCTCGCCGGCCGCTTCCACGCCTACCGCGACGCCAGCCGCGCCGTGATGGAGCTGCTGCGCTCGGTCGGCCCCCTCGTCGAGCCGTTGTCGATGGACGAGGCGTTCGTGGACCTCGAGTCGGCTGACCTCCCCGACCACTCGGTCACCTCGGTGAGCGCTCTGGGGCGCACGCTGAAGGAGCAAGTGCACGAGGTGACCGGCGGCCTCACCGGCTCGGTAGGCATCGGCAGCTCCAAGCTGATCGCGAAGATCGCCAGCGACCTCGACAAGCCCGACGGTCTGGTCGTGGTCGCCCCGGGCATGGAGCGCGACCTGCTCCGCCCGATGCAGGTCACCGTGATCCCAGGTGTCGGTCCCGCCACCGCCGAGCGGTTGCGACGGGTCGGCGTGCACACCGTCGAGGAGC
This sequence comes from uncultured Actinomycetota bacterium, assembly GCA_963834245.1. Classification (GTDB taxonomy): domain Bacteria; phylum Actinomycetota; class Actinomycetes; order Propionibacteriales; family Nocardioidaceae; genus Marmoricola. The sequence continues at coordinate 2,466,680 of CAWIAV010000002.1, forward strand.
TCGAGCAGCTCACCGAGGAGGAGCTGGTGCGGCTGCTCGGACGGGCGCATGGCACCGGGCTCTTCGCCATGGCCCGCGCTCAGGACGACCGGCGGGTGGAGCCCCAGCGCGAGGCCAAGTCCGTCAGCGTGGAGGACACCTACGACACCGACCACGTGGACAAGCGCCTGCTGGAGGCCCTGCTGGACCGGCAGGCGGCCAAGGTCACCGAGCGCCTGCGCAAGGCGCGGCTCTCCGGTCGCACCGTCTCGATCAAGGTCCGGCTCCACGACTTCTCCACCCTCAGCCGGTCCGCCACCCTCCCCGAGCCCTCCGACGACGGCCGGCAGATCGCACGCCTGGCTCGACGGATGCTGGCGGAGCTGGACACCTCCAGCGGCGTACGACTGCTGGGTGTCGGCGTCTCGGGGTTGGCGACCTGGATCCAGGAGGACCTGTTCGCCGACTACGAGGAGGAGACTGCGGTGCTGGACGAGGTCACCGAGGCGGCGGCGCTGGCCGCCGTCTCGCGCCACCGGGGCTGGGTGCCGGGGATGGACGTCGTCCACGCGGTGCACGGCCGCGGCTGGGTGTGGGGGTCGGGACGCGGAGTGGTCACGGTCCGCTTCGAGACCGCAGAGACCGGGCCAGGTCGGGTGCTCAGCTTCGCGACGGACGACCCCGACCTGGCTGCACACCGACCGCCCGACGATCCCCCGACGGGCTGATCCGACACCGCTCAGACGACCCGCACCGTGACGCTGTCACCGGGGCGCAGCTGGGCGCAGACCCAGAGGTCTTCGGGGACGACGACGGCGACCACGGGGTAGCCGCCGGTGGTGGGGTGGTCGTTGAGGAACACCACAGGCTGCCCGCTGGGCGGGACCTGCACCGCACCCAGGACCATCCCCTCGCTCGGCAGCTGCTCGTCGCGCTCTCGTGCCACGGCGGCGCCCTCCAGCCTCAGGCCGATCCGGTTGGAGTCACTGCCCACCGTGTAGACCGAGCCGTCCAGGGCTCGCAGGGACTCGGCGGTGAACCAGTCCTCCCTCGGCCCGAGGCGGACCCTGAGCCGGGTACCGACGGGTCGGCCGCCGACTGCCTCGACTGCCACCGGCGCCGCAGCGGGCATCCCTATCGGCAGGACGTCCCCGGTGGCCACCGGTCCCGGGCCGAGACCGGAGAGCAGGTCGGTGGAGCGCGAACCCAGCACCGGCTCGACCTCCACCCCGCCGGACACGGCGACGTAGGCCCGCAGCCCGCGGGTGGGCGCGCCCACCTCCACGAGGGCTCCGGCCGGCACTGGCACGGCATTGCCCCACTCACGCGCCCGCCCGTCGACCCTCACCGGAACCTGCGCTCCGGTGACCGCGATCGTGACAGCGGTCCTCGGCCGGAGGGACACCTGCCCGGCCAGGCACTCCAGGGTCGCTGCCGACTCGGGGTTGCCGACCAGGCGGTTCGCGAGGGCGTGCGCAGGGCGGTCGAGGGCGCCCGACAGCGGCACCCCGAGGTGTGCGTGTCCCGGGCGGCCGAGGTCCTGCACGGTCACCTGCGGGCCGACGGAACAGACCTCCACCGCACGTGGGGGTCGCTGCGCGGTCTCGGGATCAGGCATCGGTGAACCTGACTCGGGTCCCCGGAGAGAGACGCGCCGGCGGCTCAGCGGCGAGGTCCCAGAGCGTCTCCCGGGTGTGGGCGATCAGCCGCCACCCGCCGGGCGAGGAGCGTGGGTACACCCCGGCGAACTCGCCGGCGAGGCCGACCGCACCGCTCGGCACCCGGGAGCGTGGTTCCTCCAGCCTCGGCACGTGCAACCGCTCGGGCAGCCCCGCCAGGTAGGCGAAGCCCGGGGCGAAGCCGCAGAAGGCGACCACGAACTCGGTCCCACGCACGAGCGCGACGACCTCCTCGACCTCGAGGCCGCAGTGCTGGGCCACTGGCTCGAGATCCGGTCCGTCGTAGCTGACCGGCAGCTCGACCAGCCGACCCTCGAGGTCGTCCGCGGGTGCGGTGGGCCATTCGGCCAGGCCGGCGACGACCGCGTCAGGGTCGCTCAACCCGTCGAGCAGCACCGTCGCGGCGGCCGGGACGATCTCGGCGCAGATGAGCTGTCCGGCATCCCGGCGCCGCCACGCCTCGGCGTACGCCGCGCGCACCTGGGCCACGCCACCGCACTCGAGCAGCAGCGCGTGGTCACCGAGTCGTCTGGCCCGCACTGCCCAATCCTTGCAAAGTGAGTGTGCGCCCCGGAACCGGTGGCCACCTCGCGCAGCGCGCAGGCCCGGACGAACCGGCCGGAAGCACCCGAGTTTGGTGGACCACACCGGGGGGCAATTAGGCGTGGGGCCGCGGAAAGTATGAGTTTCCGCGGCCCCACTGGGCGGAACGAGGTGATGACCCGTCCCGGACCAGTGACTCCCGCGAGACCCGGTCGCCACATCACTGGCGCTGTCTTGGTGGGTCTCCCCACCGGTTGGATCCCGCAGTATTCATCCGGTCCACCACGCCCTTGCGGGCTGCGGTGAGAGATGTCTACGTCACCGCGGCGACCCACCACAAGAGGCTGCCGGACGTTGGTCGCACTATTTTCGGTCAGCGGGTAGTTGCCCACAGCTTCTGGTCCGCGATCCACAGCGATCGGCACTTCTCCACACCCTTTCCACAGGGGGTTGTGGACAACCGTCAGCTCCCGGGACGCGCTTCCCGGTGCACCGACACGAGGTCGATGCCCGCATCGGCCAGAGCTCGACGGACGGCTCGGGCGGCCCGGACCGCGTCCGGGGAGTCACCGTGGAGGCACAGCGACTGGACCTGGCCCTGGCGGGCCATCCGGACCGCGTTGGCCGCGATGTCGGCCACGTCCTCGACGAGCGCACCCGGCTGGTCCCTGGGCACCAGCCGCCCCTCGGGGGTGTACCCACGGTCGGGGAACCCCTCGAGCACGGCCGCGCGCCCGGACGCCCGGGCCAGCCTGAGGATCGCGGAACCAGGCAGCCCGAGCACCGGCAGGGCGCCACTGCCCCGCAGGACCGCGGCGGCCTGATCCTCGTCGTCCACGACGCGGTTGTAGAGCGCGCCGTGGGGCTTGAGGTAGGCAACCTCGAGGCCGCTCGCGCCCGCGATCTCGTCGAGCAGTTCGACCTGCTCGGCGACCCACTGGGTCAAGGTGTCCGGCTGGACGTCCAAGTGTCGGCGTCCGAAATGCTCCCGGTCGAGGTAGGAGACCTGGGCGCCGACGACGACGCCGCGGACGGCCGCCGCCTCGCACACCCGGCGCATCGTCTCCTCGTCCCCGGCATGGAAACCGCAGGCGAGGTTGGCGCTGGTCACCACGTCGAGCAGACCTTCGTCGTCGGTCACGCCCTCACCCAGGTCAGCGTTCAGGTCGATGCCCATGTGCCCATCGTGCCCGGACCTGTCCGGGTTCGCACGCTCGCTGAGAAGTGGCTGAGAAGTCGCAACTGGGGCAACTTCCGGGGTAACGGCTACGTATTAGAAGTGAGGGCTTCGCACGAGGACCCTCACCAGCGCCCCGGGAATCCCCCAGATCCACCAGGCGTTGGACCAACAGGACCAGCGCACGGGTCCGCCTGTAGGAAGGGAAGGCTGTCATGACCATCACCCGCAACGATCGCGAGATCGAAGGGCGCGACAGCGTCGGTCTGTACCTCGACGAGATTGCCCGCACCCCGCTGCTCGACGCGGCGACCGAGGTCGAGCTGTCCAAGACCATCGAGGCGGGTCTCTTCGCCGCCAAGCTGCTCGAGGAGGGCCGTGTCGGACGCCGCAAGGGCGGCGCCCCCAAGTACGCCACGGAGGACGAGCTGCGCTGGCTGGTCGAGGACGGCGAGCGCGCCATGCAGCGGTTCATCAACGCGAACCTGCGCCTTGTCGTCTCCATCGCCCGCAAGTACGGACGCAGCCAGATGCCCATGCTGGACCTGATCCAGGAGGGCAACACCGGCCTGATCCGCGCGGTCGAGAAGTTCGACTACGCCAAGGGCTACAAGTTCTCCACCTATGCGACCTGGTGGGTGCGTCAGGCGATCACCCGCGGAATCGCCCAGCAGGCGCGGGTCGTCCGGCTGCCCGTCCACGTCGTGGAGGAGCTCAACCAGGTCGGCTCGGCCCGACGTACCCTCGAGCGTCAGCTCGGTCGCGAGCCTGACCCCGCGGAGATCGCCGCGGAGCTGGACATGGACTTCGACCGGGTGCTGGACCTGATGGCCTGGGGTCGCGACCACGTCAGCCTGGACACCCCGGTCGACGAGGACGGCGACACCTCGCTGGGTGACCTGATCGCCCAGGAGAGCGCTCCTGGACCTGACCTGACCGTGCTCGACTCCGAGTCCCGGGACCGGCTCAACACGCTGGTGGAGCGGCTCGACGAGCGCTCCGCCGACATCGTGCGGTCCCGCTACGGTCTTGTCGACGGCCGCCAGCACAAGCTGGCCGACATCGGCACCCGGCACGGCATCTCCGCCGAGCGGGTGCGCCAGCTCGAGCGCGAGGCGATCGCGAAGCTGCGACGACTGGCCGACCCGGACCTGGCCGCCTGACCCGCAACCACTGAGTCAGCGGCTCCCCCGCGATCGGCTCACTTCGGCGAAGACCTCCGCAACCCGAGTGCGGAGGTCTTCGCGCGTCCCGGTGTTCTCGATGATGTGCGTGGCGATGGCCCGGCGTTCTTCGGGGCTCGCCTGGGCAGCGATACGGGACTCGGCGTCCTCGGTGCTCCAGCCGCGGTCCCCGGTCATCCGGGCGAGCTGGAGCTCGCGCGGCGCATCCACCACCACCACCGCGTCGAAGTCACCGGCACGTCCTCCCTCGGCCAGCAGGGGGATGTCGTGCACCACCACCGCGTCCGAGGGTGCCGACTGCTCGAGCTCGACGATGCGCTCGAAGACCAGCGGGTGCACGATCGCCTCGAGCCGCTTGCGTGCCTGCTCGTCGCCGAACACCAGCCGGCCCATGGCCGGGCGGTCCAGCTCACCGTCGGGTCCCAGCAGGTCCTCGCCGAACTCCTCGACCACGGCGGCCAGTCCCGGGGTGCCCTTGGCCACGACCTCGCGCGCCAGCGCGTCGGCGTCGATCACCACAGCCCCGAGCTGCGCGAACAGGTGCGCGACCGTGCTCTTGCCGGAGGCGACTCCGCCCGTCAGTCCCACGCGTGTCGTCATGCCGTGGATCATCCCAGCAGCGCGCGAGGCGCGCGCTCAGGCCCCGCTCCGTCACCGAGGTCAGGAGTCCTCGGACGCGTCGCGCTTGCGCTGCTGCTTGAGTTCGCGCTCGTTCCTCCTCGAGCTCGCGCACCGGGAAGCAGAGCACTAGCGGCCCGAAACCCCAGCTCGAAACGGATCCCGAACGCGGGGTGGCGCAACCCCACCACCGTCGTCCCGAAATCTGCTGACAGGATCGGCTGGTGAGTGTGCGCGACCTACCGCCCGGGAGCCGCGTTGCGCTGTCCCTGCCCGGATCCCGGGAGTACGTCGAGCTGGTGATCGCACTGTTGCGTCGCGGCATCTTCCCCGTGCCGATGGACACGAAGCTCACCGCCAGCGAGCGCGACGCGCTGCTCGCCGACCTCGAACCGGTGCTGGTCGTGACGACGCAGGCACAGCTCGAGCCGCTGCTCGCCGACCTCGCGGACGGTGCCGCAGCAACTGGCCCTCCTCTGGGCCGGCCGATCCACCTGACCAGCGGGACCACCGGTCGCCCGAAGGGTGTCTTCTCCGGACTGCTCTCCACCGCTGATGCCGAGGCGCTGGTCGCCGAGGAGCGTGACCTCTGGGGCTTCCGGGCCGACGACGTCAACCTCGTGCTCAGCCCGATGCACCACTCCGCGCCGTTGCGGTTCGCAGCAGGGACACTGCTCGCCGGCGGCCGAGTGGTCGTGCCCGGACCCTTCGACCCGGCTCGCGTCACCTCGGCCATCGAGGAACACCGGCCGACCACGGTGTTCTGCGTCCCCGCCCACCTCCAGCGGCTGTTCGTGCACTGGGAGGAGCACGGCGTTCCCGACCTGTCCTCGTTCCGGCTGGTGGCGCACGCGGGCGCGCCTTGCCCCGACTGGGTCAAGCACCGGCTGATCGAGACGTTCCCGGCCGGCTCGACCTGGGAGTTCTACGGATCCACCGAGGGCCAGTTCACCGCCTGCCGCAGCGAGGAGTGGCTGGAGCGGCCAGGCACCCTGGGCCGCGCGCGACCCGGCCGCACCCTGACCCGTGACGAGGAGGGACACCTGTGGTGCGTCGTACCTCCACATGCGCGGTTCAGCTACCTGGGTGATCCCGAGAAGACCGCGGCCGCGTGGCGGGAGACCGAGCAAGGCCCGGCTTTCACCGTCGGCGACCTCGGCCGGATCGACGATGACGGCTACGTCTACCTCGACGGGCGCCGCGATGACCTGATCATCAGCGGTGGGGTGAACGTCTACCCGGCCGAGGTCGAGCGCGTGCTCGGCGAGGTGGCCGGAGTCGAGGACCTCGCGGTCTTCGGAGTCGACGACGAGCGATGGGGCCAACGAGTCTGCGCGGCAGTGGTGGGCACCGTCCCGGACGGCGCGCTCGAGGCGCACGCGCGCGAGCACCTGGCGCCGCCGAAGCGGCCAAAGGAGTACCACCGGGTCGAGGCGCTGCCCCGTACCCCGACCGGCAAGGTGCGCCGCCTCGACCTGCCCGACCTGGTCAGGGGCGGACGCTGATGGGGTTCAGCAGGGCCGAGCTGGAGTCGTTCCGTGACGTCGAGGTCCCCGACCTGCTGGCCGACGACCTGAGGCTGCTCTTCGTGGGCATCAACCCCGGGCTGTGGACCGCGGCCGTGCAGACCCACTTCGCCCACCCGGTCAACCGGTTCTACCCCGCCCTGCTGCGCGCTGGCATCCTCACCGAGCCGGTCGACCCCTCCGCCGGGATGACCGAGGAGGACCGGGAACGCTTCCGGTCGCGCGGCCTCGGCATCACCAACCTGGTACGCCGGGCCAGTGCCCGGGCCGCCGAGCTGGGGCCGGCCGAGCTGCGGGAGGGTGGTGAGCGGCTGCGCGAGCTGGTGCGCGCCACGTCGCCCCGGGTGGTGGCGATCGCCGGCATCACGGCGTACCGACAGGCGTTCGGTGAACCCCGGGCGGTCCTCGGCCGTCAGGACGGCGGCTTCGAGGGTGCCGAGCTCTGGGTGGTGCCCAACCCGAGCGGACTCAACGCGCACGAGACGGTGGCCTCGCTCGCCGAGGCCTACGCCGCGCCTGCGCGGGCGGCCGGGGTCCTCTGACGGACACATGCCGGTGGCCCCGACGGGGGCTGGGGTCGGGGTGCTGGGGCAGTCAGGTTCGTCGGTGTTGGCGCGGGATGGTGGTCTGGGCTGGGTGGGTGGTGGCTGGTGGGCGCCGGTCGGCGGGTTGGGTCTGGTACTGGTGGCCGGTAGGGCTGGTCCAGGTGTAGCCACCCTGATCGAGACGCTTGTAGTCCCAGGCGGTGTGGGTCTTGACCCGGTGGTGGGTGCGGCACAACGGCGCAAGGTTCTCGGGCCGGGTTTGGCCCGGGGATCCGCCTTCCTCGAGGGGGACGTAGGGCGGTGATGTGGTCCAGGTCGCAGGCGCGGGAGTCGCGGCGGCAGCCGGGGAAGACGCAGTGGGACTCGCGCAGCAGCACCTGCTCGCGCATGGCCGCTGGTGGGTCGTGCTGGTCCACGGCGGTCTGGTTGTTCAGGTCCAGGACCGGGCGCAGGACCACCTTGGCCCCGGTGGCGGTGTGCCGGGTGAGCCAGTCGGTGAGCAGCCCGGTGGTCGCCGCACCGAGACGCTCGATGCTGACCGCACCAGTGCCGCCCGCCAGGTCGGCGGGGGTGAGGTGCACGAACAGGTTGGCCACCGCGCTTCCGGTCGTGGGGGCAGCGCCTTCGCGGCCCGACATCAGGTCCAGGGCGTACTGGGGGTCGGCCAGGACCCCGACCGCGCGGGCCCGGCGCACCTCGAGCGGGTCGGTGTCACCGAGTGCGCGTAGGTCGCCGGCGACCCGCGAGAGGCTCTGGTCGAACAGGTCGGCATCGGGGGTCTCCAGGGTCATCCACATCTCCGTGGTGGCCGGGGTGGCACCGGGGCGTGACCACACGCCACGTCGCGCCAACGCCTCAGCCTCGTCTGCTGCCGCACGGTCGGGGTCGAAGTAGAGCCGGGCCTCGTGCACCAGCCGGGCGGCGTGGACCGAGCCGATCTTCTCGGGGGTGGCGGCGATCAGCCGGTCCGCGAACCCCGCCGCCTCGAGTGAGAGGTCGCGGGTCTCCCTCGCGATGGACCGGGCCCGCCAGGTCGGGACCACCAGGTCCTGGACCAGCGCCCAGAGCCGGGGCAGCCGGTGAGCCAGCTCCAAGGCGTCACCGAGCAGCAACCGGGCCGCGTCGGTGGACAGGTCGAGTGCGGCACCCAGGTCGGCCGGGGCGAACTCCGCGACCCACGGTGCGCCCTGTCCGGCCAACGGGCACACGGTCTCGCCGTGCAGGTCGACCTCACCCCAGTGCGCCGGGGTGCCCCCGACCGGGCAGGGGTGCAACCGCGCCCAGACCAGCGCCAGCTCCAGCTGCCGCACCGCCGCGCGCTGCTCCGCCACCCGCGCCGCCCGGACAGCATCGATCACCTCAGCAGCGGTGAGATCGAGTCCCTCGGCGGTAGTGGCCATGCAACGACTCTAGACCCGACCACCGACAGTTTCGACTACACGTTCGAACCTGTGGAGCAACCGCCAGCGCACGCCGGTGGGGACACGAACCGGCCCCCCGGGCCGAGGTCACGCGGTCTCGACTGACCGCTCGCTTCGCTCGCCGCCCGACCACCAATCTGGGCCTGGACGCAGAGGAGCCCGGCCCCCTCGTGGGGACCGGGCTCCTGTGCTCAGACGGGTGTGACCCTGGGGTCAGTTGCTCCCGCCGGTCAGCTTCTCGCGCAGCGCCTGCAGCGCCTCGTCGGAGGCGAGCGAACCGCCCTCGACCTCGGCGCCGCCGGTCTCGGCGACCTCGGTCTCGCCGCCGCTGGAGTACGACGTGGCCTCGCCGGCCTCGGCCTCGGCAACCTTGGCCTCGGCCTGCTGCTTGACGTGGGCCTCCCAGCGCTCGTGCGCCTTGGCGTACTGGTCCTCCCAGACCTTGCGCTGGTCGTCGAAGCCCTCGAGCCACTCACCCGTGTCGGGGTCGAAGCCCTCGGGGTAGATGTAGTTGCCCTGCTCGTCGTAGGTCGCGGACATGCCGTAGAGGGTCGGGTCGAACTCCTCGGACTCGGCAGCGGTCGCGGTCTCGTTGGCCTGCTTCAGCGACAGCGAGATCCGGCGACGCTCGAGGTCGATGTCGATGATCTTGACCATGACGTCGTCGTTGACCTGGACGACCTGCTCGGGGATCTCCACGTGGCGCTCGGCCAGCTCGGAGATGTGCACCAGGCCCTCGATGCCCTCCTCGACGCGGACGAAGGAACCGAAGGGGACCAGCTTGGTGACCTTGCCCGGCACGATCTGGCCGATCTGGTGGGTCCGGGCGAAGTGCTGCCACGGGTCTTCCTGGGTGGCCTTGAGCGAGAGGGAGACGCGCTCGCGGTCCATGTCGACGTCGAGCACCTCGACGGTGACCTCGTCACCCACGGTGACGACCTCGCTCGGGTGGTCGATGTGCTTCCAGGACAGCTCCGAGACGTGCACCAGGCCGTCGACGCCGCCGAGGTCCACGAACGCACCGAAGTTGACGATGGAGGACACGACACCCTTGCGGATCTGGCCCTTCTGGAGCTGGGTGAGGAAGCCGTGGCGGACCTCGGACTGGGTCTGCTCGAGCCACGCACGACGCGACAGCACGACGTTGTTGCGGTTCTTGTCGAGCTCGATGATCTTCGCCTCGAGCACCTGGCCGACGTACGGCTGCAGGTCGCGCACGCGACGCATCTCGACCAGCGACGCGGGCAGGAAGCCGCGCAGGCCGATGTCGATGATGAGGCCGCCCTTGACGACCTCGATGACGGTGCCCTCGACGACGCCGTCCTCTTCCTTGACCTGCTCGATGGTGCCCCAGGCGCGCTCGTACTGGGCGCGCTTCTTGGACAGGATCAGCCGGCCTTCCTTGTCCTCCTTCTGGAGAACGAGGGCCTCGACCTTGTCACCGACCTCGACGACCTCGTTGGGGTCGACATCGTGCTTGATGGACAGCTCGCGCGAGGGGATGACGCCCTCGGTCTTGTAGCCGATGTCCAGAAGGACCTCGTCGCGGTCGACCTTGACGATGGTGCCTTCGACGATGTCACCGTCGTTGAAGTACTTGATGGTCGCGTCGATGGCGGCGAGGAAGTCCTCCTCCGAACCGATGTCGTTGACGGCGACCTGCGGAGCGTCGGAGAGAGTGGGGGTGATTGTCATAGGGAGAGAGGAACCTTTGGGTGGATAGGAGTCGTGCGGGCGCGCGCACAAGCCCTTTTCACCATCACGATTGATCCGTTCGCCCAACACGGTTTCCCACGGCGGGCCGACAGCGAGCGAGAGACTGCTCTGTCTGAGACTCAGGCAGACTTCTGGCGCACCGCGCAGTCTATCTGTCCGCTACGGCGAGCGTCCAACCGAGCCACTCCCGCCCCACACGACCCGCTCCGACGTACCCGCTCTCGGACGTCATACGAACGGTGACCTCGAGGCCACGGAACGTATGACGCAACACCCGGTGAAACACCGGCGGCTGGTCCAGCTCAGTCGCTGGGGTCGTGCGCCACCACCAGGATGCCCGAGGGCTCCACGTTGGCGCGGACCCGGTCCCCCGAGCGGAGCTCGCGCGCCTGCGAGCTCGACATCTGCACGATGAGCTCGGAGCCCTCGTCCGCGCGCAGGTGGACCCGGGAGAACGGCCCGAGGAAGGAGATCGACGCGACCACCGCGTTCCCCTGGTCGTCGGGGGCTATGAGGATCGCCTCGGGCCGCACCAGCGCGAGACCCGTCCCGGACGAGATCGACCCCTCGAGCAGAGGGACCGAGGACCCCAGGACCTCGGCATGTCCGTCGGCGACCCGGGCCACCAGCTTGTTGTTGAGACCGACGAACTCCGCGACGAACGGGGTGGCCGGCTGCATGTACAGGTCGACGGGAGCGGCGAGCTGCTCGAGCTTGCCCTGGCTCATCACGCCCACGCGGTCGGCTACGGCCAGCGCCTCCTCCTGGTCGTGGGTCACGAACAAGGTCGTGGTGCCGACCTCCATCTGCACCCGCCGGATCTCCTCGCGCAGCTGCACCCGCACCTTGGCGTCCAGGGCCGAGAGCGGCTCGTCGAGCAGCAGCACGCTCGGCTCGATGGCCAGGGCGCGAGCCAACGCCACCCGTTGCTGCTGGCCGCCGGAGAGCTGGGTGGCGTACTTGTTGCGGTGCGCCGAGAGTCCGACCAGGTCGAGCATCTCGCCGGACTTCTTGTGTCGCGACGACTTGTCCTGCCCGCGCAGCTTCAGGCCGAAGGCCACGTTGTCGAGCACGGTCATGTGCGGGAACAGGCTGTAGGCCTGGAACACCATCCCCATGTCGCGCTTGTTGGCCGGCACCCCGGTCAGGTCCCTGCCCCCGACCGACACCGTGCCCGTGGTGGGCTCGTCGAGGCCGGCCAGGATGCGCAGCGCGGTTGTCTTGCCGCAGCCAGACGGGCCGAGGAGAGCGACCATCTCACCGGGTTCGATGTGCAGGGTCAACCCGTCGAGGGCACTCACGGTGCCGTACACCCTGGTGAGGTCGGTCAACTCGACGGCGAGTCCCGTGCTGGTGCTCGCTGGGGCTACCTGGGATGTGCTCATGAGTGGGCTCCTCCTGGGGCTGTGGTCTGGGGGGCGGGCGCCGCGAGGACCGCCTGGTCGTCATCGGCCACACCCTCGCGGCGCCCCCGACTGAGCAGGGACAGCCCGAGCAACAGGATGATCCCGAGCACCAGCAGCGCCAGCGAGGCTGCCACCGACGTGGCCCCGTCGACCTTGCCGATGAGCACGATGACGACCTGCAGATTCTGGTACCCGCTCAGCGAGGCAATGGTGTACTCCCCCAGCACCACGGCGATGGAGATGAATGCCGCCGAGATGATGCCGGACCAGATGTTGGGCACCACCACCTGCATGATCGTCTTGGTCCACCCCGCACCCAGCGACCGCGACGCCTCCGCCAGCGTCTGCAGGTCGATGGCCGAGATCGCGGCGTCGATGGCCCGGTAGGCGTAGGGCAGCACCAGCACCGTGTAGACGAAGGTCAGCGTCAGTGTGGACTCACCGAAGAAGAAGGTGACCCAGAGATAGACGTCCTTGAGCCCGACGACGATCACCAGCGCCGGGATCGTCAGCGGCAGCAGGCACATGAACTCCACGAGGCCCTTGGCCCACGGCGCGCGCAGACGGACCCAGATCATCGTGGGCACCAGCACGAGCAGCATCGCCGCGACGGTGAACGCCGCGAGCAGCAGCGAGATCACGACCGCGCCGAAGACCTGCTCGTCGGCCACCAGGTTCTTCCACGCGCCCAGTGTGCGGCCGCCGTTGATCAGGTCGCGCGTGCTGAAGTCGGCCATCGCGTAGAGCGGGAAGAAGAAGAAGAGCGCGAAGAGCAGCAGCGTCAGTCCGCGGACCACCCGCGTCGCTGGGGTACGCCGCGTCACTTCAGCCACCTCGCCGTACGTCGCACGAGCAAGGTGTAGGCCACCATCACCACGGTGACGACGAGGACCATCTGCAGCGCCAGGGCGTAGGCGAAGCCGGCTTGGCCGAGGACCACCTCGCTGGTCAACGCCGCGCGGATGAGGAGGGGCACGATCGGGCTGCCCTGGCTGACGAGTGCCGCCGCGGTGGCGTAGGAGGCGAACGCGTTGGCGAACAGCAGCAACAGCGAGCCGAGGAACGCGGGGCGCAGCAACGGGATCGCGACCTCGCGCCAGTAGTCCCAGGTGGAGGCGCCCAGGCTCACGGCCGCCTCCCGCCACTGCTCGCGCAGTCCCTCCAGTGCGGGCAGGAACACGATCACCATCAACGGGATCTGGAAGTAGGTGTAGACCAGCATCAGGCCTGGCTGGCCGTAGATCCATCCCGAGCCGGACAGGTTCCATCCCAGGAGGTCCCGCACCCACAGGGTGAGGACCCCGTTGAGGCCGACGGTGGCCAGGAACGCGAAGGCGAGCGCGACGCCGCCGAACTGCGCGAGCACGCTGCACACCGCGATGACCATGCGTCGCAGGATCGACGTGGGCGGGCTGCTGACGATCAGGTAGGCCAGCACCGAGCCGAACACAGCACCCAGCACCGCAGTGACCGCGGAGAGCACCACGCTCTTGCGCAGCGCCGTCATGGCGGTGCTGGTGCCTAGCGCGCGGATCCGGTCGAGGGTGAACTCCCCGTCGAGGTAGACCGAGTAGACGACGACGGTGATCGTGGGGACCAGCAGGAAGATCCCCACGAGAGCCAGGAACGGCGCCAGCGGCAAGCTTTGACGCAGCTTGCGGCCGAGGCCGTCCCTGGCCATCGTCGAAGTCAGCCGATCGCCTTGGCCCAGTTGCCCGAGAGGTACTCCGCGGCCTTCGCGGCCTGCTCCTCGCTCACGACCACCGGCTCACCCTCGACCTCGGGGAGGGCGTCGTAGGCCTCCTGGTCGATCGTGCCGGCCTCCACCATGGCGTCGGCGCGCACCGGGCGGGCACCGCCCGCGAGCCAGAGGTTCTGGCCCTCGTCGCTGTAGAGGAACTCCTCCCACAGGCGCGCTGCCGCCGGGTGCGGTGCGTCCTTGTTGATCGCCTGGAAGTAGTAGCCGGCAACCGGGTCACCCGGCGGGACGACGACCTTCCAGCTGGGCAGCTTCGCAGTCTCGGCCGCGTTGAGGTAGTCCCAGTCGATCACGACGGGAGTCTGGCCGGACTCGATCGTGGCAGCGGTCGGGTCGACCGGCAGGAAGTTGCCGGCCCCCTTGAGCTTGCTGAAGAAGTTCACTCCTGGCGCGACGTCGTCCGGCGAGCCGCCCTGGGACAGCGCCACCATCACCACGCCGGCGAAGGCGGCCCCAGCCTGGGTCGGGTCGCCGTTGAGCGCCACCTTGCCCTTGTAGGCGGGCTTGAGCAGGTCCTCGACGGTGGCGATGTCCGGCACCTTCTTGGAGTCATACCCGATCGACATGTAGCCGCCGTAGTCGTTGACCCAGGCGCCGTCCGGGTCCTTGAACTCATCGGGGATCTCGTCGAAGGTCTCGACCTTGTACGGAGCGAACATCTCGGTGTTGGCCAGCGCCACCGACTGACCGAGGTCGAACACGTCCGGCGCGGTGCTCTTCCCCTTCTGCTGGTTCGCGGCGTTGATCTCGTCCTGGCTCGCACCGTCGGGCTGTGCCGAGTTCACCTTGATGTCGTACTTCTCGGAGAAGGCCTTGATGATGTTGCCGTAGTTGGCCCAGTCGGGAGGCAGCGCGATGACGTTGAGCTCACCCTCTTCCTGGGCGGCCTTGACCAGCGCGTCCATGCCGCCGAAGTCCTCGGCCGAGGTGGCTTCCGACACCTTGACGCCCGAACTGGTGTCGCCGGACTCGCTCTCCTTCTCCGGTGGGGCGCAGGCAGCGAGAGGGAACGCCACCAGGGCGGTCAGCGTGGTGGCCAGAATGATGCGTGAGCGCTTCATGGGTCGACCTTTCCGTGAACAGGGGGCAGGTCCGGACTCGTGACAGGGATCACGACGGTTCTGCTCGACTGCAACGTAACCCCGCGGCAACCGCGCGTCGAGCATCGACCCCGCGTGGCGTAGACGTGTGCGCTGGTGCTGCGGGCGGCAGGCCGTGGACGCTAGGGAACCGCATGCAGATCTGCGGCCCGGGCCATCGACAGCAACAGCTCGGCAGCACGCGCTGCCACCGGGCTCTCCGAGGGTCGGCGCGCGAGGTCCACCAGCGCGAAGACGTCTGCCGCGCGAGCGCGCACGAGCAGGTCGTGCGGGCACGACGGCATGAACGCGCTGTAGGAGTCCAGCACTGCCGCGACGAACACCGGTTCGCGGTCGAACCGCAGCAGGTTGCCCAGATCGGCGTACGGCGAGCCTGCGTGCGCGAACTCCCAGTCGACCAACCCGGTCAGCTCCAGCGACACCGGGTCGACGAGCACGTTCTTGGGGTTGAGGTCACCGTGCACCAGGCACACGCGCGTGTCGGCGTCGACGATGTCCTGCGCGAGTTCGGCAAGGTCTCGCAGCGCCGACAGGTCCGCCTCAGCCCAGCCGAGGACGCTCTCGTGGAAACCGACCCAGGCCGGGAGGTCGCGCAGCTGCGCAGGCAGGTCGTGCAGGGCCAGGCTGGGATCGAGGAACAGGCCCGCGCGCGGCTGGACCATGTGGCCCAGCCGGCCGACCAGCAGGCCGAGCTGTGCGGCCACCTCGCGCCGTGCCGCCTCGTCGAGCGTCGGCAGCAGCAGGTCGAGACGCTCACCCGGGAGCCTGCTGGTCACCAGCAGGCCCGGCAGGTCACCGGCGTCGTCCGCGGCCCGCACCTCGAGCACCTGCGGGACCGGCAGCAGCCCGCGCAGCATGTTCAGCAGGGCCGCGTCGGTCTCCGGGGCCCGCGGACCACGGGCGGCGGACCGGCCGCCGTACAACCGGAGCACCACCTGCTCCCCCGCCGCGTCGGCCAGGAACGTCTCGCCGCTGTACCCGCCCTCGAGCGGCTGCAAGGAGGTGGGGAAGGCGTCCATGCCGGTCATCCTGCGAGCCTGTCACGTGCCCGGCGGGCTAGCCTTCGCACGTGTCAGGAGTCCGCCCGGAACGGCGTCCGGTCGACGAGGCCGAGTCGCTGCGGGCCAACCGCGCCGACTGGGACGCCTACGCCGACGAGTACCAGTCCACCCATGGTGAGTTCCTCGGGGACGCTGGGTTCCTCTGGGGACCCGAGGGGGTCCGCGAGGACGACGTCCGCGCGCTCGGCGACGTCCGCGACAAGGACGTGCTCGAGATCGGCTGCGGCGCCGGCCAGTGCTCGCGCTGGGTTCTCACCCGCGGTGGGCGCCCGGTGGGGATCGATGTCTCCATGCGCCAGCTGCAGCACAGCCGACGGATCGACCAGGAGCACGGCCTCGTCGTACCCGCGCTCTGCGCCTCGGCCGCGGAGCTGCCGTTCGGTGAGCTGACCTTCGACGTGGTGTTCTCCGCGTTCGGGGCCCTGCAGTTCGTGGCAGATGCGCCGGCGCTGGTCGCCGACGTCGCGCGCGTCATGCGTCCCGGCGGGGTGTTCGCCTTCTCGGTCACCCACCCGACACGCTGGATGTTCCCCGACGACCCCGGCGAGGACGGCCTGGTGGCGTCACAGTCCTACTGGGACCGGACGCCGTACGTCGAGGTCGACGACCTCACCGGCGAGACCAGGTACGTCGAGCACCACCGCACGATCGGGGACTGGGTCGCCGCACTGTCCCGCAACGGGTTCGTGCTCACGGACCTGCACGAGCCGCAGTGGCCGGCAGACCACGACCGCACCTGGGGCGGTTGGAGCCGCACGCGAGGTGTGCTCACCCCGGGCTCGGCGATCTTCGTGACCCGACTGGTCCGGCGCGGCTGAGTCAGCCGCGCCGGATCAGGTCGTCAATGGGTGACGGCGAGCGATACTCAGACCGTGTGGTCCGTCTGGCGGCGACGGACGACGATGAGGAGTGCCGCACCGGCGCCGAGGAACAACAGGCCGCCGATGACCCCGATCAGCGGAACGGTCCGGGTGATCAGCCCGAGGCTGTCGACCTTCTCCTGGGTCTCAGAGACGTTCTTCTTGACCTGCTCGTCGGTGAACGCGATCTTCAGGTCGAGTGCCGCAGTGCCGTCCGCCAGCGTGCGCTGCTGGTTGTCGGTCTGGTTGACGATCGACCCGGTGCGCGGCTCGACGAAGATCTCCTTGACGTCGTCGTAGGTGCCGGGAACACCCGCGGCCACCTCGATCTCGGCGTCCTCGACGGCGATCCGGTAGAGGTAGGTCTCCAGCCCCGCAACCTCGACGGTGCGCACGTACTTGGCCTCGACGGCCTCGCCGGCGGTGCCGTCCCAGTACGGGTAGGTCTTCTTCTGCGCGTCGAAGGGCCACTTGTTGACCAGACCCTCGTGCGGCTCGGCGTCGGCAGGGAGGTACTTCTCCTTGTTGACGGCCAGACCGGTCTCGCGGTCGGTGGCGAAGACGTCCGTGCTCGCGGTGATCAGGCGGTCGTCGTCACCCTCCACGCAGTCGGGGACGTCGTCGCGATCGATCACCAGACAGGACGTGTTCGTCCACGTCACGACCTCCTCGTCGGAGACCTTGGAGTCCGACTTGGTGATGCTCGTCGCCCGCACGGGGTTGAAGACCAGCTCACCGGTCGCTGTGTCGAGCTTGCCCGCCTGCCCAGTCAGGTAGGTCGTCGAGCTCACGTCGATCGGGGTCTTCTTCACCGCTCCCGGTGCCCAGATGGCGGCCACGAGGCCCGCCACCAACAAGAATCCACCAAGGCCAAAAAACACCGGAATTAGTTTCCGCATCAAGTCCCTCCCAGAACGTATCCGCGTGACCGTACCTTGACCGACCGGTAACTTTGAAACTGCAAACCGGTACATAACGGGCATCGGACGTGTGACCTCAGGCACCACGGGTGGCCGAGCGCCGCCGTGCCATAGTCACCGCGTGCCCACGCTCTCGCTCCGCCAGCGCACCGTCCTCGGCGTCGCCGGGATGATGGCGGCAGTCCACCTGGGCGTGCGCGCCTGGGCGATCTTCCCCTCGTGGTTCTACACCGACGACTACCGGTTGCTCTACGACGCGACCGGAGAACCTCTGAGCCTGACCTATCTGCTGTCCCCGTTCGACAGCCAGCTGATGCCGTTCGGCCGCGCGTTGGCATGGCTCGTTGCGGCCTCGGGGGACGTCGACTGGACGCTCGCCGCCTCGCTCACGCTGACCCTGCAGGGTGTCGCGGTGCTGACCTGTGCCTGGATGGTCTTCACGCTGTTCGGGGTGCGGATGGCTGCCCTGCTCCCGCTGGGCGTCTACCTCTCCAGCGCCATCACGGCGCCGGCGTTCATGTGGTGGGCCGCATCGTTGAACCAGCTCCCGCTCCAGAGCGTCTTCTTCGCCTCGGTCACCACCTGGGTCCGTTACCTGCGCTCGGGCGAACGCCGCTGGCTGGCCGCGACCTCCGTGCTTCTGGCGGTCGGGTTGTTGTGCTACGTCAAGACCCTGCTCGTCTTCGGAGTGCTCGCGTTCCTCGCCCTCGCCTACTTCCGCACCGGATCGCCGTGGTCACGGCTGACCTCCAGCGTGCGTGCCTGGTGGCCGGCACTCGCCGTGCTCGGTGCCCTCGGGACGGGCTACTTCGCCTACTACGTCACCCAGGTGCCGCAGGTCTTCACCGAGGGTGAGCAGCCGGTGGCCGCCGGGCTCGCCCGGACCATGCTCGGCATCGCACTCCCGGTGGGTGCCCTCGGCGGGCCGTGGCGCTGGGACGTGTCGAACCCGCCCACGGGCTATGCGGACCCGCCCTCGTGGAGCGTGGCGCTGGTGTGGGCAGCGCTCGTGCTGCTCGTGCTGCTCGCCGCCCGGCGGCGTACCGCAATCCTGCCGGCATTGGCATTGCTGGGGACGTACGCAGTCGTCGACTTCCTGCTCGTCCTGACGAGCAGGGCACAGGTCGCAGGAAGCCTGCTCGGCTACGAGTACCGCTACCTGACCGACGCCGTCCCGGTGCTGGCGCTCAGCGTGGGTTTGGCCACGATGCCGCTGCTGGGCGCGCACTCCTCGAGCCAGTCACGGGTCGAGGCCTCCCACCGGGCCCCGCAGCCGCCGGGAAACCGGCACGCCGTGCTGGCCGGAGGCCTGGCCCTGGTCTTCCTGAGCGGCCTGTGGAGCAACATCAGCTACGCCCAGATCTGGCACACCAACCACCCGGGCGAGCGCTACGTGCAGGCGGCCCAGCAGTCCCTGCGGGGGCAGGGCCCGGTGGACCTTGCCGACCAGGTCGTACCACCCGTGGTCATCCCGGGCTTCTCCGCGCCGTACAACACCACCAAGCGGCTGCTCCCGCTGGTCGTGGACGGCGTCGCGTTCCCCGAGGTCACCTCCCGGCTCGTCGTGCTCGACCGTCGTGGGACCGCCCAGCGGGCAGAGATCGACGCGAAGGTCACCAGCCTGCCGGGTCCCGACGAGGGTTGCGGGTGGAAGCTGGAGGACGAGCCGGTCACGATCGCGATGAACCAGGCCTCCTTCGACTTCGGCTGGTGGGTACGCATCGGCTACCTCGCGTCGGCCAGTGACACGCTGACGATCCGCGCGGGCGACACCGAGACCGAGGCCCGCGCGCGGCAGGGGCTGCACAGCATCTACCTGCGAGCCGAAGGCTCCATCGACTCCGTCACCGTGCGCTCCACCGGGGCAGCCGTGCTGTGCATCGATACAGTCGAGGTGGGTCAACCCATCCCCGGAGGACCGTTGTGAGCTCGCAGGCACAGGCAGGCGTGACCGAACGCCCGGTCTTCCCGATCCTGGACACCCTTCGCGCAGTCGGTGCCCTCAGCGTGCTCACCACCCACGCCGCGTTCTGGGCGGGCTCCTACACGTCCAACGGCGTCTGGGGGACGCTGCTCGCCAGGCTGGACATCGGGGTGGCGATCTTCTTCGTGCTCTCCGGGTTCCTGCTCGCCCGGCCCTACTTCGCCCGCGCCGCCTTGGGACGGCCCGCCCCGACGACCGGCCGGTACCTGTGGAAGCGTCTCCTGCGGATCGCACCGGTCTACGTCCTCGCCGTGGTGCTCGCGCTGACCTTCATCGAACGCAACCAGCGTCTCGGGGTGGGCGACTGGTTGGTCACGCTGTCGATGACGAACACGTTCGTGAGCTCGACCCTTCCTGACGGGCTGACCCAGATGTGGAGCCTCGCCGTCGAGGTGACCTTCTACCTGATCCTGCCGCTGCTGATGCTCGCCGCCACGGGGCGTCGGCGACGACTGCACCCCGTTCGGGTGGTCGGGGTCCTGACCGTGCTCGTGCTGGTGACGGTGTGGTGGCACGTCGCCGGCGCGGCGAGCGTGGACCGCCACACCTCCGGCGCACCTGGCCAGTGGCTGCCGGCGTACCTCACCTGGTTCGCCGTAGGCATCTTCCTCGCCCTGGCGCACGTGCAGCACGAGCGCGGAGCCTGGGCAGCGGTGACCGGGCCGCTCGTCTCGGCCGCGAGACAACCCGGCAGCTCGTGGGCGATCGTGGCCGGGCTGATGCTCGTCCTCGCCACACCGCTGGCGGGCCCGACGATGCTGGCAGTGCCCACCGCGAACGAGACGCTCACCAAGAACCTCTGCTACGCACTCGTCGGCGGGTTGCTCGTGCTCACCGGGATCTTCCCGGACCCCAGGTCCAGGTATCACCGGTTCATGGCCGCCCCGGCGTCGCGTCGTCTCGGGTTCGTCTCCTACGGCGTCTTCTGCCTGCACCTGCCGATCCTGCACCTCGTGATGTGGACGACCGGCTGGTCGCTCTTCCAGGGTCGGCTGCCGGCGATCTGGACGATCACACTGGTGGTGAGCCTGATCGCCGCCGAGCTCACCTACCGTCTGATCGAGGCACCCGCGATGCGGCTGAAGAACTTCGGCAGGTCGGTGGCCGGGACCAGCACCGCGACCACGGGGACCAGCATCAAGTAGGACGTCCAGGCGGCGTTCCCGGCCCAGCCGGAAGGGTCTCCCCACGGGTTCACGTAGAAGGCCACGGCCACGACCAGGCACGGCGCGGCCAGGACCCAGGGCGCGGCCTGGGGCGCCCGCGCCTGCAGGTAGAACGCGAGCGCGGCGGCCGGCACTGCGACCAGAAGCCCGGCCCAGCCGGCGACGAGTCCCGTGGCGGCCGTCAGTGCAGCCAGCGCGAGCGGCAGACTGCCCGGTCGGCCCGGCAGGGGCGGGAGGTCGGCGTCGCGCCTTCGCCGGCGCAGGACCAGTAGCGCCGCGATCAGGCCCAGCAACGCGAGAGCGCCGACCACCAAGCCGGCGCGGTAGATGCCGTCCGGTGCGAACCGCGCGGTCACCGTGACTCTCTCTCCGGAGGCACCTGGCCGATCGCGCACCACCCAGCCCTGCTTCCAGCCGTCGAGCACGATCGGGCTCAACCCGCGACCGGCGCTCTGGGCCTCCCACCCGGCGTTGAAGTTCTGGGGTACGCCGACCACCGCGGCTCCGGGCTCGAAGCGCAGCGTGAGCTCGGTCGGCCCCGGGTACCGGGTCTCCGCCGTGCTCACCGTGGCTCCGGCGGCCCTCGACGAGCTCCGGAGCACGGTGCTGACCAGGTCGAACGCCGGCGCGTGCACCATGGTCAGGTCGTTCTCCCCCGCCCGGAGGTCGACCGGCTGTCCGGTCGACGAAGCGGCGGTGCCCTGCCCCTCGGCGGCACACGTGCGCGCCGGCAGCTCCGCCCCGGCGAACAGCTCGGCCGCGGAGGCCGTCACCGAGCTCCGAAGGGTCTCCCCGTTGACCAGCAGGTCCGGGCCGCTGCCGCAGCCCAGCTCGACGGGTCGCTGGGAGAGGACCAGCGGCAGGTCGGGGACCCCGGCGAGCTCCAGCTCCCCGATCCCGACCCCCAGGGTCGAGCCGGTCGCGTTGAAGTCGATGTTCGTGGCGGTCTCCGCTGCGTCGACCCGGATCTGCAGCCGGTCGGTACGGATCACCGGGAACCTGGCAGTGCCCCGGCTGTCGAGCCGCACGCTGCGTTCGCCCTTCGGCCAGGTCAGCGTCACGCGGGTCGGCAGCCGCGCAGCTGCGTCATCGGACCCCCGCACGGTGATCCCGGTGACGGGGCGTGGCTGCAGCCACTGCACGCTGAGTGTCGGAACGAGGTCGTCGGGGTCGGCGATCCAGGTCGTGCCCGGGTTGCCGTCGATCGCCGCGACGGCGGACGCGCGGGGATCGGCGACCGCTGACGAGGAGGCCGAGACCCCGACAGGCTGGTCGGTCTGCAACAGGGCCTCGAGGGCGTCCCCCGGGCGGGGGCGCACCCGCAGGTCGGCCTCGAAGGACTGCGCCGACGGCAGGGTGACCTCGCGAGCCGCTTGCACCGGTTCCTCGCTGCCCCGCTCCTGCGCAGGCGTGCACCGCACGTCCCCGCCGACGCTCGCGCACCCCTGCCGGACGTCGAGATCCGGACGCAGCACGATGGCGTCCGGGCTGCCCCAGTCCTCGGGTGTCTCGGGAACCACCAGCCGCCGGGTGACCGCGAGACCCGGGACCTCCACCTCAGCCAGGGCGAACCTGCGCCCAGCCGCGGCCCGGGACTGCTCGATGCGCACGAACCCGGTCGGCCCCCCCTCCAGGGTCACCTCGGTCGTCTCTCCCGGCGCGAGGTCCACAAAATCACTCGTCTCGTCCTCGGTGACCACGCGGACCACCTGGTTCTCGTCCGCCGAGGCGCCTCCGGTCAACCGCACGGTGGCAACGCTCCGGTCGTCGACGAGGTCGACCCGCCACCAGCCCCTTCCCTCCTGGGCGACGTCGGTCACCCACTCGGTGTCGGCGGCGCCGTCGAGGGCGGCGTACGGCGACCGGCCGCGACGCGACCCTCCGAAGGCGTTCGGGTCCGACCCGGAGGACGACGCCGAGACCGAGGCAGCGCCCTCGAGCCGCGCCCGCGTCAGCCAACGGTCCTGCTCCGGCGTCAGGTAGTCCGGGGACGGGTTCCCTGAGCGGGCCACGTCGCCCGGCGCCAGCACGGGCGACTGGTTGTCGTGCAACCTGGGGAAGAAGGTCTCGCGGGCGCGCAACCCGTCGGTGAGCACCAGCCGACCCTCCGCCAGCGGCCCGGTCCGCTCCATCCCCGGGACATCTGGAGCCAGCACCACGTCACCGACGTCACCGACGTCGAGCTCACCGAGGTCCAGCAGGTCCTCCGGGCCGCCCACGACCACCGCCGGAGCACCTGTGACCCGGCCCTGCCTGGTCGCACCGGGAACCTCGAAGACCTCGATGGCCGGGTAGAGCGTCTGCCACCCCCCGTTGATCACGACGCGCGTGCCGTTCTCGATCAGGTGGGCTCCACCTCCGACGTCGGGGCCGAAGCTCCGCACCCGGCGGATCCCCGGTGAGTCGGCCAACGCCTGGTGCACCAGTACGGGGTCGGGCACATCACTGTCGCGGCGCAGGTCGTTGCGGACCACGAGGTAGCGCAGACCCGCCCGCCGCAGGTATCCGGTCAGCCCCGCGGACCCGCGCCCCTGTGCCAGCCGCTGCTCGATCTCGCTGAGCATCCGGATGTTCCCCGGCGGAGTGAGCGGGATCTGGTTGCGTACGGTCCACGAGCTGTCACTGAGGTACTGCAACGGCTCGTCACGGGGAGAGCCCCACAGGTAGTCGGCGAAGGCGGAGCCCGGGACGAGCAGCGACGAGTGGTCTGCCTGCCGTGCGTCGAGCCAGTCGGCCGCCTGCTGCCAGTACGCCGGGACTTCCTGGACCGCGTTGGCCGGCGCGATCCTGCCCACCAGCGCCGGCGAGCTCGAGGCGACGAGCGAGATCAGCACCAGGCCCAGGACGGATGCCTGGTTGGTGCGCACGAGCCCGGTCTCCAGCCGGTCCGTCGCCTCGTTCTTGCTGCCCGGGGCTGACGGGTCCTGCCGGGACGGTGTGACCGGCCGCTTCTGTGCCACCCGCAGGCCACCGAGGACGAACGCGAGCCCGAGGACCAGCGGCAGCCGGATGACGGGGTCGAACTTGTGCACGTTGCGCAGCGGAGCCAGCACACCGTCGAGCAGAGCGGCAAGGTCACCGCTGAACCAGCCCTGGACGGCACCCTGGTGACCCGCGGTCACCATCAGCACGCCGACGAGCAGGGACAGGCCGAGGAAGTGCCGGTGCGGGTTGTGCCGCATCAGCAGGCCGGCGAAGCCCACGAAGAGCAGCACGCCGCTGCTGAGCGCGAGGAAGCCCTGGACGATCAGGTCGTTGCCGGCGCGCGAGTCGGACGTGACGTACGGGACCCAGTTCGAGGTGCCCCGCAGCGCGTCGAACAGGTCGGTGGGGAACGTGGTGACGGTGGTGGTCTCGATGTAGTCGAGGAACGGAGGGCTGTAGGCACCCATCAGGAACAGCGGCACCAGCCACCACAGCGTGCCCAGCAGGGTGAACACCGGCCACCACGTCATCAACGCGCGGCGGCGCGCACCCGGCGACCGGGTCAGCAGCCAGACCGCACCCACCGGCAGCACCGCGAACGTGGCCGCCGCGTTGACCCCGCCCACCATGGCGACGGCGAGCGCCGAGAGCGCGGCGGCAGCCCGCGGTGAACCTCGGGTCGACCCGATGACAAGGGGCAGCAGCACCCACGGGGCCACGGCGCCCGGCCAGGCCTCGATCGAGATCGGCCCCAGCGTGGTGAGCATCCGCGGCGAGAGCGCGTAGGCCAGACCGGCCACCACGCAAGCCAGGTCCGAACGTACGCCGAGCGCCCTGGCCACCTTCGCGACGCCGACGAACGCTACGCACAAGACCAGGGCCAACCACAGTCGCTGGACCACCCAGCCGGGCAGGTCCAGCACGTACCCGGCGAGGTGGAACGGCCCCATCGGCCAGAGGTAGCCGTAGGCCTGGTTCTGCAGCTGGCCGAGGGCACCTTGTGCGTCCCACAGGTGCAGGGCCCGCTCCAGGAACCGGCCGGGCGCGATGGCCAGGTCGAACTTGGTGTCGGCCGTGAGCAGGCCGGGTGCCTGGATGAAGGCCAAGCCGGTCAGCAACGCGCAGACCGCAAGCAGCCGGAACCTGGTGATCGCTGGGTCCGGTGAGGTCACCGTTTCCTCAGCACGATGACCAGGTTCCACGCGACCACCTCCCGCACCAGCGGGACCCGCAGCATCCACCGCGACCACCACGGGTTGTAGCGCGGCGTCAGCTCCACGACGTCGGCCCCCGTCTGGGACGCGGCCCACGCGAGACCGTCGCGCACCGTGACCTTGAACAGCGACTCGCCGTACTTGTTCTTCGGTTCGTGGCCGTGCGTGCGCGTGTAGCGGCGCCGGGCCCGCATCCCCCCGAGGTAGTGCCACGGTGCGGTCTCGTGGCCGCCCCACGGCCCGAACCACACGGTGTAGCTGATGAACACCGTGCCCCCGCTGCGGGTGACCCGGGTCATCTCCTCGGCCATCACCCAGGGCTGGCTGACGTGCTCGAGCACGTTGGAGGAGTAGCACACGTCGAAGGCGCCGTCGCGGAACGGCAGCTGCATGCCGCTGCCGATGACGGTTCCCGACGCGATGTCGCCGAGACCGGAGAGCTCACCCACGTCCGCGTCCAGGGAGTAGTACGTCGCACCGGCCGCGGTGAAGGCGTCGCGGAAGTAGCCGGGCCCACCACCGACGTCGAGCAGGGACCGTTCGCCGAGGTCGACGTAGTGCGAGAGCTGGGCGGCCGAGTCCTGCGCGAGCGCCGTGTAGAAGCGGGCCGGGTCCGGCTGCTCGTACCGGAACTCGCGGAGCAGCCGCACCGACCGGGCGAGCGTCGCCCGCCACTTTGGCGCGGCAGCGGTCTTCGGGCTGGGCACGCCGTGACCCTACCCCCACCGGATAGCGTGGCCGGATGGACGACCTGGTGGACCTTCGAGGAAAGCGGGTCGTCTTCCTCAGCTGGAGGGACACCCACAACCCCGAGGGCGGAGGAGCCGAGCGCTACCTGGAGAAGATGGCCGCCGGGCTCGTCCAGCACGGCTGCGAGGTCACGATCTTCTGCGCCGCCCACGCGGCTGCGCCGCCCGAGGAGTACGTCGACGGGGTGCGGTTCGTCCGCCGCGGCTCCAAGATGTCGGTCTACCCCGCGGGAATGCGCGCCCTGCGGCGCGGCGACCTGGGTTCGCCCGACGTCGTCATCGACGTCCAGAACGGGTTGCCGTTCTTCGCGCGCCTGGTCACCTCGGTCCCGGTGATCGTCCTGGTCCACCACGTCCACCGCGAGCAGTGGCCGGTGGTCTACCCCGGGTTGAGCGGCCGCATCGGCTGGTGGATCGAGCACACAGCGGCTCCCCTGCTCTACCGCCACTGCCAGTACATCGCGGTCTCCCGGGCCACTCGGAGCGAGCTGCGCGGCCTCGGGGTTCGTGGCACTCGCATCGCCGTGGTGCACAACGGCACCGATCCGCACGTGGCGGTCGACCCGGGGAAGTCACCGACGCCGATGGTGGCGGTCGTAGGCAGGCTGGTGCCGCACAAACGCGTCGAGCACGCCATCGACGCCGTGCTGGCGCTGCGCGACCACCTTCCCGACGTACGGCTGCACGTGGTCGGTAGCGGCTGGTGGGAAGGCCAGCTGCACGAGTACGTCGCCTCGCACGACGCGGAGGCCCACGTCGTCTTCGAGGGGCACGTCGAGGAGCACCACAAGCACGAGGTCTACGAGCGCGCGTGGGTGCTGGCGCTGCCGTCGCTGAAGGAAGGCTGGGGCCTGGTCATCGGCGAGGCGGGCATGCACTCGACGCCCACCTTGGCCTACAACGCCGCCGGAGGGACCCGGGAGTCGATCGACCACGCGCACTCCGGCTTGCTGGTCGACACCGAGGCCCAGTTCGCGTCCGCGCTGGAGAAGATGCTGACCGACCCGGAGCTACGCCGCCACCTCGGAGAGGGAGCGCTGGAGATGAGCCACTCCTACACGTGGGAGCACTCTCAGCACTCGTTCGCGCTGGTCGTACAGGCGGCGCTGAGCGGGCTGCACGTGGACAGCCAGGACCCGGACAATCCCAAGGACCTGGTGCTGCACGAGCAGCCCGATGAGCTCAGCGGAAGGTGGAGACTGCTCAGCCGTTGGCGCCGTACTCGACGGCCACCGGGTCGTTGACGCTGGTGGGCGAGCTGCCGTTGGGGCTGGTCTGTGCGTTCACGACACCGACGACGGTGACGGCGGCGACGGCGCCGCCAGCGAGAATGCTGCCGAGCGTTGCCAGAATTGTTGAGGTAGTCAAGATTTAAACCCTCCCTAGGTTCGACCGGAAACGTAACAGCGGTCGGGGAGGATCGGTTAATCGCGAATCATACTAAAACGGACATTGATGACCAGCCTCACACCGGCTCCGAGGACGATGGAACCCAGGTACAACGCCCAGGCCACGACCATGGCGGCCACCCAGCCGAACGGCGGGTCCCGAGGGCTCGCCGCCTCGATCCGCTGGACGATCAGGTCCCGGCCGAAGAACAGCAGGCGGGCGGTGGGCACGGCGTCGGCTCCGGAACGGTCGGTGGCCACCACGAACCCGATCCCGAGGTCGGCCAGGGCCTGCTCGCGGGTGCTCTCGGGCCCGGCCAGGATCCGCGCGGCCTCCTCGACCCGGGGGTCCTCCCCGGCGATCCGCACCCCGGAGACGATCAGCTCGTCGCCCGCCACGTAGTCGGGCGTGAGGAAGCGCCCGACCGGGTCCAGCACCTTGCGACGACCGTTCCACTCCGGCTGGCGGTAGCTCCGCAACGGCAGCACCAGCACGTCTCCCGCGTTCCCGCCTTCGACGGCTCGGGCGACCGCCTCACGGGCCCGCGCATGGTCCGTGGGGAAGGAGACGGGCTGGAGCCGCCCCGACAGGCCCAGCGCCAGGTCGGGAAGGAGCATCACCGGCAGCAGCACGAGTGCGGTCCCCGCAGAGAACCGAGCGACCGCGGGCACCGAACCCAGGCTCTGCAAGGCCCGCGCCACGCCGTACGCCGCAACCACCGCGAGCGCCGGGGCGCACAGGGCCAGCATCCGCGACCCGTCCCGAAGCAGGCCTGCACCGGGCACGTTGGACACCAGCCAGGCCATCACCTCGGGCGCCACCCAGGTCAGCACGGCCGCCCCCCAGCCGACACCCCAGGCCACGGCGTGGCCGACCGCCTCCCGGGGCCCGACCTGCGCCCGGAAGGAGCGCAGCCCGACGACCACCAAGGTCACGACCACCGCGAGGGAGACCCACGCCAGCAGGCCGGTCCGCGACCCGGGCACCGCCTCGGCGTTCCAGATCCCACCGAGTCCGAGCGCGGCGAGCGGCGCGGGCAGGCTCCCCTCGCCGTGCAGCGCGAACACCCGCGCCCCGGCCGGGTCGGTCGTGGCTGCGCCGGCGTGCAGCAGCCCAGAGACGACCCAGGGCGCGTTGCCGGCGACGAGGACCGCGACGGCTGCGAACCAGCGTCGCCAGCTGGCCGAGGCCACGAAGGCGAGCAACGCGACCGCGGTGACCAGACCCGCACCCGCGCTCAGGCTGCCGAGCGGCACCAGCCACCACACGCTCGCCGGCATCCTCCCCGTGGTGCGCCAGCGTCTGGATGCGAGCACGATCCACGGCAGCACGCCGTAGCCGACCAGGACCGGCCAGTGCCCCATCAGCAGCCGCTCACCAACGAACGGGTTCCACTCGAAGAGCGTCACCGCCACGAGCTGGGCCGAGGTCGAGCTCTGCGGCGCCAGGCGCGCCGCCCCGGCACCCGCGGCGACCAGGGAGCCCAGCAGCACCAGCTTCTGCAGGAGCTGGCCGGGGACCAGCTCGTCGAGCACCGCGACGACCGCGTCCGAGGGCACCGCGCGCGGCAGCGCGGACCCGACCCCCAGGAAGTCCGGACGCAGGGCGAGGTCGGGCACCCAGACCATGTCGTAGGTCAGCACGAAACCCGCACCCAGCGCCGGACCGAGCATGACCACGGCCAGCACCACGGCCCAAGCGAGCGGCAGGACAGTGCGCCAGCTGGGCACGGTGCGGACCTCCCTGCGGCTCGCTGTCGATGACGGACGGGGGCTGGCACCGATCCAACCACCTCGACCGTGCGCCCGTAGGCTCACGGTCGTGACGACGCAGAGCAACCGTGGCGCGGGGCTCCTGCGCGGCAGTGCGGGCATCGCCGTTGCCATGGGCGTGATGAACGTCGCCAGCTACGGCTACACGATTCTCGCCGCCCGCCTGCTCGGCCCCCAGACCTACGGTGCCTTCGCTGCCGTGATGGGCGTGCTGCTGGTGGTGGGTGTCCTGCAGCTCGGACTCCAGGCCACAGGCGCGCGCCGGATCGCCGCCAGCCCGGTCGACGTCATCGAGATCGAGCGTTCCGTGCTCCGGGTCGGCTACCGCGCCGCGGTGGCTCTCGCCGTGCTGTGCCTGGTGCTGGCCCCGGTCATCGACACCGTCCTCCGGCTCGGCAGTCTTCCCACCGCGGCGCTCGTGGCCGCTGCCGCCGTACCCATGACGATCATGGGTGCTCAGGCCGGCATCCTCCAGGGCGAGCGACGCTGGTTCCCGCTCGCGCTGCTCTACCTGGCGGCCGGTGTCCCCCGCCTCGTCCTGGGTGGGGCACTGCTGGTCTGGCGGCCCACCGAGTTCGTCGCACTGCTCGGGGTCGCCCTGGCGCTCTGGGCCCCGGCCCTGGTCGGCTGGTACGCGCTGCGCCGCCCGCGTGAGCGCGGGCACCGACAGACCTCCGGCGACCACGGCGCGACGCGCATCATCGGTGAGGCGGTGCGCAACTCCCACGCGCTGCTGGCCTTCTTCGCCCTGTCCAGTGCGGACGTGATCGTGGCGCGGATGGTGCTCGACGAGCGCGGGTCGGGCCTGTACGCCGGCGGGCTGATCCTGGTGAAGGCGGTGCTGTTCCTGCCGCAGTTCGTCGTGGTCGTCGCATTCCCGTCGATGGCCACGGCCTCGGCCCGGCTCGGTGCGCTGGTGCGCAGCATCGGGGTCGTCCTGCTGCTCGGCGTCGTCGCGGTCGCCGCCACCTGGGCGCTCAGTGGTCTGGCCCTCGTGTTCATCGGCGGCGCCGAGTACGCCGCCATCCAGGAGCTGCTGTGGCGCTTCGCGGTCCTGGGAACCGTCCTGTCGGTCCTCCAGCTGCTGGTCTACGCGGTCGTCGCGCGCCAGTCTCGACGCTCGGTCTACCTGATCTGGACGGCGCTGGTGGTCCTGGTCGGCGCGGCGCAGCTGACCGACGGGGTGACCGAGCTGGTCAACACGGTGCTGATCGTGGACTCCGTGCTGGTGCTCGTGCTGATCGCACTCGCGCTGAGGTCCAGGGCCCGCCAGTAGCAGCCACGGCGAAACCGCCGCTGCGTCGGTGAGAGGGCGGCGCTGTCAGTGCGCCGCTGCGTGCCAGCTGCGCCCGGTGCCGACGGAGACGTCGAGCGGGACGCTGAGCTCCGCGGCGCTCGCCATCTGCTCGCGCACGAGCGCCTCGAGCTGTTCGTGCTCGCCGTCTGCCACCTCGAGCACGAGCTCGTCGTGCACCTGCAACAGCATCCGCGAGCCGAGCTGCTGCTCGGTCAGCGCGCGGTCCACGTTGAGCATGGCGACCTTGATGATGTCGGCCGCAGACCCCTGGATCGGCGCGTTCAACGCCATCCGCTCGGCCATCTCGCGGCGCTGGCGGTTGTCGCTCGTGAGGTCGGGCAGGTAGCGGCGCCGTCCCATGATCGTCTCGGTGAACCCGGATCGGCGGGCCTCCTCGACGATGCCGCCCAGGTAGTCGCGCACTCCCCCGAAGGTCTCGAAGTACTCATCCATCAGCCCCCTGGCCTCACCGGTGTCGATCCGGAGCTGCTGGGACAGGCCGTAGGCCGACAACCCGTAGGCCAGGCCGTAGTTCATCGCCTTGATCTTCGCCCGCATCTCCCCTGTCACGTCGGCCGGGTCGACGTCGAAGACGCGTGCCGCGGTCACCGAGTGGAAGTCGTGCCCGGACCGGAACGCCTCGGTGAGGGCGACGTCCTCGGAGAGGTGGGCCATGATCCGCATCTCGATCTGTGAGTAGTCGGCGGTCATCAGCTCGGCGTACCCGGACCCGACCACGAACGCCTCCCGGATGCGGCGCCCGGCCTCGGTGCGCACCGGGATGTTCTGCAGGTTCGGGTCGGTGCTGGAGAGCCGGCCGGTCGCGGCGATCAGCTGGTTGAACGTGGTGTGGATCCGACCGTCCTCGGCGATGGTCTTCAGCAGCCCCTCGACCGTCTGGCGCAGCCGGATCACGTCGCGGTGACGCAGCAGGTGCTGGAGGAAAGGGTGCTCGGTCTTCTCGTAGAGGCCCTGGAGGGCGTCGGCATCGGTGGTGTAGCCGGTCTTGGTGCGCTTGGTCTTCGGCATCCCGAGCTCGTCGAACAGCACCACCTGCAGCTGCTTGGGCGAACCGAGGTTGATCTCCTTGCCGATGACCGAGTAGGCCTCCTGCGCGGCGTCGCGCACCCCGTCGCCGAACTCCTCCTCCAGGGACGTCAGCAGCTCGTGGTCGGCCGCGATCCCGACCTGCTCCATCCGGGCGAGGACGTCGATCAGCGGCAGCTCGACGCGCGCAAGCAGGTCGGTGCCGCCCCGGTCGGCCAGCTCGTCGTCCAGCGCCGCCGCGAGGTCGAGCACCGCGCTGGCGTGCAGCATGGCCGTGTCGCGGCTGCTGTCGTCGTCGAGGCCGTCGAGGCTCAGCTGCCCGTCGTCGGCGGAGTCCTGCTTCAGCTCGCGCTTGAGGTAGCGCACGGTCAGGTCCGCCAGGTCGTAGGAACGCTGGTCGGGCCTGGCCAGGTAGGCCGACAGAGCGGTGTCCCGCTCCAGCCCGGCCAGCGGCCAGCCGCGGGCGGCAAGGGCCAGCATCGGTCCCTTGGCGTCGTGGAGCACCTTGGGCTGGTGCGGGTCGCCCAGCCACGAGACCAGCGCGGCATCGTCCTCGGGACCGATCTCGTCGATGGCCACGTGGGCAGCCCTGCCGTCGGCCGCGAAGGCCAACGCGCGGACCTCGCCCGTGCCGGAGCGCCAGCTCCCCTCCACGTGCACTCCGACCCGCTGACCGGAGTGCGCTCCGGACCGCAGCCACTCGGCGACCCCGCCCGGCTGGAGCCGCGTCATCTCGAGGGCGAACCCCGAGTCGTCGATCTCCTCCACCGACTCCAGGGTCTCGAAGAGCCGGTCGCGAAGCACCCGGAACTCGAGCCCGTCGAAGAGCGTGTGCACCTGCTGGCGGTCCCACGGCCGGCGCTCGAGCTGGGCCGGGGTGAACCCGAGGTGCAGGTCGCGGACCAGGGCGTTGAGCTGTCTGTTCCGGATGACGTCGCCGAGATGGGCCCGAAGGTTCTCACCCGCCTTGCCGGTGACCTCCTCGGCGCGGTTGATCACGTTCTCCAGACCGTCGTAGGTGGTGATCCACTTGGCGGCGGTCTTCGGTCCCACGCCGGGGATGCCGGGCAGGTTGTCGGAGTCCTCCCCCACGAGCGCGGCCAGCTCGGGGTAGCGGTGCGGCGGCACGCCGTACTTGGTCTCGACGGCCTCGGGGGTCATCCGAGCGAGCTCGGAGACGCCGCGCATCGGGTAGAGCACCGTGGACTGCTCGGTCACCAGCTGCAGCGCGTCGCGGTCGCCGGTGAGGATCAGCACCTCGAAGTCGTCGGCCAGAGCCTCGGTGCACAGGGTCGCGATCAGGTCGTCGGCCTCGTAGCCGTCCATCTCCAGGTGCGGGATGTGCAGGGCGTCCAGGACCTCCTGGATCAGGGGGATCTGCCCCTGGAACTCCTCGGGTGTCTTGTTGCGCTTGGCCTTGTACTCGGCGTACTGCTCCAGCCGGAAGGTCTGCCGCGACTTGTCGAAGGCCACGGCGATGTGCGTGGGCTCCTCGTCGCGCAGCACGTTGATCAGCATCGCCGTGAAGCCGTAGACCGCGTTGGTCGACTGTCCCGTCGTGGTGGAGAAGTTCTCGACCGGGAGCGCGAAGAACGCCCGGTAGGCCAGCGAGTGACCGTCGAGGAGCAGGAGTCGCGGTCTGCCGGTGGCGGCTGCGGAGGTCTGGGTGGAGGCTGTCGCTGGCACGGATTCGACCCTAACTGGTCACCCGGACAGGGTTCTCGCCGGACGTCCGCCGCACGGACCGGCCGAGCCGGCTCACGGAGCCGATCAGTCGGAGGCTTCGCGGCGCCGACGGGAGCGACGCTGCGCGAGCACCTCCATCAGGTGCCGGTTGCCACCTCCACGAACGCGGGCCCGCTCACTGGCGAGCTTCTTGCGCAGCACCGGGACGCTGGAGTGACGGACCGTGCCGAGCGTGCTCAGGCCGAGCCGCGCGAAGAACCTGTTGGTGTCCCGGTTGGCGTCGGTGATCACGGTCAGCTCGTTGAGGCCCTTCTCCTCGGCCCAGTTCACCGCGGCCTCCATCAGCGCGTGCCCGTAGCCGTGGCGCCGGAACTGCGGCAGCACGAGCAGGAACGAGGTGTGCACCGCGACGTCGAGCACCAGTGGGGACAGCGGGCCGCGCTCGAGCTGCATGGCCGCGACGATCTGACCCTCGTGCTCGACCACGAGCAGCCGGCAGTCGGGGTCTGCCGCCAGGTTGGCCAACGCCCGCTCCGCGTCGTCCTCCGCACGGGGCGAGCTGCCCGGACGCCCGCTGTCGGCCCACAGCGCAAGGAGCTGGACGGCGTCGCCGGACACTGCGTCACGGATCAGGGGTGCCTGGCGAGGCATGCACAACCCTCCTCGTCTTGGTCCGGCCGGAAATCGACCTGGGGAGACTATCCGCCGAACTCGTTCAAAGGTAAAGCAGAAGTGCTGCTCGCAGCTCAGGGCTGAGCTGCGCCCGGGGTCGGCCCGGGCTCGGCGGCGGAGCCGTCGGCCATGCCCGGACCGTGCGCGACCACTCCCTCGGCCACCTGCCGCATCGAGAGCCGCAGGTCCATCGCGGTCTTCTGGATCCAGCGGAACGAGTCCGGTTCGCTCAGCCCGAGGCTCTGCTGGAGGATGCCCTTGGCTCGGTCCACGGCCTTGCGGGTGGCCAGTCGCTCCTGGAGGTCCTCGACCTCGTTCTCGAGCTGGGACATCTGGGCGAACCGGCTGACCGCCATCTCGATGGCCGGCACCAGGTCGGACTGGTCGAACGGCTTGACCAGGTAGGCCATGGCGCCGGCGTCCCGCGCCCGCTCGACGAGGTCGCGCTGGCTGAACGCCGTGAGGATGACCACGGGGGCGATCCGCCGCCCGACGATGTGCTCGGCCGCGGCGATCCCGTCCAGACGGGGCATCTTCACGTCGAGGATCACCAGGTCGGGCCGGTGCTGCTCGGCGAGCTGCACCGCCTTCTCGCCGTCCTCGGCCTGTCCCACGACGTCGTACCCCTCCTCGACGAGCATCTCGGCCAGGTCCAGCCGGATCAGTGCCTCGTCCTCGGCGATGACGACTCGACGGCGCGTGGTCGGACCGTCGGACGTGGGGGTGGGGATGGTGCTCACAACCTCAGAGGCTATCCCCGGTCAGGCCCCGCCCGGCCGGCCAGCCCGCTCGGGTAGCGTGTGCGCTCGCGCGGCCCCGGTATCCCAATCGGCAGAGGAAGCGGTCTCAAACACCGTCCAGTGTGGGTTCGAGTCCCACCCGGGGCACGTCGCCGGTCCAGACCACGCTGAGCGTGCACGGCGGAGAACCAGTCGCCGGAACTGCCGGAAAAAGCGGCATACGATAGGCGAAAGCGCCTGTGACCCACCTCACTGGTCTAGACCAAACGCCATTCCAGGTTTCGACGGGGTCACGAACGGCCGGGATGCTTGACAGTCCGATCTGCCCCGAGAACTCTTCCTTCAGCGGTCTCGTCCGAGACCCTGATATCGCGTGGCCCTTCGGGGCCCCGGCAACGGAGGAATTGCATGCGGACTCGCCCCATGGCGAAGCTGGCAGCGATCGGTCTCGTAGGCGCACTCGCGCTGACCGGTTGTGGCAGCTCGGACAACAAGGATGACGGCGGACTGAGCGGCGGAGGGGACAGCGGCGACAGCGGCGACACCTACAGCATCGCCTTCCAGGGCCCGCTGTCCGGCGACAACCAGCAGCTCGGTATCAACGAGGTCAACGGCGTCGAGCTGGCTGTCAACCAGGCCAACGAGAGCGGCGACCTGCCGTTCAAGCTGAAGCTGCTCAAGGCCGACGACGTCGGCGACCCGGCCAAGGCCCCCTCGGCCGCGGCTCAGGTGCTCCAGGACTCGACAGTGGTCGGCGTGATCGGCCCTGCCTTCTCCGGTGCCACCAAGGCGGTCGCCAAGACCTACGGCGACTCCCAGATGGCCATGATCAGCCCCTCGGCCACCAACCCCGAGCTGAGCACGCTGGGCTTCACGAGCTTCCACCGCATCGTGCCCGCCGACAACATCGAGGGTGTCCAGGCCGCTGACTGGCTGAGCAAGAAGGCCAAGAAGGTCTTCGTCATCGACGACCTCAGCGAGTACGGCAAGGGTGCGGCCGACGTGGTTCGGGCCCAGCTGAAGGAGAACGGCACCGAGGTCATCTCCGAGGGTGTCGACGCCAAGACCGACGACTACGGCCCGATCGCCACCAAGATCTCCCAGTCCGGCGCCGACGCGATGTTCTACGGCGGCTACGACGCTCAGGCGGCCAAGCTGGCCAAGCAGCTCAAGGGTGCCAAGTACGACGGCATCGCCATGGGCGGCAACGGCGTGAAGTCCTCGGTCTTCTCCGACGGCACGGGTGGCGACGGCGACGGCTGGTTCTTCTCGTGCGGCTGCCTCGACGCCGTGACGGCGCCGGGTGCGGAGGAGTTCACCGAGGCCTACAAGGCCGAGTTCAACGCCGACCCGTCGACGTACTCCCCCGAGGCCTTCGACGCCGCCAACGCGATGATCGAGGCGATCAAGACGGCGCAGGAAGCCGGCGAGGTCACTCGCGAGTCCGTGCTCGACGCGGTCAAGGACCTCAACTACGAGGGCATCACCACCACCATCACCTTCCAGGAGAACGGTGAGCTGGAGGAGGCCTCGCAGGTCATCAACCTGTTCAAGCAGGAGGGTGGCGCGATCTCGGTGGTCGGCGACATCCGCGAGCAGAACTGACCCAGGTCAGAGCTCGACCACAGCAGCGGTGCGCTCGCCTCCGGGCGGGCGCACCGTTCTGTGTGAAGATTCAACCCATTCCGCCGCAACGCTTGCCTGGGAGGGCGACCAGCGAATGCAAGACTTCCTGAACTTCCTCGTCCTCGGACTCACGCGAGGGTCGATGTATGCGCTGATCGCGCTCGGCTACACGCTCGTCTACGGCGTGCTCCAGCTGATCAACTTCGCGCACAGCGAGGTGTTCATGGCCGGGGCCTTCGGCAGCTACCTGGTGCTGACCCAGGTCGCCGGTGACTCCATCCTTCCCTGGTACGGCGCTGCGGCCGTCCTGCTCCTCGGCCTGGTCTCGGGAGCGGCCGTGGGCGCGGTCGTGGCCCTGGGCCTCGAGCGCGTCGCCTACCGCCCGCTGCGCCGGCGCGGGGCACCCAGGCTCGCGTTCCTGATCAGCGCGATCGGGATGTCGTTCCTGCTCTCCCAGCTCGCCGGCAAGCTGTTCAACCGGCAGAAGAACAACTTCTTCCCCGACTACTTCGACGCCAACAGGCGCGTCATCGACATCGGCGGCGTCTACGTGACGATGCTCCAGCTGATCATCATCGTCTCGGCGCTGGTCATGATGATCTTCCTCGACCAGCTCGTCTCTCGTACCAAGCTCGGTCGCAGCATCCGCGGCGTCGCCGAAGACGCCCCGACCGCGGCCCTGATGGGCATCAACATCGACAAGACCATCGCGCGCACCTTCCTCATCGGTGGCGCGCTCGGCGGAGCTGCGGGCTTCCTGTTCGGCACCGCCTTCGGCTTCTTCAACACCATGGGCTTCATCCCCGGCGTCAAGGCCTTCGCAGCCGCGGTGCTCGGAGGCATCGGCAACATCCGCGGCGCCATGGTCGGCGGACTGCTGCTCGGTGTGGTCGAGGCCCTGGTGCCCTCAGCGCCCTGGGGTGCTGGTCAGTCCTGGATCGGCCTGGAGTGGACCGACGTGGTGGCCTTCGTGGTCCTCGTCATGGTGCTCGTCCTCAGACCGTCCGGCATTCTCGGCGAGCGCCTGGGGAGGGCGGCATGAGCGGGTTGAAGCGTGAGACAGAGCTCAGCATCCACCTGAAGCGGCTCGGGGGGTCGCTGGCACTCGGGTTCGCCCTGGCCCTCATGGTCGGCAAGCAGTCAGGCAGCCAGCGCGACTACGGACTCGGTTTCCGCGAGTCGGTCTTCGCGCCGCGCATCTTCGTCTTCCTGGCCATCGGTGTCCTGGTCTACCTGCTGGTGACCTTCTGGCCACGGGTGACACCGTTCCTCAAGCGCCCGGGCGTCCGGCCGCTGGCGTTCGGCGCCCTCTCGGTGGTGGCGGCGAACGCGCTGCTGAAGTGGACCGACAGCGGCCAGATCGACGGCGGCAAGCTCGGCACGCTGTCGCGCGCCGTCGCCGACACCGGGGCCATCGACGGCTTCACCCGGCTCTTCTTCGGGTCGCTGATCCCCGGCACGCCGTGGATCCTGCTGATCGTCGTGGGCCTGATGGCGGCTACCGCCATCGTGCTCGACCACGGCGGCCTCGCCTGGACCACCGCCGGACTGGCCGTGTTGGCCGGCCTGTGGGGCTTCTACGCCAACTCCGCCGTGCGCGAATTCCTGCCCGCCCCCGACCACTCGACCGGTGCCCTGGTAGCGCTACTGGGCTACCTCACCATCGCCTCCGCCGCGGTCGTGGTCGCGCGCACCACGCGCAAGGTCGCCGACACCAGCGGCTTCATCGACCGCGCCTTCGGCTGGCGCCCCGGCTTCCCGCTCGTGGTGCTGGGGCTCATCGGTGGCCTGATGTCGCTCCTGGTGGCGTCGTGGTTCTCCCCGACCCGCAGCGACGATGCCTACCTCGACCTGACCAGCCGGTTCGCCGGCTCCGACGTCAGTGGCCTCACCTCGGCCTACATCGGATGGCTGGTCTGGATCCTGTTCCTGGTCGCCCTCGGGCTCGCCGGTGCCGCGACCTACCTGCGTCGGCGGGAGCTCGGCTGGGCCGCGCTCGTGGTCAGCGTGGTCTCCGTGGTGCTGACCCTGATGTCGCTCTACGACTTCACGGCCGTGGCGGCCGCCGCCGAGTTCGAGGGGACCCGCAAGCCCTGGAACAACCTGGGCGTGGGCGGTTGGCTCATGTGTGCGGCGTTCACGGTGCTGGCGGGTGCGGGATGGATCGCGGCCACCCACAAGCGGCGCGTGCAGGTGCACAGCCCCGAGGTGCCGGAGAGCTCGGACCACCTGGTCTCCACCTCCGAGAACTTCAACAAGGTCGCGCTCTTCGTGATCATCGCGGCGGCGCTCTTCTACCCCCCGATGGCGACCCCCTTCTGGCAGTCGGTGCTGGTCTCCCAGATCGGCATCTACGTGCTGCTGGCCATCGGCCTCAACGTGGTGGTCGGTTGGGCCGGCCTGCTCGACCTCGGGTTCATCGCCTTCTACGCGATCGGCTCCTACACCACGGCGTACTTCGTCGGCGTGCTGCCGGTGAGGCCGCCCGAGTGGCTGATCCTCCCGCCGCTCGCAGCGATCCCGTTCGCCATCGTGATCTGCCTGCTCGCAGGCGTCACACTGGGTGCGCCCACGTTGCGACTGCGCGGTGACTACCTGGCCATCGTGACCCTCGGCTTCGGTGAGATCATCCGGATCGCGCTCAACAACAACCCCGCTGGCTTCACCAACGGCCCACGCGGTGCCATCAACATCCCGCACCCCAGCGTCGACCTCGGCTTCTTCAAGTTCGAGTGGGGCCTGGACTCCCTCCCCTACTGGTACCTGTTGCTGGTCCTGGTGTGCGTGATCGTGCTGCTGTTCTCCCGGCTCGAGCAGTCCCGTCTGGGACGTGCGTGGGCGGCCATCCGTGAGGACGAGGTCGCGGCCCAGGCGACGGGCATCAACACCACCCGGGTGAAGCTGCTGGCGTTCGCCATCGGCGCGTCCACCTCCGGTGTCGCGGGCGTGTTCTTCGCCAGCCAGGTGGGGGTGATCACCCCGGACAACTTCCTGCTGAACAACTCGATCCTGGTCGTCGCCTACGTCGTGTTCGGCGGCATGGGCTCGCTGCCCGGTGCGATGGCCGGGGCGGCGATGCTCACCTGGCTCCCGGAGTTCCTCAAGGAGCAGGTGCCCGCCGAGGACCGTCAGATGTGGATCGGTGCCGTCATCTTGTTGATGATGATCTTCCGGCCGGCAGGCCTGATCCCCGCCAAACGTCGCAAGGCCGAGCTCGACGGTCTCGACGAACCCGACAGCGCCGAACCCAGGGCCGTCCCGGCCAGCGAAGGGATGTGAGGACGGTGACCGCAACCGCTCCCGAGCAGAGCAGCCGCACCGCCGAGGTCGTCTACGACGTCAAGAACGTCACCCTCCGCTTCGGCGGTGTGACCTCGCTGAACAACGTCTCCCTGCAGATGCACCGAGGCGAGATCCTCGCCGTCATCGGCCCCAACGGTGCCGGCAAGACCTCGCTGTTCAACTCCCTGACCGGGGTCTACACCCCTCAGGAGGGCACCGTCACCCTCGCTGCACGCGAGGGTGACAAGATGGAGTCGGTGCTGGGCAAGAAGACCCACATCATCAACCGGATGGGGGTCGCTCGGACCTTCCAGAACATCCGCCTCTTCCCCGCGCTCACCGCGCTGGAGAACGTCAAGGTGGGTGTCGAGACGCGTCAGAAGTCGGGCCCGATCTCGGCGATGCTGGGGATGCCGTGGCAGCGCCGCGAGGAGCGCGAGTCCACCGAGCGCGCCTACGAGCTGCTCCGCTTCGTCGGGCTGACCCGCCGGGCCAACGAGCTCGCCGGCTCCCTGGCGTACGGCGAGATGCGTCGTCTGGAGATCGCCCGCGCCCTCGGCACCAACCCGGGTGTGATCCTGCTCGACGAGCCGGCGGCCGGGACCAACCCGGTGGAGAAGCAGGAGCTGGCCGCGCTGATCCGCAAGATCAACGTCGAGGACAACATCTCGGTCCTGCTGATCGAGCACGACATGAAGCTGGTGATGTCGGTGGCACACCGGCTGATCGTGCTCAACTTCGGCGAGAAGATCGCGGAGGGCAGCCCCGAGAAGATCCAGAAGGACCCGGCGGTCATCGCTGCGTACCTCGGGACCTCCGAGGACGAGGCCCAGGCCATGACCGAGGGCCTCGAGGTGCACAAGATCGACGTGGAGGAGTCCGTGCTCGACGAGCCCGGCAACGGGACGGAAGGTGGCCGGCGATGAGCCTGCTGGAGGTCGATGACATCGAGGTGCGCTACGGCGCCATCCGCGCGATCAAGGGCGTCTCGTTCCACGTCGACGAGGGCGAGGTCGTGGCGCTGCTCGGGGCCAACGGCGCCGGCAAGACCACCACCCAGAAGACCATCTCCGGGATGATGCGCCCCGCTCTCGGAGAGATCCGCTTCGACGGGCTGCGCATCGACGGGCTCCCCGCCCACGACCTGATCTCACTGGGCATCTGCCACGTCCCCGAGGGGCGACGTGTCTTCCCGCGGATGTCGGTGGCCGAGAACCTCGAGATGGGCGCGTTCCGCTTCCGGCGTCCCGACCAGGAGGTGCTGGCTCGTTGCTACGAGTTGTTCCCCCGACTCAAGGAGCGTCGCACGCAGTACGCCGGGACACTGTCCGGAGGCGAGCAGCAGATGCTCGCCATCGCCCGCGCACTGATGGGCAAGCCGCGGCTGTTGCTGCTCGACGAGCCGTCCATGGGCCTGGCGCCGCTGATCGTGCGCCAGATCTTCGACATCGTCCGGGAGATCAACTCCTCGGGTGTGACGGTGCTGATCGTGGAGCAGAACGCCGCACAGGCGCTCGCCCTGGCGAACCGCGGCTACGTCCTCGAGACCGGCGAGCTGGTGCTCTCCGGCACCGGTGACGAGCTGCTGGCCGACGACCGCATCCGCGCTGCCTACCTCGGCGAGGAGATCCACAGCTAGCAGGACCCGGCCCCGCGGTGACGCGTCACGGTCACCGTTGGTACGACGTGGCCGTCGCGAGTCAGTGAGCCCGGCGGTAGGCCGGTGCGACCTCGTTGATCGCGTCGCCCATCCGGTGGATCCGCATCGCGTTGGTCGAGCCCGGGATCCCGGGGGGGCTTCCGGCGATGATCACGACCAGGTCGCCCTGCTGGACGCGCCCGATCGCGAGCAGCTGCTCGTCGACCTCGCGCACCATCTGGTCGGTGTGCTCGACCTCGGGGCTGAGGAAGGTCTCGATCCCCCAGGTCAGAGAGAGCTGCGAGCGCACGATCGGCTGGGTGGTGAAGGCAAGCACCTGGATCTCGCCGCGGTAGCGGGCCAGCCTGCGTGCTGAGTCGCCGCTCTGGGTGAACGCGACGAGGAACTTGGCGCCGACGCGCTCGGCCACCTCGGCTGCGGCCTTCGCGATCACGCCGCCTCGGGTCTTCGGCTGCCAGTCGATCGCAGCCATGTTGTGCAGCTCGTGGTCCTCGGTGGAGCTGATGATGCGGGCCATGGTCCGCACGGTCTCGATGGGGTACTCCCCCACGCTGGTCTCACCGGAG
This sequence comes from uncultured Actinomycetota bacterium, assembly GCA_963834245.1. Lineage (GTDB taxonomy): Bacteria > Actinomycetota > Actinomycetes > Propionibacteriales > Nocardioidaceae > Marmoricola. The sequence goes on from CAWIAV010000002.1 coordinate 2,507,949, forward strand.
AGCATCACCGCGTCGGCCCCGTCGAGCACCGCGTTGGCGACGTCGGACGCCTCGGCCCGAGTCGGCGCCGGGTTGCTGATCATCGACTCGAGCATCTGTGTCGCCACGATCACCGGCTTGGCGTTGCGGCGGGCCTTCTCGATCACCCGCTTCTGCAGGAACGGCACGTCCTCGAGCGGGCACTCCACGCCGAGGTCGCCGCGGGCCACCATGAACCCGTCGAAAGCTTTCACGATCTCGTCGAGGTTGTCGATCGCCTGTGGCTTCTCGATCTTGGCGATCACCGGGAGCATCACGCCCTCCTCGCGCATGATCCGGCGTACGTCTTCGACGTCGCGTGCCGAGCGGACGAACGAGAGTGCGATGAAGTCGACTGTCAGGTGCAGGCCCCAGCGCAGGTCCTCGATGTCCTTCTCCGACATGGCCGGCACACTCACAGCGACGCCGGGCAGGTTGATCCCCTTGTTGTTGCTGATCTTGCCGCCCACCACGACCTCGGTGTGCACCTCGGTCTTCTCGACACCGGTGACCCGCAGCCGGACCTTGCCGTCGTCGATCAGCACCTGGTCGCCCTCGGAGACATCACCGGGCAAGCCCTCGTACGTCGTCGAGGCGCGCCGGACGTCGCCGGGCACGTCCTCGGTGGTGATCGTGAACGCGGCACCGTTCTCGAGCTGCACGGGGCCGTCGGCGAACAGGCCGAGCCGGATCTTGGGCCCCTGGAGGTCCACGAAGATCCCGACGCCGTGGCCGGACTCGTCAGAGGCCTGCCGCACGCGGCGGTAGACCTCCTCATGGTCGGAGTAGGAGCCGTGGCTCAGGTTGAGCCGCGCCACGTCCATTCCCGCTTCCACCAGCTCACGGATGCGCTCCAAGGAGGAGGTCGCCGGGCCAAGGGTGCACACGATCTTTGCTCTACGCACGAGGACGAGCCTATCGGGCTGCACTTGAACGATCCAATCCCCCGTCGACACGTCGCAGACGGGCGCGCAAAGCCCGCCGAGACGTCGGCGGGGTGGTCAGGCGGTGAGGGGGCGCTCGGTCGGCGGGATCGGAGCGGGCAGGGTGGTGCTGCCGGTGAGCCAGGTGTCGACCGCCGCGGCGGCTGCCCGACCCTCGGCGATCGCCCAGACGATCAGGGACTGGCCCCGACCCACGTCGCCGGCGACGAAGACGCCGTCGACCGAGGAGAGGTAGGCGTCGTCACGGGCGACGTTGCCGCGGTCGTCCAGCTCCACGCCGAGCTGCTCGACGAGCCCCTCGCGCTCCGGGCCGGTGAAGCCCATGGCGAGCAGCACCAGGTCGGCGGGGATCTCGCGCTCGGAGCCCTCGACCTCGGTGAACCTGCCGTCCTTGAACTCGACGTCGACCAGCCGCAGCGCCCGGACGTTGCCGTCCTCGTCACCGAGGAACTCCTGGGTCGAGACTGCGTAGACCCGCTCCCCTGCCTCCTCGTGGGCCGAGGAGACCCGGAACAGCATCGGGTACGTCGGCCAAGGCTGGTTGGCCGGCCGGGTCTCTCCCGGTCGGTCCATGATCTCGAGCTGGGTGATCGACTTCGCACCGTGCCTGGTCGCCGTGCCGAGACAGTCCGCGCCGGTGTCACCGCCACCGATGATCACCACGTGCTTGTCGTCCGCACGGATCTGGTCCGGGACCTCCTCGCCGAGCGAGGCCCGGTTGGACTGCGGCAGGTACTCCATCGCCTGGTGGATGCCGGCCAGGTCGCGCCCCGGGGCCGGCAGGTCGCGGGCCGCCGTCGCACCCATGGCGAGCACCACGGCGTCGTAACGGTCACGCAGAGCAGTGCCCGTGAGCGTCCCGCCCACGTCGACGCCGGCGCGGAACACCGTGCCCTCACGCCGCATCTGGTCCAGGCGGCGATCGAGGACCTTCTTCTCCATCTTGAACTCGGGGATGCCGTAGCGCAGCAGGCCACCGATCTTGTCCGCGCGCTCGTAGACGGCCACTGTGTGTCCGACCCTGGTCAGCTGCTGGGCGGCGGCGAGGCCAGCGGGGCCAGAACCGATCACGGCAACGGTCTTGCCCGAGAGCCACTCGGGTGGTTGCGGTCGCACCGCGCCGGACTCCCAGGCACGGTCGGCGATGGTCACCTCGACGTTCTTGATGGTGACGGGGTTCTGGTTGATGCCGAGCACGCAGGCCGTCTCACACGGTGCCGGGCAGAGCCGCCCGGTGAACTCAGGGAAGTTGTTGGTCGCGTGCAGCCGCTCGATGGCGGCGTCCCAGTCGTCGCGCCACACCAGGTCGTTCCATTCCGGGATGATGTTGCCCAGCGGGCAACCCTGGTGACAGAACGGGATGCCGCAGTCCATGCAGCGCCCTGCCTGGGTCTTGATGATCGGCAGCAACGCACGGCCCGGGCCACCCGGATACACCTCCTGCCAGTCCTCGGTGCGCTCCTCGACCGGGCGCCGTGCTGCGAACTCGCTGTCGTGCTTGAGGAAACCCTTGGGGTCAGCCATGGAGCGCCTCCATCATCGCTGTGGCAATCTCGTTCTGGCTCAGTCCGTCGGCCTCGGCCTTCGCCTTGGCCTCCATCACGATCCGGTAGTCACGCGGGATCACCTCGGTGAAGCGACCCAGCGCGTTCGGCCAGTCGGCCAGCAGGTCCGACGCGACAGTCGAGCCGGTCTCCTCGGCGTGCTGGCGCACCAGGCCCTCGAGCGTCTCGCGCTGGTCGCCCTCGACGGCACCGAGCTCGACAAGCTCCTTGTTCACCCGGCCCTCGTCGAGGTCGAGCACGTAGGCGACGCCGCCGCTCATGCCGGCGGCGAAGTTGCGCCCCATCGGTCCGAGCACCACCACGATGCCACCGGTCATGTACTCGCAACCGTGGTCACCCACGCCCTCGACGACCGCGGTGACCCCGGAGTTGCGGACGCAGAACCGCTCGCCCGCCTGACCCCGCAGGAAGATCTGGCCCGACGTGGCGCCGTACGCGATCGTGTTGCCCGCGATGATCTGCTCCGAGGGATCGAACGTCGCCGCACGGTCGGGGCGTACGACGATCCGGCCACCGGAGAGTCCCTTGCCGACGTAGTCGTTGGCGTCGCCCTCGAGCCGCAGGGTGATGCCGCGCGGGACGAACGCCCCGAACGACTGGCCGGCGGATCCGGTGAAGGTCAGGTCGATGGTGCCGTCCGGCAGGCCGTCACCCCGGTAGCGCTTGGTGACCTCGTGGCCCAGGATCGTCCCGACCGTCCGGTTGACGTTGCGGATCGCGACCTGGGCGCGCACCGGCTCACCGCTCTCGAGTGCCGCAGCACAGAGCTCGAGCAGCTCCTGGTCCAACGCCTTGTCGAGCCCGTGGTCCTGAGCCCTCGTGTGGTGCCGCGCCGAGTCCTCATGCAGCTCCGGCACGTGGAAGATCGGCGTGATGTCGAGCCCGGAGGCCTTCCAGTGGTCGACCGCCTCGGTGGCGTCGAGGACGTCGGCATGGCCGATCGCCTCCTCGAGCGTGCGGAACCCGAGCTCGGCGAGGAGCTCACGGACCTCCTCGGCGATGAACTGGAAGAAGTTCACGACGTGCTCGGCCTTGCCGGTGTAGCGCTCGCGCAGCACCGGGTTCTGCGTGGCCACGCCCACCGGGCAGGTGTCGAGGTGGCAGACCCGCATCATCACGCAGCCCGAGACCACCAACGGAGCAGTGGCGAAGCCGTACTCCTCGGCACCGAGCAACGCAGCGATCACGACGTCGCGGCCGGTCTTGAGCTGGCCGTCGGTCTGCACCACGATGCGGTCGCGCAGCCCGTTGAGCAGCAGGGTCTGCTGGGTCTCGGCCAGCCCGAGCTCCCACGGTCCACCCGCGTGCTTGAGCGAGGTGAGCGGCGAGGCCCCGGTGCCGCCGTCATGCCCCGAGATGAGGACCACGTCGGCGTGGGCCTTCGAGACACCCGCGGCGACCGTGCCGACGCCCACCTCGGCGACGAGCTTGACGTGCACCCGTGCGCGCGGGTTGGAGTTCTTCAGGTCGTGGATCAGCTGCGCAAGGTCCTCGATCGAGTAGATGTCGTGGTGCGGGGGCGGGGAGATCAGACCCACACCGGGCGTGCTGTGCCGGGTCTTGGCAACCCAGGGATAGACCTTGTGCCCGGGCAGCTGACCGCCCTCACCGGGCTTGGCGCCCTGGGCCATCTTGATCTGGATGTCGTCGGAGTTGGTGAGGTACTCCGCGGTCACCCCGAAACGGCCCGAGGCCACCTGCTTGATCGAGGAACGCCGCTCGGAATCGTAGAGACGGTCCGCGTCCTCGCCCCCCTCGCCGGTGTTCGACTTGCCGCCGAGCTGGTTCATGGCGATCGCCAGCGTCTCGTGGGCCTCCTGCGAGATGGACCCGTAGGACATCGCGCCGGTCGAGAAGCGCTTGACGATCTCGGAGACCGGCTCCACCTCGTCGATGCTGATCGGCTGGCGACCCGTCGCGTCGGAGTCCTTGAACCGGAAGAGGCCGCGCAGGGTCATCAGGCGTTCGGACTGGTCGTTGACCCGTCCGGTGTACTGCTTGAACACGTCGTACTTGCCGGCTCGGGTGGAGTGCTGCAGCCGGAACACGGTCTCGGGGTCGAACAGGTGCAGCTCGCCCTCGCGGCGCCACTGGTACTCGCCGCCGATCTCGAGCTCGCGGTGGGCCGGCGCGATGCCACCTGCCGGGTACGCCGCACGGTGCCGCCTGGACACCTCTTCCGCGATCACGTCGAGGCCGACCCCGCCGAGCTTGGAGGTGGTGCCGGTGAAGTACCGGTCGACCAGCTCCTGGGAGAGTCCCAGGGCCTCGAAGATCTGGGCACCGGTGTACGACGCCACGGTGGACACGCCCATCTTGGACATCACCTTGAGCACGCCCTTGCCCAGCGACTTGACCAGGTTGGCCACGGCCTTCTCGGGCTCGACCTTCACGTAGTAGCCGTCGCGGGCGAGATCCTCGACGGTCTCCATCGCGAGGTAGGGGTTCACCGCTGCGGCGCCGTAGCCGATGAGAGTCGCCACGTGGTGGACCTCGCGGACGTCACCGGCCTCCACGAGCAGCCCGACCTGCGTGCGGGTCTTCTCGCGCACGAGGTGGTGGTGGATCGCCGCGGTGAGCAGCAGCGACGGGATCGGTGCCTGGGTGGCGTCGCTGTGCCGGTCGGAGAGCACGATCACGCGGGCTCCCCCGGCGATGGCCTCGCTCACCTCGGTGCAGATCTCCTCGAGCCGCCGCGCCAACGCCGCACCGCCACCTGTGACGTCGTACAGGCCGCGGGACACGTGGGTGATGAAGCCCGGCATGTCGCCGTCACGGTTGATGTGCCGGATCTTGGCCAGCTCGTCGTTGGTGATCACCGGGAACGGCAGCACCACCTGCCGGCACGACGCAGGTGTGGGGTGGAGCAGGTTGGCCTCGGGGCCGATGGTGCCGTTGAGGCTGGTGACCAGCTCTTCGCGGATCGCGTCCAGCGGCGGGTTCGTCACCTGCGCGAACAGCTGCGCGAAGTAGTCGAACAGCAGCCGGGGCCGGCTGCTCAGCACGGCGATGGGCGTGTCGGTGCCCATCGAGCCGAGCGGTTCGGCGGAGGTGTTCGCCATCGGGGTGAGCAGGACGCGCAGCTCCTCCTCGGTGTAGCCGAAGATCTGCTGGCGGCGGGTGACCGAGGCGTGCGAGTGGATGACGTGCTCGCGCTCGGCGACGTCGGCGAGCTTGATCAGCCCGGCGTGCAGCCACTCGTCGTAGGGGTGCTCCCGGGCCAGCTCGTCCTTGATCTCCTCGTCCTCGATGATCCGGTGCTCGGCGGTGTCCACGAGGAACATCCGGCCGGGCTGCAACCGGCCCTTGCGGACGATCGTCGCCGGGTCGATGTCGAGCACGCCGACCTCGCTGGCCAGGACGACGAGCCCGTCGTCGGTGACCCAGTAGCGCGAGGGGCGCAGGCCGTTGCGGTCGAGCACCGCGCCGACCTGGGTGCCGTCGGTGAAGACCACGCACGCCGGCCCGTCCCAGGGCTCCATCAGCGCAGAGTGGAACTCGTAGAACGCGCGCCGCTTGGCGTCCATCTCGGCGTGGTTCTCCCACGCCTCGGGGATCATCATCAGCACCGAGTGCGGCAGGCTGCGCCCGCCGACGTGCAGCAGCTCGAGCACCTCGTCGAACGACGCCGAGTCGCTGGCGCCGGCCGTGACGATCGGGAACAGCCGGTCGAGGTCGCCGGGGATGAGATCGGAGGACAGCAGCGCCTCACGGGCACGCATCCAGTTGCGGTTGCCCATCACGGTGTTGATCTCGCCGTTGTGGGCGATGAACCGGAACGGGTGCGACAGCGGCCAGCTCGGGAAGGTGTTGGTGGAGAAGCGTGAGTGCACCACCGCCACGGCGCTCTCCACCCGCTCGTCGACCAGGTCGGGGAAGACGTGGTCGAGCTGGTCGGTGGTGAGCATCCCCTTGTACGCGATCGTGCGGCACGAGAGCGAGGGGAAGTAGACGTCGGTCTCCCGCTCCGCGCGCTTGCGCAGGCAGAAGGCCAGGCGCTCCAGGGCCATCCCCAGGACGCGGCTGCCCGTGGCCGAGACGAACAGCTGGACGAACGCGGGCATGCAGTCCAGGGCCGTCTGCCCCAGGGACGAGGGGTCGGTGGGGACCTCGCGCCAGCCGAGGACGCTGAGCCCCTCCTCGGACGCGATCTCCTCGATGCGCTTGCGGGTCTTGGTGACCTGCTCGGCGTCTCCGGGGATGAACGCGGTGCCCACGGCGTAGGAGTGCTTGGCGGGGAGGTCGAAGTCGACCACCTCGCGGAAGAAGCGGTCCGGCACCTGCATCAGGATGCCCGCGCCGTCACCGGAGTTCGGCTCGGCGCCTGCAGCGCCACGGTGGTCGAGGTTGCGCAGGGCGGTGAGCGCCTTGCTGACGATGTCGTGGCTCGGAACGCCCGTCATGGTGGCCACGAAGGCGACACCGCACGCGTCGTGCTCGTGGTTGCCGTCGTAGAGCCCTTGGGGCGGCGGGAATGCCTGCATGTGCACTCTCCCGTCGTCTGTCAGCGCACGCCGGGTCTCCCCGGCCGGTGCGTCGAATGTGAGCATGCTGTTGCTGGGACGACATTGGCCCATGCGGAGAACTCAGGGTACAGCAGCAAGGAGGTCGGGCCGCCTGCCGTTCCAGCAGCCGAATGCCTCAGTCGCGGACGGCCTCGGGAGACACGAACGGCTGCCCCTCGCGGGTCTCGGGTGCCGGGTGCCGGCGACCCACCAGCACGAAGTACGCCGCCGCGAGGACGAACAGCACGATCGAGGTCCACACGTTGAACCGCAGGCCGCCGACGTCGGCCAGCTCAACGGGGTCGATCCGGAGGTACTCGATCCACCCGCGGCCCAGCGTGTAGAGCATCACGTACAGGGCGAAGACGCGCCCGTAGCCGAGGCGCAGTCGCCGGTCGATCCAGATCAGGACCGCCAGCGCGGCCAGGTTCCACAGCGCCTCGTAGAGGAACGTGGGGTGGAAGGTGGCGAACTGCTCGTAGCCCTGCGGGCGGTGGTCGGTGTCGATCTCCAGCCCCCAGGGCAGCTCGGTCGGCTTCCCGAACAGCTCCTGGTTGAAGTAGTTGCCCAACCGGCCCACAGCCTGCGCCAGCAGCAGCCCCGGGGCGAGGGCGTCGGCGAGCGGTCGCAGCAGGATGCCGTGGCGCCGCGTGTAGAGCCACGCACCCAGCAGGCCACCGGCGATGGCCCCCCAGATGCCCAGGCCCCCGTTCCAGATCTGCAGCGCCCCGACGGGGTTGCCGCCCTCGCCGAAGTAGAGCGCGCTGTCGGTGGCCACGTGCCAGGCCCGGGCACCGACGAGCCCAGCGGGGACGGCCCAGAGCGCAAGGTCGCCGACCTGGCCAGGGGTGCCGCCGCGAGCCACCCAGCGACGCTCACCCAGCCAGACGGCGGCCACCACGCCGAGGATGATCGCGAGCGCGTAGGCCCGGATCGGCAGCGGTCCGAGGTACCAGACCCCCTCGGCGGGGCTGGGGATCGAGAGCAGGGTCAGCGCGGGGGTCATTCGTCCTCTTCCAGGATCTGCTGCAGGTCTGCGGCCATGTCGGACGGGGAGGTGGCGCCCGTCCACACGAGGTCGCCGGCGCCGCGGTTCACGGAGACCACCACGGTGGAGTGGTCGACCTCGTAGCCGCCGCTCGGCAGCTCCTTGCCCTTCTTGATGAAGATGTCCATGGACTGGCCCAGGGTGTCGATCTCCTCCAGCGAACCCGTGACACCGACGAACTCCGGGTCGAACCGGTCGAGGTAGGTGCGCAGCACGTCGCGGGTGTCCCGTGCGGGATCGGTGGTCACGAACGCCACCTGTAGCCGCTCGCGCTCCGCGTCCGAGAGACGGGTCATCGCCGAGGCGATCGTGCTCATCACCACCTGACAGATGTCCGGGCAGTTGGTGTAGCCGAAGAACACGAGGGTGCGACGGGGCTGCGTGCTGATGTCGAACGACCGCCCCTCGGTGTCGGTGAGTGGGGCCTGCGGTACGGCGTACGCCTGATCCATCAGGATGCCGTGGTACCCGTCGTCGTCGGAGGTGGTGATCCCCTCCACTGGCGCGCCCGTCTCGGAGGCCGCGCCGCCGCACCCGGCGAGCAGGACACTCAGCAGGATCGCCAGCAGTGCCCTAGCCACGACGCACCCCCTCGGCGAGGTCCTCGGTGAGGGCCGCGAGGTGGCGCAGACCGGTGGCGTGGCTCTCGGCTGCCAGCAGCGTCTTGACGAAGGCCGAGCCGACGATCACCGCGTCGGCGTACGACGCGACCTCGGCGGCCTGGTCACCGTTCGACACCCCGAGGCCGACCCCGACTGGAAGGTCGGTGACCGCCCGTGCACGCGCGACGAGCGGTCCGGCCAGGTCGGAGGTGGCCGTACGAGCGCCGGTGACCCCCATGACCGCCGTGGCGTAGACGAACCCGCGGCACGCGTCGACGGTGAGCCGGAGACGCTCGTCGGTGGACGACGGTGCGACCAGGAAGATCTTGTCGAGGTCGTGCCCGTCGGCGGCGGCGATCCACTCCGCGCCGGAGTCGGGGGTCAGGTCGGGGGTGATCAGCCCGGCACCCCCCGCCCCGGCGAGGTCGGCGGCGAACCGCTCGACGCCGTACCGCTCGACCGGGTTCCAGTAGGTCATCACCACCACCGGCGCGCCAGTGGTGGCCACCGCCTCGACGGTGCGCAGGACGTCGGTGGTGCGGGTGCCGCCCTCCAGGGCCTGCTGGGCGGCCGCCTGGATCGTGGGGCCGTCCATCACCGGGTCGCTGTAGGGCAGTCCGACCTCGATCACGTCGCAGCCGGAGTCGACCATGACGCGGATCGCCTCGACCGCGCCCGGGATGTCCGGGAAGCCGGCGGGGAGGTAGCCGACCAGCGCGGCACGACCTTCGGCACGGGTCTTCTCGAACGCTTGCGCCGTGCTCACTTGGCGCCTTCGGCGATCTGGTGCTCCGAGGCAGGCGCGGGGGTGCCGTCCTGGGCCGCCTGGCCCAGGCCGAACCACTCGATGGCCGTGCCCATGTCCTTGTCACCGCGCCCGGAGAGGTTCACCAGGATCGTCTGCCCTGGCCGCTCGCGGGCGAGCTCGAGCGCTCCGGCGATCGCGTGCGCGGACTCGATGGCCGGGATGATGCCCTCGGTGCGCGAGAGCAGCGCCATCGCCTCCATCGCTGACTTGTCGGTCACCGGCCGGTACGTGGCGCGCCCGGTGTGGGCCAGGTGCGCGTGCTGCGGTCCCACGCCCGGGTAGTCCAGGCCCGCGGAGATCGAGTGGGACTCCACGGTCTGGCCGTCGGGGTCCTGGAGCACGTAGGTGCGGGCGCCGTGGAGCACCCCGACCTCGCCCGCCCAGATCGTGGCCGCGTGCCGAGCGGTGTCGACGCCGTCCCCACCGGCCTCGAAGCCGACGATGTCGACCGAGGAGTCCTCCAGGAAGGCGGTGAAGATGCCGATGGCGTTCGAGCCACCACCGACGCACGCCGTGACGACGTCAGGCAGGGCGCCGGTGAGCTCGAGGCACTGGGCGCGGGCCTCGTCGCCGATGCCGCGGCAGAAGTCGCGCACCATGGCGGGAAACGGGTGCGGACCGGCAGCGGTGCCGAAGCAGTAGGCCGTGTGGTCGACGCTGGCCACCCAGTCCCGGATGGCCTCGTTGATCGCGTCCTTGAGCGTGCGGGAGCCCGAGGTCACCGGGATGACCTCGGCACCGAGCAGCTGCATCCGGGCCACGTTGAGCGCTTGGCGCTCGGTGTCGACCTCACCCATGTAGATCGTGCAGTCGAGGCCGAGGTACGCCGCCGCTGTGGCCGTGGCAACCCCGTGCTGGCCGGCCCCGGTCTCGGCGATCATCCGGGTCTTGCCCATCCGCCGGGTCAGCAGCGCCTGGCCCAGGACGTTGCGGATCTTGTGGGCGCCGGTGTGGTTGAGGTCCTCGCGCTTGAGCAGGATCCGTGCCCCGGCCTGCTCACTGAGCTTGTGGGCGTCGTAGAGCAGGCTCGGCACGCCGGCGTACTCGTGCAGCATGCGCTCGAACTCGGCGACGAACGACTCGTCCGACATGGCGTCCTGCCAGGCGGCGGTCAGCTCGTCCAGGGCAGCCATCAGCGCCTCCGGCATGAACCGGCCACCGAACTCGCCGAAGTGGCCCCGCTCGTCCGGTCCTGACGTGCTCATGGTGCCGCCTTCCCCTGCGTGGTCCGGATCGCCCTGAGCGCCGCGACGGCGCTGCGCGGGTCGCCGTCCTTGACGAGTGCCTCCCCCACCAGCACCACATCCGCGCCCTCATCGGCGTACCTGGTGGCGTCAGCAGGACCACCCACCCCGGACTCGGCCACCTTGACCACCTCCGGCGGCAGGAGCGGGGCAAGCCGGCCGAAGGTGGCCGGGTCGACCTCGAGCGTCTTGAGGTTGCGGGCGTTGACGCCGACCAGGTCGGCACCGACCTCGAGCGCGCGCTCCACCTCGGGCTCGTCGTGGACCTCGGTCAGCACGGTCAGGCCCAGCTCGCGCGCCTGGAGGTGGAGCTCCTGGAGCTGCTGACCGTCCAGGGCGGCGACGATCAGCAGCACGAGGTCGGCCCCGGCGGCGCGCGCCTCGAGGAGCTGGTAGCCGGTCACCACGAAGTCCTTGCGCAGCAGCGGCGTCGCAACTGCCGCGCGCACGGCGCGCAGGTCGGCCAGGCTGCCACCGAAACGCCGCTGCTCGGTGAGCACCGAGATGGCGTCGGCACCCCCGGCCGCGTAGGCCGCTGCCAGGGCCGCGGGGTCGGGGATGTCCGCCAGCTCACCCTTGCTCGGGGACCTGCGCTTCACCTCGGCGATCACGGAGAGCCCGGGTGATCGGAAGGCTGGCATGGGGTCGCGGGGGGCCGGGAGGGAGGCCATCAGGTCGGCCAGCTCACTCTCCTGGACCGTAGAGCGCCGAACCTCGAGGTCTTCGCGCACGCCGGCGACGATGTCGTCGAGCACGGACATGCGGTGGCCTCCGGCAGTGGTTTCGAGACGGGTTCGAGCTGGGTTCCAGATGGGTGCGACACGGCAGCGGCGCGTCGATCCCAAGGTTCTCACACGGGTGTTCAGGCGGCTTCGGGCGATCGGCCGGCGGACCTCCCGCACGGAGCCCGGCGACCGGCGCTCAAGGCGCGAGCCAGCTCCCGGGCGGCAGGTTCCGCAGTACGGCGAAGGACACCATCACCACGGTGAACACGGCGATCAGCACGCCTGCGTGGGTGCGGCCGAACGACTGGGCACCCGGTCCCGTCGGGACGCCGGTCCAGGCCCGGCGCACCCACCGCAGCCACCACAGGACCAGCACCGGCAGCATCGCCACGAGCACGAGGTTGCTGCCCACTGCACCGACGAGGTCTCCGTTGGTCAGGTCGTGGACCGCGCGCAGGCTGCCGCACCCGGGACACAGTTGACCGGTGAGGGCCAGGAACGGGCAGATGCCCCAGCTCCCGGCCGTGTGCGGGTCACGGAAGTGCAGTGCGAACGTCAGCCCGAGCGCGAGGCCACCGGTGAGCATCGGGGCGCGAAGTCGTTCCACGCGCGTGCGCGGCACGAGGCGGAACGCCGGCGGCGGCGCAGCGCCGGAACCGGGTGCGACCCCGGGTGCGTGCTGCCCCATGGACGCGTTCAAGCTGCTCAGCGGCTGGCGCCGTAACCCATCTTGGACATGACCAGGCCGACCACGACGGCGACCGGAACCAGCGCCACGCCGACCCAGAAGACGGTCATGCTGTACGTCATCAGGCCGATGCTGCCGACCAGGAACCCGAGCAGCGCGACGATGACGGTGGCCCAGGCCGCCGGGGTGTTCCCGTGGTCGTCATGACCGGCCTGGTGCTGCACCTGCGTGCTGCCGTGCCTGTCGCCAGGGTTCTCTCCGGCACTCTCTCCGGGGGTCTCGCGGTGCTGGGACATTGAACTCCTCGGGATCAGGCGGGCTCGGCTCGTCGCGGTCATTCTAGTGGTCGGCCTCCCCGGGCCCGCCACCCTCCCGGCCGTCCCCGGAAGGGGCGTCGGCGTCGGTGGGGTCGCGGCCCTCGTTGAGCGCGTTCCACAGCTCCTGGTCCGGGTCGTTGGCCGGGTGCGGCGATCCGCCGCCGACGGGTGCGTCGTACCGCCTGCCCATCTCGGGCCAGTGCCGGACGAGGCGCACGGCGAGCGCTGCGGGGACCAGCGCAGCAACCGCGACGACGGCAGTGGTCCAGAACCACGCGGTGAAGCCGGGCTCACGCGCAGCCCGTCCCATCAGCGCGTCGTAGGAGTCGGCCGCGGTGTCCGGCAGGGTGGCGTAACCGAAGGCCACCGCGACCAGCAGCCCGACGGCCGAGACAGCGGCGAGGAGGGCGAAGGCCTGCCGCACCCGGCCGCGGGTGACGAGCAGGACCCCCCAGGTGGCGAGCAGGACCAGGCTGATCGCCGAGGCGACCGGGTAGCGGGTCCCCTCGTCGAGCGCCGTCGCCCCGGCCAGCGGCTGAGCGGCGGGTCCAGGTCCCCCGGGCCGGTCGAACCCGACCCAGGGCTTGGCGCTGGCGACGGCGGCAAGCCCAGCCGTGGCAAGACCGATTAGCACCACCGGGCCGAACGTGCGCCGATGCGCCGGCCTCTCGGCCGCCACCTCAGGCATCCGACTCCCCGAGCAGCACGTCCGCGTCGAAGCAGGTCCGGGAACCTGTGTGGCAGGCGGGACCGGTCTGGTCGACCTTGAGCAGCAGCGTGTCCCCGTCGCAGTCGAGCCCCACCGCGACCACGCGCTGGACGTGCCCCGAGGTCTCACCCTTGACCCAGTACTCCCGGCGCGAACGGCTCCAGTAGGTCCCGCGCCCGGTGGTCAGGGTCCGGTGCAGTGCCTCGTCGTCCATCCAGCCGAGCATCAGCACCTCGCCGGTGTCGTGCTGCTGGACCACCGCCGGCACCAGCCCCTCCGCGTTGCGCTTGAGCCGCGCCGCGACGGCCGGGTCCAGGCTGCTCGCCCCACGTGGTTCGCTCACGGGTCCAGTATCCGCGAACCGCCCGCTAGTGCGAGTGCTGGGCCACCCAGGACGCGTGCAACCGCGCATAGACGCCGGGCAGGCCGTCGTCGCCGGTCTGCTGGACCAGGGCGGTGTGCGACCCCCGCTGCACGACGCGGCCCTGGTCGAAGACCAGCACCTCGTCGGCGTTCTCGGCGGTCGAGAGCCGGTGCGCGATGGTGACGCTGGTCCGGCCGCTCATCAGCCGTTCCAGCGCCCGGCCGATGCGCATCTCCAGCTCCGGGTCGACAGCGCTCGTGGCCTCGTCGAGCACCAGCAGGTCGGGATCCGCGAGGTGTGCGCGGAGCAGCGCGACCAGCTGGCGCTCCCCGGCCGACAGCGACTCGCCCCGCTGTCCCACCCGCGTCTCGAGCCCGTACGGCAGCCCGTCGAGCCAGTCACCCAGTCCCAGCTCGGCAGCGGACTCACGGACCCGCTCGGGGGAGGCATCGAGGTCGCCGTAGCGGACGTTGGCCAGCAGCGTGGAGTCGAACAGGAACCCCTCCTGAGGCACCAGCACCACACGCCGTCGCAGCGAGGCGAACTCGACGGCGCGCACGTCGACCCCGTCGAGGAGCACGGCTCCGGAGGTGGGATCCATCAGCCGGGTGAGCAGCTTGGCGAAGGTGGTCTTGCCCGAGCCGGTCTCGCCTACGACGGCAACCCGGCTCCCGGACTCGATGTGCTCGCTGACGTCCAGGAGCACCCGAGGGCCACCGGGGTAGCCGAAGGACACGTCCTCGAAGCTGACGTCCATGGCGCCCCGCGGGAGCGACTTGCCGGCGGGGCCGGGGTCCTCGAGGTCCGCCGGGGTCTCCAGGATGCCGATGACCCGCCGCCAGCCGGCGATGGCGTTCTGGGCGTCGGTCAGGACCTGGGTGCCCATCTGCACGGGGCCGACGAACAGCGTGACCAGGAACGCGAACGCGATCACCTCGCCCGAGGTGATGTCCCCGGCCAGCCCGAGCCAGATGCCGACTATCAGGACTCCCGCGTTGGCCAGTCCGGCGGAGACCCCGCCCAGGGAGAAGCTGAACGCGGTCAACCCCTGTGCCCGGGTCGAGGCCACCTGGTTGACCCTGATCGCCCGGTCGATCCGCTCCTGGGTGCGCTTCTCGATCGCGTAGGTGCGCACGGTGACCGCGCCCACGACCGGCTCGGAGATCGCCGAGAGCATGGACCCGACCGACCGGCGTACCACCCCGTAGGCCTCGGAGAGCCGTCGCTGGAAGTAGCGCAGCGAGAGGAACAGCGGCAGGAAGCAGACCCAGACCAGCAGGGTCAGCTCCCAGGAGTAGAACAGCATCACCACTGTCGCGAGCAGCACCTGGCCGACGCTGATGATGCCGAAGACCCCTCCGAAGACCAGGAACTGGGAGACCTGGTCGACGTCGCTGGTGACGCGGGAGACCAGCGCCCCGCGACTCTCGGTGTTCTGGGTGAGCAGCGGCAGGTCGTGCACGTGCCGGAACGCCTTGATCCGCAGGGTCGCGAGGCCCTTCTCGGAGGCGGTGAACAGCCGCACGGTCATCAGGTACGACGAGATCCCGGTGAGCACGATCGCGAGGGTCGCTGCGAGGGCCATCCAGCCGACGAACGAGAGGTTCACACCACCGGGGGCGTTGATTCCGCGGTCGAGGGTCTGCTGCACGGAGATGGGAACCACCAACCGTCCGGCCGTGCCCGCCGCTGCCAGCAGCAGCGTCCGACCGAACCCCTCCCCCAGCTCGGGGGAGAACGCCAGGCCGCGACGGATCGTCGCCCGGGCCGTGATCTGCTCACCGGTGTCGACGCTGGTCCCCTCCGCGGCCAGCTCATCCAGCCGGTCGGCCAGGTCGTCGGCGCGCTCGTCGGCGCGCTCGTCTGGCGGTCCGGCGCTCACGGCGCGACCTCCTCGTTCTCATAGGCGTTGACCAGCCGGGCGTACGCCGGGTTCCGCGCGAGCAGGTCCTCGTGAGTGCCTCGGTCCGCGATCCTGCCGCCGTCGAGGAACAGCACCTCGTCGGCCAGTGCGATCGTCGCCTTGCGGTAGGCGATCAGCAGCATCGTGGACTCGCCGCCGCGTCGCCGCATGGCCGCGAGGATCCGGGCCTCGACCTCTGGGTCGACAGCGGACGTCGCGTCGTCGAGCACCAGCAGCCGGGGCCGGCGGATCAGCGCCCGGGCGAGCGAGAGCCGCTGGCGCTGGCCGCCCGAGAGCGTGGTGCCGCGTTCACCGAGCCGTGAGTCGAGGCCGTTGCGCAGGCCGGCCACGAAGCCGTCGGCCTGGGCGGTGCGCAGCGCCTCCCAGATCTCCTCGTCGGAGAGCTCCGCGCCCAGGGTGACGTTCTCGCGCACGGTGTCGTCGAAGAGGAACGCCGCCTGGGGCACCAGGGAGACGTGGGCGGCGAGCTCGCCAGGAGCCAGGTCCCGGAGGTCCTGCCCGTCGAGGCGGACCGCTCCCGCGAGGGGGTCGATCAGCCGCGTCACGAGCGAGGTCAGCGTGCTCTTGCCCGAGGCGGTCGCCCCCACCACGGCGACGGTGCGCCCCGGTTCGATGCTGAAGTCCAACCCGGCGAGCAGTCTCGAGCCGGGGCCGGCGGCGGAGTCCGCGTCGGAGTCGGCGTCGGATTCGGCGGCTGGCCTGGAGTCGTAGTGGTAGTCGAGGTCCTCCACGACCAGCGTCGCCCCGCGCTCGGAGCGGGCCAGCCGGGCCTCGCCGTAGGAGGTGTCGCTGACCGTGTCCAGCACGAGGTGCACCCGCTCGAAACCGACGACGGACCGGGGGAACTCCCCGAGCAGCCAGCCGAGCGAGCGGATCGGGAACGCGACGATCGTCAGCAGGTAGGCGATCGTGACGATGTCGCCGGGGTCCGCGAGCCCTTCGCGCACGCGCCACACACCCACGCCGAGCACCGCGAGCACACCGAGGTTGGGAAGCCCCTCGAGCAGTGGGTCGAAGGCCGCGCGGATGCGACCGGCCAGGATGCCCTCCTCGCGCAGCTGGCGTGCCTTCGCGGCGAAGCGGTCGGTCTCCTGGCTCTCGCGCCCGAGGGTCTTGACGACCATGGCGCCGTCGAAGGACTCGTGCGCGATCTCGCTGAGCTCGGCACGGAGCGCCTGGATGCGGGTGAAGATCGGCGAGGAAATCCGCTGGAAGACCAGGTTGACCACCACGACAAGCGGGAAGACGAGCAGCCCGACGGCTGCCATCACCACGTCGGTGAACAGCATCTGCGCGACCGCGATCACCATCATCGCGATCGTCCCGACGGCCATCGGCAGCGGTGCGATCGGGGCGAACGCCGCCTCGACGTCCGAGTTGGCGTTGGAGAGCAGCTGCCCGGTCGGGTGGCGCTGGTGCCACGACATCGGCAGGTCGAGGTACTGGCGGGTGACCTGCCGGCGGTAGGTGGCCTGCATCCGGTACTGCATCACGCCGGCGCCGAGTCGTCGCGCGACGATGCCGACGGCCCTCAGGATCGCGACCGAGAGGAACAGCGCGAGGATCGCGATCAGCCCGCCGGTGGTGGTCGCACCGGTGTCGAAGGCCGGCAGGAGCACGTTGTCGGTCGCCCAGCCGAGCACCCAGGCGTCGGCCACGGTGAGGGCTCCGAAGAGCACGCTGCCGATCGTGGAGAGGGTGAAGACCCAGGGCTCGTGTCGGATGGCGACCCCGAGCACGTGGAAGCCCGCCATCAACGTGGAGCGGCCCGAGGTGCCACTCACGCGATCAGCCACGATGAGGACAGGGTGGTTCGCCGGTTTCGCGGGCGAGGGGAGGTGGTCGGCACAACGAGTGCAACCCTAGGCGGGCAGTCGCCCATTCCGCATCTGGGTAACGATCTGGACGCCGCTGCGTCCTAGGATCAGTCCATGGTCTCGTTGTCACGCTCCGAGCGCACGGCCCTGTGCAACGCCGCTCTGGAGGCCGGGGAGAGCGCTCCGACCCTGTGCGGGAAGTGGAGCGTCAAGGACCTGGTCATCCACCTGCTGCTGCGCGAGCGGGACCCGCTCGGCGCCCCGGGCATCCTCGTGCCCAAGCTGGAGTTCCTCGCCGACCGCTCTGCGCGAAGGCTCGCCAAGCAGGACTTCGTGACCCTCGTGGAGCGACTCCGCAACGGTCCGCCCCGCTGGTCGCCGTTCTCGCTCCCACCCCTCGAGCGCGCAGTGAACACCCTCGAGTTCTTCGTGCACCACGAGGACATCCGGCGGGCGCAGCCGGGCTGGACCCAGCGCGACCTCACCGAGCACGAGCAGAAGGTGATCTGGAAGGCGATCTCCGTCGCCGGAAAGGGGCTGGTCCGCTCGGCCGGGGTGCCGGTCCGGATCCGGTGGCCGCGCGAGCAGCACGTCCGGGAGGCAGTGCTGCGCCCGGGCTCCGAAGGCGTGTGCGTCAGCGGGCCCCCGACCGAGGTCGCGATGTTCGTCTTCGGCCGGCCCGAGCACGGACCTCTCGAGTTCGAGGGTCCCGCCAGGGCCGTGCGGGCGCTGCGCAAGGGCGACCTCGGCGTCTGAGCCCGGTCAGTTCACCTTGATGTGGACGTGGTCGTAGTGGTTGGCGGTCGCCGAGCCGCGGTCCGACATGGGTCGGAAGCCCTCGCTCGAGCGCTCGATCGTCCAGATCCGCTGTGCCCAGATGACGTCGAAGAGGTCCAGGGCCGCGCGGTTGGCATAGAGGTAGTCGGCCAGACGCTGACCGACGTCGCCGTTGGGCACCATGAAGTCGATCGCCTGACCGTTGACGTGCTCACCGTGACCGTCCTGGCCGCCGTACGACGAGAGCTCCGGGAATGCGGCACAGGCGGCGCGGTAGACGCGGACCGCGGCGGGCTGCAACCCGGCCTCGATGGAGGAGCCGTCGGGACAGGGCGCGCCGCTGATGCCGCCAGACGCCGCCGATGCAGCTTCCTTCTGCTTGCTGAGGTAGTCAGCGGTCACCCAGCGGGGCAGGTCCCCGACGATCACCTCGGCAAAGCCGGCCTGGCGACGACCGGTCACCGCGATCCGCTTGCCGGAGTCGAGGAGCCCGACGACCTTCGCCTTCCCACGCGGCTCCGTGCGGAGGTCGAGGTCGGCGGTGGTCCAGAGCTTGCCCTTGGCGCGTGGGACCCGGTGGTTCACCAGGGGTACCCGTCCCGCCGACCGGCTCGTGCCGAGGGTGCGCTCGTCGGCAGCCTGGGACGCGACGGGGCTGGAGGCGCGTACGGCGGAGCTGATCTTGCCGCTCGCGGTGCTGGTCGCGTCAGGTGCGGCACCGCTGCCGGCGACCCCGACGCCGACCGCGAGCACGGTCACCAAGGGGGCGGCGACGAGCACGTGGCGCCGACGCCGGGTGGTCACGGGCACAAGGCTGTGCCTGCCTCGGGGATTGCCTCGGGGCACGGAGAATCCAATCGTGGGGGGCGGGGACTCCCACGATGAAACCATGCACGCCCTTCAACCACCCATTCGAGGGGCCCCCATGAGAGCGTGAGTCTCACCACGTGAGCACGGTCACAGCCGCCCGCATCGGTGCTGGTCAGGGCCCTCGCACAGGACTCCGGGGCGGGGCCGGCTCAGCCGCCGGTCGTCTCCGTGGCGTCCTCGCGGACCACGCAGCCGGTGCCGTCGGTGTCGTCGAGCCAGCCCTCCGGCAGCGCCACCGAGCGCCGCGGACTGCCCTGGCGTCCGCGGGGGGAACCGAGCTCAGAGACGGGGAACGGCGCCAGCGGGTCGAGCTGCGTCAACAGGCGGTCGAGCTCGTCGAGATTGTCCACGAGCGCCAGGTCGCGGCGCAGGTCCCCGCCTGCAGGGAAACCCTTGAGATACCAGGAGACATGCTTGCGGAACTCCTTGCAGCCGCGCTCCTCCCCCATGTGCCGGCTGAGCAGGTCGGCGTGCCGCCGCATCATGTCGGCCACCTCGCCCAGGTGGGGCAGCGTGGACACCTGCTCCCCCGCGAACGCGGCGGCGAGGTCGCGGAAGAGCCAAGGACGCCCCAGGCAGCCGCGGCCGACGACGACGCCGACGGCGCCGGTCTGCTCGACCATCCCCACGGCGTCGGCGGCCTCCCAGATGTCGCCGTTGCCGAGGACCGGGATGTCCACGTGCTCGACCAGCCGGGAGATCGCGTCCCAGTCCGCGCTGCCCGAGTAGCCCTGGATCGCCGTACGGCCGTGCAGCGCGATGGCGGCGGCGCCGGCCTCCTGCGCGATCCGTCCGGCGTCGAGATAGGTCAGGTGGTCGTCGTCGATCCCCTTGCGGGTCTTCATCGTCACCGGCACGTCGTACCGGGCGCCTGCGGCGACGGCGGCCTGGAGGATCTCACCCAGGAGCGTGCGCTTCCAGGGCAGCGCCGCGCCGCCGCCCTTGCGGGTCACCTTGGGGACGGGGCAACCGAAGTTCAGGTCGACGTGGGCGACGCCGTACTCGGCGCACAGGATCTCGGTGGCCTTGCCGACGTAGCTCGGGTCGGTGCCGTAGAGCTGGACCGAGCGCACGGTCTCCTGCTCGTCGAAGACCAGCATCTGACGGGTGACCGGGTCCCCCTCGACCAGGCCACGGCTGGTGATCATCTCGCACACGTACAGCCCAGCACCCTGCTCGCTGCACAGTCGCCGGTACGCCGCGTTGGTGATGCCGGCCATCGGCGCGAGCACGACCGGCGTCGCCACCTCCAGCGAACCCAGCCGCAGCGGAGGTCGCACGGGAACTGGCCGAGACTTCAGGTCGCTCAGCGGTTGGCCTTCTTCTTCTTGTTCTTGGACTTCTTCTTCGCGTCCTTCTTCTTCGGCGTGTCCGCTGGGGCGATCGTGCCCTCCCACAGGATCGGCTCGAAAGTCTGCAGCGGTCGGAAGCTCATGGACGTCAGCGTCCCGCCCTCCGGCACCAGGTAGACCAGACAGCCCTTCACCTCCTTGTCGGCACCGAAAGCAGTCGGCAGCGGCTGCGAAGGGCACTTCTCGAAGGTGTTGTTGAAGCTGGAGAACTCGATCA
Organism: uncultured Actinomycetota bacterium; assembly: GCA_963834245.1. Classification (GTDB taxonomy): domain Bacteria; phylum Actinomycetota; class Actinomycetes; order Propionibacteriales; family Nocardioidaceae; genus Marmoricola. The sequence continues at coordinate 2,528,443 of CAWIAV010000002.1, forward strand.
GCCGGTTGCGCTCGTCGACGGCGTACAGCGGGATGTCGGCCCCACCGACGTCGCCGGTGCCGACGTTCTCGACGCTGACCTGCACGTAGTAGGGCCGCGACTTCCTCGTGCTGTCCTTGAGCTGGTAGGCCGAGAAGTCCGCGATCTTGCCCGCCTTGACGCCCTCCACGACCAGCGACAGCACCGAGCTGCGCTCGGTGTTGGGTTCGAAGGCCACCAGCGCGGGCTCGCCGAACTTCAGCACGGTGCCTGCCTGGGTGAGCGTGACGCCCTGGGGCACCTTGACCTGACCGGTCGGCAGGTCGACCCGCGGCTCGGACTTCTCTTCGGACTTCGCAGCGCTGCCGCATCCCGAGAGCACCAGAACAGAGGCAAGGACGGGTGCGAGCACGGGGGCGAGCAGGGTGCGCGGGGCACGACGCGGTGGTGTCACGTCCTCATTCTGCCCCGCCCGGCTCCGTCGCGCGGCGATTCGGGTCCGTAGCCCCGGAGCGGCGCTCAGCACCCGACCAGGCGCTCCGCGAACCAGGTGCGCAGGCCCTCGAGGGAGATCCGCTCCTGCGTCATGGTGTCGCGCTCCCGAACCGTGACGGCGCCGTCCTCGAGCGTGTCGAAGTCGACGGTCACGCAGTACGGCGTGCCGATCTCGTCCTGGCGGCGGTAGCGGCGGCCGATGGCGCCCGCGTCGTCGAAGTCGACCGACCAGCTCGCGCGCAGCTCGGCCGCCAGGGCCTTGGCCTTGGGGGTCAGCGCCTCGTTGCGGCTTAGCGGGAGCACGGCCACCTTCACCGGCGAGAGCCGCGGGTCCAGACGAAGCACCGTGCGCTTGTCCACACCTCCCTTGGTGTTCGGCGCCTCGTCCTCGGTGTAGGCGTCGACGAGGAAGGTCATCAGGCTGCGGCTCAGGCCCGCAGCCGGCTCGATGACGTAGGGCAGGTACCGCTCGTCGGCGGCCTGGTCGAAGTAGGACAGGTCCTGACCGGAGTGCTCCGAGTGCGTGCGGAGGTCGAAGTCGGTGCGGTTGGCGATGCCCTCCAGCTCGCCCCACTCGGAGCCGGCGAAGTTGAAGCGGTACTCGATGTCGACCGTTCGCTTGGAGTAGTGGCTGAGCTTCTCCTTCGGGTGCTCGAAGTGCCGCAGGTTCTGCGGGTCGATCCCCAGGTCGGTGTACCAACGGGTGCGCTCGTCGATCCAGTACTGATGCCACTCCTCGTCCTCGCCGGGCTTGACGAAGAACTCCATCTCCATCTGCTCGAACTCACGGGTGCGGAAGATGAAGTTGCCGGGTGTGATCTCGTTGCGGAAGCTCTTGCCGATCTGGCCGATGCCGAACGGCGGCTTCTTGCGGGTGCTGGTCACGACGTTGGCGAAGTTCAAGAAGATGCCCTGTGCGGTCTCGGGCCGCAGGTAGTGCAGTCCGCTCTCGTCCTCGTGCACACCGAGGTAGGTCTTCAACAGGCCCGAGAACTGGCGCGGCTCGGTCCAGGCCCCGCGGGCACCGCAGTTGGGGCAGGCCAGCGCGGCGAGATCGACGTCGTCGGGGTCCTCGCTCTGCCCGGTCTTCTTGGCCTTCTTCTCGGCGTACTCCTCCTGCAGGTGGTCGGCGCGATAGCGCTTGTGGCAGGACTGGCACTCGGTCAGCGGATCGGTGAACGTGTCGACGTGGCCGGAGGCCTGCCAGGTCTGGCGCGGCAGGATGACGCTGGAGTCGAGGCCGACGACGTCATCACGCGACTGCACCATCGAGCGCCACCACTGGCGCTTGATGTTGTCCTTGAGCTCCACGCCCAACGGTCCGTAGTCCCAAGCAGACCGGGTGCCGCCGTAGATCTCGCCGCACGGGTAGACGAACCCCCGGCGCTTGGCGAGGGACACGACGTTGTCGACGGCGGAAGGGGGCGGCTTTGCCACGGGGGGCTCCTGTGTCTTCGATCGAGCGTCGCGCTGCGACTCACTCGAGATCTCGTCCACTGGCTGCGGACGGCGAGGGCCACCCTATCGAGCGGTGATCGACCCGCTCACCCGAGATCCCGGGGCAGCGACCTGTTCAGCTCGCCCTCGACTGGCTCGTACGCCGAAGGCTCGTCGATCGCCCTGCTCAGCAGAGGTACGGCACCCATCTTCACCTCGTAGGACGACAACGCGCGACGGTAGCTGCCCACGTCGCGCCAGCGGGTCACCATCGTCCACAGACCGGGGTCGTCGACGTTGCGACCCAGCTGCCCATCTAGGTAACCCGTTCGCCCGGCGAGCACGCGGTGCGCGGCCTCGAGCTCTGACCGGAAGGCCTCGGCGGACTCCTCCGGCACTCGGAACCTGTTCACGATGAGCACCCCCAGACCCTAGGCCACCGCGCACATGTCCCGCCGCACACCGCCGAGACGGCGCACATGTCCCGCCGTACGCCGTCGAGACGGCGCACATGTCCCGCGGCCTGCCGCCCGACCTCGACCCGGAGTTGACAACGGTTCCCAATACTCTTGACAATCGTTGTCATGAAGAGTAGTCGTGCACACGCCCTGCTCGCGAGCGCACTGCTCGCTGGTCTCACCCTGACGGGGTGCGCGGCCGACGACACCGGCGGCAAGCCCGAGGTCGTCGCCTCCTTCTACCCCCTCGCCTACGCGGCCGAACGGGTCGCAGGTGACGATGCCGAGGTCATCAACCTCACCTCGCCGGGCGTGGAGCCGCACGACGTCGAGCTGTCGCCGCGCCAGACCGCCAAGGTGTCGGGCGCCGACGTCGTCGTGCTCATCGACGGGTTCCAGCCGGCCCTGGATGCCGCTGCCCGCGACACCGATGCCGTCGTCGTCGACGCGGGCGACCCCGACTTCCCCACGAAGGGCAGCTCCCGGATCCGGTCCGACGACCCGCACTTCTGGCTCGACCCCCACCTCGTGGCCGACCTGGGGGATGCCGTCGCCGACGCTCTGGTCGCGACCGACCCGGAGCACCGAGACACCTACCTGGACAACGCAGCAACGCTGCGGGCCGAGATGGGGCAGCTGGACGAGGCCTACGACCAGGGCCTGGCGCGCTGCGAGCGGTCGACCGTGGTGGTCAGCCACGACGCCTTCGGCTACCTCGACCGGTACGGGCTTCGCTTCGTTCCCATCGCGGGCCTCTCCCCCGGCGCCGAGCCGTCGGTGCGTCACCTGGCCGAGATCTCGGAGCTGATCCGGGAGGACGGGATCACCACGGTGTTCAGCGAGCGGCTGGCCAGCCCGAAGTTCGCCGACACCCTGGCTCAGGACCTGGGCCTGGTCACTGCGGTGCTGGACCCCATCGAGGGGCTCACCGAGGACGGCTCCGATGAGGACTACGTCAGCCTGATGCAGGACAACCTGGCGGCGCTCCGCAAGGCAGGAGGCTGCACGTGAGGTCCGGGACGACCGGCTCCGCGGTCACCGTGGTCGACATCCGCGACGCGGGCGTTGCCCTGGGCGGTCGACCCATCGTGCGCGACGTCGACCTGACCGTCCGACCCGGTGAGGTGGTGGCCCTGCTGGGTGCCAACGGCTCCGGGAAGTCCACCCTCGTCAAGGCGATGGTGGGGCTCCTGCCACTGAGCCAGGGCCACGTCCGCCTCTTCGACCAGCCGCTCTCCCGGTTCGGGCAGTGGCACCGCCTGGGCTATGTGCCGCAGCGTTCCCCGATCACCCTCGGTGTTCCCGCCACGGTCGCCGAGGTCGTGGCCGCCGGACGGCTGTCCCGACGGCGCCCGTTCGTCCCGCGACGGCGCGCGGACCGCGACGCCGAACGCGCGGCGCTGGCGGCCGTCGGACTCGAGGACCGCGCCCGTCACCCGGTCTCCACACTCTCGGGTGGGCAGCAGCAACGGGTCTTGATCGCTCGCACCCTGGCCGGGGAACCCGAGCTGCTGGTGCTCGACGAGCCGAACGCGGGGGTCGATCTCGCGAGCCAGGAGGCCATCGCGCAGACACTGGCCACGCTCGCCGGAGCCGGCGCGACCATCGTCGTCGTGCTCCACGAGCTCGGCCACCTGGCCGAGGTGATCCAGCGCTCCGTCGTACTGCGCGAGGGTCGGGTCGTCTACGACGGGCCGCCGCACCTCTCCCCCACCGAGTACGACCCCCACGAGGGCCACGAGCACCATCGGCCGGCTGTGACACCGGTGGTCCGGCCGCAGGTGCAGGCGCCGCTGGACGGTGCGCCGTGATCGAGCTGTTCACCGCGCCTTTCATGGTCCGCGCCCTGATCGCGGCCATGGTCACCGGGCTCGCGGCTCCGGCCGTCGGGACCTACCTGGTGCAGCGCCGGCTGGCCCTCATGGGTGACGGGATCGGCCACGTGGCCGTCACCGGGGTCGCCCTCGGCCTGCTGACCGGCACCTCCCCCACCCTGACCGCGGTGGCCGTGGCGATCGTGGGCGCGCTGCTGATCGAGCTGATCCGTTCGACCGGCAAGGCGACCGGGGACGTCGCGCTGGCCCTGCTCTTCTACGGCGGGATCGCCGGCGGGCTGATGCTGGTCTCCCTCGCGGGGGACGGGGTCTTCGCCCTGCAGCAGTACCTCTTCGGCTCGATCACCACGATCTCGGAGTCCGCCGTACTGGCAAGCGTGGGGTTGGCCGTGGTCGTGCTCGTGCTGGCCCTGGGGTTGCTGCCCCAGCTGTTCTCGGTGGCCAACGACGAGGAGTACGCGCGCACCACAGGCCTGTCGGCGCGGTTCTACAACGTGCTCATCTCGGTGCTGGCCGCGGTGACGGTCAGCGTCGCCATGCGCACGGTCGGGCTGCTGCTGGTGAGCGCGTTGATGATCATCCCAGTGGCGACCGCCCAGCAGTTCTCGCGCGGCTTCCGCACCACGATGCTCGGCGCGATGGCCGCCGGAGTCATCGCCGCGGTGGGTGGAGTGAGCGCCTCGGCCTTCGCCGACGTTCCCCCCGGCGCGACGATCGTGCTGGTCTCGCTCGCGGGCTTCGCACTGACCGCTCCACTCGGGATGATGGTGCAACGCCGCCGCCGGGCGCTGGTGCCGTTTCCCGAGCACAGGACCGAGTCCGACGACCAGCACGCCACCGTCGACGAGCCGCACGGGCACGAGCACGGACCGGGTTGTGGGCATCCCGCCGTCGAGCACGGGGACCACGTCGACTACATCCACGGCGGGCACCGACACGCACCCCACGGAGGCCACTATGACGAACACTGAGGCACGGACCGCCGCGGACGTCCGCCAGACCGGGGCCGACCCCGGGGCAGACGCCGGGGTGGTGGTCGCCGGAGGGCGGCCCACGCGCCAGCGCCGGGCCATCGCCACGGCGATGGAGAGCTTCGAGGACTTCCGCAGTGCCCAGGAGATCCACGCCCTGCTGTCCGAGCGGGGCGAACGGGTGGGTCTGTCCACCGTCTACCGGACGCTCCAGGCGCTCGCCGACGCCGGTGAGATCGACTCGCTGCGGACCGAGACCGGGGAGAGCATCTACCGCCGGTGCAGCGCCACCCACCACCACCACCTGGTCTGTCGCTCCTGCGGCGCCACCGTCGAGGTGGAGGGTCCCACCGTGGAGCGGTGGACCCGCGCCGTCGCCTCTGCCCACGGCTACTCCGACGTCAGCCACACCCTAGAGATCTTCGGCACCTGCTCCTCGTGCTGAGCGTGCACCCGGTCCGGCGCGCGCGTCTGACCCTCGCCTCCGTGCGGACCTCCGCAATACACTGGCCAGGTCACAAGGAGGTCGCCATGTCGAAGCCCCAGCAGGACCCCGAGGTCGCCGAGCGGCCGCCCGCGTCCCGGAAGTACACCAAGCTGCCGGCCCAGATCCGTCCCGAGGACATGCGCACCAGCCAGGACGTCCGCCCCCCGCACCCGGAGAAGGGCGAGCACGACCGCGAGACCGAGTGGATGCTCCGCACCACGGGGATCTTCATCTAGCTGCGGGGGGACGCGACCGTGGCCCGGTTTCCCAGGTGATGAACCCAGTCCGCCTCTTCACCCATGACGCGTGGTGTGCGAAGAGGCGGTTGACTCTCCTAACCTGGGAAACCGGCAACGCCCCCGGTCACGCCGAGCCGTACCTCCGGTTGCGGCTGGCGTAGGTCTCTACGGCGGCCCACAGGTCGCGGCGGTCGACATCGGGCCAGAGCACGTCGCTGAACACCATCTCGGCGTACGCCGCCTGCCACAGCATGAAGTTGCTCAGCCGCTGCTCCCCCGACGTCCGCCAGACCAGGTCGGCCTGCGGCAGATCGGGCACGTAGAGGTACTTGGCGAACGTCCGCTCGTCGATCCGGTCGGGGTTGACCCGGCCTGCGGCAACATCCTGTCCCAGCGCCCGCGCGGCGTCGGCCAGCTCGGCGCGACCCCCGTAGTTGACGCACATGGTGAGCGTGAGCACGTCGTTGTGCCGGGTCAGCTCCTCGGCGACGCGCAGCTCCTTGATCACCGAGCGCCACAACCGGGGCGTCCGGCCGGCCCAGCGGACCCGCACCCCGAGCTCGTGCATCTCGTCGCGGCGGCGGCGGATCACGTCACGGTTGAAGCCCATCAGGAACTTCACCTCGTCGGTCGAGCGCGACCAGTTCTCCGTGGAGAAGGCGTAGGCCGAGATCGCCTGGACGCCGATCTCGATCGCACCCTCGACGACGTCGAACAGCGAGTGCTCGCCCTGCTCGTGGCCGACGGTGCGCGGCAAGCCGCGTTGCTTGGCCCAGCGGCCGTTGCCGTCCATGATCACCGCGATGTGGGCCGGGACCTGATCGAGCGGGATCGACGGGGGCCGGGCGCCCGAGGGGTGTGGCGTCGGGGGGCGAACCTGCCGCCGGCTCGTCCTGCGCATGCTCACCCCTCGCCGACGTAGGGCAGTGACCTGAGGCCGCGGTCGAGGTGCCAGGAGACGAACGCCGCCACCAGGCCCCTGGCCTCCCGTCGGCTACGTCGCTCCGAGGCATCGACCACCGCCCAGTCGCCGGCCAGCAGCGCCCCCAGCAGCACGATCGTCTCCGGCGCGGGGCTGGACGACCCAGGCACCCGGCACGTCGGGCACAAGGTGCCACCGGCTGCCGGGCTGAACGCCCGGTGGGGCCCCTCGAGGCCGCAGTTGGCGCAGCCCGCGAAGGACGGGGCGTAGCCGGCCACCGAGAGCGACCGCAGCAGGAACGAGTCGAGTACGTCGCCGGGCCGGTGGTCCCCCGCCGTCATGGCGCGCAGGGCGCCCACGAGCAGCAGGTACTGCTGCACCGAGGGTTGCCGCTCCTCCGAGACGAGACGTTCGGCCGTCTCGAGCATCACGCTGGCCGCGGTGTAGCGGTCGTAGTCGGCCGCGATCGTCGCACCGTAGGGGGACCGGGTCTCCGCCTGGGTGATCGTGTCGAGGTTGCGCCCCACGGCTAGCTGCAGGTCGACGTGGGTGAAGGGCTCGAGACGGGAGCCGAAGCGCGAGGAGGTACGGCGCACCCCCTTGGCCACGGCTCGCACCACGCCGTGCTGGCGGGTCAACAACGTGATGATGCGGTCGGCCTCTGCCAGCTTGTGCGTCCGCAGCACGATCGCTTCGTCGCTGTACAGGGGCATGCCGCCATTGTCCCCCGTGCCGGTGGCAACCCGCAGCGACCCGCCGTCCGAAGGCGAGCCAGCGCCTCCGCCAGCCCTCAGGCGGAGACCGCGTTCATGCCCGCCAGGGGCAGTCGCACCTCGAAGGTCGTGCCCTTGCCCAGCTCGCTGGTGGCGGTGATGTGGCCGCCGTGGGCGTCCACGATCGTCTTGGTGATCGCGAGACCGAGCCCGATACCGGGGATCGAGTCGGTGAGCACCGTCCGGCTGCGGAAGAACTTGGTGAAGACCTCACCGAGCTCGGTCGGCGCGATGCCCCGGCCGGTGTCGCTGACCTGGATCACCGCGTGCCTGCCTTCCCTGCCCACGCAGGCCTCGACTCGTCCACCCGCGGGGGTGTACTTCACGGCGTTGCTGAAGAGGTTGTCGAAGACCTGGGCCAGCCGCTCACCGTCCCCGTTGATGAACAGGTCGTCCCCGGCCCCCGTGGTGTCGCACTCGAAGGCCAGCCCCGCGTGGTGGGCCGACTTGGCCGCCTCGATCGCCGAGCGGTGCAACAGCTCGGTGACCGAGAGCTGCTCCACGTCGAGCACCGTGGTCACGGACTGGAGCGCCGTGGAGAGCAGGTCGTCGACGAGGCGGTGGAGACGTCGAGCGTTGCGCTGCACGGTGAACAGGTAGTCGCGGACGTCCCCGGGGAGGTCCTCTGAGTCGTCGAGGATGATGTCGACGTAGCCGACGATCGATGTCAGCGGCGTGCGCAGCTCGTGGCTCACCGACGCCACGAACTCCTCCTTGATCCGGGAGGCGAGGACCAGCTCGGTGATGTCGTGGTACGCGAGCACGGCTCCGCCGAAGGTGCCGTTGGTTCGGAAGTAGGGCGTCGAGGACACCGCCAGGGCGCGCCGTGCGTTGGGGTCCTGCCCCACCCAGACCAGGTAGTCGCGGAACGCCTCACCGTTGGCCGCCCGCGTCGTCGGCATGCCTTCCCGGTCCAGCGGGGTCACGCCGTCGCCGGCGTAGACGAAGCCAGGCTGTCCGGCGATGCCGGCGTGACCGTCGGGGAACGCGAGGTCCATGAAGTCCTGGTGGCGCGGGTTGGTGGAGTCGTAGACGCCGTCGGCGTCGATGGCCACCAGGCCGATGTCGACCCCGTTGACGATCGTGCGGGTCAACCGCCGCTGCTCGATCAGGTCGGCCATCGCCAGCTCGAGCCGGCTGGTGCTGCTGCGGTTGCGGTCGACCTGCAGCTTCCACAGCTCCGCTGTCAGCGCCACGGCGGCCGAGCAGATCGCGGCCATCAAGGTCACCTGGGTGACCTGGGCGAACGTCATCAGCGTGGGTCCGAACACCACGAAGGCAGGCACGGCGAAGGCCACCAGGACCGTGAGGACCGTGACACCGACTCCGCGCCTGCCGTACTCGAGGCCTAGCCACAACGCGGGGAAAGCGACGAGAACGCCCAGATGCGGGGCGTCTGAGAGCTCCAGCGCACCCAGCGCGAGGAGGTCGAGCACCGGGAGTCCGATCGTCCACCGACTGGCCAGCATCCCTCTGCCGATCGCGCTGGACGCCACGGTCGGGACGAGCAGGATCACGAGGCCGGCGACGAGGTAGGCGTCCAGACCCCGCTGCGCCACCAGGCGGAATACCACCTCCACCAGCACCGGAACCAGGAACACACCCTGGGCCGCGCGCGGGTCGGCATGCTCCCCGCTCAGGAGTCGCTGAAACCCGGAGACGAAGGTCGCGCGTGCCGACATGCTGAAAAGAATTCCTCCCGCGGGTGCGTTTCAGAACCCTATCCGCTCGCCCGGGTCCCCGCGGACGTATCGCAGCAGGGTCGGAGTGCGAGCTCTCATCCCTGGACTCGGCGCGCCCCCGACGTCTCGTCGAAGCACCGCGCCACGAATCCGGCGGTCACATCGGAGAGTCGACGCGGGCGGAACCGCCACTCCAAGATGTCGTGGGCCTCGACGAAGGTGCTGTCGGCCAGCTCCTCCGCCAGCATCTCGGCGTCGGCTGCGGGGTGCACCGGGTCACGACGGTGGCCCACGACGAGAGCCGGCGCCTCGATCCTCCGGCGCATCCGCGAGGAGGGGGCGACTCGACCGAAGAACAGCCCGTGGACGACCGCGGCCATGGGGGCTGGGCGCTGGTTCAGCGTGTCCAGGACGATGCCGAGCCAGAAGGGCACGACCCCACGAGGCACCGAGCGAGTGAGCACGCTGATGCCCGTGATGGTCAGCGGCAGGAAGCGAGAGACGAACAGCAGCGGCGCGAACGCCAGGATCCCGGCCTCCACCGCGTTGTCCAGCACCGGCATCTCCGTGATCAGCCCGCGCACCCGCTCAGGTGCGAGGACGGCCACCTCGAGCGCGACGTTCGCACCCAGTGAGGTCCCACCGATCACCGCCTGCTCGATGCGCAGCTCGTCCAGGAGCGTGATGACCTGCTCCCCGAACGCCGTCATCGAGTACTCGAGCGGGTCCTCGGGACGGTCCGAGCGACCGTGGCCGAGCAGGTCGACGGTGAGCACGTGGGCTCCCGCGGCGGCCAGGTGCCGCGCCAACGGCTGGTGCATCCTGCGCGGCATCAGCTGCCCGTGCACGAGGACGACCCAGCGGTCGCCGCCGCCGTACTCGGTGTACTCCAGCCGATGGCCGTCGTGGAAGAACTGACCGATACGCTCCGAAACCAAGGTCATTCGACCACCTTCCCATGGGCCCGATGCACTGGATTGTTGCGTCCACGCGACGAACCCGGAGCAAAGTTCACTGAGATGGGCGATCGTGGGGAACAATCGGTCAGTGACGCAACATCGGCTGGTTTCCGAGCGTGTGCTCGTGATCGGCGGCATCCTGCTCAGCTACGGCGTGGGCGTGGCGGCTCTCACGCTCGCCCAGGCGACCGGCACGACGGCCGCGTGGTGGCCCGCCGCGGGGGTGGGCGTCCTCACCGCGCTCGCGGCCTCGCCGCACCGATGGCCCGCGGTCTTCGCCGGTCTCGGCGTGGCGTTCGCGCTCGCGAACCTGACGGCCGGGCGCTCGGTGGAGGTCTCCGTCCTCCTCGGGGTCGCGGACGCCGCCGAGACCGCGGTCGTGGTCGCGCTGCTGATCAGGTACGTCGGACCGCGGATGAACGACGTGATGGACGTCTGGAAGCTCTTCGCCATCGCGACAGTCGGTGCCCTCGTGGCGGGGCTCGGCATCGCGCTCACCTACGACCTGCTGCTGGGTGCCTCCTTCTGGGCCACCATGGCCCTGGTCGTCCCTGCGCACGCGGCACCCGTGGTGCTGATGACGCCGATCGCGCTGCTGCGCCGCGGAACCGATCGAGGTCCGCGGCGACGTGCGGAGCTGCTCGTCCAGATCTGCCTCCTCGTCCTGACGACCGCAGTCACCTTCGGCCCTTCCACCTTCACCTTGGGGTTCGCGCCGCTCCCAGTCCTGGTGTGGGCGGCCGTGCGCTTCAGCGAGCGCGTCCTGGTCGTCGAGCAGATCCTGTTCGCGACCGCGGCAACGCTGCTGACCCAGCTGGATCTCGGCCCGTTCGCCAGTCTCAGCGAAGGCGACGCCGGGACGAGCACCCAGGCGGCCCAGCTGTACCTGTTCTGCCTGGCGCTCGTGGGGCTGCCGTTGGCCCGGGCGATGCGGCAGCGCGACGAGGCGATGGCGAAGGTCATCGCGAGCGAGCGGGTCTTCCGACGCAACTTCACCGAGTCGCGCGTGCCGGTGGCGATCGTGTCCCGGGACTACGACGAGCTGTACTTCGCGGAGTGCAACGCTGCGGCTGTGGACCTGCTCGGATCCTCGTCCAAGGACCTCTCGGGTCTCCGCGTGCTCGACCTGCTGGAGTCCCGCCAGCTCGCCGAGGCAGCCCGGGGCATCATCGTCGGATCGGCGAGTGGCTGGTCCGGGACCGTCGGCATCCTGGGGCAGCCAGCCACCCGCCTGGACGCCACCTTGTCGCTGATCGAGGTGGCCGAGGACGGCGCCACCTTCTCCCTCCACCTGGTCGACGTCACCGAGCCGATGGAGCTGGCCCAGCGACTGCAGGAGGAGCGCGACTACACCCGCGCCGTCATCGACACCGCGAGCAGCATGTTGGTCCTGACCGACCGGGACGGGACCGTGATCGCGGCCAACCCCGCCACCACGGCGAACACCGGCTTCGCCGAGGCGGAGCTGGTCGGCAGACCGCTGTGGGAGCTGCTCATCGCCGAGGACCAACGCCCCGGCGTGGTCGCGGCGTTCGCCGCCCCGCAGGGCCTGCCACCGAACGGAGAGGCACAGCTGCAGACCCGGGACGGCTCCCAGCTCGCAGTCATCTTCTCCAGCGACGTCCACCGGGTGAGCGCCGACGCCCCGGTCACGGTCGTGATCTCCGCGACAGACGTGACCGCAGCCCGGCAGAACGCCGGGATGATCGACCACCTGCTGCGTTCGGCGCGCACCATCGCCTTCGTGGGGACGGACCTGACCGGGCGGATCACCTTGTTCAACACCGGCGCAGCGCACATGCTCGGCATCGACGCCGACGAGGCGACGGGGCGCCCCTTCGTGGACTTCTTCAGCGCCGATGAGCTCGAGCACTACGGCTCCAGCGACTCGGGCAGAACGGTCTTCGACGCGATCGTGGACCAGGCCGCCGGGGACCTCGCACCCGAGACTCGCGACTGGACGTGGACGTCGGCCGACCGCGCCCCGCTCAAGGTGTCCATGACCACCAACCCCGTCACCGACACCTTCGGTGCCCTGATCGGCTACCTGTTCGTCGCCAACGACATCACCGACAGCAGCCGGAGCCAGGAAGTCCTGGTCCGGGCGCTGCGCCGTGAGCGACAGGTGGTCGCGAGGCTCAAGGACCTCGATCGAGCCAAGGACGACTTCGTCTCCACGGTGAGCCACGAGCTGCGCACGCCGATGAGCAGCATCATCGGCAGTGCGGAGATGCTCGCGGACGGCCTGATCGGCGAGCTTGCCCCCGGACAGCGCCGGATGATCGACGTCATCGCGCGCAACGGCGACCGGCTGCTCACCCTGGCAGACGACCTGCTGCTGCTGGCCACCTTCGACCATGACACCTGGCCCGAGCAGTCGACCACGGTGGACCTGAGGACCGTCGTCGAGGAGAGCGCCAGCTCGGTGGCCTCCATGCTCGCCACCCGAGACGTCGAGGTCGGGTACTCCCTGCCGGGACGCCCGGTGATGGTGGGCGGAGACCCGACCCACCTCGAGCGTGCAGTCACCAATCTGCTCACCAACGGCGTGAAGTTCACCGACGACGGCGGCCGCGTGCACGTCGAGGTCGCGTTCGGCGAAGCGTCCCACTCGGCGTCCATCATCGTCAGGGACACCGGGATGGGCATCCCCGCGGCCGAGGTGAAACGCATCTTCGGACGCTTCTACCGGTCCACGCTCGTCCAGGAACGGGCGATCCAGGGCACGGGCCTGGGACTCTCGATCGTGAAGCAGATCGTTGAGAGCCACGAGGGACAGGTCGACGTGCACTCGGTGGTGGGTCAGGGCACCACCTTCACGATCACGCTACCGCTGGTCGCCGAGGCGGTCCCGGCCCACTGAGCGCCGCGGTCTCAGCCGCGGTTGACCGCGGAGATCACGGCCTTGAGCGAGGCCGTGACGATGTTCGCGTCGAGCCCGACCCCCCAGAGGACCGTGTCGCCGACCGCGCACTCGACGTACGCCGCGGCGATGGCATCGCCACCCGCTGACAGCGCGTGCTCGTGGTAGTCGAGGACCCGGACGTCGAAGTCGTTCGGCAGCTCGTTGATCGCCGCGACGAACGCCGCGATCGGGCCGTTCCCCGAGCCGTTGAGCTCGCGCAGCTCCCCGTCGACGTAGACGTTGACAGTGAGCTGGTCGAGCTCACCGGCCGCGGAGGACGTGTGCACGGAGTCGAGCTGCAACGGGGTCAGCCGGTGCAGGTACTCACGCTGGAAGGAGTCCCAGATGGCGGCGGAGGTCATCTCCCCGCCTTCGCCGTCGGTCTGCTCCTGCACGACGCGGCTGAACTCGATCTGCAGCCGGCGAGGCAGATCGAGCTTGTGCTCGGACTTCATCACATAGGCCACGCCGCCCTTGCCGGACTGGCTGTTGACCCGGATCACGGCCTCGTAGGTGCGCCCCACGTCCTTGGGGTCGATCGGCAGGTACGGCGCCTCCCACGGGTGCTCTCCCACCGGGTGGCCCGCGTCGGCTGCCTCCTGCTCGAGCGCCTCCAGGCCCTTCTTGATCGCGTCCTGGTGGGAGCCGGAGAACGCCGTGTAGACGAGGTCACCGGCGTAGGGATGCCGCGGGTGCACCGGCAGCTGAGTGCAGTACTCCACCGTGCGGCGGATCTCGTCGATGTCGGAGAAGTCGACCTGGGGGTCGATGCCCTGGCTGAACAGGTTCATGCCCAGGGTCACCAGGCAGACGTTGCCGGTGCGCTCGCCGTGGCCGAACAGACAGCCCTCGACCCGGTCGGCCCCCGCCATCATCGCGAGCTCGGTGGCCGCCACCGCCGTCCCGCGGTCGTTGTGCGGGTGCAGGCTGATCGTGGTGTGGGCGCGCCGTGTCAGCTGGCGGGAGAACCATTCGATCTGATCGGCGTACACGTTGGGCGTGGCCACCTCGATGGTGGCCGGCAGGTTCAGGATGATCTCCCGGCCGTCCTCGGGCTGCCACACGTCCGAGACGGCCTCGCAGACCTCGACCGAGTACGGCAGCTCGGTGCTGGTGAAGATCTCGGGGGAGTACTCGTAGCCGATGACCGTCTTGGCGAGGTTGGCCTCGGCGTACTTCATCATCAGCTCGGTCCCGCGGACAGCGATGTCCTTCACCTCGTCCCGGCTCGCCCGGAACACGACGCGACGGAACAGCGGGGCCAGCGCGTTGTACAGGTGGATGTTGGCGTGGTGCACGCCGACCAGCGACTGGGTGGTCCGCTCGATGAGGTCCTCCCGCGCCTGGGTGAGGACCGAGATGGTCACGTCCTCGGGCACCTTGTCCCGCTCGATCAGCTGACGTACGAACGCGAAGTCGGTCTCGCTGGCAGACGGGAACCCGACCTCGATCTCCTTGTAGCCCATCGCGACGAGGAGGTCGAACATCCGGTGCTTGCGCTCCGGCGACATGGGGTCGATCAGCGCCTGGTTGCCGTCGCGGAGGTCGGTGGAGAGCCAGCGCGGGGCCTGGGTGATCTGGTTGGAGGGCCAGGTGCGGTCGGGGAGCTCGATCGGTGGGAACGGCCGGTAGCGGTGGATCGGCATCCCGCTCGCGCGCTGGGTGTTGGCGAAGCCTGAGTGCTGCAGGGTCATGGTCTTCTCTCGAGGGAGTGACGGGCGCCGGGCGACGCGAACTCTCCGCAGCGAGGGGTCCGGCTGATCAGACCTCGCTGCGGCGGCGAAGGAGGAGCCGGCGCATCATGACCGGTCCAGCCTAGCAGCGGCGTTCAGCCCGCCCTCTCGTCGGCGTTCTCCTCGGCCGACCCGGCGAGCCTGCGGCCGGCACACGCGTCGGTGGCGGGTAGCCGGACCGTGACCGTCGTCCCCTCGCCCTCGGCGGAGTCCACCTCGACGGTTCCTCGGTGACCTTCGACGGCCGACCGCACCAGGGCCAGGCCCAGACCGGTGCCCTGGATCTCGTCCGCCACCGACAACGAGGAGCGGAAGAAGCGCGAGAACAACCGATCCTGCTCGGCTGCCGGGATGCCGATACCCGCGTCGCTCACCGTGAGTACGACGGCGTCGGCCTCGGCGTGCAACCCGATCGTGATCCGGCCGCCGTCATGGCTGAACTTGACCGCGTTGCTGAGCAGGTTGAGCACCACCCGCTCCATCTGCGTGCGGTCGGCCTGCACGACCGGGAGGACCTCACCGAGGTCGACCACGACCTCGATCTCACGACCGGCGGCCGCCGGGACCAGGGCTTGCCGGCACTCGTCCACGACCTCGACCAGGTTGACCTCCTGCAGGTCGATCGGCATCTGGCTGGCGTCGTAGGCCGAGAGCGCAAGCAGGTCCTCGACCAGGTCACGGAGCCGGAACGCGTTCCGCTCGATGATCGCCATCCCCTGGGCGACCTCCTCGGACATGGCACCGAGCCCACCCTCGGTGATCATCTCCAGATAGCCGACGATGCTCGTCAACGGCGTCCTGAGCTCGTGGGAGACGCTCGAGATGAAGGCGTCCTTCGCACGGTCGAGCTCCTCGAGGCGACGCATGGACTCGCGTTGCTGCTCGAAGGCGCGCACCTGGATGAGTGACGAGACCAGGTCGTGCGCGACGCCGTCGCAGATGGCCAGCTCACGCGACTGCCAGGTCCGAGGTCCCACGGACTGGAGCAGCAACCAGCCCATCACCTCGTCGCCGACCGCGATCGGCGTCGCGGCGACGGCCCGCACACCGAGTGCCTCCAGGATCTCCTCGCCGGCACCCGCTTCCAGGCGCGGATCGAGCTCGACGTCCTCTACCTTCAGCGGGTCCAGCTGCTGGGCGCTCTCGAGCAGCAACGTGTTCAAGGCCTCGGGCATCTCCACGAAGGATCGTGGGCGCGGCAGCAACGCATGCTCGCTTGATCGGCTCCAGGAG
The DNA here is from genome assembly GCA_963834245.1 of uncultured Actinomycetota bacterium. Taxonomy (GTDB): domain Bacteria; phylum Actinomycetota; class Actinomycetes; order Propionibacteriales; family Nocardioidaceae; genus Marmoricola. Next base: position 2,544,551 of record CAWIAV010000002.1, read on the forward strand.
CCGTGCAGCGCGGAGTAGAGGTTGGCGTCGACCAACAGCACGTCGCAGCGGTCGACCCCGGTCGCCAGGCCGACGGACTCGGCCGCCCGGTTGACCAGCTGGGCCGAGTCGAGATCCTGACGCAGCGACCGGGCGAGCTGACTGACCACCCGGGCCTGGTCAGCGCGCTCCAGCAGCTCCCCCTGAGCCGAACGCAGGTCGCGGACAGAGTCGTGCAGCTCCGAGCTGACACCTCCTCCTGCCGACTCGGCCGCCTGGCGCCGCGCACGCTCGCGCCGGAGCTCGCGGCGCAGGCGCCGCAGCTCTTCCAGGGGGTCGGCAGCTCCCGTGCGCTGGGAGACGATCTCGACCAACGCTCAGCCTGCCGCGACCGTGGTCGGCGCGGGTGCGACATCAACGACGTGGCGAGGGCGCGACGCCAGCGGCTCGCGGACACTGTGTGTCCCGACCCACCGTGCCACGACGGCCGATTCCAAGAGGTGCACGACGTTCCCCTTCACTAGCGCTGGCGTGCCACCGAGACCCACCTGTTCTGCTGCCCGTTCGATCGTAGTGTCAAACCCGATCGACACCCGAGTTCGGGGTGCGCGGTCTAGTTGCCGCAGTCCTGCCAAACTGGGGGTCATGACGCGCCTGCTCGTCGTCCATCACTCCCCCACCCGGTCCCTGCGCTCACTCACCGATGCGGTCGTCGCCGGAGCCCGGGACGACGACATCGAGGGTGTAGAGGTCGTGGTCCGGGAGGCGCTGGACTTCGCGCGTGGAACTGCCGGTCACGAGGACCTGCTGGCGGCCGACGGCTACGTCCTGGGAACGACCGCGAACTTCGGCTACATGTCCGGGGCTCTCAAGCACGTCTTCGACTCCACCTTCTTGCACATCGGCGGATTGCTGGCCGACGACGGGAGCGGGAGCGAGTCAGCCGGAGCGACCAGCAGGCGCCCGTTCGGCCTGTACGTCCACGGCCGCTACGACCTCACCGGTGCTGTGCGCTCGGTGCTCTCGATCACCGGTGCGCTGGGATGGCGGCAGGCCTACGACGTGCTGGGTGTGATGGGCGAGGTGACCAGCGCGGATACGGACACGGCGTACGATCTCGGCGGTACGATCTCGGCACTGCTCACGCAGTGACTGCCCAACCTGACCGGCCGGCCCGACCGTGCCCCCGTCCGGGAGGGCCCCGGGTCGGACGGTCGGAGGAAGCACCAGTGGCTGGTCGTGGCACGCGCCTGCGCGGTGGTGGCGCGACGTCGCAAGGTGCGCTGCCCCTGGTGCCGGCGCTGCTCCTGGTGCTGATGGGGTGTGCCGCACCGTTGCAGCCGCAGACAGCGGCGGACCGCCCAGATCCCCCGAAGCTCGGAGCCTGCTACGTCCTGACGCCGGAGGACGCCGCGGCGACCAGCAGCTCCGTCGAGCCCGTGCCCTGCACCGAGCCGCACACCGCCGAGACCTTCGCGATCGGGACCCTCCCGTCGTCCACGGGTGAGGACTACGAGTCGACGAAGCACGGCACCTGGGTCTTCCAGAAGTGCGAGGCAGCCTTCGGCAAGTTCCTCACAGCGGACGAGAGCCTGGCGATGCGAGTCCAGCTGAGCTGGGTCTGGTTCCGGCCGTCCGAGCGGGGTTGGGACGACGGAGCTCGCTGGTACCGCTGCGACGTGGTCGGCGGGCCGAGTGAGGCCGAGAAGTACGCCGTGCTGCCCACCACCGCCAAGGGTCTCTTCCGCGCCCGACCTCCCGAGGAGTGGCTGACCTGTGCACAGGGGCCGACGGTGCTGAAGTCGGAGAAGGTGCCGTGCAGCGAGAAGCACGACTGGCGCGCCGTCACCACGATCAAGCTCGGCGAGCCCAAGGATCCTTATCCTGGGGACCGGCTCGTCGAGGTGCGCACCCGTGACTTCTGCTCCGACTCCGTGGGGGCCTGGATGAACTACCCCGTCGACTATGAGTTCGGCTTCACCTGGTTCCACGAGGCGGAGTGGCAGGCCGGCAACCGTCGGTCGATCTGCTGGGCGCGGATCGCCCGATGACGACCGTCCGGGGTGTCGGCGTCTGCGTGCTGGCCGGCGCCCTGGCCGCGGTGCTCGCCGGGTGTACGACCGATGCTCCGCAGGCGCGGCCCGAAGCCAGGCCGAGCACCACGACCGCGGCACCGCCTCCTGCCCCGCCGACGCCGCGGGCTGGCAGCTGCCACGCCCTGTCCTTCGCCGAGGCCACGAACCCGGTCGACTCCGGTGGGACTCTGCCTTGCCGGAAGCCGCACACCTCGGTGACCTTCGAGGTGGGACCACTCGACCCGCTGGTGGACGGCCACCTCCTCGCCGTGGACTCGAGGACCGTGCAGGCCCAGATCGCGAGCAGCTGTCAGGACCTCCCGGGCAAGCTCCTCGGAGGTGACCGCACAGCGCAACGCCTCAGTCGCTTCGAGGTCGTGTGGTTCAGCCCCTCCCTGGAGGAGGCGGACGCCGGTGCCAACTGGTACCGCTGCGACGTGGTCGCCCTCGCCTCCACCGGCAAGCTGCTCCCCCTGCCGGCGCGGATCAAGGGCGTGCTCGACGAACCCGGGGCCCTCGACAGGTTCGGCACCTGCGGCAACAAAGCCCCCGACCGACCCGGGTTCGCGCGTGTGGCGTGCGCGCAGAAGCACTCGTGGCGAGCCGTGGACGCAGTGGACCTGCCGCGGAACGCCCGCTACCTCGACAAGGCCGTCACCTCCCGCGGCGACGCCACCTGCGAGGACGTCGCCGCCGCGCGCGCCGCTGGAGCCCTGAAGTACACCTGGAGCTTCGAGTGGCCCACCGAGGCGCAGTGGAAGGCCGGCCAGCGGCACGGCTACTGCTGGGTGCCGGCCGGGTGAGGTGAACGTCCTCGCTCAGCGCACCGGGTGCCCGGCCGCGCGCAACGCCTGCTTGACCTCGGGAATGCGCAGCGTGCCGAAGTGGAAGACGGAGGCCGCGAGGACGGCGTCCGCACCGGCGTCCACGGCCGGCGCGAAGTGCTCCACCGCTCCGGCGCCACCGCTGGCGATCACCGGGATGGTCACCTCACCGCGCACCAGGCGGATCAGCTCGAGGTCGAACCCGTCCTTGGTGCCGTCGGCGTCCATCGCGTTGAGCAGGATCTCCCCCGCCCCGAGCTCGGCCGCGCGGACCGCCCACTCGACTGCGTCCAAGCCCGAGGACTTACGACCGCCGTGCGTGGTCACCTCGAAACCCGATGCGACCCCGGTCGCGCGACGGGCGTCGAGCGAGAGCACGAGCACCTGGTTGCCGTAGCGGTCCGCGATCTCCGCGACAAGCTCGGGTCGGCGCACGGCGGCCGTGTTGACCGCGATCTTGTCGGCTCCGGCGCGCAGCAGTCGGTCCACGTCCTCGACAGTCGAGACACCACCGCCGACGGTCAGTGGGATGAACACCTGCTCAGCGGTGCGCGAGACGATCTCCATCGTGGTCGAGCGGCCCTCGTGCGAGGCGCTGATGTCGAGGAAGGTCAGCTCGTCGGCGCCTTCGGCGTCGTAGAGCCTGGCCAGCTCGACCGGGTCACCGGCGTCGCGGAGGCCCTGGAAGTTGACGCCCTTGACCACACGGCCGGCGTCCACGTCCAGGCACGGGATCACGCGTACGGCGAGGCTCATGCGCCCTCCGGGGTCTGCCGGTCCGGCCAGGTGAGGTCGAGAGCCTCGGTGAGCGTGAACCTCTTCTCGTAGAGCGCGGTCCCGATGATCGCCCCCTCGACACCCTCCTCCACGAGGCCCATCAGCGCCTCCAGGTCGGCCAGCTCGGTGATCCCGCCAGAGGCGACCACCGGCCGGTCGGTGCGCGCACAGACCTCGCGCAGCAGCTGGAGGTTCGGACCCTGGAGCATGCCGTCCTTGTTCACGTCAGTCACGACGTAACGGGCACATCCCTCTGCGTCGAGCCGGTCGAGGACCTCGTAGAGGTCGCCGCCGTCGCGGGTCCAGCCGCGGGCCGCGAGGGTCTGGCCGCGGACGTCCAGCCCGATGGCGATCCGGTCCCCGTGCGCGGCGATCGCCTGGGCGCACCACTCGGGTTGCTCGAGCGCGGCGGTGCCGATGTTCACGCGGCGGCACCCGGCGCTCATGGCGGCCGCCAGGGAGTCGTCGTCGCGGATGCCGCCGCTCATCTCCACGTCGATGTCCAGAGTGCCGACGATCCTCGCGGTGAGCTCGCGGTTGTGTCCGCGCCCGAAGGCGGCGTCGAGGTCGACGAGGTGGATCCACTCCGCCCCGGCCTCCTGCCAGCGCAGCGCTGCCTCCACCGGGTCACCGAAGCGCTTCTCGGAGCCGGCCACCCCCTGCACCAGCTGGACTGCCTGGCCTCCGGAGATGTCGACGGCGGGCAGCAGCTCGAGGTGGTCACTCATCGTGGAATCCTTCGGGTCGGCATCGTCACCTGCGGCGACGAAACAGCATGGTGTGCAGCACGGGGGCGGTCAGCAGGCTGACCACCAGCGTCATGGACCGGGTGGGCCAGTCGGCGAAGACCAGCCAGACCAGCACGTTCAGTGCGAGCAGCAGGGCGACCGTGGTGCCGCTCTGCCTGCGACGGCGCGCTGCCAGGACGCCGGTGGAGCGGGACCGGCGTCGGGGCAGCACCCCTACCACCGAGCGGCGTCGGGCCTCACGGCGTTCCCGGCGCTCCGCACCGGCAGCACGGGCAGCCGCGCGGACGGCCGTCTCCCGTTCGCGTTCGGCACGGCGCCGGGCTCGCTCCTTGCTCATGGTCGGATCACGCCCGCCGCAGTCCCTGGACCCAGTTGCGCAGCAGCCGCGCACCGGCGTCGCCGGACTTCTCGGGGTGGAACTGGGTCGCGGTCAGCGGGCCGTTCTCCACCGCCGCCACGAACCGGTCGCCCCCGTGCTCGGCCCAGGTCACCAACGGGGCACGGGTGCGGTCGTTGGTGACGAGCGTCCAGTCGCGGACGCCGTAGGAGTGCACGAAGTAGAAACGTTCGTCCTCGATGCCCTCGAACAACGCGGTGCCCGCGGGCGCCTCCACCGTGTTCCAGCCCATGTGCGGCACCACCGGAGCCTGCAACCGCTCGACGACGCCGGGCCACTCGTCGCAGCCGACCGTCTCGACACCGTGCTCGACGCCGCGCTCGAAGAGGATCTGCATCCCGACACAGATACCGAGGACCGGCCGTCCACCGGCCAGTCGGCGGCCGATGATCTCGTGTCCCCGGACCGAGCGCAGCCCGGTCATGCAGGCGGCGAACGCCCCGACGCCGGGTACGACGAGCCCGTCGGCGTCCATCGCGTCGGCATGGTCGGCCGAGAGCTTCACGTCCCCGCCGGCCCGTTCCAGCGCGCGCACCACCGAGCGCAGATTGCCCGACCCGTAGTCGAGGACGGTGACGCTCGGCAGCACGGATTCGGCGCCTGGTTCGGCGCTTGGCTCGGTTCGGGTGGTCAGAGCGAGCCCTTGGTCGAGGGCACGCCCGTCTCCCGCGGGTCGAGCGCGACGGCGTCGCGCAGCGCCCGGGCGACGGCCTTGAACTGCGACTCCACGATGTGGTGCGGGTCGCGACCGGCGAGCACGCGGACGTGCAGCGCGATCTGCGCGTGGTGGGCCAGGGTCTCGAAGACGTGCCTGGTCAGCGAGCCCAGATAGGCATCGCCGATGCTGACGAACTGCTGGCCCTCCGGCTCACCGAGGTGCACGCAGTAGGGACGTCCGGAGACGTCCACCGCACACTGGACCAGCGACTCGTCGAGGGGCACCAGCGAGTCGCCGAAGCGACGGATGCCGGTCTTGTCGCCGAGCGCCTGCAGCAGCGCGTCACCGAGGGCGATGGCGGTGTCCTCGACCGTGTGGTGCGCGTCGATGTGCGTGTCACCCTCGGTCTGCACCGTGAGGTCGAACAGCGCGTGCCGACCGAACGCCGTCAGCATGTGGTCGTAGAAGCCGACCCCGGTGGAGACATCGGTGCGACCGGACCCGTCGAGGTCCAGCTCGACGAGGACCTTCGACTCCTTGGTCTGCCGCTCGATCCGTGCGGTCCTGCTCATGGGGTTACCTCCGCCATTGCCTGTGTCAGTGCGTCCTTGAACGCCCTCATCTCCGCTGCTGTTCCGATCGAGACCCGCAGCCAGCCCTCGGGGCCGGTCACCCGGATCAGCACCCCGCGGTCGAGCACTCGCTGCCAGAGTGCCTCACGATCGTCGAACCGACCGAACAATACGAAGTTCGCGTCGCTCGGCGCGACCTCGAGACCCTGGGCGAGCAGCCACTCCACGGTGTGGTCGCGCTCGGCACGCAGCTCGTCGACCTTGCCCAGCAGCTCCTCGGCGTGCCCGAGTGCAGCCACGGCGGCGGCCTGGGTGAGCGAGGAGAGGTGGTAGGGCAGCCGCACCACCCGCAAGGCATCACACAGCTCGGGCGCGGCCGCGAGGTACCCCAGCCGAGCGCCCGCCAGGGCGAACGCCTTGCTCAGCGTCCGGGTCACCACCAGGTTCGGGTGGGCCGGGAGCAGCTCCAGCGCCGAGGGGGTGCCAGCGCGGCGGAACTCGGCGTACGCCTCGTCGATGACGACCACTCCCGGTGCGAGCGAGCACAGCTCGTCGATCACCTCGAGTGGCAGGGCGGTGCCGGTCGGGTTGTTGGGCGAGGGCAGCAGGATCACGCTCGGTCGGTGCTCGGCGACGATCCGGCGTGCCTCGTCGAGGTCGAAGCTGAAGTCCTCGCGCCGACGCCCCGCCACCCAGGTGGTCATCGCGTCGCGCGCGTACTCCGGGTACATCGAGTACGTGGGAGCGAACGACACGGCCGTGCGCCCGGGCCCACCGAACGCCTGCAGGATCTGCAGCATCACCTCGTTGGATCCGTTGGCCGCCCACACCTGCTCGGGCGCGACGTCGAATCCCGCGTCCGGGCTCAGGTAGGCGGCCAGCGCGGCGCGGAGCTCGGTGAACTCCCGGTCCGGGTAGCGGTTCAGGGTCGAGGCTGCCGCGGTCACCGCGGTGGCGATGTCCTCGACCACGGTCTGTGAGGGCGGGTAGGGGTTCTCGTTGACGTTCAGCTGCACCGGCACGTCGAGCTGCGGCGCGCCGTACGGCGCGACCCCACGGAGCTCCTCGCGCAGCGGCGGCCAGACCAGGTCGGTGGTCGTGTCCGCTCCCTCGGCGCTCACCGGCTCTCGAAGCGCACGTTGACCGCCGCTCCGTGCCCGGGCAGGTCCTCGGCCTCGGCCAGCGTGACGACGTGGTGCGCCACCTCGGCGAGGGCCTCGCGGGAGTACTCGACGAAGTGCACGGCGCGCAGGAAGGACCGCACCGACAGGCCCGAGGAGTGGCAGGCGCAACCAGCCGTGGGCAGCACGTGGTTGGAACCGGCGCAGTAGTCGCCCAGCGACACCGGCGCGAACGCACCCACGAACACCGCACCGGCGTTGCGCACGCGAGCGGCGTCGGCCGCGGCGTCCGACGTGTGGATCTCGGTGTGCTCGGCGGCGTAGGCGTTGATCACCTCGAGGCCCTGCGCGACGTCGTCGACGAGCACGATGCCGGACTGGCGGCCCGACAGCGCGGTACGCACGCGCTCGACGTGCCTGGTGGCGGCCACCTGCTTGTCCAGCTCGGCCTCCACGTCGTCGGCCAGGCGGAGCGAGTCGGTGACCAGCACCGAGGCGGCGATCGGGTCGTGCTCGGCCTGGCTGACCAGGTCGGCCGCGACGTACGCCGCGTCGGCGGTGTCATCGGCCAGAATCGCGATCTCGGTCGGCCCGGCCTCGGAGTCGATGCCGACCACGCCCTTGAGCAACCGCTTGGCCGAGACCGTGTAGATGTTGCCGGGACCGGTGACCAGGTCGACCCGACGGCAGGGTCCGGCGCCGTAGGCGAACATCGCGATCGCCTGGGCGCCACCCACCGCGTAGACCTCCTCGACGCCCAGCAACTCGCACGCCGCGAGGATCGTGGGGTGCGGGAGACCGGCGCCGTGGTCGAGGAAGGGTTCCTTGCGCGGCGAGCTGGTCAGCGCGATCGAACCGACACCTGCCACCTGGGCGGGCACGACGTTCATCAGCACGCTCGAGACCAGCGGGGCGACCCCGCCGGGGACGTAGAGGCCGACGCGGTCGACCGGGATCAGCCGGGCGACCACCCGTGCGCCGGGACCGAGGTCGGTGACCGTGTCCGACTCCAGCTCCGCCTCGCAGGTGATCCGGAGCCGCCGGATGGACTCCTCGAGGCCGGCGCGCACGGCAGGGTCCAGCGTCGCCAGCGCGTCCCGGAGGGCCTGGCGGGGCACCCTGATGTCGGACTGGGCGACGCCGTCGAACTTCGCGGAGTACTCCGCGATCGCCGCCACCCCGCGCTCGCGCACGTCGTCGCAGATCGGTCGCACCACGTGCAGCGCCGCCTCGACGTCGAAGTCGGCGCGCGGCACCAGGGTGCGGTAGTCGGGGGCGGCACCAGCGCTGCCGTCCCGCAGGTCGATCCGGCGAATCATGGCCCCAGTCTAGGCGGGTGGTCATGCCCGCCGGACCCGCGCCCGCCGCCCGGACGGGCCGCTCGCCGCGACGACCGCCCGGCTGGAAGAGTGGGCTCATGGCTGACGCGACCATCCCGACGTACACACTGAACGACGGCCACACCCTGCCAGCTGTCGGCTTCGGCACCTACCCCCTCAGGGGCGCCGGCGGCACCGAGGCGATCCTCCGCGCGCTCGAGTCCGGGTACCGGCTGCTGGACACGGCAGTGAACTACGAGAACGAGGCCGAGGTCGGTGAGGCGCTCCGGCGATCGGGCCTGCCTCGGGAGGCCGTGCGGGTGACCAGCAAGCTGCCCGGTCGACACCACGGTCACGACGAGGCGGTGGCCTCGGTGCACGGCTCCCTGGAACGTCTCGGTCTCGACTACCTGGACCTGCACCTGATCCACTGGCCCAACCCGGGTGTGGGCAGGTACGTCGAGGCCTGGCAGGCACTGGTGGAGCTGCGTCAGCAGGGGCTGGTCCGCTCGATCGGTGTCTCCAACTTCACCGAGCAGCACCTGGCCCGGGTGGTGGAGGCCACCGGCGTCGTGCCGGCCGTGAACCAGATCGAGCTGCATCCGCGCTTCCCTCAGCAGGAGATGCGGCAGGTCCATGACCGGCTCGGCATCCGCACGGAGGCCTGGAGCCCGATGGGCAAGAGACGTGCCCCGCTGACCGAGGCCGTGGTCACGGGTCCCGCGGAACGGTACGGAGTGACGGCAGGCCAGGTGATCCTGCGGTGGCACGTCCAGCTGGGTTCCCTGCCCATTCCGAAGTCGAGCGACCCCGAGCGCCAACGGCAGAACCTCGACCTGTTCGGATTCGAGCTCACCGAGGACGAGGTCACCGCCATCGCGGCGCTCTCCGAGGCCGACGGTCGCTTGTTCGGGGGCCACCCGGACCACCACGAGGAGATGTGAGGATCCCGCTGAGCGTGCCGGACGCCGCGGGAGCGCAGGACCGGACGTGGAGGACCGGAACGCCCTAGATTGGACTCGTGACCCAGGTGCCGTTGTTCCCGCTGAACGCGGTGCTGTTCCCCGGCGTGGTGACGCCCCTGCACATCTTCGAGGAGCGGTACCGGGCGCTGGTCCGTGAGCTGGTCGCGATCGAGAAGGGCTTCGACCGGGTCTTCGGCATCCTCGCGATCCGGGAGGGCTACGAGGTGGGCGACCACGGGATGCAGTCCGCTCACCGAGTGGGCACGCTGGTGCAGCTGACCGAGGTCGAGGCCTACGAGGACGGGCGTTTCGACATCGAGGTCATCGGAAGGCAACGGCTGCGGGTGCTCGAGTCGGACGCCTCGGGCGCGTTCCTGCGAGGCGAGGTCGAGCTGCTTCCCGACACCGACGAGCCCGAGGCGGTCGGGGAGGCCGCGGCCGCGCTCGCGACCTTCGAGACCTACCGGGAACGGCTCTCCAACCTGCGCGGCGGCCCGGTGCTGGGCGGTGAGCTGCCCGGTGACCCGGCGTACCTCTCCTACGCGCTGGCCAGCACCTGCCTGCTCACGCTGCCCCAGCGCCAGGCTCTCCTGGAGGCCCCCAGCGCCAGGGAACGACTGGGCATGCTCCGACGGACCCTGCACGAGGAGATGCGCGCGATGCGTGCCCTCCCCTCGCTGCCGGCCACCGAGGTGGCGCGCACCCGTTGGTCGCCCAACTGATGTCTCGCAAGCGCAGCGGCCCCTCCCCCGGCGGTACGCCGGCCACCGTGGCGCTGGAACGAGCAGGTGTGCCGTTCACCGTGCATGCCTACTCCCACGACCCGGCGGTAGCGTCGTACGGCCAGGAGGCAGCCGAGCAGCTCGGTCTGGACCCCAGCACGGTGTTCAAGACACTGCTCGCCGACGTCGACGGGAAGCTTGTCGTCGGCATCGTTCCCGTCACGGGCCAGCTCGACCTCAAGGCACTCGCCGCAGCCGTCGGCGGCAAACGAGCGACGATGGCAGACCCGACAGCTGCCGAACGCGCGACCGGCTACGTCCTCGGCGGGATCTCGCCGCTCGGCCAGAAGAAGACGCTGCCCACCGTCGTCGACGCCTCGGCGCTCGACCTGCCGAAGGTCTACGTCAGCGGTGGCAAGCGAGGGATGGACCTCGGGCTCTCGCCTCACGACCTCGTGGACCTGTTGCAGGCAGCGGTCGCCACCGTGGGCAGCGGCTGACGGCTCTCACCGACCGCGCACCTACCGCAGCGAGATCCGCACCAGCGCCCGAGCGGTGTCCCCGTCGGCCCACGAGCTGAGCCCCAGGGCACGGAGGACCTCGACGTTCTCCATCACCTCGGTGGCCTCGGCGTCCTTGTCGGCCCGGGCCATCTTGCCCAGCGCGGTGACCCAGGCGTTGTCCAGCGAGACGTAGCCGACCACCCGCGCCCGGTCGAGCTCGGGCACCACCTCGCGGAACGCCTCGGAGTCGGCGAGGCCTCCGGCGCCCAGGAGGTCGTCGGCGTACTCCGGTGTGCTGGCCACGGCGACCTTGCCCTCGGTGCTGGCCAGCGTCGCGGGAAGGTCTGTCAGAGACGCGCCGAGGCGTGCCTCGACCTTCTCCACCACACCCCGGATCTTCTCCTCGTCACCGTGGACCAGGAGCCCGACCGGCAGGTCCTGCGAGTCATTGACGTCGTCGAGGTCCGCGGGCGCGTCTGCGCCCAGGGAGAGGCTCATCGACTCGCCGACGAGTGTCACGAGGTCCTCGGGCAGGTCGAGACCGGTGCCGGATCCGAAGCCGTTCACCAGACCGCCCAGCATGCCGTCGGCCGACGTGAGTCCCGTGACGGCTCGCTCCGGGACCGAGAAGGCCAGCGCCGCGGCGGTGTCCTGCGGCAGTGCGCCGACGTGGTCCCCGACCAGCGTCCCCTTGTCCAGGCCGAGGCCACCGGCGGCGAACTCGACCTCGATGCCCCCGTCCGCGAAACGCAGCGTGGCCGCCGCCCCTTCGAAGTCCTTCAGCGCTGCCGGGACCTCGCCCCCACCTTCGCCGTCGTCCGGCGAAGCACCGCCCAGACCCGGCATCCCTCCCCGGGAGTCGAGCTCGTCGCGCAGGACCTCGGCCGCACGGGACCCGACGTAGGCGTTGAGGATGCCGGCTCCGCCGGCCTCCTCGGTCCACCTGGCGAAGTCGGCATCGGCGTCGAGCGGCGCCTTCCTGCCGGCAGCGACGATCACCTCGGCATGCTGGGTGCTGTCGCTGGCCACCACGTAGTCGTCAGCGAGCGTCCAGCCGAAGTCCTCGCCGGGTTCACCGCACTCGACCAGCGCGGCGAAGCCGTCCTTCGCCTTGGCGGCGTCCTTGACCTGAAGCGCGAGCACGGGGACCGGCAGCTCGTCGATCAGTACGCCGCCCACGCCGAGCCGCTGTCCGATCCAGGGCTGGACGTCGCGCTCGTAGTCGAGCGAGGCGCAGGAACCGCCTGCGATCGCCTTCTCGAAGATCACCTTCATCACGTCGGAGTCCGCGGTGAGGCCGGTGCGCTCCCGCCAGCTCGGGAACCGGCGCAGCGTCTTGATGGCCTCGACCTTCTGTCCGCCCGAGGGGTCCAGGTCGACGGTGGCCAGCGCGAAGGTCGAGTCGGGAAGCACCTCGGCCGGCCGTGGCCCACCGGAGAAGAAGAAGCCCCAGGCGGCGTACCCACCCACTGCGATCAGCACCACGGCTGCAGCGGAAGCGGTCACCGCCACCCACCCTCGTGACGTCGGCGACTCTGCCGGCGCTGCTGGCGCGGCTGTCTCCTCGCTCATTGCTTCCCCCCGGAATGTCTGACCGAACAGCGTTCAGCCTAGCGAGCCGGCTGTTTCCTCGCGGGGTTTGTCGAGTACCCACAGCTGGACCAACGCGCCCATGGCGGCCGCAGTCGGCCACACCCAGAACATGCCTCGCGCCCCGAGGGTGAGCTGTGTCTCGACAGTGGTGCCCTCCGGCGCGTCCCGCAGAGCTGCGAGCTCGTCACCGGGCCCCAGCGCCAGACCGAGCTGGATCACGAGCCAGGCGGCGAGGATGCCGCCGAGCACGATCAGCAGCACCATCAGCACCGGGTGTCGTCGACGCCAGGCCATCAGCACGATCCCACCCAGCAGCCCGCCGACCAGGGCGATCACGAAGAACCATCCGTCTACGCCGACCTGCTTGATCAGCTCGGTGGGCTCCAGGCTTGCGCCGTCGCCGATCTTGACGGCAGTAGGCAGCGGTGCGACCTGCCACCAGACCAGTGCACCGAGCAGGCCTGAGACTCCGAACCACACTGCTGTGGTCAGGGCGTCCGCTGCGGCGATCCTCAGCGAGCCGCGCGGTTCGATGCTCGGGCGGCGGAGCGGGACCTCTGGCACGGTGTCGATCATCCCAGGCACCCCGGTCCGAGCAGGTGCTTGAGGTCGCCGTAGAGGGCGGGCGAGGCCAGGACCCGATGGCGGTCGTCGAGCCTGAGCACGCGTGTTGCGCCGCGCGAGACCAGCCGCAGCCTCACCTCGGTGGTCCCGGGGTGGGTACGCAGCACTTCCTTGAGCTGGTCGACCACCGGTGGCGTGCACCGGGTGGAGGGCAGCGTGATCAACACCGGGCCGGTGCTGCGGTCCTCCATGACGGGAGTGGAGACGGTCTTGCCGCGCAGCTCGGCCTGGTCCTTGCTCTTGTCGAGGCGGCCCTGGACCGCGATCACGGTGTCCTCGACGAGGAGGGTGCTGGCGAGCTGGTAGTCGCTGGGGAAGAAGAGCACGTCGATCGCGCCCTCGAGGTCCTCGACCGTGACGATGGCCCAGGCGTTGCCGGTCTTGGTGATCTTGCGGGTGACCGCCGTGACCAGGCCGCAGATCGTGGCGAAGGCGCCGTCCGGGCGGTCCTCGTCGGTCACCAGCTGCCCGATCGTGCAGTCGGCAGCGTTCGAGAGGACGTGCTCCAGACCGGTCAGCGGGTGGTCGGAGACGTAGAGACCGAGCATCTCTCGCTCGTGGCCGAGCAAGGTCATCTTGTCCCACTCGCCGATGTCGGGCACCGTCACGCTGACCCCGAAGCCGGCGTCGTCGTCGTCCAGTCCCCCGAACAGGGAGTCCTGGCCGATCGCCTCGTTGCGCTTGATGTCGACGTACTGGTCGACGGCGAGCTCGTGCACGGCCAGCAGTGCGCGGCGACCGTGCTTCATCTCGTCGTAGGCGCCGGCCTTGACCAGCGACTCGATCAGCCGCTTGTTGCAGACCTGGGCAGGCACCTTGTCCATGAAGTCGGCGAAGTCTGCGAAGCGGCCCTTCTCCTTGCGCGTGGAGATGATCTGTTCCACCACGTTCCAGCCGACGTTGCGGATCGCGGTGAGCCCGAAGCGGACGTCGGTGCCGACCGGCGTGAAGTTGGCCTCGGACTCGTTGACGTCGGGCGGCAGCACCTGGATCTTCATCCGACGACACTCGTTGAGGTAGATCGCCATCTTGTCCTTGTCGTCCTTGACCGACGTGAGGAGCGCAGCCATGTACTCGGCCGGGAAGTTCGCCTTGAGGTAGGCGGTCCAGTAGGAGACGAGGCCGTAGGCGGCCGAGTGGGCCTTGTTGAACGCATAGTCGGAGAACGGCAGCAGGGTGTCCCACAGCGCCTTGATCGCACCGTGGGAGAAGCCGCGCTCGGTCATGCCGGCGGAGAAGGTCTCGAACTGCTTGTCCAGCTCCTCCTTCTTCTTCTTGCCCATGGCGCGTCGCAGCAGGTCGGCCTGACCGAGCGTGTAGCCCGCGAGCTGCTGGGCGATCGCCATGACCTGCTCCTGGTACACGATCAGGCCGTAGGTCTCACCCAGCACCTCCTCGAGGGCCTCGGCGAGCTCGGGGTGCAGGGCCTCGACCGGCTCACGGCCGGTCTTGCGGCGGGCGTACTTGTTGTGGGAGTCCGCGCCCATCGGCCCCGGACGGTAGAGGGCGCCGACCGCGGAGATGTCCTCGAAGGTGTCCGGCTGCATGCTGCGCAGCAGTGCTCGCATCGGGCCACCGTCGAGCTGGAAGACACCGAGGGTGTCACCTTTCTGGAGCAGCTTGTACGTCGCCTCGTCGGTGAGCTCGAGCTCCTCGAGCACCACCTTCTCGCCGCGGTTGATCTCGATGTTGATCAGCGCGTCGTCGAGCACCGTGAGGTTGCGCAGCCCCAGGAAGTCCATCTTGATCAGGCCGAGCTTCTCGCAGGTCGGGTAGTCGAACTGCGTGATCTTGGCTCCGTCGGCCGGACGGCGCATCACCGGGATCACGTCGAGAAGCGGCTCGCTCGACATGATCACACCGGCTGCGTGCACGCCCCACTGACGCTTGAGGCCCTCGATCCCGATGGCGGTGTCCACGACCGTCTTCACGTCGTTGTCGCCGTCGTAGAGGGTGCGGAACTCGCCGCCCTCGTTGTAGCGCTTGTGCGCCGGGTCGAAGATCTCCTTGAGCGGGACGTCCTTGCCCATCACGGCCGCCGGCATCGCCTTGGTGATCCGGTCGCCCATCGCGAAGGGGTAGCCGAGGATGCGCGAGGAGTCCTTCACGGCCTGCTTGGCCTTGATGGTGCCGTAGGTGACGATCATCGAGACCCGGTCGTCGCCGTACTTGTCGGAGACGTAGCGGATCACCTCGCCACGACGACGCTCGTCGAAGTCGATGTCGAAGTCGGGCATCGAGACGCGGTCGGGGTTGAGGAACCGCTCGAAGATCAGGCCGTGCTTGAGCGGGTCGAGGTCGGTGATCCGCATCGCGTAGGCGCACATCGAGCCGGCACCCGACCCGCGCCCCGGACCCACCCGGATGCCGTTGTCCTTGGCCCAGTTGATGAAGTCGGCCACGACGAGGAAGTAGCCCGGGAAACCCATCCGGGTGATGACCTCGACCTCGAAGTCGGCCTGCTTGCGCACGTCGTCGGGGATGCCGGCCGGGTAGCGGTAGCGCAGGCCCTTGTCGACCTCCTTGACGAACCAGGAGTTCTCGTCCTCCCCCTCGGGACAGGGGAAGCGGGGCATGTAGGTGCCGTTGCCCTCGGTGAACTGGACGTCGCACCGCTCCGCGATCAGCAGCGTGTTGTCGCACGCCTCGGGGAGGCCGTTGCGAACCCCCCACAGCTCACGCATCTCGGCCGGGGACTTGATGTAGTAGCCGTCACCGTTGAACCGGAACCTCTTCGGGTCGCTCATCACGCTGCCCGAGGACACGCACAGGAGGTGCTCGTGGGCGCCGGCGTCGCCCTGGTGGACGTAGTGGGAGTCGTTGGTGGCGACCGGCGGGATGCCGAGGTCCTTGCTCAGCCGGAGCAGGCCGTCGCGCACGCGCGTCTCGATGTCCAGGCCGTGGTCCATCAGCTCGAGGAAGTAGTTGTCCTTACCCAGGATGTCCTGGAAGTCCGCCGCCGACTGGCGGGCCTTGTCGTAGTCGCCGATGCGCAGCCAGGTCTGCACCTCTCCCGACGGGCAACCCGTGGTGGCGATCAGTCCCTCGGAGTACTCAGCGAGCAGCTCGCGGTCCGCGCGCGGGTGGTAGAAGAATCCCTCCATCGACGCCCGCGAGGACAGCCGGAACAGGTTGTGCATCCCGGTCGTGCTCTCCGAGAGCAGCGTCATGTGCGTGTAGGCGCCGGAGCCGGAGACGTCGTCGTCGCCGCCGTCGTTCCAGCGCACCCGCTTCTTGTCGAAGCGGGAGGTGTTGGGCGTGAAGTAGGCCTCCATGCCGATGATCGGCTTGACCCCGGCGGCCTTCGCCTTGGACCAGAAGTCATAGGCGCCGAACACGTTGCCGTGGTCGGTCATGGCGATCGCGTCCATGCCCAGCTCTGCGGTGCGCTCGAACATGTCGCCCAACCGTGCGGCGCCGTCGAGCATGGAGTACTCGGTGTGCACGTGCAGGTGGACGAAGCCGTCCTTGCTGGAGGAGTTGCCCGACATGCGGCGCGATCAGCCCTTCCCGGAGCTCTGGAGTGGACACCCGTCTTCAGCGCAGGCCCCCACGTGCCTGGGCCTGGTCATGCGGGGAAGAAGGTCAGCGTACGTCAGCATGGCACCCGTATCTGACACCCTCCCGGCGTGCCCGAAGCCGGTGTCGAGGCCGGTGTCGAGGCCGGTGTCGTGACCCGGCGTCGTGGTCACACGGACGGCTCGGAGTCGGCCCCGGACTCCCACGCGGCGAGGCTCTCGGCGATCACGACATGCATCACCCGGGCAAGTCGCTCGCGGCCGAGCTCGGGCACGTGCGCTGTCATCCGGGCAACGATCTCGGCCTCACGGTCCACGTCCCGACCCTCCGCCCCGGCCCGCTCCCCCGCCGCTGCCTTGTGGTCCTGCACCGCGGCCGTGAGCGCCCAGCGTCGCGCCAGCAGCACGGCGAGCTCGTCGTCCACGGCGTCGATGCGCCCGCGCAGGTAGGCGAGCGGGTCCTGGCCGAGCCAAGCCATCTGCAGGTCCGGCTGCTCGTCGTGGTAGCTGCTTCCGTCGGTGCGCTCCAGCTCGACCAGCCCGTGGCGTCGGTAGAACGCGCGTGCACGGGCGTTGCCCTGGTGCACCCGCAAACCGAACCCACCGGGTCGCAGGCTCTTGACCAGGTCGAGGAGGGCGGCGCCCACGCCGCGGGCCGGACGATCCGGATGGACGAAGATCAGGTTCAGCCAGGCGTCGTCGAGCAGCACGAACCCCAGCGCCAGCCCTTCGCGCTCGGCCAGCCAGAGCTCGCGCCCCGGACGGTCGAGCAGCCCGGTCACCCACGCACGCACCTCTTCGGGGGAACGCGATTCCGGCACCTGACCGGGCCCGTCCACAGCGGCCTCGTAGACCTCCTGGAGTCCCGGCAGGTCGCGCGCCAGACCGGGGCGCAGCAGGAACTCCTCCGGTGGTGGTGGTTTCGCAGCAACCTCAGTCGGCATTGCGGATGATCTCCAGCGCGCTCGCCAGGTCCTCGGGGTACGGCGACTCGTACTCCACCGGGTCGCCGGTCCCCGGGTGCTCGAACCCCAGCCGCACGGCGTGCAGCCACTGGCGCTCCAGTCCCACCCGCTGCGCGAGGGTGGGGTCCGCCCCATAGGTGAGGTCGCCCACGCACGGATGCTTCAGCGCCGCCATGTGCACCCGGATCTGGTGCGTCCGGCCGGTCTCCAGCTTGACCTCGAGGAGACTGGCGAAACGATGCGCTTCGAGGGTCGCGTAGTGCGTGACGCTGTGCTTGCCGTCCTCGCGCACCGCGAACTTCCAGTCAGACCTCGTGTGCCGACCGATCGGGGCGTCGATCGTGCCTTCGTGCGGGTCCGGGTGGCCCTGGACGAGTGCGTGATAGGTCTTGTCGACCTCGCGGTGGCGAAAAGCGTTCTTGAGCAGCGAGTACGCCCGCTCGCTCTTGGCGATCACCATGACGCCCGAGGTACCCACATCGAGCCGTTGCACGATGCCGCGACGTTCGGGCGCCCCACTCGTGGCGATCCGGTAGCCCGCGCCCCGCAGGTGTCCGACGACTGTCGGACCGGTCCAGCCCATCGACGGATGGACCGCGACCCCGACGGGCTTGTCGATGACCACGATCTCGTCGTCGTCGTGGACGATGGTGATCCCTTCGACCACCTCGGCGACGACCTCGAGGGGGTCGGCTTCGTGGGGGAAGGTCACGTCCAGCAGCGCCCCGGGCATCAGCCGGTCCGACTTGGCTGCCGGTGAGCCGTCGAGGTGCACGAGAGAACGCGAGACGAGCTCGGCCGCCTTGCTGCGGGAGATCCCGAACATCCGCGCCAGACCGACATCCACCCGCTCGCCACCCAGCCCTTCGGGCACCTGGAGGGTCCGCTGCTCCCCCGTCGGCTCGCTCACGCCGACCCGCCCTGCGGCTCGGCCGGTCCAGCGGCCGGTCCAGCGGCCGGCGCGGCCCAGCAACCTCCTGGTGCCTGCTGCCGTCGAGATGGATGCCGCGCAGCAGCAGCACCACGATCAGCGCACCACCGACGTCGATGCAGATGTCGGCCACGTTGAACACCGGCCAGTTGGGCAGCGCGAGGAAGTCGATCACGTGTCCGCGGAACGGGCCCGGGGGACGGAACAGCCGGTCGGCCAGGTTGCCCACGACTCCCGCGAGCAGCAGGCCCAGCGCGACGGCCCACCCCCGGTGGCGCACCCGCAACGCGTAGACCACGACCGCCACGGAGGCCACGATCGCCACCACTGTGAGCAGCGGAGTCACCGAGGAACCGGCCCCGAACGCAGCGCCGGGGTTGCGTACGAGCCGGAGCTGGAGGAACTCCCCCAGCACCTCGACGGCGTCGCCGGGGCCGAGCCGGCTCACCGCCAGCTGCTTGGTCACCACGTCGAGGAGGAGCCCGGCCACCGCCAGGCTGAAGGCGAGACGTGGTGCCGTACGGCGCGGGCTGTTCCTGCTCTCGTCGGCGGTCGGTTCGAGCGGGTCGGGAGAGCCAGGGTCTGCAGTCATCGCAGGAGAAAGGTTCTCACGAATGCTCAGCGACGCTCCTCGCGCTGCTTGCAGGTCAGGCACAGCGTCGCCCGCGGAAAGGCCATCAGCCGGTTCTTGCCGATCGCGTTGCCGCAGTTCTCGCACTGGCCATAGGTTCCGTCGGCGATGCGTTCCAGCGCGTGCCCGGACTGCTCCAGCATGTCTCGGGCGTTGTTGACGATCACCATCTCCTGGTCACGCTCGAACGAGGCGGACCCCACATCGGCCTGGTCGTTCCCAGCACCCTCACCGGAGTTCTCGATCATGCCGGCCAGGTCCTGCTCGACCTCGGCCAGCTCCGCCGTGAGCCGCTTGACGTCATCACGCAGCTGGGTGCGCACCTCGGCGAGCTCGGACTTGCTCCAGGGGTCCTCCGCCTCGAGGACTACCAGCGCGGGGGTCTTGGCTGGCTTCTTCGTAGGGGCCTTGGTCACGGGAGCCTTCTTCGTGGGGGCCTTGGCGGCCGTCGTCTTCGTCGTGGTGGCCGTCTTGGCCGGCTTCACAGCTGGCGTCTTCTTGGTCGCCGGCTTCGTGCTCGGCGCCGGCTTCGCTGCCGTCTTGGTGGCCGTCTTGGTGGCTGTCTTGGTGGCCGTCTTCGTGGCCGTCTTCGTGGCCGGGCTCTTCGTGGCCGGGCTCTTCTTGGCCGGGGCCTTCGCGGGGGTCTTCTTCGCGGGAGCCTTCTTGGCCGCGGTCTTCGCGGGAGCCTTCTTGGCCGCGGTCTTCGCGGGAGCCTTCTTGGCCGGGGCCTTCTTCGCCGGGGCCTTCTTGGCCGGGGCCTTCTTCGCCGGGGCCTTCTTGGCCGAGGTCGCCTTGGTCGCGGTCTTCGTGGCGGGCTTCGCGGCCGACTTGGTCGCGGTGGCCGCGGACTTCGCCGCGGTGGAGGCCGACCCCTTCGTCGAGGTGGCGCCCGAGGAAGCGCGTGAGACGACCTTGCGGGCCGCGGCTCCTGCGCGGCTCACCAAGGACTTTCTGGTCGCTGATGCCATGGCTCTGGGGACCCCTATCGGGTGGGATGTATGAGCTGCGTCATACGTGGTGGCGCGAGGATATGTGGCTCGTCGAGCCCCTTCAACCCGCCGCCCCGACGTGGCCGGACACTTCTGGCACACTGGTGCCGACCGCATGGCGTGGAAGGGACGAGTACTCGACTGTCGAGGCCACGAGCGAGCCGGGGATGGTGTGAGCCCGGTGGCACAGCAGACGAGGAAGATCACCCCGAGCCGCCGGAAGAAACGCCGAAACCCCCTTTTGGGGGCGAAGCGCAGTAGAACCGGCAGCGGTTGACCCAGCCCGGGTCACTCATGGAGTGGGTCGACGTGCAGTCCAGGCGCCGGCCAAGGAGGGTGGTACCGCGGGAATCGGCGCAGGCCGGTCCTCGTCCCTTCGGAATCGACCGGCTCACAGAGCCCGAGGACGAAGGACAGCAGTGACCGATCACAGCACGACCCCCCGGACCGCGTACCGGCCCGTGCCGCCCCAGGTCGACCTGCCCGCGCTCGAGCGCGAGGTGATGGAGTTCTGGCGCAGCGAGCAGATCTTCGCCAAGTCCGTCGAGCGCAACCAGGGCGCGGCGACCTGGACCTTCTACGAGGGTCCGCCGACCGCCAACGGCCGTCCCGGCACGCACCACATCGAGTCCCGGACGTTCAAGGACGTCTTTCCCCGGTTCCGGACCATGCAGGGCTTCCAGGTCAACCGCAAGGGCGGCTGGGACTGCCACGGCCTGCCGGTCGAGCTCGCCGTGGAGAAGGAGCTCGGGTTCTCCGGCAAGAACGACATCGAGGCCTTCGGGATCGCGGAGTTCAACGCCCGGTGCCGCGAGTCGGTGACGCGCTACGTCGGTCTGTGGGAGGAGATGACCGACCGCATGGGTTGCTGGCTCGACATGCGCGAGCCCTACCGCACCATGGACCCGGAGTACGTCGAGTCGGTGTGGTGGGCGCTGAAGCAGATCCACGAGAAGGGGCTCCTGGTCGAGGACTACCGCGTGGCGCCGTACTGTCCGCGGTGCGGCACGGGCCTGTCCGACCACGAGCTCGCCCAGGGCTACGAGACCGTCACCGATCCCTCGGTCTACGTGCGTCTCCCGCTCACGTCCGGTCCCCACGCGGGTGCGGCCGATCTGCTGATCTGGACGACCACGCCCTGGACGCTGGTGTCCAACGCCCTCGTGGCCGCCCACCCCGACCTCACCTACGTGACCGCGGCCAAGGGCGGCGAGACGCTCGTGGTGGCCGAGGTCCTCGTGGAGAAGGCCCTGGGCGAGGGCTGGACGGTCCAGGACAGGTTCACCGGTGCCGACATGACGGGCTGGACCTACCGGCGCCCCTTCGAGCTCGTCGACTGGCCGGCTCGCACCGACGGCGCCGACGCGCCGGACGCCCACTTCGTGGTCACCGAGGACTACGTCACAGCTGACGACGGCTCCGGGCTGGTGCACCAGTCGCCGGCCTTCGGTGAGGACGACTTCGCCTCCTGCCGGCGCAACGGGGTCGCGATGGTCAACCCGATCGATCCGCAGGGTCACTTCCTCGACGACCTCGACCTCGTCGGTGGACAGTTCTTCCGCCACGCCAACACCGACCTGGTCGCCGACCTGACCGCCCGCGGTCTGCTGTTCCGGCACGTGCCCTACGAGCACAGCTACCCGCACTGCTGGCGCTGCCACACGGCGCTGCTCTACTACGCCCAGCCGTCGTGGTACGTCCGGACCACCCAGATCAAGGACGAGCTCCTCGGGCAGAACGAGAAGACCAACTGGTACCCCCCGACCATCAAGCACGGTCGCTACGGGGACTGGCTGGAGAACAACATCGACTGGGCGCTCTCACGCAGCCGCTACTGGGGGACCCCGCTCCCCATCTGGCGGTGCGCGGAAGGGCACCAGACGTGCGTGGGCTCGCTTGCCGAGCTCGGTGAGCTGACCGGGTCTGACCAGTCCGGTCTCGACCCCCACCGGCCCTACGTCGACGACGTCACCTTCGACTGCCCGACCTGCGGCGAGCGGGCGCGCCGCGTGCCCGAGGTCATCGACGCGTGGTTCGACTCCGGCTCCATGCCCTTCGCCCAGTGGGGTTACCCGCACGTCGAGGGCTCGGACGCCCGACTCGAGCAGGCCTACCCGGCCGACTTCATCTCCGAGGCGATCGACCAGACCCGCGGCTGGTTCTACACCTTGATGGCCGTGGGCACGCTGGTGTTCGGGGAGTCGTCGTACAAGAACGTGCTGTGCCTGGGGCACATCCTCGCCGAGGACGGCCGCAAGATGTCCAAGCACCTCGGCAACACCCTCGAACCGATCCCGCTGATGGACGAGCACGGAGCCGATGCCGTGCGCTGGTTCATGGCGGCCGGTGGCTCGCCGTGGGCGGCGCGTCGGGTCGGTCACGCCACCATCCAGGAGACCGTGCGCAAGGTCCTGCTGACGTACTGGAACACGGTCGCCTTCCACGTCCTGTACGCCAACCTGGCCCAGTGGGCGCCCGGCGGCGAGGTCCCAGCGCCGGCCGAGCGACCCGTACTCGACCGGTGGGCGCTCTCGGAGGCCCACCGCCTCGTCGGCGAGGTGACACTCGCCCTGGAGTCCTTCGACACCCAGCGCGCGGGATCGCTGCTCTCGGCGTACGTCGACGACCTCTCCAACTGGTACGTACGCCGCTCGAGGCGCCGCTTCTGGAACGGCGACGCATCGGCCTTCGCAACCCTGCACGAGTGCCTGAGCCTGGTCACGCAGCTGATGGCGCCGATGGCCCCCTTCATCACCGAGCGGGTGTGGCGAGACGTCGTCATCGCGACCGGCGAGGACCTGCCCCGGTCGGTGCACCTCTCGCAGTGGCCCGAGCAGAACACCGACCTGGTGGACCCCGACCTCTCCGAGCAGATGGGTCTGGCCAGGCGCCTGGTCGAGCTGGGCCGTGCCGCCCGCGCCGACGCCAAGGTGCGCACGCGGCAGCCGCTGCAGCGCGCGCTCGTGGCGACCGCTGCCTACGAGCGACTCTCGGCGGAGCTGCGGCAGGAGGTGGCCGAGGAGCTGAACATCGGATCGGTCGAGCCGCTCTCAGCTGCCGGGGCCGACCTGGTCGACCACGCGGCCAAGGGCAACTTCCGCGCACTCGGAAAGCGCTTCGCCAAGGACACCCCTCGCGTGGCGGCCGCCATCGCCGCCGCCGACGCGGAAGCCCTGGCGGCCTCGCTCAAGGCGGACGGGAGGGCGACCGTCCCGGTCGACGGGAACGAGGTCGAGATCCTGGCCGAGGAGGTGATCCTGTCCGAGCGGCCACGCGAGGGATGGTCGGTGGTCAACGAGCAGGGCGAGACGGTGGCCCTCGACCTGGAGGTGACCCCGGAGCTGAGGCGGGCGGGCCTGGCCCGTGAGGTGATCCGGATGATCCAGGAGGCGCGCAAGGCCAACGGCTTCGAGGTCTCGGACCGGATCGCCCTGAGCTGGGCGGTCCTCGACGGCGACGGGTCCGGCGAGCTGGCCGAGGCGGTCGCCGAGCACCGCGGCCTGATCGCCGAGGAGGTGCTCGCCTCGACCATCGCGGAGTCCGAGAACCCGGACGAGCTGGCACAGCGCGACACCGACCTCGGCATCGGCTTCACGGTCTACCGGATCTGAACTCCGCTGAACAGCAGGAGGGGGTGCCGCGCTCGCGCGCGGCACCCCCTCCTGCTGTGTCCGGGTGCAGAGGCGTTCAGGCCTGGCTCGGCCGCCCGTCCTGGCTGCCCGCCTCGCCGGCGGGGGCGTCGTCCCCGGGAACGGTCTTCAGCCGCTTGGGTGCGGCGCCGTCGCCGGCGTCGGGAAGCTCGCCGCCCTCGCCGGTGCCGTCGAGAGCCTGCAGCTGCTGGGTGAAGTAGCTCTTCAGGCGGCTGCGGTACTCGCGCTCGAAGGCACGTAGGTTCTCGACCTCCGCGTCGAGGCGGACCTTGGCCTTCTCGACGTCGTCGAGACGCTCGGCTCGCTTGGCCTCGATCTCGGAGTCCAGGTTCTGCGCCCGCGAACGAGCTTCCTGCTCGAGCTTGTCGGTCCTGTCCTTGGTCTCGGTCTCGAGCCGCTCGGCCTCGGCACGGGCGGCCACGACGATCTGCTCAGCCTCGTCCTTGGCCTCCGCCACCACAGCATCGGCGTTGTTGGTGGCCAGCTCGAGCAGCCGCGTGGCCGCGGAGGATGCCTCGGCCGCGGTGACCACACGGATCTCCTCGCGGGGCGCGGCAGCGGCGACGACGGTCTCGCTGGCCTGCGCGTCCTTGGCGCCGTCCTTCTGCCCGTCCTTCTGGGCGTCCTTCTGGGCGTCCTTGGCCCCGTCCTTCTGGCCGTCCTTCTGGCCGCTCTTGTCCGAAGCCTCGGGTCCTGCCTTGGCCGGCGCCTTCGGCTCGACGGCGATGCCGCCCGCGGTCAGCTTGGACCGCAGGTCGTCGTTCTCCGCAAGCAGCCGCGCGAGCTCGGCCTCGACCTCGTCGAGGAACTGGTCGACCTCACCCATGTCGTAACCCTCACGGAGCCGCACAGGAGTAAAGCGCTTGTTGCTCACATCCTCGGGCGTCAACGTCATGACCTCACCTGATCCTCAAACTCTCGACGGGCTTCTGCTGGTGCGCCGCAAACGATAGTCGGTCGACCGGTGCTGTGAACGGTCGACCGGAGAACTGCCCGGCGAACGCCCAGCACCTGCTCTCAGAAGAAGACGGCGCGGTTCACCGAAAGCAGGATGTAGCAGATCAGCAGCAGGGCGATGAAGCTGAGATCGAGCGCCACGCCACCGAGTCGCAGCGGCGGGAGCACCTTGCGCAGAGCCTTCACCGGCGGGTCGGTCACGGTGTAGATGCCCTCGAGGATGACCAGCACCGGACCTCGTGGCGTCCACGAGCGCGCGAACATCTGGATCCAGTCGACGATCAGCCGCACGAAGAGCAGGATGATGAAGGTGCCGAGCACCAGCTCGATGAGTGAGCCGAGCAGGGTCATGCCGCGAAGCTCCGGTCAGCTCTGATTGAAGAAGCCGCCCTCGGCGATGCGCTGCTTGTCCTCAGCAGCGACAGAGACGTTGGGGGGCGAGAGCAGGAACACCTTGTTGGTCACACGCTCGATCGTGCCACGCACCGAAAAAACCAGGCCGGCGGCGAAGTCGACCAGACGCTTGGCGTCGGTGTCGTCCATCTCGGAGAGGTTCATGATGACCGGGACGCCGTCGCGGAAGTTCTCCCCGACGACTCGGGCCTCGTTGTAGGTGCGCGGATGCAGCGTGGTGATCCGCGACATCGGCGCGACCGTGGTGGTCGGGCGGGCTGTGGGCACGTCGGTGGCCACGGCCGGGCGGCGACGCTCGGCGAGGTTGGCCACCGGGCGGGCCGGCTCCGGCTCCGCGGTACGACGAGCAGGCTCGTCGTACTCGTTGTGGGGGTCGGCGTACTCGCCGTCAGCGTCCTCGAGCAGTCCGAGGTAGACGCCCATCTTCCGCATCGCGCTCATTCTTTGGATTCCTCTGCTCTCGTGGCGCTGGGGTGCCGCTTCGTTGCCGGTTTCCGCGGCAGTTGGGACATTACTTGACTACCGGCCTCGTACCGAGGACCGCTGAGCCGATCCGCAGGTGTGTCGCACCCGCGTGGATCGCCTGCTCGAGATCTGCGCTCATGCCTGCTGAGATCCAGGTGGCCCCACCGGCTCGTTCACGAACCTGCGAGGCCACCTCGGCGAGCCGGCCGAACGCCGTCCGGGCGTCACCGCCGAGGGGAGCAACGCCCATGACGCCGCGGAGGTTGAGGCCGTCGGTGGCCAGCAGGCGATCGACCAACGCCGGCACCTCCTCGAGGGGGGCACCGGAACGTCCCTGCGCCTGCGGAGGGTCGAGGCTGACCTGGACGAGGCAGTCCACGTCGCGGCCCCGCTCGCGGGCACCCCGGCTCAGGGCACCCAGCAGCTTGGCTCGGTCGACGGACTGCACGACGTCGGCGTAGGAGGCCACCGCGGCCGCCTTGTTGCTCTGCAGGGCACCGATGAAGTGCCAGCGCAGGTCGAGGTCCGCGCACTCGGCGGCCTTGTCCACGGCCTCCTGGTGGCGGTTCTCACCGACGTCGCGGATGCCGAGGTCGACCAGCAACCGCACGTCGGCGGCAGGGAAGAACTTGGTGACCACCACGAGAGTGATCTCTGCGGGGTCCCGCTCGGCGTCGGCGCAGGCCCGGCCGATCCGGTCCCGGACCGCGGCCAGCCTGGCCGTGACCTCCTCACGGCGCTGCTCCGCCGGGCTTCGCGTGGGTGTCTGGCTCATGGGCGCCTCCGGATGACCCCGGCCAGCCGACCGGCGCGCGCGGCGTCACGACGGTAGGAGTAGAGGTCGGCGGACTCCAGGGTGCACCGCGAGACGTCGTGCACCCGCACGTGCGCGCGTTCGAGCTGAGCAGCGACCCCGGCGCCGACGTCGAGGCCGGGCGTGCCCCACGAGGTGGTCGACGCCGTCGAGGGTTCGATCGCGGCGACCTCGTCCCTCAGTGCAGCCGGGACCTCGTAGCAGCGACCGCAGATGTGCGGTCCGAGCCAGGCACTGATCTCGGAGGCCCCGAGGGAGCGCATCCGATCGACGCAGGCGGTCACCACCCCCGCTGCCATCCCGACGCGCCCGGCGTGGGCGGCACCGATGACCCCGGCCTCGGGGTCCGCGAGCAGCACCGGTACGCAGTCGGCCACACGCACCATCAGCACGACGTCCGGCCTGTCGGTCACCACGGCGTCGCACTGCCGCCGGGCTCCCCCGGCCTCGACGACGGTGCGGCCGTGGACCTGCTCCATGTCGGCAAGCTCCGCGCCGGGCCCGAAGTCGGCCAGGAGCAGGTCCACGTTGCGGCGTACGTCGTCCGGATCGTCCTCACCTGCCAGGGCGAGGTTGAGGCTGTCGAAGGGGACGGCACTGACCCCGCCGTACCTGTCGGTGAACGCCAGGTCGACGGGGCCGGTGCTGCTGCGGTGGGAGTACATCCGCTGGCTGGGCGCCCTTACTTCAGGAAGTCGGGGACGTCGAGCTCGTCGTCGTCGAACGTCGGACGGACCGGCGACGAGGCTCGCTGCGGGGCCGAGGCCGCCGCACCGTGGCCGTCGGTGCCACCCTGGCGCTGGGCGCCGACGGTGACCGGCTCCCGACGGGGCTGAGCAGCCGGCTCGGAGGCACGGCGCTGCTCGGCCAGGGCACGTGCTGCCGCCCGGGTCTCCTCCTGGGTCTGCGGCTTCGGCGTCTGCTCGGCGCGGGGGCGCAGCGTGGGCGCCTGCTCGCGTCGCTTCGGCCGACCACCCTCGAACCCGGCGGCGATGACTGTGACCCTGACCTCGTCACCGAGCGCGTCGTCGATGGTCGCACCGAAGATGATGTTCGCATCGGCGTGCACCGCCTCCGCCACCATCGCGGCTGCCTCGTTGATCTCGAACAGGCCCAGGTCGGACCCACCGGCGATGGAGAGCAGCACACCCTGCGCACCGTCGATCGACTCCTCCAGCAACGGGCTGGACACCGCGAGCTCGGCGGCCTCGACCGCGCGGTTCTCCCCACGGGCCGACCCGATGCCCATCAGCGCGGAACCGGCGTTCGACATGACCGACTTGACGTCGGCGAAGTCGAGGTTGATCAGGCCCGGTGTCGTGATCAGGTCGGTGATGCCGGAGACACCCTGCAGCAGGACCTGGTCGGCCTGCTTGAAGGCGTCGAGCATGCTCACGTTGCGATCGGAGATCATCAACAGCTTGTCGTTGGGGATCACGATCAGCGTGTCGACCTCCTCCCGCAGGGACTCGATGCCCGTCTCGGCCGAGGTGGCGCGACGACGCCCCTCGAACGCGAACGGCCGGGTGACAACACCGATGGTGAGGGCACCCAGGGACCGGGCGATCTTGGCGACGACCGGTGCGCCACCGGTTCCGGTGCCACCGCCCTCGCCTGCGGTCACGAAGACCATGTCGGCGCCCTTGAGCACCTCTTCGATCTCCTCAGAGTGGTCCTCGGCGGCCTGCGCACCCACGTCGGGGTTGGCGCCGGCACCGAG
Organism: uncultured Actinomycetota bacterium; assembly: GCA_963834245.1. Lineage (GTDB taxonomy): Bacteria > Actinomycetota > Actinomycetes > Propionibacteriales > Nocardioidaceae > Marmoricola. The sequence continues at coordinate 2,572,483 of CAWIAV010000002.1, forward strand.
ACCACGGGTCAGCTCACGACCGATGTCGAGCTTGACATCGGCGTCACTCATCAACAGGGCCTGTGCATCTGTGTTGATGGCGATGAACTCGACGCCCTTCAGCCCGACCTCGATCATCCGGTTGACGGCGTTGACTCCACCTCCACCAATACCTACGACCTTGATCACGGCGAGGTAATTCTGGGGTGCTGCCACGGCGGTGTCTCTCTCTGTGCTGCGCCACTCGGCCCGACTGCCGAACGACTGCGGATGTTCCCTCGGGGAAGCCTCCGACTGAAAAACCCTAACCCTGAAGTAGAGGGTTAATGTTATGTCAACCTGAGGTTGTTAGATCAAGGTAGGGGCCGAGCTTCGGAGTCCCCGTGCAACACGCGGGCGCGCCACCGAATTCGCGAAAACTTCCCGACACGTCGGCGGGGAAGGTGGGGGTCAGCGGGTGGTAGGGCGTCCGGGGACGGATACGTCGATGCGCTGACCGGGCCGGTCGAGGAGGACGGCCAGCACCTCGGCCTTCTGGGAGGAGTCCTCCGCGCTCCCCCACAGCACCCGCCGGCCGCTGCCGAGAACCAGCTGGATCTGGTCGACGCTGCCGACCTCGACCACGTTGACGCGACCGGTCAGGTCTGCGGGCAGGGCGGTCAGCACCCGGCCCACCTCGACCAGCGCCTCGTTGGAGGTGTCGGGCTCGGTGCGCACCAACGGGAGGCCCTCGGGCGCGGAGGTGTGGCGCCCGAACAGCACCCCCGCCGCGTCCAGCGACTGCAGCCCCGCTCCCCGGTTGATCACCGCCAAGGGAGTGCGCTCGGTGACCTCGATGTGCACCGCGTGCGGCCAGCTGCGGGAGACCGCGGCTCGGCGCACCGAGCTGATCGACTCCACCCGCGCCTGGACGGCGTCGAGGTCGACCCTGGCCAACGGGGTGCCGGTCGGGACCTCTGCCACACGCACGACCCGGCCCTTGCCCATGGTCTGGGTACCGGAGACCTCGACCGTCCTCGCCGTGACGTAGGAGGAGAAGAACACCAGCCAGCCGGCACCCGCGACCAGGGCCAGCATCAGCACGCCGAGGACCACCCGCCGCATCCGTTGCCAGCGACCGGCGTGCCTGCGTCGGCGGAAGTCGGACGCCGCGATCCGTACCGTCTCCTCATCGGGGCCACTCGAGGTGGGAACGACCGGGTCGGAGCCGCGCCGCCTGCGATCAAGCATCGCCGTCTCGCTGGTCCCGCTCCCCGAGGAGCTCGAGCACCTCCGGACCCAGCAGCGTGACGTCGCCGGCGCCCAGGGTCAGGATGATGTCGCCGGGGCGGGCCCGGGCGACCAGGTGCCTCGCGGTGGAGGACCACGACGGCTCCAGTACGACGTGTCGCGGGTCGAGCGGGACCGCGTCGGCGACCAGCGCGGAGGTGACCCCGGGCTCGGGCTCCTCCCGGGCCACGTAGATGTCCATCACCACCACCTCGTCGGCCGCACCCAGCGCCACTCCCATGTCATGTCCGAAGATGCGGGTGCGCGAGACCATGTGCGGCTGGAAGGCCACGACGACCCGGCCGGCGCCCGCGACAGAGCGAGCGGCCTGCAGGTCACCGCGGATCTCATTGGGGTGGTGGGCGTAGCTGTCGTAGACGCGGATGCCGGCTGCCTGCCCCTTGAGCTCCATCCGACGTCGGGTCCCGCTGAACGCTCCGAGGCCACGCGCGAGCTCGGCGAAGCCGAACCCGAGTCGCAGACCGCACGCGAGGGCCGCCAAGGCATCAAGCACGTAGTGCCGACCAGGAATCTGCAGTGTCACCTCACCGAGGCGGCGACCGCGGTCGACCACGGTGAACGTCGAGGTCGAGCCGACGAACCGCACGTCCTCGGCGCGCACCTCGGCATCGGCCCGCTCCCCCACCCGGACCACCGTGCGGCCCCTGGCCGTGGCGGTGCGCCCCAGCGTGTCGGCGCCGGGGTCGTCGGCGCACATCACCATGAAGCCCTCGGGCGACACCCGGTCGACAAAGGTGTCGAAGGCGGCGCGGTAGGCCTCCTCGGTGCCGTAGTTGTCGAGGTGGTCGGCCTCCACGTTCGTGACGAGAGCAGCGAACGGCGAGTAGACCAGGAACGCGCCGTCGCTCTCGTCGGCCTCCGCGACGAACAGCTCACCGCTGCCGTCGTGGGCGTTGGAGCCCGTCTCGTTCAGGTCACCGCCGATGGCGAACGACGGGTCAGCGCCGCAGTGCTGCAGCGCGACGGTCAGCAGCGACGTCGTGGTGGTCTTGCCGTGGGTGCCGGCGACCGCGACCACCTTGCGTCCCTGCATCACCGACTCCAGCGCCGCCGAGCGCGGCAGCAACCGCAACCCACGCCGAGTGGCCTCGACGACCTCCGGGTTGGTCTCGCGCACGGCTGTGGAGATCACCAGCGTCTCGGCGTCGCCGAGGTTGGCAGCGTCGTGCCCGACGTGGCACGTCGCACCCAGGGCGCGCAACGCCTCCAGGGTGCGGGACTCCTTGGCGTCGCTGCCCGAGACGGTCATACCGCGCGCCAGCATGATCCGCGCGATGCCGGAGAGGCCGGCGCCACCGATGCCGACGAAGTGCACCGCGCCGAGCTGGTCGGCCGGAGGTAGCTGCTCGGGGACGGGGACCCTCATCGCCGTCGACCCCTCGCCCGTGAACCGTCCACGAAGGCCGCGTCGATCATGTCCGCCAGCTTCTCGTCAGCGTCCAGCGGGATCACGTCGGTCGCCGCGGCCGACATGGCTGCGAGCCGCACGGGATCGGTCAGCAGGTCGGGGATCGTGCTGCTGACCCACTCGCTGGTCAGGGCAGCGTCGGAGACCAGCAGCCCGCCGCCGGCGTCGACCACCGGCCGGGCGTTGTGTGCCTGCTCGCCGTTGCCGATGGGCAGCGGCACGTAGATCGCCGGGAGGCCGACCCCCGACACCTCGGTGACCGTGTTGCTGCCCGCCCGGCACAGCACAGCGTCGGCGGCGGCGTACGCGAGGTCCATCCGGCTGACGAACTGCACGGTGACGTACGGCGGACCGCCAGCTGTCACCTCCGGGCTGGCCTCGCCGTTGGGCCCGAGGATGTGCAGCACCTGGACGCCGGCGGCAGCCAGGGCCGGGGCGGACGAGGCAACGGACTGGTTGAGCCGGCGCGCGCCCTGCGATCCACCGGTGACCAGCAGCGTCGGTCGGTCGGCGTCGAGCCCGAAGGACTCTCGAGCCTCTGCTCGGAGTGCCGCCCGGTCGAGCGTGCTGATCATCCGCCGGATCGGCAGTCCCAGGTAGCGAGCGTGCGGCAGGGTCGTGTCCGGGAAGCTGGTCGCGACGTGGTGGGTGAACCGCGCGCCGAGCTTGTTGGCGATGCCCGGCAGCGCGTTGCCCTCGTGCACCACCAGCGGCAGGTGGCGCCTGCGGGCCGCGAGGTAGGCAGGGACGGACACGTAGCCGCCGAACCCGACGACCACGTCGGGGCGAAGGCGGTCGACGATCTCGAGGGTGGCGCTCAGGGCGCCACGCAACCGGCCCGGGGTGCGCAGCAGCTCCACACCGGGCCGTCGGGGCAGCGGGACCGCCGGGATCAGCTCGAGCGGGTAGCCGGCTTCCGGCACGACCCTGGTCTCGAGCCCGCGGGCGGTGCCGAGGGCGGTCACCTCGACGTCGGGGTGGCGTCTGCGCAGCGCGTCCGCGGTGGCGAGCAGCGGGGACGTGTGCCCGGCGGTCCCCCCACCTGCCAGCAGGACCCGCCGGGGTGCTGATCCGTCCATCAGCTGCGCCTCGACCGGACGCCTCCGGCGGAGATCGCGCCGGGGAAGGACCCGCCGGACGAACCGCGCTCACCGGCACCGCGTCGACGCTCGCTGCGCCGGCCGCTGCGCCGGTCGCGCAAAGCGGCAGCGGCCTCGGGCTCGGAGCGCGCGAAGCCGACGAGCAGCCCGAGGGCCACCAGCGAGGGCACCAGCGCCGACCCCCCGTAGGAGACGAGGGGCAGGGGGATTCCGATCACGGGCAGCAGCGCGAGCACCATGCCGACGTTGATGAGCATCTGGGACATCAACCAGATCGTGACACCTGCCGTCACGTAGCGGACGAACGGGTCGCTGGTGTTGATCGCCAGCCGGATCGCCGCGTAGGCGATCGCGCCGAACAGCGCGAGCACCAGCAGCGTGCCGACCAGGCCCAGCTCCTCACCGAGCACGGCGAAGATGAAGTCGGTGTGCGCCTCGGGGAGCGTGCCCCACTTCTGCTGGCTCGCCGAGAGCCCCTTGCCCAGGATGCCGCCGCTGGACATGCCCAGCAGGCCGTGCCCCGCCTGCCAGCCGGCCCCCTGGAAGTCCTTGAACGGGTCGATGAAGCTGGTGAGCCGCGCGCGGCGCTCGGCGTTCGAGGCGGCGAGGTAGAAGGCCACGACCCCCACGAGGGTCAGCGCGATGCCGAAGAGCCGGGCCGGGACCCCGACCACCCACAGCAGCCCGAGCAGCAGGGCGAACAGCACCAGGGCGGTGCCGAGGTCACGCTGGATGATCACGAGCAGCGAGATCAGGCTCACGACCGGCGCCACCGGCACCAGGGCGTGCATCGGGTTGCCGAGCAGCCTCTCCTTCTTGGCGTAGACGTCCGCCGACCACAAGATGACCGAGAGCTTGGCGACCTCCGAGGGCTGCACGGTCAGCGGACCGAGCGCCAGCCAGTTGCGGTTGCCGTTGACCTCGAAGCCGAGGCTGGTCTGGGTGAGCAGCAGCAGCACGACCGCGACCAGCACCGAGGGCCAGGCCAGGTAGCGCAGCACCCGTCGGTTCATCCGGCTCGCCAGGTAGGCGGCGGGCAGGCCGATCATCACCCAGGTCAGCTGCTTGAGGAAGATGTGGTAGCTGCTGTCGTGCACCCGGTAGGAGTAGACGCTCGAGGAGCTGAGCACCATCATCAGCCCGATCGCGAGGAGCATCGTCGAGCCGCCGAGCAGCAGGTAGTACGACGTCAGCGGGCGCTCCATGGAGCGGCGGACGCTCGCGACCCATCCGGCGAGGCCGGAGGGCTGGTGCGTCTCACTCGTGACGCTCACAGGTCCTCCTCCCCGCGGCCGCCCAGATCCCGACGGGGTCTGGCCGGCTAACCGTCCTCGCTGCTCGTCCGTCGCATCCGGTGCACGGCCTCGGCGAAGGCATCGCCGCGTGCGCCGTAGTTGTCGAACATGTCCATGGACGCGCACCCGGGGGCCAGGAGCACGGTGTCGCCGGGTTGTGCCAGGCTGACCGCCCCCGCGACCACGCGGTCCATGGGTCCTTCCCCTGCAGTCTCCCCGGCCGCGACTTCGATCACGGGCACATCGGGCGCGTGTCGCGAAAGCGACTCCCGGATGACGGCCGCGTCGCGCCCCAGCAGTACGACGCCGCGCAGGCGGTCGCGGACCGCGCGCACCAGGTCGTCGAACGCCGCCCCCTTGGCGAGGCCACCGGCGACCCACACGACCGGGTCGTAGGCCCGCAGCGAGGCGAGCGCGGCATGGGGGTTGGTCGCCTTGGAGTCGTCGATCCAGGTGATGTCCCCGACCGTCGCCACCTCGGCGATCCGGTGCCCGTCCGGCCGGAACTCGCGCAGCGCCTGCTGGACGGCGACGGGAGCGACGCCGTGGGACCGTGCCAACGCCGCAGCGGCGAGCGCGTTCGCCACGTAGTGGGGGGCGTTGCTGGCCAGGTCACCGAGCGTGCACAGCTCCGCGGCGGAGGTCTGCCGGTCCGCGACGAAGGCCCGGTCGGCCAACACGTCGTCGACGAGGCCGACCATGCCCACACCGGGGGTGCCCAGGGTGAACCCGACGGCGCGCGCACCCTCCTGCACGTCGGCCTCGCGCACCAGCCGCTCGGTGACGGGGTCCTCCACGTTGTAGATGCAGGCACGCTCCACCCCGGCGAAGATCCGGCCCTTGTCCGCGGCGTACTGGTCCATGCCCGCGGGGCCGGCGTACCAGTCGAGGTGGTCCTCGGCGACGTTCAGCACCGCGGCCGACTCGGCCCGCATGGACGAGGTGTAGTGCAGCTGGAAGCTGGAGAGCTCCACGGCGAGCACGTCGTAGGGCTCGGGGTCCATCACCGCCTCCACGATCGGCAGCCCGACGTTGCCGCAGGCCACGCTGCGCAACCCGGCCGCGCGCAGCATCGCCTCGAGCATCTGCACGGTCGTGGTCTTGCCGTTGGTGCCGGTCACCGCGAGCCAGGGAGCCGGGTTGGCGGGGTCGCGCAGCCGCCAGGCGAGCTCGACCTCGCCCCAGATCGGGACGCCCCGCTCGCCGGCCTGTGCCAGCAGGGGCGCCGTCGGCGACCAGCCGGGTGAGGTCACGACGAGGTCGACCTCGTCGGGCAGGTGAGCGGTGCTACCGGGACCGAGCCGGATGGTGGCCCCCAGGCTCTGCAGCAGTGCCGCACGCTCCAACCGGTCCCCCGCCTCGGACTCGTCGAGGGCGCTCACCCTGGCACCCAGGAAGGTGAGGTTGTCTGCGGCGGCGTACCCGGAGACACCGAAGCCCGCCACCACCACCCGAACACCGCTCCAGTCACTGGTGCGGCCCAGGGTGTCGACCGGCGTGCTCATACGCCCGCGACCCACTCGGCGTAGAACACACCCAGCCCGGCGGCGACGAAGATGCCGGCGATCAGCCAGAAGCGGACCACCACGGTTATCTCCTCCCAGCCCAACATCTCGAAGTGATGGTGCAGCGGGGCCATCCGGAACAGCCGTCGCCCCCTGGTGACCTTGAAGAAGCCCACCTGGAGGATCACCGACATGGTCTGCAGCACGAACAGCCCGCCGAGCAGCGCGAGCAGGAACTCGGTGCGGGTCAGTACGGCGAACCCGGCCAGCGCGCCACCGAGGGCGAGCGACCCGGTGTCACCCATGAAGATCTTGGCCGGAGAGGCGTTCCACCACAGGAACCCGAAGCAGGCGCCGGTGATCGCCGCCGCCACCACGGCCAGGTCCAGCGGGTCCCGCACCTCGTAGCACTTGGGCCCCGCCGCCCGGCCACACCACTGGTTGTTCTGCCAGATGTTGACGATCGTGTACGCCCCGAAGGTCATCACCGAGGCTCCGGCCGCCAGTCCGTCGAGCCCGTCGGTGAGGTTGACCGCGTTGCTCGAACCGGCGATGAGCAGCCAGATGAACAGGATCAGCACGATCGCTGGCAGCGTGAAGTCGCGCGGGTCGCGGATGAACGAGATCGCGTGCCCGGCCGGTGACTGTCCGCGGTCGTCCTCGAGCCAGGGCGAGAGCGCCAACCACCCGAACGCGACGGCGACCACGGTCTGCCCGATGAGCTTCGCACCGCTGCGCAGGCCGAGGCTGCGCTGGCGGACGATCTTGATGTAGTCGTCGACGAACCCGACGGTTCCCAGGCCGACGAAGAGCCCGATCAGCAGCAGCGCCGAGGCAGACGGGGTGTTGCCGGTGACGAACGTGGCCGCGAAGTACGCCGCCACCGAGGCGAGCACGATGACCAGCCCGCCCATCGTGGGCGTGCCGCGCTTGGTGTGGTGGGTGGTCGGGCCGTCGTCACGGATCAGCTGGCCGTAGCCGCGACGCGCGAGCACACGGATGGCGTACCGGGTGCCGACCAGGGTGAGGATCAGCGACAGGCCGCCCGCTAGCAGGATCGCTCTCAACTGCCGGACTCCTCTGTGTGTGGATCGCCGATGAGCAACTCGGCAACAGTCTCGAGCCGCCCCGAGCGCGACGCCTTGACCAGCACGATGTCTGGACCGCCCACATTCTGGCGCAGCCACTCCACGGCGTGGGTGTTGGTGTCGAAATGGCGACTGACCGGGGCATGCTGCGCCCCCCGTGCCGGGGAGCTGTCGAGGACCTCGTGGATCGCGCGGGCACCGTCGCCGACAGTGACGACCACGCCGATGCCGAGTTCCTGCGCCAAGAGGCCCACCGCTCGGTGCTCGGTCTCGCTGGAGTCGCCCAGCTCCCGCATCTCGCCGAGCACGGCCACGGTTCGCCGTGCGCCTCCTCGACCCATCCGCGCCAGGGTCTCCAGCGCCGAACGCATCGAGTCGGGGTTGGCGTTGTAGGCGTCGTTGACCACCACGAGGCCGTCCGCGCGCTCGTGCACCTCCATCCGCCACCGGGAGAGCCGTTCGAGGGACCGCAGGCTGGCGGTGATCGCCTCGAAGGGCAGCCCAGCAGCCAAGGCCGCGGCCGCGGTCGCGGCCGCGTTCACCGCCTGGTGCTCACCGAGGAGTCGCAGGTCGACGTGCTGGGTGCTGCCCCGGTGCGAGAGGTCGAAGGAGGCCCGGCCGAGGTCGTCCACCTGCACGGCACCGAGCCGCACCGCCGCCTCCGGCGCGCGCCCGAACGTCCACACGGGCGCGAGGGTGCGGGAGGACATCGCCTTGACCAGCGGGTCGTCGACGTTGAGCACTGCGGCGCCGTCAGGTCGAAGCGCCTCGATGACCTCGCCCTTGGCCTGGGCGATGTTCGTCTGGGAACCGAACTCCCCGAGGTGCGCCTTCCCGACGTTGAGCACCAGGGACACGTCCGGCGGGGCGATCTCGCACAGCTGGGTCAGGTGACCGATGCCCCGCGCTCCCATCTCCAGGACCAGGAAGCGCGTCTCCCCGGTGGCCCGCAGGACGGTGAGCGGGAGCCCGAGCTCGTTGTTGAAGGAGCCGTACGTCGCCACGGTGGGCCCGGCGTCCGCCAGCACCTGGGCGAGCATGTCCTTGACCGAGGTCTTGCCCTGCGATCCCGTGATCGCGACGACCCGCAGAGCGCCGCGTCGGCCGATCCGGTCCAGGTTCCACCGGGCCAGGTCCTGGAGTGCACGCTGTGGGTCGTCGACCACCACCCCCGGCACGCCCGTCGGCCGGGTGCCCAGCACCGCGGCCGCGCCGGCCTCGACGGCTGCGGCCGCGTAGTCGTGACCGTCGACCAGCTCCCCCACGAAGGCGACGAACAGTCCCCCTCGCTCGGGTGTCCGGGTGTCGATGAACGCCGGTCCGGTCACCTGTGTGCCGGGGTCGCCGTCGACCACACGACCACCGGTGCACGTCGCGATGTCGGCCAGGGTCGCGGCGATCACGTGCTGGCTCCGAGGATCGCCGCGCGCAGCTCCTCGCGGTCGTCGAAGGGGTGCACGACCGCTCCGATCTCCTGGCCGGTCTCGTGGCCCTTGCCCGCGATCACCACGATGTCCCCGGCCTCGGCCAAGGCCACCGCCTTGCGGATCGCCGCCCGCCGGTCACCGATCTCCAGCACCTCGGCTCCGCCGGTGACCGTGGCGGCTCCATCGAGCAGCGCCGCCCGGATCGAGGCCGGGTCCTCGCTGCGCGGGTTGTCGTCGGTCACCACCAGCACATCGGCGAGCCGGGCCCCGATCTCACCCATGACCGGTCTCTTGCCGCGGTCGCGGTCGCCGCCGGCGCCGATCACCAGCACCAGCCGGCCCTGGGTGAGAGGGCGCAGGGCCGCCAGCGCCGCCTCGACCGCGTCCGGCTTGTGGGCGTAGTCCACGACAGCCAGGAAGTCCTGGCCGGTGTCGACCTGCTCCAGCCGACCGGGCACGCCGCCGCTGCGGGAGATGCCGTCGGCGGCCACTCGCGGGTCGAGCCCTGCCTCGCCGGCGAGCGCGATCGCGCAGAGCGCGTTGGCGACGTTGAACGACCCGGTCAGCGGCACCCGCCCGATGATGCGCTCACCAGTGGGGGTCACCACCGTGAAGGAGGACCCGCCCGGCTCCAGGCTCACGTCCTCGGCACGCCAGTCGGCCTCGGCCCCTGACGGGGAGAACGTCGCCATCGGCACCGACGCCTCGGCGAGCAGCCTTCTGCCGAAGGTGTCGTCGACGTTGGTGAGGCCGCGCCTGGTGCGCTCGGGGGTGAACAGAGACGCCTTGGCGGCGAAGTAGTCCTCCACGTCGTGGTGGAAGTCGAGGTGGTCCCGGCCGAGGTTCAAGAAGGCAGCCACGTCGAAGACCACGCCGGCCACGCGCCCCATCACCAGGGCGTGGCTGGAGACCTCCATCGCGCAGGCCGTCACCCCTTGCTCGACCATCACGGCGAACAACGCGTGCAGGTCGGGCGCCTCCGGCGTGGTCAGCGCGGTCTTCACGTCCTGGCCCGCGATCCTGGTGCCGACCGTGCCCACGACCGCAGCACCGATGCCGGCCGTGGTGAGCCCGCCCTCGAGCAGCCGCGTGGTCGTGGTCTTGCCCTGGGTGCCCGTGACCGCCATCAGGGTGAGCCGACTGCCCGGCTCCCCGTAGAGGCGGGCCGCCAGGTTGCCCAGCACGGCCCGTGGGTCTTCCCGGACCACCAGCGGTACGCCGGTGCCGGCAGCGAGCAACGCCCCTGCTGCGTCGGTGAGCACGGCCACCGCCCCCGCGGCCACGGCATCGGCTGCGTAGCTCGCACCGTGGGCTCGGGCGCCGGGAAGAGCGGCATAGAGGTCGCCGGGGAGGACCCGCTGGGAGCTGAGCGAGAGACCCGTGACGGTCGTCGCGCCGGCGTCCGGTGGGGTCAGCTCCGCCGTCGCCCACGAGCACACCTCGGCGAGGCTCGTCCGAGGTCGGGCGCTCGGGCGGGTGAGCTGCGGTTCGGCCACCGGTTGAGGTTACCGATCGGTCTTGTCGGTGCCGCGGCCCCATCGGGTCGGAAGCGTCGACGGCGCCGTGCCGGTCGGCGGCACGGCGTACTTCTGCAGGACGTAGCTGAGGATCTTGCGGAAGACGGGCCCAGCGGTGCCGCCGCCACTGGCGCCGGCTCGCGGCTTCTGGATGACGACGTAGACGGTGAAGCGGGGTGCGTCGGCCGGGGCGAAACCGGCGAAGGACACCGCCATGCTCCCGTCGTAGCAGCGACACGTGTCGCCGACCTGCTGGGCCGTGCCGGTCTTGCCGGCGACGCGATAGCCGGTGATCCCGGCGCCTGGGGCGGTCCCCACGTCCGGCGTGGTCACCAGCTCCATCATCTCCGCGGTCTGGCGAGCCGCCTCGGCGCTGACCGCGCGCTTCGTCGTCGTCGTCTCGGTGCCGACCTCGCGGCCCTGCACGGTGGTCGCACGGCCCTGGACCAGGCTCGGCGGAACCAGCTCGCCCTCGTTGGCCACCGCGTTGACGGCGCTGGCCATCTGCAGAGCATTGACCGAGACCCCCTGCCCGAAGGCGATCTGGGCACGCGTCAGGACCGACCAGATGTCCGCAGGCGGCAGCAGCCCTCTGGTCTCGCCGGTGAGCCCGACGTCACTGCGCCGGCCGAGTCCGAACTTGTCGAGGTAGGACCAGAGCTCCCCCGGGGTGAGCTCCATGGCGGCGAGGGCCGTGCCGATGTTGGAGCTCCGCGCCAGCACACCGGCCATGGTGAGGCGGATCTTCCCGTGGTCGAACCAGTCACCGATCGTGCGGTCGAGCACGGGCAGCTCCGCCGGGACCTTGATCCGGGTGGCGGGGGTGACCTTGTCCGCGTCCAGCAGGGCCGCCGAGGTCAGCACCTTCTGCACCGAACCCGGTTCGTAGACATCGCTGAGCGCACGGCTGCCGGTGTCTTCCTTCGCCGCCTTCTCCGGCTTGTTCGGGTCGTAGCTCGGGTAGTCCGCGAGCGCAAGGAGCTCCCCGGTGCGCGAGTCCATCACGACTGCCACGCCGGACTTGGCCCGAGCCCCCTGAACGGCTGCGCGCAGCACCCGCTGGCTGTACCACTGCACGTCCCGGTCGATGGTGAGCCTCAGGTCCTTGCCGTTGACCGGCTTGACCTGGCTGTTCTCACCGAGAGGGATGCGGTTGCCGCCGCCGACCTCGTAGGACTCCTGCCCGTCCTTGCCGGCGAGCAGCTTGTCGAAGCTGCGCTCGACCCCGCCCGACGGTTCGCCGTCGTCCTGAAGGAAGCCGAGCAGGTTCGCCGCCACGTCGCCCGCGGGATAGACGCGAAGCGGGTCCGCGCGGGTGTCGACGCCCAGGTACTCGCGACCCTTGAGCTCCCTGATCACGCTGGTGGCCAGCGTCGAGGGCACCTGGCGGGCCAGGTAGACGAACCTGGTGTTCTGCTTGGTCAGGTTCGCCAGCAGGTCGAAGTAGTCGAGCTCCAGGCGGTCGGCGAGGATCTTCGCGATCGCCTCGGCATTCGCGGCGGTGCGCGTCGGGTCGGCAACGATCATCAGGCCGGAGATCGACTCCGCCAGGGGGATCCCGTTGCGGTCGAGGATCCGGCCGCGTCTGGCGGGCAGGTCGATCGTGACCAGCCCGGCCTCCTGGGCACGAGCCGCGTACGCCTTGGAGTCGACGCCCTGGAGCTGGAACAAGCGCGCCCCGAAGAGCGAGAGCAGCATCGCGATCAGCACCAACCCCACCCGCAGCCGGACGTGGGTCGAGCCACGCCGACTGCGCTGGGGTCGTGTCAAGGTGTGGCTCCGGTGTCGGCCTCGCTGGAGGTGCTGCTGCTGGGCTTCTTCCTACCGTCCGCTGCCACGCTCCCCTCCGAGGCGCGCGGGAGCTTGACGATGACCTTTTTCCGCTTGAGCGAGTCGGGCACCTGGGAGGGCATCGGGTTGATGCGGACTGCGTCGTTGCTGGTGGCAGGCGTGGGCTGTCCGAGCACCTGCCCGTCACTGAGCCGCACGAAGGCCGGCTGGGCCGGGGCGACCATCCCGAGGCGCTTGGCCGTGGTCGCGAGCCGCTGCGGGTCACGAAGTCGGTCCAGCTCCATGTCCAAGGACTGTTCCTGCGCGGTGAGCTCGTTGACCTGGTTCTGCAGGGCGGTCGCCTTGAAGGAGGCCTGCTGCATGTTCGTGTTGAACATCAGCAGCCCCACAACACCGGCGGCGAGCATGGTGATCACGAGCACCGCGAACGGTGTGCGCGCCGCCTGGGTGTGCGCCAACCGACGCGACGGCACGACGGTGAGCCGTGCGCGCTCGACCGCGGCCTCGGCGAACCGTGGCACCCGGGTCCTGGCGCCGGCCCGACCGGTGGTCTTCGCTGGGCTGGTCAAGCTGCTCATGCTGCGGTGTCTCCCCTGGTTGTTCCGGGCCGGTTGTCGTTGAGGCGCTCCACGGCCCGCAGCCGGACCGATGCTGCGCGCGGGTTCTGCTCGATCTCCACGGGACTGGCCTTCTCCGCTCCGCGGGTGACCGAGCGCAGTGGCGGCTCGTACCCCGCGGGCACCACGGGAAGGTCGGGCGGCAGGGTCGAGGTCGTGCCGGCCGCGAAAGCCTGCTTGACCAGCCGGTCCTCCAGGGAGTGGTAGCTCATCACCACGACCCGGCCGCCCACGCCGATGGAGGCGACCGCTGCGGGGATGGCCCGACGCAGGACGCCGAGCTCGTCGTTGACCTCGATCCGCAACGCCTGGAACGTGCGCTTGGCCGGATGTCCCCCGGTGCGGCGGGCCGGGGCCGGGATGGTGTCACGCAGGAGCTGGACCAGCCGGGCCGAATCGGTGAAGGGCTGGTCCTCGCGGGCACGGACGATCGCACGGGCGATCTGGCGCGCGAACTTCTCCTCGCCGTAGGACCGAAGGATCCGGGCCAGCTCGGCGGCCGGGTAGGTGTTCAGCACGTCCGCGGCGGTCGGGCCGGTGCTGTCGTCCATGCGCATGTCGAGAGGCGCGTCCTCGGCGTAGGCGAATCCTCGCTCGCGCAGGTCGAGCTGCATCGAGGAGACGCCGAGGTCGAACAGGATCCCGTCGGCCTTGGCGATGCCCAGCTCCGCGAGCACGGCCGGGATCTCGTCGTACACCGCGTGCACGAGGGTGGTGCGGCCCTCGAAGGGGGCCAGCCGAGCCCCCGCCAGCTCCAGGGCGTGCGGGTCGCGGTCCACCCCGACCAGGCGCGCGGTGGGGCACCGGTCGAGCACGGCCTCCGAGTGCCCGCCCAGTCCCAGGGTGGCGTCGACGAAGACGGCTCCGGGGCGCTCGAGCGACGGCGCGACGAGGGCGACGACCCGGTCGAGCAGCACCGGGACGTGGGAGGGAGTGGGCATCGTCGAGGCCTAGTTCCCGACCTGCACGACGAGCATGAGCAGGACCGCGAAGCCACAGGAGGCGATCGCCGTGAACAGCATCATGGTCAGCGAGTCGCGCACCTCGTGGCGCACCCGGCGGACCGGTACCGCGGTGGTGGTGTTGCTCATCGGTTCGACCCCCTGACGCCTCGTCGCGTCGTGCTGGTGTGCTGCTGGTGCTGCTGGAGAGGTGGTGATCGCAGAGCCAGGTTCTCCGTCCGCTCGGCTCCCGGGAGGGGATGGGAGGGAAGCAGACCTTCTGGCACCGGGGAAGGTGTGTCAGATGGTCAGGGAGGAGCGGACGTGAGCCTCGCCCTGCGATCACCGTTGTGTAGTTGTGGTCCTGCTGTCCTGCCGGAGGGAACCGGTCGGAGGTTTGCCTCAGAAGCCCGGGAAGATCTCTTCCTGGAGGTTCGCGAAGGCCAGTTCCTGGTCGGCCGTGTAGGTCTGCCAGGAGCCGGGCTCCCAGATCTCGATGCGGTCGTAGATACCGATGACCACCGCGTCGCGCTCGAGACCGGCGTACTGCCGCAGCTCGGGAGTGATCGTGACCCGGCCCTGCTTGTCCGGGACCTGCTCGGAGGCCAGCGCGAACAACATCCGCCCGTAGGCCCGGAGTCGGGCGTCGGTCTGCGAGGAGTTCTGGAACTTCTCCGCGAAGACGTTGAACTCGGCCTGCGTCCGGATGTCGAGGGCGCGGTCCTGACCTCTGGTGATCACCAGCCCCTCCTTCATCTGGTCGCGGAACTTGGCCGGGAGGAAGAGGCGCCCCTTCTCGTCGAGCTTGGGGGTGTAGGTGCCGGAGAACATGCACTGCTCCCCTCACCCATGGACCGCCTGGTCCCTCCACTTCCCACCACTTTACTCCACATCCCTCCCCGGTCAACCATTTTCGGCCCACAAGGCTCCCCTTTTCGCCACCAAGCCGCCTCGGGAGACCCGCCGGCCCTTCCTCGGGGGTTTCGGTGACCGACGCCCGCCCTGTGGTGCGATGGGCTTCACTGGTGGCAACATCGCTCGCCGAGTGAGCGGATGGTCGACAGATTTCCTCGGCGCGCGAGCCGGTGGAGCGAAGTGGTGCGAAGATTGGGGCCAGAAGTGGAGCCAGGGATGGGTGGAGCCATGGACGGGACTTCGGGCCCCGCGGCACGCACGGCGGACGTGGACGAGGTGCGTGTCGTCGCCGAGCGGATCCAGGCGAACATCGCCCGCGTCATCGAGGGCAAACCGGAGATCGCGAGATCCGCGCTCGTCGTCCTGCTCGCAGGTGGCCACCTGTTGATCGAGGACGTCCCCGGCGTAGGCAAGACCATGCTGAGCAAGGCGCTCGCCCGGTCGATCGACTGCACCGTGCGCCGGATCCAGTTCACACCCGACCTGCTGCCCTCGGACGTCACCGGCGTGTCGGTCTTCAACCAGGACACCCGCCGGTTCGAGTTCCGCCCGGGCGGCATCTTCGCCAACGTGGTCGTCGGGGACGAGATCAACCGGGCCAGCCCCAAGACCCAGTCGGCGATGCTGGAGTGCATGGAGGAGGCGCAGGTCACCGTCGACGGGACCACCTACTCCCTGGACTCGCCCTTCATGGTGATCGCGACCCAGAACCCGATCGAGATGGAAGGCACCTACGCCCTGCCTGAGGCCCAGCGCGACCGGTTCATGGTGCGGCTCTCGATGGGCTATCCCGTGGAGGCGGCCGAGATCGCGATGCTCACGGCGCGCGACGGCGCAAGTCCCCTCGAGGAGCTCGAGCCGGTGACCGACGCGGCCGAGGTCAGGAAGCTGATCGAGGTGACCGCGCGCGTGCACTGCTCCGAGCCGGTCCAGCGGTACGCCGTGGCGCTGGCCACCGCCACCCGGCGCTCCCCCGACCTCCGGCTGGGCGCCTCCCCGCGCGCGACGCTGCACCTGGTCCGCGCAGCCAAGGCGTGGGCAGCGATCCAGGGCCGTGAGTACGTGCTCCCAGACGACGTGCGCGACCTGGCACCGCAGGTCCTGCCGCACCGGCTACTGCCCACGATGGAGGCCTCCATGAGCGGTCGGCACACCAGCGAGGTCGTCCGGCACGCGCTGGAGCACGTCCCCGTCCCTGCCCCCGGCCCGTCCGCCCGCCACTGACCGGGTGGTGACCGCGTGCGCAACCTGACTGTGCGGGGGCGCAGCTTCCTCGCCGCCGGCGCGGCGGCCGTCATCTGCGGCGTCCAGATCGGTGAGCGCGACTTCGTGCGCATCGGTCTGCTCGCTGCCCTGGTGCCGTTGCTGGCGTGGCTGGTGCTGCGCCGCACCGAGCGCGACGTCTGGGTCCGGCACCATGTCGGCGCACCCCAGCTCGAGGCGGGCGAGACCACCCAGGTGGAGGTGGAGATCGGTAACGACGCCGGCCCCACGGGCACCCTCCTCCTCGAGGAGGAGGTCCCCCCGGCGCTGGGTCCGCGACCGCACTTCGTGGTGGAGCCGCTGCCGACCGGCGGGCGCACCACGCTGAGCTATCTGGTGCGGACCGAGCATCGGGGTCGTTACCCCCTCGGGCCCCTGCACGTCCGGGTGGCCGACCCCACCGGCATGGTGGACCTCGACCAGACCCTGCCCTCGACCGCGACGGTCCTGGTGACGCCCCGAACCGAGCCGCTGCCCAAGATCGCGCTGAGCGGGCGCTGGTCCGGGGCCGGGGACGACCGCACCCGGGCGCTGCTCGGCGGTGGCAGTCCCGACGTGACCACCCGGGAGTACCGACTCGGCGACGACCTGCGCCGGATCCACTGGCCCACGAGCGCACGCACTGGCGAGCTGATGGTGCGCCGTGAGGAGCAGCAGTGGCAGTCCCGCTGCACGCTGCTGATCGACAACCGGCGGATCTCCCACCGGGGCTACGGCACCGGCTCCTCGATGGAGCGCGCCGTCAGCGCGACCGCCTCCCTCCTGCGACACCTGGCCGCGCTCGACTTCGAGGTTCGTCTGGTCACGGCCAGCGGTGAGACCTCAGCCCACGGCTGGCACCAGGGTGCGCGAGGCGCCGCACTTCCCCAGCAGCTCGAACGTCTCGCCCTGATGGGCCAGACCCGGCGCGAGCAGCTGTCCACCGCCTGGGTCGACGACGCCCAGCAGGGCGGCATGCTGCTGGCCGTGCTCGGGCACCTCGGGCAGGCAGACCGCACGTTCCTGTCCGGGCTCGCCGCGGGCGGGACCTCGGCGTACGCCGTCGTGCTCGACGTCGAGACATGGGCGCGGACCAGCGCGGCCGAGCCCCCGGCCACCCCTGCGCTGCGGTCGGCCGGGTGGAAGGCCAGCACGCTGCGGCGCGACGCCTCGTTGGCTGCCGCATGGCAGGAGCTGTCCCGGTGAGCGCCGCCGCGACAGTTGGTCGACCGGCATCGGGACGGTGGCAGCCTGGATCGGCTGCGCTCGGCCAGGTCACCGGCTGGGTGGCACTGGTGGCGTGGAGCGGGATGGTGGCCGAACCCGTGCGCTTCTTGGTACCCACACTGGTGATCGCCCTCGTCCTGGGTCTGGTCGGAAGCGGGCTGCGGGTGCTGCGGCTGCCGGCGTACGCCGTGCTGCTGGCGCAGCTCGTGTTGGCGCTGCTCGCACTCAACCTCGTGTTCGCCGCACGGGAATCGAGACTCGGGGTCCTCCCGACGATGGACTCGGTGCGCCGGGTCGGGTACGCCATCTACAACGGCGGAGCGACCCTGAACTCCTACGCGGCCCCGGTCGAGGTCAACCCGACGCACACCGCGGCGCTGCTCACGGTCTGTGGCCTGGCGGTGCTCCTCTCCATCGACCTGCTCGCGTTCGGCGTACGCCGACCCGCGCTGGCCGCGCTGCCGTTGCTGGCTGCGCTGAGCGTGCCGGTCAGCATCCTGGACGGAGCCCTCGGCATCCCCGTGTTCGTCGGGACGGCCGTGCTGTTCCTGCGACTGCTGGCAGTCGAGCATCTCGACCAGGTCCGCAGCTGGGGGTCGCGCCCCCGGAGCTGGGTCTCGCTGGGTGGCTCGATGTCCGCGCTCTGGCAGGTCGCCGGGGTGGCGATCGTAGGTGCGCTGCTCCTCGCGCCGCTCGTCCCCGTGACCGACCTGCTCGATCGCAAACGAGGCGGCGGTTCGAGCGGCGCCGGTGCAGGCAGCTACCAGCTCTCGGCGGTCAACCCGTTCGTCCGGCTGCGCCGGGACCTGGTCACCAAGACGAACACCCCCATGGTCTACGCCGAGACGGAGTCGCGCTCCACCTCGTATCTGCGCACGACCGTCCTCGACCGGTTCACCGAGAACGAGTGGCGTCCCTCCCGGCGCGTGCTGCCGGCCGACAACAGCGCCGACGGCGTCTTCCCGAGCCCGCCCGGTCTCGGGACGGGGATCGGCGGCTCGGAGGACCGCTGGTCCCTCCAGCTCGCCCGGGGCTTCTCCACCACCTGGCTGCCCCTGCCCTACCCGATCCGGGAGCTCGAGGTCCCGGGCACCTGGCGCTACGACTCGCGCACGCTCGACGTCGCAAGCGTGGGCGAGACCTCGGCGGGTGAGCTGAGCTATACCGCCACGGCATTCACCCCGGCCATCACCGCCCGGCTCCTCGACGGCGCCCTGGAACCCCCGGATGCCGTGCGTGCCGCCAACACCGGTGTCCCCGACACCCTCCCCGAGGTGATCATCGCCCGCGCCGAGGAGGTGACGCGGGGTGCGAGCACCGACTACGCCAAGGCTGTGGCGTTGCAGGACTGGTTCCGCCGCGACGGCGGGTTCCGCTACTCCCTGGAGCAGAGGGCCGGCTCCGGCATGGACCTGCTCGCCCGCTTCGTCACCGATGACCGTGTCGGCTACTGCGAGCAGTTCGCCTCCGCGATGGCTGCGATGGGGCGTGCTCTCGACATCCCCTCGCGGGTCGTGGTCGGGTTCCTCAGTGCCTCCCGACAGGCCGACGGCCGGTTGCTCTACACCAGCGACGACCGGCACGCCTGGCCGGAGATGTACTTCAGCGGTGTCGGCTGGGTGCGCTTCGAGCCGACACCGGGCCAGCGGGCCGGTGCCACCCCGGTCTGGACCCGCCAGTCACTCGACGCCCCCGATCCGACCGCCGCGCCGAGCGCGTCAGCGAGCCCGACCACCGACGCCGATGCAGATGCCGCCGCGGCGAACAGCTCCGCGGAGCAGTGGTCGCTGCCCGTGCCTGCCTGGTCCGTGGCCGCGCTGCTCGTCGTGCTGTCGCTCGGGCTCGTCCCGGCGCTGGTGCGCCGCTCACAGCGCCGGCGACGCCTGGCCGGCCACGACCCGGTGCATCTGGCCGAGGGCGCCTGGGCAGAGCTGCGGGCGACGGCCGTGGACCTCGGGCTGGAGTGGCCCGAACGGCGTACGCCGCGCGAGCAGGCGCGCACCGTGGCGGGTCAGGTGCACGCAGACGAGGACGCCGAACGCGATCTCGAGGACCTGCTCACCCGGGTGGAGCGTGGGCGCTACGCACGCCCCGGCACGCTGAGCACGGTCGCACCGCAGGAGCGCTCGCAGACGGTGGAGGTCGTGCGGACCTGGCGACGTGCGATGGCCGGGAGCGTCGACCGCGGACGCGGGCGGCGCGGGCGCTGGTGGCCCGGCTCGCTGCTGCGCCGACGCGGCTGAGCTGTTCGCCCGCTGCTCGGCAGGGCTGCTCTCGGCCGGCACGTTCCGGTCGCTCGGCTCTGGGTGCGGGTCGCCGTCGTCCGGGTGGGTCAGTAGCCCTGCTGGCGACGACGTTCCCAGCGCTGCTCCATGCGCTGCATGAAGGTGCCCTGCTTGGCGGGCCGGTTCGAAGACCTGCCTGCGGGCTTGCTGCCCTGGCGACGTGGCCGACGGGACCGCGAACGGCCGCCCTCGAGGACGTCGAAGCGCGGCGGGTGGTCGTCGAAGGCGAAGAGCTGGTCCTCGCTCTGCGGCGCCGGCGTGGGGACGTGCCGACCGCGCCAAGCGGCGAGACCGAGGGTGGCCGAGGCGAGCATGACCACGAACCCGACGACTCCGAGCCAGATCAGCTGGCTGACCGCACCCCCCATCAGCATCACGATGCCGATGACGAAAACGACGCCCGCGGCGATGGTCCGCATCCTGGCTTCGCGCTCCATGGAGCTGCCCCGCAGCGCTGAAACGAACTTGGGGTCCTCTTGGGCAAGCGCCTGCTCCATCTGCTCCAGCAGACGAAGCTCCTCTTCGGAGAGCGGCACAGGTTCCTCCCGCAGTGACTGGTCCCTCACCAAGAGTCTAGGCAGGCTCCCCACAACTCGGTAGACGGGATCAGTAAATCGTGATCGCAAATCTTCGCCGGGGGCCCGCTCGGGTCGTTGAACTTGTCGATGAACTGGTCGATCTGGACCCCCGTGGCGGGGTCAGGGCCGGTCTCCCAGGAGCAGGGTGGCTCGGCGTACGGCACCCCCACCGAAACGCAGCGCGGCCGCGTCGGCGGCCCGGTCGGCCTCCTCCCAGCCCCGGTCCCGGGCGCCGAGCACCAGCTGCCGCTGGACCTGTGCCCGCGGCACCAGGCCCTCCACCCGGACCCCCACCAGCCGGATCCGGGCACGCTGCAGGCCGAGGGCGTCGAACAGCCCGACCGCGGTCGCGTGGATCTCGCTGGTGCCGTCGGTGGCGTCGGTCAGGGTGCGGGACCGCGTGATGGTGGTGAAATCGGCGAACCGCACCTTGATCGTGACCGTTCGGCCCGCCACCCCCGCGTTCCGCATCCGGCCGGCCACCTTGGTGGAGAGCCGCAGCAGCTCCCGCAGCACCACGGCCCGGTCGTCGGTGTCACGGCTGAAGGTCTCGTCGGCCCCCATGCTCCGGTCCGGGTCCTGGGTGGGTCGCCGGGGCGTGAGCGTGCGCCGGTCGGTCCCCCATGCCAGGTGGTGGAGCTGGGCACCCGCTGCCATGCCGATGCCCCGCTGGAGGGTGGCCTTCGGGGTGTGCGCCACGTCGCCGACCGTGCGCAGGCCGAGCCGGTGCAGCTGGTCCCTGGTCTTCTCCCCCACCCCCCACAGCTCGCCGACGTCCAGCGGGTGCAGGAACCTGGTCACCTGCCGGGGTGGGACGACGACCACACCGTCAGGCTTGGCCCTCCGACTGGCGAGCTTGGCCACCGACACCGAACCGGCCACCCCGACCGAGCAGGTGACCCGCTGCTCGTCGGCCACGCGGGCCCGGATGTGCTCGGCGATCTCCAACGGGCTGCCGAGCCGGCGGACGGCACCGGAGACGTCGAGGAAGGCCTCGTCGAGCGAGACCGCCTCCACCAGCGGCGTGACCTGACGGAAGATCTCCATCACCGAGGAGGACACCGACTCGAAGTCGGCGTAGTCGGGTGAGAGCACCACCGCCTGCGGACACATCCGGCGGGCCCGGGTCATCGGCAGTGCCGAGTGGACGCCGTACTTCCGGGCCGGGTAGTTGGCGGCCAGCACCACCCCACGGTGACCGCCACCCACGATCACCGGGACCTCAGCCAGGTCCGGCCGGTCGCGGGTTGCCACGGAGGCGTAGAACGCGTCCATGTCGACGTGCAGGATCGGACAGTCCCACGAGCTGTCCAGGGTCGGACCACTCATGCGGGCTCCCCCCGCGGGTCAGGTGGGTCGCTCGCCCCCGGGTCGGCGAGTGGCGACGAGGTGCAGCTGGCTGGCCAGGGTGAGGTACTCCGGACGCTCGGCCACCGCCCGTTCCAGCTCCAGCAGGGCAGCGCTGGCTCCCGGCTCGAGATCGACCAACGAGGAGGGCACCAGGTCGGTGAAGACCCGGACGCCGTGGATGCTCCGCAGGGTGAGAGCCGCGCCTTCGAGCAGGCCGGTGACCTCTTCTGCTGTGAACCGGTGCTCGCCGGTGCGAGGGTGCTCGGCCGGCTCGCCCTCGAGCAGACGCATGGCCTGGGGGAAGTGACCGGCCATCGCCCGGGCGAGGACTGCGGCGTGTCGCTGGCTGACCAGCAGGGACAGGACTCCGTCGGGACGGAGGACCGAGGCGATCGACCCCAGGGCGGCGGCGGGGTCCTCGACGAGACCGAGCACGCCGTGGCACAGGACCAGGTCGGCTCCGCCTGCGGGCGCCAGGTCGGGGAGGTTGCCCAGATCTCCCTGGAGACCGGTGACCCGGTCCGCCACGCCTTCCTCGTCGGCCCGTCTGGCCAGTGCGGCGAGGGCGTCGGGACTGGGGTCGATGACCGTGACCCGGTTGCCCTGGGCAGCCACCCGGACCGCGAAGCCGCCGGTGCCGCCACCGATGTCGAGGACCTGCTGCTCCCCTCGGCTCTCGAGCAGGGCCCGGACCGCGTCCCAGACCACCGCGGTGCGAGCGGCGGTACGTCGTTCCAGGGGTCGTTCCATGGGCGCCACCCTAGGGGGTGGGCCACCCGTCCGGTCGGGGGCGGCGTCCTCATCCGACGCTCCCCGGGCTGCGGTGCCACAGCTTGCGGGCCACGTCGCCGGTGACCGTGCCCGGCGACCCTCCGGCAGGCTTGATGTCGGCGTACGGCGACATCCGGAACCCGCTGGTGTGCACCATCACCCGGCTCGGTCCGGGAGCAGCCCCGGCATCGGGGTCGGAGAACCCCGCGGGCACCCGGGCGATCTCCGCGTGGACCGCCGCCATCCCTTGCGACTGCCACAGGTCGTGCAACGCTCCGAGGTCCCAGGCCCCGGTGGCGCGCAGCGACACCCCGCGGGGGCCGGTGCGGCGCAGCTCACCGCGAACGACGAGCAGCCAGGAGCCGAAGACGGTGGCGGCGTAGGGGCCCTGCACGTCCTCGAAGAAGGTCGCGTCGACCGGGCCGGTGGCGTCGTCGAGGGTCAGGAAGATCACCCGGCGCCCCGACCGGATCGGCGGGGTCTGGGTGGCCACCTTCACCCCGGCCACCAGGAGCTCGCTGCGGCTGCGCGCGGAGAGCAGGCCGGCCGACCGGGTGGTGCCCAACCGGTCCAGGAACTCGGCGTGGAAGTCGATCACGTGCTTGCTGGCATCGAGGCCGAGGATGTCCAGCTCGGCCCGGACCCGCTCGGCGTCGGTCATCTCCGGCAGCCCGCTGGGCCTGCCGCGCCCCGACCCGTCGCCGAGGTCGAGGGTGAGCTGGCACGAGGATGCGGCATTGGGACCGCCCTTCGAGCCGGTCGAGGGACCAGCCGCCACCGAGCCGGGCCGCGAGAGTCCCCGGGCCCGGCCTCGAGTCGTCTTGTCGGAGGCCCGACGCAACCGGTCGAGGTCTCCGACCTCGAGGAGCAGGTCACGCCTGGTCAACCGGTTGCGCCGCCCGGCGCCGCTGCTGCCGATGCCGTAGACGGTGTCGAACCCCCCGGCCTGCACCAGTCGTTCCACCACCGGCCGGGAGATCTGGGCTCGTTGCCAGAAATCGGTCAGCGAGGCGTAGGGCGCCCCTTCCCTGGCCGCCACGATCCGACTCACCTCACCGTCGTTGATGCCGCGCACCTCCCCCAGGGCGACCCGGATGCCGTAACGGGTGCCGTCGGCGGTCGGCTCCAACCCGGCGCCACCGTCGGTCGGGTCGTCGGTCGAGTCGTCGGTCGAGTCGCCGGTCGAGTCGCCGGTCGAGTCGTCGGGGCCAGCGAGCCGCTCCACGACGTACGCCGCCTCGCTCGCGTTGACGTCCAGCCCGAGGACGGTGATGCCGAGCTGGCGGGCGTCGTCGAGGATCAGCCGCTTGGGGTACATCCCCGGGTCGTGGGTCAGCAGCCCGGCGATGAAGTGTGCCGGGTAGTGCGCCTTGAGCCAGGCCGACTGGTAGGTCGGGAGCGCGAACGCGGCCGCGTGGGCCTTGCAGAAACCGAAGGAGGCGAAGGCCTCGATCACCTTCCACACCTGCTCCACCACCGGCAGCGGGTATCCCCGCCCGAGCGCGCGTGGGAAGAACCACGCCCGGGTCTCGGCCATGCCGTCGGTGTCGCCGAGGGCTCGGCGCCACTCGTCACCCTCGGCGTAGGTGCAGCCGGTGAACTGGGCGATCATCTCGATCACCTGCTCGTGGAAGACCACCACGCCCCGGGTCCCGGCGAGGATCGGACGCAGGTCGTCGTGCAGGTAGCTGGCAGCCTTCCAGCCCTGCTTGACGTTGAGGTAGGGCGTGATCATGTCGCTCTTGACCGGCCCGGGGCGGAACAGCGAGATGTCGGTGATGATGTCGGCGAAGTCCTCGATCCCGGACTTGCCGACGAGCTCACGCTGGCCGGGTGACTCGATCTGGAAGACGCCCAGCGTCTTGGCCGAGGAGATCATCGAGTAGGTGGTGGGGTCGTCGAAGGGCACCTGCTCCTGGTCGTCGAGGTCGATGACGAGGTCGTCGACCCGGTGGATCTCCGCGACGGCGTGGGCCATCGCCGACTGCATCCGGATGCCGAGCACGTCGAGCTTGAGCAGGCCGAGGTCCTCGACGTCGTCCTTGTCGAACTGGCTCATCGGGTAGCCCAGGCTGCTCTGCTCCACCGGGGTGCGGTCCAGCAGCGTGCGGTCGGAGAGCAGCACCCCGCACGGGTGCATGGCGATGTGCCGCGGCAGGCCGTCGAGGCTCTCCACCAGCCGGAAGAACAGGTCGAAGGAGCCCCAGTCACCCGCGGCCGCCTCCCGGGCCATCCCGGTCGAGCGGAGCTCGGGGAGGTCACGCAGGGCCATCCGGGCGTCCCGGGCACGGATGTGCGGGAACGCCTTGGCGATGGCGTCGATCTCACCCATCGGCATGCCGAGCGCGGCGCCGACGTCTCGGATCGCGTGCCGCACCTTGTAGGTGTCCATCATCGAGACCGTGGCGCACCGGTCGGTGCCGTAGCGCTCGAGGATCGCGTCGTAGACCTCCAACCGGCGGGCCGACTCGACGTCGATGTCGATGTCCGGCAGGGAGCGCCGCAACGGGGAGAGGAAGCGCTCCATCAGCAGACCGTGCCGGATCGGGTCCACCCCGGAGACCCCGAGCAGGTAGTTGACCAGGCTGCCCGCCCCCGACCCGCGGGCCGCGCTGCGGATGCCCATGGTGCGGATCATCGTGGTGACGTCTCCGACGGTGAGGAAGTAGGAGGCGAACCCCAGCTGGCCGATGGTGTGCAGCTCGTCGTCGAGCCGCTTCCAGATCCGCTGTCTCGGGGCGGTGCCGTAGCGCCAGCCGATCGACCCCTCGCAGCGGCTGCGCAGCTCGACGTCGGCGGAGTCGACCTCGAACTCGGGGAAGTGCACCTCCCCGATCCCGAGGTCGGTGCGCGGGTCGAGGACGCACTGGTCGGCGAGCGTGCGGGTGGCGGCGAGCAGCTCGGTGGCACCCCGGGCGCGGTGCTCCCCCAACCCCGCGAAGCGACAGATCTCCTCGGCGACCTCGTGCATCTGCTTGCCGGACTTCAAGAACCCCTCGGCGTTGCGCCGGTCCAGATGACGCACGTCCATCGGCACCAGTCGGCGGGCAGCATCGAGGACGTCCACCGTCGGGGCGTCCAGCCGGTCGGCGAACCGGACCGCGTTCGACAGCACCACCGGGACCCCGGCACCGCCCGCCCGTCTTCGGGCCAACCCGGCCATCCGGGCGGCGTGCGGGGAGGACCCCGGGCCCGATCCCGGCAGCCGGTGGGAGACGACCTCCACGACGAGCCGCTCCGGCCCGACGAGGTCGAGCCACCTGCGCAGCACCGCCTCGCCGAGGTCGTCGCGCCGCAGCGTGGCGGCCCGGCCCAGCTCCGAGGTCGGTCCGAGCAGCACCCGGACGTCCTGCCCGGCCACGTGCGCGGCCACCAGGTCGGGGGTGCACACCGGGGTGCCGCGCAGTCCGGACTGGTGGGTGGCCGAGACCAGCCGGCAGATCGCCGCCCAGCCGCTCTTCCCGCTCGCCAGGAGGGTGACCCGGGGCAGCCCCGGGTCACGGAAGGCGCCGCCCCGGACCGGGGTGCGGGGGCGCACCGCCGAGGGTTGCTGCTCGATTGCCGCGAAGGCGAGGTCGACACCGAGCACCGGTCGGATCCCTGCCGCCATGGCGGCCTTGACGAACCGGACCGCCCCGTAGGTGCCGTCCCGATCGGTCAACGCCAGGGTGTCCATCTCCTGCTCGGCGGCCCGCTCGACCAGCGTCCGTGGGTGTGAGGCGCCGTACTGCAGCGAGTAGCCCGACGCCACGTGGAGGTGCACGAATGGATCAGTCACGTCCTGCCCCTCAGGCGACGCGGATCGGGACGTGCTCGGTCAGGCCCAGGGAGGTCTCCACCAGCGCCAGGAACCGGTCGGCATCCCGCACCAGGTCGTCGGCCTCCCGCTCGGTGACCGCGCGGCGCGACCCGGCCTCGGCAGCCGCCCGTTTGGCGGCGCCCGCGGCGAAGAAGCCCGCCCACTCGCTGAACTCCGGTGCCACCTCGGTGAGCAGCACCCAGGCGTTCTTCTGGCGTCGGCGCCCCGTGAGCGTCGGCTGCGCCCGCGCCGCCAGCACCGCCGCGGTCGCCCGCAGCGCGGAGACGTGGGCATGGGCGTAGCGCTCCGGGACGCTGTCGCTGGTGATCGCCTCGCGCAGCGACTCGGCGGCCCGCTGGAGGTAGGAGTGGGTCGCCGCGGGCAGGAAGACGGGAGCGCTCATGCTCAGCTGCTGGGTCATCGGTGCCTCCTCTAGTCCATCGCCCGGACGAGCTGCCAGCTGCCCTCGGACCAGCTGAAGACCAGGTCGAAGACCCCGTATCCGGGGTCGTGCTCGGGTGACTGGAGGGCAGCTACCCTTCCCCGGGCCGCTGCCACCCGCCACACCTCGCGTTCACGCAGGAGGTCGGTGTCGACCATCTCTGCTGGCTGTTGACCGGGCTGCTGACCGGGCTGCTGACCGGGCTGGTCCGTGGTGCGCCGGTTGGCCCACCACGCGCCGGTCTCCACCCAGTGCGCGACCACCTCACGCACCTGCCACAACCGTCCCCGCCACAGGAACTGGTCGGGATCCTCGTCTGCGCCCTTGCGCACCTCAACCGGGTCGTCGTACCGCCGCACGTCTAGCTCCTCACTGGTGTCTCGCAGCCGTTCGACCCGCTGTCGGTGCCCTGGCGGAGGATGGGGGTCGAGGTCACCCTCCACCAGGGCAAGTGTTCGAACACTTGTTCGAACACCTCCAAGGTACACCTCCCCTCCGACAACCCGTCAAGCCCGGATCCACACCCGGTTCGCTACGTTGCGGCCCATGGACCGCCCCCACTCCCCAGACCACTCCCCAGACCACTCGGGAGACCCCACCGAGCACCCCGGCATCGCCCGGTTCCGGGCCGAGCTGGCCACCCGCGGCGGGCAGGGCCGGATCGTGGTGCTGCCCGACTCGGTGCACACCGCGGCGCTCGCCGCGGAGGCCCTCGGGTGCGAGGTCGGCGCGATCGCCAACAGCCTGTTGTTCGCCGCCGACGGGGAGCCCCTCCTGCTGCTGACCAGCGGCGCACACCGGGTCGACACCGGCAAGGTCGCCACGGGGCTCGCGATCAACGAGCTGAAGCGGGCCAGTCCGGACTTCGTCCGGCGACACACCGGCCAGGTCATCGGCGGTGTCTCCCCCTTCGACCACCCTGCGCCAGTGCGCACCTACCTGGACCCGTGGCTGCGCAGGTACGACGAGATCTGGGCCGCCGCCGGTCACCCAGCAGCCGTGTTCAGCAGCACCTACCCCGAGCTGCGGCGGCTGACCGGTGCCGACGAGCTGGACATGGAGTGACGCACGCGCCCGTAGGGTGACCGCCATGGCGCGCGTGGTGGTGGTCGGTGGCGGTTTCGGAGGGCTCGCGTGCGCCGCGCGCCTGGCCAAGAACGGCCACGACGTCACCCTGCTGGAGGCGAGTGCCCGGCTCGGGGGTGCCCTCGGCTACGTCGAGCAGGACGGCTTCCGCTGGGACGCAGGACCCACCCACACGCTCCTGCCGGCGGTCCTGCGTGACCTGTTCCGCAAGTCGGGTCGCCCGCTCGAGAAGGAGCTCGACCTGGTGCCCGTGCAGCCGGCGCACCGGCACCTGTTCGAGGACGGCACCGAGGTCGACCTGCCGGGCGGTAGCCGAGCCGACCAGATCGAGGCCGTGGAGACCGCCCTCGGGCGTGGTCTGGGCCAGGAATGGGCGGCCTACGTCGACAAGTTCGCAGATGTCTGGGAGGCCCTGCGCCGGGACTGGATGGAGCGTCCGTACGCCGCCGAGCACGCCAGCAAGGACACCAAGGAGCTCCTCGGCTCCCGGCTGATGCTGCACAAGCTGCTGCAGCGCAGCCTCAAGGACGAGCGACTGCGCCAGATGGCCGGCTACCCGGCGGCGCTCGAGGGCCACGACCTGCGCAACGTCCCTGCCTGGGTGGGGATGTGGAGCTACATCGAACGCAACTTCGGCGCCTGGACGGTCCCAGGGGGCCTCGGCGCGCTGGCCGACGCGCTGGTCGACCGCCTGCGCACCCGCGGTGTGACCGTGCTGCTCTCCACCGCCGCCCTCGACCTCGAGCTCTCAGCCGGCCGGGTGGCGGGTGTCCGCACGGCCGACGGGGTCATCGACGCCGATCACGTGGTCTGTGCCATCGACCCGCGCCGGCTGCCGACCCTCGCGCCGCTGGTGGCGCGCACGATGCCGGTCATCCCCCCGGTGACCGCCTACATCGGACTGGTCGGCGACGTCCAGGACCTGCCGCACGAGGTGGTGCTGCACGGGGACCCGATGCTGGTGCTCCGCACGGGCGGCACCGCGCCCGCGGGCGCCCACGCCTGGACGGTCCTCGGTCGCGGCAAGCTCGCCGAGGACATCGTCACGGCCCTGCAGCGCGCCGGGATCCGGGTGCGTGACCAGGTCGAGGTGCGCGTCGACCGCTCACCGCGCGAGCTGGTGGAGCAGTGGGGCGGGTCGCCGTACGGCGTGCTCTGGCAGGGGCGCAGCACCGTCACCCGCCGGCTCGGACCCACCACACCCGTGCCCGGCGTCTACGCGGCCGGCGCCCACGCCACACCGGGCGCGGGCCTGCCCTCGGTCGGCCTGTCCGCCGCACTGGTGGCCCAGTCGATCGGCCCCGCGTAGGTCGGTGCGGGGCGGTTTCGGTGGGGGCGGCCGGGTCCGGTTTCCCAGGTGAAGAAGTCATGTTGCCTCTTCACACACGGTGCGCGGTGTGTGAAGAGGCAGTTGGGGTTCATCACCTGGGAAACCGGTGCACGACCGAGCTCACGCGTGCAAGGACAGCGCCGCGTAGATCTCCCGGGTCGCCTTGGACCGGTTCAGCGTGTAGAAGTGCAGTCCCGGAGCGCCCCCGCCGAGCAGCTCGTCACAGAGCTCGGTCGCGATGGCGATGCCCTCGGCGCGTACGGCGACGGGATCGTCCTGGAGCGGCACGAGCCGCGCCATCACGTCGGCGGGAATGTCTCGGCCGGAAAGCTCGACCATCTTGTTCATCGAGCCGAAGTTCAGGATCGGCATGATGCCCGGGACGATCGGGAAGTCGACCCCGACAGCACTTGCACGCTCCACGAGCCCGAAGTAGTCGGAGGCTCGCAGCACCATCTCGGTGACAGCGAACTCCGCGCCCGCATCGTGCTTCGCCTTGAGCACGGCCACGTCGGCATCGAGCGTCGCAGCATCGCGGTGCCCCTCAGGGAAGGCTGCGACTCCGATCGACACCTCGACTGACTGCTGGATGAAGGCGACCAGCTCGGAGGCGTACTCGAAGCCGCCGGCAGTCGAGACCCACGCCGTGCCCGGGCCACCGGGCGGGTCGCCACGCAGGGCGAGCACGTTGCGTACGCCGGCTCCGGTGAGCGCCTCCAGGATCCGGGTCAGCTCCTCGGTGGTGTGCCCGACGCAGGTCAGGTGCGCCATCGGGAGCATCGAGGTCTCCTGGGCGATGCGTCCGGTGATAGCGATCGTGCGGTCCCGCGTCGTACCGCCCGCGCCGTAGGTCACCGAGACGAATGTCGGCCGCAGCGGCTCGAGCTCACGGATCGAGCGCCAGAGGACCTCCTCGCCGGCCTCGTCCTTCGGCGGGAAGAACTCGAAGGAGACAGCCCGCTCGCCGCGCTTGAGAAGGTCGCCGATGCGCGCAGGGCCCTGAGACATGCCGCCGAGAATACGGGTCTACGCTCGCCGGGTGACTGTGCAGCACGAGGAATGGGACGCCCCCGGGTTCCGCGACTCCGTCGAAGCGACCCTCCAGGACTTCGTCGACTCTCAGGCAGCGTGGCTCGACCTACTCGGCCCTGACGCCCGCCGACTCGTCGAGCACGCACGCACCAGCGTTTCCGGCGGGAAGCGCTTCAGAGCAGCGTTCTGCTGGTGGGGCCACCAGTCCGTCGCCAAGCCGGCTGACCCGGACTCGCTGGTCCGCGCCTGCGCGTCGCTGGAGCTGTTGCATGCCAGCGCACTGGTCCACGACGACTACATGGATGCCTCCGACGTACGCCGGGGCCGGCCGGCCACGCACCGCGCCTTCGAGCAGCTGCACCGTGAGCAGGGGTGGGCTGCGAGTCCCGAGCAGTACGGCGCGTCCGCGGCGATCCTCCTCGGCGACCTGTTGCTGAGCTGGTCCGACGAGCTGTTGCGCACCTGTGGCCTGCCGCCCGACCGGGTCCTCGCCGCCCTCGGCTTCTTCGACCTGACCCGTAGCGAGGTGGTCACCGGCCAGTTCCTCGACGTCTCGGCCCAGGCCCGCGGCGCGGCCGACGTGGACACCGCCATGACCGTGCTGCGCTACAAGTCCGCCAAGTACTCCATCGAGCGGCCGCTGCACATCGGAGCCTCCCTGGCCGGCGCCAGCACGGACCAGATCGCGCAGCTCAGTCGGTTCGGGCTGCCACTGGGCGAGGCGTTCCAGCTCCGCGACGACCTGCTGGGGGTCTTCGGTGACCCCGCCGTGACCGGAAAGCCGGCCGGGGACGACCTGATCGAGGGCAAGCGCACCGTGCTGGTCTCGTTGGCCCTCGACGCCCTCTCCCCGGCCGACGCCAAGGTGCTCGATGCCGCCCTCGGCACCACACTGACCACCGAGGAGGTCGCCCGGCTGTGCCAGCTGATCGAGTCGTCGGGCGCGCGGATGCAGGTGGAGTCGGTGATCACCGAGCTCACCCGACGCGCGCTCGACGCCCTCGCCGCCGCCGACGTCACCGACCACGCCCGCCAGGTGCTCACCGGGCTTGCCGCGGAGGCCACCCAGCGGACGGTGTGACTCTGCGGTTTCACTGGGGCCCCCGTTAAACCGCCACTTCCCACCTGTTGCAACGTGGGGGAAGTGGCAGTTTCACTGGGGCCCCAGTGAAACCTGCAGTCCCCCAGCTACAGGGCCATCGCCTGCGCCCGTCGCTTGACCTCGGAGCCACGGTTCTCCCGGAGTGCGTCGATCGGGCGGCCGGGGAGCGAGTCGTCGGCGGTGAACAGCCAGGTCAGGATCTCGCGGTCGTCCCACCCACCGTCGGAGAACATGGTGAGCAGGCCGGGGACGCCCTTGACGATCTCCCCGTCCATGACGAGCTCGGCCGGGATCCGCTGACCGGCGCCCGGTGCGGGTACGGCGGCTGCGAGGTGGTGCTCGCGGATCAGCTGGCGCACCTTGCTGACACTGACCCCGAGCTCGGTGGCCACCGCTTTCCAGTCCAGCCAGTCGGCGATCAGGGTTGCCAGGGCGTCATCGGTTGTGTTCTCGCTCACCCGGACATGCTCCCATCACGCTCAGCCGAGCCGCGCACCTCCCGGGTCTGGGGCCTGCGAGCATCTAAAGTGGCTGGTCAGTCGGGATACCTTCCCCAGCCCGACCATGGAGGAGACCGTGGAGCGCACTGCCGACACGCTCATCGGGCGTGTCCTCGACGGCAGATACCGCGTGGGCCCCAAGATCGCCCGCGGCGGGATGGCGACCGTCTACGAGGCCACCGACCTGAGGCTCGACCGCACCGTGGCCGTGAAGGTCATGCACGAGGGCCTGGTCGACGACGACGAGTTCGTGCGCCGCTTCCAGCGAGAGGCCCGCTCGGCCGCCCGGCTGGCCCACCACAACGTCGTCGCCGTCTTCGACACCGGTGACGACCACGGCACGCTGTTCCTGGTCATGGAGTACGTCCCCGGGCTGACGATGCGCGACCTGATCCGCAAGGAAGCGCCGATGTCGCCGGCGAAGGCGCTCTCGGTGATCGAGCCGGTGCTCAGCGCGCTGGGCGCCGCACACGACGCCGGGATCCTGCACCGCGACGTCAAGCCGGAGAACGTGCTGATGGCCGACGACGGCCGGGTCAAGGTCGCCGACTTCGGACTCGCCCGGGCGATCAACTCCGAGACCCAGCACACCGCCACCGGAGGGGTGCTGATCGGCACCGTGTCCTACCTCTCCCCCGAACTGGTGGTCAACGGCAAGGCCGACGCCCGCGCGGACGTGTACGCCGCCGGAGTGCTCATCTACGAGATGCTGACCGGGCACAAGCCCCACCAGGCCGACAGCCCGATCCAAGTGGCCTACAAGCACGTCCACGAGGACATCCCTGCCCCGTCGGCGTCAACGCGCGGCATCCCGCCGTACGTCGACGCGCTGGTCGCCCGCGCGACCGCCCGCGACCCGGCCCTGCGGCCCGCGGACGCCCGGATGCTGCTCCACCAGGTCCGGCGGGTGCGCAACGCCCTCGAGCACGGCGTGACGAGCGACCCAGACCTCGTCGCCGACCTGACCCCCACCCGACCCGTGGGCGTTGACCGGACCCCGACCGGCGAGCTGCCCGCCCAGATCTTGGAGCCCCAAGAGCTGGTGGCCCTTGCCGACGACGAGGTCTACGACCAGGAGCGCGACCATCTCGTGCTACCGCCCCCACCGCCGTTCCGCCGGGGCGATCCCCCACCGGTGCGCCCGCAGAAGCGGTCACGACGCGGCGCCGTGCTGCTCTCCACCGTGCTGGTGCTGGCGCTGCTGGCGGCTCTGGGCGGCTGGTACTTCGGCATCGCCCGCTACACCACGACACCCGGCGTGCTCAACCTCAGCGAGGCGGCTGCTCGGGTCAAGCTCGACAAGGCGGGCCTCGCGATGGAGGTCTCCGAGGAGTCCTACTCGGAGACCGTCGCCAAGGGCTTCGTGGTCTCGACGGACCCCGGCCCCGGGGACCGGGTGCTCAAGGACGGCACGGTCGGCGCGGTGATCTCACTGGGGCCGGAGCGACACGATGTCCCCGATGTGCGCGGCAAGACCCTCGACGACGCGCAGTTCGCGCTCGACGAGGCCAAGCTCGAGTACGGCGACCTGGTCCAGCAGTTCCACGAGAAGGTGCCCAAGGGACGAGTGGTCGGCACGGACCCGAAGGTGGGCACCTCCTTGCGCCGCAACACAGCGGTGGACGTGATCCTCAGCAGGGGGCCGCGGCCGATCAAGATCCCCGACTTCACCGGCAAGCCCGCGGCGCGGGCCACCAAGGCGCTCGAGAAGCTCGGCTTCGAGGTCAAGCCCACGCAGGTCAACAGCGACACCGTGGCCAAGGGCAGCATCGTCACGCAGAGCCCGGACTCGGGCACGGGGCAGAAGGGCGACGTGATCTCACTGGTCGTCTCGGACGGGCCGGTGCTCGTCGAGGTCCCGGACGTGGTCCGCATGGGTCTCGACGCCGCGAAGGAGCGACTGACCGCGGCCGGTTTCCGGGTGAGCGTGCGGCGGGCCAGTCTCTACATCGGTGTGCAGTACGTCGTGGCGACCAATCCGAAGGCCGGCACGAAGGCGCCCAAGGGCAGCGTGGTCGTGGTCGACGTCGTCTGACCGGCAGTCCCCCGGCGGGGTTCTGCGGAGGCGTGCGGAAGTCCTCGCCACATCTGTCACTTTCGTCACTCCAGTCACACTGGTAACGTCGGGGCTTGCCGCGCTGTCGGGCCGAACGGGGTCCTCTGGGGGACAGCACCATGGCCCGTCAGCCGACGGAGGTGCACATGAGAGCAACCGTCCGACTTGCCGCGCTCGCAGGTGTGGTGACCACGCTCGCGCTGCTCCCGGTGACCGCGTTCCCCTCGTCCGCACCGGCAGCGACCGCCGAGGCGAAGCCGTGGCCGGGTCATCCCGACCGCGACATCGTGCGACACAAGGTGCGCCCCGGGGACACCGCGACCGGGCTCGCCGTCCGCTACCACGCCTGGACCGCCGAGCTCATCCGGCTGAACGGCCTGGGTCCGAAGGCACGACTTCGCCAGGGCCAGGTGCTCCGGATCCCGGTGGTGGTCTCCGCAGCCCGCAAGGCCCGCGCCAAGCCTCGGAAGAGCAAGGTCTCCGGCCCGGCCACCTCGAAGGTGCGCAAGCACAAGAAGGCCAAGACCCGCCGTGCGGCAGCGAGACCCGCGTTGCACGCCACCACCCCGCCGCGTGGCTGGCGGCACCACAAGATGTCGCGTGCACAGGTGCGCCGCCTCGTCGTGGCGACCGCGCGCCGCTACGACGTACCCCCCAAGCTCGCCCTGGCCATCGCCTGGCAGGAGTCGGGCTGGCAGCAGCACCGCGTCTCCTCGGCCGGCGCCATCGGCGTGATGCAGGTGATGCCGGGCACGGGTCGCTGGATGCGGTGGTACGTCGGGCGCAAGCTGCGGCTGCGCGACACCCACGACAACGTGCTGGCCGGGGTGATGACGATCCGGGTGCTGCGCTCGTGGACACGTCGCGACAACCGGGCCATCGCCGCCTACTACCAGGGTCTCGGGGCGGTCCGGCGCCACGGGTTCTTCGACGACACGAAGGTCTACGTGCGGGCGGTGCGGGCACACGAACGCCGGATCACCCGCACCGGCAGCCCGGTCTGACACCGACTCCGCTCCACCCGCTCGACTCCGCCCGCCTCCCCCCCGGTGATGCTGGGACGTCATCCGAATCGAGGGTTCAAGCGCACGGTTCGTATGACGTCCCGGGGCATGAGGTCCGCAGGCCGAGGTCGATCCGGGTCGGTGGTGCGGCGTACGCCTCTCTAGGCTGCGCGCATGCGTCCGGCCCCTGCTCCCACCCGGGTCACGCTGCTGGCCACGCTGGCGCTCCTGGCGATGACTGCCAGCTGGGGGTCGACCTTCTACCTGATCCACGACCTGCTCGACCGGGTGCCGGTGCTGGACTTCCTCGCGGTCCGGTTCACGCTCGCCTCCGTCGCGATGCTCCTGGTCGCCCCGCGAGCGGTGGGCCGGCTTTCCCCGGACCGACGTCGTCACGCGCTGATCCTCGGTGCGCTCTACGGGGTCGCCCAGATCCTCCAGACCGCGGGGCTTGCCACCACGGCCGCGAGCGTGTCCGGCTTCATCACGGGCATGTACGTCGTGCTCACTCCCCTGTTCGCCGCCGTGCTGCTGCGGACGCGGATCGGCTCCCTCACCTGGCTCGCCGTGCTGCTCGCGGTCACCGGGCTCGGCGTACTCACGCTGGGCGACGTCGGCGCCGGTCTCGGTCTGGGGTACGGCGAGACGCTCACCCTGCTCTCGGCAGTCATCTACGCGCTGCACATCGTCGGCCTCGGCGCCTGGTCCAACGCGCGCGACGCCCTGGGCATGTCGATCCTCCAGATCGTGGTGATCGCGGTGATCTGCTCGGTGGCCGCCGCTCCCGGCGGGATCGTGCTGCCCCAGAGCGGCGCGGACTGGTTGTCGGTGACCTACATGGCACTGTTCGCGGGCGCGGCGGCCATGCTCGGCCAGACCTGGGCGCAGGCGCATCTGCCGCCGACGAGGACGGCGATCATCATGAGCACCGAACCGGTCTTCGCCGCGTTCTTCGCGGTGCTGCTCGGCGGGGAGGACGCCACCGGGCGGATGCTGGTCGGCGGCGCTCTCGTGCTCGCGGCGATGCTGATCGTGGAGCTCGTCCCCCGCCGCCGGATCGAGGCCGAGGTCACGCACATCGCCGTGTGACGACCGCATGCTGGATCCGCCGTCCGACATTCGGACGACGGGGCCTAGCCTGCTGCCATGGTCGTAGTGATGTCACCCGGGGCGACGGAGGAGCAGATCGCCCACGTCACCCAGCGCGTCGAGGAGACGGGTGGGCAGGCGTTCGTGAGCCGCGGGGTGGTGCGCACCATCATCGGTCTGGTCGGCGACATCGAGTCCTTCCACGGCCTGAACCTGCGAGGCATGGCCGGGGTGCAGGACGTGCACCGGATCTCGGACCCCTTCAAGCTGGTCAGCCTGCAGCACCATCCCGAGCGCTCCACCGTGCACATCGGCGCGCCGGGCCACCAGGTGCCGATCGGCCCCGACACGTTCACGTTCATCGCCGGGCCGTGCGCCGTGGAGTCGGCCCAGCAGACTCTCGAAGCCGCCGAGATGGCAAAGGCTGCGGGTGCCACCCTCCTGCGAGGCGGCGCGTTCAAGCCACGCACCTCCCCCTACGCCTTCCAGGGGCTGGGTGTGGAGGGACTCAAGATCCTCAGTGACGTCCGGGAGGTCACCGGGCTACCCGTGGTCACCGAGGTGGTGGACGCTCGCGACGTGCCCGTGGTGGCCGAGT
Source organism: uncultured Actinomycetota bacterium (assembly GCA_963834245.1). Lineage (GTDB taxonomy): Bacteria > Actinomycetota > Actinomycetes > Propionibacteriales > Nocardioidaceae > Marmoricola. The sequence continues at coordinate 2,608,847 of CAWIAV010000002.1, forward strand.
ACGCCGACATGCTCCAGATCGGCACCCGCAACGCCGGCAACTTCGGTCTGCTTCAGGCCGTCGGTGAGTGCGGCAAACCGGTCCTGCTCAAGCGCGGGATGACCGCCACCATCGAGGAGTGGCTGATGGCCGCGGAGTACGTCGCCCAGCGCGGCAACCTCGACGTGGTCCTGTGTGAGCGCGGCATCCGGACCTTCGAGCCCAGCACGCGCAACACCCTCGACATCTCCGCCATCCCGGTGGTGCAGGCGATCAGCCACCTGCCGATCATCGTGGACCCCTCCCACGCGGGCGGTCGCCGCGACCTCGTCGTACCGCTCTCCCGTGCGGCGATCGCAGTCGGCGCGGACGGGGTGATCGTGGACGTGCACCCAGACCCCGAGCACGCCCTCTGCGACGGCCCCCAGGCCCTGTTCGGCTCCGAGCTCCGGGCGCTGGCGAAGGCCGTACGCCAACTCCCGGCGGCCGTGGGCCGACGCAGCTGAGCTTGGTGGTGCTGGGCCCTCGGTTTCCCAGGTTAGGAGGGGTTATCGCCTCTTCACACACCACGCGTCGTGTGTGAAGAGCAAGTTCGGGTTCTTAACCTGGGAAACCGGCCACCTCAACCGACCACCCCCGCCCGGCCACCTGAACCCGGCCACCCCGCCGATCAGCCGAGGAGTCCCCCGAGCACCTTCGCGGCGGTCTCGACGTCACTGCGCGAGACGTCGAGGTGGGTGAGCATCCGCACCTTCGTGGGGCCGACGGCGCCGACCAGCACACCGTGCTCTTTCGCCGCAGCCACGACAGCCGGCGCGTCGGGCACGTCGACGACCACGATGTTGGTCTCGGTCAGGTCGGGCTCCTGCCCGCAGGCCGCGGCCAGCAGGCGGGCGTGCTCGTGGTCCTCGGCGAGCCGCTCGAGGTGGTGGTCGAGCGCGTAGAGTCCCGCGGCAGCGAGCACACCGACCTGCCGCATCCCGCCGCCGAGCCGCTTGCGCAGCACCCGGGCCGCAGCGACCTGGTCGGCCGAGCCCAGCATCAGCGAGCCGATGGGCGCGCCGAGTCCCTTCGACAGGCACACGGCCATCGTGTCGGCCACCGCGCCGTAGGCGTGCAGCGGCACCCGGTGTGCCACGTGGGCGTTCCAGATCCGGGCCCCGTCGATGTGCACCCCGCAGTCGACCGCATCGGCCCAGGCCCGTAGCCCGCGCAGGTCCTGGATCGGCAGCACCGTGCCGCCGGCGAAGTTGTGCGTGTTCTCCACCGAGATCGCCGTCGTCCGCACGAAGAACGGCCCCATGTCGGGGGCGTACATCGTCTGGATCGCTTCGAGGTCGACCTGGCCCTGCTCGTCGATCCAGGTGCGGCTCGTCAGGCCGGTGAACGCACCGTGCGCCCCGAGCTCGGCACGCAGGATGTGCGCGCGCGACTCGCACAGCACCTCCTGTCCCGGGCCCACGAGTGCGGCCAGTGCCAGCACGTTGGCCATGGAACCGGTGGGCGTGAACAGCGCCGCCTCGTGACCGAAGAGCTCCGCGACCCGGTCCTGCAGGCGCAGGACTGTGGGGTCCTCGCCGTACACGTCGTCGCCCACCTCCGCCTCGGCCATCGCGCGGCGCATGCCTTGGGTGGGTCGGGTGACGGTGTCGGAGCGCAGGTCGATCATGCGCCGAGCCTAGGGGTCACCCCAGCAGCTCGGGGGTCTGCCAGTCCTTGCCGAGCACGTGGTGGTCGGCGAAGGCCAGCACCGTCTGGTTCCAGATCTTCGCGTGCTGCGGAGTCAGGATCCAGTGGTTCTCGTCGGGGAAGTACAGGAACTTGTGCGGCATCTCGCCGTCCTCGGCCTCGGCCCGCGCCGCCAGCTCGGCCCACAGCCGCAGACCCTCCCCGATCGGGACCCGGTAGTCCTTGTCGCCGTGGATCACGAGCATCGGCGTGACGATGTCGTCGACGAAGCGGTGCGGCGAGTTGGCCGCCTCCATCTCCGGGGTCATCTCACGCCCCCAGTACCAGGGCGCGTCGGTGGTAGGCCCGAACTGGTCCAGCGCCCACAGGCTCGCGTGAGTCACGATCGCCTTGAACCGATCGGTGTGCCCGGCGACCCAGTTGGCCATGTAGCCACCGAACGACCCGCCCATCGCTGCGGTCCTGGTCTCGTCGATGTCGTCGCGGGCGACGCAGCCGTCGGTCGCGGCCATCAGGTCGGTGTACGGCGCCCCGCCCCAGGCCCCCCAGCCTCGGGCGATGAAGTCCAGCCCGTAGCCGGTGGAGAGCGCAGGGTCGGGCAGCAGTACGGCGTAGCCCTGCGCGACGGCGATCCACGGCGTCCAGCGCCACGACCAGGCGTTCCACGAGCCGAGCGGACCTCCGTGGATCCACAGCAGCAGCGGCGCCGGGTTGTCGGCCGAGGCGCCGTCGGGCAGTGCCAGCCAGGAACGCACCCTGGTGCCGTCCTCCGCGGTGACCTCGACGTCGACGAGCGTGCCCGGGAGCGCAGGTGGCTCACTTGGTCCTCGCAGCGCCACGGACTCCTGGTCAGGGGTCCTGGCGTCGAGCCGGACCGGTCGCGCAGGTTCGGCGTACGACGTGCGCATCGCGTAGACCGTGCTGCCGTCGGGTGAGACCTGCACGTCGGAGTAGGCGAAGTCGTCCGCGGTCAGCCGCGTGACCTCTCCCGATTCGGCGTTCATCGAGAACACGGGTGCGCGGCCGTCCTCGTCGGCCGCGAGCACCAGTGCCGATCCGTCGGGGGTCCACTGGATCGGGCCGGCGGGCCAGTGGTCCCAGTCGCCGGTCAGGTCGCGCACGGAGCCGCCCGCTACGTCCACGACCACGATCCGGCGGTCGCCGGGGTCGTTCGGGGTGGAGCGCTTCTCCCGGACCGCGACCAGTCGGGTGCCGTCGGGGCTGAACCTGGGGCTGTCGAACTCCGCCTCCGGGTCGTCGAGCAGGACGCGACGCTCGCCGGTCGCGACGTCGACCACGACCAGGGCGATACGCAGTCCGCCTCGCTCGGGTACGGCCCAGGTGCTCACGATGGTGGCACCGTCCGGGCTCACGTCGAAGTCGAGCCGCTCGAGCGCGCGGCCGGCGTCGGGGGTGAGGTCGGTCAGCTCGATCCGGGCGTCGTCGGTGCCGGCCGACTCGTCCAGGGCCCCGGCGAAGATGCGGGGGGCGTCCGGGCCGAGGTCGTGGTCCCAGAAGCGCACCGGCACGCTCTCGTGCAGGATCGCGCGGATCTTCTTGTCCTTGCGCTCCTTGCGCTTCTTCTCCTCGGAGTCGTGGTCCTGCGAGGACGGAAGCGTGGCCGACTCGAGCACCACCGTGCCGCTGCCGGACGCAACCCGGACCTCACCGACGCCACCGGGCCGGGACGCCACCACGCGAGCCTCGCCACCACCGGCCGGGAGCAGCCAGAGCATCGAGACGTCGTCCTCGTCGTCCTCAGCCTCGGGGTCGGGGCGTGCGGAGGTGAACAGCATCGAGCCGTCGGGCAGGAACGCTGCGCCGGACTCGCCCTTGGCGCTGCGGGTCAGCCGCCGCGCAGGTGTCTCCCCCGTGGGGTCGACCTCCCAGAGCGCGGTCAGCCACTTGGTGCGTTCGGAGTTCAGCGTCTGCACGGCGGTGACCAGACGAGAACCGTCCGGGGAGAGCCGCAGACCTGAGCCGCGGGGCAGCTCGATGAACGCGTCGAGATCGTGAAAGGGGGTTCCGAGATTCGTGGTGTCAGTCACTGTTCCTGCCTATCACGACGACGTCATGGCGGCCGAACCACCAATGGGCACGGCAAATGCGACAGCCGGCGCGGTCACGGCCCGCTGGCGCCCGTTGGGCGATGATGTCCGGGTGAACGCACCATCCGGGGCGGGGAGCGAACCGAAACCGTCCGTGAGACCGGACGCGGGGCCCTTCTTCCACGGCACGAAGGCCGACCTGCAGCCGGGGGACCTTCTCGAGCCGGGCCACGGCTCCAACTTCGGCAATCGAGTGCGGGCGAACTTCATCTACCTGACCGCCACTCTGGACGCGGCCACCTGGGGTGCGGAGCTGGCGTTGGGCGAGGGGCCCGGCAGGATCTACCGGGTCGAGCCAACGGGCCCGTTCGAGGACGACCCGAACCTGACGGACCAGAAGTTCCCGGGCAACCCGACGAGGTCCTACCGCACCAGGGACCCACTCCGGGTGCTCGATGAGGTCCTCGACTGGGAGCCGCACTCCCCCGAGGTCCTCCAGCACATGCGGGACCGGGTCGAGGAGCTCAGGCGCCTCGGCGTCGAGGCGATCAACGACTGAGCAAACTGTCGTACGCCCCGATGGTCTCGGGACGCCGGCGCGCACCCGGGTCGCACGGTCGGACTCGACAGCCGCGTGCCGTGGGACGAAGGTGGTGGGTGTGATGCGCGTACCCCCTCCTCTCGCGGCGCTGGCGGCCGTGGTCGCTCAGCGGGCGGTCAGCGGCCCCCGGCCGACTCCCACCGTCGCTCGGTCCGCAGCGGCGGCGATCGTCGCCGTGTCGTCGGTGACGATGGCCGCGACGACGGTGCACCAGTTCCGGCGGCGGGGCACGACCGTCGAGCCGTTCCGCCCCGAGGAGGCATCGTTCCTGGTGACCACCGGCGCCAACGCGATCACCCGCAACCCGATGTACGTCGGGCTGGCGGGTGTGTTGGTCGCCAACGCGATCCGGCGAGGTTCCTGGGTCGCGCTCTTCCCGGTGGCGGGCTTCATCGTGTTCATCGACCGGCTCCAGATCGCGGCCGAGGAGCCTGCTCTGCTGGACCTGTTCGGTGTCGAGTACGAGGCCTATCGCGCTGCGACACCGCGGTGGCTCGACCGCAGGTCGCTCGACATCACGAACTCCTGAAACCGCCCGGACTGCCGGGCGGGCGTCGGCTGATACCACCGACCGAACACCCGGCTCCCGACGCCTGCTCGCCAACCATGATCCGGCCCATGGCCTCTCCCCCGTTGTTGGAACGTTCGTTCAAAACGGAGTTTGATCACACGTTCCAACAACCGACCAGGAGCCACCCCCCATGCGGCCGATCCTGCGCGCGCTGTCGCAGCCCGACGACCCGTCTGCCGAGAGCCCGCGAACGCGCCCGAGTCAGCGCGCCGGTCGCCTCGCGACCTGCATCGGCACCTCGCCCACGGGGTGCAGCGTGATTGCTGCCCGTGGACGCACCACTGCGCCGGGAGCCAGGTCGAGGCGCAGCCGGCTCGTCAGCGTGGCCCGCCGCCCACGTCATGCCCTCGCTGGTGAGCAGGCAGTCACCGAGCAGCACCCGCAGCGGGCGGTACGTCGCCGCTTCCATGTAGTTGCGCTGGCCCGAGACGAGCACCTGCTCGGCGTGCTCCGGACGCGAGAGCAGATACATGGCACAAGTGGGCGAGTTGGGCACCCGCGGTCTCGCCGTACTCGCGCATCAACGCGGTGCAGCCGCCGAGGGGATCGCGCTTCATCCTGGTCCACCCAGCAATCGGTTGCCTGCCACCGGGTGCCTGCGACACAGGACCACCTGTGACAGGTGCCAGAGCCATGAGCGCCGACACGACCGGCGCGGAGAAGGGATCAACCGCACCGCCATCTGGATAGGCTGACCACTTCCTGACGGAATGAGGGGCCTGATGATCGAGTTCCGCTCGGTGACGAAGCAGTTTCCGGACGGCACCTTGGCGGTGGAGGACTTCAGCTTCGTGCTCCCCTCGCACAAGACCACCGTCTTCGTGGGCTCCTCCGGGTGCGGCAAGACCACGCTGCTGCGGATGGTCAACCGGATGGTGGAGCCGACCTCCGGTCAGGTGCTGATCGACGATGTCGATGTCGCCACCGAGGACAAGGTGAAGCTGCGCCGCCGGATCGGCTACGTGCTGCAGTCATCGGGACTGTTGCCGCACCGCCGCGTGGTCGACAACATCGCCACCGTTCCGGTGCTCAACGGTGTTTCCAAGCAGCAGGCGCGCGCTGAGGCACTGGAGCTGATGGACAAGGTGGGACTCGACCGGGCCCTCGCAGAGCGCTACCCACGCCAGCTCTCCGGCGGCCAGCAGCAGCGGGTCGGCGTGGCCAGGGCGCTGGCCAGCGACCCCAACATCTTGCTGATGGACGAGCCGTTCGGTGCTGTCGACCCCATCGTCCGTGCCGACCTGCAGGTCGAGCTCAACCGGCTCCAGGGCGAGCTGGGCAAGACGGTCGTCTTCGTCACCCACGACATCGACGAGGCGTTCGTCCTCGCCGACCAGGTCGTGATCTTCCGCAAGGGCGGGATCATCGCGCAGGCGGGGACACCTGCCGAGATCCTCGCCGACCCGGTCGACGACTTCGTGGCGACCTTCATCGGTGCCGACAAAGGCAAACGGGACCTGTTCCTCCGGCAGCAGGACCAGGACGGCGGGGCCACCTTGGTCGTGGACGGCAGCGGCCGACCGGTCGGCGTGCTCGACGAGCGCGGCTCGCCGAAGGGCGCGCACCGGAGCGTCCCGTGAAATGGACGTCGCAGAACCTCGACCTCATCGTTGAGCTGACCCTCAACCACGCCCGACTCTCGATCATCCCGATCGTGCTGAGCTTCGTGCTCTCGATCCCGCTGGGCTGGCTGGCCAACCGCAACCGCGCGCTGCGGACGATCGTGGTCGGCGGCGGCAGCCTGCTGTTCACGATCCCTTCGCTGCCGCTCTTCGTGATCCTGCCGCTGGTCATCCCCACACGGGTGCTCGACGAGACCAACCTGGTCGTCGCGCTGACGATCTACGGTGTGGCGATCATGGCGCGGTCGGCCGCCGACGCACTCGCCTCCGTGGAGGCGCCGACGCTCGACGCCTCCACCGCCATGGGGTTCTCGCCCGCCGCCCGGTTCTTCCGGGTCGAGCTGCCGCTGGCGGGGCCGGTCCTGCTCGCCGGCATCCGCGTGGTCTCGGTCAGCACGATCGCTCTCGTGTCCGTCGGCGTGATCATCGGGTCGGCCAACCTGGGCTACCTGTTCGTCAACGGCAAGCAGCGCGGCATCCTGGAGGAAGTCGTGGTCGGCATCCTGCTCAGCATGATCCTGGCGCTGCTCTTCGACCTGGTGATCGTGCTGGCGGGCAGGCTGCTGATGCCGTGGAAGGACGACGCCTCGCCCCGACGACGCGCCTCTCCCGGTCCCGGCGGCGTGATGGACGACGTGACCACCGAGAAGGTCGGTGTCCCATGAACTTCCTCCTCGATGCGCTGCGCTGGATCTTCGACCCGGACCACTGGGTGGCCGGCAGCCGCAGCCCGCTGCCCATCCAGGAGCGGCTGGTCGAGCACCTGCTGTACACCGGGACCAGCGTCCTCCTCGCTGCCGTGATCGCACTCCCCCTCGGCTTCTACATCGGGCACACCGGCAGGGGCCGCCAGTTCGTGATCGCCTTCACCGGGTCGATGCGCGCGCTGCCCACGCTGGGCCTGCTCTTCTTCCTGCTGATGGTCTTCGGCTACTTCATGTCCTACGACACCGCGCCGATCGTCGGTGCCACGATCGCCTTCGTCATCCTCGCGATCCCCTCGATGCTCGGCGGCGCCTACTCGGGGCTCGAGTCGGTCAACCGGTCCACGATCGACGCGGCTCGCGCCAACGGCATGACGGAGTGGCAGATCCTCAGCCAGGTCGAGATCCCGCTGGGACTCCCCCTGATCGTGGGTGGGGTCCGCAACGCCGTCCTCCAGGTCATCGCCACGGTCACCATCGCGTCGTACGCCGGACTCGGTGGCCTGGGCCGGATCATCACGAGCGGCATCGGGCTCAATGACTACGATCTGATCCTGGGCGGAGCACTCCTCGTCACCGCGCTGGCCCTGGCGGTCGACGGGGTGTTCGCCCTGGCACAACGAGCCACCGCCACTCGGGGGCTCACCGAGAACAGCTCCTCGGCACGACGTCGCACCTCCACCGCGGTCTCCGGACCAGACGCATGACCACGCGTCCAATCGAAGGGAAGCACGCCTGATGTTCAACACCCCACGCATCACCAAGCTGGGAGCCGTCACGATCGCGGTCGGCCTGATGACCGCGCTCGGCGCCTGCGGCTCCAGCGACCCCACCGCCGCGCCCGACAACTCCGACGGCGAGGGTGGCGAGAAGATCGTCGTCGGCTCCTTCGCCTTCCCAGAGAGCGAGATCCTCGGTGAGATCTACGCCCAGGCCCTGGAGGCAAAGGGGATCGAGGTCGAGACCAAGTTCAACATCGGTCCGCGTCAGCAGACCATCCCCGCGCTTCGCGACGGGTCGATCAACCTGATCCCCGAGTACAACGGCAACCTGCTCGCCTTCTACAACCCCGACTACACCGAGCGGACCACCGAGGAGGTCGACGGAGCGCTGACCGACGCGATCGCCGAGGACAAGCTCCGGGTGCTCGACTCTGCCGAGGCAGAGGACAAGGACGCCTACGTCGTCACGCGTGAGACGGCCGACAAGGGCGTCAAGACCATCGGCGACCTGGAGAAGATCGCACCGTTGGTGCTGGGGGCGAACCCGCAGTTCGGCGAGCTCGGCTACGGCATCCCCGGCCTCAAGGACGTCTACGGGGTCTCCGACGTCAAGTTCGTGCCGATCGAGGACTTCGGCGGCCCGGACACGGTCAAGGCACTGGTCGACGACACCGTGCAGGTCGCGGACATCTATACGACCTCGCCCGCCCTCACCGCCGAGGACCTGGTCGTGCTCGAGGACCCTGAGAACATGATCTCCTCGCAGAACATCATTCCCCTGCTGGCCGAGTCGATCTACAGCGAGGAGCTCGCCGAGGTCCTCAACGCCGTCTCCGCGGAGCTCACCACCGACGACCTGATCGCGCTGCGCGACCGCGTCGAGGGTGACGAGAAGGCCTCGGCATCGACCGCGGCCGAGGAGTGGCTCGAGGAGAAGGACCTGCTCTGACCTGACGCGTCGACGAACGACCGGTCGACGTACTGACCACAGAAGGGCCCGGCCACCGCCGGGCCCTTCTCGGCTTCCGGCCTTCTCTTGACTCATTCCAGAATAGGGAGCAGACTGCGAGACGTGCCTCCCGACCCGGACTTCGAGCTCGCACTGCGCGACGCACAGTTGCGGGTCACTCGACCTAGGCTGGCCGTGCTGAGCGCCCTGCGTGACCACCCGCACTCCGACACCGACTCGGTGATCGGCATGGTCCGCACCGAGCTCGGGGAGGTGTCGCACCAGGCCGTGTACGACGTCCTGCGCGTGCTGACCGCCGCCGGCCTCGTACGCCGCATCCAACCGACCGGGTCGGTGGCCCGCTACGAGCCACAGCTGTCCGACAACCACCACCACCTCGTCTGCAGGTCGTGTGCTGTCATCGTCGACGTCCCCTGCGCCGTCGGTGCAGCTCCCTGCCTGGACGCGTCCGAGGACCACGGCTTCACGATCGACGAAGCCGAGGTCGTCTACTGGGGCCAGTGCCCCGCCTGCTCCACCACGAGTTCCTGAACACGATCCCCCCGGAAGGAAGAGTCATGCCAGAGCACCACGATGCCGTCGTCGGAGAGATGAACGAGGAGGCCGGTGAGCCCAGCGCCAGCCGGTGTCCCGTCGTCGATGGCCGCGCTCCGCACCCCACCCAGGGCGGCGGGAACCGTGGCTGGTGGCCCGACCGGCTCAACCTGAGGATCCTCGCCAAGAACCCGGCGGTCGCGAACCCGCTCGGTGACGACTTCGACTACGCCGCGGCCTTCAAGAGCCTCGACCTGGGGGCGGTGAAGCAGGACATCTCCGAGGTGCTGACCGACTCCCAGGACTGGTGGCCGGCCGACTTCGGCCACTACGGCCCGTTCATGATCCGGATGGCGTGGCACAGCGCCGGCACCTACCGGATCCGCGACGGCCGCGGCGGCGCCGGGGCCGGCCAGCAGCGTTTCGCGCCGCTGAACAGCTGGCCCGACAACGGCAACCTGGACAAGGCACGCCGGCTGCTGTGGCCGGTGAAGAAGAAGTACGGCAACAGCCTGTCCTGGGCCGACCTGATCGTCCTGACGGGCAACGTGGCCCTGGAGTCGATGGGCTTCAAGCCGTTCGGGTTCGCAGGTGGCCGTGAGGACGTCTGGGAGCCCGACGAGGACGTCTACTGGGGTCCGGAGACCGAGTGGCTCGGCGACGAGCGCTACACCGGCGACCGCGACCTGGAGAACCCGCTCGCCGCGGTGCAGATGGGTCTGATCTACGTCAACCCCGAAGGCCCCAACGGCAACCCCGACCCCCTGGCCGCGGCCAGGGACATCCGCGAGACGTTCGGCCGGATGGCGATGAACGACGAGGAGACCGTCGCGCTGATCGCCGGTGGCCACACCTTCGGCAAGACCCACGGCGCGGCCGACCCCGACGAGTACGTCGGCCCGGAACCCGAAGCCGCTCCGCTGGAGGAGATGGGCATGGGCTGGAAGAACTCCTTCGGCACCGGCAAGGGTGAGCACGCGATCACCAGCGGTCTCGAGGTCACCTGGACCTCGACCCCGACCCAGTGGGGCAACGGCTTCTTCGACAACCTGTTCGGCTTCGAGTGGGAGCTCACCAAGAGCCCCGCCGGCGCACACCAGTGGCAGCCGAAGGACGGCGCCGGGGCGGGCACCATCCCCGGTCCCGCCGAGGGTTCGGCGAAGCGCGTCCCGACGATGTTGACGACAGACCTCTCGCTGCGCTTCGACCCGATCTACGGGCCGATCTCGCAGCGATTCCACGAGAACCCGGAGGAGTTCGCGGACGCCTTCGCGCGCGCATGGTTCAAGCTGACCCACCGCGACATGGGTCCGGTCACCCGCTACCTCGGCCCGGAGGTGCCGCAGGAGACGTTGCTGTGGCAGGACCCGATCCCGGCGGTCGACCACGAGCTCGTCACCAGCGACGACGTCGCCGCCCTCAAGGGCGAGGTGCTGGCCTCGGGTCTGTCCGTCGCCCAGCTGGTCAGCACCGCGTGGGCCTCGGCATCGACCTTCCGTGGGAGCGACAAGCGCGGTGGCGCCAACGGTGCCCGCATCCGTCTGGAGCCCCAGAACGGCTGGGAGGTCAACAACCCCGACGAGCTCGCGACCGTGCTGCGCACCCTCGAGGGCGTGCAGGAGTCCTTCAACAGCTCCCAGAGCTCAGGCAAGCGGATCTCGCTGGCCGACCTGATCGTCCTGGCCGGTTGCGCCGGCGTCGAGCAGGCCGCCCGGGCCGCCGGTCACGAGATCGAGGTCCCGTTCACGCCGGGTCGCGCGGACGCATCCCAGGAGGAGACCGACGTCGAGTCCTTCGCCGCCCTGGAACCGGCCGCGGACGGGTTCCGCAACTACCTCGGCAAGGGTCAGCGGCTGCCCACGGAGTACCTCCTGATCGACCGGGCGAACCTGCTGACCCTGAGCGCACCAGAGATGACCGTGCTGGTGGGCGGGCTCCGCGTCCTGGGTGTCACCGCCGAGGACTCCTCCCACGGTGTCCTCACCGGGAACCCGGGGTCGTTGACCAACGACTTCTTCGTGAACCTGCTCGACCTGGGCACCACGTGGAGGGCCACCGACGACTCCCAGGAGACCTTCGAGGCCCTCGACGCCACCGGCGAGGTGACCTGGACCGGCACTCGCGCCGACCTGGTCTTCGGTTCCAACTCCGAGCTCCGCGCAGTCGCCGAGATCTACGCCAGCGACGACGCCAAGGAGAAGTTCGTCAACGACTTCGTCGCCGCGTGGGACAAGGTGATGAACCTCGACCGGTTCGAGCTCGGTTGAGCTGTGACCGGGTGCCGCTTTCGGCGGCACCCGGTCCCACCGAGCGGCGACCTGCGGCACTCGTGGGCGCGGGGCTCCGCTGCGCGCCTGTCGCTCATCTGCTGAGCAGGACCGCCAGGCCGGTGCCGATCCCGGTGGCGACGAGCGCCACGACGAGGACAAGTGCGATGAGCTTGGTGTTCATCGGCTGCCGCCGTTTCGTTGATCCACTTCTCGAGCGTACGGCGTACCGGCGTTGCCATCTCGCCGGAGGCCCTCGGGGCGGCCCGAGCAGCACCGACCACCCAGCCGCTAGTACTCCACGCTGAACTCCGAGGCGCCGGTCGCCTCGGCGTCACGCACCTCCACCTCGTGAACCTCGGCGGACGGAGAGCCGTGACGGCACCAGTGCAGCATCTTCTCCACTGCCTCCGCTGGGCCCTCGAAGTGAGCGCGCACCGATCCGTCGGGCTCGTTGCGGACCCACCCGACCAGCTCGAGCCGGACGGCCTCCTGAGCGGCGTACCCGCGGAACGACACGCCCTGCACCTGACCCGACACCCGCACCTCGACCGCCCGTGACATGACCCCAGCATGCCTCCTCGCCTAGCGGTCCCGACCATCCGGAGGCGTGCGCCGCTCCACCCGATGGTCGGCGACCAGACCCCGCGCCCTCTCGAGAAGGTCGCTGTCCACCTGACCAGCGCTGGCGTCCCGTACCCCGTAGGCGTCGATGACCGCCGCTTCCACGGTGTCGATGTCGAGACCCGGGACCTCGCGCTGCAGCGAACCCACCGAGCGCTCGTCGAACTCCTGGCCGAGGCAGCGGTAGACCTGCGCCAGGACGGGTCGGAGCCGGTCCTCGTCGCCGACCACGACCAACGAGCTGAACAACCACGCTCCGGGCACCATCCGCTGCGCGGTCCCGACGAGCTTCTCGGTTCCGCGAGCGTTCACGCTGTGCGCTCCGGGGCAGTACTCCCCCGGCACGGCGCCCAGGCGGGCGTCGACGCCGAGAGCACGGAAGATGCCGACGAAAAGTCCACCGAACTCGGCGAAGCGCTCGTCCTGGCCGCCGACCCCGCCCGGCTCCTGCCGGACGTGGTCCACGACCAGTGACGCAACCGTGTAGGCCACCGCCCGGCCACCCGTCGCGCGCACCACCGGTTCGAAGCCGGCCACGCGTGCCGCTTCGGCTGCCTCGGGGAAGCCGGGCAGCCGCGTGTCCCTGCGACCGAACGCAACCACCGGCGAGGCGGGGCGGTAGATCCTCAAGGTCTCTTCGACCTGACCTTGCCGCGCTTCCATGACCATCGCGCGGGCGAGAGCCAGCTCGAGAGCCGGCTCGCCGTCCTCGAGAGCGCCGCGCAGAAACCGCATGGACACATCATCACTGTCCGTCGACGAAGATCGCGTCAGACGTTGCCGATGGAGCTGGTGATGGTGATGCGCAGGGCGACGCGCTCCGGGTTCACCCGCGGCTGGCGGTAGCGCTCGGCGTAGCGGCGTACGGCCTCCTCGACCGAGGCCGGGTCCTCAAGCACCTCGGCGGTGCCCTCGATCGTCGACCAGCGCCGGCCCTCGACCTGGCACACGGCCACGCGCGGGTCGGCACCCGAACGCAGGTTGGCGACCTTCTGGGAGCCGCCCGAGGTGATCCCCCAGGCGACACCCTCGGTGGCGTCCACGACGATCCCCATCGGAACCACATGTGGCGAACCGTCACGGCGCATCGTGGTCACCGTGCAGAGATGGCGCTCCCGCCAGAACTCGAGGTGCTCACCGGCGAGCTCGTAGACACGGGGCACTGGTCGCTCAGGCCTTGCGCAGCATCTCTGCGACGAGGAACGCGAGCTCGAGTGACTGCACCCGGTTCAGGCGCGGGTCGCAGACGGACTCGTAGCGGTTGCCCAGATCGACCTCGAGGAGCTCCTCGCCGCCGCCCACACACTCGGTGACGTCGTCACCGGTGAGCTCGACGTGCAGGCCACCGGGCCAGGTGCCGACGGCCCGGTGGACGTCGAAGAACCCCTGGACCTCCTCGATCACGTCGTCGAACGCGCGGGTCTTGTAGCCAGAAGAGGCCTCGAAGGTGTTGCCGTGCATCGGGTCGCAGACCCAGGCCGCCTCGACCCCGGCGGCGTGCACCTTCTCCAGCAGGTTCGGCAGGCGCTCGCGGATCTTGCCCGCTCCCATGCGCGTGATGAAGGTCAGCCGGCCCGGCTCGTTGGTCGGGTTCAGCTTCGCGGCCAGCGCGATGGCGTCGTCGGGCGAGGTCGTGGGTCCGAGCTTGACGCCGATCGGATTCTGGATGTGTCGGAGGAGCTCGACGTGGGCGCCGTCGAGCTGGCGGGTGCGCTCGCCGATCCACACGAAGTGCGCGGAGACGTCGTAGGGCAGCTGGGTGCGGCTGTCGATGCGGGTCATCGCGTGCTCGTACTCCAGCACCAGCGCCTCGTGGCTGGAGTGGAAGTCGACCCGGTGGAACTCGTCGGGGTCGGCGCCGATCGCCTGCATGAAGTTGAGCGCCCGGTCGATCTCGCCCGCCAGCTGCTCGTAGCGACGCCCGACCGGTGAACCCAGTACGAAGTCGGTGTTCCACGTGTGCACCTGTCGCAGGTCGGCGTACCCACCGGTGACGAAGGCGCGCACGAGGTTCAGCGTCGCGGCGGAGGCGTGGTAGACCTCCACCAGCCGCTGCGGGTCGTGAGCCCGCGACTCGGGGGTGAAGGCGAAGCCGTTGACGGCATCGCCCCGGTACGCCGGCAGGGTGATTTCGCCTCGCGTCTCGAGGTCCGAGGAACGCGGCTTGGCGTACTGCCCAGCCAGCCGGCCCAGCTTCACCACCGGCACCGACGCTGCGTAGGTCAGCACGACCGCCATCTGCAGCAGCACCCTGAGCTTGTTCCGGGTGTTGTCGGCGGTCACGCCCGCAAAGGTCTCGGCGCAGTCGCCACCCTGCAGCAGGAACGCCTCGCCGCGGGAGACTGCTGCCAGCTTGTTCTTCAGGTCGTCGCACTCACCGGCAAACACCAGCGGCGGCATCCCCCGCAGGCGCGTGACCGCAGCGTCCACCGCGGCACTGTCGGGGTAGGTCGGCTGCTGGGCCGGGGCCATGGCGTGCAAGGACGCGAGATCGGGAACGTGGTCGGACACCACTCAAGGGTACGGGGCCGGGGCTGCCGGCGACGTGGGCCGCCTCCCCGGCCGGATCCCGCGCGTGACCCCGGCCACTTCGGCTCGTTGCACGGGTACCGATCGGTGCACCTCGGCACTTCACGAAAGGCACTCGTATGCGCAGGCGCTCTCTCCGACACACCGTCACAGCCTTCGCTGCCGCGGCCACCGGACTGGCCCTCGCCGCGTCCGGCCTTCCGGCGCAGGCAGCCACCTCCGACCCGCTGCGCTCGGAGCAGTGGGGCCTCGACCAGGTCAAGGCCGAGCAGGCTTGGGCGAAGTCTCGCGGCACCGGCGTTGTCGTCGCAGTGGTGGACTCCGGCGTCGACCTGTCCCACCCGGACCTCAAGGCCAACCTGGTGCCGGGGATCACCACGACCGGTTGTCCCTCTGGGCGAAAGACCTGCAGCAACGGCAACTGGAAGGGCACCGACGGAGTGGGCCAGGAGCTCGACGCCCACGGGACCCACGTCAGCGGCATCGTCGCCGCGGTCACCAACAACCGGATCGGTATCGCGGGCACGGCCCCTGGCGCCAAGGTGATGCCCATCAAGGCGCTCGAGGACGGCTCGGGCAGCTTCGAGGACATCGCCGTCGGCATCCGCTGGGCGGTCGACCGCGGCGCCAAGGTGGTCAACCTCAGCATCGGCGCCCTGCCCGGCGTACAGGTCCTCACCATCACCGGCCTCGAGTCCGACGTGGACGACGCCATCGCCTACGCCAGCTCCAAGGGCGTGCTCGTCGTCGCCGCCGCGGGCAACGAGAGCTTCCCGGTCTGCGACAGCCCGTCCTTCGCGGACGGGGCTATCTGCGTCACCTCCACCACGCGGGAGGAGACCCCCAGCTGGTTCTCCAACGGTGCGATCAAGCCGGACATGAACGCGTTGGCGGCACCCGGCGGCTCCGGCCTCGTGTTCTGCGCCGACGACATCGTCTCGACCGTTCCGGTGGGCACGGGATCGGCGGCCTGCGAGGAGAGCAACTACGACTACTACGCCGGGACCTCGATGGCCAGCCCGCACGTCGCCGGTGTCGGCGCGCTGCTGGTCGCCCAGCGTCGCACCCTGGCCAACACGCGCTCCGCACTGCTGGAGACCGCCCGCACACCCGGACTCGGCACGGGCCTCTACACGACTGCCTACGGTCACGGGATCGTCGACGCAGCGGCTGCGGTCGCCTACCCCGGCGCGGCACCGGCGAAGAAGACCGCGGGCAAGGGCGCCAAGAGCACCAAGGGGTCCAAGAGCAAGCGCACGCAGGGCAAGCGCAAGAGGCGCTGACGCCAGATCTCGGCTGTATCTGCAGGTCGGGGGAACGAGGGCCCGCACCGTTTGACGGTGCGGGCCCTCGCGCGTCCTGCCGCGCCGAGGGGTCAGGTCTTCGGGGAGTCGACCTCGTCGAGGTGGCCGGACCCCGTACCGGTGACCCGGTTGAGCGCCCAGGTGACCAGCCAGAGCACCACGCCGATCGCCAGCAGTGCGGCCGCGATCCGGTACTGGACCCAGTCGCCCCGGTCTCGGGCCCACGGACCGGCGAGGAACAGGCATGCAGCCGCACCCAGGACCGGGGCCGAACGTGGCGCCGTGAAGCGGTCGGGGCGCAGCGGTTCGCGCCGCAGCACCAGACAGGCGACGTTCACGACTGCGAACACACACAGCAGCAGCAGTCCGGTGGTGCCGGCGAGTGACCCGATGACGTCATTGGCGGCCAGCAACGTGACCGCCGTGACGAGTCCCAGGGCCAGCAGGGTGGAGAAGGCGATCGCAACCCAGGGTGTACGCCGCCCGCGCAGCACCGACCCCAGCGCAGGCGGCAGCACTCTCTGCTGCGCCATCCCGTAGAGGAGCCGGCTGGCCATGAGCATGTTGATCAGCGCCGTGTTGGCCACCGCGAAGACGGTGAGGAACGGAAACACGGTGTCGATGGGGAATCCCGGCGTGCCGGTGCGCACCACCTCGAGCAGCACCTTGCCCTGGTCGGCGACCACACCGTCGATGCGGCCCTCGGGAATCACGGCGATCACGGAGACGGCCACCAGCGAGTAGCACAGTGCGGTGATGCCCAGGGCTGTGAGCATGACGCGGGGAAACACGCGTTCGGGTTCCTGGGTCTCCTCGACCATGTTCACGGAGTCCTCGAAGCCGACCATCGCGAAGAACGCGATGGCGGTGGCCACGGTGACTGCGGCGAACATGCCGCGTTCGCTTCCCGAGCTGAACACCACGAGCCGGCCGAGGTCCGCGTCACCGCGGGCGATGACGAAGAAGCCCACACCGATGACAATGAGCAGGGCCGCGATCTCGATCAACGTGAGCACCACGTTGAACTTCACGCTCTCTCCGACCCCGCGCAGATTCACCGCGGCCAGCAGCACCATGAAGCCCAGAGCGACTCCGAGGACAGTGCCCTCACCCCCGGGAGCCGGAACCCCGATGCCGTCCAGCCCCGCCAGCAGGTTGGCGGCGAGCAAGTTGGCGGAGGTCGATGCGCTGGTGATCCCGGAGGCGATGACGGCGAAGGCGACCAGGAACGTCACGAAGTGGAGGCCGAAGGCCTTCTGCGCGTACAGCGCCGCACCGGCTGCCTGGGGATGATGGGTGACGAGCTCCAGGTAGGAGAGCGCGGTCAGGGAGGCGACTCCGAAGGCCACCAGGAAGGGCAACCAGACGATCCCCCCGACCTCGGCCGCCATCTCGCCGGTGACGGCGTAGATGCCCGCACCGAGGATGTCGCCAACGATGAAGAGCAGCAGCAGCCGCGGCCCCATCACCCGCTTGAGCGCCGTGTCCCCGTCCGGCTCCTCAGGGGTGGTCGACGATCGGCTCATGCCCGCCTCCCGGCTGTGCGTCCCGCTGACCCTGAGGTCGGTGACACTCGGGGTCAGCCGAAGAAGACCTCGGCCTCGGCGTACTCGGCCGTGCTCACGAGCTTGAGCTCGCCGGTGCCCTCGATCAGGGGGACCCGCTCGATCTTCGTCCCCCGCAGCGCCATCATCTTGCCGAAGTCGCCGTCGTGGACAGCGTCGATCGCCTGGAGCCCGAAGCGCGTCGCGAGCCAGCGGTCGAACGCCGTGGGGGTACCGCCGCGCTGGACATGCCCCAGCACCACCGCTCGCGACTCCTTGCCGGTGCGCTGCTCGATCTCGCTGGCCAGCCGGTCGCCGATACCGCCGAGTCGCACGTGCCCGAAGGCGTCCTTCTCGCCGGTGAGCAGGGTCATGCCGTGCTCCCCCTCCTCCTCCTGCTTGGGCACCGCGCCCTCGGAGACCACGATGATCGGCGCGTACTGGGTCTTGAACCGGTTCTCCACGTGCGCGCAGACCAGGTCGATGTCGAAGGGCTGCTCGGGGATCAGCACCACGTTGGCACCGCCTGCCATCCCCGCGTGCAGCGCGATCCATCCCGCGTGACGTCCCATCACCTCGACCACCAGGACGCGGTGGTGGGACTCGGCCGTCGTGTGCAGACGGTCGATCGCCTCCATGGCGATGTTGACCGCCGTGTCGAAGCCGAAGGTGAAGTCGGTTGCGTTCAGGTCGTTGTCGATCGTCTTGGGCACCCCGACCACGTTGACGCCCAGGTCGTGCAGCTTCGTGGCCACACCGAGGGTGTCCTCCCCTCCGATCGCCACCAGGGCGTCCACGCCGAGATCGGCCAGGTTGCTCTTGATCCGCTCCACGCCTCCGTCGATCTTGAACGGGTTGGTGCGTGAGGAACCCAGGATCGTGCCTCCGCGCGGCAGGATGCCGCGGACCTGGGGGATGCCCAGCTCAGTGGTCAGACCCTCCAGGGGCCCCTTCCAACCGTCCCGGAAGCCGACGAACTCGTAGTCGTACTCCTTGACCCCCTTACGGACCACGGCCCGGATGACGGCGTTCAGGCCGGGGCAGTCGCCCCCACCGGTGAGTACTCCGACGCGCATGATGTCTCCCTCAGCTGAGTTTTGGATCGTTCAACATCCAACCGCGACAACCCCGTGTCCGTCCAGCGCCGACCCCCCGCGCCCTGAGCCGTTGCCCTAGGGTCGGCCCCCATGGGCATCCTCGCCATCGACGCCGGAACCACAGGTGTGACCGTCTTGGTGGTCACCACCGAGGGACTCATCGCCGCGCGTGGCTACCGGGAGTTCCGCCAGCACTTCCCCCAGCCGGGGTGGGTCGAGCACGCCCCTGAGGAGATCTGGCAGGCCACCCTCGAGGCGACCCGAGACTGCCTCGACGCTTGGGACGGCGCCCCGACCGACCTGGCCGGGGTCGGCATCACCAACCAGCGCGAGACCGTGTTGCTCTGGGATCGCGAGACGATGGGCTCACCGCGGCGCGCCATCGTGTGGCAGGACCGGCGCACCGCCGACGTCTGCCGCACCCTGCGGGAGCAGGGGCACGAGGAGCGGGTCACCGAGCTGACCGGTTTGCGGCTCGACCCCTACTTCTCCGGGACCAAGCTGATGTGGCTCGCAGAGAACGAGCCCCGAACCTGGGACCTCGTCGGCCAGGGCCGCTACGCGATCGGCACCGTGGACTCCTACCTGGTCGCGCGCATGACCCGCGGAACCTGGCACGTGACCGACGTGTCGAACGCCTGCCGCACGCTGCTCTTCGACCTCGAGAGGGGCGGGTGGTCCGAGGAGCTGTGCCGCCTCTTCGGGGTGCCGATGGATGCCTTGCCCGACATCGTGCCCAACTGGGGCGAGCTCGCGCGCACCGACCCGAAGAGCTTCCACGGCCTCGACCTCCCGATCGCCGGCATCGCCGGTGACCAGCAGTCGGCGCTGTTCGGCCAGACCTGCTTCGACGTCGGTGACTCCAAGTGCACGTTCGGCACCGGCTCGTTCATCCTGACCAACACCGGCCAGGAGGTCGTGCGCTCGGACGCCGGCCTGCTCTCGACCGCTGCCTGGCGCTCACCGTCCGGCGAGACCACCTATGCCCTCGAGGGGGCCTTCTTCGTGACCGGCGCCGGGGTGCAGTGGCTGCGCGACGGCCTGCAGATCGTCGGCTCGGCCGCCGAGACTGCGGCGATCGCCTTCGAGGTGCGCGACGTCACCGACACGATGCCGACCAAGCTCACCTCGCTGATGGTCGACGGCGGGGCGTGTGCGAACGACCTGCTCTGCCAGCTCCAGTCCGACGTCCTCGGCGTACCGGTGCTGCGTCCGAGGATCGTCGAGACCACCGCCCTCGGCGCCGCCTTCATGGCCGGCCTGGGCACCGGCGTCTGGTCGTCGATGGACGACCTGCGTGAGACCTGGAAGCTCGACCGGGAGTTCACCCCCGACGTGTCCGCGTCGGTCCGCGAGCGCACCGACGCGGCCTACGCCCGGTGGCAACAGGGCGTAGACCGCGCGAAGGGCTGGACGGGCTAGAGCGCGTCGCTGGTGCGGGTGCCCCGGGCGAGCTCCACTGCGAAGACCGCGAAGCAGAGCGTGGTGATCGCGGCGCCCCACCACATCACGTTGGAGAGCGTGAACGCGGCGTACCCCGCGACGACCGCCACGAAGGCGACCCAGCGCACCACCCCGGCCCGCCACAGGGCGATCGTGGCCAGCGGAAGCGCCAGCAGGAAGCCCACGAGGCCCGGCAGCACAAACACCGGCAGCGC
Organism: uncultured Actinomycetota bacterium; assembly: GCA_963834245.1. Lineage (GTDB taxonomy): Bacteria > Actinomycetota > Actinomycetes > Propionibacteriales > Nocardioidaceae > Marmoricola. The sequence continues at coordinate 2,629,310 of CAWIAV010000002.1, forward strand.
CCACATGGTGGCCTCCATGTGCTCGCTCACGGCCGAGGCGGCCTCGGCGCCGTACAGCTGCCCCACCGCGGAGTCGTACCAGTCGATGAACAGCAACCCGGGCAGGGTCGTCATCCCCACGAACCCGAGGAACGCGGCGATGTTGGCCAGCCACGCGCCCCGATCACGTACGTACGACGCCGCGAGCAGCGCGGGGGCGATCCAGAACGCGTAGGACCAGTGGAACCCGAGAGACTTGAACTGCAGGGGCTCCGGGTTCTCGGTGTAGAGCCGGTACAGCTCGGGACCGCTGATGCCTGCGGCCGGGTCCGCGTAGGCCCCGACGACGGCGAAGATCCCCGCCAGGACCGGCGAGGCGATCAGGAAGAGCCGCCTCGCGGACAGGGCGGTACTGCGGCTCTGCGGTGCGACCGCTGCGGGAGCGGTTCGCGGGGTCGTGGTCAGGGCAGTCATGGCGGTTCTCCTCGTGCTCGGTTCGGTGCGACCCAGCCAACGCCCTGGCGGTCTCAACCGGATCCGCCGCGGGACGGATTCCCCCCTCAGCCGCGGGACGGATCTTGGTCGCCGACGGCCTGTCGCTCCCCCGGGACGACCACGCCGTTCTCGTAGGCGAAGATCACCGCCTGGACCCGGTCGCGCAGCCCGAGCTTGGCCAGGACGTTGCTGACGTGTGTCTTCGTGGTGCCCTCGGAGACGAACAGCAGGGTGGCGATGTCGAGGTTGGAGAGCCCGCGCGCCAGCAGGCCCAGCACCTCCAGCTCCCGAGGCGTCAGTAGACCCATCCGGGAGTCAGCCGGCGCAGACGCGGGTGTACGGCGCACGAACGCATCGATCACCTTGCGCGTGACCCCGGGGGCGAGCAGGGAGTCCCCGGACGCCACCACGCGGATGGCCGAGGACAGCTCCTCGGCCGGGGCATCCTTGAGCAGGAAGCCGGAGGCGCCGGCCCGCAGCGCCTCGAAGACGTACTCGTCGAGGTCGAAGGTGGTCAGCACCAGCACCCGCGTCGCGACCCCGGCCTCGACCAGCCGTCGGGTGGCTGCGATCCCGTCCAGCACCGGCATCCGGATGTCCATCAGCGTCACGTCCGGGACCAGCTCCGAGACCACCTGCACGGCCGTCTCGCCGTCAGCGGCCTCACCGACCACTTCGAAGTCCGGCTCGTCGGCGAGCAGGGAGCGAAAGCCGGCTCGGACCAGACCCTGGTCGTCGACGATGGCGATCCGGATGGTCATGGTGCCTCCCGCAGCGGGAGCCTGGCCGCGAGGCGCAGTCCGCCGGTCACGGACGGGCCGAGCTCGACGGTGCCGCCGTACAGGGCGACCCGCTCCCGGATCCCCACCAGGCCGTGACCGCTGCCGTCACCGCCGTTCCCGTTCAGGGCCAGACCCCTGCCGTTGTCCTCCACCTCGACCTCGAGCTCGTGCTCCCCGTAGCGCACCAGGACGCAGGCCTCGGTGGCCGAGGAGTGCCGGACCGCGTTGGTCAGGCCCTCCTGGGCGATCCGGTACGCCGCCAGGTCGAGCCCGGGGCTCAGCGGCACGGGGGTCCCTTCGATGCGCAGGCGGACGGTCATCTCACCGGACCCGACCGAGTCCGTCAGCCGCTCGAGCTCCCCCAACCCCGGCTGGGGCGCGAGATCCAGGGACTCCCCCTGGGTGCGCAGCACGCCGAAGAGGCGCCGCATCTCCGCCAGCGCCTCGCGGGCGGTCGACTCGACCTGCTCGAGGTCGGCCGCCTCCCGTGCGTGATCTGGGCCGAGCCGGCGGCGTACGGCCTGCGTCTGGATGGTCACGATGCTGATCGAGTGCGACACGATGTCGTGGAGCTCGCGCGCGATCCGGGCGCGCTCCTCAGCAGCTGCACGAGCGGTCTCCTGCTCGCGCTCGCGCTCGAGCCGGGCGGCTCGCTCCACCGCCTCCTCCGCGGCGGCGAGCCGACCGCTGACGACCACCCCCACGGTCCAAGGCCCGACGATGAAGACCAGCGCCGCGGCCAGGTCGCTCGGCTCGAGCTGCTCCATCATCGAGAAGGCGACGAACGGGACCACGACCATCGCGAGCCCGAGGTAGCTGCGCGGCGGGGTGGTCTCCGCACCCAGGGTGAAGCTGACGAGCACCAGCGACAACAGGGTGGCCAACTGGCCGTCGGGGTTGCTCAGCAGGTCGGTGCCCACGACGAGCGCAGCCACCAGCAGCGGTGCGCGGCGACGCCATGCCAGCGAGGCCATCGCCAGCCCCGCGACCACCAGGTGCACCACCGGCGACTCGACCACACCGCTGGTGGCGGACTCGGCGACGACGAGGGCCACGAACGCGCTCGCGATGGCGACGTCGATCAGGGGCGGCCTCAGGTCCACAGCACGACGGTAGGACAACTCTGCCCGCTGCACATCGGTCGTGCGACCGAGCCCGAGCCTTCAGCCGCGCAGGCGGTCGACCTTCTCCTGGGCGACACCACGGGCACGCCGGGCCTCGGCGACGACCCCGGCTGCGTCGGCGCGGGCCTCGTCGGCCTCCTCCAGGTCGTCATCGACCTGGTCGACGTCGTTCTCGATCTCGGCGAGTCGTCTCCGGAGCTCGTCGGCCTCACCCTGGAGCTGCAACCGCCGCGCGTTCAGCGCCTCCATCGAGGTTTCCACCTCGCTCAGCTCGTCCTCGGCCTCGCGCAGCTGGTCGGCGGCCTCGGCAAGGGCTTTCTCGGCCGCCTCGAGCCGGGCGGTGTCGTCGGGCACGACGTGCAGCTCCACGGGCGCAGCCTGCTCCTCGTTGGTGCCGATCGGCCCCTCGACCGGCACGGCCCGGACCTCGAGCGCGTCGGGAAGTGCGACCACCGACGCGACGTCGATCACCGAGACGCCGGTGGAGGTGAACGCGCTCAGCACGCGGCCGGTACGGACCACCTCGGCTGCGACCGGATCGAGCATTGCCGCGGTCAGCATTCCCTCGACCTGCTCCACGACCGGCCCGGACAGCCGCACACCCTCCTCACGTGCGAGGGACCGCGCCGAGGAGGCCAGCACGGAGGTGAGCTGGCGGCGTTGCCGGGTCAGGGCCCGGAGCTCGTCCCCGTCGAGGGCCTCGGCAGCCGCGCGCAGTGACTCAGCCAGCTCCAGGACCGAGTCGATCTGCTGGGCTTCGCGTCGCACCAGGACGTTGACGGCCCACGCCGCCGTCGACGGCTTGCGCAGCTTCTTGACACCTGCTGCGAGCAGCTTGTCACCGCAGCCTTTGACGAGCTCGTCGCGGGCGGCGGTGAACCGGTCGACCGGGAGGGCGTAGAGCCGGTCGGCGATCTCGGTCAGACCGTCGGACTCACCCACCGGCCACCTCGGCCAGCAACAGCTCCACGGCCGCCACACAGGTGGCGGCTCGGATGGCGGACCGGTCGCCGACGAGGCTCAACCGGGCACAACGCACGCCTTGGGGACCGGCAAGCGCGATGAACACGGTCCCCACGGGCTTGCCCTCCTGCAGGTCCGGACCGGCGACCCCGGTGGTCGAGAGAGCCCAGTCGGCGCCGAGGATCGTCCGTGCCCGCCCGGCCATCTGTGACGCTGCGTCGGCCGAGACGACCTGAGCGGCCGTGACGTCCAGCAGCTCGCGCTTGACCTCGCTGGCGTAGGCGACCACCGCGCCCGTGAACGTGGCGGAGGCCCCGGCCTCTCCGCTGAGCAACGCCGCCAGCTGACCCCCAGTCAGCGACTCGGCGACGCAGACGGTCTGGCCGCGTTCCCGGAGGGCGCGATGGACCGCGGCGACACTGCGCTCCTCGGCTGTCCCGGAGGCGTCTGTGCTCATGGGCTGACGCTAGCGCCCCCGCCGGGCCGCAGCCTCGATACCCTGCGTCCCATGGCCCTGCCGATCGAGGACTACGCCGCCATCGGCGATGGACACACTGCCGCGCTCATCGGCATCGACGGTTCACTCGACTGGCTGTGCCTCCCCCAGTTCGACTCGCCCGCGTGCTTCGCAGCACTGCTGGGAGACGAGGACAACGGCCACTGGCTGCTCGGGCCGGCCGATGAGCACAGGGCCGAGCGTCGGTACGTCGACGACACCGCCGTGCTCGAGACCACCTACCGCACCGAGGGGGGCGAGGTACGCGTGACCGACCTGATGCCGACCGGCGAGCGTCGCGCAGACGTCGTACGCCGCGTCGAAGGCGTCAGTGGGGTCGTGTCGATGCGGCACAGCTGGGTGGTCCGCTTCGACTACGGGCGGATCCGCCCCTGGGTGCACCGCGAGGACATCGAGGGCCACGAGGTGATCATCGCCACCGCCGGCCCCGACAAGCTGATCCTCACCGGCCCCAGGCTCCCCCCGGCGGTGGACGGTCACCACGAGGAGGTCTTCGACGTCCACGCCGGTGAACAGCTCGACTTCACGCTCACCTGGATCCCCTCCTACCGTGGCGCCCCGGAGCCGCTCGAGGTGGACGCGCGGCTCGCGTTCACCCTGAAGGAGCAGGCCGACTGGGCGAGCGCCTGCCTCTACGACGGACCGTGGCGCACCACAGTGGTGCGATCGCTGATCACGCTCCGTGGCCTCACGCACATCGACACCGGTGGCATCGTGGCCGCGCCGACCACCTCCCTCCCCGAGTGCTTCGGCGGGGAGCGCAACTGGGACTACCGCTACTGCTGGCTCCGCGACGCAGCGCTGACCCTGGAGTCGTTCCTGGCGGCCGGCAGCCTCGAGCAGGCCCGGCACTGGCGCAACTGGCTGCTGCGAGCCATCGCCGGTGACCCCCGGGACATGCAGGTGATGTACACCGTCGAGGGCGGCCGCAACCTGCCCGAGACCGAGCTGACCCACCTCGCGGGCTACGAGGGCTCCCGACCCGTGCGGATCGGCAACGGCGCGGTCGACCAGCGACAGACCGACGTCCTCGGCGAGGTGATGGGCGCCCTGTCGATGGCCCGCAACCGTGGGCTCGAGGAGACCAGGGACAGCTGGAGCCTGCAACGAACCCTGGTCAACCATCTCGCCGAGGACTGGCGCGAGCCCGACAACGGGATCTGGGAGATCCGCGGTCCGAGGCGGCACTTCACGCACAGCCGGGTGATGGTCTGGGTCGCCTTCGACCGGGCGATCGAGGGGGTCGAGCGGCACGGACTCTCCGGGCCCGTGGAGGAGTGGCGCCGGCTCCGTGACGAGGTCCGCGCGGAGATCATGGAGCACGGGTTCGACCGAGAGCAGAACACCTTCACCCAGCACTACGAGACGACCGACGTGGACGCCTCCCTCCTCGTGCTGCCCATGGTCCGATTCATCGAGGGCGACGACCCGATGATGATCGGCACCATCGAGGCCGTGCAGAAGAACCTGATGCGCGACGGGCTGCTGCTGCGCTACCGCACCGAGAGCGGTGTGGACGGGCTCGCAGGCGACGAGCACCCCTTCCTGGCCTGCTCCTTCTGGCTGGTGGCCGCCCTCGCCCTGGCCGGGCGCCGCGACGAGGCGACGGCGCTGATGGACCGGTTGGTCACGTTGACCAACGATGTGGGGCTGCTCAGCGAGGAGTACGACGTCGACTCCCAGCGCATGGTGGGCAACTTCCCCCAGGCCTTCTCGCACCTGGCCCTGGTCACCGCCGCCATGAACTTGGCGCGTTCTACCACAAGCCAAGAATAGGGTGAAGAGCGGTCTAGTCCGACAGTCGCGATTTATCGGTCATAACGTGCCAACCGCATCAAGTCGCACCACACTGGTGAAACCGGTTCGACAGGATCGGTGAATCAGGGATCAAGGCAAACTGGGGGACTCCAGCCATGCGACACCGCGGCCAGCAGAACCAGACGGGCGAGGACGAGACCACCGTCACCGGCGCAGCCGACACGCTCACCCAGATGATGGACTCCGAGACCACGCAGCGTGGCCGGCACCGGCGCCCGACCGAGGTCAGAATGCTGATCCCGGGCCAGAAGGGCCCGCAGCGCGACGCGGACACCTCGCCGGAGGACCTGAGCGGCGAGCCCACCTGGGACGACGCCCCCGAGGTCGAGACCGAGCGAGCTCCGGCCGTCGTGATCCCGTTCACCGCCCGTTGGACCGCCAGCAACCTGCCCCGGGTCTTCGCCGGCACCCTCCTGGCCATGGCCGCTCTCGGCACCGCCACGCTCGGCGTGCGCTACGCGCAGAGCCGCACCGCTGACGATTTCGTCGCCCTGGTGATCAGCGTCGCTGTGGTGGTCGCGCTCTGGGGGATCATGATCGCCAGCACGCCCCAGGTGCTCACCCTGAACGGCTCGGTGCTCACCATCCACAACAGCCGCGGCGTCGAGCACTTCGACCTCGCTGACGGCCTGCAGCCGGTTGACCTCATCGGCGTACCGACCAGCTCGAAGTGGGCGCTACTGCTTCACCGCGCCGACGCAACCACGGTCGTCCTGCGACGCCACGACGTCAACGCCGTACAGCTCGACCCGATCGTGCGCCACTACCGCGAGATCGCTGCCGACCGCTACGCCGAGCGCGAGGCCCGGTTCGCCCGCTGAGCCACCACCAGGCAGTTCCGCAGTCACACCACCAGGCAGCTCCGGGGTGACTCGGGGGCCCTCGGACCGGACGGTGATCACGCCCGCGAGGATGAACAGGCCGCCGAGCAGCTGCACCGGTCGCGGCAGCTCACCGAGCAGCACCCACGCGAACAGCACCGCGAACATCACCTCGGACAGGCCCACGAACGACGCCACCTTGGCCCCGAGCATCCGCGCGGCCACGATGCCGGTGACGTAGGCAGTGGCTGCTGCGATGACCCCGAGCTCGAGGACTGGCACCCACCAGGGCAACGCGAGCCCGGCGAGCTGGACGGGCTCGGTGGCGAAGGTCATCGGCAGCAGGCCCGTGGCCCCGAGGAGCGCGAAGGTCGCGGCGCCCACGACCAGCCCTCCGCCGGCCAGGACCATCGGCGGCAGCGGTTGCTCGGCCACGTGGCCCGAGAGCAGGAAGAACGAGGCAAGGCCGCAGGCCGCCAGCAGGCCCCAGGCCACGCCGACCCCGTCGACGCGCACTCCCCCGAACAGGTCGAGCACCAGAGCCAGACCCACGAGCGCGAGCACGATGCCGACCAGCGTGGGCAGCTGGGGCATCCGGCGCGCCACCAGGCTCTGCCACGCCACCACCAGGACCAGACCGAGGTACTCGAGCAGCAGCGCCACCCCGACCGAGAGGTGCTCCACCGCGTAGAAGAACGCCAGCTGCGGGAGCGCGACGGCCATGGTGCCGTACGCCACCACCTGCGGCCAGCCCCGGCGCAGCAGGTGCCAGCGACCCTCCAGTGCCCGTAGCGTGGGCACGAGCAGCAGCAGCGCGGCCCCGGCGATCCGCAGGAAGACCACGGATCCCGGCGTCCAGCCGGTCTCGAGGAGCGACTTCGCGAACGGCCCCGAGGTGGCGAAGGTCGCCGCGGAGAGCAGCGCTACGAGGATCCCGACTCCAGAGGAACGAGCAGACATGGACCGACCACCTGTCATGAGCAAAACATATGAACAGTGGTTACTCTAGAACCATGACCAGTCAGGAGTCAAAGTGACTTTTGCCCATGACACCACCGACGCTCTCGTCACGGCGGCGGCATTGGTGAACACCGACTCGGACGAGGACACGCTGCGCACCCTCGCGGACCTGCACCACTTCCTCGACGAGCACGGCTGGACCGGCGGGCGCGACAGCGACCAGGCCGAGCTGGAGTCCGTCCGAGCGCTGCGGACGCGGCTGCGGCGACTCTGGCACCTCGAGGAGGCGGAGGTGGTCGGGCTCGTCAACCAGATCCTGGCCGAGGCCGGGGCCCTCCCCCAGCTGGTCGACCACGACGACTTCGGCTGGCACATCCATGCGGTGCCCCAGGAGGCCCCGCTGTCGACCCGGATGGCCGTCGAGGCCGCGATGGCCTTCGTCGACGTCGTCCGCACCGGCGAGCTCACCCGGCTGAAGACCTGCTCGGCCGACGACTGCGACGACGTGGTCGTGGACCTGTCGCGCAACCGCTCCCGCCGGTTCTGCGAGGGCGGCTGCGGCAACCGGGAGAACGTCCGCGCCTACCGCGACCGGATCAAGGGCTGACCCAGGGCCTGGTACGCCGCGCCGGGAGGCGGGACGCGACTAGGAGACGTGTGAACCGGCCCGGTGCCGCACGACATCGCGGGCGAACTCGACACCGGAGGTGATCGTCAGCAGCACGGCGACGCCCAAGGCAGCCGCGGAGAGCCACCACAGAGCGTCCCCGGCCGTCGCCAGACCGCCGCCGAGCAGACCGAACGGAGCCACGAAGCCCCCGAGGGCGATCGCCTGCATCACGGTCTTGACCTTGCCGCTCTGCTTGGCGGGCATGACCACGTCTCGAGCGATCGAGAGCCGGGCGAAGGTCACGGCCCACTCACGCACCAGGACCAGCACGGTGACGGTCCACCAGACGGAGGACGGCAGGAAGTCGTGGATGATCGCCAGGCCGATGAAGGCCATGCCCGTGATCGCCTTGTCCGCGATCGGGTCCGCGATCTTGCCGAAGTTGGTGACGAGGTTGTGCTTGCGGGCCAGGTCACCGTCGATCTTGTCGGTGATCATGGCCGTGCAGAACAGCGCGAAGGCGACCCAGCGCCAGGTGGTGTCGGACCCTCCGTCGTGCAGCAGCGCCCAGCCGAAGAACGGCACCATCACGATGCGCAGCGTGGTGAGCGCGTTGGGGACGTTCCAGTTGTTCTCTGGCTCCGGCGTGCTCAACGCGTCTCCTTCCCGGCTCTCCCGCTGCCGACTGCGACGAGGTCGACGCCCTCGGAGCCGGTCACCCTCGCGGTGATCATGTCACCGACCCGCAAGTCGCCCGGCAGTGCCTCCAGTGTCGTGGAGCCGTCGACCTCGGGCCCCTGGTGCGCCGCACGCCCCTCGGCGACGCCGTCCTCCACCGACTCGACGAGCACGACGACCTCCTCACCGATGCGCTCCTCGGCCCGCTGCGCGGTGAGCTCCTCGGCCAGCGCGGTCACGTGCGCGACCCGGTCGCGGATCTCGTCCTCGTCGTGCTTGCCTTCGAACTTCTCCGCCTCGGTGCCGTCCTCGTCGGAGTAGCCGAAGACGCCGATCGCGTCGAGTCGCGCCGCGCTCAGGAAGTCACACAGGATCTCGAGGTCCTCCTCGGTCTCCCCGGGGAACCCGACGATGAAGTTCGAGCGCGCTCCTGCCTCTGGTGCCTGCCTGCGGGCCTGGTCGAGCAGGCCCAAGAAGGACTCCGAGTCGCCGAACCGCCGCATCCGCCGGAGCACGGGGTTGGACGCGTGCTGGAAGGAGAGGTCGTAGTAGGCGGCGACGCCCGGGGTCGCGGCGATCGCGGTCACCAGTCCGGGTCGGGTCTCGGCAGGCTGGAGGTAGCTGACCCGGACCCGCTCCACCCCGTCCACGGCGGCGAGCTCGGGCAGCATCGTCTCCAACAGCCGCAGGTCACCCAGGTCCTTGCCGTAGGAGGTGGAGTTCTCGCTGACCAGGAACAGCTCCTTCACGCCCTCGGCGGCCAGCCAGCGCGCCTCGCCGAGCACGTCGGAGGGGCGCCGGGAGACGAACGAGCCTCGGAACGCGGGAATCGCGCAGAACGTGCACCGACGGTCACAGCCCGAGGCGAGCTTGAGCGGGGCCATCGGGCCGGCGTCCAGACGTCGGCGCCCACCGTGGCCCGGCTGGTACGCCGCGGCGTCGATCCGCTCTGCGGGGGAGATCGGCAGCAGCTTGCGGCGGTCCTGGGGCGTGTGCGGGTGCTGCTTCTCCCCGGCCAGGATCGAGCGCAACCGCCCGGCGATGTCCGGGTAGTCGTCGAAGCCGAGGACGGCGTCGGCCTCGGGCATGGACGTCGCCAGCTCAGCGCCGTACCGCTCAGCCAGGCAGCCGACGGCCACCACTGCCTTGGTGGTCCCTGCCTCCGACCCCTTGAGGTCCGCGGCCGCCAGCAACGTGTCGACGGAGTCCTTCTTGGCGGCCTCCACGAAGCCGCAGGTGTTGACGACCACCGTCTCCGCATCGGCAGGGTCGCTGACGAGTCGGAAGCCGCCGGACTCCAGGCGTCCGGCCAGCTCCTCTGAGTCGACCTCGTTGCGGGCGCAGCCGAGGGTGACCATCGCGACTGTCGTCGGCGAGGCGCCAGGGCCTGTCGGGGATGCGGGTGATGTCTTCATGGGCCGTTCGAGTATGACCGACCGTGCCGCGCATCAACGAATCAGCCGAACTCCTTGGCGCCGGCAGCCGACGAGTCACCCACGGTGCCACGCGGTTTCCCGAGGAAGGAGACCTTCACGGCCGTGCCGTTGCTCGCTGTCACGTTGAAGGGGGCCAGACCGATCACCTGCTGGCGTTGCCCCTCGGCGAGCTTGCCCGCCCAGAGGATGCGGCCGTCCCGGTCGCGGACGACGACCTGCGGGCTGGCCCCGGTCGCGGCGACCTCCAGCGGCGCCAGCGTCATCTTGGGCGCCTCCGGCGGCTCCGAGTTGGCCAGGCCGGCCGAGTCCACGACGTTGGGGACCGGACTCACCAGCTCCTGGGGAGTGTCGTTGAAGACACGGGCGACCCCCCACACGCTCGCGAGCGCGAGGACGCACGCTGCCAACAGGGTCCAACGCGGTCCCGTGGCGGCAGCCCGCACACCACCACCGATACCGCTGGCGAGCTCTGCCTCGAAGACCTGGCGTGCCTCGATCTCCGCCTTGGCGTAGTGGTCGTCGTAGAGGTCGATCAGCAGTTGCGCGTCCAGGCCGAAGACCCGTGCGAGCGTGCGCAGGTGCCCGCGGGCGTAGAAGTCCCCGCCACAGGCTGCGAAGTCGTCGACCTCGATGCACTCCAGCACGTGTGGACGGATCCGGGTGCGTTCGCTGAGCACGTCGATGCTGAGCCGGGCACGGTTGCGCGCGGCGGCGACCAAGGGGCCGATCAGCGGCTCGCTCACCGGCTGGGGCTCGCTCGTCAGCCTGGAGTCGGCCTGGACGAGGTCCTCGACCCGGGCAACGAGAAGCGGACCCGCCCCGGCACGCTGAGCGGGGACCGCCGGAGCATCGGGGAGGCGTCGCACAGAGTCGCGCCGCACCTCCGATCGCGCGGCGGGTCGAGTGGCCCGGTCAGGTTGCACGGGCTCGAAGGCCGCCGCCTCGTCCTCGGGCCGCACTTCCGGCTCCTGGAGCGCGGCCTCGGAGTCGGTCTCCGCGGGGTCGGTCTCCTGCTCCACGAGGACCGTCGGCTCCGCCGGCGTGCTCCTGCCGAAGCGTGCGGCCCAGCCGCGCTCGCTCTTGACCCGGGTCGGCCGCTCGAGCTCGGTCAGTCGGGCGGGACCCTCCGGGTCGGCCTCGGAGGTGGTGGGTGGCTCGAGCCTGGTCACCACAAGCACCGGCGCTCGTCCGCTGGAGAGCGTGTCCAGGTCCGCCGCGAGGTCGCCGGTCATGCCCTCGAAGTCGACCTTGGTGGTGCGAGCCAGCGGCACGACGTACACCTCGCCCGCAGGCTGACCCTCAGCAGCCACGTCCTGTGCGGCGTCCCCGTCGGCAAGCTCGAGCGGTCCGTCTACGCCGTCCACCGCGCCCCGTCCACCGCGACCTGCACGCGCGGGTGCACCACGATCCGGCCGTCGCGCAGCCATGATCTGGGGGACCGAACGTCCACGTGCTCCACGTCCTGCCACCGCAGGCCGCTCCAGGTCTCGCCGCGGCGTACGCGGACCCCGAGCTCGTCCGCCACCAGCAGCGGCGCCCGCCCGTCGCGGACGACGAAGAGCTGCAGCAGGCCCACGGCCGCCACCGCCGCACACCAGGCCCAGTCGGCGAGCGACCCCGTCTGGAGTGCCCGCGAGAACCACGCCACGGTCATCACGGCGGCTGCCAGGGCCACGAGCGCGGCCAACCTGGAGTTGTGCCGAACGGAAACGACCATCACTGCTCCTGGAGGTTCGAGATCACGTCATCGAGGTCGTCGGGCTTGATCAGCACGTCGCGAGCCTTGGAACCCTCGCTGGGGCCGACCACTCCCCTGCTCTCGAGGATGTCCATCAGGCGTCCGGCCTTGGCGAAGCCGACCCGCAGCTTGCGCTGGAGCATCGAGGTCGAGCCGAACTGGGTGGAGACGACCAGCTCGATCGCCTGGACCACCAGCTCCATGTCGTCGCCGATGTCGTCGTCCAGGTCTCGCTTGGCGGCGGCAGGCGCGGTGACGTCGTCGCGGTAGTTGGGCTGCAGCTGGTCCTTGCACTGCTTGACCACCAGGGCGATCTCGGACTCGGTGACCCACGACCCCTGGACGCGCACGGACTTGGAGGCGCCCATGGGCAGGAACAGCCCGTCGCCCTGACCGACGAGCTTCTCGGCTCCCGGCTGGTCGAGGATCACCCGGCTGTCGGCCAGCGAGCTCGTCGCGAACGCGAGCCGGGAGGGGACGTTGGCCTTGATCAGGCCGGTCACGACGTCGACGCTGGGACGCTGGGTAGCCAGGATCAGGTGGATCCCGGCCGCCCGGGCGAGCTGGGTGATCCGGACGATCGCATCCTCGACGTCACGCGGCGCGACCATCATCAGGTCCGCGAGCTCGTCGACGACCACGCACAGGTAGGGGTACGGCGCCAGCACGCGCTCGCTTCCCGCCGGCACCTGGACCTTGCCGGCCCGGACGGCCTTGTTGAAGTCGTCGACGTGCCGGAAGCCGAAGTTCGCGAGGTCGTCGTAGCGCATGTCCATCTCGCGCACGACCCACTGGAGCGCCTCGGCGGCCTTCTTGGGGTTGGTGATGATCGGGGTGATCAGGTGCGGGATGCCCTCGTAGGCGTTGAGCTCGACCCGCTTGGGGTCGACCATGATCATCCGGACCTCGTCGGGGGTGGCCCGCATCAGCAAGGAGGTGATCATCGAGTTGATGAAGCTCGACTTGCCCGAACCGGTGGCTCCCGCCACCAGCAGGTGGGGCATCTTGGCGAGGTTGGCGACCACGAAGCCGCCCTCGACGTCCTTGCCGAGCCCGACCACCATCGGGTGGTGGTCGTTGCGGGCGTTGCCGGACCGCAGCACGTCGCCGAGGGAGACGATCTCCTTGTCGACGTTCGGGATCTCGATGCCCACCGCGGACTTGCCCGGGATCGGGCTCAGGATCCGCACGTCGGCGGAGGCGACCGCGTAGGCGATGTTCTTCTGGATGCCGGTGATCTTCTCGACCTTGACGGCCGGACCGAGCTCCACGATGTAGCGGGTCACCGTCGGGCCGCGGGTGTAGCCCGTGACCTGGGCGTCGATGTCGAACTCCTCGAGCACCTGGGTCAGCCGGCCCACCACCTCGTCGGAGGCCTTGGAGCGGGCCTTGTGCACCGACCCGGGCTTGAGCACCTGGCTGTCGGGAAGTGAGTAGGCGATGTCTCCGGAGAGCGAGAGCTGCTCCACCCGCGCCGGCAGCGGGGTGTGCGGCGGGGGCTCGAGCGTCTCCTTGGCCTCGCGCTCGGCGACGTCGCGCGGAACCTCGCCGGTGGGTTCGGTGTCGGGGTCCACGTCGGCAGCGAGCTGGGCGGCACGTGCCTTGCGGCCACGTCGCCCCAGCTCGCGCCCCTCGATCACCGGGGAGTCGTAGGCCGGGTCGCCCATGTCCGGGTCGATCTCCTCGACCGATGCACCTCCGCGGCCCTGCTTGGCCGGCGACTGGGTCCCCTCGCCGTCGTCCGGGTGGTGGCCCATGATCCGCTCACCGAGCTCACGCAGCCGGGCAGGGACCTGGTAGACCGGAGTCGCGGTGACCACCAGCAGGCCGAAGAACGCGAGCAGCACGAGCAGGGGCACCACCACGTAGGCGGTCTGGAGCAGGTCCAGCAGCAGCTTGGAGACGACGAACCCCACAGCACCGCCCGCTTGCTGCAACGAGGTGGTGTCACCGAGCTTGGGCGTGGGAGACCCGTTGGCGATGTGGATGATGCCGAGCACACCGAACAGGAGCGCGGTCCACCCGATCACCTGACGCCCGGCGGGGCCGTTGGTCTCGGGGTCGCGCAGGTTGCGCCACGCGACGAAGCACAGCAGCAACGGGACGAACCAGGCCAGCAGGCCGACCGAGCCGGCGACCACGGTGCGCGTGAAGTCGCCGATCCCGCCGGGCAGCTGCCACCACACGGCGGCCGCCACGACGACCGCGAGTCCGGCCAGGAAGAGCCCGGCGCCGTCACGCCGGTGTTCGGGCTCGAGCTCACTGGCGGTGTGCCCGATGCGGCGTACTCCGCCGCCGATGGCGTGCGCAACGCCCAGCCAGGCGGTCGCCAGGAGCCGGGCCAGGGCGAAGAAGAAGCGGGCGATGGGGCCGGTGCCGTTGCGCACCGCGCGCGGCGCGGGACGGCCCGCCGGCTTGCGGCTGCCGCCCTTGGAGCGTGCGGCGGGCTTTCGCCCGGTGCTGTTTCCCGATGGCCGGGATCGCGAGGTCGAGCTCCCCTGGCCTGACTTGCGGGCAGGGGTGCCCTTGCTGCGCGACGCCGGCGGGGAAGACGTACGGGTCGCCATGCTCGGAAATCTACCCCGAACACCTCATCCGTCCCTTGCGTCACACGCCGCACGGACCATGTCGTGTGCCCCTGCCATAGCCTGTCGCCATGAAGCCTGAACCCCGTTCCGAGACCGTGCGACCGTGGACCTCGTGGGTCGCGCAGTACGTGGTGGCGCTGGTCGTCTTCCTGGTGCTGGACCTGGTGTGGCTCACCACGGTCGCAGCGGGCTTCTACGCCGACCAGCTCGGCCCCCTGCTGCGCGAGCCCGCGAACGCGGGTGCCGCCGTGCTCTTCTATGCGCTGTTCGTTGCCGGACTGGTCTTCTTCGTCGTCGAGCCGGCCCTGCGCGCGGAGTCGGTACGGCGAGCCGCGGTGGCCGGCGCCTTCTTCGGCCTGGTCACCTACGCGACCTGGGACCTGACCAACCTGGCGGTGATCGAGGGGTTCCCGGCGTCACTCGCGCCCGTGGACATGGCCTGGGGCATGGTGCTGGCCGCCACGGTCTCGGCCGTCACCTGCGCCGTCGTCCCCCGACTGCCTGCCTGGGCGAGCTGAGCGGGCTCAGCCCACGGACAGCTGGCTCGGCTCCCCGGGCTGCTCGGTGGGCAGCTCGGTGGGCAGCTCGGTGGGCAGCTCCTCGCGGAGCGGCACCCGCAACCTGAAGGTGCTGCCGGTGCCCAGCTCGGAGGCGACGATGATCTCGCCCCCGTGCATCTGGGCGATCCTGCGCGAGATGGCCAGACCGAGGCCAGTCCCCGGGATCGAGAGCGCCTCGGGGTTGCTCGAACGGTGGAAGGCCGAGAACAGGTGCATCTGGTCGGCGCTCGAGATGCCGAGCCCGTTGTCGGCGCAGAGGACGTAGGCGTGCTTGCCGTCGCTGCCGACCTCCAGGCAGACAGCGCCGCCCTTGCGGCTGTACTTCACCGCGTTGCTGGTGAGGTTGTCGATCACCTTGCCGAGCTCGTCGGGGTCGGCGGTGACCACGACCGGCGCGTCGGGCAGCGTCACCGTGATGGCCACGTCGCCCTGCTCGGCCTGGATGGCCATCAGCTCCACGCTCGCCTCGGCGAGCTCGCGCAGGTCGACCGGCACCCTCACGGACTCACGCTTGTCCTGGATCTGGGAGTAGTTGAGCAGGTTCTGGACCAGGCGGTTCAACCGCTCGGCGTTGCGGGAGATCGCCTCGACCGAGCCGATGCCGGTGTCCAGGTCCTCCAGGAGCTCCACGTGGCCGATGATCGAGGTGAGCGGGGTCTTGAGCTCGTGCGAGATCGTTGCGATCAGCTCGCCCTTGTAGCGGTCGAGCTCCTGGAGCTCGCCCACCAGGTGCCGCTCGCGCTCGTAGAGACGGGAGTTGAGAACCACGCGGCCGAGGGTCCGGCCCACCTCCATGACGCCTTCCTGCTCCTCGTGGCTCCACGGGCTGACCATGGGGTCACGTGCCAGGAGCACGTAGCCCAACAGCTCGCGTCCCAGGGCGACCGGGGCGAACATCATGCTGTGCCCGGCGTACTCCTTGACGAGCTCTCGCACCAGTCTGCGTTGGTCACGGGTCAGGCCGGCCTCGAGCTGGCAGGTGTTCGTCTCGTCGATGACCACCGGACGCCCGAGCTCCCAGGCACGGCTGGCCAGCAGGCTCTTCAGCGCTACCACCTCGCTGCTCGACTCGCGGTCGTCGGGCGGGTAGGCGGCCGACTGCTCCAGCTGGCCCAGGTCACCCGAGGGGAAGCAGCGGATCCAGAGGTGTTCGGTCTTCAGGCCGCGGGCGATCGCCTGGGCCGCCTCGCGCAGCGAGAGGTCCAGCTCGGCGAGCTGTCCGGCAGAGGAAACGGCCCGAAGCATCTCGCCCATGCGCACCTGGTCACCCAGCCGCTCCCGCTGCTGGGCGTTGTACATCGCCAGTCCCGCCTGGACCACGAACATCTCGAGCAGCTCGCGCTCCTCCCGGTTCGGGATGCGGTTGCCGGGCGGCAGGTCCACCGACATGTTGCCCAGCACCTGGCCGGTGGCGGAGTACAGCGGGGCGTAGAGGGCGTCGAGGGGGTGCCAGGAGTCCGGAGCGGTGCCCGGCTCGAACTCCGGAACCCACGCGGACTCCTCCAGCGCGTCGGGCATCCGGTCGTGCGGCACGAAGCGGAGCACGCCCCACTCGTCGGCCTGGGCGAACTCGTTGAAGATGGAGTCGACCGGCGTACGCCGCCCGATGATCTGCTCCTTGACCTCCTCCGGTCCCGCAACGGTCGTCATCACGAACGAGTCGCCCTCGAGGCGCGCGATGGCAGCGATTCCGTACCCCAACACCTCGACGACACCGCGCGCGATCTCGTCCAGGACCTCGGACAGGTCCGTAGACGAGTTGACGCGAAGCATCAGCTCGTAGAGACGTCGGATCCCCTCAGCACGAGGAGATTCGGTCAGCTGCATGAACACGGCCCTCAGATACCAGGTCTAGGCGAGAAAACCCAAGCGGGTCCCAATATCGAGTCTATGGCGATTCGTCCTGATCCGTGTGCGGTTTGGACGGGTTTTCGAACCGCTCCGAATCGGGTGCGTCCGGGGTCTCGCGAGCGTGCTTCGAGGCTACGCGCTCGCGTCCCGGGTGCCTATGCCTCCAGCACGACCGGGATGATCATCGGGCGTCGCTTGTGCCGCCCACTGACCCAGCGACCGACGACCCGGCGGATGGTCTGCTGCAGCTGGTAGCTGTCGGCGACCCCCTCGGAGACAGCCTTGTCCAAGGCGGCGATGATCGGGTCCTTGATCTCGTCGAAGGTCGTGTCGTCCTCGGCGAAACCGCGCGCGTGGATCTCCGGGCCGCTGACCACCTTGCCGGTCTGGGAGTCGATCACCACGATCACCGAGATGAAACCCTCCTCCCCCAGGATCCGACGGTCCTTCAGGGAGCTCTCGGTGAGGTCCCCGATGGAGCTGCCGTCGACGAACACGTAACCGCAGTCGACCTTGCCCGACACCTGTGCGACACCGTCCACGAGGTCGACGACGACCCCGTCCTCGGCGATCACCACACGCTCGGGGTCGATGCCGGTGGCCTTGGCGAGCTCCGCGTTGGCGAGCATGTGCCGGATCTCCCCGTGCACGGGCATCACGTTGCGGGGCCGCACGATGTTGTAGCAGTAGAGCAGCTCACCCGCGCTGGCGTGGCCGCTGACGTGCACCAGGGCGTTGCCCTTGTGCACCACGTCGGCGCCCCAGCGGGAGAGTCCGTTGATGACGCGGTACACCGCGTTCTCGTTGCCGGGGATCAGGGAGGAAGCCAGGACGACGGTGTCCCCCTCCTCGATGTGCACGAAGTGGTGGTTGCGCTGCGCGATCCGGCTCAGGGCCGAGAGCGGCTCCCCCTGGGAACCGGTCGAGATCAGGACGACCTTGTCCGGCGGCATGTCAGCTGTCGCCTTGGCGTCGATCAGCAGCCCCGGAGGCACGTCGAGGTAGCCGAGGTCGCGGGCGATGCCCATGTTGCGGACCATCGACCGGCCCACGTAGGCCACCTTGCGGCCGTGCTCGGCGGCGGCGTCCATCACCTGCTGGACGCGGTGCACGTGCGAGGCGAAGCAGGCCACGATGATGCGCTTCTTGCTGGTGTGGAACACGTTCTCCAGCACCGGCGCGATCTTGCGCTCCGAAGTCGTGAAACCCGGCACCTCGGCGTTGGTGGAGTCGGTGAGGAACAGGTCGACGCCCTCCTCGCCGAGGCGGGCGAAGGCGCGCAGGTCGGTGATCCGGCCGTCCAGGGGCAGCTGGTCCATCTTGAAGTCGCCGGTGTGCAGCACCAGCCCGGCACCGGTGCGGATCGCGACCGCGAGGGCGTCGGGGATCGAGTGGTTCACCGCCACGAACTCGAGCTCGAACGGGCCGAAGGTGATCCGGTCGCCCTCGGCGACGATCTCCTGGACGGTGTTCTTGAGCCGGTGCTCACGGAGCTTGGAGCCGACCAGGGCCAAGGTGAGCTGCGAGCCCACCAGCGGGATGTCCGAGCGCTCCCGCAGCAGGTACGGCACCGCCCCGATGTGGTCCTCGTGCCCGTGGGTCAGCACCAAGGCGTCGACGCTGTCCAGCCGGCCGCGGATGGCATCGAAGTCCGGGAGGATCAGGTCGACCCCCGGATGGTTCTCCTCAGGGAAGAGCACGCCGCAGTCGACGATCAGCAGCCGGCCCTGGTACTCGAAGACGGTCATGTTGCGACCGACCTCGCCGAGGCCGCCGAGCGGGATGACCCGCAGACCTCCGTCCGGCAACGGGGGTGGGCTCGACAGTTCGGGGTGCGGATGGCTCACAGGAGACCTGCTTCGAAGAGAGCGGTACGGACGACGGCAACGAGGTCGGCATCGGCCTCCACGAGCGGCAGCCGGACCACCCGGTTGTCATGGACGCCGAGCAGCTGCATCGCTGCCTTGGCCGCCATCACTCCCGGGGCGTGACCCATGATCGCGTCGACCACGGGCATCAGGTCACCGTAGACCTTCAGGGCTCCGTCCAGGTCACCGGCGTCGACGCGCGCCACCATCTCGGCGTACGGCTCGCCGGCGACGTGGCCGACCACGGACACGACTCCGGCGGCACCGTGGGTCAGCCAGCCGAGGTTGAGGACGTCGTCGCCGCTGTAGTAGGTCAGGCCGGTCTCCCGCATGATCCGGACCCCGCGGGGCAGGTCTCCGACCGCGTCCTTGACGGCGACGAACTTCTCGTCGGCGGCGACCCGCGCGAACGTCTCCGGCTCGATCGTGACACCGGTGCGCCCGGGGATGTCGTAGAGCATGATCGGCAGCTCGCTGACCTCTGCCACCGCCTCGAAGTGGGCGGCGATCCCTGCCTGGCTGGGCTTGCTGTAGTACGGCGAGACCAGCAGCAGCCCGTCGGCTCCCGCCTGCGCGGCCTGGCGGGCGAGCTCGACGGAGTGGGCGGTGTCGTTCGTCCCGACACCCGCGACCACCGTGGCGCGCTCGCCGACCGCGCCGATGACGGCACGCAGGATCTCGCCGTCCTCCGCGACCGAGGTCGTCGGAGCCTCGCCCGTGGTTCCGCTGACCACCAGGCCGTCGTTGCCGTGCTCCACCAGGTGGTGTGCAACGCGGGCGGCGCCGTCGACATCGAGGGCTCCGTCAGCGGTGAACGGCGTGACCATCGCGGTCAGCACCCGGCCGAACGGTGCAGGAGGCAGGCTCATGCGCCCTAGGTTATCCATCCTCGGCGCCACGCGGCGCAGCCCGTCCTCGGCCGCTGGCGTACGCATATATTCCAGCCATGACGCAGAGCGAGCAGCCCGATCCCAACCAGCCCGCGGGCGAGCCGCAGGGTCAGCCGGCCTACGGCCAGCCACCCCAGTACGGGCAGGGGCAGTACGGGCAGGCCCAGTACGGGCAGGTGCCTGCGCCGACCACCGGTTCGTTCATGCTCGGCCACCTCGGCCAGGCGTACGGTCCTTATGGCGTCGACCAGCTGCGTCAGATGGCGCTCGCCGGTCAGCTCAAGGGCGACGCCCAGCTCCGTGAGGCCAGCTCCGGTGGCTGGTTCCCGGCCAAACAGCTCCCCGGACTGTTCTCGCACCGCGAATGGCTCACGACCGTGCTGCTCTCCGCCTTCCTGGGCGGGCTCGGCGTCGACCGGTTCTTCCTGGGCTACATCGGCCTGGGAGTCCTCAAGCTGCTCACCCTCGGCGGCTGCGGCATCTGGTCGATCATCGACTTCATCCTGATCCTGCTGCGCAAGGTCCCCGACGCCGACGGCCGCCCGCTCGCCTGACCGGTCCGAGGCTCCGGGTCAGTCAGGCCGGCTCCCGGCGGCGCGTTCCAGCCAACGGATCTCGTAGGCCGGATCGTGGTCGAGGTGGCTCTCGCGTCGCACCTCGTGCCAGTCGAGCTCGGCGAACTCGGGATAGTGCGTGTCGCCCTCGGGCTCGGCGTGGACCTCGGTGAGGATCTGGTCCGTGGCCAGGGCGATCGCGTCCCGGTAGACGTGGGCTCCCCCGCCGACCATCACCACGTCGTCGAGCTCGGCCCCCATCCGCAGCGCCTCCTCCACCGAGCGGGCGACCAGGACACCTTCCCAGGCCCAGTCGGGGTCACTGGTCACGACGATGCTCTGCCGGTCGGGCAGCGGTCGGCCGATCCCTTCGAACGTCGTACGCCCCAGGACCAGGGGGTGGCCGACAGTGACCCTCTTGAAGTGGGCGAAGTCGGCCGGGATCCGCCACGGGATGTCCCCGTCGCGACCGATCACGCGGTTGCGGGCACGCGCGGCCACCAGGACCACCTTGGTGCGCCTCATACGGAGATCGGCGCCTTGATCCCGGGGTGCGGGTCGTAGCCCTCGACGCTGATGTGCTCGAGGTCGAAGCCGTCGAGCGCGGTCACTGTCGGGTCGAGACGCAGGCTGGGCAGCGCCCGCGGCTCGCGGCTGAGCTGGAGCTCGGCCTGCTCGAGGTGGTTGAGGTAGAGGTGGGCGTCGCCCAGCGTGTGCACGAAGTCGCCGACGTCGAGGTCGGTCACCTGGGCGACCATGTGCGTCAGCAGGGCGTACGACGCGATGTTGAACGGCACGCCGAGGAACACGTCGGCCGACCGCTGGTAGAGCTGGCAGCTCAACCGGCCACGATGGGCTCCCGCCTCGGGCGGGGCCACGTAGAACTGGAACATCGTGTGACACGGCGCCAGCGCCATCTCCGGCACGTCGGCCACGTTCCACGCCGAGACGATGTGGCGCCGTGAGTCGGGGTTGGTGCGGATCTGCTCGACGACCTGGGCGAGCTGGTCGATGTGCCGACCGTCAGGGGCCGGCCAGGACCGCCACTGGTAGCCGTAGATCGGGCCGAGGTCGCCGTTGGCGTCGGCCCACTCGTCCCAGATCGTGATGCCCCGGTCCTGGAGCCACTTGACGTTCGTGTCGCCCCGCATGAACCACAGGAGCTCCCCGAACACCGACCGCGTGTGCACCTTCTTGGTCGTGACCAGCGGGAACCCCGCCGCGAGGTCGAACCGCATCTGGTGGCCGAACACGCTGCGCGTCCCCGTGCCGGTGCGGTCTGACTTCTCCACGCCCTCGTCGAGGATCCGGCGGAGGAGGTCGAGGTAGGCCTGCATGGAGACAAACTAACGCGTGCAAGGCTGACCGCATGGTGATCGGACTCGGTGCGGCGCTGCTCGCGGCCGTGCTGTTCGGCGGCGCAGCCGTGGTCCAGGCGATCGCCGCCCGACGGCACGGGATCATCTCCTGGCTGATGGCAGCTGTGGCTCTGGTCTACCTCGGGGGTTGGGGCCTGCACGTGGTCTCGATCACCCTGCTCCCCCTCTACCTGGCCCAGGTCGGCATCGCCGGTTCCCTGGCGGTGACCGCCCTGATCGCCTCCCGCGTCGTCCACGAACCGCTGGAGCGGCGCCACTGGGTCGCGGTGGGCGCCCTGGTCGGCGGGCTCGTCATGCTGGCCACGGCCGCGGGGGACGTCGGGCAGGAGCGGTTCGACTCCGGTCGCACGGCAGTGCTGTACGTCGCAGCTGCCGCGATCCTGCTCGCCAGTCTGGCAGCGGTCCGAGTCCGTGACGAGCGCGGTGGTGTCGTGCTCGGCGCGCTCGGCGGGATCGCGTACGCGGGATCGCCGATCGCGACGCGTTCGCTCGTGGACCCGTCCTGGGACCTCTACACCGTCGCTCCGGCGCTGGCCATCGGCGTGTTCGGCCTGATGGGTTTCTGGCTGTACTCGCTGGGACTGCGGCGCGCCTCCGTCACCGCGGTCACCGCCCCGCTCGTGCTGCTGGAGACGCTGATACCGGCCGTCATCGGTGTGCTGGCCTTCGGTGACGGGGTCCGGCCGGGTTGGTGGGCCCTGGCGGTCCTGGGGTTCCTGCTGAGCATGGGCGCCGCACTGGTGCTCTCGGGCGCCGAGTCGCGCCTCGAGCACCTGGAGGATCTCCACCCGGACTCGGCCACCGACCGTCCGACGGCGTGAGCAGCTCGCCGGTGGCCGACTCGCGAGTCGCCGGTGATTGGATGGACCCATGAGCAGCGCCGACGTCTCCGTTCGCATCGCCTGGAGCGACGACGCCCCCGCTATCGCTGCCGTCCAGGTGCGCGCCTGGAGGTCGTCGTACGCCGACCTGCTGCCCGCCGAGGTGCTCGAGGCCCTGGACGCCGAGCAGATGGCGCAGGGCTGGCGCACCGCCCTGCAGCGACCGGCGGACGCGCGCAACCGGGTGCTGGTCGCGCTCGAGCGCAACCTGGTGACCGGCTTCACCCTGACCGGACCGGCCACAGACCCGGACTGCGATCCGGTGTCCACCGGGGAGCTGGCGGACCTCACCGTCGACCCGCACAAACGTGGCGCCGGACACGGCTCGAGGTTGCTGCAGGCCGCTGCGGAGACGTTGCAGGCCGACCGGTTCACCCGTGCGGTGATGTGGCTGCCTGCGAGCGACGACGCGCTGCGCGCATTCGTGACGGGCAGCGGCTGGGACTCCGACGGCGCACACCGCACCCTGGACCTCACCGGCGACGGCGTCACCACTGTCAAGCAGGTGCGCCTGCACACCGCCCTCGTCGACAGCGAGTGACGAGCCCCGACCGAGGAGCCGGCGTTGCAATCGGGTGAGACCACCGCCGCGATCGTCCGCGACGGGATCGCGGTCGGCGTCGCGACCGGCGCCTACGGCCTTTCCTTCGGTGCCGTCTCCGTGGCGAGCGGCCTGGACGTCTGGCAGTCGTGTGCCCTCTCGCTGCTGGTGTTCACCGGGGCGTCGCAGTTCGCGCTGGTCGGCGTGATCGGCGCGGGCGGACATCCGGTTCTCGGCGCCGTGTCCGGCCTGCTGCTGGGATCGCGCAACACCCTCTACGGTCTCAAGGTCGCCCCACTCCTCGGCTGGCGAGGCGCACGCCGAGCGCTGGCCGCACACTTGCTGATCGACGAGTCGACCGCGATGAGCATCACCCGCGCGAACCGGGATCAGGCCAGGGTCGGCTTTCTCTCGACCGGGATCGCCGTGTTCGTGTTGTGGAACTGCGCCACGCTCGCGGGAGCCCTGGCGGGACAGACGCTGGGCGACCCACGGGACTACGGGCTCGACGCCGCCGTGGGCGCTGCGTTCCTCGGTCTGCTCTGGCCACGTCTGAACAACGGCCGTACCCGGCTCGCAGCCGTCCTCGGCGCCGCCACGGCACTGGCCCTGGTCCCGCTGGTGCCCGCCGGAGTCCCCGTGCTCGCTGCAGGAGTGGTCGCCCTCGGCATGTCCTTGCGGGCACGCGAGCGCCCGACGTCCCCGGAGCCTTCGTGATCTGGCTGGCCGTGTTGGGCTGCGCGGTCGGGTGCTACCTGCTCAAGCTCGCCGGCATGTCGGTGCCCGACAGCGTCCTGGCACGCCCGGTGCTGCGGCGTACCGCCGACCTGCTACCGGTCGTCCTGCTGGCCGGCCTGGTGGCCGTCCAGGTGCTGGCGACGCCCGGCTCCGAGGGATCCACCCTCCGCGTCGACGCACGCGCCGCCGGGCTCGGAGTCGCACTGGTGGCGCTGCTGCTGCGCGCGCCCTTCATCGTGGTGGTGCTCCTGGCTGCGCTGACCGCTGCCCTGCTGCGCCTCTGATCGACTCGTGGCGGCAGACCCACGGCTCGTCCGGAGCGCCCGAGACGGGCCCCGGACGAGCCGGTGGGAGGGACGGATGGGGAGCCCGTGTGCCCAGCACGGGCTCCCCATCCTTGGGAACCTGACTCTTCCCTGGGGGAGGGAGGTCAGGACACGGCGACCACGCTCCATGCAGCAGCGACCGTGTTGCTCTTGAAGTTGCCCGAGCCGTTGATCTCTCGGACAGGATTGCCGGAGGGGATTCCAGGGGTGAATCTGCTGGGCATGGAGATCCTCGGGTCTGGAGAAGCTGGCGAGGGGGGCCACTGGGACTCCCCTCGGGGACAACCCTGCTCCCCCTAGGACCCGCCCCGCACCCCCATGAATCTGCGTTGCACAAACATGAAAACGGGCGCGCAGCCCGCGAGCCGGGGTGGTTTCGGACCAGGACAACCCGGGTGACGGTTGCGCCGAGGTTCAGAGGTCGAGGAACTCCTCGAGGCCGATGCTCAGCCCGGGCCGCTCACCGATCCCTCGAAGCCCGACCAGCACGCCAGGAGTGAACGAGACCCGGTCGAGGGAGTCGTGCCGGATCGTGAGGGTCTCCCCCACACCGCCGAGGATCACCTCCTGGTGTGCCACCAGGCCGCGCACCCGAAGCCCGTGCACGCGCACCCCGGCGACGTCCGCCCCGCGGGCGCCGTCGAGACCGGTCGAGGTGGCATCCGGCATCACACCGAGACCGGCCTCACGACGGGCGGCAGCCACCATCTCCGCCGTACGACGTGCGGTACCCGAGGGTGCGTCGGCCTTGTCGGGGTGGTGCAGCTCCACGATCTCCACCGACTCGTAGAAGCGGGCGGCTTCGGCGGCGAAGCGCATCATCAGCACCGCCCCGATCGAGAAGTTGGGCGCGATCAGCACCCCCGTGCCCTCGCTCCCGGCCAGCCAGCCGCGGAGAGTGTCCAGGCGATCGGCATCGAAGCCGGTCGTGCCGACGACCGCGTGGATCCCGTGGGAGATGCAGAACTCGAGGTTGTCCATCACCACGTCGGGGTGGGTGAAGTCGACGACCGCCTCGACACCTGCGTCGACCAGTGTCTGCAGGTCGTCGTCCGCGTCGATGCGGGCCACCAGGTCCAGGTCGTCCTCCGCCTCGACCGCCTCGCACACCGCACGTCCGACCTTGCCCAGCGCGCCCAGCACGCCCACCTTGAGAGTCACGCAGGTCAGGCTATCGGCGCAGGGGCGGGCAGCGGTGCTCCCGGGCTTGGGACCCCACGAGCAGGTGGTCGAGCAGCCAGCGAAGAGCCGAGAGGCCAGCCGAGCCCAGACAGGGGGATGTCGTACGCCGAACCCAGCCACCAGGTGGTCGAGGAGCGAGCGAAGCGAGCGGACAGCCGAGATCACGCACGCGAGGGCAGGTGGTGCGTCAGGCGGTCGGTCAGGCGGTGGTCGCAGCCCCCAGGTGGTCGAGCATCGAGCGAAGCGAGCGACCGGCTGAGACCACGATCGGGGTGTCTCTGGGGTGGTCGAGGAGCCAGCCAAGCGAGCGGACAGCCGAGACCACGGACCCCGCCCGCTGGCCTCGTCACTCGTCCACATCTTGATTCTACCTCTTGACTCGAACACCTGTTCGCACAAGAATGGACCCATGACCGCAGCACTCGACCTGCACCCCGACACCGGACACCCGGTGACCACGGGCCTGGCCGAGCTGCACCACCTCCTCGACCGGATGCACGCACACTCGGGCCGGCGCTGGCTTCTGGGGAGTACGCCGCACTGCTCGCCGACCTCGACCGCGCCCGACACCGCCTCGAAGCCCTCAAGCTCAAGGTGCTCGCCGCAGCCGACCGGGCCGGGACCGCGAAGTCCGCCGGGTTCACCGGCACCGACGCCTGGACCGCGAAACACACCAACACCTCCCGCACCACCGCCGCGCGGGAGGTCCACCTGGCCACCGAGCTGGAGACCGGTCACGGCCACGAGAGCACCGCCGCGGCCCTCGACGCCGGCCTGGTCTCCCCCGCCCACGCCGCAGTCATCCTGCACGCCACCGACCAGCTCCCCACCGGAGTCACCACCGAACAACGCGAAACCGTCGAGGCAGCGCTGGTCGAGAAAGCCCAACGGTTCAACCCCGACCAGCTGCGCCGCCTGGCCAAACGAGCCCTCGAAACCATCGAACCCGACCAGACCGTCGTCGACGCCCACGAGAACGAACTCGTCCGCACCGACGAACAAGCCGCCCTCGAGAAGTGCTCACTGACCTTCCACGACCACGCCGACGGCACCACCACCGGGCACTTCACCATCCCCACCCTGGCCGCAGCCATCCTGCGCAAGATCATCGAGTCGATGACCGCACCCCGACGCATGCGCACCGATGAGCGGCACCACCCCGACTGGCGGCACCGCCGCGGCCTGGCCTTCGTCGAGCTCCTCGAACACCTGCCCACCGACCACCTGCACCCGACCGCCGCCACTCGAGGTCACCCTCGAGACAGCGGAAACGACCAGGAGGAGCGCAGCGGGGGATGCCGGCTCGACACCGTCCAGCGACCATCACCGCCGACCGCCCGACCGACTGACCCAACGCCGGGTCATCCCCGCCACCCGGGATCGAAGCCCTCGCTGAGCCTGGGCCGTTCGAACCGGCTGTTGCCGAACGTCTCCACGTGCGGTCGCCGACACGGCACAAACCGAACATCCTCCGCTTCGCTCGCCCGGTCCGAAAGTACCCTGTCGGCTCGCTGCCGGCTCCACCACCGGAACCCTGGAGTCGCGGCGGACCCACCGACCTCAACAACGCCGTCCCGCTGTGCCACTACCACCACCAACGCATCCACGACCACGCCTACATCACCACCCCCGGAACCCGACGGCGCGATCAGATTCAGCAGACGATGCTGAGCTGCCCGGGAGTCCGCGCGTCCGCGCAGGCCAGGAGCGCTGGAGGTGATGCCCGCCAGTGCGTCGATGGGCACCTGTGGGGGTCCCCCGATCGGGCGAACTCGACCCCGATCGCAGGTGCAGGTCTCGTGTTCGGTCATCGTTCTCGACGCAGCCGACGTCGGCACCGAGATCATCTCGTGGGCCGGGCTCCGGGACGGCACCGTCATCCGGCGGGCAACCGCCCGGGCATCCGTCCGGGCATTCGTGCTGCGTGCTGGGGCCGGGAGAATCCGCCCTCAGAGAAGGTCAGTGTGCGGGACCCACCTGGGCGAGGGTCTGGGGCCGGGAGTAGAGCTCGCGGGCCAGCTTGTGCACGTCAGGTGCGGACACGGAGTCGAGGCTCCCGAGCACCTCGTCGACAGAGCGCAGCCGGCGCTGGAACAGCTCGGCCTCGCCGAGACGGGTCATCCGGGAGCCGCTGTCCTCGAGGCTGAGCACGACGCCGCCGCGGGCCTGCCCCTTGCCCCGCTCGACCTCTTCCTCACTGAGGCCGGACTCGGCCACCTTGACCAGCTCCTCGCGCACGACGCGCAGCAGCTCGTCGGCCTTGCTCGGCAGCGAGCCGGCGGCCACGCCGACCATGCCTGCGTCGGAGTAGCCCAGGCCGAAGGAGTAGACCGAGTAGGCCAGGCCGCGTCGCTCACGGACCTCCTGGAACAGACGCGAGCTCGATCCACCGCCCAGGGCGGTCTGCAGGATGTTGAGCACGTAGCGACGTGGGTCCGAACGGGTGAGCCCCTGCATGCCGAGCACCACGTTCACCTGCTCGAAGGGACGAGCTGCGGACACCTCGCCCGAACGCAGCGGACGGGGGCGTGCCGACAGTCGTGGCGCGGCCGGTCGGCGGTCGCCTTCCAGGAAACCGTTGCGGCCGAAGGCCTTGCGCGCCCTGCGGACCACCTCGTCGTGGTCGACGTTGCCGGCCACAGCCAGCGTCATCACGTCGGACCGGTAGCGACGCTGGTAGTACCCCTTGACCTGGCCCCGGGTGAGGGCCTTGATCGACTCGGCGGTGCCGGCGATCGGCCGGGCCAGCGGCGTGCCCGCCCAGGCCGTCGCAGCGAAGAGGTTGTGCACCACGTCGTCGGGGTCGTCGTCGTGCATCGCGATCTCGTCGAGGATCACCTCACGCTCAGCCTCCACGTCCTCTGCCGTGAGCAGGGAGGAGGTGAGCATGTCGCCGAGCACGTCGAGTGCCATCGGCAGGTCCTCGTCGAGGACCCGGGCGTGGTAGCAGGTGTACTCGCGAGCGGTGTAGGCGTTGAACTCTCCGCCGACCTCGTCGAAGGCCGCGGAGATGTCCATGGCCGAGCGGGTCGGGGTGCCCTTGAACAAGAGGTGCTCCAGGAAGTGCGACGCGCCGTTGAGCTGCGCCGCCTCGTCCCTGGAGCCCACCTGTACGAACACCCCGACCGCCGCGGAGCGAACTCCCGGCATGTGCTCGGTGACGACGCGCAGACCGCCCTTCAGGACGGTCCGGCGTACGCCGTCGGGGAGACCCTTCAAGCTGGTCTGGTCACTCGTCGTCAGCGGAGTCGTCGGCGTCGGTCGACGCGTCCTCGTCCACGACCGGGACCAGCGACAGCTTGCCGCGGTCGTCGATCTCGCCGATCGCCACCTGGATCTTCTGACCGACCGAGACGACGTCCTCGACGTTGTCCACCCGCTTGCCACCGGCCAGGGCACGCAGCTTGCTGATGTGCAGCAGGCCGTCCTTGCCGGGCAGCAGCGAGATGAACGCGCCGAAGTTGGTCGTCTTCACCACGGTGCCGAGGTAGCGCTCGCCGACCTCGGGCATCGTCGGGTTGGCGATCGCGTTGACGGCCTGACGGGCCGCCTCGGCAGCCTCGCCGTTGGTCGCGCCGATGTAGATCGTGCCGTCGTCCTCGATGGACAGCGACGCACCGGTGTCGTCCTGGATCTGGTTGATGACCTTGCCCTTGGGCCCGATCACCTCGCCGATCTTGTCGACGGGGATGCGGACCGTGATGATGCGCGGCGCGTGCACCGACATCTCCTCGGGCTCGCTGATCGCCTCGGCCATCACGTCGAGGATCGCCAGGCGCGCGTCGCGAGCCTGGTTGAGGGCGGCAGCGAGAACCTCGGCGGGGATACCGTCGAGCTTCGTGTCGAGCTGCAGCGCCGTGACGAACTCGCGCGTGCCGGCGACCTTGAAGTCCATGTCACCGAACGCGTCCTCGGCGCCGAGGATGTCGGTCAGCGCGACGAACTCGTGCTTGCCGTCGACCTCACCGGAGATGAGGCCCATCGCGATGCCGGCGACCGAGGCGCGCAGCGGCACACCGGCCTGGAGCAGCGACAGGGTCGCGGCGCAGACCGAACCCATCGAGGTGGAGCCGTTGGACCCCATCGCCTCGGAGAGCTGACGGATCGCGTAGGGGAACTCCTCACGCGCGGGCAGCACGGGCAGGATCGCACGACGCGCGAGCGCGCCGTGACCGACCTCGCGACGCTTGGGCGAGCCCACGCGACCGGTCTCACCGGTGGAGAACGGCGGGAAGACGTACTTGTGCATGTAGCGACGCGTCTTCTCCGGGGAGAGCGTGTCCAGCTTCTGCTCCAGCGTCAGCATGTTCAGCGTGGTGACACCCAGGATCTGGGTCTCGCCGCGCTCGAACAGCGCCGAACCGTGGACGCGCGGGATCACGCCGACCTCGGCGGACAGGGTGCGGATGTCGCTCAGACCCCGGCCGTCCATGCGGACCTTGTCGCGCAGGACACGGTCGCGGACGAGCTCCTTGTTCAGCGAGCGGAACGCCGCGCCGATCTCCTTCTCGCGGTCCTCGAAGTCACCGGCGATCTTCTCGAGAAGACCCGCCTTGATGTCGTCGAGGCGGTCCTCGCGCTCCTGCTTGCCGGCGATGGTCAGCGCCTGGGCGACATCGTCGTTCACCGCGGCCTGGACCGCTGCGTAGACGTCGTCCTCGTAGTCGAGGAAGACCGGGAAGTCCTGCACCGGCTTGGCGGCCTGCTTGGCCAGCTCGGCCTGCGCCTCACACAGCTGCTTGATGAACGGCTTGGCCGCGTCGAGACCGCCGGCGACGATCTCCTCGGTCGGAGCCTGGGTGCCCGACTGCACGAGCTCCCAGGTGGACTCGGTGGCCTCGGCCTCGACCATCATGATCGCGACGTCACCGGTCTCGGTGACACGACCGGCTACGACCATGTCGAAGACGGCGTTCTCGAGCTGGCTGTGCGTCGGGAACGCGACCCACTGGCCCTCGATCAGCGCGACACGGGTGGCGCCGACCGGGCCGGAGAACGGAAGGCCGGAGAGCTGGGTGGACAGCGACGCGGCGTTGATCGCCAGCACGTCGTAGGGGTGGTCGGGGTCGAGCGCCATCACGGTGATGACGACCTGGACCTCGTTGCGCAGACCCTTCTTGAAGGTCGGGCGCAGCGGGCGGTCGATCAGGCGGCAGGTGAGGATCGCGTCCTCGCCCGGGCGGCCTTCGCTGCGGAAGAACGAGCCGGGGATCTGGCCGGCGGCGTACATCCGCTCCTCGACGTCGATCGTCAGGGGGAAGAAGTCGAACTGGTCCTTGGGCTTCTTGCCGGCCGTGGTGGCCGAGAGAAGCATGGTCTCGTCATCGAGGTAGGCGGTGACGGAGCCAGCGGCCTGACGGGCCAGCAGGCCGGTCTCGAACTTGACTCGGCGCTGGCCGAACTTGCCGTTGTCGAGGACGGTTTCCACGACGGTGATCTCGGGTCCCTCAGTCAAGGGTTTCCCTTTCTGTTCGCGGAGCGGAGCCGCGAGCTCTGACCTGCGCCTCGGATGAGGTAGGGCCGGTCTTCGATCGAGGCCCGCTGTATGGAGGGAAAGCACGCGTCGTGCGTCACCGGACTCTTCCGGTGGGGGTGCCTTCGGCACACAGAGGGCCACTACCGAGGACCGGGCCGGCGTTCGCGGGCCGCTCCTGTGGTTGATGTGTCTTCAGTTGTACATCCATCGAGAAAACGCACCCACCCGGGGGGTGAGTGCGTTTCTCAGGTCAGCGTCGCAGGCCGAGGCGCGACACGATCGAGCGGTAACGCTCGATGTCAGTCTTGTCCAGGTAGTTCAGGAGGCGACGACGCTGGCCGACGAGCAGCAGCAGACCACGACGGCTGTGGTGGTCGTGCTTGTGAGTCTTGAGGTGGTCGGTGAGGTGCGAGATGCGGTGGCTCAGCAGCGCGATCTGGACCTCGGGGGAACCGGTGTCGCCCTCGACTGTGGCGTACTCGGCGATGATCTTCTGCTTGGTTTCTGCGTCTGTACCGATTGACACGTTGAACTACCCATCTCTTTCGTCTCGTTGCGCGGCGCGCCGGGGCCTGTTCACCCGGGCACTCTGAGTCCGCGGCCGTTGCACGGCGGAAGTCACCCCTCAGGGATAACCGGTCAAGGCTATCAGCGGGCGGCGTCGGGCGTGAAATCACAACACTACGGCTGGCGTTGGCGAGCCTTCTGTCGCTTGGCCGCCTTCGCCGCTGCCTTCTTCTCGACCGCGGCGTAAGTCCCGGGAACGACCACGCTCGGGGTCACCCCGGCCAGCGTGACCGGGGGCAACGACGCGAACGGCGGGGACTGGAGCCGGGGGTCTCCGACCGGGGCGAGAGTGTCCGTGTCCAGGGTCTGCTCGGGCAGCGGGAACACGCTGTAGAGCTCCGTGCGCCCGTTGAGCCAGGGCACGTGGATGAACTCCCCCCAACCGGTCCCCTCGTTGTAGGGATCCTGGGTGACCGTGAGGCGACGGCCCTGACGGTCGACGAGCTGGACGCCCGTCAGCAGGTGGCCCTGAGCGTCGTAGGGATAGATGTTGGCGATCGGCTCCCCGTTGAACGACAGCCCGTCTCCAGGAGACTGGGAGTTCGACTGCTCGTAGCGGTAGGCGTAGGGGTCATGGGCGGAGAAGAAACGTGTGAACATCACCGGCAGCAGGGCGATCGCGAACAAGTTCAGCGCGACCAGCCCCAGCCGCAGTGACAGCGAGCGTCTGACCACAGTGCCGGGGAACCACACCTCGCGGCCGATCTGCACGCTGATCAGGATCAGCACCGCCGCCAGCAGGGCGCGGTTGAGCGTCAGCCCGAAGATCGACTGGCTGCCGAAGACCTCCGCCAGCAGGGCCGTGGCGCACAGTGCGCGCAGCACCCACCACAGGGGTCGCAACGACTGCGCCAGCGCGGGCAGGCCGAGGTGCTCGTCCGCCTCGACCCAGTGCCGCCAGGTGGCGCCGCGCCGGTCGAGCCAGGCCGTCAGCGCGTCGCGGCGCGCGGTTCGGCGTACGGCGACGGCGTGGGCGCTGAACCCCGCCGCCACCCGCAGCTCGGCCGCGTAGCTGCCGGGATCGGGCAGCGCATCCACACCCCGCTCGGCGACCAGGTCGCTCACGTCGGCCTCCAACCCGCCGACCAGCTCCTCGCGCTCATCGTCGGTCAGGTCGGTGAGTCGCTCGCGGACGGCGGTGACGAACAGGCGGACATCAGGCGTGGTGAGGATGGCGTTCATGCGGGGACTCCCTCGAGGATCGTGGTGACGGTTGTGGAGAACGACGTCCAGTCGTCGCTCTGCTGCTTGAGCTGGGCACGTCCAGCGGGCGTGATCCCGTAGTACTTGCGGTGTGGTCCGGTGTCGCTCGCCACGACGTACGACGTCAGCGCACCCGCCGCGTAGAGCCGGCGCAACGTGCCGTAGACCGACGCGTCGCCGACGTCATCGAGTCCCCGGTCGCGCAACCGGCGCACGATGTCGTAGCCGTAGCCGTCCTCGTCGTCGACCACGGCCAGGACGGCGAGATCGAGCACTCCCTTGAGGAGCTGGGTGGTGTCCATGCATGGCACACTACTACGCATCCCGCGGTAGTGTGCGTCATGTAAACCCTCGGCGTGCCGTGCGAGGATGCCGGACATGGAGAACCCCGCTGCCCCACAGCGCCAGGTCCTGGCCGCCTGCAACCTGTGCGAGGCGATCTGTGGCCTCGTCCTGACCATCGAGGACCGCCCGGAGGGCCCCCAGGTCACCTCGATACGCGGCAACCCCGAGGACCCCCTCTCCCGTGGCCACATCTGCCCCAAGGGTGTGGCGCTCGCCGACGTCTACGAGGACCCCGACCGGCTGCGCGCCCCGGTCAAGCGTGTGGGCGAGGGAGCCGATGCCGACTGGGAGGAGATCTCCTGGGACGAGGCTCTCGACCTGACTGCCGAGGGCATCGCACGGGCCGTCAACGCGGGCGGGCGCAACGCGCTCGGGGTCTACCTGGGCAACCCCAACGCACACTCCCTGGGCTCGCAGACCCACGGGGTGCAGATGGTCAAGTCCTTCAAGACCCGCAACAAGTTCAGCGCCAGCTCGGTGGACCAGGTGCCGCACCAGTTCGTGGCCTGGCAGCTCTTCGGCCACCAGCTGCTGATCCCGATCCCGGACATCGACCGGACGTCGTACTTCCTGGTCTTCGGTGCGAACCCGATGGCCTCCAACGGCTCGCTGATGACCGTGCCCGACTTCCCCAAGCGGCTGCGCGCACTGCACAAGCGGGGCGGCCGGATGGTGGTCTTCGACCCCCGGCGGACCGAGACGGCGAAGGTGGCCGACGAGCACCACTTCGTCCGACCGGCCACGGACGCCGCGGTGCTGCTGTCGATGCTCCACGTCTTGTTCGAGGAGAACCTCACCCAGCCTGCCGACTACGTCCGCGGGATCGAGTCCGTGCGCCTGGCGGTCGCCGACTTCTCTCCCGAGTACGCCGAGGCGGCCTCCGGCGTCCCGGCCGAGGAGATCCGCCGGATCACGCGCGAGTTCGCCGCCGCCGACGGTGCCGCCGCCTACGGGCGTCTCGGGCTCTCCACCCAGGGGTTCGGGTCGATCTGCCAATGGGCGATCCAGTGCCTGAACATCCTCACCGGGAACTTCGACAAGGAGGGCGGGGTGCTCTTCACCGAGCCTGCGGTCGACATCGTCGGGAAGGCCCTCATCGGCCAGGGCCATCACGACGTCTGGCGCAGCCGGGTCCGCGGCGTCCCGGAGTTCGCCGGCGAGCTGCCCGTGAGCACGATGCGCGAGGAGATCGAGACCCCGGGCGAGGGTCAGATCCGGGCACTGCTCACCATTGCGGGCAACCCCGTGCTCTCCACCCCGGACGGTCGTGGCCTCGCCTCGGCGATGGAGGGACTGGACTTCATGGCGTCCGTCGACATCTACCTCAACGAGACCACGCGCCACGCCGACGTGGTGCTGCCCCCGACGACGGTGCTGGAGCGGGAGCAGTACGACCTGGTCTTCCACTCCCTCGCTGTGCGCAACACCGCCCGGTTCACTCCGCCGGTCTTCGACAAGCCCCAGGGGGCGATGCACGACTGGGAGATCTTCCGCGAGATCGCCGTGCGCACCAACGCGCGGCTGGACCGGAAGAAGAGCCTGGCCAAGACCCTGGGCGAGCGTGCCGCGCTCTCGGTGAGCCCCACCACGGTCGTCTCCACGCTGCTGCTGACCGGGCGCCGTACGACGATGCGCGCGCTGCGGTCGAGTCCGGCCGGGGTGGACCTCGGGCCGCTGAGGCCGACGATGCCTGGCCGGCTGCAGACCAAGGACAAGCTCATCCACCTGGCTCCGGACCTGGTCGTCGCGGACCTCGTCCGGCTGCGTGCTGCGCTCGGCGAGCTGGCGGAGGAGCCCGACGACGCTCTGGTGCTGATCGGTCGCAGACACCAGCGCGACAACAACTCCTGGATGCACAACAGCGAGCGGCTGACACGCGGCAAGGCGCGCCACCACCTCCTGATGCATCCCGGTGATGCTGCCCATCGCGGGCTCGACGACGGCGACCGGGTGCGCATCGCCTCACGCGTGGGCGAGGTCGTCACCGAGGTGCTCAGCAGCGAGGACATGATGCAAGGGGTCGTCTCACTCCCCCACGGCTACGGCCACCAGGTCGACGGCGTACGCCTGCGCAACGCCAGCAAGGTCCCGGGTGTCTCGATCAACGACCTGACCGACCCCGAACGACTGGACGTGTCCGGCAACGCCGCACTCAACGGGGTCCCGGTCACGGTCACCCCACTCTGACGTGATGGCCGTTTCTGGCAATACTGGGTCGGTGCCCTCCTCCACGCTCGACGACGTCGTGTCGGCCCTCCCCGCTCATCAGCGGGGACTCTTCCGGGCCAGGCTGCAGCGATGGCTCCCCGACCTGGACGCCGCGCTGGCACCGCTCTACGCCGAGCCCGCTGTGGTGCGCGACCGCCTCGTCCTCCTGGCCGCGGAGGCGTTCGCCGCACGCAGCGACGACCTGCACACCCTCGACCTGGTGCGGACCCTGGCGCCGGACTGGTTCCAGCGGCCCGAGGCCGTGGGGTACGCGGCGTACGCCGACCGCTTCGCCGGGACGCTCTCGGGTGTCGCCGAGCGGGTCGACTACCTCCAGGGCCTCGGCATCACCTACCTGCACCTGATGCCGCTGCTGACCCCCCGCCCGGCACCGAACGACGGTGGGTACGCCGTGCAGGACTACCGCAGCGTCCGCCCCGACCTCGGCACGATCGAGGACCTCCGCGCCCTGACCGGGGTGCTGCGCAGCCGCGGGATCAGCCTGTGCCTCGACCTGGTGCTCAACCACGTGGCACGGGAGCACGAGTGGGCCCGCAAAGCATGTGCGGGTGACCCCACCTACCGGGACTACTTCCTGGTCTTCCCCGACCGGAGCACCCCGGACGACTACGAGCGCACCCTGCCCGAGGTGTTCCCCGACTTCGCGCCGGGCAGCTTCACCTACGACGACGAGCTCGCGGGGTGGGTCTGGACGACGTTCAACGACTACCAGTGGGACGTCAACTGGGCCAACCCCGACGTGCTGTGCGAGTACGCCGAGACGATCCTGAGCCTGGCCAACGAGGGTGTCGAGGTGTTCCGTCTCGACGCCATCGCGTTCATCTGGAAGCGGATGGGCACCAACTGCCAGAACCAGCCCGAGGTGCACGACCTCACCCAGGCACTACGCACCGTGGCCCGCATCGCCTGCCCGGCGACCGTGTTCAAGGCGGAGGCGATCGTCGGGCCACAGGACCTGCTCGGCTACCTCGGGGAGGGCAGGCACCACGGAAAGGTCAGTGATCTCGCCTACCACAACGGGCTGATGGTGCACCTCTGGTCGATGCTGGCCAGCCGCGACGCCACCCTCGCGGCCCAGGCGTTGCAGCGGCTCGGCACCCCGCCCTCGACGACCGCCTGGATCACCTACGCACGCTGCCACGACGACATCGGCTGGGCGATCGGCGACGACGACGCCGCGGCCCTGGGGGTCACGGGCCACGGTCACCGCTCCTTCCTCTCCGACTTCTACGCCGGGGAGTTCCCGGGCTCGTGGGCGCGCGGCCTGGTCTTCCAGGAGAACCCCGCTACCGGCGACCGCCGGATCTCCGGAAGCCTTGCCTCGCTGGCCGGGGTCGAGGCCGGGGACCCCGACGGCCCGGCGCGGGTGCTGCTGGCGCACGCGCTCATCATGGGCTACGGCGGGCTGCCGGTGATCTGGATGGGTGACGAGCTCGGTCTGCTCAACGACCCCGACTGGGACGCGGAACCCCGGCATGCCGACGACAACCGCTGGGTGCACCGCCCGCGGATGCCGTGGCCGCCGCCGGAGGACAGCCACGGCATCAACGCCGGCGTACGTCGGCTGATCGAGGCGCGTCGGACGCTGCCCCATCTGCATGCCGCAGTGGCCGCCGAGGTTCTCGACCCCCGCGACCCGGGGGTGCTGCTGGTGGCGCGCCGCCACCCCTTGGGCGCCATGCTCGGCGCCTACAACGTGACCGGTGGTCCCCGGCAGTTGGCGCACGAGGTCCTGGACGAGCTGGGCATCGAGCCCTCGACGGTCGTGGACCGGATCACCGGTCGACCGCCGGTGTCGCGCAGCAGCGCGGTGCAGCTCCCCGCCTACGGCGCGGTCTGGCTGACCGCTGGGTCCTGAGGCGTCGCGGGCGTGTCCCCCCGGGCGACCAGGTAGACCGCGCGCACCCCGACGGCGCGCTCGAGCT
The DNA here is from genome assembly GCA_963834245.1 of uncultured Actinomycetota bacterium. Taxonomy (GTDB): domain Bacteria; phylum Actinomycetota; class Actinomycetes; order Propionibacteriales; family Nocardioidaceae; genus Marmoricola. The sequence goes on from CAWIAV010000002.1 coordinate 2,666,334, forward strand.
CGGCCTTGATCTCGGTGAAGAACTGGTCACGGTAGGTCTCGTCGGTCACCGCGACCACGGTGAAGTACAACCCCGAGAACGCCGCGAGGAACACTGACACCTGGAGCAGCTCCACGGAGAGGTTGGTGGCCCACGGGAGCGCATGTATCTCTGACTGGGTCCACGCCTCCTGGACGTCGTGGGTCATCACGACCGCCCCGAAGAGCACGAAGAACGCGAACACCGAGAACGCGATCAGGAGCACCTGGAGAGCCTGGCTGACCAGGAGGACGAGCAACAGGTTGGTCCGTTCGAGCCCGCGCACCGGTGGTTGCTGGGCGATCCGGTGCTCGAGCTCGCTGCCCCTCTGCACCCCCTCTGCGTAGGGCTCCAGCGGGGTGCCCCGGCACACGAGCGCGGGGCTGGAGGTGACACCGTCGTCGACGTGGTCGAGCTCCTCGGGCAGTCGCACCAGCAAGAAGATCCCGGCGAACCCGACGAAGAGCAGCACCGTCACCCACAGCACCGCACCGTCGAGGGTGGCAGAGACCTGCCACACCTCCGCGTTGATGAACAGGAACGTCATGAACAGCAGCAGCAACGGCAACGCGCGCGTCACCATCGGGAAGAGCAGCCGCAGGCTGCGCATGGTGCGGCCGATGGCCCACTTGGCGATCGGCCAACCACCGAGCTCGCGACCTGCGTAGCCGAGTGCGACCAGCCCGGTCAGGGTCATCAGCGTGGCCGGTGCGAAGCTGAGCTCGTCGGTCAGCACCGCGAGGATCACGCCCAGCACCAGCGCGACCAGCGCGACCACGGCCACGCCGACGATCGTGTGTCGGCTGTGCAGGGCGGTGTGCGCAGCGGCGCGACGCTCCGGCACGAACCAGGGCAGGCCGTGGTCGACGAACCACTGGTCGGCCTCGGGCCCGGTGCCGACGGCGATGTGGCGGGTTCTCATGCGATGTCCAGAAGCTCTCGGGTGCGCTCGACGTCGTGGCGCATCGTCTCGACGAGCGCCTCCGCCCCGTCGAACCTGACCATGCCGCGGATGCGCGCCACGAAGGAGATCTCGACCTGCTCGTCGTAGAGGTCGAGATCGGTGCGGTCCAGCACGTAGGCCTCGACCCGTCGCTCGCGCTCACCGTCGAAGGTCGGGTTGGTGCCGACGCTGATCGCGGCCGGGAGCGGGCCGTCCCCCGGCACGTCGAGCCGGGTCAGCCAGCCGGCGTACACCCCGTCGGCGGGAGCCGCGAGCCGGCCGGGGGGCACGTTGGCGGTCGGGTAGCCGAGCTCGCGTCCGCGACGCTCACCCCGGACCACGTGGCCGACGATCGAGTACGGCCGGCCGAGCGCCTGAGCGGCCCCCTCGACGTCGCCGCCGGCGAGGCAGGTGCGGACGTAGGTCGAGGACCACACCTGCGGTCCCCCGTCCAGCGCGACACCCTCGACGCGGAAGCCCTGCGCGAGGCCGGCCTCGGTCAGAAGGGCAACGTCGCCTGCAGCCTTGGCACCGAACCGGAAGTTGGCTCCGACCACGACCACGGCCGCGTGGAGGCCCTCGACCAGGACCCGGTCGATGAAGTCCTGGGGGCTCCAGGCGGCGATCTCGCGGGAGAAGGGGATCACGAACACGTCGTCGACTCCCGCCCGGGCGAGCAGTGCGCCCCGGCTCTCGACGGTGGTCAGGGCGGCCGGGGCGTGCTCGGGTCGCAGGACGGCCATCGGGTGCGGGTCGAAGGTGACCGCCACGACGCGCAGTCCGTCGGCGTCGGCGAGCTCCCGGGCGCGACGTACGACGTGCTGGTGACCGAGGTGGACTCCGTCGAAGTTGCCGATGACCAGGACGGTCCGACCCAGGTCGCCCGGCACGTCGTCGAGGGTTCGCCAGATCCGCACGGCGAGAAGACTACTGGCGCCCCCGTCAGACGAAGACCGCGACCGCCCTGGCGACCTGCTCGGCGGCCGTGTCTCGCTCGTAGAGGGCCAGGAACTCCCCGTCCGGCGCGAAGAGTGCGACCGGTCCCGGGGACCCCAGGTCGATCGGCAGCTTGCGGCCGAAGCGGACGTCGGCGGCCATCTCTGCGTCGAGGTCCCGCGAGTCGAAGCCGGCCCGGGCGGCAGCGGCGATCGAGACGGTGCCGAAGTCGTCGGCCAGCTCCTCCAGGGTGCGCGCCGCCCCGAGGTCGAACGGTCCGACCGCCGTGCGACGCAGCGCGGTCAGATGGCCGCCGGTGCCCAGGGCCGCGCCGAGGTCGCGGGCGATGGCGCGGATGTAGGTGCCGCTGGAGCACTGCACCGACACCTGGACGTCGAGATGTTTCCCGACGCGCGCCTGGTCGCGCACCTCGATGAGGTCGACCCGGACGCGCCGCGCGGCGAGCTCGACCTGCTCCCCAGCCCTGACCAGGTCGTAGGCCCGCCTCCCCGAGACCTTGATCGCGGAGACGGCCGAGGGCACCTGATCGATGTCACCCACCAAGCCGCCCAGCTCGGCCAGAAGTCGGTCCTCGGTCACGTGGTCCGTGGACGCGGACGAGACCACGTCCCCCTCTGCATCGTCGGTGGTGGTCGAGGACCCCAACCGGATCGTGGCGTCGTACCGCTTGGTGGTGAGCATCAGATGGCCGAGAAGGCGCGTCGCGCGATCCACGCCCAGCACGAGCACGCCGGTCGCCATCGGGTCCAGCGTCCCGGCATGGCCGACCTTGCGGGTGCCGGCGAGCCGGCGCACCCGCGCCACCACGTCGTGGGATGTCAACCCGGCCGGCTTGTCGACGACGACCAGCCCGCCGCGGTTTCCGGCCTCGTGGACCAGCTTCACTCGGCCTCGAGGGCGGTGGTGTCGTCGTCCTCGTCGGAGAGCTCCCGCGGCTTCTTGTACGGGTCGGGCTCTCCGGCGTACGCCGCCGAGACCGCCGCCTGGGCTGCTGCAGCATCGGCCTCGCGCACGCGCTCCAGCAGATCGTCGATGTGCCGGGCAGTCTCCGGCAGGGCGTCGTGGATGAAGTCGAGCGTCGGCACGTGGCGCATGCCGAGCTGCTTGCCCACCTCCGAGCGGATCACGCCCTTCGCGGAGGCCAGCGCCACGGCGGTGCCCTCGAGGTCCTTCTCCTCGCCGAGCACGGTGTAGAAGACCGTCGCCTGCAGGGTGTCACCGGAGACGCGGACGTCGGTGACGGTCACGAACCCCAGCCTGGGGTCCTTGATCCGCCGCTCCAGCATCTCGGCCACGATGACCTTGATCCGGTCGGCGATCTTACGAACTCGTGGGTTGCTCATCTTCTTGCTTCCTCTGCTGCCGATGGTTCCCAGGTTCCCGTGCAGAACATGCGCTTCCCGTGCGTTGCACTGCGCGGGAAGTGGCGGTTTCCCACGGGACCGTGGGAAACCGCCACCTCAGCACGCATCAGCCGCGCGGGATCTCCTTCATCTCGAAGGCCTCGACGACATCGCCTTCCTTGATGTCGTTGAAGCCGCGCAGGACCAGACCGCACTCGAAGCCCTCGCGGACCTCGGAGGCGTCGTCCTTCTCGCGCTTGAGCGAGGACAGGTCCAGGTTGTCCTGGACGACTGCGCCGTCGCGGATGAGGCGGACCTTCGCGTTGCGGCGCAGCAGGCCACTGGTGACCATGCAGCCCGCGATGTTGCCGATCTTGGAGCTGCGGAAGATCGCGCGGATCTCCGCCTGGCCGAGGGTCTGCTCCTCGAACTCGGGCTTGAGCATGCCCTTGAGCGCTGCCTCGATCTCGTCGATGGCCTGGTAGATCACCGAGTAGTACCGGATCTCCACGCCTTCGCGCTCGGCCATCTCGGTCGCCTTGCCCTGGGGCCGGACGTTGAAGCCGATGATGATCGCGTCGGACGCAGCCGCCAGGTCGACGTTGGTCTCGGTGATCGCACCGACACCGCGGTCGATGACTCGCAGCGAGACCTCCTCGCCGACGTCGATCTTGGCCAGCGAGTCCTCGAGGGCCTCCACCGAACCGGAGACGTCGCCCTTGAGGATCAGGTTGAGCTCCTGGCTCGCACCCTTCTCCATGGAAGCCATGAAGTCTTCCAGGCTGCGACGCACGCGACGCTTGGCCTGCATGGCCGCACGCTCGCGCGCCTCACGCTTCTCAGCGATCTGGCGGGCCATCCGGTCGTCCTCGACCACGATGAAGTTCTGACCCGCGCCGGGGACACCGGACAGACCGAGCACCATCGCGGGCCGCGACGGGTCCGCCTGCTCGATGCTCTCGCCGTGCTCGTCGAGCATGGCGCGCACCCGGCCGTACGCCGGCCCGGCCACGATCGAGTCGCCCACGCGAAGCGTTCCGCGCTGGACCAGGACCGTCGCCACGGGACCACGACCGCGGTCCAGGTGCGCCTCGACCACGAGGCCCTGGGCGTCCTGGTCGGGGTTGGCCCGCAGGTCGAGCGAGGCGTCCGCGGTGAGCACGACCGCCTCGAGCAGCTTGTCGAGGTTCAGCTGCGACTTGGCCGAGACGTCGACGAACATGACGTCGCCGCCGTACTCCTCGGGGACCAGGCCGTACTCGGTCAGCTGCCCACGCACCTTGGTCGGGTCCGCGTCCGGCTTGTCGATCTTGTTGACCGCGACCACGATCGGCACACCGGCCGCCTTGGCGTGGTTGAGCGCCTCGACCGTCTGCGGCATCACGCCGTCGTCGGCAGCCACGACCAGCACCGCGATGTCGGTCGCCTGGGCACCACGGGCACGCATGGCGGTGAACGCCTCGTGACCGGGGGTGTCGATCAGGGTGATCCGACGGTCGGTGCCGTCGACCTCGGTGTGGACCTGGTAGGCACCGATGTGCTGGGTGATCCCACCGGCCTCCTTGTCGACGACGTTGGCAGTGCGCAGCGCGTCGAGGAGCTTGGTCTTTCCGTGGTCGACGTGACCCATCACGGTCACGACCGGCGGACGGGCCTCGAGCATGTCCTCGTCACCCTCGTCGGACCCGAACTGCAGGTCGAAGGAGTCGAGCAGCTCGCGGTCCTCGTCCTCGGGGGAGACGACCTCGACGACATAGTTGAGCTCGTCACCCAGCAGCTGAAGGGTCGCGTCGTTGACCGACTCGGTGGCCGTGACCATCTCGCCGAGGTGGAACAGCATCTGCACCAGCGAGGCCGGGTCGACGCCCACCTTCTCGGCGAAGTCGGTCAGCGAAGCGCCACGAGCAAGGCGGACGGTCTCGCCGTTGCCCTTGCGGACGCGCATGCCACCGATCGTGGGGGCTTCCATCTGCTCGAACTCTTGACGACGAGCGCGCTTCGACTTGCGTCCTCGACGCGAGGGACCACCGGGACGGCCGAACGCGCCCTGGGTGCTGCCGCGCTGACCGGGACGGCCACGACCGGGACCGCCAGGACGGCCGCCAGCGGGGGCGCCGCCGGGGCCACCACCCATGCCGGGTGCACCGCCGCCGCCACCGAAGCCGCCACGACCCGGGGCACCGCCACGGGCGGGGGCACCCCCGCGGGCGCCACCGGGGCCACCAGGACCACCAGGGCCACCTGGGCCGCCGGGGCCGCGTCCGCCGGGACCACCGGGACCGGGACGGCCGCCGGGGCCGCCGCCGAAGGCAGCCGGGGACTTGGGCATCATCGCGGGGTTGGGACGGGGCATGCCGTCGCGACCCGCGGGCGGGCGCGGCGGACGCTGGTCGCTGCCGCCCGGTGCGGGAGCGCTGGGTGCGGCCCCCTGGCCCGGGGCAGGCGCAGGCCGACGGCCCATGCCCTGGGTCGAGGAGAACGGGTTGTTCCCGGGGCGAGGCGCTCCGGGGCGGGCGGGTCGGGGGCCCGGCTTGAAGCCGGCGCCGGCGGCGGGCTCGCCACCACCGTCGTCCTCGGCTGCTGGAGCCTCGGCCGGCGCCTCAGCAGCAACCTCGGCCACTGTCGGGGTCGGCTCGGGCTCGGGTTCGGGCTCCGGCGCTGCCTTGGGGCCGGGTCGCGGACCCGGCTTGAACAGCGGGGCCGTGCGCTCGGCGGGGGACTCGGCCTCGTCGGCCACGGGCGCAGCCTCGTCGGCGGGCGCTGCCGCTGCCGCGCCGGAGTCGGCCTCCGGCTGCTCGGCAGCCTTCTTGGCGGGCGCCTTCTTGGCCGCCTTCTTGGCCGCGCGTGCCTCCGCCTTGGAAGCGAGGTCGGCGCCGTACTTGTCCTCGAACCGCTTGACTACGGGCGGCTCAACCGTGGAGCTGGGTGCTTTGACGAACTCGCCGAGCTCGCCCAGCATCGTCAGGACGTCCTTCGACGGGACGTCGTACTTCTTGGCGAGTTCATGGACTCGGACCTTGGCCACGTGGTTCCTCCTGGTCCGAGCCGCCTTGTGACGGGACTGCGGACCGCTAGTTGATGTGCATGCTCATCGCGAAGTTCTCATCGCAGGCTCATGAGCTGATGCTCCAGTTCTGATCAGGTTCGGTTGCGGTCTGTGCGAGGTGCTGTCTCAGTCGGTCGAGGCTCAGCGCTCCCCGAACCACGGCATCATGCCGCAGGGCCCGAGAGAAGGCACGTTTGCGCTCGGCGAGTGCGAGACACTCGGCTGTGGGGTGCAGGTGCGCTCCACGGCCCGGTGCGGTGCCACCCGGGTCGGGTACGACGAACCAGGTTTGCGACTGGTCCTCCGCGTCCGTCCCTGCGACCACCCGCAGCAACTCACGTTTGGTGGCCCTGGCCCGACAGCCGACGCACGTACGGACCGGGCCGTCGTTGCGTGCAGATCTGTCGAGTTGTGATGCCACCGTTGCTCACTCTACCGGGGCGAGGCCGCTAAGCCGAACTGACCGCGCTCCGTGGCGCCTCGCGGGCAGCTCCCCTTCCGAGTGACCGGCGCTCAACCGGCCGGCGCGACCGGAGGAGCCACGGGCGGTGCGAGCGGGGCCTCCGGCGCCTCGTCCGAGCGGATGTCGATGCGCCAGCCGGTCAGCCGCGCCGCGAGGCGGGCGTTCTGGCCCTCCTTGCCGATCGCCAGTGACAGCTGGTAGTCGGGGACCACGACGCGCGCGGACCGTGAGGCCTCGTCGACCACGGTGACGCTCGACACCCTGGCCGGGCTCAGCGCGTTGCCCACCAGCGTGGCTGGGTCGTCCGACCAGTCCACGATGTCGATCTTCTCGCCGTGCAGCTCGTTCATCACGTTGCGGACCCGCTGGCCCATGGGACCGATGCACGACCCCTTGGCGTTCACGCCCGCGACGTTGGTCTTCACCGCGATCTTCGTCCGGTGACCGGCCTCCCGGGCGATGCCCGCGATCTCCACGGTGCCGTCGCCGATCTCGGGGACCTCGAGGGCGAAGAGCTTCTTGACCAGTGAGGGATGTGTGCGCGACAGCATCACCTGGGGTCCACGCATGCCCTTGCGCACGCTGATCACCAGGCACTTGATGCGGGTGCCGTGGGAGTAGTCCTCGCCCGGCACCCGCTCGCCCGAGGGAAGCAGCGCCTCCAGCCTGCCGAGGTCCACCATCACGTCATCGGGGTTGCGGCCCTGCTGGATCAGCCCGGAGACGATGTCGCCCTCCTTGCCGGAGAACTCCCCGAACTTCCGCTCGTCCTCGGCGTCACGGAGCCGCTGCAGCATGATCTGCTTGGCCGTGGTGGCGGCGATCCGCCCGAACCCGTCGGGAGTGTCGTCGAACTCCCCGACGACGTTCCCCTCTTCGTCGACCTCCTGCGCCATGACCGTGACGTGCCCACTCTTGCGGTCGAGCTCGACCCGCGCCGTGGCCTGGGCTCCGTTGGTCTTGTGGTACGCCGTCAGCAGCGACTGCTCGATGGCCTCGACCAGCACCTCGAACGAGATCTCTTTCTCCCGCTCGAGCATGCGCAGGATGCTCATGTCGATGTCCATCAGACTGACTCCTTCTTGAACTCGATCTGGATCTTGGCTTTCCTCACCTCGGCGTACTCCAGGCGCTGCTCGGCGCCCTCGACGTCGAGGACCGCACCGTCGGCGTCGCTCTCGGTGATCCGGCCGGTCAGCGGCTCCCCCTCGGCGAAGGTCACGGTGACCAGCCGACCGGTGTTGCGGCGCCAGTGGCGCGGCAGGGTCAACGGACGGTCCACGCCGGGCGAGGAGACCTCGAGGGTGTACGGCGTCGCGCCCATCACGTCGCTCTCGTCCAGCACGCGGGAGACCTCACGGGTCGCGTCGGCGATGTCGTCCATCGTCACGCCGCCGTCCTTGTCGATGGCCACACGCAGGACGCGGCGTTTGCCGGCGCTGCTCAGGTCGACGGCTTCGAGGTCGAGCCCCAGCGCTCCGAGCGGGTCGGTGAGCTCATCAGCGAGCCGATCCGCGGTGTCGGCTGTGGCCATGGCTCCAGACCTCCCTGCTGTGCTGTTGTGGTGCTTCAAGCCTAGCGTGGATCGCCACGCTCACCGACCACCCTGCGGCTTGCACCTAGGATGCGCTCGTGCCTGACTTCCCTGCCCCTGGCGCCCGTCCGGGCCGGCCGGGGACGCCGTCGCGACGCGCGGTCCTGCTCGTGGGAGTGGGTGGTCTGGCCGTTCTCACCGGCGCGTGCGCCGGGGGGACGATCGACCCGGGCCCCGGTGAACCACCCCCGCTCGCGCCGGACGTCAGCGTGGCCGCCGCGGCGCTCGCCGGCATCCGCGATACGAGCACGGCGGTGAGCAGCACGATGGCGCGCCACCGGGCCATCCGGTCCCGTCTGGCCCCGCTGCTGGCCATGCACCGGGCTCACGAGGCCTCGTTGGCCGACGCAGTCCCCGACCGGGCGGAGACCTCGACGTCTCCGGCGCCGTACTCCGTCCCTGGTGGGCGCGACGCGGCCTTGCGGGCTCTTGCCGCGCGCGAGCAGCAGCTGCACGGGGACCTGGACGACCTCGCGGTGAGGGCCGAGAGCGGCGACTTCGCGCGCCTCCTCGCCAGCATGGGTGCGGGGATCGGTCAACAGCTGGCCGGGTGGCCCGCATGACCCCCGTCGAGGCACTGCAGAAGGCGTTGGCAGCCGAGCACGCGTCGGTGCATCTCTACGGCCTGCTCGGGGCCCAGTCCTCCAAGTCGCGGCAGCCTGCGCTGTTCCGTCGGCTCGACAGTGCCTACGAGGAGCACCGCGCGAGCCGGGACGAGCTCACCGGGCTGATCGTCCGCAAGGGCACCGACCCGGTGGCCGCCGAGGTCGACTACGAGGTTCCGGGTCCCACGTCCACCCCCCGGCAGATCGAGGCGCTGGCGCGCACGATCGAGCGCCGCGTCACGAGCACCTACGGCGAGCTGGTCGCCCGGACCGCAGGCAGTGACCGCCGCTGGGCGATCAGCGCACTGGACCGCAGCGCGGTGCGCGAGCTGGGCTTCGGTGCCAACCCCAGCCACTTCCCTGGTCTCGACTGACCCAGCCTTCCGGAGGCTCGCATCCTCCCCGCTGAGTCGCCGACCCGTCCGTCCGCGCGTTGCGTCATACAAATCGTGGTCTTGAGGCCACGGTCCGTATGACGTCCGGGGGCCGAGGGGACTCATCAGGGGGTCGTAGGCGTGGTGATCAGTGGCGCTCGGTTGTGGACCGGCACGGCAACGAGGCTGCCAGACTGTACGGATGCCAACGGCGGGCTCCCCGGAAGTCGGCGGCGCACGCAGAGCCGAGGTGCTCGCCGCGCTGTCCCTGTCCATCGACCTCGGGCTCGGGCTGCCGATGGAGCACGTGCTGCGCTCCTCCTTGCTGGCCGGCATTCTGTGCGACGAGCTGGGTCTCGACGACCAGTCGCGGGCAACCACCTACTACACCAACCTGGTCCTGTGGATCGGTTGTCACGTGGACTCCCACGAGTTCAGCCACAGGTTCGGCGACGACCTCGAGATGCGACGGAGCAGCTACGAGCTCGACTTGACCGGTCTCCCGTACCTGCGTTTCCTGATGCAGCACACCGGCTCCGCACGCTCGGCCCTGCAACGCACCCAGCTTCTGCTGGCGCTCCTGGTGACTCCGCGGGCCAGGATGACTGCGCTGATCCACTCCCATTGCCTGTCCGCCGGCCTGATGGCGCGGCGAATCGGCCTCGACGACACGGTGAACGAGGCGCTGCAGTGTTCCTTCGAACGCTGGGACGGCGCCGGTGGTCCCGTCGGTCTTCGTGGCACGAGCCTCCCGATGGCCACTCGGATCGTGCAGCTCGCAGAGACCGTCGAGGTGCACCTGCGCAATCACGGACTGGCCGCTGCTCTGTCGATGGCGCGTGAGCGCAGCGGCACCCAGTTCGACCCCTCCCTCGTCCAGGCCCTGGAGCGCTGCCGCGGCCGGATATCGACCCTTTCGGAGCAGGACATCTGGGGGCGCGCGCTCGAGCAGGCACCCGATCGGGACGTGGTCCTCCGTGGCGCGGAGCTTGACACCTTGCTGCAGTCACTCGGCGACTTCGCAGACCTCAAGTGCCCGTTCACCATCGGCCACTCGCGAGCGGTTGCTGCCCTGGGAGCCGCGGCCGCTGCGAACGTCGGGCTCTCCCCCGCAGACGTGGATCGGGTACGGCGCGCCGGATACGTGCACGACCTCGGTCGAATGGGCGTGCCCAACTCCGTGTGGGAGAAGTCCGGGCCACTCAGTGATTCCGACCGGGAGCGCATCCGTCTCTACCCCTACCTCACCGGTCGGGTGCTCAGCCGGGTCGAGGGTCTCGAGCAGGTGGCAACGATCGCTGAGACCCACCGTGAACGCCTCGACGGCTCGGGGTATCCCCAGCGACTCGGTGCCGCGTCGCTGTCGATGGCGCAACGTGTCCTCGCCGCCGCCGACAGCTACCAAGGCTCCCTCGAGAATCGTCCGCACCGACGCGGGATGCAGCCCGGACCCGCGGCCGCCCAGCTCCGTTCGGAGGTTTCCGCAGGTCGGTTGGATCCGATGGCTGTGGCCGCCGTACTCGATGTCGTGGGCCACGCCACGGGTCGACCCGGCCGGCGCAGGTCCGGCCCCGCGGGCCTGACCACACGCGAGATGGAGGTGCTGGGCCTGTTGGCCCGTGGGCACAGCAGCGCCGAGATCGCCCGCCGGCTCTCGATCAGCACCAAGACAGCACGCAACCACGTGGAGCACATCTACCTCAAGGTCGGCGTGACCAACCGGGCTGGAGCGGCTCTCTTCGCGGTCGAGCACGGACTCCTCGGTCCTGCCGAAGATGAGGCAGCCGCCCCATGACCGACTCCCCTGGGAGCGACACGATCGCTGGTGACAGATTCCGCGATCCCCTGGGGAGAACCCACCATGAACACGAAGTCAGTGATCAGCCTGAGCACCGGGCTCGAGGACGCCGAGAAGGTCACCGTGGCCTTCCTCGTCGCCGTCGGGTCCGCCGAGTCCGGTCGTCCCACGCAGATGTTCCTCACCAAGGAGGCAGTTCGCCTCGTGGTCGATCGGGTCGCCCGCGGCGTCGCGTGCGAGGGGTGCCCCCCGTTGCAGGACCTGGTTCACCGGTACGCCGAAGCAGGTGGTCACTACCTGGTCTGCCCGATCTGCTTCGACGCCAAGCAGCTCGACAAGGGTGACCTGCTCCAGAACGCTGAGCTCGGCGGCACCGTGGTGATGTGGGAGTGGATCGGCGACGAGCCGGCCAACACGTTCAGCTACTGAGCAGCTCGGCGACTGTCGACCCGGCATCCGCGGCAAGAGTGGACGAGGCGAGTGTTGCCGTGTTCGACCAAGGCAAGAACGCCACCGCCGGTCGGGCTGCGGTGCGCTCAGAGCAGGTCGAGCAGCGCGGGGATCTCGCGGAGCTCGTGAGCGACGGCGTGCGGCTCCCCCACCGAGTGGCCGACCTGCTCCACGGGGATGTCGCTGTGCGGGATGTGGATCGTCTTGAGCCCCGCGTTCCTCGCACCCCAGATGTCGTCGTACAACCGGTCCCCGACGTACACGCAGCGCGCCGGGTCGCTCGCGCCCACGGCGTCCATCGCCGCGGCGAACGCCTGCGGCGCGGGCTTGGTCCACGCGATCTCGCTGGTGTAGACGTCCCCGTGGATCAGGTGAAGCACCCCGTCCCTGCGGAAGAAGTCCTCGTGCCAAGCCCGGGGCCAGATCGTGTTGGAGAGCACCCCGACGCGGACGCCGAGCTCGTGCAGCTCGGAGAACAGCGGTGCCACCTGTGGGTCGGTCGCGGTGTGCGGCTCCCAGAACTCCCGGTAGTGCCCCAGGAGCCCCTCGTCGTGCTCGAGGCCGGCCTCGACGAACAGGTCAGCCACGCCGGCACTGCGCTGGTGGTCGCGGCTGCGGCCCCAGATGACCTGGTTGGCGCGGTGCAGCGCGGCGGCATGCACGGACACGTCGAGGTCGGAGGCGACCACCGCGTGCGCCAGGGCCAGGGACTCGGCATGGAAGTCGATGTCGTGCCACTGGGTCAGGGTGCCGCCCCAGTCGAAGATGACCGCCTCGATGTCCATGGGAGGACCGTAGTGGCCACGGAGCGGCGCGCGAGCCGATGCTCAGCTGCGGACGAGCGAGAGCAGGTGCCGCGGGGCCTCGGGGACGGGGACCTCGGTGCGCTCACCGGTGCGACGGTCCTTGACCTCGACGGTGCCGTCGGCGAGACCTCGGCCGACCGTGACGATCGTGGGTACGCCGATCAGCTCGGCGTCCTTGAACTTCACCCCGGGGCTGACCTTGGGGCGGTCGTCGTAGAGCACCTCGACCCCGAGGGCGGAGAGGTCCTCGGAGAGCCGGTTCGCGGCCTCGAAGATCGCGGGGTCCTTCCCGGTCGCGACCACGTGCACGTCGGCGGGCGCCACGGCACGCGGCCAGACCAGACCGAGCTCGTCGTGGTTGCCCTCGGCGATCACCGGCACGGCGCGGGACACCCCCACGCCGTAGGAGCCCATGGTGACTGTCACCAGCTTGCCGTTCTCGTCGAGCACCTTGAGGTCGAGCGCCTCGGCGTACTTGCGTCCCAGCTGGAAGATGTGGCCCATCTCGATGCCGCGCGCGGTCTCGAGCTGGCCATCGGCGCAGTTGGGACAGGGGTCGCCGTCGCGGACCTCGGCGGCCTCGATGGTCCCGTCGGCGGTGAAGTCACGGCCGGCCACGAGGTCGAGCACGTGGCTGCCGTGCACGTCGGCACCGGTGACCCAACGGGTGCCCTCGACCACGCGAGGGTCCAACAGGTAGCGGATGCCGCTCGCGTTGTCAGCACCGAGGACGCTCGGTCCGATGTAACCCTTGACCAGCGCCGGGTGCCTGGCGAACTCCGCCTCGTCCATCGCCGCGATCTCGGTGGGCTCCATCATCCCCTCGAGCCGCTTCTGGTCGACCTCGCGGTCGCCGGGCAGCCCGATGGCCAGAGGCTCCCGGGTGCCGTCGGCGTGCTTGAGCACGACCAGCACGTTCTTCAGGGTGTCGCCGGCGTTCCACTGACGGTCCTCGCGGGGGTACTTCTCGTTGAGGTGGTCGACCAGCGTGGCGATCGTGGGAGTGTCCGGCGTCGCCTCGGCGTGGGCCTCCGGAGCGTCGTCGTAGGGCACGGGCGAGGGGGGACGCACCTGCACCGCCTCGACGTTCGCGGCGTAGTCGCAGGAGGTGCAGCGGACGTAGGTGTCCTCACCGACCTCGCTGCGGGCGAGGAACTCCTCCGACTTGGACCCGCCCATCGCGCCGCTAGTCGCCTTGACGATCACGTAGTCGAAGCCGAACCGGTCGAAGGTCTTGATGTAGGCCCGACGGTGCGCCTCGTAGGAGGCGTCAAGTCCCTCGTCGGTCGTGTCGAAGGAGTAGGAGTCCTTCATCACGAACTCGCGCCCGCGGATCAGCCCGGCACGCGGACGAGCCTCGTCGCGGTACTTCGTCTGGATCTGGTAGAGCCAGACCGGCAGGTCCTTGTAGGAGGAGTAGAGGTCCTTCACGACGAGGGTGAACATCTCCTCGTGGGTCGGGCCGAGCAGGTAGTCGCCACCCTTGCGGTCCTTGAGCCGGAAGATGCCGTCGCCGTACTCGGTCCAGCGGTTCGTCGCCTCGTAGGGCTCGCGCGGCAGCAACGCCGGGAACTGCAGCTCCTGGGCGCCGATGGCGTCCATCTCCTCGCGCACGATCTGCTCGACCTTGCGATAGACGCGCAGTCCCAGCGGTAGCCAGGAGTAGATGCCCGGGGCGGCACGGCGGATGTAGCCGGCGCGGACGAGCAGTCGGTGGCTCGGCACCTCTGCGTCGGCGGGGTCCTCGCGCAGGGTCCGCACGAACAACGACGACATCCGCAGGACCCTCGGGTTCCCCGCGGAAGTGTGGGCGAAGCGGTCGGCTTCGGGGGGCAGGGTCATGCCGGCAAGGCTATCCGTGGCGCAGACAGCGGTGCGACGCGCACCAGGTCTCGCCTAGTGTCGGGGTCGTGCACATCGAGGAGTCAGTGGTACGCCGTGCCCGGGATCTGAGCAGCCACGGACGCGCGGTGCTCGGCATCTGCGGGGCTCCCGGGGTCGGCAAGTCCACGTTCGCAACCGCTCTGGCGGCGCAGCTCGGCGAGGCGGTCGTGGTGGTGCCGATGGACGGCTTCCATCTCCACGACGACGAGCTCGCCCGGCTCGGGCGAGCCCACCGCAAGGGCGCGCCGGACACTTTCGACGTCGCCGGTTACACCGCGCTGCTGCGGCGCATCCGGGACGAGCCTGGGCACACCGTCTACGGGCCTGCGTTCGACCGCTCCCGCGAGCTGTCGGTCGCCGGTGCGATCGCCGTGCGTCCCGAGCACCAGCTGGTCGTCACCGAGGGCAACTACCTGCTGCACGACGCTTCGGGTTGGGAAGCAGTGCGATCCCTCCTGGACGAGACGTGGTTCGTCGATTGCGACGAGAGCCTGCGCGTGGAGCGGCTCATCCGACGGCACGTCGCTCACGGCAGGTCACCCACGGAGGCCGAGCGGTGGGTCAAGGCCTCGGACGAGGCCAACGCAGAGCTCGTCGCCCAGACCCGCCACCTCTCGGACCTGGTCGTCCCCGTCGAATGACCACCCGGTCACGGTCCTGGAGAGTTCAGAACATGACCGTGGAGAAGGTCCCGACCTGCTCGAAGCCGGCGTGGTCGTAGGCCGCCCGGGCGGCGACGTTGTGGGCGTTGACGTAGAGCGACACCGAGGGCGCGATCTCGCGCTGGCAGATGTCGACGACGCTGGCCATGCCGGCTGAGCACAGGCCCTGTCCGCGCAGCTCCGGGTCGACGTACACCCCCTGGATCTGGCAGGCGTCGGGCGTCGCGCAGGCCACCTCGGCCTTGAACAGGACCCGGCCGTTCTCGATGCGGGAGAAGGACCAGCCACGGCCGACGAGCTGGTTCACCCGAGCCCGGTACAGGTCCTTGCCCCCGTCGGCCTCCGGGGAGACACCGACCTCCTCGGTGTACATCGCCACGCAGGCGGGGTAGAGCGCGTCCACCTCGTCCTTCGTCGTACGCCGCACGAAGGGGTCCGGGGCCGCCGAGGGCGGCGCGGTCGCGACCAGGTGGGGCTGGTTCCACCGGTACTCCCGCGGCGCGGACCAGTGGTCCTGGAGTCCTGCCCACAATCGCTCCACCGAGTCGCGCGGGCCCACGATCGTCGAGCTCTTCTGGCCGCAGCGGATCGCGCGCTCGACGAAGGCGTCGCAGGCCGCCGGGGACGCGTTCACCGGCACCAGGTTGGCGCCGACGTGGCACATCGAGACCAGCCGTCCCCCCTCGAGATACCCCCACATCTCGCCACCGAGCCACCGGGTGTCGAGCTGGGTGATCCGGGTGCGGTACTCCGCGAAGACGTTGACCACGTGGTCCTCGGCGATGAGCGCCAGGGCCTCGGGAACGTCCACGGGACCCAGCACGCGGATGCTCTGGCTGGTGCGGACCACGCCCGGAGCCTACGACAGATGCGATCAGGTTGTTCGGGTGTCCAGGCGCCCCTGTGCCACTACCGTGGGGCCATGCCCAGTCCAGCGGCCCGGGAGGCCTCCCACGCGCTCAGCTTCACGAAGTCCAGGCTCGTGCGGACCACAGCGCTGCTGCTGGCGGTGACCATGACCGGGTGCGGCAGCGAGGAGAGCACCGAGGGGTCTGCGGCCGGCCCGGACCAGGCCACCACCGAGTGCCGCGACCAGTGGCAGGAGCTCTCCGGCGAGATCGACGACCGCGCCCGAGCGACGCATCCCTCGGCCCTGACCGAGCGCTGGACCACGATCGAGGCGACCGTCGCCTACTACTCCACCTCCGCGACCGAGTCCGACTGCGGTGAGACCATGGACAAGCAGCGACAGGCGATGACCGAGCTCGACGCGTTCTCCGCCCAGCTGGCTCGCTACGACATGGAGCTGCGACTCGAGGACGTCGAGTCCGACGCCGAGGTGTACGCCGCCAACCCGCGACCGCCCGCCCCGAAGGCCGCGCCGGCCAAGAAGGGCAAGAAGAACAAGGGCAAGAACAAGCCGAAGCTGCCTCCCAAGCCCACGGACATCGCGTCCGCTCTGAAGACCCTGGACGAGCAGGCCCCGCTGGCAACCGAGCAGCAAGGACCGGCCTGGGCCCAGGCCCGGGTCACCGACCTCGACGACGAGGCGGCGGTGAAGAAGGCGATCAAGGACCTCGCCTTCCTCTCCAGCGAGAGTGCCGCCTATCGGGCGAGTGCCGCGGCGCTGGCGAAGATCGACACCGCACTCGCGGTGAAGGTCGCCGGCTGAAGGCTGGCGTTCAGGAGACGGTGACCTCGGCGGAGGCGCCTTCCTCGGCCTCCATGCCCTCGGCGATGCGCATGGCCTCCTCGATGAGGGTCTCGACGATCTGCGACTCGGGGACGGTCTTGATCACCTCGCCCTTGACGAAGATCTGGCCCTTGCCGTTGCCCGAGGCGACGCCGAGATCGGCCTCGCGGGCCTCGCCGGGACCGTTCACCACACAGCCCATGACCGCCACCCGGAGCGGCACCTCCATGCCCTCGAGGCCGGCGGTCACCTCGTCGGCCAGCTTGTAGACGTCGACCTGGGCGCGCCCGCACGAGGGGCAGGAGACGATCTCCAGCTTGCGGGGTCGCAGGTTGAGCGACTGCAGGATCTGGATGCCGACCTTCACCTCCTCCACCGGAGGTGCGGACAACGAGACCCGGATCGTGTCACCGATGCCTCGGCTGAGCAGCGCACCGAACGCGGTGGCGGACTTGATGGTGCCCTGGAAGGCCGGCCCGGCCTCGGTCACGCCGAGGTGCAGCGGCCAGTCGCCCTGCTCGGCGAGCAGCTCGTAGGCGCGGACCATCACGACCGGGTCGTTGTGCTTGACCGAGATCTTGAAGTCGTGGAAGTCGTGCTCCTCGAACAGCGAGGCCTCCCAGACCGCCGACTCGACCAGCGCCTCCGGGGTGGCCTTGCCGTACTTCTCCATGACCCGCTTGTCCAGCGAGCCGGCGTTGACGCCGATCCGGATCGAGGTGCCGTGGTCCTTGGCCGCCTGGGCGATCTGCTTGACCTGGTCGTCGAACTTGCGGATGTTGCCCGGGTTGACACGGACGGCGGCACAACCCGCCTCGATGGCCGCGTAGACGTACTTCGGTTGGAAGTGGATGTCGGCGATCACGGGGATCTGCGACTTCGTCGCGATGGCCGGCAGTGCGTCGGCGTCGTCCTGTGACGGGCAGGCCACCCGGACGATGTCGCACCCGGACGCGGTCAGCTCGGCGATCTGCTGCAGCGTCGAGTTGATGTCGGAGGTCAGCGTGGTCGTCATCGACTGCACCGACACCGGGTGGTCGCTGCCCACGCCGACCTTGCCCACCTTGATCTGCCGCGTCTTGCGACGGGGTGCGAGCACCGGCGGCGGGGCGGCAGGCATGCCGAGCGAAACCGAAGTCATTTCTCGTTTCTCTCTCTTCTGGGTAGCTGGTGGATCGGGCTAGCTCAGGGACACGGGCGCAACGATGTCGGCGAAGATCAGCACCAGGCTGACCACCAGGATGACCGCAGCCATCACGTAGGTGACCGGGAGCAGCTTGGCGCTGTCGACATTGCCCGGATCGGGGCGCCGGAGCAACCTGGCCACCCCGCGGCGAGCCGCCTCGTAGAGCGTCGTGGCGATGCCGCCACCGTCGAACGGAGGCAGCGGCACCAGGTTGATCATGCCCAGGAACAGATTGAGGCCCGCGAGGAGCAGCAGCAGCGAGAAGAACCGTTCGCCCACGGTGGCCCGGTCCTCGGAGGCCATCTCGCCGGCAACACGGCCCGCGCCGACGACGCTCATCGGACCGTTCGGGTCACGCTCCTCGAGGCCCACAGCGGCGAGCCCCACGTGGTAGACCTTCACCGGCAGCGAGCCGATGGCCTTCATGGTCTCCCAGGTCCCGTCCACCATGGTGGTGGCCACGAAACCCACCCCCTGGCGCTCGCGCGTGGTGGTGGGTGTCACGCCGAGGAAGCCGGTCTCGGTGATCCGCTCGGGGTTGTCGGGGTTGGGGCGAGGGGAGACCACCGTGCGGGGGCTCAGCGTCACCAGCTCGCCGTCGCGCTCGACCACCACGGTGGCGGCCTTGTCACCGTTGGCGCGGATCCCCCGTTGCACCTGCTGCCACGTGGTCGTCGACTCACCGTTGAACGAGACGAACCGGTCCCCCGGCCGGAAGCCGGCAGCCATCGCCGGGGCGACTGGGTCGCTCTCGGCGCAGTCGCGGACGGGCTCGTCCAGGTTGGCCTTCGTCACGGCGATCACGCACTCGGAGACCGAGTTGACGGTCGTAGTGGCCTCGCGCACGCCGTACCCCATGAACACGACGCCGAAGAGGAGGAAGGCGAGCACCAGGTTGACCGCGACGCCGGACCCCATGATGATCACCCGCTGCCACCACGGCTTGGTGTAGAAGAGCCGGTCGTGGTCCTGCGGGTCGACGTGCTCGTACTCGGCGGTTCGGACGTCGTCGACGATCTGGGTGAACATGCCGGTGCTCCGGGCACGGGTGGTGCCGGGCGCCTGGTCGGGCGCGGGGGGCACCATTCCGACGAGCTTGCAGTAGCCACCGAGCGGGATCGCCTTGATGCCGTACTCGGTCTCCCCGCGCTGGCGCGACCACAGCGTGCGTCCGAACCCGACGAAGTACTGGGTGACCTTGACGTTGAACAGCTTGCCCGGCACCAGGTGCCCGAGCTCGTGCAGCCCGATGGAGACGGCAACCCCCACGGCGAAGAGCAGCACGCCGAGCGTGTAGGTCAGCACGGTCATCCGGTGGGGTCCTTCAGCTCGTTCAGGGTCTCTGCGCGCGCCCAGGCATCCGCCGCCAGCACGTCGTCGACGGTGAGGTCTCTCCCAGAGGGTACGTCGTGCCGGTTCACCACCCTCGACACCGTGTCGACGATGTCGACGAACCGCAGCGCCCCGGTGCGGAACGCCTCGACGCAGACCTCGTTGGCCGCGTTGTAGACCGCCGGCGCAGTGCCACCCCGCGAGCCCGCCTCGCGGGCCAGGCGGACCGCCGGGAAGGCCTCGTCATCCAGCGGGAAGAACTCCCAGGTCTGCGCGCTGGCCCAGTCGACCGGCGGCGCGGTGTGCGGCACCCGGTCGGGCCAGGCGAGGCCGAGGGCGATCGGGATCAGCATCGTCGGCGGGCTCGCCTGAGCCAGCGTGGAGCCGTCGCAGAACTCCACCATCGAGTGCACGACGGAGGTCGGGTGCACCACCACGTCGATGCGGTCGAAGGGGATGCCGAAGAGCAGATGGGCCTCGATCACCTCGAGCCCCTTGTTGACCAGGGTGGCCGAGTTGATCGTGACGACCGGACCCATGTCCCAGGTCGGGTGGTCGAGGGCCTCGGCCGGCGTGACGTCCGCCAGCTCCGCGCGTGTCCTGCCACGGAAGGGTCCGCCGCTGGCGGTGAGCACCAGTCGGCGTACCTCGTCGGCGCGGCCACCTCGCAGGCACTGCGCCAGCGCGCTGTGCTCGCTGTCCACGGGGACGATCTGGCCCGGGCGCGCGCGGCCGGTGACCACGGGGCCGCCGATGATCAGCGACTCCTTGTTGGCCAGGGCGAGGGTGTTGCCCGCATCCAGCGCCGCGACGGTCGGGCGCAGACCGACAGCACCGGTGATGCCGTTGAGCACGACGTCGCACGCCATCGCGGCAGCCTCGGTGGAGGCGTCCTCACCCAGTCCGGAGAGGCGCGGCGAGAACTCGGCGACCTGCTCGGCGAAGAGCTGTTCCTGTGCGCCGCCCGCGGTCAGACCCACCACGCGGAAACGGCCGGGGTTCGCTCGGACCACGTCCAGGGCCTGGGTGCCGATCGAGCCGGTCGACCCCAGGATCACGATGTCGCGTCGTCCACTCACCCGACCAGTCTCCCAGCCGGGATCGCTGCGTGCGGCGACCCCTCCGCCTCACACCTGGAGCAGCCGCCGGAGGTCCGCGGCGTCGTACGGCGCGGCGGTGGCCGCGAGGTCGGTGATCTGCTCCCCCACGCTGCGGCCGGGGGCGTACGTCGCGTCCGCAGCGAGCTCCTCGCAGGCCGCCGGCTCCGAACGCCCCGCCCGCAACATCAGGCCCCAAGCAAGGTCGGGCTCCTCCACGTCGTCCCCGCGTACGACCCGCAGACGCCCGGCCCCGCTGACTCCGGACCCGGCCGACACGACGACCACAGGGGCGTCCGGCAGGTCGGTCGCGCTGACCACCGCGCCGATCCGGGCCGCTGCCAGGACCGCCACGATCGCGTCGTGGTCGTCCTCGAGGTCGATCACGACAGGCACCCCAGGGCCGACACCGAGGTGCTGCAGCGCACCACCCAGCGCGGCAGTCTCCTCCAGCAGTCGGACGAAGGTCTGGTCTCCCACCACGGTCTGCTCGCCGCGGCCAGCGATCACAGCCGAGTCCAGCAGGGCGAAGCACACGTTGGTGGTCATCGGGGCAGGCTAGTGGGCCGGGCGGCACTCCGGGGCCCATAGGGCCGGGCACCACCGCCACCGGGGCATGATCGGCGCATGATCGAGATCGAGTCCCTCGCCGAGCTGGAGATCGCGGCCGCCCGGGCGAGAGCCGGAGACGGGGCGATGCGCGACTGGCAGCTCCAAGGCCTCGACCTCACCGGGCACGAGGACCTGCTCCTCCCCCTCGATCCCAAGGGCGCACTGTTCCTGGGCTGCACCCTCTCCGACGCCGCCGCGGACCGGCTGCGCGACCAGGGCGCCCTGGTCTTCCCCGAGATCCCCGACGTTCCGTTCGACCCCTGGCGGGCCCACCTCTACGCGCCCGAGGAGCTCTACCGAGGTCTCGAGGACGGCTACGAGCACACTCCGGACGCGCGCATCTACGGCTGGGCCCGCCTGCGGCACAAGGCCGGCTCTCTCAAGGCGCTGCTGGCGCAGTCGCTGCACGACCGCTCGGTCGACGACGCGCTCGAGGAGTTCACCCGGGGCCGACGGATCGTAGGCGTGATGGGTGGGCACGCCCTGGCACGCAGCGACCCGGCGTACGCCGACGCTGCCCGGCTGGCACACGACCTCGCCGCCCGTGGACTGACCGTGGCGACCGGGGGCGGCCCCGGGGCGATGGAGGCGGCCAACCTGGGGGCGCGACTGGCAGGTGAAGGCGCCGAGACGCTCGAGCACGTGCTGCGCGGCATCGCCTCCGTGCCCGGCTACCAGGAGGGGATCACACCGTGGGCACAGGTGGCCGTGGACAGCGTGCGCGGCCTCACCGACTCCCGTCGGTCGCTCGGCATCCCGACGTGGCACTACGGCCACGAGCCGCCGAACCCGTTCAGCTCGGTGGTCGCGAAGTACTTCCGCAACGCCGTGCGCGAGGACGAGCTGCTGGGCGTCTGCAACGCCGGGATCGTGTTCCTGCCCGGCGCGGCCGGCACCGTGCAGGAGATCTTCCAGACCGCGTGCAGCCACTACTACTCCCCCGAGCCGAAGGTGCCGCCGATGATCTTCGTCGGGCGGACGTACTGGACGCGGACGCTGCCGGTCTGGCCCCTAGTCAGCGCTCTCGCCGTCGGCCGGCCGCTCGAGGCGGCCGCCCAGCTGGTCGACTCGACGCAGGAGCTCGGTCGTCTGCTGGTGCAGGAAGGCTGAGGCGGGGCCGGGCAGCTTTCCGTCCTCGCTGATCTCGGGATCCTCGTCCGTCGGTCGACGCAATGACCACGGCTCGAGCCGGCGATAACCACGCACGGCCGTGCGGCGCAGCTTGCGGAACTTGAAGTGCTCGTTGTCCTCGAGCTCCTCGGCCAGCGCACGGTCGACGAGCACGCGGCCGGGCCTGGCCGTGGAGGTCAGCCGGGAGGCCACGTTGACCACCGGCCCGAGCACGTCGCCGAGGCGTGCGAGAGCCGGCCCCCAGGCCAGACCGACGCGTACCTCGGGGAACTCCTCGTCCTTCAGCCGCTCCTCGGCCAGCTCCAGACCGATCCTGGCGAGGCTCTCCGGGTCGTCGGCCACGAACAGAACCTCGTCGCCGATCGTCTTGATGATGCGGCCACCTCGTCCCGCGATGATCTCCAGCGCCCGGTCCTCGAAGTGGTCGATCAGCGCCCCGATCTCGGTTCGGGTCAGCGACCGGCTCTGGCGCGTGTAGCCCACGATGTCGGCGAACCCGACACCGAGCACGGTGCCGTCGTCCTTCACCGGTCCGAGTTCCTGGACGTCGCCGTCCTCCTCGCCGTGGGCTTCGTCGTCCTCCTTCTGGGAGGCGATCAGGATCCGCGACGCCGCACTCAGCGCGTGCCGACGCCAGACGTACTGCTGAAGCGACTCGACCGCCGGGGTGACCTCGTTCATCACCTCGCCGAGCTCGGCAAAGCTCATGTTGTCGGGGTCGATGACCTTGGCCAGCAGGCCCATCTGCCACTCCGCCAGTCGCGCGAAGCTGTGCCCGAGGGTGCGCACCAGCGCCGACTGGTCGCCGTCCTCGATCAGCCCGATGTGCAGCAGACGCTGGGTCAGCTCGAGGGCTTCCTGGTCGGCGTGCGTGAAGGCTGCGACGTCCCCACCGACATCGGTGAAGCCCAGCGAGCGCCAGAGGCGCCGCGCCTCGTCGAACTCGATCCCTACGTTCTCGGCGATCTGCTTGCCGGTGAGAGAGGGCTCCTCGCCGAGAAGATAGACCTCCAGAAGGTCGACCAGCTGCTTGTGGTCGCGGCCCTCGGCCATCAGTTCCCGGCGTCTCCGAGACGGTCCGAGGTGGTGTCACGCAGGGCGGTGCCGAAGGCCGGGACTTCCTCGAGCAGCTCCTCGAGGGACTCCTTGGTGAAGTGGATGACCTCGACCTCGGTGAGGCTGACCACGCTCGCCGAGCGGAGCCGGTGACCCACGATCGCCATCTCGCCGATGACGTCGCCGGGACCCAGGCGGGTGACCTCTTCCTTGTTCTTGCGAACCGACACCTCACCGTCGACGATCAGGTAGGCCTTGTCGCCGGGGGTCTTCTCCCAGATCAGCGACCAGTTCGCCGGCAGGTGCACGTGCCGACCCTTCTTGATCACCGTCTTGAGGTCTTCGTCGCTCAGGTCCTCGAGCCGGTTGAGCTTCTTGAGCTTCTCAGGTTGCGGCTCGGCAGCCATCGTCGCAACTCCTCTTCACAGGGTTGGTAGGGGCGGTATGTCGGAAGACAACTGTTGCGCATCTTCCCGCCGTTCCGAGCCGGTGTCCACCAATACCCCCGCCGGCGAGACTCCACACCAACCTGGCGCGCGGGCGAGGTGATCGTTGTCACGTCCCGGCGCAGGGGTCACTCGTCGAGCGCCGCCAGCTGGCCGCAGGCCCCGTCGATCTCGCTGCCCCGGGTGTCGCGGACAGTCGTCGGGACGCCCTTGGCCTCGAGCCGGCGGACGAACTCGCGTTCGTCGCGAGGGTCGCTGGCTGTCCACTTCGAGCCGGGCGTGGGATTGAGCGGAATCAGGTTCACGTGCACCCAACCCCAGTCACCGTAGGAGTTGAGGACGTCGCCCAGCAGGTCTGCGCGCCAGGCCTGGTCGTTGATGCCGCGCATCATCGCGTACTCGATCGAGACGCGACGCTTGGTCGTCCGGGCGTAGTTCCACGCCGCTTCGACCGTCTCGCCCACCTTGTAGCGGGTGTTGATCGGGACCAGCTCGTCGCGCAGCTCGTCGTCGGGGGCGTGCAGGCTCAGCGCCAGGGTCACGGGGATGCCCTCCCCCGCGAGCTGGTAGATCCGCGGGACCAACCCGACCGTGCTGACCGTGATGCCACGAGCTGACATGCCGAGGCCGTCGGGCGACGGATCCGTCAGGCGGCGTACGGCACCGATGACGGCCTTGTAGTTGGCCATCGGCTCACCCATGCCCATGAACACCACGTTGGAGACGCGACCCGGCCCGCCGGGGACCTCACCGCGAGCAAGGGACCTGGCACCGGCGACGACCTGCTCGACGATCTCGGCGGTCGACATGTTCCGCTGCAGCCCACCCTGCCCGGTGGCGCAGAACGGGCACGCCATGCCGCAACCGGCCTGGCTCGAGACGCACATGGTCACGCGGTCGGGGTAGCGCATCAGCACCGACTCGACCAGGGAGCCGTCGAACAGCTTCCACAGCGTCTTGCGGGTGGTGCCGCGATCGGCCTCCAAGGTCCGCAGGCCGGTCATCAGGTGGGGCAGCAGGCCGTCGACGAGCTCCTGGCGCTGGGCGGCCGGGAGGTCCGTCATCTGGTCGGGGTCGTCGACCAGCCGACCGAAGTAGTGCGTCGAGAGCTGCCGCGCGCGGAAGCCAGGCAGGCCGAGCTCCTCGAGCCGAGCCTTGCGCTCCGCTGGGGTCAGGTCGGCCAGGTGCCTGGGCGGCTTCCCGCGCCCCTTGGGCTCCTCGAACACCAGCGGCAGGCTCTTGATCGGACGCTCGCTGTCGGCGGCACTGTCGGCGGCGCTGTCGGCGCGCTGTCGGCGCGCGCTGTCGGCGGCACTGTCGGCGCGGCTGTCGGCCGGGCTCTGGTTCGGTTCAGTCATGTCCGGGACAGTCTCCCACCCCTCCTCGCCCTACCCCGAATCGCCGAGACGGCGCATCTGTCCCACGACAGAGCGCCCACACGGCGCATCTGTCCCACGTTCTCCAAACCCGGGGCGGGCAGATGCGCCGTCTCGGCGGCGTACGGCGGGACAGATGCGCCGTCTCGGCGACGTGCGGCGGGACACGCG
The DNA here is from genome assembly GCA_963834245.1 of uncultured Actinomycetota bacterium. Classification (GTDB taxonomy): domain Bacteria; phylum Actinomycetota; class Actinomycetes; order Propionibacteriales; family Nocardioidaceae; genus Marmoricola. The sequence goes on from CAWIAV010000002.1 coordinate 2,691,377, forward strand.
CGCCGTCTCGGCGATGTGCGGCGGGACATGTGCGCCGTCTCGGCGGCAGGATGGCTGCATGGTCGAGCCGTGGGTGCTGCACGTCGACATGGACCAGTTCATCGCGGCGGTCGAGATCCTCCGTCGCCCGGAGCTGGCCGGGTCGCCGGTGATCGTGGGCGGGCACGGCGACCCCACCGAGCGGGCAGTGGTCTCGACGGCGACCTACGAGGCGCGCGAGTTCGGGGTGCACTCCGGGATGCCGCTGAAGGTCGCGGTGCGCCGCTGCCCGGACGCGGTGCTGCTGCCGGTGGACGCACCGGCCTACGAGGCGGTCTCCGCAGTGGTGATGCACACCCTCCGGGCTCTGCCGGGCGTCGTCGTGGAGGTGATCGGCTGGGACGAGGCCTTCGTCGGGGTCCGCACCGACGACCCGGAACAAGTGGCGCGGCTGGCCCAGACTGAGGTGCTCGCGGCCACCCGGCTGCACTGCACCGTGGGGGTGGGAGACACCAAGGTGCGAGCCAAGACTGCCACCGACTTCGGCAAGCCCCGCGGCGTCTTCCGGCTCACCAGTGACAACTGGCTCACAGTGATGGGTGAGCGACCCACCCGCGATCTCTGGGGGGTGGGCAGCCGCATCGAGCAACGACTGGCCGCGCTGGGCATCACCACGGTGGCTCAGCTGGCCGCTGCACCGGAAGGCCCGCTCGTCGAGGAGTTCGGCCCACGCACCGGCCCACACATCGGGCGTCTGGGGCGTGGAGAGGGAAGCGCCATCGTCGACGACACCCCCTGGATCCCGCGGGCGCACGGTCGCGAGACGACGTACCAGCAAGACCTCACCTCGCCGGAGCCGATCGCGGAGGCGATCCGGGCGCTGGCTCACCAGGTCGTGGAGGACATCCGCCGCGAGGACCGCCCGTGCGCCCGAGTCCACCTCAAGGTGCGTTTCGCGCCCTTCTTCACCCAGACGCGATCTCGCAAGCTGCCGGTCCCGACGTACGACGCGGCGGTGATCGCCGAGACGGCACTCGACCTGCTGCACGGCCTGCAGGACGCACGGCCGGTCCGGCTGCTCGGGGTGCGCGCCGAGATGGTGCCCCCCGAGGGTGGGTACGACGCACCGCGCACCCACGGCAGACGAGGGAGCCCCTGAGCCGAGGATCGTCTTAGAGGACCAGGTAGTGCAGCAGCAGCCAGATCGGCGCCACGGTGGCCAGCAGCGAGTCGAGCCGGTCCATCAGGCCACCGTGGCCCGGGATGATGTGGCTCATGTCCTTGATGCCGAGGTCACGCTTCATCACAGACTCGACCAGGTCACCGAGGGTGGCCATCACGACCGCGATCACTCCGAGGATCACGCCGACCCACCAGTCGCCGCCCAGCAGGTGGACGACGAGCACGTAACCCACGCCGACACAGGTCAGCGCCGACCCGGCGAAGCCCTCCCACGACTTCTTCGGGGAGATGACCGGTGCCATCTGGTGCTTGCCGAACAGCACCCCGGCGGCGTACCCACCGATGTCGGAGGCCGCCGTGACCGCGATGAACGTGATCACGGCCTTGACCCCTTCGTCCTCGGCGAGGAGCAGCGCCACGAACGAGGCCAGGAACGGGATGTAGATCAGGGTGAACACGGCGGCCGTGGCGTTCTGCACGTAGCCGTCCACGCCGCGGCGAAGCAGCCACAGCATCGTCACCAGCACGGTCACCGCTGTGGCCGTGACGAGCGCGGGAGCGGCGAACAGGTAGGCCACCAGCAGCATGATCACGCCGCCGAGCATCAGCGGCTCCTGCGGGATGTCGATGCCGCGAGCCTTCAGCCCCTGATGCATCTCCCAGATCGCCACCACGACCGCGAGTCCCACCACGATGATGAACGCCGGCTTCCAGAACACCAGCGACAGCACGATGACTGCCACCAGCCCGAGGCCCGAGGCGATCGCGACCGGCAGGTTGCGCCCGGCGCGGCTGGTCGGCTCGGCTGGCGGGTCCGGCGGCCCGGGTCTGTCGGGTTGCGCCGGAGCAGGAGAGGTCTCTGTCATGGACTCAGACCTCGATCAGCTCTGCTTCCTTGTGCTTGAGCAGGTCGTCGATCTGGTCGGTGTGCTTCTTGGTCGAGCCATCGAGCCGCTTCTCCGCGCCGGTCACGTCGTCCTTGCCGACCTCGCCGTCCTTCTCGAGCCGCTCGAGGGCCTGCTTGGCGTTGCGCCGGATGTTGCGTACGGCGATCCGACCGTCCTCGGCCTTGGCCTTGGCGATCTTGATGTACTCCTTGCGGCGCTCCTCGGTGAGCTCGGGGAACACGCACCGGATCACTTTGCCGTCGTTGGAGGGGTTCACCCCCAGGTCGGAGTCGCGGATGGCCCGCTCGATCGCGCCCAGCGCGCCGATGTCGTAGGGCTGCACCAGGATGATCCGGGCCTCCTGCGCGGTGAATCCCGCCAGCTGCTGGATCGGGGTCGGGGTGCCGTAGTAGTCGGCAGTCAGCTTGGAGAACATCGACGGGTTCGCCCTGCCCGCACGGATGGCGGCGAACTCCTCACGAGTGACCTCGACGGCCTTGGCCATCTTCTGGTCGGCATCCTTCAGGGTGTCGTTGATCAACGCATCTCTCCTAGTCGCGGTGGCTGTGCGTCATGCCGCCGTCACCGGCGCTGACAAGCGTGCCAATCTTGTCACCTTGCACGACCCGGAGGATGTTCCCCTCGGGCTGCATACCGAACACGATCATCGGCATGTGGTTCTCCATGCACAGCGCGAAGGCCGTGGCGTCGGCGACCTTCAGGCCCTGCTGGAGCGCCTCGACGAAGGTGAGCTCGTCGTACTTCATCGCGTCGGGGTTGGTGCGGGGATCGGCGTTGTAGACACCGTCCACGCCGTTCTTGCCCATGAGCACGACCTCGCACTTGGTCTCCAGCGCGCGCTGGGCAGCCACGGTGTCGGTCGAGAAGTACGGCATGCCGGCGCCGGCGCCGAAGATCACGACCCGGCCCTTCTCGAGGTGCCGGATGGCGCGACGTGGGATGTAGGGCTCGGCGACCTGCCCCATCGTGATGGCCGTCTGGACACGGGTCTCGATGCCTTCCTTCTCCAGGAAGTCCTGGAGGGCGAGGCAGTTCATGACGATGCCGAGCATGCCCATGTAGTCCGCGCGAGCACGATCCATCCCGCGCTGCTGGAGCTCGGCGCCACGGAAGAAGTTGCCGCCACCCGTGACGATCGCGACCTGAACGCCCGAACGGACCACCACGGCGATCTCAGCGGCGATCTTCTGCACGACGTCGGGGTCCACCCCGACCTGGCCGCCGCCGAACACCTCGCCGGACAGCTTGAGGAGGACCCTCTTGTATCCGCTCATGTCACTCCTCGTCTCGTGACCCGTCATGGGCACCTCTCCGCGCTGGAGCCGGCCCGGTCATGGCCGAAGGCCGGTCCGATGCTGCAGTGTGCGTGCATCGAACCGGCCTCCAACTCGTCTGGGTCTCGCGCCAACCTAGTGGATCAAACCTGCGCTCAGGCTCCGACCTCGAAGCGAGCGAAACGCTTGACGCTCACGCCGGCTGCGTCGAGGACGGCCTTGACGCTCTTCTTGTTCTCCGAGACCGAGGGCTGGTCGAGGAGCACGACCTCCTTGAAGAAGCCGTTGAGGCGACCCTCGGTGATCTTGGCGATCGCCTGCTCGGGCTTGCCCTCCTCGCGCGCGGTCGCCTCGGCGATCGAGCGCTCGCGGTCGACGATCTCCGAGGGCACCTCCTCGCGGGTGAGGTACGTCGGACGCATGGCAGCGACCTGCATGGCCACACCACGAGCCGCGTCCGCGTCGGCGCCGTCGTACTCGACGAGGACCCCGACTGCCGGGGGCAGGTCGGAGGCCCGCCGGTGCATGTACGCCACGACGGGGCCGTCGAACACGGCCACGCGGCCGAGCTCGATCTTCTCGCCGATGCGGACTGCGAGCGCCTTGACGACCTCGTCGACCGTCTGGTCACCCATCATGACGACCTTGAGCGCTTCGGCGTCGGCCGGCTTGGCCTCCGCTGCGGCGTCCGCGATCTTCTGGGCGGTCTCGATGAAGTCGTCGTTCTTGGCCACGAAGTCGGTCTCGCAGTTGAGCTCGACGAGCGCGTTGCCAGAGGTGGCCACCAGGCCGGCCGACGCGGTGCGCTCGGCACCACGCTCGGCAGCCTTCTTGCCGAGCTTGATGCGCAGCAGCTCGATGGCCTTGTCGAAGTCGCCCTCGGCTTCCTCCAGCGCCTTCTTGCAGTCCATCATGCCCGCGCCGGTCTGGTCGCGGAGCTTCTTGACGTCGGCGGCGGTGATCGCCACGCTCAGTCCTCCTTCGTCTCGACAGCTGCGTCCTCGGCGGGAGCAGCGGTGGTCTCGGTCGCGGCCTCCTCGGCGGGGGCCTCCTCGGCAGCGGGAGCCTCAGCGGCAGCCTCGGCGGGGGCCTCAGCGGCAGCCTCGGCGGGGGCCTCAGTCGCAGCGTCGGCCGGGGCCTCGGTCGGAGCGTCGGCCGCGGCCGGGGCCGCGTCCTTGACCTCGGTGGCCTCGGTTGCCTCGGTGGAGGCGCCGGTCGCCTCGGCGGCGGGGGTCTCCTCGACGGCGGCGTCGCCACCGGTGGCCGAGACGGCAGCCTTGTCGGCGTCGCCCTGGAGCAGGTCGCGCTCCCAGTCGGCCAGCGGCTCGTCGGTGCCGATGCCCTTGGCGTCACCCTCGGTCTTGGCACCCGAACGGGCGATCAGACCGTCGGCGACGGCGTCGGCGATGACGCGCGTGAGCAGGCCCACCGCGCGGATCGCGTCGTCGTTGCCCGGGATCGGGTAGTCGACGAGGTCCGGGTCGCAGTTGGAGTCCAGGATCGCGATGATCGGGATCCGCAGCTTGCGCGCCTCTTCGACCGCGAGGTGCTCCTTGTTCGTGTCGACGATCCAGACAGCGGACGGCGTACGGCTCATCTCGCGGATGCCGCCGAGGGTCTTGTCCAGCTTGATCTGCTCCCGCCGCATCTGCAGGAGCTCCTTCTTGGTGCGGCCGGAGCCGGCCACCGCGTCGAAGTCGATCTCGTCGAGCTCCTTGAGACGGTTGATCCGCTGGTGAACCGTCTGGAAGTTGGTGAGCATGCCACCCAGCCAGCGCTGGTTGACGTAAGGCATCCCGACGCGCGTCGCCTGCTCGGCGATCGCCTCCTGGGCCTGCTTCTTGGTGCCCACGAACATGATCGTGCCGCCCTTGGCCACGGTGTCCTTGATGAACGCGTAGCTGGTGTCGATGTAGGACAGCGACTGCTGCAGATCGATGATGTAGATGCCGTTGCGCTCGGTCATGATGAAGCGCTTCATCTTCGGGTTCCAGCGACGGGTCTGGTGCCCGAAGTGGACGCCGCTCTCGAGGAGCTGGCGCATGGTGACGACTGCCATCTGATTCTTTCCTGTTGTGTCCGTGCACGCTGCCGCGCACGTACTGGTTTTCAGTTCGTTGCCGGTGCCTCGATGTCGCTGAGGTCCTTGGCCCTGACGCCCGTGCGGGACCCGACCCTGTTGCCAGGGACTGTGAGCCCTCACCCACGTGGTTCCGCCCAGGTCAGGAAACGACCGGAGCGGCGCGGAAACGAGCGTGCGAAGTCAACCCATGCGGGTTGCTGGCATCACTCTATCCGCGGCCCGGCGGCCTGTCGAAACGCCGCCACCGGTTGACGCTCACACGGCCCTGCTCACGGGCCGGATCCACAGCGTCGAAGCGCCACACCGCGGCACACGGCGTTGCACCGCACGCTGCTGGCATGCGCAAGACGGTCCTGCTCGTCCCTGTCCTCGCGGCCTGCGCGTTGCTGGGCCCATCGGGCCCAGCCGCGCTCGGGATGCTCGGCCCGGACCCGGTTCCGGTGGGTGAGGGCGCCTGGCCCCTGAGCCCAGTGCCCCCGGTCGTGCGCCACTTCGACCCGCCCGAGGTTCGCTGGTCGAGCGGGCACCGCGGCGTTGACCTGCTCGGACGTGCGGGGCAGCCAGTGCGCGCCGGGCTCGGGGGCCGGGTCAGCTTCGCGGCCCCTCTTGCAGGGCGGGGGGTCGTCGTCGTGGACCACGGTGCTGTGCGTACGACGTACGAACCCGTGTCGGCACAGGTGCGGCGGGGTGATCCGGTGCGCCGCGGGACCTTGCTCGGCACGCTGCAACGGAGGTCGAGCCACTGCTTCCCCCGGGCGTGCCTGCACTGGGGCCTGGTCAGGCATCGGACCTACCTCGACCCCCTGGTCCTGGTCGGGCTGGGACCAGTCCGGTTGTGGCCTCTTGCGGCTGGACCTGACGACCTCGTGACCGGCCGAGCCGAGCGGGAGCCACTGCCTCGGTGGCCCACCGGGAACCTCGTGCCGTCCGTGCACAGCGCCCGCCCGACAACGGCGATCCCGTGGACGGGCGCGTCGCAGCCGAGGTGAACGACCACCCTCGGCGCAGACTGGGCTCTGGGGATCCCGTTCCCCGGACGAGTCCCAGGAGGTTCGCATGAGCACCACTGCCCCCGACGCCGTGGCCTCCGGCATCGACGAGACGCGCCTGGCCAACCTGCGCACCTGGAACCTCGGGCTGACGCTGCTGCACGCCGCCCAGGCAGTGGTCGTGCTGGTGCTTGCCAGTGACTTCGCGATCACGGTGACCACGTCGTTCCCAGAGGGCCCTCCCGGCACGGCGGCGCGAGCGCCGGAAGCCCTGTTCGACGTCACCGTGGGCGCGGCGGTGGCAGCTTTCCTGGCACTCGCCGCCGTTGACCACCTGCTGACAGCCACTGTGCTGCGGGAGCGATACGAGACGGGCCTGCGGCACGGGATCAACCGGTTCAGGTGGGTGGAGTACTCGGTGAGCGCGACGCTCATGGTGCTGCTGATCTGCTTCTACAACGGCATCACCGGGATCGAGGCGCTGATCCCGGTCGTCGGCGCCAACGTCGCGATGATCCTGTTCGGCTGGCTGCAGGAGTCGATGAACCCGCCCGGGAGGAGCACCACCACGATGCTGCCCTTCTGGTTCGGTGTCGTGGCCGGCGCAGCACCCTGGGTGGTGATCCTGATCAACGTGGTCGGGTCCGAGAGCGTGCCGGGGTTCGTCTACGGGATCGTGATCTCGCTGTTCGTGCTCTTCAACAGCTTCGCGCTGAACCAGTGGTTGCAGTACCGCGGGATCGGGCCGTGGCGCAGCTACGCGTTCGGTGAGAAGACCTACCTGGTGCTGAGCCTCGTGGCGAAGTCGCTGCTCGCGTGGCAGATCTTCGGCGGCTCGCTGGCCGGCTGATCGGCGACGGGTCAGGCGCGCGGGTGCGCCAGGCGGTACGCCGCGCGCAACCGGTCGGTGGTGACGTGGGTGTAGATCTGGGTCGTCGCGAGTGAGGCGTGCCCGAGCAGCTCCTGCACGGTCCGCAGGTCCGCCCCTCCTTCGAGCAGATGGGTGGCGGCGGTGTGTCGCAGACCGTGCGGGCCCATGTCGGGCGCCTCGGGGACGTCGGCCAGTCGAGCGTGCACCAGCGTGCGGACGGCGCGCTGGTCGATGCGCTTGCCGCGGGCTCCCAGGAACAGCGCGGCTCCCGCGCCCGGGATGAACAGCCGCGGCCGGCCGTCCTCGAGCCACGACCCGACGGCGCGGTCTGCAGGGAGCCCATAGGGCACGGTGCGCTCCTTGCGCCCCTTGCCGAAGACACGTAGGACCCGCCGACCACGGTCGAGGTCATCCACGTCGAGTCCACACAGCTCCCCCACCCGGATCCCGGTTGCGTAGAGCAGCTCGAGGATGGCCACGTCGCGTAGTCCGACCGCACTGCCGTCGTCGGCTCGCTCCGCGGCGACCTCCAGCAGTGCCCGTGCCTGGTCGGCGTCGAGCGCCGGCGGGAGCGTCTTGTGGGCCTTGGGGGCGCCCAGCGAAGCGCCGGGATCGGAGTCGCACCGCCCGGCCCGGTGCGCCCAGGCGGTGAACACCCGCACCGCGGTGGCCCGCCGGGCCATGGTCGATCTGGACTTGCCGAGAGTCTGCTGGTTCGCCAGCCAGCTGCGCAAGGTACGCAGGTCCAGGCTGGCTAGCTCGGTGTGGCCCAGGGCTGTGGCGTGCCGCAGCATCCCGGCGACGTCGCCGAGGTAGGCCCGCACCGTGTGCGCGGTCAGGTCGCGCTCGGAGGCAAGGTGACGCTCGTACGCCGCGAGCGCCGTCGCGAGCTCCTCCGGCAGGTCGTCCACCTGGTCAGGGTACGAAGCCTGAGACTCCTGGTCCGGCAGGCGCGACTGCGTCCGCTTCGCTGCCTCCTGCATCGGACACGGGGTTCGGGCGCCTCATCGGCCGGCGGGAACGGGCGCCACCAGCCGCCAGCGGCCGAGCGAGTGCTCGACCAGACCGGCCCGGTGCAGCGACACCAGCGAAGCCTGGGTGCGGCTCCGCGAGATCCCCGCGGTGCGGGCGATGGACGCGGCATCGGCGGCCTGGCGCACGGGCACCGCATCGAGCACCTGACGCTCCGTCGCGGGGAGCCGGTCGCGGGCGGACTCCGGGCCACGCAGGTCGCTGAGCACGTGCGTCCCGACCGGGCTCACCGCCTCCAGCACTTCCGACCCGGAGGTGACCAGCAGCGCGTCCCTGGCGCGCACCAGCTGGTGCGCGCCGACCGAAGGGGCACTGGTGACCGGCCCCGGCACCGCCATCACCACGCGGCCCAGACCGGACGCCCAGCTCGCCGTGTTCAGCGCCCCACTGCGCACGGCCGCCTCCACCACCACTGTCCCGCGCGAGAGCGCCGCGATCAGCCGGTTGCGCGCGAGGAACCGGATCCTCGTCGGAGCACCGCCTGGTGGTGCCTCGGAGATCACCAGGCCGACGTCTGCGACGTAGTCGATCAGGTTGCGGTGTGCACTGGGATAGGCGCGGTCGGCGCCGCAGGCCAGCACCGCCACGGTCACCCCGCGACCGGCCAGGGCTCCTCGGTGTGCGGCCTGGTCGATGCCGAAAGCCGCGCCCGACACCACGGTCCACGAAGCCTGGGCGAGGTCTGCGGCGATCCCGGCGGCCACATCGGCGCCGTACGTCGTGGCCGAGCGCGACCCGACCACGGCCACGGCCCGGTCGACGACCTCGTCGAGCCGCAACGGGCCGCGACACCAGAGACCCAGCGGCACCCCTCCGCGCTCGTGCAGGTGTGGTGCGTGCCCGAGATCCGCGAGTGCTGCGGGCCACTCCTCGTCGACCGGGCAGACGAAACGCAGACCCTTGGCGGCCGCGCCGGCGATCTCCTTCTCCGGGTCGGCAGCGGTCAGCCGCTGCGCCAGGTCCGCGCCGAGACCGCCGCCGCCGGGACCGGCCTGGTCACGCAGGTGGGCCAGCACGGCGGTGGCACCGAGCTCGCAGACGAGGTCGGTGAGCCGGGGGTCACCCGGCTCACCCACGCGGGACAGCACCACCCTGGCCAGCCGCTCCTGCTCCTCGTCGGGGCTCACGCCGCCCCACCCTCGGTCGTTGCCGGCGCACGCCTGGGCAGACTGCTGAGCAGCAAGGGCGCTGCGGTCCGCAGCCGCAGCGAGACGTCCAGCTCGTCGATCCCCGGCCTCTCGACGCCGGCCAGGTCGGCGACCGACCACGCCACCCGGTGCACCCGCACGGCACCACGACGGGTGAGCCGACCCGCGAGGACCTCGGCGTCCAGCCGCTGCGTCGCGGCGTCGGCCAACGGCCAGCGATCGCGCAACACGGGCCCTGGCGCCTGCGCGTTCAGCCGCCATGGGCATGCGGCGTAGCGCAGGCGCTGCCGGGCGCGAGCAGCAGCGACCCGGGCGCGGATCGGTGCGCTCGGCTCGGGCCTCTCCAGAGGCAGGTCCCGCTGGTACGGCGGCAGCGGCTCGACGAACCTGGTGATGTCGATCCGGTCGGCGATCGGCCCGGAGATCTTGCGGCGGTACTCCCGCCGACTCACCTCCCCGCACGAGCACCGATGGTCCCGATTGGAGGGGTGGTACTCCCCGCACCGGCACGGGTTGGCCGCGAAGACGAACATCGCCCCGGCGGGGTAGGTCGCGTCCTCCTCACCGCGGGAGATCGAGATCTCACCGGCCTCGAGCGGTTCGCGAAGGGCCTCCACGACGTCGGTCGGGAACAACGGGAACTCATCCAGGAACAGAACTCCCAGGTGGGCCTTGCTCACCTCACCGGGGCGGACTCGGCCACTGCCACCACCCAGGATTCCCGTGCGCGAGGCAGAGTGGTGCGGGGCCCGGAACGGAGGACGGGTCAAGCGGCCGCCCCCGGGCGGCAGCGACCCGGAAAGGGAGTGCACCGCCGTCAGTTCCAGCGACTCTTCGTCGTCGAGGTCGGGCAGCAGCCCTGGTAGCCGCTCCGCGAGCGTCGTCTTCCCCGATCCCTTCGGGCCGGTCAACAGAAGGTGGTGTCCACCCGCGGCAGCCACCTCGAGCGCGTAGCGGGTGTCCTCCATGCCGATGACGTCGCCCATGTCGAGGTCCTCCAGCCGCTCCTCTCCGCGCCAGGACAGCAGGGGCGCACCGGACAGCGGCTCCACCTCCGGCGCCTCGGGAACCTCCTCCCCGGTCAGCAGCGCCATCACCTGGGCGAGCGAGCGGATCCCGAACACCCGCACGCCCGGGACCATGGCGGCTTCGGCCGCCTGTGGCTCGGGCACGTAGACCGTGCAGTGCCCCCTGGCAGCTGCAGCCATCGTCATCGGGAGCACACCGGGGACGCACCGAACGCGTCCGTCCAGCGTCAGCTCCCCGATCATCACCGCACGGATCAGCGACTCCCGGGGGAACTGCGGGTCGGCGGCGGCCAGGACCCCGACCGCGATGGCCAGGTCGAAGTGCGGACCACGCTTGGGGAGGTCGGCCGGGGAGAGCAGGATCGTCACCCGTCGCGTGTTCGGCCAGGCATAGCCGCTGTTGGTCACTGCCGATCTGCACCGGTCGCGAGCCTCGTTGATAGAAGCATCCGGGCGACCCACCAACGCCGTGGCGATGATGCCGTCGGACAGATCCACCTGGACGTCGACCACGTGACCGGTCGCGCCCTGCAACGAGACGGTCCGGGTCGTGGCGACCATCAGCCCACCCCCCTCACGTGGGAGAGCTCCGGCGCCCCGCGCGGTTTCAGGAGCACCCCGACGAGGTCGATGCGCACGTCGCTCGCATGCACGTCGTGGTCGGCGAGCCAGCGGGCGGCCAGCCGCCGCAGCCGCACACCCTTGGTGACGCCGACCGCCTCCAACGGGTGTCCGTACGCCGACGAGCTGCGCGTCTTGACCTCGCAGAACACCAGGACGTCCCCGTCCCGCAGGACCAGGTCGATCTCGCCCAGCTCGCAGCGCCAGTTGCGGTCCAGGACCACCATGCCTGCCTCGACCAGCCGACGAGCCGCCAGCCCTTCCCCGTAGTGGCCGACTCCTGCGTTGCGTGCACCTGCGCTCATGCAGGGCAGTGCACCCCACGATCCATCGTGGTGTGGCTGCCCGAGCCCGGTGCTGTGGAGCACTCATCCTGACGTGGGCCTGGGCGGGTGAAGTGGCCGTCGCCCGCCGCTGCGACCCACTCCGCCGACTTGGCGGATCTGACCCCCACGTGAGCCGCGCCAAGTAGTCTTCCTACAACAATCCGTATATATCCGACTTGTATGCTCTCGGGTGAGGCCGGAACCCATCCACATCTACTCGCCTCGGGCAGAGCGAGAGGCATTTCTGATGCTCAGCAGCAGGCGATCCGAGCGCGGAGCCGCCGCTGTCGAGTTCGCCCTCGTGAGTGTCATCTTCTTTCCGCTGCTGTTCGGGATCATCCAGTACGGCATGTACTTCGCCGACTCGATCGGAGCACGTCAAGGGGTCACCGAGGCCGCACGAGCCGGCGTGGTCAAGTCCTTTCCCGCCTGCAGCGGCGCATCCACCGACGTGGCCAGGCTGATCTGCAACACCAAGACGCAGATGGGGGCGATCACCGGTCCGACGTACGTGAAGGTGATGGCTCCCGAGGGTTGGGCCAAGGGCAAGCCTCTGGTCGTGTGCGGGATGGTCCGGACCGATGGCGCCCTGGGGCTGGTCCCCATGCCCAACGGCGGGATCATCATGAGCAAGACCCAGATGTCCATCGAGGACGACACCTCCGTCCCTTCCGGGACGTTCCCGTCAGCCGAGACAGCGCCCTCCGGGGCCGACTGGGCGTGGTGCTGATGTGGCACTCCCGTGACCGGGACGAGGCGGGAGCGATCGCCGTTGTCGTCGGCATCAGCTCGGCGCTCCTTCTCGTGCTGTGCGCGCTGGTGGTCGATCTCGGGGTTGCCCGCGACACCCGACGGAACTCGCAGAACGCATCTGACGCCTCAGCGCTGGCTGCCGGCAACGCGCTGTACGGCACCGGTCCCGTTCCGGACTTCCAGGCCGCGATCGCTGCGGCCAAGTCGTACGCCGCCGTGAACTTCGGCGTCGGGGCCAGCGACTGGGCAGGGTGTGTCGACGACGACCGGCTCGCGATCACGCCCGACGTGGGCAACCTGTGCATCTCCTTCGACCTGGCCCTGGCGCCCAGCAAGGTGCGCGTCCGGATGCCGGCCCGCGAGGTCGGCATGGTCTTCGGCGGGATGACCGGCGTCACGTCCGTCCCGATCTCCACCGGCGCGGCCGCCGAGATCGAGCAGATGGCCAAGCAGCCGTGCGGCTTCTGCGTCCTGGGCCCCGACACCCACAACTTCCAGAACGGCAACGTCACTGTCAGCGGCGCCGACATCTACCTCAACGGCGATGCGAACGTCGGCCCCAACGGCATGGTCGCGACCGACGGTCGCATCCTGGTGGAAGGCAACGCCGGTGGCCCGACCAGCAACTACCAGCCCGGCCCGGTGACCGGGTCACCCAGGCTGGCCGACCCGTTGGCAGGCATCACCCTGCCTCCTGCTGGCATGAGCAGCCTGGTGGCCAAGACCGATCCGTGCCTCCAGGGACCTGGGATCTACACGGGTCAGAACCTCAACAACAAGGTGTGCGTTCTTCAACCGGGTCTCTACGTGATCCGGGCCGGGACCTGGGACGGCGCCGGCAACCAGACCGGCCACCTGCAGGGGAACGGCGTCACGCTCTACTTCACGTGCAGCAGCGGCAACGTGGCCACGCCCTGCGCCCCGGGACAGCAGGGCGCAGCCCTGGACGTCTCGGGCAACTACACGGTCGGTCTGACCGCTCCGCTGACCGGTCCGCTGGCGGGGGTCACGATCGCCTACGACCGGAACAACACCGCTCAGCTGCGGGTGACCGGCAACGGATCGGTTGCCTTCACCGGGGCCATCTACGCCAAGAGCGCGGTGCTGCAGGTCAACGGCAACGGCTGCGCCGACTCCTTCAACTCCATGCTCGTGATCAGGGACATCGACCTGAACGGCAACGGGGCCTGCATCAAGGGCAACTACCGGGTCGAGCAGAACCCCGAGCCTCAGAAGGGCGTCCTCCACCTCTACCAGTGAGGCGGGCACCGGCAGCTCCTGCAGAGTCGAGCACCTTGCCGGCCTGCAGGACGCCAGGGGACCTGCTCACTGGACGAGCCGCACCGGGTCGCCGATGACCGTGGCGTCCCACGTGGTCACGTCGTGCACCGACCCGCTGCCGAACCCGACCTTGACGCGGTACCAGCAACCACCCAGGGAGAGGTAGTTGCAGTTGTAGTCGGCCGGGATGGGAATCGTGATCGTCTCGGTCTTGCCGTTGTTCTTGGAGAGTCCGTTGCTGCCCTTGACGAACGGGGCGGTGCAGTTGCTCAAGGTGGTGCCCGAGCCGGCCGAGCCACCCTCGGCGTAGCAGCCCCCCGGGAACGGGTTCGAGGTCGCCGTGCCCGTGACGTCTGCCGGGACCTCCACCTGCACAGCCCCGTTGCTCTGCGCGTCGCCGGCGTCGTAGTAGCTGAACGAGATCTTCTGGCCGGCGGCCCCGGGCAGCACCCGGATCAGGTTGAACTGCACCGTGGCGGCGTCGGAGTTCACGAAGATCGGCATGTGGTTGTAGCCGGCCACCGCGACGGCACCCTCCCGGCCCGGCTGCGTCACGGCCCGGATGGCGAACGCGTTGCTGCCCTCCCCCGTCGTGGTGTTGCCCGTCTCCGCGGCCGCAGCCGGGTTGCCGGACCGGATGTAGGCACTGCCCGACCCGCCCATGGACACGTTGGTGCGCACCTGCAGGTAGTAGTCACCCGAACGAGCGGGCGTGAACGTGCACATCTCGACCCAGTTGTGGAACTGGCTCGCGACCTCGTCCTGGTACTCCGGGGCCCCGCTCTTGAAGATCTTCTCGGAGAGGTTCTTGTACTCGGTGTTGAAGCTGCCGTACTGCTTGATGCAGGGACTCCCGGTCGTGTCGTTCTGCACCGGTGACTTCCTGGCGTTCTGCGTGTCTGACTGCTCGCGCAGCACGAACGAGGTGGTCAGGTCGTGTCGGGGCTTGTCGTCAGACCCCTTGCCTGGGTAGCTGTCCCCGGTGCAGAACGAATCACTGGTGGCACCGTTGTCGCTGTAGCGGTTGCGGGCGTCGCTGTTCGTGACATAGGGGTTGGTGGGCAGGGCATCGTTGGGGAACTTGTCGCTGCCGGGCAGTGCGCTGCAGTCCTGGGCGGTGGCGACCATCATCGGGTCGTAGAGCTGCAGCTCGATCGGGCTGCCGACCGCAGCCGGCTCCACCTTGACCACGAAGACGTAGCCGAACTCGTCGTACTCGTCGTTGTTCTTGCCAGAACAACCGTCGACACCGTTCTCCTCGCAGCCCTTCGTCTGGTAGCGGTCGCCTTGCACCTTCCCGGTCTCAGGCCCTTCGACCAGTGCCCAGAACTGCGGCGCCCGCTGGCAGTTGGGCAGCGGGAGGGGTCCCTGCGCCGACCCGCCGCCGTTGCCGGCGTCGGGTTCGTTGCCGAAGGTGTTGCACGGGCTCCCCATCGGCGCCGGCCCCTGGTAGTCAGCCATGGCAGCCCGGGTGATGGTCGCGGTGGGAACCCCGATCATGGTGCCGAACTGGTTGTCGATGGTGCTGGTGATGGACACGCTCAGCTGGGTGGGCTTGGCCCCGACCGACACCGTCACGGAGTTGCGCCCGGAGTTGTTGTAGCCGTTGCGCGCCGCCACCTCCAGCGCCCGTGTCCGAGCGCTCGTGAAGTCCTGTGGCAGGTAGGGCACACCCGCCAGTGCGGCAGCATCGGCTGCCTTCTGGACCTGCTCCACCTCGACGTACCACATGCCGGTGTCCACCGCGGTGGCCGCGCAACCGAGGCCGACGACCGGCACGATGACCGCGACAAGGACCGCCGCGTAGCCCGCCTCGGAGGCGCGGCGTTGGGACCAGCGTGTGAGGGTACGACGCGCGAGGTGCCGCGTCCGGAGTCTGGGTAGTCGTCTCATTGGTGTTGGTACGCCCCACAGCTCTGGGTGGCCAGCGGCTCGAAGGTGAGGACCGCTCGGTCCGAGAGAGTCACCGAGTCACCGAAGAAACCAGTCATCATCGGGTGCGAGGCGTTCAGGTAGACACCCACCCGATCGAGAGGGTTGGCCAGGGACCCCGGGAAACAGGCGCTGATCGACCGGGAGTCCCAGCTGCCGCCGCCGTACCGAAAGGCATCGAGGTCGTTGCGCCAGACGAACCGGACGCAGTTCGGCGTAGCGGTGCAGTCGGTGGGCATCGTCCGGTTCGGCTCCGCCCCCGGGTAACCCGCAGAGTTCGCCTTGTAGACCAGGATGTAGTTGATGAAATCCGGCGGCGTTGCCGACCCAGCGCGCTGGATGGCGTCCGCCGCCTGCTGCGCCAACGCCGGCGAGGAAGTGCCGGTGCACGGCGGCGCCAGCGGCCCCGTCTCACAGGTCCCCGGTCCGGCATCGGCTCCGGTCGAGGCGATCCTCGCGCCCGTGCGCACGCTGGAGCTGACCCCTGCGTAGTCACGCATCACGAAGGCGAACTCGATCATCCCGAAGACCAGCATGAACAAGACGGGTGTCACCAACGCGGCCTCGACCGCGACGGCTCCCGTCTCACCTCGCCTGCGGGCGCGGCGCAATTTCCCGAAAAACCACATTCCCCGAAATTCCCCTCTTTCGGGAAAAACGGTAAAACGCGGGCACGGGGGCTGTCAGCAAAACCCGAAAACGGGTGCTGCGCCGTTCAGAGCTTGGGAGGTTCGATCTCCCCGTGGCTGAGCTCCTCGACGTTGACGTCCTTGAAGGTCAGCACCTTGACGTTCTTGGCCAGCCTGCGCGCCGGGCGGTACATGTCCCACACCCAGGCGTCGGTGAGGGTGACCTCGAAGAACACGTCGCCGGCCTCCGTGCGGGCCTTCACGTCGACCTGGTTGCACAGGTAGAAGCGGCGGTCGGTCTCGACGACGTACTTGAAGATCCCGACGACGTCGCGGTACTCACGGTAGAGATTGAGCTCCATCTCGGTCTCGTACTTCTCGAGATCCTCGGTGCTCATCTCACAACCTCCTGGTGTTCGGCATCGGCGGGGTCCCACAGCTCGAGCTGGGGCTCCAGACTGAGGGGTTCGGGGTCGGTGATCCCGGCGGCTCGCCGGACGTTGACGAACCGCATCCGGTGAACCGGGCTCGGGCCGTGCTCGTCCAGCGCCGCGGCGTGCTCGGCCGTGATGTACCCCTTGTGCGTGGCGAAGTCGTACGCCGGGAACTGCTCGTGCAGTCCGCACATGATCCGGTCGCGGGTGACCTTGGCGATGACCGACGCGGCCGAGATGCAGGCGGCAACCCGGTCGCCTTTCCACATGGCCAGACCGGGCACGTCGAGCCCGTCGACCGGGAACCCGTCGGTGAGCACGTAGGCGGGGCGTTGGGCCAGCCTGGCGAGGGAGCGACGCAGGGCCTCGACGTTGGCGACGTGCATTCCCAGGCGGTCGCACTCCGCCGACTCCACCACGACGACCGACCAGGCGAGGGCGCGGTCGAGCACGTGCTCGTAGCACCGCTCCCGGGCCCTCGGGGTCAGCAGCTTGGAGTCGGCGAGGCCGGGCACCTGTCCGGCTCTGCCCTCCGGCAGGATCGCCGCGGCGGCGACGAGGGGGCCGGCACACGCACCGCGACCGGCCTCGTCCACCCCCGCGACGGGGGCAAGACCGGCCCGTCGCAGGGCACGCTCGTAGCCGTACAGGCCTGCGTCGCGGCGGATGGTCGACCCGCGGGGCAACGTGCTCATCGCGCGAACGCTGACTTCACGACGCCATCATCTCGCGTCGGGCACGTCCTCGAACGTGCCGGGGCGGGTGACGAACTCCGCTCTGCCCCACGGCCAGATCAGCGAGAACACCTTGCCCACGACCAGGTCCTCCGGCACGAAGCCACCACCGGGGCCCCCCATGTGACCGCGTGAGTCGTAGGAGAAGGGCCGGTTGTCGCCCATCATCCACAGGTGGTCCTTCGGGACCTGACGGTCGAACTTGATGTCGGAGGCCTCCACACCCTTGGGCAGGTAGGACTTCTCGTTCAGGGCGGTGCCGTTGACGGTGATCCGCCCCTGCGGGTCGCAGCACACGACGCGGTCACCGCCGGTCGCGAGCACCCGCTTCACGAGGTGCCCTCCGGTCGGGTAGAGCCCGACCTTCTCCATCACCTTCGTGACCGGCGAGTCAGCTGTGCTGGTCGCGGCGTCGTCGAGCCAGCCACCCGGGTCCTTGAACACGATGATGTCGCCGCGGCTGGGTGAGGCGCTGCCCCAGTAGGAGACCTTCTGCACCAGGATCCGGTCGTTCTCGATGAACTCGGGCTCCATCGAGGGCGAGGGGATGTAGAACGCCTGGACGAACAGGCTCTTGATCACGATGGCCAGCACGAGCGCCAGCCCCAGCAGCAGGATCGTCTCCTGCCACAGGGGCATGGGCTTCTTGCCGGACTTGCCGGGGCGCCGTTCCTCGGACCGGTCACCAGAGCCCACGGACTCGTCCACGTTCGTCACTCCTCGAGCCTAACCACGGGTGGCTGGACCGAGGGCTCAGGCCTCGCGACGCTCCTTGATCTTGGCCGCCTTGCCGCGCAGGTTGCGCAGGTAGTACAGCTTCGCCCGGCGCACGTCACCGCGGGTGACGATCTCGATCTTGTCGAAGATGGGCGAGTGGATCGGGAACGTACGCTCCACACCGACGCCGAAGGAGACCTTGCGGACGGTGAAGGTGCGGCCGATGCCGGAGCCCTGGACCCGGATCACGACGCCCTGGAAGACCTGGATGCGGGAGCGGTTGCCCTCCACGACCTTCACGTGCACCTTGACGGTGTCGCCGGCCCGGAAGTGGGGCACGTCGTCGCGCTTGATCGCGCCGGAGAGTTCGTCGATAACGTTGGACATTGGTGTCTCCTCGTGACTGCCACAGGCCACCCACGGACATGGTGGTTTCGCGTTCGGGCGGCCAGCGGGTTGCCGCACGGGACACCCCCTGTGGCAGGTGCACCGTGAGCACCGGCCGACACGGTGATCGGCAGGCTGCTCTGGCTCGCTGAGCCAAGAGCCGATTTTGCCACAGTGGGGGCGTACGGCGAAATCAGCGCCGGCGCTTCTCCAGCCGCACGGCACCGGGAGGCAGGGCGTCGTCGCCGGGCGCCGGCCGGTAGCCCGCCCTCTTGTACATCCGGAGGTTGCGGCCACTGCCCTTGCCGGTGAACAGCGCATACCCGGTCACACCCGGTTCGGCGGCCGCCTCGATCGCCGCGAGCAGCCACCGGCCGATGCCGCGGCCCTGCAGATCCGGGGCCACCATGACCCGACCGATGTCCCAGGTGTCCCCCGCCCGCCGTGCCCGCGCCGCGCCGACGAGTCGGTCCCCCACCCGCAGGACCAGGGTCGTCCAGTCACGCATCCAGTCCTGCACGGCAACCAGGTCCTCATCGAAGGCCGGGATGTGTACCCCCGGGTTGGCCAGCTGCTCCTGGACCCAGCAGGCACGCTGCAGGGTCATCAGCTCCCCGGCGTCGGAGGGCACGGCCAGACGCAGCTGCCCGGCCAGGTCGCCGAGCTCGACCGCACTCGCGGGATGGGCGAGGTCGGGACGTCGCTCGGCGGTTCGTCGTACCGACTCGGCGTGGCGCCACTGCGCGATCCGCGCGTGGTCGCCGGACAGGAGGACCTCGGGGACCGACCGGCCCCGCCAGGTGGCGGGCTTGGTGTACACGGGGTACTCCAGCAGTCCGTCGCCGAACGACTCCTCTCGCAGCGACTCCGCGTTGCCCATGAAGCCGGGCAGCAGCCGCACCACGGCCTCGATGATCGCCAACGCGGCCACCTCGCCGCCGTTGAGCACGTAGTCGCCGATGGAGAGCTCCCGCACCTCCATCCGTTGCGCGGCCTCGTCCATGACGCGCTGGTCGATGCCCTCGTAGCGCCCGCAGGCGAAGACGAGGTGCTGGCGGGTCGCCAGCTCCTCGGCCACCGCCTGGGAGAACGGTTCGCCGCTGGGGGTCGGGACCACCAGGGTGGCGTCGTCAGGGGCGACGGCCTCGAGGGCGTCGCCCCACGGCTGCGGCTTCATCACCATGCCGGCCCCACCGCCGTAGGGCGTGTCGTCGACGGTGCGGTGGCGGTCGTGTGCCCAGTCCCGCAGGTCGTGGACGTGCACGTCCAGCAGTCCGCTCTCCCGGGCCTTCCCGGGTAGCGACAGCTGGAGTGGGGCGAGGTAGTCGGGGAAGATCGAGACGACGTCGATGCGCACGGTTACAGCTCGCCCAGCAGTCCGGGGCGATCGTCGATCACGATCCGCCCACCCTCGAGATCGACCTCGGGCACGAGCGCGGCAACGAACGGGAACAGCACCTCGCGCTCGGGGGTGCGGATCACCAGCAGGTCCTGGGCCGCGCCGTGCTGCACCCGGTCGAGCTCCCCCACGACCGCGCCCTCACTGGTCTCCACCTGCAGGCCCACGAGCTGGTGGTCGTAGTACTCCTCGGGGTCCTCGGGGCGCTCCGTCGGGTCCAGACGGACGGTCAGCTCGGTCCCCCGAGCGGCCTCGGCCCCGTCGCGGTCCCCGATCTCCTCGAACCGGACGACGAGACGGCCCGAGTGGTTGCGCGCCGACCCGACCGTGAGCACCGCGCCCCCGGCCCCCAGCACCGCCCCCGCCGCGAAGCGCCGCTCCGGCTCGTCGGTGCGCGGCTCGACGAACACCTCACCCCTGAGCCCGTGCGCAGGCCCGATCCGCCCGACCACGACGTACTCGGTCACGCTCGCTCCTTCTGTGCTGGGCGGTGGTGGGTGTTCACCGGTTTCCCAGGTGATGAACCCAAACTGCCTCTTCACACACCATGCGTCGTGTGTGAAGAGGCAGTCTCACTTCTTAACCTGGGAAACCGACCCGGGACGGCTAGCGCGTCCGGTCAACGTCCACGAAGTCGATCCGGGCACCGTCACGACCGGCCAGCGAGCTGATCACGGTGCGGAACGCGGTTGCGGTACGACCGGCGCGGCCGATGACCTTGCCCAGGTCCGAGGGGTGCACGCGCACCTCCAGGATCGATCCTCGACGCAGCTGCTTGTCGCGAACCACGACGTCGTCGGGGTGCTCCACGATTCCGCGGACCAGGTGCTCCAGAGCGTCGGCGAGCATCCGGGTCAGGCCTCGGTCTTCTCGGCAGGCGCCTCGGTCGCGTCGGCCTCGGCAGCAGCCTCGGCAGGCGCCTCGGTCTTCTCCTCGGCAGCAGCCTCGGCAGGTGCCTCGGTCTTCTCCTCGGCAGGTGCCTCGGGCTTCGCGTCAGCAGCAGCCTCGGCAGGTGCCTCGGTCTTCTCGGCCTCGGCGGTCTCGTCGACCGTCTCGGACTTGGTCATCTTCTTGGCCTTCTTGGTCACCGCTGCGCCCTTGGGCTCGTTGGCGGCATCCTTGAGCGCCTCGTTGAAGAGCTCGATCTTGTCGCGCTTGGCGTCCTTGGTCCGCAGCGTGCCCTCGGCACCCGGGAGGCCCTTGAACTTCTGCCAGTCACCGGTGACCTTGAGGATGGCCTCGACGGCCTCGGACGGCTGGGCGCCGACGCCGAGCCAGTACTGCGCCCGGTCGGAGACGACGTCGATGAACGACGGCTCGTCCTTGGGGTGGTACTTGCCGATCTCCTCGATGACCTTGCCGTCCCGCTTCTTGCGGGAGTCGACGACAACGACGCGGTAGTAGGGCTGACGGATCTTGCCCATGCGCTTCAGGCGAATCTTGACGGCCACGTTTGTGGTGTCTCCTTGAGAGTGTGTAGTGGTGGGGCCTCCACGACCCGGTGGGGCCAGGCGTGGCGAGAAACCCGGTGGGCGTGCATCGACCGGATGAGAGGGTCCGGACGGCGTACGACTCAGCGTGTCATTGTGCCAGATGAACCTCACCGCGCCGAAATCGCCTGAACGACGACCACGTCACCTCGGTGGCAGGCACCCGGCAGCTCAGCCGACGACTCGTCCGCGGAGGACGACCCGGCTGGGCGCCCCCAGCACCGAGAGGTCCTGCAGCGGATCGCGGGGATAGACGACGAAGTCGGCGGTCGTGCCCTCGGAGAGGTGACCGTCGAGGCCGAGCCACTCCCGGGCGCGCCACGAGGCGGCACCGAGCGCCTGGTCGGCAGGCAACCCGAGTCCGGCCAGGGCCACGACCTCGCCCGACAGGTTGCCGTGCCGCGAGAGCCCGCCTCCGTCGGAGCCGGCGTAGAGCGGGACTCCCGCCTCGTAGGCAGCCATGATCGTGTCCCGACGACGGTGGTGCAGCTCGGTCATCGTCTCGGCGTACGCGGGGAACCGGGCGGCACCGGCCTCGGCGTACTCGGGGAACTTCTCCAGCTGCATCACCGTGGGTACCAGCGCCACCGACCCTGCGACCATCTGATCGATCAGGTCGGTGGTCAGGCCGGTGCCGTGCTCGATGCAGTCGATGCCGGCGTCGAGAAGTCCTCGCAGGACGGCGGTGCCGAAGCAGTGCGCGGTCACCTTCGCGCCGTGCTCGTGGGCCACCCGGATCGCCTCCGCGAACGCCTCCGGCGGGAACGACGGCGAGAGGTCGCCGTCGTCGCGGGAGATCCAGTCCCCCACGAGCTTCACCCAACCGTCGCCGCGCTGCGCCTCGGCGGCGACGTACGCCGGCAGCTCGGCGGGTTCGACCTCGTGGGCATAGTTGCGGATGTAGCGCTTGGTGCGCGCGATGTGCCGGCCGGCGCGGATCAGCCGCGGCAGGTCCTCCCGATCGTGGATCCACGAGGTGTCGGCAGCCGAGCCGCAGTCGCGGATCAGCAGTGCCCCGCCGTCGCGGTCCTCGATCGCCTGCTGCTCGGTCTCCTCGTCGCTGATCGCACCCCCGTCGTCGAGCCCGAGGTGGCAGTGCGCGTCGACCAGTCCGGGGACGATCCACCCCTCGGCCACGGTCTCGGCACCTGCCTGGGGCTCGTAGGTGACCAGTCCGTCCGCGACGTACAGGTCGCGCACTTCCCCGCTCGGCAGGACCGGACCCCGGAATCGCTGTGCAGCCATGCGGGTGACGCTATCGCGCGAGATCACGGTTGCGTCATACGAAAGGGGGCCTCGAGGCCACCGATCGGATGACGTCCTGACCCGAGAGCTACTTCAGGTACTTGGAGAGGTCGCCGAGCTGGCTGGGGTCGAACTCCGCAGGCAGCTCCGGGGCGCCGTCGCCGTCCAGACCGAAGGCACTTCCCGATGCTGCAGCGGGCTTCTCGACCGAGCCCGACTCCTGCTGGGCACGCTTGGCAGGGTTGCCGGAGACCCGCTTGCCCTTGCTCTTCTTGGGCTGGGCAGCCTGGCGCCCCTTGGCCTTCTTGCCGAGACCGACGCCGGGCATGCCCGGAAGACCGGGGGCGCCGCCCCGGGCCATCTGCTGCATCATCTTGCGGGCCTCGAAGAACCGGTCGACGAGCTGGTTGACGTCGGAGACCTGCCGACCCGATCCCTTGGCGATCCTGGCCCGCCGCGAGCCGTCGATCATCTTCGGGTTGGCCCGCTCGCCCGGCGTCATCGACTGGATGATCGCCTGGATGCGGTCGATCTCGCGCTCGTCGAAGTTCTCGAGCTGGTCGCGGAACTGGCCCATGCCGGGCAGCATCCCGAGCATCTTGGTCAGCGAGCCCATCTTGCGGACCTGCTGCATCTGCTCGAGGAAGTCGTCGAGGGTGAACTCCCCACCGACGCCCTGCAGCTTGGCGGCGGCCTTGGCAGCCTGGTCGGCGTCGAAGGTCTTCTCGGCCTGCTCGATCAGGGTGAGCAGGTCGCCCATGTCGAGGATGCGCGAGGCCATCCGGTCGGGGTGGAAGAGGTCGAAGTCGGTGAGCTTCTCACCGTTGGAGGCGAACATCACCGGCTTGCCGGTCATCTTCGCGATCGACAGAGCCGCACCACCGCGGGCGTCACCGTCGAGCTTGGTGAGTACGACGGCGTCGTAACCGACCCCGTCGAGGAAGGCCTGCGCGGTGTTGACGGCGTCCTGACCGATCATCGCGTCCACGACGAAGAGGACCTCGTCGGGCGTGACGGCGTCGCGGATGTCCGCGGCCTGGCGCATCAGCTCCTCGTCGATGCCGAGGCGGCCGGCCGTGTCGACGATGACCACGTCGTGCAGCGTCCGCTTGGCCTCCTCGACGCCGTTGCGGGCGACGGCGACCGGGTTGCCCACGCCGTTGCCGGGCTCTGGCGCGAACACGGTGACACCGGCGCGCTCACCGTTGACCTGGAGCTGCTTGACGGCGTTCGGGCGCTGGAGGTCGGCGGCGACGAGCATCGGGCTCTTGCCCTGTCCCTTGAGCCACACCGCCAGCTTCGCCGCGAGCGTGGTCTTGCCGGCTCCCTGGAGGCCCGCGAGCATGATCACGGTCGGCGGGTTCTTGGCGAATCGCAGCCGGCGGGTCTCCCCGCCGAGGATCGCCACGAGCTCCTCGTTGACGATCTTGATGACCTGCTGGGCGGGGTTCAGCGCGCCGCTGACCTCGGCGCCGCGGGCCCGCTCCTTGACCGCGGCCACGAACTCCTTGACCACGGGCAGGGCGACGTCGGCCTCCAGCAGTGCGAGCCGGATCTCGCGAGCCGTGGCGTCGATGTCGGCCTCGGAGAGCTTCCCCTTGCCGCGGAGGTTCTTGAAGGTGTCGGAAAGGCGATCAGAGAGCGTGGCGAACACGTGTGGGGTTCCTCGGGTGCCGGTGGTCAGGACCAGTCGTCAAGGGTAGCCGTAGTGCGGCGTGGGCACTCATTCCGGAGCGAAGGTGTCCACCAGCGCCCGACGTACGGCGTGGGCGGCGGAGGCGGCCCGCTCGTCGGAGAGGCCCCCGGCGCCGGCCTCCTGCACGTAGAAGACGTCGACCGCCTGAGGCCCGAGGGTGGAGACGTGCGCGGACCGCACGGAGAGCTCCAGCACCGCGAGCGCCGCGCACACCGTGTGGATCAGTCCCGGTCGGTCGGCGCAGCGGACCTCGAGGACGGTGGCGGTCGGCGAGGCATCCGCGCGTACGACGACTGTGGGCTCCAGGGTCACCGGGGCCACCCTGCTGAGTCGCTCGGCGGCGTCGATCCGGCCCTCCACGATCGCCTCCAGGCGTTGGCGCAGGATGGTGTCGTCCAGGGCCGAGTCGGCGACCTCCCACACCGAGACGCTGAAGACGTCCTGGCTCCAGGCACGAGCGGCCCGTACCGACACCTTCTGCAGGGCCAGCATTGCGGCCGCGTCGGCGAGCAGGCCCACCCGGTCACGGGCTACCACGGTCACCCGCGACCCGTCTCCGGACTCGGTCACGACCACCGAGACCGCGTCGGGGTCGGCCACGATCCGGGCGGGCAGCTCGACCTCGTCCGGCGGCCCGACGGGGAGTGGCTCCTCGTCCAGCGCTGCGGCCGCGCGGCGCACCAGCGCGCCGACCAGGGTGGCGCGCCACGTGGTCCAGGCCTTCTCCGAGGTCGCCCGGGCATCCGCCTCGGTGAGCGCCGCGAGCAGCTCAAGCTCCTCCCGGTCCCCCACGCGTGCGGTCACCAGGCCGACGGTCGCGGGCTCGTCGGGGTCGCGCGTGGTGGCGGTCTCGGGCAGCAGTAGGTGCCAGCGCACCAGGGCGCCGATCAGCTCCACCTCCCGAGGCGGGGAAACCGAGGCGCTCGGCGATCGAGCGGGCGATCGGCTGCCCGGTCACGCAGTGCTCGGTCAGCTGTCCCTTCCCGATGTCGTGCAGCAGCGCCGCGACCATGAGCACGTCCGGTCGGCCGACCCGTCGGATCAGCGTCGAGGCCTCGATGCAGGTCTCGACCAGGTGCCGGTCCACGGTGAACCGGTGCACCACCGAGGCGTGCGGCAGCAGTCGCACCCGCTCCCACTCAGGCAGCAGCCGCTCGAGAGCCCCTGTCTCGTCGAGGGTCTCCCAGACGCCCAGCAGTCCACGGCCGGCCGCAAGCAGCCGCACGAACAGGTCCCGGGCCTCCGCGGGCCAGGGGTCGGGCAGGGTCGGGCTCTCTCGTGCCAACCGCGCCGCGGTGGCCGGGGCGAGCACCAGGTCGCGCTCGGCGGCCTCCGCGGCGGCGCGCAGGAGCAGCAGCGGGTCACGATCAGGTCGGGCTCCCCGGTCGAGGACGACCTCCTCGTGGGAGATGGCCACGCCGGGCGCGATCGGCTCCAGGCTGGGACGACGTGCCCCTGTCGTGCCGGGCCGGCGTTGCACCGCCTCCGCGCGTCGCCAAGCCAGTCGCGAGAGGTGCATCAGCCGGCGCGCCAGGGTCCGGGTGTGGAGCTGAGCAGCGTTCCCGTCGGGAAGCCCGAGCAGCTGCGCCATCTCCGGCCAGAACTCGGGAGCCACGCGGTCGGTGGCCCGACCTGCGACGGTGTGCAGCGCGTCGCGCACGTCGAGCAGAGCCAACCGGCACCGTTCGAGGTCTCCATGGGGTACGTCGACCAGCCAGCTCGCCACGAGCGCCTTGAGTGCCGTCGCGTCCCGCAGCCCGCCGGCCGATTCCTTGAGGTCGGGGATCGATGCGTGCGCCAGCTCCCCGGCCACCATGCCACGACCCGAGACCAGCTCCCGCAGCTCGCTGATCCGCTCGCGGGCGTCCCGCCGCCACTGCGTGAGCACGGCGGTGCGCAGGCGCAGGGTCAGGTTCGGGTCACCGGCGAGGTGGCGGGCGTCGAGCATCCCGGTCGCGACCCGCATGTCTGCAGCCGCCCGCTCCAGCACCTGCTCGACGCTGCGCACCGAGTGGTCGATGGTCGACCCCGAGTCCCACAACGGGTACCAGAGCTGCCCGGCCCAGTCCCCGACCTCGACCCCGGCGTCATGGACGAGCACCACGTCGAGATCGCTGAACGGGGCGAGCTCCTGCCGCCCGAAACCGCCGACGGCGACGAGAGCCACGGACGTCTCCGGGCATCCGGCGGCGACGAAGGCGTCCGCGCAGAGCTGGTCGGCGGCCCGCGTGCGCTCCGCCCGGTCGGCCTGGGTCACGTCGGTCAGACGGCTGACTGGTCGCGGTCCCCGGTGCGCACGCGGACCACGCTCTCCACCGGCGAGACCCAGACCTTGCCGTCACCGATGCGCCCCGTCGCGGCCGCGGCCACGATCGCCTCGGTCACCGCTGGCGCGTCGTCGTCGTCGAGCACGATCTCGACGCGGACCTTGGGCACCAGTGCGATGTCGTACTCGGCGCCGCGGTAGACCTCGGTGTGACCCTTCTGCCGGCCGTAACCGCTCACCTCACTCACGGTCATGCCGGTGACGCCCACGGCCTCGAGTGCCGTGCGCACCTCTTCCCACTTGTGCGGCTTGATCACCGCGGTCACGATCTTCATCTCTTGAGCCTCTCAGTCAGTCCCGTGGCGCTTCGGCGAACGGTCCGCGGGCCGCCCTCGGCTGGTGGAAGCGCCGCCCGTGCGGGCTTCCGGCCGCGGTGCAGGCTGTGGGCCGTCTCGGTGTTCATGACCCGGTCGATGCCGTTGACCCCATGGTCCTCGTCAGTCCCGAATATCATCAAGAGCTCGATGGACCCGGATCCAGGCGCGGGTGGCCACCGTCGATCATCGTCGGGACAGGACGAGACCTGCGGACGCGTCACCAGTTCATGTGGTGTGACGCGTCCGCAGGCCGTGTCGTGCTCGGTGGTGCCCCGGTGGGGGTCGAGCCGGGCGAGTCGAGTGACCTCAGATCGCCTGCTCGTCACGGTCGCCCGTGCGAACCCGAACCACGCTCTCCACCGGTGAGACCCAGACCTTGCCGTCCCCGATCCGGCCCGTCTGCGCGGCCTTGACCACGATCCCCGCGACATCCTCGACATCGGCGTCGTCGACGAGGATCTCGATACGGATCTTCGGCACCAGCGCGACGTCGTACTCCGCTCCCCGGTACACCTCCGTGTGGCCCTTCTGCCGGCCGTAGCCGCTGACCTCGCTGACGGTCATGCCGGTCACGCCGAAGGCCTCCAGCGCGGCCCTGACCTCTTCCCACTTGTGCGGCTTGATCACCGCGGTGATGAGCTTCATGCCTTGACTCCCCTCTCCTCGGAGCGGACCTGGGTCGCGGCTCCGCTGGAGGCTCCGGCGGTTGCTCCGGCCAGGACGCCGGCACCACCCGAGCGGGCGACGAAGTCGTAGGCCGTCTCACTGTGCTCGGTGAAGTCGATCCCGTCGACCTCGTCCTCCACGTCGACGCGGAAGCCCATGACCTTGTGGATGATCGTGCCGATCACGTAGGTGAGGACGAAGGAGTAGAGCAGCACCGCACCGGCGCCGACGACCTGCCGCCAGAGCTGGTCGAACCCGCCGCCGTAGAAGAGGCCGTCGACCCCCGCCGGAGCAGCAGAGGTGGCCAGCAGCCCGATGGCGATCGTGCCGAAGAGGCCACCGACGAGGTGCACACCGACGACGTCGAGCGAGTCGTCGAAGCCCAGGCGGTACTTCAGCCCCACGGCCAGCGCACACAGCGCTCCGGCGAGGGAACCCAGGATCACCGCACCCACGGGGCTCACCGAGGAGCAAGCCGGGGTGATCGCGACCAGACCGGCCACGACGCCGGACGCCGCACCCAGAGAGGTCGGGTGGCCGTCGCGGAACTTCTCCACGAGCAGCCAGCCGAGCGCAGCAGCTGCCGTGGCGGCCAACGTGTTCACCCATGCGACGGCGGCAACCGAGTTGGCGCCCAGCGCGGAGCCCGCGTTGAAGCCGAACCAGCCGAACCAGAGCAGTCCCGCGCCGATCATGACCAGCGGCAGGTTGTGCGGCCGCATCGGGTCCTTCTTCCAGCCCACGCGCTTGCCCAGCACCAGCGCGAGCGCCAGACCTGCGGCACCGGCGTTGATGTGCACCGCCGTACCACCGGCGAAGTCGATCGCCGCCAGCTTGTTGGCGATCCAGCCACCGACCGGGGCGGTGCCCCCGTCGAAGGAGAACACCCAGTGCGCGACCGGGAAGTAGACGATCGTGGCCCAGATCCCGGCGAACACCATCCAGGGTCCGAACCGGGCGCGGTCGGCGATCGCGCCGGAGATCAGCGCGACCGTGATGATCGCGAACACGGCCTGGAAGCCGACGAACGCCAGCGACGGGACCGTGAAGACCAGGGACTCCTCGCTCATCAACCCCTTGAGACCGAAGAACTCCGACGGATCCCCGAGGAGACCGCCGCCGACGTCGTTCCCGAAGGCCATCGAGTAGCCGTAGAGAACCCAGAGCACGCTGATCAACGCCAGCGCACCGAAACTCATCATCATCATGTTCAGCACGCTCTTCGCACGGACCATGCCGCCGTAGAACAGTGCGAGCCCGGGGGTCATCAGCAGCACGAGGGCAGCCGACGCCAACACCCAGGCGGTATCGCCCGTATCCATGGAACCTCCAGTAGGTGAGTAACCGGGGCAGCCCGTGCAGGACGACGGTGGCGAGCGGAGGCGGCCCTTGTTGACAGCAACCCTGAAGGGCTGAGGTTTCGCGGACGGGCCACTCGTGTTTCGGTGCAGTCACGCTTTTCGGCAGTTGTTACGGCTAGGTGAAATCTACCTATTTCGGAAAAGGACAACGGTGACCGTTAAGTCGAACTTATGCTCATGTGCGTGGAAGCCAGCATCGTGGGGGCTGCTGTGAACACGGCACCCGCCCCCCAAGTACGCCGCAAGCGCGGCCGTCCCCGCGACCCCGCGGCCGACGGTCGGATCCTCGCGGCTGCCTCCGCGCTGATCCTGATGCGCGGCTTCGACAACATGACAGTCGACGAGGTGGCCAGCAACGCCGGCGTCGGCAAGGCCACGGTCTACCGCCGCTGGGCACGCAAGGAGGACCTCGCGGTCGCTGCGATGGAGCAGCTCTACCGCGACGAGATGCCCGCACCCGACACCGGCACGATCCGCGGGGACCTGCAGGAGATGTATGCCTCCATCCTCACGTTCGTGAACTCTCCCGCCGGCACCGACTACGTCCGGACCACGATCAAGGAGTCGATGCGCGACGACCGCATCGCCACGCTGTACCGAGAGGCGCGCGGACGCGCCGAGGCGGCAGCCGAGACGGTGTTCGACCGAGCGATCGCCCGAGGCGAGGTGCGCGCCGACATCCCGGTGAAGACCGTGGTGCAGCTCGCCGGGGCACTGGTCTCCATGCGCGCTGTGGTCGGACAGGAGATGCCGTCCGTGGATGAGCTCGACGAGCTCGTCGAGTTCGTGCTGCACGGCATCAGCGCCAAGCCCAAGAGCTGAGTTCCGAGCCGGTCAGCCCTGGTCGAGGAGGGCGTCGACGAAGGTGTCGGGATCGAAAGGCGCCAGGTCGTCGGCCCCCTCGCCCACACCGACCAGCTTGACGGGCACGCCCAGCTCCCGCTGGACCGCCACGACGATGCCCCCCTTGGCCGAGCCGTCGAGCTTGGTGAGCACGATCCCGGAAACCTCCACCACGTCGCGGAAGACCCGGGCCTGGACCAGTCCGTTCTGCCCGGTGGTCGCGTCGAGCACCAGCAGCACCTCCGAGACCGGGGCCTGTTTCTCGACCACCCGCTTGACCTTGCCGAGCTCGTCCATCAGCCCCGCCTTGTTCTGGAGGCGACCGGCTGTGTCGATCACGACCACGTCGCATCGTCGCTCCAGTCCGGCGCGGACCGACTCGAAGGCGACGCTGGCGGGGTCGCTGCCCTCGGGACCGGTGACGACCTCGACTCCGACGCGCTCGCCCCAGGTGCTGAGCTGCTCGGTCGCCGCGGCGCGGAAGGTGTCCGCGGCACCGAGCACCACCGACTTGTCCTGGGCGACGAGCATCCTCGCGATCTTGCCCACCGAGGTGGTCTTCCCGGCGCCGTTGACACCCACGACGAGGACGACCGCCGGTACGCCGTCGACGGCCGTGGTGGCCAGCTCGCGGTCCATCGCGGGATCGACCAGGGCCAGCAGCTCCTCGCGGAGCACGGTCGGGGCGGTCGTGGCATCGGCTCCCTCGACCCGCATCCTCGTGCGCAAGCGCTCCACGAGCTCCTGGGTGGGGCCGACGCCGACGTCGGCAGTGATCAGCGTGTCCTCGATCTCCTCCCAGGTGTCCTCGTCGAGACGATCGCGCGAGAGCAGCAGCAGCAGACCGCGTCCCAGCCCCTGTGACCTGGAGAGGCGTTGCCGCAGCCGAACCAGCCGCCCGGCAGTGCCCTCGGGCCGTTCGAGAGTGGTGGTGGGGGCTGCCGGCTCTCCCGGCTGCTCAGTCTCCGGCGCAGTCTCCGGCGCAGTCTCCGGCGGCCGCTCCTCGGTGAGCGTGCCCGCGGGAGGTTGGGACGGTAGGTCACGGGTCGGTGGCTGCCGACGGCCGCTGACGAGCGCGACCACGCCGACCACGAGGCCGACGACGACGATCGCGACGGCAAGGATGACGAAGATCAGGACGCTACTCATGGAGCGATCCAATCAAACGTGCGGTGGCAGCCGCTCAGCGGTGCGTGTCTGCCCGCCGCGGGAAGCCCGGGACCACCGCCACCTTCCGCTCGCTGAGCAGCAGCTGCTGGTCGAGCCCCAGGGTGGGCAGCGAGGAGACGCCGCGGCGCATCGCCTCTCCGAGACGGGGAGTCACCGGGGTCTGCGCGCCGCGGTAGGGGTAGGCGGCGTAGACGATGACGGCGGCAGCAAGCGTGAGGGCGAGCAGCAGCAAGACCACGATGAGTCCCATGGGGCTCCTTCGTCGGGGGAAGTGTCGATGCTCTGCTGGGTTGCCCGGTGGGAGACGACCTGAAACCCGTACAGGCCGAGCGCTCAGTCCTGGAGCAGCCCCGCCACCGCGGCCCGGACCTGCTCGGGGATCGGGCTCACCGAGCGCGCAGCGCCGGGTCCGGACGTGTTGTCGACGTAGACGTGCACGAACCGCCCTTCGGCGCGTGCCAGGGCGCCTGCACCGTCAGGGTCGCCCTGGAACAGCCCGATCCGGTAGACGACCGAGGAGGTGCCCACCTTGTCCACGACCAGACCCATGTCCACCGGTGCCGGGTAGCCCATCTCGCGGAAGTAGCGACAGCCGACCTCGGCCACCACCCCGATGGCCGGGAGCGAGCGGATGTCGACCCCGGTGGCCTCGGCCAGATGGGCGTTCACGGCGGTGTCGATCAGCTCGAAGTAGCGCGCGTTGTTCATGTGCCCGTAGACGTCGTCGTCGGCCCAGCGAGTCGTGGCCCGGCGCCAGACGACGTACGCCGACCGCGCCGGCGCCTCCGCGCCCACTAGGCGGGTTCCTGCTCGCGCAGCCGCTGGCTGATCACCGCAGAGACCCCGTCTCCCCGCATGGTGACGCCGTAGAGCGCGTCGCCGACCTCCATCGTCCGCTTCTGGTGGGTGATCACCAGCAGCTGGGAGTTCTCGCGCAGCTCCTCGTAGATCTGCAGCAGCCGGCCGAGGTTCGTGTCGTCGAGGGCGGCCTCGACCTCGTCGAGGATGTAGAACGGCGACGGGCGGGCCTTGAAGAGCGCCACCAGGAACGCGACCGCGACGAGCGAACGCTCGCCACCGGAGAGCAGGGAGAGTCGCTTGACCTTCTTGCCCGGTGGCCGGGCCTCCACCTCGACTCCGGTGTTGAGCATGTCGTCGGGGCTGGTGAGGACGAGGCGGCCCTCGCCTCCCGGGAACAACCGGGAGAACGTGGCGTCGAACGCCTTGCTCACGTCGGCGTAGGCCTCGGTGAACACCTGCTCGACCCGCTCGTCCACCTCGCGCACGATGTCGAGGAGGTCGCGGCGGGTGTTGCGCAGGTCCTCGAGCTGCTCGGTGAGGAACTTGTGCCGTTCCTCGAGAGCCGAGAACTCCTCCAGGGCCAGCGGGTTGATCCGGCCCAGCTGGGCCAGTGCGCGCTCAGCGGTGCGCAGCCGCTTGGTCTGCTCCTCGCGGTCGAAGGGCACCGGGGCCGGGAGCTCCTCGCCCTCACCGGCCTCGCCGCTGAAGGGGACCAGCTGGTCGGGTCCGTAGTCGGTCACGAGTCCGTCGATGTCCAGTCCGAGCTCCTCGAGCGCCCGCTCCTCGAGCTGCTCGATGCGCATGCGTTGCTGCGTCCGGGCCATCTCGTCCCGGTGCACGGAGCTGACCAGCTCGTCGAGCTCGCGCCCGAGGTCGCGCAGGTGCTCTCGGCTCTCGCGCAGCTCCTGTTCGCGACCGGCTCGTGCCTGCTCGACGCGGGTGCGTTCGGCCGCAGCCAGGGCCACGGACTCCTCGAGCCTGGCGAGCACGAGCGCGACCCCGCGACCGACCGCCTCCCCGACACGGCCCTCCTCGAGCAGCTGCTCGCGCCGAGCGATCGCCGCCGCGCGGGCCGCACGCTCGGCCGCCGCGGCACGAAGCAGGGAATCGGCCCGTCCGTGGATCGCCCGGGCGCGCTCCTCGGTGGTGCGCAGCGCCAGCCTGGCCTCCATCTCGGCGGCGCGTGCCGCGCGGGAGGCCTCGGCCAAGCGCTCACGCTCGGTGGTGTCGGGCTCCTCCTCCGGGGCATCCTCGGCCGCGACCAGTCTGGACTCCAGCTCGGCGAGACCCTCGAGGTCCTTGTCCCGAGCGGCGCGCGCTGCCTCGATCGCCTGCTCCAGCCTGGCGGCCTCGGCGCGGGCGTTGCGCACCTGGGAGCTGTACTGCGCCAGCTCCTCGGCAACCGCCGCGAGCGTGGCGTCCGACTCGTGGAGCTTGGCCAGGGCCACGTCGACGCGTCTGCGGGCCTCCTCGCGCTCGCGCTCCAGCGTGGACACGTCGAAGGTGAGCCGCTGCAGTGTGTGCGCGGCGGTCTCGAGCTGCTCGGTGGCTTCGTCGACCGCTGCCTGCACCTCGATCAGGCTGGGTTGACGCGAGGAGCCGCCCGCAGCGAAGTGCGCCCCCAGCAGGTCACCTTCACGCGTGACCGCGGTGACGTCGGCCGCCTCGCGGACCAGGGCCTTCGCGGCCGCGAGGTCCTCGACCACGACCATCTTGTGCAGCAGTCGGGCCAAGGCCGGCCGCAGCTCCGCCGGGCACTCCACGACGTCGATCGCGTAGACGGCCGACTGCGGCAGCCCGGGCCACGAGCCTGCTTCTGCCTGTGCCCCGCCCAGCAGGATCCCGGCTCGACCGAGGTCGTCGTCCTTGAGGTGGGCGATCGCTCCCAGAGCAGCGTCCACGTCGTGCACGGCGACCGCGTCGGCGGCGCTCCCCAGGGCGGCCGCCACTGCGGCCTCGTAGCCGGTGCGCACGCTGAGCAGCGCGGCCACCGAGCCGAGCAACCCGTTGACCTGGTCGGTGGCGGCGAGCAGCGCACCGGCGCCGTCCTTGCGGCTGAGCCCGAGCTCGAGCGCCTCCTTGCGAGCTCCGAGCGAGCTGCGCTCACGTTCCGCGGCGGTGAGCTCCTCCCGGATCTTGACCAGGCGGTCCTCGAGGTCGCCCAGCAGGCCACTGGCCGCTTCGTGCTCGGCGTCGAGCCCCTCCTCGCCCGCGTCGAGACCGGCCACCCGCGACTCCAGCGACGTGAAGTCGTGCTGGGACCGGTCGGCGCGGCTGATCGCCTCGACGTGCGCCTGGGTGAGCCGGCCCACCTCCTCCTCGGCCGCGGCGGCGCGGCTGCGCAGGCCGTTGACCTGGCCGTGCAGCCGAGCCATGCCCTCGCGTCGGTCGGCTGCGGCTCGCTGGAGCCCGGCCACGCGCCGCTCCTCATCGGTGTAGGCCAGCTCAGTGGACTGGCGAAGCTGCACGGCCTCGTCGAGGCCACCGCGGTTGTGCTCGACCTCGTCCCCGATGGCCTGTTCCTGGGACCGCATCCGCTGCGGCCTCGGCCTCGAGCTCCTCGGGGTCGCGACCGGCCGGCACCTCGGGCTGGGACGCGGCGTTGCGGACCCGCTCCGCGGCCAGGCTGGCCGTGCCACGCAGGCGCTCGCGGAGCCCGGAGAGACCGAACCACGTCTCCTGCGCCCGAGCCAGCGCCGGCAGGTCCTCGCGAAGCGCCGCCTCGAGCGCCGCCTCGGTCTCACGCGTCGCCGTGAGCGCTGCCTCCACCTCGGTGCGACGCTCCAGGAGCACCGACTCGTCAGCCAGCTCCTGCTCCAGGGCGGTGCGGGCCTTGACCAGGTCGTCGGCCATCAGCCGGGCACGGGCGTCACGCACGTCGGCCTGGACCACCGCGGCGCGGCGGGCCACTTCCGCCTGGCGGCCGAGCGGCTTGAGCTGACGGCGGATCTCACTGAGCAGGTCGCTGAGCCGGGTCAGGTTGCCCTCGGTGGAGTCCAGCTTGCGAAGCGCCTTCTCCTTGCGCTTGCGGTGCTTGAGGACACCGGCGGCCTCCTCGATGAACCCGCGCCGATCCTCGGGGGTGGCGTGCAGGATCGTGTCGAGCTGTCCTTGGCCGACGATCACGTGCATCTCTCGCCCGATGCCGGAGTCGCTGAGCAGCTCCTGGACGTCCAGCAGGCGACAGGAGCTGCCGTTGATGGCGTACTCGGAACCGCCGTTGCGGAACATGGTCCGGCTGATCGTGACCTCGGCGTACTCGATCGGGAGCGCGCCGTCGCTGTTGTCGATCGTCAGCTGCACCTCGGCGCGCCCGAGCGGGGGTCGCCCCGAGGTGCCGGCGAAGATCACGTCCTCCATCTTCCCGCCGCGCAGCGACTTGGCGCCCTGCTCGCCCATCACCCAGGCCAGCGCGTCCACGACGTTGGACTTGCCCGAACCGTTGGGGCCCACGATGCAGGTGATGCCCGGCTCCAGCTGCAGCGTCGTCGCGGAGGCGAAGGACTTGAAGCCTTTGAGCGTGAGGCTCTTGAGGTACAACGTGCGCTCCCTGGTGACAGTCGTCGACGCATCCGACACGTGCTGGACGCGGCATCCTCTCAGACCAGGCGGTCCGCAGATGTGCGACGGGGAAGGTCAGCGCCTCGACCCTACCGGCGGGCAAACGCCGATCCCGGTAGCCACGCAGCGCGTGTGGCGGGCGGCTCAGACCTCGGCGGGCCCCAGCCCGGCGCGCGCTGCCTGAGCCGCGAGGGTCTCCTCGTCAGCGTGCGCGACGTGGGTCAGCTGTCGCCAGATCAGCAGGAGGAAGATGGCCGAGCCGACGAAGGCGAACCAGAAGGGTGCGGTGATCCCCCACCGGCTGGCGATCAGCCCGCCCAGCGCAGCGCCGACCACCATGCCACCGGTCACGCCGATCATGTAGACGCTCGCGACGCGGCCCTGCACGCGCAGGGGGACGGCCCGCTGGCGCACGCTCGAGGAGATGGTGCCCCACACGAAGGCGTGCGCGCCGAAGACGAAGAAGACCAGCATCGCCACCCACGCAACTGTGTTCAGGGCGAGCACCAGGTGCGTGAGTGTCTCGATGACCAGCCCCACGCGCATGATCGAACCGAGGCTGACGTGGCTCTCCAGCCAGTCGTAGGACAACGTCCCCAGGATCCCTCCGCACGCGAGCGACGTCGTCAGCAGGCCGTAACCCACCGGGCCCATCTCCAGGCGGTCGAGCGAGTAGAGCACCAGCACCGACCACGCTGCGCCGAAGGTGACGTTGAAGGTGACGATCGTGAGCACGAGCGTGCGTACGGCGGCGTGGTGCCAGACCCAGCTGAGCCCTTCACGGATGTCGGCACGGATCGAGCTCGGACCCTGTTGCGGATCGCGCCGGTGGGCGGGCAGCCGGATCCGGAGCAGCAGCAGCACGCTCAGCGCGATACACACTGCCTGGGTGACGAACGGCAGCGAGTAGCCCAGGCCGAACAGCAGTGCTCCGATCGGCGGACCAGCCAGCTGGTTGAGCGTGACCACGCCGGTCATCATGCGGGCGTTGGCGACACCGAGGTCCCTGCGGGCCACCAGCATCGGCATCAGGGTCGAGGTGGTCGTGTCCGCAAACGTCTCGCCCACGCCGAGCAAGAAGATCGCCCCCAGCACGACGAGGATGTTCACCTCACCGGTGAGGATCGTGGTGGCGAGGACCCCCAGCACCAGGATCCGGCAGCAGTCCGCCACGACGACGAGGCGGCGACGGTCCACCCGGTCGGCCACCACCCCGGCGAACAGCCCGAAGATCGGCCACGGCAGGTACTGCAGCACCGCCGCCAGCGCGACCAGCATCGGGTCTCGTGTCTGCGAGGCCACCAGCAGGGGCCCTGCAGCGATGACGATGCCGTCACCGAGGTTGCTGATCCAGAAGGATCCCAACAGCCACCGGAACGATCTGCCCAGTCGCTCCGGCATCACCGTCTCGACCAGGGACCTGCTCACAACCGGGAATGCTCGCAGACCCGGCGTCGAGTGGACAAACCGTTATCGCCAGCCGCGGCCCCCGGCCTCAGGCAACCGAGACGGCCCCCCGCGTCGCGGTCCGGCGCCGGAGCCCGACCGCCAGGACCAGTGCACCGAGCACACCCGCCAGGGCACCGCCGGTCGTCCAGCCACCCGCGACCGGAGCCACGGCCGAGGCGGACGTGTCCCACTTCGTGCCGGGCAGGTCGACGCGGTAGACGTCGATGCCGCGAGCCAGGTCGACGGAGTAGGCCAGGTTGGTCTTCTTCGACGTCATCTTCCCGGCCTTGTTGTAGACCGGGACCCAGTAGGAGTCCCACACCTCCGAGGCGCCCCAGGTGGCGTGGCCGTAGGAGGTGAGGTCGCGGGCGTCCCGCACGTCGATGAACTGCGTGCCACCGCCGTAGAAGCCCGCCGTGACGATGCCCGAGGGGTGGTAGTCGAACCAGTGTGAGGAGCAGAACGCGCCGGCCGGGATCGGGTAGGTGCCGAGGTCGGCCAGCTCGACCTTGTCCAGGGGCACGATCGCGTCCGGCGAGCCGTCCAGCGACTTGACCCACCAGGTCTGGAACGAGCCGGCCAGGCTGCAGTCGGTCTGCTCGTAGTCCTCCTCGGTGACGAGCAGCACGTTGCCGTTGGCGACCGACGGTTCGGCGCCGGCGCGGAAAGCCTGGGCGTTGGGGCGCTGGGAGTTGTGCAGGATGAAGTCGTTCCACCCCGGGTGGTCGGGGTCGGTCCCCTGACCGGCCGCGCCGGTGGTGGTGACCAGCTGCGGTGCGCGCGGGTCGGACGTGCTCCACATCGAGGCCCCCTTGAAGCCGGTGTGGGTGCCGAAGCCGGCGTCGTCGAAGTTCCACTTGTGCCCGGCAGTGGGGCTGCTGAAGCCCTGCACACCGGGGGTGGCCGGGTCGGAGTCGACCTCGACGGGCTTGGAGAGGTCGCGGAGGTCGAAGATCGAGAAGCGGCCCTGCTTGTTCGAGCCCGCCGAGTAGGCGTAGTTGCAGTCGGTCTCGTCGACGCACGCCACCGTGTGGGTGCTGGTGCTGCCGGGGGTGCGACCCGCGATGGTGGGGTTGGTGGGGTCGGTCACGTCCACGATGACGAGCTCGCCGCCCCCGACGTTGGTGTGCTGGATGTCACCGGTGCTGGCCTGGTACAGGTCGACCCCGACCAGCGCGAAGCGGCGGGTGTCGGTCTTGGAGTACTTGCGCTCACCGCAGTTCATCGCCTCGTTCTCGAACTGGATCGCCGGCAGCACACCGGTCAGCTCGGGCCTGGTCGGCGAGGAGACGTCGTAGACCCGCACGGAGTCCAGGGCGGACTCGACGAACAGTGGCTTGCTCTTCATGAAACAACCCGAGATTCCCGTCGAGGAGGGGTTGCTGGAGGCGAGCGTGACGTTGCTGCTGGAGATCAGCGGGATGTTCTGACCGGAGCTGAGCAGCTCGCGCTGCCGCGCGGCGCGGTCCTCGTCGCCGTGCGCGTGGGCCGGGGAACCGGCGAGGACGGTGGTCAGGAGAAGCGCCGCCGTCGTGGCGACCGAGAAGATACGCATGATCGCCCAACGAGCAAACCGACGTGGGGTTACACCTCCGCGGTCTGCAACGGGCGACCGGCAGCCTCAGCTGTGGGCCAGGGAGCCGTCGCGCGCGACGGCCTGGTCCACCGACTCGCTCGCGACAGCAGCGAGCCCGTCGTTCTCCTGCTGGAGCCGGAGGACGATGTCCTCGAGGTCGGCCACGCGTCTACGGAGACGGCGATTCTCCGATGCCAGCCGGTTGGTCTCCCTAGGGTCGCTACCAATCGAGTAACCGAGAAGCGCCTTGGCCATCAACATGCCTTCCAGGAGCGATGAGTGGGCCCGTCCGGGCCACCTACAAGAGTCTCATGACGTCGAGACTCCATCAAGAGCCCGGGGTGGAACGAAGCCTCCGGGGTGCAGGCTGGCAAACCGGACAGAAGTACGACGATCTGTTCATGAAGGTCACCCTGCGGATCGGCGTACCGCAGCGGGAGCAGGGCTCGGCCTCGCGGCCGTAGACCTCCAGGGACCG
Source organism: uncultured Actinomycetota bacterium (assembly GCA_963834245.1). Classification (GTDB taxonomy): domain Bacteria; phylum Actinomycetota; class Actinomycetes; order Propionibacteriales; family Nocardioidaceae; genus Marmoricola. Next base: position 2,730,063 of record CAWIAV010000002.1, read on the forward strand.
GTCGAAGTACCCGCTCTGACCGTTGACGTTGACGTAGAGGGCGTCGAAGGAGGTCCCGCCCTGGCCCAGCGCCTCCAGCATCACCTGCCGGCAGCCGCTGAGCACGCGCGCCACCTCGGCTCGGCTGAGCCGGGACCCCGCCCGCTCGCCGTGCACCCGAGCCAGCCACAGCCCCTCGTCGGCGTAGATGTTGCCCACGCCGGAGACCACGTTCTGGTTGAGCAGCAGCCGCTTGATCCCGGACGCGCTGCGCCGCACACGTGTCACAAAGGCACCGTCGTCGAACTCCGCGTCCAGCGGGTCGCGCGCGATGTGGACGATCTCCGCCGGCAGCTCGGCTCCCCCGTCGCTGATGGCGAGCCCGCCGAACATGCGCTGGTCGACGAACCGGAGCTCGGTCGCGGCCTGATCGGACTCGTCGAGGGTGAAGCGCACCCGTAGGTGTCGCTCATCGGGTACGCCGGGAGGCTGGACCAGCATCTGGCCGCTCATGCCCAGGTGCGCCAGGAGTGCGTCGCCGTTGTCGAGCGCGAGCCACAGGTACTTGCCGCGGCGCCGGGCGGCTGTGAAGCTCCGGCCGGTGAGCCTGGCCTCGAAGTCGGTGGCACCGGCGCTGTGGCGGCGCACAGGACGCGGGTGGAGGACCTCCACCGCGCGCACCCGTCGGTCGAGCACGTGGGCCTCGAGGCCGGACCGGACGACCTCGACCTCGGGAAGCTCAGGCATCGCCGGTCGTGGACCGGCCGTTCGTGGCACCGGGGTCGTCCCCCGACGACTCATCGACGCACTCGGAGCCCGGCAGCTCGTCGGCCAGCGTGCGGTAGGCAGACTCCGCGGCCTGCTGCTCCGCCTCCTTCTTCGACCGGCCCTTGCCCTGCCCGTGCAACCGGTCGGCGACGCGCACGCGGGCGGTGAAGGTCTTCATGTGATCGGGGCCGTCGTCCTGGATGACGTACTCAGGCACGCCGAGGTCGTGAACGGCGCTGAGCTCCTGAAGACTCGTCTTCCAGTCGAGACCGGCGCCCATCGCGGCGGCGGCCTGCATGAGCGGGTCGAAGAGCCGGTGCACGACGCGGCCGGCTTCCTCGAAGCCGCTCGAGAGGTAGACCGCGCCGATGAGCGCCTCGACCGTGTCGGACAGGATCGAGGCCTTCTCTCGGCCCCCGGTCGTCTCCTCACCCTTGCCGAGCAGGATGTGCTCACCGACACCGATCGTGCGAGCGACCTCGGCCAGCGCGCGGGCGTTGACGACCGCGGCGCGGAGCTTCGCCAGCCGTCCCTCGGAGAGGTCCGGATGGGTGAGGTACAGCGTCTCGGTGATGACCACGCCGAGCACCGAGTCGCCGAGGAACTCCAGTCGCTCGTTGGTCGGCAGGTTGCCGTTCTCGTAGGCGTAGGAACGGTGCGTCAGGGCAAGCTGCAGCAGCTCGGGATCCAGGATCGGATCTCCGAGCGCATCACGCAGCTCGTCGCTGCTCGCAGCGTCGGTTGAGGCCGGCAACGAGGTCTCTGTCGTCAGAGAACCTGACGACGGGCGGCCTTGGCGCCGTACTGACCGCACTCGGGGCAGGCCCGGTGAGGCAGGTGCTTGGCGTCGCAGGCCGGGTTCGCACAGGTCACGAGCGAGGGCGCGACGGCCTTCCAGGCAGAACGACGGTGCCGCGTGTTGCTGCGCGACATCTTCCGCTTCGGGACAGCCACGGGTTGCTCCTTGGGATCGGGTGGTGCTACAGGTCAGTCTTCGGGTGTTTCGGCTTGGTTCGGGTCCACGACCACGTCGCCCAGCGCGGCCCACCTGGGGTCGACCGGAGCGTCGTGCCGGTGGTCCGGGTCGGCTGCGAGCCTGGCGCCACACTCGACGCACAGTCCCGGGCAGTCGTCCCGGCACAGCGGCTGGAAGGGCAGTGCGAGCACCACCGCATCCCGCAGCAGTGGCTCGAGATCGACCAGGTCGTCCTCGAGCCGGCTGACATCATCGTCCAGATCGTCACCGGGTGCGACATGGCCGGGCTCGTCGTAGACGAACAGCTCCTGGAGGTCGACCTGGACGGTGTCCTTGATCGGCTCCAGACAGCGTGCGCACTCCCCCTCCAGATCGGCCTGAGCCGTTCCGGTGACGAGCACCCCTTCCATGACCGCCTCGAGCCGCAGGTCGATGTCGACGCTGCTGCCCTCGGGAACGCCCAGGACTTCGATGCCTAGATCTGCCGGCGCCTCGGCGGCGAACGCCACCTTGCGTTGCGACCCCGGGCGGCGGCCGAGCTCGCGTGTGTCGAGCACGAGCGGCGCCCTCGGGTCGAGTTTGCGCAAGATGTCACTTCCGTCGTGGTGCATGCAGAACCTTCGGGAGTCTACCGGCCGATCTGCCCGACGACCAAAACGAGGTGGGCGCATCCGGGCACGCCGCTGGGGCTGCGTCAGCCCTGGTCCTCACTCGCCCGTTCGGCCAGCCGGGCGGTCAACAGCGTGAGCACGTCGGGCGGCACCAGGGTCGAGACGTCGCCGCCGAACGTGGCGACCTCCTTGACCAGCGAAGAGGCGAGGAAGGAGTACTCCGGGCTCGTCGGGATGAACACGGTCTCGACGTCGACCAGCGAGGAGTTCATCTGGGCCATCTGCAGCTCGTAGTCGAAGTCGCTCACGGCACGCAGACCCTTCACGATGGCCCGGATCCCACGCTCCTCGCAGAACGTGGTCAGCAGTCCCTCGAATCCGGCAACGGTGACGTTGGGGAACTCGGCGCAGACCTTCTCGAGCATCGCGATGCGCTCCTCGGCCGTGAACAGCCGCGCCCGCGACTTGGACTTGTTGACCCCCACCGCGACCACGACCTCGTCGAAGAGCTGTGAGGCCCTGGAGATGATGTCGATGTGTCCGTTGGTCACGGGGTCGAACGACCCCGGGCACACGGCTCGGCGCACGATGCGCTCCTCGTCGTCGACGTCGTTTCGGGTCATGCTCGATCATCCTGCTCGTCGGGCCGGTCGGTCCCTGCGGGATCGGCGCGAACGTACCAGAGCACGGTCTCGCCGTACTGCTTGCGACGTTCGCAGACCAGGCCCGCGGGCCAGGCTGGTTCCACGCTACGCGCCGATCGTTCGACGACCAGCACCGCGCCGGCCGCAAGCCACCCGTGGGCGACGAGCAGACCGAGCGCCTGCTCGAGCTCCTCGTTGGGCAACGGGTACGGCGGGTCGGCGAAGACCACGTCGTACGGCGCCCGCGGGTGCTGAGCGAGCACCCGCGCCACCGGGTGGGCCTGCACCTCGACCTTGTGGAACCGGAGCGTGGAGGCGTTGTCCTGCACCAGGCGTGCGGTACGCCGGTCCGACTCGACTGCGGTCACCACTCCGGCCCCGCGGGACATCGCCTCCAGGCCGACCGCCCCCGACCCCGCGTAGAGGTCCAGGACGCGCAGGCCCACCAGCGATCCGAGCTGGGCCTCGAGGGCTGAGAACAGCGCCTCACGCACCCGGTCGGCGGTCGGGCGGGTGGCCTCCCCCGCGGGCGTCCTGAGGCGGCGACCGCCGGCCGCCCCACCGATGATCCGGGTCATGTCATCTCCAGGAACTCGGCCTGCTCGGAGTCCTCGAGCAGGCGCGCGGCGGCGGCGAGGTCGGGGCTGGCGAGCAGGTCGGGGTCGGCCGCGAGGTGGGCGCTGGCCGCGGCACGGGCTCGTTCGATGACGTCCTCGTCGCGTAGCACGGACAGCAGCTTCAGGCCGGAGCGGCCGCCACTCTGCTCGATGCCGAGCACGTTGCCCTCCCGCCGCTGCTCCAGGTCGATGCGGGAGAGCTCGAAACCGTCGCGGGTCCCTGCCACCGCCCGCAACCGCTCCATGGACGTGCTGACCGGGTCCGTTGCGGTGACGAGCAGGCAGAGACCCGGGTGACCGCCGCGCCCGATCCTGCCGCGCAGCTGGTGCAGCTGGGAGACGCCGAAGCGGTCCGCGTCCAGGACGGCCATCACTGTCGCGTTGGGCACGTCGACGCCGACCTCGATCACCGTGGTGGAGACGAGGACGTCCACCTTGCCGCCGGCGAACGCCTGCATGACCGTGTCCTTCTCCTCCGGCGGCATCCGGCCGTGCAGCGCCTCCACCCGCAGTCCTGCGAGCGGGCCTGCGGCCAGCTCCGGGGCGACCTCCTCCACCGCTCGCAACGGCCGCGCGCCGTCATCGTCCGCGCCACCCTGGTCAGCGTCGATCCGGGCACAGACGACATAGGCCTGACGCCCCTGCGCCACCTCCTCACGCACCCGCTCCCAGGCGCGGTCGACCCACGCAGGCTGTGCCAGGACCGGCACGACGGTCGTCTGCACGTCTCCCCGGCCCGCGGGCAGCTCGCTGAGCGTCGAGGTGTCGAGGTCGCCGAAGACCGTCATCGCGACCGTGCGCGGGATCGGGGTGGCCGTCATGACGAGCACGTGCGGCGGGGTGCCTGCCTTGCCGCTGAGCGCGGCACGCTGCTCCACCCCGAAGCGGTGCTGCTCGTCGACGACGACGAGGCCGAGGTCGGCGAACTGCACGTGCTCCTCGAGCAGTGCATGAGTGCCGATCACGATGCCCGCCTCACCGCTCGCGGCGTCCGCCAATGCCCCCCGTCGCGACGCCGCGTTCAGCGAGCCGGTGAGCAGTGCGACCCGCGTCGCCCCGTCGGCGCCACCGAGCAGGCCCGCGTCGGCGAGGTCGCCCAGCATCGAGACGATGGAGCGGTGGTGCTGCTGCGCGAGCACCTCGGTGGGCGCCAGCAGCGCGGCCTGGCCCCCGGAGTCGACCACCTGGAGCATCGCTCGCAGCGCCACCACGGTCTTGCCGGAGCCCACCTCGCCCTGCAGCAGCCGGTGCATCGGGTGGCCGCGGCCCAGCTCCTCGGCGATCTCGTCGCCGATGCTGCGCTGGCCGTCGGTCAGGGCGAACGGCAGGCGTGCGTCGAAGCGGTCCAACAGAGCCGCCCGCAGCCCCGGGACGCGGGTTGGCCACGGTCGCCTCGATGGCCGCACGACGGCGGGCCAGCACGGTCTGGGTGACGAACGCCTCGTCGTACTTCAGCCGCTGCTCGGCCTGGACCTTCTGGCCCCAGTTGTCGGGGCGGTGGATCCACCGCAAGGCCCGGGACACCGGGATCAGGTCCTCGGCCTCCACTACCGCCGGGGGAAGGATGTCGGGGACGTCCTCGACGAGGTCCAGCGCGAGCGCGATGGTCTCCTCCAGCTGCCAGGTGTTGACGGCGGCCGCGGAGGAGTAGATCGGGATCAGGTCGGGCATGGCCGCGTAGGCGTCCTCGGCGGCTGCGCCGTACATCCGCGAGTCGGGGTTGGTCAGCTGCCACTGCTGGTTGAACCACTTCAGCCGGCCGCTGAACAGGCCAACCCGCCCACGGGCGAGCTCCTTGGTCGCGCGCCAGTCGGCCGTGTGCTGCTGACGGTCGAAGTAGGTCAGCAGCAGGCTGCCGTCCTCCGCCTTCACGCGCACCTCGAGGCGGTACGCCGTGCGACGCGTGCGCTTGTCCTGGTAGGGCTTCTGCACGCTGCTGACGACCTCGCCGACGAAGGAGATCAGGTCGCCCTCCTGGAGCTGGCCGAGGTCGCTGAGCTTGCCCTTGCGGACGTAGCCGCGAGGGAAGATCCCGATCAGCTCGCCCACGGTGCTCACCCCGGTGGCCTTGACGATCTTGGCTCCGTGCTTGCCGCCGACCGCCGCCACCGGCGAGTCCCAACGGACCTGCACACCCGAGCCGGGCCCTGCCGGGTCTCTGCCGCTCATCTCACTCGACCGCCATCAGTAACGGGTACCGGTCCTGGCCCCCCTCGTAGAGCACCACGTCGACACCGGGGTGCACCTGCTGCACCCAGTGCTCGCACGCCTGGGCGAGGTCACCCGCCTCGGCGCCCGCGACGAGCGTCACCAGCTCCCCACCCCCGCCGATCAGCCGCTCGATCACTCCGGTGGCGACCTCGTAGAGGTCCTTGCCCACGATGGCGAAGTCACCGTTCACCACACCGAGTGCATCTCCCTCGGCGCAGGCACCGGCTGTGGTGATCGCGTCCTTGGCAGCGACGGTCACCGCTCCGTGACGGGCCCCACGGGCCGCGGCGGTCATCTGCACAACATCGCCGTCCAACGGCCGGCCGGGCTCGTGGACGGCGAGAGCGGCGATGCCCTGCACCTGGGCCTTGGTGGGCACCACCACGACGTGCACGCCGCGCTCCTCGGCCTCGTGCGCGGCAGCCTGCGCGACGCCGATCGAGTCGGGGTCGTTGGGAAGCACGATGACCTCACGCGCACCGGAGGCCATGATCGCCTCCAGGATCTCCCCGGTGCTCGGCCTGCGACCGGGACCTCCCGCGATGACCTCGGCGCCGGCCTCGGCGAACAGCTCGGTCAGGCCGGGTCCGGCAGCCACGATCACGAGCTTGCGCCCCTGACGCTCTGCGCGCTTGGCTCGCGCCCGGGCGATCTGCTCGGCGAAGTGAGTGACCTCGATCCGGCGCGGCGACCCGGCACGGATACCGGCCTCGATCGCCGGCCCGACGTCATCCACGTGGATGTGCACGTTCCAGAGTCCCTCGCCGCCCACCACCACCAGCGAGTCGCCCAGCGGAGCCAGCTCCTCGCGCAGCGGCGGGATCGCGGCGTCCTCGGCCTCCAGCAGGTACAGCACCTCGTACGCCGGTCCGTCCTCGGTCAGGTCACCGGTCGGCACCTTCGCGACCGGGATCGACCAGGCGCCCATCCGCGGCGGCGTCGAGGCGGGGCGCTTGCCGGTGATCGCCGACTCGGCTGCGTCGAGGACGACACACAGACCGCGGCCGCCCGCGTCGACGACACCCGCCTCCTTGAGCACCTGCAGCTGGTCGGGAGTGCGTGCCAGTGCCTCGCGGGCGGCTGTCGCCGCGGCCCGGACGACGCTGCCGAGCCGGGACTCCTCGGCTTGCGCCGAGGCGGCGGCGGCCTCCGAGGAAGCCCGGGCGACCGAGAGGATCGTGCCCTCCACGGGCTTGCCGACCGCCGAGTAGGCAGCATCGGTCGCCAGGGCCATGCCCTCGGCGAAGACCACCGCAGAGCGGTCGTCGGCTCCGGCCTGCCCGACCCGTCGCAGCAGCGCCCCCACCAGCTGGCTCAGGATCACTCCCGAGTTGCCCCGGGCCCCCAGCAGCGCGCCCCTGGAGTAGGCGGTCAGGGCCGCTCGCAGATCCTCGGGGTGCTCGGCCAGCGCGACAGCCATGGCGTCGCGGGCTGACTCGACGGTGAGGAACATGTTGGTGCCGGTGTCTCCGTCGGGCACCGGGTACACGTTGAGGGCGTCGATCTCCTCACGCGCGGCCGCCAGGCCGTCGACCGCGAGATCGGCGAACCGGCGTACGACGTGGAGGTCGAAGGTGGCCACCTCGGCGCCAGTCTGCATTCCGTCATGCTCCTGCGGGATTCGTCGTCGTGGAGGGCCTCACCGTAGTTGGTCGGGGCTCGATTCGCGTCCAGCGACTGCTCTGAGTTATTCTCGTGCGGTTGTCCGGACTCCCCGACCTGGGGCGCTCAGGACCCTGACTTGAATCCCTAGTTCTACCCGAGGAGTGCACGGTGGCTGCCGTCTGCGACATCTGCGCCAAGAAGCCCGGCTTCGGCAACAACCGCCCCTGGTCGCGCAAGATCACGAAGCGCCGCTTCGACCCGAACATCCAGCGCGTCCGCGCCACGGTCAACGGCGCCCCCAAGCGCCTCAACGTGTGCACCGGCTGCATCAAGGCCGGCAAGGTCAGCCGCTGACCCCACACCCTGAACGCTGAGAGCGGCCCATCCGGATCACCGGGTGGGCCGCTTTCGTGTTCGAGAGGTCCATCGGCGCCTGCCTCAGAAGTGCGACCACCCGCGCGGCCCGTCGTAGGTGGAGCCATCGACGGTGACGACGACACCGTCCTCCCCCGGCTCGCTGACCTCGCCGATGGGAGTGAAGCCGGCCGGGAGGTCCGCGGTGGCTGGGAACGTGGCCGCGATGGCATGGTCGTCGCCGCCGCCGAGCACGAACTGCTGTGGGTCGACGCCCAGGGCTGACCCGACCGCGCGCATGGGTTCGGCGAGCTCGAAGGCCGCCCAGTGGACGTCGATGGCCACGCCCGACGCGGTGGCCAGATGGCCCAGGTCGGCGAGCAGGCCGTCGGAGACATCGATCATCGCGCTGGCTCCTGCGTGGGCGGCGGCGGGGCCGGCGGCGTACGGCGGGTCCGGTCGCTGGTAGGCCTCCACCAGCGCGCGGGGCGAGCGGAAACCCCGGGCCAGGACGGCCAGGCCCGCGGCCGCCCAGCCCTGCCTGCCCGCGAGAGCGACCACGTCGCCGGGCTTCGCGCCGCCACGCAGAACCGGCGCGACGTCGCAGGTGCCCAACGCGGTGATGGCGACGACCACGTCCCGGGAGGTGGTGAGGTCGCCACCGACGATGCTGGCGCCGACCAGCGCGGCCTCCTCCGCCATCCCGTCAGCGGCGTCGAGCAGCCACTGCACCGGCAGGTCGGCGGGGGCGCCGAGGCCGACGGTGAGCGAGTGGGCAGTGCCCCCCATCGCGTTGATGTCGGAGAGGTTGGCCGCAGCGGCCTTGCGGCCGATGGACCGCGCGTCCGCCCACTCACGGCGGAAGTGCCGCCCCTCGACGAGCAGGTCGGAGGAGACCACGACGTGGCCGCGCGGTGTCCGCAACACCGCTGCGTCGTCACCCGGGCCGACGAAGACGTGCTCGCCCTGGTCGAACCGCTCCACGAGCGCCCCGATCAGCCCGAACTCGCCCGCGTCGGCGAGCGTGGCGGTGGGCGCAAAGCGATCGGAACGGCTCATGGCGCCCATCCCACCAGATCACCGAACCGGCCAGCGGTGGGCCCGCCTTGTTCCGCACCGGCTGGTCGTCCGGTAGGTTTCCAGAACCAGACTTTCCGATCCTCCGAGGGAGCCCCCCATGGTCGTGCAGGCCTACATCCTGATCCAGACCGATGTCGGCAAGGCCGCCGAGGTCGCCAAGAGCATCACCGACATCAAGGGCGTCGTGCTCGCCGAGGACGTCACCGGTCCCTACGACGTCATCGTCCGGGCCGAAGCACGCAACGTCGACGAGCTCGGCAAGCTCGTGGTCGCCAAGGTGCAGACGCTCGACGGCATCACCCGCACGCTGACGTGCCCCGTCGTCCACATCTGACGCACGCGTCCGAGCGTTCGTTTCCTCGACGACGCCCGTCACCGTTCGCGGTGGCGGGCGTCGTCGCGCTCGTGGCGTTCTCCGCGACTGGCTGCGGTGCGGTCGAGGTGGCGAAGACCGACGCCTCCGTGGCGGACCGGGCCGCGTGTGCCGACCTCGTGGCCACCGTGCCCGGCGTGGTCGCGGACGAGCCTCGCAGGGAGACCAGTGGCAACCCCCTCGGTGCTGCCTGGGGCGACCCCGCGATCGTGCTGCGCTGCGGCGTGGGCGAGCCCGCCGACTACGACCCCTTCGCCGGCTGCCAGCGCGTCAACGGAGTCGACTGGTTCGTCCCGACCGAGCAGATCGAGGACCAGGACCTCGACGCCGTCCTGACCACGATCGGCCGTACACCCGCGGTCGAGCTCGTCGTACCCGCCGACCTGCGTCCTCCGCTGACCGCCCTCGTCGACCTCGCCGCCGCGGTCAAGAAGCACACCCGGGTGGTGGACCGCTGCCGCTGACGGCAGCCCGCACGCCAAGGCAGCGCCAAAGCGAGGCAGGGCGAGGCGGATCGGGGTCAGCGCAACCCGGTGCTGCGCTCCATCGCGAGCTGGACGAGCCGCTCGACGAGCTCGGGGTAGGTCAGCCCCGACGCCTGCCAAAGCAGTGGGAACATCGAGGTGGCAGTGAAGCCCGGCATCGTCTCGACCTCGTTGACCACGACCCGGTTGCCCTCGAGCACGAAGAAGTCCACCCGCGCCAGACCCTCCACGTCGAGCGCCTCGAACGCACGGACCGCGAGATCACGCACCTGCGCGGCGACGTCCTCGTCGAGCGCAGCGGGGATCTTGAAGCTCTGCTCGAGGTACTTCGCGTCGAAGTCGTAGAACGCGTGATCAGGGCTCACCGTGATCTCCGCGATCTCGCTTGTCTCCGGGCGCGCTCCCCCGATCCCCTGGAGTACGCCGACCTCGACCTCGCGTGCCTGCGTCGCAGCCGCCTCGACGAGCACCTTCGGGTCGTAGCGCCGAGCCTCCTCGATCGCCGCGTCGAGTCCGTCCGCATCGTCCACTCGGGTGATGCCGAAGCTGGAACCGGCCCGCGCAGGTTTCACGAACACCGGGTAGTCCAGCGCCTCTACGGCCTCGCGGATCGCGGCGGGGTCCCGCTCCCAGTGCTGGGGCCGAACGAGCACGTAGGGCAGCACCGGCAGCCCGGCGGCGAGGAACAGCTGCTTCATGAAGTGCTTGTCAGTGCCCACGGCGCTGGAGAGGACGCCCGCACCGACGTACCGCACCCCGGCCATCTCGAGCAGTCCCTGGAGGGTGCCGTCCTGTCCCCACGGACCGTGCATGACCGGGAAGACCACGTCGACCTCACCAAGCACGGACGGCACGTCCTCGGCCTCGGTGACGACCAGCCCACCCGGCGTCAGCGCGACCTCGCGGTCACCGGTGACCGAAGGCAGCTCACCAGCAGGGCCGAGCGCCAGACGTCCGGGCTCCGCTGACTCCAGCACCCACCGACCGTCGGGGGCGATGCCGACAGGGACCACGTCGTACTTCTCTCCGTCCAGGGCGGCGATGACGCTGCCCGCCGAGATGCACGAGATCGAGTGCTCGCTGGAGCGTCCGCCGAAGACCACGGCGACGCGGGGCTTGCGGGCGCCGTCGAGGCGGCCCGTCATCGAGATGCCTGCGGAGACGCGAGCGTCTTCGTGGGGTGGTTCATGCGCCCGACCCTACCGGCGACGAGTGCCATCAATACGCTGGCGCCATGCGCCCCGCCACCCAAGCCGTGCACCTCGGCCGACCACCGCACGAACCGGACCAGCCGCTGAACACGCCGATCACGATGGCCTCGACGTACGTCGCCGGGGGTGACCTGGAGTACGGCCGCTACACCAACCCGACGTGGACGGCGTTCGAGGAGGCCCTGGGTGGGCTCGAGGGAGGGCGGTGCCTGGCGTTCTCCAGCGGTCTCGCCGCTGTCTCCACGATTCTCGATCTCGTCGCGAACGGCGAGAAGGTGGTCGCGCCACGACACGCCTACACCGGCTCGCTCATGCAGCTCTCGGACCTCAAGCTCCGTGAACGCGTCGAGCCCGTGCTGGTGGACATCACCGACACGGACGCGGTCGTTGCCGCGTGTGAGGATGCCTCGCTCGTCTGGCTGGAGTCTCCGACCAATCCCGCGTTGGAGATCGCCGACATCCCCGCGATCACGAAGGCCGCCCATGCGGCCGGCGCCTACGTGGTGGTCGACAACACCTTCGCGACCCCGATCCTGCAGCGCCCGCTCGAGCACGGTGTCGACCTCGTCGTCCACTCGGCCACGAAGTACATCTCCGGCCACTCCGACGTCCTCATGGGTGCCGTGGTCACCAGCGACGACGCACTGTTCGACGTGCTCAAGGGCCGCCGCGACCTGTACGGCGCCGTACCCGGCACCTTCGAGGCCTGGCTCGCGCTGCGCGGCCTGAGGACGCTCCCGCTACGGATCGAGCGCGCCCAGGCCAACGCCCAGGAGCTCGTACGCCGCCTGCGTGAGCGCGCCGACGTCACCGAGGTCCGCTACCCGGGTCTGGGCGCGATCGTCAGCATCGTGCTCCGCGACGGCGCGGTCGCCGATCTCGTGCAGCACTCCACGCAGCTGTGGGTCTATGCGACCTCGCTCGGAGGAGTCGAGTCGACGCTGGAGAGGCGGCGTCGGTGGAAGTCCGAGGCCGAGGGCATCCCCGACGGCCTGCTGCGGCTCTCCGTCGGGATCGAGGACGTCGAGGACCTCTGGGACGACCTGGCCGCCGCACTGGACTCGGCGGTGGGCTGAACCGACTCCGTGCATGTCGGGTTGGGTCAGTCGCGCTCGTGCTTGGTGTCCCGGGCGATGAAGGCGTGCATCATCTCGGGAGCGCTCATCTCGCCCTGCACGACGGCCGCCACATGTTGCGCCACCGGGGCGTCGACGCCGTTGCGGTTCGCCAGGTCGAAGATCGCGGCGCAGGACTTGGCCCCCTCGGCCACCTGACGGGTCGAGGCCACGATCTCCTCGGTCGTCATGCCCTGACCGAGCTTCTCCCCGAAGGTGCGGTTCCGCGACAGCGGCGAGGAGCAGGTGGCCACGAGGTCGCCGAGGCCGGCCAGACCCATCAGCGTCAGCGGGTCGGCCCCCAGCTTCATCGCCAGCCGTGCCGTCTCAGCCAGGCCACGGGTGATCAGCGAGGCCGTCGTGTTGTCGCCGAAGCCGAGACCGATCGCCATCCCGACGGACAGCGCAACCACGTTCTTGTAGGCACCACCGAGCTCGCAGCCGAGCACATCGGTGCTGCGATAGGGACGGAAGGCCTGCGAGTGACACAGGTCCTGCAGCCGGGTCGCCACGGTCTCGTCGGCGCAGGCAACCACGCTGGCAGCGGGCTCGCGCAACGCGATCTCGCGCGCGAGGTTGGGGCCGCTCACCACGCAGACACGCTCGGGCCCCGCGCCGGTGACCTCTGCGATCACCTCGCTCATCCGCTTGGTCGTGCCCAGCTCGATGCCCTTCATCAGCGACACGAACACGGCGTCAGGCGGCATCAGGTGGGTCCAGCCGCCGAGGTTCTCACGGAGGGTCTGCGACGGGACGGAGAGCACGACGAACTCCGCGCCCGCTGCGGCCTCTGCGGGATCGGTGGTCGCCTTGATCGATGCCGGCAGCTCGATCCCCGGGAAGTACTCGACGTTCTCGTGCCGATCGTTGATCGCCTCGCAGACCTCAGGCCGACGGGCCCAGATGGTGACCTCGTTGCCTGCATCGGCCAGGACCAGGCTGAACGCCGTCCCCCAGGAGCCGGCGCCGAATACCGCGACCTTGCTCATCCTTGTTCCCGCTTCCTTGGCTGCTTCTTCGGATTGCCGATCTCTGTGACCCCCGAGACCCTCGGGTCGAAGCGTACGGCCGGCGCCTTCTCTCCCCGCAGGTCCTCCACCAGCGCCGTGATGGCAGCCATGATCCGACTGGTTGCCTCGTGCAGCACCTCGTTCGTGACCGGCTTGCCCATCAGGTCCTCCAGGTCGACAGGATCCCCGACCTTGAAGGAGGTGGTGGCCCGCGGGTACACCCGCAACCTCAGGGAGTACGCCGGCAACAGGTCCTGCGCCCCCCACTGGCCGATCGGGATCACCGGAGCTCCGGTGGCGAGGGCGATGCGCGCAGCCCCGGTCTTGCCGCGCATCGGCCACTGGTCGGGGTCCTTGGTGATCGTCCCCTCGGGGTAGACACCGATGCACTCGCCCTGGCGCACAGCCTCCACGGCCGCGTCGAAGGCGGTCACCGCCCCCTCGGTCATCCGCTGGACCGGGATCTGTTTCGCATTGACCGCCAGGTGCTTGATCACCGGTGTCCGGAACATGGCGTCCTTGGTCAGGTAGCGAACCAATCTTCCGTGCTCGTGCAGGAAGGTTCCGAGCACCATCGGGTCCGCATGCGAGATGTGGTTGACCGCGACCACACAACCACCGGAGGCCGGGATCTTCTCGCCGTCGAGCCAGTTCCTACTGGTCAACGCGATCAGCGACGGCTTGACCACCGCGATCAGCACCGAGAACGCCCAGCCGCGCTTCTCCTGCAGCCGTCGGCCCTTCTGCACTGGATCGCCTCCCTGGTGTCCCGCCCGTGTGGTGGACGCGAGCCTACTGCCCTCGGGTGCGCGGCAATATTGTCGGCTGAGAGGATCGCAGCGATGCCCCACACCTTCTCTCTCCTCGTGCCTGTGAAGACGCTGGCCATCTCCAAGTCCCGGCTCGAGGTGGCTGCGCGTGACGGGCGCGAGCCGCTGATGCGCGCGTTCGCGCTGGACGCGATCACCGCCGCATCCGCGTCGACTGCAGTCGGTCACCTCTTCGTGGTGACCGACGAGCCAGGGTTCGAGGTCGCGGGCGCCGTACGCCTCCCTGACGAGGGCGAGGGCGACCTCAACATCGCCCTGCGGCACGCCTCGGCCCGGGTTCGCCGTGCCCACCCGCGGGACGGCGTCGCCGTGCTGTGCGCCGACCTGCCCTGCCTGAGCACGGACGACCTGCAGGCCGCGTTGGCGGTCGGCCTGACCCCGCGGTGGTTCGTGGCGGATGCCGCAGGCACCGGCACGACCATGCTGGCCGCAGCACCTGGGCTGGACCTGGACCCCCATTTCGGGGTGGGCTCCGCTCGGCTCCACGAGGACGCCGGAGCCACCCCGGTGCGAGCCGAGCTGCTCACCCTGCGGCGAGACGTGGACACCGGGGAAGACCTCGCCCAGGCACGCGCGCTCGGGCTCGGTCCGCACACGGCTGCTGCGATGGGCATCGGCCCGCGAAAAGCAGCCGGGACGTCGGCCTGAGCCTCACCGGCCGCACGGTCGCGCCCCCGCCCTGGCCTGGCGAGGAGAGTCCGCCCGCGAGCGGTGCTCCCGCCGGCACCGCGAGGCCCGACCGTTGCACGTACACACGAGAGCGGCGGCGACCCTTCCGGGTCACCGCCGCTCTCGCTCGATCAGGTCAGGACTTCTTGGCAGCCGTCTTCTTGGCCGGGGCCTTCTTCGCCGGGGCCTTCTTCGCCGGGGCCTTCTTCGCCGGGGCCTTCTTCGCCGGGGCCTTCTTGGCCGGGGCCTTCTTGGCCGGAGCCTTCTTGGCCGGAGCCTTCTTCGCCGGAGCCTTCTTCGCCGGAGCCTTCTTCGCCGGAGCCTTCTTCGCCGGAGCCTTCTTCGCCGGAGCCTTCTTCGCCGGGGCCTTCTTCGCCGGGGCCTTCTTCGCCGGAGCCTTGCTGGCGGTCGACTTGCTGGCCGAGGAGGTGCTGGCCTTCTTGCTGGCCGCCTTCTTCGACGTCCCGCCACCGGCAGCCTTCTTGGCCGCCGCCGCAGTGCGCTTCACCGCACCGGAAGCTGCAGCAGGAGTGGCCCGGTCGACAGCAGCGAGGGTGAGCTTGGGCAGCTTCTTGGCCCCGGAGACGACGTCCTTGAGCTGGGCGCCGGGCTTGAACGCAGGGACCGCCTTCTTCTTGGCCTTGATGCGGTCACCGGTGGACGGGTTGCGTACCCAGCGAGCGTCGCGGACACGCTTCTCGAAGGAGCCGAACCCCGTGATGGCGACCTTCTCACCCCGGGCGACCTCGCGGGTGATCGTGTCGAGCACGGATTCCAGCGCGTGGGCGGCCGCCTTGCGGTTGCCTTCAAAGCGAGCCGCGAGGGTGTCGATCAACTGACTCTTGTTCACAAGCTTCCCTTTCGTGAACGTCGGCCGAGCGCTTTGCTCGACTAATCCCTTTGCACGCTAGGGAAAAGTGACCCTCACCACAATGCAAACTGCGCGTGTCGCACTGTGGATAGTTCGAAAACCCCGCCAGATCAGCGAATTGTGGTCGGTTTCCACGATGGTCGCGTGTTTTCGAAGCTCGCGATGTCCGCGTCGTACGACAGCGTGATGCCGATGTCGTCGAGACCTTCGAGCAGCCGCCACCGGGTGTAGTCGTCGATGTCGAAGGAGTCCTCGATGGCGTCTGCACCCTCGCCGGCCTTGACCGTTCGGGCCTCGAGGTCGACTGTGACCGTGGTCCCCGGGTTGGCCTCCAGGTGATCCCACAGCCGTTGCACGACCTTCTCGTCCACCTGGGCGGCAACCAGTCCGGACTTGCCGGAGTTGCCTCGGAAGATGTCGGCGAACCGGGAGCTGATCACCGCGCGGAAGCCGTAGTTCTGCAACGCCCACACCGCGTGCTCGCGCGAGGAGCCGGTGCCGAAGTCGGGGCCCGCGACCAGCACCGATCCTGCGGCGTACTCGGGCTGGTTCAGCACGAACGACGGGTCGTTGCGCCAGGCGGCGAACAGGCCGTCCTCGAAGCCGGTGCGCGTCACTCGTTTGAGGTAGACCGCCGGGATGATCTGGTCGGTGTCGACGTTGCTGCGCCGCAGCGGAACACCGACACCGGTGTGGGTCGTGAACTTGTCCATCACTGCGCTCCGTCCGTGACTGAGTTCTCCGCCGGTTCTGCGGACGCGGGCGTCGGGTCGAGATCCTCCGGTGAGCTGAGCGTGCCGCGCACTGCGGTGGCGGCGGCCACCGGCACGGAGACCAGGTGCGTGCGACCGCCCTTGCCCTGACGGCCCTCGAAGTTGCGGTTCGAGGTCGAAGCGCTGCGCTCCCCCGGGGTGAGCTGATCGGGGTTCATCCCCAGGCACATCGAGCATCCCGCGCCGCGCCACTCCGCCCCTGCCTGCTTGAAGATGACGTCGAGTCCCTCGTCCTCGGCCTGCATGCGCACCCGCACCGAACCGGGTACGACGAGCAGCCGGGTGTCCTTGTCGACCGTGCGTCCCTCGATGATCTCGGCCGCGAGCCGCAGGTCCTCGATGCGTCCGTTGGTGCAGGACCCCACGAAGACGGTGTCGACCTTCACCTCGCGCATCGGCGTCCCGGCCTCGAGCGCCATGTACTCCAGCGCCTTCTGTGCTGCGACGCGGTCGTCGGCGTCGGCAAAGTCCTGCGGGTCAGGAACGGCGCCACTCAGCGGCACCCCCTGGCCCGGGTTGGTGCCCCAGGTGACGAACGGTGCCATCTGTGCGGCGTCGAGCACGATCTCACGATCGAACACGGCGTCCTCGTCGGTGACCAGTGACTTCCAGTGCTCCACCGCGGCATCCCAGTCGGCCCCCGTGGGCGCCTCGGCTCGTCCCTCGATGTAGTCGAAAGTGGTCTGGTCGGGGGCGATCAGCCCGGCCTTCGCCCCCCACTCGATGCTCATGTTGCACACGGTCATCCGGCCCTCCATGGAGAGCTCCTCGATCGCCGGGCCCCGGTACTCGACGATGTAGCCCTGGCCGCCGCCGGTACCCGTCTCGGTGATCAGGGTCAGCACCAGGTCCTTGGCGGTGACCCCGGCGGGCAGGGTCCCGTTCACGGTGACGGCCATCGTCTTGGGCCGTGCCTGGGTGAGCGTCTGGGTCGCAAGCACGTGCTCGACCTCGGAGGTGCCGATCCCGAACGCGATGGCCCCGAAGGCTCCGTGCGTGGAGGTGTGCGAGTCGCCGCAGACGATCGTCATCCCCGGCTGGGTCAGGCCGAGCTGCGGCCCGACGACATGGACGATGCCCTGCTCTACGTCGCCGAGCGGGTGCAGGCGCACGCCGAACTCCTCGGCGTTGCGGCGCAGCGTCTCCACCTGCGTCCGCGAGATCGGGTCGGCGATCGGCTTGTCCCAGTCGAGCGTGGGGACGTTGTGGTCCTCGGTGGCCAGGGTCAGGTCGGGTCGTCGGACGGCGCGACCTGCGAGCCGCAGACCCTCGAACGCCTGGGGGGAGGTGACCTCGTGGATCAGGTGCAGATCGATGAAGAGCAGGTCGGGTTCCCCCGGGGCACTGCGCACGACGTGCTCGTCCCACACCTTCTCCGACAGTGTCTTGCCCATACCCGAATCTCTCCTGCCTCGTTGCACTTCATATAGCGTGAGCCTCACCCTACGTTGCATCCCAACCAATGAGACGGCAGTATTGCATGATGGACAACACGAGTGGAGTCGGCGTACTCGACAAGGCCGCACTGGTCCTCGCGGCGCTGGAATCGGGCCCAGCGACGTTGGCCGGTCTCGTTGCCGGCACCGGCTTGGCCCGTCCCACGGCGCACCGCCTGGCCGTGGCCCTCGAGCATCACCGTCTCGTGGCCCGCGACATGCAGGGGCGCTTCGTCCTCGGCCCCCGGCTTGCCGAGCTGTCGGCCGCCGCGGGCGAGGACCGACTGCTCGCCACGGCCGGCCCCGTGCTGGCCAGACTCCGCGACATCACCGGTGAGTCTGCGCAGCTATGGCGCCGGCAAGGCGAGCACCGCGTCTGCGTGGCCGCGGCCGAGCGACCCAGCGGGCTGCGCGACACGATCCCGGTCGGGTCCCAGCTGACGATGCGCGCCGGTTCCGCGGCACAGGTGCTGCTGGCCTGGGAGGACCCCGAACGGATGCATCGCGTCCTGCAGAACGCCGCCTACTCCGCGACCGCCCTGGCCGGCATCCGCCGTCGCGGCTGGGCCCAGTCCGTGGGTGAACGCGAGCAGGGAGTCGCCTCGGTCTCGGCTCCCGTCCGCTCGCCCAGCGGCAAGATCATCGCCGCCGTCTCGGTCTCGGGTCCGCTCGAGCGGCTCTCGCGCCAACCGGGCAGGATGCACGCTCCCGCCGTACTTGCCGCCGCCGAGCGGCTCAGCGAGTCCCTCCGCCGGGCCGCCGCCGACTAGCTCGTCACTTTGGTCGCGGAGTTTCACTGGGTACCCCGTGAAACCTCCACTTCCCACCCGTTGCAACGCGGGGGAAGTGGCAGATTCACTGGGGACCCAGTGAAACTGCGGGCGACCTCAGAACAGCGCGTCCTGCTCGAGCTCGAGGAGCAGCTGCTTGCGGGGCAGACCGCCGGCGTAGCCGGTCAGCGTGCCGTTGGCGCCGATCACCCGGTGGCACGGGATCACGATCGGGATCGGGTTGCGGCCGTTGGCGAGGCCCACCGCACGGGAGGCGGCGTTGGTCATGCCGAGGCGGCGGGCGATCTCTCCGTAGGACGCCGTGGTGCCGTAGCCGATACCGCGCAGCTGCTCCCAGACGCGCTGCTGGAACTCGGTGCCGCGTGGGGCGAGCGGGAGGTCGAACTCCTTGAGGTCGCGTCGGAAGTACGCCGCCAGCTGATCCACAGCACTGCGCAACAGCGGATCGTCGTCGGCCCGCGTCCCGAGCGGCTCCCCCACCGGCGAGCCCTGGAAGGGGCTGAACTCGATGGCGCTGATCATCGCGTCCCGGGCAAGCACGCGGAGGTCCCCGACCGGGGACTCGGTCACCGTCCACGTTCTTGCCAACGTCATCTCTCCCATCCTGCCCTCCGCTGTCCGTGGGCTCGCCACTGCCTGCCCGTCCACCACTGCCTGCCCGTCCACCACTGCCTGCCCGTGCGCCACTGCGTCTCCATCCACCATGTTCGGTCTGCCGCTGCCTGTCCCTGCCTGTCCGGTCGTCATCACGGTCCGCCGACCAGGATGGCCTCCGGGGGGCTGATCTCGTCCAGCACCACCGACCAGAGGCGCAGCAGCGCGTAGGAGCGCCAGGGCGCCCAGCGGCTGCTGCGTGCGAGGAGCTCGTCGAGCTCCAGCCGGGCGGCGGCGTTGCGCACGCCCACGTCGGTGGGCAGGAACACGTCGGGGTCGCCCAACACCCGCATCGAGACGTAGTCGGCCGTCCAGGGGCCGATCCCCGGCAGCGACAGCAGGGCGGACCTGGTCTCGTCTCGGTCCACGCTGCGATCCAGCCGCACCGCACCGGACGCGAGCGCCTCGGCCAGTCCCACGAGGGCACGCCCCCGCGCGCGGGGCATCCGCAGCGATACGGGGTCTATCCCGGCGACCGCGTGCGCGGAAGGGAAGAGGTGGGTCACGTGGTGGTCACCGTCGAGTCCGAGGACCTCGCCGTGCTCGGCCACCAGCCGGCCGGCGGCTGTGCGCGCCGAGGCCAGGCTCACCTGCTGCCCGAGCACGGTCTGCAAGGCGACCTCGTCGCCGTCCAGCTGCCCCGGCACCCGTAGACCCGGACGTCCCTCGACGAGTGGCCGCAGCACGCGATCCTCCGCCAGCGCCTCGTCGACGGCGCACGGGTCACAGTCGGCATCCAGGAGCCTCCGGGTGCGCTCGAGCGCCGGCGCGAGGTCCCGCGCGTCGGCCAGGGTGAACGTGCACGCCACCTGCCCCTCCGTGCGCCCCAGCAGGTCGACGTGCACCACTCCCGGCCCGTGCGGGAGCCGCAGCGAGCGCTCGTACCACCCCGGCCCCACGGCCTCGATGCCGCGGACCGCGTGCACGGCGAGGAAGTGCAGCAGATCGGCGGCGGCGAACGGCTCCCGGACCCCGATCCTGGTTCGGATCGTGCCTGGGCGGATGGCTGCCGGGCGCTGCACGGCCCGGTGGCGTACCGCGCTCTGGCGGAGCAGCGTCGGAGTGGCGGCGTACACCTCTTGGACGGTGTCGTTGAACTGCCGCACGCTCGCGAAACCGGCGGCGAAGGCGATGTCGGTGAAGGAGAGGTCGGTGGTCTCGATCAGCACGCGCGCGGTCTGGGCACGACGTGAGCGGGCCAGCGCGAGCGGGCCGGCGCCGAACTGCTGTGTGACCACGCGGTTCAGCTGACGGGTCGAGTAGCCCAGCGCGCGGGCGAGGCCGTCGACCCCGTCACGCTCGACCACGCCGTCCGCGACGAGCCGCATCGCCCGGGACGCCACGTCGGCTGCGACGTCCCACTCCGGGGATCCCGGGGTGGCGTCGGGCAGGCAGCGTCGGCACGCCCGGAACCCGGCACCCTGGGCGCCCGCGGCCGTCCGGTAGAAGGCCACGTTGCCCTGTCGGGGCGTGATCGCCGGGCAGGACGGCCGGCAGTAGATGCCGGTGGTGCGCACCGCGGTGTAGAACATGCCGTCGAACCGACGGTCCCGCGCCTTCACGGCGCGGTAGCAGGCCTCCGGGTCCAGATCCATGACCCCATTCTGCTGCCCGCGAGCAGCTCGACCTAGCGGAAATCGGACGCCGGCTCGGAGCGCCACTGCGGGGTCAGCCCGGTGAGCGTGACTGCGCCGTCGAGTCGGGGCAGAACGCCTCGCGCGGAGAGCCGGTGTGGATCTCCTCGGGCAGGGCGACGCGCACCGAGCCGGCGGAGATGCCCAGTCGTTCGGTGCGCACCAGGACGGAGCCCGCGAAGCTCCCGGCCCGCGCCGAGAGGGTCTCGCAGCCGCTCATCCGCATCTTCAGCAGCACCTCACGTGAACCGTGGCCGGGCACCTCGATCCGGCGGAGACCGTCGGCGTCCTCGATCGCGAGGTAGCCGAACAGCCTGGGGTCGCGCTGCGCCGGGTCGATTCCTACGACGGTCACCGGGAGCGCCTCGTCGTTGGCCAGTCGGAACCGGTAGGTCAGCACCGCCCGGTCCTGGTAGCGCACCTGACGGATCCGACGATCATCGATCGAGAACACCGCGCTCGCCGACGTTCCGTCGACCGCGGTCGGCCCCTCGGCGACCAGCGCCGTCGGGGTGTGGCGTACGGCGGCGTACCCGACCCCGGTGCCCAGCAGGACCACCAGGGTCGCAGCGAGCACCAGCAGGCGCAGGCGGCTACGCCGAGCGGTCACGACCGCCACCCCGGACGCGTGTACGCCGCAGACCCGCGAGTGCCAGCAGACCGAACAGCGGGCCGACGAGCACCACGCCCAGGGACGTCGACCCGGTTCCCGCCGTCGTCGGCGCCACCACCGGCGCCGTCGATCCAGCGGTCGGCTTCGTCGGGCTGTCGAACCAGTCACAGCCGGGCGGGTGCCGCCAGGTCTCGTCGTTGCGGTCGTACTGGCTGCACGAGAGGAAGCCGGCGTCCTTGACCGAGAGACCCGGCGTGAGCACCGAGCCTCCCGCCTCGCACGACGGCGGGTCGACGGTGAAGTTGTCGGTCTGCTCACCGCGGGAGTAGGTGTTGTCCTGCCAGCAGTTGCCGTTGCCCTGGTCGTCCCACCAGTGATCCGTGCCGTTGTGCGCCTTGGACCCGTCGGGCCGCAGTCCCATCTTGTTGCCGGTCGTGTGGTTGTTGTGCGAGGTGTCGTAGAGCTTGCTGGGGTCGAACTCGTCCCGCAGCGGTGCCGGCACCCAGAACTGCATCGTGCCGTAGCGCCAGTTGTCGTAGATCCAGTTGTTGTCGGTGGAGTTGAAGTTGCCACCCGCGATCAGCACCCCGGTGCCGACGGGCGTGGGGATCACCGGGCAGACGGTGCCCTGCATGTAGCCGCGTTCCTTGATCGGCTTGGCACACACGCCCTTGTCGACGTACTTGGTGTAGTAGTTCTCGTTGTTGTCGTAGATCCGGTTGGTGCTCCAGCGGGCGTGGTCCTGGGGCAGCCCGGGGTGGCCGGGGAACAACGAGTCGGTCGCGATGCCGGTGGAGTTCCGGTAGAAGTCGTTGTGGTGGGCGTAGACCGAGTTGCCGGCCGTGCCGGAGTACCCGAGCGTGTTGTCGTGGCTGCGGTTGTTGTAGATCTCGATCGCGTAGCGCTTCGCCTTGAGCTCGGTGTTGTCGGCGTTGAGGTCCGACGCCGAGCCGGGGTAGATCCCCGAGTCGCCGTTGTAGTAGTTGTCGGTGTGCTTGATCACGCCGTGGTCGCTGGCGAACGCGAGGATGCCGTACTCGTCGTTGGCCCGGGTGGTGACGCGGTCGATCACGAACCCGTCGGTCTCGAGCACGTAGATGGCGTTGAACTCCGCCTGCTGGACGGTGAAGTTGCGCAGGTAGAGGCCACCGAGCCGGTCGGCCCGGATCGCGTTGAGCTTGGCGAACTTGTTGTCGATGAGCACGTCGGTCATGCGCCGTCCGGTGCCGACGATCTGGGTGCCGCAGAAGCGGCTGTCGCAGCGGATCGACTTGTTGCCGGGCGTCTGGTCCCCGAGGAGCGTGATCAGGTTCAGGTTGTGCGGGCAGCGCAGCTGGTCGGCGTACGACAGCGCGACGGGGTTCGACTCGGCGTTGGACGCACCGGACTCGGGCGAGGAGATGGAGCCGATGTACTGGGAGGCCTCCAGTGGACTGGTGGAGCTGGTCTTGAGCTGCGAGCAGTACTTCGAGCGCTTCGCGTTGGCCCAGCGCTTCTCGTCGTACACCCCAGGAAGCACGTAGATCGAGGTGTTGCGCTTCTTGATGCTGTTGATCGCCGTCTGGATCGAGTCGTAGCGGCACTCACGCAGCAGCTGCCGGTTGCGCTTCTTCACAGCTCCCTTGGGCATCGCGGCGATCCGCTTGCGGCTCGAGGGGGTGCACACCACCCGGTGGTTGGGGTTGGCCAGTCCGAGATAGCTGGGCACCACGCCCTTGCCGTCGGGGAATCCGGCCGGGCGCTCCTCGTGAGCTGCGGCCGGTGAGACCTGGAGCAGTACTGCGGCCATCGGGAGCGCAGCGAGGGCGGTGAGCAAGGCGAGAGCGCGTCGGGTCATGGGGGCCCCTTTCGTCGGACCCCCAACGAGAGGCACGTCACGCGGGTTACGCCGGTGCCCACGGAACGAGAAGGTGCCGAGACCGGACCGAGAACGCCAGCAGCCCGGCCTCAGGTGAGGACCGGGCTGTTGGTGGTGGTACCCCCGACGGGATTCGAACCCGCGCTACCGCCTTGAGAGGGCGGCGTGCTAGGCCACTACACAACGGGGGCCTGAGCGAACGAGACTTTATCGCTCCCCCTGGCAGGGAGCCAAATCGTCCGTACTCGCTGGGGTACTAGGACTCGAACCTAGACTAACTGGACCAGAACCAGTCGGGCTGCCAATTACCCCATACCCCATGGGATCGGCTCGTCCAGCTGACTGGGCGAGCCGAGGGTCAAAGATACACAAACGCCGGGTCGCCCACCAATCGAGGGCGTGTGACGTAGTCGGCCTCAGCCACCCTGCCCGGCGGCGACGCTGTGGGCGGGCGGTGTGCTGCGGTTCCCCAGCCCCATCCGGCGGGCGACGAAGAGCACCAGGACCAGGTAGATGCCGTTCTGGACGACCGTGACCGGCAGCTGCCACCAGGTGACCTCCGAGACCGTCAGGGCGCCCTGTACGTCGCCGAAGGCGAGCGCGAGACCGAACGCGACCAGGTTGTTCAAGATGTGCAGGGCGATCCCAGCCTCCAGCCCGCCGACGAGGATGACGACCAGGCCGGCCATCAGTCCGAACGCGAACCGGTCGAAGAACAGTGGGAAGTTCTGGGCCCCGTGCGCCAGCGCGAAGAGCAGCGCCGTACCGAGCAGGGCCACCACCCGCGAGCGGCTGAGCGAGCCCAGTGCCTGCATCAGGTAGCCACGGAAGGCGTACTCCTCCCCCAGTGCCTGCAGCGGCGTGGTCAGCAGGATCACGATGGCGGTGGCGAGCAGGCGTCCGGTGAGCTCGTTCGGCTCCCCGGTGGTGAGCTGGTTCGGGTCGGTCGGCAAGAAGATCCCGACCGACAGCGACGCCAACAGCGCGACGAAGGCCAACCCGAAGCAGGCGAAGAAGAACCGCCACCGCATGCCGGGCAGGACCGAGGACAGCCAGCGCGGTCGCAGCCGGTGGATGTAGCGGACGATGCCCATGCTGACCAGCGTCAGCGAGGCCAGCGACAGGTTGAGGTAGAGCATCGCCGACGGCGTGATCGACTTCAGGGTGGTGCTGTCGATGAACCTCTGCCCGTAGTCGGCCGTGCCACCCTCGAGGAGCACGCCCACCGCGAGCACGGGGAGCAGCAGCAGCGGCACCAGGACCAGCCCGCCGAGGAGCAGTACGAGGATGCCCGTGACCGGCTTCCACCAGCGGTAGTCCCATGTGCGGAGCATCAGCGGGTAGGAGCGCGGCTCCGGGTGCGGGTGGGCGCGCATGTGCGGCTCCCAGCCTCCCGGTCCGCCGGTCCCCGGTGGCGCGGGCGGGGCCACCACTGGTGGCTGGCCGACCGAGCCACCCCAGGGCGGGGGCGGGGGTTGCTGGGGTGGCGGCGGACCGGTGAAGGACATCAGGCGTGTCCGACCAGCCGGTCCACAGCTCCCGGAGCGGCGTCGAGCCGCGCGAGCGACTCCTCGCGCCCGAGCAGCTCGAGTGACTCGAACAGGGGCGGTGAGACCCGACGGCCGGTCACGGCGACGCGCACCGGCCCGAAGGCGATGCGCGGCTTGAGGCCGAGCTCCTCGACCAGCTTGGCTCGCAGTGCCTCGTCGATCGCGTCGGTCGTCCACTCGGGGACGGCCGCGAGCGCCTCGCGGGCTGCAGCGACGATGCCGAGCCCGTCGCCGTCGAGGATCTTGGTCACGTCCGCCTCGTCGTAGCCGATCTCGTCCGCGAACAGGAAGCCGAGCATCGGGGCGGCCTCGGTGAGCTTGTTCATCCGCTCGTGCACCAGAGGCATCGCCCGCTCCAGCAGCGCTGCCTGGTCGTCGGTGACGGGATCGGCCAGGACGCCCGCAGCCTGCAGGTACGGCGTGACGCGCCGGGTCATCTCGTCCAGGCTCAGCAGGCGCATGTGCGCGGCGTTGATCGCCTCGGCCTTCTTCAGGTCGAACCGCGCCGGGTTGGGGTTGACGCGCCCGATGTCGAACGCCGCCACCATCTCCTCCATCGAGAAGACGTCCCGGTCCTCCGCGATCGCCCAACCGAGCAGCGCCAGGTAGTTCAGCAGGCCCTCGGGCAGGAAGCCGTCGTCGCGGTAGGCCAGCAGGTGCGCCTCGGGGTCGCGCTTGGAGAGCTTCTTGTTGCCTTCGCCCATCACGTAGGGCAGGTGCCCGTAGCGCGGGGTGGCCTTGGCGATCCCGACCTCTGCAAGCGCGTCGTGCAGCGCGATCTGCCGCGGGGTGCTGGAGAGCAGGTCCTCGCCGCGCAGCACGTGGGTGATCTCCATCAACGCGTCGTCGACGGGGTTGACCAGCGTGTAGAGCGGCTGTCCGTTGGCCCGGGCCAGCGCGAAGTCCGGCACGTGCTCGGTGCGGAAGGTGATCTCGCCGCGAACGAGGTCGTCGAAGGTGATCTCGCCGTCGGGCATCCGGAACCGGACGACCGCGTCACGGTTCTGGTCGCGGAAGGAGTCGACCTGCTCCTCGGACAGCTCACGGCAGTGGCCGTCGTACCCCATGATCTTCGAGCCCGAGGCCTTGCGCCGCGCGTCGACCTCGTCGTTCGTGCAGTAGCAGTCGTAGGTGCGCGAGGACTCGCGCAACCTGGCCAGCGCGTCGGCGTAGATCTCCGAGCGCTCGCTCTGCCGGTAGGGCTCGAACGGCCCGCCGACATCGGGTCCCTCGTCCCAGTCCAGCCCGAGCCAGTGCATCACCTCGAACAGGCCGTCGTAGGACTCCTGGGTGTTGCGCGTCGCGTCGGTGTCCTCGATCCGGAACACGAACGTGCCGCCGTGGTGCCTGGCGAACGCCCAGTTGTAGAGCGCCGTACGGGCCAGGCCGACGTGCGGAGAGCCCGTCGGGGACGGTGCCATCCGGACGCGGACGGGGGCACCGTCGGGAACGGGGTCAGTCACGCGAAACCACCTTGTTGGTCAGGTTGCCGATGCCCTGGATCGAGATCTCGACCTCGTCACCGGCGTTCATGGGACCGACACCCTCGGGGGTGCCGGTGAGGATCACGTCACCCGGCAGCAGCGTCATCACGCTGGTGACGAAGGCGATCAGGGTCGGGACGTCGAAGATCAGGTCGCTGGTGCGACCGTCCTGCCGGACGTCGCCGTTGAGGAAGGTCTGCACCCGCAGGTCGCTGACGTCCAGCTCGGTCTCGACCCACGGTCCGATCGGGCAGAACGAGTCGAAGCCCTTGGCCCGAGCGAACTGCCCGTCCTTGCGCTGCAGGTCACGGGCGGTGACGTCGTTGGCGATCGTGTACCCGTGGATCACGTCGGCCGCCTTCTCCTTCGGCACGTCCCGGCAGATGCGGCTGATCACCACCGCGAGCTCGCCCTCGTAGTCCACCTCGCTGCTCTGGCGGGGGTAGAAGACCGGGTCCCCCGGACCCACCACCGAGGTGTTGGGCTTGAGGAACATCAGCGGCTCGTCGGGAACCTCGCCGCCCATCTCCGCCGCGTGGGCGGCGTAGTTGCGACCGATCCCGACCACCTTGCTGCGCGGCAGCACCGGCGAGAGCAGCCGGACGTCGGCCAGCCGGATGGTCTCGTCGGTCGGCTGCAGCCCGACGTACAGCGGGTCTCCGGTCAGCGGCGTGATGATCGAGTCCTCGTCGGCGATCCCGAAGTCGTCGACGTCTCCGGTCACGATGCCGAAGCGGGGGTCGTCTCCTGTGGTGAACCTGGCGATACGCACCCGCCGAGCCTATCGACCGACCCGCAGGAGCGACGCACTACCGTCGAGGCTGTGGATCGTGCTCCGTTCGCCCCGCTCGACGGGGACACCTGGCGAGCCCGCGCGCAGGCGCACGCCGAGCGCGTCGACGTCTGGATCCAGCCCCACCTCGAGCGTCGGCGGCGCGGCGAGAAGCACCCGGTGCACGACTTCTTGTTCACCTACTACTCCCAGCGTCCGGCCGCGCTGCGACGCTGGCACCCCGGCTGGGGCGTGTGCCTCGTCGACGCCCCGGACCACGCCGAGCACAAGGACTATGCCTCGACCTCCGCAGGCGTGACCGTCTCGACGCACGCTCTCAGTGGGCGGCTGCCGACGGTCACGGCGATCCATCGCCTGCTGGCTGCCACGGCCGGGCGCACGCCGGCACTGGGTTGCTTCGGTCTGCACGAGTGGGCCATGGTCCACCGGACCGACGCGATCCGCCACGACTGGCCGCTGCGGCTGGGCGACGGCGCGACGGACGAGGTCGTGGAGACTCACCGGATCACCTGCTCGCACTTCGACGCGTTCCGGTTCTTCACCCCGACCGCCCGGTCACTGAACGTGCTCCAGCCCGGGCGGGACGACCGGCCGGAGTTCGAGCAGCCGGGGTGCCTGCACGCCGGCATGGATCTCTACAAGCACGCGTTCCGGCTCTCCCCGTTCGTCCCCTCGGAGCTGGTGGCGGACTGTTTCGAGCTGGCCTGGGACATCCGCGAGCTGGACATGCGGGCATCGCCGTACGACTTCAGCGACCTGGGGTTCGAGCCGGTGCGGATCGAGACGCCCGAGGGCAAGCAGGAGTACGTCGCCGCACAGCGGGCCTTCGCCGAACGCGGTGCACCGTTGCGGCAACGGCTGATCGACGTCTCCGCCGTGCTGATCGCCGCCGCGGGTTAGGTTGGGTCGATGGACGAGCTCGTGGCCCGGTTCATCAAGAACGGCCGTCTGGTGATCATCCCCAGCAAGCGCCTCAAGCTCAGAGCCGTGCTCGACCACATCGCCCAGGAGTTCGAGCCGGGACGCACCTACCCCGAGACCGAGGTCAACGAGGTGCTCGAGCGCTACCACTCCGACTACGCCGCCCTGCGCCGCTACCTCGTCGACGAGGACTTCATGACCCGTGAGGGCGGCGTCTACTGGCGAAGCGGCGGGACCGTCGAGGTCTGAGCAGGACGTCGCCGCAACCGGCCCTGCCCGGCAGTGGTTTCAGGTCACTGCCCCGGGGGTGTGTAGCCGACCTCCACCCCGGCCGCCTCGTCCACCTGCTCGCACGTGAGCAGCGGCGTCGTGGTGATCTTCACCGAGCCGGACTTGTTGACCGCCAGCGCGATCGCGGTCATCCGCTCCTCGCTCGGTACGTCGACGATGATGTAGGCGTCGACGTCGCCCCAGGCGAAGTAGAAACACTCCATCGTCCCCCCGGCCTCCGCGGCCAGCTGCTCCACCACTTCCCGGCGGGCCGAGCCGCCCTTGGCGGCGACCCCGCCGATGCCTTCGGAGCTGTAGTACGCCTTGATCAGGTACTTGGGCATGCGCGTGACCCTTCCTGTTCGGCGGTCCGGGCCGGCGCACCGGGCACGAGTGATCTCGACGCTACGCAGGCTCGCACGCGTGGCAAGTCTGCTCCGGCTACCAGCAGCCGGGGGTCTGGTCCACCCACGGTCGAGACTGCTCCACCTGCGCGGCCAGTGCGAGCAGCGTCATCTCGTCGCCGGGCGCGGTGGCGAGCATGACGCCCACCGGCAGGCGCTCAGCGGACCAGTGGGTCGGCAGCGAGATCGCCGGGCTGCCGGTCACGTTCCACAGCGAGGTGTACGGCGTGAACCGCTTCTGCGCCTCGAAGTCTCCCGCCGGGTCGTCGTCGTCCCGGATGGCGCCCACCGGCAGCGGCACCGACGCGAGCGTCGGGGTGAGCACCGCGTCGAACGTGGCGAGCATGCTCAGCGTCCGTGCCGCGACGCGTCTCAGCTCGCCGATCGCCAGCCCGAACTCGGGGCCGCTCACGCGCTCCCCACGCTCGGCGAGCCAGGCAGTCAGGGGGCGGAGCAGGGCGCGGCGGTCCGCGGGGAGGTTGACCACGGACAGCGCCGTCAGCACCGCCCAGCAGGTCTCGAAGACCGGCACGGCACTGCGCGGCAGGGGGACGTCGATGTCCACGACCTCGTGCCCCAAGGACTCCAGGAGGGTGCTGGCGTCCTCCCAGGCCGTCACGCACTCCGGGTCGACCTCGGTCTCGGCGATCACCGGTCCGTGGAAGCGGGCGATGCGGAGCCTGCCCGGCTCGCGGTCGCAGGCAGCCAGGAACGGCTGCGCCTCCGCGGGCGCCCAGAACGGGTCGCCGACCGCGCGGCCCGCCAGCACGTCCAGCAGGGCGGCCGCGTCCCGCACGGTCCGCGCCAGCGAGCCGTTGGTCGCCAGGCCCACCGGGTCGCCGTACATCGGGGCGTTGGAGATCCGGCCGCGGGTGGGCTTGAGGCCGACGATCCCGCAGCAGCTCGCGGGGATCCGGATCGAGCCGCCGCCGTCGGACCCCTGGGCGAGGGCGGTCAGTCCGGCCGCCACCGCGACCGCCGCTCCACCGCTCGATCCCCCGGCCATGCGCGAGGTGTCCCACGGCGTGACCGCGGGTCGACCCCCCTCGGGCTCGGTGTAGCAGGGCGAGCCGAACTCCGGCGTGCTGGTCTTGCCGAGGCTGACCAGTCCCGCTCGGGCGATCCTGCTCACGACCTCGTCGTCCATGTCGGGCACGAAGTCGGCGAACACCGGCGACCCGAAGCTGGTGCGCACCCCGCTCGTCGGGTTCAGGTCCTTGATGGCGGTCGGCACCCCCGCGAGCGGACCGTCACCGACCGGCCGGGCCGCGCGTGCCTGGTCGGCCGTGACCGTGACGAAAGCGCCGAGCTCCTCGTCCAGACGAGCGATGCGTTCGAGGTAGTGCTCGACGAGCTCGCCCGTCGACGTCTCCCCCGCCCTGATCGCAGCACCCTGCTCCAGCGCGGTCAGGTCGTGCAGCTCGGCCATGTCGGAACGCTAGCCGGTGCCGGTTTCCCAGGTGATGAACCCGAACCGCCTCTTCACACACCGTGCGCGCCATGTGAAGAGACGGTCAGCCCTCATAACCTGGGAAACCGGCCAGGTCTCGGCGACGGAGCCTCGACCCTCAGGCGCCGTGCCGCCGCAGGCCGAAGGTGAGGCTGTCGAGCAGGGCCATCCAGGACGCCTCGATCACGTTGTGCCCCACACCCACGGTGACCCAGGAGTTCTGCCCGTCGGTGGTCTCGATCAGCACGCGGGTGATCGCGTCGGTGCCGTGCCCCTGGTCGAGGATGCGCACCTTGTAGTCGATCAGCTCGAACTTCACGATCTCGGGGTAGAGCTGCTCGATGGCCTGTCGCAGGGCGTGGTCCAGCGCGTTCACCGGGCCGTTGCCCTCGCCGATCGTCACGATCCGCGCGCCGCCCGCCAGGAGCTTCACGGTCGCCTCGGAGACCGCCTCGGCCCCGGGTCGGGTCTCGGTGATCACGCGCCACGACTCGACGTCGAAGTAAGACGGCCGCCCACCCTCGACCTCCTCGAGGAGCATCAGCTCGAAGGAGGCGTCCGCAGCCTCGAACGTGTAGCCCCGCATCTCCAGCTTCTTCACCCGATCGGTCACGCGCTGCACCAGCTCGGCGTCGAGCTCGAAGCCGAGCTCGCGTCCCTTGAGCTCGATCGAGGCGCGCCCCGCCATGTCGGAGATCAGCAGGCGCATGTCGTTGCCGACACCCTCGGGATCCATGTGCTGGTAGAGGTTCGGGTCCACCTTGATCGCGCTGGCGTGCAGCCCTGCCTTGTGGGTGAATGCCGAGACCCCGACGTAGGGCTGTCGTGATGCGGGAGGGAAGTTCGTGACCTCGGCGACCGCGTGCGCGACCCTGGTGGCCTCGCGCAGCAGCCCCTTCGGGAGGACCTGACGTCCCAGCTTGAGCTCGAGGTTGGCGACGACGCTCACGAGGTCTGCGTTGCCGGTGCGCTCGCCGTACCCGTTGAGCGTCCCTTGTACGTGCGTGGCACCGGCGTCGACGGCTGACAACGTGTTGGCCACTGCGCAGCCGGTGTCGTTGTGGCAGTGGATGCCGACGCGACCGCCGGTCGTCTCCACAACGTCGTGCACCACGTCGGCGACCCAGGCCGGGAGCATGCCGCCGTTGGTGTCGCACAGCGCGGCAACCTCTGCCCCCGCTTCGAACGCCGTCCGCAGCACCTCGAGCGCGTAGTCGCGGTTGTCGCGGTAGCCGTCGAAGAAGTGCTCGGCGTCGAGGAACACCCGCTGCCCCTCGTTGCGCAGGTGCGACACGGTGTCGCGGACCATCGCGAGGTTCTCCGCGAGCGTCGTGCGCAGCGCGAGGTCGACGTGCCTGTCGTGCGACTTCGCGACCAGGGTGACCACGCCCGCCCCGGAGTCGCGCAGCGCCGCGACCAGCGGGTCGTCGGCCGCCTTCTTGCCCGCACGCCGGGTGGCACCGAACGCCGCCAGCTGGGCGTGCTGCAAGTCGAGCTCCTCGCGCGCGCGGCGGAAGAACTCGGTGTCCTTGGGGTTCGCCCCGGGCCAGCCACCCTCGATGTAGCCGACGCCGAGCTCGTCGATGTGGCGGGCGATCGCGAGCTTGTCGGCGACGGAGAGGTTCAGCCCCTCCTGCTGCGCGCCGTCACGGAGGGTCGTGTCGTAGACGTGGAACAGGTCGCCTGCTGGTGGGCGGTTCATGGATCCGATCCTTGCTCGGGTGGCGGGAAACAAAAAGACCTCCCGTGGGGACGAGAGGTCAGCGCGGCGGCCGGGTGGATGCGGTGGCCGTCGCGCTACTCGATGATCGAGAACTGGTGCACGATCCTGAGTCTGCCACGGACGTCCGCCTGTTGGTACGCCGTACCGGCATCTGGTCAGTGAAGCCGACCGGATGACTGTTGGGCGGTGAGGTCAGGCGACGGACCGGCCGGCGAACTCGGAGCGACCAGCGCCGTAGCGGTTGACCAGGCCGACACTGAAGCAGCTGCTGGCCCCCGGTTCGACTAGAGGTTCCTGCCACTGCGCGGGGCTCAACGGGACTGCGGTCGTCGTGGCGTCGGCCGGAGCCGCCGTGCACTGCTCCGAGTGCCAGGACCGGACCACGATGCGCGATCCCGAGGGGACGGCCCGCGGAGCCACCCAGGTGATCGTCACCGGGGAGTCGACTCCGCCGGAGAAGTCGACTCGGTGAAGGGCTTCGGGAATGGTGTCGATCGGGCACCACGGCGCGGGGTACCTGGCCCGCCCGCCGTAGGAGCGCACGAACCTGGTCACCAACGCCGCGTCGATGGTGCGGCACTGGTAGTAGCCCGGGCGCGCGGTGGGGACTGCGTTGCAGCCGGCCACGTCGAGCATCGAGGACATCAACGAGCAGCGTGTGCTGCTGTGGCCGAAGCCGAGCACGTGACCGAGCTCGTGCGCCAGGATCATCATCACCTCGATGCGGTTGTGGGCATCGAGCGAGTCGACCGAGTTGTAGCCCGAGTTGAGCCGAACGAAAGCCCGGCGAACCCGGCCGACGGTCGCCATGCCGGCAGCCCCACCCAGCGACCCGTACGCGATCGTCAGCTTGGCCTTGCGACGGTTCTTGGTCGGCACGAACCGGATCCGGCCACCCGAGTTGTTCCACTTCGCGACGGCGGTGTCGAGACTCCACTGCCATTTCGCGGGCAGCGTCTCGTAGTAGGTGATCCGGCGGCCCTTCCAGGCGCTCCGAGCTCGTCGCGCGGAGTTCGAGGCGTGCAGGGCGTCCCCCTCGAGCGACAGGGGCCCACCTTCTCCGGAGGCTGCGACCTCGGCGGCCGACGTGCGCGTGGATGCAACCGCAGTGTCGATCGGAGCGGCCAGACCCACCGCGAGCGCGCTCGCTGCCAGCAGAGCGGCTGCCCGGCGCGCGATCGGGTTTGGGTGGGACACGGGCTAATCATGAGGGAGGTGCGCTACGGGTGGAATGAGCCCGATTTTGCGCTCTAGACCAGGGTCGACGACTTTCTGGAAACAGGGGGTCAATGCTGCCCGCGACTGCATTCCGGGTGTATACGCCACCGATTAGTTCCGTATTGACCTCAGGGTCGCCAAGGCACCTCGGTCGCCGGAGCCCAGTTTGGACCCGTGGACAGGAGCACCCCCACCAGAAGTGTGCTGCCGACCAGGCACATCGCCAGCACGAACCACCCGCCGAGTTCCGTGCGAGCCGTGCGGGCCACCAGGCTCCGAGCCACCTCGCGGACCCGCCCCGAGCCGGGGCCCCACCACAGGGCCGGGGTGAACCCGAGCCCCGCCATGAGCAGCCCCACCGCGACCGGCTGGCCCAGCAGGTAGCCAAACGAGAACATCGCGGCTCCGGTCAGCGAGGCGGCGCCGATGAGCATCAGGGTGCCGAACAGCGCCAGCACGAGGTACCCGGGCAGCGAGATCGCGGTCGTCGGCACGTCGTACCACCGGGCGCGGCCGCGGATCATCCGCCGCCGCCCGTGCCGTTGCCGAGTCACCGAAGCGGTGCGGAGTCCCAGCACAACACTCGCCACGAGTGCGACCCCGGCGATCGGTGCGAACGCCACCAGCGTCGTCGTCACCGTGCCCAGACCCAGGAGCTGGAGCACCCGCTGCGCCCGACTCTCCGGGCGCGGCGCCACCCAGGCAGGGGTGGTGCTCGGGCCGACGGATCCCGGCGACGTCGCCGGCAGGATCCGCGTCTGCGGCGCGGCAGGGAGGGTGGGGCGGTACGGCATGGTCCAGGGCTCCGGCGCGGGTGCCGGTTTCGACCCCGGCTGCTGCACCGTCTCGGGCAGCACTCGCAGCTGGTGGATCCAGGCGCGCAGCTCGGTCACGCTCGGGCGGGAGAGGGGTTCGGCGGACAGGCAATCTCGCAGCACCCGCACCAGCGGCTCGGGTACGCCGCCCAGCTGGAACTCGCCACGCCGGACCCGGTCCATGATCGCCATCGAGGGTCCGGTGCCGTACGGCGGCCGGCCGGTCGCGGCGTAGGCCACGGTCGCGGCCCAGGCGTGCACGTCCGAGGCGGGGCTGGCGTCGTCGCCGTAGAGGATCTCTGGAGCGAGGTAGCCGGGAGTGCCGAGCAGCCATCCCGACTGGGTGAGCCTGGGGTCCTCGGCGACCCGGGCGAGCCCGAAGTCGATCAGCACCGGCGAGCGCCCCTCCATGAGCACGTTGGTCGGCTTGATGTCGCGGTGCAGCACACCCACCGCATGCACCGCGTGGAGGGCTTCGGCGAGCGCGTCGGCGAAGTGCAGCAGGTCCGCCCCGGCGAGCACACCCTCCTGTGCCACGTGGTGGTGCAGCGAGAGGCCAGGGACGTAGCGCGTCACCACGAACGGCACCGGGCCGTGCGGGTCGGCGTCGATGATCTCCGCGATCCGTGGGCTCTTGATGCGCATCAGGGAGCTGACCTCGCGAGCCAGCCGTTCACGCGCCTCGGTGTCACCGACGATGTGAGGGCGCAGCACCTTGAGCGCTACCCGGCTCCCGTCGGGTCCCTGGGCCAGGTGGACCACCCCCATGCCGCCCTCGCCGATGGGCGCGAGCAGGCGGTAGGACCCGACGAGGATCGGGCCCGGCACCGGCTGGGCGGAGGTCGTCACCCCGCGAGATTACCTGCGGCCACGTGCGGGCGGGGTCAGCGACCCGGCCCCTTCCCTCCTGCCCTCCGTGGTCGCCTCGGCCTCAGCAGACGCGGTGCATCCAGCCGAAGATGTCCTCGCTGCGGCCGTACTGGATGTCCACCAGGGCCTGCCGGATCTCCAGAGTGAGCGGACCGGCCTCGGTCGAACCCTGCACCTCGCCGCCCTCCCACTTGAGCGTGCCGACCGGCGTGACCACGGCGGCCGTACCGCAGGCGAACACCTCGGTGATCTCACCGCTCCCGACGCCGTCGCGCCACTCGTCGATGGAGAACTTCCGCTCCTCGATCTTGTGCCCACGCTCCTGCGCCAGGTCGATGATCGCCGAGCGGGTGATGCCCTCGAGGATCGTGCCGGTCTCGGGGGTGACGATGTGCCCGTCGGCGT
Source organism: uncultured Actinomycetota bacterium (assembly GCA_963834245.1). Classification (GTDB taxonomy): domain Bacteria; phylum Actinomycetota; class Actinomycetes; order Propionibacteriales; family Nocardioidaceae; genus Marmoricola. The sequence continues at coordinate 2,765,134 of CAWIAV010000002.1, forward strand.
ACACGAAGTAGAGGTTCATTCCGCCGAGCTCCTCGACGTAGCGGCCCTCGGCTGCGTCGAGGAAGACCACCTGGTCGCACCCGTGCGAGGTCGCTTCCTGCTGCGCGACGAGTGAGCTGGCGTAGTTGCCGCCGGTCTTGGCGGCACCCATGCCGCCGCGGCCGGCCCGCGTGTACTCCTCGGTCAGCCACAGGGTGAGCGGCTTGATGCCGCCCTTGAAGTAGGCGCCTGCCGGGGACGCGATCACCATGAACGTCACGTGCTGCGCCGGACGAACACCGAGGAAGACCTCGGAGGCGATCATGAACGGCCGCAGGTACAGGCTCTTCTCCCCGGCACCCTCGGGAACCCACCTCTGGTCCATCGCCACCAGGGAGTCGACCGCCTGCACGAAGTCCTCCGGTTCCAGCACCGGGAACGCCAACCGCTTCGAGGACCGCGCCATCCGCTTGGCGTTCTCCTCGGGACGGAAGGTCCAGACCGCACCGTCGTCGTGCCGGTAGGCCTTCATGCCCTCGAAGGTCTCCTGGGCGTAGTGGAGCACCGCGGTCGCGGGGTCGAGGCTGAGCGGTCCGTACGCCGTGAGTCGGGCACCGTGCCATCCGGCATCGGGCGTCCACTCGACGGTGAACATGTGGTCGGTGAAGTGGATGCCGAAACCGGGATTGGCCAGGATCTCGGCGACCTCGGCCTCGCTGCGCGGGTTGTCCGAGGGAGTCGTGGTGATCTCGAGCGTCATGGGGGCACGGTATCGCCCGCGGCCGCCCGTGGCGCCGGGTGCTACCCCGCCACCCGCGCCGCGACGGCGTCGCCGACCTGGGCCGTGGCCCGGGAGGTGCCGGGGGCGCGATCGGCAAGGTCGGCCACCACGGCCTCCTCGACGACGCGGGCTGCCTCCTCGAGTCCGAGGTGGTCGAGCATCAGCGCCACCGACAGGATCGCCGCGGTGGGATCAGCCTTCTGCTGTCCGGCGATGTCCGGCGCGGAACCGTGCACCGGCTCGAACATCGACGGGGCCGTCCGGTCGGGGTTGACGTTGCCGCTGGCCGCCAGACCGATGCCACCGGTGATCGCGGCAGCGAGATCGGTGACGATGTCGCCGAAGAGGTTGTCGGTGACGATCACGTCGAACCGGGCCGGGTCGGTGACCATGAAGATCATCGCCGCGTCGATGTGCATGTAGTCGACGGTGACGTCGGGGAACTCGGGTGCCACTTCCTGCACGAGCCGCCACCACACGGCTCCCGCGTGCACGAGCACGTTCGTCTTGTGCACGAGGGTGAGCTTGCGGCGGCGCTTCTGGGCCCGTCGGAAGGCGTCTCGGACGACGCGCTCGACGCCGAAGGCCGTGTTGACCGACACCTCGGTCGCGATCTCGTGCGGCGTACCGACACGCAGGGCGCCGCCGTTGCCGGTGTAGGGACCCTCGGTCCCCTCGCGTACGACGACGAAGTCGACGTCGCCCGGTGCAGCCAACGGCGACGTGGCCCCGGGGAAGATGCGTGAGGGCCGCAGGTTGACGTAGTGGTCGAGCTCGAAGCGAAGCCGCAGCAGCAGTCCCCGCTCGAGGATGCCCGGGGGCAGGTTCGGGTCGTTGGGCTTGCCGCCGACGGCTCCCAGGAGGATCGCGTCGTGCTGACGGATCTCCTGCAGCACCGAGTCGGGAAGCACCTCGCCGGTGGCGAGGTAGCGCTCGGCGCCCAGGTCGTAACGGGTGGGTTCGAACTTCACCCCTGTGGGGGCTACTTGTTCGAGCACCTTGAGGGCCTCGGCGGTGACCTCGGGCCCGATCCCGTCACCCGGGATGACGGCAAGCTTCAACGATCCAGGAGTTCCAGGCATGCCGGCGATGCTAGTTGTCGTCGGGCCGCTCGCCGCCGTTGTCTCGCAGGTCAAGCGAGGACTGCAGGGCCCACTGGTTCACGGGGTTGTCCGGGTTGTTCTTGGCCGGTCCCCACTCGGGGTACATGTCGTACATCGTTCGTCTCCTCGACGGTTTCAGTGCTGGTGGTGTTCGGATTGCTCCGGAGGAGGTGAACGCGATCAACGGCCACGGATCACATGGACGGATCTGGTTCGCGGGAAGTCAGGGGTGGAACTTCTCTGAGTCTCGCTCGCGGAGGGGTTGATCGGCCTGGTGGCGGGGTACGCCAAACTCCGCGGCGAGGTGGCCTATCGAAGTGAGGCCCCGCCACGGCGGCAAATAAGTACGAAGTTCCTCCGCATGGTGAGTTGAGGGTACGGCGATCGCCGCCGCTGCGCGGCTTACTCGCGTCCCCATCCCAGGATGCGAGATGGAGGTCTCACAACTGGCGCTCAGCGGTGGGTTTGCGAGACTTCCGCCATGAGCGCCCCACCCGACGTCCCAGCCATCGTGGCGCGCGCCTTCGACGTCTCACGCCGGGCGGGCTACGTCTCCTTCTGTCGCAACGAGACCGGGCGGCTGCTCGCCACCCTGGCGGCCACCCGGGGCGGCACCATGGCGGAGTTCGGCACCGGTTGCGGGGTGGGCACGGCCTGGCTGCGCTCGGGCGTCCGTCCCGGCGCCCAGATCATCTCAGCCGAGCTCGACCCGCGACTGGCCACCGCCGCCCAGGAGATCTTCGTCGACGACCCCCAGGTCGAGGTGCTGGCGGCGGACTGGTCCACGCTGCGCAACAAGGGCCCGTACTCGTTGCTGTTCCTCGACCCGTCGGTGCCCGAGGACGCGAGCGTCGACGCGGTGGCCGACCTGGTGGAGCCCGGCGGCATCGTGGTGATGGACGACTTCACGCCCTGCCAGATGTGGCCGCCGATCTCCGATGGACGCGTCGACATCCTGCGCGAGAACTGGCTGACCGACGAGCGGTTCACCGCCGTCGAGGTGATGGTCGCCTCCGACGCCTCCGCCCTGATCGCGACCCGCAGGTAGCTCCGCGACCGGGCACTCCTGGCCGGGCACGAGTCCCGCGAGCGGGCACTCCTGGCCGGGCACGAGCTCCGCGGCCGACATTTAGTGCCCGGTCGGCGTACCGCGGCCGACCACGAGTGCCCGGTCGGCGTACCGCGGCCGACCACGAGTGCCCGGTCGGCGGGCTAGGGGGTGGGGGGCGGCGCGTCGAGCTCGACGATGAACCGCGGCAGCATCAGCTGGACGAGCGGGCCGACGCTCAGTGCGTAGACGACCGTGCCGACTCCGACCACGCCGCCGAGCAGCCACCCGATCGCGACCACCACGACCTCCATGGTGGTGCGCACCAGTCGGATCGAGACACCAGTACGGCGGTGCAGGCCGGTCATCAGGCCGTCCCGGGGGCCGGGGCCGAGCTGTGAGCCGATGTAGAGCGCCGTGGCGAGCGCGTTCAGCGTGACTCCACCGGCGGTGAGCAGCCCCCGCTCCCACAGCTCCGAGGGAGCAGCCATCACCGCCAAGGTGGCGTCGGCCACGAGGCCGACCACGATCGAGTTGGCGATGGTGCCCAGTCCGGGCAGCTCGCGCAGCGGGATCCAGAAGAGCAGCACGACCCCGCTCATCACGATGACCGCGGTCCCGATGGACATCGGCAGGTGCGCCGCCATCCCCTGGTGCAGGACGTCCCACGAGGCGTTGCCGAGCGTCGCGCGGATCAGCATCGCCAGCGTCACGCCGTACAGGACCAGACCGACCATCAGCTGGCTGAGCCGTCGCGTCAGTCGGCCGGCGCGCAGCTGGGCCACCGGGCCCAGGCGGGCGAGTTCGCGCACCCGTGGCGGTGCGACTTGCTCGAGGGCGACATTGCTGGTCATGCCACCAAGTTGACCAGCAATTGGTCTGGTCGCAAATAGCCAATCATGCTTCACTGGACTGCATGACTCGCGTTCTCGCCGCCGCACGAGTGGCCACCTTGCTGGCGGACTTCGACCGCTCGCCGGCGTACAAGGGCCTGGCCGAGGGACTGCGGGTGCTGATCACCGACGGGCGGGTGCCAGTGGGGGCCCGGCTCCCCAGCGAGCGCGAGCTCACCGATGCGCTCGCGGTCAGCCGCACCACAGTGACCCGCGCGTACGCGGAGCTGCGCGACCACGGCTTCCTGGTCTCGCGGCAGGGGTCGGGCAGCGTGGCCAGCCTGCCGACGACGCGCGGCCACCGCGGCGACCACCTGCTGCCGCCAGGTGACCTGCCCGAGGACAAGGTGGACCTCACCTGCGCCGCTCCCCTGCCCGGCCCCGGTGTGCTGGCCGCCTTCGAGCAGGCGGTCGGCGAGCTGCCGGCCTACCTCGCCGGCACCGGCTACTACCCCTCGGGCCTGCCGGTGCTGCGCGAAGCGGTCGCCGCGTCGTACGCCGCGCGGGGACTGCCGACGACCCCGGAGCAGGTGATGATCGTGCCGGGGGCGCTGGCCGGGGTCGCTGTGGCTGCACGGGCGCTGCTCCGCACCGGCGACCGTGTCGTGCTGGAGAGTCCCACCTACCCCAACGCGATCGCCGCCCTGTCGCACTCCGGTGCCCGCCTGGTCGGTGTCGACGTGCCGCCTGACGCGGGCGTCGCGGGTCCGGACACCGACGGCCTGATCGCCACGCTGCGTCAGGTGGCGCCCCGCGTGGCCTACCTGGTCCCGGACTTCCACAACCCCACGGGTGCGCTGATGAGCGACGCGGACCGCGCCCGGGTGGCACGCACCCTGGCGACGACCCGCACGACGGCGCTCATCGACGAGTCCATGGTCGGTCTGGCCCTCGACGGACACTCCCTGCCGGCGCCGTTCGCGGCGCACTCAGCGGGCGCGGTCAGCGTCGGCAGCCTCAGCAAGCTCTTCTGGGGTGGTCTCCGGATCGGCTGGCTCCGGGTGCCCGAGGGGCAGGCCGACGCCTTCTTCCGGGCCCGGCTGAGCCTCGACCTCGGGGTGCCGGTGCTCGAACAGCTGGTCGCCCGCATCCTGCTCAACGGGGCGGAGGAGCTCCTCGACCACCGGCGTGAACAGCTGCGCACCTCACGCGACGCGGCCCTGGCGGCGCTCGCCGAGCACCTGCCCGGCTGGCGGGTGCACACGCCGCCCGGCGGTCTGGCGCTGTGGTGCGAGCTGCCCAGCGCGCTCTCCTCGGCGTTGGCCCCCAAGGCCGCGCGCCACGACGTGCTGATCGCACCGGGTCCCAGCTTCGCCCCCGAAGGCGGCCTCGACCGCTTCGTGCGACTGCCCTACACCCAGCCCGCCCCCGTGCTCGCGGCCGCGGTCGAGCGCCTCGCCGTCGCTTGGCGCGAGACGCTGGCGGACCCGGGTCACCTCGCGCGCACGGCGCCCGAACCTGGTGGCCTGACCCGCTCGCACCGGAGGCTTCACTCGGACAGGTCCACCCCGCGGACGATGTCGGCCGCGATCGAGCTGCGGATCTCCTCGAGCACCTCGTGCGGGATGGCGGAGTCCACTGAGAGGGCAACCAGCGCCCGGCCACCCTTCTGGTCGCGGGATACCTGCATCCCGGCGATGTTGACCTGGGCGTCCCCCAGGATCCGCCCGACGGTGCCCACCATGCCGGGGCGGTCCTCGTAGGTGAGGAAGGCGAGGTGCTCGGTCGGTTCGAGGTCGACCTCGAAGCCGTTGACCTCCACGAGCCGTTCCTTCTGGGCGATGCCGATGAGCGTGCCGGACACCGAGACCTGGGAGCCGTCCGCCAGCGTGCCCCGGATCGTGATCAGGTTGCGGTGGTCGGGACTCTCGGCGTCGGTGATCAGACGGACCTCGGTGCCACGCTCGGCGGCGAGCAGCGGGGCGTTGACGTAGGAGACCGGGTCCTCGACCACGTCGGCGAACACCCCCTTGAGGGCCGCCAGCTCGAGCACCTTCACGTCGTACTCGGTGATCTCGCCGCGAACCTCGACGTCGATCTGCTGCGCGACCTCACCGGCCAGGGCCGTGAAGATGCGACCGAGCTTCTCCACCAGCGGGATGCCGGGACGGACGTCCTCGGCGATGACACCGCCCTGCACGTTCACGGCGTCAGGGACCAGCTCTCCAGACAGTGCCAGGCGCACGGACCGGGCCACCGAAATGCCTGCCTTCTCCTGCGCCTCCTGTGTCGAGGCCCCGAGGTGGGGTGTGGCCACCACGTTCTCCAGCTCGAACAGCGGTGAGTCGGTGCACGGCTCCTGGGCGAAGACGTCGAGCCCGGCAGCGCCGATCTGGCCGGTCTTCAGGGCGTCGTAGAGAGCCTTCTCGTCGACGATGCCACCGCGGGCAGCGTTGACCAGCACCAGCCCGGGACGTGCGAGCGCGAACTGGTCGGCACCGAGGAGGCCGATGGTCTCGGGGGTCTTGGGCAGGTGCACGCTGATGAAGTCGGACTCGGTCATCAGCTCCTCGAGCGAGACCATCCGGACGCCCATCTGTGCGGCACGGCCCGGTTGTACGTACGGGTCGTAGGCGATCACGTTCATCCCGAACGCCGCCAGCCGCTGCGCCACGAGCACGCCGATCCGGCCGAGGCCGACGATGCCGACGGTCTTCTCGAAAAGCTCGGTGCCGGAGAACTTGCTGCGCTTCCACTCCCCGTTGGTGAGCGCCGCGTGTGCCGGGCTGAGGTGCCGCGCCGCGGCCAGCATCAGCGCCACCGCCAGCTCCGCCGCACTCACGATGTTGGAGGTGGGCGCGTTGACGACCATCACACCGTGCTGGGTCGCTGCTCGGACGTCCACGTTGTCCAGCCCCACCCCCGCGCGCGCCACGACCTTGAGTCGCTTGGCCGCGAGCAGCGCCTCCTGGTCGACCCGGGTGGCCGAGCGCACCAGGATCGCCTCGGCTTCGACGATGGCGTCGAGCAGCTCGGCGCGGTCGGCGCCGTTGCAGTGCCGGATCTCGAAGTCCGGGCCGAGGGCCTCCACCGTGGCGGGGCTGAGCTCCTCGGCGATGAGTACGACGGGCCGGCGAATGTCGATGGTCACAAACGTTCCTGACGTGAGTGATGGAAGTTGCCCGCACGACGCTGTGCCGGATCAGCCTATCTCCCGGGCCGATCGCAGTCCGGGACCGCTCGCGGGCCGGACGGGTCGGGCTGTGCTCCCGGCAGGGGCGGCTCCACCGCCCGGAGACAGGCGAAGGGCCCAGCAAGTATGAGTTGCTGGGCCCTTCTGGTTGACCGGAGATCGGTGACTTCCGGTCGACCACTCCTGCTTCCGGTCCCGGTGGCTGTCACCCGCACACCGCGACGAGTCTCCTCGTCGTACGAACCTTCTCTCCGAGTGGTCCCGCACCTCCCGGAGGAAGCGCGTGGTAGATGTCTACGCCTGCCGGCGAGGCCACCACAAGGGGCTTTCGCCAACTATTTCGACAAGTTCTGCGCCTCGGCCACGTTGCCCACAGAAACCGTGGACTGCTCCACAGATCGCGCGACTTCTCCACAGGAAAACTGGCTTGCTGTGGATACCGGTCGAGTCGGGAGATGCACCCCGGCGCGGCGTCGGCGAGCCGAGCGCGCACCCCGGTGACATGATGGGTGATGCCCCGCTTCGCGCCCTGGCGGCACCGTAGGGGGTCGGCAGCGAGGAGCGCCCGATGGAATGGTGGGGCTGGTTGATCGTCGTGGTGGTGGTGGTGGCCGTGCTCGCGGCCGGCCTGCTCGCCGTACAGGCGCGACGTCGCCGCGGCGGCGTCATCGCCGGCCCCGCTGCGCCGCGCGGACCTCACGGGGATGACCAGCCATGACCAGGCTGATGCGCACCTCGACGATCGCGAAGCTCCCCGTGGTCACACGCGCGGGCGAGGACATCGCCCAGATCAAGGACGTGGTGTACTCCGCCGACGGTGGTGCGGTGGCCGGCTTCACCCTCGCCGGACGCGGGTTGCTCGCCGGCCCACTCAAGACCGGGCTGCGTTGGTCCAGGGTCGACGCCCTCGGCGGGGACGCCGTGATGGTCGAGGACTCCGAGGTCCTCGAAGCCGTCGCGGACGTCCTCGCGTCCGCCGCGTCGGAGTCAGGTGGGTCCGGCGGCAACGTGCTCGGGTCCCGGGTGCTCACCGACGCGGGCAAGGACCTCGGTGAGGTCGTGGACGTGGTCGTGGCGTTCAAGGGTGTGCGCAGCGGCTCCGGGGTGGGCGAGGCACCAGGACACGGCTCCCCCTGTGACGTGATCGGCTACGAGATCGAGGCCACCGAGGCGCTCCGTGTCACGCGGCAGGCTCAGGGCACCCGGCTGCTCGTGCCGCTGCCCGACACCATCTCGGTCTCGGGCGAGCACCTGATGGTCCCCGCCAGCGCCGAGGCCTTCGTCAGCGACGACCTGGCCGGCTTCGGCGCCGCAGTCGCCGACTTCCGCGCGCAGCTCAGCGGGAGGCACTGATGCGTTTCCACGAGGTGCTCAAGCGCAAGGTGGTCAGCACCGACACCGCTGAGACGGTCGGCAAGGTCTCCGGCTTCCTCGTCGACCCCGCCAGCCGGTCGGTTGTCGGGCTGGTGTGCAAGAAGGCCACCAAAGGCACCGTGATCCCGTGGGCCGACCTGACGGCGGTGGGCGGCGACGCGGTCACCATCAGCGCAGAGGACAAGATCATCCCGCCCGAGGGCCGGCTCGCGGAGCTGCACGACAAGACCCATCAGGTGTTGCGCAAGCGGGTGCTGTCCGGGTCGGGAGACGAGCTCGGCAAAGTGACCGACGTGGAGTTCGATCCCGAGACGGGCCGGCTGATCACACTGGTGCTCGAGCACGAGGAGGTCGACGGTTCGCGACTCGTCGGCGTCGGCTCCTACGCGGTGGTCGTCGCGGCCCACTGACGGCCGAGTGACAGCCACGCCCGCCGGCCGCTTGCTCAGATCGCGCAGCCGTCCGGACCGCAGGCCGCGTCACCGTCACCGATGAGCTCCAACCCGGGGTGCGCCTCGGACCAGGCCCGCTCGAGGACCTGGAGGAAGAACTCGGGCGGCTGCGCACCTGAGATGCCGTACTTGTGGTCGACCACGTAGAAGGGCACCCCGGTGGCGCCCAGCGCGGCGGCTTCGCGGATGTCGTGCTCCACGGCGTCGCCGTACTCACGCCCACCGAGCACCTCATCCACTCGGTCCAGGTCCAGGCCCGCCTTCTCCGAGACCCGACGCAGCACTTCGTGGTCTGCGATGTTCTCGGCCTGGAGGAAGTACGCCGCGAGCAGCTCCTCCTTGAGCGAGCCCTGCAGCGGGGAGCCTCCCTCGGCCAGCGCGAGGTGCAACAGCCGGTGCGCGTCGACCGTGCTGGCGCGCTGGGCCTCGGAGAGGCGGAACAGAAGACCCTCCTCGGCCGCGGACGCCTCCATCCGGTCGATCATCTGCTGGCCGGCCGCCGCGCCGCCGCCGTACTTGTCGCCGAGGTGCTCGGCCATCGACCGGGCGCCGGGCGTCGAAGGAGCCGCGGGGTCGAGCAGGAAGGAGCGGTAGACCAGCTCGATCTCGTCACGGTGCCCCGAGCGGTCCAGGGCCGTCTCGAGCCGCCGCTTGCCGACGTAGCACCACGGGCAGGCGATGTCTGACCAGACTTCGATTCTCATGACAGGCGCAACGGCTTCTGCGGTCGCCGTGTTCCCCGTGTGGCCAGGGTCATCACACCCTGACCGCTGCGGCCGGCCGACCCTGATCCGGCTGGGGGTCACCTCAGGGTCGGATCCAGCGGCTTCCCCGATGTGGGCGGCGGGGTCGGACGAGGAGGCTCTGCCCATGATCACCATCGAGTCCCTCACCAAGAAGTACCGCGGCTTCACCGCCGTCGACGACGTCAGCTTCACTGCCCGACCCGGTCGGGTGACCGGGTTCCTCGGTCCCAACGGGGCCGGCAAGTCCACGACCATGCGCGTCATGGTGGGACTGACCCCACCCACCTCGGGCCGGGTGCACATCGCGGGGCGTCGGTACGCGGACCTCAGAAACCCCGGGTTGGAGGTAGGCGTCCTCCTCGACGCCTCGGCCCAGCACGCCGGGCGTTCGGGCAGGGAGATCCTGACCATCGCCCAGCGCACCATGGGCCTCCCCCGCGCTCGCGTCGAGCAGATGCTGGAGCTGGTCAGCCTCACCGACGAGGAGGCCGGCCGCCGGGTGCGGCACTACTCGCTGGGCATGCGCCAGCGCCTCGGCATCGCCACGGCCCTGATCGGTGATCCTGAGGTGCTCATCCTCGACGAGCCCGCGAACGGCCTGGATCCCGCAGGCATCCGATGGATGCGCGACCTGCTGCGGGCCTACGCCGACCAGGGGGGAACGGTGCTGCTGTCCTCACACCTGCTGCACGAGATCGAAGTGATCGCCGACGACCTCGTGCTGATCGGCCACGGGCGGATCGTGGCGCAGGGAACGAAGACCGAGCTGCTGCAGGGTGCCGGGAGCATCGTGCGCAGCACCGAAGCGCCGACCCTCCTCGCGGCGCTGGACGCCGCGCACGTCGTACGCACGGTGCGAGCCGACGGGGCCGTACACACCCAGGCGGACCCGGCCCGCGTCGGCGAGATCGCGCTGGCTGCGGGGGTCGCGCTCGCCGAGCTCCGGCCTGCCGACGGGGCCGGCCTGGAGGAGATCTTCCTCGAGCTCACCGCCGAGTCACAACGAGAAGGAGCAGCAGCATGAGCACCACCACCCTCGAACGCCCTGCGGTGCAGGTGCGGGCCGAACCGGAGCCGCGCGGCATTCCCCTGACGCGGATCGTCACGATCGAGCTGCGCAAGATGTTCGACACCAGGTCCGGCTTCTGGCTGATGGCGAGCATCGTCCTCCTGTCGGTGCTCGCTACCGCCGGGGTCATCGCGTTCGCACCGGACGCGGTGCTGACCTTCGAGACGTTCGCGACCGCCATCGGCTTCCCGATGGCAGTCGTCCTGCCCATGGTCGCGATCCTCTCGGTGACGAGCGAGTGGACGCAGCGCAGCGGCTTGACGACCTTCACGCTCGTGCCGCACCGCGGACGAGTGATCGGCGCCAAGGCGATCGCCGCGGTCGCCGTCGGAGTCGTCTCGATGCTGCTCGCTTTCGCCATCGGCGCGCTCGGCAACGTCGTCGGGACAGCGATCACCGGCACCGAGACGATCTGGAACCTCTCCGTCACCGACCTGCTGATGATCATCATGGCGAACGTGATCGGCCTGCTGGTCGGCTTCATGCTCGGTGTGCTGGTCAGGAACTCGGCGGGCGCCATCGTGGCGTACTTCGTCTACTCCCTGGTCCTGCCGACGGTCTTCGGGATGCTCGCCGCCTTCCAGGCGTGGTTCCGCGACCTGCAGGGCTGGATCGACCTCAACTTCGCCCAGGGTGCCCTGTTCGAGGGCACCGCCCCGACCTCCGAGCAGTGGGCACAGCTGGGAACCTCGACGACCCTCTGGCTCGTGGCTCCGCTCCTGCTCGGGCTTTGGTTGATGCTGCGGTCGGAGGTGAAGTAGGGCGCCGCGGTTTCACTGGGGCCCCAGTGAAACTGCCGCTTCCCCCGCGTTGCAACGCGGGGGAAGCGGCAGTTTCGAGGGGGGAGCACGGAGCTCTCGCGTCGGTCAGCGACCGGCGGTGCCCTCCACGTAGTCCGAGTCGTGGCTCTTGACCCAGGCCATCAGCTTGCGAAGCTCGGCGCCGGTCTGCTCGATCGGGTGCTGCTCTCCCTTGGTGCGCAGCTCCTGGAACTCCTTGCCGCCGTTGTCCTGGTCATCGATGAACCGCTGCGCGAAGCTGCCGTTCTTGATGTCCTCGAGGACGGCCTTCATGTTCTCCTTCACGTGCGGGTCGATCACCCGTGGGCCGGAGACGTAGTCGCCGTACTCGGCGGTGTCAGAGACCGACCAGCGCTGCTTGGCGATCCCCCCTTCGTACATCAGGTCGACGATGAGCTTCAGCTCGTGCAAGCACTCGAAGTAGGCGACCTCGGGCTGGTAGCCGGCTTCGGTCAGGACCTCGAAGCCGTACTGCACCAGCTGGCTCGCCCCACCACAGAGCACTGCCTGCTCACCGAAGAGGTCGGTCTCTGTCTCCTCGGTGAAGGTGGTCTTGATGCCGCCGGCGCGGAGGCCGCCGATCGCCTTGGCGTAGGACAGCGCGAGGTCCCACGTGGTGCCGGAGGCGTCCTTCTCGACGGCCACCAGCACAGGTACGCCGCGTCCGTCGACGTACTCGCGGCGTACGAGGTGACCGGGTCCCTTGGGCGCCACCATGAAGACGTCCACGCCCTCGGGCGGGGTGATGTAGCCGAAGCGGATGTTGAAGCCGTGCCCGAAGACGAGCGTGTCTCCTGGTGCGATGTTCGGCTCGACCGACTCCGTGTACAGCTTCCGCTGGATGTGGTCGGGCGCGAGGATGACGACGACGTCGGCTTCCTCCACCGCCTCGGCGGGGGTGAGGACGCGCAGACCCTCGGCCTCGGCCTTGGCGCGGCTCTTGGACCCCTCGGGCAAACCGATGCGTACGTCGACGCCGGAGTCGCGGAGCGACAGCGAGTGCGCGTGCCCCTGGCTGCCGTAGCCGAGCACGGCCACGTTCTTGCCCTGGATCAGGGACAGATCGGCGTCGTCGTCGTAGAACATGTCAGCCACGGGGGCTCTCCTTCATCTCTTCATCTTCGGACTTGGCGAGGGTTGTGGACGCTTTGCGGCCGGAACAGGCCTTGATGAGCGTCCATAACCCCGATTTACATGGGAGGTCAGCCAGGAATGGCATGGGCGGGAGGGACGGGTACGGCGACCGGGCGGAGGGTGCGCTCGGTGATGGAGCGGCTGCCCCGGCCGATCGCGACCATGCCGGACTGGACGAGCTCGCGGATCCCGAACGGCTCGAGCACGGCGAGGAAGTCCTTCAGCTTGCCGGCGTTGCCGGTCACCTCGATCGTGATCGCGTCCGGAGCGACGTCCACGACCTTGGCTCGGAACAGCTGCACGGCGTCGAGGACGTGGCCCCGGGTGTCGGCGTCGGCCTTGACCTTGACCAGCAGCAGCTCGCGCTCGATCGCGTCGCGATCCTCGAGCTCGACGATCTTGATGACCTCGATCAGCTTGTTGAGCTGCTTGGTGACCTGCTCCAGCGGCGACTCGTCGACACTGACGACGATGGTCATCCGGGAGATCTCAGGGTGCTCGGTGGGGCCCACAGCGAGCGAGTCGATGTTGAACCCGCGGCGGCTGAACAGACCGGCGATGCGCGCCAGGACGCCGGGCTTGTTCTCGACCAGCACCGAGAGCGTGTGCGTGCTCATCACAGGTCGTCCTCCTCGAACTCGGGCGCCAGGTCCCGGGCGTACTTGATCTCGTCGTTGGACGTCCCGGCCGCGACCATCGGCCACACCATCGCATCTCGTTCCACGCGGAAGTCGACGACGACCGGCACGTCGTTGATCTCCATCGCCTTCGCGATCGTGGTGTCGACGTCGGCAGGGTTGTCGCAGGCAAGGCCCACCGCGCCGTACGCCTCGGCCAGCTTGACGAAGTCAGGCACCCGCTTGGACTGGAGGTCGGTGTTGGAGTAGCGCCCCTGGTAGAACAAGGTCTGCCACTGGCGCACCATGCCCAGCGACTCGTTGTTGATCACCGCGACCTTGATCGGGATGCCCTCGATCGTGCAGGTCGCCAGCTCCTGGTTGGTCATCTGGAAGCAGCCGTCACCGTCGATGGCCCACACGGTCGTGTCCGGGCAGCCGACCTTCGCGCCCATCGCTGCGGGTACGGCGAAGCCCATGGTCCCGAGGCCGCCCGAGTTGATCCAGGTGTTCGGGTTCTCGTACTGCACGAAGTGGGTGGCCCACATCTGGTGCTGCCCGACACCGGCGACATAGATCGCCTCCGGTCCCGCGATCGCGCTCAGTCGCTCGATGACGTACTGGGGGGCGAGCCCGTTGTCCGCAGGGGCGTCGTACCCGAGCGGGTACTGCATCTTCACTCCCGCGAGGAACTTCACCCAGCCCTCGTAGTCACCTGTGTTGCCCTGGTCGTACTCGCCCTGCAGCGCCACCGACAGGTCGGAGATGACCTCGCGGCAGTCCCCCACGATCGGGACGTCGGCCACGCGGTTCTTGCCGATCTCCGCGGGGTCGATGTCGGCGTGGATGACCTTGGCGCCGGGCGCGAACGAGTCGAGGTTGCCGGTCACCCGGTCGTCGAAACGAGCTCCGAGGCTGATGATCAGGTCGCTCTTCTGCAGCGCCGCGACGGCCGCCACCGTCCCGTGCATTCCCGGCATGCCGAGGTGCTGCACGTGACTGTCGGGGAACGCGCCGCGCGCCATCAGGGTCGTGACCACGGGGATGCCGGTGAGCTCCGCGAGGATGCGCAGCTCCTTGGATGCGCGGGCCCGGATGACGCCGCCACCGACGTACAGGACCGGGCGCCGCGACTCCAGCAGGAGTCGGGTGGCCTCGCGGATCTGCTTGGAGTGCGGGCGGGTCACCGGCCGGTAGCCGGGAAGGCTGAGCTCGGTGGGCCAGGCGTACGTGGTCTGTGCCTGCAGCGCCGACTTGGCCACGTCGACCAGGACGGGCCCAGGACGGCCGGTCGAGGCGATGTAGAAGGCCTCGGCGATCACCCTCGGGATGTCGTCCGGATCGGTCACCAGGAAGTTGTGCTTGGTGATCGGCATCGTGATGCCGCGGATGTCGGCCTCCTGGAAGGCGTCCGTGCCGATCATGCTGGCGCCGACCTGGCCGGTGATCGCGACCATCGGCACGGAGTCCATGTGCGCGTCGGCGATCGGGGTGACCAGGTTGGTCGCGCCGGGCCCGCTCGTGGCCATGCAGACACCCACCTTGCCGGTGGCCACGGCGTACCCCTGGGCGGCGTGCCCCGCTCCCTGCTCGTGGCGCACGAGGATGTGCCGGATGCGCGAGTCGTAGAGGGGGTCGTACGCCGGAAGGATCGCCCCACCGGGGATGCCGAAGATGTTCTCGGCCCCTGCGGACTCGAGGGACTTGATCAGGCTCTGCGCACCGGTGACGGGTTCCGCGCCTGCTGTTCCCTGCTCTGCCATCTGTTCATCATCTCTGTCGCTGTCGGACCAACAAAAAACCCCTCGCACCTTTCGGCGGACGAGGGGTCGACACGTGGGGAGAGGACCTGGGCCCTCAGCTCACGCGTCGCGGGCGTACGAGAATCTCCAAACGCATGGGGCCAAGCATGCCCCCGCGCTCTGTCGCACTCAACTCTGGGAGAGGTCGATCCCGAATAATGAGACGCGCATCCCAGATCGTGACCGTGTCGTCAGTCCCGGTTCTGCCAGGTGCAGATGCAGGCGCGGTTGCCGTCCGGGTCCTCGAGGACCCAGAACGCGGGCGCTCGCGTGTCACTGACGAGGGTGCCCCCGGCGTCCAGGGCTGCCTGTAGCCGTTGCTCGGCCTGGTCGTGCGGAACGCTCACGTCAAGATGGAACCGTTGCCGGTCGGGCTCCTCGGAGTCGGTGTGCTGGAACCACAACGAGGGAGACCGTCCGGCACGGTCGCTGAGGTCGTCGTCGAACCCCGGGGTCCGGCGGTAGCCCAGAAGCGCCTCCCAGAAAGGCTTCACCGACTCGCGCTGCGGAGTGTCCAGGGCGAGCTCGATGAGGTCCGGCGCCCCCGCGGACGACACCTCGAGCTCCGCCGCGATGTCGTTGATCGCTCGGGCCAGCTGCACGTCGCGCGAGGTGACCGCCTGGACGTCGTGGCTGGCCAGGGTCACGGTCACGTGCGGGTAGCGCAGGTCCACGTCGGGGTGGTGGTCGGCGGCGTCGGCCGCCTCGGCGATCCGCATGACGAACGCGGCACCGGCGTTGAAGTCGCCGGTGGCGAACCGGGCGACCAGCCGGCCCAGGTTGAACCGCCACTCCCCCAGGTCTTCCTCGAGGATCTGCTGCCCGGTCAGCGCCTGCTTGGTGTCCATGGGCGACACGTTAGCCACCCAGCCGCGACCCAGGAGACCCCCGCCCGGTGTCTTCAGCCGGGTTCGCTGAATCCCTCGGTCATCGAAGTTGGCCGGATCCAGCCAGCGGAGGTGTGCCGCTCGGACCAGCGGCCAGTCGTCATCGGTGATGGAGAACCACGCCGTATCCCGGTTGCGCTGCTTGTAGACGACGGCCCGACGGAAGACGCCCTCGAAGCTGAACCCGAGCCGCACCGCAGCCCGCCGGGACGGCTCGTTCAGGGCGTCGCACTTCCACTCGAGGCGACGGAATCCCAGATCGTCGAGGACGTGGCACGCCATCAGGTGCAGCGCCTCGGTGGACGCGGTGCTGCGCTGCCATGGACTGCCGACGGTGATCGACCCGATCTCGACGACCCCGTTCGCCTGGTCGATCCGCTGGAAGCAGGCGATGCCCATCGGCGCCCCGGCCGGCTCGGCGATCACCAGCGGGATGGTCGCCGGCGACGCCCGCAGCCTGTGCAGATATGCGGCGAGACCGTCACGGGAGTCGAACGGGCCCTCGGACATGTAGGTCCAGATGTCGGAAGACGACTCCAGACAAAGCGCCGCGTAGAGCCCGTCGAGGTGTGCCTCACGCATCGGCTCGAGCCGGCAGTGCCGCCCGGCGAGGTCGATCGGGACCAGCGGTGAGCGGGGGGCCCATGCGAGGCGTTCACCGACGGGCTGCCCGTACTCGTTGAGCGGCATCCGGCGAGCCTAGACTGCGGGAATGACGGACCTGCTGGGACTGATCCGCGACTCCGTGATCGGCGAGGACCACGTGATGCGTACGCCGTACGGCGAACGCCGGGTCACCTACGCCGACTACACCGCGTCCGGCCGCGCGCTCTCGTTCATCGAGGACTTCATCCGCGACGAGGTGCTGCCGAGCTATGCGAACACCCACACCGAGTCCAGCGGGACGGGCCTGCAGACCACCCGGCTGCGCGAGGACGCCCGCCGGATCATCCATGAAGCAGTCGGTGGCGACGACGAGACCGTCGTGATCTTCGCCGGCTCCGGCACCACAGGAGCCATCTCGAAACTGATCGGCGTGCTCGGCCTGCGGCTGCCCTCGGCACTCGAGGACCGCCACACCCTGCTCCGGCACATCCCGACCGACCAGCGGCCGGTGGTCTTCATCGGCCCCTACGAGCACCACTCCAACGAGATCCCCTGGCGGGAGTCGATCGCCGACGTGGTCACCATCCCCCAGGACGTCGACGGCCACATCGACCTGGCCGCGCTGGAGGCGGGGCTGGTCGAGCACGCCGCCCGCCCGCTGAAGATCGGCTCGTTCTCGGCCGCGTCGAACGTCACCGGGATCGTCAGCGACACCGTGGCGATCTCGACATTGCTCCACGAGCACGGGGCACTGTCGTTCTGGGACTTCGCCGCTGCGGCGCCGTACATCGAGATCGAGATGTGCATGAGCACCGAGCACCCGCGCGCCTACAAGGACGCGATCTTCCTGTCGCCGCACAAGTTCATCGGCGGACCGTCCACACCCGGCGTCCTGGTCGCCCGACGCGAGCTGTTCACCAACCGGGTCCCGGAGGTCCCAGGCGGCGGAACCGTGGCCTACGTCAACGACGCGGAGCACGCCTACCTCGCCGACCCGGAGCTCCGCGAGGAGGGCGGCACCCCCGCGATCATCGAGTCGATCCGCGCCGGCCTGGTCTTCGGACTCAAGCAGGCGGTGGGCGTGAAGACGATCCGCGCCGCCGAGGAAAGGTTCCTGACCCGCGCGGTCGCGACGTGGCGTGCGGAGCCATCGATCGAGATCCTCGGCAACCTCGAGTCCGAGCGGCTCTCGATCGTGTCGTTCGTGGTGCGCACGCCCTCGGGGCGGTACCTGCACCACAACTTCGTGGTGGCTGTCCTCAACGACCTGTTCGGCATCCAGGCCCGTGGCGGCTGCTCCTGCGCCGGCCCCTACGGGCACCGGTTGCTGGGCATCGACATCGAGCGCAGCCACGAGTTCGAGCGCGAGATCACCGGCGGCTGCGAGGGGATCAAGCCCGGCTGGGTGCGCGTCAACTTCAACTACTTCCTCTCCGACACCGTGGCCGACTACATCGTCGAGGCCGTGCGCATGGTGGCCCGCGACGGATGGCGTCTCCTCTGCGACTACCGCTTCGACATCGCGAGCGGTCTCTGGACGCACCAGGACGGGGTCGTCGAGCCCCCGCTGCGACTCGACGCCATCAGCTACGACGGCGATGGGATGCACGCGCCTTCAGCCCGGCTGAGCGGCGACGAGTCCCTGCTCGCCCAGCATCTCGAGGACGCGGCGAAGATCCTCGAGGCCGCCGAGGAGCCGGACCTCACCGCCCCGCACTCGACGAGCGCGGACTTCGAGCACCTGCGCTGGTTCGACCTGCCGGCGGTCTGCGTCGAGTAACGCCGGTGGTCAAGTCGCGGACGTCATCCGAATCGTGGCTTCGAGGCCACCGTTCGTATGACGTCCGGGCGGGCGGTTCAGTCGGAGGCGACGTCGACGAGCGCCTTGCCGACCAGGCCGCCTTCGACGTCGTCGTGAGCCCGTGCGACGTCGTCGAGGGCGTAGTGGTGCACCGGCAGTCCCCGGTCCCGGCCGATGTCGAACGCGCCGGACGCGACCGCGGCCGTCACGTCCTCGGCAGCACGCGCCAGGGGCTCCGGACCGACGGTGTAGAGAAGCACCCACTGGAAGCGCGCGTTGGTGCTGAACGTGTCGCGGACGTGCAGCGCCACCTCGTCACCGCCGTTGTTGGCGTAGATCGCGATGGTGCCCCGGGGACGGATCATCCGCAGATCGAGCGCGAGGTTCTCGGCCGGTGCTACCTCGACCACGATGTCCACGCCGTCGGGGGCGAGTTCGCGGACGCGCTCCACGATGTCTCCGCTCGTGTAGTCGATCGTGTGCTGCGCGCCCGCTGCGCTGGCCAGCTCCGCCTTCGCAGAGCTGCTGACCGTGGTGATCACGGTCGCCCCCGACCAGCGACCGAGCTGGATCGCGGCGTTGCCCACGGCTCCGGCTCCCCCGGCTACCAGAACCGTCTGCCCGTCCAGGACACCCGGGCCGAGCCTGGTCGGGCCGTCCTCGGAAGTGGTCAGCGCCCGGTGCGCGGTGATGGCCGGCACGCCGAGCGACGCCCCGACGTCGTACGACGCACCGTCCGGCAGCGGGACCACCCGCTCGGCCGGCACCACCGTGAGCTCCTGGGCGGTGCCGGTGGGACGCTGGTGCTGGGCCAGGTACACCCAGACGCGGTCGCCCACCCGGAGACCGGCCACCCCCGGGCCCACGGCGTCGACGACACCAGCGCCGTCCTGATGGGGCACCACCTCGGGGAAGGCGAGCCCGGCGCCGGTGCCGCCGCTGCGGAACTTCCAGTCCGTGGGGTTGACCCCCGACCGGACCACCCGGACCCGCACCTCCCCCGGGCCGGGTGCTGCGGGCTCTCGCTCGACGGTCCGCAGCACCGAGGACGCTCCCGGCTCGGTGTAGACAACAGCTCGCATCAGGCACTCTCCTCGGTCGGATCACGTGGCGGGGTGGGCAGGACGAGACGGCCGACGTCACCGGGGTTCGTGGCGACCTCCCACCGGAATCCGTCGGGGTCGGCGAAGTAGCCGGTGTAGCCACCCCACTCCCGACGCTCCGGCGCGCCCGTCTCGACGCCCAGCGACGCCGCCAGCGCGAGGACCTGGTCGACCTCGGCCTCGGTGGCCACGTTGTGCGCGAGCGTGAGGGGTACGACGCCCGACCCGCGCCGGATCGGGCCCACCTCGGCCTCGAACCCGGCCTCGGACCACAGGGACAGCACGACCTTGTCGCCCACGCGGATCATCAGCACCCCGCCGGGCACGAACAGCTCGGGGGTCCAGCCGAGACCCTCGACGTAGAACGCGTGCGTCCGGTCGAGGTCGGCCACCGCGAGCGTCACGAAGCTGATCCGCTGGTCCATGCGGCGTACTCAACCACGAGACGTCATACGAAGCGTGGCCTCGAGGCCACGATCCGGATGACGCAAACCCCGATCAACCGCAGACGGCCCCGTGGGCGGCGGACTGCACGACCTTGGCGTACTTGCCGAGCACGCCGCGGGTGTACTTCGGCTCGTTGGGCACCCAGCCGTCCTTGCGGCCGGCCAGCTCGTCGGCGTCGATCGCCACGTCGAGGGTGCGTCCCGCGACGTCGAGGGTGATCTGGTCACCGTCGCGCACGAAGGCGATCGGGCCACCGTCGACGGCTTCCGGGGCGATGTGTCCCACGCACAGCCCGGTGGTGCCGCCCGAGAAGCGGCCGTCGGTGACCAGCAGGACGTCCTTGCCGAGACCGGCGCCCTTGATGGCACCGGTGATCGCCAGCATCTCACGCATCCCGGGTCCGCCCTTGGGGCCCTCGTAGCGGATCACGACCACGTCACCGGCCACGATCTGACCGTCGGTGAGCGCGTCCAGGGCCGCCCGCTCCCCGTCGAAGACGCGGGCCGTACCGGTGAAGGTCGAGTCGTCGAAGCCCGCCGACTTCACCACCGCACCGTCGGGCGCCAGCGAGCCGCGCAGGATGGTCAGGCCCCCGGTCTTGTGGATCGGCTTGTCGAGCGCCCGCAGCACCTCCCCGTCCAGTCCTGCCGGGTTGAGCGCCTCGAGGTTCTCGCGCATCGTCTTCCCGGTGACGGTCAGGCAGTCGCCGTGCATCAGGCCCGCGTCGAGCAAGGCCTTCATCACCACGGGGATGCCGCCGACCTTGTCGACGTCGTTCATCACGAACCGGCCGAACGGCTTCAGGTCGCCCAGGTGCGGGACCTTGTCCCCGACGCGGTTGAAGTCGTCGATGGTCAGCGGCACGTCGGCCTCGCGTGCGATCGCCAGCAGGTGGAGTACGGCGTTCGTGGATCCGCCCAGCGCCATCACCACGGCGATCGCGTTCTCGAAGGCCTCCATCGTCATGATCTGCCGGGCGGTGATGCCCTGGCGCAGCATCTCCACGACCGCCTCGCCGGAGCGGTGCGCGAACCCGTCGCGACGTCGGTCGACTGCGGGAGGTGCCGCCGAGCCCGGCAGGCTCATGCCGAGCGCCTCGGCCACGGCGGCCATCGTGTTGGCGGTGTACATCCCACCGCAGGCGCCCTCGCCGGGACAGATCGCACGCTCGATCCGGTCGACCTCCTCGCGGGTGATCTTCCCAGCCAGGCAGGCGCCGACGGCTTCGAAGGCGTCGATGATCGTCACGTCGTTGCCGTCGACCTGACCAGGCATGATCGAACCGGCGTACAGGAAGACACTGGCGAGGTCGAGGCGCGCCGCAGCCATCAGCATGCCGGGCAGCGACTTGTCGCAGCCCGCAAGCAGCACCGAGCCGTCAAGCCGCTCGGCCATCATCACCGTCTCGACCGAGTCGGCGATGACCTCGCGCGAGACCAGCGAGAAGTGCATCCCCTCGTGCCCCATCGAGATGCCGTCGGAGACCGAGATCGTGCCGAACTCGAGCGGGTAACCGCCCCCGGCGTGCACGCCGTTCTTGACCGCCTTGGCCAACCGGTCCAGCGAGAGGTTGCAGGGGGTGATCTCGTTCCAGCTCGATGCCACCCCGATCTGCGGCTTCACCCAGTCGTCGTCACCCATTCCGACAGCGCGAAGCATGCCTCGGGCGGCTGCCTTCTCGAGGCCGTCAGTGACGTCGCGGGAGCGAGGCTTGATGTCGGGGGTGGCGTCGGTGCTCGGCCGGGCAGGCGACCCGGTGGGCGGCTCAGTCATGCGGTGAGACTACTTCGCCGGTCTCGGGACCAGGCGGTCAGCCGGAGACCGCAGCCGCGCGCACGCTCATCACGTCCGGAAGGTTCGCCGCGACCTCGTGCCAGGTCTCGCCCGCGTCGGGCGAGCCCCACACGCTGCCGTTGCGGCCGCCGAAGTAGACGCCTGCGGGATCGTGGTCGTCGGTGCACATCGCATCGCGCATGACCGCGGCATAGAACTCCTCGGGCAGGCCCTTGCCGAGCGGTTCCCAGTGGTCTCCCCCGTCGCGGGTGCGCCACACCTGGGCCCTGCCTTCCGGGGGGAAGCGGCCCGCGCTCCCGCTGAGGGGGAACACGTAGACCGTGTCGGGCTCCTGGGGGTGGACGACGATCGGGAACCCGAAGTCCGCAGGCAGGCCGTCAGCGATGGAGACCCAGGTCGCGCCCTCGTCGTCCGAGCGATAGACACCGCCGTGGTTCTGGGCATAGAGCCGGGCGGGGTTGGCCGGATGCCGGGACACCTTGTGCACGCACTGTCCGTACTCCGGGTACTGCTCGCCCTCCGGCATGAACTCCGCCCGGATCCCCTGGTTGCGTGGGTTCCAGGAGACGCCCCCGTCCGTGGTCTGGTAGACACCGCCGGTCGAGATCGCGGCCGTGACCGACGACGCGTCGGTGGGGTGCGGCAGCACGGTGTGGAAGGCCTGCCCCCCGAAGCCCGCGCCCCACTCGGCTCGGTGGGGGTGGTCCCACAGCGCCCGTTCGAGAGTGAAGCTCTGCCCCCCGTCTTCGGAGCGGAAGATCGCGCCCGGCTCGGTACCGGCGTACACCACGCCGTCCTCGGTGCCGGCGGTCAGCTGCCAGACCCGCTCGACCGACGCGTCGAGCCCTTCGGGGAACCCGATCGGGTGCTCCTGCCACGACTCGCCGAGGTCGTCGGAGCTGAACACCTGCGGCCCGGTCCAGCTCAGCGACGCACCGGCCAGGAGTCGGGTGCGCCCGCCACGGGTGTCGACCATGCAGGAGTACAGCTCCATCATCGGCAGCTGCGGTCCCTCGACGCTCCAGGTGTTGCGTTGGTCGTCCGACCGCGCGATCCACAGACCCTTGCGGGTCCCGATCAGCAGCAGCGTCGCGCTCTTGCCCATGGTGTCCTCCTCGATGCGTCCGCGAGTCGCTCTCGTCAAGTCCAACAGCTCGATTCCGACCCTAGACCCGACGGCGTGTCGACGGGCCCCGTCGGCCCCTCCTTTTCCTGCCCGACCGACGCATCGTCTAGGAGTTCACCGGACCGTCACATGGGCGTGACCGGCCGGACTCCGGACCCACCTAACTTCGAGGAGCAGGGAAAGCAGACTCTCGTGGGGAGGCACCACCATGAACCATCACCTGGTCGGCCCGATGCTGCGGCCGTTGACCCGCTGGGCCGAGCACAGCCAGCGGCACGCCTGCCGCAACGCCATGGTCGCCTCCACGGCGCTCGCAGCCGGACGCCGCGAGAGAGCAGAGGTCGAGGAGTTCGTCGCTGACACCCTCGCCCGCCGGAACCACCGAGCCGGTGCCGCGGCTCCCACCCCTCCCGCGGCCCGGCTCGGCTGAGCTCGGCCGCGCACAGCTCTTCGGCGTCAGCCGTCCCGGGGGCCGACGGCGGGTGCGGTGATCTGGCGCACGAACCGTCCGGTCCGGGGTCGCCGTACGGCACAATCCCGGCATGGCCCTACCCGCTGCCCCACTCCATGTCGCGCCGCACCAGGACGACGGCCTGGCCCTGCGCTACTACACGGTGACCAGCCAGGACGGCACCCGCCTCCAGGCCTGGACGAACGACGTGGCCGGTCCCACCGTGCTGCTGTGCAACGGCCTGGGCACCAACCCCTACTCGTGGCCCGCCCTGCTCGACCCGTCCTGCGGCGTACGGGTGATCTCCTGGAACCACCGCGGGACCGGGGGCTCCGACCGGCCACGGGACACCGAGCACGTCGGCATCGACGCGTTCGCCGAAGACGCCATCGCGGTGATGGATGCCGCCGGCATCGACGCGTGCCCACTGATGGGCTGGTCGATGGGGGTGAACACGATGTTCGAGGTGGCCGTGAACCATCCCGAGCGGGTCACCGGACTCTTCGCGGTGGGTGGCGTGCCCGGCGACACGTTCGCCTCGATGGGCGCCCCGATCCTGGTCCCGCGTCCTCTGCGCAAGCCCCTCACCGTCAGCATCGCCCGCGTGCTCAAGGTCCTGGGCAAGCCCATCCACGCGGTTGCTGCGCGGTTGCCGGTCGGCCCACTCACACACACCCTGATGTCGCACAGCGGGTTCATGCTGCCGATGCCCGACCCGGTGCTGGCACGCCGGGCCATCAAGGAGTTCCTGACCACGCCGACCGAGTGGTACATGCACCTGGCGCTGCACTCCTCGTTGCACCTGCGAGTCTCGCTGCGCAGCATTTCGGTGCCGACCGCCTTCGTGGCCGGCAGCTACGACATCCTCGCGTCGTCCCACGACATGAGGACTGCGGCCGAGCGCATCCCGGGGGCCACCTACGTCGAGCTCGCCGCCACGCACTTCATCGGCATGGAGAAGCCGGACGAGGTGCACGAGGCCCTGCTGGACCTGCTCGATCGCGTTGCTGAATAGGACCACTGGCTAGGCTCGCCGGATGATGCGGCCGGCCATGCTGATCGTCGTACCGTCCCTGCTGCTGGCCGCCTGCGGCGGGTCCGACGGTGGCGCCGACCGTGTGCCCACTCCCGATGCCCCGCAGTCCCGGGCCACCACGCCTCCCCCAGCCGCCTCGACCTCGCCCACGACCGAGGACACCCGCCAGCCGTCGAAGCGTCCCAAGGTGCTCGGGACGATCGCACGAGGCCTGGAGGTGCCCTGGGGGATCGCGTTCCTCCCGGACGGCTCCGCGCTCGTGACCGAGCGGGACAGCGGGCGGGTGCTCCAAGTGAGGGGGACCTCGGTGCGCGCGGTCGGGCGCGTGGAGCAGGCGCGGCCCGGAGGCGAGGCAGGCTTGCTCGGCGTCGCCGTCTCCCCGTCGTACGCCGAGGACAAGCGGGTCTACCTCTACGCCACCGCGGCCACCGACAACCGCGTGCTTCGGACGACCTTCGACCAGGGCAAGCTCGGTCGGATGGAGCCGATCCTCACCGGGATCCCCAAGGCGATCAACCACGACGGCGGCCGACTCCTCTTCGGTCCCGACGGGATCCTCTACGTCTCGACCGGGGAGGCGGGTCAACCTGAGCTGGCACCGGACCGGAGCTCGCTGGGCGGCAAGATCCTGAGGATCACCGCCGACGGGGACCCCGCACCCGGGAACCCCGATCCTCGCTCACCCATCTGGACGTGGGGACACCGCAACGTGCAGGGGCTGGCGTTCGACGACGACGGCAAGCTGTGGGCCTCGGAGTTCGGGCAGAACGCCTTCGACGAGCTCAACCTGATCCAGAAGGGCCGCGACTACGGCTGGCCACGGGTCGAGGGGAAGGGCGACGAGCCTGGTCTGCAGAACCCGCAGGTCACCTGGTCCACCGACGAGGCTTCGCCGTCCGGGCTGGCGTTCGCGGGCGGGCGACTGTGGATGGGTGCGCTTCGCGGCGAGCGCCTGTGGCGGATCGACGTCTCCGACGGACGTGCGCGCAACCCCGAGGGCTTCTTCGTCGGCGACTACGGCCGGATCCGGGCGGTGGTCACGGCTCCCGACGGGAACCTGTGGGTCACGACGTCGAACCGGGACGGGCGCGGCGACCCGAGCAGCGACGACGACCTGATCCTGCTGGTCCGCCCCTGACCTCCCGCCGAGTCGACGGGGTTCAGGCGTCCGTCGGCGACGTCTCGACGTAGGCGCGGCGTACGGCGCGGCGCAGGGTGGCGAGAACGGCGGGGCCGAGGAGGACGAGCGCGAGCGTGTTGGTGATCGCCCGACCGGTGTCCCAGCTGCCGGTCGAAGTCAACAACGTGTAGATGCCGAAGCGGTGCAGGTTCTCCAGCAGCGGCGCTCCGGGCACGAAGGACAGACCGCCACTGTGACCGGGGATCTCGATGCCCAGGGCGAAGGGCCAGCTCGACATGTTCATCACCAGCCCGAACGCGTAGGCAGCGACGATGCCGTAGACCACCAGCATCGCGATCTCCCGGGCGCCGCGGACGCGGCGCGGCAGCAGTCCGGCACCCATGCCCACCCAGGCTGAGGCCAGCATCTGGAACGGCAGCCAGGGCCCCACGCCGGCGGTCAGCAGAGCGGAGGCGAACAGCGACGTGCAGCCGAGCACGAAGCCGAACCCGGCACCGAAGACCCGGCCACCGAGGATCAGCAGGAAGAAGACCAGCTCGATCCCTGCCATGCCCGCGCTGAGCCCACGCATCACCGCGTTGATCGCGGTGAGCACGCCCAGCATCGCCAGCACCTTCGAGTCCATCCCACCCTCGGTGAACTCCGCCAGGCACACCACGATCACCACCGGCAGCAGCAGCAGGAACACGAACGGCGGCTGCACGGCCTGGTCCTCGGTCCGGACCCGGAGCAGGAGCGGCCACAGGAACATCAGGATCCCGGCGACCGAGGCGAGGGCGAGCACGGCGGCGGACCGCGGACGCAGGGGTACGGCGACCCGGTGACGGAGCGCTGCGACCCGCCGCGGGGCTCGCACGCTCGTACCCGCGGTCACCCTGCCGCCCCCACGGCCGTCACCTGCTCGACGGTGAGCCACCCGTCGCCCAGGATCTTGTGCACCTGCGGAGCGAAGGCCGGCGACTCCGCCACCACGCGAGCCGTGGGGCCCTCGGAGACGACCTCCCCGTCCGCCAGCACGACCACCAGGTCGGCGACCTGGGCCACGAACTCGACGTCGTGCGTCGCCACCAGCACCGCACAGCCCTCGGAGGTGAGGGTGCCGAGGATCTCGGTCAGCGCCGCCTTGCCCGGATAGTCGAGCCCGCGCGTGGGCTCGTCCAGGCAGACCACGCGCGGGCGGGCCGCCAGCACCACCGAGAGCACCAGCGCCAGCCGCTGTCCCTCGGAGAGGTCGCGGGGGTGCGCAGCCGGGTCCACGCCCGGCACGAGCCGCTCGAGCAGCCCCCAGGCCCGACCGGGAGCGGCTCCGGCCTCGCGGTCCGCTGCACGGCACTCGTCCTCGACCGTCTCCAGGTAGAGCAGGTCGGCCGCGGTCTGCGGCACCAGCCCGACCAGCCGCCGACGCTCCTCGGCGGCCAGGGCGCTCGGGTCTCGGCCGGCGACCTCGACGCTGCCACCCGAGCGCTTCCGGGAGCCTTGCAGCGCCCACATCAGCGTGGACTTCCCCGAGCCGTTTCGTCCCATCAGTGCGGTCACCCGACCGGCGTGCAGGGTCAGGTCCACCTCGCGCACGGCCAGGGTGCGTCCGTAGGCGACGCTGAGGCCCCGCGTCGTGAGCAGGGGCTCGCCGATCCGGGACTCCTCCACCGGACTCTTCCGTGGCACCAGCCCCAGCAGCGCCGCGCGGCGACGGGCATCGCGCACCGTGAGCGGGAGCGGCGACCAGTGGGCCCACCGACCCAGCTGCACGATCGGCGGGACCACCGGGGAGTGCTCCAGCACCTCGGCGGGTGCGCCGGAGTGCACCCGGCCATCGCCGCTGACCAGCACGATCCGGTCTGCGAAAGGCACCACGCGCTCCAGGCGGTGCTCGGCCAGCACCACGGTGACACCCAGGTCGTGGACCAGCCGGGTCAGCGTGGCCAGCACGTCCTCGGCGGCGGTGGGGTCCAGCGCCGAGGTCGGCTCATCCAGCACCAGGACCCGAGGATGCATGGTCAGCACCGACCCGATCGCGACGCGCTGCTGCTGGCCACCGGAGAGGGTGCGCAGATCCCGGTTGCGCAGGTCGGCGATCCCCAGGAGATCGAGGGTCTCCTCGACGCGTCGCCGCATGGTGGCGGCGTCGAGCCCGAGCTGCTCCATCCCGTAGGCGAGCTCCTCCTCGACGGTGTCGGTCACGAAGCCCGCGGTCGGGTCCTGGCCGACGTACCCCACGACGTGGGCACGCTCGCGCGGGGGCAGGTGCACGATGCTGCGACCGTCCAGCAGCACGTCTCCGGTCAGTCGGCCCCCGGTGAACGCCGGGACGAGCCCGTTGAACACCCCGAGCAGGGTGGACTTGCCGACCCCGGTGCGGCCCGCGACCAGCACCAGCTCGCCCTCATCCAGGACGAGGTCGACGTGGCTGAGCACCGGGACCTCGCCCCCGGCCTCAGAGCCGGTGTAGCCGAAGCTGATGTCACGCAGCTCGAACATCGGCGAGCTCCTTGGTCCGGGATCGCGGCTGGACCAGCACCGGCGGCGGCGAGACCGCCGCTGCCAGCAGACCCGTCAGCACCACCAGCAGGGCGGTCGTGGTCACCGCGGGGAAGGCGTCCAGGGGCGGGCGCAGCACGCTCTGGTCACCGAGCACGGCGATCACACCCACGGCCACGGCGATGCCGCTCGCGGCCACACCGACCTCGGGCCGGCGCCAGCGGTCCGGGCGGTAGCGGGTGCGGTGGACCCGACGGCCGGCCGACCAGAGACCGCCCGTGGCCAGGGCGACTCCGCCGACCAGACCGGTGAGCATCAGCCATCGCGGCGCTGTCTGGTCGAGCAGGGCGTAGGTGCCCACGCAGATGCCGACGAGCCCGGCCAGCATCAGCGCTCCGGTGGTACGCCGCTGCGCCCTGGTCAGGTCACCGGCCCTGCCGTAGCCGCGGGCGTCCATGCCGGCCGCCAGGGACATGGACCGCTCCAGGGCGTCCTCCATGACCGGAACGACCACCCCGCGCAGTCGGCTGATCCGGCCACCGGGCACGCCACGGAGCTGGCGGGCGGCCAGCACCCGACGCAGGCTGTCGGCCAGCTGCGGCAGCAGTGCCACGGCGACAACGATTGCCGTCCCGATCTCGTACAGGGCAGGCGGCATGGACTTGAGCAGTCGCTTGGGGTTGGCCAGGGCATTGGCCGCGCCGACGCAGATCACGATCGTCGCCAGCCGGAGCCCGTCGTAGAGCCCGGCCAGCACCGACTCCAGGGTCACCGGGCCGAGCAGCCGCACACCGGCCACCCAGTCCGGCAGCGGGACCTCGGGCAGCTCCAGCAGGACGGTGGAACCGAAACCGCCGCCGAGCAGGACGCGGAAGGCGACCCGGATCGCGACGATCACGACGCCGAAGATCAGGTAGAGCCGGAACGACCGCGACCACGGATGGTCCGACCGGCGCAGCGACACGGTGAAGGCGGCTACGCCGATGATCAACAGCAGCAGCAGCGGGTTGGTCGTGGAGGTTGCGGCAGCGGCCAGTCCCATCGCCCACAACCACCACGCCCCGGGGTGCAGGTCGCGCGACGGGCGGGGACCGTTCACGGCGTGCGGTCGACCCGGCGCCGCCGGACGACGAGCACGGCGCCCACGGCGACCAGCACCAGGATGAGGGCCGGGACCCACCACGCCAGAGCCGACGAGTCCTCGTCAGCCTCCGGTTGGGCCTCCTCAGCCGGTGCCGGAGCTTCTGATGCCGCGTCACCGGCCCCAGCACCGGTCACGGGCACCACGGCTGGGGGCGCCGGCGTGGCCGAGCTCTGCCAGGAGAAGGCGACGAAGTCCCCGTCCGCGAGCTTCAGCTCGTCGGCGCCGGTGGGTGCGTAACCCCACTCGCCGCCATCGGCGAGGAACAGACCCCAGTAGGCGTCACCCGGTGGCATCTGCGCGCACTCGACGTCGGCGGGCTGCCCGTCGACCTGGCAGGCCACCCCGGGGAACGCGCCGACCGGGGTGAGCTCGAAGCCTGCATCGGCGAACACCTGGGAGGCAGACTTGCCGGCTCCCGCCTCGTCGCACGCTGTGCGCACGCCGCCGTCGAGATCCTGGAAGTCGACCACGACGTTGACCCCACCGTCGGTGCACAGCTCACCCTCGGCGGCGTACGCCGTGGGCGCGGCGGTGAGACCCAGGAGCAAGGTCGCGGCCACCGCCAGGAACGCCGCCAGTCCGGCTCGGTGGGCGCGACCGTGGATGGTCCGGGTCTGGATACGTCCGGTGGTGAGCATGGGTCCTTCCCGCCGTTGCAGCGGGGGCCGGATGCACCGCCCGCTGCGTTCCACGACAGCGTGTGCTGGAGAAGCGTCCTGGGCAGGTGCTCCGGCTCGTCGCCGTCGGTTGGACGGACGACCTACGGTTGCGGGTCAGCGCCGGAGTTCGACCGGCTTTCCCCACCGCGGACGGTGTTGTGGGTGGTTCGCCCCGACGGGGCGCAGCCAGACTAACACCGGCCACGCCCCGACGAACTGGGTCCTCGGGCTCGCTCAGAGCCCCCGACGCCGACGCCAGACGACGGCACTGGCGGCCGCGGCGGCAAGGCTCAGCAGGACGAGAACGGGCACCCAGGTGGGCAGGGATCCGGGCTCCTCGTCGAGCCCGGCGGCCAACAGCTGTTCCTCGGCCTGCCCCCCGGTCTGTCCTGCGGTGTCGTCCTCGGCATCGTCGCTCGGTTCCAGCGTGATCGAGTCGCCCGGCAACGCCGACTCGGTCGGATCAGCCGTGATCGTCGGGTCCGAGGTCGGCGACCGACCCGCGGACGCGGACGTGGTCGACGAGCTTCTCTCGCTCGGAGTCGCCGCCTTGTCACCAGGTGGCTTCGACGGCGACTTCCCCGGGCCCGGAGCATTGGTCGTGCCCGGGGCGGGCGACTTCGTCGGCGACTTGCCAGGGGCCTTGGTCGGCTGCTTCGGGGGTGCCGGCTCCGGCTCCGGCTGCGGCTTCGGCGCGGGCTGGTTGTTGGTCGGAGCGGCGCCGGGTGGGTCCGCGGCGCCACCGTTCTGCCAGGAGAATGCGACGAACCCGCCTTGCGGGACCTTCAGCCCGCCCACGCCGGACGAGGAGTAGCTCCACTTGCCCGACTTGCCGTCGGACCAGTACAGCCCCCAGTAGGCGTTGGCCGGCGAGGCGTTCTGGCAGGGGTCGCTCTGCGGCGCCTGCTTGACCCGGCACACGAAGCCGGGCTGCCGCTGGGCATAGGTGAGGCCGAAGCCGGCAGCAGGAAACACCCGGTCAGCCGAGCGGTTCGCCCCGGCAGGGTCGCAGCCCTTCTGCACGCCACCGCCGAGCCCATTGAAGTCGACCACCACGTTGACGCCGCTGCCCGAGCAGAAGGCCGCGCTCGCCGGCGCGGCCGCGAGTCCCACCAGCCCGGTGGCCACGACGAGGGCCGCGGCGACCGGACCGACGAGACGTGCCCCGGGCCGCAGCGTCACCTGACCACCCGTACGACGGTCCGCCCACGACGGATGTCGGAGAACTCCCCGACGCCGACGATGCGCTTGCGCCCGAGTCGTTTGCCAACGCGGAAGGTGGTCGTGAAGGTCCCGTTCGCAGCGGCGTGGCCGCTCCGCACGAGCCTGCCCTTGTAGTAGATCCGGGTCCGCTCACCCGGCGCGAGCCGCTTGACGGTCGCGGTCACCGTGCGTCCGCGCTTGATGCGGGCACGCGACTTCGCCACCTTCAAGGTGGCCCTGCCGAGCACCTTGACCGTGGTGGTGTCCCGGTGGCCGAAGGCATCGCTCACGACGTACTGGCGGCTGTGGGTGCCGGGGGGCAGCGTCACGGTGGAGCGCAGACCGCTGTCGGAGGCGATGCCACGAGCCGAGGCGGCCGGTCCCGTCAGGCACAGGACCGTGCCCTCGTCGGCTCCGCCGGCTGTCAGCACCTGGCGGCTGCCCGCCTTCCGGTAGCCGTTCGGTCCGGTGAGGCTCAGCTCGGGGGTCGGGGCGTCGGAGAACCACGCGATGCCTGGTGCCGCCTGCGCGGTGGCCCGCCGCCACTGGTCGCTGGAGGTGGCCGTGATGCCGCCGCTGCGTCCGGCCGCAAGCCCGGCGTCGTCGTAGGCGATCGCGCCCACCTCACCCGCAAGCGGGGCCCCGGAGTCGGGCGCCGTGACCTGGCGGGCCCGCAGCCACGTGGCCGCCTGCCGCGAGGCGGGGGTGTCACCCAGCGCCCAGGCGGCGAGGCCGGTGCTGTTGGCGTTGGCGCCCTCGGTGCTCACGCCGCCACCGAAGGAGCCGTCACAGCGCTGCTGCGTGACCAGCCAGGCCTGGGCCCGGTCTCGGGCGGCCGCGACGTCCGCATCCGCGTCCTGCGCACCCAGAAGCACGACGGCCAGGGCCGTGGCGTCGACGTCGGGCAGGTCGGCGCCCTCCGAGCAGGCCTGGTTGGGGGCCCCGGCAGCGGAGAAGTTCAGCCGGAAGTAGCCGCTGCGGCACTGCTGCAGCAGCAGGAAGCCGGTCACGTCTGCGGCCTTCGCGGAGCCGGCCCGGTCGAGCGCCCGGGCGGCGAACGACTGACCGAGCACGTTTGCATAGTCGGTCGAGCTCTTGTCCTGGACCCGGCCGGTCCGCGGCGCGGCTGCCGCCACCCGTGACTCGAGAGCCTCGATCAGGTCCACCCCGCCGTAGGCACCCGGGTCCGCGCCGGCCGTCCCGGCCAGGACCGCCGCCTTGGCGAGCGCGCCGGAGTAGATGTCATCCGGAGCGAAGTCGCCGCCGGTGACGTACTCGTCGACTCGCGCGGCGACCGCGTCGGAGATCGCCCGGACGTCGGCGTCGTGACCGCCCACGGCGGCCAGCGCGAGTCCGGTGTCGATGCTCAGCCCGAAGTCGTCGAAGTCGTACTGCTCGTTGTGCATCAGGCCGCCGTCGAGCTCGTCGGCGAGCCAGTCGGCCGCCTCGGGAGCCGGCTGGGGCCCGACCGGGGCCGCCTGGGCCGGCGCCACGATGACAGCACCCGAGAGCGCCAGTCCTGCGGAGGCGGCGTACGCCGCCAGCCGGGTGGTGCGCGTGGTTGCACGCATGGTGATGGTTCCTTCCCGCTGCACGGCGGGAGGCACACGAGACGTGGACCACCCGCTGCTTTCCACGACAGCGTGTGTTCGAAGACGTGCGCAGCGGGTGCTCCGGCTCGCCGTCACTGCTCAGTGACGACCTACGGTTGCGGGTCAGCGCCGGACTCGGACCGGCTTCCCCCGACGACGTACGTGGTGGGTGTGGAGTTGTGGCCCCGACGGGGCTGGCGGAACGGTAGCACCGCTCGGTGGCGGCACTGGCGGCACCGCCAGGCGGTTCGTCAGCCGAGACGCTCGAGGATCAGCTCGCGGACCCTGCCTGCGTCCGCCTGACCGCGCATGTCCTTCATCACCGCGCCGATGAGGGCGCCCGCCGCGGCGACCTTGCCGTCGCGGATCTTCTCGGCGACGTCGGGGTTGGCGGCGATCGCACGGTCGACGGCCTCGCCCAGTGCGCCCTCGTCCGAGACGATCGCCAGTCCGCGGGCCGCCACCACCTCGTCGGGCGTGCCCTCGCCGGCGAGCACGCCGTCGAAGACCTGGCGGGCCAGCTTGTCGTTGATCGACCCGTCCTCGACGAGGGCCTGGATCCGGGCCACGTCGGCCGGCGCGATCGGCAGCGCCGCAAGGTCGGTGCCCTGCTCGTTGGCTCGGCGAGCGAGCTCGGAGAGCCACCACTTGCGCGCCGTCTGCGGCGAGGCACCGGCAGCGATCGTCTCCTCGACCAGCCCGAGGGCACCGGCGCCGACGGTGTCGCGCATCTCGAGGTCCGAGAAGCCCCAGTCGGCCTGCAACCTCGCCCGGCGCATCCTCGGCGGCTCGGGCAGCGCGGCGCGCAGCTCCTCCACCCACTCGCGCGAGGGCGCCACCGGCACCAGGTCGGGCTCGGGGAAGTAGCGGTAGTCCTCCGCGTCGGACTTCTCGCGGCCGGACGTCGTGACCCCGGTGTCCTCGTGCCAGTGGCGGGTCTCCTGGAGGATCGAGCCACCGGCCGCGAGCACCGCCGCGTGCCGCGAGATCTCGTAGCGCGCGGCACGTTCGACCGATCGCAGCGAGTTGACGTTCTTGGTCTCGGTGCGGGTGCCCAGGGTGTGGGTGCCGGCAGGAGCCAGCGAGAGGTTGACGTCGCAGCGCAGCGAACCCTGCTCCATGCGGACGTCGGAGACGCCGAGCCCCAGCAACAGCTCACGGAGGTGGGCCACGTAGGCGCGTGCCACGGCCGGCGCCTTCTCACGGGCACCGACGATCGGGCGGGTGACGATCTCGATCAGCGGGATCCCGGCGCGGTTGTAGTCGACCAGCGAGTAGTCGGCCCCATGGATGCGGCCGGTGGCGCCACCGACGTGCAGCGACTTGCCGGTGTCCTCCTCCATGTGGGCACGCTCGATCTCGACGCGGAAGGTCTCGGGGCCGTCCTCGCCGGCGAGCTCGACCTCGGTCCATCCGTCGTACGCGATCGGCTCGTCGTACTGGCTGGTCTGGAAGTTCTTCGGCATGTCCGGGTAGAAGTAGTTCTTCCGGGCGAAGCGGCACCACTCGGCGATCTCGCAGTTGAGCGCGAGCCCGATCCGGATCGCGGACTCCACCGCCACGCGGTTGACGACCGGCATGGAGCCGGGCAGCCCCAGGCACGTCGGACAGGTGTGCGTGTTCGGGTCGCCGCCGAAGTGAGCCGGGCAGCCGCAGAACATCTTGGTCGCGGTGTTCAGCTCGACGTGCACCTCGAGGCCCATGGCCGGGTCGAAGCGGTCGAGAGCGTCCTCGAAGGACATCAGCTCGGTCATCGGGCCATCCCCTTGTCCAGTCCGGCGTCGAGCTTCTCGGGGTCGAGCAGCGGACCACCCCACCGCTGCTCCAGCAGCGCCTCGAGGGCCGCACCGACCCGGTAGAGGCGGTCGTCACCCAGAGCCGGCGCGAGGATCTGTACGCCGACCGGGAGGCCGTCCTCCTCGGCGAGGCCGGCCGGGACCGACATCCCGGGGACGCCCGCGAGGTTGGCCGGGATCGTCGCGACGTCGTTGAGGTACATCGCCAGCGGGTCGTCGAGCTTCTCCCCCAGCTTGAAGGCCGTGGTCGGGGCGGTCGGGGAGAGCAGCACGTCTGCCTTCTCGAAGGCGCGCTCGAAGTCCCGGCTGATCAGGGTGCGCACCTTCTGCGCCTGGCCGTAGTAGGCGTCGTAGTAGCCACTGGACAGGGCGTAGGTGCCGATGATGATCCGGCGCTTCACCTCGTCGCCGAAGCCGGCATCACGGGTGACGCGCATGACCTCCTCCGCGCTGGGCGACTCGATCCCCTCGGGCAGCACCCGCAGGCCGTAGCGCATCGCGTCGAACCGGGCCAGGTTCGAGGAGGCCTCACTGGGCATCACCAGGTAGTAGGCAGCGAGGGCGTGCACGAAGTGCGGACAGGTGACCTGCACCAGCTCCGCACCCGCCTGCACCAGCAGCTCGACCGCCTCGTCGAAGCGCTGCTGCACGCCGGGCTGGTAGCCCTCACCACCGAGCTCGGTGATCACGCCGACGCGCAGGCCGGCGAGATCGCCGGACACGCCGCGACGCGCCGCCTCGACCACCGGCGGCACCGGCTGATCGATGCTGGTCGAGTCCATCGGGTCGTGTCCGCCCACGATCTCGTGGAGCAGGGCGGCGTCCAGGACGCTGCGCGTCACGGGCCCTGCCTGGTCGAGGGAGTTGGCCATCGCCACCAACCCGTAGCGCGAGACCCCCCCGTAGGTCGGCTTGACCCCGACCGTCCCGGTGACCGCACCCGGCTGTCGGATCGAGCCACCGGTGTCGGTGCCGATCGCGAGTGGCGCCTCGAAGGCGGCCACGGCCGCGGCGGACCCGCCACCGGACCCTCCGGGGATGCGCTCGAGGTCCCACGGGTTGTGCGTGGGCCCGTAGGCGGAGTGCTCGGTGGAGGAGCCCATTGCGAACTCGTCCATGTTCGTCTTGCCCAGGATCGGCAGGCCCGCCGCCCGAAGTCGGGTCACCACCGTCGCGTCGTACGGCGGCACCCAGCCCTCGAGGATCTTCGACCCGCATGTGGTCGGCAGCCCATCGGTGGCGAGCACGTCCTTGACGGCGACAGGCACGCCGTCGAGCGGGGAGGCGAGGGTGCCGGCGGAGCGTCGCTCGTCGGAGGCGCTGGCCGCTGCCAACGCCCCCGCGGCGTCGACGTGCAGGAACGCGTGCACGGCGCCGTCGACGGCCTCGATCCGGTCGAGGAACAGCTGGGTGAGCTCCACGCTGGTGGTCTCGCCGGAGGCCAGCGCGTCGGCCAGGTCGGTGGCGGTGCGCTGGATGAGGGGCACTGTCACTGCTCGTCCCCCAGGATGCGGGGTACGGCGAACCGCTGCTCCTCCACGGCCGGGGCGCCGGACAGCGCCTGCTCGGCGGTCAGTGACGGACGCACGACGTCCTCGCGGAAGACGTTGACGACCGGCAGCGGGTGCGACGTCGGCGGGATGTCGTCGGCCGCCACATCGCTGATCGAGGCCACCGACTCGAGGATCACCGAGAGCTGCGGCGCCAGGTGGTCCAGCTCCGCGTCGTCGAGCTCGATCCGGGCCAGGTCGGCCAGGTGGCGTACTTCGTCGCGGGTGATCTCGACCCGGCTCGCTCCGGGGGTGTCAGGCATGGCTCGACCCAGCAGTGAGAGGCATGCGCGCCATCCTAGTCGCGCGTTCCGGACCGCCACACACCGCCGACCGGGCACTCCTGGCCGCCCGCACACCGCCGACCGGGCACTCATGGCCGCCCGCACACCGCCGACCGGGCACTCCTGGCCGCCCGCACACCGCCGACCGGGCACTCCTGGGCCAACCAGTGCCCGGCTACCGTCGATGGCATCCAAGGGA
The DNA here is from genome assembly GCA_963834245.1 of uncultured Actinomycetota bacterium. Classification (GTDB taxonomy): domain Bacteria; phylum Actinomycetota; class Actinomycetes; order Propionibacteriales; family Nocardioidaceae; genus Marmoricola. Next base: position 2,801,362 of record CAWIAV010000002.1, read on the forward strand.
AGGGCTCCATGACACGACCGATCTTCGGGCTTGGACGCACGGTCCTGATCGCGGCTGCGCTGGCTGTTGTGCTCGCCGGCTGCCAGTCCGCGTCAGGGCAGGGAGCGGGGCCGGTGGGCTCAGTGGAGAGGACCGAGCCCACCGAGTCCACTTCCTACGTCGCTCTCGGCGACTCGTTCAGCTCCGCGCCCTTCGTGCCGGTGACCGACGTGGCCAACGGATGCCTGCGGTCCTCGGCGAACTACCCCGCCCTGGTGGCCGCCGAGATGGGCGCCGAGCTCGACGACCGCAGCTGTGGTGGCGCGCGCACCAAGGACTTCCAGCGCAGCCAGTTCCCGGACGTGCCACCGCAGCTGAGCGCACTCACCGCTGACACGGACCTGGTCACCATCGGCGTCGGCGGAAACGACAACGGCGTCTACCGTCGGCTGACCAACCAGTGCCCGACGCTGCGCGCCAAGGACCCAGGCGGGTCGCCGTGCCGCGACTTCATGCGCGCCAAGGGCGGGGACATCCTGCTCGATGCGCTCGAGAAGACCCGCGCCCAGGTGACCGACCTGGTGCGTGAGGTGCGCGAACAGGCGCCCCAGGCAGAGGTGCTCGTGGTGGGCTACCCACAGATCGTCTCGGCCGAGAACGTGTGTGCTGCGTTGCCGCTGGCCCCCGGTGACTATCCGTACGCCGTCGAGGTGAACCGCGCACTCACCGACGCCCTGCGTGCTGCGGCGCGGGCGACCGGCTCCACCTACGTCGATGTCTGGGCCGCCAGCCAGGGCCACGACATCTGCTCGGACGACCCGTGGATCAACGGCTCGTTGACCGACCAGAAGCGTGCACTGAGGTACCACCCGTTCGCCGAGGAGCAGCAGGCTGTGGCGCAACTGGTGCTCGAGGCCGCCGGCAACGGCGCCGAGCGCTGAGCACCCGCCCCTTGGGCGCCCGCTGGCCTCAGAGTCCCGAGGGCCCTGCTTCGAGCAACAGCTTGAAACGATCCTCGTCGAGCACGGGAACGCCCAGCTGTTCGGCCCTGTCGGCCTTGGAGCCTGGGCTGTCACCCACCACGACGTAGTCGGTCTTCTTCGAGACGCTGGAGGACGCCTTGCCTCCGCGCGAGAGGATCGCCTCCTTCGCGCCGTCGCGACTGAAGTCGACCAGCGAGCCGGTCACGACCACGGTCAGGCCCTCGAGGGTGCGCGGGACCGAGTCGTCGCGCTCGTCCTCCATCCGCACCCCGGCCGCGGCCCACTTGTCGACGATCTCGTTGTGCCAGGCGGCACCGTCACCGTCGAACCAGTCGCGCAGCGAGGCGGCGATCGTCGGTCCCACACCGTCGGCGGCCGCCAGCGCTGCCAGGTCGGCTTCCCGGATCGCGGTCATCGACCCGAACTCGGTCGCAAGTGCCCGCGCGGATGTCGGCCCCACGTGGCGGACGGAGAGTGCGACCAGGACCCGCCACAACGGCTGTTGCTTGGCCTGCTGGAGGTTGTCCAGCAGCTTGCGTCCGTTGGCGGAGAGCTGTGGTCCCGACTCGTCCTTCTTCGCCGCCCGCGTGAACAACGGGGCGGCCAGCAGGTCGGTCTCGGTGAGCGAGAACACGTCGCCCTCGTTGGTGATCGCGCCCGCGTCCAGCAAGGCCACGGCCGCTTCGTAGCCGAGGCCCTCGATGTCGAAGGCACCCCGGCCGGCCACGTGGAAGACCCGCTCGCGGACCTGGGCGGGACACTTCTGGTGGTTGGGGCAGCGCAGGTCCTTGTCCCCCTCCTTCTCCTCCACCAGCCCGGTCGCGCAGGTGGGGCACTCGGTGGGCATCGACCACTCCACGAGGCCATCGGGTCGCAGCGCCAGCACCGGTCCGAGGATCTCGGGGATCACGTCACCGGCCTTGCGCAGGATCACGGTGTCGCCGGGGCGGACGTCCTTGCGCTTCACCTCGTGGGCGTTGTGCAGCGTCGCCATCTCGACGGTGGAACCGGCGACCTTGGTGGGCTCCATCCGGCCGAACGGCGTCACCCGTCCCGTGCGCCCGGTGTTGACCTCGATCGCGAGCAGCCTGGCGTTCACCTCCTCGGGCGGGTACTTGTAGGCGATCGCCCAGCGGGGCGCTCGGCTGGTCGAGCCCAGCCTGCGTTGCAGGGTGACGTCGTCGACCTTCACCACAACTCCGTCGATCTCGTGCTCGACGTCGTGGCGGTGCTCCCCGTAGTGCTCGACGTACTCCTCGGCCGCGCGCAGGTCGGGCACGACCCTGACGCGGTCACTGGTCGGCAGGCCCCAGGACGCCAGGGCGGCGTACGCCTCGGACTGGGCGGCCGGCTCGAAGCCCTTGCGGGCCCCGATCCCGTGACAGACCATGCCCAGCGCGCGGGTCGCGGTGACCTTGGGGTCCTTCTGCCGCAGCGAGCCGGCAGCCGCGTTGCGCGGGTTGGCGAACATCGGCTTGCCGGCCTCGACCATGGCGGAGTTGAGCCGTTCGAACGCCTCGACGGGCAGGAACACCTCCCCGCGCACCTCGATCAGCGCGGGGACGGGGTACTCCTCGCTCGGCCGCAGCCGGTGCGGGATCGAGTCGATCGTCTTGACGTTGGGAGTGACGTCCTCCCCGGTGCGCCCGTCCCCACGGGTCAGGGCCCGCACGAGCCGACCGTCCTCGTAGAGCAGGTTGATGGCCAACCCGTCGACCTTGAGCTCGCACAGGTACGCCGGGTCGCTGACACCGTCACGCGCCAACCGAGCGGCCCAGCTCTCCAGCTCCTCGTAGGAGAACGCGTTGTCCAGGCTCTCCATCCGCACCAGGTGGTCGACCGGCGTGAACTCGGTCGAGACGGCCCCGCCCACCTTCTGGGTCGGTGAGTCCGGGGTGCGCAGGTCGGGCACCTCCTCCTCGAGCTCCTCGAGGCGGCTCATCAGCTCGTCGAACTCGGCGTCGGACAGCGTCGGGTCGTCCTTGACGTAGTAGCGCCAGCGCGCCTCCTCGACCCGCTCGACCAGGGCCCGGTGCTCCTGCCGCTGCGTTGCCACGGGGTCGGACGTGGCCGTGTTGTCGCTTGTGGTCTGTGCGTGCGTCACGGACCCATCCTGCCGGGTGCCGCCGACAGCCCGGAGCGGCAGGCGGACCCCTCCACCGGGAGGCGCCGTCCTCATGAGAGGTTAGTTAGGCAAGCCTTACCTAAGTAACAGGAGTTCAGATGCGCGTTCCTCCCACTCCCCTGCTCGCCACGACGCTCATCCTGGGCGTCGCGTTGACCGGCTGCGGCTCCTCGGCGGAGGTCCCACCCGACGCCGGCTCGACTCACGACGGCGTGGTCCGGCAGTACGACGCACTCGACGACGAGGTCGCCGAGCGGGGCGGCTCCACCACTTCCGGTGACTGGGACGTCTCCTACATCGTGGAGGCGGCCGAGCCGTGGTACCAGGCCCACGGGAGCCATCAATCGTTCCGTCCCCCCACGGGCACGGAGACCCACCACATCGAGATCATCCCGCGCGAGGCCGGGACCGGCCGCATCGTCCCTGACGTGCCGATCACCCTCGAGCTCGTCGACGAGTCGGGGTCGGTGGTGGACACCAAGCGACTCAACTTCTACTACAGCACCTTCTTCCACTACGCGAACAACTTCTCGGTCCCCACCAGCGGCAGCTACACGCTGCGCGCCGAGCTCGGCGCACCGACGTTCTTGCGCCACGGGGAGGAGGGTGAGCAGCCACCGCTGAGCAAGGGCGTCACGGTGACCTTCGACGACGTCGAGCTCACAAAGGGGTGAACCCATCCGCGCAGCCTGTGTCTCCGAAGCACTGCTGACCTGATCGGAGCGAAGCATGCCCTCTCCCGCACTCACCCAGCGGAACCCCAGCGTCCCGCCTCGCGGCATCGTGCTGATGCTGCACGGCGGAGCCAAGACCGGACTCGACGAGGTCGGCAGCCGCAGCGCCTCGTTGCGGCGTACGACCGCGATGCGGGACGTGCTCGAGCCCCGGGTGCTGAGCGAGGGCCTCTCGCTGTGGCTGCTGCGGTTCGCGGTCCGCGGTTGGAACGCCGGGGTCGGCGCCGAGCCCTCGCCGCTCGCCGACGCCCGATGGGCCCTGGACCGGGCCGCCGAGGAGCACCCCGACGTGCCGGTGGTGCTGCTGGGCCACTCGATGGGTGCCCGGACCGCGGTACACGTCGCCGACCACCCCGGCGTGGCCGGCGTGGTGGGGTTGGCGCCGTGGCTCGAACCGGGCGACCCGGTGCACCCCCTGGCCGGCCGGCACCTGATCGCCGGCCACGGCAGCCGGGACAAGATCACCTCCGCGGCGATGACCCGCGAGTACGTCGCGCGGGCACGTGGTGTGGCCACCTCGGCGGAGTTCGAGGACCTGGGCCGGCTCGGTCACTACATGCTGCATCGCCCGCGAGACTGGAACCGCTTCGCCCTGCGTTCGACGCTTGGCGTGCTCGACCGGGCCCGACTCGAGAACCCCGTGTGACACCTCGACCGACACGGGCGGAATGAGGCGGGCCTCGGCACGGTTGTCCCCGGTGATGTCCTCCACCTCTGCCGGCGCCTCTGCCGGCGTCACCGCGGCCCAGGGCCAGGCCGTGCCTGCGGCCGAGTACCTGCGCGTCCCCGTGCTGGTGGGGCTCCTCTTCGGGCTGACCGGTCTCGGCAGCTCGTCGGCGGCGATCGCACTTCCCGTCATCGGCGCCGACCTCGGGGTCAGCACCGGGGTCGGTGTCTGGGCGATCAGCCTCTACGCCCTCATGTTGGCGGTGGCCACCGCCGTCTACGGCCGGGTCTCCGACCTGGTGGGCATCCGGCTTCCGCTCCTGGTGGGCGTGACCCTGATGGCCGCGGGTGCCCTCGCCGGCGCGCTTGCTCCCAACTTCGAGACGCTGCTCATCGCCCGGGTGCTGCAGGGCGCCGGAGCGGCCGCCGTCCCGACCCTCGGCATCGCCATCGTCAGCGCCCGCTTCTCGGGTCGAGCCCGCGGGCACGCCCTGGGCCGCGTGGCGGGCATCGCCGCGGCGGTCAGCTGCCTGGGCCCCCTGGCCGGCGGGGCCGTCGAGGGACTGCTCGGGTGGCGCGCCGTGATCGCCCTGCCGGTGCTCGGAGCCCTGTTGCTGCCGTTGCTGTGGCGCTCGGTGCCCACCGCCGGCAGCGGCGCCCGGCTCGACCTGTTCGGGGCCGTGCTGGTCGCTGCCACCGCCACCGGGGTCGTGCTGCTGGTGCAGTCGCCTTCGACCGGGCCGCTCGTGGCCCTGGTCGGAGGGGTGCTCGCGGTCCTCGGCGCCCCGGCAGTGGCGGGCTGGGTGCGCCGTCGCCCCAACGGGTTCCTGCCGCTCGCCGTCATCCGCAACCCGGCAGTCGTGCGGAGCGCTGTCGCTGCCGCCGCCGTGCCCGCAGCCTGGTTCGCCCTGCTGATCGCCGTCCCGGCCGTCCTGGTCGCCCGCGGCTGGGAGCCGTGGCACGTGGGTGTCGCGCTCCTGCCCAGCGCCGTGACCGGGCTGATGGCGCCCCGCTTCGCCGGCCCGCTGCTCACCCGGATCGGGCCGACCCGCGCTCTCGCCGTGGCCTCGCTGGTCTCCACGGCCTCGCTCGCGGTGGCCTCGCTCGGTGCGTACGCCGGCTCCGCAACCCTGCTCGTCACGGCCGTCGTCGGGGTCACCTTCGCATTCGGCCTGGGGCAACCCGCCCTGATGGCAGCGGTCGGCGACGCGGTGAGCGACGACGTCCGCGGCGTCGCACTCGGAGTCGCGACCCTGTTCTTCCTGGTCGGCGGCGGCGTGGGATCGGCCGTCGTCGGCGGACTCGGTGCGGTCTTCGACATGGGCGCGGCGCTGTTGGTCCTGGCCGCACTGCCGCTCCTGGGTCTGGTCGTGCTGCGACCGCAGCTGGCCGAGCGGGCCCGCTAGCTCGCTGCGGCCGTGGCACAGGTCACGTCCGCAGGTGCAACCCTGCCGGGACCCGGCACGTCGTACCAGGTGGACGAACACATCGACCCGTTGGGAATCATGAAACAGCACGACAGCACGAACACGCTCGGTCTCTCCCCCGCCCAGGTCGCCGGCAGCGCACTGGCCGCGATGTCGGCTGCCCTGGTCGCCTCGTGGGCCGGCACGACCGGCACGGTCATCGGCGCAGCGGTCGGCAGCGTCGTCGCGACCACGGGCGCCGCGACGTACACCTGGTCGCTGAGGCGGACCGGCCACGCGGTGCGCCGCACCTCGGCCCAGCCTCCTCAGACCCCTCTGGCCGCGCAGGTCCCGGAGGCTCCGACGGCTCGCCGGTCGCTGCCCTGGGCCAAGGTGCTGCTGGCCGGCGCGGCGGTGACGGCAGCCACCCTCGGGGGCATCACCACTTTCGAGGCGCTCACCGGCCAACCGGTCTCCTCGCTGAACGGGCGCGGCGATGCGGGGGGCACCTCGGTGGGCAGCCTGATCGGCTCCGGTGACGAGGTCACCGGGAAGGCATCCGCGCGCGACCAGGACACCGATCCGAGCGAGACGTCCTCGGAGTCCTCGAGCGGGCAGCAGACGGTGTCACCGGCCGAGCCCTCGACCGACGCCGCCGATCCCGCCACCCCCGTGCCCACCACGCCGGACGACGCCGCGGAGGAGTCCACGCTGCCGCAGACCGAGGCTGCGCAGCCCTCGTCGGAGCCCACCCCGGCTTCGACGGATCCGGACGCTCGCTGAACCGCTCCTGCGAGGAGCCGGGTCTGCGGATGGTCGGCCGGCGGTGTGAGGTTTTTCTGGGGACCCCGTGAAACCGCCACTTCCCCCGCGTTGCAACGTGCGGGAAGTGGCCGCTTTTCGGGGGGAGCAAGGACGTCGAGACGCCTCAGCCGAACTCGGCGGCGGCCTCGCGCAGAACGCGCAGCGCACCCTTTGCGTACGCCGCGCCGGCGCCCGCCAGCCCGCACGCGGGGGTGAGCACCAGCTGACCCGACACCTCCTCGGGGTCGAACCCGAGCATGTCCAGCAGCCGCAGCACCCGTTGGTGCACGGCCTTGGTCGTGTCCACGGAGTCACCGCTGGAGGCGACCACGCCGAGCGCAATCCGGGCGCCGTCGTCCAACGCGGTGGCCAGCGCCTCGTAGGCACCGACCGCCAGCGTGTCCAAGTCGACGGCGAGCCCGTCGACTCCCGCGCGGCACAGCAGCTCGATCGGGACCTCGGCCGCGCAGCAGTGCACCAGGGTCGCGTGCGGCTGCGCTGCACCCAGCACCCACTCCAGCGCGTCCTGCGCCGCGGTCGGGGTCACCGAACGGTGCCGGCTGAAGCCGGAGGCGGTCGGCACCTGTCCGGCCAGCACGAACGGCAGTGCCGGCTCGTCCACCTGGAGGAGCAACCGCGCTCCGGGCACCCGGCGCTGCACGTCCCGGAGGTGGGTCCGCACACCCTCGGCGAGTCCCTGAGCCAGGTCACGGCGCGCGCCGAAGTCGGAGAGCACCTTGTCACCGCGTGGCTTCTCCACCATCGCCGCAAGCGTCCAGGGCCCGGCCACCTGCACCTTGAGCGGTCCCTCGTAGCCCTGGAGCTGCTCCTCGAGCACGTCGAGGTCCTGGGCGAGCAGCGAACGCGCCCGCCGATGGTCCACTCCTGCGGAGTCGGTGAGCCTCCAGCCGGCCGGTTGGAGGTCGAATCCGAGCTCCGCGGTGACCGCGACCCCACGACCGGTGAGGTCAGCGACCGGACCACGGGCGGGCAGCTCCGGGAGGTGCGGCAGGTCCGGGAGCTCGTCGATCACCGTGCGGAGGGCGGCCGTGAAGTCCTCACCCGGCATCGACCCGATGCCGGAGGCGACCGCTGTCATCGGGCCGCCTGGTTCGCCGCTGGAGCCTCGGCCGGGACGGTCGCCGAGATCGTCGCGGAGCCCACCACGCGCGAACCGTCGTACACCACCACGGCCTGGCCGGGGGCGATCCCGGAGGCGGTGTCCAGCAGCTCGACCGAGAGGCCCTCCGCCGCCGTGGTCACCACCGCGCGGTGCTCCTCGCCGTGGGCCCGAAGCTGCACCGTGCACTCCAGGGGTACGCCGGGCGCCGGGGCGGTACCGCACCAACGCGGCCGGATCGCCTCCAGGCCGCCGACGGCGAGGGCTTCGCGTGGCCCGACCGTGACGGTGCCGGAGACAGGTTCGATGTCGAGCACGTAGCGGGGCCGGCCGTCCGCGGCCGGCGTGCCGATCCGCAGGCCCTTGCGCTGCCCGATCGTGTAGCGCCAGCTGCCTTCGTGCTCACCGAGCACCTCGCCCTCGGCATCGACGATCGACCCGCTCCGGTTGACGTCGGCGAGCTTGTCGGCGAGCCAGCCTCCGGTGTCGCCGTCGCTGATGAAGCAGATGTCGTGGCTGTCGGGCTTGGCGGCGACGGCCAGCCCTCGCCGCGCGGCCTCCTCACGGATGATCGCCTTGGGGGTGTCACCCAACGGGAACATCGAGTGCGAGAGCTGGTCCTGGGTGAGCACGCCGAGCACGTAGGACTGGTCCTTGGACATGTCCTGGGCCCGGTGCATCTCGATCAGCCCGTCGGATCCGGTTCGCAGCTGCGCGTAGTGACCGGTCACCACGGCGTCGAAACCGAGACCGATGGCCCGGTCCAGCACGGCGGCGAACTTGATCTTCTCGTTGCAGCGCAGGCACGGGTTGGGGGTGCGCCCCTCGGCGTACTCGCTGAGGAAGTCCTCGACCACGTCCTCGTGGAAGCGCTCGCTCATGTCCCACACGTAGAACGGGATGCCGATCACGTCGGCGGCGCGACGGGCGTCGTTGGCGTCCTCGATCGTGCAGCAGCCGCGAGCGCCGGTGCGGTAGGACTTGGGGTTCCTGGACAGGGCCAGATGGATCCCGGTGACCTCGTGCCCCTGCTCGGCCGCGCGTGCAGCGGCCACCGCCGAGTCCACTCCGCCCGACATCGCTGCCAGGACGCGCATCAGCGGCCCCTCGAGGACAGCGCGGCGTTGCGGGCTCGCTCGACCACCGGACCGATCGCTGCCACCAGCGCGTCCACGTCGGCCTCGGTGGAGGTGTGTCCGAGGGAGAAGCGCAGCGACGAGCGGGCGAACTCCTCCGAGGAACCCATCGCGAGGAGCACGTGCGAGGGCTGTGGAACTCCGGCGTCACACGCCGAACCCGTCGAGCACTCGATCCCCCGCGCGTCCAGCAGCATCAGCAGGGAGTCACCCTCGCACCCGGGGAACTCCAGGTGTGCGTTGCCCGGCAGTCGGCCAGGGCCGGATTCGGGGTCACCGTTGTAGATCGCGTCGGGCACCTCACGACGTACGCCGTCCACGAGGCTGTCCCGCAACCGGGTCAGCCGCTGTGCGAGCTCGGGCTGTCGCGTCACGGACAGGTCCACAGCGGTCGCGAAGCCGGCGATCGCGGGGGGATCGATCGTCCCGGACCTGATGTCGCGCTCCTGCCCGCCCCCGTGAAGCAGCGCGGTGGGCTCGAGCTCCCGACGCACCACCAGGGCGCCCACACCGTACGGCCCGCCGGCCTTGTGCCCGGTCACGGTCATCGCGTCGACACCGGCGCCCGCGAAGTCGAGCGGCAGCTGACCGAGCGCCTGCACCGCGTCGGTGTGCACGGGGATACCGTGGGCGTGCGCGATCTCGACGACCTCCAGGACCGGCTGCACCGTGCCCACCTCGTTGTTCGCCCACATCACCGTGACCAGCGCGATGCTCTCGGGGTCGCTCTCGACCGCGTCGCGGAACGCGCCGAGGTCCAGACGCCCTCGGCGGTCGACCTCCACCAGCTCGACCTTGGCGCCCTCGCCGGCTAGCCACAGCAGCGGGTCGAGGACCGCGTGGTGCTCCACCGGGGTGCTGAGGATGCGCACCCGACGGGGGTCCTCGGAGCGCCGGGTCCAGAACAGGCCCTTGATCGCGAGGTTGTCCGCCTCGGTGCCGCCGGAGGTGAACACCACCTCGCCCGGTCGGCAGTTGAGAGCCCGAGCGATCGTCTCCCGCGACTCCTCCACGACCCGACGAGCGCTTCGACCCGAGGCGTGCAAGGAAGATGCGTTGCCGACACGGCCGAGCTGCGCCGTCATGGCGGCCGCAGCTTCGGGGAGAATCGGCGTCGTAGCCGCGTGGTCGAGGTAGACGGTCATCGCCGCCCCAGCCTACGCGGTGCCGGGGAGAACGACCCGACCGCTCGGCCCGGCGCCACCAGGGCCAGACGTAGACGGGAGCAACACGATGTTCACCATCGACACCCACTCCGCGGACCCGCCGTACGAACAGCTGCGCGCACAGATCCGTGCCCGCGTCGACTCTGGCGAGCTGACGCCCGGGACGCGCCTGCCCACGGTGCGGCGGCTGGCCGAGGAGCTGAGGCTGGCTCCCAACACCGTGGCACGGGCCTACCGGGAGCTGGAGCGGCTCGGCGTCATCGAGACGCGCGGACGCGCCGGCAGCGTGGTCAGCGGTGGCGGGGTGCAGCGTGCTGCCCGCGAGGCGGCCCAGGCGTACGCCGACCGGCTGCGCGCCCTCGGGGTCGGGCCGGAGGAGGGTGTCGAGCTGCTCCTGCGGGCGCTCGGCTGATCAGCCCTTCCGCTTGGTGATCTCCTCGGTGGCCGCGGGCAGCACGGTGTGCAGGTCGCCGACGACGCCGAAGTCGACGAGCTCGAAGATCGGTGCCTCCTCGTCCTTGTTGACCGCGACGATGGTCTTCGAGGTCTGCATCCCGGCTCGGTGCTGGATCGCACCCGAGATGCCGTTGGCGACGTAGAGCTGCGGCGAGACGACCTTGCCGGTCTGGCCGACCTGGAAGGCGTGCGGCTTCCAGCCGGAGTCCACGGCGGCGCGGGACGCGCCCACGGCGGCACCCAGCGAGTCGGCGAAGCCCTCGACCGGGTCGAAGTTGCCGCCGGTGCCCCGGCCACCCGAGACCACGATGGCGGCCTCGGTCAGCTCGGGACGCCCGCTCGCGGCGCGGGGCTGGGAGGCGATGATCTTGGCCTTCTTGGCCGAGTCGGAGATCGTCGCGCTGAACTCCTCCTTGGCCGCCGCACCCTCGGACTCCTCGGGTGCCGCGGAGTTGGGCTTGACGGTGATGATCGGCGTGCCCTTGGTGACCTTCGCCTGCACGGTGTAGCTGCCCGCGAACACCGACTGCGTGGTGACCGGCCCCTCCTGCACGTCGACAGCGTCGGTGATCAGGCCGGAGTCGAGCTTGATCGCCAGGCGCCCGGCGATCTCCTTGCCCTCGGCCGATGACGGGATCAAGATGGCGGCCGGCTCGGCCTTCGCCGCGATCTGCTGCAGGACCTCGGCCTTGGGGGCGACGAGGTAGCCCTTGATCTCGGTGTCGTCGACGACGTAGACCTTCTCGGCGCCGTACTTCTTGACCGCCTCGACGACGGCGTCGGCCTGGTCGGTGGCACCGATGAAGACGGCGGCGGGCTCTCCGAGCCGCTTGGCGATCGTCAGCAGCTCATAGGTGGGCTTGCGGACCTTGCCGTCGACGTGGTCGACGAGAACCAGAACTTCAGACATGGCTTGGATTCCTTCGGTGGCTGGGCTGGCCGGTGGGCGTCAGATGAACTTCTTGGAGGCGAGGAACTCGACCAGGGCAGTGGCCCCCGAGCCGTCCTCGTCGGTCACGACCTCGCCGGCGGTACGCGGCGGCCGCTCCTCGGTGTTCTCCACGACCGTCCAGGCGGCGTCGAGACCCACCTCGGCCGCGTCGACGCCCAGGTCGCTGAGCGACCACGTCTCCAGCGGCTTCTTCTTCGCAGCCATGATCCCCTTGAAGGACGGGTAGCGCGCCTCGCCGGACTGGTCGGTGACCGAGAGCACGAGCGGTGCGGTGGCGCCGATGACCTCGGTGGAGGTGTCGCCGTCACGCTTGATGCGGAACTCCTTGCCCTGGTGCTCGATGACCGAGCCGAGGGTGACCTGGGGCAGGTCGAGGCGCTCGGCCAGCATGGCGGGAACGACGGACATGCTGGCGTCGGTCGAGGCCATGCCGCACATCACCACGTCTGCGTCGCCGATCTTGGTCACGGCGGCGGCGAGCAGCTGCGAGGTGGCCAGGGCATCCGAACCGGCGATCGCGTCGTCGACCACGTGGACACCCTTGTCGGCGCCCATCTGCAGGGCCTTCTTGATCGCCTCGGAAGCCTCCTCGGGACCGACGCAGAGCGCTGTCACCTCGACCTCCCCGTCCTCGGACTTCTCCTTGATCTGGAGAGCCTGCTCGACGGCGTACTCGTCGAGCTCCGAGAGCAGGCCCGGCACGCCGACGCGGTCCACGGTGTTGTCCGACTCGAAGTGCCGGTCGGCAGTTGCGTCGGGTACGTACTTCACACAGACGACAATGTTCATGTTCGATCGGCCCTGGGGTGGGCCCCTCCTGAACGTAGGGACGGATGGAGTTCGCGGCTCCGAGATTTCAGAGGTTACCGCCGAGTCACCTGCTCAGAAACAGCAGACCTGGGTGCGTTGAGTCACAGCCTCGCAGTCTCAGCGCGCGCTGCGGGGGGCGATGGCGTTGGCCAGCAGTCTGCCGATCACCAGGTAGACGATCGCGGCGATGCCCCAGTTCAGCAGGGCGTTCTTGGACTCGGCGTTCTTGCCGGAGAAGTCGAAGACGCCGTTGTCCTTGCTGAACGGACCCGAGACGGTGTCCGCCACGCTCGTGACGAACTCCACGATCGAGTTCTGCTCGTTGATGTTGTCGCGGAGGACGACGAGCACCGCCCCGGCCGCGAGGATCACGGCGAGCGCGGCGAACACGACCCGCACGGCGCGGGCGACCTTGGTGCGGACGACCACCTGGGTCGCGTTCACGCGCCTGCTGCCACCGGCGGAACCGTCGGTGCTGACTTTCGGGCTCACAGGTGACTCCTGAGGTGTCGGGCCGGGTGGGGCGGGGGTGGGGCCGGGGGTGGTGCCGGGGCGGTGATGAGGGTTGGGGCTCAGCGCCCCTCGAACTGGGCCTTGCCGGGACCATTCTGGACGAAGGAGTCCATCCCGATGCTCCGGTCTTGGGTGGCGAACAGTGCCGCGAACTGCTGGCGCTCGATCTCCAGCCCGGTCTCGAGGTCCACCTCGAGACCGCGGTCGATCGCCTCCTTGGCCGCGCGGACGGCGTACGTCGCCGCTCCCGCGAACTGGCCGGCCCACGCGAGCGCCTCGCTGTAGACGTCTTCTGCCGGGACCACCCTGTCGACCAGACCGATCCGGAGCGCCTCGTCCGCCTTGACGAAGCGGCCGGTGAAGATGATGTCCTTCGCGCGGCTCGGCCCGACCAGTCGGCTGAGCCGCTGGGTGCCGCCGGCGCCGGGAATGATGCCCAACAAGACCTCGGGCTGGCCCAGGGTCGCGTTGTCGGCGGCGATGCGGATGTCGGCGCACAACGCCAGCTCACAGCCCCCACCCAAGGCGTAGCCCGTGACCGCGGCCACCACCGGCTTCGGAATCCGGGCCACCGCGCTGAACGCGCTGGTGAGCCCGCCGGAGCGCTTGATCATGTCCGTGTAGGACATCTGCGCCATCTCCTTGACGTCCGCGCCGGCGGCGAAGACGCGCTCGCCCCCGTAGACCACGACCGCCTTCACGTCGTCGCGCTCCGTGGCCTCCTGTGCGGCCGCGCGGATCTCCTCCTGCATCTGGGCGTCGAGGGCGTTCATCTTCGGCCGGTCGAGTCGGATGGTCCCGACCCCGTCGGCGACCTCGAGACGGACGAACTCCATTGACTGCTCCTCTTCCACGTGCGGACGTCGGTCGGGTCAACCTAACCGCTGGCCCGCAGCGTCGGGGGGCTGGCCCGATGTCCGGGATTGGACCGTACGCCGGACGTTGCTCCCGGAGGGCCGCATAATCACGGGGTGACTCCAGGGACGTGGTCGGCGACGGACGAGAGCGTCACGGTGTGGCCGGGTCGGAGCTGGCCTCTGGGGGCCACCTGTGACGGGGAGTCGACCAACTTCGCGGTCTACGCCCCGGGTGCCCACGCGCTGTGGGTGTGCCTGTACGACGAGGATGGCGGCGTCGACCGCGAGACGCGTCATGAGCTGACCGAGCGCACCCTCGGCATCTGGCACGGGGCGGTACCGGGCGTCGGGCCCGGGCAGCGCTACGGGTTCCGTGCGGACGGGCCGTGGGAGCCCGCCCAGGGACGTCGGTTCAACCCGGCCAAGCTGCTGCTCGACCCCTACGCGCGCGCCGTGTCCGGGGAGTTCCGGATGGAGTCCCCGGTCTACGGGTACGTCCGCACGGCTGACGGTCGCAAGCACCTGGACGAGCGCGACGACCGCGACTCCGCGCCGTACGTCGGCAAGGCCGTGGTCGTCGACGACCGGTTCGACTGGGGTGGGGAGCGGCCGATGCAGCGCCGCTGGCGCGACACCGTGATCTATGAGCTGCACGTCAAGGGCTTCACCAAGCTGCACGACCGCATCCCGGAGGAGCTGCGCGGCACCTACGCAGGTCTGGGGCACCCCGTCGTGACCGACTACCTCCGCGACCTGGGGGTCACGGCCGTCGAGCTGCTGCCGATCCACGAGTTCGTCTCCGAGCAGCACCTGCTCCAGCACGGTCTCTCCAACTACTGGGGCTACAACTCCATCGGCTTCTTCGCCCCGCACTCGGCGTACGCCGCCTCCGGCGACCGTGGACAGCAGGTCACCGAGTTCAAGCAGATGGTGAAGAACCTGCACGACGCCGGCATCGAGGTGATCCTCGACGTCGTCTACAACCACACCGGCGAGGCGGGCATCGACGGACCGACCCTGAGCTTCCGTGGCCTGGACGACCTCACCTTCTACCGGCGCGCGACGGCGGTCCCGCCGCGCGCCGACGAGGCCGACGCCTACTGGGACGTCACGGGGTGCGGCAACACCGTCAACGCCGAGAACCCGGCAGCGTTGCGACTGATCCTGGACTCGCTGCGCTACTGGATCACCGAGATGCACGTGGACGGGTTCCGCTTCGACCTGATGTCGGCGCTGACGCGGACCGGGCACAGCATCGACATGGCGGGTCACCTGCTCACCACGATCGGCCAGGACCCGGTGCTGCGACACGCGAAGCTGATCGCCGAGCCCTGGGACACCTCGTCCGACGGCTACCGCGTCGGCGAGTTCCCGCCGCCCTGGGTGGAGTGGAACGACCAGTACCGCGACACGATGCGCGACTTCTGGCGCTCGGCCAGCGACGGCGTGCGCACGGTCGCCACGCGGCTCGCCGGCTCCTCGGACCTGTACCTCGATGACGGCCGCTCGCCGTACGCCTCGATCAACTTCATCACGGCGCACGACGGGTTCACGCTGCGCGACCTCGTCTCCTACAACCACAAGCACAATGAGATCAACGGTGAGCGGAACCGGGACGGCACCGACAACAACCGATCATGGAACTGCGGTGTGGAGGGCGAGACCGACGACTCCGAGGTGGTCGCGTTGCGTCGCCAGCAGGCGGCGAACCTGATCGCCACCCTGTGCCTGTCGAACGGCGTCCCGATGATCACCGCGGGCGACGAGCGCGGCCGCACGCAGCGCGGGAACAACAACCCCTACAGCCAGGACAACGAGGTCTCCTGGGTGGACTGGCGGCCGGACGACGCCTGGCTGGACATCTTCGAGATCACCACGAAGGCACTGCGGATCAGGCGCGAGCACCCGGCGCTGCGGCAGCGGCACTGGTTCGAGGGGCGTCCCACGATCGTCGGCGGCCCCAAGGACCTGGCGTGGATCCACCCCACGGGACGGGAGATGGCCGGTGACGACTGGCTCGACGCCGACCTGCACGTGGTGGGCATGTTCGTCTCCGGCGACCCGCTCCGCTCCCCCGGCCCCCGCGGCGAGCAGCAGCGCGACAGCAGCTTCCTGCTGTGGCTCAACGGCTCCGGTCACCCCTGCCCGGTGACGCTTCCCCCCAACGAGTGGGTGCAGCACGGGGTCGTGGTGCTGTCCACTGACCCGGAGAACCCCGAGGGGCTCGAGGTCAAGGCCGGCAGCGTCATCACCCTCGCCGCCCGGAGCCTGGTCCTGCTCGAGCAGACCTGACCGTCGCGGTCGACGTACGGGGTGCTCCCCCCGAAGAACTTGCACTTCCCCCGCGTTGCAACGCGGGGGAAGTGGCGGTTTCACTGGGGACCCAGTGAAACCGCCAGTCCCTAGGCGAAAGCGACCAACCCGAGCTCCGCCGGCGAGGCGAGGGCCGGGTTGCGCGGGAGGATCCGGGCCGTGTAGCCGAAGGAGCCGGCGCGGGACAGCTCGAGGTGGCCGGTGAAGCGGTGGCGTCCGCCCTCGTAGGTCTCCCCCAGTGCCAGCGACGTGGTGGAGGTGTCGACCAGCTGGTCCTCCCCGCTGACCCGGCCGTGGACGATCTGGACGTCGACGTCCGCAGGGTCGAGGTTGCCGAGCGAGACGAAGACGTTGATGTCCATGCCACCGCCGATCTCGGGGCTGTCGGAGAGGCCCTCGGTCTCGACGTGGTCGATCCGCACCTCGGACCAGCCGGTGACGAGCCGCGACTTCCAGGTCGCCAGCTCTGCGGCACCTTCGAAGGAGTCGTTCATCGCACGGGCGGAGACGGCGGCCGGCGAGTACAGCTTCGCGACGTACTCACGCAGCATCCGGGTGGAGAGCACCTTCGGGCCGAGCGACTTCAGCGTGTGCCGGACCATCTCGATCCAACGGTTCGGCACGCCCTCGTCGTCGAGGTCGTAGAACCGGGGCGCGACCTCGTTCTCGATCAGGTCGTAGAGCGCGTTGGCCTCCAGGTCGTCACGCAGGTCGGGGTCCTCGACGCCGTCGGCGGACGGGATCGCCCAGCCGTTGCTGCCGTCGTACCACTCGTCCCACCAGCCGTCGAGGATGGACAGGTTCAGGCCGCCGTTCAGCGCGGCCTTCATCCCCGAGGTCCCGCACGCCTCGTAGGGGCGCAGCGGGTTGTTCAGCCACACGTCGCACCCGGGGTACAGCGGCTGGGCCATCGCGATGTCGTAGTTGGGCAGGTAGGCGATCCGGTGGCGGACCTCCGGGTCGTCGGCCAGCGCGACGATCGCCTGGATCAGCTTCTTGCCACCGTCGTCGGCGGGGTGCGCCTTGCCGGCCATGATCAGCTGGATGGGCCGCTCGGGGTGCAGGAGGAGCCGCTTGAGGCGGGCGGGATCGCTGAGCATCAACGTCAGGCGCTTGTACGACGCCGCCCGGCGCGCGAACCCGATGGTCAGCACGTCCGGGTCCAGGGCCGTGTCGATCCAGCCGAGCTCTGCCCCGGTCTGGCCACGCTTGAGGCACGACTTGCGCAGCCGGGCACGCGCGTCGAGCACGAGGCGCTGACGCAGGTCTCGCTTCGTGGCCCACAGGTCGGTCGAGGGCACCTTGTCCACGACGTCCCAGACCTCGTTGGAGTCGGAGTCGGTGTCGGCGCCCTGGTTGCTGGCGAGCTCGAACACCTCGCGGGCCACCCACGTGGGGGCGTGCACGCCGTTGGTGATCGAGGTGATCGGGACCTCGGCCTCGTCGAAGGCGGGCCACAGGCCGTTGAACATGCCGCGGCTCACCTCGCCGTGCAGCTCGGAGACGCCGTTGGCGCGCTGGGCCAGGCGGAAGCCCATGACGGCCATGTTGAACACGCCCGAGTCACCGCCCTCGTAGTCCTCGGCACCGAGGCGCAGGATCCGGTCGGTCGGCACGCCGGGGACGGGGCTCTGTGGGCCGAAGTACTGCTCGATCAGGTCACGCTGGAAGCGGTCGATGCCCGCCGGGACCGGGGTGTGCGTGGTGAACACCGTGCCGGCACGAGTGACCTCGACGGCCGTGTCGAAGTCGAGGCCGGGACCGCCGTCGGCGACTGTCAGCTCACGGATCCGCTCCAGGCCGAGGAAGCCGGCGTGACCCTCGTTGGTGTGGAACACCTCGGGCTCGGCGGCACCGGTGATCCGGGAGTAGGCACGGATCGCGCGCACGCCACCGACGCCGAGCAGCAGCTCCTGGAGGAGCCGGTGCTCCGAGGTGCCGCCGTAGAGCCGGTCGGTGACTTCGCGCAACGGCCCGTCGTTCTCCTCGATGTCGGTGTCGAGCAGCAGGAGCGGCACCCGACCGACGTGGGCGACGAAGATGCGGGCGGCGAGCTCGTGCTCACCGGGGACCGAGATGCGCACCTGGGCCGGGGTCCCGTCCTGCTCGCGCAGCAGCGTGATCGGCAGACCGTCGGGGTCGAGGACGGGATAGCTCTCCAGCTGCCAGCCCTCGCGTGAGAACTGCTGGCGGAAGTAGCCGAACTGGTAGAGAAGGCCGACGCCCGTCAGCGGGATGCCGAGATCGCTGGCCGTCTTGAGGTGGTCACCGGCCAGGATGCCGAGACCGCCGGAGTACTGCGGCAGCACCGAGGTGATGCCGTACTCCGGCGAGAAGTAGGCGATCCCGCGCGGCAGGGTCGGCGCTTCGGGGCCGGTCTCCCGGGCAGCGCGCTGGAACCAGCGGTCGCCGGTCAGGTACTGCGCGAGGTCGGCCCGGGCCACCTCCAGCATCTGCAGGAACGTCTCGTCGACGGCCAGCTCCTCGAGCCGGGCGGTCGAGACCGCACCGAGGGTCTTGACCGGGTCGCGGCCGCTCGCGCGCCAGATGTCGGCGTCGATGGCGGCGAAGACGTCCTGGGTCTCCGGGTGCCACGACCATCGCAGGTTCGTGGCGAGCTCGCCGAGCGCCTGGAGGGCCTCGGGCAGGACAGGGCGGACTGTGAATCGTCGAATGGCACGCACCAGGCAACGCTAACCCAGAACTTTGGAACGATCCAACGCGGACTGCCGAATTGCCCTGCCCGAAAGCAGCCAGTGGGGCGCACGTTTGCGTGAACGCCCGGACTTCGCAAGTCTGAGGCGCATGGTCGGACGTATCCCAGTCATGGACGTGACACCCGTCGTCAATCACGGACGGCACCAGGCGAAGGCATCGGTGGGCGAGATCTTCGACATCACCGCCCTGGTCTTCCGCGAGGGACACGACCAGCTGGGAGCCGAGGTGGTGCTCACCGACCCCGACGGCGTACGCCGGCCCCCGCAGCGGATGCACCCCGTGGAGGGACAGGTCTCCCGGATGTCGGCGACGGTGTGCCCGGACGCCGAGGGCTCCTGGTCCTTCGAGGTGCAGGCCTGGAGCGACCCGATAGCGACTTGGCTGCACGACGCCGGCATCAAGATCCGCGCCGGGGTCGACGTGGAGCTGATGTTCGCCGAGGGGGCCTTGCTGCTCGAGCGGGTCTCGGCCGAGAGCAAGCTGGACCGCCACGACAAGGGGCTGGTCAAGGACGCCACCAAGGCGCTCGGCGACATCAAGCGCCCGGTGGAGGCGCGTCTGGCCGCGGCCGAGTCGGAGGCCATGGGCCGGGTCTTCGCCGATCACCCGCTGCGCGACCTGCTCACGACCGAGGGGCCCTACGGCTTCTTCGCCGACCGTCAACGTGCGCTGTTCTCGTCGTGGTACGAGTTCTTCCCACGCTCCGAGGGCGCTCGGGTCGACGCACGCACCGGCAAGGTCGTCAGCGGGACGTTCCGCACCGCGGCGAAGCGGCTGGAGGCGGTCGCCGCGATGGGCTTCGACGTGATCTACCTGCCCCCGATCCACCCGATCGGCGAGGTCAACCGCAAGGGCTCCAACAACACCTTGACCCCGACCGCCGACGACGTCGGTTCGCCGTGGGCCATCGGCAGCAAGGACGGCGGGCACGACGCCGTGCACCCCGCCCTGGGCAAGCTGAAGGACTTCGACGCCTTCGTCAAGGAGGCACGGCGCGTCGGGCTCGAGGTGGCGCTGGACTTCGCGCTGCAGGCTGCCCCCGACCACCCCTGGACGAAGGCTCACCCCGAGTGGTTCACCACCCGGGCCGACGGCACGATCGCCTACGCGGAGAACCCGCCGAAGAAGTACCAGGACATCTACCCGATCAACTTCGACAACGACCCCGACGGGATCTACGCCGAGTGCGAGCGGCTGATCCGGCACTGGATGGCTCACGGGGTGCGCATCTTCCGGGTCGACAACCCGCACACCAAGCCGGTCGCGTTCTGGGAGTGGCTGCTCGGTCGCATCCGCGCCACCGACCCCGACGTGCTGTTCCTCTCAGAGGCCTTCACCAAGCCGCCGATGATGCAGGCGCTGGCGACCGTGGGGTTCCACCAGAGCTACACCTACTTCACCTGGCGCACGCGCCGCAGCGAGCTGGAGACCTACCTGCACGAGGTGTCGCGGGAGACGTCGGCGGTGCTGCGTCCCAACTTCTTCGTCAACACCCCCGACATCCTGCACGAGTTCCTCCAGCACGGCGGCCCGCCGGCGTTCAAGATCCGCGCCGTCATCGCCGCGACCGGCTCCCCGAGCTGGGGCGTGTACGCCGGCTACGAGCTCTACGAGCACGTGGCCGTCAAGCCGGACAGCGAGGAGTACCTCGACTCCGAGAAGTTCCAGATCCGCATCCGCGACTGGGAGGCCGCCGAGCGGAGCGGGCAGTCGCTGGCGCCGTACCTCACCCGGCTCAACCAGGTGCGGCGGGCGCACCCCGCGTTGCAGCAGCTGCGCAACGTGACCATCCACTCCAGCGACGACGACGCCGTCCTCGTCTTCAGCAAGCAGGTTTCGACCGGGTCCCTATCGGGGGATGGCTCGGAGGGCGGGGAGACCGACACGGTCATCGTGGTCGTGAACCTCGACCCGCGCTGCCCACGCACCACCACGGTGCACCTGGATCTGCCGGCGCTCGGGATCGGCTGGGAGGAGACGTTCCCCGTGCACGACGCGATCACCGGTCAGGTCTGGAACTGGGGTGCGCACAACTACGTGCACCTCGACCCGCACGTCGAGCCCGCCCACGTGCTCAGCGTGAAGGGACGCGCATGAGCGAGATGATGGTGCCCGGTGACGGCACCCCTGCCGGGCCACTCCTCGGTGGCTACGACCAGCCCGACTGGTTCAAGACGGCCGTGTTCTACGAGGTGCTCGTGCGCTCGTTCAAGGACTCCAACGCCGACGGTGTCGGCGACTTCCGTGGGCTGACCGAGAAGCTGGACTACCTGCACTGGCTCGGGGTGGACTGCCTGTGGGTGCCGCCGTTCTTCAGCTCGCCGCTGCGTGACGGCGGCTACGACGTCGCCGACTACACCAACATCCTCCCCGAGGCCGGCACCGTCGAGGACTTCCACCACTTCCTCGACGAGGCCCACAAGCGCGACATCCGCGTGATCATCGACTTCGTCATGAACCACACCAGTGACCAGCACCCGTGGTTCCAGGCCAGCCGGGAGGACCCTGACGGTCCCTACGGCGACTTCTACGTCTGGTCCGACACCGACGAGCTCTACGAGGAAGCCCGCATCATCTTCGTCGACACCGAGCCCTCGAACTGGACGTGGGACCCGGTGCGCCAGCAGTACTACTGGCACCGGTTCTTCTCCCACCAGCCCGACCTCAACTTCGACAACCCCAAGGTCATGGAGGCCATGCTGGAGGCGATGAGCTTCTGGCTCGACCTCGGCCTCGACGGCTTCCGCCTCGACGCAGTCCCCTACCTCTACGAGCGCCCGGGCACCAACGGCGAGAACCTGCCCGAGACCCACGAGGCCCTGCGCCAGGTCCGTCGCTACGTCGACGACAACTACCCCGGGCGGGTCCTGCTCGCCGAAGCGAACCAGTGGCCCTCCGACGTCGTCGACTACTTCGGCGGCAAGCGCGACCCGGACTCCGGTGAGTACCTCTCCCCCGGCGACGAGTGCCACATGTGCTTCCACTTCCCGGTGATGCCGCGCATCTTCATGGCCGTGCGACGCGAGAACCGGTTCCCGATCTCCGAGATCCTGGAGCAGACCCCCGCGATCCCCGACGGCTGCCAGTGGGGCATCTTCCTGCGCAACCACGACGAGCTGACCCTCGAGATGGTCACCGACGACGACCGCGACTACATGTGGGACGAGTACGCCAAGGACCCACGGATGAAGGCCAACATCGGCATCCGTCGACGGTTGGCCCCGCTGCTGGACAACGACGTCAACCGGATGGAGCTCTTCACCGCGCTCCTGCTCTCGCTGCCCGGTTCGCCCGTCCTCTACTACGGCGACGAGATCGGGATGGGCGACAACATCTGGCTCGGAGACCGAGACGGGGTCCGCACCCCGATGCAGTGGACCCCCGACCGCAACGGTGGTTTCTCCGTCGCCACGCCCGGCAAGCTGCACCTGCCGGTGATCCAGGACCCGGTCTTCGGGTACCAGCGCGTCAACGTGGAGACCGAGCTGGACAACTCCTCCTCGCTGCTGCACTGGACACGACGGATGATCCACGCCCGCAAGCAGCACCCGTGCTTCGGCCTCGGCGAGTTCATCGACCTCGGCGGATCCAACCCGTCCGTGCTGTCCTACGTCCGCGAGCACACCGACGAGAACGGCTACACCGACACGGTGCTGTGCGTGAACAACCTGAGCCGGTTCCCCCAGCCCGTCGAGCTCGACCTGCGCCGGTGGGAGGGGATCCGGCCGGTGGAGCTGCTCGGCGGGGTGCGGTTCCCACCGATCGGGGAGCTGCCGTACCTGTTGACGCTGGGCGGCTACGGGTTCTACTGGATCCGGCTGCCGCACAACGAGACGCCGACCGAGCCGCGCGAGACCGTCCACGACGAGCCCGCGACGGCGACCGAGACCCCCGAGTCGGTGCCGGCAGACGCCGGCGACCGGGTCGGAGCACTCGAGGGGAGTCCCGCGTGACTCCCGAGAAGACCGGCGCACCCACCGAGCCGCTCGAGCCCGCCCTGGTGGAGTTCATCAGCCAGGCCCGGTGGTTCGGCGGCAAGGGTCGCGACTTCCAGGTCTCCGACGTGCGCGTGCTCCAGCTCCGTGAGGGTGAGCCGCGGGTCAGCGTCGCGTTGATCACGCTGGCCTTCCTCGACGGCGGTTCCGATCTCTACCAGGTGCCGGTCTCGTCGTACGCCGTGCCGCAGGACCGGCTCGCCCACGCCCGCATCGCCCTGGTGGAGGGTCGTCACGTCTACGACGCCCTGCACGACCGGGAGGCCACGCAGTCGTGGCTCGAGGCGTTCGAGCAGGCCAGTCCCGAGCAGCCGCACTCCGTCGCCGACACCGGGCTGACCTTCCACCGCACCGGGAAGCACGACCTCGACATGTCAGTGCACTCCACCCTGTTCAGTGGGGAGCAGAGCAACTCCTCGCTCGCCTTCGGTGACGACGCCCTGATGAAGGTGTTCCGCCGGGTGACCCCAGGGGTCAACCCCGACATCGAGATCCACGAGGCGCTGACCCGCAGCGGGTCCCACAGCGTGGCCGAGCTCTACGGCTGGGTGGAGCTGCCCACCGAGTCCGAGCCGATCCAGCTGGCGATGCTCCAGCAGTTCCTGCGCACAGCCAGTGACGGCTGGGACCTCGCCCTGTCGAGTGCGCGCAACCTGTTCGCCGAGGCTGACCTGCACGCGGACGAGGTCGGAGGTGACTTCGCCGGCGAGGCGCACCGGCTCGGCGTCGTGGTCAGCGAGGTCCACGAGCTGATGCGCTCGGAGTTCGGCACCGAAGCGTTCGACGCGCCGGGCACGACCGCCGCCATGCGGCAGCGTCTGGCAGACGCCATCACGGTCGTGCCTGCGCTCGCCGACCACCGCGAAGCGCTGGAGCGGGTCTTCGCCCGCCTCGAGCAGGCCGGCGGCGCCGCCCAGCGGGTCCACGGCGACCTGCACCTGGGCCAGACGCTGCGGACCTCGAGGGGCTGGAAGATCGTCGACTTCGAGGGCGAGCCGGCCAAGTCGCTCCCGGAGCGTCGGTTGCCCGACTCCACCTGGCGTGACGTCGCCGGGATGCTGCGCTCGTTCGACTACGCCGCCCAGTCGGTCGTCAAGGACCTCTACGGACCCGACGACCCGGGCCCCCAGGTGACCTATCGTGCCCAGGAGTGGCTCGACCGCAACCGCAAGGCGTTCCTCGACGGCTACGTCGAGCAACGCCTCGAGCACGGCGGGTCGCCGCTCACCGAGGCCGAGTTGGCCATGATGGACGCCTACGAGGCCGACAAGGCCGTCTACGAGGTCATCTACGAAGCGCGCAACCGTCCCACCTGGCTGGGCATCCCCATGCAGGCAATCGAACGGATCGGAGCAGACCGATGAGTGAACCGACGATCGGTGACCTGGACATACATCTCATCAACGAGGGACGCCACGAACAGCTCTGGCAGGCACTCGGAGCCCACCCGGGGCCCGGCGGCACCGCCTTCCGCGTCTGGGCGCCGAACGCGCAGGAGGTCCAGGTCCGCGGCGACTTCAACAGCTGGGACGGCAGCCGCAACCCGATGGCATCCGTCGGCGGGTCCGGGGTGTGGGAGACCTTCGTCCCCGGCATCGGTTCCGGTGAGAGCTACAAGTTCCACATCCGTGGCGCCGACGGGCAGTGGCGCGACAAGGCCGACCCGATGGCAGCCTGGACCGAGGTCCCACCGGCCACCGCGTCCCGCGTCTTCGCCAGCAACCACGTCTGGACCGACGACGCCTGGATGAGTGCCCGGGCCGCGACGGACCGACCGGACCAGCGGCCGATGTCCGTCTACGAGGTGCACCTCGGCTCGTGGCGCAAGCACGACGGCGGCGGACCGCTCAGCTATGACGAGCTCGCCGAGCAGCTCACGGCGTACGTCGTCGAGATGGGCTTCACCCACGTGGAGCTGCTCCCCGTGATGGAGCACCCGTTCGGCGGCTCCTGGGGCTACCAGGTCACCTCCTACTACGCCCCCACCTCTCGTTTCGGGGACCCGGACGGCTTCCGCCGGCTCGTTCAGGCGCTGCACCACGCCGGCGTCGGCGTCATCGTCGACTGGGTGCCGGCGCACTTCCCCAAGGACGACTTCGCCCTGGCGCGTTTCGACGGGACCGCGCTGTACGAGGACCCGAACCCGAGCCGGGGCGAGCACCCCGACTGGGGCACGTTCGTGTTCAACTTCGGGCGCAAGGAGGTGCGCAACTTCCTGGTGGCCAACGCCCTGTACTGGCTCGAGGAGTTCCACATCGACGGCATCCGGGTCGACGCCGTGGCCTCGATGATCTACCTCGACTACTCGCGCGAGGAGGGCGAGTGGCAGCCCAACGTCGAGGGGGGCCGCGAGAACCTCGAGGCGGTGCACTTCCTCCAGGAGCTCAACGGCACCGTCTACAAGCGGGTGCCGGGAGCGATCACCCTCGCGGAGGAGTCCACCTCATGGCCCGGGGTGACCAAGCCGACCAGCGCCGGAGGCCTCGGCTTCGGCTTCAAGTGGAACATGGGCTGGATGCACGACAGCCTCGAGTACATCTCTCGCGACCCGGTGCACCGCATCTACCACCACAACCAGCTGACCTTCAGCATGGTCTACGCCTTCTCCGAGAACTACATGCTGCCGATCAGCCACGACGAGGTCGTGCACGGCAAGGGGTCGCTGCTGCGCAAGATGCCCGGCGACCGCTGGCAGCAGCTCGCCAACGTGCGCGGGTTCCTGTCGTGGCAGTGGGCCCACCCGGGCAAGCAGCTGCTGTTCATGGGCCAGGAGTTCGCCCAGGACGGCGAGTGGGCCGAGCAGCGTTCGCTGGACTGGCACCTGCTGGGCGACCCCTCCCACGACGGGGTACGTCGGCTGGTCGCGGACCTCAACCGGGTCTACACCGATCGCCCGGCGCTGTGGTCGCAGGACTGCGACCCGGCGGGGTTCCAGTGGCTGGAGGCCGACGACGCGGGCCGCAACACCGTGGCCTTCGTGCGCTGGGGCTCCGACGGAAGCGCGCTGGTCTGCGTCTCGAACTTCGCCGCGGTCCCGCATGAGGACTACGCGATCGGACTGCCGTTCGCCGGTGACTGGACCGAGGTCGTCAACAGCGACGCCGAGATCTACGGCGGTTCCGGCGTGGGCAACCTCGGCACGGTGACCGCCCAGGACAGCCCGCACAACGGTCAGCCGGCCTCCGCGCGCCTGCGGGTGCCTCCGCTGGGCACGCTCTGGCTGGCCAGCCCCGGGCGGTGATCCACGCATCGGGCGTTGGCGGGTTCGCCTAGGGTGGCGGCGTGTCTGCCGAGCTGAACGACGTCTCCCCCGGAGTCGTCCGGGTGTCCTGGTCCGCGGAGCTCCAGGCGCGGGGTCTGGGTGAGTCCAGCAGTGAGGTCACGAATGCCGTCGAGCGCGCCTTCAAGGGCGGGGCCACCCGGGTCGAGACCTACGTCGACCCGAGCGATGCCGTCGCGCAGCGCATCGCGACGTTCTCCGGGTTGATGCGCGAGGGCGTGGCCCGGGGGGTCGAGGCGCGGCGCGACCGGATCGTCTACGCGCGCCTCGCCGATGACGTGCCGCTCGACGACCCGCAGGGGTTCCGGTCGCTGCTCAACTCGTTCCTGCCGCGCAAGCGTGGGATCAGCCAGATGCTCATCCGGTCCACCGACGGCCGGGTCCTGCTGTGCCAGCTCACCTACAAGCGCGACTTCGACCTGCCCGGCGGGGTGGTCGAGGTCAGCGAGTCCCCGCAGCTCGCCGTGGCCCGCGAGGTCGAGGAGGAGCTCGGGCTGAAGGTCCAGGCAGGTCGGCTGCTGCTCACCGACTGGCTGCCGCCGTGGGGTGGCTGGGACGACGCGATCTGCCTGGTCTTCGACGGCGGCGAGCACGACCCGAGCGTGGTCGACGACATCGTCCGGCAGGAACGCGAGATCCGCTCCGCGGGGTTCTTCACGATCGCGGAGGTTCGCGAGCGGTGCGCGGACTTCACGGCCCGGCGCATCGAGGCCGCCCTGCGCAATCTCTCCGGAGCACCCGGTCCGTCGTACACCGAGAGCGGACGCGGGCTGCCCGACTGACTCAGTCCTCGTCGGGCTCGAAGGGACGCGGCGCGATCGCGCGCCAGCCGGCCCGGAGCACCTTCTCGAGCAGCTGCGCGTTGATCCACGCCGTGGCGGTCCACACGCCCACCCACAGGACGGCAACGGGCCACGACAGCTCGCTCGGCGCGTCACCCAGCACGAAGCCGAGCGCGGTCCCTCCGTAGAACCCGATCCAGAGCGCGAGCAGGCTGAGCGGGAGGGCCAGCACGACCAGCGCGACGTGCCACCAGCTGGACCCGCCGACCAGGCCGAGCACCGCCACGGCCCCGACCGTGGTCACGTAGAGCTGGCTCGGACCGGACAGGCGCCTGGGCCGCATGGTGGCGGCGCGATCGTCCATGACGACAGCGTGGCACGGGCGACTCAACGCTGGGCAGGATCACGCAGAAACTGGCCACGAGGGAGGCGAGTGCGATCACGGACGCACCCGCCCCAGCGAGAACGCGCACCGCCCCCATGTTTCATCAGGTGCACGCCCCCCCGACCTCGTGTCAGCCGACCGTATGCCTATTTCGGTCCGGGGTGAACAGGAGGTTCGATCCTGCCTAGACCGGATCGAACCAGTCAGAACAGGGCCGACGCCAGGTCGCGCCGAGCCCGCACGACCCGTGGGTCGGCGTCGCCGACGGCACCGAACAGGCCGATCAGGTGGGTCCGGGCCGCGTCGCGCTCCGCCCCCGACGTGCGCCGCACCAGCTCGATCAACCGGACGAAGGAGTCCTCGACGTGGCCGCCGAGCAGATCGAGGTCGGCCACCATCGTCTGGGCCGCGACGTCGTGGGGGTCGGCGGCTGCGGCCGCCCGGGCCTGGGCGAGGTCCACGCCCTCGGTGCGCTGGAGCAGGCGTGCCATGGCCAGGCCGTTGACCGCCTCGGCGTCGGCGGGGTTGGCGTCGACCAGCTTCTGGTACTCGGTCACGGCGCCGGCGATGTCGCCGCGTTCCAGCGCCTCCTGCGCCGGCACGTATCGCGGGTCGAGCTGCTCCTCGCCGCTGTCCTCGTCCACCGGTCCCGACGCCGTTCGAGGCTGGTGGCGCCCGGTGACCCCGCTGGCGGTGAGCTGCTGGAGCACCTGGGTGATCGCCTGGCGCAGCTCCTCGAGCGGCGCTGTGTTCTGGATCAGCGGCATCGGCCGCCCCTGTGCCACGAGCACCACGAGGGGCACCGACGGGATCTGCATGGCCTGGGCGATCTGCGGCACCGCGTCGATGTCGATCCGGCCGAGGAGGAACCGCCCCTCGAACTCGTTCGACAGGGTCTGCATCGAGTCGGCGAGCTGCACGCTCTCCGGCGAGCGACCGGGGCTCTCGAAGGCCAGCAGCACCGGAGCGGTGCGTGAGGCCTCCAGCACCGTCTGGAAGTTCTCCTCGGTCACTTCGAGGGCGTAGGCGGTGCTGCCCGCCGCCGCCTCCCCGGGGGCGGAGCTGGCGGGTCGCTGGAGGCCGGAGAGGTCGACGGCTCCTGGTCGCGAGAATGGCTGCTGAGTCATGAGACCCATTGTGTCAACCGGCGCGGCTCGTCCGCGACCGGTGGGTCCGGTCCATACTCGGGTGGTGGTGAGGGAGCACTTGCGTGGACAACGCCTGCCCGGGGTCAGCCGGCAGCTGCTGTGGGCGGCCGCGTTCATCGCCGCAAGCCTGCTCAGCCGCAACTCCCTCGTCTCGCCAGGGACTGACACCTTCGGTCCCGCCGTCGGTGTCGCGTTCCTGTGGCTGGCGAGCGGCGATCCCAGGTCCTGGCGGGTCGACGTCCCGCTCCTTGCGTTCCTGGCACTGTTGGTTCCGATCGTCTCGGGTGACGGGCCACTCGCCGCGGCCCTCGGGCTGGTGCTGCTCCTGCCGGCTCCGGCTGTGCTGCTGGGACTGCGCCTGCGGAGACCGCAGCTCTGGGGCAGCGGCGGACGGCAGCCACTGTCACGACCCTCGGACTTCGGCCTCCTCCTGTTGCTCGTCGTGACCAGCGCGACCCTCTTCGCGACCCTCCGCACCGGGCTCGGCGTGTGGCTGCTCGACGAGACGTGGCAGTCCATGTGGCTACGCGCGGGACGAGCCACGGCCAGCTTGGTGGCGTTCGGCACGTTCGGCCTGCTGGTGGGTGGCACGCTCGCCCGCTGGAGCGACTCGACGCGGCCCATGACCTTGTGGAGCGTCGGCCGGGCGACCGAGTTCGTGGCAGTCAGCGCCCTCACGACGGCGTCGATGTGGTTCAGCTTCGTCAGGTTCCCCGGTGTGCCGACGTTGTTCGTGATGATCCTCGGTGTGGTCTGGGTGTCGCTGCGCTTCACCCCGGTGACCTCGGCCGGGTTCGCCCTGGGCGTGAGCGGGGTCACGATCGCCTTCACCGCCGAGTCGTACGGCCCGCTCGCAGAGCTCGGCTGGGTCTCGGGCCGGGCGCTGGTCACGCAGTTCTTCGTGGTCGTGATGACCGTGACCGCCATGGTGGTCAGCCTCAGCCGCGAGCTGCTCTCCCAGACGGTGGAGCGGCTGACCCTGTCCGAGGCGCGGGCCGCGCGGGTCCGGGACGAGCTCGACCTGATGCTGGAGCACCTGACCGACGGCGTCGCCATCATCGAGCAGGGTGGCCGCTTCCTGCACACCAACAGCGCCCTGAGGCAGCTGTTCCCGCAGACGGCGCCTCCACCCGGCGGCGGGGACGCATACGTCAAGCCGGCCACGGAGTACCACCTCTTCCACCTGGACGGGCGGCCGCTCGGCGAGGATGACCTGCCTTACCTTCGTGCGCTGAAAGGGGAGCCGATCGAGCGCCAGGACTTCTACCTGGTCTCGACCGGCGACCAACCGCGGCGCACGGTCGAGATCGGTGCGGTGGCGCTTCCCCCTGCACCCGACCGGGTCCCCAGGGTGATGGTGACCGTGCGCGACGTGACCGCGGAGCGCGAGCACCGTGAGGACCTCACCGGTTTCGCCGGCACCGTGGCGCACGACCTGAACAACCCGCTGACGGTGCTGAGCGGCTGGGCGGACGCGCTCCAGGAGGAGTTCCAGGGTGCCGAGGTCGTGTCCCGTCAGACCGCCGAGCCGATGCTCGCCAGCATCCAGTCGTCCGCGGAGCGCATGCGTGGGCTGATCACCGACCTGTTGGGCAACGCCGTCGCCGCCGACCGGAACCTGCGGTGCGAGACCGTCGACCTGCACGAGCTGGTCACCAAGCTTGCCGCCGCACGGACCGGGCCGATGACCGTCGAAGCTCGGATCGAGGTGGGCGACCTGCCGGAGGTCTGGGGCGACGAGCCCCTGCTGTCCCAGGTCTTCGACAACCTCATCGGCAACGCGCTGAAGTACGTCGACGAGGGCACGACGCCGCTGGTCCAGGTCTCGGCGGAGCCCCCCCAGGACGGCTGGGTCACCGTCCGGGTTCGCGACAACGGCATCGGCGTACCGGCAGACCAGCGCGAACTGGTCTTCGAGCAGTTCCACCGCGGCGGCGGCGTGGGGTACGGCGGCACGGGGCTGGGGCTGGCCATCTGCAAACGGATCGTGGAGCGGCACGGTGGTCGTATCTGGGTGAGCGAGGCCCCGGCCGGTGGCGGCAGCGTCTTCGCGCTCATCCTCCCGACCTCATCCGCGGCGCACCGGCCGGCCTGACCCAATCCGGGCAGCGTTTCGCGCCGAATGCCCGCTGTGAGAGCCGCAGCCGCCCGCGCCTGGTTGATGCAGAAGAGCGCGCCGCTGACGGTGCGGTACGGCAGCGCACTGCAGATCGCCGGCCGCGACCTGCCGGCACCGGAGCCGGTCACGGTCCCCACGCGCCACGGTGGCGTGCGCTGCGAGATCTACCGTCCACCCGGTGTGGCGAACCCTCCCGTCTACGTGCACCTGCACGGCGGCGCGTTCATCATGCGTTACCCGCGCATGGACGACTTCTTCGCCCGCTTCGTCGTGGCGGAGGCGGGGGTCGCGGTGCTGAGCGTCGACTACGACGCGGCCCCTCAGGTCCGCTACCCGGTCGCGCACGAGGAAGTGCACGACGTGACCGCCCACGTGGCGGAGCACGGTCACCAGCTCGGTCTCGACGGCGCCCGGCTCGCGATCGGCGGGTTCAGCGCGGGCGGCAACCTGGCGGCGGCAGCGTGCCTGCTCGCCCGCGACACCGGCACCTTCGACGCCAGGCTCCAGCTCCTGGGAGTGCCGTCCCTCAACCTCACCGAGGGGTACGCCGAGAAGCAGCCCGTTGGTTCGCCCATGCTCGGGGAATCGGTGCTCGCGCTCGTGCGCGGCACCTACTTCCGGGACGAGGCCCGGCGCTCGGAGCCCTATGCCTCCCCGCTCCTGGCAGAGCGGCTCGAGGGCCTACCGCCGGCGATGGTGGTCACCGCGGAGGTCGACCTGCTCCGACGGGAGGGGGATGCCTACGCACGGCGGCTGGCCGCGGCGGGCGTCCCCGTGCGTCACCGCGTGGTGCCGCACGCCGATCACTACTTCCTCAACCCGGGCAACGCACGCACCGAGATGGGCCTGATGGCGCGGGCCCTGCGCCAGCACCTGCAGCCGCAGGACTGATCCGGTGGAGCGGCCCGGCACGGCTCAGAAGCGGGCCGGCTCCCGGTAGACGCCCCACTCGGCGCGCAGTGCGTCACAGATCTCGCCGAGGGTCGCCTCCGCGCGGCACGCCTCCAGCATCGGCGGGATCATGTTGCGGTCCTCGCGCGCCGCGGTGAGCATCTCCTCGATGGCAGTGGCGATCGCCGCCTCGTCACGGCGGGACCGCCGCTCAGCCAGGACGCGCACCTGCTCGGTCTCCACCTCGTGCGAGACGCGCAGGATCTCCAGGTCGCTGGTCACCGAGTCGTGGTGGCAGTTCACACCCACGACCCTCTTCTCGCCCTTCTCCAGAGCGACCTGGTAGGCGAACGCCGCATCGGCGATCTCCGACATGAACCACCCGTCCTCGATGCCGCGGAGCAGCCCCTTGGTGACCGGGTTGGCGCCCGTGAGCGCCGACGCGGCCAGGGCCTCGGTCTGGTCGTGCCGCAGGTCCGAGCCACCCATCTCGAGGATCTTGTCGAAGATCGCGTTGGCCTCGGCCTCGATCTTGTCGGTGAGCGCCTCGACGTAGTACGACCCACCCAGCGGGTCGGCCACGTTGACGACGCCGGTCTCCTCCATGATCACCTGCTGGGTGCGCAGCGCGATCTCCGCAGCCTGCTCGCTGGGCAGCGCCAGCGTCTCGTCCAGGGCGTTGGTGTGCAGGGAGTTGGTCCCACCGAGCACCGCGGCGAGCGCCTCGATCCCGGTGCGGACGACGTTGTTGTAGGGCTGCTGGGCCGTCAGCGAGACCCCTGCGGTCTGGGTGTGGAACCTCATCCACTGCGCCTTCTCGGACTTGGCGCCGTAGACGTCACGCACCCAGCGCGCCCAGATCCTGCGCGCGGCCCGGAACTTCGCGATCTCCTCGAAGAAGTCGAGGTGGCTGTCGAAGAAGAAGCTCAGGCCGGGGGCGAACACGTCGATGTCCAGCCCCCGCGAGAGGCCGAGCTCGATGTAGCCGAAGCCGTCGGCGAGGGTGAACGCGAGCTCCTGCGCTGCTGTGGATCCGGCCTCACGGATGTGGTACCCGGAGACGCTCAGCGGCTTGTAGGCGGGGATCTGCTCGGCGCAGTACGTCATCAGGTCGCCGATCAGCTTCAGGTGCGGCTCCGGACCGAAGAGCCACTCCTTCTGGGCGATGTACTCCTTGAAGATGTCGGTCTGCAGGGTGCCGTTGAGCTTGCCGACGTCCGCGCCCTGCCGCTCGGCGGCGACGAGGTACATGCAGAAGATGGGGACGGCCGGGCCGCTGATCGTCATCGACGTGGTGACCTCGTCGAGCGGGATCTCGTTGAACAGCACGTCCATGTCGGCCGCGGAGTCGATCGCCACCCCGCAGTGGCCGACCTCGCCCAGGCTCTTCGGGCTGTCTGAGTCGTGCCCCATCAGCGTCGGCATGTCGAAGGCGACCGAGAGGCCGCCACCACCGCGGCCGAGGATCATCTTGTAGCGCTCGTTGGTCTGCTCGGCGTTGCCGAAGCCTGCGAACTGACGGATGGTCCAGGCGCGTCCCCGATAACCGGTCGCGTACAGACCGCGCGTGTAGGGGAACTCCCCCGGCCACTCGGAGTCCTCGGTCCCGTAGGCGGGCTCTACCTCCATCTGGGAGAGCGTGGTGAAGTCGGCGTCGCGCACCCGGCCGCTGTCGAGCGCGTCGTCGTAGCGTCGCTGCCAGCGCTGGCGGGCCGAGTCCGTCCCCGAGGTGTCGGCGGTCACATCAGTCATGGGGTCGATAGTAGGCGCGCGGACGGCGTCGGCCGAACCGGACGGGTGGAGCTCCGCGACCTGCGGTGCGGGACCTCGCCCGAGCGCGGACGCTGCTGGTCATAGACTCCGCGATGGATCACCGGACACCGAGGAGAGTCGTGCCTGACGTCAAGCCGTTGCAGAAGGTTCTGATCGCCAACCGAGGCGAAATCGCGGTCCGCGTGATCCGTGCGTGCAGGGACGCCGGCATCGGCAGTGTCGCCGTGTACGCCGATCCCGACCGGGATGCCCTCTTCGTGCGCCTGGCCGACGAGGCCCACTCCCTGGGCGGCGCTACCCCCGCCGACTCCTACCTCGACATCGACAAGATCGTCGCAGTCGCGAAGAAGACCGGCGCCGACTCGGTGCACCCGGGGTACGGGTTCCTGGCCGAGAACCGCGACTTCGCCCAGGCCGTGATCGACGCCGGCCTGGTCTGGATCGGTCCCCCGCCCGAGGCCATCGAGAACCTCGGCGACAAGGCCAAGGCCAAGCACATCGCCGAGACGGCCAAGGCACCGCTGGCCCCGGGCACCAAGGACGCGGTCAAGGATGCCGACGAGGTCGTCGCGTTCGCCGAGGAGAACGGCCTCCCGGTCGCGATCAAGGCGGTCTTCGGTGGTGGGGGCCGCGGCCTCAAGGTAGCCCGCACTCTGGAGGAGATCCCCGACGCCTACGAATCCGCGGTACGGGAGGCCGTCAGCGCGTTCGGCCGCGGCGAGTGCCTGGTCGAGAAGTTCCTCGACCGGCCGCGGCACGTGGAGACCCAGTGCCTGGCCGACCAGCACGGCAACGTCGTGGTCGTCTCCACCCGCGACTGCTCGCTGCAGCGCCGCCACCAGAAGCTGGTCGAGGAGGCGCCCGCGCCGTTCCTCAGCGACGACCAGGTCGCCCGGCTGTACGAGTCGTCCAAGGCGATCCTGCGCGAGGCCGGCTACGTCGGCGCCGGGACCTGCGAGTTCCTCGTCGCCGCCGACGGCACCATCTCCTTCCTCGAGGTCAACACCCGGCTGCAGGTCGAGCACTGTGTCTCCGAGGAGGTCACCGGCATCGACCTGGTCCGCGAGATGTTCCGGATCGCCGCAGGCGAGGAGCTCGGGTACGAGGACCCCGTGGTCCGCGGCCACTCCATCGAGTTCCGGATCAACGCCGAGGACGGCGGCGCGAACTTCATGCCCGCTCCCGGCACCCTGACCCGCTGGCACGCGCCGGCCGGGCCGGGCGTCCGCCTCGACGGCGGCTACGACCAGGGCGAGACCGTGCCAGGGGCGTTCGACTCCCTGGTCGCGAAGCTGATCGTCACCGGCCGTGACCGCACCCAGGCGCTGGAGCGGTCGCGCCGCGCGCTCGACGAGTTCGTCGTCGAGGGCATGCCGACGGTGATCCCCTTCCACCGCGCGGTCGTCTCCGACCCGGCGTACGTCGGAGCCTCGAACCCTTCCGGGGAAGGGTCCTTCGACGTCTACACGACCTGGATCGAGACCGACTTCGACAACCAGATCACGCCGTACTCGGGCAACACCGCCGAGGGCGCAGAGCCCGACGAGCGCAACAAGGTCACCGTCGAGGTCGACGGACGTCGGCTCGAGGTCGTCCTCCCCGCCGGACTCGCCTCGCTCGGGGGTGGCGGCGCGGCCGGTGGTGCCAAGAAGCCGAAGCGGGCCGCCGGCAAGAAGGCCGGCTCCGCGGCGACCGGCGACTCCGTCGCGTCCCCGATGCAGGGCACGATCGTCAAGGTCGCCGTCGAGGAGGGCGCCACCGTCGAGGAGGGCGACGTCATCGTCGTGCTCGAGGCGATGAAGATGGAGCAGCCGATCAAGGCGCACCGGGCCGGGACCGTCTCGGGCCTCAAGGCCGAGGTCGGCTCCGGGGTCACCAACGGCGAGGTCATCTGCGAGATCAAGGACGCCGGGTAGGTCTCCCCCGCTAGGGCAGGCCGGGGTGGTTCCTGGCCAGGATCGGGAGCAGCACCCGCTTGGGCATCAGGTGCGCGAAGCCCGCACCGAGCCGGTTGGCGATGCCGGGGATGACCACCAGCGTGCCCTTCTCCATCCCGTCGACGGCAGTCCTGGCCACCACCTCTGCAGAGACCCACATGAACGCCGGCAGTGCCTCGTCGGCCTGCTCCTTGGTGAAGCCGGCGGCCTCGCCGAACCCGGTCTCGACCGGCCCGGGGCACAGCACGGTGGCCGTGACGCCGGTGCCCTTGAGCTCCGCGGAGAGGCTGCGGGTGTAGGAGAGCACGAAGGCCTTGCTCGCGCCGTACCCCGCCTGACCGGGCAGCGGCTGGAACGCCGCCGTCGAGGCGACGTTGAGCACCGCGCCGCTGCCTCGCGTCACCATGCCTGCCAGGAACCTGGTGCAGAGGTCGGCCACGGCGACGACGTCGACCTCGAGCATGTGCACCTCCTGGTCGGCGTCACCGCGGTGGACCGGCCCCAGGGTGGAGAAGCCGGCGTTGTTGACCAGCACCTGGGGGATCAGACCTCGTGACTCCAGCTCCGGCAGCAGGCCGGCCCGGGCCTCCCGGTCGGAGAGGTCCACCGGCAGCACGTGCGCCGTGGTGGGCAGCTCCGCGGCGAGCGCCGCCAGCTTCTCGGCCGACCTGGCCACCAGGACCAGCTCGTGCCCCCGCCGCGCGAGCTCTCTGGCGATCTCGGCCCCGATTCCGCTCGAGGCGCCCGTGACGACCGCCACATGGCCTGCAACAGAAGAGGTTGTGTCTGACATGCCGGAAACATACCGGGGGCTACTGGCGCGTAGAAGAAATCCTGACGACATCCTCGTAAAAAACGTGAGGCGGATTTCAGGTTCGCGAGGGAAACATGATGTACTCCTCACATGACGCAGCTTCCTCCCACCACATTGACCCATGACTCCGCCAACTCCGGCTCCACGCCCGAGCGCGGCCTGAGCATCGTCGAGCGCCTGGCCGAGGGCGAGGAATTCGCCGTCACCTTCGGTGGCCAGGGTGCGGACTGGTTCGCCACCCTGAGCGAGCTCGCGAACGAGCACGCGGATCTCTCCCAGGTGACCCACCTGGTCGAGGAGTCCGCCCGCCTGGTCTCGCCCGTCGCCGGCCACCTCGCCGCGGCGCTCCCCCGTCCCTTCGAGCCGCAGCGCTGGCTGGACGGCGCCGCGGCACCCCAGCCTGCCGACACCATCGGTGCCGCACTCGCCATGCCCGGCGTACTGCTCACCCAGCTCACCCTGCTCGACCTGCTCGCCACCGAGGGCCTGGACCTCACCCGCATCGCCCCCGTCGCTGCGGTCGGTCACTCCCAGGGCATCCTCGGTGTGGCCGCCTTCGCCGGTCGCCGGGAGAGCCTCAACGACCAGCCCGGTGCCAGTGACGTCGAGCTGATGGCGATCGCCCGACTCGTCGGCGCCGCAGCCGCGATCGTCGGCCGCCGCGCGGGCCTGGTCCGCCACGGCGATGACTCCCCCATGCTGGCCGTGAGCGGAGCTTCGCTCGCCGAGGTCGAGGATCTCGTCGTCGAGGTCTCCACCACAGATGACGTCGCGACCGTAGCCGCCGTCAACGGGCCCCGCCGAGTGGTGGTCAGCGGTACCCCCGCGTCCCTGCGTCGCCTGCGCGCGGCGATCGAGAAGCGTCGCGCTGCCGAGGCCGCCGAGATCGAGGCCAAGACCCGCGGTGGCCGTGCCTTCGACCCCAGCGTCGAGTCGGTCGGCGTCGCGCTCGGTTTCCACCACCCCGCGCTCACCCCGGCCGTGGCCATGGCCCGTGACTGGGCCGAGGCCTGTGGCCTCGACGCAGCACTGACCGAGCACCTCGCCCACGCCATCTGCGTGGAGACCGTGGACTGGCCGCGCCAGCTCACCGACGCCACGGGCCCGGACACCTCCTGGGTGGTCGACCTCGGCCCCTCGGACCTCTCCGCGAACATGACCGGCCGCGCCCTGCGTGGCCGTGGCGTCACGGTCATCCCCGCCGCGACCCCCGAGGGTCGCGACCAGCTCTTCACCCCCGGCGCGAAGGTGCGCCAGGGCGCCGACTGGTCGGCGTTCGCGCCGCGCCTGGTCGACCGCGGTGACGGCAAGCCCGTCGTCGACACGGCCTTCACCCGCGTCACCGGCAAGTCGCCGATCCTGCTCGCGGGCATGACGCCCACCACCGTGGACCCCGAGATCGTCGCCGCGGCGGCCAACGCCGGCCACTGGGCCGAGCTCGCGGGTGGCGGCCAGGTGACAGAGGAGATCTTCGCCGCCAACGTCGCCCGTCTGACCGAGCTGCTCGAGGAGGGCCGCACGGCCCAGTTCAACGCGCTGTTCCTCGACCCCTACCTGTGGAAGCTCCAGCTCGGCGGCCAGCGGCTGCTGCAGAAGGCGCGGCTTGCGGGCGCCCCCTTCGACGGCGTGGTCATCAGCGCCGGCGTCCCCGAGCTCGAGGACGCGGTCACCATCATCGAGGACCTGCACGAGTCCGGCATCAGCCACGTCGTGTTCAAGCCCGGCACCGTCAAGCAGATCCGCCAGGTCCTGGCGATCGCCCGCGAGGTCGAGACCCCGGTCATCGCCCACATCGAGGGCGGCGTCGCGGGTGGACACCACTCGTGGGAGGACCTCGACGAGCTGCTGCTCGCCACGTACCCCGAGCTGCGCTCGGTCGAGAACCTCGTGGTCTGCGTCGGTGGCGGCATCGGTACGCCGGAGCGCGCGGTCGAGTACCTCACCGGCGCCTGGTCCACCGCTCACGGTGAGGCAGCGATGCCGGTCGACGGCGTGCTGCTCGGCACCGCCGCCATGGCCGTCAAGGAGGCCACCACCTCCGCCGCGGTCAAGCAGCTGCTGGTCGAGACCCCCGGCATCGACACCGGCTGGGTCGGCTCCGGTCGCAGCGCCGGCAACGTGACCTCCGGTCGCAGCCAGCTCGGCGCGGACATCCACGAGATCGACAACACCGCCTCCCGTTGCGGCGCCCTGCTCGACCAGGTCGCGGGCGACGCCGAGGCTGCGCTCGCCCGCAAGGACGAGCTGGTCGCCGCCATGGCCGGCACCGCCAAGCCCTACTTCGGCGACGTCGCGGAGATGACCTACGAGCAGTGGCTGCGCCGGTACGCCGAGCTGACCGGTGCGCCGTGGCTCGACGTGACCTTCCGCACCCGCTTCGAGGCCATGCTCGACCGCGCCCTGGCGCGCGTGCACCCGCAGACCTCCGGAGCGATCGAGCGGCCCGAGCTCGACCTGGACGCTCCTTCGACCGCCATCGACACGCTCGTGGCGGCGTACCCCGAGGCCACCAGCTGCCTGCTGCACCCGGCCGACGTGCAGTACTTCTGGGAGATCTGCCGCCGCCCGGGCAAGCCGGTGAACTTCGTCCCCGTCATCGACGGCGACGTGCGCCGCTGGTGGCGCTCCGACTCGTTGTGGCAGGCCCACGACGAGTCCTACGGCGCCGACCAGGTCATCGTCATCCCCGGCCCGGTGGCCGTGGGTGGCATCACCGTCGCCGACGAGCCCGTCGCTGACCTGCTCGACCGCTTCGAGGCCGCGATCGTCGCCGACCTGCAGGCCGTCGACACTCCGGTGAAGCCGGCCGCGAGCCGCACCACCGTCGGTGAGGGCACCACGACGATCGACGCCGCCCTCGCCTCCGACGACGTCGTCTGGGCCGGTCGCGTCGTACGCAACCCGCTGCACCGTCTGGCCGGCACCACGTTCGAGCTGCTGCCCGAGGGTGATGCGGCGACCGCCGAGGCCGCCGTGCTGCGCGTCCCGCTCTCGCGTGGCGAGCTCAACCTCCGCCTCGACCTGACCGGCGTTGCCGAGGGTCGGCTGCCGGTGATCTCCGCCGACTCCGCCGCCGAGGCGATGGGTGCCCTGTTGGCGCTCACCGCCGGCGGAAACCTGCCCGAGGTCGTCGACGGCACCTCCTCCGACGAGGTCCGCTGGTCCTCCGACCTGGTCGCCGATCACATCGGCGTCACCGGCCCCGCCCGCGCCCGCCGCGGTGACGCGGTCGACGAGCCGCAGGACGGCGCCGTCCCCGACGTGCTGGTCGGCCTGGCCTGGCCCTCCGTCTTCGCCGCCATCGGTGGCGTGGAGGGGCTCCTCGACCTGGTGCACCTCGATCACCGCATCGAGCTGACCGG
The DNA here is from genome assembly GCA_963834245.1 of uncultured Actinomycetota bacterium. GTDB lineage: Bacteria > Actinomycetota > Actinomycetes > Propionibacteriales > Nocardioidaceae > Marmoricola. The sequence goes on from CAWIAV010000002.1 coordinate 2,840,586, forward strand.
TGACCTCGGTGGCCTGGTCGACGGTGACACCCTGAGCATCGCCGCCACGCGCGCCGCCGTCGCGGAGACCACCGCAGGACAGGTCATCTCTGTCGACGTCCGCATCTCCACCGGCAGTCAGGGCGAGACGACGCTCGCCACGCTGCACGAGCGCTTCATGGTGCGCGGCCGCGTCGGGTCCGAGGACCTGGCTGCACCGCAGTCCCTGGCACCTGAGGCCGAGTCCAAGCCCCGTGCGCGCCTGGACCGGTTCACCGTCACCGCGCCGCACCACATGGGCGCCTTCGCCGCCGTCAGTGGCGACCACAACCCGCTGCACACCGACCTGGGAGCAGCGCGCCTCGCCGGCTTCGACGGCCCCATCGTGCACGGCATGTGGCTCTCCGCGGTCGCCCAGCGCGCCGCCGCCTCTGTCGGCGCCACGCACCACACCCGACAGGTCCGCGCCTGGCTCGCGCGCTGGGTCTCCCCGCTGCAGCCGGGCGCCACGGTGGAGATCACCGTCGAGCGCACCGGTGTCCTGGGGGGCGACACCGTTGTGGAGATCTCCGCTCGCGCCGAGGGAGAGCTCGCGATGGTCGCCGAGGCCGTCGTGGCCGCGCCGTTCACCGCCTACGCCTTCCCGGGCCAGGGCATCCAGAGCCAGGGCATGGGCCTCGAGGCCCGCTCGCGCTCCGCAGCCGCTCGCCAGGCCTGGGACCGTGCCGACAAGCACACCCGGGAGGCGCTCGGCTTCTCGATCCTCGCCGTGGTGCGTGACAACCCCACCGAGCTGTGGGCTGACGGTGAGCTGCACCGGCACCCCGACGGTGTCCTGTTCCTGACGCAGTTCACGCAGGTCGCGATGGCCACCCTGGCCGTCGCGCAGGTCGCCGAGATGCGCGAGGCCGGTGTCTTCGTCGAGGGCGCCATCACTTGTGGCCACTCCGTGGGCGAGTACAACGCACTCGCAGCCGTCACCGGCATCCTGCCGCTCGAGGCGCTGTTGGAGATCGTGTTCCGTCGCGGCATGGCCATGCACCACCTGGTGCCTCGCGACGCCCACGGCCGCAGCAACTACCGGCTCGCCGCGATCCGTCCTTCGCAGGCCGGTCTGGCCGACGACGACGTCGCCGCGTTCGTGGCCGACCTCGCCGAGAGCAGCGGCGAGTTCATCCAGATCGTCAACTACAACCTGCGTGGCTCGCAGTACGCCATCGCCGGCACCGTCGCCGGACTCGAGGCCCTCGAGGCGGCCGTCGAGGAGCGCCGGGCGCGCGTCAACGGGAAGCCGGCCTTCATCCTGGTCCCCGGCATCGACGTGCCCTTCCACTCCTCGGAGCTGCACGCCGGGGTGGCCGACTTCCGCCAGCGTCTCGACGACCTGCTCCCCGAGCAGATCGACATCAGCGTCCTGGTCGGTCGCTACATCCCCAACCTGGTGCCGCGCCTGTTCACGCTGGACCGCGCCTACGTCACCGAGGTCGCCGAGCTGGTGGACTCCGCCGTGCTCGGTGAGGTCCTCACCGACTGGGCGACGTGGGAGGCGAACCCGGCCGGTCTGGGCCGCATCCTGCTGATCGAGCTGCTCGCCTGGCAGTTCGCCAGCCCGGTGCGCTGGATCGAGACCCAGGACCTGCTGTTCGGCACGCCCGACCACGGCGGCCTGGGCATCGAGCAGTTCGTCGAGGTCGGCGTGGCCAACGCACCGACCCTGGCCAACCTCGCCGCGCAGACGACCAAGCTCCCGACGTACGACGGAGTGGCCCCGCGGATCGTGAACTCCTCACGCGACGCAGCGGTCGTCTTCGCCACCGACACCCCTGCCGTGGACGACGAGCCCGAGGAGGAGACCTCCGAGGCGACCGCCCCGACCGAGGCTGCCGCTCCGGCGGCCGCCCCTGCTGCTGCGGCACCCGTCGCCGCCGCCGGTGCCGACCGTCCCGCGGACCTGGTCTTCACCGCCGCCGACGCCACCAGGACCCTGACCGCCCTGCGCACCAAGGTGCGCCCGGAGCAGATCGGTTCCGCCGACACGATCGAGGCCCTGTGCGACGGCGTGTCATCACGCCGCAACCAGCTGCTGGTCGACCTCGGTGCCGAGCTCTCGCTCGGTGCCATCGACGGCGCAGCCGATGCCGACTGGAACGGGCTGGCCGCCACGGTGACCAAGCTCGCCCGCACCTACACGCCCTTCGGCCCGGTGCTGACCGAGGCCGTGAGCGAGCAGCTGCGCAAGTTCGCAGGTGCCGCCGGGAGCAAGCCCGCCGCGATCGCGGACCGGGTGCGCGAGACCTGGCAGCTCGGCCCCGGCTGGGTGTCACACGTGTCCGCCGAGCTGGCCGCCGGCCTGCGCGACGGCTCGTCCACCCGCGGTGGCTCCCTCGGCTACGACATCGACCTGGGCGACCTCAACACGGTCGTGGACCACGCGGTCCAGGCCGTCGGCTCCGCCCAGGGTGTGGCAGTCGGGATGCCGGCAGCCGCCTCCAGCGGTGGCGGCACGGTCGACTCGGCCGCTCTCGATGAGCTGACCGACTCGATCACCGGTCGCGACGGCGTGCTCGCCACGACGGCGCGACACCTCCTCGGCAAGCTCGGGCTGCAGGAGCAGGCCGTTCCCACGACCGACGACGACGTCGACGCCGAGCTGATCAAGCTCATCGAGTCCGAGCTCGGCTCGGACTGGGCCCGCAAGGTGGCCCCGTCCTTCGACGGGCGCCGCGCAGTCCTGCTCGACGACCGTTGGGCGAGCGTCCGCGAGGACTTCGCCCGCGTCTGGGTGGGCGACGAGGAGGCCCGCGAGCACAGCTTCGTCGGCCTCGACGCCGCCGCCAAGGCACAGGCCGGCTGGTGGCTCGACCGCGCTCGACGCGAGCAGCGCGACGACCTGGTGCCGTTCTACGAGGGTGCTCTCGAGACCCCCGGTGAGCAGCAGTGGAGCGACGAGGTGGCCGTGGTCACCGGCGCCGCTCCCGGTTCGATCGCCGGCGCCGTCGTCGCGGACCTGCTCCGTGGCGGTGCGACCGTGGTCGCGACCACCTCGCGTCTGGACAAGGCCCGGCTGGAGTTCTTCCGCGGCCTCTACCGCGACCACGCGTCGAACGGTGCCGCCCTGTGGGTGCTGCCGGCCAACCTGGCGTCCTTCGCCGACGTGGACGCACTCGTGGAGTGGGTCTCCGCCCCTGTGGTGGAGACCGCCGGCGGGCAGAAGACCGAGATCCGTCCGGCGCTGGCGCCGACGCTCGTCTTCCCGTTCGCGGCTCCCCCGGTCCAGGGCACGGCGGCCGACGCCGGCTCGCGCGCCGAGGTGGAGTTCAGGATCCTGGTGTGGGGTGTCGAGCGTCTGGTCACCGGACTCGCGGCCCAGGGCGCCGATCACAAGATCGGTCAGCGGGTGCACGTCGTCCTGCCCGGCTCGCCCAACCGCGGTCGCTTCGGCGGCGACGGGGCGTACGGCGAGGCCAAGGCCGCGTTCGACGCCTTCGTGACGCGCTGGCACGCCGAGAAGGACTGGGCGCAGCGGGTCTCGCTGGCCCACGCCCACATCGGTTGGGTCCGCGGCACCGGCCTGATGGGTCACAACGACCCGCTGGTCGACGCGGTCACCGAGGCCGGCGTACGCACCTGGTCACCGCAGGAGATGGCCACCGAGCTGCTCGAGCTGTGCAGCACCGAGGCACGTGAGCAGGCAGCCACCGCGCCGGTCGTCACCGACCTCACCGGTGGGCTCGGCGAGGCCGACCTCGACCTGGCCGCACTGGCCAGGGAGGCGCGGGAGCAGGCCGAGAGCGCCTCGGCCGAGGCCGTCGAGTCCGATGACGCGCTGCTGGCGCTGACCCACCCCGCCGGGTGGGGCGTCACCCAGCCGACGATGGACTGGCCCTCGATCCAGGCCAAGCCCGAGGACCTCGTCGTCATCGTCGGTGCCGGTGAGGTGGGGCCGGTCGGCTCCGCGCGCACCCGCTTCGAGATGGAGGTCGAGGACCACCTGTCCCCGGCCGGCGTGCTGGAGCTGGCGTGGAGCACCGGACTGATCGTCTGGGAGCACCAGCCCGTCGCCGGCTGGCACGACGTCGCCTCGGGCGAGCCGCTGACCGAGGCCGAGATCGTGGAGAGGTACGCCGAGCAGATCGAGGCATCCGTCGGCATCCGCCGCTACCGCGACGACGGCGCCCTGGTCGACGGCACCGCACCGCTCGTCGTACCGGTCTTCCTCGAGGAGGACACCTCGTTCGTGGTCCGCACCAAGGACGAGGCAGACGCCTTCGCCGAGGCCGACCACAAGCACACCCGGATCGCCCCCACTGAGGACGGCGACTGGCTGGTGACCCGACTGGCAGGCAGCCAGATCCGGGTGCCGCGCCGGTTCAAGCTCTCCCGGTTCGTCGGTGCGCAGGTGCCCGACGGCTTCGACCCGAAGGTGTGGGGCCTGGGCTCGATGACCGAGTCGGTCGACAGGCTGGCGGCGTGGAACCTGGTCGCCACCGTCGACGCGTTCATCTCGAGCGGCTTCGAGCCGGCCGAGCTGCTGCGCTGGATCCACCCCACGAAGTTCGCCAACACCCAGGGCACCGGCATCGGCGGGATGCAGTCCACCCGGAAGATGTACGTCGACGCGCTGCTCGGTGAGCAGCCGCCGAACGACGTCCTCCAGGAGGCGCTGCCGAACGTGATCGCGGCGCACACCGTGCAGGCCTACCTCGGTGGCTACGGCTCGATGGTGCACCCGGTCGCCGCCTGCGCGACGGCTGCGGTCAGCGTCGAGGAGGGTGTGGACAAGATCCGCCTGGACAAGGCCAGCGTGGTCGTGGCCGGTGGGTTCGACGACCTCGGCATCGAGGGCATCGTCGGCTTCGGCAACATGAGCGCGACCGCCGACACCGCCGAGATGCTCGGCAAGGGCATCGACGAGCGGCACGTCTGCCGGCCCAACGACCGCCGTCGAGGCGGGTTCGTCGAGGCCCAGGGTGGCGGCACCGTCGTACTCGCCCGTGGTGACGTCGCGCTCGAGATGGGTCTCCCGGTCCTCGGCGTGATCGCGTACGCCGGCTCGTTCGCCGACGGCATCCACACCTCCATCCCCGCCCCGGGGATGGGCGCGCTGGGCGCCGGCATCGGCGGCAAGGAGTCGCCGCTCGCCAAGGGGCTGGCCTCGGTCGGCCTCACCGCCGACGACCTGGCCGTGGTGTCCAAGCACGACACCTCGACCGCGGCCAACGACCCCAACGAGTCGACGCTGCACGAGAAGCTCGCCGACTCGCTGGGCCGTACGGCGGGCAACCCGTTGTACGTCGTCAGCCAGAAGTCGCTGACCGGTCACGCCAAGGGCGGCGCCGCCGCCTTCCAGCTCAACGGCCTGTGCCAGCTGCTCGCGACCGGGACGGTGCCGCCCAACCGCGGCCTGGACTGTGTCGACGAGGCGCTGGCCGAGCACGAGCACCTGGTCTGGCTGCGGCAGCCGCTGCGGACCGCGCCGGTCAAGGCGGGCGTGCTGACCAGCCTCGGCTTCGGTCACGTCTCCGCAATGGTCGCGGTCGCGCACCCCGGTGCGTTCGTGGCGGCGCTGCCTGCTGCGGATCGCGAGGCCTACCTCGCGCGGGCCTCGGCCCGACTCGTGGCCGGCGAGGCCCGTCGTCTCGACGCGATGTGCGGCGGTTCGCCGTTGTTCGTCAAGGCCGAGAAGCGCCGCTTCGCCTCCGCAGAGCTGGCCGACACCAAGGCCGACGAGAGCGCCATGCTCGTCGACCCGGCCGCGCGACTCGGTGCGGACGGTGTCTACGCGAGGGCAGGTCAGCAGTGAGTCAGCGCAGTTCGATCGGGGCCGAGCCGCCGTCAGGTGACGCCCCGGCCCCGATCGAACTGACCGATGCGGTCGGCGTCGGCATCGACGTCGTCGGCATCACCGCCTTCGCCGAGCAGCTCGACGAGCCCGGCACCCGGTTCGCGCGCGCGTTCACCCCTGGTGAGCGCCGCGCGGCCCGGGCGGGCTCGACGCCGGAGGCGGAGTCCCTGGCTGCCCGCTGGGCCGCCAAGGAGGCCGTGATCAAGGCGTGGTCGAGCACCTGCTTCGGCGGTCCCGAGGTCATCGACCCCGCCAGGGTCGACCTCCGCGAGATCGAGGTCCGCACGGATGCCTGGGGGCGGCCCGCCATCCGGCTCCACGGCGAGATCGCCCGCTCGATGGCCGGCTACACCGTGCTGGTCTCACTCACGCACGACGCAGCTGCGGACGTCGCTGCGGCGTACGTCGTGCTCCAGGAGACGCGGACCTGATCCTGTGTCCACAGATGGGCGCGGACGGTTGACCCCGAGGTCTGACGCTCTGTAAAATCGAACACATGTTCGACACTCCATCCTCCCGCAGCGGCTTGTCGGCGGGCTCAGTCGGATCGTCGGCAGGCGCGCCGACACTGGCGGACCTGCGGTGCGCACTCGACCGACTTGCCGCGCTCGACGGCGCAGGGGCGACCGAGGCTGAGCAGATCGAGTACGTGTCCTCGCTGGAGAAGCTCAAGGGCGCACTGGCAGCCGCCCAGGCGCGAGTGACCGACCGCGTGGCCCGGTCTCGCTCCGACAGCGAGGCGCAGCGAGGGGTGCCGTCGGCGAAGCGGTGCCAAGGCCTGTCCGCCGAGATCGCGCTGGCTCGACGCACCAGTCCCCACCGGGGCGCGCGCGACCTGGGTCTTGCGCGGGTGCTGGTGCGCGAGATGCCGCACACGCATCACCTGCTTACCTGCGGCGAGATCAGCGAGTGGCGCGCCACCCTGGTGGTGCGCGAGACCGCTGTCCTGTCAGTGGAGCATCGCCAGCAGGTTGACGCCGAGCTCGCCGACCGGCTCGCCACCATGGGCGATCGTGGGGCCGCCGCCGAGGCGCGCAGGATCGGCTACCGCCTCGACCCGGGGTCGGCGATCCGCCGCACCCGAGGGGCCCGGTCCGACCGCCACGTCAGCCTCCGGCCCGCGCCCGACACGATGACCTACCTCACCGGCTTCCTGCCCGTCGAGCAAGGGGTCGCCTGCCTCGCCGCGCTGCGCCAGGCCGCCGACACCGCACGCGCCAGTGGCGACCCGCGCTCCCGTGGCCAGGTCATGGCCGACGCGCTGTTCGAGCTGATCACCGGACGGGCCAGCGCCGTCGGCGTCGACGTCGAGGTGCAGGTCGTCGTCACCGACAGCAACCTGCTCACCGGCGACCACTCCCCTGCCCAGGTCGTGGGCTACGGACCCATCCACGCCGCCCTCGCCCGTGACGTCGTCCGAGAGGCCCCTCGCGCGTGGCTGCGTCGTCTCTACCGCAGCCCCGAGCACGGCGCCCTGGTGGCGATGGACTCCCGCCGCCGCGCCTTCGACGGCGAGCTGCGCGAGTTCCTGGTCGTCCGCGACCAGGTCTGCCGCACGCCGTGGTGCGACGCCCCTATCCGGCACGCCGACCACCCCGTCCGGTCGGCGGACGGCGGCGAGACCTCCGCCGAGAACGGCCAGGGCCTCTGCGAGGCCTGCAACTACGCCAAGGAAGCGTCCGGCTGGCGGTCGCTTCCCCTGCCCAGCCATCGGCACCAGGTGCTGATCACCACCCCGACCGGGCACACCTACGTCTCGAGCGCGCCCGATCCGCCAAAGGCGTACGCCCCGTCTCCCGACGAGGCAGGTGACGTCGCGCAGTTCTACTCCGCTTGCCACGGGCCCGACGAGGAGCTCCGGCTGCTCCTGGCTCGAGGGTGATGTGACGGGATGGCAGTTGCGCCGTTGGCGTCACACCACCCGGAATGCAGCGGCCGACTCGGCACCTACGTAGTAGTCGGCCCGAACGCCGTTGCACGGGACTCCTGCTCCGATTCAGAACCCCGCACCGGACTTGCTATCGGACGGGTCTTGCGGAACTCAGCTCGCTTCCGAGCCCGGAAGCGTGCCTGCGGCATGTCAGGGGTGGACAGTGGCGCGCCGCAACACGACCGCGACAAGCGGTCCGGCGACGATGAGTGTCGACCAGACGATCAAGATCACGATGATCTCGAAGACGTATCCCCTGTCCCAGCCGTATAGCAGCGACACGGCCACGAGCGCGCCGACCACTGTCAAGAAGTTCAGCAGGAACACCCAACGGATCGCCCGCTCGACCCTGTTCCTTCCGACGAACACGAAAGCGAGAAGCGCCAACGCGAGGCTCATCAGGAGGTATCCGAGCTCCTCAAGCGCGATGAAGACACCGTTTGGGTTGTACATGGTGAGCATCGCCCAACCATCGAGCTGCCCCTTCTCAAGGCTCACTGGCACCACAGTGACCTGGACGAAGTAGTCGATGAGCAGGACCGCGGCCGCGACACTCGCGACGCACAACCCGAGCAGGCTGAAGATCCTCCGCTTCAAGGGAGCGTAGAGATGCACTGACGCGACCAAGGCGATGAAGAGGAGCATCAGCAGCATGGCCGGATACATCCACACGTAGTCCCCGGGCCACTGAGCAGCTATGACGTCGCTGGTGAACGGATAAGGGACGTCATCGGGGAGAGCCGTCAGTGCCAACGCGAACGTGACGACCGTGAGGCCCGTAAGCGCGAGCGCGATCCAAGACCCCAAGAGCATGGCGGGACTCCGGTCCGTGCCGTCGGACCCCGACGGCCTCGCTCCGATCTCCTCGCCGCCAGACATCTCCGACATGCTCAAGCTCCCATCGCCAGTTGTAGTGCCCCTCCAGGGCAACCATCGGCTTGGCCTGTAGCCGCCCCGTCCTCACCCGTCAGCACGCCGGCCAGGGTCACGCCCCAGGCGAGCGCGCGGCGCATTCGAGTGGGGCTCGTCCTGCACCCGGAGAGACGCCGCAAGCTCTAGGACCTCTCGGCGGGGTGCAAGCAAGGTAAGTCGAGCGAGGAGCCCTGCCGATCGAGCAGACAGTCTGAGATGCCTTCCGCCCAGGCATCGATCTCTGGCCAGTCACGAAAATCCCCAAACGTCCCGCCCGCCAACAGGTGAAGCATCCTGCCCATGCGCGGGAACTGCTCCCTGCGGACCACACCCGAGAACAGGTGCGTGTCATGCGGTTGGACCAAGGCCATGAATGGCGCGACGGCCCTCGGTCCCTCCCGCATCGCCAGCTTGCGCAGGGGTCGGGCCAGGGCGCCGGGCAGGCCGACGCTGAAGAGCCAGACCGATCCTGCGAGGAGCTCGTCGGCGTGGGTCGCGAGAAAGTCCGCTGCTTCGGGGAGCCAGGCTTGGTTGTGGATTGCGCTACCGACGATGACGGCGTCGTAGCCGCGCAGCGACTGAATCTCGTACGTCGGTCGGCAGTCGACCCGATGCCCGCGGTCGCGGAGTCGGGCGGCGATTCGTTCCCCGATGTCGCGCGTCGAGCCGGAAGGACTCACATGGGCAATCAAGACCTGCACCGTCAGCACCTCCAAGCGCCAGATTGGTTCCACCAGAGTCGTCGGAACGGCGGGAGGGTCGGCAGAGTCGAAGGTCATCTGGGCAGGTGCCCGCGGTCCCGGCGGCTCGCCGGCATTGACGGGGTCGGTGCGACTCGCCGACGTGCGGCGCTTGTCCATCGAACTCGAGAACGTCGGCATCGCCGGCCGCGAATCGACTGCCCGGGGGGACGCGTCCCGCACCGGGATCGAGACGCGAAGCGTGCCACAGGCGGATCGTCTTGCGGGACGTCCCGTTGCCACCAACCGGTCGGTCATTCGAACCGCGTCATCCCCCCTGAGTATGCGCAGTCCCCCACCGCCCTCGAAGTGGCTGGCGATAGGTTCGACAACAGCCGCTCTTGGCTAGATCCCTGAGAGGCCGTCGCGCTGGTGGCGAACTCAGCTCAGGCGTGCTCGTCCGAGGCGTGCTTGTCCGGCTGGACGGACCACTCGGGCGGCTCGTCGTCACCGGACTCCTCGTCGCGCTCGGCGTCCTCGGCGGTCGACTGCAACGCACCGGCGGAATGGTGCACTGGTGCATACACGGCGTACAGGCGGATCGGCTCGTCGCCCACGTTGGTCACGTTGTGCCAGGTGCCGGCGGGGACCATGATCGCCCAGCCGTCCTCGACTTCCTGGTCGAAGTGGAGCTGGCTCTGGGTGGGGCCCATCTGGACGCGGCCACGCCCGCCGTCGAGGCGAAGGAACTGGTCGGTCGCAGGGTGCGCCTCGAGGCCGATGTCTTCGCCGGGCGGGATCGACATGATCGTCAGTTGCAGGTACTTGCCCGACCAGGCGACCACTCGGTAGTTGTCGTTCTCCAGCGTTGCCTTCTCCAGGTCGAAGCTGTGGGGCTGCGGTCCGATGTCCTTGATAGTCATGTGATCCCCTGATCGAAGATGGTGTTTCGGGCACCGTCCACGCTAGGGCACGGGTGCCCACAGCAAGGCCTTGTCCCAGTTCGGCCGCACCAGGACAACACGCCATTTGCCCCGGCCAGGATGGCGACGGCGGGCCTCGCGAGGATGAAGGCCTTACAGTCGAGGTCGAAAGGCCCCCGGCAATGGTGCTGAACCCGACTACGTTGTGAGGGTGTCCATTCCCGCACAGACCGAGTACCGCATCACTGCCACCGCGCAACCGAACGGTGCCGCGACCGTGACGGCCGGTGGGGCGTCCCTCACCATGGACACCCGATGGGGCGCCGCGGGAGTGGGTGAGCCCGGACCCGCCGAGCTGCTCGCAGCAGCCTTTGCGGCCTGCCTGCTCAAGAACCTGTCCCGCTGTCACGAACTGCTCGGTTTTCGCTACGTCGAGGCCCGGGCGGAGGTCGTCGCACGGCGCCAGGACAGTCCGCCCCGTTTTGTGGGTATCACCTATACCTTGCGGGTCGCCACGGACGAGACAGACAGGCGCGTCGAGCTCGCTCACCAGAACCTGCGCAAGTTCGGGACTGTGTACAACACTCTTGCCGCCGTCTGCGACGTCCATGGATCGATGGAGTCCTACCCTGTCAGCGAGCAAGCGGGGTTGGCGTAACACCACCGGCACATGATTGTGCGACCGCTCGCCCCGCCATCTGGTCCTGAATGAGGTCGACCTCGGCCACGACTCAGCCCCATCGACTGGGACAGGCCACAGCCGCGGGCGGATTGCTGAGGAACCAGGGGTCTGCCTGCACGTGGGCCACCTCGATGGACCGTGGCACCCGACGTGCCGATCGGGAGCGGTGGCGAAGCGCGGCGTCACTTCACCGCCAGCGACTTTCAGGAACTGACGTCCCATCGGCCACAGCACCCCAGCTGGACGGCGGCACCAGTCTCCCGTCTCCCGCTACGTCCCGCCGGGGTCTCCCCGCCCAAACACTGGAAGCGTGCGCCTCCACGCTTGGAGCGTGTGAGGTACCCCGCCAACAGCGCAAAGGAGAGTGCACACCACGCGTCCGCCGACCTAGGTGCTCTCCCCCCGCACCAGGCCGGTGCCCCAAGCCGTCCCGGCTGCGTTCAGCGCTCGGCCATCAGCTGCCCGCGGACCGCACCGCCCGGGTACTCGGCGTTATGCACGTTCACGTAGTAGTCGCCCGGGTTGGCCAGGATCTCCGCAACGGTCTGGTCCCCGACGAACTTGCCCTCCTCGCCTTCGGTCAAGCAGTCGGCTGCGTTGCCGTCGGCAGGTGCAGCCAGATTGACTACCACCGGACCGTTGGTGCCAGCGGCTCCCTCATGGATGTGCGCCGCCAAAGGCGTGCCGATCTTGTCGACCGTCAGCACGTAGCAGAGCGTGGTCGAGTCGCCGTCGATGCCGAAGACGTAGGCCTCACCCCTGCCGTTCGGGTCACCAGCCAGCCGTTTGCTGGTGCCGACCTCGGCGCGACCAGTCAGGTCGGCCTCGAGCACGGTGTTCGTGTGGCCGGCGACAGCCATGCCCATGGGAACCACTACGGCGGTGATCGCCGCTGCGGCGGTCGCTCCTGCAATCGCGAAACGCTTCTTCTTGCTGCCGAACATGTGAGCCTCCTGGATGGTGGTCGGGTTCCCCGCTGGTTCGTGGCCCAGGTCACATCGGATTGGACTGGGTTTCGACGACGTTACGCCTGGAGAGCGCGCGCTGGTCTGGCCCGGGAGAGCGTGCTCTAGCTGGTGGGCGCCGCGGTGGGACTCGGCTAGGGACGCGCCCCAGTCGTTGGTCGAGTCGGTGGACACACGTACTCGAGGCCAGGGGTCAAGAGTCAGACGCTCGCGGTCACTGCCAAGCCACACGGCCGTCACTTTTGCGGGCTATACCGAGCGCCCGTGTTCTAGGGAGTTGCTGACACCACGGGGCCGAGGCCGCATTGTGGCTTGACTCGACCGCTGCCGGTGGAGCAGCTCACCATCTTGGGGATCCGATGTACCGACGAAGCAAGCTCTTCATGCCGATGACAGTGCTCACCGCGCTCGCGTTCGCCGGGTGTGACACCGAGATAGACAATGCTTCCTCCCAGAAGGCGAGTGACACGCGCCCCACCGAGGCCGCGCCCGCCAAGCAGGACAAGGTCAAGCACAGGACTGTACGGATCAAGGAGAGCATCCCGTACTCGCGGGAGACCGAGAAGACTTCGGCCCTGGACAAGGGCGATACCCGGGTGGGCCAGCAAGGCCAGCCAGGGGTTCGCGTTCAAGTGGTACGCGTAACGCTGCAGAATGGCGTCGAGGTCGGACGCGACGTGGTGGACACCTTCGTGAAGCGCCAGCCCGTGGCACAGGTGAAGCTCCTCGGCACCCGAGTGGAGCCAAAGCCCAAGCCCAAGCCAGCGTCGAACTGTGACTCCAACTACGCAGGTGCGTGTGTTCCGATCGCCAGTGACGTGGACTGCGCGGGCGGAAGCGGTGATGGTCCCGAGTACGTTCAAGGGCCGGTGGAAGTGGTTGGCGACGACGTCTACGACTTGAACAGGGACGACGACAACATCGCTTGCGACAGCTAGTTCGTTCCGGTCCGGCCACCTGTAACGGTCCCTGGATCTAGCCTCGACACCGTCCGCTCATGCTGCTTCCCGGTCCCCGCTACGTCCCGCCGGGGTCTCCCCGCCCGACCGACGGAAGCGTGCCCCCTGCCACCTCGGCGTCACGCCTTCGCTTGGTGACCCTCGATCACGCCGATGATCTCGGGCCGCATCCGCGCTGCCGAGATGACGGCGTCGACCGAGCCGACCTCCACCGCACGGTGGATGTCGTGGATGCCGTCGAACTCGGCGGCGACCTCGCTGATCTTCTCGGCCCGGATCGACGCGCGCAGCTTGGACCGCTCGACCAGCAGGCCGATCCGCTCACCGTTGCGCGCGCTCGCGATCCGCTCGTCGAGCGCCTTCATCGCAGGTGAAGCCGCCGTCCGCTTGTCCACCTCGCCGGTGAACACCACAGCCGCAGCCGGGGCACCGCCGATCACGGACGCGTAGGACCCTTCCACCGCGAGCACCGTCATGTTCGGGTTCAGCGCCTTGGAGAAGACCACGAACGCTCCCCCGTGGTAGCGCGAGATCACGCAGAAGACGATCGGGCCGCGGAAGTTGACGATGGCGCGGCCGATCTCGGCGCCGTACTCCAGCTGCAGGTTGCGCATCGACTCCGGTGAACCGTCGAAGCCGGACAGGTTCGCCAGCACCACGAGCGGCCGGTTGCCGCTGGCTGTGTTGATCGCGCGCGCGGCCTTCTTCGAGGACTTCGGGAACAGGGTTCCGGCGGTGTAGGACTCCGGGCCGTCGGTGGGCGGGAACCCGCTACGACGTACGGACTGGCTCTCGATGCCCAGCAGGCACACCGGATAGCCACCCACGTGGGCGTCCTGGACCACGGCGGTGTCCGCCTCTGCCATCCCGGCCCAGCGCTCGAGCACCGCGTGGTCCTGGTCGGCGAGCGCGCGCATCACGGTTCGGATGTCGAAGGCCTTCTTGCGGTCCGGGTTGGACGCGGCCGAGAAGATCTCGCCAACGGTCTGGAAGTCGCTGCCCTCCACCGAGTGCGGGAAGGAGCAGATGTCACGCGAGGCGGGGTCGGTGGTGGGCGCTCGTCGCGGACCGTCCTCACCCGGGGCCACATAGGTGTGCTCGTAGTGCGCCATGAGGACGTCGATGGAGCCGGCCAGGTCGGGCGCCCAGTACTGCGCCTGCCCGTTCGGGCCCATCACCCGGTCGTAGCCGCCGATGCCGTAGTTGTCCTCGGCAGACACACCACCGGAGAAGTCCAGCGACTGCTTGCCGGTGAGCACCATCGCGCTCTCCGGGGTCATCACCAGGATGCCCTTGGTGTGCATCAGCATCGTGGCCTCGGCGTTCCAGTACGGCTGCGCCCCGACGTTGATGCCGGCGACGACGACGTTGATCTCGCCACCGTCCTGGGTGAACTCCACGATCCGGCGCAGCGCTCGGGCCACCCAGTCCATGTTCTCGGTGCCGGAGTTCATCGAGATCCGCGCTCCCGCGGACACCGCGAACCACTCCACCGGTACGTCGAGACGCTCGGCCAGGTCGAGCGCGGCGATCACGCGCACACACTCCTGCTCCGCGACCGAGCCCAGCGACTTGGTCGGGTCGCCGCACAGGACTACGCGCTTGACGCCCTCGGGGTGCAGCGGCGTCGGGGTGGTCACCACGGCGGCGAGGAGGCCCGCGGTGTTCAGGCCGAACGGCCGGTCGACCGGCACGAGCACGCCGTCGTCGTCGAGGTCGTGCTCCACCAGGGTGCCGCCGGGACCGGCCAGCACACCGCTGAGCTCATAGGGGTAGACCAAGCCGCGTCGACGCGAACGGACCACCTTGGCGGCGTAGTCGTCCAACGGCTTGAGCAGCTCGGTCGGCGGCTCCTCGACGCTGGAGGCAACCCCGGAGCCGGGCTGGGCGGAGAACCGCACCGCCATCGGCACCGGCTCACCACCGGGACCGGCCAGCCGTCCTTGGGCCACGACCTCCTCGACGCCGGCACCGTCGGTCAGCGGGCTGATCTTGTTGCCGAGTGCGTCCAGCGCGTCCAGGTCCAGATCGACCACCGGCCAGACCGTGACCCAGACGTGGTTCAGGTCCAGCTTGGCGCCATCGGTCCCGCGGGCCACCCGCTCGCGGCGGATGGACTCCAGGCAGGTCTCCACCGCGCGCTCGGCGTGCGGCAACGCGGTGATGGTGCCGTTTTCGTCGCGGACGACGGACATCTGCCGCACCTGCGCGAGGGCGACCAGGCGCCGGTCGGACGGGTTCTCCCGGGCCACGCACTCGTAGAGCAGCACGTCCTCGGGTGCCTCCACGCGGGTCACGTGGAAGTTGCGCAGCCGCCACAGGTCGAGGCGTCGGCTCACCATCGGGTGCACCCCGCGGGTGAGGTCGTCCTCGACGAGCCCACCATCGTGGCCGGGACGGAACACGAAGTAGCCCACCGGCCGGTCGGCCTCGGAGCAGACGGCCACGCAGACCCGGCGTACGTCCTGGGCCAGCGGCAGCCCGGCCAGGGAGGTCCGCAGCTGCTCACTCACCTCGTCGGCATCGGCAGGGGCGTCCGACCAGTGCAGGTAGAGGTCCACGACCGCTTCCTCGCCGGACGGCCGCGCTGCGACGTACGCCGCCACCGAGGTGACCAGCTCGCTGGAGGGGTCGGCCAGCTCCGCCGGGGTGCCGATCGAGGAGACGAGCCGGGTCGGCCGCTCGTCCAGGGTGTAGCCGGCGACCACGGCGGGACGGACGCCGTCGTCGTAGGAGGCGAGGTCGTGCAGGTCGTGCTCGCGGTAGTGGCGCCGGGCCAGCACCTCCAGCATCGGCTCCCGGTAGCCGGCACCGTCGTGGAGCCCCCGCTCGATGCGCTCGCAGAGGAAGCCGACGATCTGCTCCGGGATGGCGACCAGGGCCTCGATGCGCTGGGCTCGATCCGGCAGCTCACCCTCGACCGAGAGCGCCGCGAGCTCGTCGCGCACGCCGAGCAGGACGTCCGAGCGCTCCGCGTCCACGGCCGGCTGGTCGAACCAGCGGAACCGGACGCTGCGGGCCAGGTCGCCGAGCGCCGGGTAACGCGACTGCGGGACGCGACCGAGCCGCTCCAGCACCGCCCGAGCCTGTACGGCCAACGGGCCGGTCGGGGGGTCCTCGCGGCTCCACGAGCCCAGCAGGGCGGCGACGAGTGCGACCTCGGGCATCGTCCGTTGCTGGGCGAGGAAGATGCGGAAGACCGCGGCCTCGAGCGCGGGCGTGCGGTCCAGGCTCTCGACGCCGTAGTGCCGCAGCACCCGGGTCAGCCGCTCCCGGAACTGCTCCGGCAGCCTGGCGCGGTCGACGTCCAGGCTCTGCAGGTAGGTGTGGAAGTGCTCACGCGAGCTGTGCACCCGCAGCTCGGTGTGCCGGTCCTCGTCGACCGGCCGGTTGCGGATCAGCTCCGCCAGGTCGGCGAAGGTCTCCAGCAGCGAGAGCTCGTCGGCGAGCACGGCCTCGGCATCTGCTGAGTTGCGGACGGCGAGGTACGCCGACAGCGCGGCGTCCTGGTCCTCCGGCGGGACGTCGTAGCCGAGCACGACAGCGCTCATCGCGGCCCGGGCCCGCACACGCTGGGTCTCCGGGTCGAGGCCGTTGGCCACGGGCAGGTCCAGAGCAGGACCGGTCTCCACGGCCGTCTCCTCGGCCGCGTCATCGAGCGGCTCCAGCTTGATCAGGGCGGTGCCGGTCGCGACCTGGCTGCCGGTGATGACGGACAGCTCCTTGACGCGCGCGGCGTACGGCGCGTGCAGCACCGTCTCCATCTTCATCGACTCCAGCACCACGACGGCTGCGCCGGCCTCGACCTCGTCGCCCACGGCGACGGGTGTGGCCACGACCAGCGCGGGCGCGGGCGAGCGGAGCACGCCGCCCTCGTCGCGGCTGACCCGGTGTGCCACACCGTCGACCTCGACGAGCGTGGTCGGGCCGTGAGTGGCGGTGACGACGTTGTAGCGGTGCTCGCCGACGACGAGCCGCCGGCGTACGACGTCCACGTGCTCCATCAGCACGTCCACCGTCTGCGACGTCTCGCCCGAGGCCACGCTCACCTGGAACCGGCCGGGCCCGGTGTTGACCGTGGAGACCTGATAGGCGACGCCGCGCAGCTTCAGCTCGACCGGCCGGCCCGCCTCGTGCGACGCGGACGGGCGCCCACCGTGCGCGGTCTCGAACAGTCGCGTGGTCTCGATCCGGACGCCTTCGAGGTAGGCCTCGATGGCGGCGACGACCACCGCGATGCCGGCGTGTGTGTGCGAGACCAGCCGGCCCTCGGCGCGAACCCGGTCGATCCAGCCGGTGTCGGCCCACGCGGGGGTCCCGTCCACGACCTCGGGCTGGGCCAGCAGGTCCAGCACGAAGCTCTTGTTGCAGGAGCCACCCTCGATCACCA
Organism: uncultured Actinomycetota bacterium; assembly: GCA_963834245.1. GTDB lineage: Bacteria > Actinomycetota > Actinomycetes > Propionibacteriales > Nocardioidaceae > Marmoricola. The sequence goes on from CAWIAV010000002.1 coordinate 2,857,851, forward strand.
CGGTGGTCGAGGTCATCGCACGGCGCAGCCTGGCCAGTGCCTCGTCGCGGGTGCGGCCGTAGGCGATGACCTTGGCGATCATCGAGTCGAAGTCGGACGGGATGGTGTCGCCCTCGGCGACGCCGGTGTCCACCCGGATGCCCGGGCCGGAGGGCAGGTCGAGGTGCTCGATGTGGCCGGGAGCCGGCGCGAAGTCGCGGTCCGGGTCCTCGGCGTTGAGGCGGGCCTCGATCGCGTGCCCGACCTCTGCAGGCTTCTCGCCCTCGAGACGACCGCCCTGAGCGATGTGCAGCTGGGCCTTGACCAGGTCGAAGCCAGTGGTCGCCTCGGTGATCGAGTGTTCGACCTGGAGCCGGGTGTTGACCTCCAGGAAGGCGGAGGTCTTCTCGCCGGGGTGGTAGAGGAACTCGACGGTGCCGGCGCCGGCGTACCCCACGGCCAGGGCGAGCCGCTCGGCCGACGCCTTGAGCTCGTCCGCCTGCTCCTCGCTCAGCAGCGGTGAGGACGACTCCTCGATGACCTTCTGGTTGCGGCGCTGGATCGAGCAGTCTCGGACGCCGAGCGCCCAGGCGGTGCCGTGCGAGTCGGCGATCAGCTGCACCTCGACGTGGCGAGCGCCGGTGACCAGCGTTTCCAGGAACACGGTGCCGTTGCCGAAGGACCGCAGCGCCTCGTCGCTGGTGCGCTGGAACGCGTCCTCGAGGTCTGCGGCGGACGCGACCATCCGGATCCCGCGGCCACCCCCACCCGCGGAGGCCTTGAGCATCAGCGGGTAGCCGAGCCTCTCGGCAGCATCGAGCGCGTCCTCGAGGGTGTCCACGGAACCGCGGCTCCACGGCGCGACGGGGACGCCGACCTCCTCGGCGATCAGCTTCGAGCCGATCTTGTCGCCGAGCCGGCGCATCGCTTCCGCGCTCGGCCCGATGAAGGTGACCCCGAGCTTGTCGCACAGGTCGACGAAGCTCGGGTCCTCGGCCACGAAGCCCCAGCCGGGCCATACCGCGTCGGCGCCGGTGTCGTGCAGCGCCCGCTCGAGCACCGCCAGGTCGACGTACGGCCGGTCCGCGGCCGGCCCGAGGTCGTAGGAGAGATCGGCCTCGCGCACGAACATCGCGTTCGCCTCGCCGGTGGTGTGCAGGGCGACGGTCTGGACGTAGTCCGCGGGGTCGCCGGTTGCGTTCAGCTCGCGTACGGCGTGCAACAGCCGCATCGCGGACTCACCACGGTTGACGATGGCGATTCGACGGAACGACACGAGGGACCTCTCAGGTTGGACGCTGGAAACGCGAGGCAAGGCTCGCATTGCCACTACCTTGACACGTCCGAGGGGTTACGCGCGAGTCACATCGATGCTGAGGCGTGTCTCACGTTCCAAATGTGAGGTGAATCGGGCGAATCGTCAGGCCGGAGAGCGACGCTTGGCGGCTTGCGCCTCGGCGGCCACGAGGTAGCCGGTGAGCAGTGTCTTGAGCTCTACGACGGCATCGGGATGGGACTGACCGTCCCGGATCGAGAAGTTCAGCATCGAGTAGGTCACGTGCACCAGCACCTCCGCGATCACCTGGCGATCGGCGATCTTCGACCCGGGGGTCAACGGCGCCAGGAGTCGGGTGACCTGGGCCGCCAGCTCCCGCTCGTGCTCGGCAGCGATCGCACGGGTCGGCGGCGTGGCCTGCATCGCGAGCCAGACCGCGCGACGTGAGGGGTCGGTGCGCCACAGCGCCGCGAGGTGGTCGAGGAGCTTCTCGAGCAGCTGCGCCCAGTCCAGGCTGGGGATCTCTGTGGCGAACTTCTCCAGCTCGGCCTGCACGTTGACGGTGTCGAGACGGTCGAGCTCGCAGATGATCGCGTACTTGTTGCCGAAGAACTGGTAGAGCGAGCCGATCGGCACGCCGGCGCGCAGCGCCACCTGCTCGGAGGTGAACGCCTCGAAACCGACCTCGACCAGCAGCGCCCGCGCTGCTCGCAGGATGTCGTCGAAGCGGCGGCGGCTGCGCTCCTGGGAGGGACGCCGCCGCGGGAGGAAGTCCGCGGGATCGTGCGTCTGAAGGCTCATGCCTCCATGTTACTTGAGGGTAGGCGCGGATTCCGTGCTTCCTTCGGGCACGGCCCGGCCCCCGACCGCCCAGCGAGACGTCGTACGCCGGACCGCACGCACGGTCAACCGGCACTAGATTCAGGGCCATGTTCTCCAAGATCCTGGTGGCCAACCGAGGCGAGATCGCGATCCGGGCCTACCGCGCCGCGACCGAGATCGGGGCCCGCACCGTCGCTGTGTTCCCCTACGAGGACCGCTGGTCCGAGCACCGGATGAAGGCCGACGAGGCCTACGAGATCGGCGAGCGGGGTCACCCGGTCCGTGCCTACCTCGATCCCGCGGCGATCGTCGACGTGGCGGTGCGCGCCGGCGCCGACGCGGTCTACCCCGGCTACGGCTTCCTCTCCGAGAACCCCGACCTCGCGGAGGCGTGCGCCAACGCCGGGATCACGTTCATCGGGCCCACCTCGGACGTCCTCACCCTGACCGGCAACAAGGCCCGGGCCATCGCGGCCGCCAAGTCCGCCGGCGTCCCGACGCTGAACTCCGTGCCGCCCAACGACGACCTGGACGCGCTGATGCAGGCTGCCGGCGACCTCCGCTACCCGCTGTTCGTCAAGGCGGTGGCCGGTGGCGGTGGCCGCGGCATGCGCAAGGTCGACGACGAGAAGGATCTCCGCGACGCGATCGACACCTGCATGCGCGAGGCCGAGGGCGCCTTCGGCGACCCCACCGTGTTCATCGAGGAGGCCGTGGTCGAGCCACGGCACATCGAGGTGCAGATCCTTGCGGACGCCGAGGGCAACGTCATCCACCTCTTCGAGCGGGACTGCTCGGTGCAGCGACGCCACCAGAAGGTCGTCGAGATCGCACCAGCCCCGAACCTCGACCCCGAGCTTCGGGACCGCATGTGCGCCGACGCGGTTCGGTTCGCGCGCGAGATCGGCTACCGCAACGCCGGCACGGTCGAGTTCCTGCTCGACCCGGACGGCAACTACGTCTTCATCGAGATGAACCCGCGGATCCAGGTCGAGCACACAGTGACCGAGGAGGTCACCGACGTCGACCTGGTGCAGTCCCAGATGCGGATCGCCGCGGGCGAGACGCTCGCCGACCTCGGGCTCAGCCAGGACACCGTCCAGCTGCGCGGTGCCGCCCTGCAGTGCCGGATCACCACCGAGGACCCCGCCAACGGCTTCCGGCCCGACACCGGACGGATCACGACCTACCGCTCCCCCGGCGGCGGCGGCGTCCGGCTCGACGGGGGCACCACGTACACCGGCGCCGAGGTGTCGGCCCATTTCGACTCGATGCTCGCCAAGCTCACCTGCCGCGGTCGCACGTTCGAGATGGCGGTGCAGAAGGCCCGTCGCGCGGTCGACGAGTTCCGCATCCGTGGCGTCGCCACCAACATCGCGTTCCTACGGGCGGTGCTCGACGAGCCGGACTTCATCGAGGGCCGGGTGACCACCAGCTTCATCGAGTCCCACCCCGGGTTGCTGAGTGCGCGCCCGACCGCCGACCGCGGGACCCGGCTGCTGACCTGGCTCGCGGAGGTCACGGTCAACAAGCCGCACGGCGAGGCGCCGGTCAGCGTCAGTCCCCTCACCAAGCTCCCACAGGTCGACCTCACAGTCCCGGCACCGGACGGCTCCCGCCAGCAGCTGCTGAGCCTGGGACCCGAGGGGTTCGCCAGGGCGTTGCGCGAGCAGGGGCGCGTGGGGGTCACCGACACCACCTTCCGGGACGCACACCAGTCGCTGCTCGCCACCCGGGTCCGGACCAAGGACCTCCTCGCCGTCGCCGGACACGTCTCGCGGATGACGCCGGAGCTGCTCAGCGTCGAGGCGTGGGGCGGTGCGACGTACGACGTGGCGCTGCGCTTCCTCTCCGAGGACCCCTGGGACCGGCTCGCCCGGCTGCGGCAGGCAGTGCCCAACATCTGCCTGCAGATGCTGCTGCGCGGACGCAACACGGTCGGCTACACGCCTTACCCCACCGAGGTCACGAACGCCTTCGTGCAGGAGGCAGCCGAGACCGGCATCGACATCTTCCGGATCTTCGACGCGCTCAACGACGTCGAGCAGATGCGCCCGGCGATCGAGGCGGTGCGCGCCACGGGCACCACCGTGGCGGAGGTCGCGCTCTGCTACACCGGCGACCTGAGCAGCCCCGAGGAGAAGCTCTACACCCTCGACTACTACCTCGACCTGGCCGACCGCATCGTCGACGCGGGCGCCCACGTGCTGGCGATCAAGGACATGGCCGGACTGCTCCGTGCGCCCGCTGCCCGCACCCTGGTGACGGCGCTGCGCGACCGCTTCGACCTGCCCGTGCACCTGCACACGCACGACACCCCCGGTGGTCAGCTGGCGACGCTGCTCGCGGCCATCGACGCGGGCGTGGACGCCGTCGACGCCGCCTGTGCCGCCATGGCCGGCACCACCTCGCAGCCGGCGTTGTCGGCACTGGTTGCCACCACCGACAACTCCGAGCGCGAGACCGGTCTCGACCTCCAGGCGGTCTGCGCACTGGAGCCGTACTGGGAGGCGACCCGACGGGTCTACGCGCCCTTCGAGTCCGGGCTGGACGCACCGACCGGACGGGTCTACACCCACGAGATCCCGGGCGGTCAGCTCTCGAACCTGCGTCAGCAGGCAGTGGCGCTCGGCCTCGGTGAGAAGTTCGAGCAGATCGAGGACATGTACGCCGCCGCGAACGACATCCTCGGCAACGTGGTCAAGGTGACCCCGTCCTCGAAGGTGGTCGGCGACCTGGCGCTGCACCTCGTCGCCGTCGGTGCCGATCCTGCGGAGTTCGAGGAGAACCCCGGAAAGTTCGACATCCCCGACTCGGTGGTCGGGTTCCTCTCCGGTGAGCTCGGCGACCCGCCCGGCGGTTGGCCCGAGCCCTTCCGCACCAAGGCATTGGAGGGCAGGACCTGGAAGCAGCCCGTGGGCGAGCTCACCGATGAGCAGTCCGAGGCGCTGGCGGGCACCCGGCGCCGGCAGACCCTCAACCAGCTGCTCTTCCCCGGGCCGACCAAGGCCTACGAGGAGGCGATCACGACCTACGGCGACGTCTCCGTGCTCGACACCACCGACTACCTCTACGGCCTGCAGTCCGGCGAGGAGCACGTGGTCGAGATCGAGGAGGGCAAGCGCCTGATCCTCGGCCTCCAGGCCATCAGCGAGCCCGACGACCGCGGCTACCGCTCGGTGATGTGCACGATCAACGGCCAGCTCCGACCGGTCAACGTGCGTGACAAGTCGATCGACTCCGCCGTCGCCGCGCAGGAGAAGGCCGACCCCAAGGACAGCAACCAGGTCCCCGCTCCGTTCGATGGTGTGGTGACCCTGCAGGTCGCTGAGGGGGACGTGGTGGAGGCGGGAGCGGTCGTGGCCACGATCGAGGCGATGAAGATGGAGGCGTCCATCACCGCACCCACTGGCGGGACGGTGGAGCGGCTCGCGTTCGGCGGCACCCAGCAGGTCGAGGGTGGTGACCTGGTGATGGTCCTCAGCGGGAGTAGCTGACCCGCACCCGGCCTGAGCGGAACACCTTGATGACGCCCTTCTCGAACTTGGCGTAGGTGCCGCGGCGGAACTTGCGCGGCTCGGTCATCGGGAAGCCGAGCCGCGAGGTGGCGGCACCGCGACGCGTGTAGGCCTTGAGCACCCGGCCGTAGAGCTCGTGAGCACCGACTCCGGCCTTGTGGTAGATCCGGCCGCGCTGGAAGCGACGGGCCTGTCCCGAGGCCACGCCGTACTCGGCGCTGGTCGGTCCCCCCACGACCGAGGAGTATCCGCCGATGGCCCGCCACCGATCGCTGATCGGAGAGTCCTCGCGGCCGGCCGGCGGCGGTTCCTGCGGTGCCGGGGCGGGCGCCGGTGCCGGGGCGGAGCCGGCCGCCCCGAACTTGAACCAGTGCGAGCGGAGCCCGAACCTGGACCGGAAGGTCGCGCCGCTGATCGTCACGTTGGACTTCGAGCCGTCGAGGACCATCTGCTCGACCCGGCCGTACCAGCGACCGTTGCCCTCTCGCCGCGTGACCACCACCCGCTTCAGCGTGCCCAGCCCGGGCCACACCTTCTGGATGGCGGCCCGGGTGACGGTGTTGGTCCAGCTGTGCACGGGGTTGCCGGCGTGGTTGTCGTACCGGTCCTCCTTGGCGACCAGGTAGGGCATGCTGCCGGCGGAGAGCCAGCCACCGCTGCTGGAGCTGAACTGGGTGAAGGCCGGCTTGCCCTGCCAGGTCACGACCTGGTCGGAGGTGGCTTCGACGGCAGCGTTGGCGCGCGAGTCCTCGGCCCCGACGCCGCCGTAGACCTGGCAGGAGGTGGTGTCACAGATCTGGTAGTACCGGTCGAGGTTCACGGCGCGCTCGAACGCGCCGTAGGTGCGTGCTGCCACCGACTGCGCTCGCACGGCCTCCGGGTGCCACGAGGCCGGCATCTCCCGCGGGACCACGCCCTTGACGTAGTCGTCCATGCTCAAGACGTTGACCGTGTTCGCGCGACTCAGGCGCATCGCACCGCGGTAGACCCTCGTGGTGCCGGCCACGCGCAGGGTCAGCGCACCGGGCCGGTAGAACTCGGCCTCGCCGGCCAGCGTGCTCCCCCCGGGTCGGTAGGTCTTCCAGCCGCCCTGGTCGTAGTCCAGCACCGTCGCGCCGCCCACGGTGCGCAGCCGCCACGTGGTGGCACCGTTGCCGGGCAGGGCCCACGAGTTCCCGCTTGCGACCTCCCTGATCCGGAGTCCGTCGGCCGGGAGCACCCGCACGTCGTCGTCGGTGTCGGCCGTGATCAGCACCCGGATGGTGCCCCCGACCGCGCTCAGCGTCGTGCCCGGGTAGTAGTACGCCAGGATCTGGCGGTGGTTCAGCCCCTGCTTGGCGGCACCGTAGGCGCCGTACTGCGACATGCCGCGGCCGTGGCCGAACCCGTGCCCAGTCAGCTTGAGCACGCCGTTGGACGGCACCGAGTAGCTCTCCGACACCGTGCGCGCGGCCTCGGCCGGGCCGGGCACCAGCCCCGCTGCCAGCGCCGTGACGAGCACCGTCGCTGCGCGCGCGGCGGCGGGGGAACGACCTGCTGAGCGTGGCATCAGTGTGACCCCAGTGACCTGTGGGAAGGAATGGAACTCACCCAGTATGGCCGCGACTAAAGCGACTTAACAACACTTTGCGGATATCCCGCGAAATGCCGTCCTAAACTACAAGAATGTAATTCTGAACGCGTTTTCCGGATTAGCGGGGCAGCTGGTGCAACCGCCGTGCCGCCTCCGCCACCGAGCCGCTCATCGAGGGGTAGACCGTGAACGCGTGCGCGAGCTGGTCGGCGGTCAAGGAGGCAGCGACCGCGATCGAGATCGGGTGGATCAGCTCGCTGGCCCGTGGGCCGACCACCACGCCCCCGACAACGATGCCGGTCCCGGGGCGGCAGAACAGCTTCACGAACCCGTCGCGAACTCCCTGCATCTTGGCGCGTGCGTTGCCGGCCAGCGCGAGCCGCACGGTCTCGGCCTCGATCTCTCCCCCGTCGACCGCCGCCTGGGTGATGCCGACCGTCGCGATCTCCGGTGCCGTGAACACGTTTGAGGAGACCTGCCGAAGGTCGAGAGGCCGCACTGCGTCGCCGAGGAAGTGCCACATGGCGATCCGGCCCTGCATCGCTGCCACGCTGGCCAGCATCAGTACGCCGGTGCAGTCGCCTGCGGCGTACACCCCGCGTGCGCTCGTCCGGGAGACGCGATCGACCTTGACGAAGCCCGCTTCGTCGACGATGACCCCCGCCTCCTCCAGGCCCAGGCCGGTGGTCTTGGGAACGGACCCCAGGGCCAGCAGGCAGTGCGAACCGCTCACGGTGCGGCCGTCGGTGAGCGTGACAGTCACCTCGTCGCCCGCACGCTTGACCGACTCCATCCGGGACTTGCCCAGCACCTGCATCCCACGCCGGGTGAGCACGTCCTCGAGCACCTCTGCGGCGTCCGCGTCCTCCCCCGGCAGCACGCGGTCGCGCGAGGACACCAGGACGACCTCGATACCCAGGGCGAGGTAGGCACTCGCGAACTCCGCCCCGGTGACACCCGAGCCGACCACGATGAGCTTGGTCGGCGCCTCGGTGAGGTCGTAGACCTGCTCCCACGACAAGATCCGCTCCCCGTCCGGCTCTGCGGTGGGAAGCGTGCGGGGGGCGGCTCCCGTGGCCAGGAGCACGGCGTCCGCCTCGATCCGCTCGGAGCCACCGTCGGTCAGCTCGACACTCACTGCGTCGGTGCCCTCCAGACGACCTCTGCCCCGCACCATCCGCACACCCTCGCGCTCGAGGCGCCGGGCGATGTCCGCGGACTGCTCGGCGGCGAGGCTCTTCACTCGCCGGTTGACCCGATGCAGGTCGACCCCGACGTGGTGTGCGGCATCCCCCTCGCGGTCCTCGAAGCTGACACCGAGCTCGGGCGCACCCGCAAGGTCGGACATCAGCTCGGCCGTGGCGATCAGGGTCTTGCTGGGCACGCAGTCGGTCACCACGGCCGAGCCGCCGATGCCGTCGCTGTCCACCACGGTCACCTGCGCACCCAGCTGGGCTGCCACCAGGGCGGCCTCGTATCCGCCCGGGCCGCCGCCGATGATGACCACGCGGTCCGTCTGCCCGAAGTTAGGTGTCGTCACCCGCTCATTGTGTCGCACGTCCCGGACGCGCCCACGGCCCCATAGGGTGGCGCGCGTGACCTTGTACGCCGCCTACGGGACCAACCTCGATCCCGCGCGCATGGGCGAGCGCTGCCCACACTCGCCGCTGCGACAGACCGGCTGGCTCGAGGGGTGGCGTCTCACCTTCGGTGGCGAGGAGCACGGCTGGGACGGCGCGCTTGCCACCATCGTCCAGGACCCCTTCGAACAGGTCTTCGTCGCGATCTACGACGTGACCGACGAGGACGTCGAGGCGCTCGACGGGTGGGAGTCCGCCGACACCGGCCTCTACCGCAAGACGAAGGTGCGCGTCTCCACGCTCAACGAGGAGCTCGTGGTCTGGGTCTACGTGCTCGACACCTTCGAGGGCGGCCTGCCCTCGGCCACCTACCTCGGCACGCTCGCCGACGCAGCCGAGTCGGCGGACGCCCCCGCGGACTACGTCGCTGCCCTGCGCTCCCGCCCGTGTCGCTCCAACTTCGGCGGCTAGGCCGGAGGTCACGCCGGTCGGCTGACTACTAGGCTCCGCACGTGACCCCGACCTACACCGAAGCCGCAGCAGAGGCCGCCGCCGTACTCGCCGAGAAGACGGGCGTGGAGCGGCACGACATCGCGCTCGTCATGGGCTCGGGGTGGTTGCCCGCAGTGGACGCCCTGGGAGAGGCCACGGCCGAGCTCAGCAGCACCGACCTCCCCGGGTTCGCCGCCCCAGCAGTGGCCGGACACGCCGGCAAGATCCGCTCGGTGCGTGCCGGCGACCGGAACCTGCTGGTCTTCCTGGGCCGCACCCACTTCTACGAGGGCCTCGGGGTTCGCGCGGTGGTGCACGGTGTCCGCACCGCAGCCGCCGCGGGCTGCCGCGCCATCGTGCTCACCAACGGCTGCGGCGGCCTCGACGAGCGCTGGTCGCCCGGCACCCCCGTGCTGATCAGCGACCACATCAACCTCACCGCGACCTCGCCGATCGAGGGTGCCAACTTCGTCGACGTCACCGACCTCTACAGCCCTCGGCTGCGCGCCCTGTGCCAAGAGATCGACCCCAGCCTCGACGAAGGGGTCTACGTGCAGATGCCGGGACCGCACTACGAGACCCCCGCCGAGATCAACATGGTCCGCGCCATCGGCGGCACGCTCGTGGGCATGAGTACGACGCTCGAGGCGATCGCCGCCCGTGAGGCGGGCATGGAGGTCCTCGGCATCAGCATGGTCACCAACCTCGCCGCAGGCATCACCGGAGAGCCGCTCAACCACGAAGAGGTGCTCGAGGCCGGCCGCTCTGCCGCCAGCCGCATGGGCGAGCTGCTCGGCAGCGTGCTGCCGCGGATCTGACCCCTCGCCGATTGGCGTCGCCCGCCCTTGGGTAGGGGATGTGGGCAGCCCGGAGCGCCCGGACACCGACCAGTGACTACTCGGAGGCACCCATGAGCGACGAGACCGACACCCAGGACGACACCGCCCAGGACGACGACAAGAGCATCCTCGAGCGCGGCGGCGTGGACGCGGACGAACGAGCGGGCAGGAGCCTCGGCCTCGACCCCCGTGAGGAGCCGGACGAGGACACCAAGAGCGAGATCGAGCAGGAGCGCGAGCAGCGTCTGGACCCTGACAACCGGCCCGACAACGCCGAGGTCGACAACACCCAGCGCGACTTCGACGTCGACCGTGGGATGTTCAAGGACTCCGAGGAGTACGACGAGAGCGCCCCGGCACCGTTCAGCGACCCCGAGGACCCCAACAACTCCGACACCGACCACGACGACCCGACGACACCGACGACACCGACGACTCCGACGAGGAGGAGGCGAGCTGAAGGTCCTCCTCACCGGCGCTGCCGGCGCGATCGGCACGGTGCTGAGTCCCGGGCTCGCCGCACACGGCCACGAGGTCGTGGGCCTCGACCTCCCCGGGCGCGGCGCCGACCTGGACGTCGACTGCACCGACCCGGCGGCCGTGCACGCGGCTGTTGCCGAGGCACGCCCCGACGCCGTGATCCATCTGGCCGGGATCGCCGGCGAGTCCTCGCTGCCCGACGCCCTCGGCGCGCACGTCGTCTCGACCGCTGCACTGCTCGAGGCCTGCACGGCCCTCGACGTGAGCCGCTTCGTCTACGCCTCCAGCAACCACGCTGTCGGCCGGACCCCGCGCACCGACCTGCTCGGCGTCGATGTCGACGGTCGACCCGACACGTTCTACGGCGTGGGCAAGGTCGCGGCAGAGGCGCTGCTCCGGCTCTACGCCGACCGGTACGGGCTCGACGCAGTGAGCACCCGCATCGGTTCGTTCCTGCCCCGACCCACCACCCGACGGCAGCTGAGCAGCTGGCTCTCCTACGACGACGCGGTCCGCATGTTCGCGGCCGCCCTGACCACACCCCGTCCGGGGTTTGCGGTGATGTACGGCATCTCCGCCAACACCCGCGGCTGGTGGGACCTGGCGCCGGGGCGGGCCCTGGGCTACCACCCGCAGGACGATGCCGAGCTGTTCGCCGCCGAGATCGAAGCGGTCCCGGCGACCCCGCACGACGAGGCGGAGGCCGCGCACGTCGGCGGGCCCTACGCGACGCGGGAGTTCGAGCGACCGGCGTTCGACTGACGGCCGACTGCCGACTGCTGACTGCGTGGACGCCGTACCGGAGCAGCCGTCTACTTGTCGGTAACATAGTCGGATGAGCGCCTTGGTCACCCACACCGTCACCGACGGGATCGCCCACGTGCGGCTGTCTCGCCCGGACAAGCTGAACTCGCTGACCCTGCAGACGCTCGAGGAGCTCGTGGCCACGGCCGCCACGCTGCGCCGCGACCGGAACCTGCGTGCCGTGGTGATCTCCGGTGAGGGCCCGTCGTTCTGCGCGGGGCTCGACTTCGCCTCCGTGCTCAACTCGCCCGCACGGCTGGTCACCGCGCTGGTCCCCCGCCCATGGCGTGGCACCCACACCTTCCAGGAAGCCTGCTGGGCCTGGCGCCGGCTGCCGGTGCCGGTGATCGCGGCGGTCCAGGGGCACTGCTACGGAGGCGGTTTGCAGATCGCGCTAGCAGCCGACTTCCGCATCGCCACCCCGGACTCGGAGTGGTCGGTCCTCGAGGGTCGCTGGGGCCTGATCCCCGACATGACGGGGATCCGCTCGCTCGCCGAGCTGGTCGGCATGGACACCGCCAAGCTGCTCACGATGACCGGCCGGATGGTCTCCGGCAAGGAGGCACTCGACCTCGGTCTGGTGACCGCGCTCGCTGCAGATCCCGTGGGCGCCGCGGAGGAGCTGGCCCGTGAGCTGACCGGCCGCTCCCCCGACGCGCTCGCCGCAGCGAAGCGCCTGTTCAACGACACCTGGACGGCCTCACCGCGCTGGACCTTCCATCGTGAGCGCGCCGAGCAGCTGTTCCTGCTGCTCAGCGCGAACACCAAGGCAGCCCGCCAGGCCGCCTTCGCCAAGGTGGTGCCGCAGTTCGGACCGCGCGGGCGGGCTTGAGTCCGCCCGCTAGGTTCGTGGGCATGGCTACCACTGCTCTGGGAGACACCCCAGCCCACACTGTCGGAGAACTGCCCACCGTCGGTCACCAGGCGCCCAAGTTCACGTTGGTCGACGCAGACCTCGCGGAGTTCACCTCGGCCGACCTGCAGGGCCGGGTGGTGCTCAACATCTTCCCCAGCATCGGCACCGGCGTCTGCCAGGCCGGCGTGCGGAGGTTCAACCAGATCGCGGGCGACCTCGAGGACACCACGGTCCTCAACGTCTCGGTCGACCTTCCCTTCGCCATGAACGGCTTCTGCGGCGCCGAGGGGCTCGACGCCGTCAAGGTCGGCTCGGCCTTCCGCTCGACCTTCGGCGACGACTTCGGTCTCCGCCTGCTCGACTCCAAGTTCGAGGGCCTGCTGGCGCGCGCAGTCATCGTCATGGACGAGAGCGGTGCGGTCACCTACACCCAGCTGGTGCCCAACATCGGTCAGGAGCCGGACTACGACGCGGTCCTCGAGGCGCTGGGCTGACGCCTCTCGGCATCCCTCGTCCTCCCGCCGGAAGCGATCGCCTAGCCTCGGGGCCATGAGCGCCCACCTCGACTCCGACCTGCTCGACCGCGCCCGCACCTGGGCCGCCGCGGATCCCGATCCCGTCACGAGGTCCGAGCTCGAGGCCCTGATCGGCGAGGTCGACGCCGGTGGCGATGCCGCCGACCTCGCCGACCGCTTCGACGGCACCCTGGAGTTCGGCACCGCGGGGCTGCGCGGCGCCCTGGGCGCGGGGCCCAACCGGATGAACCGGGTGGTGGTCCTGCGGACGGCGGCAGGGCTGGCGGCGTACCTGCGCGCACAGGGTGCCGGGGCAGACAGCTCGGTCGTCATCGGGTACGACGCGCGGCACAACTCCGAGGTCTTCGCACGCGACACCGCTGAGGTGTTCACCGGTGCCGGGCTGCGGGCGTTCGTGCTCCCTCGCCCGCTTCCCACCCCGCTGCTCGCGTTCGCGATCCGCGACCTCGGCTGCGTCGCCGGAGTGATGGTGACCGCGAGCCACAACCCGCCCGAGGACAACGGCTACAAGGTGTACCTCGGAGACGGCAGCCAGATAGTCCCGCCCGCGGACGAGGAGATCGCTCGCGAGATCGAGGCCGTCGGCGACCTCGCGGACATCCCCCGCGGAGACGGCGGCACGGTCCTCGACGACGCGATCCTGGACCGCTACCTCGCCACCGTCGTCGACCTCGCCGGCGAGGGTCCGCGCGACCTCACGATCGTCTACACCCCGCTCCACGGAGTCGGGGGTGCCACGGTGGCCACCGCCCTGAAGCAGGCCGGGTTCGATGCTCCGCACGTCGCCACGGCGCAGGCCGAACCCGATCCCGACTTCCCCACCGTGTCGTTCCCCAACCCCGAGGAGCCCGGCGCGATGGACCTCGCCATGGCTCTCGCCGAGGAGGTCGAAGCCGACATCGTGGTGGCCAACGACCCCGACGCCGATCGCTGCGCGGTGGCGGTGCCTGGCCCGCACGGGTGGCAGATGCTCCACGGCGACGAGGTCGGCGCGCTCCTCGCCCAGCACCTCCTGGACCGGGGACGGACAGGCACCTACGCCACCTCGATCGTCTCCTCCTCGCTGCTGGGCAAGATGGCGAGCGCCCACGACCAGCAGTACGCCGAGACCCTCACCGGCTTCAAGTGGATCGGGCGGGTCCCCGATCTCGCCTTCGGCTACGAGGAGGCGCTCGGCTACTGCGGCGACCCCGAGCACGTGAAGGACAAGGACGGCGTCTCCGCGCTGATGCTGATGTGCGACCTCGCAGCCCGCGCCAAGGCCGACGGCCGCACCCTGCGCGACCTGCTGGACGACATCGCCACCGAGCACGGGCTGCACGCCACCGACCAGCTCTCCGTCCGCATGGACGACCTCGACGCGATCCCGGCCGTGGTGGATCGGCTGCGCGACCACCCGCCGGCCTCGCTCGGCGGTCTCGCGGTGGAGGGCGTCGACGACCTCTCCCGCGGCTCGGAGACGCTGCCCCCGACGATCGGGCTGCGGTTCCGGCTGGCGGACCAGGGCCGGGTCGTCGTACGCCCCTCGGGGACCGAGCCCAAGATCAAGTGCTACCTCGAGGTGGTCGTGCCGGTCGAGCCCGAGGGAGGTGTCGACGCCGCACGCATCGCCGCGGTCGGGCGCCTCGACGCGATCCGCGGGGACCTGGCGGCAGCCGCCGGGTTGTAGCGCCTAGCTCGGCAGCCGGGGTCGCCCGCGGAGGCCTGCCCGCTGCACCACGCGCTGGATGGTCAGGTTGCGCTCGTCGGGGCGCCCGACGTAGCGGATGTCACGCAGTCCCTGCTCCTGCGCCGCCGACTCGAAGGTGAAGTGCCCGAAGCGCAGCATCCTGCCCTGGAGGGGTTTGTCGACCGAGATGTCGAGGATCCGGCTCAGCGGCATCGTCGCCTCCTTGCGGTTGAGCAGTCCGTGCACGCGGAACACGCGCTGGTTGGTCACCACGAAGCGATCGATGTTGCGCTGGAGCGCCTTGAAGATCCCCCACAGGACCAGCAGCAGCCCGGCCAACATCGGGAACCAGCCGAGCTCGACGGGGCTGAACGGCACCACGATCCAGCAGCCGAGCCCTGCGACGACCAGCAAGGCGGGGACGATGTAGACGACGGCGTGCTTGTGCACCACGTCGACGATGTCCTCCTCCTCCTCACGCAGCAGCCGGTCACCGATCCGGGGATCGGTCAGCCAGCGCCACACGGAGCCCATGGCCGCGTGCTCAGGAGCCGAGTGACTTGAAGAAGCTGATGAAGCTCTCGAAGAGCTGGGCCAGCAGGTCCCACAGGGCTCCGCCGGTCTCCTTGGCCGAGCCGGCGAACCCGTTCGGATCCTGCACCAGCCAGAAGCCGAGGAACAGGATGACGAGCAGGACCACACCCTTCTTCAGTGCGCCGTCCATCGAGTGCTCCTTGTGTCCGGGGGAAGGAATGCAGACGCCCGAGCGCAGGCACCACACCCACTGTTCTACCAAGTGTGCGCCTCGTTTGGGGTCAGGCGCGCTCGGCGTCGAGACTGACGAGCAGCAGGTCCGCTGCGGCGTAGGGGTCACTGGTCCCCGCGACCACGGCCGAGGCGAGCTCGTCCAGGGCCGCGTTCTCGTGCACCCCGCGCCACTGCTCGCGCAACGCGGTGACGGCGATCGCCTCGATCTCGTCCCGGGCTCGTCGCAGCCGCCGAGCACCCAGCTCGCCGCTCGTCGTCAGGTGCTCGAGATGCCGCTCGATGGCCGCCACCACCTCGTCCACGCCCTCTGCCTTGCTGGCGATGGTCTTGACGATCTCCGGCCGCCAGGCGCCTTCGGGCCGATCCGCCAGCGCCAACATCCCGCGCAGCTCCCGGCGCAGGTGGTCGGCGCCGTCGCGGTCGGCCTTGTTGATCACGTAGAGGTCCCCGATCTCCAGGATCCCGGCCTTCGCCGCCTGGATGCCGTCACCCATGCCCGGCGCCAGCAGCACCAACGTGGTGTCTGCCATCGCGGCGATCTCGACCTCGCTCTGACCGACCCCGACCGTCTCGACCAGGATCACGTCGCACCCGGCGGCATCGAGGACGCGCAACGCCTGCGGAGCCGCCCAGGACAGGCCGCCGAGATGACCACGTGAGGCCATCGAGCGGATGTAGACGTCCTTGTCCAGGGCGTGGTCCTGCATCCGCACCCGGTCGCCGAGGAGCGCGCCGCCCGAGAACGGGGACGACGGGTCGACGGCCAGGACCCCGACCCGCTTGTCCTGGGCACGCAGGGCCGTGACCAGTGCCGCGGTCGAGGTCGACTTGCCCACGCCGGGCGACCCGGTCAGGCCGACCACGTGCGCGTTCCCGGCGTACGGCGCAAGCCCGGCCATCACCTCACGCAGCAGCGGCGAGGCGTCCTCGACCAGCGAGATCAACCGGGCGACGGCGCGGGCGTCCCCGGACCTGGCCCGCTCGACCAAGTCGGGGACGTTGCCCGTCGACCGCCGGCTCATGCCGGCACCACGTCGCCGCGGTGCGTGGCCCCGCTCAGGAGGCCGGGACCTTCACGACCAGGGCGTCGCCCTGGCCACCGCCGCCGCACAGGGCGGCGGCACCGGTGCCGCCACCGCGACGCTTGAGCTCGAGTGCGAGGTGAAGCACGATCCGAGCACCGGACATGCCGACCGGGTGGCCCATCGCGATCGCACCGCCGTTCACGTTCACCTTGTCATCAGCGATGCCGAGCTCGCGCGCCGATGAGATCCCGACGGCCGCGAACGCCTCGTTGAACTCGACCAGGTCGAGGTCGGCGGGCGAGATGCCCTCCTTCTCGCACGCCTTGGCCGTGGCGTTGGCCGGCTGCAGCTGGAGAGTCGAGTCGGGACCGGCCACCTGGCCGTGCGCTCCGATCTCGCAGAGCCACTCCAGGCCGAGCTCCTCCGCCTTGGCCTTGCTCATCACCACGACCGCGCAGGCGCCGTCGGAGATCTGGGAGGACGAGCCGGCAGTGACGGTGCCGTCCTTGCTGAACGCCGGGCGCAGCTTGCCGAGCGACTCCGCCGTGGTGTCGCCGCGCACGCCCTCGTCCTGCGAGACGACGATGGGGTCGCCCTTGCGCTGCGGGATCTCGACCGGCACGACCTCCTCGTCGAAGAGGCCGTTCTTCCAGGCCTCGGCGGCGCGCTGGTGCGACTGCGCTGCGAAACCGTCCTGCTCCTCGCGGGTCAGGTTGGCGCTGGCCGCGTTGCACTCCTCGGTGAGCAGACCCATCGCCTGCTGGGTGGTCTGGTCGAACAGTGCGTCGTAGGCCATCGAGTCGATCAGCTTCACGTCGCCGAACTTGACCCCCTCACGCGACTTGGGCAGGAAGTGCGGGGCGTTGGTCATCGACTCCATGCCGCCGGCCACGACGATCTCGTGCTCGCCGGCGCGGATGAGCTGGTCGGCCATCGCGATGGCGTTGATGCCGGAGAGGCAGACCTTGTTGATCGTGATCGAGGGCAGCGACATCGGCAGCCCGGCCGCGATCCCCGCCGTCCGTGCCGGGTTCTGTCCGGCGCCGGCCTGGATGACCTGGCCCATGATCAGGTAGTCGACCTGGTCGCCGGAGACACCGGCCTTGTCCAGGGCACCCTTGATGGCAACGCCGCCGAGGTCAGCCGCCGACAGGCTCTTGAAGCCTCCGAGCAGCCGGCCGATGGGGGTGCGCGCTCCCGCGACGATGACGGATACGGCGTCGTTCGGTGCCATGGGACTGCCTCCTGTAGAGCAAAACTGGGTCGAGTCCGACAGTACCCAGCAATCCCGCCGGACAGCAGGGGGGTCCAGCCTCGACGGGTGTAGCACCCGTCACACCCCGTTGAGCCCCGGACGTCGCTGGGCGAGGATGTGCCGCATGACCGACACCACCGCGGGCCGCCTCGGCATCCCGGCCCAGCTGTTCACCTGTATCGACCATGTCGGCATCGCCGTGCCGGACCTGGACGCCGCCATCGCGACGTACCGCGACGTCTTCGGCATGGAGGTCGTCCACGAGGAGACCAACGAGGAGCAGGGTGTGCGCGAGGCGATGGTGGCCGTGGGTGACTCCGGCTCCTGCATCCAGCTGCTGGCACCCCTCGACGAGACCTCGACGATCGCGAAGTTCATCGACCGCTCCGGTCCCGGTCTGCAGCAGCTCGCGTACCGGGTCACCGACGTCGAGAAGGTCTCCGCCGTCCTCCGCGAACGCGGCGTCCGCCTGCTGTACGACGAGCCGCGACGCGGCACGTCCGACTCCCGGATCAACTTCATCCACCCCAAGGACGCCGGAGGCGTGCTCGTCGAGCTGGTCGAGCCGGCCCCGGGCGAGCACTGAGACAAGGCACACACCAGCGACCATCTTCGATTACCCACCGGTAATCTCCCCGCCAGCCGCCCACATCAAGGAGCCCACGTTGCAGCAGATCCTCGACGCGATCATGGCCGAAGACACCTCCTCGGAGGACTTCGCCAACCTCGAGCTTCCCGAGTCCTACCGCGCCGCCTTCGTGCGCAAGGACGAGGTGGACATCTTCGAGGGCCTGAGCACCAAGGAGAAGGACCCACGCAAGACGCTGCACATCGACGAGGTCGCGCTGCCCGAGCTCGGCCCCGGTGAGGCGTTCGTCGCGGTGATGGCGAGCGCCATCAACTACAACACCGTGTGGACCTCGATCTTCGAGCCGGTCTCCACCTTCGGCTTCCTCGAGCGTTACGGACGGATGTCGCCGCTGTCCAAGCGGCACGACCTGCCCTACCACGTCGTCGGTTCGGACCTGTCCGGCGTCGTGCTCAAGACCGGCCTCGGCGTGCACTCGTGGAAGCCGGGTGACGAGGTGGTCGCGCACTGCCTTTCCGTCGAGCTGGAGAGCCCGGACGGCCACGGCGACACGATGATGGATCCCGAGCAGCGCATCTGGGGCTTCGAGACCAACTTCGGCGGGCTGGCGCACATCGCGCTGGTGAAGTCCAACCAGCTGATGCCCAAGCCCGACCACCTCACCTGGGAGGAGGCCGCGTCCCCGGGCCTGGTCAACTCCACGGCGTACCGCCAGCTCGTGAGCCGCAACGGCGCCGGGATGAAGCAGGGCGACAACGTGCTGATCTGGGGTGCCAGCGGTGGCCTGGGCGGCTTCGCGACCCAGTACGCCCTGAACGGTGGCGCCGTCCCGGTCTGCGTCGTCTCCAACGAGGAGAAGGCCGCCATCGCCCGCAAGATGGGCGCCGAGCTGATCATCAACCGCTCGGAGGCCGGCTACAAGTTCTGGAAGAACGAGCACGAGCAGGACCCCAAGGAGTGGCGCCGGTTCGGCAAGGACATCCGCGACCTGACCGGCGGCGAGGACGTCGACATCGTCTTCGAGCACCCGGGTCGGGAGACGTTCGGCGCGTCGGTCTTCGCAGCACGCAAGGGCGGCACGATCGTCACGTGCGCCTCGACGAGCGGCTACATGCACCAGTACGACAACCGCTACCTGTGGATGAACCTCAAGCGGATCATCGGCTCGCACTTCGCCAACTACCGTGAGTCGTGGGAGGCGAACCGCCTGATCGCCAAGGGGATGATCCACCCGACGCTGTCGCGGACCTACTCCCTGGACGACGTCGGCCAGGCTGCGCTCGACGTCCACCAGAACGCCCACCAGGGCAAGGTCGGCGTGCTCTGCCTGGCACCCGAGGAGGGTCTCGGCGTGCGCGACGAGCAGATGCGAGCCAAGCACCTCGGCCAGATCAACGCCTTCCGCGGGGTCTGACGCTCAGACACACCTGTCACACCCGTCCCACCACACCCGGGGGCACCACTTCGGTGCCCCCGGGTGTGACTTTTTCCAGACGTTCGGCGCGTCGGGCGAGACGCGGCACCAAAGCGGTTGGGCCATGGGTGACACTGACGGCGTACGTCGGTCTGCCAACCCGGATAGAGGAATAGATTCATGAGCAACCAGGGCCTGTCCATCTTTGACCACGAGCCCGAGGACTCCGGGAACGAGCCCACTCAGGTGATCCCGCAGCTCACCAAGGAACCCGAGGGGTCCCAGGCGTCCTCGGACGAAGGGCGAGGCGCGCAGCGCACGGCCCAGAAGGTCGCGGAGAAGCCGGTCCTGCCACCGGCGCCCGCCGAGGCCAAGACCGACGCCGCACCGCCGGCACGCCCGCCCCAGGCGCCGGCCCCGACACAGGCCCAGCGCAGCCCCGAGCCGGCCGCGGCACCCGCGCCCGCTCCTGCGGCGAGCCAGCAGCTGCCCAAGCTCCCCACGGTCCGCCGCGGTGGCTACGACACCGACGCCGTCGACCGGCTGCTGCGCACCACGGTGGCCGAGAGGGCAGGCATGGCCGCGAGCCTCACCGAGGCCCAGAGCAGGCTGCGCTCGCTGCAGGCAGAGGTCGAGAGCCTGCGGGTGAAGGTCGACGAGAACGAGAACCCGACCTACGCCGGCCTCGGCGGCAAGGCGAGCGAGATGCTCCGTCTCGCCGAGGAGCAGGCCTCCGAGGTCCTCGACGAGGCGAAGGCCCAGGCGGCGCAGATCCGTCAGCTGGCCCAGCGTGACGCGACCGCCGTGAAGTCAGAGGCGGAGGCGGACGCGGAGGACATGCGCGTCGTCCAGCTGCGCGAGCTCGAGGAGAGCCGCACGCGCAGCGTGGCCGACATCGAGGCGCACCGCACCCGCGCACTCGCCGAGGCCGACGACCACCTCGCCTCAGCCAAGCGCGAGGCCGAGCAGCACCGCCTCGCTGCGGAGCAGGAGACCAACGCACTGCGCACCAGCACCGCCCGCGAGGCCGAGCAGGCTCGTGCTGCCGCCGACCGCGAGGTCCAGGAGGCCCGTCGCGAGCTGGCCGTGGAGAAGGAGCGCCTGACGCGCGAGGCTGCCGAGCACCACGACTCGGCCACCGCAGAGACCCAGCGTCTGGTCGCCGAGGCGGAGGAGCGGGCCAACGCGGCCGAGAAGCGCGCCCGCGAGGCCATCGACGCGGCCAACGCCCAGCGCGAGCAGGCCTCCCAGGAGGCCGAGCAGCTGGTGAGCCGGTCGCGGCGAGAGGCCGAGCAGATCGTCAGCGCGGCCAAGAAGCAGGCCGACGCCCTGCGCAACAGTGGCCACGCCGACTCCGAGCGCGAGCTCGAGGCGCTCAAGGCCGAGGTGAGCCGCCTCACCCGTCGCCGCGACTCCATCACCGCCCAGCTCTCGGCTCTGCGCGACGTCGTCGCGGGGTTCGGCAGCGACGACGAGAGCTGACGTGGGGGCTCCCGGGCCCGGACAGGGCGCAGACGACACGTCTGCCGAGGACACTGCAGAGCAGCCCTCAGGCCCTGGTTCCGGGAGCCCACACACCCCGGTCGCCACGTCGCCGGTCAGACCTCGGATCGACCCGCACAGCAGCCGACCTCCGCGCGGACCCTGGAGCCACTCCCCCTTCGTCACGGGGTTCCTGCTGGCCGCCGGCGCACTCCTCGCCTGGTGGCTGGGAGACCTGATCCTGCGGGCGAGCTCGGTCATCGTGCTGATCGTCGTGTCGCTGTTCATCGCCTTCGGGCTGAACCCGGTCGTGATGTGGCTGGTACGCCGCGAGATCCGCCGCTCCTACGCCGTACTGATCGTGGCGCTCGGTTTCGTCGCGGCGCTCGCACTCTTCGTGCTGGCCATCGCGCCCGTGGTCGCCGACCAGATCGCAGCGTTGACCGAGAACGCTCCCGGCTGGCTGGACCAGCTGCAGGCCAGCAAGCAGATACAGAGGTGGGACGACAAGTACGACCTGATCGGCAACGCCAAGGACTACATCCTCGGTGGTGACCTGACCAAGCGCGCCTTCGGCGGCGTACTGGGCGTGGGGCTGGCGATCCTGGGGGCGCTGGCCAACGCCTTCGTGGTGATCGTGCTGACGCTCTACTTCCTGGCCTCGCTCGACTCGGTCAAGCACGGCCTCTACCGGCTCGCCCCCGCCAGCCGTCGCCACCGGGTCGAGACGCTCGGGGACCGCATCCTCGAGGGCATCGGCGGCTACGTCTCGGGCGCCTTCGTGGTGGCCATGGCGGCCGGTCTGTCCACGCTGGTCTTCTTGTTCATCGTCGGGCTCGGCGAGTACGCCGTCGCGCTGGCGGTGGTGGTGGCGCTCCTCGACGTGATCCCGATGATCGGTGCGACCCTGGGCGCCATCGTCGTCAGCGCGATCGGGCTGGCCACCGATGTGCAGGTCGGGATCGCCTGCATCGTGTTCTTCCTGATCTACCAGCAGATCGAGAACTACGTGATCTATCCCCGGGTGATGGCGAAGTCGGTCGACATCCCTGGCGCGATGACGGTCATCGCCGCGCTGGTCGGCGCCGCGCTCCTCGGCGTCGTCGGGGCCCTGCTCGCCATCCCCACGGCGGCCGCGATCCTCCTGCTCGTCAAAGAGGTGTTCGTCCGCAAGCAGGACACCCTCTAGCTCGCCTCGACCGACTCGGTTTGCGGTGACCCCCCGCGGCACCACAACCGAGCCCGTCGATCACGCGGTCCAGCGCACCGCCTCCTCGACGAGGTCGGCGAAGGGGTGTACGCCGCGCAGCTCGGCGCGGTCGCCCAGCAGCTGGGTGACGGCGCGCAGGCGACGTACCGCGAGATCGGTCGGCTGTTCGTGCTTGCTGTCTGCGTCGTCCATGTCGAGCCCCCGAGTGCGATGGTGAGACGACATCGTGGCAAGGCGACGTCACCGCGAGATTGACTTGCGGTTACGGCCACGTCACCTGTTCCCGGGGTGTGTCAGGGCGCTAGAAGTCGAACCCGTCGAACATGCCGCCGATGCCGTCGAACATGCCGCCGATGCCGTCACCGATCGCCCCGATCCCCTCGCCGAGACCTTCACCGATGGCCCCGATGCCCTCGCCCAGGCCGTCGAACCCACCGCCGAAGAGCACGCCCATGAACATCCAGTCCATCGGGCCGAAGGTGCCGAAGTAGCCCGCGGCGTAGGGCTGGTAGGCGCGCCCGCCCTGCCAGTACGGCACACGTCGGTTGCCGACCATGACCTTGCGGATGTCCGGCTCCGCGCCGGCACGGACGCGTTCGACGTCCAGCGCACACGCGGGTACGTCACGCGTGGCGCCACCGGGCGGGGTGTAGGGGACGTCGTACACAGAGAGCCCGTGCCGCGGGTCGAAGAAGCAGGGTGGGCGCCGCGTGGGCAGCGGCTGACCGGCCACCCGGGCCTGCACGCAGGCCATGGCGTAGCGGGCGTCCTCCAGGATCTCCGTGACGTTCTTGACGTGCTCTGGCTCGGTGATGTTGTCCGCGGCGGTCTTGGCCGCCTCGTAGGAGTCCAGGGCCCGCTGGTAGTCCGCGTTCGCGCCCGGGTCGAGCCGGTGACCGGCGACCTCGGAGTCGAAGTGCTGCAGCTCCTCGCCGAGTGCTGTGACGTCCTCGAAGGCCAGCTTGCGCACCGGGTCCAGCTCGCGCTGCCTGCGCTCCAGCTCCTTGGCCTTGTTGCCCTTCACGACGCCACGCACCACGACCGCGGCCAGCGCGAGCAGGGCCAGGAAGATCAGGAGCTCCATGGCCTGAACATTACGACCCTCTCCCAGCCCCCTCGGTGACCAGCCCCGTCGGTGACCTGCCCGGTCACCGTGCGGTGCTCAGCGCGTGCTGTAGTCGCGGAAGCCGCGCTTGGTCTTGCGACCGAGGTACCCGGCGGTGACGAGGTGCTCCAGCAGCGGCGCCGGGGCGAACCCGGGCTCGCGGAACTCGAGGTAGAGCTCGCGCTGGATGGCCAGTGAGACATCGTTGCCGACCACGTCGAGCAGCTCGAACGGTCCCATCGGAAGCGCACAGCCCTGCTTCATCGCGGTGTCGATGTCGTCGGCGCTCGCGTAGTGCGCCTCGAGCATCTTGACGGCGTCGTTGAGGTAGGGGAAGAGCAGTGCGTTGACGATGAAGCCAGCCCGGTCACCGCAGGACACGGCGACCTTGCCCACCTTCGCGCACAGCGCGCGCGTGGTCTCAGCGACGTCGTCGCTCGTGGAGACCGTGTTGACCACCTCGACCAGCTTCATGATCGGAGCCGGGTTGAAGAAGTGCATGCCGATGACGTCCTGGGGCCGCTTGGTCGCCTGGGCGCAGGCGATGATCGGCAGCGACGAGGTGGTCGTCGCCAGGATCGCGCCCGGCTTGCAGATCTCGTCGAGGTTCTCGAACAGCGTGGTCTTGATCTTCAGGTCCTCAGCGATCGCCTCCACAGCGATGTCCACCTGTGCCAGGTCGTCGAGCGAGGTCGTGCCGGTCAGGCGACCGAGCACCTCGGCCTTGGCCGACTCCTCGAGCTTGCCGCGCTGGATCGCCTTGTCCAGCGAGCGCTCGATCGTGGCACGTACGCCGTCCACCTTGTCCTGGGAGCGGCCGACGTAGATCACGTCGTACCCGCTCTTGGCGAAGACCTCGACGATGCCGGTGGCCATGGTGCCGGTGCCGACCACGCCGACCACCGAGATGTCGTGCTTGAGCTGTGGCACGTCGTCTGCCGACGGCGTCAGGTGGTCGGGCACGACCACGGGGCTGTCGGCCTCCTCGTAGGTGTAGAAGCCCCGTCCGGTCTTGCGGCCCAGCAGGCCGGCGGTGACCATCTGCTTGAGGATCGGCGAGGGGGCGTGCAGCCGGTCGCGACCCTGGCGGTACATCGTCTCGAGGATCTCGTAGGCGGTGTCGAGACCGATCAGGTCGAGCAGGGCCAGGGGGCCCATGGGGTAGCCGCAGCCGAAGCGCATGGCGGCGTCGATGTCCTCGCGAGTCGCGTAGTGGCCCTCGTACATCGACACGGCGTGGTTGAGGTAGCCGAACAGCAAGGTGTTGGCGATGAACCCGGCCTTGTCGCCGCAGACCACAGGGTTCTTCTCGAGGGAGCGGACCAGGCCCGACACGTCCTCGAGGACCTCGGGGGTGGTGACCACGGTGCGCACGATCTCGACGAAGCCCTGCACCGGAGCGGGGTTGAAGAAGTGGATCCCGACGACGCGACCGGGGTGGCTCGTCGCCGTGGACAGCTCGGTGACCGACAGCGACGAGGTGTTGGTGGCCAAGATGGCGTCCTCGGAGACGATGCCGTCCAGCCGCTGGAAGATCTGCTTCTTGACCTCGATGGACTCAACGACCGCCTCGACCACCAGGTCGGCGTCCCGAAGTCCGTCGAGCGAGGTGACGAAGCTGACCCTGTCGTGCAGCGCCTTGGCGTCCTCCTCGTTCAGCTTGCCGCGAGAGACGGCGCGTGCGGTGGAGTGCTCGAGGTGCTGTCGGCCGCGCTTCACGCCGTCCTCGTCGAGCTCCACACCGACGACGGAGAAGCCGTTGCGGGCGAACACCTCCGTGATGCCCGCACCCATGGTGCCCAGTCCCACAACGCCGATTGTCTTGAAGTCACGTGCCATGTGGCGCATCCTGCCACGCGCCGTCGCGCCCCCGCCTGTGTGTCCGGTCACGTTGGTCACCACCGCCAGTCCGCACCCCTGCCGCCGCTGTAACGCGGGGTTATCGATCGTGAACCCAAGGCATGACGCGCACTCAGCGTCGAGAACACCGCGTTACAGCGACTCGATCAGTTCGACCACCTCGTCCGCGCAACCCCAGCTGAGCGTGACCCCTGCCCCGCCGTGTCCGTAGCAGTGCACCGTGCCTCCCTCGACCTCCAGACGTACGGCGGGGCGCACCGGCCGGAGCCCGACCCGGTGACCCACGACTCGCCCCCCGGCGAGCTCGGGCACCAGCCGGGTCGCCCGTTCCAGGATGGCTGTCGCGGTGTCCGGCGAGACGGTGCGGCTCCAGTCGCCGCTCTCGTCGGTGCCGCCCACGACGACGTGCCGGGCACGCGGCACCACGTAGGTGGGCCCGGCCGCGTCCAGCCACCACCGGTCCAGCTCGACGCCCGCGACGAGTGCCACCTGACCACGAACGGGCGTGAGGGTGTCGTCACCCGCCAGCCGTCGGGACCCGAGCCCGGCGCAGTTGACGACGACGTCCTCGGTGCGCGGCAGCGCCGGCAGGCTCATCCGGGTCAGCGTGCCGCCCAGCTCGATGAGCCGACCGCGCAGCCAGGTCAGGTACGTCGGCATGTCGACAACGGGCGCCGTGAACGACCACGCGTCCTCGTAGCCGACCGGTGGCCTCACGTGGGTCAGGTCGGGCACCGCCTCGGACCACCACGGGTCGGGCGTCGGCCGGGTCAGGACCTCGGTGCCGGCCAGCAGCTGCACCCCCGTCCCCTCGCGGTCGGCGAGGTCGACGAACGCGGCGTACGACGTCGCCGCCCAGGCCGTGACGCGATCCTGGGGAAACGCCTTGTAGGGGTACCAGAGCGCGGCGGCGACGACGGAGGTCGTCTCCAGGGGCAGGTCGCGCGCCAGCACGTCGACGCGGTGGCCGAGCTCGGCCAGCCGGACGGCGCAGGTCAGCCCCACCACACCCGCCCCGACGACGACCACGCGACCCACCGGGCCAGCATGGCAGGTAGATTCTCCGCTCGTGAGACTCCTCGTAGCCCGTTGTCAGGTCGACTACGCCGGACGCCTGAGCGCTCACCTGCCGATGGCCACCCGCGTGCTGATGATGAAGTCGGACGGGTCGGTGCTGGTCCACTCCGACGGCGGCTCCTACAAGCCGCTGAACTGGATGAGCCCACCCTGCACGGTCCGTGAGGGCACCACCGAGGAGGGCCAGGTCGAGTGGACCGTCGAGGCCAAGAGCGGTGACAGCCTCCGGATCCTCATCGAGGAGGTGCTGCACGACTCGACCCACGAGCTCGGGGTCGACCCGGGTCTGCAGAAGGACGGCGTCGAGAAGCACCTGCAGGAGCTGCTCGCCGAACACCCGGCAACCCTCGCGGACGGACTGACGCTCGTGCGTCGCGAGTACCCCACGGCGATCGGCCCGGTCGACCTGATGTGTCGGGACGGTGCCGGGGCATCGGTGGCCGTCGAGATCAAGCGCCGCGGTGACATCGACGGCGTCGAGCAGCTGACCCGCTATCTCGAGCTGCTCAACCGCGACCCGCTGCTCAAGCCCGTGCGCGGGATCTTCGCGGCCCAGGAGATCAAGCCCCAGGCCCGTGTCCTGGCCACCGACCGCGGCATCACGTGCGCCACAGTTGACTACGACGCGCTGCGCGGCATGGACGACCCGAGCTCCAGGCTCTTCTGAGGGGTACGCCGCAGGCGGGTCTAGCGACCGGGCGGGCGGAGCGGGAAGGTCATCCGGAACGTGGTCCCCTCGTGCCCGCTGCTGACCACCTCGATCGTGCCGGCGTGCGCCTCCACGATGGCCAGAGCGATCGTCAGGCCCAGGCCCGCACCCGGTGTCTGCTGCGCGACCGCGGTCGGGGAGCGGAAGAGCCGCTCGAAGAGCTGGTCCGGCTCCTCATCACCGATGCCGATGCCGGTGTCGATGACGTCGATCCGCGCCGTGTTGGCCTCCTGGCGCAACACCACGCGCACCTGTCCGTCGGCCGGGGTGAACTTGATCGCGTTGGAGAGCAGGTTGTCCATCGCCTGCCCCAGCCGGTCACGGTCGCCGTACATGGGCACCGCGACTCCCGGCGTCTCCAGGCTCAGCCGGAGCCGTGTCTCCTCGGCGCGCGGACGAGCCGCCTCGACCGCCTCACGGACCACCCGCTCGAGGTCGATCTCGGCCGAGCGGATGGCCAGCCCGGACTCCTCGATGGCCACCAGGGTCAGCAGGTCGTCGACCAGCCGGAGCTCTCGCTCGGCACTGCGCACGATCACCGACAGGAACCGGCGACCCTGAGGACTGAGCTCCTCGAGGTCACTCATCAGCTCGCCGTACCCGATCATCGAGGTCAGGGGTGTGCGCAGCTCGTGGGAGACCGTGGCGAAGAACTCGTCCTTGACCCGGTCGGTCTCCTCCTGCATCCGGCGACGCTCGGAGATGTCGCGGACGGCGGCCGAGACCAGCAGCCCCTCCTCGGTCTCGAGCGGGGAGAGCGTGACCTCGACGGGGAACTCCGAGCCGTCCTTGCGCCGTGCGTGCAGGTCGCCCGCCAGACCCATCGGCCTGCTCCGCGGCTCGCCGACGTAGCCACTGCGGAAGGCCATGTGCATCCCCGAGTAACGGTCTGGCACCAGGATCTCCACGGGCTCCCCGACGAGCTCCGCGCGCCGGTAGCCGAAGAGCTGCTCGATCTGGGCGTTCACCAGGACGATCTCGCCCTCGCGGTTCACGATGACCATGCCGTCGGGAGCGGCCTCGAGCAGGCCGCGGAACAACCGGGTCTGTTGATGTCGGGCATGGGGCACCCGGAGCCCGATCGCCACGACCTTGCCCCGGTCGGTCTGCGTGGGGATCAGGGTGAGGTCCATCGCCGAGCTGAAGCTGCCGTTGGCATGTCGGACCTTGGCGTCGCGCACGGTGATCTCGACGCCGTTCGTCGCAGCGGCGTTGACGGCGGCTCGCTGGAAGTCGTGCATCGTCTCCCGCCCGAACCTCTCCACGGGCGAACCCGGCAGCGACTCGGGCGCCAGGCCCAGCAGGTCACCGGCACCTGAGTTCGCGAAGAGCACCACGCCCTCGGCGTCGGTGAGCACCATCGGGTCGTCGGACTTCAGCAGCATGTCGGTGAGCGCGCCGAACTCCCAGTGCTCGGAGTCGTGCAGCTGGTCCATTGTCGATCCGCTCTGATCGGCGAGGCCTGGGGGGCCACGGTGCCTGGCCGCACCCGACGCTTTCACCGAACACTACGACGAGCGTGCCGTCGCGTCCGGGATACACGAGGGCGAGTCCGGACCGACCCAATGCAAGACTAGACCAGGCCGTGCGCGTTCCGTATTGCGGAGACGATCCCGCCCATCGCTTCGGTCAGGCTGAAGTCCTTGGGCGTGAAGACCTCCGCCACACCCAGTTCCTTGAGTGCCAGCGCGTCGCGGGTGGGGATGATGCCGCCGACGATCACCGGGATGTCCTCGATCCCGGCAGCTCTCATCTGCTCCAGCACGTCCGGCACCAGCTCCATGTGCGAGCCCGACAGGATCGAGAGCCCCACGCAGTGCACGTCCTCCGCCACGGCGGCGGCCACGATCTGCTCCGGGGTGAGACGGATGCCCTGGTAGACGACCTCGAAACCCGCGTCACGCGCCCGGACGGCCACCTGCTCGGCCCCGTTGGAGTGCCCGTCCAGCCCGGGCTTGCCGACGAGCAGGCGCAGTCGACCGCCGAGCTCCTCCCCCGTCGCCTTGACCCGCTCCCTGACCGCGGTCAGCTCCTGACCTGCGTCGGCCACCCCCACGGCGCCCGAGACCCCCGTCGGGGCGCGGAACTCACCGAAGACCTCGCGCAGGGTGCCGGCCCACTCTCCCGTGGTGGCGCCCGCCCGGGCCGCAACCAGGGTGGCCTCCATCAGGTTGGCATCGGTCTTCGCCGCGGCGGCCAGCCCGGCGAGTGCCCGGTTGACCTCCTCGGGGTCGCGCTGCTCGCGCCACGCGTCCAGCCCGGCGATCGCGGAGCGCTCAGCCTCGGGGTCTGCGGCCTGGATGGCAGTGTCGAGGTCGGCTGTCAGGGGCGACGGCTCGGTGGTCTCGAACCTGTTCACGCCGACCACGACGTCCTGGCCGTTCTCGATGCGAGACCGGCGGGCCGAGTGCGAGCTGACCAGTGCCTGCTTCATGTAACCGGACTCGACCGCCGCGATCGCACCGCCGAGCGCCTGCACCCGGTCGATCTCGGCTCTCGCGTCCGCGACCATCTGCTCGACCTTGGCCTCGATGACCTTGGAGCCGTCGAAGATGTCGTCGTACTCCAACAGGTCGGACTCGAAGGCAAGCACCTGTTGCAGCCGCAGCGACCACTGCTGGTCCCAGGGGCGCGGCAGGCCGAGGGCCTCGTTCCACGCCGGGAGCTGTACGGCGCGAGCGCGAGCGTTCTTCGACAGCGTCACGCCCAGCATCTCCAGCACGATCCGCTGCACATTGTTCTCCGGCTGGGCCTCGGTGAGGCCGAGGGAGTTGACCTGCACGCCGTAGCGGAAGCGGCGCATCTTCTCGTCCTGGACGCCGTAGCGCTCACGCGTGATCTCGTCCCACAGCTGCACGAACGCCCGCATCTTGCAGGTCTCCTCGACGAACCGCACGCCGGCGTTGACGAAGAAGGAGATCCTGCCCACGACGTTCTCGAAGTCTTCCTCGGAGACCTGGCCCGAGTCCTTGACCCCGTCGAGGACCGCGATCGCGGTGCACAGGGCGAAGGCGAGCTCCTGCGTGGGCGTGGCACCTGCCTCCTGAAGGTGGTAGCTGCAGATGTTGATGGGGTTCCACTTCGGGATCTCGCGAACGGTGTAGGAGATCAGGTCCGAGATCAGGCGCAGCGAGTGCTCCGGGGGGAAGACGTAGGTCCCGCGGGAGAGGTACTCCTTGATGATGTCGTTCTGGGTGGTCCCGGCGAGCTGGTGGGCCACCTCCAGGGGCTCGAGGTCGGGGTTCTGCTCCTCGGCCACGACCTGGTAGAGCGCCAGCAGCCACATCGCCGTGGCGTTGATGGTCATCGAGGTGTTCATCCCGGTCAGCGGGATGTCCTCGAAGAGACGCCGCATCTCACCGAGGTGCGGGATCGGGACGCCCACCTTGCCCACCTCGCCACGGGAGAGCGGGGAGTCGGGGTCGTACCCGGTCTGGGTGGGCAGGTCGAAGGCCACCGAGAGCCCGGTCTGCCCCTTGGCGAGGTTCATCCGGTAGAGCTTGTTGGACTCGGCCGCCGAGGAGTGCCCGGCGTAGGTGCGCATCACCCAGGGACGGTCCTTCTCGGGCCTCGCTGCGGGGTTGTCGTTCATGTCGCTGAGGGTAGGCCCGCGGGGGCGCGAGCGGTAAGGGCTGTGGACTCTCTCACCCTGCGGCGTGGGTCACACTGCGGGCGTGCTCAGATGGCCGGCGAGTGGTTGCTCGGCTCGACGGGGATCATCCAGCGCAGGTGGGACAGGTGCAGCAGCCGGCGTACGCCGGGAGAACCACCGCGCAACAGCACCCGGCGTCCTTCACGCTCGGCGACCCGGTTGGCCACCGCCAGCATCTTCAAGGTCGTCAGGTCCACCGAGTGCACCTCGGAGATGTCGACATGGATGTCACCCTCGAGCTCCGCGAGGAGCTGGTAGACGACGGCACGCAGCTCGGCCGTGCACCGCACGTCCAGCGAACCCTGCACCCGCAGCGTGTTGCCGTCGGTCTCGTGCTCCATGTGGGGACCTCTCCCTTTCGTCCCCCCAATATCGAGCCTCACACGGCATTTGCGTACCGCAGCGCGCCGAGAAGGCCGCAGAAAGGCCACCGAACCGGGCGTTTTGGAGCGTCTCACCAGGTGAGCGGACTAGTCCGGCCCGCGGCGTACGTCGGCGCCCACTGCGGCCAGCGCCTCCGCGAACCGCGGGTAGCCGCGGTCGATGTGCTGGGACTCGGCCACCTCGGTGGTCCCCTGCGCGGCCAGTCCGGCGAGCACGAGCGCGGCGCCGGCGCGGATGTCGTGGGCCACCACGGGTGCACCCGAGAGCAGCGGCACCCCCCGGACCACGGCGTGGTGTCCGTCGGTGCGCAGGTCCGCGCCCAGGCGCGCCAGCTCCTGGGCGAACATGAACCTCGCCTCGAAGACGTTCTCGGTGATCATCGCGGTGCCGGATGAGACCGCAGCCAGTGCCATCGCGAACGGCTGCAGGTCCGTGGGGAACCCCGGGTAGGGCAGCGTCGCCACGTCGAAGGAGGTGAGCCGACGGTGGGTGTGCACGGTGAAGCCGGTGTCACTCGTCGCGATGTCTGCGCCTGCGGAGGCCAGCTTGTCCAGCACGATGTCGAGGTGGTGGGTGACACCCCCGTCGATGTGCAGGTCGCCGCCGGCGATCGCCGCGGCGAAGACCCACGTGCCGGCCACGATGCGATCGGTGACCGTGCTGTGCTCGACAGGGTGGAGCCGCTCGATGCCCTCGATCACCAGGGTGGAGGTGGAGACACCCTCGATCCGGGCCCCCATCGCCAGCAGCATCTGACAGAGGTCCACGATCTCGGGCTCGCGGGCAACGTTGTCGATGACTGTGGTTCCTCGGGCCAGCACGGCCGCCATGACGAGGTTCTCCGTGGCCCCCACCGAGGGGAAGTCGAGCCACAGGTTGGCGCCGACCAGGCCACCGGGCACCTCGGCCACCACCTGACCGTGCTCGATCCGCACCTCGGCACCGAGCTCCTGGAGACCGCGGATGTGCATGTCCAGCCCGCGCGACCCGATGGCGTCGCCGCCGGGGAGCGCCACGCTGGCCGACCGGCAGCGCGCCACCAGTGGTCCGAGAACAGCGATCGAAGCCCGTAGCCGGCGGACGAGCTCGTAGGGGGCCTCGTTCTCGAGGTCCTCGGGCACGTCGATCGTGACGCTTCCCGCCGTCGAGCCGGTGGTGGGGTCGGCATCCACCGGGTGCGAGATGTCGACCGCGCAGCCGAGCCGCCCGAGCAGCTGACCCATCACGGCCACATCGAGGATGTCCGGGACGTTGTGGATCACCGACCGTCCGGGCGCCAGCAGGGCGGCTGCCATCAGCTTCAGCGCGGAGTTCTTGGCTCCACCGACGTACACCGTCCCGGCCAGCGGACGGCTCAGCGGACCGTCGGAGACGACACGGAAGCTGGCCATGCACCTGAGCCTATCGGCGTCACGCCTAGGCTGGCGCCATGGTGAACCTGACTCGCATCTACACACGCACCGGCGACGCCGGAACGACCAGGTTGGGCGACATGAGCGAGACGACGAAGACCGACCTACGGCTGCAGGCCTACGCCGACGTGGACGAGACCAACGCGCACCTCGGTCTGGTCCTCGCCGCCAGTGCACCCGAGGAGGACGTGGCTGCGGTTCTCATCCACATCCAGAACGACCTGTTCGACGTGGGTGCCGACTTCTGCACGCCGGTGGTGGAGAACCCGGAGTATCCGCCGCTGCGCATCGAGGCCGACTACGTCGAACGCCTCGAGGCCTGGTGCGACCACTACAACGAGCCGCTGCCGAACCTCCGATCGTTCATCCTCAACGGTGGCACGGTCGCTGCCGCGCACCTGCACGTGGCCCGCACCGTGTGCCGGCGTGCGGAGCGGTCGGCCTGGGCGGCGCATGCGGAGTACGGCGACTCCATGAACGTCCTGGCGATCACCTACCTGAACCGGCTCTCGGACCTGCTGTTCATCCTGGCCAGGCACGCGAACCGCGAGGCCGGTGACGTGCTGTGGGTCCCGGGCGGCGAACGGGTCGCGGCACCCGAGGTGGATCACCCCGAGGGCTAGCGCGAGGGTCGGGAGCCCGGAGGCCCCGCCTCGAGCCAGGACTGCAGCCCGGTCAGGGACTCGGGTCCCATGGCGAGCTCGACCTTCCCTCGCGGCGTCCGACACACGACCACGACGTGGCCCGCGTACAGGGCGTACTCCTCGGACCGCTTCGGCACCCGCTGCGACTCGAAGGTGAGGTCGTTGCGGCTCCAGGAACGCTTGGGCCGAGGCAGCGGGGAGAAGATCCGGTACCAGTCGAGCGAGTCCTCGTTGTAGCGCCCCAGGCCCAGGACCCAGCCGCGCCCCTGCGGCTGGTTGGCGTCACGGACGCTGAGCTCGAAGGTGCCTCCGTGACGCGACAGCAGGCGGCGTCGTACGACGAGCAGGGCGCCGAACAACAGCAGCAGGAGCAGCACGGCACCAGCTGAGTCCAGCAGCCATTGCCATACCGGCATTCGATCCCTCGTTCTGCCGCATCCGTTGCGTCGAGGTGACAGCCTAGGAGATCGCCCGAGACGACCGAGAGCCGCCCCGACAAGCAGGGCGGCTCTCGTAGTTGTCGACTCTGGGTCAGGAAGCCTGCTCGGCCGCCCGGACCCGCGCCTCGTGACGGCGGACGGCGG